>NZ_JBQFJD010000001.1:0-3437500 GCF_056536005.1 Ruegeria sp. AN11 | reverse complement strand
TCCGGCCCGAGAGCGATCCGTGCTTTGCATTGAATCCTGGGGACGAAATGCAATTCGAACCCGTCTCACGTAAGGAGTTGGAACATATTCAGGCAACAAACAGTGACGGCACAGGTGGCGCGACCTGTCAGGAGATTATCTGATGAGTCTGATCGTCCATCGCATTGGCCCATCTTGCACGCTCCAGGATCAGGGACGCTCTGGCTATCTGGATCAAGGTCTTTCAAGGTCAGGAGCCGCCGATAATCTTGCATTGCACGAAGGCGCGGCCCTGTTGGGGCAAAGCCCGGAATGTGCAGCTTTGGAATTGGCGGGGACCGGGGGGGAGTTCGAAGCCACCCGGACCATTCGCATCGCTTTGACCGGTGCACCGATGCAGGCCAGCATTGATGGCAGCGCCGTCGCGTGGCACGCCTCGCACAGTTTGGAGACCGGGCAGCGATTGGTAATCGGGGCGGCGCTTCAAGGCAACTATGGCTACCTGCATCTGGGCGGTGGCGTTGATGCCGAGGTTTTTCTTGGGTCCCGCTCGACCCACCTGACCGCCAGGATCGGGCAACCATTGCAGCCTGGCGATGTTTTGGTTGCTGGATCTGACAACGGCAATACTGGGATGAAACTGCGCCCCGATGATCGGTTTTCGGGTGGCGTACTGCGCGTTGTCAGAAGTTTTCAGACCCCTCTGTTTGACAATGCAACCCTGGACCGCTTTGCCGCCACCGAGTTCCAGCGGGGCACGCGGGCCAATCGGATGGGCATGCAACTGGAGAGTGATGGCGACGGCTTTGCCGCCAAAGGCCAGCTCAATATTCTGTCCGAGGTCATTACGCCCGGCGACATCCAGATGACCGGCACTGGAAACCCCTTCATTCTGCTGCCCGAGTGCCAGACCACTGGAGGTTACCCGCGTATCGCTACCGTTCTACCATGCGATTTGCCGCGCGCTGCGCAGACCCCGGCGAGTGGAAAGATTCGGTTTTCGTTTGTCACCATGGACGAGGCCCTGAACCTGCATGCCGCTTACCAATCTGAACTTGCGCGCCTGCCGGGCCGTGTCGAGGCACTTGTGCGCGATCCGCATGACATCGCCGACCTGTTGTCTTACCAATTGATCGGCGGAGTCGTCTCTGCCACCGACTAAGGAGATATGCCGATGCCCCGCGTCGATCTGAATGCCGATATGGGTGAAAGCTTTGGACCCTGGAAATTGGGGGACGACGAGAACCTGCTAAAGATCATCACCTCGGCCAATATAGCCTGCGGCTTTCACGCGGGCGATCCGGATGTGATGGCAAAAGCAATGGCCACTGCCGCTGAAAATGACGTCGGCATTGGCGCGCATCCCGGCTTCCCGGACCTTCAGGGCTTCGGACGGCGCAACATGAAAGTGCCGCATGCCAGCCTGCGCAATCTGGTGCGGTATCAATTGGGCGCCGCCATTGGGGTGGCGAAAGCAGTGGGGACCCATGTACGCCACCTGAAGCTTCATGGCGCGCTGGCCAACATGTGCTCGGTCGATCTAGACATGGCGCGGGCTTGCTATCAGGGTGCCTTGGACGTGGACCCGGACATCATCATAATGGTTCTGGCAGTAACCCGGCAGGAAGAAGCCGTGCGCGAACTGGGCTGCAACTGGGTGGGCGAGATCTTCGCCGATCGCGCTTACAACGATGATGGCACTCTGGTCGACCGCAGCCTGCCCGGAGCCGTCATTCACGACGCCGACATCGCCGGGCCACGCATTCTGAACATGGTCCGGGAGGGCGCAATCATCACCGAAAGCGGGAAGCGGCTGGAAACTTCGATTGACACGATCTGTTTGCACGGCGACGGACCGACCGCTGTTCAAATCGCCCGCTCGGTACGTCAGAACCTGATTGACGGCGGGGTCGAGGTCACAAAATTCACCAGATAGACAGGTCTTCGCAACCATCTGCCCCCAGTATCTTACTGTTGCCCGATTGTCGGCCAGCCCCTAGCATGTGCGCAAGTGCATGTTCTGAATACTGTAATTAAAATAACGTAATTCGCGATGGTTGGTCCGGCCAATCCTGTCGCAGCCTGTTTTCTCGCAAGGAGGCACACAAATGTCTTTCGACCTGATGTCGTATCAGCCCAGAGGCGACAAGAAGAATTCCGAATTTTTCGCTGAGTATCTGCCAATGATTTATGAGCGGCGGACCAGTTCCGGAATTGCTGATCAAGTCGGACCAATGCGGGCGATTGTCATTCAGGTCGAACCGAATGCGTTGTTCGACACGATGGTCGAACTTTACGTGATGACGCCGTATCGCCACTCGGCAAGCTATCTTGGGGCGACGCACAAATTCGCGGTAATGCACTCTCATCCCGAATATCCGTCGCTGATCATCATGGCGCCGCTGAGCGACACGTTCGAGGATTTCATACCCCGCATCAACCGCATGTACCCTCTGGCGCGCAAAACACCGCAAACCCGCTACGTGGGTGAGGTGTTCGCGGCCTCGGACCTGAATGATCTGAGCAAAACGCTGGAAGATCAGAACATCCGATTTGAATATAGCGGTGATACCGAGAACCCGTTTTACACGCTGGACGGATTCCGCTTTACCACCCCGTCGGATTTCACCTGCAACCGGGTCGGCTATTCCTCACATGATTTCAATGATCCCGACAGCCTGGGCCTGGGCGACCGCGTCTTGCTGAGCGACGCCGAGAAGCAGCGGCTGCACGAGGCGGCGGCCTTTGCAGAAGACACCAAGATCGGTCCCTTGATGCTGGGTTTCGACCATCTGGCCACCCGTGTTCTGGCCGGTGAGCGGGAAGATGCGATCCTCGAGTTCCTGACCATGGTTCCCTACTATTTCTGGGGGGCGTACAACATCTTTGACATGAACTCGTCTACGAACGTGAACCGGAACGCCAATGTCGATGACGACAAGAAATCGCCTGCCAAGGTGTTCACAGCCAACAACACACCGTCATTCGTGAACTCATTTGCCAAGCTGCCGATGCCGACCGAGGATTTTGTCCGCAATTTCGGACGTCGCCTGCATCACATGGCCGTCGAAATATTGGATGGCGATCACGGCGCGGGTGAAAAGAACGTCGATTTCGTGGTGAACACTCTCAAGGACAAGGGCGTACCGTTTCTGGCCCATGTGGTGGGCGAATGC
Source organism: Ruegeria sp. AN11 (assembly GCF_056536005.1). NCBI lineage: Bacteria > Pseudomonadati > Pseudomonadota > Alphaproteobacteria > Rhodobacterales > Roseobacteraceae > Ruegeria > Ruegeria sp. AN11. The sequence continues at coordinate 3,434,345 of NZ_JBQFJD010000001.1, read as the reverse complement.
AAAGACGACCCAAACCTTAAACAGATCTTCTCGAAACACTCGAAGAATACATTGCTGATCACCGAGTACATCGAACGCTGCCACAAGTATGACGGGTTCTTCACCAAGGACAACGTCGCTGCCCTGACAGCCGCCGCCGGTCAGGATGAACAATACGAACACGGCCACGTATTCGACTGAAAAAAAGGCTGCGAGGGGAACTCGCAGCCCAGACCCATCCAGGAGAGAATATGCCGGACCTTATGATGGCCCGATCATGAAACATGTGACATTGCGCGCCTGCAGGCGGCGGCAGGCCAGATCGGCCTGTTCGCGGGTCATGCCCTGAAAGGTGGCGTCAAACCCGCGCGAGCTTTGGTTCACCTTGCGCAAAGTGCCTTCCAGCGTGGTCATCTCCGACAGCGCCGTTTTCAACAGAATCTTCTCAGCTTCATACCGGGTTGTGTAGCGTCCCACGTTCACGCCCCAAAGGTGCCCACCTGACGTAGACAGGCGGGTAACGACCTCCTGCTCGGGTTCGGGCTCCTTTGCAGGTTCGGCCGACGCCAAAACCAGATTGTCCGGGCGAAGCGCCGGACGCGTGTCCGAATTTTCGACAGGAGGTGCGGTCGGCGCGATATCTGCCGCCGCAATCGCTGCCGCTATCCCGTCCTGAATACGCTCTCCGTTCTCGGCTGCTGTTTCGGCGACGGTTCCTGCCACCTGCACCGCACCACCAGCGGTTGGGCGAAGGACCGGTCGCAGGCTTTTTTCCGGCGCACCTACAAGGCTGGCGACCTGCGTAGCGCTGCCCAGCCCGGCGTTTCCTGCATAGGCAGGACGTGCGGGTTTGCGAATTGGCGCGCGCGAAGGAGCCCGGCGGAAACCCATGTCCAGCAGTTCGGCCACCTTGGCGTTGCGCGACGCGCCCGACTTGCCGCCAAAGACAGTTGCAATGATCCGTTCATCCTTGCGCTTGGCCGATGCAACGAGGTTGAAGCCCGCAGCCCGTGTGTATCCGGTTTTGATCCCGTCCGCGCCTTTGTACGCAGCCAGCAACCGGCGGTTGGTGTTGGGCACGGTCTTAATGCCCGCATGCGTCGACTGACGCGAAAACAGGTTATAGTACTGCGGATAATCATAAAGCAGATGGCGCCCCAGCGTTGTCATGTCGCGGGCTGTCGACAAATGACCCGACTCGGTCAAGCCATGCGCGTTCTTGAAGGTCGTGCGGCTCATCCCCATCGCCTTAGCCGTCCGCGTCATGCGGCGGGCAAAGGCTGCCTCGGACCCGCTGAGAGTAATCCCGATGGCCGTGGCCGCATCATTGGCCGATTTTACTGCGGCTGCGCGGATCAGGTAGCGGAACGCGATGGTTTGTCCGGTCCGCAGGCCCAGTTTTGAAGGCGGCTCGGAAGCAGCCTTGCTGGTGATCCGAACCGGCGTATCCAGCGTGATTTCACCGTTACGCACCGCCTCGAACGCAATGTATAGCGTCATCATCTTGGTCAGAGAGGCCGGGTGAAGGCGCGTATCGGCATTGCGCGAATGAAGAACCTCGCCGGTGCGCGCATCAATCACCATCGCCGCGTAGGGCGCTGCGATGGCCTGCAATGGCACAAAAACAAGTAACCACAACAGTGCTGTAAGGAAAAAGCCCATTCGGGCTGGAACTGTCCGCCGAATCTGCACGATCTTTGCCTCTGTCTGCCTCGCACCGCCGGGTTTTCCCGGTCGGCTTCATTTATTTTGTTGGCAACAAGGCTAGCACAGGGCTGTCGCTAAATAAACCGAAAGCTGGGCATTTCGCCCATTCGTGACGCCTAACATAACCACAATATGTAGCGGCGCGACCAAGTCCACCCACTAGATGCATACCCCGGACTCGGGTTTGGTCACGGTAGATCAAGAATTTATGAAACTGAGACCTATTGGCAACATCAGGTCAGACCCCGGACGAGATCGACCAGATCGCCCAGATCCGCAAGCTCGTGGAATCGCGGATTGTCGCTGGGGGTTTCGGCCTGCTCGACCTCCCAAACCAGCCCGTGCGGTACATGAACGCCCCATGCGCCGGCCTGAATTGGCGCAACGACATCCGACCGCATCGAGTTGCCGACCATCATCGAAGCCAGCGGACCATCGCCATGCTGTTCGAAAATCCCACGATAAACCTCGGGTGTTTTTTCCGAGACAATTTCCACGTGATCAAACAGATCGCCCAATCCCGACTGTGCCAGTTTCCTTTCCTGATCGATCAGATCTCCCTTGGTGATCAGAACCACACGGTGGGTTTCACATACACCTTCGATAGCGGCCTGTGCATGCGGCAAAAGCTCGATCGGGTGGGCCAGCATCTCCTGCCCCGCATTGACAAGCTGCCGAATGACGGATGCGGGCACCCGATCCTCTGTCACTTCGATCGCAGTTTCGATCATGGACAGGGTAAAGCCCTTGATACCGTATCCATAGTGCCGGATATTCCGCTTTTCGGCAGCCAACAGGCGATCCATCAAGTGATCGCGGTCCGCGTGATCGGCCAGCAGATCCGCGAAATGGGCCTGGGTGAGCTGAAAGAATCGCTCGTTGTGCCACAGTGTGTCGTCTGCATCGAAGCCGATGGTGGTCAGTTTTTCATGCATTCCGATACGTCCGCTTGCTCTTTCCTCTGACGCCAACGACGTTATATAAGCGCTCAGATAAACCGAAGCCTGAATCGAATTGTTAAACGCGATGCTGCATTACCAATGGATGATGTCTGACCAATCGGACGACGATGCGAACTCGTCGGTTCTTGTGCAGACACGCCCCAAGACCAAGCGTCCGCCATTGTACAAGGTTCTGCTGCTGAACGACGACTACACGCCGATGGAATTTGTGGTGCATGTACTGGAGCGATTCTTCGGGATGACCCACGCACAGGCGTTCGAGATCATGCTGACGGTCCATAAGAAGGGTGTTGCCGTTGTGGGTGTCTTCAGCCACGAGATCGCCGAAACCAAAGTGGGACAGGTAATGGATTTCGCCCGCAGGCACCAACACCCCCTGCAATGCACCATGGAAAGAGAAGAGTAAGCAAAAGCGGCCGGGCCTGATGCTCCGAGCCGGACCTCTTGCCGGTATCACACATGACGTCACGTATTGATCTTGCTCTGGAAAGCGGTCTGGTGCTGTCGCAGCCGCTGACCGTGATCGGCCCTTCGCCGGATTGCAATCTTTCCGCTCTGCCACGCGGAACTCAGGTGATTCAGCCCTTCAAACCCTTCCACGACCATTTCGCGACGTTGGGTTTCGATGTCACGCCGGCATCTGAGGAACCGTGCGAGGACGCAATTGTCTTTTTGCCACGCGCCAAAGCGCTTGCCCGGTCCATGATTCATCAGGCGTGTCACCGTGCCAGCGGTAGGGTCGTCGTCGACGGCGGCAAAACGAATGGCGTTGACAGCATTCTCAAAGACGTTCGCAAACGGGTGCCAGTCGAGGGACCGATTGCAAAGGCGCATGGCAAGATTTTCTGGTTCCAGTCCGACAAATCGACCTTTTCCGACTGGGCCGCGCCGGAAGTTCAGCACGCTGACGGCTATCTAACAGCCCCCGGTGTCTTTTCGGCTGACGGTATCGATCCGGCATCGGCATTGCTGGCGCAGGTACTGCCTGAAAATCCGGGGCCTCGGGTTGCCGATCTCGGCGCGGGCTGGGGATTTCTTTCGGCCAAACTGCTGGAACGAGCCGAAGTTCGCACGCTGCATCTTGTCGAGGCCGATCATACAGCGTTGTCCTGCGCCCGCTCTAACGTGACTTCGCCAGTTGCGTGTTTTCATTGGGCTGATGCCGTGACGTGGACCGCGCCCGAGCCCTTAGACACGGTGACAATGAACCCACCGTTTCACACCGGAAGAAGCGCTGAACCTGCGCTGGGCCAGGACTTTATCAAAGCGGCAGCCCGCAACCTGACCCGCAATGGCGACCTGTGGATCGTCGCAAACCGGCATCTGCCCTATGAGGCCACGTTGTCAGACTGTTTCAGGCAAGTTGAAGAGGTCGCCGGTGACAACCGTTTCAAGGTGTTCCACGCCTCTCGCCCTCGCCGGTGATCCCGGCTAACCTGCGCCAAACCTCCGGAGGAAGCTCATGTCGTTTTCCATATCAGGCAAATCCGCAATCGTAACAGGCGGTGCCAGTGGTGTCGGTCTGGCAATCGGCCGTCACTTTGCGGATTCGGGTGCAAACGTCATGTTCGCGGATATGGACGAAAAGCGATTGATCGAGGAGTTGGGGGAACAGGCAGATGACAGCAACATTCGGTATTTCGCAGGCGATCTGCGCGAGAAGCTGACCATTGCCAATTTGCTTTCCGCAACCATCGATGCCTTTGATCAGGTGGATATTCTGGTCAATGGATCAAGACAGGTCCGGCAGACGGACCCGCTGGATGCGGAAGACGACTCGGTCCGTGATTTGCTGAACCAGAACCTGATGCCTGCCTTGCGGCTCAGTCAGCTGGTTGCCAAACGCATGACGAAACAGGCCGAAGATCAGGATGATGGCCCTGCGGGTTCGATCATCAACTTGTCTTCCATAGCGGCGCGGCGCACGCACCCCGATTTGCTGGCTTATTCTGTCTCGACCGCTGCACTGGATCAGATGACGCGTTCTCTGGCGGTTGCACTGGCGCCGAACCGTATCCGCGTCAATTCCATCGCATTGGGCTCGGTCATGAGTGCGTCACTGCAATCAACCCTGAAAGAAAACCGCGATTTTCGCAAAGACATTGAAAAACATACACCTTTGGCCCGGATTGCTGCTCCGAACGAACTGGCGGAAACCGCGCAGTTTCTGGCCTCTGATGCGGCCGGCTTCATTACTGGTCAGATCATGACAATCGACGGAGGCCGAACCCTGCTGGATCCGGTCGCCGCTCCAGCGCACTGAGACAAATGTTCGAAGACGAAAAATCCGCCGCTGCCGCATGGTTCCGCCAATTGCGTGATGAAATCGTTGATGCGTTCGAGTCTCTGGAGGATACACATGAGACCGGGCCGTTTTCGGACGCCGCAGCCGGACGTTTTGAAGTCAAACAAACCACGCGGCAATCAGAGGATGGATCGGACGCAGGTGGCGGGTTGATGTCGGTCCTGCGCGGTGGGCGCGTTTTTGAAAAAGTCGGTGTCAACGTCTCGACCGTGTACGGATCACTGGGCGAGCGTGCGCAGCAGGCCATGGCAGCCCGCAAGGGCATTCCGGGGATGACCGAAGACCCCAGGTTCTGGGCCTCGGGCATCAGCCTTGTCGCGCACATGCAAAACCCGCACGTACCGGCGGTGCACATGAACACACGGATGTTCTGGACACCACATGCCTGGTGGTTCGGGGGCGGTTCAGACCTGAACCCCTGCATTGAATATGACGAGGACACTGCGCATTTCCACGCCACCCAAAAAGCCCATCTGGACCCGCACGGGCCAGGACATTACCCGCGGCTGAAGGATTGGGCTGACGAGTATTTCTATATCCCTCACCGGAAAAGGGCACGCGGGGTTGGCGGCATATTCATGGATGATTACTGCACCGGCGACTGGCAGGCTGATTTTGCCCTGACCCAGGACATCGGCCGCGCATTCCTGCCTGCGTTCCTGCCTTTGGTGGAAAGGCGTCGGGTCCAGGGTTTTGATGACACACACAAGAACGCTCAGCTTGTGCATCGCGGGCTTTATGCGGAATACAATCTGGTCTACGACCGGGGCACCAAATTCGGACTGGAAACCGGGCACGATCCGGACGCCGTTCTGATGAGCCTGCCGCCTATGGCCAAATGGGTCTGATCAATCTCGTTCAGAACCCGAAATCCATGAAATTGTCATAGCAATAGTCCTGTGCCGACGCCGCCGTCATGTTCGCGCCTACCCGTTTGACGGTGACGGAATAGCCCGGGCTGGTATCGGCACCCTCGGGCGGTGTCAGCGAGAACTGTACAGTCCTTGCTTTGGGCACATAGGCGCCGGCAATATATATGCGTTGGTTGGACTTGGTTCTCAGCGTCCGGATTGCATAATCCCCTATACCACACCAGTACGCCACCGGGGCAGAAGTGCCGATCGCGGCAACCTCGTAGACACCGTTTGGCAGCGGCGTCACCGTGGTCCGAAACGCGGGCCGCACGGCAATGCCAAAACCGACCGCCTGTGCTATCCCCGGTAGGACGATCAACATCGCCAGAGCCGCAGTCTTTGCAATCCGCATCTTGATCGCCTCCGTGTAACCCAAGTTGTCTGATATAAAATAATAATTGCGCTGCGCGTCGAGTAAAGCCGTGGTCGCCTGCCCTTTTTCAGTGTTTTACCCCTGTGCATTTGGCAGACGGCTCGAATTTGCCGGGAAAACGAACGCCCTTTATTGACTCATGCTGCACCGGCACAATAGGAGAGGCCGGGTTGGTCGCATCGGGCGACCTGCGCATTTCCCTATGGAGTTCAAAGCAAATGTCTGACCTGCGTGAAACCGCGATGTCGTCCAAGGCCTGGCCCTTTGAAGAGGCGCGCCGGTTGCTCAAACGCTATCAGAAAGGGGCTCCGGATAAGGGGTATGTGCTGTTCGAAACCGGCTACGGCCCGTCCGGTCTGCCGCATATCGGAACCTTCGGCGAGGTCGCGCGGACCACGATGGTCAAGCGCGCATTCGAAGCGTTGTCGGATATTCCGACCAAGCTGATCTGCTTCTCGGACGATCTGGACGGGATGCGCAAGGTGCCAACCAATGTGCCGAACCCCGAGATTCTGGAGCAGCATCTGCAACGCCCGCTGACCTCGGTGCCTGATCCGTTTGGTGAATATGACAGCTTCGGCGAGCATAACAATGCGATGCTGCGGCGGTTTCTGGACACGTTTGGTTTCGAGTACGAGTTCTACTCGGCCAAGGAATTTTATGAGTCCGGGCAGTTTGACGAAGTGCTCAAGCGTGCGGTCGAGCGTTATGACGAGATCATGGCGATCATGCTCAAAAGCCTCCGGGAAGAGCGCCAGCAGACCTATTCGATCTTCCTGCCCCTTCACCCCGAAAGCGGGCGGGTGATGTATGTGCCGATGAAGAAGGTCTGCGCCGAGACCTATACTGTGACCTTTGACGATGAGACCGGTAAGGAATGGACGGTTCCTGTCACCGGTGGCCACGTCAAACTGCAGTGGAAGCCGGATTTCGGTGCGCGCTGGGCGGCGCTGGGTGTGGATTTCGAGATGTATGGCAAGGAACATGCCACCAACGAGAAAATCTACGACGCAATCTGCCGGGCCCTGGGTGGTCGCGCGCCCGAGCATTTTTCTTACGAGCTGTTTCTGGATGAGAACGGGCAGAAGATCTCTAAATCCTCCGGCAATGGCGTGTCGATTGATGAATGGCTGACCTACGCACCGACCGAGTCGCTGGCATATTTCATGTATCAGAAGCCCAAGACGGCAAAACGGATGCATTTCGACGTGATTCCAAAGGCTTATGATGAGTATCATCAGCAGCTGCGCGCCTATCCGGGGCAGGATCTGAAAGCGCAATTGAATAACCCGGTTTGGCATATCCATGGTGGAGATGTCCCTGAATCCACGCTGATGGTTCCGTTCGCCATGCTGCTGAATCTGGCATCGGTATCTGGTGCCGAAGACAAAGAAGCGCTGTGGGGCTTTATCCGTCGCTACGCGCCGGAGGCCACGGCCGACACGCATCCCGACTTGGATCAGGCGGCAGGCTTTGCGGTGCGTTACTTCAATGATTTCGTTAAGCCGACCCGCAAACATCGCGCACCGACGGATCAGGAACGCGAGGCGTTGGAGGCGCTGAAAGCCGCGCTGGAGGTTTATGACGGCCCAATTGAAGATGAGGCGCTGCAATCAGTGGTTTATTCCATCGGACGCGAGCGGTTTGATCCGATGCGCGGCTGGTTCACCGCCTTGTACGAAGTGTTGCTTGGCGCCTCTCAGGGGCCGCGTTTCGGCGGCTTCATTGCGCTCTATGGCGTGCCCGAAACCATCGCGCTGATCGAAAAAGCGCTGGCCGGAGAACTGGCCTGATTTGACCTGATCCCGCATGGGGCTACCCTTCCGTCAGGAGGTGCCCCCATGCGTCGTTCATTACTTGCCTTATCGTTATCTGTCGCAATGGCTACGGGCGTTTTTGCCCAAAGCTCCGAAATCGAGGCAAATATAGCGGCGCAGATTCAGGCGTTCAAAGTCGATGATTTTGATACCGCCTTTACTTTCGCCAGCCCGAACATCCAGCGTCTGTTCCAAAACCCCGATAATTTCGGGGCAATGGTTCGCAATGGATATCCGATGGTCTGGCGCCCGTCGGACCTGCGGTTTCTGGAACTGCGCGAAATTGCCGGGGCGTTGTGGCAGAAAGTTCTGATCGTGGATGGTCGCGGCCAAACCCATATCCTAGACTATCAGATGGTTCAGCAGGAAGACGGCTGGAAAATCAACGCGGTTCAGTTGCTGGGGAAAGCAGACCCCACAGCCTGACGCAACACGACCGTCACGGTGACATGAGACCCGGTTAATCCCCATTGGGTATCCAGACTATCGCGCCCGGAATTCACCCGGGCAATGGTCTGGTGCGCGCCGCAATCTGATCGGCAGCGCTTGGGAAAGGGATTCGAATGAACAAGGCAATCACCGACGGCATCGTGTTTATGCCGCCTCCGTTCGCAGATGGTTTGGGCGTCTGGTCCAGCGGCGATGGCACCCCGGGGTCTCCGACATATGCAGGGTCGGGTACGGGCGCATTTGTGCCCTCGGATCCGAACTTTGCCGGATGTCTTGAAATCCTCAAAGTGAGCAAGACCCAACACTTGCGCTATATGGGGCAGACGCCATTGCTGCCCGGCTGTTACCTGCAGATCAAGGCACGGGTCAAAGCCATCAGTGGTCCCTTGCCCACCGTCAGGATCGCAGGGTGGGCCGGTGGTGCCGGCGACGTGCACGTGACCGGTGTCGTCGAACAGGGGCCTGCCACGCAATTGTCGGGGTACGGCACAGTTCATGAGATTACCGCCATTGTCGGAACTGGCCAGCGGGCTGGCGTCGACATGGCGTGGGGCGCACAGGCACTGTATGGACATTTCGGTCTGGATATCGACGGGCCAAACGGGGCCGTGTTGCGCATTGACGATCTTCAGATCACCGACATCACGAGTGTTTTTCTGCGCGACATGATCAGCAGCGTGGATGTCACGGATTTCGGCGCAGTCGGCGATGGGGTTGTGGACGATTCCCTTGCGTTCGAAGCAGCCGATCAGGCGGCGGGGGGCCGTCGTGTGTTTGTGCCGCAGGGTACTTATTTGCTGGCAGAAAACACAACCATCGTGTCAGAAGTTGATTTTGCGGGCACCGTTACAATGCCCGACGACAAGATGCTGTTGCTGACCCAAGGTTTTGACCTGCCGACTTATATATCGGCTTTTGGCGATGAAGAGCTTGGCTTCAAAAAAGCGTTTCAGGCTTTGCTGAACAATTCAGATCATGAATCGCTGGATATGGGCGGGCGCAAGATTTCGGTGAGCAAGCCCATCGACATGGCCGCTGCCGTTCCCAATAAGAAAAGTGGTTTTTCAACCCGGCGCGTGATCCGCAATGGTCAGTTTGACGTCAAAAGCAGCTCGGCCTGGGACACCGAGATCTTCACCTCGGTCGCAACCTACAACCCTGCGGACCAAACACGGCTGACAAATGTCGCTAACGTCGCGAATATTCCGGTTGGTGCCCTGATTCAGGGCAATGGTGTCGGGCGCGAGATTTATGTCCGCTCGAAGAACGAGGGTGCCGGTGAAATCACGCTGAACGCGCCGATTTACAATGCTGCTGGCACACAGACATTCACCTTCACCAGCTTCAAGTATCTGCTTGATTTCAGCGGCTTCGACACGCTGCGGAAGTTCAGCCTGGAAGAGATCGAATTTCAGTGCAACAGCAGATGTAGCGCCATTCGTCTGGCTCCATCCGGCAGCACGTTTGCGGTCAGCAATTGCTTTATCAGCCGTCCCATGGATCGGGGGATCACATCCATCGGAACCGGTTGTCAGGGCCTGCTGATCGACAATTGCCAGTTCCTGTCTGCCGAGGAGTCCCTGAACGTTACCGATCGCCGTTCGATCGCCCTCAATGCAACAGCGAATGATGTCAAACTGCGGCACAATCGGGCGGTTCGGTTCCTGCATTTTGCTCTGTTGGGCGGCACCAACAACTTGATTCTGGGCAATCATTTCTTTCAGGGCGACAGCATTCCGCAGGGGTTGCGAACCGCCGGGTTGATCCTGACGCGCACTTACAACAGTTCGACCATTGCTGAGAACTACATCGACAATTGCTACTTCGAATGGACGAATGAACGGGATGCCGCTCCGACCTATACGTCCGGCTATTCCTTCAGCGCGCTGAGTATCACAGACAATATTTTTTACTGTAGCGAGGCGCCGTCATGGTTCAGTTTCATCGTTATTCGACCGCACGGCCCCGGCCACTTCCTGAACGGCTTCATCGTCACCGGAAACAAGTTCCGGTCTTCGAGCGGGAGTATCTACAAGGCCGAACGCGTGGACACGAGCTTTGCGGACCTGAACAATAACGCGCACATGAATGTCACGTTCCAACACAATACATTCCACGGAACGCTGACGGATTCAGAAAACCCGGTTCGGGTGCGGCACAAGCAACAGACGCCATCCTTTGCATGGGGTGTGTTGTCGGTGGGCAAGCTTCCATTCGCGGGCAAAGCGCGGGGGTGTGACGCCGTGACCACGCTTGGTCCCCTGAGAACGGTGTTTGGCAGTGTGAGCCACGCGAGCCCATATGCCGAGCTCGAACAGGGTTTTGGCGCTCGCGACGTGATCCTCCGCTGGCCAGAGCAACTTAGCGGGGAAGTATCCGTACCCTACGCATGGACAGCTGAGGCCGACATGGCCGTCCCCGGAGGACGGCCAACTCCCGCCGCATCAGAAGTCGCGCCACAAGGCAAATTTGATCCCGACGTTGCTTTGGAAGGCATTCCGTTCGGCACCAACAACCCAAGTTGTACTCCCGCCCTTTCGGCGGATCATCACTGACGGCCGTGCGCTCCAATAAACCGGACGGCCGGGGGTATATGTGCTTTCAAGCTGCAGCAGTGGATTGATCCATCGCTGAGATGACAGCCCCGCCGTCAGATCAAGTTTGCGAAACAGCGCATCGTGCGTGCGGTATTCCAAAGCTGCGTCGATCGCGATCCAGCCATTTCCCCAACCGCTTTCAAACCCATTTCCGTAAGACACAGTCGCCTTGTACAAGGCCCACGCGCTTTTTTGCCGGTGATGTGCGCCGACACCAAATTCGGCGGCAAACCGACCTTTGCGCCCAAGATCCGCGACCGGAGTACGGGCGAAAATCAAAGCGTGGCCATAAAGGTGTTGGTGCTCCTCGGCGTCTAGCCCAATCGTCAGTCCGGGGCGTAACCCCCATTCTGCATAAAGTGACGATTTGTATTCGTAGCTGCCGTCCTCGGTCCTGAATCCCGTGATTGCAGCCGCGACAAAGCCGGTATTCTGTTCCCTCAGCCAGGCCCCGGCAAAAACCGGACCGGCCAATGTCATCAGAAAAAGGAAAAGCAAGATGCGGATCATGACCGCACCTTCCCCGAGCATGGTTAACGGATCGTTAGTTTTTCGTTTGTTTTCTGGAAACTAATTCCCGAAGACACAAAACGAAACACGAGACGTTTCCGGTTCCTGTGTTAGGCTGAGAAAAGCCAAAGGAGATTCCAGATGCTACAGATTTCAAAATCCGCAAGCGTTCAGACTGTTATCACCACATTCGAAATGACACCGGGGACCTGTCAGGACCTGCTTGAGGCGCTGACGGATGCCTATGCGGAATTCATCTCAAAACAACCGGGTTTCGTATCCGCCGGTCTGCACGTCAACGATGCCCAAACCAGGATCGCAAACTACTCGCAATGGGAACGCCGCGAAGACTTCCTTGCCATGCTCCGCACTCCCGAGATGCGCGACCGGAACCGCAAGATCAATGAGCTGTGCAAAAGTTTCGAACCGGTCATGTATGATGTCGCGGAAACATTCGGCTGATCCTGACCTGAATCAAAGACCACAACTGAACTTGGGTTCAGTCTGAAAACCTGAAACGGAGGCTCGTGTCATGTATCACAACATTCTTGTACCCATTTCGTTCGATGTCGAACGTGACACGTCCGGACCACTGAAACTGGCGCAAATTCTGGCGACCCCTGAGGCAAAGGTCACGCTGCTGCATGTCGTTGAACATATTCCAAGCTACGCGATCTCGTACATGCCGACGGAATATCTGACCGAAGCCCGCAGGGCCATTCAGGCCGAGTTGGACAAACTGGCAGCAAATATTCCCAACGCGCGGGGCGTTGTCGTCGAAGGGCATTCCGGCCGGACCATTCTGGATTGGGCACAGGAGCATAAACCTGACCTGATCATCATCGCTTCCCACCGACCGGGCATGCAGGATCTGTTGCTTGGATCAACCGCCAACCATGTGGTGCGCCATGCGGCCTGCGCGGTTCACGTAGTACGCTGATATTCAGTCCTTCAGCATTCGCCATTCCGAGGCCAAAGCTTTGCCACAAATCCGGGCGAAGATCAGCGCGAAATGTTGAAAAGATCCGTACCACCTGAGCCCGAACTGAATCCGCGCGCCGCTCACCGGTATCGTCGGGCAGACGCGACGCGCAAAAGGGCTCTGTCCCCGATCCGCATTCTGTTCATGGTTCTGGCCCTGCCCCTGACTACGGCACTGGTCGCCGTCAACATCTATTTGCGGACGTCCGAGTACGAAAGAAACGACGCCATTATTCATCTTGTGGCGATGGCGGGGTGTGACACCGTTCTGAAGATTGTCCCGGGACCATTCGTCCGGGGCCAACCAGGGTATCATGAACGCAACGATCCAAATGGCGACGGTGTCGCCTGCGGGATTCTCAATCAAGCCTCTTCGACCGGACAGACACAACAACGCCCCCCAGCCACGAGCGTGCGTTCGGTCGGTAATGCAAAATTCGTCCGGCCCTAAAGGCTGAGCACCTGCTCATCCACAAAGACAAACCGGAACCGCAGGCCATCAAACCACGATCAGTCCCCGGCTGAGGGCCGTGGCGATGGCATGGGTGGTATTCTGCGCGCCCAGCTTTGCCCGCGCGCTTTCAATATAGACACGCAGCGTGTGCTCCGAAATCGACAGGGAGTGTGCGACCTGAGCGCGACTATATCCCAGTGCAAGCAAGGTCATCGCGTCAATCTCGCGCGGGGACAGGGCACGTGGAGCGTCCGGTTGCCGCTCACGCTCAAACTCCAGCGCCTTGCGGTTGAAGTAATGGGCAATCAGGATCAGGCCACGCCCATTTTCGGAGATGAAATCCTGCCAGGTTTCGTCATCGCAGGAGTGGTTCACTGTAAACAGGGCAAACTGGCCGTTGGGACCGCGGATCGGGATGGAGTAACCCTGATTGCCGACGCCGTGCTGCTGCGCGTCCAGAAGAAAAGCCTTGGCGACCTTTCCGGACCAGTCCAGTGATTTCCAGTCAACAGGATGAAATCGCTGGAAGCACCCGATTATGACCGGGTCGATCCGGTGATAGTTCTTTTCCTGATATCGCTCGGCCCAGGCGTCGGGATAGGTCGTATATCCGTATTGATCCCCTGCCCCATCAACCCAGTGATAGATGATGTGTTCAATCTGCAGCTTGTCTCTGAGATGAACAGCGATAGCACTTAGTTCATCAAGCGTGCTGGTGTTTTCCAAATCCTCCAGGATCTGGCTCAAATCGAGTCTTGTGACCATCCGCCGGCGCCCGCACCTCATTCTTCATGGACGCGATTTCGGCCGCTGCGATCAGCCTGGTATCGTCAAGCTGCTCGGCCAGCGCGGTCAAACCGTTTGCCGAAGCAAAGGCGTTGAGGTCCGACAATACGTCCAGTATCCACTCATTTTGCGCCATCAGGGTCTCTCCGAAACGGTTAACGAAGGGTTAACACAACCATAGCATGCATAGTGTTTTTTCGCATATTCACTGCTTTCTACTCCCCAAAAATAGCGGGGCCGATATTGCAACTCTCTGAAAGCATTGAAGTCCCTCTAAAATAAGAAACGCCCGCGAACCAAAAATGTGATTCGCGGGCGCTGAAATTGGCTTCGTGGACTTAGTCGCGCGCGTCCAGAACCTCTTCCAGTGTGCGCATACCGGTTCTCGGTGCCTGCACCAGAACGGACATGTTCCCGGGCTTGTGTTCGTTGCGCATCATCTTCATGTGCGCGGCAGGCAATTCGTTCCAGGAAAAGACCTCGGACATGCAGGGATCAAGACGGCGTTCGACCATCAGCTGGTTGGCCGAGGCGGCTTGTTTCAGATGCGCGAAGTGAGACCCCTGAAGTCGCTTCTGGTGCATCCACATGTAACGCACGTCGAAGGTCAGGTTATAGCCGGTGGTGCCGGCACAGATCACAACCATGCCGCCTTTTTTGACGACGAATGTCGAGACCGGAAAGGTGCTTTCGCCCGGATGTTCGAACACCATGTCGACGTTCACACCCTTGCCGGTGATGTCCCAGATCGCTTTGCCAAACTTGCGGGCCTCTTTGAACCACTCGGCATATTCCGGCGTGTTCACCGTGGGCAGCTGACCCCAGCAATTGAAGTCCTTGCGGTTCAGTACACCCTTGGCGCCCAGCCCCATGACAAAGTCACGCTTGCTTTCGTCTGATATCACACCGATCGCATTCGCGCCGGCTGTATTGATCAACTGGATCGCGTAAGAGCCCAGACCACCCGACGCGCCCCAAACCAGAACGTTCTGACCCGGCTTCAGGTCATGCGGCTCGTGACCGAACAGCATCCGGTATGCGGTTGCCAGCGTCAGCGTGTAGCAGGCGCTTTCTTCCCAGGTCAGGTGCTTGGGGCGCGGCATCAACTGCTGCGCTTGGACATTGGTGAACTGGGCAAAAGACCCGTCCGGAGTCTCATAGCCCCAGATACGCTGGCTGGGCGAGTACATCGGATCGCCGCCATTGCAGTGCTCGTCATCACCGTCATCCTGGTTGCAGTGGATCACGACCTCATCACCGACTTTCCAGCGTGTGACCTTGTCGCCCACGGCCCAGACGATACCCGAAGCATCGGAACCTGCGATGTGAAACGGCTGGCCGTGGCCATCAAACGGGCTGATCGGCTTGCCCAGCGACGCCCAGACGCCATTGTAGTTGACACCTGCGGCCATCACCAGAACCAGCACCTCGTGGCTGTCCAATACAGGCACATCAACCACTTCCAGCTGCATGGCAGTGTCAGGCTCGCCATGGCGCTCTTTGCGGATGGCCCAGGCATACATTTTCTTGGGGACATACCCCATCGGAGGGATCTCACCCATCTCATAGAGGTCTTTTTCAGGTGCCTCGTACGACGCGATACCGCTGTCGGTGTCCAGAGCCATGTTGGCCTCCTTTAATCAGTTCGTTTGCCGCGACGCAGAATCGCGCCCGTTAACCGATGGAATATTGGCCATCGAGTAACATTGCAATAGATATTGACACTGTTTTTGTAATTTTATGACCCAGCAGTTGCAGAAAGACCTTTCGCTTCTGCAGCATAATACGTCTCGATTTCCTTTGGCGCAGAGGCGGCATAGTAGTTCAGAAGATCCAATCTTTGCCCTGAGGATGAGATTTTTCCGTCAACCTGTCGCAATACCCTGCGCTCGACCAACTGGTTGACAGCGGACGTTATCGCATCGCTGTTGGATTCGGATCCGCCTCCGTCCCGCTGCATGAAGCGGGCGATCAGGTCGGTCAGCATTGCACCGGACATCTCACCATGTTCGCGCACAAGCCAACAGGCTGCAGGCGCAGGCACCAGGGGTATCGCCTCACCAATACGCGCCATCAGCAGACGTGCGAGATCGGTCATCAGGTCCTTGCTGCCACCTGCCCGATAGGCCCGCAGCGAAACAGGCTCGCCATAGCGCACAGAGGCAAGGCCGAACCTTGTGTATCGACCAATAATGCGCCGCCAGACCTGCTTGAGCATCCAACGCGTCACAACCCCGATCCTTGCGCGAAAGCGCCGCTCGCTTCCCAGCGCGGCCCGGGTCAGAATCGTATCTTCCAGTACACGATCGTAATTCAGCGCCACGGGAACAAAGACCACATCCCGTCCATCGGATGTGGTCCCGTCTATGATGTATTTTAGCAAGCCAAGCTTGGGCCGCCCCAATGCGCCGGTCAGGCTCAGCCCGCCTTCGGGGAACATCGCCTGCGTAACACCGGCCTCGGTTGCATGACGCACATAACAAGCCAGTACATGACGGTAGAGGTCACTTCCCGACTTTCGCCGGATGAAATACGCGCCCATCGCCCGGATCAGGCGGCTCAGCGGCCAGACGCGCGCCCATTCTCCGACCGCGTAAGACAGTGCCGATTGCTGCGCTGCCAGGTAAGTGACAAGTACATAATCCATGTTGCTGCGATGGTTCATGACAAAGACAACCGTCGCGTCGGGATCTATTTTCTTTAAGGCGTCCTCATCCTGATGGCTCAGTCGGACTTCGTAAAACGCGTTGCTCAGCAGGCGCGCGATACGGATGGCAAAGCTGAAATAGGCAAAGGCTGAAAACGACGGAACGATCTCGCGGGCAAAGCGGCGGGCCTGCTCGAAAGCAACGCCTTCGGGGATACCTTGTTCACGTGCATGTTGCTGCACCGCATAGCCAACCTGTGGGTCGTAGATAAGCCTTTCGATCATGTCATGCCGCCGAGCCAGCTTGAACGGCTGAATTGGTCTTTGCAGCCGCTGGTTCAGGCGCGACACGGCCCGCTCCAGGCGGCGGCGAAAAAACCAGCGCACCGACGGGAACAGAAAATGCGACGCAAAAGTGACCGCAGCGAAGACCACGATCAGTACAAACAGCCAAAGCGGAAGTTCCACGGTCTGCGTCATGGCGGCACAGTGCCATTATTCCAAAACACCTACAATCTGAACAATTCGGGATGCCGCAACGCAGCGAATTGACATATCCCAAAAATTGCGCTTTAGAACCCTTAGACGAAATTATGTTGCCCACCCAAACGCGAGGCCCACCCATGACGCAGATGCAGAAAGACCGCCCCTGGCTCATCCGAACCTATGCTGGTCATTCCACCGCACAGGCCTCGAACGCGCTGTATCGCAGCAACCTGGCCAAAGGGCAGACCGGCCTGTCCGTTGCCTTCGATCTGCCGACTCAAACGGGGTATGACAGCGATCATACGCTGGCACGGGGCGAGGTGGGTAAAGTGGGTGTGCCCGTCTGCCATCTGGGTGACATGCGGGTTCTGTTCGACCAGATTCCGTTGGAGCAGATGAACACCTCGATGACGATCAACGCCACCGCGCCCTGGCTGCTGGCGCTTTATATCGCCGTGGCCGAAGAACAGGGCGCGGACGTTTCCAAGCTGCAGGGCACGGTTCAGAACGATCTGATCAAGGAATACCTGAGCCGCGGCACCTATGTCTGCCCGCCGAAACCGTCGCTGAAGATGATCGCGGACGTGGCCGAATACTGCTACACCAACGTGCCGAAGTGGAACCCGATGAACGTGTGTTCCTATCACCTGCAAGAGGCTGGCGCGACACCTGAACAGGAACTGGCCTATGCGCTGGCCACCGCTATCGCCGTTCTGGACGAACTGCGCCCGCGCGTTCCGGCCGAAGACTTCCCCGCGCTGTGCGGACGGATTTCGTTCTTTGTGAATGCGGGAATCCGCTTTGTCACTGAAATGTGCAAAATGCGGGCATTCGTCGACCTTTGGGATGAAATCCTGCAACAAAGGTATGGGGTCGAAGACCCCAAATTCCGCCGATTCCGCTATGGCGTTCAGGTGAACTCTCTTGGTCTGACCGAGCAACAGCCGGAAAACAACGTCTATCGCATCCTGATTGAGATGCTGGCCGTGACGTTGTCGAAAAAGGCGCGCGCCCGGGCAGTGCAGTTGCCTGCTTGGAACGAAGCATTGGGTTTGCCACGGCCCTGGGATCAGCAATGGTCGATGCGGATGCAGCAAATTCTGGCTTATGAAACCGACTTGCTTGAGTTTGGCGACCTGTTCGACGGCAACCCGGCCGTGGATGCGAAGGTCGAAGAGTTGAAAGAGGGTGCGCGGGCCGAACTGGCAAACCTCGAATCGATGGGCGGTGCTGTTGCCGCGATCGAATACATGAAATCGCGGCTGGTGGATTCCAACGCGGATCGCCTGAACCGCATCGAGCGCAATGAGACCGTCGTGGTCGGCGTGAACAAATGGACCGAAGGCGAACCTTCGCCGCTGCAAACCGAAGATGGCGGCATCATGGTCGTCGACCCGGCGGTTGAACAGGAGCAAATCGGGCGGCTGAACGAATGGCGGGCGGACCGCGACGACAACGCGGTCGCAGCGGCTCTGGCGGCGTTGCGCGAGGCTGCGCAATCCGGGGCCAACGTCATGGAACCCTCGATTGCCGCCGCCAAGGCGGGCGTAACAACCGGCGAATGGGCCGAAGAGATGCGCAAGGTGTACGGCACCTATCGCGGCCCGACCGGCGTTTCGGGCTCGGTCTCGAACAAGACCGAAGGCCTGGAGGATCTGCGGGCCGCAGTGGACGCGGTCAGCGACAAGCTGGGGCGGCGTCTAAAGTTCCTGGTTGGCAAGCCGGGGCTGGACGGTCATTCCAACGGAGCCGAACAAATCGCCTTCCGTGCCCGCGATTGCGGTATGGATATCAGCTATGAGGGCATCCGCCTTACGCCCGAGGAAATCGTGACGGCCGCGATCGAGGACGACGCCCATGTCATTGGCCTGTCGATCCTTTCCGGCAGCCACCTGCCGCTGGTACAGGATGTCATGGCCCGACTTCGCGAAGCCGGACTGGATCATATCCCGGTCATCGTCGGCGGCATTATTCCGGATGACGATGCGGCAAAACTGAAATCATTTGGCGTTGCCCGAATTTACACGCCAAAAAATTTCGAACTTAATGCGATTATGGGCGATATTGTCACCTTGGCCGATCCAAAAAACCTTGCAGCGGAATAACGCACAAAACCGAGATTAATTCCTAGTTTCTATTCCCAAATCCGAATGAATAGATTACGGCATTGTTCGGGATGCGAATGGCCAATTGGCCTGTCGTAAAATAAATGAATGGGAGAGAAATAATGGGGATCAATCTGGACAATATGTCCCGTAAGGACCTGTTGGAATTGCGCGATCAGATCGAAAAGGCACTTAAAACAGCGGAAAAACGCGAGCGCCAAAACGCCTTGAAAGCGGCGGAACAAGCGGCAGCCGAATTTGGGTTTTCACTGGCCGAGTTGTCGAGCGACGCGCCGCGTGGACCCAAAGGCTCAAAAGCTAAGGCAAAATACCGCAATCCGGCCGCACCCGAACAGACCTGGTCTGGCCGCGGTCGCAAACCGCAATGGGTACATGACGCGCTGAAATCGGGCGCGGATATCGCAGATCTGGAAATCTGACAGGGCTGGCCGGAAAATGACTATTCATATCGGCGCTGAAAAAGGTGAAATCGCTGAAACCGTTCTTTTGCCCGGTGATCCGTATCGGGCAAAATGGGCGGCGGAAACGTTTCTGACGGATGTCAGAAAAATCAATGACGTACGCGGAATGCTGGGATTTACCGGCACCTGGAAGGGAAATCCTGTAACCATTCAGGGCAGCGGTATGGGAATGCCGTCCCTGTCAATTTACGTCAATGAACTGATCCGTGATTATGGCGCGAAAACCCTGATCCGCATCGGCTCGTGCGGTGGAATGCAGGACAGCGTCAATATCCGTGACGTTATTCTGGCCATGACCTCGACCACGCTCAGCACGCCTTCGCGCGGGATCATGAAAGAGCTGAATTTTGCCCCCTGCGCCGATTGGGGTTTGTTGCAGGCCGCGGCCAGCGCCGCGCAAGCCAAGGGCACGACCACGCATGTCGGCGGCATCTATTCGTCGGACGTATTCTACGATGAGCGTCCGGATCTGAATGAACAGATGGTCCGGCACGGTATTCTCGGCGTCGAGATGGAAGCCGCAGAGCTTTATATTCTGGCCGCCCGCCACAAATGCCGGGCGCTGGCGGTTCTGACCGTCTCAGACCATCTGCTGACCGGCGAGGCGCTGCCGTCGTCAGAACGTGAAAGCAGCTTTGGCGACATGGTCGAAATCGCATTGCAGGCCGCGTTCCCGGACGCAACGTGACCAAACTAGGGGCGATCCTTTCGCCCCTTATTGCCCCGCCAGGCTAACGCCCGTGCGACCGGTCATAGCGGTTCGGGTCAGGGCTTGCCCAGCCGTCCAGCGCACCGTCCATCGGCGCAAAAACTTCAACCAGCAACGGATGGCAGGTTGCGGTATCCGAAGAATGCACGGATGAACAATCCCCGCCCGGACATGCGCTCAGATTGCCTAACAGGTCGATCTCGGCAAAGAACTCCAGATAGTCGCCCGGACGGACGGGTGACGCCTTCATGAAATACTGACCGGTATCTCGTGTGAATCCGGTGCACATGAAAACGTTAAGGACGTCGTGAACTGCCTGCTCAGCCTCGGACATCTCAATTTGCAGGTGGTCCGCCAGTGCGCGGGTCAGATTGGAGTGGCAGCAATGGTGGTATTGCGTCCCCGACAACAGGTTTCCGGTGTAAGGATCACACCGGGTTCCAATCACGTCATGCACGGACCCGCCAAATTCGTCGATCCCGTACCAGTCCAGCGTGTCTTCGACAATCGTGGCCAGCGGGCGCAAGTTGGGAAAGCTTGACCACATCCGCTCTCCGACTGTCAGATGCGTACCATGCAGGGCGCGGGACTTTCCGGAATAGAATCGTTCCGATAAGTCGTTGAAATTCCATATATTCAGATCGCCGACCTGCGGCCCTTCGACAGAAGTGATGCGAAAGAAATGACCCGCAGGCACCTCGAAACACCGGGCATCGCGCGGGGGCACCAACACCTCATCCGTCTTGATCGCATCCTTTCGGACGCGCCGGTACAGCGCAAGATCAGGCATGGGCAAAGTGTCATTGGGATAACAGATCACCGGTTTTATCGCCCGGCGGGCCGCAGCATCTTCAGGGGGCAGAGCCATCAACAGTCCATCCAGCTTTTTGGCCAGAGTGCCTCATATCACGTGACCTGAAAAGCCTCGGCGTTCCGACTAAGCCTGATTCCTCAGGCATTGCTTGGGCTGATCATTTGTTTGGACAACGGCCCCACAAAACGCGCAGGACCACGTGCCCTCTTTCAGATGCTGACGCCACCGGCAATCCCGGGTCAGAGACGAATGGCGCGACCTCCAAAAGAAATAGGCAAAAACACCCGCAGCGAGCAAAAGCAGAAGAACTGGCATGGTTCTGCTTTGCTCATCTGCCGGTGAAATTCAAGAGGGTTGCCCTTGCCGCGCGCATCAAGCTGCGTTTGCGTATTCGAACAACTCAGGCTCACCCTCAGCCAGCCTCAGCACAGGTTCCGGCGTGTAATAGGCCCAGGCCTGATCCAGAATTTCCAACGCTTCGGACGCGTTGATCTTTTTGTTTTCTTTAGATTTTTTCATCGGAGTGACCCCGTTAGATCCTGTCACTCCTCCCTGTCGCAAAGATATAGCTGCAGGGTCACCGCTACATCATACAATTTTGCAGACGGGCAATGCGCTTGCCGCAAGGCGGCAAGCGCATATTGTTGTGTTTCGATTAAACGGCGCGCTCAACCATCATTTTCTTGATCTCGGCAATAGCCTTGGCCGGATTAAGCCCCTTGGGGCAAGTCTTGGCGCAGTTCATGATCGTATGGCAGCGATACAGCTTGAACGGATCTTCCAATTCATCCAGGCGCTCGCCCGTGGCCTCGTCCCGGCTGTCGATGATCCACCGATAGGCGTGCAGCAGAGCGGCGGGGCCTAGGTAACGATCACCGTTCCACCAGTAACTGGGGCAGGATGTCGAGCAGCTGGCGCACATAACGCATTCGTAAAGGCCATCCAATTTCTTGCGATCCTCGATGGATTGCTTCCACTCTTTCGCCGGGCGGTTGGTCTTGGTTTCCAGCCACGGCATGATGCTGGCATGTTGCGCGTAGAAATGCGTCAGGTCGGGGATCAGATCCTTGACCACCGGCATGTGCGGCAGAGGATAAATCTTCACGTCGCCCTTGATCTCATCCATGCCGTAGATACAGGCCAGCGTGTTGATCCCGTCGATATTCATTGCGCAGGAACCGCAGATGCCTTCACGGCACGAGCGGCGGAACGTCAGGGTCGGATCCACCTTGTTCTTGATATAAATCAGCGCGTCCAGAACCATCGGGCCGCAATCGTCCATATCAACGAAATACGTATCCACGCGCGGGTTCTGCCCGTCATCCGGGTTCCAGCGATAAATCTGAAACTTGCGCACGTTGCTGGCGCCGTCCGGCCTGGGCCAGGTTTTTCCTGTCGTGATACGGGAATTCTTGGGTAGGGTAAGTTGTACCATTTCCGACCTCGTGAATTTCACGGCCATTGATACATACTGCAGCGCAAAAAGCCAACAGTATAGCCATTGAAACAGCCGAATAAATTGGGAAATTTGACCTTTACAAACCTTTCTGCAGCACAGAGATTATTTGATGTTTTGAGACGGAAACCTAACTCATGCCGCCGACAAAAGTAGCCAACATACCTTTCGGCACCGGGAATCCGTATCAACACATGATGTACCAGAAATGCGGGCCGGAATTCATCCTGCGCGGAGCTCGGAATGGAGAATTCGCAACCTTTGGTCAGCCGGAATTCAGGAAACAGCACGGCATTGTTCATTTGCATTGGGACGATCGGTTGTTTCAAAGCAAGGACGGGCTGGCTGACTCCCATATTTTGCGTTTTCAGATAGCCCACGACAATCTGAGCCAGTTTCAGGACAATGGCGGCCGGGTTATCTGGACCATTCACAATCAGGTCGCGCATTCGAATCCCGGTGAGATTGAGTTATTCAGAGCCAGTCGCATACAGCTAACCAAGCTTGTCGATCTGATCCACGTACACACTCCGCATGCCAAAAAGCACATGATTAAGGAGTATAATGCCGATCTGAAAAAGATCCGGCTGATCCCGCACCCCAGCTATCTTGACGTTTACGAAGATAGCCAGATCACCCTGAACCGCCCGCTTCCCGCGCGGAACAAGACCCGGTTTCTTACATTTGGCACAATGCGAGGCGGTCGCGAGCTGAACATATTGCACGCGGCGGTCGCTAAGCTGTCGCGACGGGGCTACGATTTTCGTCTGCATGTTGCGGGCAAAGTATTTCCTGCCAATCGCCGCGTGATCCGCCAGCTACAGTCAGTCGACACTGTTGACGTGACCGATACGCGTATTCCCAACGAAGACATCCCTGAGGTTTTCGCGCAGGCCCATGCTTATGTGTTACCGTCCGCTCAGACATTCACATCCGGGACAGCCATGCTGGCACTCAGTTTCGGTCTGCCGATCATTGCCCCCGACACGGCAGCGCACCGAGATACCACACCCGAGGCCTGCCATGATCTGCTGTATCAGCCTCATAACGCGCGGGGTCTGATACGAATGCTGCGTCACGTGATGCAGATGACCGACCAGGAGCTATCCGAAAAACGGCAGGCCTGTTTCGATTTCGCCACAGCACGGCACCCGGAGAACGTTAGCCAAATGCTCGCCAACACCCTGAAGGAGCTTGTCGGTGAATCAGGACTTTAGTTCCAGACTCTCATCTCTCTATAGCCTTCTTGATCTTCCCGATCTGGTGCGCATCGCCGATATCGGCGCCAACCCCATGCGCCATGATGCGCCCTATCGCGATCTTCTGGCATCCGGAAATTGCGACGTCATCGGCTTTGAACCGCAAGAAGAAACCATGCGCGACCTGATCCGGAAAAAGGGACCGAACGAGCAATATTTCAATACCGCTGTCGGCGACGGACGGCTGGCGACCCTGAACATCTACAAAGGGTCTGGCCTGACGTCGCTGTTGCGCCTGCGCGATGCTACATTGCGGCACCTGAGAGGGTTGCGCCGAGCGGCCCGGCAAATAGGTTCGATGGAAATCCAGACACGAAAGCTGGATGATATTCAGGATATCGGTCGCGTAGATTTTCTGAAAATCGACATTCAGGGGGCCGAGCTTTCCGTGTTCGAGGCCGGAAAAACCACCCTCAGGGATGTCGTTGCGATACAAACCGAGGTTTCGTTCTTTCCGCTTTACGAAGATCAGCCCGGTTTCGGCGAAATAGATACGCTCATAAGAAACTTCGGGCTGGTTCCGCACAGCTTCGCCCATATCGAAAATCGTTTGGTTGTTTCAAAGTGGTCAGGCCTGCTGACCGATTTCAAACCTTCGCAAATGCTGGACGGTGACATCATCTATCTTCGGGATCTGTCAATGCCCGACAAGATCGGCACGGTCGAGCTGAAACGAATGGCGATATTGTCCGAGGGTGTTTTCGGCTTCACGGATGTGAGCATCAAGATTCTTGAAATCCTGGCACAGCGGCAAGCAATTTCCGAAGCGGATACGCAGGCGTACATTCACTGCTACGTCGCAGCACAATAAGATAAGTATTTTCGCAGGCATTCGCCGCCGCGAGAGCGCAGGCCATTTAGTTTGGAAATGGCCCGCGGAATTGTTTAGAACGTCCGCGCCTTGGGTGCGATTTTCTTCAGGTTTATGCCACCTTGATCTTCGGTCGTCAGCGGATCGACAATAACGGGGCGATAGCTGAGATCGACTTTGTTGCCCTCCACACGGCTGACTGTGTGAACGCGCCAGTTTTTGTCATCGCGTTCGGTGAAGTCTTCATGTGCATGGGCACCGCGCGATTCCTTGCGGGCTTCGGCACCGACGATAGTGGCCAGCGCGCTGGGCATCAGGTTGGTCAGTTCCAGCGATTCCATCAGGTCGCTGTTCCAGACCAAGCTGCGGTCGGTGACTTTCAGGTCGTCCATCTTGGCCGCGATCGCGGTCATCTTTTCGACGCCTTCCGCCATGGTCTTTGCAGTCCGGAACACGGCTGCATCGGCCTGCATGGTCCGTTGCATCTCGAGACGCAGATCGGCGGTCGGGATTGCACCATCGGCACTGCGCACGGCGTCAAACCTGTCGAAGGCCTTGTCGACCGACGCCTGATTCAACACAGGGTTCGCCGCATCTGCGTCCACAACCTTACCGGCGCGGATCGCTGCCGCACGGCCGAAGACCACCAGGTCGATCAGCGAGTTCGACCCCAGACGGTTCGCACCATGCACCGAGGCACATCCTGCCTCACCCACGGCCATCAGGCCCGGAACCACGGCGGTCGGGTCTTCGGCCGTCGGGTTCAGAACCTCGCCCCAATAGTTCGTTGGAATGCCGCCCATGTTGTAGTGTACAGTCGGCAGTACCGGAATCGGTTCCTTGGTGACGTCAACGCCGGCAAAGATCTTGGCGCTTTCCGAAATGCCCGGCAGACGTTCGGCCAACGCTTCTGCCGGCAGGTGGCTCAGGTTCAGGTGAATGTGATCCCCGTCCTTGCCAACACCGCGTCCTTCGCGGATTTCCATGGTCATCGAACGCGAGACATAGTCACGCGGCGCAAGGTCCTTGTACTGGGGCGCATAGCGCTCCATGAACCGTTCGCCTTCCGAGTTGGTCAGGTATCCGCCCTCGCCCCGTGCACCTTCGGTGATCAGGCAGCCGGACCCATAGATGCCGGTTGGGTGGAACTGAACGAACTCCATATCCTGCAGCGCCAGACCGGCACGGGCCACCATGCCGCCACCGTCACCGGTGCAGGTGTGGGCCGAGGTGGCGCTGAAATAGGCGCGGCCGTAACCACCCGTGGCCAGCACAACCATCTTGGCATTGAAGACGTGCATCGTGCCGTCGTCCAGCTTCCAGCAGACGACACCCTGACACTGCCCGTCTTCGGACATGATCAGGTCGATGGCGAAATACTCGATGTAGAATTCGGCGTTGTTCTTCAGCGATTGGCCGTAAAGCGTGTGCAGAATTGCGTGACCGGTTCGGTCAGCCGCCGCACAAGTGCGCTGCACTGCGGGGCCTTCACCGAACTCGGTAGTGTGACCGCCAAAGGGACGCTGATAGATTTTGCCCTCTTCGGTCCGGCTGAACGGCACGCCGTAATGTTCCAGTTCGTAAACCGCTTTGGGGGCCTCGCGCGCAAGATACTCCATCGCGTCGGTATCACCCAGCCAGTCCGAGCCTTTGACGGTGTCGTACATGTGCCATTGCCAGTTGTCGGGGCCCATATTGGCCAGCGACGCGGCAATACCGCCCTGCGCGGCAACCGTGTGCGAACGGGTCGGGAAAACCTTGGTTACGCAGGCTGTGCGAAGCCCCTGCTCGGCCATGCCCAGCGTGGCGCGCAAACCTGCCCCGCCAGCGCCGACAACGACCACGTCATATTCGTGTGTTTCGTATTCGTATGCAGCCATTTCGTTCAGCTCCGGGGTGTTACAGGGCGATGCGCGCGATGGCAAAGATACCAGCGGCGGCAGCAGCGTAGGACAGGCAGATTGTCAGGATGATCAGGACCTTTTTCATCGTGCCATGCACGTAGTCCTCGATCATCACCTGCGCGCCGTCGGCGAAGTGCTTGAAACCGACCGCGAGGGTCAGCGCGGCGACAATGGCCGGGAACGGGCGCGCATAGTAGTCGAGCACCACGTCAAACGGCTGCCCCAATATCGGTCCAAAAGTGAAAATGAACAGTGGCACTAGGATCAGCAACGCAACCGAGCTGACCTTCATCGCCCAGAAATGAGCCGTGCCGGACTTGGCAGAGCCCAGGCCAATCGCACGCTTGCGGTCGGTAAGATAACGCATGAGGGCCTCCTAATTATCCGACGATCAAAAGGGTCAGAACGGTCAGTACAACGGAACCGATCACAACGGCCCAACCCAGCTTGTAGGCGGTTGGAATGTCCAACCCCACAGCGTTGTCCCAGATAAGATGCCGCACGCCCGCCAGCAAGTGATACCACAGGCCCAGCAACGAAAAGGCCATGATCAGATCGCCCAGAACCGAGGTCAGCCACCAGTTGGCCCGCTCGAACGCTTCGGGCGATGTGGCAGCGGCCAGGAACCACCAGACGATCAGCAAAGCGGCCACGATCATGGCGTTGCCGGTGATGCGCGTCAGGATGGACGTGACCGACGTCAGCTGCGGACGATAAATCGACAGATGCGGAGAAAGCGGGCGGTTGCCCCGATTAACATCGGCCATGGCGGCTCCTTTTCGGTTGGCTACCGAAGGTTTTACCGTTTTTTGTGGGTCTGTCACGTGCTGCGGATGCAAAAAGCCGCATATTCGGTCCAAAATCACAGATAAAGTTAATATGTGATCACGGTAAATATTCTCGTGATCACAAATCACATATTGCGCCGCCTATGTTAGCGTTTTCAACGGCAAAGCAATGTGATCACGAATCTCATCTGCTCTGTCGCAAGCCCGCCGTCTGCTGCGTCACTTCGCGCAGCAGTTTCTTGCGGATACGCTCCGGGTAATCGTCAAATCCAGCCGCCGAGACGACAAATGCGCCCTCGCCGACAATGACATTCTCAAAGAAATAGGCGGTCAGATCCGGCTCGCTTTCTTCGATTGCGATGGCGTTTACGGTGATGCCCCGGCTGCGCAGAACCGCATGGAGCTGCGAGGGTTCAACCCCTTCGTTCGAAATCCCGTCCCCGGAAATGTCGATCAGGCGTCGTTTGCAGTCCGCAACCTCGTCAAAGCTGGGAACCGTCATCTCCAGTGCCTCGCCAATCGCCGTGGAAAAGTTGCGCCATACCCTTGGATCATCAGAAACCTGTTGGGAAAACCGGTCGAGCGCTTCGAAGCTGTCGATGCGGGTCCAGGGGATCGTGATCCTCTGACGCGAGGACCCAGTCCACTGGACAAGCATCAGTTGCGCCTGTCCCCTGACAAGTGCCTCGGACACAACGGGGTCGCGCAATCCAGCAGACAGGCCATCCATCTGAATACGGAACTCCTGCGCGTCGACCGATCCTGATACGTCAACCGCCAGCGCCAGCGCCAGATCGCACGCGGCTGCCGGTGGAGCAAAGCAGAGACAGGCCAGAATATTGCGAAGCCAAGACATGAACCCAGATTAGCATGGTTGGCGCGATCTGCGTTCAAATGAATGTAATCTGTCAGATCGGCATCAGGGCCCAGTAGTCCAGATCCAAAAGAACGTCCGGCAGGTATTTTCCGTCATCGTTTCTTAACGCAAATGGTTCACCCCCCTTGGTCGCCACCAGTCGCAGACGGATGGCACCAATGCCGGGCGTGCCGGTTTCGGCCTTGTCCAGAACCTCGCTCCAAGCCTTGATCGTGTCGCCGGCAAAGCACGGATTGGCGTGGGCACCACCGTTCAGGCCGACGATCATCTGCGCGTTTGCCAGCCCGTTGAACGACAGCGCACGTGCCATCGAGATGACGTGGCCGCCATAGATCAGACGTCCTTCGGGTCGGAAGGTCAGATCGAAATGAACCTTGGCGGTGTTCTGCCACAGGCGGGTGGCCAGCATGTGCTCGGCCTCTTCCACGCTCACGCCGTCGACGTGATCGATGGTTTCGCCTGTTTTGTACGCATCCCAGCGGTGGGATTCGCCGGATTGTACAAAGTCATATTTCGAGAAATCGAGGCCCTGCGGCACCACCAGATCTTGCGGGTCCAGCACTTTTTTCAGATCCGGAACAACCGTTTCCGGCGCAGGGGCATCGGGGTTCGCTTTGCGCACCATGACCCAGCGGACATACTCGATCACAACTTCGTCGCGCTGGTTCAGCCCGCGGGTACGCACCCAAACCACACCGGTCTTGCCGTTCGAGTTCTGCTTGAGCCCGATCACCTCGGATTCCGACCGCAGCGTATCGCCGGGATAGACCGGTTGCAGCCAACGACCCTCGGCATAGCCCAGATTGGCCACCGCGTTCAGCGATATGTCGGGGACCGTTTTACCGAACACAACGTGAAAGGCGGCCAGATCGTCAATCGGGCTTTGCAGCAGGCCGCAATTCCGGGCAAATTCATCCGAGGAGTAAAGCGCATGCCGCGCGGGATAAAGCGCGTGATACAGTGCGCGCTCGCCGGTCGTGACGGTGCGGGGCACCGCGTGATGCAGAACCTGCCCGACCGAATAATCCTCGAAGAAATGACCCGGATTTGTCTTTGCCATTATTGCTGTCCCAGTTTCATGTCAGGTGAATAGTCGGCCGCAACCTCTTTGGTCACGGCCTGCGCGCAGCGCATGACGTTGCCGGCCGGATCAAAGGCATAGGACGGCGATCCGTGCAATTCCCACCCTTTGGCCAGCGCGTCCGAAACCTTGTGGCAGAAGGCTGACGTGTCCTCCTCGGTCAGGAGACGGTAGAGAAATGCCATATTGTCAGCTCCTTACGAGGGGAAAGGTGAAGGGCCGACCAGCCCGTGGATATAACCGATGACGCCCAGGAGAACGATCGAAGCCACAAAGAACATCGCGTCCTTGCCATAGGTGCCGGGTTCGCCGGGCGTCCATTCAGGCTCGGACCGGTTGATCACGATCACCTCGACTACGGCCCAGACCAGAAGCCCGCCGAACAGGATGATCGACGCCAGATCACCGTTTACCAGCAGGTGCGCGAAGGCCCATGTCTTGAACCCGGCCAGCATGGGGTGGCGCATGCCGTTGAGCAGCTTTCCCTTGGTTCCTGCGGGGCTCATCATGAAAATCGCGATCAGGACCAACAGGTTGTTGATGTGGATCATGAAGGTCGGCGGCGACCACACATGGATGAAATCGGTCATGCGGTAGCCGAAAATCATCAGCAGGACCGACACCAGCAGCGCCAATGCCACCGCGCCCTTGCCCTTTTCGCCCATGGCGGCGCGCTGTTCCGGACGGACGCGTTTGAACAGATGCGCCGCCCACCAAAGCGCCACACCAAGAATTAGAAGAAGAAAACCCATTGCCGGCTACCCCGCTTGCAAAGCCAATATTGCCTCTGCTTTTGCCAGAATTTCTCGTGCGGTTACAACGTGAAGGTTTTCAACAATCTTCCCGTCAACGACAGCAACCCCCTGCCCCTGGGCCTCGACCTCTTCAAACGCGGTGATCTGACGACGGGCCAGATCGATCTCGGCGTCCGATGGCGCGTAGGCCGCATTGGTGACGTCGACCTGCGCCGGGTGGATCAGCGTCTTGCCGTCAAAGCCCATGTCGCGACCCTGCGCGCATTCGGCGGCCAACCCGTCATTGTCCTTGAAGGCGTTGTAGACGCCGTCGACGATAATGAGGCCCTCGGCCTTTGCGGCCAGCAGGCACAGACCCAGGGAGGTCATCAGAGGCAGGCGGTCGGGGCGGAACCGGGTTTGCAGTTCCTTGGCCAGATCGTTGGTTCCCATGACAAATCCGGCCATCAGGGGATGCGCCGCGATTTCAGCCGCGTTCAGCATGCCGCGCGGGGTTTCCATCATCGCCCAGATTGGCAGATCGCCGGTGATGGCCGCCAGCGCGTCCACATCTGCGGCAGAGTTGACCTTGGGCAGCAGCACGACGTCTGCGTCCATGTCGCGCACGGCCTCGGCATCGGCGCGGCCCCATTCGGTGTCCAGACCGTTGATTCGCACGATCCGGACCCTGTTGCCGTAACCGCCTTGGGCCAGAGCACCTTTCAGCGTTTCGCGCGCATTGTCCTTTTCGTCTGCTGCAACTGCATCTTCCAGATCGAAAATAATCGCGTCCACAGGCAGAATGCGCGCCTTGTCCAGCGCCCGTTCTTTCGAACCGGGGATATAAAGAACGGAACGATAGGGGCGCTGGCGCGGGTCCATCTGTCTTCTCCCAAAGAAATAATGTTGCGCGGAATGGGGCATTTTTTACCGGAAAGTTCAAGGCAAAAATCGCCGCAGCGCAGCATCGGCACGCAACGCTCGGCGGTTTAACCGGATTTCACGCCTCTGCCGTCAGCTTTTGAGGTCTTACAGCAAAGGGGTCGGATATGAGATTGACGGTTCTGAGGATGACATTGGGTCTGATAATCATGGTCGCCGCCGCGCAGCAGGTCTTTGCCCGGCCGGGCACTTGCGCCCCGCGCCCGGACGTAATCGAGCGGTTGGCGGCCACATACGGCGAAACACGAAAAGGCATCGGAATTGCCCGCCAGGGCGCGGTGATGGAGATCTACGCGTCGGACGAAACCGGTAGTTGGACCATCATCGTCACGTTGCCTGACGGTATGGCGTGCCTGGTGGCGGCGGGTCAATCCTATGAGGCGCTGGCGGATGCGCTGCCGCCAAAAGGTGACAAGATCTGACCCGTCAGGTCAGTGCATCCCAGATCAGCTTGGTTCCGGTCAGGGTCAGCAGGACGTAGGCGATGCCAAAGAACAGGCGCTCGGACATCATCCAGTGCGCCCGGACGCCCAGCCAGGCGCCAAAAATGGCGAAGGGCGCCAGCAGAAGGTCCGCCAGCGCGGTATGCCAGGTGAACAGGCCGAGAAATGCATAGGGGATGAACTTGGCGACGTTGATCACCCAGAACACCAGAACGGTCGAGGCCTGAAACTCGGTCTTCGACAGGCGCTGTGACAGAAGATAGACGGCGGCGGGCGGACCGCCGGCATGGCTGACAAAGCTGGTGAAGCCTGCCACCAGACCGGCTGTCAGACCTGCCGAAGGCGGCAGCCGGTTGGCAAAGCCGCGCACCCAGCCCCGGGTTTGCGCGAGATGCCAAATCACGAACCCGACCGAGATTCCGCCGATCAGCAGTCGCAGCAGGTCGTCATCGGTGGCGCGATAGAGCCACGCGCCCAGCGCTACGCCCGGCACGCCACCCAAGATCAGCAGGCGCGAATCCGGCCAGCTCCAGCGTTTCCAGTAGGGCCCCAGGGTGGCCACATCGATCACCATCAGGATCGGCAGCATCAGGGCAAGCGCCTGCCCCGGCTCGAGGATCAGCGCCAGAATCGACGAGGATGCGAAAGCCACGCCCGAGCCGAAACCGCCCTTGGAAATCCCCGCAAAGATCACCGCCGGGATCGCCACGACAAAAAACATCAGGTTCAGATCGAACATGCGGGCGGCCCCGATTTGGCATATTTCCCAGCCGGTTTAGCGCAAACTGATTGCCCGGCGCAAACGGTATGCGGTCGCATGCCGCGCTGCGCGGCCCTTGCGCGAAACCCATTTAAGGACTAGCAAAACCGCGATTTCAAAACCGACCGGAGATATTCCAAATGGCCAGACCCAAGATTGCGCTGATCGGCGCGGGGAACATCGGCGGCACGCTCGCGCACCTTGCAGCTGTCAAGGAACTGGGCGACGTTGTCCTGTTTGACATTGCTGACGGGCTGCCGCAGGGCAAGGCGCTCGACATTGCCGAGTCCGGCCCGTCCGAGGGCTTTGACGCGGCCATGTCCGGCACAAGCGACTATGCGGATATCGCGGGCGCTGATGTCTGCATCGTCACCGCAGGCGTGGCCCGCAAGCCGGGGATGAGCCGCGATGACCTGCTGGGCATCAACCTGAAAGTCATGAAGTCGGTCGGCGAAGGCATCGCGGCCCACGCCCCCGACGCATTCGTGATCTGCATCACCAACCCGCTGGACGCGATGGTCTGGGCCCTGCGCGAATTCTCGGGTCTGCCGCACAACAAGGTCTGCGGTATGGCGGGCGTTCTGGATTCGGCGCGCTTTGCGCATTTCCTGTCGGAAGAGTTCAACGTCTCGATGCGCGACGTCACAGCGTTCGTTCTGGGCGGCCACGGCGACACCATGGTGCCGTCGGTCCGTTATTCGACCGTCGCCGGCATCCCGCTGCCCGATCTGGTCGAGATGGGCTGGACCACGCAGGAGAAACTGGACGCCATCGTGCAGCGCACCCGTGACGGCGGCGCCGAAATCGTTGGCCTGCTGAAAACCGGTTCGGCTTATTACGCGCCCGCCACCTCGGCGATCGAAATGGCCGAGGCCTATCTGAAAGACCAAAAGCGCGTTCTGCCTTGCGCGGCCTATTGCAACGGTGAGTTCGGCGTCGATGGGATGTATGTTGGTGTGCCGACCGTTATCGGTGCCGGCGGCATCGAGCGGATCGTCGACATCAAGCTGAACGAAGACGAGCAGGCGGGGTTCGACAACTCGGTCAACGCCGTCAAAGGTCTGATCGAAGCCTGCAAGGGCATCGACGGCTCGCTGAGCTAATCTCGCGCCTGCACTAAAGCTGAGCCGGTCCGTTTCGGGCCGGCTCTTTTTTCATACTATCCGGACGACGACGGATTTCAGGACAAAACCCAATCGGCAGTGTTGGCGCAAACGTCGCAAATGCCTTTTTTGAATATGTTTTCCAGAGCGGTCAAAGAACTTTCGAATCAATGACGGCGGCGGTTGAATTTTGTGATCACACGATAAAACGCCGTGATCACAAATCCGAAAAATCTTCGCTAATTCCCCTACGTCCATCAAAAAACCCTTTAAACTTGTCCCTTAGACCCCCCTATAACGGTTTAATCGCAGTCAGACGGGACAGTTTCGATGAACATTCACGAATATCAGGCCAAGGCTCTTCTTCGCAGCTATGGCGCTCCGGTCTCCGAGGGTCGCGCGGTTCTGCGCGCCGAGGAAGCCAAAACCGCAGCCGGTGAACTGGATGGACCGCTTTGGGTCGTCAAAGCACAGATCCATGCGGGTGGGCGCGGCAAGGGCTCATTCAAGGAAGCCGATGCCGGCGAAAAGGGCGGCGTCCGTCTGACCAAATCGGTTGAGGAAGCCGCCGAAGAAGCCAAGAAGATGCTGGGCCGCACGCTGGTCACCCATCAGACCGGCCCGGCTGGCAAGCAGGTCAACCGCATCTATATCGAAGCCGGTTCGGGCATCGAGCGTGAACTGTACCTGGCCCTGCTGGTGGACCGCCAGACCAGTCGCATCTCGTTCGTATGCTCGACCGAAGGCGGCATGGACATCGAAGAGGTGGCCGCAGCCACGCCCGAGAAAATCCTGTCCTTCTCAGTTGATCCCGCAACCGGCTATCAGGCCTATCACGGCCGCCGCATCGCTTTCT
The DNA here is from genome assembly GCF_056536005.1 of Ruegeria sp. AN11. Lineage (NCBI taxonomy): Bacteria > Pseudomonadati > Pseudomonadota > Alphaproteobacteria > Rhodobacterales > Roseobacteraceae > Ruegeria > Ruegeria sp. AN11. Next base: position 3,400,253 of record NZ_JBQFJD010000001.1, on the reverse strand, counting down.
CGCTGGGTCTGGAAGGCGCGCAGGTCAAGCAATGCGTCAAGCTGATGAACCAGCTCTATAACGCCTTCGTCGAGAAGGACATGGAGATGCTGGAGATCAACCCGTTGATCATCTCGGACAAGGGCGACCTCAAGGTGCTGGACGCCAAGGTCGGCTTTGACGGCAACGCGGTCTACCGCCACCCCGATATCGCCGAACTGCGCGACACGACCGAGGAAGATCCCAAGGAACTGGAAGCGTCGAAATACGACCTGAACTACATCGCGCTGGACGGTGAGATCGGCTGCATGGTCAACGGCGCGGGTCTGGCGATGGCGACGATGGATATCATCAAGCTCTATGGGGCCGAGCCCGCCAACTTCCTGGACGTTGGCGGCGGTGCTACCAAAGAGAAAGTGACCGAAGCGTTCAAGATCATCACCAGCGATCCGAACGTCAAAGGCATTCTGGTCAACATCTTCGGCGGCATCATGCGTTGTGACGTAATTGCCGAGGGCGTTGTCGCGGCTGTGAAAGAAGTCGGCCTGAAAGTACCGCTGGTCGTGCGCCTGGAAGGCACGAATGTCGAGAAGGGCAAAGAGATCATCAACACCTCCGGCCTGGACGTGATTGCGGCAGACAACCTGAAAGACGGTGCCGAGAAGATCGTGAAGGCGGTCAAGGGGTAAGCTCGGGTAGCTGGTTCAACCACAGGGGCTGATAGGACATCCGGGATGCGCAGCGGTCTGAGAAACGCGTTTGAAAACTTGAGCTGGGCGGGGCGCCATAAAGGGCCGCGCTCGGGTCAGGGCTCGACGCTTGAGGCGACGGCTCCGCTACGCGCGGCACTGCCCGGGATCTTTGAAAGTTATCGGGTCCGGACCTTTCTTGATGCGCCCTGTGGGGACTGGACATGGATGCAGCATTTGGATCTGACGGGCATCGACTATACCGGCGGCGATATCTCGCTTGAGGTGGTTGATGCGGTCAAAGCCCGGCACGGGGCACCGGGTCGTTCCTTCATGCATCTGGACATCACGTCCGATCCGTTGCCCCGGGTCGACCTGATGATGTGCCGGGATTGCCTGTTTCACCTGAAATGGTGGCTGCGCTGGGCCTTCTTCGAAAATTTCGTGCAAAGCGGGACACCCTACCTGTTGACCACAATGCATTACGTTCCCGTCAATGGAAGGCTGAGAGCCAATGCTGGCTTTCAAAGGTTCAACCCCTGCGCCGCGCCATTTAATTTCGACGACCCCGTTGAGACCATTTCGGAAACAGGCGAGATCAACCTGGACCCCGAGTATCTGCAAAGCCCGGCGGGGCAGAACCAGCGGTCATTGGGCATTTGGTTGCGCGAACAGGTCATCGCCGCCCTTGAGCGGCACAGAGGTGCGTCATGAAAGGCGCTGAAACCCTGTCATGATCCGTTGGGCATTCATATCGCTTTTGACGCTGGCGCAACCGGTTCTGGCGCAGCAGGGCGTAACGCTGCGTGATGCGGCGCAGGCCAATGTCACCGGCCTGACCTATTGGTGCGTCGAGGTGATGTTCCGGCGGGCGCAGGCCGCGCAGGCCTTTCCGGCGGCAGGGTTCACCTATCGCAAGGTCGATCGCGGCGTGAACGAATACGGCATTCATCGGGGCAGCAGCCACTATTTCGACGCACCCGCAAACACGGCGCATGCCGAGGTGGACGATACCAGCCGTCCCGCCGGTCTTTGCACTGTGTACACAACCCATCTGAATCAGGCGGACATGGCGGCGATCGTGGGCCGAACGCTTTACCAGTATTTTCCGACGACTGAGCAGTTCAGCCCGACAAGCTGGCATATCTCACTGGACGGCGGCTTGCCGTTGATCATCGAACTCTCAACCATCCAGAACAACCACAGATATGAAACTCCGGGCACTGTGCGCGTCTCTATGACCTATCCCGGCTAGCAGGAACAAAGGAAAGTAAATGGCAGTCCTCATCGACGAAAACACCAAAGTCATCTGTCAGGGCTTCACCGGCTCGCAGGGAACATTCCACTCTGAGCAGGCCATCGCCTATGGCACCAAGATGGTCGGCGGTGTGACCCCGGGCAAAGGTGGCATGACCCATCTTGACCTGCCCGTGTTCAACTCGGTCCACGAGGCCAAGCATGTGACCGAAGCCAACGCCAGCGTGATCTACGTTCCTCCGCCGTTTGCAGCCGACTCGATCCTCGAAGCGATCGATGCCGAGATGGAAGTGATCGTCTGCATCACCGAAGGCATCCCGGTTCTGGACATGATGAAGGTTAAGCGTGCTCTGGAAGGTTCGAAATCGCGTCTGATCGGCCCGAACTGCCCCGGTGTCATCACGCCCGACGCCTGTAAGATCGGCATCATGCCCGGCCACATCCACAAGCGCGGCTCGGTCGGTGTTGTGTCGCGTTCGGGCACGCTGACCTATGAGGCCGTCAAGCAGACTACTGATGTGGGTCTGGGCCAGTCTACCTGTGTGGGCATCGGCGGCGACCCGATCAAAGGCACCGAGCATATCGACGTGCTGGAATGGTTCCTAGCAGATGACGAGACCGAGTCGATTATCATGATCGGTGAGATCGGTGGTTCCGCCGAGGAAGAAGCCGCGCAGTTCCTGGCAGACGAGGCCAAGAAGGGCCGCAAAAAGCCAACCGCCGGTTTCATCGCGGGCCGCACAGCCCCTCCGGGCCGTCGCATGGGCCATGCAGGCGCGATTGTCGCCGGTGGCAAAGGTGGTGCCGAGGACAAGATCGAAGCAATGCGCTCGGCCGGTATCGTTGTAGCCGAAAGCCCGGCGCAGCTGGGTGAGGCTGTTTTGGAAGCGATTGGGTAAATGAACAAGAACCGGGCATATGCTCTGAGGGCAGCGCCCGAAAAACGGGTGGGCGAAAAACGCCCGCCCGATGTTCCTATCTTTTTGCCGCGTAAATTTGCTACTTGGGCAATTCCATTCGTCGCGATATTGGCTGCAACATTCGCTCAATCCAAGGCTGCGTCCGCTGCCGATGGTCGGTTCGTAACGCGATGGTCGGTAAGCCCATGACCTTCTCTGACGCCATCCGCACCTGTTTCTCAAAGTTCTTCACCTTCTCGGGCCGTGCCTCGCGGCCCGAATACTGGTTCTTTTTCCTGTTCATCGTGATCTGGAACATCATTGCCGGTATCATCGACTGGCAGTTCTTCACTCAGGTCGCGGTCAGTGAAAGCGATGAGGTCAAGTCCGTCGCCGCCACGTCCCGGCAACCTGTGCAGAGCATTGTCGGCCTGATCGTATTCTTTCCGCATCTGGCCGTGGCCTTCCGCCGGATGCACGACACCGGGCGGAGCGGGCTTTATGCCCTGCTGCCGATCCTGCTGATCGTGGGCGCGTTTGCGGTTCTGATCTTTGGCATCGGCCTCGCCAGCCAGTTCCACGGTGGTACGATGGATATTCTGCTGACACGTGCCACGCTGCTTATCGTCATTCCGACACTGCTTGTTCTGTTTGTGTCGCCCCTTCTGGTGCTGTGGTGGCTGACCCGCCCCAGCCAGCCAGGCACCAACCAATACGGTCCCAACCCATATGAGGTAGCCCAATGACCGAACATTCGCCCAACTCAGCCTTTCATGCCTCGAGCTTCATGCAGGGGCACAATGCCGAATATCTGGAGCAGCTTTACGCCCAGTACACCAAGAACCCCGGTGCGGTGGATGCCGCCTGGGCCGAATTCTTCAAAGCCATGGGCGACGACGCGCCGGATGTGCAGAAAGAAGCGGAAGGGCCATCCTGGGCGCGCACGGACTGGCCGCCGGTGCCGGGGGATGACCTGACGGGTGCGCTGACCGGCGAATGGGCCGAGATCGACGCCAAGGCGGCAGGCAAGAAGATCAGGGACAAGGCTGCGGCCAAGGGTGTCGAGGTCAGCGACGATCAGATCAAGCGCGCCGTGCTGGACAGCCTGCGGGCGCTGATGCTGATCCGGGCCTATCGCATCCGGGGCCACCTGGCCGCCGATCTGGACCCGCTTGGCATGCGCGCAGCCAGCAACCACCCCGAGCTGGATCCAAGGACCTACGGCTTTACCGATGCCGACATGGACCGACCGATCTTCATCGACAACGTTCTGGGCCTGCAGATGGCCAGCATGCGTCAGATCGTCGAGATCGTGAAGCGGACCTATTGCGGCACCTTCGCACTGCAATACATGCATATCTCTGACCCGGAAGAGGCCGCATGGCTGAAGGAACGGATCGAGGGCTACGGCAAGGAGATCGCCTTCACCAAGGAAGGCCGCAAGGCGATCCTGAACAAGATGGTCGAGGCAGAAGGGTTCGAAAAGTTCCTGCACGTCAAATACATGGGTACTAAGCGGTTCGGTCTGGACGGCGGTGAGGCGCTGATCCCCGCGATGGAACAGATAATCAAGCGCGGCGGCGCGCTGGGTCTGAGCGATATCGTGATCGGGATGCCGCACCGGGGCCGTCTGAACATTCTGGCCAACGTGATGGGCAAACCCTATCGCGCCATCTTCAACGAGTTCCAGGGCGGCAGTTTCAAGCCCGAGGACGTGGACGGTTCGGGCGACGTGAAATACCACCTCGGCGCGTCCAGCGACCGCGAGTTCGATGGCAACTCGGTGCACCTGTCGCTGACCGCCAACCCATCGCACCTTGAGGCGGTGAACCCGGTGGTTCTGGGCAAGGTCCGCGCCAAGCAGGATCAGTTGAACGACACCGACCGCACCAAGGTGATGGCCATTCTGCTGCATGGCGATGCGGCCTTTGCCGGTCAGGGTGTCGTGGCCGAAGGGTTCGGTCTGTCGGGTCTGCGCGGGCACAAGACCGGCGGCACCATGCACATCGTCGTGAACAACCAGATCGGTTTCACGACCGCGCCGCACTTCTCGCGCTCCAGCCCCTATCCCACCGATATCGCGCTGATGGTCGAGGCACCGATCTTCCACGTGAATGGCGACGACCCCGAGGCCGTGGTACATGCCGCCAAGGTGGCAACCGAGTTCCGTCAGAAGTTCCACAAGGACGTGGTCATCGACATCTTCTGCTATCGCCGGTTCGGGCACAACGAGGGCGACGAGCCCATGTTCACCAACCCGATTATGTACAAGAAGATCAAGACGCATAAGACCACGCTGTCGCTTTATACCGAGCGGCTGGTCAAGGACGGCCTGATCCCCGAGGGCGAGATCGAGGACATGAAGGCGGCCTTCCAGGCGCATCTGAACAATGAGTTCGAGGCCGGAAAGGACTATAAACCCAACAAGGCCGACTGGCTGGACGGGCGCTGGTCTCATCTGGACAAGAACAAAGAAGAATACATGCGCGGCGAGACGGCCATCACACCCGAAACGCTGAGCGAAATCGGAGGTGCGCTGACCCGTGCACCCGAGGGCTTTGCCCTGCACAAGACCGTGGGTCGTCTGCTGGATCACAAGAAACAGATGTTCGAGTCGGGTCAAGGGTTCGACTGGGCCACGGGCGAGGCGCTGGCCTTCGGGTCGTTGCTGACCGAGGGCTACCCGGTGCGACTGGCAGGTCAGGACGCGACGCGCGGCACGTTCAGCCAGCGCCACTCGGGTTTCGTCCACCAGGAAACCGAAGAGCGTTATTACCCGCTGAACCATATTCGCGCGGGCCAGTCGCAATATGACGTGATTGACTCGATGCTGTCCGAATATGCGGTTCTGGGTTTCGAATACGGTTATTCGCTGGCCGAACCCAACGCACTGGTTCTTTGGGAGGCGCAGTTTGGTGACTTTGCCAACGGTGCGCAGATCATGTTCGACCAGTTCATCAGCTCGGGCGAAAGCAAATGGCTGCGGATGTCCGGTCTGGTCACTCTGCTGCCGCATGGGTTCGAAGGTCAAGGACCTGAACACAGCTCGGCCCGTCTGGAGCGGTTCTTGCAGATGTGCGGTCAGGACAACTGGATCGTGGCGAACTGTACGACGCCTGCGAACTACTTCCACATCCTGCGCCGTCAGCTGCACCGCACCTTCCGCAAGCCGCTGATCCTGGTGACGCCCAAATCGTTGCTGCGCCACAAGCTGGCGGTCAGCACGGCCGAGGATTTCACCACCGGCTCAAGCTTCCACCGGGTGCTGTGGGACGACGCGCAGAAAGGTAATTCGGACACCAAGCTGGTTGCGGACGACAAGATCAAACGCGTCGTCATGTGTTCCGGCAAGGTCTATTTCGACCTGCTGGAGGAACGCGACGCACGCGGCATTGATGACGTCTATCTGATGCGGATCGAGCAGTATTACCCGTTCCCGGCGCATTCGCTGATCAACGAGCTTGAGCGCTTCAAGGGTGCCGAAATGGTCTGGTGTCAAGAAGAACCCAAAAACCAGGGCGCTTGGTCCTTTATCGAACCCAATATCGAATGGGTGCTGACCCGTATCGGCGCAAAACATACTCGCCCAGTCTATGCCGGTCGCGCAACCTCGGCCTCGCCCGCGACGGGTCTGGCCAGCCAACACAAAGCCCAACAAGAGGCGCTCGTGAACGAAGCGCTGAGCATTGAAGGAAAGTAAGCGATGACGATTGAAGTTCGTGTTCCCACGCTTGGCGAATCCGTCACAGAAGCCACGGTCGCAACATGGTTCAAGAAACCCGGCGACGCCGTGGCAGTGGACGAGATGCTGTGTGAACTGGAAACCGACAAGGTGACAGTTGAAGTACCCTCGCCCGCCGCAGGCGTGATGGGCGAGATTGTAGCGGCAGAGGGTGAAACGGTTGGCGTGAACGCCCTGCTGGCCACCATTACCGCCGGTGAAGGCGCCGCCCCTGCGCCTGCTGCGGCCGCCCCGGCTCCGGCGGCAGCACCGGCAGCATCCGGAGGCAGCGTCGACGTGATGGTCCCGACTTTGGGCGAGTCCGTTACCGAAGCAACCGTATCCACCTGGTTCAAGCAGGTTGGTGACACCGTGGCCCAGGACGAGATGCTGTGTGAGTTGGAGACCGACAAGGTGTCAGTCGAGGTCCCGGCCCCGGCAGCCGGCGTTCTGGCCGAAATCGTGGCACCCGAAGGGTCAACCGTGGATGCAACCGCGAAACTGGCGGTGATCTCGGGCGCGGCCGCTGGCGCGGCGCCCGCACCGGCTGTTGCTGCCGCTGCGGCTGCTCCGGCGGCGGCCAGCGCTGGCAAGGACGTTGCAAACGCGCCGTCCGCCGAAAAGGCGATGGCCGAGGCCGGTCTGTCCTCCGATCAGGTCACGGGCACGGGCCGCGATGGCCGCATAATGAAGGGAGACGTGGCAAAAGCTGTTGCAGCGGCTACAGCCCCAGCGCCTGCGGCGGCTGTGCCCGCCCCCGCTGCCCAGGCCCAGCGCGCACCGGTTGCCGCCGAGGACGAGGCCCGCGAGGAGCGCGTGCGCATGACCCGTCTGCGCCAGACCATCGCCAAGCGCCTGAAGGATGCACAGAACACCGCAGCGATCCTGACCACCTATAACGAGGTGGACATGACCGAGGTGATGGCCCTGCGCAACCAGTACAAGGAGCAGTTCGAGAAGAAGCACGGTGTGCGGCTTGGCTTCATGTCCTTCTTCACCAAGGCCTGCTGCCACGCGCTGAAAGAAGTTCCGGAAGTCAACGCCGAGATCGACGGCACCGATATCGTCTACAAGAACTTCGTGCACATGGGGGTTGCCGCCGGCACGCCTCAAGGTCTGGTTGTTCCGGTCATCCGTGATGCTGACAGCATGTCCTTTGCAGCAATCGAAAAAGCCATCGCCGAAAAAGGCAAGCGCGCCCGTGACGGTAAGCTGTCGATGGCCGAAATGCAGGGCGGCACCTTCACCATCTCGAACGGTGGTGTCTACGGCTCTCTGATGTCGTCGCCGATCCTGAACCCCCCGCAATCGGGTATTCTGGGCATGCACAAGATCCAGGATCGTCCGATGGTCATCAATGGTGAGATCAAGATCCGCCCGATGATGTATCTGGCGCTGTCCTACGATCACCGGATCGTTGACGGCAAAGGCGCCGTGACCTTCCTTGTACGTGTAAAAGAGGCGCTGGAAGATCCGCGCCGCCTCCTGATGGATCTGTAATCATGGCGACACATGTACTCTGGCAGGCCGACGTGGCCGATTTCGATGCCTGGCTGAAAGTGTTCCGCGAGGATCAGCCAATGCGCAAGGCCGCGGGCATCCGCGACCTGCATGTCTGGCGCGATCCCGATCAGAAGGATCACGCAATTGCTATGTTCGAGGTGGTGGACCTGAACAAGGCGAGGGATTTTTTCGGATCCGAGGAGCTGGCCATGCATCACGAGCGCGGCGGCATTGCCCATATCACGATCAAGCTGTTGGAACCCGTCTAAGGACGAACATGCCCCGACCCGCAGATGCCGGGTCGTGCGGCCACCGGGTGATCCGGTCGATTTAGGAGAATATTATGGCAAATTATGATGTCATCGTTATCGGCGCCGGACCCGGCGGCTATGTCTGCGCCATCCGTTGCTCCCAGCTGGGGCTGAAAACCGCCGTGGTCGAAGGCCGCGATACGCTGGGCGGTACCTGCCTGAATGTGGGCTGCATTCCGTCGAAGGCGCTGCTGCATGCCAGCCATCAGCTGCATGAGGCCGAGCATAACTTTGCCAAGATGGGCCTGAAGGGCAAAAGCCCCTCTGTCGACTGGAAACAGATGCAGGCCTACAAGGACGAGGTGATCGAGGGCAACACCAAGGGCATCGAGTTCCTGTTCAAGAAGAACAAGATCGACTGGTTGAAGGGATGGGGTTCGATCCCCGCTGCCGGTCAAGTCAAGGTGGGCGACGAGGTGCATGAGGCCAAGAACATCATCATCGCCTCCGGCTCCGAACCGTCTGCTCTGCCGGGTGTCGAGGTCGATGAAAAGGTGGTCGTGACATCGACAGGGGCGCTGTCGCTGGGCAAGATTCCGAAGAAGATGGTTGTCATCGGCGCCGGCGTGATCGGGCTGGAACTGGGCTCGGTCTACAGCCGCCTGGGGGCCGAGGTGACGGTGATCGAATTCCTCAAGGAAATCACGCCGGGCATGGACCCCGAGATGCAGAAGACCTTCCAGCGCATCCTCAAGAAACAGGGCCTGAAATTCGTCATGGGGGCGGCAGTCCAGAAGACCGAAGCCACCAAGACCAAAGCCAAGGTGACCTACAAGCTGCTCAAGGACGACAGCGAACACGTGATCGAAGCCGATACCGTGCTGGTCGCCACCGGGCGCAAGCCGTACTCGGACGGACTGGGACTGGACGCTCTCGGTGTTGAGATGACGCCACGCGGCCAGATCAAGGTTGGGGCCGACTGGCAGACCAATGTGCCGGGGATCTATTCCATCGGTGACGTGACCGAAGGCCCGATGCTGGCGCACAAGGCCGAAGACGAAGGCATGGCCGCCGCCGAGCAGGTTGCAGGCAAGCATGGGCACGTCAACTATGGTGTCATTCCCGGCGTGATCTACACCTGGCCCGAGGTGGCCAATGTGGGCGAGACCGAAGCGACCCTCAAGGAACAGGGCCGCGCCTACAAAGTCGGCAAATTCATGTTCATGGGAAATGGCCGCGCCAAGGCGAATTTTGCCGCCGATGGATTTGTCAAAATCCTCGCCGACAAGGACACGGACCGAATTCTGGGCGCGCATATCATCGGCCCGGCTGCCGGCGATCTGATCCACGAGGTCTGCGTGGCGATGGAGTTTGGTGCGTCGGCCGAAGATCTGGCCCTGACCTGCCATGCCCACCCCACCTATTCCGAAGCAGTGCGCGAAGCAGCACTGGCCTGTGGCGACGGTCCGATACACTCGTAGGGAACCACCAGACTGAACCAAGGTATGCGAGGCTCTGCCTCGCGCTCCGGGATATTTGGAGCCAGATGAAGTTCGGATCCGCTCTTCATCTGGCCGAAAGTATCCCGGGGGAGTCGCGCGGCACGCGCGGCGGGGGCAGAGCCCCCGTTACCACATGGTTTTTGCCGCGCGGGCGACCCATTCACGATCGTAGTCCGCGCCGCCTTCCTCGCCACCTGACGCTTCGGCCAGCATTTCGCCGATCGTTGGCAGATCGGTGCTCTGGTCCCTGCCTGTCCAAGTTCCGGCCCGCATCAGGGCACGGGCGCATTGGGTGTAGATTTCGTCTATTTCGATGACAATGACGGTTGCCGGGGTCTTCCCGTGTTTCTCGAACCTGTCACGCATTCCGATATCTGCGGTCAGGCGCCCGGTTCCGTTCAGCCGAACGACGTTGTTCGACCCCGGCACGATAAACATGAGAGAAACGCACGGGTCGCGGACGATATTGCGCAAGGAATCCAGCCTGTTGTTTCCACGCCAATCCGGAAGCGCCAGAGTTTTGGCGTCAAGCTCCAGCACCACGGGGCCATCATCGCCACGCGGGCTGCCATCGACACCTTCGGGGCCCACCGTGCTGAGAATACAAAGGCGTGAAGCCATGATCCATTTTCGGTAAAGCGGTGTCAGATGGCGCACCACCTTGCGCAAGGACGGCGCGCCGGGTTTGCCATAAAGCGCCTCAAGCGCGGTTATGTCGTCAATGAACTCCATCCGGATCAAACCCCACTTCCCGCATCAGACTGTTCGACCGCGTCTCGATCTCCTGTTCCAGCCGGTCCAGAAATTCGTCCCGGGCCACACCCGGTTCGATCGGATCCAGGAAATCGACAATTGCAAGGCCGGGCTTGCGCATGATCCCGGAGCGGGGCCAGAAAACGCCCGCATTGGTGGCCACCGGAACACATGGAAACCCGAGACCTTCATAAAGCACCGCGGTTCCAACCTTGTATGGTTTCTGAACGCCCGGCGCGACTCGGGTGCCTTGCGGGTAGATCACCAGTTGACCAGGTTCGGTGAATTCCTTTGCGACATCCTTGACCATCTTCGCCACGGCCGCGCCCCTTTTGCCGCGGTTGACCGGAATACACCCCAAGCGGCGGGCATACATGCCGATGATCGGGGTCCACAGAAGCTCTCGTTTCATGATGAACTTGCCGTGGGGGATGGCGCTGAAGATCATGATGATGTCGAGGAAGGACTGGTGCTTGGCGCCGATGACGACTTCGTCATGGGGGGGTGATCCGCGCACCTCGCAGCGGATGCCGACCATCCAGCGGGCCAGCCAGATCGTGCTGCGGGCGTAGGTCTTGCAGGCCTGCAATGCGCCGCGTTTGGTGAACAGGGCATAGGGCGCGAAGACAATGCCAAGGATCAACATCCAGGCATAGATTGTGATCATGAAGATCAAAGAGCGAATCCATTGAAAACCTGTTCGCATCAGGAAAGCTCCTTTAGTTTTCTGCGGGCGGCGCTCCAGGTCGCGAAGAACGCAACCGTAGCACCTAGAAGCGGGATGACGGCCGGCAGCAACCATCCTGCCCCCTGAAAGCCGAGCCCGGTCAGAAACCCGCCCGCATCCGAGGTATCGGGCAGCAGTGACACGCCGATCATTCCAAACAGGGTTCCGATCCCGGCCCCCAGAAGCGCCCGATAGGTAAAGCGGCGCACGAAGGCTCCGGCGATGAAACGGTCGCGGGCTCCGACCTGGCGTAGGACCTCGATGATCCGGGCGTTGGCGGCCAGCGAGGCGTTGGCAGCCAGCGTGATCATTGCGGCGGTTGCACCGCCGATCAGCAGAATGGAAATCCAGCCCAGTCGCCGCACCGACATGGCCGCGTCAACCAGCGGTTCGCGCCAGCGTGTGTGGTCATCCAGAACCGCGCCAGGCACCTCGGCGCTCAGGCGAAGGCGCAGCCCGGCGGCATCCAGCCCCGGTTCGCCTTCGATAATCTCGATCAGTTGCGGCACGGGCAGAGTGTCCAGTGGCAGATCGGGTCCGAACCATGGCGATAGCAGAGCGGCCTGTTCCTGATCCGTCAAGGCGCGGGCCGAGGCGACTCCAGGGGTCTGGCCAAGGACGGTCAGGGCGGCTTCGGTCTGGGCCGCAAGCTGTCCGGCAGGGGCGTTGATGCGCAAGGTGGCGGCACCGGCCAGTTCCGACGCCCAGCGATCCGCCACGCGGCCCGAAGCCAGCGACAGGGCCAGCGCAAATACCGCCAGAAATCCCATCGCGCCCGAGACGAACAGGGTCAGATGCGCGGTATACCCTGTGGGCGGAACCACCCGGTCGGCGCGTTTGTCGCGCGACAGCAGGTTGCGGATGGTGCCATTGCTCATAGATCGGCCCCCGCGAGCTGCAGCTTGCGCTGCGAGATCCGCAGAACACGCGCCTGTACCTGGCTTTTGGCGGCGCGGATCAGGCTGAGGTCATGGGTCGCGATCAGCACCGTTTTGCCCATCCGGTTCAGTTCGACCAGCAGGCGCAGCAGGCGCTGCGACATTTCCCAGTCCACATTGCCGGTGGGTTCATCCGCCAGCACCACATCCGGCGACAGGATCACCGCGCGGGCCAGCGCGGCGCGCTGGCGTTCGCCGCCCGACAGTTCCGGCGGATGCGCCTCGAGCCTTGATCCAAGCCCGACCCAGCTCAGCAGTTCTGTCAGGTTGTCCTGTTCGGCCGTTTCGGCCCGCCCCGAAACCATCAGCGGCAGAGCCACGTTTTCCGCCAGTGTCATGTGGTCGAGAAACTGGCAATCCTGATGGACCACGCCGATCCGGCGACGCAACAGGGCCATCTGGTCGCGGTCCAGCCGGGCAATATCGCTGTTAAACGCGCTGAGACGACCGGATGTCGGCAACAGAGCGCCGTAGCACAGTTTGAGGAACGTGGTCTTGCCCGCACCCGAAGGACCGGTCAGAAAGTGGAAGGACCCCGGCGGCAGCTGGATCGACACGTCGCTCAGCAGTTCGCCGTCGCCATAGGTGTAGCTGACATTCTCCAGCTCGATCACAAGGTGCGCCCCCAGGTTTTTTCTGCCGCTCTTCTTGCCCGAGCGCGGTTGCGGTTTCAATGCCTGCACCGGGTCGATTTGGTGACACTTGACCCGTGAAACCGAAATCGCCCTTTGCTGTTGGGTCTTAACGGAATATGGTTCCTTAAAAAACTACTATCAGGCCGATCAATCGGCCAGGAGGCAGCATGCGTCTTACGTGTCCCAATTGCAGTGCCCAGTATGAAGTTCCGGATGAGGTTATTCCGGAAGAAGGCCGCGACGTTCAGTGTTCCAATTGTGAAGAGACGTGGTTTCAGGCGAAGAACCCGGCTGAAGCAGTCTCTGCGCCCGAACCGGCAGCACCGGATGCTGCAACCGATGAGGCGCCCGAGCCCGCATCGCCGCCAGCGGACGACATGAACGAGCCCGCAGAGGCGCAGCCTGCTGAAGCCAAAAGCGGTGTCGACCCCTCTGTCGCCAGCATCCTGAAGGAGGAGGCAGCCCGCGAGGCGGAATTGCGGGCCAAGGAAGGGGGCGGCCTTGAAAGCCAGCCTGATCTTGCGCTGGAACCGGTCGCCAAACCGGCGCCTGCGACGCAATCCGTTCCCGTGGAAACCGCCGCAGATGCGGGGCAGAAAGACGCTTTGCCGGATGTCGAGGCGATCAATTCCAGCCTGCGCAGCGATGAAGTGAACGCGTCCGATACCGACGATCAGCCCGCGCAGCGCAAATCGGGCGGCTTTCTGCGGGGATTCTCACTGATCCTGATCATCGGTGTTCTTCTGTTTCTGATCTACGGCAACGCGCAGCAGATCAGTGAAGCTGTTCCGCAGGCCGACCCTGTTCTGAAACCCTATGTCTCGCTGGTGGATCAGGCGCGCGTCTGGCTTCAAGCGCAATCCGGGGCGGTTCAGAACTGAACCGCGCAAAACCAAGCGTCAGAAACGTTCCAGCAAGCGTTTGAGGTATTCCAGCTCGATCTTGGGCCGATCGGATTCACCGGTGCGGCGGCGGATTTCGTCCAGCAGTTCACGCGCGCGGCGATAGACGTCTTCCCCCTGCAAAAGGTTGTCGTCGGTCGAGATCGACCCGGCAGCACCCGGGCTGCGGCCCAGTGGATCGCGGTTGTTGGCCTCCATGTCGCCTTCCTGCGAGCCCTGTCCCGGTTGGTTCTGTTGGTTCTGCGCCAGCGCCTCGCCCAGCGAGCGCATGCCCTCGCGCAGGGCCTCCATCGCTTCGGACTGTCGGTCAATGGCTTCGGCCAGATCGTCGCCGCGCAGGGCGTCTTCCGCTTCGTCCATGGCGCGACCGGCGCGGCCCAGCGCCTCGCGCGCCGCTTCACCTTCGGCGGTTCCGGCACCCGGCAGGCCCTGTTCCTGACGTCTGAGTTCCTCGCGCAGGGCCTGCTGGCGGTCTGCAAGCGATCCCTGGCCCTGTTGTCCGCCGCCGGCCTGATCGTCCGAGCCGTCACCCTGACCGCCCTGGCCTTCATGGCTCTGGCCCCGGCCCAGGCCACCGGAACGGCCTTCGTTGCCGCGGCTTTCGCCGGCCTGCGCACCGGGGTTGAACTGTTCCTGCAAATCCCGGAACGCCTGATCGCTGAGGCCCTGCTGTTCGCGCAGGGTTTCCGCAAGCCCTTCCATGGCCTGTTGACCCTCGGACTGTCCGCCCTGCCCCTGACCTTGGGTCACGCGCATGTTTTCCATCATCTGCTGGAACTCTTCCAGCGCCTGTTGCGCCTCGGCCATGCGGCCCTGTTCCATCAGTTCCTGAATGCGGTCCATCATCCGCTGCAGATCGTCCTGGGTCATCTGCAGAGACTCGCCATTTGGGCCTGTCTGGTTCTCGCCGCCTTCACCGTTTTCTTGTGCCAGCCGCTGAAGCTGTCGCATGTAATCCTGCGTGGCTTCGCGCAACTCCTGCATCAGCTCGGCGATTTCCTCGTCACTGGCACCATTCTTCATCGCCTCCGTCAGGCGCTCCTGCGCGCGGCGCATGCGTTCCAGCGCATCGGCCAGAGTGCCATCTTCGATCAGCACGGCCAGATCCCACAGGGCCTGGGCTATTTCGGCTTGCTGATCCGGCTTCAGGCCATAATCGGTGAACGTCTCCAACCGGCGCAGCACGACCCGAAGCCTCAGATAGGCGGTGTCGGACCGAAACAAATCCTCGGGGCGGTGGGACACGGCGCGCAGAACTTGCGCAATGCGCGGCGCATTGGAACGGGCCCACAACAGGTCACGCCGTTGTTCAATCACCGCGGCAGCCAGCGGGTCGAAGAAACGGCGCGCAGGAAGGGCCGTCTGATAGGGATCGGACCAGGTTTCCTGATCGGCGGCATCCCGTGCCATCAGGGTTATCGTGACCGGCAGGTGTGCCCAGGGATGTTCCGAGAAATCCTCGATCAGGTCTTCCGTGAAATCGGCCCGGTCGCCGGTGATCGGCATGGGCAGTTCAACGGTCACGGCTTCGCGCGGTTCAGGGTCTGCAGTCAGGCCAAAGCGGCGATCAACCGAGGCCAGATCAAGTTCGATCAATGCGGTGCCCGAGACCACGCCATAATCATCGCTTGCCGCAAAGGGCAGTTTCATCTGACCACCCGCCTCGGCTTCGGCCACATCGGTCACCGCAATCTGCGGCGCCGCGTCGGCAAGCAGGTTCAGCGCCCATTCGCGCCCTGCGGGGCCTTCGATCTTCAATTGCCCTGAATGTTCGGCCACGAAATCCTGTTCGGGATTGGTCTCGGCCTCGGCCCCCAAAAGAGACGTGGTCTCGGTCAGGCTGTGTGACCCGACTTCTCCGTAAAAGCGCAACGTGATGCGGCTGCCCTGTGGAAGCGTCAGATCGGGGCCCGGCTGATCGGCCAGATAGAGCGTCGGCAGACCGGTGTATCTGGGCGGTTCGATCCAGCCTTCCCAGCTTGGCCCCTGCCCCGCTGTCGCAGTACCCGGCGTCATCTCGGCCACGGATCCGATACGCCAGAACGACCCGAACAGGGTTGCGATCACCAGCGCCAGAAGCGCTGCATAGCGCAGGGCAAAGGGGTCGCGGTCTGCCAGCCTAAGGTCAGGCTTTACGGGTTCGGCCTGCGCCACCTTTTGTGCCATGCGTTTCTGGTGTGCCTGCCACAGGGCGACCGAGGCCGCGTCCATGGAGCCGATGGCCTGATCGTCCACCAAGGCCTGGATCGGGCGTCCCGGCAGTGTTTCATCCAGCCTCACCAACGCCTCGGCGCGTGTCGGCAGATGGAATCGCCTGACCCCGAACATGAGCGCAGAAAGCAGTCCGATCAGCGCGACACTGCCCGCCGCCCAGACAAATTCGACACTGACAAGATCCTGCAGACCCAACATCAGAGCGGCCAAAATGGCCATCAAAATCGAAAAAAACGGCCAAAACGCGCGCAAAACCCGCTCGGCCAGCATCCCTGCGTGCGTCAGCCACAGGGACAGCCGGGGAATAGGCAGGTTTGATCTGTCGCTCAAGGCGGGCCTCCTGATCAGGCCCGTGCGATCATCGCGTCAGAGCCATGGGGGTATGGTATCGCGGTTTATGATTTCGTCAAAGCTTGGGCGTTCACGAATAACCGCAAATTGATCCCCATGCACCAGAACCTCGGGGATCAGGGGACGGGTATTGTATTCGCTGGCCATCACCGCACCATAGGCCCCGGCGCTGCGGAACGCGACCAGATCACCGGCGTGCAGCGGCGGCATATCGCGCTGCTTGGCAAAGGTATCACCGGTTTCGCAGACCGGGCCCACGATGTCATAGGGTTGCTGTTCGACCCCCGGCGCGGGTTCATGAACGACGACAATGTCATGATACGCCTCGTACATTGCGGGGCGAATCAGGTCGTTCATGGCGCCGTCAAGGATCAGGAAATCGCGACCCTCGCCGGATTTCACATAGATCACCTTGCTGACCATCAGCCCGGCATTTCCGGCAATCAATCGGCCCGGCTCGATCTCGATCTCGCAACCCAGATGGCCCAGCGTTTTCTTGATCAGTGCACCGTATTCCACTGGCAGTGGTGGTGCGTCATTCGAGCGGGTGTACGGAATGCCGAGGCCACCGCCCAGATCGAGGCGACGAATATCGTGCCCTTCAGACCGCAGCTTTTCTGTCAGCTCCGCCACCTTGGTATATGCCAGCTCGAACGGCTCAAGCTCGGTCAGTTGCGAGCCGATATGAACGTCGATGCCGATCACCTCCAGCCCGGGTAGACTGGCAGCATGGGCGTAGACTTCGGAAGCGCGCGCAATCGGGATGCCGAACTTGTTCTCGGACTTGCCGGTCGCGATCTTGGCGTGGGTTTTGGCGTCGACGTCGGGGTTCACCCGCACTGTGATCGGCGCCACAACGCCCAGCTCCTGCGCGACGGCATTGATCACCTCCATCTCGGGCTCGGATTCCACGTTGAACTGGCGGATGCCACCGGTCAGTGCGGTGCGAATTTCATCCGCCGTCTTGCCAACGCCCGAAAACACGATCCTGTCGCCCGGCACACCGGCTGCCTTGGCGCGCATGTATTCCCCGCCCGAGACCACGTCCATTCCCGCACCGGCTTGCGCCAGCGTTTTCAGAATCGCCTGATTGCTGGCCGCCTTCATCGCGTAGCAGACAAGGTGATCGGTGCCCTCAAGCGCGTCATCGAACAACTGAAAGTGCCGCAGCAATGTCGCGGTGGAATAGACGTAGAACGGCGTTCCGACCGCGGCTGCAATCTCGGAAATCGGGACATCCTCGGCGTAGAGCGCGCCGTCGCGGTAGAGAAAGTGATCCATGACTGCGCGCTTAGACCAAAAAGGGCATTCGGAGCAAATGATTCCGGCGGAACCCTTATTTTGTCGTCGAAATTCCCACGCGGCCATACCCCGAGATGGAAATGCCCGAACCTCTGGGTTCCGCCGCCGGTTCAGAGCGCGGTTTGTAGTTTGGGTCGCAAGCGGCAAGCGCGGCCAGCGAAAGGATCAGAAGAAAGGTTTTCATCAAGAGTTTTTCGTTCTTTCGTTCGGCCGGTCAGACACCAAAGAACACACCGACGGGTCCGCGCCAGAATCCGACGCCTGCGCCGACGTGAACGCCATTTGATCCGACGCCGACACTGGCGCTCATGGTTGGGGTGGTCGGCTCGCCGTCCGCGCCGCACCCGGCCAGAGCAACTCCGACCGCGATCAGCATGAAGATGCGCATGACTTGTTTCACAGCAGTCCCTTCCATCGCTCAGCCTGGGCGCGGACCTGATCCGGTGCCGTGCCTCCGTAGGACTGACGTGAGTTTACCGAGTTTTCGACGGTTAGGACAGAATAGACATCATTCGTGATATCGGCATGAACCGATTGCATATCCTCAAGGGTCAGATCGGGCAGGTCGCAGGCCTTGGCTTCGGCCATGGCCACCAGCGCGCCGGTGACGTGGTGGGCGTCGCGGAACGGCAGGCCCAGAACGCGCACCAGCCAGTCAGCCAGGTCGGTGGCGGTCGAAAAACCGGAACCGGCGGCGGAGGCAAGGCTGTCTCGGTTGGCGGTCATGTCCTTGACCATGCCTTCCATCGCCGCCAGCGCCAGCATCCAGTTGTCGGCGGCGTCAAAGACCTGTTCCTTGTCTTCCTGCATGTCCTTGGAATAGGCCAGCGGCAGGCCCTTCATCACCATCATCAGCGCGGTATTGGCGCCATAGATGCGCCCCACCTTGGCGCGGATCAGTTCCGCCGCATCCGGGTTCTTCTTTTGCGGCATGATCGACGATCCGGTCGAGAACCGGTCGGACAGCGTCACAAACCGGAACTGGGCCGAGGACCAGATCACCAGTTCCTCGGCGAAGCGCGACAGATGCACGGCACAGATCGAGGCGGTCGAAAGGAACTCGAGCGCGAAGTCGCGGTCGCTGACCGCATCCAGCGAGTTCGCGGCGGGGCGGTCAAAGCCGAGCGCCTCGGCCGTCATGTGCCGGTCGATCGGGAAAGAAGTGCCTGCAAGCGCGGCGGCACCCAGCGGCGATTCGTTCATCCGGGCGCGGGCGTCGCGCACGCGGGACAGATCACGGCCAAACATCTCGACATAGGCCATCATGTGGTGACCCCACGTCACTGGTTGCGCGGTTTGCAGATGGGTAAATCCGGGCATGACCCAGTCCGCCCCGGCCTCGGCCTGCGCCAAAAGCGCGCGGATCAGGGCCAGCAACCCGGTTTCCGCCGCGTCCAGCTGATCGCGGACCCAGAGTTTGAAATCGGTTGCCACCTGATCGTTACGGCTGCGGCCCGTGTGCAAACGGCCTGCGGGCTCTCCGATCACTTCCTTCAGGCGCGCTTCGACATTCATGTGGATGTCTTCCAGCGCGGTCGAGAACTGAAATTCTCCGTTCTGGATTTCTGACAAAACGGTGAGCAGCCCTTCCCGAATGGCCTGCGCGTCACTATCAGTTATAACGCCCGTGGCAGCCAGCATGGCGGCATGGGCGCGCGAGCCTGCGATGTCCTGGGCTGCCATCCGCTGATCGAACCCGATCGAGGCGTTGATTGCCTCCATGATCGCGTCTGGACCGGCGGCAAAGCGGCCGCCCCACATCTGGTTCGAGGATTGATCGGTCATGTTGGAAAACCCGGAGTTGATATGCGCCTGTTACGTCTGATCCCCCTTTATATGGCCCTTGCGCTGGGTGCAAATGCGGCTTTGGCCAGTGATGCCGAAACTCTGGCGCCGCTGCGGGACGGCAGCCTGAAGCGGCTGATCCTGCATAAGGAACCCAAACCGGCAAAGACCATCGAGTTCCAGTTGGAAGACGACGGCGGGGTCGGCACACTTGAAGATTACGCCGGCAAATATGTGCTGGTGAATTTCTGGGCCACGTGGTGCGCGCCCTGTCGCAAGGAAATGCCCCAGATTGCAGAATTGCAGGAAGAATTCGGCGGCGACAAATTTCAGGTTCTCACCCTGGCCACCGGTCGAAACACCCATGCCGGGATCAAGAAGTTCTTCGACGAGAACGGAATCGTCAACCTTCCGCGCCATCAGGACCCCAGCCAGGCCGCCGCGCGTGAATTCGGCGTCATCGCCCTGCCGATCACCGTCATCCTGAACCCCGAGGGACAGGAAATCGCGCGCCTGATAGGGGATGCGGAATGGAATTCGGACAGCGCCAAGGCGATCATCGCGGCGCTGGTCGGCACAGAGGGCGAAAGCTGAAAAAGACTATCGGTACAATCCGGTAATGTAGGCCCGTCCATTTCAATCTCGTGATATACTGTCCCCGCCCCTCCTGTTGGGCGGGGCAGTTTGCGTTTTGGGAATGGAGGTGACGATGAGACCTGTGGTTTTGCTGATTGGACGCTTGCCGAATGTGATCGGAGATGTCGCGCAGCAACTGGATCACCTGCCGATTCAATGGCTGGGTGCACATGACCCTGATGAGGTGCGGCGGCAACTGGACGCCGAACCCCGGATCGCATGCGCCATCATGGGCGCGGGGCTGGATGACAAGGTACGGGGCGAAATGGTGGGCATAATCGCCTCCCGCCGTCCGGATATCTGCATTCACCTGAAAGACCGCACGTCTGGTCCCGAAGGTCTGGTCCCGTTCGTCCGGCGCGTGGTGCAGCATGAAATCCTGGAAAGTCTGGAAAAAGGCTGACGCGACGCCACCTTTGACAGTCGGTTATCCGCCTTGCAACTTGTCGGCGGGAGGACGGAATGCCGCTTGAAATCCTGCTGGTTCTGGTGGTCGGCGGTATCGCCGGAATTACCCTGTTGCTGCATGCGACGGGCAAGTCCCGTTTGCGCCTTCTGACACCGGACACGGCGCGGTCGGAATGGCTGCGACATGCCCCGGAGGACTACATCATTGATGTCATGATTGCCCATGACGGCCATGCGGCGCTGATCCGCACGGACGCTGGCAAGGGGCTTTTGTGGTCGTTCGGTGCGGATACCGTGGCGCGGCATTTGCTTGATTTCGACTGGATGGACCATCCCAAAGGCATCGAGGTTCAGTTTCATGATTTCAGCACCCCACGCGTAATCCTCAGCCTTGATGACAGCGAACGCCAGCACTGGCGTCTGATGATGGACCCTTCATGACCGACCAAGTGAGCTTTCCCGACGCCGTGCAATGGGCCGTCCCGTTTTTCATCGCCGCCATTCTGGCCGAGTTTCTGTGGATTGCCATCAAGGGCCGCGGCGGACGGTATGAGACGCGCGACGCCGTAACCTCGCTGATCATGGGTGCGGGCAACATCGCCTCGGGCTTTCTGCTGGGCTTCATCGCATACGCGTTTTTCATGTGGTTGTGGCGGATTACGCCGCTGGACCTGGGCACTTCGATCCCGGTGATTTTTCTTTGCTTCGTGCTGGATGACCTGCGCTATTACTGGGTGCACCGGTTTGGCCATCGCATCCGCTGGGTCTGGGCCAGCCATGTGAACCATCACAGTTCGCAGCATTACAACCTGACCACGGCGCTACGGCAGACGTGGACCTATACGTTCACCTTCATGATGGTGGTGCGCGCGCCGCTGATCCTGCTGGGGTTCCATCCCGCGATGGTGCTGTTCGTCGGCGGGCTGAACCTGATCTATCAGTTCTGGATTCACACAGAAGCCATCGGCAAAATGCCGCGTTGGTTCGAGGCGGTGATGAACACCCCTAGCCATCACCGCGCGCATCATGGCCGCAATGCGCGTTACCTGGATTGCAACTATGCTGGTGTGTTCATCATCTGGGACAAGATGTTCGGTACTTTTGTACCGGAACAGGATGATGACCGTGTCGACTATGGGCTGGTGCATAATATCGGCACGTTCAACCCGCTGCGCGTGGCCTTTCACGAATGGGTCGGCATCTGGCGCGACGCGACGCAGCCCGAGCTGACATGGCGGCAGCGCCTGGCCTATTGCTTTGCGCCGCCGGGCTACAGCCATGACGGAAGCCGGAAGAATTCTGAGCAGATCAAGGCCAGCCATCTGGCCCGACATCCCGAAGATCGCGGAACGCCCGGATTTGAACATCTCGAGGAATTTTTGCCCGCAAAACAGGCGGAACATTCCTGAGCGCAACGACTATCTTACGCTGAATACTTGATATTATTGGCCCCGGCTTCATATTAGAACGATGTTTTGATTTAGCGTGCCCGGAGGCCTTTATGTCTCGTACAACGACCCTTTATACTGTTTTTGGCCTGACCGGCCTTGTCCTTGCCATGCTGACAGCCATTGGCGGAGGACCTTCGGTATTCCTAGGTTTGGGCTTTGCAATGATGACGCTGGGCCTTCTTGGGGCCCTGATCGGCGCAGCAACCACATTGCGTCAGACCAGCCGATCGGCCAAGTGATCCCCGGCACATAGCAGCTTTTACGCTTCTGTCTCGATTAACGTCAGATTCACTTCTTTGCTCTGATATGGGCATCAGACCCCTATCAATTTTACGCAAGGACCGGGTGCGCCCATGCGGGACAGGAAACTGGCTGATCTGCCGGAAGGCGCGGACAATCCGCTGAACGCGGCGGTGGCTTCGCGCGATTTGTCGACGGTGCAAATGGCGACGGAGGCGGTGAAACACAAGCAATGCAAGCTGGCCTTTCAGCCGGTCATGCAGGCCAATGCCCCCCACGGCGTGGCGTTCTACGAAGGGTTTATCCGGGTGCTGGACGAAACCGGGCGGGTCATTCCAGCGCGCGAGTTCATGCCCGAGGTTGAAAACACGCCAATCGGGCGCGAGCTGGACTGTGTCGCGCTTGAAATGGGTTTGCGCACCCTGACGCGCAATCCGGGGATCCGACTGTCGATCAACATGTCGGCCCGCTCGATCGGTTACACCCGCTGGTCGCGTATTCTTGAGCGGTTCATGAAAAATGACCCCGCTCTGGGTGAGCGGCTGATCCTTGAAATCTCGGAAAGTTCGGCGATGCAGGTACCGGAACTGGTGGTCGATTTCATGGATCGTCTGCAGGCCCGCGGCATCGCCTTTGCGCTGGACGATTTTGGCGCCAGCAACTTCAGCTTTCGCCACTTTCGCGAGTTTCTGTTCGACGCGGCAAAGATCGACGGACAATTCGTGCGTGGTGTCAGCACGAACCCCGACAATCAGGCGCTGGTCAGAGCCCTGATCGCGGTTGCCCGCGAATTCGAAATCCTCGTGACCGCCGAATCGGTTGAAACCAAGCAGGATGCCGAGTTTCTGGTGGCCAGCGGTGTCGATTGCCTGCAGGGCTTTCTGTTCGGCGCGCCTTCGGTCAAACCGCCGTGGAAAGCGGAAAAGACACAGGAGACAGGGACTTAACACCTGCCGCAACACATTTCAGCCTACGACCTGCCGCCCTGAGACAAGCTGCCCGTTGCTGCGCGTGCAGCATTGCGATATCCAAATGGTGCTGGAGCGGGGATCACGGGGCGCTCTTGATTGCAGGGGGATCCTCTACGATCTGCGCCGTCACATTTCCCACAGGACCATGACGGTAAAGGATTAATCGAATGACCAACGTAGTAATCGCATCCGCCGCACGTACCGGTGTCGGCAGCTTTGGCGGCTCGTTTGCCAACACCCCCGCCCACGATCTTGGGGCCGCTGTGCTTGAGGCCGTTGTCGAACGCGCGGGAATCGACAAAAGCGAGGTTAGCGAAACCATCATGGGCCAGGTTCTGACCGCCGCTCAGGGCCAGAACCCCGCGCGCCAGGCGCACATCAATGCCGGCCTGCCGCAGGAAAGCGCGGCCTGGGGCATCAACCAGGTCTGTGGCTCGGGCCTGCGTGCCGTTGCTCTGGGCGCACAGCACATCCAGCTGGGCGATGCCGAAATCGTCGCCGCCGGCGGCCAGGAAAACATGACCCTTTCGCCCCATGCTGCCGCCCTGCGCGCCGGTCACAAGATGGGCGACATGAAATACATCGACACGATGATCCGCGATGGTCTGTGGGATGCCTTCAACGGTTATCACATGGGTCAGACCGCTGAAAACGTCGCCGAGAAGTGGCAGATCAGCCGCGACATGCAGGACGAATTCGCCGTTGCCTCGCAGAACAAGGCCGAAGCCGCGCAGAAGGCCGGCAAGTTCGCCGACGAGATCACGCCGTTCACCATCAAGACCCGCAAGGGCGACATCGTGATGGACAGCGACGAATACATCCGTCACGGCGCGACCATGGAAGCCATGGCCAAGCTGCGCCCTGCCTTCATCAAGGACGGTTCTGTCACCGCGGCAAACGCCTCGGGCCTGAACGACGGCGCGGCCGCAACCCTGCTGATGTCTGCTGAAAACGCCGAAAAGCGCGGGATCGAGCCGCTGGCCCGTATCGCATCCTACGCCACTGCCGGTCTGGACCCGTCGATCATGGGCGTGGGCCCGATCTACGCGTCGCGCAAGGCGCTGGAGAAAGCCGGCTGGTCGGTAGACGATCTGGATCTGGTCGAGGCGAACGAAGCCTTTGCCGCGCAGGCCTGCGCCGTGAACAAGGACATGGGCTGGGACCCGTCGATCGTGAACGTGAACGGCGGCGCGATTGCCATCGGCCACCCGATCGGTGCCTCGGGCTGCCGCGTTCTGAACACGCTGCTGTTCGAAATGAAGCGCCGCGACGCGAAGAAGGGTCTGGCGACCCTGTGCATCGGCGGCGGCATGGGTGTCGCCCTGTGCGTGGAGCGCGACTAAGTGCGTTGAGAACCAAATAGAAAAGGGCGTCCCACGGACGCCCTTTTTTGTTACAATCAAGCCTTACACCGTAGCTGCGACAATTTCGCTGAGCAGAAAAGCAAAGACCTGAACGAAACGATATTGCGCACCAATCTCTCTCAGAGTAACAGAATTACCAAGCCGACTAAATTTGGAGGACTCCTAAATGGCACGTACAGCACTCGTAACCGGCGGCTCCCGCGGCATCGGCGCAGCAATTTCCAAGGCGCTCAAAGCCGAAGGGTACAACGTTGCAGCCACCTATGCGGGGAATGACGAAGCCGCCGCGAAATTCACCGAGGAAACCGGTATCGCCACCTATAAGTGGAACGTCGCCGACTATGACGAGTCCAAGGCGGGTATCGAAAAGGTCGAGGCCGAAGTTGGCCCCATCGACATCGTTGTGGCAAATGCCGGTATCACCAAAGACGCCCCTTTCCACAAGATGACGCCCGAGCAGTGGCATCAGGTGATCGACACCAACCTGACCGGCGTGTTCAACACCGTACACCCGGTCTGGCCCGGCATGCGCGAGCGTAAGTTTGGCCGCGTGATCGTCATCAGCTCGATCAATGGACAGAAGGGCCAGTTCGCGCAGGTGAACTATGCCGCAACCAAAGCGGGCGATCTGGGCATTGTGAAATCGCTGGCGCAGGAAGGTGCACGTGCGGGCATCACCGCAAACGCGATCTGCCCCGGCTATATCGCTACGGAGATGGTCATGGCGGTTCCGGAAAAAGTCCGCGAATCGATCATCGGTCAGATCCCGGCCGGCCGGTTGGGTGAGCCCGAGGAAATCGCGCGCTGCGTGGCGTTCCTGGCATCGGACGATTCCCAGTTCATCAACGGCTCGACCATCTCGGCCAACGGTGCGCAGTTCTTCGTCTGATCAAGAGCGATTGCAATTTTGAACGGGCCGGTCCAAATGGGCCGGCCCTGTCAATTTTAGATTCCCGAAGAGGCTGCCCCATGACCAGAATGCGCGCAACGGCGATTGGTTTTATTGCTGTGCTGCTGTGGTCCCTGCTGGCCCTGTTCACTGTCGGCTCGACACCGACACCACCGTTGCTGCTGAACGCCGTCTGCTTTTCAATCGGCGGCACCCTGGGCCTGATCTGGACCTGGGCCACCGGCGGATTGCAACAACTTGGGCGCGTACCCTGGACAACTTATCTGTTCGGAACGCTGGGTCTGTTCGGCTATCACGCCCTATATTTCTCGGCACTGAGGATGGCCCCCGCGGCCGAGGCGGGTCTGATCGCCTATCTCTGGCCTTTGCTGATCGTTCTGCTGTCGGGGCTGTTGCCCGGCGAGCGGTTGCGCATCGGGCATCTGATTGGTGCCTGCTTCGGTTTCGCGGGCGCGGCGCTGATCATTGCCGGTGGCGGCAGCACCGGGTTTCAGGTGCAACACCTGCCCGGATATGCGCTGGCACTGATGTGCGCGTTGACCTGGTCGGGCTATTCCGTTCTGTCCCGGCGTCTGGGCGATACCCCCACCAGTTCGGTTGCTGTTTTCTGCATCGCCGCGGCAATTGCCTCGGGCGCGCTGCATCTTGCTGTGGAGGAAACGGTCTGGCCCGCGACCGCATTCGGCTGGGCATCGATCCTTGCCCTGGGTCTGGGACCGGTCGGGCTGGCGTTTTATGTTTGGGATATCGGGGTCAAGCGGGGCGACATTCAGATACTGGGCACCGCGTCCTATGCGGCACCATTGCTGTCTACGCTTGCGCTGGTTCTCGCCGGGATCGCCGCCCCTTCCTGGGGTCTGGCGGTCGCGGCGCTGTTGATCACCGGCGGGGCCACAATTGCGGCGCGGGCCAGTCTGAAGTCCTAGTTCGCCCTGCCCTGAACTTGCATCGCCAATAACCTGCCGCGCCTTTGGTGCTTTCGGGACATTGGCGATACAGAGTGATTCAGGTCAGGTGCTGGACGCTTTAATTGGACAGGCGTTCGATCTCTTCCTTCAGCTTGAGCTTCTGCTTTTTGAGCTGCGCAATATGGAGATCATCAATTCCTGGCGAGCGTTGGGCTTTTTCCACTTCGAGACCGAGACTTTCGTGTTTTTTCTTCAGTTCCGTCAGATGTGCGCTCACGCTCATGGCGATCCTCCTTAGTTGGATGTCTGAGTTTTACATGGGAAGTTGACCACATCGTTTCCAGCCTGTCACGCCGCAGACGCACAGAATCTGTCACAAATCCGACAAATTCGGCCGGTCACCGCCTATCAATCCGAGAATCCGGGTAGCCCGGCCCCGTTCCGCAGCACCGAAGTTACCTGGGGCGTATAGCTCTCACCGTCCCTCTCGTGCCGTGCGCCTGTGTGCAGGATCAGCGGGGAATGGAGCTGGAAGGCAGCGCGCCCCTCTTTCCGCGCGCGCAGAATAACCAGTTCCGCATCTCGGGTCGCGCGCGGCGTCAGCGGCAGGACTTCGACTGAACCCAGTCTGCCGGCACAGGCCGACAACATGTCCGGCAGGCGTTCGGCCTTTTGGATCATGTGCAGATAGCCGCGCGGGGCAAGCCGCCTGGCGGCCACGCCGATCCAGTCCGACAGCGGTGTCTGCTCGCCCAGCGCCACCTGCCGCCCTGAATCCTGCGCCGGGCTGTGTGCGCCGGGGCGGTAATAGGGCGGGTTGGCGATAATGTGATCGAACTGTCTTTGCCTCAGATCATTGGGTAGATCGGTCAGGTTTGCCGGTATCACTGCCAGCGGCACATCGTTCTCTGCGGCGTTGCGCCGCGCCAGATCGGCGTAGGCGGGTTGCAATTCGACCCCTGTCAGGTGCAGGCCCGGCACGCGGGCGGCAAGGCACAGGATGGCGGCGCCTGCCCCGCAGCCAAGCTCCAGCACGGTTTGGCCTGCCGTGGCCGGAACCGAGGCCGCCAGCAGAACCGGGTCAACACCTGCGCGATAGCCGGACAAAGGCTGCCACAGCCGCACGCGTCCGCCGAGGAACTCGTTGCAGATCAGCTCGCTGTCGGAGAACCCGCTCATCGGCCCAAGGGGATGTCGTTGTCACGCATTACCCGTTCGGCGCGGATCAGGTCGTCGGCGCGCACCATCAGGCGGCGGGGGAAAATTCCTATGCCGCCTTCGAGGATGCTCATATTTACGTCCATCTGAAAGCAGTCTATATCCTCGCCTTCAAGGAGAGCGGATGCAAAGGCCAGGATTGTCGGATCGGTGCTGCGCAATAGTTCTTCCATGGGGATGGATGTAAGGGCAAGGAGCGGCGGAAGTCGAGCCTTGTATCAGGAGTGTGATGAACGTCAGCACAATCTCGAAACCACATGAACGGCTGGCCGACATTCTGGCCGGTGAAATGGATGCGGTAAACCATCTGATCCGCACGCGCATGGCGTCGGAACACGCCCCTCGTATCCCCGAAGTGACCGCTCATCTGGTTGAGGCGGGCGGCAAGCGTCTGCGCCCCATGCTGACTCTGGCCGCAGCCCGTCTGTTTGGCTATTCAGGCGACCACCATGTGCGTCTGGCCGCGACGGTCGAATTCATTCATACCGCCACGCTTCTGCATGACGACGTTGTGGACGAAAGCGCCCAGCGGCGCGGGCGGCCCACGGCAAACCTGCTGTGGGACAACAAATCCAGTGTTCTGGTTGGCGATTACCTGTTTTCCCGCAGTTTCCAGCTGATGGTGGAAACCGGGTCGTTGCGCGTTCTGGACATTCTGGCCAACGCTTCGGCCACGATTGCCGAGGGTGAAGTGTTGCAGATGACGGCAGCCACCGACCTGAGCACCCACGAGGGCATTTATCTGCAGGTGGTGCGCGGAAAGACGGCCGCGCTGTTTTCGGCTGCAACCGAGGTAGGCGGCGTGATTGCCGGTGCATCGGAAGAGCAGGTGAAAGCGCTGTTCGACTATGGCGACGCGCTTGGCATTGCCTTTCAGATCGCCGATGACCTGTTGGACTATCAGGGCGACAGCAAGGCAACCGGCAAGAATGTCGGCGATGATTTCCGCGAGCGCAAACTGACCCTGCCGGTGATCAAGGCCGTGGCGCAGGCCACGGCAGACGAACACGCCTTCTGGGAACGCACGATTGGCAAGGGCCGCCAGCAGGATGGCGATCTGGATCACGCGCTAAGCCTGATGAACAAATACGGCACGCTGGAGGCCACCCGTTCGGATGCCATCGGCTGGGCCGCCAAGGCCAAAACCGCGCTGGAGGTGCTGCCCGATCACGAGATCCGGTCGCTGCTGCGCGATCTGGCCGACTACGTGGTCGCTCGCCTCAATTAAGCTGCGTTGCGCGGCACCACCAGTCGGAATGGGCCGCGCCGATTTCATAGGCCGCGAAATGCGCGGCCTTCATGGACGGGTAAAGCCCGAAACAGGTCGAGCCCGAGCCGGACATCCGCGACAAAAGAACACCGCGAGAGGCGTCGAGCTCATCCAGAACCCGCCCGATCTGAGGCGCAATGCCCATGGCCGGTGCCTGCAGATCGTTGCGCTGGCCTTTCAGCCACGCGGC
Source organism: Ruegeria sp. AN11 (assembly GCF_056536005.1). Lineage (NCBI taxonomy): Bacteria > Pseudomonadati > Pseudomonadota > Alphaproteobacteria > Rhodobacterales > Roseobacteraceae > Ruegeria > Ruegeria sp. AN11. The sequence continues at coordinate 3,371,279 of NZ_JBQFJD010000001.1, read as the reverse complement.
GCAGTCTTCCGCCGTTTCAAATTCAGGGATATCCTCGGGCATAGCCGGGTTGTGGCGCGTTTCCATCGCCTTGAAAACGGAACCGGTCGGAACCCCGACGCAAGGGTTGACCAGAACCGCATAAAGCGGCGGAAGGGAAACAGGGTTGATCTGTTCGCCTATGCCCCGCATTCGCGCGGCTTTCGCCATCAAACAGACCGGGATATCAGCACCCAGTGACACCGGGTTCGGCAGCTTTCCGTTGCCCGATCCCGCGAGCACACGCAATGTCGCGGCCGCATCCGAAGACCCGCCGCCGATACCGCCCCCATGGGGCAACGACTTGTTCAGGGTAATTCGGCCTGTCCAGCCAACTGCATCCGCCGCCTGCCAAACCAGATTACGCTGATCGGATGGTACACCCCGGGCATGTTCACCGGTGACGTCCATCGACAGGTCCGGGCCGGGCTCGAACGTCAGGTGATCACCGATATCTGCGAACACGACCAGAGAATCCAGCAGGTGATAGCCATCTTCGCGCTGGCCAGTCACATGCAGGGTCAGGTTGATCTTGGCGGGGGCAAATGCCTCAGCCTTCATTGGCAACCTGAAGAGGCTCTGCACCTTCTTCCGCCAGAACCGCGTCCAGCCCGATCTCGAGCTTTCGCCGGATACGGTCGGGATCGGCCTCACCATCGGTGTCGTCGGGGTCGATGAAAGACAGGGCGCGTTTCCACTGGAACTCGGCCTCGCGGTCGCGCCCAACGGCCCAATAGACGTCGCCCAGATGATCATTGACCACCGGGTCGACCGGCATCAGCTCGATGGCGCGTTCCATATGCTCAACGGCTTCTTCATAGCGGCCGAGCCGGAACAGAACCCAACCGAGGCTGTCCACGATATAACCGCTGTCCGGGCGCGTGGCGACGGCGCGTTCGATCATTTCAAGCGCCTCGTCCAGCTTTTCGCGACGTTCGACCAGCGAGTAGCCGAGGTAATTCAGCACTTGCGGCTGGTCCGGGTTCAGTTCAAGCGCGCGGCGAAAATCCGCCTCGGCCTGATCCCAGTTCTTGAGACGCTCATGCGAAATTCCGCGGGCATAGTGCAGGAACCAACTGCCGCCCGCCCCGGTTTCGGTCAGCTCGATCGCCCGGTCGTAGGACGGCACCGCGGCGGCATAGTTTTCGTCCCGGCGCAACAAATCGGCCAGTGCCACATGAACGGACGGCAGGTTCGGACGTTGTGCCGCCAGGTTCTGCAGAACTTCCGCTGCAGCGTCTTTCTTGCCTGCACGCCCTAAAACTTCGGCCCGGCCCAGTTCGGCAACGTGAAAATCAGGGCTGTCAGAAGGCACTGTCCGATAGGCCGCAACTGCAAGATCAAACTGTTCCAGATCGTCCAGCAGCTCTGCCCCCAGCAAAATCGCGTCGACGTGATCGGGGCGCAGAAAGGTCGCCACACGTGTGTAAAGCAGGACATAGTTCTGTGCCGCTTCGCCATTCAGTGCCGCGCCAACCGAGAAGAAAACCTCGGCCATGCCGTCCCGAGCTGATCCGATATGTGTGAAAGGCAGGGTTTCGCCGTCGGTCAGACGCGTCTCGTAGCCTTCGATGGTCGGGTCGCTGCCTATGGAAAACACTTCGTCCAGAAATGCCAGCGCGTCGGCATTGCGGTCCAGTTGCGACAGGACCTCGGCCCGGGCAAGTGCAGCGCGGCGGCTGAAGCGGGCAATGGTTCCGTTGTTTTCGGCAAAAATTGCCTCAGCCCCTTCAAAATCGCCCACGGACGCAAGGGCCATTGCCTTATGATACAGCGAAAACTCCCTCAGACCGTCCTGCGTGGAAACCTTGTCAAACTGCTCCATCGCTTTGGTCATGGCGCCCTGCGCCATGTAGGTCCAGGCAATCATTAGCCCGTCAACCAGCGGCCCGACACCTTGCGTTTCAGGATCAAGGGCCAGAAACGCGTCATATTTTTCGTCTGCCACCAAAGCCGCCGACAGCACCATGCGCGCGGCCTGGCTTGGCAAGTCGTTGTCCACGATTTTCTGCGCGACGGGCAGGGCTCGCTGAATCTCGCCCAGCGCGAGACGGGCCACGACCACGCTTTCCAGCAGGTGCAGGTTTTCCGGATCAAAGCGAAGGGCCTGCGAATAATATTTCTCGGCCGCCGTATAGTCGCTTTCATAGATCGCCTGACGACCCGCAAGATACGCCCCGGCGCCGGTATCGGCCAAGACCGGAACGGCAATAGGGGAAGAAAGCATTGCAGCCAATGCCACGCGTCGAACCAGGGAAATCACCAGAATTCTGCCTCGCTATCGTTATCTGAACGATAAGCTAGGGCTTTGGCCCCTGAGAGGCAATGGCAGAGCCTTCACGACGCCGCCATTGCCCGGGTTTTCGCTTACATGTTTGGATAGTTCGGCCCGTCGCCGCCCTGCGGTGTGGTCCAGGTGATATTTTGGCTGGGATCCTTGATGTCGCAGGTCTTGCAGTGGACGCAGTTCTGGAAGTTGATCACGAATCGCGGACCGTTTTCATCCTCGACCATCTCGTAGACGCCCGCCGGGCAGTAGCGCTGCGCCGGTTCGTCGAACCTGGGCAGGTTGACCTTGACTGGAATCTCGGGGTCGGCCAGGCGCAGGTGGCAGGGCTGGCTTTCCTCGTGATTGGTGGCCGCGAAGGAAACGTTGGTCAAACGATCGAACGACAGCGTTCCGTCAGGTTTGGGATAGTCGATCGGCTTGTGCTTGCTGGCATCTTCGGTCGATTCCGCGTCGTTCTTGCCATGACCCAGAGTACCCAGCAACGAGAAGCCCAGCGTGTTGGTCCACATGTCCATGCCGCCCAGCACCAGCGAAGCAGTCAGGCCGTATTTCGACCACAGCGGCTTGACGTTGCGCACCTTCTTGAGGTCGCTGCCGATTGCGCCTTCGCGCACGTCGGCCTCGTAGGCGGTCAGTTCGTCGCCCGAGCGGTCGGCCTTGATGGCGTCATAAGCAGCCTCGGCTGCGGCCTTGCCCGACAGCATCGCGTTGTGGTTGCCCTTGATGCGCGGCACGTTGACCATGCCCGCAGAACAGCCCAACAGCGCCACGCCGGGTGCGACCAGTTTCGGCATCGACTGAAGGCCGCCTTCGGTGATCGCGCGGGCGCCGTAGGCCACGCGCTTGCCGCCTTTCAGCAGTTCGGCGACCATCGGGTGATGCTTGAAGCGCTGGAATTCCATGTAAGGATACAGGTGCGGGTTCTTGTAGTTCAGGTGCACCACGAAACCGACATAGACCTGATTGTTTTCAAGATGATAGATGAACGACCCGCCGCCCGCATTGCTGCCCAGCGGCCAGCCCATGGTGTGCGTGACCGAGCCTTCCTTGTGCTTGGCCGGGTCGATCTCCCAGATCTCTTTCATGCCGACGCCGTATTTCTGCGGCTCTTTGCCGGCCGACAGGTCGTATTTGGCGATGACTTCTTTCGACAGCGAGCCGCGCACACCTTCCGACAGGAAGACGTATTTGCCGTGCAGCTCCATGCCCGGTTCGGTGTTCGGGCCGTAGGAACCATCTGCTTCCAGGCCAAAAACGCCAGCAACAACGCCTTTGACTTCGCCATTGTCGCCGTAAACCAGTTCAGAACACGCCATGCCCGGGAAGATTTCCACGCCCAGTTCCTCGGCCTGTTCCGCCATCCAGCGGCAGACATTGCCCATCGACACGATGTAGTTGCCGTGGTTGTTCATCAGCGGCGGCATCGGGAAGTTCGGGATGCGGATCTTGCCCGCCTCACCCAGCATGTAGAAGTTGTCTTCGTGCACAGGCACGTTCAGCGGCGCGCCCTTTTCCTTCCAGTCGGGGATCAGCGCATCCAGACCGCACGGATCCAGTACCGCACCCGACAGGATATGTGCGCCCACTTCCGAGCCCTTTTCCAGAACAACGACGTTCAGGTCGGCATCCAGCTGTTTCAGACGAATGGCCGCCGACAGGCCCGCGGGGCCTGCGCCCACGATCACCACATCGTATTCCATCGCTTCGCGTTCAATCTCGGCCATCGCGGGCTCCTTAGCTAACTTTCCGAATTGGCGCTTTCACTGCGTGGTGTGCGCAATTTTGTTTCACGGCTGATTACCCGGTCGGCAAGACCTTGGTCAATCGAAACACGGCGTAAAACAGCAGCAATACGGCAGTTCAGCCGTCTGGTGTATCACCCATGAGATACCTGGGACCGCTACCATTGGACTTTGCCCGGTCATCGGGGTTGTAAAGGGCGCATTTCGGCAGGCTGAGGCAGCCGCACCCGATGCAGCCATCCAGATTGTCGCGCAATCGTGTCAGGGTATCGATTCGCAGATCCAGCCGGGCGCGCAGGGTGGTGCTGATCTGCTTCCAGTCCTGCGGTGTGGGGGTGCGGTTTCCGGGCAGGCCCGACAACACCTCTCGGATCTCCGGCAGGGTCAGGCCGAATTGCTGGGCGATCATGACAAAACTCAGCCGCCGGATATCGGCACGTTGATAGCGACGCTGCCCGCCTGCATTGCGCCAGGGTGCAATCAGGCCCTGTGCCTCGTAATACCGGATGGCTGAAACAGCCAGTCCGGTGCGCCGGGCCAGTGCGCCAATTGCCAGCCCTTCGGATGCAGCCATCAGAACCTCAAAAAACTTCTTGACCTAAAGTTAGGTTTAGAAATTACGGTGAGTCGTGACAAGCCTGAATTCGCAAAGGAGATCCCATGATGGCGACGCTTGAACACACCAATTTCACTGTCCGCGACCCAAAGGCTTCGGCAGACTGGATGGAGAAGGTCTTTGGCTGGAAAACCCGGTGGGAAGGTCCGGCAATCGCTGGCGGCTATACGGTCCACGTGGGCAGCGCACACACCTATCTCGCGCTCTATGCGCCGGGCAAACCCATGCGCTCGGGTGAGAACAGTTACGATTATGTCGGCGGGCTGAACCATGTCGGCGTGCTGGTCGAGGATATCGATGCCACTGAAAGCAAGGTGCGCAAAGCGGGATTCAAGCCGCACAACCATGCGGATTACGAACCCGGCAGGCGGTTCTATTTCGAGGATGACAACGGCATCGAATTCGAGGTGGTGCAGTATGATTGAGTTGCTGTGGCTGGGAACCGAAGCGCATCACTGGCGCAGGGGCGACCTTCTGGGGCATCGCCGCAGGCATGCCTTGCCCCATCCCGACGGCGCGAGTTCGCGAATAAAGCACCGGAACCACTGAGCCCCCTTGCATTTCACGCTGCATTTGGGTCAGGTATCTGACGACCCATCATTCGCCCCGACGCTTTGAGCGGCGGGGCGACTCAATTTATGCGTGGACGAAGACAAAATGGAAAAAATTCCCATGACGCCCGCGGGCAATGCCGCGCTTGAGGCGGAATTGAAGAACCTGAAGTCCGTCGAACGCCCGGCGATCATCGAGGCCATTGCGACGGCGCGGGAACTGGGCGACCTGAAGGAAAACGCCGAGTATCATTCGGCCCGTGAAAAACAGGGTTTTATCGAAGGGCGCATCAAAGAGCTGGAAGGCATCCTGTCGCTGGCTGACGTAATTGATCCGGCCAAACTGTCGGGCGCGATCAAGTTCGGCGCCAAGGTCAGGCTGGTCGATGAAGACACCGACGAAGAAAAGACCTGGAAAATCGTGGGTGAATATGAGGCCAATATCGAAAAAGGCCTGCTGAACATCAAATCCCCCCTTGCCCGCGCCCTGATTGGCAAGGAAGAGGGGGACAGTGTCGAAGTCCGTACCCCCGGCGGTGTGCGGTCTTATGAAATTCTGAGTATCGAGTACGCCTGATCGGAGCGTTGATCATGTCGGGGTCCAATCCTGACCGCGAAACCAAGCAACCGACATCTCTGGGCATCTACGATCGCCCCGGAGCGCCGTCGGTGAGCGGCATCGAGATCGCGGGTGTTGTTCTCAGCCTGATCTGGCTGGTTGTTTCGGTGGTTTTTCTGGTGCTGCCCGGCCGGGTCGAAACCAGCAGTTTCATCGTCACGCTGCTTGCAGTGTTCATGCCCGTGGCCATGATCTGGGTGGCGGCCATGGCCATGCGCGCCAGCCGCGTCATGCGCGAGGAAAGTGCCCGACTGCAGACGGCAATCGACGCGATCCGAAACGCCTATGTCACGCAGCAGCAGCGCGCCGCCAGTACGTATGAGCCTGCCGTCAGCAAGAAGCTGGATGAAATCGCGCAGACAGCGAAGAAGACGGAAAGCGCATTGGCTACGTTTTCTTCCAAGCGCCGCGAACCTGTGCGCAGGGCGGCACCATCACCGGGAGACCAGACCTCACTTGCGCTTGGCACACCAGCGGAAGACATCGCGCGCCCTCTGCCGACCGGTATCTTTATCCGTGCCCTGAACTTTCCTGAAACACAGGACGATGCCGAAGGGTTCGACGCCCTGAGGCTGGCGCTGAAGGACAGGAAGACCGCACAACTGGTGCAGGCCTCGCAGGATGTGCTGACCCTTCTCAGCCAGGAGGGGATCTATATGGACGACCTGCGTCCCGACATGGCCCGACCTGAAATCTGGCGCCAGTTCGCGCAGGGCGCACGCGGCCGTGCAGTGGCCGCTCTGGGCGGCATTCGGGACCGGTCCTCGCTGGCCTTGACGGCGGCGCGAATGAAGCAGGACCCGATTTTCCGCGACGCCGCGCACCATTTTCTGCGGCGGTTCGACAACATGATCGTGGAATTCGAGCCCATCGCCAGCGATGCTGAACTGACCGCGCTAGGTGAAACCCGAACCGCCCGCGCGTTCATGCTGCTGGGACGGGTTGCGGGTACCTTCGACTGACAGGCGCCGCTACAGCCCGAAACTGCCATAGGGAATGAACCGGACAGGGTCGCCGGGCCGGATATGGCGCGCGCCGTCTTCGATCTCGACCAGTCCCTCGGCCCAGCTGAGGCCGCTGATCCGGCCCGAACCTTCTGACGCGAATACTTCAGCACGACCGTCCCGGACCCGTGCACGCAGATATTCGCGGCGACCAGGTTTCTTGCGTTTTTCAAAGTCGGCGGGCAGATCAAACGCTTGCGGTTCCTGCCAGCCTTCGCCGGCCATCAGCCCCAGGGCGGGGCGCGCAAAGATCAGCGTGCAGACCAGTGCCGCCACCGGATTGCCCGGCAAGCCGAAGACCGGAGTGCCCTTCCACATCCCCAGCGCCAGCGGACGGCCCGGTTTCAGCGCAATACGCCATTCATGCATCGCCCCGGCCTGCCGCAGCAGAGCGGAGACATGATCTTCGTCGCCCGCGGATGCGCCACCACTGGTCAGAATCACATCGGCCCGCTCGGACGCCTCGTCCAGCCGCGTCGCCAACGCGTCACGATCATCGGCCACACGGCCCAGATCAACCGCAGCGAATCCCATCCGGGCTGCCAGAGACAGCAACATCGGGCGGTTGGCATCGAATATCTGCCCGGGTCCGGCGGGCTCTCCGGCTTCGATCAGTTCGTCACCGGTGGACAGAACCGCCACGCGCAGGGTCTTGCGCACCGGAACCTCGGCAATTCCCACTGCTGACAGCAGCGCCAGATCCGGGGGTGTCAGGCGGCGACCTGCGGCCAAAGCCAGATCTCCGGCGGCCACATCCTCGCCTGCCTTTCGGGTATTCGCGCCCTTTTTTAGAGGGCCGTGAAAGGCAATGTGGCCGTCCTGAACGGTCACATCCTCTTCCAGAATGACGGTATCCACACCCGCAGGCAGAGCCGCCCCGGTCAGAACCCGAAGGGCCTGACCGGGGGGAACGGTGCCTTCAAACGGTATACCCGCCGCCGCGCGCCCTTGGATCAGGGGCAGAACCTGTGCGCCTTCTGCAAAAGGCCCTGCAAACCCATAGCCATCTACCGCCGTATTGGGTTGCGGCGGATTGGAGCGTTTCGCGATCTGATCCGCCGCCAGAATACGACCTGTCGCCTGACCCAGTGGCACGGTCTCAGCCCCCTTCACTACCGAAAGCCGGTCCTGCAGCAAGGCCAATGCCTCATCCACCGGGGTCCAGTCCACGCCTGCGGGCAGGGCAAAGCAGTCGTTTTGCAATGGCGGTGGTGTGATATTCGGTTTGTCCTGTGGCACGCCCAAAATCCATCCTTCTTCGGCGGCGCTGACGGTCAGCTGCCGGGTCAGTTCCGCCTCTGGCATCTGCGCCAGAGACTTCGCGACTTGTTCGACCTGCCAGGCGTCCCTGATCCGATCATCGGGTTCCGCCCCCAGCGTCAGTGAGGGCCAGATTTCGACAAAGGCGACCGGTTTGTCCAGCACTTCGAACGGCCAGACGGCCACCTGCCCTGCAAATCGGCGACGCAGGCGGGACAGAACCGGCAGTCCGGTCATCACCTGCCCGCCAACCGCGCCGGATCCGCCCATCTGCCAGCAGGTGAAGCTATCCTTGGCCAGAGCTTCCACCTGACGGCGATCCGGAAAGGGATTGTGATAATCCGCTTTGGTTTTCGGCAGGCCCGGAACATCGCGGGCCAGACCGTTGAACCAGAACGGGCCCCTGCCGCCGAAATCCCGGTTGATCCGGCCGGCGAGATCGAAACGGTTATTGGCCTTCGGCGCGTCTTCGATCCGGTGTTCGAACCACTCCCACAAGCCCAGCGGATCGTCCGCACCGGTCAGTGCGCGGGCAAAGCCCCTAGGATAGCCGAATGGGAAATCGAACCCCAGACACAGGCGCCGACCCGCATTCAGTTCCGTTTCAATCAACCTGGTCAGCCAATCTTCTGCGACCTTACGATTGCGCAAGTATTCAGCCTGACCAGTGGCCCCGTCGCGCACCATACATCCCCAGATCGCATCCTTGCGGGGCGTTGGCCCTGTGTCATTTCCACCAGACCAATCGACCATCGCAAAGGTGTCGAATGTGGTCACAAACCAACCTCTTGCAGGATGAACGCAGCAATGCGCGCAGTGTCGTTTAGGTCAAAGACCGGGCGATCCAGATCCAGTGGCGTGTCGCTGGCCACCGCCCGGATCGTTTCATCCTTTAAAGCGATCAGCGGGTTGCCGGGTTCGGCCCGAAATGCCTCGACCTTGGGGTGGCTTTCACGTTTGTATCCTTCGATCAGGACCAGATCGACCGGTGATAGCCGGGCCAGCAGCGAGTCCAGAGACGGCTCGGGCGCGCCGCGCAGTTCCTGCATCAGGGCGACACGCTGCCCGGACGCCAGCAGAACCTCGGAGGCGCCGGCATCACGGTGACGGTTGCTGTCGGTGCCCGGCTGATCGACGTCAAAGGCATGATGCGCGTGTTTGACGGTTGAAACCGTGAACCCCCGTCCGGTGATCTCGGCCACCAGTCGCTCCATCAACCCGGTCTTGCCCGCGTTTTTCCAGCCGGTGACGCCGTAGACCCTCATGCCTGCTCCAGCAAGGTCTGCGCCCTTTCGAGGTCTTCGGGCGTGTTCACGTTGAAGAACGGATCGAAAGGGTCTACCGGAAACAACGCCTCGCGACCGTCATGTTTATCGGTCCACAAGACGACCTTGCGCAGCCCGTCCTGCAACGCGGCCCGCAGATCGTCGCGCAATGCGACTGGCCACAACCCGAATGTCGGGTGCCGGTTGACCCGCTTTCCACCGCCGGATTTCAGAGCTTCGTCACCCGTGCGCGGGGTCGTCGCCAATACAAGCGGATGCGCCTGTCCTTCAGCCGCCTGCATCAGCCGCGCCACCAGATCGCGGGGAAAGAACGGCGTGTCGGCAGCAGCGGTGACGATGCTATTGGCGCCCTGCTCCGCGGCCCAGTCGAGACCGGCCAGAACACCGGCCAGCGGACCGGCAAAACCTTCGATTGTGTCCGGCAGCACAGGCAGGTTCAGGGCACTGAACCGGGACGGATCGCCATTGGCGTTCAGCGCCAGACCATCGACCTGCGGCGCCAGCCTGTCAATTACCCGGGTTAGCAGGCTTTGCCCGCCCAGTTGCAGCAGGCCCTTGTCGCCTCCGCCCATCCGGGTGGCCAGACCGCCTGCAAGGATCACGCCCTTTGGTTTGGTCATCCTGCGCTTTTCCTGCGATGTTTTTTGTCCTCAACCGCCACGGACGAGGGGTCGATATCCCGAACAAGACGATCCTCGCCGGACAGGCATACGAACCGCTGGCCGCGCATACGACCGATCAGGGTCAACCCGACCTCACGTGCAATTTCAACGCCCCATGCCGTGAATCCCGATCGCGAAGCCAGAACCGGAATGCCCATCATCGCGGTCTTGATCACCATCTCGGACGTCAGGCGGCCCGTGGTGTAGAGGATCTTGTCACCAGCCTCCTCCCTGGTCGAAAGCATCCAGCCAGCGATCTTGTCGACGGCGTTGTGGCGACCCACATCTTCCATATAGACCAGCGGGCGGTTTTCCCGGCACAGGACGGTGCCGTGAATCGCCCCGGCCTGAAGATACAGCGACGGGGTACGGTTGATCCGGGCCGCAAGTTCATAAAGCCATGAGGTGCGGACAGAAACCTGCGGCAGGCGAACATCCTCAAGCCCGTCCATCATGTCGCCAAAGACGGTACCGACCGCGCAACCGCTGGTGCGGGTCTTTTTCTTCAGCTTGTCCTCGTACGAGGTCTGGCGCGCTGTGCGAACAACCACGGTTTCCAGATCGTCGTCATAATCGACGCCGGTGATCTCATCATCCGCCAGCAGCATCCCCTGATTGCGCAGAAAACCCAGCGCCAGATATTCGGGGTAGTCGCCGATGGTCATCGCCGTCACGATCTCCTGCGCATTGAGGAAAATCGTCAGCGGGCGCTCCTCGACCACCGAGATCTGGCTGACCTCGCCGTTCTGGTCCACACCTTCCACCGCGCGGGTCAGGCGGGCCGCGCCGGGATCAGGCGCGATGATGTAGTCCGACAGGTCCGTGTGCGTGGCCAATTGCAACCCTTTCCCAAGACCGCTAGTTGTGCTGGCGACACCATAGGATCTAGCCATGGCAGACACCACATCCAAGTCTTACTTCTGGAAGGGTTTTCGGGACGGCACGCCGTTTATCTTCGTGGCCATCCCCTTTGGCACGCTGTTTGGTGTTTTCGCGACAGAGGCCGGGCTGGATATCGTTCAGACCATCGCGTTTTCCGCAACGGTGTTTGCAGGTGCCGCGCAGTTCACCGCCCTGCAACTGTTGCAGGACAACACGCCCACGGCGATTGTGTTGATCTCGGCGCTTGCGGTGAACCTGCGGGTGGCGATGTATTCCGCCTCGCTGACACCTTATCTTGGGGCCGCCCCGTTGTGGCAAAGGGCCATTGCGGCTTACCTGACGGTCGATCAATCCTATGCCTGCGGGATCGTCCAGTTTGAAAAAGAACCGAAGATGACCGTGTCACAAAGGATGGCCTATTTCTTTGGCTCGGTCACACCGATCACCCCGCTTTGGATATTCGCCACCTATCTCGGGGCGGTGCTGGGCGCTCAAATCCCGGAAAGCTGGGCGCTGGATTTCGCCCTGCCGATCACGTTTCTGGCCATGATCGGACCAATGATGCGGACGCTGGCGCATGTGATTGCGGCGCTGGTTGCGATCATTGTCGCCCTGCTGGCCGTTTCGGTGCCATTCAATCTGGGCCTGCTGATCGCGGGCGCGGCGGGCATGATGGCGGGCGCGCAGGCCGAACTGATGCTGGAACGCAGGCTGGAGCGGAAAGAGACATGACCCAGATTGACCCGACAACCATGTGGATCATCATCGTCGGCCTGGCCGTCGGCAGCTTTGCCCTGCGTTTTACCTTTATCGGCCTCGTCGGAGACCGCCCCATGCCGCCGTGGCTGCTGCGTCATCTGCGGTACACGGCGGTGGCGATCATTCCGGCGCTGATCGCACCACTTGTTGTCTGGCCCGCCGCAACCGAAGGTCAGCCGGACCTGCCCCGCATGGCTGCCGCCGTGGTGGCGCTGTCGGTCGGTTTGGTCACCAAGAACGTTCTGGCGGCAATCTTTTCGGGCGCCGCCACGCTGTACGGGTTGCTCTACCTACTGGGTTGAGGTCGCGTCCAGTTGATTGAGGCGCGCGTTGTTCGCAGCCAGACCCTTTTGCAGGTCCGCGTCGTCGTATTCACGGTATTCTTCTGTCACCACGCCCGGAATCTGGGCGAACTGTTCCGACAGTTTGACCGGGTAGAATGTGACGTCGATCTGTTCGAACCCCGGCACTTGCCTCAGGATACTGGCCGTCGAATGGGCGCAATACGCGCTGGCCACCGGGCCGGACTGCTTGGCCAGTTGATAGGCGATCTCGGCCTGTTGCGGCGTGACCTCGATGGTCTGGATGCGCGCAAAATGCGTCTCGCGCGCGTGCGAGCTGCGATAGGCGCGTTCTACGGCGGGCGTGATGCCGTAAAGGACATCATCCTTGTTCGGAACCACATCCGCGCGGAACGATCCCGCAGGGTCAAAGATCACCCGCTCGCTGGCGCTGATCATCAGCGACGTATGCGCGCCCGATCCGGTCCGGGTGTTGATCATCGTATAAAGCGTCAGCGTCGACGGGCCGGGGTCACGGTAGGACCGTGCAGCGACCTCGGCCAGGTCTGCCTGCGGACGATTCGATCCGGTGCAGCCAGCCACGGTCACTGCCAGCAGGCAGGCGACAATTATTCTGAGCACGGTTCGCCCCGTTCAGATCAAGACGCGAAAACCGCCAGGAACAATCCCAGGAAAGCAATGGCCACACAGCACCAGACTGTGGCTTTGACGAACCCTTCGAAGGTTTTGGTTTGAACTGTGATGTCCATCTCGCCGTGCTTGTGTTCGGCCATGTCGGAAGACTCCTGAATTCGCGTGTTTGGGCTTTGGATAAAGGAAAACGAAAGCGCTGTCACCACGTCATTCGCGCGCAGGTGACTGTGACCCGAATACCGAACAGCCCGGAAAACCAAAGCCCCATCGCCATGGCAGGCCGGAACAGGGGCCGCCACCAAATCGCACCGCCATATACATGGCATCCGCGGTGACCGAATGGGCGGTTCGGACCTGTTCGGGTGTCACCCCGTAACGATCCGCGTATTCTTCGGCATGCGCATCGCCGTGTTGTTCGACACAGGCGTGCAGTGCATCGTCCGCCGACAGGCGGGCGTCATAGCTGTCTTCGGCCCGCGTTGCGCCGCCGGCGTTGTGATAGGCGCTGTCATGGGTAACGCAGCAATATTCCCACGGAGGGTTGTTTTCATAGCGTGCGGCGAAGCTTGGGATGATGTCAGCCACCAATCGCCAGCTGGCCGACAGCCCGCCCGAGCAGCCATCGGTTTCAAATGGCGTCACTTCGGCCCCGGCCGATTGTGTCATCAGGGCCTGATGGCCGGGCATCTCGATGCCGCGCATCAGATCTTGCGCGGCGGTGGATGTGCCAAGGGCGATCAGGATAAGCGCCGTTTTAAGGGCTCGCATCGCGCATCGCCTCTGTTTCCACGGTCATCCCGAACTCGGTGGCCAACCACAGCAGCAAACGTTCAGCCGGACCCATCTCGGCTCGGACGCGCAGAACCTCGCGGGCCATGGCAGGCCGGTCGGTGATCAGACCATCGACGCCCATCGACGCCAAAGCCGACATCTGCAACGGATCGTTCACCGTCCACACATACAAATCCTTGCCGGCAGCATGGACAGACCGGACCAGCCCGGGTGTCGCCATCGCCGCGTTCACCGCCAGAAAATCGCCATCCAACCCCGACAGATTGCCGACTGCGGTCGCAGCCAGTACACCGGCGCGCCAGTCCGGGCGCAGGGCCTTCATCTTCTGCACCGCCGGATATTTCAAGGACATTGTGGCGATATCGTCCTGCATCCCCATTTCTTCGACAGTTGTGGCAACCCGGTTTTCCAGATCGACGTCATGGCCGTAATATTTCAGTTCGATGATCACCTTCGACCGGCCTTTTGCGGCTTCCAGCACCTCACGCAGGGTCGGCGTGCGTTCCGAGGCGTATTCGGGTCCGAACCAACTGCCGATATCGATGTCCGCGACGTCGTCCATTGTGGCATCCCAGACCTTGAGGTTGACGCCCGCCAGTTTCATGAAATCGCTGTCATGGGCGACGATGACCTCACCATCGGCCGTTTCCTGCACGTCGATCTCAACCCAGTCCGCGCCATCCTCGATGGCCTTAAGAACGGCCGCCATGGTGTTTTCGGGCCGCAAGGCCGCGGCCCCGCGGTGGCCGATGACATCCGCGTGGTCGAGGGCCTGCACCTGTTCAAGCAGCCGCTGCCCGAACCAGCCACCGGCCAGCACTGCAAGGACGGCAGCCCCCAAAACACCAAATAGCGGCAACCTCAAGTTGCCCGGTTCGGGGTGGGGGATGTCTGACGTTTTTGCCTCGAAGAAACCGTCCAGTAGCACCGCCAAAGCGCCCAGCGCGACGGCCGCCAGAACAAGACCGGCCAGCGACCAGAGCGCGGCGATGACCAGTGTGTAGGTCAGTGCCAGTTGCAGACGACCACCCGGTTGCAGGGGTACGAGATCGAACAGAAACCCGGCCACAGCCGCAATTCCGGCTGCGATCACGATGCGTATGCCCAGCCACTGCGCCAGTTCGATCTTTAGGCGTCCGCGTTTGCCCTCCATCCGCCCGGTGCTGGTTTCAAACGCTTCTGCCGGATTGCAGCTTTCAAACAGAACCAGATGCAGCGACAGGGCCCAGGCCGACAGCCTGCGGATCAAAACCCAGGCCAATGCCAGAACGATTAACCCGATCAGAACGACCGCCACCCAGAACGAGGGTGGCTGGAAGGTCAGGTAATAGTTGATGTCGTATTCCGTCAGTGTCCACCACGCGACAACGGCGGCAATGGCTGCAAAGGGCAGAACCAGCAGCAACACGCGCAGGACAAACCGGACCGCAAAGCCGAACAAAGCGGGCAGTCGGGACAGGATCAGTTGGATGGCGGAGCTGCCGGCGCGCCAGGGATCGGCCTCGCCCATGCGCAGAGAACCCGCCATGACGGAGAAGACAAACACTTCGGCCAGCAGAAACAGGCTGAGCGCAAGGATCGCCGCGATAAAGCCCACCGGGGACAGGATGAACCCGGCAATGGCCTGATCGGTCAGGGCACTTTGATTGGACAGGGATACCGCCAGTTGCACGGCTATCGCCACGCCCGGCGCAATCAGCGCCACCAGCAAAAGTCGCACCGCAACATAGATCGGTACGAACACCCGACGGCGCGCCCAAGCCCCCCGCCAGGCCTCTGTAACGGTTGAGAAATGTGTCACGCGGCGCTCTCCTGAATGATACGCTCATTCAAGGCTGCGATTGCGTGAATTGCAAGCGGGACTGTCAGCTTTCTTCCAGATCCGCAGCCAGCCGAAAACCGATGCGGTTGGCAGGCTTGTCCTCGACCGATTTGGGCAGCGCGCGCAGCATCACGTTCAACTGGCTGACATGCTGTACCAGTTGGGTGCGCGCACCGGTGGCGTCCGAGCCGAAAAAGGTGATCACGTCAGGGTCGAAATAACCCATCCCCTCGATCCGCATCACCCCGGCATCGCCGCCGGTGAAGCCCATGGCAACCTCCTGATCGCCGTCCAGCGTCTTTTCAAAATTCTGGATATACAGGATCAGGCGTTCATAGGCCCACTGGGCCGGGCTTTTGGTTTCGACCGGCTTTTTCAGGCGGCCGGGAAGATCCTTGTTGCCCGATTGCGCACTGGAGTTGGCGTGGACCTCGTAACAGCGTGGCAATGCGGCGGATTCTGCGGCCTCGGCCGAGGTTTCGATCTGATCCTGCATGGCTTACCCTTTGCGCTGAAACTCCCACGCCCCGTCCGCGCGGCGCGACCGGGTTACAGCATCAATGTGGTAGAGATGGTTCAGATGTGCAACCGCCTCGACCAGCGCGAGACCGTATTCACCTTCGCCAATCGGACGCTTGAACAGGGGGGCAAAGCACTCGGCGGCAGCTTTGGGCTGGTCCAGATGATCCAGCAGCCGCCGGAGCGCGCCGTGATGATTGTCGACCAGTTGCCGCATGCGAACCGGCAATCCGGTGAAGGGCAGCTTGTGCCCGGCCAACACCAGATGATCGGGACGCGCCAGCGCCGACAGCCGCTCGCAGGCTTCCAGCCACTCGGCCACCGGATCCGCCATGGGTTCGGTGACATAGACACCCAGATTGGGGCTGATCGAGCTGATGATCTGATCGCCGGACAGGACAAGATTGTCATCGCGGCTCCAGAACGTGGCGTGTTCGGGCGCGTGGCCATTGCCCACGTGAACGTCCCAGTCACGCCCGCCCATGCGGATCACGTCGCCCTGTTTGATCCGGGTATAGCCCAGCGGCATCGGATAGACGGTGTCGGCAAAGTTGAAGGGCCGGTCCGACATACGCTTTGCCAGAATTTCATGCGCCATGCCCGCGCTGCGGTAGTAGTCCAGCGTTTCCTGCGGCCAGGTTTCCTGCACGTCCAGCGTCAGCATCCGCGAAAACAGCCATGCGGTGCGGCTGGCCACCAATTCAGCGCCGTGTTCGGTCTGGAACCACCCTGCATTGCCAACATGGTCGGGGTGATGATGCGTAACGACAACACGGGTCACCGGCTTGCCCGCCAATGGCCCGTCCATCAGCGTTTGCCAGATGCCACGCGACTTTCTGGACGAAATACCGGTGTCGATCACCGTCCACCCGTCGCCATCATCCAGCGCATAGACATTGACGTGATCAAGCGCCATGGGCAGCGGCAGGCGCAGCCAAAGGACGCCTTCGGCAATCTCGATCGCCTCATCGGGGGCCGGAGGTTCAGGCCAGGGGTAGTGCGTCGTCAATCGTTGCTCACCATCCTTCATGCCAGCAGCTCGTCCACGTTGAGCGCGAAGATATCGTCCGCACCGTTTTGCGCCTGTGCCAGCAGGCCCGCATATTCGGGCAACAAAGCGTTGATGTAGAACCGCGCCAGCTTGAACCGCGGCCCATCGGGTTCCGCCAGAGCTGCCGCAAGATGGTAATGCGCGCCCAGAACCCGCGCAAAGGCTTGCAGATACGGGACGGCCCCGGCAAAGCGGTTGTTCATTTCCGACTGGGAAACCAGCCATTCAGTGGCCTCACGCAGGCTTTCGGTGGCTTCCCAGACCGGGCCGGCCAGTTCCGGCATGGTGGCCCGCGCCTGTTCTGCGTGATCTTCGATTTCATCCAGCAGCCGCGCCGCAGCCTCACCCCCATCCATCATTTTGCGGGCGACCAGATCCATCGCCTGAATGCCATTGGTGCCTTCGTAAATCGCGGTCACGCGAACGTCACGGTAATATTGGGCCGCACCGGTTTCCTCGATAAAACCCATGCCGCCGTGAACCTGCACGCCGGTTTCGGCGACACGCATGCCGGTCTGGGTGCCAAAAGCCTTGCCAATTGGCGTCAGCAGCGCCGCGCGGGCCGACCAGTCCGCATCGCCGGTCGCGTTGGCCATGTCGATGGCCACTGCATTGGCCAGCAGGATGGCCCGTGCCGCGAACACATCCGCGCGCATTTCCATCAGCATGCGGCGCACATCAGCATGGTCGATAATCGTACCCGAGGGCGTCTTGCCCTGCTTGCGCTCAAGCGCGTAGGCCAGCGCATGCTGATAGGCGCCTTCCGCAACGCCGACGCCTTGCCCGCCAACACCCAGACGGGCATTGTTCATCATCGTAAACATCGCGGCCATGCCGCCATGTTCCTTGCCAACCAGCCAGCCCCTGGCTCCGTCATATTGCATGACGCAGGTCGGTGAGCCGTGCAGGCCCATCTTGTGCTCAAGCGACACAACCTTCAGATCATTCGCCACGCCCGGATTGCCGTTCTCATCCGGGATTAACTTGGGCACCAGAAACAGGGAAATTCCCTTCGTCCCGGGAACGCCGTCCGGCAGGCGCGCCAGCACCAGGTGGCAGACGTTTTTCGCGAAATCGTTGTCGCCCCACGAGATGAAGATCTTCTGACCCGTCACCGCGTAGGTGCCATCCCCGTTCGGTTCCGCCTTTGAGGCCAGGCCACCCACGTCCGACCCCGCCTGCGCCTCGGTCAGGTTCATCGTGCCGGACCATTCGCCCGACATCAGTTTGGGCAGATAAAGCTCTTTCAGCTCGGCACTGGCGTGATGCTCCAGCGCCTCGATCTGGCCCTGGCTCATCAGCGGGGCCAGTTGCAGCGAAAGGCAGGCCGCGCTCATCATCTCGTTCACTGCGCTGGTCAAGGTCATCGGCAGGCCCATGCCGCCATATTCAGGATCGCCGCTTATCCCGATCCAGCCCCCTTCGGATATCGCCTTCCAGCCATCGGCATACCCCGGAGACGAGCGCAGAACCCCGTTTTCCAGCCGCGCCGGTTCCAGATCACCGGGGCGTTGCAGCGGGGCCATCACTTCTTCGCACATCCTGCCTGCTTCGGTCAGAATGGCGCTGACCACATCCGTACTGGCCTCTGAAAACATCTCGGTGGCTGCGATCTGGTCAAAGTCGATCACGTTGCGGAACAGGAATTCATAATCTGGGACTGGGGCGCGATACGTCATGGCTTCCCTCGGGGCTGTCAGTTCGGTTTGCGCAGGCGGGCTTGGAATCATCCGCGCACGGCACTATGCATCTGGGCTCGAAGGCATTACCTACTCTTCCCCATGTTACAAGCAATCAAAACGCGGCGTCACCAGTCATGATCCCCCACGGCACACTCGACCTGAGCGCAGATCCGGCCGGCATCTCACGCGCTGCGGACCTGCTGCGGCAGGGTCTTCTGGTCGCGTTTGCGACCGAGACGGTCTATGGCCTGGGCGGTGATGCCCGTAATGGCGAAGCGGTCGCCGGGATTTATGAAGCAAAGGGGCGGCCCAGCTTCAATCCGCTGATCGCGCATGTCGCATCCGTTCAGGCAGCGCAGCGGTTCGTCCGCTGGTCCGATCAGGCCGAGCGACTGGCCGCCGCGTTCTGGCCCGGGCCTTTGACGCTGGTCCTGCCGCTGCGCGACGGACATGGCATTTCATCGCTGGTCACAGCCGGGCTGGACACGCTGGCCGTCCGGGTGCCTGCGCATCCCAGCGCGCGGGCATTGCTGGCCGAATTCGATGGTCCGGTGGCCGCGCCATCCGCCAACCCGTCAGGACAGATCAGCCCGACCACCGCCGAGCATGTGCGCGCCGGTCTGGGTGGGCGTATCGCAGCCATTCTGGATGACGGCCCCTGCGGTGTCGGGCTGGAATCGTCCATCGTCGGCCTGGCCGGAGAACCGGCGCTGCTGCGTCCGGGCGGCGTGGCGCTGGAACAGATCGAGGATGTTCTGAACACGCGACTGCATCATCACCAGCCCGGGGACCTTTTGACGGCGCCGGGACAATTACAGTCTCATTATGCTCCGGACGCGCCGGTTCGGCTGAATGCGCTGTCCCGACAGGGCGATGAAGTCCTGCTGGGCTTTGGGCCGGTCGACTGCGATTTGAACTTGTCGGCTGATGGTGTTCTGACCGAAGCTGCGGCCAACCTGTTTTCTGCCCTTCATGCGCTGAACACAACAGGTCGCCCGATTGCGGTCTCGCCGATCCCCGACCATGGCCTTGGGGCGGCAATCAACGACCGGCTGCGCCGCGCGGCGGCCCCGCGCGACAGCTGATCAGGCGCGTCCTGCGCTGGCCGACAAGGTCAGGGGATCAACGCCAAGGGTTGCCAGCGCGGCCTCCCACTTTTCGTCATCAGCGACATCGAACACCAGTTTCGAGGTTGCATCGGTCGTCAGCCAGCCATTCATGGCAATCTCATCCTCAAGCTGGCCCGGGCCCCATCCGGAGTATCCCAGCGTCAGCATCGAGTTCAAAGGCCCCCGGCCCGAAGCCAGATCTTCCAGCACGTCCAGCGTAGCCGTCATGCTGAAATCGGTCGAAATCTGCATCGAGTGGAGGTTAGCTTCGTAATCGGCACTGTGCAGGACGAAGCCGCGCGACATCTCGACCGGACCGCCGAAATGGACCAGACGCTCACCTATGACGGGAATGTTGCAGGCAATATTGAGCTGCCCCAGCAATGTCTTGATGCGTAGGTCCGACGGTTTGTTGACAATCAGCCCCATGGCGCCGTCTTCACCATGGCTGCAGATATAGACAACCGAGTGGTCAAAGCGCGGATCGCCCATTCCCGGCATCGCAATCAACAGTTTTCCGGTAAGATCCATAAGCCGCCGTTTCTGACTGAGTCCTGTCTCAACAATGAACCCGTGGGACCACAATTGGCAAGGGATCGTCCGACATTTAGCGGTATTTCACCCCAGTGACCGGAACGTGACTTGGAATCGCGCGCCAGAGCGCGCATTTATGTAGTATGCGATCACTTCTCAGACCCGCCGCAGTTGCGCTGACCGCCTGTTTTGCCCTTGCCTCGCCTGCCCTGTCGCAGAGCGTGGGCAAACCTGTGCAACTGGATATTCTGGATGGCGGGCGCACTGCCAACGGTACCTATCTGGGTGCGTTGCGCCTGACCCTGAAAGACGGGTGGAAAACTTACTGGCGCGCGCCGGGCGATGCGGGCATCCCGCCACAGTTCGACTGGAAAGGGTCGCGCAACGTTGGCGACATTTCGATCACCTGGCCTGCGCCGGATGTTTTTGACCAGAACGGATTGCGCTCGATCGGGTATCAGGATCAGCTGGTTCTGCCGGTCGAAATCACGCCAAAGAACCCTGCCAAGCCAGTGCGTCTGCGCGGTGAGATGGATCTGGGCGTGTGCAAGGATGTCTGCATCCCCGAGCGGCTGGGTTTCGATCATACTCTGGACAAGAACGCAGGACGCAACCCGGCCATTGCCGCCGCATTGGCACAACGCCCCTATTCCGCCAACGAGGCCCGTGTTGCCAGCGCCAAATGCCACCTGGCGCCCACAAAAGATGGCATGCAAATCGAGGCGCGCATCACCATGCCGTCGGCCGGAGGGACCGAGGTCGCCGTGATCGAGCCGGGCAATCCGGCGTTGTGGGCCGCGCATCCCGAAACCCGGCGGCAGGGCGACACGCTGATCGCCCGGACCGAGGTGGTCAATGCATCGGGCAGTCCCTTTGCGCTGGACCGGTCAGCCGTCAGGATCACAGTGCTGGGCAGCAGCCACGCGGTTGACATTCAGGGATGCAGCGCGGGCTGATCCGGTGATGCAATACCCAAAAATCGGCGCTCTGGCCATTGTTGTGCATCAGGATCGGGTGTTGCTGGTTCAGCGCTCCAAGCAACCGGATGCCGGGCTTTGGGGATTTCCCGGCGGTCATGTCGAATGGGGTGAGACCGTGATGCAGGCCGCGCAGCGCGAGCTGCACGAAGAAACATCGGTGATGGCTGAACCTCTGCAGTATCTGGACAATCTGGATCTGCTGCGTCGTGATCCTAACGGGCAGGTTCTGTCGCATTACCTGCTGGTCGGCGTATCCTGCCGATATCAGGCCGGCGATCCGGTTGCCGGCGATGACGCGATGGACGCGCGCTGGTTTCCCATCGATCAGATCACGCGCGGCGAATTGAATATGAGCGCTCGTGTCGCCGACCTGCTGGAGACCGCATTGGACGGGGTCAAGCCCCGATCCGGCCTCTAAGCCGCGCGTAAATCAGACCGGATAGCGCGACGCTCAGCACCAGGATCAGCGCTGCGCCGGCAGCGAACACACCCAGTCCCATACGCAGAACCGCAGAACCATCTTCGCCGGGGTAATAGTCGGCCAGAGCGGTCAGCGGCGTGCCCGCGACAGCGGGCCACACCATCGTCACCGCAAACCAGGCCAGCAATGCCAGACCGGTTATGACAATCATCCCTTGCACCACCCTATCCGGCGCGCGCAGGGCGCGACGCATTGAGGTCATCGGACGTGTCACGTCATTCAGGATGGCCAGCAGCGCGGGTACCAGCAACAGAACCAGAAGCATTCCGAACCCAAGACCGTAGACCAGCGTGATCACTGTGGGCTTGAGGAACTGCGCTTGCTGCGAGCCTTCGTACAGCAGCGGTGTGAGACCCAGAACCGTGGTCAAAGTGGTCAGCATCACCGGCCGCAACCTGTCGGCTGTGCCTTCGACAATGGACGGAATCAACCCCCTGTCCTGTTGATAGGCGTCGATGGTCGTCACCAGCACGATGGAGTCGTTGATGATTATCCCTGTCATCCCCAGCAGGCCCACGACCGTGAACATGCTAAGCGGTACAGCCCAGATGTAGTGGCCCCAGATGGCACCCACGAGGCCAAATGGAATGATCGCCATGACTAACAACGGCCGCGTCCAGCTCGCAAAGACCCAGGCCAGAACCAGATAAATGCCCGTCAGGCATAGGATCAGGCCGGTGCGCGCCTGCGACAGAAAATCGTCCTCCTGCTCACTCAGCCCCGACATGCGCCATTCGACCTGCCGCTCGGAGGCGATTTTGGGCAGGATTTCCTGACTGAGTGCGCGTTCAATTTCAGCGGCGCGATCGGGGTCATCTTCGGAGATGTCGCCATTTACCGAGACCACCCGCAAGCCATTCTCGCGCCGGATCGTGGAAAAGCCTGACTTTCGCTGGACCGAAACGATATCGGCCAGCGGTACGTATATCCCTTCGGGCGACCGCATCAGTGTGCGTTCCAGAAAATCGGCCGTCAGTTCGCTTTCGGGCAATTCAACCCGTATTTCGGCGCTGCGCGGACCATCCGGGAAGGTTGCGGCCTCGATGCCGTTCAGGCGGCTGCGCAGAACCCGGCCCAGCGTTTCGATCCGGAATCCCAGGGCCTGACCCTGTGCTGTGAGTTCCAGGATGAAGTCTTCCTTGTCATAGGCCAGATCGTCCTGCAGCGCGGAAACCTCGGGGTATTTCGACAGTTCGGTCTGCAAATCCTCGGACGCCGATTTGAGCGTGTCGATCTCAGCCCCATAAAACTGAACATCGATCGCATCGCCGCCCGGGCCGGACCGCCAGCCGCGAAACGTGACAAGCTCAACCTTGGGATGGCGCGGAACATATTCCTGCAATTCTCCGACAAACTCGAAACTGGAATAGGGGCGCTGATCGGCATCGATCAGTTCGATGGAAATACCCCCCAGCAGCGACCCGTCCTTGCCGTCTGCCGCCGCAAGCCCATAGCCCGGCGTGTCGCCGATCTGGGCCAGCGCATATTCGATGGGATTGCGCCCATGGCGCTCCGCATAGATCTGACCCATCTCTTCGGCGGCCTGCTGCAACATGCGCATCATTTCCAGCGTGTCATCCCGCGTCGCCCCTTCGCGCATGATGAAGCTGCCTGTGACCGAACCACGCTCGGGCGCGTTGAAAAAGCGCCAGTTCACATCGCCACGGATAAACAGCGCGACCTGACTGGCCAGAATCACCACCATCACCGCGACAACCACATAGCGGGCCCAGACCACCCAGGCGATCAGCGGTCGGAACAGGTGGTCACGCACCCAGCGAAAACCCTTGTTCACCACCCGGTTGGGCAGGTCATACCAGTGTTCCTTGGCAGAGTGTTTTATGGCGTGGGCCATATGGTTCGGCAGGATCAGGAAACACTCGATCAGTGAGGCGATCAGGACGGCAATCACGGTAAACGGGACATCGCGGATCAACACGCCAAAGCGCCCACCAACCAGGGTCAGGCCAAAAAAGGCGATAACCGTCGTGACTGTCGCAGCAAAGACGGGCATCGCCATGCGCCGGGCGGCCCGTTCGGCTGCAACCATCGGTGCCTCGCCCAATCGCCGTGCACGGAAATCGGCATGTTCACCGACCACGATGGCATCATCGACCACAATACCCAGTGTGATGATCAGGCCGAACAGTGAAACCATGTTGATGGACAGCCCGCCGATATACATGAACGCGATCGCGGCGGACATGGCGACGGGAATACCGGCTGCAACCCAGAACGCAATACGCGCATTGAGAAAGAGAAACAGCAGGCAGACCACAAGACCCAGGCCGAGCAGACCATTGTCGACAAGAATGTTCAGCCTGTCGGTGATGGCCTGCGCCCGGGTCCGGATCAGTTCGATCGTGACACCATCGGGCAGACTGGCTTGCATCTCGGCGACGACATCCTCGACCCGATGCTGGATGTCGATCGCATCCCCAAGATTCGAGCGATCGACGCGGATCGACATGGCCGGGTCGTCATCGACGAAATAGCTGCGATGACGGGTGACGCCTTCGACGAAAATCCGCGCCACATCGCTGACCACCAGCTTTGATCCGTTCTCGAACGTGCGTAGGGCGATGCCTTCGATTTCCTCGGGCGTCCGTTTTTCAACACCGGTTTTGATGCGCGCGTTGGCCCCGGTCACTTCGCCCGCAGGGCTGGCATTGACTTCGGCCGCAATGGCCGAGGCGATCTCGGACAGGGTGATGTCATTGGCAATCAGCTGCGCGGTTGGCACCTCGACCACCACACGCGGCGCAGCTATGCCGCGGATCGATGTGCGGGTCACACCGGCTGCGAACAGGCGGCTGATCAGCTCATCGGTGAAGTTCGCAAGCTGTTCGGTCCCGACCGGTCCGGTCAGTACAACGTCCGTGACGCGGTCCCGCCAGGCGCCGCGCCGGATAATGGGCTCGTCAGCGTCGTCCGGCAGATCGGTCACAGCGTCAACGGCGGTGCGCACCTCCTCGACGGCCCTGGCCATGTCCCAGTCCGGTTCGAACTCCATCCGGATGCGCGAATGTCCGGGATGCGAACTGGATTCGGTGCTGGTCACGCCCTCGACAGCCAGCAGGGCCGGTTCCAGAACCCTGACGATGGCACTGTCCATATCCTCGGGGCCGGCCTGATCCCAATTGACGGTGACGTCCACCCGTTCCAGCACCACATCGGGAAAGAACTGCGCCCGCATGTTCGGAATCGCAGCGGCGCCCAGAACCAACATCACCAGCAGCAAAAGATTGGCCACGGTCCGGTGCCGGATGAAGTAGCTCAGGATACCGCCTGCTGCACCGGGGATTTCGCGCATCATGACGCTTATCCCCCTGTCGGGCTTTCAAGACGGCGCACCAGCGATGCAGGCACTTTCGCCTCGCTCAACTGGCCCAGCACGCGGGCCTTGGCGTCCTGCGACATGCCTGCACTGGCTTCGACCTGAGCCACAAACTGCGCGCGTTGTTCATCCGACAACTCGACCATATCCGTGTCCGATTGCGCCCGGGCTTCGGCCCGCAAGGGGCGCACACGTACGCCTGCGCCCAGCAACGGGGTGCGTCCGATCACCACCTCGCGCCCTTCCAGCCCCTGCCCGCGCAACAGCACCTCATCGCCCTGTCGGCGAATCAATTGCACAGGCAGCGCCTCAAGCCGGTCGCCATCACCCAGCACCAATACGGTGCCAAACGCATCAAGGGCCGTCGACGGCAGGCGAACAACATTCTCGACGGGTTGTTCCTCGACAGAGACCGTTACGAAGTCACCGGGTTTGAAACCAAACGCATCATTCAGGCGGGCATAGATCAACCGGCCCGTCTGCCCTTCCCCCGCCGATCCGCTGTCGCGGCTGATCCGGCCAAGGGCGACCAGGTCGGTGCCGGTCACTTCCAGCGACACGGAAACGGGGGCTTTGATCAGCTCGCCCCGCGCGTCCAGCAGGCGCACATACTGTGCGGTCGACACCCGAAACGCCACTTCCAGCGCGTCCGGATCGACCAGTTCGGCCAGTTTTTCATTGGCCGTCACCAATCGGCCCTCGACCAGTGTGACATCGGTCAGCGTGCCGCCAAACCGGGCGCGAATCGTCATGTCGTCCAGATCCCGCTCGGCCGCTTCCAAGGCGATCCGCGCGCGGGCCAGCAACGTGGTGGCCTGATCGACACGGGATTCGGCCTGCGCCAGTGCGATCCGCCGGGCCAGAACCGATTGCTGAGCCGACGCTGCGGCCAGTTCAGCCTCTTCCACGCTGGCGGCGGCACCGACGCCACGGCTTTGCAGATCCTTCTGGCGCTGCAGGGCGCGTCCGCGCAACTCGGCCTGAGCTTCGGCCGAGTTCAACTCGTCCTGCGCCAGCAGCAGCGACCGCTCGGCATCGCGCTCTTCGAACTGGGCATCCAACAGATCGGATTTGGCACGGTCCAGCGCCGATTGCGCATCGGCGGGGTCCAGTTCAACCAGTACCTCGCCAGCGGACACAACGCCGCCATCTTCGAATTCCTCGGCCAGGGATACAACCCGCCCGCCCAGAGCCGCGCGCAACTCAAGCCTGCGGCGGCTTTGCACTTCGCCAAACGCATCCAGATAGGGGATTACCGTTTCCACCAGCGCGGGTTTGACGCTGACCGCAAATACCCTCTCCTGCGCTGGCGGGCGGTTTTCGTCCCGGGTCAGCACATCCTGCAGCGCATTTGCGATCATCTGTGCAGCCACAAACAACAGGGCCAGCGTCAGGGACGCCAGAAAGACACCGACAAGGCTTTGCCTCAGAAATCGCATCAATCATTCACCCAAGTTGCAACAGGCTGCCATACGCGAAATGTAGCTGGACCGGAAAATAAGCCAAGCCACAAGGCGGTTATAAGGACTTGAACGTATGACCAGTCTACTTCCGTCGCAGATGTTCGTCCAATCGGGGCATTATTTCCACAAAATTGCAGGGGCGATGCCGATAATCGAACTGTTTTTCCAAAATCCCGTCCCAGGCGTCCTTGCACGCGCTGGGACTACCGGGGAGGGCAAACAGATAGGTCCCGCCCGCCACGCCGCCTGTCGCGCGCGACTGAACAGCCGAAGTGCCTATCTTTTCCATCGAGATGATGGTGAAGACGGTTCCAAACGCCTCGATTTCCTTTTCATAGACGTCGCGATGCGCCTCCACCGTGACATCACGCCCCGTCAGGCCAGTTCCTCCGGTCGACAGGACAACGTCAATATCGGGCTCGGCGATCCAGGCCCGCAGCTGATCTGCGATCTGGCTGCGCTCATCCGGCAGGATTTTGCGGTCGGCAAGTGTGTGGCCGGCCCGTTCAATCCGGTCGACCAGGGTCTGGCCGGAACGGTCTTCCTCGATCGAGCGCGTATCTGACACGGTCAGAACGGCGATACGAACCGGGATGAACTCCATGGTTTCATCAATGCGTGACATTTGGCGTCAGGCCCTTTCCATGATGGCAAGTCGGATCGCCAGAGCGGTGAAGATGCCGCCACTGACCCAGCCCAGAATTCTGGACGCGCGGGGGCTGTTGATCAGCATTTGACCCGCGCCCCCGGCAAACACGCCCACCAGCCCGTTGATAACGAACCCGCCGATGGAAATGATCGCCCCGAAGATCAGGAATTGCAGCAGAACGGACCCCGAGGCGGGGTTTACGAATTGCGGAATAAAGGCAAGGACAAACAGAATGACCTTCGGGTTGGTCAGGTTGACCAGAAACCCGTCGCGAAAGGCATAGCGTGTCGGTTTTACCGGACCTTCGGCCGAAATCGCGCCGTGCCGTATCGCACCCCATGCCAGATACAGCAGATAGGCGACACCCAGCCAGCGGATCGCGTCGAACACCCACGGAACAGCGGCAACAACCGCGCCCAATCCCAGTCCGACCAGCGAAACATGGATCATCGAGCCCATCGAAATTCCGGCGCTGGCGGCAATCGCGGGTTTTGTGCCGGATCGCAGCCCCTGCCCGAAACAGAACATCATATCCGCACCCGGCGTGAGGTTCAGTGCGATGGCCGCAGGCACAAAGGCCAGCAGCGTCACGGTCTCGATCATGCGCGGACCTCGAACCAGTTGACTTGCGGACCGAGATTGGCGACCTGCGACCGGCCGATCGAACCGCGATACCCCCAGCTGTCATGGATATGGCCACCAAGCACCAACGCGGGCTGAATCCGTTCAATTGCATTCCGGATGGCCGTAGACCCGACTGAAAGCCCCTGAGACGTCTTATCGCCGTATCCTTTCGGCGGTGAATGCGCGATCAGGATGTCAGTCCCGACGCATCGCGCAAGCATTTCTGTCGCATCGCCTTCGGTCATGTCACAGGACCAGTCGCCAAAAGGCGTAACCGGCACGCCGTAGCCCAGACCGAACAGCCGCAGCCCGTCGACGGTCATACCGGACCCGTGCAGCACATGCACCCCGTCGGGGACGGCATCTGCCAGCTCTTCCGCGCTTTCGGCATTGCCCGGCACCAGAACCATCGGTGCAGCGATACCGGACAGCATGGCCATCGCTTCGTCCAGACCCTGACGCATGTTGCAGTAATCCCCGGCCCCGATCACCAGATCGGCCTCTGCACTGGCCGCAACCAGATCGACGGCGCGGTTGCGCGCCATATGCAGGTCCGAGAACGCCAGTATTTTCATCGCTTCGCCTCCAGCCACGCCCTGAGTTCCAGCAGATCGGCCCAGGCCTGCCGCTTCATCTGCGGCTGCCGCAGCAGATAGGCAGGGTGAAACATTGGTATGACCGGCAGATCCAGCGCCTGTTCCCAATTCCCGCGCAGCCGCGTGATGCCGCGTTTTCCCAGCACGGCCTGACAGCTGATATTGCCCATCACCACAAGAACCTCAGGGTTTGCCAATGCGATATGACGCTGCAGAAACGGGTTCATCATGCCGATTTCCTCGGGCTTCGGATCACGGTTCTGCGGCGGGCGCCATGGCAGGACGTTCGTGATATAGACATTCTCGGCCCGGTTCAGATCAATGGCGGCCAGCATCCGGTCCAGCAATTGCCCGGCGCGACCCACGAACGGCTTGCCTTCGCGATCCTCATCCCGGCCCGGGGCCTCGCCTATGATCATCACCCGCGCGCCGGGGGTGCCATCCGCAAACACCAGCTGCCGTGCGCCCCGCTTCAGGTCGCACAGATCGAACGCATCCATCGTTGCGCGCAATTCCGGCAGCGACCCTGCCCCGCGCGCGGCCTTTTCGGCAGCCGCAATTGGGTCCGCCTGTCGCGGCTTTTCTTGCGACGAATGTTCAACAACCTGTGTCCGGGCCTTCGGCGCGGTATCCGGCAAGGCATAGCGGTCAACCGGCGCGTCACCGATAGCGTCGGTGACGCCCAGTTCAACCTGCCATTCCAGCAGCGCGCGCGCGGTATGATGGTCCATTGCCGATTCCATGCCTCATAATCTAACCAGCTTTGGCCCGAGGGAAAGCGAATAGACCTTGCCATGGCACCCGGTCGCACCGACGATGGCCATGCACATGCTGATTGCTCTGAGATATCTCCTGCTCCTGCTGCTGTTCAACGTCTTTGGCAGCGGACCGGCCATGGCGACCTTTCACGACAAGCACGGGCAGTGCCGCGCAGGGCAGTTCCAATGCGGCAGCACCTGCTGCAGCGGAGGACAGCGGTGCAGCTTTGACGGCCACTGCATCCGCGCAGGCGGAACCTATTGCGGCGGGGGCCGGTCTTGCGGGCCATTTGAACGCTGCGTGGCAGGCGGCACCCGCTGTGCGCCTGCAGGGGCAAACAAATGCACGTCGCGCCTGGATTGTCCAAGCAACAGTTTCTGCAACGGGCGCGGAGAATGCGAACGGATCACGCCTGAGTTCAACCCCGGGCTGCCAAGCGCCTGCGACGACGGAAATGTCTGCTCTGCGGGATCGTCCTGTCTGCCGGCTGGCGGTTGCTCCCGTCCGGGCTGGTTTTTGTGCGAAAAAACCGGATCGCAGTGCCGTCCCGGTTTCAAATGCTCCAGAAATCAAGGCTGTGTGCCGGTCCGGGCCATTGATTGCGGTTATGGCAAATGGTGCAAACCCGGCGAGCAGTGCCTGCCGAAAGGCGGGTGCGAGAAACTGCCCGAGAGCACTGATCCTTAGGTTGCCTTGCGCTGCGTGGCTTCTTATAAGCGGCCCGATTGTCAGACAGGAGCCCGCCCATGCGTTTCGCCCATCGTCACCTTCTTGGCATCGAGCATCTGTCGCAATCCGATATCACCGCCATTCTGGATCTGGCCGAGAAATACGTCGATATGAATCGCCAGTCGTCGAAACACTCAGATGTGCTGGCGGGGCTGACCCAGATCAACATGTTCTTCGAGAACTCGACCCGCACGCAGGCAAGCTTCGAGATTGCGGGCAAGCGGCTGGGCGCGGATGTGATGAACATGGCGATGCAGGCCAGTTCGATCAAAAAGGGCGAGACGCTGATTGATACAGCTATGACACTGAACGCGATGCATCCCGATCTGCTGGTGGTGCGGCACCCGCATTCCGGCGCGGTCGATCTGCTGGCGCAGAAGGTGAACTGCGCCGTGCTGAACGCGGGCGACGGGCGGCACGAACACCCGACGCAGGCGCTGCTGGACGCGCTGACCATTCGGCGCGCCAAGGGCCGGCTACACCGTCTGAACATCGCCATTTGCGGAGACGTGGCCCATTCCCGTGTGGCCCGCTCGAACCTGATCCTGTTGGGCAAGATGGAGAACCGTATTCGCCTGATCGGCCCGCCTACGCTGGTGCCTGCGCAATTCGCCGAGTTCGGAGCCGAAATCTACGACGACATGAACGAGGGCCTGAAAGATGTCGACGTGGTCATGATGCTGCGCCTTCAGAAAGAGCGGATGGATGGCGGGTTTATCCCTTCGGAAAGGGAATACTACCATCGCTATGGTCTGGACGCCGCCAAGCTGGCACTGGCAAAAACCGACGCGATCGTCATGCACCCCGGCCCGATGAACCGTGGCGTCGAGATCGACGGCACACTGGCCGATGACATCAACCGGTCCGTCATTCAGGAACAGGTCGAGATGGGCGTCGCAGTGCGTATGGCCGCGATGGAACTGCTGGCCCGCAACCTGCGCGAGGCCGCATGAGCGATCTGACTGTCGCCCCCCACGAACGCGGCGTGCTCCGCGTGTTCACGCTGGACATGCGTTCCGAAGAGGCGAAGTTCCTGCGCGAACCGGGCGCTGCCGATCAGGTTCTGGGGGTTGACGGACTGGACCCGGACCAGATCGACGTCTTTCCGGTCTCGGACCTCGAAGACCTCGGGCTTTACGGCTATCTGAACGAGGGCTGCGGCGTCTCTGCCGACCAACTGGACCGCGCCGCGTTGGACGCCATCGAAGGCTGGGTGATGGTCGTGCGCAGTGCCGCCTTTGACGACCGCCCGGTAACACTGACGCCGGACCCGAGGCTGCACCTGACCGGTCTTTATACCGAAGAGGCCACCAACTGGACCGGCGGACCGATCGAGACCGAAAGCGCGAAACCGTTCTCGGCGCCTCAGACCGCCCCTGTTGATGACAAGCCACGCCGTATGGGGTCGGCCATACTTGCTCTGGTGATCTTTCTGGTAATCGGAGGTGTCCTGTGGCTGATCCTGTAAGTTTCGCACCGGACAAAGGCGCCTATATCCGCACCAACGCCTGGCTCGCTGCCGGGGCCATGGCGTGTGCGATGCTGGTTCTCTGGCTGATCGGCAACCCCTACGTCTGGACCGGCGCACCCGCCGGGCTTGCCGCCATCGGCATCCGGGCCTGGTATCTGGCCTCCGAAGAACTGGTTGCCACTTGGCAGATGACGGATACCACCCTGACCGGCCCCGGCCCCCGCAATTTGCCACTGAACCAGATCGATGCGGTCAACATCCTAGGCAGCTTCGTCCAGATCGTCACCAAAAGCGGTGACAAACATCTGATCAAATACCAGGCAGACCCTGCCGCCACCAAAGCCGCAATCGAAAGGGCCATTTCATGAGCACCGTTCTCTTCTCAAACGCCCGCCTGATCGACCCCGAGGCCGGAACCGATGCAACCGGGTGGCTGCAGGTCGCCGAGGGCCGGATTGTGGCGCGCGGAGAGGGGCAGGCACCGGTTTGCGACTCCCAAATCATCGACTGCGGCAGCCACTGTCTGGCACCGGGTATCGTTGATATCGGCGTCAAGGTCTGCGAACCGGGTGAACGGCACAAGGAAAGCTACAAGTCGGCGGGCCTTGCCGCTGCTGCGGGAGGTGTGACCACCATGGTCACTCGGCCCGACACCAGCCCCGCCATCGACACGCCGGAAACGTTGGAATTCGTCACCCGCCGGGCACAGGCCGATACACCGGTTAACGTGCTGCCGATGGCCGCCCTGACCAAGGGCCGCGAGGGCCGCGAAATGACCGAGATCGGTTTCCTGCAAGACGCAGGAGCCGTTGCGTTCACCGATTGCGATCACGTTATCGCCAATACCAAAGTGTTCTCTCGCGCGTTGACCTACGCGAAATCCTGCGGCGCACTGGTCATCGCGCATCCGCAGGAACCAGGCTTGAGCGCCGGGGCCGCCGCGACCAGCGGCAAGTTCGCTGCCCTGCGCGGCCTGCCCGCCGTATCGCCAATGGCCGAGCGGATGGGGCTGGACCGCGACATCGCCCTGCTGGAAATGACCGGTGCAAAATACCACGCCGACCAGATCACCACCGCCCGCGCCCTACCCGCGCTGGAACGCGCCAAGCGCAATGGGCTGGACGTCACTGCGGGCACTTCGATCCATCATCTGACGCTGAACGAACTGGACGTGGCCGACTACCGTACCTTCTTCAAGGTCAAACCCCCGCTGCGGTCCGAAGACGACCGGCTGGCGGTGATCGAGGCGCTGCGCACCGGGTTGATCGACACGATCAGCTCGATGCACACGCCGCAGGACGAAGAAAGCAAGCGTCTGCCGTTTGAAGAAGCCGCCTCGGGCGCGGTGGCGCTGGAAACACTGCTGCCCGCCGCGCTGCGCCTTTATCATGCCGAGCAGCTGGACCTGCCGACGCTGTTTCGCGCCATGGCCCTGAACCCGGCGAAACGGTTGGGCCTGGAGTGCGGTCGCCTGTCCGAAGGCGCACCGGCCGATCTGGTGCTGTTCGATCCCGATGTCCCCTTTGTGCTGGACCGGTTCGCCCTGAAGTCCAAGTCGCAGAACACACCGTTTGACGGCCAGCGGATGCAGGGTAAGGTCACAGCGACTTTTGTCGCTGGCAAAGAAGTTTACCGGAGAACCTGATGCCCCTGATCGACAGCACCATGACCCAACTGATCCTGTGGGCCGTGATCGGTTACCTTATGGGGTCCGTTCCCTTCGGCATGATCATCGCCAGGGTCATGGGGCTGGGCAACTTGCGCAGTATCGGGTCCGGCAATATCGGCGCCACCAATGTTCTGCGCACCGGCAACAAGGCCGCCGCCGCGCTAACCCTGATTTTCGATGCGGCCAAAGGGGCGGTGGCTGTTCTGCTGGCACGTTCACTGGCCGGAGAAGACGCAGCCCAGATTGCCGCCCTGACCGCTTTTCTGGGTCATTGCTTTCCGGTCTGGCTGGGCTTCAAGGGCGGCAAGGGTGTTGCGACCTTTCTGGGCCTGTGGCTGGCGCTGGACTGGCGGGTCGGAGTTGCCTGCTGTCTGAGCTGGCTTGTGGCGGCAGCGATCTGGAGGATCTCCTCGGTTGGCGCGCTTGCAGCGGCGGCCCTGCTGACGGTTTGGGTCGTTGTTCTGACGGATGGCGCGACGTTCATTCTGGGGATCATCCTGACCCTGCTGGTCTACTGGCGGCACAGTGCCAACGTCGCGCGTATCAAGGCCGGGACCGAGCCGAAAATCGGCAAATCGTGACCCCGCCAGACGAATTTCTGAACGCGTTCTTTGCCCTGCCCATGGGCACTTTCACCGGGACAAGCCGCAACGGGCGTTATGTCGTGTGCCGCCAGACCGTGGCGAAAGGTAAGTCGCACAAGCTGGTGGCGCATCAGCTGGACGGCACAAATTACATCAGCCTGAACCTGTATCAAACAAAGAACAGCGGTGCGCTGCTCCGGCCCTGCGAGATGTCTGCAGCCAAGGTGATTGCGTTCACGATGGCGCTGGTGCCCGATCCGCAACCGGTCGGCTGAAACCTTCGTTCCCGCACATCACCTATTCATAACCGCACAATCACAATTGATTGCTTTGAACGTGAACAGCCCGCTTCCCAACTGGGGTGTTGTGACGGCCAATTACCGACCGCACAGGACAAAATCACGAGGGAAACCAAGGTGCAATTCCAACGCCATCTGGTGACCCGGTTCACGAAAGGTGAAGCAATGAACAAGATCAAATCCCTTATCGGCGGCGTCGCGCTGTCTGTTGCAATTGCAAGCTCGGCCATGGCGGCGGGTGTTGAACTGAACGCAAGTTCGACCGGCCTGGCCTTGCAGGGCTACGACCCGGTGGCCTATTTCACCGCAGGTGAAGCGACCAAAGGCGACTACCGCATCACCGCACTGCACAACGAAGCGCTGTACCGCTTCTCCTCGGAAGAAAACAAAGCCGCATTCGAAGAGAACCCAGATGCTTACCTGCCGGCATATGGCGGCTACTGCGCCTTCGGCACGGCCATGGGCTTCAAGTTCGACGGTGATCCGAACTACTGGAAAATCGTTGACAACAAGCTGTACCTGAACCTGTCGGCGGACATCCAGGAACGCTGGGAAGGTGACATCCCGGGCTTCAACGAAAAAGCGGACGCGAACTGGGAAACCATCGCTCATAAAACCCCTGCTGAATTGCAGCAGCAGTAATTTTCTGATCCTTTCAGAACAAATGGCGGCGGAGATTTCCGCCGCCATTTGCGTTCAGGGTTCAAGAACCGTGCTGCCGGTCGTCTGGCGCGCCTCCAGCGCCCGATGCGCATCGGCGACTTGTGACAGGGCAAAGCGCTGATCGATGTGCAGCCTGACTTCCCGGCCTTCGACCTTGCCGAACAGACGCCGGGCCATGGCCTGGCATACCGAATGATCCGCGATGTGGGTGAACAAGGTCGGGCGGGTGATCTTCAGCGAGCCTTTGCGGCCGAGTATGCCGATATCCACCGGCGGCACCGGTCCGGACGCATTGCCGAACGAGATCATCATGCCCAATGGTTTCAGGCAATCCAGAGAACCTTCGAACGTATCCGCGCCGATTGAATCCATGACCGCGTCCACCCCCTTGCCGTGGGTGATCTCGGCCACGCGTTCGGCAAAATTTTCGGTCCGGTAATTGATGCATTCGGCGGCCCCGTTGAACTTGGCCAACTGGCATTTTTCATCCGTGCCCGCCGTGCCGATCAGGGTGATGCCCTCGGACTTGGCCCACTGGCAGGCGATCAGTCCCACCCCGCCGGCGGCGGCGTGAAACAACACCGTGTCGCCGCGTTTCAGGGGCGTCGTCCGGTGAAACAGATATTCGACTGTCATTCCTTTCAGCATCATGGCAGCGGCGGCATCGAATGGAATGCTGTCGGGCAGCGGGCAGACCTGCGCCGCCGGCATTACGCGTGCCTCGCAATAGGCACCTGGGGGAGCCGCGGCGTAAGCGGCACGCTGACCGGGTTGTAGGTGGCTCACGCCCTCGCCGACGGCCTCAACGACCCCTGCGGCCTCCATGCCAAGGGCGTGCGGAAGTTCCAGCGGATAAAGGCCGGTCCGCTGATAGACATCGATGAAATTCAACCCACAGGCGTGATGCCGAATGCGAATCTCTCCCGGACCGGGATCGCCCACGGGCCTGTCTTCGATTCGCAGAACCTCGGGGCCGCCGGTTTCATGAATGACCACGGTACGTGCTGTTTGCTGCATGCTCACCTCCTTGCGCCTGTAACCAAGCTAACATGACTGAGGCACAGGGCAATTGACCTGTCTCAGAATTATGGCGGCGCAAAAGAAGATACTGTGCTATAGTGATTTCACACGTTGTCGGCTGATCCGGCCACGACCCCCTGCGCCGGACATGATCCGAGACGCAACCTCGTTAGGGGAGGGGATGAGTATGGCAAAAACAATCGGTAATCCAATCAGCTGGGCCGCCAGAAACATCAGTGCGTCCGGCGATCATATATCGGAAAGCGTATCGCGGATCGGAAGCGCCGACACCAAGCACCTGCCGGTGGTTCAGACACTGACACTTCAGGACCTGCGTTCCTGCCTGAAAGCCGGATATCAGGACTTTCTGGAAACGCGCGCCGACGCGATCTTCGTGGTGCTGATCTACCCGATTGCCGGGCTTCTGATGGTCGGCTTCGGGCTGAACATGAACATGGTGCCACTGCTGGCGCCCCTGATCGCGGGCTTTGCCCTGATTGGCCCGGTCGCGGCCGTGGGTCTGTACGAAATCAGCCGCAAGCGCGAACAGGGCGAAGTGGTTCAATGGCTGGACGCGTTCGGTGTCTTCCGGTCGCCGTCCTTCGGCGCCATATTGGCACTTGGCTTCTACCTGGTCATGCTGCTGCTGATCTGGCTGATGGCCGCACAGGCCATCTATGCACAGACGCTGGGGCCGGAACCGCCCGCCTCTCTGAGTGTGTTTGCAATGCAGGTGTTCACAACCGGCGCAGGCTGGACCATGATCGTTGTCGGAACCGCCGTCGGTTTCCTGTTTGCGCTTGTCGCCCTGGCGATCAGTGTTGTCAGCTTTCCGCTTCTGCTGGACAAGCAGGTCGGGCTGCCGGTGGCTGTGGTAACATCCTTCCGCGTGACGCGCCAAAACCCGGGTGTGGTGTTGACCTGGGGCTTCATCGTCGCGGCCCTGCTTATTCTGGGGGCCATCCCGATGCTGCTGGGCCTGATCGTGGTGATGCCGGTTCTGGGCCATTCGACCTGGCACCTGTATCGTCGGGCCATCGCCTGACGCGGTCGCGCGCGGGGCACCCCCGCGCGCTGTTCCCTTAGCCTGCGACGTTCAGAACGATCTTGCCGATATGGCCCGAGCTTTCCATGCGCGCATGCGCTGCCGCCGCCTCGGCCAAGGCAAACTCGCTGTCCATCACAGGTGAGATCTTTCCGGCATCCAGAAGCGGCCAGACCGCCTCGCGCAAGTCCTGCGCGATCTTTGCCTTGGCCAGATCGCTTTGCGGGCGCAGGGTGCTTCCGGTCAGGGTCAGGCGTT
This sequence comes from Ruegeria sp. AN11, assembly GCF_056536005.1. NCBI lineage: Bacteria > Pseudomonadati > Pseudomonadota > Alphaproteobacteria > Rhodobacterales > Roseobacteraceae > Ruegeria > Ruegeria sp. AN11. The sequence goes on along the minus strand of NZ_JBQFJD010000001.1, from coordinate 3,334,519 downwards.
TCACCATCATCATGGCAAAGTTCAGCTCGACCTTCGGACCCTGCAGGAACGCGATCTGCACGAGACGTCCATCCTCGGCCAACGCCTTGACGTTGCGCGGGATGTAATCGCCCCCCACCATATCGAGGATCAGATTCGCCCCGCCTTCGACCCGCATCGCCGCCACGAAATCTTCGTCCCGGTAGTTGATCGCCTTTTCTGCTCCCAGCCGGACACAGGCTTCGCATTTCTCGGCAGATCCGGCTGTTGCAAAGACCCGTGCGCCAAAGGCATTGGCCAACTGGATCGCAGTTGTGCCAATTCCGCTGGATCCGCCATGGACCAAAAACCGCTCGCCTGCTTTCAGCCCGCCGCGCGTGAAGACGTTGGACCAGACGGTGAAGAAGGTTTCGGGCAGGCATGCGGCTTCTTTCATGCCCATACCATTTGGCACAGGCAGACAATGAGCGGCGGGCGTGGCGACATATTCGGCGTAACCACCGCCTGGCAGAAGCGCGCAGACCTGATCGCCGAGTGACAGCCCTTCAACCCCTGATCCGATGGAAACCACTTCGCCGGAAGCTTCCAGGCCCGGCAGATCACTGGCGCCCGGTGGGGGATCATATGCACCTGCGCGCTGCAGCGCGTCGGGGCGGTTCACCCCGGCATAGGCGACCTTCAGGATTACCTGACCATTGGCCGGTTTCGGAATCGGGCGTTCGGTCAATCGCAGAACATCCGGGCCGCCCGGCTCGGATATTTCAACGGCGCGCATCGTCTGGGTCATGGGCAAATCTCCTTTGCCCAATGCCTAGCAGGCAATTTCTGGAAGGCCCAGACGCTTACTTGCGCGGATTCAGCATCCCGGGCAGATCGGTCCGCATTTTAATCGGCGGCTTCACCTGCCCGGCCAGCCAGTTCGGAACCGCGAGGAACGGCTTGAACAGTGGATTGTCGTTCACCTGCGCCTTGAGTTTCTCGAACTGCATGACATTGTCGATGCGCCGGTCCAGAAACTCCCATGTCTTCTGATGCGCGGGGGACTCATCACCCAGCCAGAACAGCAGGGTCGAAGAATACACTCCCGACAGGGTGGCGCGCTTGGTGTACCAGTTCACGTCATCGGACGTGTCGCCAAGCGTATCCCAGATCAGGTCGCAGGTCTGCCACAGGGCCTTGGCCCCGTCTGCCGCATGAAGGGGCAGCGCAAAAAGGGTCATGCCCTTGCGGACCAACTCCTTATCCTCGACGGCCTGCAACCGAAAGCGCACTGCGGCAGCAACCCGATCGCGGAATTTCAGATCACCCAGATCTTCGGATTTCAGACGTTCGACCATGACTGCATCGCCGCGTGCGTGGAAAGCCAGCGCCAGATCGACCGCGCCACGCGGACAGATCGCACGTGCCAGACCTTCATCCATGTCACAGTCCGCAATAGCCGCGCGAAAGCCCACCTCGGACCAGCCGTCAAACGGAACGTGGGTCAGCATCGCGTCCAAAAGCTGTTGCTTTGAATCTTCATAAGTGGTGGTCATTGCGGTTCTCCGGTTCTCAGAGCCAGTACTAGACAAGATATAACGGCTTTGCTATACGGCCAACTCCTGCAATTTCCTTGCAACTCTATCTAGAAAGGTGGTGACAACCACATGCAGGTTAGTGTTCGCGACAATAACGTCGATCAGGCGCTTCGGGCCCTGAAGAAAAAGCTGCAGCGCGAAGGCGTGTTCCGTGAAATGAAGCTGAAGCAACATTTCGAGAAACCGTCCGAGAAAAAAGCGCGCGAGAAAGCTGAAGCGATCCGCCGTGCCCGTAAACTGGCACGTAAGAAAGCACAGCGCGAAGGTTTGCTCTAAGCACCTTGCTCGTCCAGCTTTGGATGACACTATTTGACGACCCCCGAGGCCCTGCCCGGGGGTTTGTCGTTTTCAGGGGGCATCGCCCGTTTGCCGGTTACATTCCGCCGACCCGTGGGACAGACCGCGCGGCAAGCTGCCATTTTCCCATCAGCAGCATTTTGCCCGGCATTTTGCAGCGCAGCGAATCTTGCCCGGAAAGCGCTGCGTCGCCGTAAACCGCCGATCTTTCGACAGTCTCTATCGCTGTCGCGCCTTGCACCTCTAAGTGGCGTCGTCCGCAAGGACTCAACCATAAACGGAGGCAAAAATGTCGACTGCAAACACGTTCGAACGCGAAATGCTGGCGCTGATCAATCAGGAGCGCACATCCCGCGGGCTGAACCAGCTGAAACTTGAAACCCAGCTGAACGACTCGTCGGAAAACCACAGCAGCTGGATGCTGAACACGGATACCTTTAGCCACACCGGATCGGGCGGATCGAGCGCGACTCAACGGATGGAAAATGCCGGGTTCGACCTGGAAGGCAGCTGGCGCACCGGCGAAAACATCGCCTGGCAATCCGAACGGGGTGCCCCAGGCATCAGCGACGATGTTGCCCAGCTACATCAGGGTCTGATGAACAGCCCGGGCCACCGCGCCAATATCCTGAACCCTGAATTCGAGTATATCGGTATTGGCATTGAAACCGGGGACATGCAGGGATTTGACGCGGTCATGGTCACCCAGAACTTTGCCGCAACCGATGCCGCTGTTCTGCCGGACACCGGAGAACCCTCGGCACCCGCCACGCCGGTCACACCGGTCGAGGAAACAACCGACCCGGAGGAAACGGATACCGAGACGACAGGCACGGATGTGACGGAACCCGAGGAGCCGGATAGCGAAACGACCGACACAGAAGTGACGGAACCGGAAAATCCGGAGACCGAAACAACCGACACCGAAGATACCGAAACGGAAGAGCCGGGGACTGAAACAACGGACACGGATGAAAACGAGCCTGAGGAACCGGAGATCGAAACAACGGACGCGGATGATAGCGAGACGGAAAATCCGGAAACCGAAACGCCAGATACTGAAGTGACCGATTCAGGCGAACCAGAGTCCGATTGTTTTGACGTACAGGCCTTTCTGGATGAGATCGCTTCATTCCTGGAAAACCTGCAGGCCCAGTTCGATCAGTTCGATTGGGATGGCACCGAAACCGCAGGCGACGAAACCGGTGACATGGATGACTTCGATCTTGTGACGGGTAAAGACAGCGAACACATGGAAGACCCTGCTGATTCCGGCACGGTCGCCGAAGACGGCTGTGACTTCATGATGTTCAATATCTTCGACGTGGACTGCATGATGGACGCAGCCTGATCCGGCGTTCCGGTGCGAGGCTGGACAACCAGCCTCGCACAACTTCATCAATAGATCTTTGGAACGTAAAGCTCATCCGGCAGGATGCGCCGTTCGTATTCAGGATTATACCGGCGGTCGGGCAGATTGACCTTGTCCTGCGGCACGTCCTCGTAAGGGATTTTGGTCAGCAGGTGCTCGATACAGTTCAGACGTTCGCGCTTTTTGTCATTGCCTTCCACGATATACCAAGGTGCCTCGGGGATATTGGTGCGGAAGAACATGTCCTCCTTGGCCTTGGTGTACGCCTCCCAGCGGATGCGGGATTCCAGATCCATGGGTGACAGTTTCCACTGTTTCATCGGATCGTGAATCCGCATGAGGAATCGCAGTTGCTGTTCTTCATCGGTGATCGAGAACCAATATTTCAGAAGAATGATCCCCGACCGCACCAGCATCCGTTCAAATTCGGGAACGTCCTGAAAGAACTGCTCGACCTGGTTTTCATTGGCGAAGCCCATGACGCGTTCGACACCGGCCCGGTTGTACCACGAGCGGTCAAAGAACACGATTTCGCCCGCCGCAGGCAGATGCGGAACGTATCGCTGAAAATACCATTGGCTCTGCTCCCGGCGGCTGGGCGCGGGCAAGGCCACAACTCGGGCGACGCGCGGGTTCAGGCGTTGAGTTATGCGTTTGATCACCCCCCCTTTGCCGGCGCTGTCACGGCCTTCGAACAGAATGCAGACCTTGGCGCCGGTGTGAACCACCCAATCCTGCACCTTGATCAGCTCGGCCTGCAGGCGCAAGAGGTTCTGAAAATAAACCTTGCGGTCCAGCATGTCGGGATGCTGGTCCTTGTAGATCTTGCGGACCTCCATCGAAAGCATTGGTTCGCTGAACTCGATTTCGAAATCTTCGTCCAGCGTGTCTTCCAGTTCCGCCTCAAGCCAATCTTTGGGGGTACTGTTGTTTTCGTAGGTCAAGGTCTGCTCCTTATCGTTCGTCGGGTCTGGACCGTACCGGGCAAGTGTAACTGCCGGATGTCACCGAAAATGCGGTGGCATCGCCAAATCCCCGGGCAAGTGGCGCTGACCTGACAGGTGCAGACCACGAAAACGGGGCCGTTGTGCGGTCTTTGTCCTGAATGTGGACCCATGGTGCCGGGGATACAAGCGTTAGAATTGACGCAATGCCAACAGGTTGAAACCAACAGGCCAGAGCGATATTGCCATTTCCCGCAATCAGGCGGCAACAATGCCGACATCGAATGCATGAGGCTTTTGTGGACCACTTTGTTTCTCTGTTGCCAATGATCTGGCCATGGACGATCCTGATAACCGCTCAGGTAAGCACCTTGGCCGGGCACCTGCGGCTGGGTCTTGCGTTGCTTTCGGTTTTCGCGGTCGCCGCGCTGCTGACCGGGCTTCTGGCGCCGCTGGCAACCGGACTTGCCGTGTCGGGCTTGATAGGGGCCTGGATTCTGCATCGACTTCAGGGCCGGTGGGTCCTGATCGGGCATCTGGCGTTGATTGTCTGGTGCATCGCACTTGGCGCACATCTGCTGCCCGGATTTCGTAATCTTCTGGTCCTGGATCAGGTTCGCGCGGGTCCAGACAGCGCGCTGTTCTCAATGCACCTGAATCTGGACAAACCGCTGGTGTTCTTCGCGGTCGTGCTTGCTTGCCCTGCGATGTTGAGCCGAAAATCTCCGGTACGCTGGGTGCCCCTTGCGCTTGGTGTCGTAACTTTGCCGCTGCTCTTTGCAACAGGACTACTGACTGGGGCCGTGCATCCGGAAGTCGGCCTGCCTGAATGGTGGCTGACCTTTGCCCTTTCCAACCTGTTCCTGACCTGCCTCGCGGAAGAGGCCTTCTTTCGCGGCTATCTGCAAACGGTCCTTGTGTCCCGGTTCGGCCCTCCCGCCGGACTTGCGGTCGCAAGCCTTCTGTTTGGCGTGGCCCATGCGGGCGGTGGCGTCCCTCTGGTCCTGTTCGCATCGCTGCTTGGGCTGGGCTGCGGTCTGGGTTATTTCGCGACGGGACGAATTTGGGTTCCTGTTGTGATGCATTTCGCCTTCAACGCCCTGCATCTGGCCCTGTTCACCTATCCCGGCCCGGCCTGAAGATCACACGGGCAATGCGGTGGTCTTGAACACGGTCCGCAGCGCAAAGGAACTCTGCATCTGTGCCACGCCGGGCAAACGTGACAGGTATTGCCGGTGGATACGGGCAAAGTCCTCGGTGTTTTCCGCGACGACCTTCAGGATGTAATCCGCAGTACCCGCCATAAGATGGCATTCCAGAACATCCGGTATCCGCGATACTGCCTTCTCGAACGCATCCAGAACCTCTTCGGCCTGACCCTGTAACGTGATCTCGACAAACACGGTTGTCGGAACGTTCATCTTGCGCGCATCCAGCAGCGCCACGTAGTTGCGGATATAGCCTTCGACCTCGAGCCGCTGTACACGTCTGTGGCAGGCGGAGGGCGACAGATTCACCTGCTCTGAAAGCTCAGCATTCGACATTCTGCCATTGCGCTGCAGGGCGGCCAGAATCTTTCGATCAGTCGAATCTATGCTCATTCACGCAAATCCTTTGCAAGATTCTGACAGTATATCGAAGAATCCACCGAAACAAACTTAGATTCCGGGCAAAGTTTCACAGAAATTGCGGCTGTGAGTGCCCATAATTTAGGCAGTTTATGGATGGAGAGCCCAAAATGAAAATCGGTTGCCCAAAGGAAATCAAACCTCAGGAATTCCGTGTCGGTATGACGCCCAACGCCGCACAGGAAGCTGTCGCGCGCGGCCATGAGGTCATCATCGAAACCGGAGCCGGCCTGGGATCCGGCTTTGACAATGACGCCTATACCGCTGCCGGTGCCAGCATCGTCGACACCGCGGCCGAGGTGTTCGCGACGGCGGACATGATCGTGAAAGTCAAGGAACCGCAGGCGGTCGAGCGCAAGATGCTGCGCGAAGGCCAGCTGCTGTTCACCTACCTTCACCTGGCCCCCGATCCGGATCAGACCCGCGACCTGCTGGACTCCGGCTGCACCGCCATTGCCTATGAAACCGTGACCGACGCCAATGGCGGCCTGCCGTTGCTGGCCCCGATGTCCGAAGTCGCTGGCCGTCTGGCCCCTCAGGTCGGCTCGTGGACGCTGCAAAAGGCCAATGGTGGCCGCGGAGTTCTGATGGGCGGCGTTCCCGGTGTTGGCCCGGCAAAGGTCGTCGTGATCGGCGGTGGTGTTGTTGGTACCCACGCCGCCAAGATCGCAGCCGGCATGGGCGCGGACGTCACCGTTCTGGACCGTTCACTGCCACGTCTGCGGTATCTGGACGACGTCTATGGCGGCACGTTCAAGAACCAGTACTCGACCGCTGGCGCAACGGCTGAACTGATCCAGACCGCAGACATGGTGATCGGCGCTGTTCTGATCCCCGGTGCAGAAGCGCCCAAGCTGGTCTCGCGCGCGCAATTGTCCACAATGAAGCCGGGTGCGGTGCTGGTGGACGTGGCCATCGACCAGGGCGGCTGCTTTGAAACCTCGAAAGCCACCACCCATGCGGAACCGATCTACGAGGTCGATGGCATCATGCACTATTGCGTGGCCAACATGCCGGGCGCTGTTGCGCGCACCTCGACCATTGCATTGGGCAACGCGACCATGCCGTTCATGCTGGCACTTGCGGACAAGGGTTGGAAACAGGCATGTCAGGATGACCCGCACCTGCTGAACGGTCTGAACGTTCACGCCGGGCAGCTGACCTATTTCGCGGTCGGCAAGGCGCTGGGAATTGATGTCGTCTCTCCCAACGTTATTGTTAAATCCTAAGCCCTCCCGCCGTTGAAAGCGCCCGCTGATGCGGGTGCTTTACAGCGTTAGGCATAGCGCCGCGCCTTCGGGCGCGGCGCTGTCGTCTCAAGCACCAGCGTGGCCGCAAAAAAAGCGCCGCACTTTTCGCGCGGCGCCGGGCCCAACAGGAGAAGGGCATTTCCATTGCCCGCCCGACAGGCGGGAGCCATCAGCCTTGTTTCTGGATCTCCACCGAATGCGGATAGGGGATCGATACGCCCTTGGCATCAAAGGCTTCCTTGATCGTCTTGGTGAGTTCGAATCTGACATCCCAGTAATCCGCCGCCGCACACCAAAGACGCGCTGTCAGATCGACCGAGCTGTCACCCAGATTGGTCACACGCACCCATGGCTCCGGATCGCTGTGAATACGTTCATCCGCCTTGGCCACATCCAGAATAATATTCATCGCCTCATCTGCGCTGTCGCCATAGTCAATGCCAAACACCAGATCGACGCGGCGCGTATCATGTGCCGAGTAGTTGGTGATGATCGATCCCCAGGACTGGCCATTCGGAACGATGATCTGCACGTTGTCCGGCGTCACCAGTTCCGTCGTGAACAGATTGAGGTCTTTTACGGTCCCCGCCGTCCCGCCGATATCGACATACTGGCCCAGCTTGTAGGGGCGGAACACGACCAGCATGACACCAGCGGCCAGATCGCTCAGCGTTCCCTGCAGGGCCAGGCCGATGGCCAGCGACGCGGCACCCAGAATGGCCACGATACTGGTCGCCTGGATCCCAAAGATCCCCAGTACGGCGACGACAACCATCGCGAGAATGACCCATTTGATGATGCTGGCGGCAAAGTTGCCCAATGTTGGATCGATCTGAGGTGTTCTGTTGATCCGGCGACGGACCATGCCGCTGATTGCACCCGCTGCGATCCAACCCAAAATCAGAACAATCAGCGCCTTGCCTGCATTCAGCACAACCGGCAGATAGCCGTTTGTCATTTCTACAATCTGGTCCATTTCCATTCCCGATCACTCCCTAAGCCGCAGTTTTCGCTATTATTAAAACAGATACCTATGCATCTGCGCAGATCCCAAACAATTGATGCAGCAGCAGTCACTTTTTCAGCATGCCGCAAGTCTCCTTACGTTTATCCGGTTCGCTCTGGCCTGCCCGCGATTTTTCGGTCTGTTCCTTCTGCCTTTTCGCGCGTTCCTTCGCACGATTCACCAGTTTTTCCAGCTGGGGCAAACCCCAAGTGTTGTGATTTCGTATAGGATGACTGCGCCATTCTCACAAACGCGCAATCATTTTCATGGGAAAGGCGGCATGTTTTTCCCCAGTGACGCCAGTGCTTGGAATCCGACCCGTCACGCCGAAAACGCCAGTCGGCAGCAATCAGCGCGGACCGGGGCCGTTTGCAAGGACGCCTGCATTCAGACGGTAAATCCGAGGAAAATGACCTGCGTTCGGTCCGCAGATCACTTCGGCAGCGCGCCGGTCAACACATAGCGCAGGACACCGACGACCTGTTCCGGTGTCTCGGTCACGGCCAGTGCGGCAGCGTCCACCTCTTTCAGCGCGTGCTGATGATCTGGCCCGTGCATCACGATCAGAGACTTACCCAAAGCCGCCGCGTAACCGGCATCAAAGGCAGCGTTCCATTGCTTGTATTTGTCGCCAAACCGAACCACGACCACATCCGCATCGGCGATCCCCTTGCGCGTTCTGATTGCGTTGACCATCGCGCCTTTGTGGTCATGCCAGTATTTGTCCGGCTCGGCGCCCAGAATAACAACGCCGCAATCGTCACTGGCCGCATGATCCGTCACCGGGCTGTTGAACGCGATGCTCAGCCCCTTGGCACCTTCGATGATCTGTTCACGCCAGTCCGTATGGATTTCCCCGGACAGATAAACGTTCAGCATGGCTTTCTCCTCTCCAGACAACAAAGGGGCGCAACCGCCCCTTTATCTTTTTGAAAATACTCCCGCCGGAGGCGGACTCCATCAGCCCCGCAGCGTACCGCCCGTGGCCTTGGCGACCTTTTCAACGATCTTGGCGCTGACGGCTTCGATGTCTTTTTCCTTCAGTGTCTTGTCCGTCGGCTGAAGTCGCACGGTAATGGCCAGGGACTTTTTGCCTTCACCCACACTTCCACCGATAAACTCGTCGAACACACGCACATCCTCAATCAGCGCCTTGTCGGCACCTGCTGCAGCATTGACCAGTGTCAGGGCCTCGACCGCGGCATCGACAACAAAGGCAAAATCGCGCTCGACAGCCTGTAGGTCACGCAGTTCCAGCGCCGCGCGGGTGGCGCCGGATTTTCGGGGCAAAGGCACCTCATCCGGCCAGATCGTGAAGGCCATTGCCGGGCCCTTGATATCCATCGCCTGCAGGACGCGCGGGTGCAGTTCGCCAAATACACCCAGCACCTTCTTCGGGCCCAGACAAATCCTACCGTGACGACCCGGATGCCACCAGGTGTCACCGTCACGCAGAACCTGAACCTTGGCAGGTGCGCCGATCGCGGCCAGAACGGCTTCGGCATCCGCCTTGGCGTCGAACACGTCGACCGGGCGCGACGCGCCATGCACATCCTTGGGGCCATTTCGACCGACCAGCAGGCCGGTAATTTGGGTCTTCTGATCGCCGGGTTCGCCATCATGAAAAACCGGACCGACCTCGAACAAAGCCACGTCCGCGTACCCACGCGCCTGATTGCGGGCCGCAGCCTGCAGCAGCCCCGGCAAAAGGTCCGGGCGCATATGGCTCATCTCGGACGAGATCGGATTTTCCAGCTTCGTCGCATCATCGCCCCCGCCAAACAGCGCGGCCGAGGCCTGATCGATAAACGTGTAGCTGACGCATTCGTTGTACCCAAGCGCCGCACAGGTGCGTCGCGCCATCGACTGCCGCCGCTGCGCCGGGGTCATCACCGGCTTCGGAATGCCGTCTGTGACCCGCGGCAATGGCTTTCCCTGCAGCTTGGTCAGGGACGCAATCCGCGCGACTTCTTCAACCAGATCGGCCTCACCCATGACATCGGGGCGCCAGCTGGGAACATGAGCCATCTCGCCTTCCAAACGAAAGCCCAGTCGGGTCAGGGTCTGGCGCTGCTCGCTTTCGGGGATGTCCATGCCGACCAGGGACCGAACCCGCGCCGCGTCCAGCTTGTAGGCGCGCGCGTGGTTCGGCGCCTTGCCTGCCTCGACCACGTTCGAAACTTCACCGCCACAGATATCAAGGATCATCTGCGTCGCATGCTCAAGCCCTTCACGGGTGTATTCCGGATCGACGCCACGTTCAAAACGGTAACGGGCATCGGAATTGATCCTGAGCGCCCGGCCCGTCAAGGCAATCTGAACATGATCCCAGAACGCGCTTTCGAGGAAAACGTTAACGGTCTCTTCGGTGCAGCCGGTTTCCTGCCCGCCCATGATGCCCGCAATCGATTCCGGGCCCTTGTCATCCGAAATCACCATCATGCCGGGCTGAATCGTGTATTCCTTCTCGTCCAGTGCCACCAGCTTTTCGCCGCCTTTGGCGCGGTGAACGCGCAGGTTGCCCTGCACCTTGTCCGCGTCGAAAACGTGCAGAGGGCGGTTGTGGTCAAAAGTCATGTAGTTGGTGATGTCCACCAAGGCCGAAATCGGGCGCAGACCGATTGCCTTCAGCTGATCCTGCAACCATTGCGGGCTGGGACCGTTCTTGACACCCCGGATCAAACGACCGGTGAAATGCGGACAGCCGTCCAACGTGTCCTCGTCAATCGTCACCTTGATCGGGCTTTCGTAGTCTCCCGGGACCGGCACGTAGTCACGTTGTTTCAGGGTGCCAATGCCACGCGCGGCCAGATCGCGGGCAATCCCTTCGACGCCCAGCGCGTCCGGACGGTTCGGAGTGATCGCGATCTCGATCATCGGATCGACTTTCGAGGGGTCATTCTCAGCCAGCCAGTCAACAAACCTGTCGCCAACCTCGCCCGATGGCAGTTCGATGATGCCGTCATGTTCTTCCGACAACTCAAGCTCGCGTTCAGACGCCATCATGCCGAAGCTTTCGACGCCACGGATCTTGCCCACGCTGATCGTCAGGTCCAGACCGGGGATATACATGCCGGGTTTGCAAACCACGACCGTGATACCTTCACGCGCGTTGGGGGCACCACAGATGATCTGCAACTCACCCTCATCGGTGTCGACCTTGCAAACACGCAGCTTGTCCGCGTCAGGGTGTTTCTCGGCATGTTTCACATACCCGAGGGTAAAATCCTTCAACCGGTCCGCCGGGTTCACGATCTCTTCGACCTCAAGCCCGAGATCGGTCAGCGCCTCGGCAATCTCATCAACCGAAGCGTCAGTGTCGAGGTGGTCTTTCAGCCAGGACAGAGTGAATTTCATTGCTCAGGGCCTTTTTTGGCAAACATCCAGTCGGCAAAGGCAATGGCAAAGATTGCGCCGGGGTGCAAGCGCCGCGCGTCACGGATAGGCTGGGGTGCGGCCCAAAAGCTCATCCAGTTGCCAGCCGATCCAGCCATGAGGGATAAAATGCCCGCCGGGATGGGTGTCCAGCACCACCTTTCCCCGCGCGCAATCGGTCCATTCCACCCGGCTGAGCGTCAGGAAAGGCTCGACACTCCAGTCGCCGCGCGGGGTTGCAGTTGCACAGCCGAATTTTTCCCGCCACAGCGCCACCGGATAAGTCGTATCGCCGCCCGGACCAAAGGGGAAGCTCATTACTGCGTCATCGGTCCCGTGAACATGGCGCGCCTGGCGCGGGGATTCTGGGCAATCCTCGGTCTGCGGGATACTGCCCGCCACGGCCAACAAAGCGGTCACGTCATTGCCGGACTGGCAGACAAAGCGCCACGCCATCGCGCCGCCATAGGAATAGCCCGAGACATAGATGCGTTCAGGATCAATGGGATACCGACTGGCGACATCCTTTAGCACCCGGTCGGCAAAACCCACGTCGCCAGTGTCCGGCGCCCAGAAATCCCAGCTTTTGCCCAGGCCGTTCGGCGCGACCAACAACACGCCCCGCAGCTTCGTGGCCCCGGCGATACGCTCGTGGTTCACCACAACCGTCCCCTGCCGCGCCCAGCCGTGAAAATGCAGCAACACCGGCAGAGGCGTCACCCCGTCCCAGCCATCGGGTTCCAGCACATGATACGAGCGGTCGCCGACCTGACAGGCGGTATCCCCGTGGCAGGTATCCACGGCGGCGGCCGGGGTGGCGGTCAGCAGAAGCAGGCATAGCAGTCGATAGATCATAGGCCGGAGCCTAGTCAGACTCACGGCACTGTCACGTAACATATTGGTGTAGGCCAGGCTCCAGCCCGGCACCCGGGGCATGGTTGGCTGAAGCCCGCCCGACATCCAACCAAACCACCAAGCCGCGCCATCGCCAGACCGCGGGATGGCGATCCTCGGGTTGTGTTGGGCACTTTATGGCAGCCAAACCCGTGTGACGTTCAAACGGAACGCTGGCGGAGACAAATCGCCAGCCCGTCCGGGCGGTCTGGCGATGGCGCGGCGGCCTATCGGCCTTTGCTCCGCGCCGCTATTTCGACTGCTTTTTCGCGAATTCATTAATGAGCTTCTTGGCCATGGCTTTTTGATCTTCCACCTCTTTCAGAGGATTCACTTTCTTTAAAAATCCGTTACGGGTCGCCAAAAGAGCCACCCACACTCCCGGAGATACAGCGATAACCGCAACCAACAAAACCCAAGCAAAGGACGATCCGAACAAGCGTTCTACTGAAAACTGAAGAAAGCCTAACGCTACAACTAGCCCGACCAGCCATAGAAATGGAACCTTGGCTACTCTACGGCGCCACCAATCATAATAGCTCGCCAGATATACACCCAGCGGATACACTTACCGGCTCAAACCACCATGCAGGTTCGGCATATCCAGCGCTGCGAAACCGTAATGGCGCAGCCAGCGCAGGTCGCTATCAAAGAAGGCTCGCAAATCCGGAATGCCGTATTTCAGCATCGCCAGACGGTCGATCCCGATGCCAAAAGCGAAACCCTGATAGACCTCGGGGTCGATGCCACCAGCGGCGATCACCTTGGGGTGGACCATGCCGGAGCCCAAGATCTCCATCCAGTCGTCGCCTTCGCCGATCTTCAGCTGGCCGTTATCCCAGGAACAGCGGATATCGACCTCGGCCGATGGCTCGGTGAAGGGGAAGTGCGAGGCGCGGAAGCGCAGTTCGACGTCGTCGACTTCGAAGAAGGCTTTTACGAATTCTTCCAGAACCCATTTCAGGTTCGCCATCGAGATGTCCTTGTCGATGGCGAGCCCCTCGACCTGATGGAACATCGGCGTGTGGGTCTGGTCATAATCGGCGCGGTACACGCCGCCCGGGCAGATCACACGGATCGGCGCGCCCTGTAGCTCCATCGAACGTATTTGCACCGGCGAGGTATGAGTACGCAGCACATGCGGCGGGCGGTTGTCGCCTGCGGCGCGGTGCATGTAGAACGTATCCATCTCGGCCCGCGCGGGGTGGTGGCCGGGGATGTTCAGCGCGTCAAAGTTATGCCAGTCGGTCTCGATCCGCGGCCCTTCGGCCACCGAGAAACCCAGTTCGGCAAAAATAGCAGTCAGTTCCTCGGTCGCCTGGCTGACCGGGTGGATCGAGCCCTGACGGCGCGCGCGGGTCGGCAGCGTAACGTCCAGCCATTCGGTGCGCAGACGCTCATCCAGCGCGGCGTCGGCCAGAGCGGCTTTTTTGGCGGATAGCGCCGAGTTGATCTCATCCTTCAGGGCGTTCAGCGCCGGGCCTGCAACCTGGCGTTCCTCGGGTGTCATTTTGCCCAGCTCGCGCATCTTCAGCGCGACTTCGCCCTTTTTGCCCACGGCGGCCAGGCGGATCGCTTCGAGTGCGTTCTCGTCGCCCGCGTCTGCGATCTGACCCAGATATTTTGCCTTAAGATCGTCCATGACGCTTCCTGACTTTGGCCCCTGAATGCTGTTGCGGACCTGCTATCACAGCAGCCCGCGAAAGCAAGAGGGCGCGCACATTCAGGCGAAACGAAGCAGCGCTGTGGTTCTGTCCTGCCGCACCGGGCGCGCTGCAAGGCCATATGCCTCGGGGTGATTGCGCAGCTGGGGAAACAACGCCAGCAACTCGTCCTGAGTGTCCGTTCCCAACCCCGCAAGCCCCTCCTGCCCCGGAAAAAAGCTCTCGGAGATCAAGCCAGAGGTGGTGACAAGCTGATGGCGGTCAAACAGCAGGTGGATGTACCTGACAATGTCGCAAGGGTCTTGTGTCACGGTGGTGCCGTTGACCAGAGATATCGCGGGAACCAGTACCTCATCTTCGCCAAACAGCAATTCGGCCTGCCAACCGGTGATCAGGATACGATGCTGGGGAGAGACCAGAATATCGGCCTCGGCCCCAAGTGTACCTGAGTGGATCCGGATCGGCGCAAAGCGGCCACGACCTGAGACCGTGCGCCCGCCAACCCAGCGAACCGGCAGCGGCCCGGCGTCGATTGTGTGCACCAGATCACCCAGCCGCAGATTTTCGACAGCGCGACGTCCGTCGGGCGTCTCCACCATCGTGTCCGCCGTGAAACAGGCCGCACCACTGTCGCCGGGGGCCACTGACCCGTAGGTCAGGGTATCCGGATCGGGCTGATTGAATTGCAACGTTGTCGTGGTCTGGTTCGGCCCGACCAGAACCGGCAGGTTGACCGAAGTCTGCCCCGCCGCAAGCCCGTTTTGCGCCACGATGTTCGTTGTGCCGCCACCGATATCATAAAAATCGATGACCTGACCGGTGTTCGTATTGGTCAGTGCATAGGCTTCGTAGTTGGTCGGCCCGCCCCCGTTGGGGTCTGTCAAAAGGATCGGGAAGTCATCCGCCGATATGACAAAAACAAGCTCGTTGTTGTCGGCATCGACCGACATCTGAACTAAGGGATGATCCAGCGGAATTTCGATCCCGACCTGCCCGTTTGCCTGATAGAACGAGACCGTGAAATCTGCTGGAATCTCATCCGGGCGCAGTGCGACTTCAAGAAATTCGTTTACACCCGAGGTTGCGGCGTAGGCGTTGGAATAATGAAGTTCGCTGATACGGGCCATGGATCACTCGCGCGACGGAATGCGTGCTAGTATCTGACGGCCCGCAAGAAGTGCAAGACATTAGGCCCGTTTTGGCAAATCATGCCTTAACGCGCCCGATGGTCTCAGTAGCTGTATTCAGGATAGATCCGGGTCAGATCGCCGTTCCAGTCTCCATAGAAGTGATCCAGCAACTCGTCTGCCGGAATCTTACCGGTCTCGATACTGTCCTTCAGCGCATTCAGGAAATGGGTCTCATCGGGGACCAGACCTCCGGCGCCGGGGCGCGCACGGGATTTCAGGCCGGCCTCGGAAATGGCCACCACTTCGCGTGCCAGATCATGCATGCTGATGTTGCCAACCCGCGCCTGCAGCCCGTCTTTGGCGGCCTCAACCCGCAGCGCCTCGCGGGTTTCCGCGTCCCAGCCTTTGACCAGATCCCACGCCGCATCCAGCGCGCCCTGATCGTAGGTCAGCCCGACCCAGAAGGCAGGCAGCGCGCACAGGCGGCGCCACGGGCCGCCATCGGCACCGCGCATTTCCATGAACTTCTTGATCCGCGCTTCGGGGAAGGCGGTGGTCAGGTGGTCGGCCCAGTCGGACAGGGTCGGGGTTTCCCCCGGCAGCGCCGGAAGTTTGCCCTGCAGGAAATCACGGAAGGACATGCCCAGCGCGTTGATATACTGTCCGTCGCGGTAGACGAAATACATCGGCACATCGAGCGCATACTGAACGTAACGCTCGAACCCGAATCCGTCCTCGAACACGAAGGGCAACATCCCGGTGCGGGCATCGTCCAGATGTCGCCAGATGTGGCTGCGCCAGCTTTTCTGTCCGTTGACCTTGCCTTCGAAGAACGGAGAGTTTGCAAACAGCGCCGTTGCCACCGGCTGCAACGCCAGTGCCACGCGCAGTTTCTGAACCATGTCGGCCTCGGAGCCGAAGTCGATATTGACCTGTACCGTGCATGTGCGCCGCATCATGGCGCGGCCCATGGTGCCGACTTCTTCCATATAGTCGTTCATCAGCCGATAACGGCCCTTGGGCATCAGCGGCATCTGGTCATGGGTCCAGATCGGAGCCGCCCCCAAACCAATGAAACCGACACCAATCGCGTCGGCGATATCCTTCACCTCGCGCAGGTGAGTGTTCACCTCGTCACAGGTTTCGTGGATGGTCTCCAGCGGGGCACCCGACAATTCCAGCGCGCCGCCCGGTTCAAGGCTGACATTCGCGCCGTCCTTTTCCAGACCGATCAGATGCCCGGCTTCACGTACCTCGCTCCAGCCGTGACGGTCGCGCAAGCCTTCAAGCACCGCAACGATGGACCGGGTGCCTTCAAACGGCAGCGGTTTCAGCGTGTCCTTGCAATACCCGAACTTCTCATGCTCGGTACCGATACGCCAATCGGCCTTGGGCTTGCAGCCCGATTCCAGATATTCGGCCAGTTGCTCGTGGCGTTCGATCGGCCCGCCGCCGGACTGGGGAATTGACATGAACCGCGCTCCGCTCCTGAAGTGTCTGTTGCTGGGTCAGTCGTGGTCGCAAACGCGGCCAGTGTCAATGCAGGCGCATATGCGACGGGCGCGAGGGCGTGCGTTCCCAGATTACCACCGGATGCGGCGATCCGCCGTTGAGTTCCGACAACATCCGTTCGGTTTTCAGCCCCGGCAGGGCCGAGAACACATCAAACAGCGCCTCGGCGCCTTCGGCGTTCACAGGAATGTGAAGTGCGGGCTGTCCCGGCTGGTCCAGCACCCAATGCGCCGGGTCCGAGGTCGGGTCCAGCGCCAGCCTCTCGATTTCGCGCGCCGCGACAATGCCGCCATCCAGAGGCCCGAGATAGGCGATCTGCCCCTCATCTATTGTCACGACACCGGGACCACCCGCACCCATGCGGAATCGCACCCGCTGCACCCCGATCACCGCCAGCGCCACCGCCACGGCGACCAGAATCCATCCCATCCAGCCCAGCAGCCCGCCGGGCCCGCTAATCCAACTCAGGCCTACCAGAAAAACGGCGACGGCCACCAGCACTTCGCGCCAGCGCCACAGAGCCAGTTTCGCTTCCGGGCGGATGAAACTCATGCGGCGGCCTCCTTTTCCGTCTTGAACAGGTTCACCGAGAACTGACCTGTCCGAACAAATCCTACTGCGATATAGGCCCGCGCCGCAAAATCTGAAGCGGCAAAAAGTACGGCACGTGACACACCGGTTGCGCACGTCTCGGCCAGATGCAGCGCGACGGCGGTTCGGGCATAGCCGCGGCGGCGCAGTTCGGGCGGCGTATAAACCCCGCCGATCTGAACCACTTCAGGCAAAACGGCGTTGAAACCGGTCATGCAGACAGGTTGGTTGTTCAACAACAACGCCCGGTGGCTGTCCCGGCTCAGATACCCGTCAATGTCGCGCTCGGCTTGATGTTGCGCCTGATCCGAGTCCTTTCCCAAGGATTCCAGATGGTAGCTGTGCCGCCAGTGAACGGCTAGCGCCCGGTCAATTGCCGACAAGGGGACAAGGCGCGCTCCCGGCAGGTCTGGAATAATAAGCTGTTCCAGTTCCAGCGAAAAGGCAGGCTCATCCCGGCTGAGGATAGCGGGTCTGTTTTGCCAGCCAGCCAGTTGCAAAATGCGCCGGGCTTGGGCGGCCTCACCGATCACGCCGATGACCGGGCGCCTTTTCAACATCTTTAGTACCGCTTCAAGCTCGGCATCGGTGCAATCCCGGCACTGCGGCAACAGCATCCCTTCGTTCGTGATGGCCAGAACGGCGCGCAGCGGCTCGCCCAGCATCCAGATTTTCAGGGACCGGGGTTCCGATCCGTTCAGTCCGAAATCCCGCAAGTTGGCCAGCGGAAACATTGAAGATTGCAGGTGACGGCGGAGGAATTCCTCGATCTCGGGCAGGTCGGTTGCCTGCGCCAAACACCAGGTCACGACCAATCCCCCAGTGCCTGCTGCCACATGGTAAGTGCCGCCACAGTCGCAGTATCCGCGCGCAGAATGCGCGGGCCCAGACTGACCACATGCGCATAAGGCAATGCGGTCAGGCGGTTGCGCTCACGCTCGGAAAACCCGCCCTCGGGACCGATCAGAATGGCCCACGGCCCGCCCTTTTCCTGTTCGGCCAGACGCAGAGCCGAGCCTACTTCCGCCTCGTTGCAGAACATCAGTTGCCGCCCATCGGGCCAAGCATCCAGCACACGGTCCAGGCGCTGCAGCTCGCAAACTTCGGGTACGAAGGTTCCGCCGCACTGTTCGGCGGCCTCAACCGCATGGGCCTGCAACCTGTCCTGCCGGATGCGTTCGGAATTGGTGAATTCGGTCTGCACCGGCATGATCCGCGCGGAACCCATTTCCGCCGCCTTTTCAACGATGAAGTCGGTGCGTGCCTTTTTGATCGGCGCGAACAGAAACCAAAGGTCGGGCGGCATCTGCAACGGTCTTGTCTGTTCGACACAGGCCAGCGTGCCGCCGCGTTTGCCTGCCTCGGCCACCTCGGCCAGCCACTCTCCGTCCCGACTGTTGAACAGGGCAACGTGTGACCCGACAGCCAGACGCATGACGCCGAACAGGTAATGTGCCTGCTCGCGCGTCAATTCAACGGATTGCCCCCGACCCAGAGGGTGCTCTACATACAGTCTGATTTTTGCACTCATGAGACCTTACATATGCAAGGCAATGTCCCAACACCAGATGGTCAGGTCGCCGATGCCGTCAGCGGCAACTGGGTCGACACCCATGCGCCCGCTTTTGCGCGGCCCTACCTGCGCCTCAGCCGCGCGGACCGGCCCATCGGCACGTGGCTGCTGCTGATTCCCTGCTGGTGGGGCCTTGCGCTGGCAATTCTCAGCGACGGAAACCCACGCTGGGAGGATCTGTGTATCGCGATCGGCTGCGCCATCGGAGCCTTTCTTATGCGTGGTGCAGGCTGTACCTGGAACGATATCACCGACCGCGAATTTGACGGGCAGGTGGAGCGCACACGGTCCCGGCCGATCCCGTCCGGACAGGTCAGCGTTCGGCAGGCCATTGTCTGGATGGGCCTGCAATGCCTGCTGGCGCTGGGGATTCTTCTGACGTTCAATCAGGCGGCCATCGCCATGGGCGTTCTGTCCCTGTTGCCCGTGACCATCTACCCTTACGCAAAGCGGTTCACATGGTGGCCGCAGGTCTTTCTGGGCCTGGCCTTCAATTGGGGCGCGCTGCTGGCTTGGGCCGCCCATAGCGGCACGGTAGGCTGGCCCGCAGTTACCCTGTACCTGTCAGGGATCGCCTGGACGCTGTTTTACGACACCATCTATGCCCATCAGGATGCCGAGGATGACGAGCTGATCGGCATCAAATCCACCGCGCGACTGTTCGGGACGGATACAGCGAAATGGCTCAAGTATTTTCTGGTCGCAACCGTCGCGCTTATGGGACTTGCCATCATCGATGGTGCTGCCCAGCAGGCGTCCATCATGGCACTGGTCGTTGCCCTGACCGGGCCATGGGCGATGGGCTGGCACATGGCCTGGCAATTGCGCGGGCTGGATATCGAAGACAACGCCAAACTGTTGCAACTTTTCCGGGCCAACCGCGACACCGGCTTGATTCCGCTGATCTTCCTCTGCGTCGCGCTTCTGCTCTGATTGCACCCCAGGCCACGCCTCTGTAAGAGTCCCGACCAATCGCCCGAGGAGTCCCGAAACCGCACATGCGTTTGCCTTTTTCCATCGCTGTTGTCCTGATCTTTCTCGTGTCGGCTGGTTTGTCGCTCCTGGCGGCCAGTTATGCCGTGACCAAGGTCGAAGAAGCTTCGGAATTTGCCGTGCGGCGGGCGCTGGATCTCAAGGGTCACGACTGGGCCGAAGTGTATTCAGACGGGCTGCGCGTGGTTCTGACCGGCACCGCTTCGGACGAGGCAACGCGATTCAACGCGCTGACCGCTGCCGGAACCGAAGTCGATACATCGCGTGTCATCGATGAGATGGAAGTTGCGCCCACCACAACGTTGGCGGCACCGCGGTTTTCGACCGAAATCCTGCGCAACGACAGTGGCATCTCGGTCATCGGTCTGATCCCGGCCAGCGTGGATCGTGACGCCATGATCAGACAGTTGGAAAAACTGGTTCCAAACACCCCCGTGTCAGATCTGCTGGAAACGGCTGACTATCCCAAGCCGAAGGGCTGGGATGACGCGTTTACTTACGCGCTCAGCGCGCTGGCGAAATTGCCCCGGGCCAAGATCTCGGCCAGCCCCGGGCTGGTGCGGATCACGGCCATCACCGACAGCCAGAAGGAAAAAGAGATGCTGGAGCGCGACCTGACGCGCGCAGCACCGCCAAGCCTTCGGATCGGCCTGTCGATTTCAGCACCGCGCCCGGTGATCACACCTTTTACGTTGCGCTACCTGATCACCGAGGAAGGGGGCCGTTTCGACGCCTGTTCAGCGCAGGATGACGACGCCCGTCAGACAATCGTGGCCGCCGCGCAAGCAGCAGGATTGTCCGGTCCTTACAGTTGCACCATCGGGCTGGGTGTCCCCTCGCCGCGCTGGGCCCGCGCTGCCGAACTCAGCATCGGGGCGCTGGCCGATATCGGGCAGGGTTCGGTGACCATGTCCGATGCCGACATCACGCTGATCGCGGCGCAAGGCGCGGACCCCGCCACATTCGACCGGGTCGTGGGTGAATTGGAAAACGCATTGCCGGAAGTGTTTGCCCTACACGCCGTTTTGCCCGAACCCGACACCCAAGACCAGGCCGGCCCGCCCGAGTTTTCCGCAACCCGCAGCCCGGAAGGCCTGGTGCAACTGCGTGGGCGTGTCGGAGATGAAACCTTGCGGGACATGGTCGACAGCTTTGCCCGCGCGGCCTTCGGCTCGGAACAGGTGCACTTGGCAACCCGCATTGTTCCCGATCTGCCCGCCGACTGGCCGCTGCGGGTGCTGGCCGGGCTTGAGGCGTTGTCGGAACTGCATAATGGTGTTCTGACCGTCACGCCCGAGGTGGTGGAACTGTCCGGTGTCAGCCATGAGGAAGATGCAAAGGCCCGCATAGCCGGGCATCTGTCTGACAAACTGGGCGAAGCGCAGGATTTCACCCTGTCGATCACCTATCAGGAACCGCCCGAACCCAAAGACGCCCTGCCCGATCCGGAGCTGTGCGAATCCCGGATTGCCGAGATTCAGGCGGCAGGCAAGATCGCG
Organism: Ruegeria sp. AN11; assembly: GCF_056536005.1. Classification (NCBI taxonomy): domain Bacteria; kingdom Pseudomonadati; phylum Pseudomonadota; class Alphaproteobacteria; order Rhodobacterales; family Roseobacteraceae; genus Ruegeria; species Ruegeria sp. AN11. The sequence continues at coordinate 3,313,235 of NZ_JBQFJD010000001.1, read as the reverse complement.
TTCGAACCCGGTTCGGCCACCGTTGCCACCGAATCGCGGGATACGCTGAACCAGATCGCAGAGATCCTGCGGGAATGTGGCCCCATCCGGCTTGAAATTCAGGGCCACACGGACAGCCAGGGCCGCGAAGAGATGAACCAGCAGCTGAGCCAGTCCCGCGCCCAGTCCGTTCTGAGTGAGCTGCGCGCGCGCCGGATACCAACGGCAACCTACTCGGCCGTCGGCTATGGTGAAACGCAACCCATCGCGGACAATGACAGCGAAGAAGGCCGGGAAGAAAACCGCCGCATCGAGTTTCGCCTGATCCGGCCCGAACCGCTTGCGGACAGGGAAACCGGGCTTGATGCGCTGGAAGCCACGCCATCCGAGCCTGAAGAACCGGAAAACAGCGCATCTGATGCAGATGCAGGGGATCAGTAAAGTGAACAGAACCGAATTCATCATCGCCACTGCCGTTATCCTGTTTGCGGCATTCTGCATGGGCTGGTTCGCCAACTGGCTAGCTCATCGTCTGTCCCGCGTCCGCCAAAGCGACGTCGCTGATCTGGACCGTATGAGCCAGGAGTTACATGAAGCCGAAGAAACCCGCGATCAGGCGATTACCTACCTGCAACAACGCGAGGCCGAACTGTCCAACCAGCTGACCCAGACCGAAGCCGAACTAGCCGCCGCGATGGACGGCCTGCGCGCGGCGCGGCAAGAAGCGGAAGAACTGCGCGGGCGGATAAACAACGCCGACTGAACCTTTGCGTCGACTGCACAACCTGAGCTTGCCTCAGTACAACAGTAAACAAGATCGGCGTGTTTTGGCCGGTCTGTTTCTTTCGCCTTCAATATTGGCGACAAATTCAATACTACGAATTGGTGTGTTTTTGCCTACACACATCACTGTCCACTATCCAGAAAATTGGAGTGTACTATGAATTTCCAAGATACTTTGAAAACCGCCAAAGTGCTTTGCGCATTTTCCGCAACCTCAGCCCTGGCTTCCGGCGATGTCATCCCCTCGGAAAACGATACGTTTTCAAATTGGGGGGAAGAATCCGGATGGACCATCTTTGTAGATGATACGCGCGGGTCCTGCCTGATCGAGCGCATGGACGAAAACCAGAACGTCGTTCAAATGGGCCTGACCAAAGACCATGAGATGGGCTATCTGGGGGTTTTCACGAAGAATGACATCGGCCTGAAAGGTAAGAAGGAAAAGATCTTCCTGTCACTAGACGGCAACGTTTATGAGGCCGAAGCGCACAAGAAAACCAAGCACCTGGCCGATGGATATACCGGCGGGTACATCCTGGCGAACAACGCTCAGTTCGTTGACGACGTCATCAACAAAAACGAAATGACCGTGTTCCCGGAAAAGGAATTCGCATTCACCGTCAACCTGGATGGCACAAAGAAAGCCATTGAGGCAGCACGGACCTGCAACGCGGAACAATCCAGCTAATCTGCCCTGACACGCGCCGGCATCCGCCCGACGGGTGCCGGTTCGAGTATTACCAGCGGGTCAACGCGTCTTCGTCTTCATCTTTCGCGGCCACCCACTCCGCCCCGCCCGAGGTGATCTCTTTCTTCCAGAAGGGCGCGCGGGATTTCAGATAGTCCATCAAGTACTCTGCCGCCTCGAATGCATCCTTGCGATGCCGCGCAGCCGTGGCAACCATCATGATCCGGTCCCCCGGGGCCAGCCGCCCGTGGCGGTGGATTACCAGAACATCCCCCAAAGACCAGCGTTCCTGAGCCTCTTCGGCGATCCTGGTCAGCGCGCGCTCGGTCATGCCCGGGTAATGCTCGATCTCCATCACATCCAGATCACCCGTGGCCAGATTGCGCACGATACCGGTAAAGGTCACGATGGCGCCGTTGGCTGAATCCCCTGACGCAAAAGCGTTGGCTTCGGCGCCAAGGTCAAACGCTTCTTCCTGAACGGCAATACGCATCGCGTCAGCCGCCGGTCATGGGCGGAAAGAACGCCACTTCACGCACACCGGCCAGCGAGGCGTCAAAGTCCGAAAGTTCCTGATCCAGCGCTACCCGCAATGCGGACAGGTCCGCAAAGGCTGCGGCATAGCGGTCTTCTCGCGCGCTCAGCTCGGCCACAAGATCGGATACCGTTGCGGCCTCGGTCTCGACCCTTTCTTTCGGCAGGCCGATGCGTTCGCGCACCCATGCGAAATACAGCACATCCATCGCTCAGCTCTCCTTCAGATGCGGCATGGCTTTACGTAGGTAGTCGTAGCCCGTGATCAATGTCAGAGTCGCCGCGATCCACAACAGCCAAAGCCCAATCCGCCCGGACCAGAACATCCCCTCAAGATGCCAGCGCAGGCCGTTCAGGTCCTCGATCTCACCCATCAGGACCCGATCGAGTGTTTCGGCATCCATGCCAAAGGACCCCATCACAAAATGGTGCTCGAATATCCCTTGCGAAAACAGGATGGCAATCGCCACCATCTGCGCAGTGGTTTTCCATTTGGCCAGCTTCGTGACTTTCAGCGTCCCGGCCACGTCACCCAGATATTCACGCAAGCCCGAGACGAAAACCTCGCGAAACAGGATAACAGTTGCGGGCAGCACCAGCCAGGGCGTCCAGTGCTCGGCGGAATAGCCGACCAGAATCATCAGGGCGATCACAACCATCGCCTTGTCGGCAATCGGGTCCAGCATGGCCCCGATCTTGGTTTCCTGTTTCCACGCACGCGCCAGATATCCATCGAACCAGTCGGTGATGGCGGCCGTCAGAAACAGGATCAAAGCGAACCAGTCCGCCCAGGGGCGGGTGAAATACAGAAACATCACGGCCAGACCGGGTGCCGCCAACAGGCGCAGGACGGTCAGGATATTGGGCAGGTTCCACTTCATGGATCGACACTACATCGCCACTTCGGGACAGAAAAGACAGCCATGCAAAAAACTGACCCGATCACAGGCGGTTGCGGCACTGGTGGTCAAAGGGTCGCAAGCCGGACATCTCAACCAGATACAGCTTGGCGCGCGCGCGCTTTGCCGTCAGATTGGCGTGCGGACCGGTTGGGGAACGACAGCAGCATGACACCGCATATTCAAACGGACCCCCGGTCAAACCTGATCGGCAGTTTATGGATGATCTCGGCAATGGCGCTGTTTGCGCTCGAGGATGCGCTGCTGAAAAGCGCCTCGGCCGCGTTGCCGATCTGGCAGGTCCTGATTCTGTTCGGCACGGGCGGTGCGCTTGTGTTTGGAATTGCCGCCTTGCTGCGTGGCACGCGGCTGTTTCAGCCTGACGTGCTATCGCGCCCGATGAAGGTGCGCGTGGTCTTCGAAATCCTTGGGCGTTTGTTCTACGTGCTGGCCATTGCGCTGACACCCCTGTCTTCGGCCACGGTAATTCTGCAGGCCACGCCCCTTGTCGTGGTCGCCGGAGCGGCCCTGTTCTTTGGTGAAACCGTCGGCTGGCGGCGGTGGAGCGCAATCCTGATCGGGCTGATCGGCGTCGTGATCATCATCCAGCCGACCGGGGACAGTTTCTCGGCCCTCTCCATCCTCGCCGTGTTGGGAATGCTGGGCTTTGCCGGACGCGATCTGGCCAGCCGTGCCGCACCCGCGTCGCTGGGAACCGAAGTGCTGGGGTTCTATGGCTTTCTTTGCATCGTCGTGGCCGGTTTGGCCTATCGGTTCTGGGAAAATGTGCCGATGGCCGCTGTGACCCTGCACACGAGCCTGCACCTGGTTGGTGCCACACTGATGGGCACAATCGCCTATGCGTCGCTGATGAAGGCGATGCGCACGGGCGAGGTCTCGGCGGTCACGCCCTTCCGCTATTCCCGGTTGTTGTTCGGTATCGGACTGGGGGTCGTCATATTTGGCGAGCAATTGGACCGGACCATGTGGACCGGCAGCGCGCTGATCGTTGCCTCGGGGCTGTACATCCTGTGGCGTGGGCGGAAGGTCTAGCCCTTGTCGTGGAAGTAATCGTAAACCTTCTGCGCCAGCCCGGCTGAGATCCCCTCGACCGCCTTCAGGTCTGCCAGATTGGCTCGGCTGACGGCCTTGGCACTGCCGAAATGCGCCAGCAACGCCCTTTTGCGCGCGGCACCCACCCCCGGGATTTCGTCCAGAGGTGTCGCGCCCACCGCTTTGGCCCGTTTCGCGCGATGTGTTCCGATGGCAAACCGATGCGCCTCGTCCCTTAGGCGCTGAATGAAATACAGCACCGGGTCGTTGCGTTTCAGCGCAAAGGGGCGCTGACCGATCCGGTGAAATTCTTCTTTGCCGTGATCGCGATCAACGCCTTTGGCGACACCGACCATCGGGATGTCTTCGACACCATGTTCGACCATAATTTCATGCACGGCACTCACCTGACCGGCGCCGCCATCAATCAACAGCAAATCGGGCCAAAGCCCCTTGTCCCGGTCTGGGTCCTCCTTTTGCAGACGGGTGAACCGACGGGTCAGAACCTCTTTCATCATGCCGAAATCGTCACCCGGTGTCAGATCGTCGCCCCGGATGTTGAACTTACGATAGGCGTTTTTCATGAACCCTTCCGGGCCCGCAACAATCATGCCGCCCACAGCGTTGGTGCCCTGAATGTGGCTGTTGTCGTAAACCTCGATCCGGTTCGGCTGACTGTCCAGATCAAACGCCTCGGCCACGCCGCGCAACAGCTTGGCCTGCGTTGCGCTTTCCGACATGCGCCGGGCCAGAGATTCACGTGCATTGCGCAAGGCCCCAGCCACCAGTTCCTGCTTTTCACCGCGCTGGGGCACAAGGATTTTGACCTTTCGGCCAGCCTTCTCAGACAGTGCCTCCTGCATCAGATCGGCGTTTTCGATCCCGTCTGACAGGATCAATTGCCGGGGCGGTTCCTTGTTGTCGTAAAACTGACCCAGAAAAGCTTCCATGACCTCGGCCGCCGAGACGTCTGGCCCCACGCGCGGATAGAAATCCTTGTTGCCCCAATTCTGGTTGGCGCGGATGAAAAACACCTGAACGCAGGCCTGCCCGCTGTCCATGTAAAGACCGATGATATCTGCCTCGGCCACCCCGCGCGGATTGATGCCCTGCGAGGTCTGCACCTGCGTCAGCGCCCGGATGCGATCACGCAGACCGGCGGCGCGTTCGAACTCCATCGCCTCGGAGGCGACCATCATCTGTTCGGCCAATTCTTCCTGCACCCGAGTGGACCGCCCGGACAGGAACCGTTCCGCATCCTTGACGCTTGCGCCATAGTCAGCCTCGGAGATCAGGCCGACGCACGGTCCGGAACAGCGCTTGATCTGATAAAGCAGACAAGGTCGTGTGCGGCTGTCGAACATGGAATCCGAGCAGTTGCGCAGCAGGAACGCCTTTTGCAGCTGGTTCAGGGTCCGGTTCACCGCACCCGCACTGGCAAATGGGCCGAAATAGGCCCCCTTTTCCTTTTTCGCCCCGCGATGTTTCTTGATCTGCGGAAAAGAATGATCCTTTGCGACAAGAATATTCGGAAAGCTTTTGTCATCGCGCAGCAGCACGTTGTATTTCGGCTTGAGCTGCTTGATCAGGTTCTGTTCCAGCAGCAGCGCTTCGGTCTCGGTCCGGGTGGTCAGGAACATCATCGACGACGTCGCAGCAATCATCCGCTCGATCCGCCCCGAATGCCCCGGACGCGCATAGTTCGACACTCGCGCCCTGAGGTTCCGCGCCTTTCCCACATAAAGAACGCGGCTGTCGCTATCCAGCATGCGATAAACACCGGGTGAGCTGTCCAACGTTTTCACGTAACGCTGAATGCAGGCATAGCCGGTGGGCTGCGTGTCTGATGAAGGGTCGTCCTGGGTGGTCATTGGCCTGAGATATGATTCTCTGACCATGGCTGCAATCTTGTCGACCTCAGATCAAGAGTAAACAAGTCCACGGTTTCTGTGGATAACTGTGCAGATAACTTTTGTATCGCCTCGTTTTTCCCTTGTTTCATTGCCTATTTCCCTGTTTGCCTAATAATTAGGCGATCATATAACCACCTGTTATTTATAGAGATTTTTTCTCACGCGTGACAAGTGTATGAAAAAAAAGACATTTTTGTAACGTGCCGGTAACACAAATGAGAGCGGTGCAAAACTTACAGCAAAATTGCCTATTCCAGTCCCAGCACGTCAGGCGTCCGCCAGCCAAGGTGCTGGCCGCCGTCGACGCAAAGCAACTGCCCGGTTACGGCATGGGCATCCAGAAAATACCCCAGCGCCGCGGTGATATCGGAGGGGTTCGCGCCGCGTTCCAGAACAGTATTGGCGCGTTGCGCTTTGAAGTGCCCTTCGCTTTGCCGGTGGCCCTGCATGGTCGGACCCGGCCCGATCGCATTGACGCGAATCGCGGGCGTCAGCGCCTGCGCCGCGGTGCGTGTCAGCGCCCAAAGACCCATCTTGGCAATGGTGTAGGACATGAATTCCGGCGTCAGCTTGCGCACCCGCATGTCGACCATGTTGACGATCAGACCGGTGGCAACGGGCTCGCCCGCGTCGTCCGTTTCAGGCTCCAGGCCCTGCGCAGCCATTGCCTGCGTCAGCACAAACGGCGCGCGCAGATTGCTGTCGAGATGGCGGTCCCAGCTTTGCCGAGTGGCCGTCCGGATATTGTCGTACTCGAAGACCGAAGCATTGTTGACCAGACAGGTGATCGGCCCGCCCAGCGCCTCGACCGCGCGAGGCAGCAGCGCCTGAACCTGGGCTTCGTCCAGCAGGTCGGCCTGTAGTGCAACGGATTTGCGCCCCATCGCCTGAACCTCGGCCACGGTCTCCTCTGCCGGGGCCCGCGAACTGGCGTAGTGAACCGCGACGTCATATCCCCGCCGCGCAAGAAAAAGCGCCATGGCCCGGCCAAGACGAATGCCTGAACCGGTAACTAGAGCTCGGGTCATGGATCACCTTTCTTCGTCAGATCACGCCAGCAGGATGATGACATAAATCACGTAAAGGATGGACAGGACAAAACCCCAGGTCCGTGTGATGTCTTGCTTGAGGAAAACAAAAGGGATCAGCAGAAGCGATGCGCCCAGCATGACCCACAGATCAAAATGCAGGAACTCGGGATCAACCGGAATCGGTCCGACCAGCGTCGCAATCCCCACAATCGCCAGCAGATTGAACATGTTCGAACCGATGACGTTCCCCAGCGCCACATCCGCCTGCCGGCGCAGCGCCGCCATGACCGTTGTCGCCAACTCGGGCAAAGATGTTCCGACGGCCACCAGCGTCAATCCGATCACGGTTTCACTGACACCGTAATGCCGCGCAATTACTGTTGCGTTCTCGACCAGCAAATGCGCACCCATCGGCAGGCCGACCAGACCCAGAACCAAAAAGATCGACACTTTCCAATAGGGCATTTCGGGATCGGCTTCTTCCAATCCTTCCAGCTCCTCATCGTCGGCGCAGGCTTCGCCACAGGCCTTGCGATGGGCACGGGCTTCCCGGAACGCGTGCCACAGCATCAGGGCCAACGCAGCCAGCAATATGAGGCCACTGATCACGGTGAACGTGCCGCAGAAGGCCAGCCCAATGAACAGAACCGAGGCCAGCAACATGAAAACATAGTTCTTGCGGCTGTCGCATTCACTGGTGTGAAGCGTGGCAAGCAGCGCGGGAAGGCCCAGCACCAACAGGATATTCGCCGTGTTCGACCCGACGACGTTCCCGAGTGCGATACCGGGCGCGTTTTCCAATATGGCGCTGATGGAAATCAGAAGTTCCGGTGCCGATGTGCCAAAGGCAACAATCGTCAGACTGACAATCAAGGCAGGCACGCCCAGACGCAGACTCAGGTTCACCGCCCCCCGAACCAGCGCGTCACCGGCCAACAAAAGGATCAGCAATCCGAGGCCGGATAGCAGCCATGCCGTCATGACCGCCCTCCTTTTTCGCAGGCGCAGGGGCCTTTACCGATCCTGAACCGCCCGCAGCGGGGACATCTTGAGGACTGCAGCCGCTTCTGCCCCGGAAAGCGCAGCTTTCCGAACATCGCCAATACACCCATGGCGATCAGAAAAAGAGTGACGGCCTTGATGATCACGTTACAAACCGAAGCGCGCGTAAGCCGCCCGCTCCTCCAGCCCGGCAATGGCATCCTGCGCCACAGCGGCCCCAAAACGGGACCAGATCGGTTTGCGGACGCCATAGCGGCGGAATTTCACCTTATCGCCAAACCGCTCCTGCATCTTAGGTTTGAGATGGGCAATACCATCGATCAACCCCAGCTCCTGCGCGCGTTTGGCCAGCCAGATCTCGCCACTGAACAGGTCCGCCGCGTCATCCAGCTTGTCACCGCGCCGTGTGACGACATGGGTGATAAAGTTTTCATGGATATCACCCAGCAACCCCTGCAGTCGTGCCACATCCTCTTTCTTTTCCGGCGCGAAAGGATCCAGCATGGATTTCGACTGACCCGCCGTATGTACGCGCCGTTCGAGCCCCTGGCGTTTCAGGAACACATGCGCACCAAAGCCCGAAGAAATCACGCCAATCGAACCCAGCACGGAACTGTCATCGGCAAAGATCTCATCCGCAGACGCCGCCAGCCAGTAGCCGCCCGAGGCCGCGACATCCTCGACAAAGGCGAAAACAGGGATTTTAAGCTCCTCCGCCAGCCGCCGGATACGTGCGCCGATCAAGGAACTTTGCACCGGGGAACCGCCGGGCGAGTTGATCTCAAGCGCGACGGCAGCAGGCTTGCCCTTGCGAAATGCCTTTTCCAGAATCGGGGCCAGCGTGGTGTCGTTCAGCGACCCGCGACCGGCCATCCCGATCGCGCCGGACAAACGCACAACGGCCACAAGCGGCTGCTTTTTGACAAACGGAAGGCTGAGTTTCATGGATGCCGATGTAGAGTGCTGCCTGACGGTAAACAAGAGACGGACGCGGCCATAAACGCGACGTGAACCAAATAAACACATCCGATGGGCAAAAATGCAACGCCCTAGCTGCGAATGCGCCAGCCGGTTTTGAAGATCCAGCCGATGATGCCCAGACAGATCCCGGTAAAGGCCAGAATGGCCAGCAGGCTAAACACGATGGGCACATCCGCAAGCCCGTAGAAGGACCACCGGAACCCCGAAATCAGATAGACGACCGGATTGAACAGGGTGATTGTCTGCCACACCGGCGGCAGCATCGAGATCGAATAGAACGTGCCGCCCAAAAAGATCAATGGCGTGACCACAAGTTGCGGAACCAGCGACATCTGCTCGAAATTGCTGGCCCAGATACCAATGATGAAGCCCAGCAATGAAAAACTGAGGCAAGTCAGCACCAGAAAGGCCATCATCGCCAACGGGTGTTCAATCCTGAGATCCACAAAGAAGGTAGCGGTAATCAAAATCACCACGCCCACAAACAACGCTTTTGTCGCTGCCGCGCCAACGTAACCGATCACGATTTCGATGAAATTGACCGGGGCCGACAGGAGTTCGTAGATCGTGCCCAGGAATTTCGGGAAATAGATGCCGAAAGATGCGTTCGAGATCGAAAGCATCACCACCGACAGCATAATCAGCCCCGGTACGATGAAGGCGCCATACGACACGCCTTCAACCTCCTGAATGCGGCTGCCGATGGCCGTGCCGAAGACCACGAAATACAACGAAGTCGACAACACCGGCGACAGAAAGCTTTGCGCCAGAGTGCGGAAAAAGCGCTGCATCTCGAACCGATAGATGGCGGCGATGGCAGACCAGTTCATGCGGGTTCTCCCGACACCAGATTGACGAAAATTTCCTCAAGGCTCGACTGCCGGGTCTGAACGTCACGCAACACCAGACCGGCCTGTGCCACATCGTTCAGCAACGTGGTGATACCCGTCCTGTCGGCATGCGTGTCGTAGGTGTAGACCAAGGTGTCCCCGCTTCCGTTCAGAACCAGATTGTGCGCGGCCAGACTGTCCGGGATGGTCGGGATCGGCTCGGTCAGCATGACCTCGATCTGCTTTTTCCCCATCTGCGCCATCAGGGTGTCCTTGTCCTGCACCAGCAACAACTCACCCTTGTCGATGACGCCTACACGGTCCGCGATGGCCTCGGCCTCTTCGATGTAGTGGGTGGTCAGGATGATGGTGACACCGGCCCGCTTCAACTCGGCCACGATCTCCCACATGTCCTTGCGCAATTCGACATCAACACCGGCGGTGGGTTCATCCAGAAACAGCACGCGCGGCTCATGAGCCAGCGCCTTGGCAATCAGCACCCGCCGCTTCATGCCGCCCGACAGTTCCCGGATGGCATTTCTGCGCTTTTCCCACAGCGAGAGCTTGCGCAGAATCTCCTCAAGCCGAGCGTTGTCACGGCCCAGCCCGAACAGACCTCGCGAAAACCGCACCGTGTTCCAGACCTTCTCAAACGGTTCCAGCGCAATCTCCTGCGGCACCAGACCGATCATCCGGCGGGCGGCGCGAAACTCTGTCTGAATATCGTGACCACCCACCGTGACGGACCCGGAACTGGGCGTGGTGATCCCGCAAATCGTTGAAATCAGGGTCGTCTTTCCGGCGCCGTTCGGCCCCAGCAGCGCCAGTATTTCGCCCTGCTCGATATCCAGAGACACGCCTTTCAGCGCCTCAAAGCCATCCGCATACGATTTTCGCAGATCCCTGATGGACAGAATGGTGGTCATGCATATTCCCTGTGGTGACAGCGACCCATCCGCGCCGCGCCGTTACCGAACAGACCATTTACAAACGGATCAGTCCCGGCCCGTCAAGCGCCCCAGCCATCCTTTGCCGCTTTCACCATCCCCGTCATCCGCTGTTTCTTCTGCCGGGCCTTCGAAATGCGCTTGCAGGTTTACGAAGAATTGATCTGCCATTTTCTTGGCAAACCCGTCGATCAGACGGCTGCCCAGTTGCGCAAGTTTGCCACCGACACTGGCATCAACGTCATAGCTCAGAACTGTGCCGCCCTCGGCGTTTGGCTGAAATGTCACCGTGGCGCGGCCCTTGGCGAAACCCGCCGCGCCGCCCTTTCCGTCACCGGCAATGGTCAGTCGCTCGGCCTCGACCATGTCCGACATTGTGACGACGCCTTTGAACGTCGCCTTTACCGGGCCAACCTTCTGCACAACCGTGGCCTCGTAACCGTCCTGCGGATTGCCCGAAACCTCTTGCGCGCCACTGACACAGGCTTTCAGAACCTCCGGGTCAAGCAACGCGGCGTACAACTCTGCCGGCGATGCCTTGATTTCACGGGTATCACTCATCTGCATGGTCGCGGACCCTTTGTCGTTTCTCTGACGGTTCTCACAGACCTAGCGCTGAATAGTGGTGGCAGGCAAGCACGCCGGATTCGAAACGCGCCGGCGCGGCAACTCCGACCTTGCATTTTTTCGGCCTTCCCGGAATTTTGCGCGACAACGGAGGACAGTCATGCTGCACGGAATACGCGTCATCGAAATCGAAGCGCTTGGCCCTGGCCCTTTCGCGGCCATGCTGCTGGCGGACCTTGGGGCGGACGTCATTACCATTCACCGCAAGGGTGGGGCTGTGACACCCGGAATGCCGGAACGTTCGCTGCTAGATCGTGGAAAGCGCTCTATCGATCTGGACCTCAAAAATCCCGATGACCTTGAAACGGCCAAACGCCTGATCGCCTCGGCCGATGCGCTGATCGAAGGATTTCGCCCAGGTGTCATGGAAAAACTGGGCCTCAGCCCGCAGATCTGCCAGGCCCGGAACCCCAGGCTGGTTTACGGCCGCATGACCGGATGGGGACAGGACAGCCCGCTGTCGGGCGACGCTGGCCACGATCTGAACTATATCGCCCTGTCGGGCGCACTCTGGTACGCCTCTGCTCCGGATCACCCGCCGCAAACACCGGCAACGCTGGTCGGCGATATTGGCGGAGGGGCGATGTATCTGGTCGCCGGCGTTCTGGCCGGACTGATCAATGCGCAACGAACCGGACAAGGCACCGTTGTCGATGCGGCGATCTACGACGGATCCGCCCATATGATGAACCTGCTGATGAGTCTGCGCCAGACCGGCAACCTGTCAGACACCCGCGGTCAAAGCCTGCTGGACGGTCCGCACTGGAGCCGCACTTATCGCTGCGCCGATGGTGGCTTTGTCTCGGTTCAATGCCTCGAACCGAAATTCTACGCTATTTTCCTGAGCGTTTTGAATCTGTCCGGGGATCCGGCTTTCAAGGAACAATTCAAGCCACAGCTCTGGCCCGACCAGACGCGGCGGCTGAGCGCCATATTTGCCGACAAACCCCGCGATCACTGGGCAGACCTGTTCAATGGCACCGACGCCTGCGTTGCCCCGGTCCTCAGCCCGCAAGAGGCACAGAACCACGAGATGAACCTCGCCCGCCAAACCTGGCAGGAGGTTGACGGAACCCTACAGGCTGCTGCGGCGCCGCGGTTTTCAAACGCCAATTGGCAACCCGGCCCCAGCCCTGCTCGCGGTGAGCACACTGGGGAAATCCTGGCCGAACTCGACAACCTGCGCTGATCCGCCCCTTCATCTGGCCGGAAATATCCCGGGGGATGAATTGGCCGAAGGCCAAGAAGGGGGCTGGCCCCCTTGGCCGTCGTTACCGACCGCGCACCGTGTCGATCATCAGTTGCACGTTGTCCGGGATTGCGTCCGGCGTGATCCCATGCCCAAGATTGAAAATGTGCGGCCCATTCGAGAAGGCCTCGACAATCCGCCGCGTCTCATCGACCAGCGCCTGCCCACCTGTCACCATATGCGACGACGCCAGATTTCCCTGAACGCATCCATCGGCCTGCACATATTCTGCTGCCCATTCGGGCGACACGGAATTATCCAACGCGACACAATCCACACCGGTGGCCTTGGCAAAACCGACATAGCCGTCCCCTGCCTCACGCGGAAAACCGATGATAGGGATGCCCGGGTGACGTTTCTTGATGGCCTTCGTGATAACCCGACAGGGCTCAAGGGCGTATTTGCGGAACGCTTCACCCTTCAGCGACCCGGCCCAGCTATCGAAAATCTTGACCACCTCGGCCCCGGCTTCGATCTGGGCGGAGAGGTATTCGATCGTGGCCAGAGTGATCCGATCCAGCAGCACTTCGAACAAGGCAGTGTCACCTTCACGCAGCGCATGGGCTGGGCCCTGATCCGGTGTCCCGCGCCCGGCAATCATGTAAGTTGCCACGGTCCAGGGCGCGCCAGCAAATCCGATCAGCGTGGTTTCGGAGGGCAGTTCCCGCGCCAGAATCCGAACCGTTTCGTAGACCGGAGACAGGGTTTTGTGGATGTCCTCTACCGGCTTCAGAGCGTCAAAATCGGACTGCCGCGTGATGGTCGACAGGCGCGGCCCTTCACCCGTGACGAACCACAGGTCGGCACCCAGCGCCTGTGGCACCAGCAGGATATCGGCAAACAGAATGGCTGCGTCGAACCCGTAGCGGCGGATCGGCTGCAAAGTGACCTCGGCGGCCAGTTCGGGGTTGTAGCACAAGGACAGGAAATCCCCTGCCTGCGCCCGTGTCGCGCGATACTCCGGCAGATACCGCCCTGCCTGACGCATCATCCAGATCGGCGGCACGTCCTGTACCTCGCCCGACAGCGCCCGCAGCAGTTTCTTTGTCTCGGCCATATTTGTCCCCAATCGTCCGGTTTGCCGCAACGGGTCTGCCTTCGGCGGCAATTTGTCAAGCTCTGCCCCCATTGTCAGGGCAATGTGACGCGACTAAAGCTGTGCGCATGACATTGACTCTGCCGACCCCCGCATCGCCGCTGAAGATTGGAACCCGTGGCTCGCCACTGGCGCTGGCGCAGGCCTACGAAACCCGTCAAAGACTGCGCGATGCGTTTGATCTACCCGAAGAGGCGCTCGAGATCGTGGTCATCAAGACCACCGGCGACAATCGCGCCATGATCGACGCGGACCGCCCGCTGAAGGAGATCGGCAACAAGGGCCTGTTCACCAAGGAAATCGAAGAGGCGATGCTGCGCAGCGATATCGACATCGCCGTGCATTCGACCAAGGATATGCCGGTCGAACAGCCCGCGGGACTGGTACTGGACACGTTCCTGCCGCGCGAGGATGTTCGCGACGCTTTCATCTCGCCGGACCTGAGTTCCATCCATGACCTGCCCGATGGCGCCGTGGTCGGCACGTCGTCGCTGCGCCGCAAGGCGCAATTGCTGAACCGGCGGCCTGACCTGAAGGTTGTCGAGTTCCGGGGCAACGTTCAGACCCGGCTGAAAAAGCTGGGCGACGGGGTGGCGGACTGCACCTTTCTGGCCATGGCCGGACTGCGCCGACTGCAGATGGACGACGTCCCCGCCACGGCCATTGCGCCCGAGGACATGCTGCCCGCCATCGCGCAGGGCACCATCAGCATCGAACGCCGGGCGTCCGACACCCGTTCGGCTGAAATGCTCAAAGCCATCCACCATGCCGAGACAGGACAGCGCATGTCGGCGGAACGCACGCTGCTGGCGGCGCTTGACGGTTCCTGCGAGACACCGATCGCCGGCCTGGCCGAAATTCTGAATGGGCAACTTCGGCTGCGCGGAGAAGTCCTGCGCCCAGACGGGTCAGAATCAATCGCCGAGGATGTAACCGGAGATGTTGCAGACGGTGCGGAAATGGGTCGCCAGATGGCAGCGAGACTGCTGCAACAGGCCGGACCGGGCTTCTTCGACTGGAAAAAATGAAAAAAGTTTTAACAATGTGAACTGCTTCACTGTGAGCCTCGAAGTTTATCGGCATTACAGTGACATACCGATCAGCAAGGCGGGTCAGTTTCGAAAGTATCGAAAGATTTTCTGGTTGCTGGTGTTTTAAGTGGTTTTCGAGGGGGCGAAACCGATCCCCGAACTCTGATCGGTAAGGGCCGCTGTCATAGCCTGACAGCGGCCCATTTTGTTTTGCGATCCTCACCAGCTAATACGATCAGAAAAAGTCAGCTCAATGACTGGCAGTCTGACAGAGTGAACGACTTCGAAATCGCGCCGGACAACCTGCGGTATTCGGTGAAGCCCATTGCACCATAGTAGGACAACCCCCCAACATTGGTTTCCCCAATGGTGGCATCTATCGCAGGCAAGCCGACTTCCTGCGCAGCCCGCAAAGTGGATCTGAACAAGGCCCGTCCGATTCCCTGCCGGGCCGATGACGGGTTGATATGCGTGCCAATAATGCCCAGCCCCTCAGCGACCTTGTACGGATTGCCTGCAGTTGCAAGCTTCAAAGACTGGAACCCCAATACTGTTCCCCGGGGGTCGATGGCGACCGAACACGGGATCTGCTGAGGGTGGCAAAGATAATGCGACAGCGCAAAGGCCGCATCCGATGGTTTGCTGCGTTGTCCGGCAAGAACAAGGGCCTTCAGAACGACGGCCAACCCCTCGGCATCGTCCGCAACGGCGGGGCGAATGGAATAGCTGCTCAATCTATGCCTGCAAGTTTTCCGTCATACACCGTGTGCGTGTCGCTCTTCCAATTCACGGGCAAATTCGCTCAGGCGAATCTGAAACTGCCGGCGGAACCGCGATTGTCCCAGCTTCAGGGACTGAAGCAACAGGCGGGCCGGTAGTGACTTCGCAGCAAGCGACATTTCGACACTCAGCCGGGTTTTGCGTTGGGACAGGGCAAGAAAGTCAACCGATGTCACCCCTTTCATACCTTTGCTGGACATCTCAAAGCACATGCGGGACGGGGTATCGCAATCGGTCATCTGTATTTCGACCCGACGCGGTTTTCCCCGCAAATTGAAATCCGTCAGCCAAGTGGCACCAGCGGTTATCGGGGCCTGTTCGTTCAGTCGCCGTACTTCGACACCCCGGCGCATGGCCATCCGCTCGAACCGCTCAAAATCCGCGACCATGTCGAAAACCGCATCAATCGGGGCCTCGATATCTTCGCGCGCTGAAAACTGCATGTCCGCCCTCGGTGCCTTTGCTTTCGTTCAGTGTCTCGTCAGTCAAGAGTGTCTGCAAGCCAGTTTTGCAGCAGAAAATGCGCAATGGCGCCTTTTCGGGCCGGCAACAAGACCGGATGTTCTCCGGCAAAGGCGCGCATCATTTCCGATTTGCTGACCCACATCGCGTCTTCGATCTCGACCGGATCAATCCTGAGTTCGCGGAACAGGGCCTCACCCGCGCAGCCGAACATCAACGAGGCCGGAAACGGCCACGGCTGGCTGGCCAGATAGTGAACGGCACCAACCGGCACGCCTGCCTCTTCCATTACTTCGCGCCGCACGGCGGCTTCCAGCGTTTCACCCGGTTCGACAAATCCCGCAAGCAGCGAGTACATGCCTTCGGGCCAACCCGGAGACCGGCCCATCAGGACCGAGTTTCCATGGGTAATCAGCATGATCACCACAGGGTCGGTGCGCGGAAAATGCTGCCCGCCACAAGTGGGGCAGCTGCGCTGCCACCCCGCCTGTGCAATTTCACTGGCAGCCCCGCAACGCGCACAGAACCGGTGCGTTTCATGCCAGCCAATAACGGCCTTGGCCGCTGCCGCAAGCTCGGCATCGCGGGCGCTCAGCCGCGTCATGATCCGGCGCAATTCGGCAAACACGTACCCGTCCGGCAGGTCCGGATGCTGCTGCTCGGACCGGTCTACAAAAGCACCGATATCCGACAAATCCTGCCCATCCGCCGACCAGTCCGATATATCCGCCGCAAAAATCGGTGCATCGTCTTCACGAAGGCCCAGAAATACCGGGCCTTCCACAACCCCTCCGGGACCTTCGCGCACCAGGCTATGTGCCATCGCAACCAATCCAAGCCGGTCCAGACCTTCGCCCTGCACCAATATCTTGCCACGCCAGACCAGCAGGCATTCGGCGCGTGAATCAGTTTTCATCTGTTCCAGCCTGTCCGAATCTCCCCGGAGATGCGCTGCGCGATCCAGGCCCGAGCCGCCAAATGTCACTGTTTCCGCGTTTTTCATTGAATATCCTCAGGGTGTTGCGCACAGGGCTGCCACGACTGCCGAGTTGTTGCAATGCCAATTCATGAACACCGGGACGTGGCAATGCCGCTGAATGGTCCCACCGGCGCCAAGTTATTTGCACTTACTCATTCTTTTAGTGAACATGGCTTAGATTAAATTGCCCAAAGTAGAAAATTGCACCCGACCACTGTTTCATCTCAGCGCCAACATACTTCAGCCGGTCGCATTCGGATTTTGGCCACGACCGATCTGCATATGAATCTGACAGGGTTCGACTATCACGCGGATGAACCGGATCCGGCGCGGGGCTTCACCCGAACGGCCAGTCTGATCCGCGCCGCCAGAGAAGAAGCGCAGAAAGACGGAGCACTGGTATTCCTGTTCGACAACGGAGATGCCCTTCAGGGAACGCCGTTTGGCGATTGGGCGGCAGAGCAGACTGATGACAACCACGTGTTGATGCAGGCCTTCCGGGAACTTGGCTATGACGCAATCGGACTGGGCAACCATGATTTCGACTTTGGCCTGCAAACGCTGAATCGCGTTCTGGACGGCGCACCGTGCCCGGTGATTTGCAGCAATGCCCGGCAATTGACCACCGGGGCCAAATGGAATGACCGCGCTATACTAAAACGCTCTCTTCTGGTTGACGGCGTCGAAACACCGTTTCGTCTGGGTCTTTTGTCGATCCTGCCGCCGCAAACGGCGCAATGGAATGCGCACCGGGTACAGGATGTGGTCGTGTTCGAAGATATTCTGGAGGCCGCGCAAAAGACGGTCGAGGCCCTGCGCACGGACGGCAGCGATGTGATTGTCGCCCTGGCGCATTCGGGCCTTGGACCTTCGGAACCCGCGCGCGGAATGGAGAACGCCGTCATACCGCTGGCCGCGATCGACGGGATCGACGCCATTGTTGCAGGCCATACGCATCTCACACTTCCCGGCAAGGATCACGAAGGGCTGGATCATACGGACGCAACCCGGGGGCATGTACATGGCAAACCGGTTGTCATGCCTGGCGTCGCCGGGACGCATCTTGGCATCATTGACCTGCATGTGCAGAAAACCTCTGCCGGGCGATGGAAGGTTGTCGGGCAGCAGGTTAAGCTGCCGCCTGTTCTCTCCCGGCACGGGAACGGAGCGGTATCCGAAGACCCCGGAATGCAGCATCTGTTCAGTTACGGCCACGAAGAAATCCGAGCGCTGGCCTCAAGACCCGTGGGCCACACCGGTCAAAGCCTGCACAGCTATTTCAGCTTTTGCGCACCAGATCGGGGCCTCGCGCTGGTCGCCAGCGCCCAGGCAGCAGCATTGAACCTCCATCTGGACGAAGACCTGCGGGGGCTTCCACTGTTGTCCGCTGTTTCGCCCTGCAAGTTCGGAGGCCGCGCGGGACCGCGCTCCTACACGGAAGTACCGCCCGGAAAGGTTCGGTTGCGCAATGTTTCGGATCTTCATTCTTTCCCGAATGAACTGCGCGCCGCGCTTGTCACCGGCGACATGGTCCGTGACTGGCTTGAAATGTCGGCGGGCATTTTCAATCAGGTGGATGCAGGAGCTGTCCGCACTCTGACCGATGAAACACGGGCCGGGCATAACTTCGATGTGCTGTTCGGCCTGACCTATCGGATCGATCTTTCCCAGCCGGCGCGTTTTGATTCTCACGGAATGCTGGTCGATCCCGCTGCAAACCGTGTCCGCGAGATTTGCTGCGGTGGAATCCCTGTTGAACCCACCCAGAAATTCGTTGTGGCCCTGAACAGTTACCGGGCCAGCGGCGGCGGACACTTCCCTGTTGCGCATCAGGCCCGGCAGATCAATCTGCCGGCCTTACCCATCAGGCACGTCCTGCGCGACTATCTTTCGGGGGGATTACCGGGCGACCCGATGCAATCTGCGCCCTTCCCCTTCAGCCTTGTCCGGCTTCCCGGGCACGCTTAGATTCTGAAAACCGGGCCGGGAGCAAGGGCGCATCTTTCCGAACTGGACGCATACGATCCGCATGTGCTGGGGCATGACCCGGAAGGCTTTCTGCGGATCAGACTGTCACTCTGACGGGTTGTCTTCCTGGCGCAACTTCCCTATATCGACGATTGAGAGGTTGGCGCGGGCGAGCGCCTCGCCAACCTGGTCAGGTCCGGAAGGAAGCAGCCACAACGAGCCCCGCTTGGGTCGATGTCCAACCTCTCACTTCATCCCGCAATCGTCACATCTTTCCGGTCGGAACGGACTTGCTGCTCCGCAGACTCGATCAGCCTCGGCCAGACCGCTTTGTTTTTGCGCGCAAAAACACCAATGTGGCCAATGGATTTCAGCCCGAAATCCTTTGGTTCAAGCACATGACGGTTGGCGTCCGGGCCGTATAGCTCGGCCAGCCTCCAGACCGCATTTTCAGGCACCATCTGGTCGTCCGAAATCGCAAACAGGTCAACCGGACCACCGGCCCGCGGCCAGGTCGCTGCGGGCAGGCTTTGGCCAATTTCAGGCAAATAGCTGTTCGGCGAGGTGCACCATTTTCGCCATTGCCAGTAGACCTTTGACGGCAGGTCCGAGCCAAACCCAATGGCCTTGCCGGGCAGATACCCCAGCATATGAACTGCAAAAGGCGCATGACCGTACCAGAAGATTCCGGCCAGCCCCCTGTAGGGCCACGGATGATCCGACAACGTAACCAGGCCTGAACACACACAAATCATCCGGTCGACCTGATCCACATCCGATTGCAATGGCCCAAGCATACCCCCCAGCGAATGACCAATGGTCCACTGCCGCGCACTTGGGAATCGCCGCCGCATCTCGGCCCGGGCCGCGGGAATATCGACCAGCGCCCAATCGGACATGGTGACACGCGAATCCTTCAGGCGCCCCGATAACGATTTTCCGAAATCGCGGTAATCATAGGTGAGGCAGGCAATGCCCTGCTCTTCCGCCAGCCACCGGGCAAAATGCTGATAATAGTCCTGGGGAACGCCGGTCGCGCTGTTCAGAACAACTACGATATCAGGCGCTGCAACAGGCAGGTACAGGCGACCCGACAGCATCGCCGTCCCGGCGGGAAATCGTATGTCTTCGGTCAAGACCCGTTCCTGTATGTCCAACATCTCATGCTCCGCTCTCAACTGAACAGTTCAGTTCACCTATCTGTCAGGCCAGTCGCCCACTCAAGTCAACCCGGTGCAAACATGACCAAACGTCCGCTTTCCCGACCACGCATCGGACCAAATGCCTCGGCCCGCGCTATGCGCTTGACTCGGGGACCCGGAAACCGCTAGCGATGAGGCGATGGTTTCCGCGCCCTTTCCGGGGCCGGGATGAAAAGGGAACACGGTGCGGTTCTGTCTGGCATTGCCGGAAGGAACCAAGGCCGAGACTGCCCCCGCAACTGTAAGCGGTGAGCAATGCCGAAACACCACTGGCCGAAGGGCTGGGAAGGTCGGCAAAGCGATGACCCGCAAGTCAGGAGACCTGCCATCGATACTGAAACCGAAACTCGGGCGGGGTGTCCGGGCAGGTCCTGATGGCATAGCCCCGTCACACCTGATCCTTGCCCCGCGCCGCGCGCGGAGGGCGCATTATGATCTGGAAGACAAGGACACACGAATTTTCTGCCACTGTGTGCCAGCGCACCGGCAAACCCTGTCCGGCACTGGCGCAAATGGCGCGGGCTCTGACGCGCGCCGTGGCAAGCGCCGGCCCGGCCGCAACCCCGCAATTCGCCGTTGAAGGCAGCAGCGAGCTTGCCCATTGCCCCGAAGGGTGCATGGCCCGGTTCCACGCGCGGCCAGACAAAATCCGGGTGTTTTGCGGAACGAATGAGGAAACTCCGGGCGACAGGTTGGAGGATTATGCAGACATGATGTTCTGCGCAGAGTTCCGTGCGCTGCCGTCCGCAATTCTGTCGGACCCGCCCTGCGCCATGCTTGAAGCTTCGGCCCTGGCAGGTCGCCAAGTGGCGGCCCAGACCGGACATTTGTCGGCCTAAGCTACGGGTCCGCGCTGGCCGGAATCAATTGCGTGGCCCATGCCAGTTGTGCATCTGTTTCAACCGCACAGGGCCGCACCGCCCTCAACCGTTTCAGGGCTGCACCCGGTTGCTCGCCGCATTCGACCATCAGGCGCAACACCACCATTCCGGACCGGCCACAGCCGCCCCGGCAATGCACCAGAATGCGCCCGCCCCCTGACAGGGCATGGCGGACGGCCGCGCTTACATCGGGCCAGCGCGCGGTCACGGCGTCGGGGGGTGCACCGAAATCTTCGACCGGCAGATGGACCCAGCGGCAGGCGCGCGCCTGAATGTCGGTTCCGAAGTCACGCGCGCCGTCCTGCAGCATCTCGACTTCGGTCGTCATTGAAATGACAAGACCGGGCTTCCAGTCGGAAATCGCATTCAGGTCCTGGACATATTTACCCCCACGCCCCGGCATTGATGTCAGGGCCAGAGTACCTCCTCCGACCTGCAGCGCATGAATAATCATCTGAGACATGCAACGCGCCCTCCTTAATCGTTACGCACAAGAATCCGGTCAAAAATGCTTTCGCCTTCATTTTTACGCGCATCCCGAAGCATTCCCAAATGAATTTCGCGAACCGGCTGTGGACGCAGGCGGCGGCGCACTCTACGCTGCACTTCTGATACGAATCCGACAGAGCAGAAATGACCGACACGCCAAGCCCCGCTTATCAGGTTCTTGCCCGCAAATACCGCCCGGAAACCTTTGCCGACCTGGTTGGTCAGGATGCCATGGTGCGCACCCTGAAAAACGCGTTCGAGGCAGACCGGATCGCGCAGGCCTTCATCATGACCGGCATCCGCGGCACCGGCAAAACGACGACGGCGCGGATCATCGCCAAGGGCATGAACTGCATCGGCCCCGATGGCGACGGCAAACCGACGACCGAACCCTGCGGCCAATGCGAACATTGCGTGGCGATCATGGAAGGCCGCCATGTCGACGTGATGGAGATGGACGCCGCCAGCCGCACCGGCGTGAACGACATCCGCGAGATCATAGACAGCGTCCGCTATCGTGCCGCCAGCGCACGCTACAAGATCTATATCATCGACGAGGTTCACATGCTCTCGACCAGCGCGTTCAACGCGCTGCTCAAGACGCTTGAGGAACCGCCCGAGCATGTGAAATTCATCTTCGCGACCACCGAAATCCGCAAGGTTCCGGTGACGGTCCTGTCGCGCTGCCAACGCTTCGACCTGCGCAGGATCGAACCCGAGGACATGATCGGTCTTCTGAACAAGATCGCCGCCGCCGAGGGCGCCCAGATCGCAGAGGACGCACTGGCGCTGATCACCCGAGCGGCCGAGGGTTCAGCGCGTGATGCAACTTCGCTGCTGGATCAGGCGATCTCGCACGGGGCCGGGGAAACCAGTGCCGATCAGGTCCGGGCGATGTTGGGTCTGGCGGACCGGGGCCGCGTCCTGGACCTGATGGACATGATCCTGCGCGGCGACGCGGCGGGAGCTCTGACAGAGCTAAGCGCTCAGTACGCCGAGGGCGCCGACCCGCTTGCCGTGCTGCGCGACCTGGCCGAAATCACCCATTGGGTGTCCGTGGTCAAAATCACGCCGGACGCGGCCGAGGACCCGACCGTTTCGCCCGACGAACGCGCACGCGGACAGCAAATGGCCGAAGCCCTGCCGATGCGTGTCCTGACCCGCATGTGGCAAATGCTGCTGAAAGCACTCGAAGAGGTCTCAGCCGCGCCAAACGCCATGATGGCGGCGGAAATGGCCGTCATTCGGCTGACCCATGTGGCCGACCTGCCAAGCCCGGAAGAACTGATCAAACGTTTGCAGGACGCACCTCCACCCACGCCGAACGGAGGCCCCGGTGGCGGCATGGCCGTACCCTCGCACGCCCCGGTACAACCTCAGGCATCGGCAAGGTCTTCCTACGTTTCCGCTCCACACGGTCCCGCCGGCGCGCCGACTGCGGCCCTGGCACAGGACGTCCAAACTGCTCTGGCGCGCTATCCGACCTTCGAACATGTGGTCGAACTGATCCGGACAAACCGGGACGTAAAGCTGCTGGTCGAGGTCGAAAACGGTGTGCGGCTGATGTCCTACTCACCGGGCCGGATCGAATTTACGCCGACCGATCATGCCCCGACAGACCTTGCCCAACGGCTGGGTACGGCGCTGCAGCGCTGGACAGGCAATCGGTGGGCCGTATCCATCGTGGCAGATGGCGAAGCCGCCACGATCGCCGAGATCCGCGATGCGGCCGACCTCGCGCTAAGGTCACAGGCCGAGCAGCACCCGCTGGTTCAGGCGGTACTCATGCAATTTCCCAAGGCGCGCATCAAACGGATCGAAACCCCGGAACAGCGCGCCGCCAAGGTCGAAACCGAGGCTCTGCCCGAGGTCGAAGACGAATGGGACCCGTTCGAAGAGGACTGAACATCTGCCTGGAAGACAGGAGGATGCCCATGCCCCTTGTGTCACGCAGTCACCCTTCGTATTTAGGCGTCAAATCGATTTACAGGAGAAACCCGATGCTCAAAGGTTTAGGCGGTCTGGGCGATATGGCCAAGATGATGAAATCCGCGCAGGACCTGCAGACCAAAATGACCGAAATGCAGGAAGAACTGAACAACCTCATGGTTGTCGGCGAATCCGGCGCCGGTCTGGTCAAGGCCACCGCCACTGCCAAGGGCGAACTCAAGGGTCTGGACATCGACCCGTCGATCTTCAACGGAGACGACAAGGAAGTGGTCGAGGACCTGATCCTGGCCGCCATCAAGGACGCGCAGACCAAGGCCGCCGAGCGCTCTCAGGCGGAAATGGCCAAGCTGACTGAAAGCATGGGGCTGCCGGCAGACATCAAACTGCCGTTCTGATCTTCATCTTTTCCAAAATACTCCCGCCGGAGGCTCCCTTCGGTGCCAAACAGGACAGGCCGTGAGTTCGAACAGCGACATCGACAACCTGATCGACCTGATGGCCAAGCTGCCGGGGCTTGGCCCGCGCTCGGCCCGCCGCGCGGTGCTGCACCTGATCCGCAAACGCGCCCTGCTGCTGACACCGCTCTCGGACGCAATGCAGCAGGTCGCCGCCACCGCCCGCGAATGCCTGAATTGCGGCAATGTCTGTACCGCTGACATCTGCGACATCTGCGACAGCGAGGCCCGCGCCACCGGAGAGCTTTGTGTCGTCGAGGATGTCGCTGATCTTTGGGCGATGGAACGTGCCGGTGTCTTCAAAGGCCGCTATCACGTTCTGGGCGGTACACTTTCGGCCTTGGACGGTGTCGGCCCGGACGAGTTGCGCATACCCCGCCTCAAAGACCGCGTGACGGCCGAGGGCATCACCGAGATCATCCTTGCCCTGAACGCCACAGTCGACGGACAGACCACCGCCCACTACATTGCCGACCAGTTGGAGGGACAGGTCCGCCTGACCTCACTTGCGCAGGGTGTGCCAATTGGGGGTGAGCTGGATTATTTGGACGACGGGACGATCACGGCGGCGCTGAGGGCGCGGAAAGAACTGTAAGGTCACAGAACCTGCCCCGAGAACATTTTTGAATCATGCTTTGATTTTCCAGAGTTGTGCGTAACTTATGAGCAGATATCCCGATCTATTCGTACTGCGACACGGCCAAACCGAGTGGAATACTCTTGGGAAATTTCAAGGCCGCAAGGACTCTCCGCTGACCGAAACGGGCAAGGCGCAGGCGCGCACTCAGAACCAAATTCTCTGCGGCATTCCGAACACACCGTCTCGGGTCGTCGTCAGCCCGCAAGAGCGCGCGCAGCACACGGCTCGGCTCGCGATTGCACCCCATCTTCAACTGGAAACTGACCACCGCCTTCAGGAAATCGCATTTGGCCAATGGGAAGGTGTAACCAAGAACGTCATCAGGTCGCAGATCGACTACGCTTACGAAAGCTATTTGTGGTTTTTTCGCAGCCCTGGCGGTGAGAGCTTTGAGGAGATATCGACAAGAGTCCGATCCTTTCTGGATGAGCAAGAAGAACCCTCAATCATTGTGACCCACGGTGTAACTTCTTCGGTGCTAAGGGGGATCTGGCTGGGCCTGGATCAGGAAGATCTGCTTAAGCTGCCTCGCACACAAGGGTGTGTCTTCCATCTTTCCAACGGAACGGAAACGATACTTCGGTAGAGGCGGCTGCAGTATTATCCGACACGTGCCTGCTGCACGCTTTCTGATCACAGCCTTTGGTTATGCGCAAAACTGCGCTAAGGATATCCAAACACTACCATTTTAGCTGGAGCGTTCCCCGATGACCCGCCTTCTCGCCTTCACCTTTGCAGCTTTCACCGCAACCTCCGCTCTGTCGCAACAACTTGTCGACAAAGGCTTTGTCGAGGGCTGGAACATCATGATGGACCCCGCACTTGGCAACGGGTGCCTGATCCAGACGATCTATCAGGATCTGTCGGTCGTGCGGCTGGGCTATGATGCGTTGGGCGATCGCGGATACTTCACCGTCTACAACAAGGCATGGGGCGATATCGAACCGGGGAAAAACTATCCGATCCGGTTCGATCTGGACGGCAAGAGCTTTGACGCCACCGCCATCGGGTTCAGGCAGGATCGCGTGCCAGGGGGGACGGTGTTTTTCACCGACCGCAACTTTGTAAACGCGATTGCGCAGAACAGAACCATGACTGTCTACAACCCGGCAGGTGAGCGTGTGATGGCAATCGACCTCAAAGGCACGGCCAAGGCGCTGGAGTATGCGCGGGACTGCCAGAACAAGAAGCTCTAACGAATCGGATCGAACAAGGCGTCCTTGGCGGTGCAATCGCGGATCACATCCCGTCCGCAGGGCACCGGTTTCAGGTCGCGCGACAGACACAGGCGGACCTCTTCGATGTAACCCTGTTTGCAGGTCACGGTGATCATATCGCGTTCAAGACCGGGGTTTGCTTTCACAAACGCGTCCTCAACGACCGAGGCGGGCAGTTTCACCGACGCATCCAGTTTACGAAACACCGGTGGGCGTTCAACGCGCTCATAGGCTTGGCGGGACAATGCGAAATAGTCGGTCGCGCTGAGGCCCGTACAGGTGCCGTGCTTTTTCCACTGATGCCACGCCAGACCGGAACTGCCCTGAATGTCTTCCATGTCCCGGGTCATGCGGCGCGTTGGCGGTGACTCTGGCGTGCGGCAGTAGGCTGGCCAACCCTGATGGTATTGCGGCCAGAGACCATGCAAAATCCAGCCGTGATCATGCCGCGCATCGCATTGGTCCGATCCGCGCGCATCGCCTTCGCGGGCGCACCAGTTGGGCGACCAGCTGAGCGCCAGTACGTAATAGTCGAACTCACCCGCCTTTTCGCCGTCGGCCAGCGCCGCCATTGAACCGAACACCCACAAAACCAGCCCCATAATCCATTGGCGCATTCGCCTCTTCCCTTCTTGCCTTCCGGCGACTATATACGGGCCAAGTTCCCCGACAACGGAAACCTGCCCCAACACCAAGGGGCCGCCGAATTCCGGCGACGGGAAAGATGTATTTATAGGAGATGGGCTGATGGCAAAACCGCTTATGGCCAAGGCAACAGCCGTATGGCTGGTGGACAACACCACGATCAGCTTCAAGCAGATCGCTGATTTCGTAGGAATGCACGAGCTTGAAGTGCAGGGCATCGCGGATGGCGATGTTGCTGCTGGCGTCAAAGGGTTCGACCCCATCGCCAACAACCAGCTTACCCAGGAAGAAATCGACTCGGCGCAGAACAACCCACTGCACAAGCTGAAGCTCAAGTTCAATCCCGCCGCCTCGGGCGAGGAAAAGCGCCGCGGCCCGCGTTACACCCCGCTGTCCAAGCGTCAGGACCGTCCGAACTCGATCCTGTGGCTGGTCAAATTCCACCCAGAACTCAGCGATGGTCAGATCGCCAAGCTGGTCGGCACCACCAAGCCGACCATCCAGTCGATCCGCGAGCGTACCCACTGGAACATCGCCAACATGCAGCCGATCGACCCGGTTGCGCTGGGCCTGTGCAAACAGTCCGAGCTGGACGCGATCGTTCAGAAGGCCGCCGCCAAGAAAGCCGCCGAAGGCGGCGTCATGAGCGACGACGAACGCCGCAGGCTGGTGTCGACCGAGCAGTCGCTGGAAATGGACGCCGCGCCCAAGATCCCGACTGCCATCGAGGGTCTCGAGACCTTCTCGCTGTCCGATGACGGCGATGACAAGGAAGAGAACGAACCGATCGTGGACGCCGACAGCTTCTTCAACCTGCCCAAGGGTGGCGGCGAGGAAGAGGACGAAGACGACCTGCGCCCATAATTGACGTGTGACCCCGGCCCGACTGGTCGGGGTTTTGCTTTTGGAAAAACCATGCTGAACGTACTGTCAGCCATTTTTGGCCCGCATCGCGCTGTATCCATCTATGCTTTTGTCCAGACGAAGGGTCTGGCCATTGCTGGTGTGCTGGCCCTCATCGCCGTAACGGCAGGTTTGCTGATCCTGAATGACGACGGCGTGCACGAACACGACTCGTTTTTTGTCGCCGATGTTCTGTCCGCTTCGCCGATCAATGGCGATCTGAAGAACGGCGTCGTGGCGTCGGTTCGCCTGCCGGATGGTTCAGCGGCATCGATAACGTCGACCGAAGCTCCGATTGCACAATCCGTTGGCACCAGCGCTTGCGTCGAAAAGCGGGTTTACGTGGAAAGCGGCGAGGCGCGGTACCGGTTCAAACTGCCGCGATATTGCGAGGCTGGTTGAGCCGCCTCGACCTAATTGAAACCGCCCGGCCTGAACGCCGGGCGGTTTTTCATTTTCAGATCATCTGGAACAGTATTCCGGCGATGATTGCACCGCTGATCCCCAGACCCAGATAGGTAGCAAAGACACGGGGTTTAACCAGCGACCAAACCGCGGCCATTGCCGGGATCGAGCTGACTGCGCCTGCGATCATGAAGGACATGGCGGCACCCGCGCTCATCCCCTGTTCGGTCAGGCCGGCCAGTAGCGGCGGCGCGACGTAGGAATTCAGATAGGCAGGCATGCCAACTAGCGCCGCGATCACGATCGGCAGGACACCGTCACCACCGACAACCCGGGCGATCACGTCAGCCGGTACATAGCTGACCAGAAGCGCCTCGAGCACATAGGCCAGCGCCAGCCATTTGAGCAGGAACACACCATTGTGCACAAACTCGGACCGGAAGCGCACGCGGCGATCGGGGTCCTGCCAGAAACGCCAGACCGGTTTGTCGTCCTTCTTCGGGCCGCAGCCGCAACAACCGGCGGGTTTGTATTCACGCAGGGGCTGCGAGAAGGCGCCGTTGCGCATCAGGGCACGCACCACGAACCCGCCGAACAGCCCAAGCGCCACTGCCGCAACGGCTTTGCCTACGGCAAACGGCCACCCCAGTGCCCCGGCCGTGATCAACAGCGTTGGCGGATCGATCAGGGGTGAGCTGAGCCAGAAGGCCATAACGGCCGACAAAGGCGCGCCCAGGGCCAGAAGTCCGGCGATAAACGGGATGACCTCGCAGGAGCAGAACGGAGCCAGGCCACCAAACAAGGCGGCCAGAAAGATCATTCGTGTCTCGCGCCCCTCAAAGGCCCGTGCCACCATGACCTCGGCCCCTGTTGCCTTGAGATAGGACAGCAGCAACACGGCAAACAGGATGTATTGACCGGTATGGGCCAGCGCCTTGCCGGCAAACGTCACCACCTCGGTCCAGTTTCCGGGATCCAGAACAGCGACGGCTGCAAGAAGCGCCACGATCACTGCCCAGGGCGTTTTAATCAGATCGGCGACGGATCTGGCCGGTACCTTTGGATTTTGTGTCAGTTCAGCCATCGTTCGCGGCCTTTCCCACTTCGTCCATGCAGCACTCACTCAGAATGAACTGGGCAAGATCCCGAAGCTCATCGAAACAGGCGCGGTTAATCGTGGTGCGCCCGATCTTTTCCTGTTCCACGACACCACCAGCGGCAAGGAACCGCAGATGATGGGCCAACGTCGATGGCGCAATGCCCGTGCGACTTTGGATTTCGCCCACGGTCAGGCCCGCCTGCCCGGCGCGGACCAGGGTCTTAAGAACTTTCAGCCGGGCCTCGGACCCCATGGCTGAAAACCCTGCAGCAGCGGTTTCCCACATTTTCATCACCTCTATTAAACTAATTTTCTAGTTATTTAGGTTTATGGTTTCATCGTGTCAACAGATTTTTGCCAAATCGTGCCACAAGATGTTAAGTCCAGATTGCCCCACGATTAAGTCCACTCTATAAGGCCCTATGGGGATATCGGTCGACACATTCTTTCTTGAGCTGAACGGACAGGGCACGCTGCAGGCGCAAATCCAGCAGATGATTGCCGAAGGCATCTTGTCAGGGCGGTTCCACGTTGGCGAAAAACTGCCCTCGTCCCGCAAACTTGCCGCGCATCTGGGCGTCAGCCGGATCACGGTGACTCTGGCCTACACCGAGCTTCTGGCAAATGACTACCTGACTGCCAAAGGGCGGTCCGGGTATTACGTCTCAAACAACGCGCCGGTGCCGCCAAAATACACTCCGGTTCAGCGTGGGGCTGAAAATGTTGACTGGAATACCGCGCTGGCGCGCCGGTTCTCCGAAGGCGATGTCCTTCCAAAGCCCAGCGACTGGCGCGATTACCGGT
This sequence comes from Ruegeria sp. AN11, assembly GCF_056536005.1. Lineage (NCBI taxonomy): Bacteria > Pseudomonadati > Pseudomonadota > Alphaproteobacteria > Rhodobacterales > Roseobacteraceae > Ruegeria > Ruegeria sp. AN11. The sequence continues at coordinate 3,283,713 of NZ_JBQFJD010000001.1, read as the reverse complement.
ATCCTTTCATCTACGGCCAGGCAGACCGAACCCTGTTCGATCACGCAAACTGGCGTCTGTGCGCCGTGCGGGCGCTGGGTCACAAGGATTTTGCCTCGCTGACCGGCGACTATGTGGATCAGGATGATCCCCTGCTGATCGAGTTTATTGCCCGTCATACCTTGCCGCGCCGGGGAATCGCGGCGCGCCCAGAAGAGATTCTGATCACGCTGGGCGCCCAGAACGCGCTTTGGCTGGCCTCGCGTATACTGCTGAACAAAACACGCAAGGCGGCGATTGAGGACCCCTGCTATTACGCCCTCCGCGAACTGTTGAGCCACTCCGAGTGTCAGCTCACACCGCTGAAGGTCGACCGGGACGGCCTTTCGCCGGACATCATCCCCGACGATACGGACGTCATCTTCACCACGCCAAGTCACCAAAGCCCGACCACCGCGACCATGCCGGTGTCTCGAAGGGGCGAACTGCTGAACAGGGCGCGCCAACTGAACGCGATGATCGTCGAAGACGATTACGAATTCGAGATGTCCTTTCTTGGCGCGCCCTCACCCGCTTTGAAATCCATGGACCGGGACGGGCGCGTAATCTACGTCGGCAGCTTCTCGAAATCTTTGTTTCCCGGTTTGCGCCTTGGCTACATGGTCGGGTCCGAGCCCTTCATTCGCGAAGCCCGCGCCCTGAGATCGCTGGTTCTGCGCCACCCGCCCGGCCATATCCAGCGCACGGCCGCCTATTTCTTGTCGCTCGGGCACTATGACGCGCAGATCCGACGCATGTCGAACGCGCTTTCCCAAAGGCGGGACGCCCTTGAGAAAGCCGTAGAACAATACGGCCTGACGGTTGCCGGTCGCGGTATGTTGGGCGGATCATCGATATGGATGTCGGCACCCGACCATGTGGATGCGACACAGCTTTCGCGCAACCTGCAAAGCCAAAGCGTACATATCGAACCGGGCGAGCCATTCTTTTCCGGACCGGACCGCCCGCAGAACTTTTACCGCCTCGGATATTCGTCAATCACTTCGGATCGCATAGCCCCGGGCATCAAGCTGATTGCCGACGCAATCCGCGCGTATTAGGACGCCCGGCTTTCAAACAGAATCGCCCTGTGCCTCACCCTCCCAAGGACGCCAACGGCGCGACAGGGGACCAGCGGTACCTTTTATTGGCGAGTGATCCGACCCGACTCTGGACATATTCCGCCGCGCGTTCTGGCCCTAACGCAGCTGCCACCCTTGCGCCAAAACCATATGCAAAGGCAAGGCAAGGTGCCTGGCCCGTTCCACCTTTGCTTGGAGAGCGCACACATGAAAATGACCACGGAAGAGGCCTTTGTTAAGGTCCTGCAAATGCACGGAATCGAACACGCGTTCGGGATCATCGGGTCGGCTATGATGCCGATCTCCGACATTTTTGGAAAAGCTGGCATCACTTTCTGGGATTGCGCACACGAAGGCTCGGGCGGCATGATGGCCGACGGCTACACCCGCGCCACCGGCAAGATGTCGATGATGATCGCGCAGAACGGCCCCGGCATCACCAACTTTGTCACCGCCGTCAAAACCGCCTACTGGAACCACACCCCGCTGCTGCTGGTCACCCCGCAGGCCGCGAACAAGACCATGGGTCAGGGCGGCTTCCAGGAAATGGAACAGATGCGCATGTTCGCGGACTGCGTCTGCTATCAGGAAGAAGTGCGCGACCCCTCGCGGATGGCCGAAGTCCTGAGCCGCGTGATCACCAAGGCCAAGCGCGCCTCGGCACCGGCACAGATCAACGTACCGCGCGACTTCTTCACCCAGGTTGTTGATATCGACCTGCCCGCCGTCGTCGAATTCGAACTGCCTTCGGGCGGCGCATCCGCCGTCACCGAAGCGGCCGCCCTGCTGTCGGAGGCCAAGAACCCGGTCATCCTGAACGGCGCCGGTACTGTTCTGTCCAAGGGCGGAATCGAGGCATCCAAGGCGTTGGCCGAGCGTCTGGACGCGCCGGTTTGCGTTGGATACCAGCACAACGACGCTTTCCCCGGCTCCCATCCGCTGTTTGCCGGCCCGCTGGGCTACAACGGTTCGAAAGCGGGTATGGAGCTGATCAAGGAAGCCGACGTTGTTCTTTGCCTTGGCACCCGTCTGAACCCGTTCTCGACCCTGCCCGGCTATGGAATGGAGTACTGGCCCACAAACGCCAAGATCATCCAGGTTGACATCAACCCCGACCGTATTGGCCTGACCAAGAAGGTCTCGGTCGGCATCGTGGGCGATGCGGCCACCGTTGCAACCAATATTCTGGCGCAGCTGTCGGACACAGCAGGCGACGAAGGACGCGATGCGCGCAAGGCGAAAATCGCGGAAACCAAGTCGCGCTGGGCGCAGGAACTGACCTCGATGGATCACGAGCAGGACGATCCGGGCACCACCTGGAACGAACGTGCCCGTGCTGCCAAGCCCGACTGGATGAGCCCCCGCATGGCGTGGCGCGCCATTCAGGCCGCACTGCCGAAAGAGGCGATCATCTCGTCCGACATCGGCAACAACTGCGCCATCGGCAATGCCTACCCGTCGTTTGAGGCAGGCCGCAAATACCTGGCCCCCGGCCTGTTCGGCCCCTGCGGCTATGGCCTGCCATCGGTGATCGGCGCCAAAATCGGCTGCCCGGACACTCCGGTCGTTGGCTTCTCGGGCGACGGTGCCTTCGGCATTGCCGTGACCGAACTGACCGCCATCGGTCGTGACGAATGGCCCGCCGTGACCCAGATCGTCTTCCGCAACTACCAGTGGGGTGCGGAGAAGCGGAACTCGACCCTGTGGTTCGACGACAACTTCGTCGGCACCGAACTGGACACTAAGGTTTCCTACGCCGGAATCGCGCAGGCCTGTGGTCTGAAAGGCGTCGTTGCCCGTACCCAGGACGAGCTGACCGCAGCGTTGAACCAGGCGATTGAGGATCAGAAGAACGGTATCACCACCCTGATCGAAGCCTTGATCAACCAGGAACTGGGCGAACCGTTCCGCCGCGACGCGATGAAGAAACCCGTCGCCGTTGCCGGTGTGTCCGCGGACGACATGCGCGAACAGATCGTGTAATTGCAGGACGGAGCCGGAGCGCATGACCCTGACACCCATCGAGCTGTTGCGTCAGCGCGCCCCGGCAACCCGACCTGTAATTTCCTTATGCGAAGGCAGTGATCCCCGCATTGTTGCGGGGGCGCTTGCCGCCCATGCGGCTGAACTTGCCGATGTCATTCTGGTCGGCGTACACGCCGACATCGAAGCCACTCTGAAAGACCTGGGCACGTCCGCATCAGATGGCGTGACGATACACGACCCTGCAACTTCGGATCTGACCGAAGAGTTTGCCCAAACCTATTTCGAACTGCGCCATCACAAAGGCGTGGATCAGGCCAAAGCCCGAAAAGCCGCCGAATCTCCTCTGGTTTATGCCGCCATGCTGGTTCGCAGCGGGCGCGCCACCGGAACGGTTGGCGGTGCTGTCCATACCACCGGTGATATCGTGCGGACGGCCATTCAGGTGATCGGCATGGCGCCGGACGCGGGAATGGTGTCCTCATTCTTCCTGATGTACCCGCCAGAAAACGCAATGCCCGGCGCGCGGGCGATGCTGTATTCCGATTGCGGCCTTGTGATCGATCCCAGCGCTGCAGAGCTGAGCAGGATCGCACTCGCATCATCCAACTCCGCGCGGGCATTGCTGTGTGTTGATCCCAAAATCGCCATGCTCAGCTTTTCAACCAAGGGCAGTGCGAAACACGCCGCTGTGGACAAGGTCAGCGAAGCCACCGAAACCCTGCGGCAGACGGCACCAGATCTTGAGGTCGACGGCGAATTGCAGTTCGATGCGGCCTTCGTACCATCGGTCGGAGATCGCAAATCCCCCGGATCGTCTGTGGCCGGTCAGGCCAACGTCATGATCTTCCCCAATCTCGACGCGGGCAATATCGGCTACAAAATCACCCAGCGCCTTGGCGGATATTCTGCCATCGGCCCGGTTTTGCAGGGGCTGGCACAGCCGGCCAACGACCTGTCACGCGGCTGCAGCGCCGAGGATGTGACTCAGATGATCGCCGTGACCGCCCTGCAGGCCGACGGAACATAGAACTTATATTTGCGCCGTTCGCAGAACGGTGTTCTCAATTCGGAATGAAAGTGACAAGTTCATCCCGACACAACCGACAGGACCCGCCAATGACGCATCAGCAGCCGATCCTAGACACTTCTCCCAAGGTCTCGGACGAGATCAGGCGGACCACCTGCTATATGTGCGCCTGCCGTTGCGGCATCAATGTGCACATAAAAGACGGCAAGGTCGCCTATATCGAAGGCAACCGCGATCACCCGGTGAACAAGGGCGTTCTGTGCGCCAAGGGCAGTGCCGGGATCATGCAAGTCAACGCGCCGTCACGGCTGCGCGCACCGTTGAAACGGGTTGGGCCGCGCGGCTCGGGCGAGTTCGAAGAAATCAGCTGGGACGAGGCGCTGGACATCGCCGTCGGCTGGCTGAAGCCCTTGCGCGAAGACAACCCCGAGAAGCTGGCCTTTTTCACCGGCCGCGACCAGTCCCAATCCTTCACCAGCTTCTGGGCGCAGAATTTCGGCACCTGTAACTATGCAGCCCATGGCGGGTTCTGCTCGGTCAACATGGCAGCTGGCGGCATCTACACGATGGGCGGCGCATTCTGGGAATTCGGACAGCCCGACTGGGATCACACCAAGCTGTTCATGCTGTTCGGCGTGGCCGAAGACCATGACAGCAACCCGATCAAGATGGGCATCGGCAAAATCAAGGCGCGCGGCGCGCGGGTGATCGGCGTGAACCCGATCCGGTCGGGCTATAACGCTGTTGCTGACGACTGGGTTGGCATCACACCCGGCACTGACGGATTGTTCATCCTGTCGATGATCCATGTGCTCATGAAAGCCGGCAAGATCGATCTGGACTATCTCAGCCGCTACACCAACGCGCCTGTGCTGGTAAACGCCTCGGACGGGCCGGAACAGGGCCTGTTCCTGCGCGATACAGACGGCAAACCGCTGGTCATTGATCGTGCAACCGGCGAACTGACCGCCTTTGACAAACCCGGCGTGCGCCCAGACCTGTCGGCCACCTACGAAAAAGACGGCGTCACCCACCGCCCGGTCTTCCACCTGATGGCCGAGAAATACCTCAGCGAGGAATACGCCCCCGAAGCCATCGCCGAAAGGTGCGGCATCCCCGCCAAGCGCATCCGCGCCATTGCAGCGGAACTCGCCCGCGTCGCCTTTGACGAGGCCTTCCAGATCGATCAGGAATGGACCGATTTCCGGGGCGAGAAACATGACAAGATGATCGGCCGCCCCGTCGCCATGCACTCGATGCGCGGCGTCTCGGCCCATGCCAACGGATTCCAGACCTGCCGGGCGCTGCATGTGCTGCAGATCATTCTGGGCACGGTCGAGGTGCCCGGCGGCTTCCGGTTCAAACCGCCCTACCCCAAACCGGTCGAGGCACACCCGACGCCACACTGCAAGGTCACACCGAACTCACCGCTGGACGGCCCGCATCTGGGCTTTGTACGCGGTCCGGATGATCTGGCGCTGAAGGCCGACGGCAGCGCAGCGCGGATCGACAAGGCGTTCACCTGGGAAAACCCGATGTCCAGCCATGGTCTGATGCATATGGTGATCTCGAACGCACATGCCGGCGATCCCTACAAGATCGACACGCTGTTCATGTACATGGCCAACATGTCCTGGAACTCGACCATGAACACCAAGGGTGTCATGGACATGCTGACGGACAAGAATGAAAACGGCGAATATGTGATCCCGCATATCATCTATTCCGACGCCTATTCCTCGGAAATGGTCGCCTATGCCGACCTTATCCTGCCCGACACCACCTATCTGGAGCGGCACGATTGCATTTCGCTGCTTGACCGCCCGATCTGCGAGGCGGACGGCGCCGCAGACGCCATCCGCTGGCCGGTGATCGAGCCTGACAGGGATGTGCGCGGGTTCCAGACGGTTCTGATCCAGCTTGCCAACAAGCTGGGCCTGCCCGGCTTTACGAACGAAGTCGGCGCCGCCAAGTACACCGATTACGCCGACTATATGGTCAACCATCAGCGCAAGCCGGGCATTGGCCCACTGGCCGGCTTCCGCGGCGAGAACGGCGATCAGGCCGGGCGCGGCGAGGTGAACCCGGATCAGTTGGACCGTTACATTGAAAACGGCGGGTTCTACGTCGAACATGTGCCGGATGAGGCGCTGTACTACAAACCCTGGAACAGCGCCTATCAGAACTGGGCCGTCAACCTGGGCCTCTATGACAGTCCACAACCATACCTGTTCCAGCTCTACTCCGAGCCGATGCGAAAATTCCAACTGGCAGCCGAAGGGTATGGCGAGCGCCAACCGCCCGATCATCTACGCCAGCGCATCAAGGACACGATGGATCCTTTGCCGATCTGGTACGAAACCGATCAGACCGGGAACGAGGGGTTCACCGTCAACGCCCTGACCCAGCGGCCCATGGCAATGTATCACAGCTGGGGCACCCAGAATGCGTGGCTGCGCCAGTTGCACGGACGCAACCCGCTCTATGTGCCGACCAAACTGATGCGAGAACACAACCTGTCGGACGGCGACTGGGCCAAAGTCACCTCTCCGCATGGTGAAATCACCGTGCCGGTGATGGAAATGGCGGCGCTGAACGACAATACTGTCTGGACCTGGAACGCCATTGGCAAACGCAAAGGCGCGTGGGCCCTGCAGGAGGACGCCCCCGAGGCCACCAAGGGATTCCTTCTGAACCATCTGATCCACGAGCTTTTGCCCCCGAAAGGTGACGGGCTGCGTTGGGCAAACTCCGATCCAATCACCGGGCAGGCCGCATGGTTCGATCTGAAAGTCAAAATCGAAAAAGCAGCCGCGCCGCAGGAAATGACGGAAAGCCAGCCGGCCTTCCCACCGATCAAATCACCTGTCGGAACCGGTCCGACCGATCTGGCATGGAAGGTGGGCAAATGACCGAGGTCCAAACTTCATCTGGCCAGAAATATCCCGGGGGTGAATTGAGCCGGAGGCTCAAGAGGGGGCTGGCCCCCTCCCCGGCAGCGGAGATCCAATGACATGACCCAACTCCCTCAGTCAACCGAGCGCAAGATGGGTCTGGTGATCGACCTGGACACCTGTGTCGGCTGCCACGCCTGCGTGATTTCCTGCAAAGGCTGGAACACCGAAAACTATGGCGCGCCTTTGTCGGATCAGGATGCCTATGGCGGCAACCCGTCGGGGACTTTCCTGAACCGCGTGCATTCCTACGAGGTGCAGCCTGCCGAAGGGCACGCCCAGCTGATCCACTTCCCCAAATCCTGCCTGCACTGCGAAGACGCGCCTTGTGTCACCGTCTGCCCGACCGGAGCCAGCTACAAACGGGTCGAGGATGGAATCGTACTGGTCAATGAAAGCGACTGCATCGGTTGCGGCCTGTGTGCATGGTCCTGCCCTTACGGCGCCCGCGAACTGGATCAGGCCGAAGGGGTGATGAAAAAATGCACCCTCTGCGTCGACCGGATTTACAACGACAACCTGCCCGAGGTGGATCGCATCCCGTCATGTGTGCGTACCTGCCCCGCCGGGGCCCGGCATTTTGGCGATCTGGGTGATCCGAACAGCGATGTATCAAAACTGGTCGCCGAACGGGATGGCATGGATCTGATGCCGGAAATGGGCACCAAGCCCGTCAACAAATACCTGCCGCCGCGCCCGAAGGACACTGTCGAAGAACAGATCGACATCCTGGCACCGCTTCTGGCACCCGTCGCCGAAGAACCTAAGGGCTTTCTGGGCTGGCTCGACAAAACTCTGGAGAAGCTCTGATGCATCCGGCACCTTCCGTTATCATCTTCACCACGCTGTCCGGCCTTGGTTTTGGCCTGCTGTTCTTTCTTGGCCTTGGCAGCCCGGACGTCACCGGCTGGGTGGCTTTTGTTTTCTACGCTATCGCTTATGGTCTGGCCGTTGGCGGCCTGATGGCGTCGACCTTCCATCTGGGCCACCCCGAACGCGCGCTGAAGGCGTTCACCCAATGGCGATCAAGCTGGCTTTCGCGTGAGGGCTGGTGCGCGGTCATCGCATTGGTTCTTATGGGCCTCTATGCCTTTGGCGTGGTCTTTCTGGGCCAGAGCTGGAGCGTTCTGGGCGCATTGGGGGCGCTGTTTTCACTGGCGACCGTGTTTACCACCTCGATGATCTATACCCAGTTGAAGACCATTCCACGCTGGAACATGAAACTGACCCCGCTCATGTTTATTACCTTCAGCCTGGCCGGCGGCGCCTTGCTGGCCGGACAGACGGGACTGGCCCGTCCCCTGCTGATGATTGCCGGTTTGGTTCAGATTCTGTACTGGGTGCGGAGCGACAAAGCCCTTGCGGCTTCGGGAACGGATCTGGGCACCGCAACAGGGCTTGGGTCGAGGGGGACCGTCCGGGCGTTTGAACCGCCGCATACCGGGACTAACTACCTGTTGCGCGAATTCGTGCATGTGGTCGGACGCAAACACGCCGAAAAGCTGCGGATCATTTCGTTCACGCTGGCCTTCCTTGTCCCCGTTGTGTTGCTGGTATTGCCGTTCAGCCATTTCTTTGTGCTGTTGGCCGTGCTGTCGCACCTGGCTGGCGTTGCCGTATCACGCTGGCTGTTCTTCGCTCAGGCAGAGCATGTGGTCGGACTGTATTACGGCAAGCGCTGAAGCGAGGGGGTCAGCCCCCTCCTGAACCATAGGCGCAGTCAACCGCCGGGGGATTTTCGAACAAAAGAAGTCCGATTACCGAAAAGAAACAGGGCGGCTTCACCCGGTGAATGCCGCCCTTTTTTCGTGTCGAGCGCGTTCAGAGAAGTCCGGCGTGGGCCATTGCCGCGTCGATGGCAGATTTTGTGCTGCTGTCCAGCCCGGTCAGGGGCGAGCGCACGTCTTCACTGCAACGGTTCAGTTTGCTGAGCGCGTATTTGGCGCCGACAAGGCCGGGTTCAATGAAGATCGCTTCGTGCAGGGGCATCAGACGGTCCTGATAGGCCAGCGCCTTGGCGTAATCACCTGCAAGGGTCGCCTGCTGGAATTCGGCGCACAGGCGCGGGGCCACGTTTGCCGTCACCGAAATGCATCCGACCCCGCCATGCGCGTTGAAGCCAAGGGCAGTCGCATCTTCCCCGGACAGTTGGCAGAAGTCGGTACCGCAGCTTGCCCGCTGCTGGCTGACCCGCGCCAGATCGCCGGTTGCATCCTTCACCCCGACAATGCGCGGCAGCTGTGCCAGTTCGCCCATTGTCGCCGGTGTCATGTCGATCACCGAGCGGCCCGGGATGTTGTAAATGACAATCGGAATATCCGCGCAATCATGCAACGCCCTGAAATGGGCAATCAGACCCTTTTGGGTCGGCTTGTTGTAATACGGCGTGACAACCAGAGCCGCAGCCGCGCCGACCTTCTCGGCGAACTGCACGAACCGGATCGCCTCGACCGTGTTGTTGGATCCGGCACCCGCGATGACCGGTACGCGGCCGGCAGCGGCCTTGACGACCTCTTCCACCACCACTTCGTGTTCTTCATGGCTGAGCGTTGGGCTTTCGCCCGTGGTTCCCACCGGCACCAGCCCAGTCGAACCTTCCTGGATCTGCCATTCCACCAGATGTTTGAGCGTGTCCAGGTCCAACTCACCGTTTCGGAACGGGGTGACGAGTGCTGGCATCGAGCCTTTGAACATGGAACGCTCCTTAGCGTACAGTTTGCTGTGAACGCGCCACCCTTTATCACAATCTTCGGTTTGTGAGTTGATCCCGGCGGCGCAAGGTTTATCCTGAATGGCTGTATCCTTGGTTGGTTGGGAAATGCAAGGGATGACACGTTTTCTGGCGGTATTGATCACCGTGATTCTTTGTTCGACGGCTCAGGCGCGCGCGGATGCCGCCGCGGACCTGCGCGCGGCGCTGAACGAGATGCGCAAAGGCGACTGGAACGAGGCCCTGCGCGTCGCAGGAACGCGCGGGTCGGTGTCTCGTGACATCATCGTCTGGCACTGGTTGCGCAGCGGCTTTGGCAGTTCGGGCGATGTACTTGTGTTTCTCGACCGCCGGTCGGACTGGCCCGGACTGGGGTGGCTGCGCCGCAAAAGCGAACCTTCGTTCACCGGGGCCGACCCGGTCCGGGTATTGAAGTTCTACGACGGCTCACCGCCGCAAACCGCTGAGGGTGCCTTGAATTTCGCGGTTGCCCTGATGGCCAAGGGTCGCAGGGGCGATGCCGAGGCGGATATCGTGATGGCCTGGCGCACGATGCCCATGGGGTCGGGTTTGCAGAAGGACTATCTGGAAAACTTCGGCAAATTGCTGAAACCGCATCACGCGGCCCGGCTGGACCGTATGCTCTGGGACGGGCATCTGGTTAGCGCTGATCAGATGTTGCCGCTGGTCAGTGCGGATGAACGCAAATTGGCCGAAGCCAGAATCGCGCTGCAAAAACGCCAGCCCGGTGTGGATGCAAAGATTTCGGCAGTACCGGACTCGCTGGCGTCGTCAGCCGGGTTGGCCTTCGACCGATTCGTATGGCGGGACCGCAAGGAACTTGACGACAGCGCCATCGATTTGATGCTGGAACGCTCGACCAGCCCACAGGCGTTGGGCGAGCCGGACAAATGGGCCGAAGGGCGGCGCAGGCTGGCGCGGCTGGAGATGCGCAACGGAAATATCGCACGCGCCTATGACGTGGCGGCCAACCATCACATGACGCCCGAAATGGGCTATGGTTACGCGGATCTGGAATGGCTCGCCGGGTTCCTCGCGCTGCGCAAACTGAACGATCCGGATACGGCCGTGCGCCATTTCCAGAATTTCTCGGCCGCAGTTCAGTCGCCAATTTCCAAAGGGCGCGGCGGCTATTGGCTGGGCCGGGCCTATGCGGCGCAGGGCGATGCGGACAAGGCCTATGACGCCTACGTAATCGGCGCGGATTACCAAACTTCCTTCTATGGCCTGCTGGCTGCCGAGCGCATCGGGCGCCCGTTTGACAGCGAGCTGGCCAACCCGCGCCGTGCACCGCATTGGAAACAGGCCGGGTTTGCGAATTCCAGTGTATTGGAAGCTGGGCTTCTGCTGCTGCGAGCCGGCGAAGATAATCTGACAGAACAGTTTCTGACCCATCTGGTGGAAGGTCTCGATCCGGTTGAGGCCGGTCAACTGGGTGATCTGGTGCTGGAACTCAAGGAGCCACATCTGGCAGTCATGATCGCCAAGCGCGCCGCCAGAACAGGATCGGTTCTGCCTGCGGCCTACTACCCTGTCCATCCGGTGGCCGATATGGGCCTGCCCATGGCGAAAGAAATGACCCTGGCCATTGCCCGCAGAGAAAGCGAGTTTGACCCGGTCGTGGTCAGCGGAGCCGGCGCACGTGGTTTGATGCAGGTCATGCCAGCCACCGCCAAGCTGGTCGCGCAGGAGATGGGTATCCTCAGCGGCCATCAGACCGGACGCCTCACATCGGACTGGCAATACAACGCCAAGTTGGGGGCGAACTACCTGTCCGGGCTGGCCGCCGAGTTCAAAGGCAACGTGGTCATGATGGCGGCCGGGTACAACGCGGGACCCAAGCGTCCGATTTCGTGGATGGAACGCTTTGGCGATCCCCGCGCCGGAGAGGTCGACGTCATCGACTGGATCGAAACCATCCCGTTCAGCGAAACGCGCAACTATGTCATGCGCGTCGCGGAAAGCATGCCCGTCTATCGCGCGCGTCTGGGCAAGCCGGCCCTGCCCATTCCGTTTTCGCAGGAACTTACCGGCTCAACCCTGGCGTCTTTCGCGCCATAGGGTGAACAGACCTGCCGCCACGACAAGCGCCGCGCCCACGACAACAGCTGGGCGCAGCGTTTCGCCAAATATCGAAATGCCCAACAGTGCGCTCCAGACCAGATGGAAATAGGCAAAGGGCTGAACTGCGCTGGCTTCCGCCATTTCATAGCATTTGATCAGCAACCAATGCCCTGTCACGCCGCTGACGCACAATAGTGCCATCCACAACCAGTCCGCCTGGGCCATCGGTTCCCAGAACCACATGCCAACCAGCGTCATGGCCACCGCCCCGACGACACCCGTCCAGAAAAAGCTGGTGGCCGTGCTGTCGCGACGGGCAACGTATCGGGTCAGCAATCCATAGACCGCAAACATCAGGGCCGAAATCAAAGGAATGACCGCCCAGGGGTTGAAGACGCCAACACCCGGTTCGAGAATGATCAGGACCCCGATGCAACCGACCCCGATCGCGGACCAGCGCCGCCAGCCCACCTTTTCACCCAGAACCGGCCCGCTAAGCGCGGCCACTAACAGGGGATAACAGATGAAAACGGCCATGCTGTCGATCAGACCCAGAACCGTGAACCCGAAAACGGCCACACAGATCTCGGCCGCCAGCAACACACCCCGGATGACCTGAAGCCCAAGCTGGCTGGTTTGTGTTGCCGCCTTCAGCCCGCCGGGTGCACGGGCCGCGATGGTGATGACAAATGCCGCGAAGAACCAATACCGGATCATCACGACCATGTAGGTGTTGTAGGTTCCGGCCAGATGACGCGAAATCCCGTCCTGCAACGCAAAGACGATTGTGGCCGCGACCATCAGGGCGATCCCGGCCCGCACGTTGTTCTGCTGACTCATTCTTTGATCGCCCGTGTCATGTGCCGTTTGCGCCCGTATCCGGGCGAACGCGCGACTGAAAACCCGGCCTCGGTCAACGCACGCCGCACGAAACCGGCGGCGGTATATGTCGCGACTGTTCCGCCAGCCACAGTGTGACCGGCGACCTGCTTTAACAGGTCCGCCTGCCACAACTCCGGGTTCTTGGCCGGGGAAAACCCATCCAGAAACCAGGCGTCCGCAATGTCCGACCAAGCGGGCAGGGTTTCACGCGCGTCGCCTTCGATCACTTTCAGGTGCAGCGTGCCAAGATCGCATTCGCCACCTTGCCAATGCGCCAGAAACCGGCTGCTCCAGGGTTGAAGCTCTGGGAAACATGCCAGTGCGCGTGCCATGTCTGCAGGATCCATCGGAAAGGCTTCGAAACTGGTGAAGGTCAGTGGTGTTGTCTGACCGGATGCCTCCCACGCGGACCAGACCGTCAGCATGTTCAGGCCGGTTCCGAATCCAAGCTCGGCGATTCGAAAACCCGGCGCGAAGCGACCGGGCAGATCGTTGCCCGCCAGAAACACATGCCGTGTCTCTTCCAGCCCGTTCTGGAGCGAGTAATATGGATCGTCGAACCGGTCCGAAATCGGGATCTGCTCGTCCGTCCAGGTCAGTTCGGCGCGCTGGTCTGCCATCGGGGAATCCTGTAGCTAGGCGGCGCGACACTGAACAAGGAAAAGGGGATTGGCAATGGTCGATGTGACAGTGCGTGGCGCGGGTATTTTCGGCCTGTCCATTGCCTGGACCTGCGCGCGGCGCGGCGCAAAGGTGCAGGTAGTCGATCCTTATGGTCCCGGCTCGGGCTCCAGCGGTGGTCTGGTCGGCGCACTGGCGCCTCATGTGCCGGAAAACTGGAATGCCAAAAAGGCATTTCAGTTCGACAGCCTGATCATGGCCCAAGCGTTCTGGAACCAGGTCGAAGCGACAGGTGGCGTGTCACCCGGTTATGCGCGTCTGGGTCGCCTGCAGCCCATCGCTGACCAGCGCAATCTGGATCTTGCGCATCAGCGCGCTAAAACGGCCATCGAACTGTGGCAGGGACAGGCAGAATGGCGCGTTGTTGAAACCGCCAAGGCCGGCGCCTGGTGCCCGCCCAGCCCGACGGGATACGTCATCCACGACACATTGAGTGCGCGCATGCATCCCAGACGGGCCTGTGCCGCGCTGGTTGCGGCCCTGTCCGTGATGGGGGTCGAAATTGCCACAGACGCGCCCGACCGGGGTCGGGTCGTACACACCACCGGATTGGCGGGCCTGCTGGAACTGAACCGCCACTATGGCAAAACTGTTGGCAATGGGGTCAAGGGCCAGGCTGCCCTGCTTAGGTTCGATGCAGGGTCGGTGCCTCAGCTTTTTGTTGATGCAATTCACATCGTGCCCCATGCGGACGGCACTCTGGCCATCGGATCGACATCCGAGCGGGACTATGAAGACCCTTCCAGCACCGACAGCGCGCTGGAAGACGTGATCGACCGCGCCACGCGCGCCGTTCCCGTTCTGCACGGCACCGAAGTGATTGAACGCTGGGCCGGGGTCCGCCCCCGCAGCAAAAGCCGCGCACCAATGCTGGGCGAACATCCGATGCACAGGGGTCAGTACATTGCCAATGGCGGCTTCAAGATCGGTTTCGGCATGGCCCCCAAAGTGGCCGATGTCATGGCCGATCTGATACTGGAAAACCGCGATCAGATACCGGAGGGATTCAGACCCGAAGACTCACTCTGACACCGGAGTGGCAACCGCCTGCATACATTTCCGGCCGTCCGGCCCCGCGACCCACAGCTCGCGACCGTTCCGGCACAGGGCCGCCGTTTCGAAGTGCATGAGTGGGGAGGACGCGCGGAACGAAAACTCGGACAGCGGCCCCATCAGATCGGTTGCAAACAACATCAGATGCTGCGCCAGCAACGGTCCATGAACGACAAGCCCGTCATAGCCTTCGACGTCGCGCGCATAGTCCAGATCATAGTGGATCCGGTGGCCATTGAATGTCAGTGCCGAATACCGAAACAACAAAGTTGAGGAAAACCCAAGCTCTCGGCGATCCGTTTGGTCGGTTCTGGCCGTTGGCGGCTTCGGCTTGATTGCATCAGCCGAAGGGTCTTCACGGTAAACAAGATCCTGCAATTCCGTCAGACATAGATCTTCCCCCTGCCAGATCTCGTGCCGCAAGGTGACAAAACCCAGCGGCCCGGTCCGGCCAGTTTTTGACGTGGCGCTTTCCAGAAAGGACCGGCGCCGGGCTGGCTTGCCCGCGACCAGGGGCGCGCGGAACCGCAACCGGCCTCCGGCCCACATGCGACGTGGCAGGCCCAGATCCGGGATCAGGCCGCCGCCCACCCTGGGGTGCCCATCCCGGCCAAGCTGATCGGGTGGAAGCGGTGACCAGAAATACAACTGGTGAAAAAACGGCGGAAGCGGTGCGCCCGCCGCAACGGAAACTGGTTGTCCCAGCGCCACCTGCAAGGCAGCGGCGCGCGCGGGATCCATAATGTCCTGCTGTGTTTCAGCCGGAGTTTCATCTGACATACCCGCACGTTACGCGCCAGGGCATTGCGGAACAAGTACCGCGCCTTGACCTCAGAAGCCGGCCTCGGCTTTCAGCTTCTGCATCAGCGTCCGCAGCGGGTTCTCATAGCGCTCGCTACTCAGCCGCCCCTGATCGTCAAATGCGTTCGAGCTGTCGGCAAGATGGATTTCAGGACCTTGCAGGATGCGCGTCTGAAACGGCACCATATAGGCGCGCAACATCATCTGCGCGCGTTCGCCGCCGGCCCGACCAGCAGCGGCGGACATCACCGCAACGGGCTTGTCCGCCCATGGCTTGCCACTGGTTCGGCTGACCCAGTCCAGCGCGTTTTTCAGCACACCGGACGGCCCCTTGTTGTATTCCGGGGTCGAAATGATCACCGCATGGGCCTGCGCAATCTGGTCAGCCAGCACCTGAACCGACGCGGGAATGCCCTCACCCGCCTCCAGATCACCGTCATATAGAGGCAGGTTGAGGTCGGCCTCGATGAAAGTGCCGGGCTCGAACAACCGCGCGGCCTCGCGCAGCAACTTTCGGTTTGTCGCGTTCTGGCGCAACGAACCGGACAGGCCCAGAAGGGTCGGTTCGGACATTATCGGGAACTCCGCTTTGTTGTTTTCGGGAACTTATACGGGGATGGACCGGGACCATAGCCCTGTTGACGCACGGTCAGTGCGCATGGACAGGGCAAGAGAATGTGCCCTGTCCACGGTTGTTGGATCCGATCAGGCGTTGCCGCTGGGCACGACGACAATCTCGACCCGACGGTTCTGCGCCTTGCCATCCGGCGTCAGGTTCGAAGCGACCGGATTGTTTTCACCCTGACCGATTGTGGTGATGCGCGAATAGCTGACGCCATTGGCTTGCAGGACATCGGCCACGGCATTGGCCCGCCGCTCGGACAGGCCCTGATTATAGGTGGCGTCGCCGTCGCTGTCGGTGTGTCCGATGATCTGAACGTTCGAATTCGGGTAGTTGACCAGATTCTGCCCCACCTTCACCAGATCGGACCGCAGCCCCGGACGCACGGTCGAGCTGTCGGTGTCAAAGGTGATGTCATTGGGGACGGTCACAATCAGGCGGTCGCCTGTATTGACGATGGTGATCCCGTCATTGGCCAGTTGCTGACGCAGTTCCGCCGCCTGGCGATCAAGCTGATTGCCGATGACGCCGCCACCTGCGGCACCAATGGCACCACCGGCCAGCGCACCCAAAAGCGGATCCGAGTCATTGGCAATAGCGCCGACCCCCGCACCGATCAAACCGCCCAGCAAAGCACCCTGCTTTGCATTCTGGTTGGGATCGCTTTGCACCGACAGAGTACCTGGGTCGGTACATGCGCCAAGAACAAGGGCCGAACACAGCCCGGCAGAAAAAACAAACTTGGAAATCGTCATGGATTTACCCTCTGCTCATGAACCCGTTCATCGGGTTTGATTTGTTTGGGCCAGTATATCACGGCAGGCCGTTGAAGCCTCAAGCAACATTCCGGTGAAATCGGCAATTACCTGCCGGTCAAACAGGGGCTGATGATGCATCCCAATTGTTCTTCTCTTGCCAGATGGCGCACAGCGGCTGGCCCTGACCGAAGAAATGCGCGTCCAGAACGTCACACGCCCAGATGCGGTCCGTGCGAAAGTGTCGAAAGCCGTTTCGCAACTCGCACCATGCCGCCAGCATCGTGCATTCGATGTGATAGATCAGCGCAACCGGGCGTACGACACGTTCCGTACGTTCGTCTTCGGAATTGACGTAAACCAGCCTGAGTTTCTGTTCCGCCCGGATTGCCTCGCGGTAGCTAGCAACCGGGACACACCCTTTGTCAGGATCGTCCCGAGGCGCCCCCCAGGGTGCCACCTGCAACCAGTCTGCTGGCACCTGCAGCGCTTCGATTTTCCGGCAAACGCGGTCTGCGGCCTGTTGCAGGGTGCTGTCACCCGTGCGGGCCAGCATTGACAGTCCAACCCACAGCGCCTCAATCTCTTCCGCATCAAAGTTCAGCGGCGGCAGATCATACCCCCGGCGCATCACGTAGCCCACGCCCGCCTCTCCTTCGATCGGCGTCCGCTGCGCCTGCAGAGCCGCGATATCGCGGTACACGGTGCGAACAGATACTTCCAGTTGCTCAGCCAGCGCATCCGCTGTCACCGGCGCATCGGACATGCGCAGGATCTGGATAATTTCAAACAGACGGGTAGATCGGCCCATCGCATCCTCCTGACGGTCTGCTGACACAATAGCACACCCCACTGACAGGGTAGTGTCAGGAGAGGGCTGCAATGTTTGGCACATCACGAAAAAATGGAGAGCAATCATGCCAAGCCGCGACAACCACGTCATGATGACGCTGAAACTCGGAAGATGGTCGCAAGATCACACCTTGCGCGGGTTTGAGATTGAACGCCAGATCATGGCCGAACGCCACTGTCGGTCCATGCAACAGCGAAGGCGTGTCAGACGAATTTCTCTGGGCAACCTCAAGATGATATGGGGCTGGGTGCTTTAGCTTCAGAAATCGGGCTTGGCCCTGAATTTCATCGCAACTCCGCCTTCGGGGTTCTTCAGGCGAAGCTCTTCGGAATGCAGCATCAGGCGCGGGTAATCCCGCGCCGCACCCGTCGCATAGAACGGATCACCCAGGATCGGGTGCCCCAATGCCTGCATGTGAACCCGCAGCTGATGCGACCGGCCCGTTTTGGGAAACAACCGAATGCGCGTGCTGCGGTCCTCATGTCGAACGACCCGCCAGTCCGTCACCGCAGGTTTGCCGGTCTCGTGGCATACCATCTGGCGCGGCCGGTTTAGCCAGTCGACGATCAGAGGCAGATCAACCGTTCCGGATTTGGGTTCAACCTGGCCCCACACACGCGCAACATAGGTTTTGCGCGTCTGGCGCTGTTCGAACTGCTGACCCAGATGGCGTTGCGCATGCGGTGTTTGTGCAAACACCATCACACCTGACGTGTCCCGGTCCAACCGGTGAACAAGCAGGGCCTGAGGAAAAGCCGCCTGAACCCGGGTCAGAAGGCAATCCGACAGATGCTCCCCCCGGCCGGGTACCGAAAGCAGGCCCGGCGGCTTGTTCACCACGATCAGCTGCGCGTCTTCATGCAGCACATCCAGTGGCATGTTTGGGGGGGTGTAGGTCTCGCTCATGCGGGCTTGCCTATCGCAGCGCGCGACCTCCCGCAACGTCGTCCTTGCCTGCGACCCATCGTTCGGCAACTCTCGGACCCAGTTGAGGAGGAACAGAGATGCATCCGACAATCGAGCGCATGCAGGACGCGGTTGCAAAAGGTGACGAGGCCCAGATACCGGATCTGCTGGCCGAGAATGTGCAGTTCCTGCCGCCGACTTATTACAGCACATGGACCGGGCGTGCACCGGTTGCGGCAGTGCTTGGGCATGTCAGCCAGGTGTTTTCCGAGTTTCGCTATCGCCGTGTTATGGGCGAAGGTTGCGACTGGGCTTTGGAGTTCCAATGCAAGGTCGGTGAACTGGATGCCGTGGGTGTGGATTTGATCACGCTGAATGACGATGGCCTGATCCAGAAATTCGAAGTGGTCATGCGCCCGCACAAAACCGTCGGCGCCCTGCGTGAGGCGATGATGGCGCGGGTGATGAGCGACGCCCGCTTTCTGGAATTTCGCAAGGCGCTGAGCTGACCATGCGTGCTCCTGTCGCCCCTGATCAGCTTCTGCGCCTTCCGCTGCTGCCGGTTCTGGCGATGCAGGGCCTGTCTGTCCGGCGCAATGCCCAGATGCTGCCCGAGCCATCAGGGCCGCGCGAAGGCCGAGATGGCCGCGGGCCCCGGCTGCGGTTGCTGATCACGGGTGACAGTTCGGCTGCCGGCGTAGGCGCAGGCACGCAGAAACAAGCCTTGTCCGGGCAACTCGTCCAGCGGCTGGCGCGGCACTATTGTGTTGAATGGCGGCTGGAGGCTACGACCGGCCATACAACGCAGGATACTATAGACCGTCTTGGGGCACTGAATACTCAGTTCGATGCCGTGGTGACGGCGCTGGGTGTGAATGACGTCACCCGCGCCGTGACGCAACGCCGGTTTGCCGAACGACAAACCCGCCTGATGTCTCTGCTGACAGGCACCATGGGCGCGCGGCGCGTGATTGTTACTGCAGTCCCGCAAATGGGCCGTTTCCCGGCGCTACCCCAACCTTTGGCCTGGGTTCTGGACCGTCAGGCGCGACGGCTGGATCAGGCGCTGCAGAAGGTGGTCGCAGAGCGCCCTCAGTGCCGGCACCTCGTGCTGGATTTGCCGGATGACCCGGCGCTTGCCGCGCCAGACGGGTATCACCCCAGTCCGAAAACCTACGCGATCTGGGCGGATGAAGTTGCCCGCGCGCTGCGTCAGGACTGAGCCCGAATCTGCCGGATCATCGGAACCGAATAGACAATCAAAGCCGCCCAGATCAGCGGAAAGGCGATCATGCGACCACGATCGATTTGTTCTCCAAACAAGGTAATCGCGGTGATGAAGATCATGGTCGGGGCGATGTATTGCAGAATGCCCATGGTGGACAACCGCACCAACTTGGCGCCGTTGGCATAAACCAGCAAAGGCACCGCCGTCACCACACCGGCACCCGCCAGCAGCATCGTATCCGCCCCAGCCATCCCAAAATGCCCTCTGCCTTGCGCGCCCAGCCAGGTCACATAGGCCAAAGCCGGGATCAGAAGAACCAGAACCTCGAGAAGGAATCCCTGGTTTGGTCCGATAGGAAGGGAGCGTTTGAAGAACGCGTAAAAGCCCCAAGTAAACATCATACCCAGTGCGGCCCAGGGCAGTGCTCCGGCTTCTAGCACAAGTATGATGACGCCCAGCGCTGCCAGCCCAACCGCTACTATCTGCGTTCGGTTCAAAGGTTCGCGCAGCAAAACCGCGCCCAGCGCAATGCTGAACAAGGGGTTGATATAGTACCCCAAGGCCGCGTCCAGCGCCCGCCCGGTGGCAATAGCCCAGACATAGATCGCCCAGTTCACTGAAATCAAAGCGGCCGTCAGGCAGGCCATGCCCAGCATTTTTGGGTTTCGCAGGGCCGCCTTCAGATCACCTGTACGTCCAAGCGCGACCAGCAACAGACCGGCGACCGGCACGGACCAGATCACCCGATGGGCCACAACCTCGACCGGACCGATATGCGCCATCGCCTTCATGTACAGCGGCAGAAACCCCCACAGTACATAGGCGGTTACAGCCAGCGCCAGACCGCGCGGCGTATCGACGTTCTGAGTTGGAGCAGCGATGTCCGCCATGTCAGGTCTCCGGCTGATACCGTTCGTCTTTACGGCAGTTCAGGCCGGGTTGGGAACTGTGATTTCTGTGAACGCACGTATCAAGAACCTTGATAGGATCGCGCCTTGGGCTTTCAGCTGGCTTTTCACCGCTTGCGAGGCTCTGCCTCGCGCTCCGGGATATTTTTGGCCAGATGAACAAGGGATCCTTCATTCATCTGGCTGCAAATATCCCGGGGGAGGCGCAGCTTGCTGCGGCGGGGGCAGCGCCCCCAACGCACCGGTTCAGACTTTGACGCGCTCGGATTTAGGGTCATACATCGGCTTCAGCGATGCCTCTGCCCTAACCTTCACACCGCACACGTCGATCTCATAGCTCGATGCCAATACATCAGCCGCCTTCTCGCCCTCACATGGCACGTATCCCATACCAACGGCGCCGCCCAGCGTGTGGCCATAGTTGCCTGAGCTGAGATAGCCGACATACTCACCATCGCGAATGATCGGTTCATTGTGGAACAGCAGCGGCTCTGCATCGGTCAGCTTGAACTGCACCAGGCGACTCTTTGGCCCGCTTTCCTTGCGCGCGATTACCGCCTCGCGGCCGATGAAATCACTGCCCTTGTCGACCTTGACAGCGAACCCGAGTCCGGCGTCGACAACATGGTCTTCGCAAGTGATATCGTGGCCGAAATGGCGGAAGCCCTTTTCGATCCGGCAGCTGTCCATCATGTGCATCCCACACAACTTCAGCCCCATGTCCTGACCAGCCTCGTGCAGTGTTTCGAACACATGACCCGCCATGTCAGACGAGACATAGATTTCCCAACCAAGTTCACCCACATAGGTCACGCGATGCGCGCGGGCGAGCCCCATGCCGATCTCGATCTGCTGTGCGGTACCAAATGGATTGGTTGCGTTGGTGAAGTCGTTGGGCGAGACCTTTTCAAGCAGCGCGCGGGCGTTCGGACCCATCACGGCCAGCACCCCTTCGCCCGCGGTGACGTCAGTGATGACCACGTTGAAATTGCCGGCATGGCGTTGCATCCAGGTCTGATCCGCCAGACGGGTCGCCGCCGGAGTGACCACCAGATAGGACGTTTCAGTCAGGCGGGTGACCGTCACATCCGCTTCAATCCCGCCGCTGCGGTTCAGGAACTGGGTATAGACGATTTTGCCATTGGGCACCGAGTAGTCGCCGCCGCCGATATAGTTCATGAACGCCTCGGCATCCGGACCTTCCACCCGGATCTTGCCGAACGAAGACATGTCGTACATGCCGACATTCTCGCGCACGGCGCGGTGCTCGGCGGCCGAATTCTCGAACCAGTTCTGGCGCTTCCAACTGTACTGATACTCACGCTCCTGCCCTTCACTGGCGTACCAGTTGGCACGTTCCCATCCGGCTAGTTCACCAAATACCGCGCCCTGTTCCTTCAGGTGGTGGTGGAACGGTGTCCGCCGCACACCGCGCGCAGTCGCCTTCTGACGATAGGGGTAGTGATCGGCATAGAGCAGGCCCAGCGTCTCTTTCGAGCGTTCGAACAGGTACTGTTTGTTGCCCTGGAACGGCTGCATCCGGCTGATATCCACATCGCCAAGGTCAAACGGTTTCTCACCCGTATCCATCCATTCGGCCAGTGCCATCCCCGCGCCACCGGCGGACTGAATGCCGATCGAGTTGAACCCTGCCGCGACCCAGAAATTGTCCATCTCGGGCGCAAGGCCAAGGTGGTAGGCATCGTCGGGGGTAAAGCTCTCAGGGCCGTTGAAGAAGGTATGGATTCCGGCCTCGGCCAGCATGGGCATCCGGTTGCAGGCATCTTCGAGGATCGGTTCGAAATGGTCGAAATCCTCGGGCAACTGGTCGAATTCGAAGGTATCCGGGATACCGTCCATGGCCCATGGCTTGGCGTTCGGTTCGAACGCGCCCAGCAGGATTTTGCGCGCGTCTTCCTTGTAATAGGCGCATTCATCCGGCACCCGCAGCACGGGCAGCTGCGTCAGACCATCGATGTTCTCGGTAACGATGTAGAAATGCTCGCAGGCGTGCAGCGGGACGTTGACGCCCGCCATCCGGCCAACCTCGTGCCCCCACATGCCTGCACAGTTCACCACCATGTCGCATTCGATGTGGCCCGAGGCGCTGCCGTCATCGGCAACCCAGTCCACACCTGTCACCTTGCGGCCCTGTTTGACGATCTCGGTGACTTTCACGCGTTCTTTGACAATGCCGCCGCGCTGCCGTGCGCCCTTGGCAAGCGCCAGCGCGATATTGGCAGGATCGCCCTGTCCGTCCAGCGGCAGGTAAACCGCACCCTTGACGTCTTCGAGGTTCAGATGCGGATAAAGCTCCGCCACGCGCTCGTTCGTGATTTCTTCGACCTCGACCCCGAATGCCCGCGCCATGGCGGCCTGGCGATAAATTTCTTCCTTGCGCTCTTCGGTCAGGGCCACGGTGATCGATCCGCAGCGCTTGAACCCGGTCGCGACGCCGGTTTCCTCCTCAAGCGAGCCATAGAGTTCCTGACTGTACTTCGCCAGTTTGGTCATGTTGGCGGTCGCGCGCAGCTGCGCGATCAGACCCGCGGCGTGCCAGGTGGTGCCGCTGGTCAGTTGCTTGCGTTCCAGCAGCACGACATCTGTCCAACCCTTCTTGGTCAGATGATACGCGACCGAGCATCCGATAACGCCGCCGCCGATGATGACCACTCGGGCCTTGGTGGGAAGATCAACCATCCTGATGTCTCCGCTGTGTCAGGTTTGGGATAAAATGCCACGGATGTGCGACAACAAATGCATCAAAATCGTCAGGTCCTCTGCAAAAATCACCTTTGCGAAGATGCCCGCTTTTCCCGCCGCAGAACAAACGGCGTGATTCCATAAAAGCTCTTGTAAATCGACGAGAATCCGTTGGGAAATCCGCATGCCAGGCCGATCTCGCGCACGCTCATGGTGGTGTTCAGAAGCAGATTGTTCGCGCGCGCCAGCCGCATTTCGCGGTAAAATCCGTTTGGTGTGGTTCCGAAGATCGACCGGAACTTGCGTTCGAGCGACCGATTCGACAGCCCCAGCAGATTGACGATGTCCTGGATCGGCAAAGGGTCTTCGATATTGGCCTGCATCAGCTTGATGCACTGGTCCAGTTTTGCATCCCCGGTCGCCGTGGTCCGAACCCCGGAAAACGGCTGCTGCGAGGAAAAGTCCCGGATGTTTTCGTGCAGCATGATGTCAGCAACCGTCATCCTGGCAGGGCCCGAAACATGGCGCCCGATAACGGCCAGGGCGACATCGGTGGTCGCCTCCATTCCGGCGCAGGTGACGACCGAACCCTGCTGGGTTGCGATGGACATCTTGGCTTCGAACCGGGCGCCCCTTTCGCGCAGGAAAGATGCGTTTTCCCAGTGGGTGGCCATGTCATCCGTGCCCTGCTCGTCAATATAGCGGCTGGCGGCCTCGGCCAGCAAAAACACCTGCGCGCCGCGGTAGGTATAGTCCGACACCACCCGCCCAAGTGACAGGTCCGGCAGGTCCGGGTCGGAATTGCCGATCACGAACAGATAGTCGGCATCAGGTTGTGCAGAAACCGGTTCGGTTGAAACGGTTGCGCCGCTGCTGCTTTCGACAGGGCCGCCTTTCAACGACCGATAGGTGTACCGGAACGGAGGATTCGGGCAAACGCGGTTGGCAATCCGCAGGACATCGACCAATGACGCGAGCTCCAGCAAAACGTATCCCGGCGCAACCATGATATCGAACTGATGCTGTTTGCCGGATCCCTGCGGTTCGGGTCCTGTCCGCTTTTGCATTCTTGTGCCCTCAGACAATCCTGTGCCCGGCTGCGCGCAACTGTTCGGCCAGTGCCTCGATATGGTCCGGACCGACCTCGCAACAACCGCCTACGATCGTGGCCCCCTGTTCCACCCAGCGCATGGCGTGTTCGGCGTAGACCTGAGGCCCCAGATCGCTGCGCTGTTCAAGCGCGTCGACGGTCGGGGCGTCCTTCAGAAATCCCTCGGAAATTTCGGTGAATCCATTCGCATAGGCGCCAAACGGTCTTCCCATGTTCGCGATGATTTGCAAAGCCGCAGGCATGGCCTCGGGTGGCGAGCAATTGACGAGCACGGCCTCTGGAGCAAAGCGGTCGACCAGAGGTGAGATTTCCGACAGGTGTTCACCCGACCGCAAACGTGTGCCGTCTGTGTCATCGACGGTCAGGGCCAGCCAGACGGGACGCCCGCCATCGACTGTGCCGCGCAACGCACCTTCTGCTTCCTGTACCGACGAAACGGTTTCAATCAGGAACAGGTCGACCCTGTCAGCCATCAGTTCGACAAGTTCGGCGTATTTCGAAGCGGCGTCCTCAGGATCGGGCCGCAGGTCGGGCCTGTAGGTGGCCAGCAGCGGACCCAGCGACCCTGCAATGCGCCCTTTGGTTCCCGCGCGTGCGCGTTCTGCCTGAGACAGGGCGGTGTCCGTCAGCGCTCCGATCTGGTCTTCCAACCCCACACGTTCCAGGCGCGAACGGTGAACGGCATAGGTATTGGTGGTCGCGATCGTAGCGCCGCGGCGAAAATAATCTGCGTGAACGTCGCCCACCAGTTCCGGGTGATCCATCATCACCCGCGTTGACCAAAGCGGCGTTGCCCGGTCGCCACTGCGTTTGACCAGTTCCTGCCCGATGGAGCCGTCCAGAAGGGTGATGTCTGCCATGTCTTACCTCGTTACGGAATCAGGACCAGTTTCCCCGGAAACGCTTTGGATTGGAAATCTTCCTGCGCCCGGGCAATGTCTTTCAGAGGATACGTCTTCGAAACAAGCGGCCTGATCCGCCCTGCATTGATAAGTTCGACAAGCCGTCCGAAAACGTCGAATGCCTGGTGTGTACAGCCATGAATGGTGATGTCCCTCAAATAGATATCGCGCAGATCCGCTTGTACAATCGGGCCTGCTATGGCGCCGGAAACGGCGTATTGCCCGCCCGGCTTCAGCGCCAGAATCAACCCCGGAAATGCCGGTCCGCCGACGACGTCGACCACCACATCGAACATGTCTGGCGGCAAGGCCGCGTCGCGATCAAAGGTATCTATCGCACCCTGTCCCTTGACCACGTCTGCTTTGGAGGCGCTGGTTACACCCCAGACCGAAGCCCCCCGCAATGTTGCAAGTTGGACGGCAGCCAGCCCGACCCCACCGGATGCCCCGGTTATCAGAACCTTTTGTCCGGCCGTTACACCTGCGCGGGTCAGCAGGTTTTCGGCCGTGCCGAAAGCGCAGGGTATTGCCGCAATCTCGGTGTCCGACAGGGGTGACACTGACACGTCGTAGAGGTCGCTTGCCTCGACCAGGCAGTATTGCGCGAAGGCGCCGTCAATCTCAGAACCCAATGCAATGAAACCGCTGGGTTGACCGGGGCGCGGGCGCGGCAAGTTGATCGGACAGGTGACACGTTGACCTGGCTGGAATCCGGTGCCGGACCCTGTCCGCTCAACGATGCCGCACAAATCACCGCCCTGTATTCTGGGAAACTGCAGAGCGCCGCCCCAACCGCCGGCATCGACATCCTGATCGACCGCGTCCGTTGCACCCGTGACATCCGGTGAATACCAGCCAACACGCGTGTTGATGTCGGTATTGTTGACGCCTGCCGCAGCCACCCGGACCAGAACCTGCCCGTGTCCGGGGGTGGGTAGGGGAATATCCTGACGCCATTCCAGTGCCTCCGGCCCGCCATGGCGTGTCAGGTAAACACCGGACATTGTCTCCGGATGGGTCATTGCCATCTCTCCCCGTTACAGGTTTTGCGGATGCATTATGCCCGACAGCGGTGTTGCATCAAATTGCGGGTCCGCCTGACTTTTGGCCGACCCGCAGTTTTCCCTGATGGATCAGGCACGCAACCGCGCGTTTTCCGGATCCCAGAGCGGCTGGTCCTGCTGCACGACGGCTCGGCATTTCCGACCGTAGATTTCGACCTCCAGTTCGGTGCCCGGAGCAGCCAGATCAGGACGCACCATGCCCAGTGCGACCGACGCATTTATGCGATACCCCCATGCACCGGATGTGGTTTCACCCACGATCTGACCTTCATGCCAGAGGCATGACATGTACGGTGCGTCGCAATCTCCGGCCTCGACCAGCATGGTGACGAACTGCTTTTTCACGCCCTGCTGCTTTTCATTCTGGATCGCAGCCTTGCCGGGGAAGTCCTGTGGTTTGTCCAGTTTCACGAACCGCTCCAAACCGCCTTCCAGAAGCGAGTAGTCGGTCGACAGGTCGCCTTTCCACGCACGATAACCCTTTTCGACACGCAGGGAATTGAGCGCATACATCCCGAAGGGCTTGGCACCCGCGTCAATGATGGCGCCATAGATCGCTGGCATGTGTTCGTTCAGGGCATGAACCTCCCAACCCAGCTCACCTGCGAAGGAAACACGGATCAGGTAAGCGGGTTGCCCGGCGACGGTTGCCGACTGGTGGGTCAGCCATCCGGTCGACAGGTCCGCATCGGTCATGCCCGACAGGATCTCTCGCGACTTCGGCCCCGTGACGATCAGTGTATCGCGGGTGGTGGTCACATCCTCGACCGAAACGCCTTCGGGCATAGCGTTCAGCAGAATGTCGCGGTCATGCCACTGGGCAGTTGCGGCCGTGATCATGACGAACTCGTCCTCGCCCATCCGGATACAGGACATCTCGGTCAGGATGCGACCACGATCATCAGAGATATAGACAAGGTTCATGCGACCCGTCTTGGGCAGGCCACCCGTGACCAGACCACGCAGCGCCTCGGCAGCACCTTCGCCCTTGACCATGAAGCGCGAGAACCCCGGCAGATCCAGTACACCACAATGGTCGCGCACGGCCTCGCATTCCTCCTTTACGCGCTGCTCCCACGGGCCCGAGCGGCCCCATGTGTGGGTGGCTTCAAGCGACGTGTCGTCGCCGGGCTGCGCAAACCAGTTGGCCCGTTCCCAGCCGTTATAGGCGCCCATGACACCGCCCAGCTCTTTCACCTTGGCATGAACCGGCGACAGTTTCTTGTCGCGCGCGGCGGGCCATTCGTGCTGGGGGAAGTGCATGGCGTACTCGTTGCCATAAACTTCCAGACCCTTCTGGTTGCAATAGTCCTGATCGGTGTAATCGGTGTAACGGCGCGGATCGACAGCCCACATATCCCACTCGGTCGCGCCATCGACGATCCATTCGGCCAGCACCTTGCCCGCGCCACCGCCTTGCGCGATGCCAAAGGTGAATGTGTGCGCCTCGAACGCGTTTTTCACACCCGGCATTGGACCGATCAGCGGCAGACCGTCCGGTGCATAAGGGATCGGGCCATTGATCACGCGGCCCACGCCCGAGGTTGCCATCAGCGGCACCCGTTCCATCGCGTCGGTCACGATGTCCTCAATCCGGTCCAGATCATCATTCCACAGCTGGAAGCTGAAGTCCTCGGGCATCGGGTCATCTTCTGTCATCCAGTGGCCCTTACAATTGGGCTCATACGGGCCAAGGTTGAAGCCGTTCTTCTCCTGACGCAGGTAGTACGAGACATCCACGTCGCGCAGCAGCGGCAGCTTCTTGCCCCCGTTTTCCTTGGACCACGCTTGGACTTCGGGGATTTCGTCGGTCAGCAGATACTGGTGGCTCATGACCATCGCGGGAACGGTTCGGCCGCCATAAGGTTTGAACCACTCTCCCACACGCTGCGCGTAGTAACCGGCGGCGTTGACCACATAATCACAGGCGATATCGCCCTTGTCCGTGTGTACGGTCCAGGTGCCGTCGTCATGCTGGGTCACGCCGGTTGCCGGGCAGAAACGGATGATCTTCTGGCCCATGTCGCGGGCCCCCTTGGCCAGCGCTTGCGTCAGCTGCGCGGGGTCGATGTCGCCATCGGTCGGATCATACAGAACCCCCTCAAGATCATGCGTTTCAAGGAAGGGATAGCGTTCCTTGGCCTCTTCCGGGGTCCACATCTCCATCGGGATGCCCTGGTAACGGCCCATCGACATCGCCCGCTCAAATTCCTGCATCCGCTCCTTGCTGTGCGCCAGACGGATCGAGCCGGACTGGTGGTAGTTCATCGGATAGTCGACTTCTTCGCCCAGCCGCGCATACAGCTCGGTCGAGTAGCGCTGCATGTTCATGATCGCCCACGAGGTCGAAAACGTCGGCACGTTACCCGCCGCGTGCCAGGTCGAACCTGCGGTCAGCTCGTTCTTTTCCAGAAGAACGCAGTCGGTCCAGCCCTTCTTGGCCAGATGGTACAGCGAGGAAGCCCCCACCACACCGCCACCGATAACAACCACTCGGGCTTTTGTCGGAAAATCATTCATGTTGTTTGATCCCTGTTACTGTGCCTCTTGAGGCAGATCGTCCGTGATGTCGTAGTAATCGCCCTTGTCGGCCACGAAGATGTGGCGGGCGAGCGTGAGGCCCGTGGGTTCGTCAAGCGCCCCCATGGAAATCGAAATCGTGTCCTCGTCATTGTGTTGCCAGAAAAGGAACGAGCCGCAGGCGCTGCAGAAACCGCGTCGGGCGATATTCGAGGCACGAAACCAGCTGAGCGTGTCACTGGCGGAAAAACTGAGATTGTCCTGATGCGTCGAGGCGGACGCCCAGATATGACCCGACTGCCTGCGGCATTGACCGCAATGGCAGGCCGAGGGCGGTGAAAGCTCACCGTCGACCGCGAAGGCAACCGAGCCGCACAAACATGATCCTGTCTGCATTCTATTACCCCCTTGCTGTAGGCGTGGTGCTGGTTCCCAGCAGCACACCGTAAATGATGAAACATGCAGCCATGATCCGGCGCACCCAGATGTTGAACACCGCGCCCAGCGCCGCCTTGCCCATGAGCGCGCCCAGAAGTGTGAAGCCGGTATAGCTGAGTGTCGTAATGACCAGCGCTGTTGGCATGATGACCGACATTTGCTGCCAGATCGGCACATCGGGCTGCACGAATTGCGAAAACGCGGCCAGGTATCCTGCGACACTTTTGGGATTGATCGTGGCGATGGCCAGTGCATGCAGATAGACGTGCCGCGCTGGACGTTCCGTGGCAGGTACCGGCTTTGCCGCGTTCATCCAGCCGCGCACGCCCATCCAGATCAGGAACCCTGCCCCGATCAGTTTGGCGATGAAAAACCCGGTTGGGGACGCCGCGATCAATGCGGTCACGCCCAGTGCCGACAGGATCAAAAACGCGCTGGCCTGAGTCACAATGGCCAGAACACCCAGCATCGCCTTGGCAAATGGCAGGTTCATCCCGTTCGAGATGCAATTGACCGCGTTCGGCCCCGGTGTGGTAACGAATACCACCCAGAACAGCGCGAATATGGTCCAGGCCTCAAAGCTCATCAGTATACCGGCGGGGCGATGACCCAGACCGCAACCGCGGGCTCGTCATAGGGGTTGGACCATTGATAGGGCTCGTGCTTGATCCGAAAACTGTCACCCGGACCGACCGTGTATTCACGATCGCCGATTTTGAGATCAAGCCGCCCGGAGACCATGTAACCGACCTCTTGCGTCGGGCGATTTGCAGGGGTTTGCATGCGGGACTGGGGTTGAAAGGTAGAATGCACCATCTCGAAATCGTCGGTCAGATCAGGAGACAGCAGTTCTTCGATCAGCCCTTCTTCGCCGGACCCCATCGGACGCCGGGATCCGGCCCGGACGACATAGCCCTGTTCGGCGGCAGGCGCCGCGGAATGCGCAAACAGCATCGACATCGGAACACCAAGACACTGGGCAATCTGGCGCAGATCCGAGATCGATGGTTCGGACTTGTCGCGCTCAACCTGGCTGAGCCAGCCGACGGACCGGTCCAGACGAGTCGCGATATCGGTCAGCGTCAGCCCGCGCGCCTTGCGCAGGGCGCGGATGTCCGCTCCGAGTGTCGCGCTTTGCGGGGCCTGGCTGTTCACGGGGGCCACTCCGATTCTCGTGAAATTTTTTCCTCGTTTTTCACGATGGCGCGATTCCGTGAAAATTCCAAGCATTTTTTCACTTGGGTCGACCTGTCCGATTGGCTATGTCCCACTCATGTGGATTGCAGTGATCTATCTTTGGGCGGTTAACGGTCTGACCCTGCTGTGTTTCGGCTGGGACAAGGTCCGGGCGCAGCGGCGCAAGCGCAGAATCCCAGAACGCAGGTTGTTGTGGCTTGCAGCCCTCGGCGGCAGCCCCGGCGCGTTGCTTGGACGATGGCTGTTTCGGCACAAATCCCGAAAACGCGGATTCTCGGCCTGGCTGTTCGGAGTTGCCACGTTGCAGGTCTTGGCCCTGTATCTTGCCATGGCCAACGGCCTGCCGACCCTTATGCAGTGACAAGACCTGACTGCACCGTCAGTCAGCCGATGTTGCGGACATAAATCTCGGTGGTGGCGGAACAGCGTTCCGTCAAAAGTTCAAAGCCTGCTTTCCGAAGCACGCGGGCAGAGGCTGGATTTTCGCGACCGACACCGGCAACGAGTCGCATGGCAGGGCCTGACAGCACTGCGGTCTGAAGCCCCTTTAACAGTTCGGAGGCATAGCCGTTTCCCCAGGCAATTTCTGCAATCAGATAGCCGATATGGACACTCGGAGGCGCATCACCGTCCAAATCCACGGCCAGCACCATCAGTCCGATCAGCTTATTGTCGCTGCTTTGACGCACCAGCAGAATGTCGCTTTCGGCGTGACGAGCCTCGATCCAGGCTGAGATGTCCCGGTCCCGCAACTGCATGGGCGGCGGCAGGTTTTTCAAGACCGCAGGGGTCAGTAGCGCGGCAAGATCGTCAGCTAGCTTGCGCCGCAAGTGCGGTTCGGCAAGATGGTCTTTCCAGTGGCTGACCGAAAGCCGTTGAGTAGAGAATTGGTGTGGAATCATGCCGGACCCGCCAGGTTTCGAGGCCTTCGGAGTTTAGCGGGTCTTTGCGTGAAGCAAAATGTCGAAGTCCGAGAGTGGGCCTTTCGCCCCCTGCGTTTCCATCAGGCTCGCGCGAAAGTTTTGGACAATATCTCCGTCAGGTATTCGGCGTCATCCTCCGAAAACGCATCGGGCAGATCGCTGTCGATGTCGAAAACCGCGATTACCTCACCTGCGGCATTGTGAACAGGCAGGACCAGTTCGGATCGGGTTGAGGACGCGCAGGCGATATGCCCCGGGAACGCGTCGACATCCGGAACAAGCTGCACCTGCCCTGTGCGCGCAGCCGCACCACAAACACCCCGGTCGAAGGGAATGACCAGACATCCATGCCCCCCCTGGTAAGGGCCGATTTTCAGCAACCCCGGTTCGGTCACCCGATAAAACCCGGTCCAGTTGAACCGGTCGTCGGAATGATGCACCTCGCAGGCGACGGTGGCCATCAGTGCAACCTCGTCACTTTCGCCTTCGGTCAGAGCGGCAATGGTTCTGGCCAGCATGGTGTAGTCTGCCGTCATGGTGGAAGTCCCGTCTGTGGTGGGTAAAGGGGGCGCTGCCCCCTCTTGAGCCGTTGGCTCAATTCACCCCCGGAGTATTTGGAAAAAGATGAAGGGTCAAACCCGTTCGATTGCTATTGCGGTGCCTTCGCCGCCGCCGATGCAGATGGCTGCCACACCCCGCTTGAGGTTTCGTTTTTCCAGAGCATTGAGCAGCGTCACCATGATTCGGGCACCTGATGCGCCGATCGGATGACCCAGGGCGCAGGCGCCACCATTCACATTCACTTTTTCACGCGGCAAACCCATTTCGCGCATGAACGCCATGGGAACGACGGCGAAGGCTTCGTTCACCTCCCACAGATCGACGTCATCCTTGCTCCATCCGATGCGGGACAGCAGCTTTTGCGCCGCCGGAACCGGAGCGGTCGTAAAGAGGCCCGGAGCCTGCGCGTGGCTGGCATGCCCGAGGATGCGCGCCCGAACGTTCAGGCTCTGCGCCTCGGCCACTTCGGCGGAGGCAAGAACCAGCGCCGCCGCACCATCGGAGATCGATGAGGAGTTGGCGGCTGTTACGGTCCCGTCCTTGCGAAACGCGGGTTTCAGGGTCGGAATCTTTTCCGGCCGCGCCGATTTTGGCTGTTCGTCAATATCTTGTGTGAATTCACCTTTGCGGGTCCGCACGACGTGCGGCGCAATTTCGCCGTCAAACGCCCCGTTTTCCTGAGCGGCCAGCGCGTTGGACAGAGACTGCAGCGCGTATTCGTCCTGTGCCTCACGCGTGAATTGATAGGCCTCGGCGCAGTCTTCGGCGAAGGTGCCCATCAGGCGGCCCTTGTCATACGCGTCCTCAAGCCCGTCCAGAAACATGTGGTCCACCACCTGACCGTGACCGATTCGCGCCCCGCGGCGCATTTTGGGCAGCAAGTAGGGGGCGTTTGTCATGCTTTCCATACCGCCCGCGACCATGGTGTCGGCATGACCCAGCGCAATCTGGTCAAACGCCATCATCGCCGCCTTCATCCCGGACCCGCACATCTTGTTCAGGGTCGTTGCGGGCACGTCTTCGCCCAAACCGGCGGCGAAACCGGCCTGCCGCGCCGGAGCCTGTCCCTGACCGGCGGGCAGAACGCAGCCCATCAGAACCTCGTCCACGGTCTGTACTCCGGCCCCCTTCATGGCCGCTCGAATGGCCGTGCCACCCAGATCGGCCGCCGCAACCCCATCGAACATGCCCTGAAACCCGCCCATTGGTGTGCGGGCTGCACCCGCGATCACGACCTGCTTCATCCGGATTCTCCTTCTCGTTTTCCGGGTTCTGAATACCGAATGGTAAGAATTGCCGTCTAGCGTATTTCTACGAGGATTTTTCATTCTGGAGGGCAATTGGACATGGGTCTGATCAGTACGGCAACCGGTGAGACGCAGGTGATCAAGGTTCAGGCAGACCGGATCGACGCCGCCATTGCGATACAGTTCAAGGAAGATATGCGCAATCAGACCGACGGCTGCGCGGGCCGGGTGGTGCTGGACCTGTCGGATGTCGAATTCATCGATTCCAGCGGACTGGGTGCCATCGTCGCATCCATGAAACAGCTTGGCGATGACCGCAGCCTGGATCTGGCGGGTCTGCATCCGTTTGTCGAGAAAGTATTTCGGCTGACCCGCATGGATACAGTTTTTCGATTATTTGCGACGCTGGAAGACGCCCTGACGCCGACTGCGGATTAAAGTTGCAAAGGAAACCATTCGCGTGGCTTCTGTTCATGATCATGACTTTCTGGAACTGAGCTTTGCCGCAACCGAAGCTGAGGCGAGCATGGGTATCGCCCGTCTTAGCGCCGGCCTCGCCGAGCGCGGATTGCCCGCGCCAAAGGAAAGCGACGTCAAAATCGCGCTGGCCGAGGCGATAAACAACCTGGTTGAACATGCCTATGCAGGCATCGCCCAGCCCGTGTTCTTGTCAGGTGCCGCCGGCACAGGGATCGGCTTGTTATTATCATTACGGATACCGGCAACCCTTTGCCGGGGCGTCGAGTGCCCGATGTTATTCCGGCGGACGTCAACGCAACCAGACAGAGTCTGCCCGAAGGGGGATTCGGATGGCTCCTGATTCACCAATTGACCAGCGCCATCCATTATGAACGGCGCGAAGGGTGCAATAGGTTGTCTTTGCGCTTCGATTTCCCGGATGAGGCGAATTGACCCAAAATGGCCACAATAAGGCCCAGATCGAAACATTGTCGCGCCGCAAATAATTGGCAAAAGGGTCTTGTAGCTCAGATAGCTTCCCTCGGCGCCTAGCATCACAGCCCCCACCCAGTGACCGGCGCCGAGGAACCTCCCCTCAAGTTGACTGGACATTCCTCTGCCGCGCGATACGGTCTGCGCGTTCAATGAGGAGAGCCCCGTCATGCGCGATTTGCACAAACCCGGACGTTCCGAAGTACTGGCGACCGAAGGCATGTGTGCGACGTCACACCCTTTGGCGGCCAAGGTGGCGCTGGACATACTGGCGCAGGGCGGAAACGCGATGGACGCCGCCATCGCCGGTGCGGTTTTGCTGGGTATTTGCGAACCACAAATGACCGGTCTGGGTGGCGATTGTTTTGTCCTGTTCAATCGCGCAGGCGAGAACGAAATTCGCGCGCTGAACGGTTCAGGCCGCGCGCCCCAAGCAGCAGATGCAGAGGCGTTGCGCGCAAAGGACCTGAAGACCGTGCCCCTGAACACTCCGGATGCGGTGACAGTTCCGGGTGCTGTTGATGCGTTTTGCCACCTGGCGGAAACGGAAGGACGGCTGGGGCTTGAGGCGATTTTGCAACCGTCCATCGACTACGCGGAGACCGGTGTTCCGGTGGCCGCACGAGTGGCCTTCGACTGGAAATCCGGCGCGGCTGTATTGCAGGGTGCGGCCCGCGACCACTATCTGATCGATGGCAAGGCCCCGGAAACAGGTCAGGTCTTTCGCGCTCCGGGTCAGGCGGAGATTCTGCGCCAAATTGCTCGTCACGGGCGCGAAGCATTCTACACCGGTGACATCGCGCAAGACATGATTTCCGCCTTGAACACACTGGGTGGGGTCCACACATCAGACGACTTTCAAGCCACCAGATGGACGCAAACCAACCCAATGAGCGGGCACTACAAAGGCACGGACCTTGTCGAACACCCGCCCAATGGGCAAGGGGCGACTGCGATCCTGTTGCTCAATATTCTGAAGAACTTTGATCTGGCCGGGATGGACCCTTTTGGTGCGCAAAGGGTTCATATCGAGGCCGAGGCCACCAAATTGGCCTACGATGCCCGCAACCGATTCATTGCGGACCCCGATCATACGGCCAGGGCCGAACGTTTCACCGATCAGGATATTGCAGACAGGCTGGCAGCGCTTATCGATCCCAAAAGCGCAATGGCGGCCGCCGCACGGCTGACCGAGTCCGTTCACAAGGATACCGTCTATATCACGGTGGTCGACCGGGACCGGATGTCCGTATCTCTCATCTACTCGATCTTCCACAGCTTCGGATCAGGGATCGCGTCTGAAAAATATGGCATTCTGCTGCAGAACCGCGGGGCGGGCTTTACGCTGCAAGGCGGGCACCCCAATGAGCTGGGCGGTGGAAAACGCCCGATGCACACGATCATTCCCGGGATGCTGAAACAGGACGGCCGGGTAGTGATGCCATTCGGTGTCATGGGCGGGGCCTACCAGCCGACCGGACACGCCAGATTCCTGTCCAATCTTGTCGATTTTGATTTGAGTCTTCAGGGCTGCATCGATGCGCCGCGCGCCTTTGCCGATGGTGGGGTACTGAAACTGGAACGCGGATATCCGCAAGCAGTAGCGCAACAATTGTCTGACATTGGCCACACTGTTTCAATTCCTGACACACCCCTCGGCGGTGCACAGGCGATCCGAATCTGTGAAAGCGGTGTTCTTGAGGGGGCTAGTGACCCCAGAAAAGACGGATGTGCGCTTGGGTATTGAGTTTCGGCGACCGGAAGGCGGCAGCTATGCGGTTATCAGTTCAGATGAAAGTGCAGCGGATACGCGCCATCCTCGAACGGGCCGAACATGTTGGGAATGTCGGGGTGCTCAACCGGCTCTCCGGACTGGTCGGCAACCAGATTTTGTTCTGAAACATAAGCAACATAGAAGGATTGGTCGTTTTCAGCCAGCAGGTGATAAAACGGCTGATCCTTTATCGGCCGACTGTCTTCAGGAATCGCCTGATACCATTCTTCCGTATTCGAGAACTCCGGATCCACGTCAAAAATCACCCCTCGAAAGGGATGTTTCTTATGGCGGACCACCTGGCCCAAGCCGTATTTGGCATTTGTCTTCAGCATTGTTTCAGCCCCCGGAGGTCTTACTACCTCTTTCCGGGCCAAAATGCCAATCATTGATCTGAAATTCAGGGAAACAGTCTGTGAACCTACTACTGACAGTGTTCGAAATTGTCGCTCCGGTATTTTTGCTTTCAGGGATTGGGTTTACCTGGGTCAGGCTGGGATTCGAGTACCGTTTGCAGTTCGTGACACGGTTTGCGATGACACTGGCCGTGCCAAGTCTGATCTTCGTCGCCCTGATGCAGACCGAAATTCCGGGCGGGGATCTGTCACGGTTCACGCTGGCCACCATTGCCGGGAATCTGGCACTTGCCGTGGTCTTCAAAGTGACCGTTCATCTTTTGAAACTGGAGCAGCGCACGTATCTGTCGCCGCTCATTTTCGGGAATACCGGAAATCTTGGGCTGCCTCTGTGTATTTTTGCATTCGGGCAGGCCGGACTGGGCTATGCGGTGATCTTTCTTGCGGTCACGGCCCTGTTTTCATTCACTTACGGAATCTATCTGGTGGCCGGAAAAGGCGCGTTTGGCAAAGTCATACGCGAGCCGATGGTCTGGGCAACGCTGTTTGGCGCCCTGTTTTTGTGGCAAGGCTGGGAAACGCCCTTGTTTCTGACCAATACGCTTGAGCTGCTGGGGCAGATGGCGGTGCCCATGATGCTGATCACGCTCGGCGTCGCGATTGCACGGCTGACCACCGACAGGCTGGGGCAGGCAATCTGGCTGTCAGTTTTGAAGCTTGGCGTTTGCATTGTTTTGGGCTGGACCGTTGCAGTGACGTTCGATCTTGGGGCCGTGGCATTCGGTGTGCTGGTCTTACAGATGTGCACCCCGGTGGCAGTCACATCGTACCTTCTGGCCGAGCGGTTCAAGGCCGATTCAGACGCGGTTGCCGGAATGGTCATGGTCTCGACTCTTCTTTCCGTGGGGGCATTACCTGTCATTCTGGCTATTGTTCTGTAACGAAAGTGATTTCCTCAAACTACAATCTGCGCTAGAATGAACAAAAAAGGCACGAGGCACATGAGCAGAATTCTAGTTGTACTCCTTGGGGTGCTGCTTTTGGCATCCTGTGGGGGTGGTTCCAAGCAACCGCCCAGCAGATTGAATGACGCGTGCAGTATTGCGCGCGAAAGGCCGGACTATATCAAGGCGTTCAAATCCACCGAACGGAAATGGGGGGTGCCCATTCACGTTCAGATGGCGACAATCTATCAGGAAAGCCGCTATCGCCACGATGCACGAACCCCGCACAAATACGCACTGGGAGTGATCCCGCTAGGCCGTCAGAGCAGCGCCTACGGCTTCAGCCAGGCCCTTGATGGCACGTGGGAGCAATATCAGCGCGAAACCGGAAAACGGCGCGCCAAGCGGGATCGCATTCGCGACGCGTCGGACTTCATCGGCTGGTACATGAACAAAAGCTACGAACGCAACGGCATCCACCCCAGCGACACCCGCAACCAGTACCTGGCCTATCACGAAGGTCACGCCGGCTTTGCGCGTGGCACCTACAACGGTAAATCCTGGTTGCTGAACGTGGCGGATGATGTCGATGCGCGTGCGCGTCTTTATCAGGCCCAGCTGGCGTCCTGCCGAGTCTGACACCATTGCGCAGGCCGGCAGTTACCCGGCCTGTCCTAATTCGGGCGTGAGAACAGGCTCTGGTTCAAGCGTCCGTCTGTTTCCAATGCGCCCAGCAGGACCGTGGTCTGCCCCCCGGCATTGTCGTGAATCACCCATTTACGCAGCTCAATGGGATCGCCTGTAAACATCAGCTCGATCCGGCCTGCGTCGGGGTTTTTGGGGTCCTGCGCCGTAACGATTGTGGCGGTCCCGTCAAACTCGTGCCCAACCACCATATTCGCCTCACCCAGATTTACATTTCGCTTCAGCACCAGTGACAACGGTGTCCGGTTCAGCGGGTATTGCTCGGGCGGCTGGTTTGATTTCGGATCAAAGATCATCACGGATCCGGAGCGCGCCAGAACGACGGCATCATTGGGGGGGTCATATTCGAACCGCATCTTGCCGGGGCGTTGAATCCAAAGCTTTCCGGTACTTAGCGATCCGTCATCGTTGACCTGAGTGAACGACGTCTGAACGGTTTTCATATCGTTCAGGTATTTTGAAATCTGCGACAATGGCAGTTTGTCTGCCGCCCAGGCCGCAGGCGCGGCCAGTGTCAAAGCAAGGGCAAAGGCTATCTGTTTCATGAGACACCAGATAAGCGCTTTGCCCTTGTTATTAAATATCCTACTGCTCGGGGACGAGGATTTCGCGTTTGCCGACGTGATTTGCTGACGAAACAACGCCTTCGTCTTCCATCTGCTCAACAAGCCGCGCGGCCTTGTTGTAGCCAATGGCAAGTTTCCGCTGAATGTACGAGGTCGAGCATTTGCGATCCTTGATTACAATCCCGACTGCCTGATCGTACAGGGCATCCTCACCGTTGGTGTTTCCACCGGTATTCAGGCCCAGAACAGCGTCGATATTGTCAGCCGTTTCCTCTGCCGGGCCATCGACCACCCCACTCATGTAGTCCGGTGGGCCGAACTGTTTCAGGTGGTTGACGATTTCCTCGACTTCTTCGTCCGAAACGAATGGCCCATGGCAGCGGGTGATCTTGGCCCCACCCGCCATGTAGAGCATGTCGCCCTGCCCCAACAGTTGCTCAGCCCCCATTTCACCAAGGATGGTACGGCTGTCGACTTTCGAGGTCACCTGGAACGAAATCCGCGTCGGGAAGTTCGCCTTGATCGTACCGGTGATCACGTCGACCGACGGACGTTGCGTGGCCATGATCAGGTGAATACCCGAAGCCCGCGCCATCTGTGCAAGTCGCTGAATGCAGGCTTCGATTTCCTTGCCCGCGACCATCATCAGGTCGGCCATCTCGTCGACGATGACGACGATGTAGGGCATCGCCTCGGGCGCGAATTCTTCGGTCTCGAATGTGGGTTCGCCGGTGTCATCGTCAAACCCGGTCTGGACCGTGCGGCTGAACAGTTCGCCCTTGGCCAGCGCGTCCTTCACGCGGCCGTTGTAGCCCGCGATATTGCGCACGCCCATTTTGGACATCTTGCGATAGCGGTCCTCCATCTCGCCCACGACCCATTTCAGAGCCACAACCGCCTTTTTCGGGTCGGTCACAACCGGGGACAGCAGATGCGGGATGCCGTCATAAACGGACAGCTCCAGCATCTTTGGGTCGATCATAATAAGGCGGCATTCATCCGGCGTCAGCTTATACAGCAGCGACAGGATCATGGTGTTGATCGCCACCGACTTACCGGAGCCCGTGGTACCCGCGATCAGCAGGTGAGGCATCTTGGCCAGGTTCGCCACGACGGATTCCCCGCCAATATCCTTGCCCAATGCCAGAGGCAGCGCGTGGTTGCCATCGCCAAAGTCCCGGCTGGCGAGGATTTCGCGCAGCACCACCATCTCGCGATTTTCGTTGGGCAGTTCGATACCGATCACGGAACGCCCCGGCAATGTCGAAACCCGCGCCGACAAGGCGGACATGGACCGCGCGATATCGTCCGCCAGACCGATCACACGGCTGGCTTTCAGGCCCGGAGCCGGTTCAAGTTCGTACATGGTCACTACAGGGCCAGGGCGGACGCTGACGATCTCACCCTTGACGCCATAATCGTCCAGAACGTTTTCCAACATCCGCGCGTTTTCCTCCAGCGCCTCATCGCTCAGATGATGGCGCTGAATGCTGGCCGGATTGGACAGCAGACCCAGCGGCGGCAATTCGAAATCCGAATGCCGTTCCTCGAACGACAAGGTCGGCTGCGCTTCGGCCTGAGCACGACGCGACGGAGGCGGGCTGCGGCGCACAGGCTGTGCCACGACCGGTTTGCGAGGCTCGGCCACCGGGATTTTCATTGCAGTGCGCGGCTCTGGCGCGGGTTCGGGCGCGTCCTCAAAAACGTCGTCGTCGTCAAAATCGGGTTCCGGCTGAAAGCCCTGCATGTGATCGGGTTCAGGCACGTACGCGTTCGGCTCAGGCGCCTGCCATTCGGGCGCCGCCCCTGAAGTCAACGGCGGTTCGGGTGGCAACCCGGCCGCAGTAATGGGTGGCTCGGGCGGCAATTCTCCGGCCCGCGCTGTGTTCAGGATCAGTGGGTCGGGCCCTCTGCCGCGGCCCTTGGTCAGCGGAAGGTTCGGATCGGGTTCGGGCGTCATCTCACCGGTGGCGACCCGGCGGCTGCGGACGGCTGCCGAAATTTTCGAACGGATACGATCCTCTCCCGGCATTTCGTCGAAACCTGCAACCGGTTCAGGGTCGACAAGCTCGGGTTCCGGCATCGGTTCCGGTCGCCGGATCAACGCGGGCATCCGCGCCAGCAGCCCGGTTTTCTGCGGCCCGGGCCCGAATTCAGGCTCTTCGAATACAGGATCGGCAAAATCCATATCGTCCTGGAACACGAGGTCATCAGCCTCGATCCGGGCGGCCTTGCGATCTTCCCACCGCGCGCGGCGGTCACGCGCGGCCTGGGCCGTGGCAGATGCGCTGCGGCCAAGACCCTTCATCAGCATGTCGTAGGACAGAACAAGACCAAGCAGGAAAGCCCGGAACCCGCGCCGGACGTCGTCTTTGGTAAACCCAAGCACAAAAACGCCCAGCGCCAGCATCCCCACCGCCATCGCCAGCGACATCAGCTTGACCATGAAATGCGAGGAAATCGGCAACAATGTCAGCAACGCACCCATCACGGTATCGCCAAACAAACCGCCCAGACCATAGCTGTGGGTGGCGCGCCATGCGTCGCCCGGCACCAAAGTCGCTGCATAAACCGATACAACCGCGATCCAGATCGGCGCAAAGATCAGGCGCGCAACGGCGCGATCTTCGCCGAAGTGACCGGCAAAGCGGATGCCCCAGCCAATCAACACCAAAGCGATGCTCCAGCTTCCCCAGCCCACGATCATGAACAGAGGCGCAGCGATCGAGGCCCCGATACGGCCCATCCAGTTCTGCACCGGCGCGTCTGTCGATACCATCCAGTTCGGATCATCCGGCGTGTAGGACCAGATCATTGCCGCTGCCGCAAAACCAAGCAGGATCAGGGCGATCCCGATCAATTCCTTGCTGCGCCGCTCAATCGCGGCCTGCGTTGTGCTGTCCAGTAAAGGATCGCGGTTGCGCGCGTTCAATGATGCCATTTTGCCCTCGTACCTCACGAATAGATGCAGTCGCGAAGCGTGATCAGCCCGCGCTGCAACTCTGTTTTTGGGGCCACCATGGCGACCCGGATAAATTGCTCGCCCGGGTTATGTCCCGGATCGCCTTGAGAAAGATATGCGCCTGGCAGGACACGCACCCCGGTCTCCTGCCACAGCTTCAACGCTGTTTCCTCGCCGTTTTCGACCGGTAGCCACAGGAAGAACCCGGCCTCAGGCGGCATATAGCCCTGCACGCCAGCGAACACCTCATCCGCAATGGCGTATTTATCCTGATAAAGCGCGCGGTTTTCCCTTACATGCGCCTCATCCGCCCAGACCTTGGCGGCAGCGGCCTGCAAAGGCGCTGGCAGAGGCGCGCCGGAATAGGCCCGCAGCTGTTTGACCCTTTTGATCGTCTCGGGTCCACCAGCAATCAGACCCGAACGCAGTCCGGCCAGATTGGATCGCTTGGACAGCGAATTGAACAGGACGATCCGCTCAGGGTCCGCTCCCAGTTCCTGCGCCACGGTCAGAATACCTGTCGGAGCTTCGTCGCGGTAAATCTCGGAATAACATTCGTCGGCGAAGATGCGGAAATCGTATCTCTCGGCCAGACGGATCAGTTCAGCCCAATAGTCCCGCGACGCAACCGCGCCCTGCGGGTTGGCGGGTGAGCAGATATAGGCCACCGCAGTTCGGTTCAGCACGTCCTCGGGCAGACCGGCATAGTCCGGCAAGTGACCAGTGGCGGCCGTGGCCGGGACAAAAACCGGCTGCGCCCCGACCGAGATCGCGGCGACCATGTAGACCTGATAAAACGGGTTCGGGCACAGCACGATCGGCTGCTGGCCGTTCTTCTGCTCCGGGCACAGCGCCATAGCTGCGTTATACAGACCTTCGCGCGTGCCATTCAGGGCCATCACGTTGGTATCGGGATCAAGCGAAACACCATAACGACGTTCGATCCAATCGGTGATCGCGCCCCGCAGCGCGGGCGAACCTTCGTTCGGCGGATATCCCTGAAAATCAGCAGCGTTTTCGGCGATGATATCCGTCACCCACGCCGGGAAATTATGCATGGGCGTGCCGATAGTCATATGAATGACCTCACCGCCCGGCTGATGGTGATCCAACAGGGCGCGCAGACGCGGGAATGCATATGCCGGTAGGTCCGAAAACCGCTCGGGGAAATTCATAACAACTGCCTCAATGCCGGGATCGTTTTTGTCCCGATTTTTTGGCAGATTACAGGGCGCACCCCGCCTCGTCCAGACAAAGAGGTGCCGAATCAGGGGATTGTGGCATTCAGGCCAACGCGGATTCGGCCGCAGATCCCAGCCGTAACAGCGCTTCTTCCGAACCGGGATAGCCTAGCATCATCAATCCGCAACCGGGTGTTCCGGTGGGCAAAGTCAGAGAAGCCAAACCCATCAGATTGCCGATGCGCGTGTTGCGCAGGGCCAGCAGATTTTCGGTGACGTAGTAGTCATGGTCGGTCATCAGACGGTCCAGATTCGGCGGCAGAATGGGTGCCGTCGGGGCCAGAACCGCGTCAAACCCGGCGGTTGCGGCGTCCCATGCGCTGCGGCAGGCCTTGAGCCTGGACCAGGCCGCTACGTAGTCCGGGCCGGAATGCGCCTTGCCGATGCGGAATCGTTCCAGAATTTCCGGATACATGGCATCGGGGTTCGCTTCGATCACGTCACGCCACAGCCCATACGCTTCTGTCGTATAGACTACACTAGTCAGACCCATGGCGTCGTTCAGTTCAGGAACATCCAGCGGTACGATTTGCGCGCCGGCCTCTCGCAGTCGGTTCAGGGCTTCCTCAAGCGCCTTGCGCGGGCCGTCCCGCAAATCATCCCTGGCAACATTCTGCAGATCGGCAAACCGCCGCCCTTTCAGGCTGGCCCCCCGCAAGTCGGCGGGAGTGCCACCTTCCAACAACGCCAGCACGTGCGCAGCATCCTCGACCGAACGGGCCAGCGGCCCAACCGTGTCAAACCGCAGGCACAATGGCACAGTGCCCTCAAGACTGACGCGTCCGGCTGTTGTTTTCAGGCCCACCAGATTGTTCCAGGCCGACGGGATGCGTACCGACCCGCCGGTATCCGATCCGATCCCGCAAGCCGCCAGCCCCCATGCTACCGAAGCCGCCGCGCCCGAGGATGAGCCGCCGGGCACCGCCTCTTCATCGTCAATACAGGGCGGCGTACCGGTGATGGGATTCAGTCCTAGGCCGGAAAAGGCCAGCTCGCTCATATGTGTCTTGCCCAGACACACCGTTCCCATGGCGGTGGCGTTGCGCACGACCACGGCATCGGCATCCGGAACGCGACCTTTCAGCAGGGCCGTGCCTGCCTCGGTTGCGATGCCTGCCGTGTCAAACAGGTCTTTCCAGCTGATTGGCACACCGTCCAGCAGGGATCGGCGCAGCCCCAAGCCAGCTCGTTCCTTTGCGGCCTTCGCTTCGGCCCGGGCGCGGTCATGGGTAACGCGGGCATAAATACGATCACGATGCGGATGCGCGTCGATGGCCGCCAGATAGGTTTCGGTCAGATCCACAGGGTCGATCTGCCCCATTCCGATGCCGCGCCCCAGATCGCACGCGGTCATGGTCAGCCACTCCTGCATCCCTCACCTCCATTTATCTACGATGAGGGGACGGTAGCGACACGACCGCACATGGACAATCCCGAAAGGGCGCGCATATTGCGGGGCATGACTAAGGCTTCGGATATCCTGATCGTTGGCGGCGGCCTGAACGGCCCCGCACTGGCACTGGCACTGGCGCAGACCGGGCATTCTGTAACGGTAATCGACGCGCTGGCCGAGACCGTGCGCAAGGACGCCGCATTTGACGGCCGGGCCTACGCACTTGCTCTTGCTTCGCAAAGATTGCTGGCGGCGACCGGCGTCTGGAGCAGGGTTGCCGGGCACGCGCAACCGATGCTCGAGATCAAGGTCACCGACGGGCATGCCGGGGCCGGCCCGTCGCCCTTCTTCATGCATTTCGACCATGCCGAGATCGAAGAAGGCCCGATGGGCTACATGGTCGAAGACCGCCATCTGCGTCGCGCCTTTCTTGAGGCAATGGCCGAGGAAAAGGGCATCACGCAGCTGAGCGGGAAAACAGTCGTTGCGCAGGAATGCGATACAACGGGCGTGTCTCTGACGCTTGACGACGGCTCTGTTCTGACCGGCGGCCTGCTTGTCGGATGCGACGGGCGCCGAA
Organism: Ruegeria sp. AN11; assembly: GCF_056536005.1. NCBI lineage: Bacteria > Pseudomonadati > Pseudomonadota > Alphaproteobacteria > Rhodobacterales > Roseobacteraceae > Ruegeria > Ruegeria sp. AN11. The sequence continues at coordinate 3,239,024 of NZ_JBQFJD010000001.1, read as the reverse complement.
GCGGCACTGCCGCGCGGGCAGGCATCAGGCGCACCGGCTGGGACTATGGGCAGACGGCGCTGGTCTGCGCAATCGAACATGACCTGCCCCATCACGGCATTGCCCACCAGTTCTTCATGCCGCCAGGTCCACTGGCTATTCTGCCGCTGACCGGCAATCGCAGCTCCATTGTCTGGAGTGAACGGACCGACACGGCCCGGCGCATCAACGCCCTGTCAGAAGCCGACTATCTGCAGGTCCTGCGCCCCCGGTTCGGGGATTTCCTGGGCGACATCCGTTTGCAGGGCGACCGGTTCACCTACCCGCTGAACCTGACCATCGCCAATTCCTTCATCGGCGAGCGGTTGGCACTCGTTGGGGATGCCGCGCACGGCATGCACCCGATTGCGGGGCAAGGATTAAACGCCGGATTGCGTGATGTCGGCGCGCTGGCCGAGGTGCTGACGCTGGCCGGACGGCGGGGCGAGGATTTCAGCTCGGTTCTGGTGCTGGAACGCTATCAGGAGTGGCGGCGGTTCGATACAGCCGCATTGGCCATGGCGACGGATGTGTTCAACAAGCTGTTTTCCAACGACAACCCGCTGCTGCGGATCGGTCGCGACATCGGCATGGGCATCGTCGGCTCTATGCCCGGGTTGCGCCGGGGCTTTGTGCGCGAGGCCGCCGGGCTGACCGGAGACCTGCCAAAACTGCTGCAGGGGCGCGCGATCTAAAACGCCGCCGGGCACCCTGAGACGATCAGTCGAGTTCTCGTGCTTCATCCACGAGCATCACCGGGATGCCGTTGCGGATCGGAAAGGCGAGATTTGCGGCTTTCGACACAAGCTCCTGCTTTTCGGCATCAAAATGCAGCGTCGTATGGGTTTGCGGGCAGATCAGCGCCTCGAGCATGCGGCGATCAAAAGTGGTGTCGGGTTCGCTCATTGCAGTTTTTCCTCGTTAGAGCCGCCGCGCAGGGCGAATTCGATCAGCGTCACAAGCGTTTCACGCCGGGTGCGCAGACAGGGCGCCTCGAGCAGAGCCTGTTTGTCCTCGGGGTCGAAATCCAGCAGCATCGACAGAGAGTTGACCAGCAACTCATCATCTGCGTCCTTCAACGTGTCCCAATCCGTCGACAGATGGCGTGAGGAAAAGAATCGCTCCAGAAGATTCAGAAACCTTGTGCGATTGAACCCGTCATCCTGTTCCGCCTTGCCCAGATCGCGGTCAAACCCATCCCACGAGACCGAGCACCGTCGATAGGGCGTAAATGCATCCAGTTCGGATTTGACCCGAAACCGCGAAATCCCGGTCAGTGTGATCAGATATCGGCCATCTTCCGTTTCGGAAAACTGTGTCACCCGCCCGGCACATCCGATCTGGTGCAGCTTGCTTTCGTCGCTTTGGCACGGATTCGGCTGAACCATGGCTATCAGCCGTTCCTGAGTCTTGAGCGCGTCGTCCAGCATCTGAAGATAACGCGGCTCAAAAATGTGCAGCGGCAGGCGAGAACGGGGCAACAGCAGCGCCCCGGGCAATGGAAAAACGGATACCGTTTCCGGAAGATCGGCGGGATGCATCATGTATCCGAGTGTAGCCCTGATCCGGAATTAGGCAAATATCATCGAGCTGAGCTTGCGCCGCCCGTTCAGAACCACAGGGTCGTTTGGCTTGAGCGCGTCGAAAATCGTGAACAGCTGGGTTTTGGCGGCTCCGTCGTTCCATTCGCGGTCCCGGCGGAACAGTTCCAGCAATTGCGCCACCGCGTCCTCGACATCACCATTGGCATGCAGCGCCTGCGCCAGATCGAACCGGGCCTGATGGTTGCCGGGTTCGGCTTCGACGGCGGCGCTCAGCTCGGCCACCGGGCCTGCATCGGCTGCCTGTTTGGCCAGTTCCAGCTGGGCATGCGCGGCCTCAAGCTCGGCTGTGCCGGAGATTTCGACCGGTGCCCCGTTCAGGATGGCTTCGGCCTGTTCCAGATCGCCAGACGCGATATGCGCACGCACCAAACCACCATAGGCTCCGGCATGGTTCGGATCTTCGCCCAGAATGGCGGCAAAGGTCTGCGCCGCATCGACGGCAGCCCCTTCGGCCAGCATTTCTTCGGCGGCCTGAACGGCATCATCCAACTGTCCGCCCGGGCTTTGGCCGCCGGCCGCTTCGATCACGCGGTCCACAAACGCCTTGACCTCGGAACCCGGCACCGCGCCCTGAAACCCGTCAACGGGCTGGCCCTGGAAAAACGCATAGACGGTCGGAATCGACTGAACGCGCATCTGCGAGGCGATCATCTGGGCCTCATCCACATTGATCTTAACCATCTTCACCGCGCCCTTGGCGGCGGTCACGGCCTCTTCCAACTGGGGTCCTAGCGTCTTGCACGGCCCGCACCACGGTGCCCAGAAATCGACGATGACCGGAGTTTCCTGCGACGCTTCAACAACATCGGCCATGAACGTGGCCTCGGTTCCGTCCTTGATCAGATCGGTGACATCAGCGCCGGCTGCGGCGTTCAGAAGTTCCATGGCTTACACTCTCTCGTTCGAACTTGGCCTCTATATGCAACCACAAAGGGCAGAAACCAATAGTAGAGTTGCGGGCTCAAAGGTCGAAAGTCGCAAAGACGGGCGCATGGTCGCTGGGTTTCTCCCAACCGCGCGCTTCGCGCAGAACGCGGCTGGAATGACCCGCGTTCGAAATATCAGGCGTCGCCCAGACATGATCCAGCCGCCGCCCCTTGTCCGCAGCATCCCAATCCCGTGCCCGATAGGACCACCAACTGAAAAGCTGGCCTTCGGGGATGTCATTGCGTGTGACATCGACCCAACCGCCCGCATCCTGCGTTTCGGCCAGTTGCTCGACCTCGATGGGTGTGTGCGACACCACCTTGAGCAGTTGTTTGTGCGACCAGACATCATCTTCGCGCGGGGCGATGTTCAGATCACCGACCAGGATGGATTTTTCGGGTTTCTCCGAATGGAACCAGTCCCGCATATCCGTCAGGTAATCCAGTTTCTGACCGAATTTCTCGTTCACCTCACGGTCCGGCACATCGCCGCCTGCCGGGACATAGAAGTTATGAATCACCACGCCGTTTTCCAGCCGCCCGGCGATATGGCGGGCATGACCCAGCCCGGCGAAATCCTTGTCGCCCACCTCCTCCAGCGGAAGACGCGACAGGATGGCTACGCCGTTATACCCTTTCTGACCCCGCGCGATCAGATGGGTATAGCCCAACTCGGCAAACCCTTCGGTCGGGATTTTTTCAACCGGTGACTTGCACTCTTGCAGACACAGAACGTCGGGGGCCTCTTCCCGCAGCAATTTCAACACGATAGGTTCGCGCAGCCGGACCGAGTTGATGTTCCATGTGGCAATTGTGAAGGGCATGTGGAAGGTCTCCTGTATCGCGGTTGGTGCAACCTAACGCCCCGGTGGTCAGGGTGCCATGAGAAAAAAAACCCGCATGTAATTTGATGTGAGGCGCTCGTTTTCTTCATCGCTTTATCGAGTTTGCCAATTTCTTGTGACTTCCTGCCAACAGGCTTGCCCGCTGTATGTCGCGGTCACAGGTGTGCATCGGATGAATGAGGCCACACCATGATTGAACACGAACCGCAGCCTGCAGCGTACTACGATAAGAACGGCATCTGGACGCTGGACCCCACGATCGCGGACCACCAGGTGTGCGATACTTTTGCCGAAGGTGTGAGCGATCTCGTGCAGTTGCTGGACGACAACAAACCGATGTTGTCACGGGACGTTTACGCCCGGCTTTTCGCATCACTGCTGACAATGTCCAGATTGCTCGGAGAGTATGAAGACCGCTGGAAAGACAACTGACTTAACATAACGCCAGCGCGCAACCACACGGCCGGAGCGCCGAAATTCACACGTAAACCTTCGGTTGCAATAAAAAAAGCCGGGCCCGGAGGCCCGGCAGTCCAACAGGGAGGTACATGTCATGACCCGGACATGCGCGGGATACGATCACCTTAAATATGTTTACAGAGTATCACTTTGATCCACCTCAATCCACACCCAGTTACGAAACGAGTCTATAGCCACCCGATTCTGTGACCAAAAGGCGCGCATTGGACGGGTCGGGCTCGATCTTCTGGCGCAGGCGATAGATATGAGTTTCCAGCGTGTGGGTTGTGACACCTGCATTGTAGCCCCAGACCTCGTGCAGCAGGACATCGCGGGCAACAACGCCGTCGGTGGACCGGTACAGGAACTTGAGAATATTGGTTTCTTTCTCGGTCAGGCGAATTTTGCGATCCTCTTCGGTGATCAGCACCTTCATCGCCGGTTTGAAAGTGTAAGGGCCCAGGACGAACACCGCATCTTCAGATTGCTCGTGCTGGCGCAGCTGGGCACGGATGCGAGCCAGAAGAACCGGAAATTTGAACGGTTTCGAGACGTAATCATTTGCGCCGGCGTCCAGACCCAGGATGGTGTCGGCGTCGCTGTCATGGCCAGTCAGCATCAGAATCGGGCTTTTTACACCTTGTTTACGCATCAGGCGGCATAGTTCGCGCCCGTCGGTGTCAGGAAGGCCAACATCAAGAATCACCAGATCGTAGATCGCCTCGCGGGCGCGCTCCATGGCTGACGACCCGTCGGATGCTTCGAAGACATCAAAATCCTCGGTCATCACAAGCTGCTCACTCAGAGCTTCGCGCAGATCCTCGTCATCATCCACAAGCAGAATTTTCTTGAGCTGAGCCATGTTCCCGTCCTCCTATGCCTTTTGCATCACTTGCGTGTGGAATATGCAATCAACAAGATTTGCTGCAACTGTCTCACGACCTCGTGTCTGACGTATAGGAAATGTTTCACATTTTCCGCAGATCAGGCTACCTCATGGACGAAACGTTATAGGATAACACGGATGAGTCTCATTCCAGACATCTCGGAATTGCTGGCACGGGCGCGGGCAGATCTGCGCATGGGCCTGCCTGTGGTCCTGACAGATGACGGCGGACTTGGCGTGTTGGCCGTGGCGTCGGAAACACTCAGCGCGCAAAGGCTTGCCGATCTCAGGGGTCTTGGCAGCGACCCGGTTGTCACGATCACCGGACGGCGGGCGGAAACGCTCAAGGCCCGGGCCTATGACGGCGATCTGGCGCGCGTGATCCTTCCGGCGGATGCGGATATTGGATGGGTGCAGGCCGTCGCCGATCCGTCAGACGATCTGAACGCACCGATGAAAGGCCCCCTGATGTCCGAGCGTCAGGGACATGCCAATCTGCATCGGATCGCGATTGCGCTGACGAAATCCGCCCGCCTGTTGCCTTCCGCTGTTGTCACCGCAATCGAAGACGGCCGCGCCTTTGCGGCAGCGCATGGACTGACCTGCATTGATCATACGCGCGCGGCACCTCATCTGGCCGACCGCAGCGCCTTGCACGAAGTCGTTGCAGCGCGCCTGCCAATGGAAGTGTCCGAGGCAGGCCGGTTGCACATTTTTCGCCCCGAAGACGGCGGAGAAGAGCATTATGCCATCGAGATCGGACGCCCGGATCGGAGCAAGCCGGTTCTGGCCAGATTGCACTCGGCCTGTTTTACAGGCGATCTGTTGGGCAGCCTGAAATGCGACTGCGGCCCGCAGCTTCGCGGGGCCCTGGCCCAGATGGGCACGGAAGGTGCCGGCGTCCTGCTGTATCTCAATCAGGAGGGTCGCGGCATCGGGCTGGCCAACAAGATGCGCGCATATTTCCTGCAGGATCAAGGGTTTGACACGGTCGAGGCCAATCACCGCCTCGGGTTTGAAGATGACGAGAGGGATTTTCGCCTGGGGTCGGATATCCTGAAATCCCTTGGTTTCAATGCAGTCCGCCTGCTGACCAACAACCCGGCAAAGATTGCGATGATGGAGAAAACAGGAATCGCCGTAACCGAACGGGTACCGCTGCAGGTTGGTGAAACGGCGCATAATCGGGGATATCTGGCGACCAAGGCGGCAAAGTCAGGCCATCTGCTGTGACACCAATTGATCTTGTGCTGACGCCGCGCGGTGTCCGGTTTCTGGGCCGGGTCTTCCCCTGCACCATCGGGAAAGGCGGGATCAGCGCGGACAAGCGCGAAGGCGACGGCGCAACACCGGTTGGAACGCACCGGATTGTGGCCATGCTGTACCGGCCGGACCGCATCTGTCGGCCCGTGCCATGGGCGCGTCCGATCGGTCCGGGGGATCTTTGGTCTGACGACATGCAGGATGCGGGTTATAACCATCTGGTACGGGCGCCCTACGCCCACAGCCACGAGAAACTGCGCAGATCAGACCCTTTGTACGATCTTGTGCTCGTCGTTGACTGGAACTGGCCCGACGCGATTCCAGGGCGCGGCTCGGCCATCTTTATTCATCAATGGCGGCGACAGGGGTTTCCCACCGAAGGCTGCGTGGCCTTTCGCCGGGACCATCTGAAATGGATTGCCAGGCGTGTCGCCCAAGGCACGCGATTGATTATCCCTGCGGCCTGACGCGCTCGCCAAAAATTGCCGAACCGACGCGAACATGCGTTGCACCCAGCGCGATGGCTTTCTCGAAATCCCCGCTCATGCCCATGGAAAGTCCGGACAAGCCGTTTTGTGCTGCGATCTTTGCCAGCAGGGCGAAGTGCAGCGAAGGCTCCTCCTCTATCGGAGGAATGCACATCAATCCCTGAATTGGCAGGTCGAGGTCACGGCATTCGGCAACAAACGCATCCGCATCTGACGGCATGATTCCGGCCTTCTGCTCCTCTTCCCCGGTATTCACCTGAATGAAAAGGTCAGGGCAGTGGCCCAGTTCCTGCGCCAGACGCGCCAGTGTCTTGGCAAGTTTGGGGCGGTCAACCGAGTGGATCGCGTTGCACAGTTCCATCGCCTGACGTGCTTTGTTGGTTTGCAGCGGGCCGATCAGATGCAGGTCAATGCCATCGTACCGCTCTTTGAAGGCGGGCCATTTTCCTGCTGCTTCCTGCACCCGGTTTTCACCGAAACACCGATGGCCCTGATCCAGCACCGCCTGAACCCGTTCATCGGGCTGAACCTTGGAAACGGCGATCAGCTTTACCGCGCCGGCGGGCCGTCCATTGGCAATTTCCGCCTTGGCGATACGGTCGGTGATTTCCTGCAGCGACATGGGGTTCCTCAATCTGCCTACCTGCGCAGACAAACACCAAGTCGGCACAAAAGAAAAGGGCAGGTCTTTCGACCTGCCCTCAAACCTTGCGGTTTCAGATCAACTTAGAAGTTGAACTGAGCACCGAAGTCAGCACGGATGGTGCTGCTTCCGCCGCCCGGCTTCGAGCTGCCTACACCACCGCGCAGCGATGCACCGCCGCCCAGGTCGTAGATAGCGCCGATACCATACTGACGGGTGTCGTTGCTTGCCGAACCGTCACCGTATGCTGCGGTGATGGTGGTTGCTGCGCCAACGTTATAGGCCAGCGACAGACCGTATGCGGTGCCGTCGGTGCCGCTTACGCGGGTTTTATCGTCAGCAACAAACAGGGTGCCCGAGAAGTCGCCCCATTCGCCACCCAGGGTCAGAACAGCCAGGCTAGGCTTGCTGCCACCGCCCGAAACGTCGGTCTGACCGTAAGCAACAGCGGCAGTGATGTTGCCGAAGCTGTAGGTCGCGCTGACGTCCCAACGGTCGCCGGAACCGGTGACAGTTGTCAGAGCCGGGCCACCTGCGACGGTACCGATTGTGGTGGTCACAGTGTCAACCTGGTCGTACGACGCACCGAAGGCGAAATCACCAACTGCGTACTGGAAGAACACAGCGTTTGCGCCCGAACCGGTCGAGGAGTACGACAGGAAGCTGTAGTCAACGCCCGAGTACTGACCGATGAACGATTCCAGGCCAGGCTCGTTACCGTAGTAGTTTGCCAAGTTGTCGAACGAACCCGATACGTTGCCGGCGTCAACACGCAGACCACCGTAGATGACCGAGAAACGTGCGCCGTTCAGGCCAGCCGAGTTGGCTTCGCCGGTTGCCGCGTTTTCGTCAGCCTGCAGACGAACACGACCCGAGAACTCTACGCCACCGTCGGTTTCAACGTTTGCGTCGATGTTCAGACGGAAGCGCGATACCAGGATGGTGTCCGAGCCCTGAACCGATGCAGTCAGGGTTGTGGTGGTGACAGCACCACCGGCTGTCACGGAGCGGACAACGGCGGAGGTCGAGAAGCTACGGTCTTCCTGGTAGCCGATACCAAAACGGCCGTAACCGCTGAAGCGAACATCAGCCGCTGCAACGCTTGCGGTTGCAATCAGAGCGGTCGATGCGAAGAGAACTTTTTTCATCTTGTTTCCCTCGGTTTCAAAAGTTTTTCTACTCGACATATGCCTCAGCACATGTCTCAGCACGGACACCGTTTCGCTCTTTTTGCCCCCTTCGCGCAAGCTTACCTTAATTGCGTCGCCTGCATTGGCCCCGGATTGGTGCAAGGATGCCACAGTCGATTTCCACCCCCGGAACCCGCATTCTGCGCCAATATAAGAAAAGAATAGGCTTGTTGCTGCACTGCGCCTTGTCTAGGAGTATCAACCAACAACGCAAAACCAATGAAGCAGGACCTGTCGACGATGCGCCTGAAAACGATTCTGGGTTTGATAATACTGACCGCCGCTGTCGCCGCCTGCGGGCGCAGCCAGCCATTGCCGGGGGATGCACGCTCGTTGACTGTCGATGGCTCTTCGACAGACGAACGCGAACTCAGCGATCCGGGCCGTACAACGATCTGGGATGTCTTCGGACCGAACAACTCCGAGCAGGTCACAAATGTGAACCGCTACTTGTGGCGCGCTTCGCTGGATGTGCTGAATTTCCTTCCAGTACAGGAAGTTGACCCGTTTACCGGTGTGATTGTGACCGGCTATGGCAAGCCGCCGGGTGGCGGGCGCTCGTACCGGGCGACGGTCCATATCAGTGACCCGGCGCTGGCGGCGCGCTCGTTGACTGTCTCGCTGCAAACCAGTGGCGGTGCTCCGGTCAGTGCCGCAACCACCCGCGCGGTCGAGGATGCGATCCTGTCCCGCGCACGCCAGCTACGCATTGCGGACAACAAGTTCTAGCCACCCGCCGCAAATCGCAATATTACCACGCCGGGTTCATGCCCGGCGTTTTCATTCACGAAGGACCGCACCATGTCGCGCTACTCGGCCAACGAAATCGAAGCAAAATGGCAGGAGGCCTGGGACAGGGCCGGGATCTTCACCGCCGACCACAAGGCGGACAAGCCGAAATATTACGTGCTTGAGATGTTCCCCTACCCGTCCGGCCGAATCCATATGGGGCATGTGCGCAACTACACGATGGGCGACGTGATCGCGCGGCATAAACTGGCGACCGGCCACAACGTGCTGCACCCGATGGGCTGGGATGCGTTCGGGATGCCGGCGGAAAACGCCGCGATGGCGATTGGTGGCCACCCGAAGGACTGGACCTACGGCAACATTGCAGACATGCGCGGGCAGATGAAGCCTTTGGGCCTGTCGATCGACTGGTCTCGTGAGTTCGCAACCTGTGACCCCGAATATTACGGCCAGCAGCAGGCCTTGTTCCTGGACATGCTCGAAGCCGGGCTGGTGTATCGCAAAAACGCCGTGGTGAACTGGGATCCGGTCGACATGACCGTGCTGGCCAACGAACAGGTGGAAAACGGGCGCGGTTGGCGATCCGGAGCGCTGGTGGAACGTCGCGAACTGACCCAGTGGTTCTTCAAGATATCGGACTATTCCGAGGAACTGCTCGACGCGCTGGACACTCTGGATAACTGGCCCGCCAAGGTACGCCTGATGCAAGAAAACTGGATCGGCAAGTCACGCGGCCTTCAGTTTGGGTTCGAACGTACCGATGGCGAAGAGCCGATCACCGTATATACGACTCGCCCCGATACGCTGCTGGGCGCGTCCTTTGTCGGCATCTCACCAGACCACCCGATTGCCAAGGAGCTTGAGGCAGAAAGTCCCGAAGTTGCTGAATTTGTTGCCGAATGCCGCAAGGGTGGCACCACGGAAGAGGCGATCGAGACCGCTGAGAAACTGGGCTATGATACCGGTATCCGCGTAAAACACCCGCTGGACCCGAATTGGGAACTCCCTGTCTGGATCGCCAACTTCATCCTGATGGATTACGGCACTGGCGCGATCTTTGCCTGCCCGGCGCATGACCAGCGCGACCTCGATTTCTGCCGCAAATATGGCCTGCCCGTGGTGGACACCTTCTTTGCGCTGGATGACGACACGCCGGTCGACAAGATCGCTTTTGTCCCGCCCAAATCCGAAAAGGTTCGCTGGGTGAATCACTTCGCTGGCCTGACCGAGGCGACGGGTGACGAGGCGATCGACGCCACCGTCGACTTTGCCGAAAAGGCCGGCTGGGGCGAAGGCGTCACCAAATACCGCCTGCGCGACTGGGGTTTGAGCCGCCAGCGCTATTGGGGCTGCCCGATTCCCGTTGTTCATTGTGACAGCTGCGGCGTGGTGCCCGAGAAAAAGGAAAACCTGCCGGTCCGCCTGCCCGACGATGTCACGTTCGACAAACCCGGCAACCCGCTGGATCGTCACCCGACCTGGCGTGACTGCGCCTGCCCGAAATGCGGAGCCCCGGCAAAGCGCGAGACCGACACGATGGACACCTTCGTCGATTCGTCGTGGTATTTCGCCCGTTTCACTGCCCCGCGTGCTGAAACGCCAACCGATCTGACTGAGGCCGAGTACTGGATGAATGTGGACCAGTATATCGGCGGGATCGAGCATGCGATTCTGCACCTGCTCTATTCCCGATTCTTCGCGCGAGCGATGCAGATCACCGGTCATCTGCCGAAAAAGGCCATCGAGCCGTTTGATGCGCTGTTCACCCAAGGCATGGTCACGCACGCGATCTACAAGTCAAAGAAATTAGACAAGAACAACATGCTCAGGGACGTTTACTTCTACCCGAGCGACGTTGTTGAGTTTCAAGTCAACGGAAAACCCCAAGCGTTCCTTCGAGAAGAGGTAGGGCCACTTCAACATGACCCGATGGCGTTGACTGACGCATTCTTAGGTGCCAATGACTTTACGCCAATTGACGTTGTGCCCTCTGCAAAAATGTCAAAGTCCAAGAACAATGTAGTGGACCCGCTCTATATAATCTCGGCCTTTGGCGCTGACACGGCCCGCTGGTTCGTGCTGTCCGATTCGCCGCCCGAGCGTGACGTCGAATGGACTGCATCCGGCGCCGAGGCCGCGTTCAAGCACCTCAGCCGCGTACATCGCATCGCCTCCGAGATCGCCGAGGCGGACGTTCCGGCCAATGCCGAAGACGAAACCCTGCTGCGCGAGATGCACAAAGCGATCCACGATGTGTCGGGTGGTGTCGAATCCTTTGGCTTCAACGCGTCCATCGCCAAGCTTTATGCGTTCACCAACACTCTGGCGAAATCCAAGGCGGGCACCGCCGCGAAACGCGAAGCAGCCAAGACGCTGGCGCAACTGATGTCACCGATGACACCGCACCTGTCCGAAGAGCTGTGGCAGCTTCTGGGCGGAGAAGGTCTGGTGGCGGTCGCCCCATGGCCCGTCGCAGATGAGACGATGCTGATCGACGACACGGTCACGTTGCCGATTCAGATCAACGGCAAGCGCCGCGCGGAAATCAGCGTGTCCAAGGATTTGGCGAAGGACGAGGTTGAAAAAGTCGCGCTCAGCACCGAAGCTGTGCAAAAGGCGCTGAACGGTGCAGCGCCGAAGAAAGTGATCGTAGTGCCGGGCCGGATCGTGAATGTCGTTGTTTGATCGCAAATCGTGGCGGATGCTGCCGCTTGCAGCTTCTCTGATTGTTGCCGCTTGCGGCTTCCAGCCGGTTTATGCCCCCGGCGGTACAGGCGAAGCGCTGTACGGGAAGGTTGTCGTGTCTGCCCCGAATGACGTCGACAGCTATCTGTTGGTTCAGAACCTAGAACAGCGTCTGGGGCGCAGCGCGGAACAGGTTGAGGATTACGACCTGAATGTTCAGGTCGCGACCACGACTCTGGCTGCGGCCATCACAACGACCAACGAAATCAACCGCCTGACCATCAATGGCCGGGCCAACTTTACGCTTGTGTCGAAAGCCACAGGGCAGGTGGTTGCATCAGGTTCAGAGACCAATTTCGTGGCCTATTCGGCTGCCGGTTCAACCGTCTCGACCCTGGCCGGGGAACGCGCGGCAAAGGAACGTCTGATGGTGATGCTTTCGGATCAGATCGTCAATCGCCTGTACGCCACCACAGGTCCGGCCACATGAAGCTCAGCCCGCGCGAGGCCGAGGGGTATTTTACCAGGCCCGACGCGGACAAGGCCGGGCTGCTGATCTATGGCGCGGATGCGATGCGTGTTGCGCTGAAACGGCAGCAGGTTCTGGCGGCCCTTCTGGGCCCCGCCGCCGAGGAAGAGATGCGGCTGACCCGGATCCCGGGATCGGAATTGCGCGGCGATCCGGCGTTGCTGCTGGATGCCATCAAGGCGGTTGGGTTTTTTCCCGGCCCCCGGGCCGCCTTTGTCGAGGATGCGACGGAGACCGCAGCGCCTGCGATTCTGGCAGCGCTGGAAGACTGGGCGCTTGGCGACGCGCAAATCGTTGTGACCGCCGGCCAGCTCAAACCAAGTTCGAAAATCCGCAAGGCGTTCGAAACCCATCCGGCGGCTTATGCCGTGGGTATCTACGACGATCCGCCTTCCCGGGCCGAGGTCGAACGGATTCTGTCCGAAGCAGGTCTTCAGAACATTTCCCGCGACACCATGTCGGCGCTGGCCGAACTGGCGGTTGCGCTCAGCCCTGGGGATTTCACCCAGACCGTTGAAAAGATTTCATTATACAAGCGCGGCGACCCTTCTGAGCTGACCATCGAAGATGTCGAATCTTGCGCGCCGCGCTCGACCGAAGCGGCGTTGGACGATGTCCTGAATGTGGTTGCCGAAGGACGAACGGCCGAAATCGGGCCATTGCTTCGCCGTTTGCAGGCGCAGGGCACAAACGCAGTCACCTTGTGCATCGGGGCAACCCGGCATTTTCGCACGCTTTATGCCTGCGCTTCAGATCCGGGCGGTGCAGCGCAGGGTATCGGCAAGCTGCGTCCGCCTGTTTACGGCAAGCGCCGCGACCGGATTTTGCGGCAGGCACAGGGTTGGGGTGCGCAAAAACTGCAAACCGCGCTGACGGTGCTGACCGATACGGACCTTTCCCTGCGATCAGCCGGTCAGACCGCACCCGCGCTGGCACTGGTCGAACGGGCAATGATCCGTCTGGCAATGCTGGCACGGTCGCGCTAGTTCACCTTGCCCGTTCCAGCCATTCCGCCGCCGATCTGCCTGCCCATCGCCCGGTCGCCAGACATGCAGTCAACAGATACCCGCCGGTCGGAGCCTCCCAGTCCAGCATCTCGCCCGCACAGAACACGCCGGGCATGACACTGAGCATCAACCCGTCGTCCAAAGCCGCGCGGACAACACCACCTGCGGTCGAGATCGCCTCGTCCATCGGGCGCAATTCCGCGCTACGCACGGGCAAAGCCTTGAGCATTTTGATCGTCTGTTTTGGCGTAAGTGACTGCCCCGCCGTCATTTCGTGAAACAATGCGACTTTCTGCGGCGGCAATCGCAAACTCTTTTTCAACCACTGAGACAGCGTCGTCTTGGTTTTTTTGTCCGAGAACCGGCGGTGCAGCACATCCTCTGCCAGATCGGGCAAGAGATCGACCTGCAATTCCGCGCCGTCGCGCAACGCCGGGGTCAAGGCATACAACCCGCCCCCTTCCAGCCCCGTCGCCGAAAGGGTCGCCTCCCCACGAGAGCGCAGCTTACCGGCGCGCCATTCAACTGATTTGAGCGGCGCGCCGAAATGGGCCTGCATATGCGGGCTCCAGGAAACAAAAAGGGCCGAGTTCGATGGGGCGAACGGGGCCAGAGGCACACCTTTCTGCGCAAGATGCGTCGCCCAGGCACCGTCCGATCCCAGTCGCGCCCAACTGGCCCCGCCCAGTGCCAGCACCGTGGCGTCACTGGACAGGCTTTGACGACCATCGGGTGTCTCAAACAGCAGTTTCTGTCCTTCCCAGCCTAGCCAGCGCCAGCGCGTTCTGATCTGCACCCCGGATTTATCCAGTCGCCTTAGCCAGGACCGCAACAAGGGCGATGCTTTCATCGCCTTCGGAAACACGCGACCAGTCGAGCCGGTAAACACTTCTTGCCCAAGATCGCGCGCCCATTCCTGCGCGGCGTGCGCATCGAACTCCGCGATCATCGGGCGCAACCAGTCTGCCGCGCTGCCATAAGACCGGATCAGTGTATCAAAGGGCTCATCCTTGGTCAGGTTCAATCCGGACTTGCCTGCCATCAGGAATTTGCGCGCAACGGATGGTTTGGCCTCAAGCACCAGCACGTCATGGCCGGCACGGGCCAGTTGCTCTGCCGCCATCAGACCCGCCGGACCTGCTCCGATCACCACAGCCTGCGCCATCATTGCCCTCTTGTCATGTGCATCAGACGGCGCGACTCTGCCATACCATGTTGACAACCGATCCGATCTGCCCGCTTTGCGACCGCCCGATCCCGGAAGGGAGCGGCAGCGTGCACCATCTGATCCCAAAACTCAAAGGTGGCAAGGGCGGACCCACCGTTTTGCTGCACCAGATCTGCCACAAAGAAGTTCACGCCACGCTGACCGAAGCCGAACTCGCGCGCAGTTACAGTACGGTCGAAGCCCTGCGCGCACATCCCCGGCTTGAGAAGTTTCTGATCTGGGTGCGAAAGCGACCGCCCGGCTTCCGTTCCAGGGTTCCGAGCAAGCGGCGCGGGCGCTGACTATGCAGGCAACCATCGATCCCCGGCGGCATCGCTGACCGCAGCACTCAGCCCTTCTATTTCCAGCCCCCGATAATCCGGAACCGGCGAGAATTGCGCATCCGGGACATGCTGAAACTCCAACGTGGTATAGGGGCGTTTCCAAAGCCATTCGCGGTTCTGGACGGCCCAAAGATCACCACTTGGCGGCACGTCTTTCGTAAAGGCGTAAAAGTGCAGATCAAATCCATAAAGCGCGACATCCTGCATCGACAACAACCGCATGCCCTGACCCCGGCAGAACTGGTCTTCGGACGCAATATCACCCGTTCGCAGCGTTACCTGTCCGATACGGGCCCGCGCAAAGGGGTCCTCTGGATCTGCGGCCCCGTCCGGGCGGTTGCCGTCAAAATCATGCTGCAGCAATTCGATGACAAAGCCGTCCGAATCGCTCAGATGTGCCATATATCCGATATCCAGGAACTGCCTTGCCACACTGACATCGACACCCATTCGAAGCAGATGGGCGGCGGCCAGATCAACGTCGGGCAGGGTGATCCCGATCTTCCAGTATCGCTGACCCCGGTCGTGCCGATAGCCACCACCGCCAGGCATAAGCAACAGATCCGCATCCTGACCTGCATAACCGACCCGCTGGTTCGGACCTTCCCGCCGCACGGACATTCCAAACGCATCGCGGTAGAACCCCGCAAGAGCATGCGGGTCGTCAACACGCAGGCGCAGGGCGGACAATCTCATCGGCACATCCTTGCGATCCCGGCCGCGATTTCGGGATTGGCCGCAAGGCTGTCGGCTGCCAGATCACGGGCAGTGGTCATCAGATGATCCGGCTCGACGATCCTGTCGACCAGACCAAAAGCATAAGCCTCTTGCGCGGAAATTTTCTGACCACACATCAGGATCAGCCTTGTCCGCGCAGGTCCGATCAACGCCGTCATGCGTTTGGCATCGGATGGCTGTGGCAGAAAGCCCAGCTTCATGACCGGATAAAAGACCTTCGCCGTCGGCACTGCAATGCGGATATCGCAAGCCAGGGCCATGCCGTTCGCGCCCCCTGCCAGAGTTCCGTTCAGCGCGGCGATGGTCAGGCAGGGCAATGCGGCAATGGCGCCCGAAAGGCGTTCCCACACGTCCGAAATTGCCAGGCCGGCCCGGGCCTCGTCCAGATCCGCGCCCGCGCTGAACACCTTGCCGGCACCGGTCAGGATCAACGCGCGGGCCTGTGTTGCACTTTCGGCGATCTCGGCCATACGCGCCAGCATGTCCCCGGTCAGCGCGTTGGCCTTTCCGGGGTTGTTGATGGTGACGGTCCACAACCCGTCGGCCTTATCCATTTCAATCACGTCAGCCCGACCCTTTTGCGGATGTCTTCCTGCCTGAGCGAGATTTCCGTCCCAAGAAACTCATCCGCGTCCGGCGTGCACATCCACAACAGGGCCCGTGCAGGCCAGTCGGCCGGAATATGGTCGCTCCAGTCCAGCTGACTGACGGCGTTGATACCACTGGCCTTGATCACCCGCTGCATGTCCGTCGCAACCGTTCCCGGCGACAGCCCCATCGCGCGAATACCGTGATGGGCCTCTTCCAGATGCAGGCACTCGGTCATCATCTTGGCTCCGGCCTTGGACGCGCAGTAATGGCTCCAGGCTTCGACCGGGTTGGAGGCCGCGCCCGAGGATATTGTCAGAACCGTACCACCGCCCGCCGCACGCATGACGGGCAGCGCCGCACGCATCCCGTAGAACACACCCTTGAGGTTGATATCGATCGCCTGGCTCCAGGCCTCGGGATCGGCATTGGACAGATGAAAGATCGGCTCAATGACACCGGCATTGCCGATCAGAACATCCAGGCCGCCAAACCGGTCCACGCAATCGGCCACGACCTGTTCCACCTGCGCAAAGTCGCTGACATCGCAGCTAAGCGCGATGGCGTTGTCACCCAGCGCCGAGGCCAAAGCCTCGATCTGGTCGCGACTGCGCGCCACCAATGCAACATTGGCGCCGGCTGCGGCAAATACGCGCCCCGCTTCGGCGCCGATACCCCGGCTGGCGCCGGTTATCAGTACAGTTTTCCCTTGCATCGGAATACTCTGCCCCCATTGAAATCATGTCTGGGGACTCTGTAACGCGCGCAAGGGGAATTGGTCCAGCCCTGCCCCCTTGACGCCCGCCGCCGCAGGCACGACGATATGCGCAAAAATTCATCGAGAAGGGTAATCCTATGTCGCATTTCCTTCGCCGCAGTTGCGGCGCTGTTCTGGCTTATGCCGTTGTCAGCCAAGGGGCGCTGGCCGACGTAACAGCCAGCGACGTCTGGGCCGACTGGCAGGCTTACTTCACGCAAATGGGTTATACCGTAAACGGCGAACAGTCGGTGTCCGGTGCCGTAACCACCATCTCGGACATGACCCTTGCAATGGCCTTGCCCGAAGAAGAAGGGCAGTTCGTGATCAAGGTCCCGGAAATGACGCTGGGCGACAACGGCGATGGGACCGTCAGCATTGGCTTTCCCGACTCCTTTCCCATGAGCGTCACCGGCAATGCCGAAGGCGAGGAATTCTCTGCCGATGTTGTCTACGCCCTGGATGGGTTGGACATGGTTGTTTCCGGCACGCCGGACGACATGACCTATACCTATACGGCCAATTCGATGGCGGTCTCGCTGGACAACATTCAGGTTGACGGCCAGCCCGTGCCCCGGGAAATTCTGGACGCCAGCATGACGATGACCGGCCTGACCGGCAGTTCGCAGATGCGAATCCGCGACGGGCGCGACATCAAACAGTCTTTTGCGGTGACCGCCCTGACGTACGGGCTTGCCTTTGACGATCCCGAAAGCGGTGAAACCGGCAAAATCGACGGAAAGCTGGACCAGCTTGTCATGGACAGCGACAGCGTGATACCGGCCGACTTCAACATGTCGGACCCGGCGGCGCTGTACGAGGCCGGTTTCGCCTTTTCGGGCAGGTTCACCTATGCATCTGGCCAGACCAATATCGCCGGCACGAGCAAGGGCGAAGCCTTTTCCATGAGCAGCCAGTCCGAAGGCGGCCAGTTCGGCGCCAGCCTCGACGCACAGCGCATTGCCTACGACATCAACCAAAACAGTACCAGGCTGGCCGTCACGACTGCGGATTTGCCGTTCCCGATCGAAATCGCGATGACCAATGCCGGGCTGAAATTCGAGCTGCCAGTTCAGCAATCGGAAGAGATCCAGCCCTTTGCCTTTGGGTTGAACCTGACCGATTTCACCATGTCCGATGTTTTGTGGGGAATCTTCGACCCTGCAGGCGCGCTGCCCCGCGACCCGGCGACCATCGCGCTGAATAGCACCGGAACGGCCAAGGTGCTGATGAATATCTTCGATCCCGAAGTGGCAGAAGATCTGACCGGCGAAGCACCGGGCGAGTTGCACTCGCTGAAAATCACCGAGCTTCTGGTTTCACTGGTGGGTGCCCGCCTGACCGGTGACGGTGACTTCACGTTCGACAATACCAACACCCAGCAACCTGGCGGCATGCCGGTTCCCGCCGGCGAAGCGAATCTGCAGCTTGTCGGGGCGAACGCCCTGATCGACAAGCTGATCGGCATGGGAGTGATTTCGGACAACGACGCGCTGGGTGCCCGGATGATGATGGGGCTGATGGCCGTACCGGGTGACGCGCCGGACACGCTGAACTCGACCATCAAGTTCACCGAAGACGGTCAGATTCTGGCGAACGGCCAGCGCATCAAATAAGCCAGCCACTGGCACCACGAGTCTGAACGGCCTGTGGTGCCAGCCTCGCACTTCAGCAAATACCGTGACCCCCGGCAGCTCGGGTAAAGCGAACACAACAGTGCCGTCCCACCCTGCCGAACCGGACACACATCCCACCAATACCCCAAACTCAGACTGATCCGGTGCTTCGTCACGCTCAATCCGGCCGCAGGACTTGCGGGGCGCGCAGTCCAAGGCTAGGTCCAGTAATAATCAGAGCGGAGGCGTCATGACCCGAACACCCGAAGGAATCAGCCATCACCTGCTTGATGCTGCGCGCAAGGCCGGGGCAGAATCCGCAGATGCGATCGTGATTGACGGCTCCTCGGTGTCGGTCGAAGTGCGTGAGGGTGCTCTGGAACATGCCGAACGCTCGGAAGGAACCGATCTGGGTCTGCGCGTATTTCTTGGCAAACGTCAGGCGATTGTCTCAAGCTCTGACAGCCGCCCTGAGACGCTGAGCGCGATGGCCGAACGCGCCGTGGCGATGGCGCGTGAAGCCCCCGAAGACCCGTTCACCGGTCTGGCCGATCCCGGCCAGCTGGCCACCGAACGGGACATGCCTTCGCTTGAAATGTTCGACCCAACCCCCGAGCCCGCGGCCGAAGACCTGCTGCAGGACGCACTGGCGGCCGAAGCTGCTGCACTGGCCGTGACCGGCGTCTCACAAGTGTCAGACGCCGCTGCTGCGTATGGCACACACAGGGTGCATCTTGCGGCCACGAACGGATTTTCCGGGGGGTATCTGCGCAGCAGCCGATCGACATCCTGTGTCGCAATATCGGGCGAAGGCACCGGGATGGAACGTGACTACGACGGCGACAGCCGCACCTTCCAAAGCGATCTTCGCAGCCCGGAAGAGATCGGGTGCACTGCGGGTGAACGCGCCGTCCAGCAGGTTGGAGCCCGCAAACCGGCAACCGGCAGTTTCCCGGTCCTGTTTGACGAGCGCATCTCATCTTCGCTGATCGGCCATCTTCTGGCGGCCGCCAACGGGTCTGCAATCGCGCGCGGGGCGTCATGGTTGACCGATTGTTTGGGCCAGCAGGTCCTGCCCGATCATCTGTCGCTGATTGAAGACCCGCATCGCCCGCGCATTTCGAGTTCCCGCCCGTTTGACGCCGAGGGTCTGCCGACCAGCCGCCGGGCGATAGTCGAAAACGGTGTTCTGACCGGCTGGACCCTCGATCTGTCCAGTGCCCGAAAACTAGAAATGCTGTCCACCGGCAACGCTGCACGCGGCGTGTCCGGACCACCCTCGCCCAGCAACTGGAACCTGAGCCTGACGCAGGGCGACCAAAGCCGCGAGGACCTGTTGCGCGACATGGGCACCGGGCTGCTTGTGACATCAATGATCGGGTCGACCATCAACCCCAACACCGGCGACTATTCCCGTGGCGCATCCGGGTTCTGGGTCGAGAACGGGCAGATTACCCACCCGGTCAACGAATGCACGATTGCGGGCAATCTGCGCGACATGCTGAAACGGATCGTCCCGGCAAATGACGCGCGCCTCTATCTGTCACGGGTTGTCCCATCGCTGCTGATTGAGGGAATGACACTTGCCGGCAACTGACCTGCCCCTGCTGATCGAGGCCGCCCGGGAGGCTGGCAAGATCGCCACCCGATACTCGGGGGCAGATGCGCAGCGCTGGGACAAACCCGATGGCACCGGCCCCGTGACCGAGGCAGATCTGGCCGTCAACGCGATGCTCGAACAGATGTTGCCTTCGGCACGCCCCGGTTATGGCTGGCTGAGCGAAGAGACCGAAGATTCACCCGACCGGCTGTCACGCCGCAGGACATTCATCATCGATCCGATCGACGGAACCCGCAGCTTTGCCGAAGGGTCGCGAACCTGGGCACATTCCCTGGCGGTCGCGGATCAGGGCAAGGTGACGGCGGCGGTGATCTATCTGCCGATGCGAAACCTCCTGTATGCGGCAGCGGCTGAACAGGGCGCAACACTGAACGGTGAGCGGATTCGTACCACGCAGACAAACCGCCTGCATGACGCCGAAATTCTGGCTGCCAAACCTAACCTGAAGCCCGTTCACTGGAAGCATGGGCAGGTGCCCGATTTCAAACGCAACTACCGCCCATCCCTGGCCTATCGCATGGCCGCAGTGGCGCAAGGGCGGTTTGACGGGATGCTGACCTTAAGGCCCAGTTGGGAATGGGATATTGCAGCCGGTGATCTGATCATCCGCGAAGCCGGTGGCATCTGCTCGAACCGGCAAGGACAGCCGTTGCGCTTCAACAACCCCCAACCGCGCCTTAACGGTGTGATCGCGGCGGGTGCCGAAACCTATAGGTTGCTGTGTGAACAGCTTGACCCGGACGGGCACGGGCTGCCGGTATGAGCAAGCCCAGGTCCTTCAGCCTTGCGGCCTATCGGGTACTATCCTGGGGCGTGCCCAAAACCGGAGGGCAAAAGCAGCAGGCGCGCCCGGACGGCGAATTGCTTTGGGTTCACGTCAACAGCCACCTGCGCTTGCGCGTCGTTGATGAGTTTTGCCACAGGCTGACGCGGTCCCGTCCTGACCTGTCGGTGCTGATTACCGCCCCTTACGGCGCCGACCTAGCGCTTTGGGCGGATAGCACCTTTCCGGTTGTTTCCCTTCCGGCCGAGCAAACCGGCGCGGTTCGCGGTTTTCTGGAGCACTGGCGACCGGACATTGGTGTTTGGGTTGGCGGCGGGCTTGTTCCCAACCTGATCACCGAGGCGGAAGAAAACGGCATTCCGCTGATCCTGGTCGAAGCTCAGGTCGATGTCGTGATTCCGCGGGGGGCCAGATGGCTGCCCGACCTTGCCCGATACACGTTCGACTGTTTTCACACGATTCTCACGACCACGCCTGAAGCCGCCCGTCAGATCCGGCGGCTGGGCATACATTCGGCCAAGGTCACGGAATCTCCGCCGCTGCATATCAGCCCCAACCCGCGCCCATGGCCCGAAGACGAGTTGATCGAGACCAATCACGTGCTGGCCGGTCGTCCTGTCTGGCTTGCCTCATGCGTGCAGGACAAGGAGTTCATCTCGGTGCTCAGCGCGCACCGGCAGGCGTTGCGGATGCTGCCCAGGCTCGCGCTGGTTTTGCATGTGGCGGACGCGTCCGAAGCGGCCCCCCTGCACCGGCGGCTTGCGGCCATGGACCTGCGCTGTGTCAACTGGGACAACGGCGAACCGATCGAAGACACAACACAGGTGATCCTGTCCGCCGAGCGCGAGGATCTGGGCCTGTGGCAACGGGTTTCCGCAGTGACATTCGCAGGCAGTTCGCTGGAGAGTGGCATGGGCGGTCATGATCCGCTTGAAGCGGTGGCACTTGGATCGGCGGTTATCCATGGACCGTTCGTCCACCGCCATCAGGAGCTCTATGACCGTCTGGACATGGTGGATGCCGCCCGCACGGTCAGAACCGCAACCGAACTTGGCGACGCGGTCGAGGAATTGCTGGCACCGGACCGCGCGGCCGATATGGCCCTGGCCGGATGGCAGATCGTGACCGAGGGCGCCCCACAGGCAGATCGGCTGATCGACATGGTTCAGGACCTGCTGGACCTCCGGAGGACACAGCATGCGGGCACCTGAGTTCTGGAATTCCCCGCCCGACCGTCCCGCATTGCGTGCCCGGTTGCTGGCGCCGCTGGGGTGGCTCTATGCGGCGGCGACTGCCCGGCGAGTCGCCTCGGAACCGGGGATCAGGCCGGGCGTTCCGGTCATCTGTATCGGCAACCTGAATGCGGGCGGCACCGGCAAGACACCCACCGTGATCTGGATGATCGAACAACTGCGCAACGCCTGGCACGAAGCGCATGTGGTTTCGCGCGGCCATGGCGGCTCGCTGGACGGGCCCGTGCGCGTTGATCCGGGCAAACACACTGCCGCACAGGTCGGAGACGAGCCTTTGTTGCTGGCGGCCTTTGCCGAAGTTTGGGTGGCCAAGGACCGGGCAGCAGGTGCACAAGCGGCGGCCGATGCAGGCGCCACCGCGATCATTCTGGATGATGGTTTTCAGAATCCGTCCGTTGCCAAGGATTTCTCGGTCATCGTGGTGGATGCTGCACGCGGGTTCGGAAACGGTTTGTGCCTGCCTGCCGGCCCCCTGCGCGAACCCGTCGACGCCGGTCTGCAGCGTGCGAACCTGGTTCTGTCACTTGGCGATTCCGACGCACAGAACACATTTACCGCGCAGTGGGGCAAACGTCTGAACGTGCCGCATGCCACCGGCGCGGTGGAACGGCTGCAAACTGGCATGGAGTGGGACAACGCCCCGGTTCTGGCATTCGCAGGCATCGGGCATCCGGAGAAGTTTTTTCGGACCCTGCGCCAGCAGGGCGCGCGCCTGCTTCGGGCCGAGGCGCTGGATGATCACCAGCCTCTGACACCCGCCCTGATGACCCGTCTGGAAAACGAAGCCCGCCTGCTGGGCGCACAGATGGTCACAACCGAAAAAGACGCCGTGCGCCTGCCGCCCGCGTTCCGCAGCAAGGTGATCACCCTGCCTGTTCGTCTCCAGGTGGACCAATCCGATCTGGTCCGGGACATGGTGCTGAAAGCGGTTCCGCCGCCCTGATCAGTTATCCTCGCCCAACTTCGGCGAAGGGCGGGTCAGGGCAAGCTCGGCATCGGAAAACACAAACGGCGTGCGCACACCGGGCACACCGTCCAGTTCAATCTGCATTCCACGCGCAATGACCTGTGGGTCCGCCATCACCTCGTCCATCGTATTGATTGGACCGGCGGGAACGCCCCCGGCCTCGCAGGCTGCCAGCAGTTCAGCCTTGTTGCGCTGCGCCGTTTCGCCATTCAGACGGGCGATCAGCACCCGGCGGTTGGCCAGCCTGTCCTTGTTGTGCAGAAAATCCGGCGCGGTGGCCAGTTCTGCCAGCCCCAGGATTTGGCACAGGCTTTGGTACTGACGGTCATTGCCGGTGGCGATGACAATATGGCCGTCGGCACAGTCGAACACCTGGTACGGAACCAGGTTGGGGTGCGCGTTGCCCATCCGCAAAGGCGCAACACCGGTTGTCAGGTAGTTCAGCGCCTGATTGGCGGTGACAGCCACGGCGACATCCAGCAGCGCCATGTCCACATGTTGCCCACGGCCTGTTGTCTGGCGCTGATACAGAGCGGCCAGTACGCCCGCGACTGCATATACCCCTGTGAACACGTCCGTTGTCGCAACGCCCGCCTTTTGCGGCTGCCCGTCCGCCTCACCGGTAATGGACATCAGTCCGGACATGCCCTGAATGATGAAATCATACCCGGCCCGCTTGGCGTAGGGACCGGTTTGACCGAACCCGGTGATCGAGCAATAGACCAGACGCGGATTGATCTGTTTCACGCTGTCATAGTCCAGCCCGTATTTCTTCAGGCCGCCGACTTTGAAGTTTTCGATCAGGACGTCTGCATCCGCTATCAGCGCGCGCACCTTTTCCTGACCCTCGGGGGTTCTGAAATCCGCCGTGACAGACGCCTTGCCCCGATTGGTCGCGTGAAAATACGCCGCCGATACATCGTCATCCCGCGTTACAAAGGGTGGTCCCCAGGCGCGGGTATCATCCCCGTCCGGAGATTCGACCTTGATGACCTCGGCCCCAAGGTCCGCAAAGGTCTGACCGGCCCAGGGGCCAGCCAGAACTCGTGCCAGTTCGACAACCTTCAGACCGGCCAGCGGGGCCGCCATCAGTTGCCCAACTCGTCTTCGATCAGTTGTTTGAACTCTTCGTAAGACTGGTTCGAGACCTTTTTGCCGTTAACGACAAATGACGGTGTCGCGGTGATGCCGTCGCGCTCGGCGTTTTCCTGATACCAGGCCACCAGCGTCTGGGCGCGCGTTCCGTCCTGCAGGCAGGCCTCAAGCTCATCGTTGCCGATACCGGCCAGACGACCGATCTTGCGCAGCTCGTCAACGATTTCGGCGGGACCACCCGCGCGGGACCACTCGGACTGGCCTTCATAGATCAGATCCGTGATGCCAAAGAACTTTTCCGGTCCGCCGCAACGGGACACCAGCGACGCCCACAGACCGTAGCGATCAAAATAAACCTCGCGGTAGATGAACTTCACCTTGCCTGTGTCGATGAATTCCTTTTTGAGCTGCTTGTACGGCCCGGTGTGAAAATTCGCGCAATGCGGACAGGTGTAGGATGCATATTCGATGATCTCGACCGGAGCATCTGCGGCCCCCTGCACCATTTCTTTAATGGTCGAGGTGTCCAGGTCGGCTTCCTGCGCCTCGGCGCTGCTGATCAGCGGGTTGGCGGGGGTGGAATTTGACAGCGACAGCCAATAGCCGCCAGCGGCAACGGCGACCGCCGCGCAGATTACGGTTGCAATACGGCTCATTCTCAGCCCTTTCTCAGCGTTTTTGTCTGGATAAAACGTTGCGGCCCAGGCGTTCAAGAGCCGCGCGCAAATCACCATCGTTTACGTCACGCGACACTTTGTCTGCCTCGGCAGCGATTTCGGGTTTGATTTCGGGTTTCGCCGGCTTCGGCTTGTGGTCGAAACTGGCCTGCCCCTCGGCAAATCCTGTCGGAGCGGTCTGCGTGATGTGCACGCGACTGATCGCGTTATAGCCATAAACCGCATTCACCTTGCCGCGCAGCTGTTCTTTCTGCATTTCCAGCATCGGTGCCTGCGGGCCGGTGGTCAGCAGGGTCAGCGTCGCCCCTATCCCCCCTTTGCCATACCCAACCTTGACTGGCCGCGCGATGGCCGCAATGTCCTGCCCCACGATCTCGGCCCAGTGGGTCAGTAGACGCGATACGGCAAACCCCCGGCTTTCACCGGCCTGACGGATCTGATTGTTCAGCAATGTTGCGGTCCGTTTGAACCCGCGGGTGGTCGAACGTCTCGGTCGCATCTGGTTTCCAACTCCTGCGCGGCTATTGTAATGGGCAGAACAACGGGCGCCAGCGAAACCCGACGCGGAGAGGCATAAAAGTTGCGTGACATCACTGAATTTAACGTCAGCACGGCGTTGCTGGACTGGTACGACCGTCATGCACGTAAAATGCCGTGGCGTGTCGGCCCCGCGGAGCGGGCTGCCGGGGTCCGCCCCGACCCATACCATGTCTGGCTGTCCGAGGTGATGTTGCAGCAGACCACCGTTGCCGCCGTGCGGGACTATTTCCTGCGCTTCACCGCGCGCTGGCCGACCGTTGACGCCTTGGCAGCGGCGCCTGACGATCAGGTCATGGGGGAATGGGCCGGTCTGGGTTACTATGCCCGCGCCCGCAACCTGCTGAAATGCGCGCGCATCGTGACTGATGTGCATGCAGGCCAGTTCCCCAACACATATGACGACCTGTTGAAACTGCCGGGTATCGGTCCCTATACCGCTGCCGCCATTTCTTCCATCGCCTTCGACCGCCCTGAAACGGTTCTGGACGGCAACGTCGAACGGGTCATGTCCCGGCTTTACGACATTCACGATCCCCTGCCCGGTTCGAAGCCACAGTTGAAGGACAAGGCGGCGGGCCTGACCCCGGTGGAACGGCCCGGCGATCATGCTCAGGCGGTCATGGATCTTGGCGCGACTATCTGCACCCCGAAATCTCCGGCCTGTGGCATTTGCCCCCTGCGCGCGCCCTGCCAGTCCCGCCTAGCGGGCACGCAGGCGGAATTGCCCCGGAAGACGGCCAAAATGCCGAAACCCACACGATACGGGCATGTCTATATTGCCCAGCGCGGGGATGGTGCGATGCTGCTGGAACGCCGACCGGACAAGGGATTGCTGGGGGGGATGCTGGGCTGGCCAGGTTCGGACTGGTCCGACACGCCGATCGAATCGCCACCTTTTGCGGGAAACTGGCAGGTCCTGCCAGCGGAAGTGCGCCACACGTTCACCCATTTCCATCTGGTGCTGCGCATCTGGGCGGCGCCCCTGCCTGAAAACTCGGCCCCGGCGGGCTTGACCATCATTGAAAAACACGCGTTCCGACCCGGTGACCTGCCGACCGTCATGCGCAAGGCTTACGATCTGTGGCGCGACCATTGAGCCGTTGAATCACAGCTCAATGCCCGGCTAGTGTCGGGCCACACTTGCGGAGCCCGACCATGATCGCACAAGACACCCTGTCACGCTGGCAATCGGCCCTGCCCTTTTGGCTTTCTATCCTTCTGATCCCCGTGATCTGGGTAACGGCCGTTCTGGGCGGCGCATGGGTTCTGCTGGTTCCGTTGTCGACATGGTGGACCTTTGCCCTGCTCGACCGTTTGACGGGGATGGAGCTTGAAAATGGCGACCCGGATACGCCCGATTCCATGCTTGGCTGGTATATCTGGCTGACTAAAATCTGGGTCCCGCTGCAGTTCCTGACATTGTTCGGCCTGATCTGGTACGCCACGCACACGGACCACCTGAGCGTGGCTGCGAAGATCGGCCTTTTCTTCGGCATGGGTGTACTCTCGGGCACAATCGGGATCAATTACAGCCATGAACTGATGCATCAGAAAGGCAGGCTTGAGCGCTGGCTGGGAGACATCCTGCTGTCCATGGTTCTGTATTCCCACTTCCGCTCTGAACATCTGCTGGTGCATCACCGCTACGTGGGCACGCCGCGCGATCCGGTCACGGCGCGTTACAACGAAGGATTTCACCGGTTTTATCCCCGTGTCCTGCGCGAATGTCTTGTCTCGGCGTTCCGTGCGGAAAAGGCCAAACTCGGCCGCAAGGACCGGCCCTGGACCGATCGGTCAAATCCGTTCTGGCGGTATTGGGCCCTGCAAGGAGGGATGCTGCTGCTGGCGGTTGCACTGGGCGGTTGGTCCGGACTGGGCCTGTTCCTGCTGCAGGCCGGAGTCGCGGTCTGGCAGCTTGAACTGGTGAACTACGTGGAACATTACGGTCTGACCCGGAAACATCTGGGCGACGGAAAATACGAACACGTCCACCCGCACCATTCGTGGAACGCGTCGCAAAAGGCATCGAACTGGCTGCTGATCAACCTGCAACGCCATTCGGACCATCATTACAAGCCGAACCGCCGCTTCCCACTTCTGCAACACCATTCCGAGGACACCGCCCCCCAACTGCCACACGGCTATCCGGTCATGACCATTGCCGCGATGATCCCGCCTTTCTGGCGGCAAGTGATGAACCCGCGGGTTCGCGCATGGCGGCGTCAATATTACCCCGATATCACGGACTGGGGGCCCTACAACAAGGCGCAGAACCCGATGCCCAAAGCCTGACCGCAGCACGCCTCGGCGTGCTGCCCGGCCCAACGATTTAGATTGCATCTGCGATGCAGGATAAATCGGCGGGAGCGCTTGCTGCTCAAAGTACCCAGACATCCACGGGCGTCTCAACACCGGGCACGGCCTGGTTTTCCCGTTTTGTGAACCCATCCAGAGATGAGAGCTGGTTTTCCTGCTTCGCCTGCCTGAACACTGCGTCACTCAGGACAACCCGCGCGCCCAGGGTTCGGGTCGTCGCCTCAAGTTTCGCCGCCACATTGACTGCGTCTCCGATCACCGCGAATTCCAGCCTGTTGGCCCCAATATCTCCCAACACCACCGAACCATAGTGAACGCCGATCCCCACATGGATCTCGGGCTCACCTGCGCGCCGCCGTTCCAGATTCCATCTATCAATCACACCCACCATGTCGCGGGCGCAGGCCACCGCGTTGCTAGCGTCCAATGATGTGGGCACCGGGGTACCAAACGTGGCCATCAACCCGTCCCCAAGGTACTTGTCCAGCGTTCCGTGATGCCGAAACACCTCGGTCTCCATGCGTGCGTGAAACCCGCGCAGAACCTCGATCACCTCGTAAGGATCACGACCGGCCGCAAACTTGGTGAACCCGACAATGTCGATGAACAGGACAGCGATGTTTTCCTTACGGATTTGCTTGAGCGGTTCGTCATTCTGGCTCAACTCGTCGACCACATTTGGCGAGAAATACCGCGACAGATTGGCCCGCTCGCGCACAAGCCCCGCGTTGCTCAGCAGCAGCCGGTTGAGACGCCGCATGGATACGCCAAGGGTCACTGCGACCATCAGAAAGACAATCACCTCCTGTACGCGCTGCGACACCATGAAGCTGTTGGGATCAAGCAGTTCGGCCACATCCGGATACCCTTTCAGGGCTTCTGCCACCCGCTCGCTGATGCCTGGAATGGGCGTTGCCACCCACCAGGCGATGATCCAGCCGACTGTCCACATGGCCGCCGTCCAGGTGCCCAGCGCGACAACGGTACGCCAGGAATAGGCAAGCGTACCCGCAGCCAGAATAATGAAGAAATACTGGAAGTTATCGAACCGGTACTGCATGGCCAATGGTCGGACATCGTCGCTGAACGGGTTTGGGATGATCATCCCCAGGGTCATAATCATCAGATCAACAAAGATCAGCAGCAGTTCGATTCGCGATTGCCCCACTCGTCCAGCACGCCGGATCAGCCAGCCATTTGCGCAGATCAGCAGCAGAATGAAATGGTAGTACAAAACCTCAGGGTGCGGGTTCAGAAAGATCAGCAGAACTCCCGTCAATCCCATCGCGATCCACCGCGCGCGTACAGCCAGTTCCAGCCCCTCGCGCTTGTGCTGTTCCATCGCTGCCAGAGTATACTTGTTGTCCAGATCGTAACTGTCCGGTTTCGTGAAGAAAAATCGGTCAAATCGGGATGTGCTGGCCGTGGTGTCCGTCATGGTTGCTGCTCCGTTGTTGCACGGCTGGAAACCGGAATTGTTGCCATCCAAGCATCGTGCGGCGCAAAACAAAAGACCCCGCCGAAAACGGCGGGGCAAGGCTTAGTGCCTTGTGTCAGGCCACAGGCACCGGCGGTATTGGTAAATTCAGTTGTGCATCTCGGCCCGAATCTGCTGGCGCAGCACGTCGATCGGCACCGTCTTGCCGTCGCGCTTGAAGCACCAGTAGGTCCAGCCGTTGCAGGACGGCGCATTTTCCAGATGTGCACCGACCTGATGAATCGAGCCTTTGACGTTCTGGCCCACCAGCGTTCCGTCCGCACGAACCTTGGCCTTGTGGCGCTGGTTCATCGAATACAGCTCCTCGCCCGGGCGCAGCATACCGCGTTCGACCAGCTGGCCGAACGGCACACGCGGCTCGGCGCGTTTGCTGGCGCTGACCTCCAGCGCTTCACGGTCAAACTTGCGCACTTTGGCAATGCGTTTCTCGGCAACCTTGCGATAGCTTTCTTCGCGCTCGATCCCGATGAACTCGCGGCCCAGCATCTTGGCGACAGCTCCGGTCGTGCCGGTGCCAAAGAACGGGTCCAGAATGACATCGCCGGGATTGGTCGAGCCGATCAGAACGCGGTGCAGCAGCGATTCCGGCTTTTGCGTCGGATGCGCCTTGTCGCCGTTTTCATCCTTCAGACGCTCGTGCCCGGTGCAGATCGGCAGCACCCAGTCACTGCGCATCTGCACGCCTTCGTTCAGGGCCTTCAGAGCTTCGTAGTTGAACGTGTATTTCGCGCCTTCGCGCTTGGATGCCCAGATCATCGTCTCGTGTGCGTTGGTGAACCGCTTGCCCCGGAAATTCGGCATCGGGTTGGATTTGCGCCACACGACGTCATTCAGAATCCAGTACCCGGCATCCTGAAGGGCGGATCCCACGCGGAAGATGTTGTGGTAAGAGCCGATCACCCAGATCGCGCCATTCGGCTTCAGCAGGCGATGCGCCGCCTTCAGCCAGTCCCGCGTGAACTGGTCGTAGGCACCAAAACTGGAAAACTGATCCCAGTGATCGTCGACGGCATCTACCTGGCTGTTGTCAGGGCGGTGAAGCTGGCCTTTCAGTTGCAGGTTATATGGCGGGTCTGCAAAGATCAGGTCTACCGACGCCTCAGGCAGACTGTTCATCACATCGATGCAGTCGCCGGATAGAATCGTGTTAATAGGGAGCGCCGCCGCGCCCTTTGTCTTGATTGTGGTCATTTCACTGCCTCGGTTCCACGGCGCTTTTGCGCTCATTTGGTTGAGACAAGGATGAGTCAAAGACGATTCGCCGTCAATTTCTTTTTTGAATCAGCGACTTACGATTTACTCTTGATACAAGATATTGTGGACCGGTTTAAACGAACGTCTATGATGTGGGGTGACACCAAGATTTTGCAGCGCGTCGCGGTGCTGTTTTGTCGGATATCCGGCGTTTGCCTCCCACCCATAGCCGGGATGCTGTTGCGCCAAATCCACCATCACCCGATCGCGCCAGTTTTTCGCGATGATCGAGGCCGCCGCAATCGACAGCGATCGGGCGTCCCCCTTGACCACCGCCTGGGACGGCAGTTTCAGCCCGCGCGGAATCATGTTGCCGTCGATCAGCAGAAAATCCGGGGCCGGGTCCAAAGCCTGAACCGCGCGCGTCATGGCCAGATGCGAGGCACGCAATATGTTGAGTTCATCTATTTCCGGCACCGAAGCCTCGCCCAACGCGATTTCGGCCCGTTCGCGCAGCGCAACGTCCAGCGCTTGGCGGCGCTTTGCGGTCAGTTTTTTGGAATCGTTCAGACCTTCGGGGATATCATCGGGGTTCAGGATGACCGCAGCGGCAACCACAGGTCCGGCCAGCGGGCCGCGCCCGACTTCGTCAACGCCGGCAACCCTGATATGCCCCCGCGCCAGAAGCGCCTGTTCCAGATCGAAATTCGGTTGTGTCATACTTCCGGCAAAGCGCTTTTCGGCCAATACCGCAAGAAAAAAGAGAGGGCAGCCTGCGCCACCCTCTCCTGCACGGCGCTTCTGTGGCGCCGCTCCTGCTCGAAACCCGTTACTGGTGAACCACACGGTATCCTTGCTGGCGCAGGCATGCGGGTTCGTATGCCCGCTTGACCTTTTTGCCATCCCAGAAACCAACTTCGCACTGGCGGGGCAGGCTATCGGAATATCGGTAATGCTTGCCGAGGCATTTCGGCGTCAGCAGGGGGCGCTTGTTCGAATACGACTTGAAGGTGCGCAGGCACCGCTGCGGCAGGTCATATCGTGCCAGCCGCTGCGGCCGCGGGCGCACCGGGTAGTGATCGACGACAGGGGGCTGGTAGACCGGCGCGTGCTGCCGTGTTGCCTGATCCGCGCGCCTTTCCTTGTTGTAGTAGTGAACACCTGCCCCAATCAGGGCCAGCGCCGCCAATCCGCCCAGCAGATCCCTGGTGTCGGCTGCGCGCGCCTGTGACACGGAAATGCCGGTTATCGTGATGGCGGTCGCAATGATCAGCGCAATGAATTTCCTGTGCATTATGCCTGTCCTTTGTCTTTTTGCGGGCGGCCTGCTCACGGCCGGGAACTTGATGACCAGAACCTGGGGCCGACCATGCCGGACAAACAATAACGGGCGGTTGTTATCCGATATCAGCGTCGCAAACCCCTTGAGATATTGAATTTCCGGCCACCTCATGCGCAGGATGCGGCCTATGAAACAGATCCTCTCTTCTCTGGCCTTCGGGGCCCTGATATCGCTGGGACCCACTGCGGCGGCGGCCCAGTGTTATGCGGATTACAAGGCCAAACAGGACAACCCCCTGCGGCTGCATTATGGCGTCATGCAGGTTGCAGCCTGCGACAAGGGACAGGCCAAATCCGAGGTCGCCCAACGCCTCGGCGCTTCGGGCTGGACCTTGTTGAACGTCATATCCGTATTCGGACCCGAAGGATTGGATCAAAGGAAGGCAAATGCCGGAAAATTCTTTCTCCGTTTCTGAGGCCCGGCGATCCGGTGCGCGGCTAGTTGGCGCGGGCATTGCCGCGATTGTCCTGATTCTGATTACGGCAGCCGTCTTCCTGTTCTGGACCCTGCCAGATGCAAACGCCTTCAACGCCCGTGTCGAACGCCTGTTCATCGAGTCCGACCTGACTTCGCAAACCGAGATTCGCCTGTTGGAGATTCTGGCCCAATCCGGCACGGCATTTGCCGACACGCTGTCCAGCTACCGGATGGTGATCTTTGTCCTTTTGGTCTTTGCCAGCGCGATGCTGATCTCGGCCCTGGTGTTTCTGGTGATGCTCGTTCTGCTGAACCGGCGCATGGCGCAGATCGAACGGACCGGCATTCAGGTGACGTCGCTGCTGATCAGCCGCGAGGAAAACACCGTCTATCTCAACAACATGGATTTCAAACTGACCCCGGCGGCGATGGAAACCCTGTCGGTTCTGGCCGAGTCCCGGCTTGATGACGAGGTTCTGTCCGGCGCTCAGATCGAAGCGATGATTTCGGGCAGGGATGCCGCCGACTGCGACGAGGCCGCCGGTGCCACCCGGATCAAGCGGCTGCGTGATGCATTGGGCAATCAGATGGTCAGCGAATTGCTGGTCAAGAATATTGCCAAAAAGGGCTATATGCTTTCGATCGAAAAAGACGTCATTCAGATGGTCTGATCCGCAAGCATTGCCGCGCACAATTCTGCAAATCATCGTTAACGCCCTTGGAAAACCGGCGGTGAAGGCCCATCCTATAAAGACCTGCGCCAGCGGAGGTTGATGATGAACATCCACGCCAAACCTGAAACCAAAGGATATGGAATCTCGGTCGAACGGCTGAAGGGGCGGATTGCGATATACCGCGATCAGATCCTTCTGGCGGAAAGCGCAAACGCCAAGGTCATGTATGAAACACGCCTTGCGCCGATGATCTACATACCCCGCGAGGATGTATGTGTTGATCTGAGCGATGAAACCGAATTGCAGACCTTCTGCCCGTTCAAAGGAACCGCGACCTATCATGATGTGATTCTGGCCGGCGAGCGCCTGGGAAACTCCGTCTGGGCGTATGAGGATGCCCTGCCCGAAAGCGCCGCCATACAAGGTCACATCGGGTTCATGCGCAATGCGTATACCGATCTGGATCTAGGGGAAAACACGCTTCGCGAACCGCAGGATGGCAACATCAGCGGCCCTCTGATCGATTGGCTGATGCGCGGCGCATCAGAGAACGAAACACCCGAAGCCTTTACCAAAGCCCTTGCGGAAAAGATGCTGGACCATGGTATTCACATTCAGCGCCTCAGCATTCTGGCCTGGTCCCTGCACCCGCTGATCGCGGGAAAACACTACATCTGGGAAAAGGGCGCGGCCGAGATTTCGACCAACGTCCCGACCTATGAAATTCACGATCACCCCGCCTATATCAACAGCCCGTTGCGCCACGTCTCAAACGGGCTGGGCGGGGTACGTCAGCGGCTGAACGACGATAACCCCCATAACAGCTTTCCGATCATGGAAGACCTGCGCGCAAAAGGCGCCACCGATTATGTTGCCATGCCGCTGCGCTTTTCGGACGGGCGCACCAATGTGCTGACCCTGACCTGCGATCACCCGGATGGGTTCACCACCGAAAACCTTGGGCTGGTCTTTGAATGCTCAGCCGTAATCGCGCGGTTTTACGAGGTGTTCATGCAGCGCGAAAACGCGCAGGTTCTGCTGGAAACCTATGTCGGCAAACGCACGGGCGCACGGGTTCTGGGCGGCGAGATCCGACGCGGCGACGGCGACGAAATCGATGCCGCCATCATGTTCTGCGACCTTCGCAATTCGACCAGCCTTGAAGAGAATCTGGGCCGATCAGCCTATATCAACCTGCTCAACGATTTCTTCGAAACGGTTTCGGGGATCGTGCACGAAAACGGTGGCGAGGTTCTGAAATTCATCGGTGACGCGGTTCTTGCGGTGTTTCCGGCAGGCGACGATGCCGCCGCCGCCCGCACCAATGCGCAGCGTTCGGCCATCGGGATCGTGGAAAAACTGGCCACCCTGCGCGGGGAGGGCTCGGATGCGCATTGCGACTGCTCGATCGGGTTGGCCTATGGCCGGGTGACGTATGGCAATGTCGGCTCTCGCGAGCGGCTGGATTTCACCGTCATCGGTCAGGCCGCCAATATAGCGGCCCGGCTTGGTGAATACGGGAAGTCGGCAAACCACAGGATCGTCGTGTCAAAGGACATTGAACCCGCCTGTTCGAACGCCGTTCCCCTGGGAGAGGTCAGGCTGCACAATGTATCGCAGCCCATAATCTCATTTGCTCTCAAAACGGCTGCGGACGCGGTGCTGGACGGCTGACATACGATCAGCTTGAGGGCGCGCCAGACTTATGCGTTTTTTGGGCATGACACGCCGCCTGCTTCAAGGGGCTGACCCCTTCATCTGCGCCATTGCAACCGCCGCATTGCAACCGATTGCAAGTTTCGTGCAAAGGTGCATAGTGCTACTATGAAATTGCTTCCTAGCCTCCCCCCAATCGACAGACACCAATCATGAGTGTCACGCTCAAAGATGTTGCAGCCCTTGCCGGCGTCTCGCGCTCGGCGGTCTCGCGCACGTTTACCGAGGGCGCGTCGGTTTCGGCCAAGACCCGCAGCAAGGTCGAAAAAGCCGCGCAGGAACTGGGGTACAGCCCCAACGCGCTTGCATCCTCTCTGACGACAGGGCGGACCAAGCTGATCGGGCTGATTTCCAACAACTTTCACAACCCGATTTTCCTTGAGGTGTTCGACCAGTTCACCCGCGCCCTGCAGGAACGCGGGCTGCGCCCGCTGATTGTCAATCTGACGGACGAAACGGAGCCCGCGAATTCGGTCAGGATGCTGCGGCAGTATTCGGTTGATGCGGTGATTGTCGCTTCGTCCACTCTGCCGCCGAGCTTTGCCAAGGCGTTTCACGACGCAGGCGTCCCCGTTGTGCACACGTTCGGTCGGTCTGCCACCTCGCCCGAAGTTCACGTCGTGGGGATCGACAACGTGGAATGCGGGCGCATGGCCGCGCGTGAGTTGATGGCACGCGGCTACAAGCGTGTCGGATATCTGGGTGGCCCAAGGGATGCGACTTCGGCCATGGACCGGTATCGCGGGTTTATGGAAGAAGTCGAAAAATACAACGACCTGGAAGTGTCCCATTCTTTCGCCGACAACTATTCGTTTGAAGCCGGGCGCGCCGAGATGCTGCGACTCCTGGAAGGGGCTCCGGCTGATGGGTATTTCTGCGGCGATGACATCCTTTCGATCGGGGCGTTGTCCGCCCTGTCGGATCACGGGCTGAAACCGGGCATCGATATCGGCATCATCGGTCTGAACGATATGGAAATGTCGCGCTGGGAAAGCGTGAATCTGACGACCATTCACCAACCGATCAAGCAGATCATCACCTCGTCCGTCGATCTTGTCGAGGAGATGTTGAAGGACCCCGCCCGGTATCCCGAAGCACGTATCTTCCCCTGCCGGGTGATTGAGCGGGGCACGTTGCGGCCCCGCTCATAATCAGCGGAACATCGGCGGACGGGCGTCTTTCCAGACGCCATCTTCTTTCGACGAAGCGACCGCGGCATGAACCGCCGCGATCGAGCGGACGCCGTCCGACGGCGTAGGCAGACCGTCGCGCAGCTCACCCCGGATGGCATCGGCCAGATCGCAATAGATGTTGGCCACAGCCAGTGGGAAACCTTCGGGGTGGGCGATGGCAACGCGTGACAGACGCTGAGTCTCTTCATGCAGACCGCCCTCGCCTTTTTCGATGATCTGGGTTCTGCCGCCCACGGGTGTATAAATCAGCTGGTTGGGCTGTTCCGAGGTCCAGCGCAACCCACCGGTTTCGCCAAAAACCTGAATGTCGAACCCGTGCTGACGCCCGATGGCCACGGACGATGTCCAGAGCCGTCCAACCGTGCCTTTCCGGGTGCGGAAATTGATCATCGCATCGTCTTCAAGCACGCGGCTCGTAATGGTCGAGGCCAGATCGGCCGAGAGCTTTTCGACCTCGTCGTCGCAGATGAAGCTGGCCATGTGCAGGGCGTGAATGCCGCAATCAGCGAACTGGCCCGAAACGCCAGCCATCGCCGGGTCATAACGCCAGCGCACACGGGGGTTGTCGGCATCCGTGGCGTCGCCGTGATGTCCGTGGCTGAAATTGGTCACCACCAGCCGCACATTGCCGATCTCGCCCGCCCGCACCATGGCGCGGGCTTGGCGCACCATAGGATAGGCGGAATAACAATAGTTCACGGCGCAGATCTTGCCCGACGCCTGCGCTATGCGGACGATCTCTTCGCCTTCTTCGACGGTCATGGTCATGGGCTTTTCGCACAGCACGTTGAACCCGGCCTCAAGAAAGGCTTTCGCGATCTCGAAATGCGTCGCATTCGGGGTGGCGATCGTCACCAGATCGATGCGGTCGGGGCGCTCCTTTTCGCCCGCCAGCATGTCCTGCCAGCCGCCATAGGCGCGATCGGCAGCAATGCCCAGTCGCTGCGCATATTCGCGGCCCACATCGGGGCGGTGATCCAGCGCACCTGCCGCAAATTCAAACTGCCCGTCCGCCAAAGCGCCCAGACGGTGCGCGGGTCCGATCTGGCTGCCTTCGCCACCGCCAATCATGCCCCATTTCAGCTTTGCCATGGTTTTTTCTCTCTGTAGAAATTTGGTGTTTTTGCGATCAGAAATCGCGGATCTCTGTCCATTGCCGCTGCTCCGACGATGCCAGTGCAGCCGCCAGCACGCGGTTGACCTCATGCCCGTCGCGGAAAGTTGGCCAGATCGGCTCGCCAGTGTCGATGGCCTGCAGGAAGTCCTTGGCCTCGATGATGATCTGGTCCTGATAACCAGTGCCGTGACCCGGGCCCTGACAAAAGGGTTCATAGTCGGGGTGCGCGGGGCCTGTCAGGATTTTGGTAAATCCGCGATGCGCCTCGGAACCTTCGCGGCGATAGAACCAAAGGGCGTTTTGGTCTTCCTGATCGAACCGAAGCGCGCCCTTGGTGCCCGAAATCTCATATGCGTAGCCCATCTTACGCCCGGTTGAGATGCGGCTGACATAGATATTGCCCATCGCGCCATTTGCGAACCGGCACATGATCTGGGCATGGTCGTCATTGGTGACTTTGCCGCCTGGGCGGTTTTCGTGGACGGTTTCAACCTCGGCCATCACCTCGGCAATCGGTCCCATCAAGGCAAGCGCGCCATTGACCATATGGGGCGCAAGATCGCCAATGGTTCCGTTGGCCATGCCCGTCGTGCGCCACGTGGCCGGAGCGTCGGGATCGGCATAAAAGTCCTCGGTATGTTCGCCCCGGAACCAGGTGACATCACCCAATTCTCCGTCAGCAATCAGTTTCCGTGCAAATTGAGTCGCGGGCGTGCGGACATAGTTGAACCCGACCATGTTCGCGACACCGGCCGCTTCGGCTGCGGCAACCATTGCCTCGCCATCCTCCATCGATGCGCCCAGAGGTTTTTCGCACAGTACCGGCTTGCCCAGGGCAAAGGCCGCCTCGGCAATCTGGCGGTGGGTTTCCTGCGGCGAGGCGATGACCACGGCCTCGACCTCCGGATCGTTGACCAGCGCCCGCCAATCACCGGTCGCGCGCTTGAATCCATAGGCCGTCCGATACCGTTCTGCGCTTTCGAGGCTAGAGGCACAGATCATCTCGAGACGCGGACGCAACGCGGTGTTGAACACCGCGCCCACCGCCGCCATGGCAACGGAATGGGCCTTGCCCATATAGCCGCCACCAACAATTCCAATTCCGATTTCAGGCATCTGTCACGGCTCCGAACATATCATTTGCAACCGGTTGCAAAATCAGTATCGTGTGAATCGATTCAACGCAAGGTCCAAACTTTGCCGACCCCATTTTGCCGGAGGACATGAATTGAGCGCTTTGATAGATGGTATCAAAGGAAACCGGTTTGCCGTTTTCGGGCGCGCAGGCATGGATTTGTTCGCGACCCCGATCGGTGTCAAAAGCGAGGATGCCGATACCTTCCACGCCGATCTGGGTGGCTCGTCCGCCAACATATGTGCCGGTCTGGTCAAGCTGGGCAGCCGGGCATCGCTGGTCACGTCGGTTTCGGACGACGCCGTTGCGCGGTTTTGCCTGAACCGGTTGCGGCACTACGGCGTGGATACATCCTACATCCGCGTGGTCGGCGGTGAATACCGCATGTCCATGGCGATCTATGAAAGCACGACCGAGAACTTCCAGAACGTGATTTATCGCAACGGCGCGGTCGATTTCCAGGTCACGGAAGAGGATGTGGACAAGGTCGACTACGGCGCCTTCTCAGCCGTCCTTTCTGCCGGAACGGTATTTGCTTCGGAACCCTCACGCAGCGCCACGTTCCGCGCCTTCGAGAACGCGCGCAACGCAGGTCTGCCGGTGATTTTCGACATCGACTATCGCCCCTATAGCTGGCCTTCGCCCGAGGTTGCCGCCGACGTTCTGTCCCGGGCAGGCGAAGCGAGCGACCTGATCGTGGGCAATGACGAAGAATTCGGGTTCATGGCGGGTGGCATCGACAAGGGGTTTGCCAAGGCCCGTGAACTGGCCGCAAAACCGGGCCGCGTCGTGATTTACAAGATGGGCGAAAAAGGTGCCGTGACCCTTGCTGACGGTCAGGAGATCACGACCGGAATCTACCCTGTCGATGCGATCAAGCCCGTCGGCGCCGGCGACAG
Organism: Ruegeria sp. AN11; assembly: GCF_056536005.1. Lineage (NCBI taxonomy): Bacteria > Pseudomonadati > Pseudomonadota > Alphaproteobacteria > Rhodobacterales > Roseobacteraceae > Ruegeria > Ruegeria sp. AN11. The sequence goes on along the minus strand of NZ_JBQFJD010000001.1, from coordinate 3,200,043 downwards.
TTTCATGGCCGGTCTGCTGGCCTCAATTGCGGCGGGGTATTCGCTGGAAGATGCCGTGATGCGTGGCTCGGCCTGTGCCTCGATTGTGGTGTCGCAACCCGGTTGCGCCCCCGCCATGCCGACGACGCCGGAACTGAACGCTTTTTTGGCCGCGCATCCCGGCCCCACCTCATAGGAGTTTGATATGCATATCGCGCCTTATGACAACCGGAACAACCCGATCGTCGACGCGGACGATCCGACCGTTCCGCTGAACTATTTCAACATCGTCAAGCTGAAGAAGGGCGAGGCGTTCGAATATCAGGTGCCCGGCTATGAGACCTGCATCGTGCCCGCCACCGGCAGTGTCGATGTCGATGTCGAAGGGGTTCAGTTCCCCCGGTTGGGCAACCGGGGCGACGATGTCTGGGACGGCGAGCCGGAAGGTGTCTATGTGCCGGTGGGCGCAAAGGCGCAGATGGTCTGCGTGTCGGACGAGACCGAGGTGTTTGTTGCGGGTGCAAAATACGACAAGGTTCTGGATCCGTTCGATGTGCGCCAGCATGACCTTGTGCAATACGGCAGCGACGACACCAAAACGCACCGCAAGATCAAGCACATCCTCGGCCAGAAACAGCATGACAAGGTTGGTCGCCTGTTGGTCAGCGAGTTGTTCACAGTCGGTCAGGGCGGATGGTCGGGTTTCCCCAGCCACAAACACGACACCAATCGCTTGCCGGACGAATCCCGGCATGACGAGACCTACAATTTCCGTTTCAAACCCAACTGGGGGTCTGGCCTGCAAATGCTGCAGCGCGAGGACAACGAACCCGGCGATGCCTATCATATTGTCGACGGATCCACGATCTGCATCGACAACGGCTATCATCCCTGCTGCGTACTGCCGGGGTATGAGATGTACTATTTCACCATCCTCGGCGGCCTCAGCCAGCGCTCGCTGGTGCAGTATTTCCAGCCGACACATGCCTACCAGATTGAGACGATTCCAGGCATCAAAGACATGATCGCGAAATTCAAATGACCCTTGTTACGCTTTCCGAAGTTCTGAGGCCCGCCTATGAACAGGGCTATGCCGTGGGGGGCCTTGTCACGCTGGGGTGGGAAGACATGCGCGCCTATGTAGCCGCGGCCGAGGCGGAAAACGCGCCGGTGATCCTGCAGGCGGGCCCCAGCTGCCGCGAGCACACGCCGTTGCCGATTCTTGGCAAGATGTTCCGGCATCTGGCCGAAAACGCCTCGGTTCCTGTCGTCGCGCATCTGGACCATGGCTACACGTTCGAGGAATGCAAAATAGCGCAGGACAGCGGCTTTACCTCGTTGATGTTCGATGGGTCGCGCAAGCCACTGCAGCAAAATATCGATGAAACGGCGGCGATTGCCGAAATGGCCCATGCGGCAGGGATTTCCTGCGAGGGCGAGATCGGTTTTGTCGGCTATTCGGGGGGCGAGGGATCAAACGGAACCGATCCGGAAGAAGCTGCAAAATTCGCCCGCGAAAGCGGTGTGGATGCGATGGCGATCTCGGTCGGAAATGTCCATTTGCAGGAAAACAAGGAAGGCGGTCTGGACGAGGACCGCATCGCGCGGATCGACGCGATGACAGACGTGCCATTGGTGATTCATGGCGGCTCCGGTGTGCCGGTGGAACAGCGCAGCCGGCTGGCGCGTGACAGCTCGATCTGCAAATTCAACATCGGAACCGAGCTGCGCATGGCCTTTGGCGCCGCATTGCGCGACGCGGTCAACCGCGACCCCGACCGGTTCGATCGTGTCACCATTTTGAAAGAGACGCACGATCCGGTCGAAGCCGCCGCCCGAACGGTGATCCGCGCATTCGGCGCCCCACTACAGCGATAATCGTCAGACCGTGAATGCCGCTCGGAACGCAGCCAGCGCAGTTTCGGGATCCTCCAGCGCGTAGGCTTCCATGCCCACCGGCCCCCGATACTCAAGATCAAAAAGCGCACGCGCGACCGAGGCGTAGTTGACCTCGCCCGTTCCGGGCTCACATCGGCCGGGATTGTCAGCCACCTGAATCTCACCGATCCAGGGCAGGCATTTGTCGCACCAGCGGATCAGGTCGCCTTCGCCGATTTGCGTGTGATAGAGATCCAGATTGATGCGCAGCTGAGGGCGGTCAACAGACGACACCAGGGCCAGAACGTCTTCGGTCGATCCGAACGGACAACCGGGATGGTCCAGTTGGTTGAGGTTTTCCAGCGTGAAGACCACGCCTTCCTCCTCGGCCAGATCACAAATGCGGTTCAGCGTATCGCGCGCTTTCAGCCACATCTGGCCGGTCACGACATCATGCTGCCAGATTGGTATTCCGTTTTCGCCCAGACCCGTTCCGTGCAAATTCAGGCGTTGTACACCCAGCCGCTTGCCGACCTGTGCCGACTCGCGTGCGGTTTTCAGCAGCATCTCGGCGCCTTCATCATCGGCCAGTCGTCCTTCCACATAGCCGTCCATGATGGTGAATTCCGCGCCGGTGGCTTCAAGCTTTGGTAGGTCCAGATCAGGCCAGCTCCAAAGCCCCACGCCGAACCCCATTTCCTTCAGCCGCGCCGCCCGCCAGTGCAGAGGTTTATCCAGCCAGAGCATCTCGGCGCAGGCCGCAAGTTGAAACGGATGGGACATGCCAGCTCTCCTAGAAAGTGCAGATCAGATCGAGCCGCCTTCGACCATGAAATTGCCAGCGCTGCACATCGCGGCATCATCAGAGGCCAGAAACAGAACCATGCGGGCCACGTAGACGGGATCGATGGGGTCGGGCAGACATTGCCGGTCAACCTGTTTTGCCAGCGCTTCGGGCGTCACCCACAGGTCTTTCTGTCGGTCCGTCATGATCCAGCCGGGCACAACGGTGTTGATGCGAATCCGGTGGTCTCCAAGCTCGCGCGCCATGGTTCGGGTCAGGCCGTGAACGGCGGATTTTGCCGTGGCGTAGGCGGGGAAACCGGCCCCGGCCTCCCACCAGGAATTCGAACCGAGATTGATGATTGAGCCGCCGCCTTTTGCAATCATGCCCGGAGCAACAGACTGAATGGCAAAGAACATGTGGCGCAGGTTGATCGCCATACGTTCATCCCAATACTCGGCCGTCACTTCGCGCCAGTCGTGGCGGTCGTCATGGGCGGCATTGTTGACCAGTACATCGGCAGCACCCAATTCGTCGGCCAGTTCTCCGATTGCCGTCTGCAGGGCTTCGATATCGCGCAGATCGCATTGGGCAAAGGCGTGCTCGCCGTCCAGATCGGCCAGCAAGGCGAGCCCGGCATCCGCGTTGATGTCCAGAAACCCTACCTTCGCACCCTGTGCGGCAAAGGCCCGCACGGTTTCGGCCCCGATGCCGCCAGCGCCGCCTGTGACGAAGACGGTTTGGCCTGCAAGGCTGGGGTAACTGGCAAAGCTATCGGTCAACCGTCCCGCTCCATGATCCATTCAACTTCGGGGGCCGGAACAAAGCGCCACTTTCGCAGCGGGCCGGCCATGACATTCAGGTAATACATCTCAAAACCATATGGCGCACCGCAAGGGTGATGTCCGCGCGGGACGGTCACAACATCGCCATCCGAAACGGCCATCGTCTCATCCAGCTGCCCGTCATCGGTATAGACCCTTTGAATGCCAAATCCATTGGCGGGGTTCAGGCGGTGGTAATAGGTTTCCTCAAGATAGGTGATGCGCGGATAGTCATCCTCGTCATGGCGGTGGCTGGGATAGCTGGACCAGTGCCCGTTCGGCGTGAACACTTCAGTCACCAGCAGGCTGTCGGCGTAGTCTTCATTCTCCATCGCGATGTTGTTGATGTAGCGCGTGTTCACACCCTTGCCCCGTTCGGTCAGGGTAATCCCATCGGGGCCGATGCGGCGGGCCTGATGTCCGCCCCTGCCCGGGGCCGAGCATACGGCGATGACGCAATCGGTTTCGGCCACAGCCTCCCACTCGGTTCCGTTTGGCAGATAGAGGCAATGGGGCGGGGTTTTCTCAAAAACACTCATCCTGTCACCAAGAACGCCCCAGTCCTGCTCCGCTCCGCTGATCTGTGCCTTGCCTTCAACCATCACCAGAATGACCTCGCGGTCGCCGGTTGCCTCGGCTGCCCGGTCGCCCGCTTTCAGATGGTAAAGCCCGAAACCGACATAGCGCCACCCGGCACTTGCGGGCGTGATATCGTGCACCTTGCCCCGGGTTCCGAACGGCTTTTTCAGCAGGTCTGCCATGTGTTTTCTCCTTATTGGGCGGGCCTTGACGGCCCGCCAGTGTCTTGAATTCAGGCAGCTTGCCTTGTTTGCAGGGCTGCGTAGGCCTCGGACAGTTGCGCTTCGGTCCATCCCTCAGACACAGCCCGGCGCAGGATGTCGGCCTGACTTTCGGGCGCGTTGCCACCGATGGGTGGGTCGGTGTCCAGATTGGTTGGAAACGGATAACCCTCGGCCGTTGCGGCAATAGCTGCATCCAACTCTGCCGTGCTGAGTTCACCGCGTTGTCTCAGTGCAATCAGCGCCGGAAACACAGCCTGAGACATGGAACGCCGGTCAATCGCCTCCATCGCGCGGCCAAAGGCGGATGAAATCTGCAGCAGGTTCGCCATCCGGTGAATATCCGCGCTGCTGTTTTCCCCTGCGGCATGAAACAGGGCCGGGTTGAAGAACACCGCATCCCCTTTTTCCAAAGGCAACTGAATACAGTTTTGTTCGAAATGCGCCCGATGCGCCGCGTCATGAAAGGCCAGATAGCCCGGCGGATAAAGCTGCGAGAACGGCAGCAGCTTGGTCGGGCCGCTTTCGATCGGCATGTCGCAATGGGCAACCGCCCCCTGCAAGGTCAAAGATGCGGTAACCAGATGGGCGTGCGCCGGATAGCGCGCGGCCGTGTCGGCGCTCTGGAACCCCAGATGGTAATCGCGGTGCGCCTGCTGGGCCTTGCCTCCGGGACGTACCTGATTGATCTGGGCCGTGACCTGATAGTTCGGCCCCAACCACGCCTCACAAGCGGCGGAGATGACCGTATTTCCGAAATAAAGCGCAAAGCCTTCAGGGTCACGTAGGCACTGCTTTTGCAGCGCGTTCCAGACCCGGTCATTGGCGCCCGATGCGGCAAAGTGATCGCCCTCACCCGCGCCGCTTTGGCGTTCTTCTGCGATGATCCGATGGAAGACATCGCTGGCCCGGTCGATCACGGACGTGTCCGCGAAGGCACCTTTCAGGGCAATCACACCCGCGGATTTGTCCAGAACGCGGCCCCACTCTGCCAACAGCGCCTTGCGCTGATCCGCCTGTTCCAGCGCAGGGCGCAGGGCCTGCATGTCGTAGATTGGAACGTTCTTCTCGACCGACGCGGCATGTGACACCGCGCCAGCGTCGAGGTTCTGAGAGGTCAGCACCTTGAATTCATCCAGATCACAGGATTCCCGGTCGAAATAACCGACAAAACCAAGGTCCCGATCTACCATGACGTTCTCCTTTCTCATGGCCAAGGTGTTGCCCAATTGGGCGGATGTTACGCGACGATCTCCAATCCGGCCTGACCACAGACCTCGACGATGTGGTCGTAGCCTTTCTTGGAGTATTCATAGGGCGGCGCTTTGGCCGGGTCCTGCTCGGCCTCGACCACGATCCAGCCGTCGTAATCCATCGCTTTCAGCGCATTGGACACGGCCTGAAAGTCGATGCAGCCATCGCCCGGAACCGTGAACGCGCCGGCAATCACCGCATCCAGAAAGCTGCGGTTGTTCTCGCGCACGTCTTGCACGACCGCCGGACGGATGTCTTTGAAATGGACATGGTGCACCCGGTCGCCCCAGCGGCTCAGGGCGGCCAGAACGTCCCCACCGCCAAACAGCAGGTGGCCGGTGTCGAAACATAGCTTTACCTCTGGGCCCGACCCTTCCATCAGCCAGTTCACATCATCTTCGGTTTCGATGATCGTGCCCATGTGGTGGTGGTAGGCCATCGGCATACCCTGATCCGCCATCCATTTCGCCAGCTCGGTGATCTTGGCGGCATAGGCCAAGACCTCGTCCCTGGACAGTTTCGGGCGGTTGTTGACCGGGGTGCCGATCTGACCCTGCACGGTGTTCGAGCATTCGGCATAGACGATGCACGGACTGTTCAGAGCCACGAATTGCTCGACCTGCTCGCGCACGGCCTCACGCTCTGTCGCGAAATCGTTGACCAGCGACGCGCCCGAGCACCAGCCACCGCATAGCGCGATATCATTGCCTTCCAGATAGGCGCGCAGCCCGTCAGTGTCGCCGGGCATCCGCTGGCCGCGTTCGACACCGGTGTAACCGATCTCACGCGACTCCTTCAGCGCCTGCTCCATTGTATAGGCGGCGGTCAGATCCGGCAGGTCATCATTTTGCCAGGCGATCGGAGAGATCCCGATTTTCACGCTCATTTCGTGTTTCTTTCCTTGATGGCGACTTCATAGGCCGCGCGCTTTTCATTCACTTCAGGGCGGATGCTGACCTCGGGAACCGCCACTTCCCACCATGTGCCGCCATATTCGGTCGAGGGGTACGGATCGGTGTCGATCACCACCACATAAGGTCCTGTGACCTCGCCACGTTTGGCAAGCGCATCTTCCAGTTCGGCAATGCTGCTGACCTTGACCGATGTCGCCCCCATCGCCGCCGCATGGGCTGCAAAATCAATGGCCGAGGGGTTCTCATGCACCGCATGATCCAGCAGGTTGTTAAACTCGGCCCCACCCGTACCCATCTGAAGACGGTTGATGCAGCCAAAGCCGCGGTTGTCGGTAATGACCACGGTGAAAGAGACACCCATCATCGCCGCCGTCGCCATTTCCGAGTTCGCCATCATATAGGTGCCGTCGCCTGTAAAGCAGATCACGTCCCGATCGGGCTGGGCCATCTTGATGCCCATCGCCCCCGCGATCTCGTACCCCATGCAGCTAAAGCCGTATTCCATGTGGTAGGCACCGGGGCGCGGCGCTTTCCACAGCTTGTGCAACTCACCCGGCATGGTGCCCGCCGCGCACATGACCACTGTATCGTCATGCGCGGCGCGCTGAACCGCGCCCACCACCTGCATGTCCGTGGGCAGGGCATTGCCGTCGCCGGGCGCGTCTGTCAGTTTGTCGACCTTGCCGAACCATTCCACCTTCAGCGTGTCAGCCACGGGATCAGCGCGGTAGCCCTGAAGAGCGACGCCCAACTCCTCCAACCCGACACGCGCATCAGATTGCAGGGGCATCGCGCCATGTTTCTCGGCGTCATAGGCAGCAGTGTTCAGGCAGACCATCTCGCGTTCGGGGTTCGAGAACAGACCCCACGAGCCGGTAGTGAAATCCTGCAAACGCGTACCGATGCCCAAGACCAGATCGGCTTCGGCGCAGATATCATTGGCGGGTTGCCCGCCGGTCACACCAATGGGGCCCAGATTCAGCGGATGATCCCAGGCCAGCGCGGATTTGCCCGCCTGCGTCTCGGCAATCGGAATGTTGTGCGTTTCAACAAAGCTTTGCAGCGCATCGGTCGCGCCTGAATAGTGCACCCCGCCGCCGGCAACGATAACCGGGCGTTTTGCTGCCCTGATCGCGGCCACGGCGCGGGCCAGTTCGCCCTCGTCCGGGCGGATGCGGCGTTGATACCAGACACGGGGTTCAAAGAAACTTTCGGGGTAGTCGTAGGCCTCGGCCTGCACGTCCTGACAGAAGGCCAGCGTTACCGGCCCGCAATCGGCGGGGTCGGTCATGGTGCGGAAGGCGCGCGGCAGCGCCGTGAGCAGGTGCTCGGGGCGGGAAATACGGTCGAAATAACGGCTGACCGGTTTGAAGCAGTCATTGGCGCTGACGGTACCGTCTCCGAAATCCTCGATCTGCTGCAGAACCGGATCGGGACCGCGCGTGGCGAACACGTCGCCGGGCAGCAGCAGAACCGGCAGCCGGTTCACATGGGCCAGCGCCGCTGCCGTCACCATGTTGGTGGCGCCGGGACCAATTGACGAGGTCACGGCCATGGCACGCGTGCGGCGCATCTGTTTGGAATATGCAATGGCCGCATGCGCCATGGTCTGCTCGTTATGACCGCGATAGGTTGGCAGGCTGTCCCTTACACCATGCAAGGCCTCGCCCAGACCGGCCACGTTGCCGTGACCGAAAATCGCCCAGACACCGGCGATGAAAGGCTCTCCGCCCTCGTTCATCTGTGCCCCCAGATAGCGCACCAGAGCTTGCGCGGCGGTCAGTCGGATTGTCTTGCTCATCTTGATCCCTTTCAACACATGCCGCTGCGGGCAATCTGTCGGGTTTCGCATTTTTGAAGGTTTCAGGCGCATGAACCGGCCTGATCAGGGTGCGGCCGTCTGGTGCCACGGGGTTTGGATGGCCCACCCGTTGCGGCGGAACATCCTGTCGTTCGTCGCTCAGACGGTCCCGCCGAGCGATCCTTCGAGCTGGGCCATCTCCTGACCGCCTGCCATCAGGTCCTGCAACTCTTCCGGCGTAATCTCGCCACGCCTTGCAGTGCCCAGTGTCTTGCCGCGGTTCAGCACGGTAAAGCGGTCGCCCACCGCCAGCGCGTGGCGCACGTTGTGGCTGATGAACACAACGCCGACGCCCTGGCTGCGCACCTTGTCGATGGTGGCCAGCACGTTCGAGGTCTGGCGCACGCCTAACGCTGAAGTCGGTTCGTCCAGGATCAGGATCTTGGCACCGAAATAGACCGCACGGGCGATGGCGACGGTTTGACGCTCCCCCCCGGACAGGGTGCCCACGGCCTGATCCGGCCCACGCAGGTTGATGCCCATCTTGCGCATCTCTTCCATGCAGACATCGTTTGCCTGATCGACGTCGAACCGCTTGAGCAGACCTTTGCCCTTGGTAGGCTCGCGGCCCATGAAGAAATTGCGCGTCACGCTCATCAGCGGGATCATTGCCAAATCCTGGAACACGGTCGCAATGCCCGCCTCCATCGCATCGCGCGGCGTGTCGAAATGCAGGGGCCGACCTTCGAAAAAGATCTCGCCCTTGGTGGGTTTGTGCACGCCGGACATGGTCTTGATGAAAGTGGATTTACCCGCACCGTTGTCGCCCAGCAGACAGTGGCATTCCCCGGGCTTGACGTCAAAGCTGACGCCAGCAAGGGCGATGATATTGCCAAAGTGCTTTTCGATATTTTTCATTTCCACAATCGGGGCGGCATCGGTCGCGTCGCCGTGGTGAAACTTGGTGTCTTCGGTCATATCAGCGCTCCCCGGTTACGCGTTTACGGATCGCGTTGTTGAACAGAACGGCGATCAGCAGCATGGCGCCCAGGAAGACCTGAAACCAGTCCTGATCGAAGTCGGTATAAGTGAGGCCGATGACAACCATGCCGAAGATGATCGAGCCAAAGAACGCCCCGATGGCCGAGCCATATCCGCCGGTCAGCAGACAGCCGCCGATAACCGCGGCGATAATCGCCTCGAATTCTTTCTGGAAGCCCCGGCGCGCATCGGTCGAACCAGCGTCCATCACCGTGATGATCGCAACCAATGCGGCGCAGCAGGCGGTCAGCATGAACAGCGAAACCTTGACGCGGTTGACCGGAACACCCGAGTTCGAAGCCGCAACCCTATCCCCGCCCGAGGCGAAGATCCAGTTTCCGACCGGAGTGCGCAGCAGCACATAAGTCGCCGCCAGCGTGATGACGATGAACCACAGGATTTCGACCGGGATACCCGGCACCTTGGGCGCACCGCTTTTGAACGTGTCGATCATGCCGTTGGCCGCCAACCAGGCGAACAGGCCGCCGAACGCTTCGCCCGAAAAGAATGGTGCCAGCCAGTCGTTTTCGACCGCATCGCGCACACCGCGCAACTGGGTCGAGCCGCCTGTCGCCATTTTCAAACCAACCAGGGACAGGCCGCGCAGAATGAACAGAAACGCCAGCGTCACGATGAACGATGGCAGGCCCGAGCGGATCACGATATTGCCGTTGATCGCACCGACACAGGCCGCGAACAGGAATGTCATTGGGATGGCGAAGATCAGCGGCAATTGCCAGGTCACGACGCAGACGCCGAAAAACAGCCCCGAGAACGCGACCATCGACCCGATCGACAAGTCGAACTCTCCGCCGATCATCAGCAGCGCGGCCCCGATGGCCAGAATCCCCAGCTGCGCGGCGGGGGTCATGAAGTTCATGACGCCGGCAAGGGTAAACATCGACTCATCCGCAGTGATCGCAAAGAACACGAAAACCAGGACGGCACCTGCCATCGCGCCCAACTCAGGCCGTTTCATGAGTTTGGTTAGGAACGGTTCTTTCTTGACCCTTTCGTCCGATACGACGGGCGCTGACTCACTCATGGTTTCCTCCCAATTCGGTGAGATCGGCGCGCTGGCGCCGATCCTGTTGTTTGCCGGAACTTTCCGGGATTAGCGGATGCCCTGCGCGGACAGGTCGATCACCTGCGCCGCCTTTTCCTGCGTGATCAGGTTCGGACCCGAAGGCACGTTGCCGCCCGGCATCAGGCCGTATTTGGCGTGCAGACCCATGAAGTTCACCGACAGGTAGCCCTGCAGGTACTGCTGCTGGTCGATGGCAAAGGCCGCGTCGCCATCCGCGATCGACTGCAGGAAGTTTGCCGACAGGTCGAACGAGGCGACGTTCACGTCGCGGCCAGACCCTTTGACGGCTGCAACAGCAGGCTCACCAGCCGAGCTGGCACCCAGCGCCATGACGGTGTCGATGGCTTCGTTAGCGGCGAGCGCAGCAGCCACCTTCGATTCGATTTCCGACGGATCATTCGAGGTCGGCAGAACTTCGACATTGCCGCCAAAACCTTCGGTGAAGCCCGCGCACCGCAGGTCAAGCGCGACGTTGCCCACCTCGTGGTTGACGCAGATCGCCGTGCTGCCGCCCATCGACGCCAGTTTTTCGCCAGCGGCCTTGCCCGCGTCGAACTCGTCCTGACCGACATGCAGCAAGGCGCCCAGTTCCTTGGAAACGTCAGAACCCGAGTTTATCGAGATCACCGGGATACCGGCTGCAACTGCGCGTTCGATTGACGGGCCAAGCGCATCCGCATCCGGGATAGAAACGATCAGACCATCGGGTTCCTGGTTCACGGCAGCGTCGATCAGCTGCGACATGGCCACCATGTCGAAAGTTTCAGGCGCGCGATATTCGACGTTCACGCCCACGTCCTTGCCGGCCTGCTCAACACCGTTCTTGACGACGTTCCAGAAGGCATCATTGGCCTGGCCGTGCGAAACGACAACAATCTCCTGCGCGAATGCAGGTGTCGCCAGCGCCAGAGCCCCTGCTGCCAGTGCGCCCTTTACGAACTTATTCATTCTGTTTCCTCCCATTAGAACAGTCTATTTTGGTGTCGGGGTGTCAGCCCCAATCATTCGGCAGCGCCGAATCTCTGCGACTCCGATCTGATACGGAGCTGATGTCAGTTTGAAGCATTCCGGTCATTTTGCAACCGGTTTCAAAATTTCAGACATGTCAACCGGCCTTCCGGACTGCGTCGACCGCGTCGCGGCCTCGGCCATTGCAAGCGCGGCAACCCCGTCTTCCAGCGTCACCGGCAGCGCGGCACCCGTCAGGGCCGCCTGTACAAACGCATCCCATTCCGCCTGATAGGCCGGCATGTAACGCTCCAGGAAGAAATAGGTTGGTTTCGCCCCGACAACGCCTTTGTCGGTGGATTTGACCACCGTGTTTTCCAGCATATTGTGAGCCTGCAACAAACCCTCAGAACCCAGCAGTTCGACGCGCTGATCATATCCGTAGGCCGCCCGGCGGGAGTTCTTGATGACGGCTATCCGACCATCATCATAAGTCATTGTAACAACAGCGGTATCCACGTCTCCGGCCTTGCCGATTTCGGGGTCCACAACCGATGTCCCCACGGCGGAGATGGTTTTTGGCAGCTGACCCATCAGATAATTCGCCATGTCGAAATCGTGGATCATCATGTCCCGGAACAAGCCGCCGGACACCTTGATATAACCGACCGGCGGTGGAGCGGGGTCGAATGAGGTGATCGACAACATTTCGGATTTGCCGATTTCCCCTGCGTCCAACGCAGCCTTAAGCGCGGAAAAATTGGGGTCGAACCGGCGGTTGAACCCGATCATGACAGGTTGGCCACTGTCCGCCGTGGCCTTTTGACAGGCGATGGCGCGTTCGAGGTTCAGATCAACAGGTTTTTCACACAGAACCGCCTTTCCGGCACGGGTTGCCGCTTCGATCAGGCCGGAATGAGTGTCCGTTGGCGTGGCGATCAGCACCGCATCGATTGCCGGGTCCGCGATGATGTCGTCAGAACTGCGGGCCTCGGCCCCGGTGTCCGAGGCAAGGCCTTCAGCCGCCTCTGCCACCGCGTCGGACACAGCACATAGCTGGCTTTTTGGGTGGGCGGTGATCGCCTGCGCATGCACGCGGCCGATACGTCCGGCCCCCAGCAATCCGATCCTCAGCATTCAATTCTCCCGAATCCTTTATTCGCGTGACAGAATGTTTCGCTTTGCAACCGGTTGCAAGATGTTTTTGCGCAGTGCTGAAAATTGGTGCAGAATCCGGTCGCATGAGCCTGTCAGACCCGATGTGGCAGGCCCGGCTTTGCCGTGTTCTTCGTTGCCGGATCTGCTGCCTGACTGCACTTGAAGCGTGCCTACGACACACCGTTTGCAAAAACAGCTTCGGCGATTTTGGGGTCAACGACGACCACGTCGACAGTGGCGATATCCTCAAAAATCTCTGCATGCAGGGTGTCACCCAGAACGTCCTGCATCTGCGCCTTGTGGCCATTGATGGATGCGTTCAGCACATCCGCGTATTCCGTTGGCGTCAGCATTCCGGCAGCAAGCTTCGTGTAGGCATCCAGCAGGTCATGACGCAACTGGACGATCATTTCCTGATGCAAATCCACGTGCGATTGCATCAGTCCCGGATGTTCGTTTGGAGATACCAAAAACTCTGTTTCTTCCGAACACCGCGGGTAGCGCTTAGTCAGGCAGCCGTCGCAGATGCTTTTCCACCTCCTGACACCCTCTCCATGAGGTGCCAACAGACCCAACCGCCCGTAAAGCGTGTACGTCAGATTTGTCCAACCCTTTGATTTATAACCTTTTGCGTCATTCACCTCCAGCCCGGCCGTACACATGATCCTGTTGGTCGCCTGATGGCAGACACCGTCGAGACCGTACCGGATTCCGGCCAGACCCTTTGTCAGCGGATCGGTTCGCATTTGCGACAGGCAATCACATTCGGGTTGAAAGGCCATTCCATGACCGATGGACCGCTGGTTTTCGTCGTGATCGCCCCCGCAAGGCCACAGGTAGTTCCGCTTACCGGCATCATCGTATCCAACCGCATATGTATGGTCGGCATTCGACTTGATCGGATCGATAAAAGCGCCCTGCGCGAACATCTCGACCTTGCGCTCTTTGTAAGGGTCATAGATGTCGAACTCATCGTGCCACAACCGGTGGCGCTTCCCGTTGACCGTGTGAAAGACTTCGGCGTTGACAAATCTCGGCCTGATTGGATCGATACTCAGCCGAACGACCACCTCGTAGTTTGCAAGCGTCCATTTGTGGCTGTCCTGACCGCCCCAATGACCTTTGGCCGGGTCCAGAGTGATGCGGTAGGTGTGGTCCTTGCAGCCTGTTACGCTTGTTGGAATCTCAATCCTGGCTTTGGGGAAATCCACATAGACTTTTCCGTGAAATTTCACCGTGATTCCGGGCGCAACGCTCAGCTTTTGTGTCGAGATTTTGTATGTTCGCATAACAATGACCTTTCTAAAAATACTCGAAAGGTACATTGATCGGGCTAATCCGTCTGTGACGTATTCACGAAGCGCACAGAACACCGTCCAAGTCCGGGCCGCGTGTCCCCAGACTAGCCCCCGACGTAAACGCCGCTTTTGGGCCGGTAGAATATCTTCTGGTCGTGAAGCCGCCCCAACAGTTCCTGAATGTCGCGAAGCGTTTCTTCCCGCTTCGATTTCTCGTCTTCATCCTCTTGCGCAGATGCGTGAGACTGCGATGCCAAAGCGATCCGGAGAGAGCTTTCGATCAGGTCGATGTCCTTGACCGACAGTTCGAACATGTCGTTGTAGCGGGGCATTTCGGAACCTCCTGGCTGGGCGCAGGTTTCCAGACTGCCCCACGTCGCGTTCGATTACCACTTTTTCGTTACGGAGCGGGAAATCGTTGGGCCTAAGAGATGGCAGAGTATGGCCATTCGCCAAATTTCGAACAGGCCTTTTAAAAAGATCCGTTGAAAATCTTCGCCCAAACGAAAATAAAACCACGCGTTTGCAAGCTCAGGGTGTTAACCTGTTGTTGTAAAATGGCGATCCCTGAAGGACTCGAACCCTCAACCTGCTGATTAGAAGTCAGCTGCTCTATCCAGTTGAGCTAAGGGACCGCTGCGCCCTTCTTGCGGTTTTTACGGGCGGGGTTCAAGGGCCAAGCGCATGAAGGCGCTGTTGAGGTCGTCTTCATAACCGTAGATCGGCCCGCAATACGCATATCCCAGCGCCTCATACAGCTTTCGGGCCGCGTCATATTCGGGCAGGTGGTCGGCACCGGTTTCCAGAACCAGGGCGGAAACCCCTTCGCTCTGCGCCAGAATTGCCAGGTGGTTCATCATGGTGCGCGCCAGCCCGCGCCCGCGCACTTCTGAGATGATATGCACGGATTTCACCTCGGCCGTACCGTCCGGCAGGGTCTTAAGCGCACCGCACCCGACCGGCTTGCCGGCCTCATACATCGCCCAGAACCGAATGCCCGGCCCTGCCAGCGACTCGGCGTCCATGGTGTGGTTGCTTTCTGCAGGCCCTGCCGTTTCGCTATGGGCAAAATGCGCCTCGACCACCGGGCGCAATGCGTCCGAGGTTGGGTCGGCCTCGCGGATTTCGATCATTCAATGGGTCCAGGGACCGCGCCGGTCGGTTGCGAAATTCTCGCCATAGCCACGGGCGCGCAGGTTCGGTTTGCGCTTGTGCGGTTCGCTGACAACCGCATCAATCCCATTGCTCTTGGCATAGTCCAACGCTTCTTCCTTGGTGTCGAACTTGAGACGCACCTGGGTCTGTGTGTCACTGGATGAGGTCCAGCCCATCAACGGATCAACCTCACGCGCGGATGCAGGGGCGTATTCCAGAACCCACTTGCGGGTCTTGGCCATCCCCGAGGTCATCGCATTCCTTGCAGGCTGGTAAATCCGTGCGCGCATGTCGCCTCTCCGTACTCACTTGGCTTTGGATGTTATGCGTCAGAGCGCGCACGGGGACAAGTCCGCAATTGTCGCGGCGCGCCCGTAGGCTTTCGGCATCGCACGGCTCTGCTGATGCCAGAAACTGTCATCATGGTCATCTAAATATTGTTGAACCCCATGACGAGGATAGACAGATGATCCATCACGAAAGAACCCTGGAAATCGATGCCCGGCCCGAGGCCATCTGGTCTGTACTGAGCCGGTTCATGAATATCGACGAATTCGCTCCTCAGGTAAAATCCGTGGATGCCTTGACACGAGGCCAGAATGGCGTGGGATCAAAACGGCGCTGCCACTTTGAAAACGGCACCTCATTGGTAGAAGAAGTCACGGACTGGCAAATCAACCGGGGCTATCGTGTTCAACTGTCGGACATGTCTGCCATGCCTTTGACCGAAGCGCACGCAGCGATTGCTATCGAACCACTTGCGAACAACCGCTCAAGGGTGGTCTGGAGCATGGACTTTCAAATGAAATATGGGCCTCTGGGTTGGCTGTTGGGGCAGATGCTACTGAAGCCGATGATCGGGCGGGTTTTGGACCGCAACCTGAAAGCGCTCGCTGAGAAAGTGCAGTCGGACCACATTCCTTACCTGCAGTTTGCCTATTATTAGAACTGCGCACTCCAATCCGGATCAGCCCTTGCAGTTGGACAAAATAAGAACAAATGTAGGGGTCTGACCCGGAGCCTGCCTATGCCCTATGCCCATTCCGACAAGACCCAACTGACCGCAGAGGACGTGCGCGCGCGCCTGAAACTCGAGGGCGGCAAGCGGTTTGTCATGCACACCGAATTTGCGCCGGCGGGTGACCAGCCCACGGCCATCAAGGAACTGGCCGGGGGTGTTCTGGACGGCGAACGCGATCAGGTGTTGTTGGGCGCGACCGGGACGGGCAAGACTTTCACCATGGCCAAGGTCATCGAGGAAACCCAACGCCCTGCCATCATTCTTGCGCCGAACAAGACGCTGGCGGCGCAGCTTTATGGAGAGTTCAAAGGATTCTTTCCCGAAAACTCGGTCGAGTATTTCGTGTCCTACTACGACTATTACCAGCCCGAGGCCTACGTGCCGCGATCGGACACTTACATAGAAAAAGAATCCCAGATCAACGAACAGATCGACCGGATGCGCCACTCGGCCACGCGGGCGCTGCTGGAGCGCGATGACGTGATCATCGTCGCCTCGGTCTCATGCATCTACGGTATCGGCTCGGTCGAAACCTATGGGGCAATGACGCAGGACCTGAAGGTGGGCCACGAATACGACCAACGGCAGGTGATGGCCGATCTGGTGGCCCAGCAATACCGGCGCAACGATCAGGCCTTTCAGCGCGGGTCGTTCCGGGTGCGCGGCGACAGTCTGGAAATCTGGCCTGCCCACCTTGAGGATCGCGCGTGGAAGCTCTCGTTCTTCGGCGAGGAACTGGAACAGATTACTGAATTCGACCCCCTGACCGGCGAGCGCGCCGCCACGATGGAACAGGTGCGCGTTTATGCGAATTCGCATTACGTGACGCCGAAACCGACGATGCGGCAGGCGATTATTGGGATTAAGAAAGAACTCCGCATCCGGCTGGACCAACTCGTCGGCGAAGGCAAACTGCTGGAAGCCCAACGTCTGGAACAGCGCACCAACTTTGACCTTGAGATGCTCGAGGCCACGGGCGTCTGCAACGGGATCGAGAACTACTCACGTTACTTGACGGGCCGCGCGCCGGGTGAACCGCCCCCGACCCTGTTCGAATTCATCCCCGACAACGCTATCGTCTTTGCCGACGAATCCCATGTCAGCGTCCCGCAAATTGGCGGCATGTACCGGGGCGACTACCGACGCAAGTTCACGCTGGCCGAACACGGGTTCCGCCTGCCGTCCTGCATGGACAACCGACCGCTGAAGTTCGAGGAATGGGACGCCATGCGCCCGCAATCCGTCTTTGTCTCGGCCACCCCGGCGAAGTGGGAGATCGAACAGACCGGCGGCATCTTCACCGAACAGGTGATCCGCCCCACGGGCCTCTTGGACCCGGAGGTCGAAATCCGCCCCGTCTCGATGCAGGTAGACGATCTACTGGACGAGGTACGCAAGGTCGCCGCCAATGGCTACCGTACGCTGGTCACCACGCTGACCAAACGCATGGCTGAGGACCTGACCGAATACCTGCACGAACAGGGCATCAAGGTCCGCTACATGCACTCGGACATCGACACGCTGGAACGCATCGAAATCCTTCGCGACCTGCGACTGGGGGCGTTTGACGTACTGGTCGGCATCAACCTGCTGCGCGAAGGGCTCGACATCCCCGAATGCGGGCTGGTCGCCATTCTGGATGCAGACAAAGAGGGGTTCCTGCGCTCGGAAACCTCGCTGATCCAGACCATCGGCCGCGCCGCGCGGAACGCCGATGGCCGCGTGATCATGTATGCCGACAAGATCACCGGTTCCATGGAGCGCGCCTTGGGCGAGACCAACCGCCGTCGCGCCAAACAGCTCGCCTATAATCAGGAACACGGCATCACGCCGGAGACGGTGAAGAAGAATGTCGAGGACGTTCTGGCCGGTCTCTACGAAGGCGACGTGGATATGAACCGCGTCACCGCCACCATCGACAAACCGATGCACGGCGCGAACCTCGAGGCCCATCTGGACGGACTGCGCGAGCAAATGCGCAAAGCCGCCGAGAACCTGGAATTCGAAGAGGCCGCCAACATCCGGGATGAGATCAAACGTCTGGAAGCAGTCGATCTGGCCGTCGCCGACGACCCAATGGCGCGCCAATGGGCGGTCGAGAAAGCCTCAGAAGACGCGGTGAAATCACGCGGACGGTCAACGGCTGGCAGGCCGGGGCAGCGGGGCGGAAATGTGAAGCGGAGGAAGCGGTAGAAATCTACTTGAATTGAACTTGATTGTTTCGGATCTGGCCTCGCAAAAACAAGTCTTGATGAGTTATGTGAGGGAAGTGCTCTTCCCAATCTCTGAAACGATCATTTGTCACTATGCGCGCATTCAATTGTTCCGCGTCGGTGATCAACAAAGGATCTGCAGGCGTCCTTTTTGGGGCCACTGAAATTCGTCGTGCTGGATATCGAAGAGCTTTGGAAAGGTTAGTGGGGTTCATGTACCGGCCTGAAACCAAATAACCAATGTTAGCATCAAACCAGACTATGGGTTCAAACCCGTCCGAAACCAACTTTTCAATGACTAATTTGACCGAATGCAAAGCTGGTTTATCGTTTTCCCAATAAAGCACGTTCGACCCATCGATAACGACCCACTCTATTCGTTTTCGATGCCAGTGCCTGGCCAGCAGGACAACAGCGAGAACGGTTCCTACCGCTCCAGCCAACAGCGGCAAAGTTATTATTGGGCCGAAGATCACGACCGACAAAAATGCGAAAAAAATAGAAACAATTAGAAGAAGCAGTAATCCTATCATACGAGGATTGATAGTGAATTTGTAAAGCTATGCAATATAGAGATTTTCCAGCCTCACTGCCAAAAGAATGGCCGACTTCGTTGCTGAGAAGTCTTACTATAGCACTTCAGCAAGCGATCAATGTTATGCCGCCAAAAGCGCCGCGCGCTACCAGATTACCGCCCAGCGCGATGTGCGCGCGTCGCAGTTCTCCGCGTTGGTGCGGGAAACGCTTGCACATCCCACTAGGACTTAGAAAATGAGGGCGGGTAACCCCGCCCAAACCTTTACCCCTTGTCCCAATGCGCAATCACATCGTATCCCACCGGTGAGGGCGGGCCTTCCATGAATTCGGCGAAATGGCCCCACAGTTCGGCCACTTTGGGCGCGTTTGTCTTCGAGGTCGCCTCGCTTTCCACGACCGAGATCACATAGCCCGAACCATCCTCGTTCATCACATTGGTAAAGCAATGCATCCCCGGCATCCCCATGATTTCCGCTTTCATCGCATTCATCTTCGCCGTCGCCGCCTCCCGCGTGCCGGGCTTCATTTTGTATTGAGTAATTCGCGCAAACATCACTTTCCTCCCTCGTCTGGCGAAATTGCAATGTAGCGGGGCCGGAGCGACCTCGCCAGGCGCACCCTAGCACGACAGCGCGAAATCTCGCATTGATACGAGGGATTTGTGGGCGTTTTCAACTATACGCCTGACCGTATCCGGACGGCTAACACTTCAAGGTTGCAGCCCAGCGCCCGCTGCTTCACGTTTGAAATCACAAATTGTGATTCCAAACGGTTGCCATGACGAGCCCAAACGCACTGCCCTCAACGCATGAAGTCCAAAGCGCCATTCACCGGGTGCGCGGCACTCGCGTCGTGCTGGCCGAGGATCTGGCGCAGTTCTACGGAAAGTCCGTCAGCGCCTTCAATCAGGCCGTGTCGCGCAACAAGGACCTGTTCGAGGGCTACCGCTTTCAGCTGACCGATGCCGAGGTCGCCGATTTGCAATCACAGAATGTGATCTCAAAACCCAAGGGCCGCGGCGGGCGGCGGGTCAATCCGTGGGTCTATACCGATTACGGCGTGGCTATCGCCTCGGCCCTGTTCAAGGACCCGCGCGATCAGGATCACCCGGATGATTACTGAGGCTTTTGTCGACGGCGCAAACGCTTTGGCCGAAACCCCGCGCAGCGTGCCGGAAATCCTGCCACCCGAGGGCACCCCCGCCCCGCTGCTGCCGAATGGCGATCAGTTGAGGGCTCTGGCCGAAAACATCCTAGATTCCGGTCAGCAAAGCCTCGTCGATTATATCGCCAACCCCACCACCAAGCGGCAACAGGCAGTAGCGATGATCATGAAGACGCTGGCCGAAACCGCTGGTGAAGAGGTACGCACCCAGCGGGAACGTTTGCGCCTGAGCATCGCGGAACGTCTGGCCACCGGCGACTATGCGGATGACGATGATCGGAAACGGTTGCTGGACCTGTTGAACGCGATGAAGGGATAGTCACACTTGCCTCAACGCCGTCAGCGGCTAGTTACCAAAGGATGCGCTTTGTTTTTTTGTCTCTTCTCTTAGCCACGCCAGCCACCGCATGGGAGGCCACGGTCGGGTCGATTTGCACCTTGTCGCACGACACAAGCACGGCCGAAATCTTTCTGACCTATGACCCGGCGCAACCGCTTTATACGCTGACCATCACCCGCAAGACCGAGGGTTGGACGCAGGCGCCGTGGTTCGCCATGCGCTTTGACGGCCCGAACCCCATCGAAATCGCGACACCGCGCCATGTTCTGTCCGAAAACGCCGAATCTCTGACCGTCACGGATACCGGGTTTGGCAATGTTCTGGATGGGTTGGAATACAATCAGACCGCCTATGCCTTTACGCAGGACAAGCTGACCGAGTTTCCATTGGACGGCGCGGCACCGCAAGTTCGTATCTTTCGAGACTGCGCTGGGGCTCAGCTGTCCTGATCGGTCGGCGGGCGGAATGGGTCATCGACCCTGCAGCCCCAACTCCACCCTTACCTTCTTGGTCAGCTTGGACACGACCATTTCGTATGAGGTGACGATATGCTCGCGCAGCGAGGCATCGCTCATCCCGCGCGGCTCATAGACCTGCAGCCATTTCATCCCGCGCGACGCCAAATAGGGCGCGGGGCGGATGCCGGGTTCGTCGCCCAGCACCTCGAAAGCCAGATCGGTAGCCTTGAAGGTGAACGCATCGCGCCCTTCGTTCCAGCCGCAGATCGCAAACACCTTGCCGCCCACTTTCCACACATCCGCGTTGCCCCACTGTACCACATGTCTGGTGGCTGTGAGCGAGGCGCAGAAGGTGTTGAATTCATCGCGGGTCATCCCGATGACAGTGCCGGTCCGGGTGAGACGTGGCAATATGCGGCGCGTGTTAATTTTGAAATAACCCTGACCGGCCGCTCTGGTTTAGGCATGCCCGAAATTCTCAGCTTTCCTGAAAGAAAACGACCCCGAAATCCTGTCAGGATTTCGGGGCCCAATCACGCGGCGCGGCGCAATCGCGTCAGGATGCCGCCTTCATCAGCCCCTGCTTGATGATCTCGGCCTGCGCCTCATCCAGTGACTTGTAGATGCGCACGAACATCTCATCGATGTCCGCCGGGGTCAGGATCAGCGGCGGCGAAATGATCATGCGGTCACCCACGTGGCGCATAATCAAATTGTTGGCAAAGCAGCGGTCGCGGCAGATATACCCGATCGTGCCCGGTTCGGAAGCGAACTTGGCACGGCTGGCCTTGTCCGGGGTCAGCGCGATCGATGCCATCATGCCGACGATCTTCGCCTCACCCACCAATGGGTGATCGGCCAGAGCCTCCCACTTTTCCTTCAGATAAGGCGCGGCCACATCGCGGACATGTTCGACGATCTTTTCCTCTTCGAGGATACGCAGGTTTTCCAGCGCGACGGCTGCGGCGACCGGATGACCAGAGTAGGTGTAGCCGTGGTTGAATTCAGTGCCGCCGATAACCTCGGCAATCTCATCGTTCACGATCGAGCCGCCGATGGGCGCATAGCCCGAGCTGAGGCCCTTTGCGATGGTCATGATATGCGGTTTGATGCCAACGGTTTGCGACCCGAACCAGTTTCCGGTTCTGCCAAATCCACAGATCACCTCATCGGCGATAAGCAGGATATCGTATTTGTCGCAAATCCTCTGGATCTCGGGCCAGTATGTGTCGGGCGCGACGATAACGCCGCCTGCACCCTGAACCGGTTCGGCAATAAAGGCCGCGACCCGATCTTCGCCCAGTTCCTGAATGGCTTCTTCCAGCTCGCGCGCACGGGCCAGGCCAAACTCCTCCGGCGACATGTCGCCGCCTTCGGCCCACCAGTTGGGCTGGTTGATGTGGTGGATGTTCGGGATCGGGATGCCGCCCTGCGCATGCATGCCTGCCATACCGCCCAGCGAAGCCGAACCCACAGACGAGCCGTGATAGGCGTTGTGGCGGCTGATGATGATGTTCTTGTCGGGCTGACCTTTTTCGGCCCAATAGGTCCGCACGAGGCGGATATTGGTATCGTTGGCCTCGGACCCGCCGGCGGCGAAGAAGACGTGGTTCAGGTCGCCCGGGGCCAGTTCGGCGATCTTGGCGGCCAGTGCAATGGCGGGCACGTGGGTCGTTTTGAAGAAGGTGTTGTAATAGGGCAGTTCACGCATCTGACGAGCGGCCACGTCGGCCAGTTCATCACGGCCATAGCCGATATTGACGCACCACAGTCCGGCCATGGCGTCAAGAATCTCTTCGCCTTCGCTGTCAGTCAGGTAAACGCCGCTGGCGCGGGTGATGACGCGGGCCCCTTCCTTTCCGAGTGAGCCGTTTGCGGAAAACGGGTGTATGTGATGGGCCGCATCCAGGGCCTGAAGTTCGGCGGTGGGCATGTGATTGGTTATGATGGACATCCGAGAATCCCCTGCAACGATGGTTGCGTCACACAATATGATCAAATTCTGCGCTGTCAATCGAATCACTTCACATTATGCGTCAGTCAGCGTGTCAGCCATCAGTGCCATGCCTTGCTCGATGTCCTGCGCGGCCGCCTTTCCGGCACTTTCCGCATCCCCACGGCGAAGCGCGTCAATAATGTCTTTGTGCCGGTCGGGCAGGCTCTGTGTGCCGAACCGACCGCAGACAACCCGCAGGGACGGACCGAATCGCAACCACAAACGCTCGGCCAGATCGCTGAGAATCGGGGCGTCTGCATGGGAATAAAGCGTCTCGTGAAATTCATGGTTCAGACGCAGGTAACCACTGACGTCACCATCCACTATGGTGCGGTCCAGCCGCTGGTCGATCTCTTCCAGCCGATCAATGTCCGCAGGGTTAATACGCGCCGCAGCACGGCGGGAAAGCTCTGATTCTATTGACATTCTGGCGAATATCACCTGCTCGACATCCTCGTTCGACAAGAGAGGCACACTGACACGGCGGTTGCCCTGAAACACCAGCGCACCGTCCGAGATCAGCCGGCGGATTGCCTCGCGCACCGGGGTCATGCCGACACCGAGAGATTCGGTCAGACCCTGGATCGTCACGGGTTGACCGGGGACCAGCTCACCGAACAGGATCTGCGACTTCAGCCTGTGGTAGACCTGCGCATGTGCCGGGCTTTTTTCATTGTCCGCCGAAGTTCCAGATGGTTTATTTTTGATCAAATCCAATTGCTTCACCCTGTTTGTCTGGACCTGAACCAGCAGCTTTTGGTTCGGGATGAACCTTAGTCTGTCTTGCAAGAAAATACAAAACTTGATCAAATCTCAAAAAAAGTGAAAATACGCGTGAATAAGCAGGGAGAAGAAAATGAACATTAAAACGCTGACACTGACAGCGGTGGTTGCACTGGGGACATCGGCAGCATTTGCCGAAGAGGTGCGTGTCTACAACTGGTCAGACTATATCGACGAAGAACTGCTGAATAAGTTCGAGGAAGAAACGGGCCTGACCCTGATCTACGACGTCTTCGACAGCAACGAGGTTCTGGAAACCAAAATGCTGGCGGGCGGCTCGGGCTATGACGTGGTGGTGCCATCCGGCACATTCCTTCAACGTCAAATCCAGGCCGGCGCGTTCCAGAAGCTGGATACTTCAAAGCTGTCCAACGCGGGCAACCTTTGGGATGTCATTCAGAACCGTACCGCAGGGTATGACCCGGACAATGCCTATTCGATCAACTATATGTGGGGCACCACAGGTATCGGCGTGAATGTCGGCAAGGTCAAAGAAGTGCTGGGCGAGGACGTTGCCCTGAACAGCATGGATCTGGTTCTCAAGCCGGAGAACATGGAGAAGCTGGCCTCATGCGGCGTGCACTTCCTGGATGCACCTGCCGAAATCATTCCGATGGCGCTGCAGTATATCGGTGAGGACCCGGACAGCCACGACAAGGACGTAATCGGCAAGACCGAGGAAGTTCTGATGGGTGTACGTCCGTATATTCAGAAATTCCACAGCTCCGAGTACATCAACGCGCTGGCAAACGGTGACATCTGTGTGGCCGTTGGATGGTCAGGCGACATCCTGCAGGCGCGGGATCGCGCGGCTGAGGCCGAAAACGGTGTGGAAATCGAATACCACCCGTTTGCCGAAGGTTCGCTGATGTGGTTCGACCAGATGGCGGTTCCTGCGGATGCCCCGAACCCGGAAGGCGCGCACAAGTTCCTGAACTTCATTCTGGATGCCAACAACATGGCCGCCGCCTCGAACTATGTCTACTACGCCAACGGCAACAAGGCGTCGCAGGAGTTCCTCGAGGAAGACGTGATCGGTGATCCGGCGATCTATCCGGATGAGGCGACCATGCAGAACCTGTACATCACGACACCCTATCCGTCGAAGACCCAGCGGGTTGTGACTCGTCTTTGGACCAAGATCAAATCGGGCACCTGACCGATTTATCGGCGCAGGGCGGCCTTTGCTGCCCTGCGCCTGTTTCCAGTCCGGCAACACGGGGGCCACAGTGACTTCTGACGTCTTTGCGCCATGGGATGACCCACAGGCGAAACCGCTGATCCAGTTTCAGAACGTGACCAAACGTTTTGGGGCCTTTACCGCCATCGACAATCTGTCTCTGGATATCTTCGAGAAGGAGTTCTTTGCTCTGCTCGGGCCGTCCGGATGTGGCAAGACCACCATGATGCGGATGCTGGCGGGGTTCGAAACCCCGACCGAAGGGCACATCATGCTTGGCGGTCAGGACATCGATCCGATCCCGCCCAACAAAAGGGCGGTAAACATGATGTTCCAGTCCTATGCCCTGTTTCCTCACCTGAGCATCTGGGACAACATCGCCTTTGGCCTGCGCCGGGACAACATGCCAAAGCGTGATCTTGAAAACCGGGTCGAAGAAATGTTGCGTCTGACCCGGCTGGAGCAGTTTGCCCGCCGCAAGCCGCATCAGATCTCGGGTGGTCAGCGACAGCGGGTCGCGCTTGCACGCTCGCTGGCAAAAGCGCCCAAACTGTTGCTGCTGGACGAGCCGTTGGGCGCGCTGGACAAGAAACTGCGGCAGGACACGCAGTTCGAACTGATGGATATTCAGGAAAAGACGGGCACCACTTTCGTAATCGTGACACACGACCAGGAAGAAGCCATGACCGTCGCCAGCCGCGTCGCCGTCATGGATCAGGGGCAGCTCAAGCAGGTGGCCACCCCCGACCGGATATACGAGACGCCAAACTCGGTCTACGTGGCAGACTTCATCGGGGATGTGAACATCATCGAGGGCCGGGCGACCGCAAATGGCGAAGAGACGTACAAGATCGACTGGGCCGAAGGGCAGGCACCGCTGACGGCACAGTCAAGAAGCGGATTTTCAAACGGTCAGACCTGTCATCTGGCGATCCGCCCCGAAAAAGTGACAATTTCGGCCGAACGCCCCGCCGACGCGATCAACGCGGTGCAGGGCAAGGTGCATGACATTGCCTATCTGGGCAATCTGTCCACCTATCACGTGGAACTGCCGAACGGCACGATCATCAAGGCGCAAACGGCCAATACGCGCCGCATCTCGCGCCGATCCTTCACATGGGAAGACCCGGTCTGGCTGTCCTGGACAGCGACCGCCGCGGTTCTGCTGGATCGCTGATGCGCCGGGCCCTGCTGATCGCACTTCCCTATGTCTGGCTGCTGGCGCTGTTCATGGTGCCATTCTTCATTGTCCTGAAGATTTCGCTGTCGGACACGGCCCTTGCCATCCCGCCCTATACGCCGACGCTGGACCTGTCCGAAGGGTGGGCCGGCATCAAGGCCTTCTTCAGTGAACTGGATCTGGAGAATTTCGTCTGGCTGACCGAGGATGACCTTTACTGGAAGGCTTACCTGTCCAGCGTCAAAATCGCCCTGATCTCGACCGTTCTGACGCTGATCGTAGGCTACCCCATTGCCTACGGCATGGCCCGCGCGCCCGAGGAATGGCGCCCGACGCTGATGATGCTGGTGATCCTGCCGTTCTGGACCTCGTTCCTGATCCGGGTCTACGCCTGGATGGGCATCCTGAGCAACGAAGGCTATCTGAACCAGTTTCTGCTGTGGACCGGGATCATTTCGACCCCGCTGACCATCCTGAACACCAACACGGCGGTCTATATCGGCATCGTCTATACCTATCTGCCCTTCATGATCCTGCCGGTCTATTCGGCGCTGGAACGGATGGACGGATCGCTGATCGAAGCCGCCGAAGATCTGGGATGTTCACGTCTGCAGGCGTTCTGGCTGGTGACAATCCCGCTGTCGCGGCCCGGCATCATCGCCGGATGCTTCCTTGTGATGATCCCCGTGATTGGTGAGTTCGTGATCCCGTCGCTTCTGGGCGGATCCGGGACACTGATGATCGGCAAGGTGTTGTGGGAAGAGTTCTTCTCGAACCGCGACTGGCCTGTGGCAAGCGCCGTGGCGGTGGTTCTGCTGCTGATCCTGATCATTCCGATCGTGCTGTTCCAGCGCAATCAGCAGAAACAGACGGAGGCCGAGAAATGAACAGGCTAAGCTGGTTCAACGCGGTTTCCCTGACACTGGGCTTCGCTTTCCTTTACATTCCGATGATCATCCTGATCATCTTCAGCTTCAACGAAAGCAAACTGGTCACGGTCTGGGCCGGGTTCTCGACCAAATGGTATGGGGAACTGGTCCAGAACGAAGCATTTCTGGATGCCGCCTGGGTCACGATCCGGGTTGCGGTGTTCTCATCAACGCTGGCCACCATTCTGGGCACGGCGGCGGCTTATGTGCTGGTGCGCGGCGGGCGGTTCTTTGGCCGTACGCTGTTCTCCGGCATGATCTACGCGCCGCTGGTCATGCCCGAAGTGATCACCGGCCTGTCCCTGCTGCTGCTGTTCATCGGCATCGGTCTGGACCGGGGCATCCTGACCATCGTTCTGGCCCACACAACCTTTTCGATGTGCTTCGTTTCGGTCGTGGTCTCCTCGCGGCTGGTGACGTTCGATCAGTCTCTGGAAGAGGCAGCGCTTGATCTGGGCTGCTCTCCGGCGCAGGCGTTCCGGCTGGTCACGTTGCCGATCATCGCGCCTGCGGTGATCTCCGGCTGGCTGCTGGCTTTCACCCTGTCACTGGACGATCTGGTGATCGCATCTTTCACCTCGGGGCCGTCGGCCACGACCTTGCCGATCAAGATATTCTCGGCCGTCAGGCTGGGCGTCAGCCCTGAGATCAATGCGCTGTCCACGCTCATGATTGCGGCGGTGACGGTCGGGGTGATCACCGCGTCACTGGTGACAAAGCGGGCCATGGTACGGCAACGTCAGGACGAGACGGCGGCGGCGCGCACTGAATGAAGCGCCTGTTTCCTGATTATACCTACGGCCCCGCCCCCCGGCAGGGGTGCTGGTGGGACGAAACCATCGCAGCACCGGACTGGCCCACATTTCCTGGCGGGTCGCAGGTTGACGCCGCCATCATCGGGGGCGGCTTCACAGGTGTTTCCGCCGCCTTGCACCTGGCCCGGAAAGGCGTTTCGGTCGCCGTGCTCGAAGCGGCAACGCCCGGTTGGGGCGCCTCGGGGCGCAATGGCGGGTTCTGCTGTCTGGGGGGATCGAAACTGAGCCACACCGGATTGGCTCGCCGTTTCGGGGAACCCGCAGCCGAGCGTTATGAACAGGCCGAACAGGACGCCGTGGCGCTTGTTGCCGACCTGCTCTCGGCCCACGGCATTGATGCCGATACCCATTCGGGCGGTGAGACACAACTTGCCCATTCAAAACGCGCGATGGATGCACTGCGCAAAAAGGCGGACGCGTCCGGTGTCTTGCACGAGCGGGAAGAATTGTTGCACTTGGGGTTCGGCGGTCCGTTTTACGGCGGTTACACAACTCCCGTTGGGTTTGCCCTGAATCCCCGGAAATACCTGTTCGGTCTGGCAGCAGCCGCCGGATCGTCCGGTGCACAGTTCTTTCAGTCCAGTCCGGTTTCAAACATAGAAAAGACCCGCAGCGGCTTCGAACTTGAAACACCGAACGGCAACTTGCGTGCGGATAACGTGCTGGTCTGCACCAACGGCTATTCCAGTGAAAACATCCCGCCCTGGATGGCGGGCCGGTACATGCCCGCCCAGTCGACGGTTCTTGTCACCCGGCCCTTGTCCGAAGCCGAGTTGCAGGCGCAGGGCTGGACCACGGATCAGATGTCATACGATAGCCGGAACCTGTTGCACTATTTCCGGCTGATGCCCGACCGGCGGTTTTTGTTCGGAATGCGCGGCGGGTTGCTGTCCTCGGCCCGCGCCGAGGCGGCCATTCGCCGGAAAGTGAAACAGGATTTCAGGCGCATGTTCCCGGGCTGGGCCGATGTGGACGTAACGCACACATGGTCCGGAATGGTGTGCCTGGCCCGCGATCTGGTTCCATTTGTCGGGGCTGTTCCCGGGCAGACCGGGATGTTCGCCGGCTTTGCCTACCATGGCAACGGGGTCGCCATGGGGACCTATTGCGGCCGCGCCTTGGCCCGGCTTGTCCTGGGACAGCCTGACGATCTTCCGCCGCCAATGACCCGCTTGCCGCGTCGTTTCCCACTAGGGCCCTGGCGGCGTGCCCTGATGCCCCCCGCCTATGCGCTGCTCGCGCTGGACGATCTCTGAGCACGGATCAAAGCGCCGCCAGTTCCAGTTCGAACCCTTTTGCGTAATCCGGTGCGCCATTTTCCTTGCGCCACAGGCAATAGGCCGCCGTGCGCCACGTGTACCAGCGGCGCAGGCTCCGGTACCGATCCGTAACCGCTGCGTTTTGGTAGGCTGACAGGAACCGGTCTTCTTCATCCCGCGTCAAAGCTGCTCCGCGATACAGAACCTGCATTGCGGGCGACAGAAACAGGGCAAGGTCTTCGCACGGATCCCCCAAAGCCGGGCATTGCCAGTCGATCAGGGTCAAGCCCGATGATGCAACAAGGATATTGCCCGGAACCGGGTCCCCGTGGATCAGGCAGCGATGGGGCAAAGCAGCGACCTGCCCGACCGGCTTCAAACCCTCAAGCCGGGACCGGTCTGCGGACGTGCAGGCTTCAAGGATTTGCTGGCCATGACGGGCCAGATCGGCGCTGCCGTTGCAACCGTCCGGGGCCTCGACCGCCGGAGGCAGGGAATGCAGCCTGTTCAGCAACGACGCGACCTCTTCCGGCCCGGATTGCCAGGGCGATCCGGGGGCGTGGTCATAAAAAACCCATCGATCCATTCCGTACTGCCCCGAACCACGCAGGCGCGGTACGAACCCGGTATGCGCCAGCGCTTGCAGACAACCGGCTTCCAGACCCGCGTCGTTGCGGAACAGAGGGTTTCGTAGTGCCGTGCGATATAGCTTAAGCACCCTGTCGTACTCCTCGCCCAGCACCTTCCACACCTGATTGGTGCGACCACCATAAAGCGTCTCAAACTGTGCATCGGTCGCGATCAGCTTCTGACGGCAGAGGTGATCGACAAGGTCGGTCGGAGGAAGAAGCGGACGGGACAGGGGCTTTACCGGGATTAATAACGAGTCGGGCTTTGCCAACCTTTGGCCTGTACGGCCCGGCAGATCAAGCGCCGGTTCGGATACCGGTGACATCGCCGGCGGGAACCGCCGCACCGCTTTCCAGAATCAAAAGAACCGTTCCTTCCGCGACCTGAGCCTCGACAACGCGCGTGTAGGCCGAGGCCAGCTTGCGCGATATCAACTCGCCGCTTTTGTAGCTTTCCAGTGTAGCGGAATAGCTGCCCGAAGGCAGAGGATTGCCGGACGGTTCCACCCCGGCCCAGTCCAGTTCGGTTTCGGTAACGGGCAGAGTTTTCCGCTGCAGAACAGCGCCTTCGGCATTCTGGATGACCAGCAAGGTTTGGTCTGCAGCCGGCTCCGGTTCGACAAACAGGGTGACAGGCTGGCCATCGAACTGAAACGCCGAAGCAGACCGGACGTCCATTCCGACCCAGTTGGCAAGTTGCTCGGGATTGGCTCCTGTCATCGCCATGGCAAGGCTGGTCAGCAAATCATTGGTCTGGACCTGTTGCTCAACCATTAAAAACTGCGCCAGCTGGGATGCGTATTCGGACGAATCCAGGGGTTCCAAAGGATCCTGATTGCGGGCCTGTGCTGTCAGCATCAAAAGGAAGGTTTCAAAATCCGATGTCAGGGCAGATGCCCGGGATTTTGCCGCAGTAGGCGGCTGAGCCGTAGACTGCGTGACGGATTGGGCGGGTGTGATCATGCGTCAAAGCCTTATGTCGATGCCCCTTGAAGGGCCTGTTTTTGGAACGGACGGGTCAAGGATCTGGTCGGCCTCGGCCAATCCGTTGTCCACGCTTGCAGGGCGATGGGCGTCCGACCCGCCGTGTCCTGCATCGGGGGATGTACCGAACTCGAAGGACAGCCCCCCAAAACCGAGTTTCTGAAACTCGCTTTCCAGAACCGAGATATGCCGGCGCATCAGGTCCAGCGTTTCCGGACGCTCAGCGGTAATGCTCATGTGCAACCCGTCCTCGCGTCCGTTCAACACAATCGAGACCCGTCCCAATTCTTCTGGGTTCAGGGCGACCTCAACGGCTCCGGTGCCGGGCCTTGACGAGAGGACGGCGGCCATCTGTCCTGCGATGGCTCGCGCGATATCTGCGCGGGGAGTGGGCGGTGGACTGCTCATAAGTGATGCTTCGCGCGTCGCGACAGGTGAACGGGTGTCACCCGGCGATTGTGAAATGTCGAGTTCCTGAACCGCTGACTGCTCGGTCTTGGAATCCGATTTGGCTGACGCGAGCAATTGCATCTGAGCAAAGCCCGGTGCAGCTGCCGCGCCGTTGGTACGGGCGGGTGCGGGCCTGAATTCTGAAGCGACCGAACTATCCCCCTGAGGTATCTCCGCAAGGTTGGCACTGACCCCCTGCTGTTTCGGTTCAGACCCGGTAGTGGTAGTCACCACCACGTGCTTGTCTATCAGGGAAGACATAGCCGCTTGGATCGGCGCAGCTTCAGGGTTTGCGGGCATGGGAGAGTATGACGGTTTGCGCCCGACCTGATCAGCCATTTCCACCCTCTGCACGGGGTGACTCAAAGCCTGAGCGGTTTCCGCCCGAGGTTCTACTGATGCGTTGAAGTCTGTCCCCCCGTCCGGCGGCACGGAAATCCCCGTCCAGTCATCCGGTCCCCCACCAACTTCTGGAGCGTCGGCCGCCAGCACATCCGAAGGTGCCGGGCGAGCGGGCTGTTCCGGCGTCGCTTGCGGTTCGGCCTGTTCCCTCGGCAATTGATTTTCGAGCTCTGGCACCGCGTCAGTCACCTCAGGGGCTTCGGGATCAACCCCGGTCTCGGTCGTGTCGATCTCCCCTTCCAGAATGTCCTGGAAGGTCGCCTCCTTTTTGACGTCACCACGCGGGTGCGGGTTCGCGTTCGCTTTGGCGGGCACAGATTTTGACGGGGTGGACATCAGAATCGGGTTGGGCATTTTGCTCCGGGCTCCGTTTGCGTATCCGGAAACCTGCCTTGCGGAAGTTAGGTTTATTTTAACCGCTTTCCCCTTTGATCAGGAAAGTTCGATCGAATTTTCGGAGAAAGCCATGAAGATCGCCGCCCCTTCCGCCTCACCTCAGCCGTCTTCGCCTCTGACCAGGTTGCAGGCCGCCGCGGTCGAGCTCGAGGCCACGTTTCTGGCCGAGATGTTGAAATCCGCCGGGTTGGGCGAAACACGAAAGACCTTTGGTGGCGGAGCAGGGGAAGATCAGTTTTCGACCTTTCTGGTCCAACATCAGGCAAAGCAACTGGCCCTGTCGGGCGGTGTGGGCCTGTCCGAGATCCTGTTGAAAGCCATGATGGAGAACACCGATGCCGACTGAACGAAACGTTGACCTGCTGAAATCACTGGAAAACGTCCTGGAGCTTGAGCGCAACGCGCTTACCGAAGGTGATCTGAATCGCGTGGCGCATCTGGAGCCCGAGAAAGAGAAACTGATTAACGCGATCAATGACCTGCAGGTATTTCGCCGGGATGAACTGATGCGGGTTCAAGGCAAGGTTTCGCGGAATCAGGATCTGCTGAAAAGCGCGGCCGAAGGTATCCGGTCGGTGGCTGACCGCATCGCCGAGCTGCGCCGTGTTCAGCAGGAGTTCAGCACCTATGGGGCAGACGGGCAACGCAGCGGCTTTTCCGTTCGGCGCAGTGCAAAGCTGGAAAAACGGGCATAGCCGCAGGTTTGATTCAAATCGGAATTTTAGCGGCATTTCGCTTTAGCACTCCGTTAGGGGATCGGCACCAATAGTGAGCCTGCATCTGGAAACAGCAGGTGGCGCGAACGACCGAACGGCGCATCGCATCCGTCAGAAAGACATCAAAGCCCGCCCAATTTGGCGGGACAGCATGGGCCCGAAATGCCCGAACGGAGAAGGATGAATGACATGTCCAGTATTCTGACAAACAACGGCGCAATGGTGGCGCTGCAAACCTTGAAGTCGGTCAACAAGAACCTAGCACAGACCCAGAACGCGATCTCGACAGGCAAAGACGTTGCGACTGCCAAGGACAACTCTGCCGTCTGGGCAATTTCCAAGGTGATGGAGTCGGACGTCAAGGGGTTCAACGCCATCAAGGACAGCCTCGCACTGGGTGAATCGACGGTCGCCG
Organism: Ruegeria sp. AN11; assembly: GCF_056536005.1. Taxonomy (NCBI): domain Bacteria; kingdom Pseudomonadati; phylum Pseudomonadota; class Alphaproteobacteria; order Rhodobacterales; family Roseobacteraceae; genus Ruegeria; species Ruegeria sp. AN11. Next base: position 3,167,255 of record NZ_JBQFJD010000001.1, on the reverse strand, counting down.
TGGCGCGCAATGCGTCCGAGACGGTGACGGATCTGCTGACCCAAATGAAGGCCAAGATCGTTGCCGCGCAGGAAGACAACGTTGATCGCAGCAAGATCAATGACGACGTGACCGCATTGAAGGACCAGATCGCGTCTGTGGTCAGCGCAGCCCAGTTCAACGGCCTGAATCTGGTGAACGGATCAGCCGGGTCGGCGTCAATCCTGGCCTCTCTGGATCGCGACAATACCGGTGCGGTAACGGCGTCGTCCATCACGGTTGCAGGCCAGAACCTTTCAACGGGCGGCTATGTGGCGGCGCAGGTGTTCGATGGCTCGACCGGCGCGTCGACCGGCAACGACCGCGTGGGGGCCACAATTGACAATGGCGCCACGTCCGCCACCGCCCTGGTGACGGATGAATCCAGCGGCGCCTTCGCCGCCGGTGACAAGGTTGTCGTCGCGATTGACGATCAGATTGTATCCTACACGGTGTCGGCAGCGGATGCCGCTGCGACCACTACCGGCGATCTGGTCGCCGTAGGCCTGAAAGCAAAGATTGAGGAATTGGGCATTACCGGCCTGACCGTCGATTACGATTCAGGCACTGCGGGGACACTGTCCGTGACCAATGGCACCGGCGAGGATATCTCGTTCTCGGCCCAGTACGTGAACGCCGGATCCGGCGGCCTGGGCGCGCTGGCGGGGATCGATGTCTCCACCGGAGCAGGAGCGACCGCCGCCCTGGCAGCAGTCGAATCGCTGATCGACACTTCGATTGACGCATCTGCGGCATTTGGCTCATCGCAGGGTCGAATCGAAACCCAAAAAGCGTTCATTTCGAACCTTGCGGACTCGTTCAAATCTGGGATCGGCTCGCTGGTCGACGCCGACATGGAAGAGACCTCGGCGCGCCTGCAGGCGCTGCAGGTACAGCAGCAGTTGGCCACCCAGTCGCTTTCGATCGCCAACCAGGCACCGCAGTCGATCCTGTCGCTGTTCCGGTAATATCCAAACCTTGTCGGGGCGGGCGCGATCCGCCCCGGCAAAGACAGCCTGAAGACGACCTGCTGGAAGGATTTCATGTGACCCCTCTCACTCTAGCCCAACGCGCTTATGCTCAAACCGCTGCACCGACACGAACGCCGCGCGACACGGAATACGAGGCGATTTCCAAGATCACTCACAGGCTGAAGGCCGCATCCGCGCGCCGTAATGCGGATTATGGCGGGTTTGTTCATGCGCTGCACGAAAACCGGCGGTTGTGGTCGGTGCTTGCCAGCGGTGTTTCAGATTCAGAAAACGCGTTGCCCGCCGAACTGCGTGCCCGGATATTCTATCTGGCCGAGTTCACGGAACAGCACAGCAGCAAAGTGCTAAGCAACGACGCAATGGTGGACCCTTTGCTTGAGATCAACATGGCCGTCCTGCGCGGTCTTCGCCAAAACGGAGACCCAAGATGAGCGGGCTGGTTCTGAAGCTTGCCCCAAAGGAACGGGTGCTGATCAACGGGGTGGTGATCGAAAACGGAGACCGGCGCAGCCGGTTCTCGATCATGACGCCGGAGGCAAATGTATTGCGGTTGCGGGACGCCATTCATCCGGACGAGGTCAATACACCTGTCCGACGGGTATGCTACGCGGCTCAGCTTGTTTTGTCCGGAGATATGGATCCGGATCAGGCCCGCCAACAATTGCTGCGCCGGGTCGAGGAGTTGAGCCAGGTGTTCACCGACGCCGACAGCCGACGGGTTCTGGCCGAGGCAACGCAGGCCCTTGTCGCCGGACAGCACTATAAATGCCTGAAAGCGCTCAGATCCCTGCTGCCGCGGGAAGCGCGGCTGATGGCGTATCAGTGATGAGCTTTCAGCCGGTCATACCATCGGGCGGACTGGTCGGTTGGCGCTTCCTGCAGCGTACCTATGACGCGCAGATGCAAAGCTTCGGCACGTCCAACGTCAATGACCGCGAGGCCCGGTATTTTCTGGACAACATCGGCAAAGTGAAAGCGGCAGAAGATTTGGTGTCTGACCGCCGCCTGTTACAGGTTGCGCTGGGGGCGTTTGGGCTGGAGAACGACCTGAACAATCGGTTTTTCATTCAGAAGATCCTGTCAGACGGCACCCAGGCCGATGATGCGCTGTCCAATCGCTTGTCCGACAAAAGGTATCGCGCGTTCTCCGAAGCCTTTGGCCTGGGGCCAGGAGAAATCAGAAAAACCGGCCTAATCGCGAAGATGGAAGAAATAGCACGCAACAACGTGGTTTCCCGGTTCGAGATTGCGGTGGGCGAAAGCGACGAAACGTTGCGAATCTCGCTTTATGCGCAGCACGCGCTGGCCGATCTGGCGGCAAGCGGCGGGAGCGCGGACACCAAGTGGTTTGATCTGATGAGCCTGCCGCCCCTGCGCAAGATGATGGAAACGGCGCTGGGCCTGCCAGCAGGTTTCGCACAGCTTGATATCGACAAACAGCTTCAGGTTTTCAAAGACAAGTTGTCCCGCCTGACCGGTTCCGACGATCTGTCTCAATTCTCAGATCCGGATGCCATTGGCCTTTTGACCGACAGGTATCTGGCCCGCAGTCAAATCGCACAAATACAAAGTTCAATTTCTCCGGCGCAAACAGCTTTGGTCCTGTTGGGGGGCGGTTTCTGACGGGATAGCGAGCAGAACTCGAGACCTCACAACCCTAAGATGCCTTCTGAGAGAATGTGTTACGAATTCTTGTCGGCTTTTGACGGACATGCCTATGAAAGGCCGCGAACCGCCAGTCCGGACTTTTGTGCTTCAGCCAGATCCAAGCCGGAATTTGGTTGGTGTCACTCCAGTCTGGCTTCGAAAAAACCGCGTGAAATGGGACTTGTCCGAGTAACCCAGCATCAGACCAATCTCTGCGATTGTCTTTTTGTCGTCCTTCAGGTGTTCCTTTGCTACATTGATGCGCAGCCGTTTGATTTCGCGCGGCAGCGTTGTGCTTTGTTGCTGAAGTGCCTTCAGAAACCGATCCGGCTGTATGCCAAGCAACCCGGCCACCACCTCTGGTCCCAAATCCGTTTCATCCAGTTTGTCGCGCAAGACGGATCGCAATGCGGCCACCACGGTCACTTCTTCCTCTTGTCGTGCCGAGACTTTGGGGGCGACATAACCCACTGAAACATGGTGCAAAAACAACCATTCAACAGGGAAACTTAGCTGCATTCCGGGGTCGGCCCCAAGACCAACCTCGATCCCTTTGTAGGCGATCGGCAAGCCATTGATGTATCGGCTTTCCCATCGCACGACAGTTGGATCCCACGAGTTGCCAACAACGGTTTGCAGAAGCCTCACATAGATTGCGGCGCCGAAACCGGTGACTTGGATCGGTGGAACCGCGGGCTCTTGTTGCCGCTCGACCCGATAGGTCGCTTTGTCCGCATCCACGATCAGCCTGTGCCGAACCGAGCTGGATTCCTGCGGCACGAGCCGCACGAAATGGGCGAAAAACTCGAAAAGCGTCTTTGAGGATTGCTGCGCCTGCGCAAAAGGCGGCCAGCCCTGAAGATCGAAGGTTTCGCCGACATGAAGCCCGAGATACCGATCGCCCGCCAATTCCGAAAACGCATTCAGAAGTCCGAAAACCAGCTCGGAATGCACATAGACGGATGGATCGGACAACAATTCGGCCTTGAGGCCCACCTGATCCAGGGCCGGCCGCGGGTCGATCCTGCGGTCGGTGAGGTGCCGTAGAAACGGCGCGGCCAATGCCAGCCGAATAAAGCCCTCGCTATGGTCCCCTGCGGTAGAATTGACTGGCACGATCGTCCCCTTCGGCTCAAGCAGCAAGTTTGGGCGAGTAGCCACTTTTCCTGCGACATTCGAACATCCTACTGAAAAAGTGGCAACCGGTCCAAGCCCTTTCGGGCTAGTCTAAAAGGATCTGAATATGACGAGGTTTCTAATGTCCGGCTTACAAAACTTCCTTCTTTCAGCGGCCGTTGTCACGGTAACGTTTTCCTCTTCTCTGGCCGCACAGGCGCAAGACGAAAAAGCGCCCCAGACGCTGTTTACCAATGTCCATGTCTTCGACGGTGTGAATGAGCAGCGCATCGAGAATGCCAGCGTTCTGGTCGAGGGAAACCTCATTAAATCCGTTTCGACCGATACGATCGAGGCACCGGATGCCACCGTGATCGATGGCGGAGGACGGACACTGACCCCCGGCTTTATCGAGCTGCATGCACATCTCATGCTGATGGGCCCAACGCTTCCGGCGATGGAGGCCAACACGACGTGGGAAGACTTCGCCATTCACGGCGCCCGGATGGCCGAGATGTACCTGATGCAGGGCTTCACCACTGTGAGGGATGCGGGCGGGGCCAATGGGGGACTTCGCAGGGCAATCGACTCGGGTCAAATCGAGGGCCCCCGTTACTATCCGTCCGGTGCGTTCATCGGAACCCGGGGTGGCCACGCCGACTTTGCCAATTTCACCGCGCCGCCGGGTTCGGAAACCAACATGAGCCGCCTGAACCTGGCGCAGGAAGTCAGCGGCGTTGACGATGTCTACAAATTCGCGCGCAACAATTTTCGCATGGGTGCGACGCAACTGAAATTCATGCAGTCCGGTGGTGTGGTTTCGGCATTCGACCCCTGGCAATTGCTGGCGGGGTCCCCTGAAGAGATCAAAGCCGCAGTGCAGGTGGCAAATGAGTACGGCAGCTACGTCATGGCGCATTCCTATCGTAAGGAAGCGATCCTGGGTGCGCTCGACGCAGGTGTGATGTCTATAGAACATGGCTTCTCGTTTGACTGCGAAATTGCCCAGGTCATGAACGAGAAAGGGGCCTACATCACCACGAACCTGACAGCCTTCGACCCCGGCCTGCTGGATATTCCGGCGGTTGCCAATGTGCCCTCCAGCCTCGCCAAGGCGAAATCGGCCTCGGCCACTTTCGCTGGCTACATCGACAACATGAAAGAATGCCCGGTCAAGCGCGGGTTCCAGACAGATTGTGTCGGCTCGGTCGAAGCGTGCAACATCCAGATCGCCTACGAGAAGCACCTCAATAACGAATTCTTCGGTCCCTACACGTCATTGGTGACGCTGACCTCGACCGGTGGCGAGGTTGTGGCGCTGTCGGGCGATTTCATGAACCCGTATACCGCCGGCAAGCTGGGTGTGATCGAAGAAGGCGCCTATGCCGACATTCTGCTGATCGATGGCAACCCGCTCGAGGATTTCTCGGTGGTTGGTACCGGGGATCAATGGTTCGGTGCTGATCCCAGACCCGATAGCCCGGAAACCATTCGCGTGATCATGAAAGACGGTGTAATTTACAAAAACACGCTGGATTGACCGCAGAAATCACCCGGAGGTTCTTAATGCGTCACTGGTTTTTCCTCGCTGTCGTCGCAGCCATGTCCTGGTGTGCTCAATCTGCGGTGGCGATGTCAGGCACAGCGCTGGACTGGGCTGATTTGCCCGACCCGTCCGTGCAGGAATTCGAGGACCCGTACCGGGACCTCAGCCCCGAACAATTCGACGACGTTCTGTTTGTTGTGCGGTTGCGCGGCAGGCTGCAGCAGGACAAAGGCAGCGCCGAAGAACGGCAGAACTGGCAAGAGCTTCTGACCGAGACCGAGGATGCCTTGCTGGCCGGTGGTGTGGATGTCGACTGGCTGCTGGATCAGCGGGAAATCGTGACTGAACGCCGAAGAAAGGCGGGGACTGCCGGTAACCCGCAATTCGACGGTCAGACAATTACGCTGGCGGGTTTTGCTATTCCCGCACCCAGCGACCCGGACGGCCAGCCCGTGGCCTATTTGGTGCCGGAACGCGGGATGTGCAGCCACATGCCCCCACCTGTGCCCAACCAGATGATCCGGGTGCGGCTGAACGGCGATTGGACGCCCAGCTATGTTCATGAACCTGTGCGACTGACTGGAAAGCTGACAATTGACCCTTCGGATCAGGAACTGATGGTTGTCGATGGACTTGTGCCCATGCGCGCAACTTTCCAGTTGGAGACGGACAGCGTTGAAACTTTGGAAACAGAGGCAGACAGGCTGGAGTGGAAAAAGCAGGCAGCAGATCGTCTCCGCGCGGCGGGTGACCGCAAGACCGGTGGGGCAAGGATTTCCGAATGATAAGGCACCTGATTGCCGCCGTTTTTGTCATCGCGACCGTTGCTGCAGCCAATGCGCAGGGGCTGTCAGGACCTTCATCCGTTGAGGCCGATCTTGAACCCGGGGACGGGTTGACCGACCCGCAATACCGTTCGGATTTTCCGCGCAACATCGCGCCGGGTTGGTTCAATTGGAAAGATCGGCTGGCCGAAAACGGGGTTCGGTTCAACCTGGATTATCTGGCGTTGGGCCAAACCACGAACGCAGACTTGGGAACCGGAGAAGCAGCCAGCGGTATCGCGCGCTTTTACGGAAACTGGCAAGCGACCGAGCGTGGCTCTCTGACATTCAAGATCGAGCACCGGCACAGCTATACGGATGTTGCGCCGCAGTTTCTTGGACTGGACGGCGGCGCCCTGTCGATCACCGGGACGGCTTTCAACGACACCGGGCTGCTGTTGACCAATCTGTTCTGGACGCAAAGGGCCGACGACGGGGCGTGGACATTACAGTTTGGTCAGATAGATGTGACCGACTTTGTTGATATCTACGGTCTGGTCAGCCCCTATAGCGGGTTTCAGAACCTGGCATTCAACACCAATCCAACCATCAATGCCCCAAATCCCGGATTGGGTATTGCCGGGGGCCTCAAGCTCAACAGCAACCTTTATTTGGTCGCCAGTGTCGCCGATGCCAATGCCGACCCGTCCGACCCGGATTTTGATGTTTTCAGCGATGGCAATCTCTTCAAATCGCTCGAACTTGGTTACACATCCGGCTTCGACCGCATCTATTTTGACAATGTCCATCTTACCCTCTGGCACGCGGGTGCCGCCGACGACGGCAGCCGCCCCGAAGACTATGGCGGTGCGTTCTCTGCCGCTTGGTTTGTGGACAACAAATGGATGCCGTTCCTGCGTGCCGGGGCCGCGAAAGGGACGGCCGCGCTGTACAAGCGGTCGGTCTCGGCCGGCATGGGATATTACGGCCGAAACACCGATCTGGCCGGGTTGGGCCTGAACTGGGCCGAAGCCCGCGGCATCGACGGAGACCAATTCACAGTCGAGGCCTTCTATCGCTTTTCGATTTCGCCCGGTCTGCAGATCACGCCATCGGTGCAGTTCATTTCCAATCCGCTGCTGAACCCAAATCAGGATAATATCACGCTGTTCAGTCTGCGAACCCGGATCGTTTTCTGAGGTTCGCCCGACGTCCTGAACAACAAATAACAAGGGAGATTCCGTAATGAAGACCCTGTTGGCCGCAAGCGCCCTGGCAATAATCTTTGGTGGCGCGTTGTTTGCCAGTGAAGAAAGCAAGACATGGGACGCGTCAGATGAAGCCAGGCAGTTCGTGAAGGACACAATCGTTCTGGGCATGCTGGCCAGCCCCTATGGCACCGGCTGGACCGAGTACGAACAGCTGCACACATATTTCGAACGCGCACGGGACAATGGCATCACAGGTCATGAGATGACACTGGCCGCAGCGGACATGTCCTTCGAAACCCTTTTGGAACAGCATTATCACTTCCGCGCCGCCATGACGCAGCAGCCCGAAAAATACCTTGTCGTAAATGAAACCCGGGATATCGAAGCCGCCCACCTACAAGGCAAAACCGCCGTCATTTGGAACAGCCAGACCGCCACAATCCTGAATGGTGACCTTAGGAAGATGGCATTGCTCAAGGACATAGGCATCAAGAGCATGATCCTGGCCTACAACGATATTTTCCGAACGGGTTCGGGACAATTAGCAGCCTACAACGGACGTGACATCGGCCTTACGCCCTGGGGCAAATCCGTCATCGATGAAATGGTGCGGTTCGGCATCCTGCTGGACCTCAGCCATACTGGCTCCAAGACCGCCAACGACGCCATGAACTATATGGACGAGAATTACCCCGGCGTGCCTTATGTCTACGCGCATTCTGTGCCTGCGGGGCTTTACAAGAACGAACCCAACGCAACCGAGCGCGGATGTTATCGCGCCATTCCCGACGACGAGGCACTGCGGGCCGCCAAGTCAGGCGGCTATATCTCGCCCACGTTTACGGAATGGATGATGGACGGCATCTGGCCCGAGGATATCTCGCCCAAACAGGCCGCAGATATGATCGATTATTACGTCCAGCTTGTGGGTGTCGACCATGTCGGGATCGCAACGGATGACATGTTCTCGACCGAACTTGTCGTGCAGTTCGCAACTGCAAACGCAAGCATGTACGATGACGGCGGATACATGATCGACGCCTTCAACAAAGGAGCCACCGGCAACGGTGAACTCGCCAAGATTCTGGCGGCTATCACGGATGATCTTTGGGCGCGCGGGTATTCCAACGAGGATCTCGAAAAGATCTATGGCGGCAACAAGATGCGGGTCTACGCGCAGGTCTGGGAAGGCAAGCCGCCCGAACAGTTTCTGAAAGAATACCCCGAGCGTCTGCGCTTGCGACAAGAGCTTCGTGACGGGTTCTATTCACGTTAGACCAACAACAAACACCCGCGATGAACGCAAAGTGGCGTTGTCGCGTCTTTATTTTGATAGGCGCCAGAACATCAGGGCTGAAGAATGGTGGGTGATGAGAGACTCGAACTCCCGACATCTTCGGTGTAAACGAAGCGCTCTACCAACTGAGCTAATCACCCGTGATGGTGCATGTAGCCAAGCCTGCGCGCGGGCGCAAGAGGGTCCGGAACAAATTCTTGCGCCAAAGGACAGGAACGGACCGGATCAGATCAGCGATTTCGTCAGACCTCTGGCCCACAATTTCATTCACCACAGGGAAAGGCGCTTGCGTGTTCCCTGCTGCCTCCGATATTCCCGAAAGAACTGAAACCACAGGAATGCGCATGATCCTGACCCGCGCCTGCCGTTTTCTCATTGCGGCCCTGGTCCTTGGCACCCTGACACTGGCTCCGGTGCGGGCCACGGCCGAGGGTGTTCTGGTCTTTGCGGCGGCCAGCCTCAAGACGGCGCTGGATGAAATCGTCCCTGTTTTTGAAGACCGGACCGGGTATCAGGTGACGGTGTCTTATGCCGCATCCTCAGTTCTGGCGCGGCAAATTCAGCAGGGCGCACCGGCGGATCTTTTCATCTCGGCCAATCAGGACTGGATGGATCAGTTGCAGAACATGGGGCTGATTGCGCCCGATTCCCGTGTTGATCTTCTGGGCAACGGTCTTGTGCTGATAGGCCCATCCCGTCAGGCACCCGCGCAGGACCTGTCCGCTGAATTCGATCTGATGACCGCGCTGGACGGCGGGTATCTGGCCACGGCGCTGGTCGATGCCGTCCCTGCGGGCGTCTATGCCAAGGCCGCGTTGCAAAGCCTCGGCCTGTGGGACGATGTGCAGGAACAGGTTGCACAGTCCGACAACGTGCGCGCCGCACTTGCGCTGGTCGCAAGCGGCGCAGCCCCGCTGGGCATTGTCTACCGATCCGATGCGCAGGCCGAAACCCGGGTCAGCGTGGTCGCCGCGATACCGGGTGACCTGCACCCCCCAATCATTTATCCCGCCGCCCTGACCGCAACCGCCAATCCGGCAGGTCGGGCCTTTCTCGAACACTTGCAATCTACGCCATCTCAGGGCGTTTTTGCCGCGCAGGGTTTTTCCCTGCCGAACGGGTAACGCCGATGGGCTGGTTGGGACCAGAAGAGCTTGAGGCGCTGAAACTGTCCCTGCGGGTGTCGTTCTGGGCCACACTGGCCACGCTGCCGTTTGGCATTTTTGTGGCCTACGCCTTGGCACGCTGGCGCTTTCCGGGGCGGCAGGTGCTGAACGGGCTGGTGCATCTGCCCCTGATCCTGCCACCTGTCGTGACCGGATATCTGTTGTTGCTGACCTTCGGCATTCAGGGACCACTAGGCAGCTTCCTGGCCGAGTTCGGCATCGTGTTTGCCTTTCGCTGGACCGGCGCGGCGCTGGCCGCCGGCATCATGGCCTTTCCCTTAATGGTTCGCGCCATCCGATTGTCGATTGAGGCGGTGGACCCCAAACTGGAACAGGCAGGTGCGACCTTGGGGGCCTCACGGCCCATGGTGTTTGCCACCGTGACCCTGCCGATGATCCTTCCGGGCGTCATCGCCGGGGCCATTCTGGCCTTTGCCAAGGCAATGGGTGAGTTTGGGGCCACCATAACATTCGTGTCCAACATCCCCGGTCAGACACAGACGCTGCCATCCGCAGTCTATGCCTTTCTGCAGGTTCCCGGCGGTGAGGCCGCCGCAACCCGGCTGGTCATCGTGTCCATCATCATTGCCATGGGCGCGCTGCTCCTGTCCGAATATGTCGGCCGCCGCGCGGCGGAACGGGTGGCCGGGTCATGAGCCTTTCTGTCCGCTTGCAACAGGAACTGCCGGGGATCGATCTGGACCTCAGCTTTGACGCACCGCCCGGTGTGACCGTCCTGTTCGGGCGATCGGGTTCCGGCAAGACCACCGTTGTGAATGCGGTGGCCGGTCTGCTGCGTCCCCGGACGGGGCGGGTGGCCGTGGATGACTGGGTTCTGTTCGACACGGATCAGGGACTGTGGCTGCCACCTCACCGGCGACGTCTTGGCTATATCTTTCAGGAAGGCCGACTGTTTCCGCATCTGACCGTCCGCCAGAATTTGGCTTACGGCCGCTGGTTTGCGCCCCGCAGGGCGCACCGTGAAGATCCCGGCAAAGTGATCGAAATGCTGGGCGTTGGTCATCTGCTAGATCGCCGCCCCTCGGACCTGTCGGGTGGCGAAAAGCAGCGTGTTGCCATCGGCAGGGCGCTATTGGCCAGCCCCCGCCTGATACTGGCCGACGAACCGCTCGCCGCGCTGGATGAAGCCCGTAAGGCGGAAATCCTGCCCTACTTCGAGCGGCTGCGGGACGAAGTATCGGTGCCGATCCTCTATGTCACGCATTCCGCCGCCGAGGTGGCCCGGTTGGCGACCTCGGTTGTGGCCTTGCAGGACGGCAAGGTCGTGCGGCACGGTCCCGCCTCGGACGTGCTGGCAGACCCTTCTGTTGCACCTGCCGGTGTGCGCGCGGTCGGCGCGGTGCTGCGGGTTCGGGTCCACGATCACCACGCCGACGGGCTGAGCGAACTGGACGCGGGCGGTGCACGCCTGTTCCTGCCTCGCATCCCGCACCGGGTCGGGGAAAACCTGCGCATTCGCATCCCGGCGCAGGAAGTCATCCTGTCAGACCGAAAACCCGAAGGTCTGTCGGCCCTGAACGTCCTGGAAGGCACGGTCGATACGATCCGCGCCGGTGACGGTCCGGGGGCAATCGTATCGGTGCAAACCCCCGCGGGCCCGGTTCTGGCCCGCGTCACACGCCGGTCGGTGTCGGCCCTGGGCCTGGCCCCGGGACGCACCTGTTACGCCGTAATCAAAACCGTGGCTCTGGCACCTCAGGATGTCGGCGGCCGGGTGAACACAAGCTGATCCGTCCGGAGCGGCATTCCGGATACGAACCGCGGGCATTCCCCGACCAAGTCACAGAAAACAAGGTGTTGAACCTGCCTGCGTGCCCTCCTATCGTGCCCACTCAGAAAAACCAGTCAGGAACAGGCCATGACCGACCAAATTGCACATCCCATGTCCCCGCAGGATTGCCTCGTGGCGATCATGGTTGCGGTCTCGGCCTCGGACGAAAACATCCGCACTGCCGAATTGGTCAAGATAGAAACCGCCGTCAACATGCTGCCGGTCTTTGCCGATTACGACATCGACCGTACCCGCCGGGTGTCACAGATCGTGTTTGACCTGTTCGAACAGGAAGACGGCCTGGACGCCCTGTTTGGCCTGATCCGGGAAAACCTGCCCGAGCGGCTGAACGAAACCGCCTACGCGCTGGCCTGCGATGTTGCAGCCGCCGATGGCACCCTTGCGGAAACCGAACTGCGCCTGCTCGAGGAAATCCGGTACGAACTGGACGTTGACCGTCTGCACGCCGCCGCAATCGAGCGGGGGGCCCGCGCCCGCCACACCGTCTGAGTTCAACTGCCGTAAAGTGACCCCCAGCGCTCGATCAGCGTGCGCTGCAGCTTTCGCGAGCGCCTGTTCCAGTTGCGCGCACCCTCGGGGCGTTCGCGCAGCGCACGTGGAATTGTGGCGCGCCGGTCCACGTCGGCGGTAAAGATGGCAAAGGCCAGATCGGTTCCGTCAACCGTTGTCAAAAACCCGCCCAGGCCGGAAACGAAATTCAGCGTTCCGGTTTTGGCGGCTACCTTGACGGGGTGATCCCGCACGGCGCGTCCTTTGCTGTCGGTCAGGGTGAAGGGCTTCAACAACGGGCGCAGCACATTTGTCTTGCGCGCCGCAACCAGCGCCTTGACCAGATCGCCGGGTGCCATGCGCGAGGCATCGCCCAGACCCGAATGATCCACCATGGCGATCCGCTCGACACCATAGGTTTCAGCCGCCCATCGGTTCATCTCGGACGCGGATTCGGCCAGAGTCTGCGGCCGCGCGCCCCGCGCCCGTGAGGCCGCCAACCCGACCATCTCGGCCGTCAGGTTGGTCGAGTATTTCAGCATTCCCCGCAGGATGCTCTCCAGCGGGTCACTCTGGTGCACCACCAGAATCGTGCCCTCAGGCGCCTGCCGTGTGACCTGAACCCGGCCCAGAACGATGCCGTTGACCCGCGCCAGCGTGCGGAACACATCGCCCGCATATAGCGCCGGCTTTCGAACGGGCAGCCACCGCGCGCCGCCATTGCCCAACGCCGCCTTGGCAACAGTCCACCGGTCCTGCCGCGCACTGGGCTGGTAGGTGTAAATCGGCAAACTGCGGGCTTCGACCTGCATCGTCGCCATGTCGACGGCCGGGTTATACCGTGCACTGCGCGCATCCATGGCCACATCATAGCCCTTGCCGTCGCGCTTCCATTCGAAATGAACCCGGTTGAAATTCAGCGATATGCCACTGATCGCCGGGCTGTAGCCCAGATGATCCGGCTGGCCCGGGTCGATGCTGTTCACGTAGGGCAGCGCGCCATCATACACTTTGAACGCGCCGCGCACCTCGGTGATCCCGGCCTCGCGCAGATTGGCCGCCATGCTGGCCAGCGCATCCGTATCCAGCAGCGGATCGCCGCCGCCCACAAGGATCAGGTCGCCCTTCAGAATACCGTTCTCGACCGGTCCGTCCGCCATCAATCTGGTTTCAAACCGATGCTTTGGCCCCAGTACATCCAGCGCATACAATGCCGTCAGCGCCTTGGCCACGCTGGCTGGCGGCAATCCGTCCTGCGCGCCATATCCTTCCAGCTGCGCCCCGGTTTCCGCATCGGCGACGGCAAAGACGACCTCACCCTGCAGTCCGGCTGCGCGGACAATCCGCTCGACACCGTTCAACTCCGGCCCGCGCATCTGCGGCCGCAGTGACACCAGCGGCGCCCCAGCCAGTCCGGTAGCAGGGATCAGCGCGGCCCCAAGCCCGCCAAGAATGAATCGACGCGAATAACGATCAACCATAGGTCAATTAAAATCCCAGAGTTTTCGCCCAAACAACCGCCTGCACAGGATTATGTGGCCATGGGGGCTATTCCGGCAACACCTGATTTGCCCATTCACCGCGCCCGCGTATTTCGGTCGAGCTGACATCGACCATCGGCACATTCACGAAACACCAAGCGGGGGCGCTGGCCCGCCCCAGCAAATGCCGCGCCTGCCCGTCAATCCTATATCTTGCGTAAGCCCGCGCTGCCGGAGACATCCGCGCCGAAATCCGGTCACCGGGCCGCGCGACCACACCCACAGGTACACTGTCCATGATCTTCCGCCAGTCTTTCCAGCGGTGAAACTGCGCCAGATTATCCGCACCCATCAGCCAGACAAACCTGACCTGCGGATAGAGCCTCTGCAACGCCGCCAGAGTATCCGCCGTCGCCCGCGTTCCCGTCTGCGCCTCGATATCCGTGACCTTAATCCTTGGGTGCCGCATGACCGCCCTTGCCGCCCGAACCCGCTGTTTCAGCGGCGCGGGGCCGCGCTCTTTCAGCGGATTGCCCGGCGAAACCAGCCACCACACCCGGTCCAGCCCGAACGCCTTCATCGCCTCAAGCGTCACATGCACATGACCGCGATGCGGCGGATCAAAGGATCCACCGAACAGCCCCACGACCTGCCCGGGCCGCGCAAAAGGGATCGAATACCGCTTCATTCTTTGCTGATGTTCAAATTCGGTCGGGCTTGTCAATCAACTGGTTGCACCGCGTCGCCCAGGCGGACCTGCCCGGATCGCACCACTTCGGCACACCAGCCGCCATGACCGCGCACGGCTGAGTAGCCACCTTTGCCCAGCGCCTCCTCCATTCGGCTGCAGGGCGCACAAATCACGGTGAACCGCAAAATGGCCTCACCCACCTGCACCTCGCGCCCCTTGAGCGCGGCCAAATTGATCCCCGACACCACCAGATTGCGCCGCAGAATGTCCGGCGAAACAGGCCCCTGTCTCAGATACGCACCAATCGCCGCCAGATGCTCCTGCTGGATCAGCGTCACCGCGCGTTTACCCGCACGGCCCCGATCGCCCTCGGGTCCGGCCTCGGATACCAGAACCTGTTTCACAGGGATCATCGCGGCCCGCCGGTCAGGACGTAACCCGATCCATTCAACGTGCCCCGGCTGCGCCCATCCAGCTATCAAACTTGCCAGTTCCGACAAAACACTCTCCCCTTCGATCATGGCCACAATACCCGTCGCGATCCGTGAACGAAATTCACGAAACCACCAGCTTGCCCCGCCCGTCCCGCTTGGATATCTAGCGTTCCAACCCAATTCCCCGACCCAGAGGACGCGACATGGCCGCCTATCAATATGTCTACCACATGCAGGGTGTCTCAAAGACCTATCCCGGTGGCAAGAAGTGCTTTGAAAACATCCACCTGAGTTTTCTGCCCGGCGTGAAAATCGGTGTCGTCGGCGTCAACGGCGCAGGTAAATCGACGCTGATGAAGATCATGGCCGGTCTCGACACCGACTTCACCGGTGAGGCCTGGGCCGCCGAAGGTGCCAAGGTCGGCTATCTGCCGCAGGAACCGCAGCTGGACGAATCCCTGACTGTCCGCGAAAACGTCATGCTGGGCGTGGCGGCGAAAAAGGCCAAGGTCGACCGCTTCAACGAGATCGCCATGGAGATCGCCGAGAACTATTCGGACGAGCTGATGGAGGAAATGACCACCCTGCAGGACGCCATCGACGCGGAAAACCTGTGGGACCTCGACAGCCAGATCGACGTCTCGATGGAGGCGCTGCGCTGCCCGCCGGACGATGCCAACATCGCCAACCTCTCGGGTGGTGAGAAACGCCGCGTGGCGCTGTGCAAGCTGCTGCTGGAAGCGCCCGACATGCTGCTCTTGGACGAACCGACCAACCACCTGGACGCCGAGACGATCGCCTGGCTGCAACAGCATCTGATCGACTACAAGGGCACCATCCTGATCGTCACCCACGACCGGTATTTCCTGGATGACATCACCGGCTGGATTCTGGAGCTCGACCGCGGCCGCGGCATTCCGTACGAGGGCAACTACTCCGCATGGCTGGAACAAAAGGCCAAACGGCTGGAGCAGGAAGCGCGCGAGGACAAGTCCAAGCAAAAGACCCTGCAGCGCGAACTGGAATGGATGCGTCAGGGCCAGAAGGCCCGTCAGGCCAAATCCAAGGCCCGGATCGACGCCTATAACGAACTGGCCGAACAGTCCGAGCGGGAAAAGCTGACCCGCGCCCAGATCGTCATCCCCAACGGCCAGCGCCTTGGCGGCAAGGTGATCGAAGTTGAGGGCCTGTCGAAACACATGGGCGACAAGCAACTGATCGAAGGGCTGGACTTTGCCCTGCCCCCCGGCGGCATCGTCGGCGTCATCGGCCCCAACGGCGCCGGTAAATCGACCCTGTTCAAGATGCTCACCGGTCAGGAACAGCCCGACAGCGGCACCATCACGCTGGGCGACACGGTCGAGCTGTCTTATGTCGACCAGTCCCGCGACGACCTGAAAGACAACGACACCGTGTGGGAGGCGATCACCGGCGGCGCCGAGATCATCCAGCTGGGCGACGCACAGGTCAATTCCCGCGCCTATTGCTCGTCCTTCAACTTCAAGGGCGGCGACCAGCAGAAGAAGGTCTCTCTGCTATCAGGGGGTGAGCGCAACCGCGTCCACATGGCCCGCCTGTTGAAAGAGGGCGGCAACGTCCTGCTGCTGGACGAACCCACCAACGACCTCGACGTCGAAACCCTACGCGCGCTGGAAGACGCGCTGGTCGATTTCGCCGGCTGCGCTGTGGTCATCTCGCACGACCGTTTCTTCCTCGACCGGATTTGCACCCATATTCTGGCCTTTGAGGGCGATGCCCATGTGGAGTGGTTCGAGGGCAACTTCGAGGATTACGAAGAGGACAAAAAGCGCCGTCTGGGACCAGACGCGCTGGAGCCCAAGCGGTTGAAGCATAAGAAGTTTGCGCGGTAGGTTTTCAAACTGAGTTAAGTGCCAAACAAAGGGTTTGGCACTTAACTTTCCACCTTTGCCTCAATTGTCTTGATTGGCCTAGGCTTTTCAACGTTCAGAATTTCGCGAAGCTCGGTAAAAGAACTGAGGATATCTCCAGTGAAGTCCACATGCTTAACGTGATATTTAGCGACCTCGCCCTTTCCAAGATCGGCTTTCGTACCAGCTAAATCCGCAACAATTTTGGCTATGAGCTCGTTTGACGTAGGTAGCGGCTGCAGATTCAGGGAAACAACCTCTTTGCCTGAACCCAAAACATCGTGCAACTGATGCACCAAAGAATTTGAACGCAGCGAGTTTTCCGATAGCAGGAACACAAAACGACTGGGTTTTTCCGCAATAGAGTCGTCCCATAAAAACAACGAGCTAGAGGGTTGGTGTACTTCAAACTCCATTAGCTTCAAAAATTCAGTAACTTTGCCAGCCACCTCCTGATCCTTGTCGTGATATGAGAACAATAAAGATTTTGATTCTTCATTGTCCAGGCGGTCCAGAAGGACAGTTCGTGTGGAATTGTGTTTAGCCAGGAGTTTTCGCACCTCCAACGCTCCGCCAGCGACTGCGACGCCGACCGCAGAACCTGCAACTACGAGTAAAAGACTGCTCACCGACAGCTGAAATGGTTGGGCCAACATCAACAGTGAAACCGATCCAATCGATAAAGCAGCTATTGCCAAGAGGGTCCGGGCGTCAATGCCATGAAGTTGTGTCTTCATATTTGCGTCCATCCTACGACACACCAAATAAGCATGGCATAAAGATCCCCCAAGGGTAGTTTAAACGATCTTCACCATCCCAGCCAATTTTTCGCACAAGGGTAGATAGTCCCCAGAGCACAATCAAGAACGAAGCTATCAGCCAGGGGGCTCCTTCCAGCTTCTCACTTAGCGCGGTATTTTTGGGATCTAGGGCCAATCTGCTCGCCATTGCTGACATACTTGTTACAAAGATCAGCATCGAAGAGATCATCAGATCGAAACCGAATGCAAAATCTTCTTTCTTAACAAACGTGTGAGCATCATTTCTTGATACAGATTTTACGAATATGGACACCGCCACAGCAATCAGTGGCACCCCAAAATTCAAAAAAAGCTTGTGACCAACAACAGTAGCAAACGAAACCAATTTTGCGCTCTCCGTACGCTGAATATCGCCTATCTGAGCACATTTCGGTGTAATTTGGTAAGCTTAGCAAACATTGGATGATGTTCCACCCCATCTCTCACTCAACAATCATCCCCAAACACCGGTACAATCTATTCCTGCGTATCAAACCACTTCCATACCCGACGTCCCAAATGATGGGGTGGAACCCCATCCTACGGCTCTCCGAACGTGCCATCGGTGACCACGCCACTCCACTCCGGATCAACCTGACCTGCGCGGATATCACGATGGATCGACGAATACGGCCAATCGGTTGGATACTCCACCAACCCATGATTGACCGGGGCTCCGCCCGTTCGCGCCTCGAAATGTCCACTGGATGTTTCGCCACCTGCGGTGGATCGGCACTCACCCCCAACAATACGCCATGTGATTGCGGTAATCCGTTTCATCCCGAATGACATGCTCCCAAAACCGGCGTTGCCAAATCCCGGCATCTTCCTTCGCAACTTTCGATTCCGTGCGTAAGATGGGGTTTCACTCCATCATTTCCCCGGATTTCACCCCGCGCGTAAACCGCGACTTGATCGCACCCCACCGCGTCGAATAATCCGCATCCCCCGGCGGCAAGGTCCAAATCGCGTGCAAATGATCCGGCAACACAACAAACGCATCGCACCAGAATGGCCGCTCCCTCTGCGTCATCGCAAAGGCCGCCCTCAGATGCGCCACCGCGCGCGTCAACAGGCCCGGCGAACGATCAGCCAAGGACACGGTGAATAAATACCTGGCTCCGGGGATACGCGCGCGTCGATAGTTGGACAAACATCCGGTTTACGGCAGCTATGACTACCAACTCGTAAAGGGCTGGACTGAAACGGTAAAGGACCGGAAGGACGGGCGGTTCCACCCATCCAGCGACTCATTGCATACGCGACCGCGCGACGCCAAAGCACCGCTCCATCGGATTACACAATTCACTTTCGAAATACCAAGGGGTCGTTCGTTGCCGAACCTAACCGGACCGGCTGCCACCCATCCGTCTGAACCCGAACAATCCCGCCAAAGCAGCGATCAGCAACAACCCAGTGGCCGGAATTGGGACGGCAGAGACATTCACTTCTGTCACGGTACCTTCCGACCCGGGCTCTTCGCACCACAATTCACAGAAGTCGGGCTCTGTAACTTCCGTCAATTCCTCATCCTGTTCGATGGGATCCTGTTCGATTGGGTCCTGCTCCTGCTCCAACTCCAGCTCTTCAAGATGCCGAATTTCTTCGAGGTGGCGATCAGAGGTTGCTGCCGACTGGATGATTCGGAACATGTCCCATTCCATATCCTCACGGGATTTTTCGCTCGAATACGTGGACAACCGGTTGGTTTCCCGTTCGATACCATCAGGCAACGGGCTTTCCCAATCAACTGTAACAGTCAATGCATCGGTAGAACCAGCCCAGCAAAGGACCGCAAATGTACAAACAAGTCTCATATCCGCCCCCACGGTTATGTGCGTTACTATAGCACCAAAAGCCTGCTTTTCAAAACATCGTAATATCTGAATAAAATCTGAGGGTTGTGGGCAACCCTGCTTCTCTACCCTATAGTTTTTCGGGTGCTCTGCGACTCGGGACACAACTGACGATTGCCCGGGCACGGTCCATGGTGGTAGGCGCTTCTGTCAATCCTGCTCAGGTTGTTGAAATCGCGGTCCCCGTATCAGGTTCGACATGCGCGGGATTCGGGCCGAACCCTTCGGCGGGAAACCGTTCAAAACGCGCTGCAGGCCCTTAAACCGTTGTACAAAGCACACAAACTCCCTTGTCACACGCCCTGCGCGGTGCCATATCCCGGTTGCTTACGTTTTTCTATTTCGACCTACTGTCTCCGTTTCCGGCGCTCAGTCTATCGATCCAGACCGACGACGCCAGGCTGCCGCAACCCCGTGGGCAGCATCAAAACAGGAGACAACGGACATGCCAGCAGGCACCGTAAAATGGTTCAACACCACCAAAGGCTACGGCTTTATCGCACCCGAAGATGGCGGCAAAGACATCTTCGTACACATCTCGGCCGTGGAACGTTCCGGCCTGACCGGTCTGGCCGACAACCAGAAAGTCACGTACGAGCTGCGCTCGGGTCGTGACGGCCGCGAAAGCGCGGACAATATCGAACTGGCCTGACCAGTTAAAAAGGGCGGAGAATCTCTCCGCCCTTTTTCTTGCCGCGCCCTTGAACTGTGGCGCGCAAAATACATCACAATCCCTTTATCAGTGCGCAGCGATTGACCGGATGGTGTATCCTTCCGAGACTGAATTCATGTTTTTCATGAAGGATAGGTGAGCCCACCATGTTCACGCGCCGTGTATTTCTTGCATCGACAGCAGCAGCCAGCCTCACACCGGGAATGAGCCTGGCCAAGAAGAAAGCCGTCGAATACGACCCCACGCCGCAGGTGGTCCGGATCAAGAAACAGTTTCAGCCTGGTCAGTTGCTGGTCGTGCCACGCTCGTTCTATCTGTATTTCGTGACCGAGCCGCGCAAGGCGATCCGCTATGGCTGCGGGGTCGGCAAAGCCGGATTGGAATTCACCGGCACCGCGACAATCGACGTGAAGAAGGAATGGCCGACGTGGCGGCCAACGGACGAAATGATCGAGCGGGAACCGGTGACTTACGCCAAGTTCAAGGACAACGATTATGTCCAGCCCGGCGGAGGAGACAATCCACTGGGGGCCCGGGCGCTCTATCTGTTCCAAAACGGCGTCGACACCTATTTCCGCATTCACGGTACAACACAGCCGCAGACCATTGGACGGGCGGTGTCAAACGGCTGCATCCGAATGCTGAACGAGCATGTGATCGACCTTTACCAGCGCGTACCATTGGGCACGGTGGTCAGTGTGGTTTAATCCGATCAGGGCGCTGACCAATCCACATCCGCAGCCTGCTCGATCCTTAACCGCCCTTCTGGCCACGGGCGTGCAAGGCTTTGCGCTTCAGCCTCGGTTCCGGTCAGCCATCCCGGCACATCGGACAGGTTCAGCAAAACCCCCATGCGATGATGGATCGGCCGGACGTCGGCGTTCGGTTCGCAGGTCACTGCGGCAACCTGATTGACGCATAGTCCGCCGGGGGCCTGCCAGGTGTCCGTAATCGCCGCAAATATCAGCGGCGCGCCGTCAACCGAGGAAATGCGCCACGCTGTCTTGCGCCGTTTCTCTCCGGTCCATTCGTACCAGCCGTCGACAGGAATCACAGCCCTGCCCACACCCTGAAACGCCGTCTTATCAAACACCGTTTCGGATCTTGCGTTGATGATCGTCTCCATCACCGGGCGGCCCCGCGCGTTGACCCGCCCCACCGGGATCATGCCCCAGCGCATCGGCGCCAGCCCCGCGCTTGTCAGGGTCATCACCTCCTGCCCCGGCTGAATGTTATGACGCGGCGGCTGAGCGGCCACCTCAGCGGGCACACCCAGAAACCGGGCAATCTCGGAAATGGGCCGCGTCAGAAAAAACCGCCCCGGCATGATGCGCTCCTATCGGTTTGCGTTCCCGACCAGCTTGAGAACATCTGGCCCAAGCGCCTCGATAATCAGGGCCACGCCCTGTGCATTGGGATGAATGCCGTCAGCCTGCATGAACCCAAGCGCGGCAGTCGGATCGCCACCGGCATCAAGGCCGGCGAAAAAGCTTTCTGCATAAAGCGCTCCGTGTTTCTGCGCCAATTCAGGATAGATGGCGTCAAAGGCCTGTTTGTAGTCAGGGCCAAAGTTTCCCGGCGCTTCCATCCCGATCAGCAAGACCTCGACATCGGCCGCTTTGGCTGTCTGCAGGATGGTATCGAGGTTCTCACGCGACACCGCAGGATCAACACCGCGCAACAGATCATTGGCCCCGAGGGCAACGATTACGCCATCGACTTCCGGTGTCAGCGTCCATTCGATACGCGCCGCGCCACCGGCTGTTGTGTCCCCCGACACACCTGCGTTGATCAGCGTCACCTCGGCGCCGCGATCTTCAAGCCAGCGGCCGAGCTGAGGGACAAATCCCTCCTGCTCGGGCAAGCCATAGCCATGCGTCAGAGAATCCCCTACCGCCGCGATGACCACCGGTTCGGCTGTGGCCGCAAAGCCGCAAAAGACAAACAGGCCCGACATCAAGGTCTTGCGCAAGGTCCCAACCGCTCCATATCCCAAATGACCGCTCCTTTTCGGAAAGACTGATGACGTCACCAGTTCTTACGCTCCAAGATGCCTCATTGTCGCTGGATGGCAATGCCGGTCGGGTGAATATCCTGCATGGTATCAACCTGACTGTGCGGCAGGGTGAAACGATAGGCCTGGTCGGACCGTCCGGGTCAGGCAAATCCTCACTTCTGATGCTGATGGGTGGGCTTGAACAGGCGACCCGTGGGACCGTCTCGGCGCTTGGGCGCGATCTGACAGGGCTGGACGAAGATACTTTGGCGCGTTTCAGGCGCGACTACATGGGTGTTGTGTTTCAGAACTTTCACCTGATCCCGACAATGACCGCGCTTGAAAACGTCGCCACGCCACTGGAACTGGCTGGTCACAAGGATGCGTTCACCCGCGCCGAGGCCGAGCTTGAAGCCGTTGGACTGTCGCACCGGCGCAATCACTACCCGGCGCAGTTGTCGGGCGGGGAACAGCAGCGCGTTGCCCTTGCCCGCGCATCGGCCCCCCGGCCTCAGATCCTGCTGGCGGATGAACCGACCGGCAATCTGGACGAAAGCAATGGCGCCGCCATTGTCGAGCTGTTGTTTGGGTTGCGGGACAAACACGGTTCCACCCTTGTTCTGGTAACGCACAGCCACGCACTGGCCCGGAAATGCGACCGAGTCGTGCGCTTGCGGGATGGCCGCATTGCCGGGGATGCCCAACAGGAGGCCGCTGAATGAGCCTGCGGCTGGCCGGACGGTTGGCGCGCCGTGAACTGCGCGGCGGATTGCAGGGATTTCGCGTGTTTCTGGCCTGCCTTGCGCTGGGTGTCGCCGCGATCGGCGCAGTGGGTTCAGTCCGGCATGCGATTCAGGCTGGCTTGGCCCAAGAGGGCGCCGCCCTTTTGGGTGGGGACGCGCAGCTGGAATTCACCTACCGCTATGCCAGCGACGAAGAACGCAGCTGGATGAACGCGTCAGCCCGGCAGGTATCCGAAATCGTCGACTTCCGGTCCATGGCTGTCACGCAACACGATGACGGTCCGGATCGCGCATTGACACAGGTGAAGGCGGTCGATGACGCCTACCCATTGCTTGGCTCTGTCACGCTGGAGCCCGCGATGCCCCTGCCAGTTGCGTTGAACGGTCAGGACGATCTGCCCGGAGCGGTGATGGACCCCGCCCTGATGGATCGGCTGAACCTGGAGGCAGGGGACACCGTCACGCTCGGGACGCAGGAGTTTGTCGTAATGGCCGCGCTGATGTTCGAGCCGGACGGGGCCGCTGACGGATTCGGATTGGGGCCGCGTACCTTGGTGCGCACCAAGGACCTGGACAAATCGGGTTTGCTGGAACCCGGCACGCTGTTTTCCACAAAATACCGACTGGACCTGCCGCCCGGCACAGATCTTGCCACCCTGTCGACCGAAGCAAAAGAAGCCTTTGCCGGCACTGGCATGCGCTGGACAGATGCTCGCAACGGTGCCCCTGGCATCGCTGAATTCGTCGCAAGGCTCAGCGCCTTTCTGGTGCTTGTAGGTCTGTCAGGTCTGGCCGTGGGCGGCATCGGCATCTCGGCAGCGGTACGGGCGCACCTGTCGCAAAAGACGGAAACGGTTGCCACATTGCGCACTCTTGGCGCCGACCGTGCCACGATTTTTCAGACATACATGATCCAGATCGGCATTTTGTCTGTCATCGGCATCGCGCTGGGCCTAGCCCTGGGCGGCTCGGCCCCCCTGATGCTGTCACCGCTGATCGAAAACCGGTTGCCGGTTCCCGCTGTATTCTCGATCTATCCCCAGCCATTGGCCGAGGCTGCCCTCTACGGCGTTCTGACGGCGTTCCTGTTCACCCTCTGGCCGCTGGCCCGAACCGAAGAGGTCCGCGCCGCAACCTTGTTTCGCGATGCCCTGACATCGGCGCGGTTTTTTCCCCGTCCTGCTTACGTGATCGCCACCGCCTTGGGCCTTGCCTTCCTGATCTCAGCCGCCGCATGGTTCAGCGGTTCCGCCCGCCTGACCCTGTGGACCAGCAGCGGTTTGGCCGGAGCGATGGCTTTGCTGGCCGCAACCGCGTGGATCATAAGACGGGTTGCCCGAGCCGGCGCCTCGGCGACACGCGGGCGGCCCGCCTTGCGCTGGGCCCTGTCGGCCATCTCTGACCCGCGCGAAGGTGCTGGTCCCGTCGTGCTGTCGCTTGGGCTGGGCCTGTCGGTGCTGGCGGCCGTCGGGCAGATTGACGGAACATTGCGCAACGCAATCTCGGGCAATCTGCCGGACGTGGCGCCGTCATACTTCTTTGTCGACATCCAGAAAGACCAGATGCCCGGGTTCATTGAACGGCTGGAAACCGACCCGGCGGTCAGCCGCATCGAAAGTGCGCCAATGCTGCGCGGAGTCATAACCGGGATCAACGGACAGCCTGCACGCGAGGTGGCTGGCGATCACTGGGTTCTGGACGGAGACCGGGGGATCACCTATTCCGAACGTCCCCCCAAGAACGCGCGTATCACCATAGGGGAATGGTGGTCAGATGACTATTCCGGCGCGCCGCAGGTCAGTTTTGCCGCGGAAGAAGCTGCTGAGATGGGTCTCAAGCTGGGCGATGAGTTGACGGTTAACATTCTCGGCCGGGATATCACGGCCCGGCTGACCTCTCTGCGTGAAGTTGACTTCTCAACCGCCGGAATGGGGTTTGTCATGTCCATGAACCCCGGCGCGCTGGCCGGGGCACCGCACAGTTTCATCGCAACGGTCTATGCCGAAGAACAGGCCGAGGCCGCCATACTACGCGATCTGGCAGGGCAATTTCCCAACATCACCGCGATCCGTGTGCGGGACGCGATCGACCGGGTTTCCGGCCTGCTTGCCGGGCTGGCATCCGCCACGTCTTACGGGGCCGGGGTGTCACTGCTGACCGGGTTTCTCGTGCTGATCGGCGCAGCCGCCGCCGGAGAGCCCGCGCGCCGCTACGAGGCTGCGATCCTGAAAACGCTCGGGGCTGGCCGCCGCCGCATTCTTCTCAGCTTTGCATTGCGCGCCGTACTTCTTGGCACGGCAGCCGGAGGCGTGGCCCTGTTGGCCGGCATCACCGGCGGTTGGGCCGTGGCAACGTTCATTTTTGACACCGGCTTCACGATCATCTGGCCATCCGCCCTTGCCATCGTTCTGGCCGGAATCGCGGTGACCACAGGAGCCGGCCTGGTCTTTGCCCTGCGCCCTCTGGCTGTCAGGCCGGCGCGCATCCTGCGCGCCGCCGGTTAGGTCTCAGCGAACACAGGCCACCGGCTGCAAAATCTGCAACAAGCGATCATTATCACAGACCAGCGCGTCCAGTGTGATTTCATCCAGCGACGCATAAAACACTTCGGCTGCATCGCGCAGGGCCAACCGCAATCGACAGGCATCGGTCAGCGGGCACGTGTTGTCCGCATCGGCAAAGCACTCCGTAATCGGCAGGTTGCCTTCCACATGGCGAAACACCGACCCGATCCGGATCTGTTCCGCCGGACGGCCCAGCATCATGCCGCCGTTGCGCCCGCGTTGCGTGTTCAGATAATTCAGCTGGCTGAGCTGGTTGATCACCTGCGCCAGATGGTTTTCTGAGATGTTGCACACTTCGGCAATCTCGGCCTTTGTCACCAGCCGATCCTGATGCGCCGCGCAATACATCAGCAGGCGCACTGCAATATTCGTCCGTTTGGTAATCCGCATCACAGGCCTCCCAAATATCAAGATGCAGTCTTATTGCATGTTCCGCAAAAAAGCGGTTTGACATACATCAATCAAGATCCAGGACGGCACAGCGCATGAAAGACCCGTATTTCTTCGGTTATGGCAGCCTGGTCAATCTGGCCACCCATGACTTTCCCGATCCGCATCCGGCCCGGCTGAAGGGCTGGCGGCGCGCATGGCGACATACCGACCTGCGCGAAGTGGCGTTTCTCACCGCGGTACTTGACCCCGATGCCGAAATCGAAGGCATGATCGCGCATGTTCCAAAGAACGACTGGGCAGCGCTGGATCAGCGCGAATGGGCCTACGATCGCGTGACTGCGACGCAATCAGTGACCCACCCCCTGGCGCATGAGGTTGAAATCGCCGTCTATGCCGTTCCGCGGGATCGGCACAATGCGCCAAGCAACAAACATCCGCTGCTGCTCAGCTATATCGACGTGGTGGTACAGGGTTATCTGCGCGCTTTCGGTCTGGACGGAGCAGATCGTTTCTTCGCCACCACGGACGGGTGGGACGCCCCGATCCTGAATGACCGCTCCGAACCCCGCTATCCGCGCCATCAACAGCTCCGCCCCGACGAAACAGACTTCGTCGACGACCGCCTGCGCAGTATCTCGGCAAACATCGTTCAAAACGCATAAAAAAGGGGCCGGATTCAACCAGCCCTCTTCATCTTTTTCAAAATACTCTCGCCGAAGGCACGCGCCGCAAGGCGCGTTTCATCACCCCCGCGCGCGGATCACCTGCAACAGGGGCAACAGGGCCGCCATCTCGGGCCCGCGTTCCATCCCCGTCAGCGCCTTGCGCAACGGCATGAACAGACCTTTGCCCTTGCGGCCGGTCGCTTCTTTCACGGCGCTGGTCCATTTACCCCAGGTTTCGCCGTCAAACGGGCCCTCCGGCAGCAGCGCCATCGCCTCAACGATGAACGCGCAATCCTCATCGGCGATCAGTGGTTCCGCGCCTACGCGGCACAGCTCCCACCAGGCTTTCAAATCGCCCAGCGTGGTGATGTTCTCGCGCGCCATGGCCCAGAACGGCTCGGCCAGATCTGCCGGAACACCGGCATCGGCAACAGCATCAGCCACATCGGCAAGCGGCAGTGATTGCAAATACTTCGCGGTCAGCGGGAACAGGTCCTGCACGTCAAACTTGGTGGGCGCGGCACCAAAGCGGCTTACGTCGAACCCGTCAATCAATTCGGCCATATCTGCGCGCAGTTCGACCGGGTCGGACGATCCCAGACGTGCCATCAGGCTCAGCAAGGCCATCGGCTGCACGCCCTGTTCACGCAGATCCCGCAGCGCCAACGTGCCCAGACGTTTTGACAGCGCCTCGCCCTGCGGACCGGTCAGCAAAGAATGGTGGGCAAAGCGCGGGCAGGTGCCGCCCAGTGCCCTGATGATCTGAATCTGGGTCGCCGTGTTGGTTACATGGTCCGAGCCGCGGACCACGTCGGTCACGCCCATCTCAGTGTCATCCACAACGGAAGCGATCGTATAAAGAACCTGACCGTCACCACGGATCAGCACCGGATCGGAAACCGAGGCTGCATCGATCGAGATGTCGCCCAGAATACCGTCGGTCCACTCGATCCGCTCGTGATCCAGCTTGAAGCGCCAGACCCCGTTGCCACGTTCGGCGCGCAACGCGTCTTTCTCGGCGTCGCTGAGGTTCAGCGCGGCGCGGTCATAGACCGGCGGTTTGCCCATGTTCAGTTGCTTCTTACGCTTCAGGTCCAGTTCGGTCGGCGTCTCGAACGCCTCGTAGAACCGCCCCATCCCGCGCAGCTTGTCAGCGGCCTCGGCATAACGGTCCAGACGCTCGGATTGACGTTCGACCCGATCCCAGTGCAGGCCCAGCCATTCAAGGTCCTGCTTGATGGCATCGACATATTCTTCCTTCGACCGCTCAGGATCGGTGTCGTCAATGCGCAGGATGAACGTACCCCCGTTTTTGCGGGCAATCAGATAGTTCATCAGAGCAGTGCGCAGGTTGCCCACGTGGATGTAACCGGTGGGCGACGGGGCGAAGCGGGTGGTGGTCATGGATATCTCCTGTTGGCGCGGCTCTTGTCACATGAGGGGCGTTTTGTCCAGCAAGCGAATGAGGATCCGGACAGGATTGAGCGTGCCAGTAATACTCAGGTCGGCTCGACTTGCCAATGCCGGCCCAGATCTTGAAGCCCCGCGACGATCAGCTCAGACAGAACCGAAGGATCGATATCCGCCAGCTTGTTCACGTAAAGACAGGATTTCCCAAGTTTGTGTTTTCCCAGCCGGGACAGGATGTCACCGAAATCAGCATAACCGGGCATGATGTAGATGGAATGCGCCGCCTTGCGCGGGGAAAACCCGGTTGCCAGAAAGTCTCCCTCGCGCCCGGATTTGTAGCGATAGTGATAGCGGCCATACCCGATGATCGAAGGTCCCCACATCACCGGTTCAAATCCGGTGGCTTCGCGAAACAGCGCATCCAGCACCCGCGCCTCGTCTGCCTTTCGCGGTGGCAGGACGGATGACAAAAACCCGTCGACGGCCTGCCCTGTCGGCTGTGTTTTGTTTTCGGATCGGGACATGAGCAAAAATTAACACGTAATGTTCATCCATGCAGCCCATGTCAGGCGGGTAAGATATGGCAAACGACCCATAGCGGGCTAGTTCCCAACCTGGTGTCCTGACAGGGAGAAACATAGTGACCATCAATTTGACGAGAAGAGCAGCGCTCGGCGCTGCTGCAGCAATGCCATTTGCGTCGGCTGCAGCTCCGGTTCTGGCCAATGATGCTGAAACCGGCGCAAACCCGACAACCGCCAGATCGTTCGCGCTTGGTGATTTCACTGTTACAACATTGCTGGATGGCAGTCTGCCGCGCGACGGCGCCAAGGAAATTTTCGGCGGCGGTGCATCGGACGAGGAATTCGCGAGGGTTTCCGCCGAGAACTTTATTCCAGACGACATGGCCCAGTTCTTCTTCACGCCAACGCTGGTCAATACCGGGTCCGAAATGGTGCTGTTCGACACAGGCCTCGGAAAAGGTGGTATTCAGGCGGCACTGGCCGATGCCGGTGTGACACCCGATCAGATCGACGTGGTGGTCATCACCCACATGCACCCCGATCACATCGGCGGTATGACAACCAATGACGCACCGACCTTTCCGAATGCACGCTATGTGACTGCTTCGAACGAATACGATTTCTGGGCCGCGCAGGAGGCAGGAAACCGGGTCGGCGGTCTGGTTGCGGCCAAGGTGACGCCACTGGCGGACAAGATGACCTTTGTCGAAGACGGCGGCGATGTTGCGTCCGGCATCACGGCCATGTCTGCCTTTGGCCACACGCCCGGCCATACGGTCTATCATCTGGAAAGCAACGGCCGGCGTCTGATCCTGACTGCGGATCTGGCAAACCACTATGTTTGGTCGTTCGCCCATCCGGAATGGGAAGTCCGGTTCGACATGGACAAGGCGGCAGCCACCGCGGCACGGCGCAATGTGCTTGGGCTTCTGGCCGCCGACAAGGTGCCGATGATCGGTTATCACATGCCATTTCCCGCAGCGGGATATGTCGAAACCCGGGGTGAAGGGTTCCGGTTTGTCCCCGTCAGTTATCAGATGATGGGCTGACCCCAAAGACACAGGATTTCATAGCGGACCCGGCCCGCCCTTGAACTAGGGCGGGTTTGGTGCGCGTGGATTTTCACCCGTCGCAACCTGCGGCGGCCTTGCCAGCAAAAGTTCAGATCGCGCAAAAGCCGCAAGACCGGAGGCCTGTTCGACTGGACCATCGCAGGCCAACGAGCCACAGCGCTACACCTCATCGAGCGTCACTAGTTCTGTCTGTGCGACATTGCCCGGCCAGTCAGAAAGCTTGAAACCGTCCTTGGTACTTTGGAGCAGTTCACTGGCAGGGCGAATCGAATCCACACCTGAAAAGTGTCGCGCTCATTGGCGAGTCTCTACCTGGTTGTATTGAGCATCAAACTGCCAACAACCCGCGCTGAGTCACGCGGGTAATGGCCTATCAGAATGAGACAGGGTCAAGCCGTTACGAAGCCAGCACCCCCGTCCCTAGAATGACGGCACTGCATCCGAAATTTCATCAAAAGGGGAATCAAATGAGCATTTTGTCCAAACTGCTGACTACCACTGCAAGTGTTCTTGTATTGTCAATGACCCCGGCGGCGGCTGTTTTGACCGGCTTTGTCGCAACCTCCGCTTATGCCCAGGAAGGCGAAGGCGAGACTGAGGGTGGTGGTGAAACCGAGGGCGGTGGCGAAACCGAAGGCAGTGGCGAGACCGAGGGCGGTGGCGAGACCGAAGGCGGTGGCGAGACCGAAGGCGGTGGTGAAACCGAAGGCGGTGGTGAAACCGAAGGCGGTGGCGAGACCGAAGGCGGTGGTGAAACCGAAGGCGGTGGCGAGACCGAAGGCGGTGGTGAAACCGATGGCAACTCGGGCGGTGATGAAGGCGGCAGCGACACCGAAGACGATGGAGACACCGAAGGC
Source organism: Ruegeria sp. AN11 (assembly GCF_056536005.1). Classification (NCBI taxonomy): domain Bacteria; kingdom Pseudomonadati; phylum Pseudomonadota; class Alphaproteobacteria; order Rhodobacterales; family Roseobacteraceae; genus Ruegeria; species Ruegeria sp. AN11. The sequence continues at coordinate 3,137,147 of NZ_JBQFJD010000001.1, read as the reverse complement.
AATTCGGGAGATGACGAAGGGTCAACCGAGAATGACGTAGAACGGCCGGGCGAAGATCGCTAACCAAACACGGTTGGTATTACCCGAAAAGCCGATTGATCAGAGCTTTGAAAGCTCAGGATCAAAATCCTTCGGGAAAGTTCAATAAAAAAGGCCGGTGCTGTCCCGCACCGGCCTTTCAACTCTGTACGATATCTTCAGTCGCGCAGCAGCTCGTTGATGCTGGTTTTCGAACGGGTTCTTTCGTCCACACGCTTCACGATTACGGCGCAATAGAGGCTGATATTGTTCTTCGACGGCATCGAACCCGCAACGACCACCGAATAGGGCGGAACCTCGCCATACATGACCTCGCCGGTTTCGCGATCCACGATCTTTGTGGATTTACCGATGAAAACACCCATCCCCAGAACCGAACCTTCGCGGATGATGCAGCCTTCGACCACTTCCGAGCGGGCACCGATAAAGCAGTTGTCTTCGATGATGGTCGGACCAGCCTGCATGGGTTCAAGTACCCCGCCGATGCCGACGCCACCTGACAGGTGCACGTTCTTGCCGATCTGCGCGCAGGATCCGACGGTGGCCCAGGTGTCGACCATGGTACCTTCGTCAACATAGGCGCCAAGGTTCACAAAGGACGGCATCAGAACCGCACCCGGTGCGATATAGGCTGATTTGCGGACAACACAGTTGGGCACGGCGCGGAAGCCGGCGGCGCGCCACTGGCTCTCACCCCAACCGGCAAACTTGCTGTCGACCTTGTCCCACCAGCCACCGGCCTGCGGTCCGCCAGCGTGGATTTCCATGTCCTTGATGCGAAAGCCCAGCAGAACTGCCTTTTTGGCCCACTGGTTCACGTGCCAATCGCCACTTTCCAGCTTCTCGGCAACGCGCAGCGATCCGCTGTCCAGCGCGTTCAGTGTTTCCTCAATCGCCTCTCTCTGCTCGCCGGTGCTGGCGGGCGAGATCGTGTCGCGAACCTCCCAGGCGGCTTCGATTGCGGCTTCCAGTTGCGCATTGGACATGAGATCACTCCCTGCTGAATCTGTTCACGTTGTTTTTGCCTATAAGCAAGCCACACACAGGGCGCAATGCGGCGTAGGCGGGCGGTTTTGCGTCACTCGTGGGACAAAGACCATCGCCCGGGTGATTATCCGCAGCCTTTCGCGGCTTTTGTCAGCTGGCCCGGCGTATGTGCCGAACCAGTATCGAGACAGCGGCGGCAGCGTCCCTGCCTTTCATCGCGCGCACGATGGCGGCGTGATCAGTGTCTGCGCGTTGCTTCCACCGGGGACGCCAATAGGCAAACAGATGGCGCGCGCTGGCGATATGCAGATCGTCAATCGTGTGAAGCAGGCGCGGCAACCCGCAGGGTGTCAGGATGGCCCGGTGAAAAGCACGGTTTCCCGCCTCCCACTCCGGCATGGTCCGGGCCGCGTCGCAGGCCAGCCGTGCTTCGTCAATTTTCCGCAAGGCGGCTGGCGTCAGGTTCTGAACCGCGTGCTGCATCGCCAGCGATTCCAGCGCCACGCGCATTTCGATGACCTCGCGCACTTCGGATGGGTCCAGCGCAGTGACCCGCATCCCCCGCCGCGGCTCGCTTTTGGCCAGCCCATGCGCCTCCAGCCTCAGCAGAGCTTCGCGCACCGGAACATGGCTGGTCTCGAATGCGCGGGCGATATGGTCCTGACGCAGTTTTTCACCGGCGATCAGGTCGCCGGTGACGATTTGCTGGCTGAGTTTCTGATAGATCGTATCGGCAATGGTCGCGGTCATAGATTGTAGATAAAAATGAAGCCCGCCTTCCACAAGCAGATAATTCAGCCCGCGAACGGGTCCGGGGCAATATTGCCGCCGCAAATCAGAACGGCCACTTTCTCGCCCGGTTCCGGCCGATAGGCACCCGACATCAAGGCCGCCAAAGCCGTTGCCCCCGCCGGTTCCACCAGAAGCCTATGGGCCTGCCACAATGCGCGCTGCGCCTTGGTGATGGCCGCATCCGGGACCAGAACCGATGACATGCCGCGTGCCAGATCGAAACAGATCGATCCGATCCGCCTCGCGCCTAATGCGTTTGCCGCAACCCCTGATACGGACACATCCACCGGTTCCCCGGCCTGCAACGCGGCGTGCAGCGCGCAGGAGGTTTCCGGTTCGACCGCCACAACTTTGCGCGCACCCTGAAACGAGGCCAAAGCCCCGGCAATCAGACCGCCGCCACCGACCGCGACAAGAACGGTATCCGCCTGCAAGCCCTGCGCCTCCCACTCGGCGAAACAGGTGCCCTGCCCGGCCACCGTCGCCGGTGCGTCGTAAGCATGGATCTGCATTGCCCCGGTTTCTTCTTCATGAGAACGGGCCTGGGTCAGCGCATTGGCGTATTCGCCGGGAACAACGCTCAGGTCGGCGCCGGTCTGCTCGATCAGCGCAATTTTGGACGGCCCCGCCAGTTCCGGCACAAAAATCTTGGCCGGGTGGCCCAGCGACTGCGCCGCATAGGCCGCCGCCGCACCGTGGTTGCCGCCTGATGCCGCAACAACGCCCGCCTCGGGCACATCCAGGCTGAGCAGCGTGTTGAAGGCCCCGCGTGCCTTGAAACTGCCGGTGTGCTGCAAATGCTCCAGCTTCATTTCAACCGGAAACCCCGGAATGCGGCTTTCCATCACCGGCGTGACCTGTGCATAGCCGGCAATGCGATCCCGCGCCGCCGATATTTCACTCTTCCAGTTCATTCTTGTCTTTCCGTGGCTGGCACTCTGTCCGCGAACCCTATAGCTGTTTGAAAAACACGCAAGCAGGGATCGTTCACCCATGAGAGAAGACCGACTCAGCCCCTTCCGCGACGCGCAGACCGACCGGTCGACCGCAAGCGAGGTGCCGGACACGCCACAGACACGGTCGCCCGCCTATCGTCTGGCCTTTGCCGACGAGGACTTCATGTGCCGGGAAGAACTGCGACCGGTGCGCCTGCAACTGGAATTGCTGAAACCCGAGATGATCATGACCGAGCGCGAGATCACCTCGACCATCGTGATGTTCGGAGGGGCCCGCATTCCCGAACCGTCACAAAAGCACACCGCCCGGACCGAAACGCTGGCCGGTCTGTCGCAGTATTACGACGAAGCGCGGGAATTTGCCCGGCTGATGACCCTGAAGTCGAAGGAAACCGGCTGCCGTGAAAACGTGATCGTCACCGGCGGCGGTCCCGGCGTGATGGAGGCCGGAAACCGCGGTGCACAGGATGCCGAAGGTTACTCGATCGGTCTGAACATCGTGCTGCCGCACGAACAGGCACCAAACCTTTACGTGACACCGGACCTGAGCTTCAATTTCCACTATTTCGCGATCCGCAAGATGCATTTCCTGATGCGCGCCCGCGCCATCACCATCTTCCCCGGCGGCTTCGGCACGATGGATGAACTGTTCGAGTCGCTGACCCTGATCCAGACCGGTCGTATGGAACGCGTCCCCTTCTTGCTGTTTGGCCGCGCATTCTGGGAAAAGGTCATCAACTGGGAAGCTTTGGCGGACGCTGGCACCATTTCGGACGAAGACCTGGACCTTTTCCGTTTCGTCGACACGGCACAAGAGGCGGTCGGGATCATCGAAAACTGGGAACCCGCCCCGCCCCGCGACGAAATCCCGGGGCGCTGACGGATGACGGCGCCAAAGACCGGAGAAATGCTTCACCTGCGCGGGAATGCCCTGAAAATGGGCGAGCCGGTGGCGCTGCCGCTGACGCAAAGCAGCATGTTCCACTTGCCGGGCCCGCCGGATGGTCACGCGACCTACGGACGCGTCGACAATCCAACATGGGTACATCTTGAGAACGTGCTGGCACATCTGGAAGACGCGCCCTGCCTCAGCTTTCCGTCCGGCATGGCGGCAATATCAGCGGCGTTGTTTGCGACCGTGCAAGCCGGATCGCGCCTGCTGATCCCATCGGACGGATATTACGTCACGCGCCTGCTGGCGGACAGGTTCCTCTCACGCCTTGGCGTGAAGATCGAGGAACGTCCCACCACCGCCTTTGCCGAAGGCGGCTTTGACGGGTTCGATGTGGTCTTTGTCGAAAGCCCTTCGAACCCCGGACTGGACATGATCGATCTGGCAGCCGTAGCCGGACATGTGCGCACCGCCGGGGGGCTGACCATTGCCGACAATACGACCCTGACACCATTGGGCCAGCGCCCGCTGGATCTGGGCATCGACGTCGTCGTGTCTTCGGACACCAAGGCGATGGGTGGGCATTCCGACATGCTGATGGGCCATGTGGCCAGCCGCGACGCCAAGATCATGGAGCGGGTCGAGGAATGGCGGAAGATCTCCGGCTCGATCCCCGGACCTCATGAGGCATGGCTGTTGCACCGCGGGCTGGAAACGCTGGACGTGCGGTTCGACCGCATGTGCGCGTCGGCACAGGTTCTGGCAGAACGGCTAGCGGCGCACCCGGCCGTGAAAAAAGTCCGTTACCTCGGTCTGCCCGATGATCCGTCATATGCACTGGCACATGCCCAAACAGCGCGGTTCGGCTTTCTGCTGTCTCTGACACTGGACAGCGAGGCCAACGCTGAATCCTTCATCAACGCCTGCCCATTGCTGCGCCCGGCCACCTCGTTCGGAGGCATCCACAGTTCGGCCGAGCGTCGCGCACGGTGGGGCGACGCCGTCGATCCTGCCTTCATCCGCCTGTCGGTCGGATGCGAGCCGGTGGAGGAACTGTGGCAGGCCATCGAGGCAAGCCTGAACGCGCTGTGATTACTTCTTGGGCTCACGCAGTTCTGTGAACACGTAGATCGGCAGCACCACACTGGCGATCAAAGCCCCCAACCAGACCAGCAAAGTTGCAGCCAGCAGATTGGAGATGCCGCCGACGGTCAGGCCCGTCGTCACCAGATCAGTTACCAAAAGGCCTACAAAGGACACGATCAGCGCAATCCCGCCTTTCAGCGCGGGCGCTTTCTTCTCTCCCAGCTTCAGGATCAGCGGTTCGGCCACGACCTGAACAAGGGTGAATACGATCACCACGACAATGAACGAGATTGGCCGGATCGCGAAACCGGACAACAGAAGTGAGGCGATCAACAACCCGATGGCATTCCCCGCCAGAAGGGCCAGTGCGGATTTAATTCTGCGTGTCATGGGGGCTCCGTCAGAAAACAAGCTGAAATATGCATATGTTATCAGACCTGCGGGAATTTGCGAGCGGTTTCAAAAGCCTCTTCCAATCGGGGCATTGAAATCGCATGATAAAAAACATGCCCAACGATCAGACGTGACCCGCGAGAGTGAGATGAGCGACGATCCATATTCGGTCCTTGGCGTCCAGAAAGACGCAAGCGCCGCTGATATCAAGAAAGCCTACCGGCGCATTGCCAAGGATTGCCACCCGGACCTGAAACCGGGTGACGCCAAAGCCGAGGCAAAGTTCAAAGCTGCCGCAGCAGCCTATGATCTGCTGAAAGACCCCGAAACGCGGGCGCGCTATGACAATGGCGAAATTGATGCATCGGGTCAGGAGAGACCGCAGCAGCAATATTACCGCGACTATGCCGAGGCGGCAGGAAATCCCTATCGTTCAGGTGCGTCTTATGGCGACCCCGAGGATATGTCCGACATCTTTGCCGAGTTCATGCGTGGGCGTGGCGGGCGCGGCCGGCACCGCAGCCATGAATTTCACGCGCCCGGTCACAACCTGAACTATTCGCTTCAGGTCAGCTTTCTGGACGCGGTGTTCGGGGCCAGTCAGAAGTTAACCCTGCCCGATGGTGATCGAATCGAGGTCAAAATCCCCGCTGGCATCACCGATGGTCAGACCATCCGGCTGCGCGGCAAGGGTGCGCCCGGATATGGACAGGGGCCTGCGGGCGATGCGCTTGTCACCATCTCGGTCGCCAAGCATCCGGTCTTTGACCGGCAGGGCGACGACATCCACATCACTCTGCCGATCTCGATCGACGAGGCGATTCTGGGCGGCAAGGTTCCCGCCCCCACCATAGACGGTGGCGTGAACGTCAGCGTCCCGGCGGGGACCAGCAGCGGCAAGACCCTGCGCCTGCGCGGCAAGGGTGTCAAAAAGCGGGGTGCGTCCGAGCGCGGGGATCAGCTGATCGAACTGATCGTGACCCTGCCGGACAAGGTCGATGATGACCTCAGGGCCTTCATGGAAACCTGGCGTGAAACGCATCGCTACGATCCTCGCGAGGGGATACCGTCATGACCCGACACCTGACCGAAGACGAAGTGCTCGCAACTATTGCCCGCCTGACCCCGGACCGGCTGTCCGTTTATCTGGCCGCCGAAATTGTGATCCCCGAACAAACGGAGCAAGGGCTTGTCTACCAAAGCATCGACGTCGCCCGTCTGGAACTGGCCTGCGAACTGCATGATCAATACGAGATGGAGCCCGACGCGCTGTCGATGATGATTTCCCTGATCGACCAGATGCATTGTCTGCGCGCCGAACTGCGCGAGGTTCTGAATGCCGTCGATACCCAGCCCGAACCGGTGCGCCAAACCCTGATCGAGGTCATCGGGTCGGCCCGGTTTGGTCGCAGATAATCTGCGATCAGTTGTTCACAAGGTAGTCTTCCGGCACGAAAAACGTGTAATCCCGATCCGCCACGACCTCGTGGCAGTCGTGACAATAGGAAACAGCTTCTGACCGAGCGCCCATCGTGTCCCCAAAGAGCGATCCGTCCGGCATAACCATGATATAGCGCCAGTCACCGGTTTCAGGGCTGGCGCCTTTGGCCAGCTTTTCCATTACGAACATGGCACCCGGGTGCAGATTGCCGGTATCGGTCACCGTCATGCTGTCTTTGGCCAGAACAGACCCCATCGGCAACTCTTCGCCCTCTTGCAGGGTTCCGTAATTATGCGCCATGCGATTGGCGTAACTGTTCACGTAGCGCTGACCGTGTGTGGCCGAGATATAAGGCGCATCGTTGAACAGCGGCCAGCTTTGATAGTTCCGGATCAAATCCATCTGCGCAGCCGCGTACCCGCGCGCCAGACGCTTTTGCAGGGACTTATAGAACTTGCGCGCATCCTTTTTCGACAAATCCGCCGGGTTCTCGATGGCCAGATGCGCGTCTTCATCACTGGACTGAGCCGCAGAGAAGGTCGGCAGGGCCGTTGCCATGATCAGGAAAACGAGGGGTTTCAAAAGCTGAATCTGGTAACGTGCAATCATACTGGATGACCCACCTGAGTTGAAAAAGGCTTGCCTTGTTTCAGCGCACCTGCGTCAGATTCGATAATAACAGGCGCAAAAAAACCTGCCACAACCGGTCCATGGCTTTCACCGCCTTGTGCACACGCGTGAACCCCCCGGGCGCCGACAAGATGAAACATAACAAATCGCGCATATAAAGAACAGGCGCGGGAACATTAATTCTCGCGACCGGCAGGGTTGCAAGGGTCAGGGTCAGGTTCCCAGACCGGCCTCGGCCTCGATCTGCTTACGGGACTTCCGCGCGCGTTCGGTCGCCGATTTCAGCTGCCCACAGGCCGCCATGATGTCCTCACCCCGCGTCTTGCGGATGGGTGAGGCGTATCCGGCCTGATAGATGATGTTGGCAAAGGCCCGAATGCGGTTGTTCGAGCTGCGCTTGTACGGCGCGCCGGGCCATTCGTTGAACGGGATCAGGTTGATCTTTGCCGGAATGTTATGGCGCTTGATGTGGTCGATCAGGCGGTGCGCGTCTTCGTCACTGTCGTTCACGCCATCCAGCATTACGTATTCGAACGTGATCCGTTCCGAGTTCGACGCGTTTGGATAGCTGGCCAGCGCCTGCAGCAACTCTTCGATGTTCCAGCGCTTGTTGATCGGCACCAGCACATCGCGCGTTTCATCCGTGGTCGCGTGGAAAGAGATCGCAAGCAGACACCCGATTTCTTCGGCAGTCCGTGCAATTTCCGGCACCACGCCGGATGTGGACAACGTGATGCGGCGGCGCGACAGGGAAATCCCTTCAGGGTCCATGGCAATCTTCATCGCATCGCGGACGTTGTCGAAGTTATACAGCGGCTCGCCCATGCCCATCAGAACGATGTTTGACAGCAGACGGGTTTCGTCCTTGGGCGCGCCGGGGACGGGCCATTCCTCAAGGTCGTCGCGGGCCATCATAATCTGACCTACAATCTCGGCCGCCGTCAGGTTTCGCACAAGTTTCTGAGTGCCCGTATGACAGAACGAACAGGTCAGCGTGCAGCCGACCTGAGACGAGATGCACAGTGTCCCCCGGTCTTCTTCGGGGATATAGACCACTTCGACCTCATGCCCGCCGGCGATGCGACACAGGTACTTGCGGGTGCCGTCTTCGGACACCTGACGGGTCACAACCTCGGGAACCTCTATGACGAAATGCTCGGCCAGTTGCGCGCGATAGGCTTTGGCCAGATTTGTCATCTCGGCAAAGTCGCGCACGCCCCACTGATAGATCCACTGCCAGATCTGGCCGGTGCGCATCTTGGCCTGCTTTTCCGGCGTCCCGTGTTCGATCAGAACCTCGCGCAAGCGGTCACGGGTCAGACCGACAAGGTTCACCTTCCCCTCGGGCAATTTGCGGGGGATGGTCATGACATCCTGAGTGATCGGCGCTTTGGGCGACATGTGGTTATCTCGAAGAATTCTGGCTTGGGATGCGCCTCTATATAGGATTGCACGCAAAGATCAAAAGGAATCGTGCGACTTAATTTGCCATGCGCAGCAATTCGTCCACGCGCGCCCGACCCAGATCAATGCGGCAGGACGTGATGGCAATCCCGGTTCCAGACCCGCCGCCATACGACGCACCTACGGCGTCACACTGCGTATCGCGATACGTGGTCCAAGCTTTTTGTGCGGCCTCAAGTGCGGGTTGCGCGGCCATGCGGCCTGTAACCTCATCCAACTCTGCTGCTGTCTGCATGGCAAAATCGTAACTGGCCTTCACTGCCATGTTTACGCGTTCTTCCATTTTCCCGACGCAAGACCCGATCTCAACCTGCGAACCCGCGTCAGAGCATTCCAGGCTGGGGTCGGCCAACGCTGCGGATGAGAATAGCAGTGCGATCAAGACGTAACGCATCATCGTTTCCACATGTGAACCCTTACATCAGGTCACAGTAGCACGTGTTTTCCGGCGTCCCAATCGCAGTTCGGTCGCAAAGACCAAGTCGATGCGACCGAAACAAGTACATTTCGCTTTCAGGGTTTCAGATCAGGCGAATACGTCAAACGCCCGGGGGAAGGATATCGCAATCCGCAGCGTCCAGGGTTTGTACGGGATCTTCCGGGCCACATTGTTCACCGGTCACAGGGTATGTTTCGGCGGTCTTTTCACACGCGCTCAGCAACATCGCGGCCATCATCAGCGCGGCAAGTGATTTGTTCAGCATTGGCAGGTTCCTTCTGAATTCCTGAACCGATTAGTTCAGAAAAAGCGGGTAGCCTGCCTTGATGCGGATCAAGTTCAGGATCGAACGTTGCGTCAAGGAAAAGACTGCATTGCGCCTTTTCACGAAAAAGCCCCGCCGGATGACGGGGCCGCATGAACTTGAAATGAGCGCTTAGTTGGTGCAGCGCTTCTCGGCGTCTTCGATCGCTGCGGTGAACCCCAGCAGCGAGAACGTGTCTTTGGTCTGAGTTCCGCGTTCTGAGCGCGCCGTCAGAACTGCTTCGGTGCCGCGCTTCATTGCTGCAACCACCTTAAGGTCTTCGCCTTCAGTTGCTGGCCAGGCCCATTCGCCCTCGGTGATCAGTTCAAACTCGGTCCCGTCGACATTCAGATTGACCGTCGATCCAGGCGCAAAGGGATAGCCGCCGGTAAACGTGACCTGCCCTTTAACCTCGGCATTGGGGCGGAAGAACACAAACAGCAGAATATCGCTGCGGCGCACCGAAACCACTCGGCCACCGCGTGTGTTGACCGTTTCCCTTGGCGCAGAAACGCTCCAGCATTCCGTCGGATCGCTTTCGACAAAAACGCTCCAGTCGGTTTTTGCCGCAACCCTGTTGGTGCTGCTTGCCTGTTGGGCCGTTGCGGTTGTTGCCATCCCGGCCATGCACAAGCCCGCAACTGCGCGGACTAGTCTTGATCCCATTTGTCCAGCCTCCTAGCCCGACTCATACCCCAAACCGATCGGACGCGCCCGCGAACCCTTATGGTCCGTCTCTCGTATGTTGCGCATTCCGATAATTGCCGACATACACACACTAACGCAGGTTTCGCCACAGGCGAAAGGGCGATTGGCAGAAATTTGCGCATAATTTCGGAGGATAACATGACGCAGCCCGTGGCAATGACAGAACTGTGGCGCGGCTCGCTGCTGGAAAGCCTGCATCTGGGCCATGCAGTGATCTGTGACGACAGTGGCCAGATCGTAAAAAGCTGGGGCGATCCGCAGGCGGTTATCTATCCGCGGTCGTCGGCCAAGATGATCCAGGCTCTGCCGCTGCTCACCTCGGGTGCTTCAGCCAGATACGGGTTGAACAGCGAACATCTGGCGTTGGCCTGCGCGTCACATAGCGGTGCCGCGATTCACACTGATCGTGTGTCGGCGTGGCTGGATCATCTGGGTCTGGCCGAGCCTGACCTGCGCTGCGGCCCGCAAGAGCCGCAGGACATGGCCGCGCGGGATGGGTTGATCCTGGCCGATGATACGCCCTGCCAGATCCACAACAATTGTTCAGGCAAACATTGCGGGTTCCTTTCGGTGGCGCAACATATGGGCGCCGGGCCGGAATATCTTGAAATCGATCACCCGGTTCAGCAGGCCTGCCTGGCGGCCTTTGAAGAAACCACGGGTGAATCCAGCCCGACCTTTGGAATTGACGGGTGTTCCGCCCCGAATTTCGCAACAACACTTTCGGGTCTGGCGCGGTCGATGGCCTGGTTCGCCTCGGCGGCGGACCGATCTGACCGGGCCAGCGATGCCGCGCGCCAACTGACTGAGGCCATGCTCGCGCACCCTGAACTGGTTGCCGGCGAAACCCGGGCCTGTACCGAACTGATGCGCGCCATGAATGGTCGCGCTGCAATCAAAACCGGGGCCGAGGCGGTTTTTGTCGCCATCATCCCCGAGAAACGAATGGGCGTTGCGCTGAAAGTCACCGATGGCACAACCCGCGCCAGCGAGTGCGCCATCGCCGCTATTCTGGTCAGCCTCGGTGTGCTGGAGGCCGATCACCCGGCCACCCGCAAGTTTATGAACGCCATTCAATACAGCCGCCGCGGGCTGGAATGCGGCGTGATCAGACCTGCACCGGGGTTTCCCGGCTAAGCCCGCTACATCTCGATCTCATGCACCTCGGCCACTTCGACCGAGCCCGAGCCATTAACGACCATTGGACAGCCTTTGGCCATTTCTGTCGCGGCATCGATGCTGTCGGCCCGAACCACAGTGAACCCCGAGGCGGGGTTGGCGCCGCCATTATCGGCAACGCCATTGTTGCTGACCGTATAGGACTGACCCACCGGGTTGCCGGGGATATCCAGCGAATCGCCCATGCCCTGAAACCAAGCACCCCATGCGGCCATGGTCGCCTCGATCTCGGCGGGGTCGGTTGGGGTTGTTCCCCCGTGATAGACAAACAAATATTGGGGCATATCGCTCCTCCCTTTTTGAAAACCTACGTGCACTGGGCCTGCAATTTGCGCAGGGACGATGTCCAGCCCATCTCGTGATTGGCTGCGGCCTCGGCATCCGCGAGTTCGCGGTGATCCACGGTCAGTCGCGCCCCGGTTTGCGTCGCTGCAACGGAAAAGGTCACGTGGCTTTCCGCACCGCGCTTGTCCTGATCGTCATGCCAGGCCCAGGTGAAGCCAACCGACTTCGGCGGATCAACATGGGTCACGTGACCGGACACCTTGAACTGTTTGCCCTCATCGTTCTGCATGACCGAGAACCATGGTCCGGTTCGTGAAAAGTCCAGATCATGCTCGGGCACGTGTACGCCTTCCGGCCCCCACCATCGCAACAGCTTTGCGCCGTCGCTGATCCAGGCAAACAGGGTTTCGGGGCTGACGGGAAATTCCCGTTCGAGTTTCAGGTCGGCCATGAATTCTCCTGTTCAAGAATGTCGCCCAAACGGTCAAGGCTGGCCTCCCAGAACTGCCGCTTGGAAATGGTCCATTCCGCAATCGCGCGCAGGCCATCGGGCTGGATTGAGTAAATCCGTTGAGTGCCGTTCACCCGTTGCCGCACCAGTCCGGCTTCCCGCAGAACCTTGAGATGACGAGAGATCGCGGCACCGGACATGCCCCGGCCTTCAATCAGATCACCGGCGGGCAGCTCACCCTTCTCCATCAGTTGTTCAACGATCGAAAAGCGAGTGGCGTCGGACAGGGCAGAAAAAGCGGTCAGAAGCGTGTTCATGACCAATAATTAACACATGCGTTAAATAAAGGAAAGCCTCGATCAGATCGAGACGAATTCCGCGCGAGTGTAGCCCTGCAGGTAAAGCAGCGCCGTCAGATCACCATGGTTGACGCGAACCTCGCACTGCTCAGCGACCGAGGGTTTGGCGTGCAGCGCGACGCCGGTTCCGGCGCGGCTCAGCATGCCCAGATCGTTGGCCCCGTCGCCCACCGCAATAACATCGGCCTCGGCCAGGCCCAGGCGGCTCGTGACCTGCTCCAGGGCTTCAATCTTGGCCTGACGCCCCAGGATGGGGTGCTGGACTTTTCCGGTCAGCTTGCCGTTTTCGAACAGCAGCGTATTGGCCCGGTTTTCGTCAAAGCCCAACAGTTCAGCGACCCGTGCGGTGAAAGCGGTGAACCCGCCAGAGACCAGCGCTGCATAACCGCCATTTGTCCGCATCGTGCCCAACAAGGTCTTACCACCGGGCATCAGTGTAATACGTTCATCCAGAACTTTCTCGATGACGCCGACATCAAGACCTTTCAGCAGGCCGACCCGCTCCGTCAGCGCGCCTTCGAAATCCAGTTCGCCGTTCATGGCCCGAGCCGTGATATCCTTGACCCGTTCACCGACACCCGCCTCATCGGCCAGTTCGTCAATGCACTCCTGCTGGATCATGGTGCTGTCCATGTCCGCCAGCAGCATCCTTTTGCGCCGCCCTTCCGCTGGCTGCACGATCAGATCGACCCCCATCTGCTGCAAATCCGCCCAGACGTCCCAGCGATTTCCGGGCATCTCTGACAGCGGGAATTCCGCCGCCTCATCCGGGCTGAGCCACAGTATCTCGCCGCCGCCCCAGGCATTTCGCAACGACTCGACCAAAGCCTGGTCCAGCGTCCGTGTCTCGGGGCTGGTCAACAGAGTGGCAATGTACATATTCGATCTCCTGCAAGCTCACCTGCGAAGAATCGCGGGTACAGTATTTTGGCCAGAGGCCGTTGCGAAAACACGCCCCGCTGGGTCAGGTCGTGCCCGCCCGTCACCCGACAGGTGCCTGAAGTTCCACGCGTCCCTGATCCGTCAGCAACCAGCATCTTCGACCTTCGAACACCGCGACACTCACGCTTTTTCCATAGCCCGCGCCGCTGTCCAGATTGACCCGGTTTCCGTAATGGGTCGCCCTGTCTACCGGTGTGTGGCCATGCACAATCAGCTTTGAATACGCCTTCTTGTGCGCATGAAAGGCCTGTCTGATCCAGACCAGATCGTTTTCGTTCTGATCGCTCAGCGACACGCCGGGGCGGACGCCGGCATGCACGAAAGCAACCTGTTGGGTCTGGTACATGGCAAGAAGACCACGCAGGAAATTCACATGCGACTTCGGAACCGCCGCACGGGCCATTGCGTGCAGGTCTTCAAGCCGGATGCGATCCTCGAACTCCACTCCGTAGCTGCGCAAGGTCTCGATACCGCCAAGGCGCTCGTGCAGCCAGTGGTACCCGACCAGCAGATGGGGGTCGTGGCGGGGAACATCCTCCATGAACCAGGCAAACATGCGATCGTGATTGCCCAGCAGCGTGATCCAGTCCCGGCCTTCACCGCGGCCCGCAATGAGCCTTTCGATCACACCCCGACTGTCCCGGCCGCGATCGACATAGTCCCCCAGAAACACGATGCGCGCATCCGGCCCGCCATCGCGCTCGACCAGTTGCATCGCCCGTTCAAACTCGGCCACTTGCCCATGCAGATCGCCGACTGCGTAAACTGGCATTGTCATTGGTATCCTCCGGTGACGACCACAGGGAACGTTCTGGCGCAATTGACGACTTTCATAAAGCCGATACCCGCAAGGATGCACCTGCGGGTATCCGAGCGTCTCAGATTCTCAACAGGCTTCAGGCCACATCAAATTCCAGCGGCTTGATCTGCGTGAACAATCCGGTCTCCGCCAGTTTGGCCCGTGCCTCGGCCGGGACGGGTTCGTCAACATAGAGCAAGGCGATCGCCTCGCCGCCAGCTTCGGACCGGCCGAGCGTAAAGTTCGCGATGTTCACACCATGCTCTCCCATGGTCTGTCCTAGCGTACCGATGATGCCCGGAACGTCCTCGTTGGTGGTATAGAGCATGTGCGACCCGATCTCGGCATCGATATTGATGCCCTTGATCTGGATAAATCGCGGCTTGCCGTCGCTGAACACGGTTCCGCCGATCGAGCGTTCGCGCTTTTCCGTGACGACAGTCACCTTGATATACCCGTCAAAAGCACCCGATTTGTCCTGATTGGTGGTCGAGATCTTGATACCACGCTCTTTGGCAACCACAGGTGCCGACACCATGTTCACCTCAGGGTTGAACTTCTTCATGATCCCAGCGATCACCGAACAGTTCAGCGCCGCCAGGTTCATTTCCGCCGCGACACCATCGTAAAGGATGTTGATCGCTTTGATCGGTTCATCCGTCATCTGGCCAATGAAGCTGCCCAAATGACCCGCCAGCTTGATCCACGGTCCCATGATCTTGGCCTCTTCGGCGGTGACGCTGGGCATGTTCAGCGCGTTCTCGACCGCACCTGTCAGCAGGTAGTTCGAGATCTGCTCGGCCACCTGAAGCGCGACGTTTTCCTGAGCCTCTGTCGTCGCCGCCCCAAGGTGCGGTGTGCAGACCACGTTGGGCAGGTTGAACAATGGATTGTCTTTCGCAGGCTCGGCACTGAACACATCGAACGCGGCCCCGGCGACGTGACCCGACTGCAGCATTTCGGCCAGCGCCTCTTCGTCGACCAGACCACCTCGGGCACAGTTGATGATGCGTACCCCCTTCTTGGTCTTGGCCAGATTCTCGCGGCTCAGGATATTGCGTGTCTGGTCGGTCAGCGGCACGTGCAGAGTAATGAAATCCGCGCGGGCCAGCAGCTGATCCAGGTCGACCTTTTCGACTCCTATCGCGTCGGCTTTTTCCTCGCTCAGATAGGGGTCATAAGCGATGACCTTCATTTTCAACCCATGCGCGCGCTCGCAGACGATGCCGCCGATATTGCCCGCACCGATTACGCCCAGGGTCTTGTTGGTCAGCTCGATCCCCATGAACTTGGACTTTTCCCACTTGCCCGCATGGGTCGAGGTGCTGGCCTCGGGAATTTGCCGTGCCACGGCGAACATCATCGCAATCGCATGTTCTGCGGTGGTGATCATGTTGCCGAAAGGCGTGTTCATCACGATCACGCCCTTTTTCGAGGCCGCTTCCTTGTCGATATTGTCGGTCCCGATCCCGGCGCGGCCGATGACTTTCAGCTTGTCCGCCTTCTCCAGAATTGTCGGTGTGACCTTGGTGGCCGACCGGATGGCAAGACCGTCATATTGGCCAATCACCTCGGCCAGTTTGTCTTTGTCCTTGCCCAGGTCAGGCATGAAATCCACGTCGATGCCGCGATCACGGAAGATCTGCACGGCGGTTTCGCTGAGTTTGTCAGAGACGAGTACTTTGGGAGCCATATTCTCTGGTCCTTGAATTGTATTGGATGTCCGGGCCGGATGTGGCCCGGTGAATAAGATCAGGCGGCCTCAGATTGCGCCACGATTTCAGCCTCGAAGGCCCACGCCAGCCAAGGCAGCATCGCCTCGATATCCGAGGTTTCAACCGTGCCGCCGCACCAGATGCGCAGGCCCGCAGGCGCGTCGCGATAGGCCCCGATGTCCAGCGCGATATTCTCGGCTTCAAGCCGCTTGGCCACGGCCTTGGCGAAACCCGCTCCGTCCTGAATGCGCGCGTCGGTGAACTTCAGACAGACCGAAGTATTCGACCGCGTCGCCGCATCCTCGGCCAGATTGGCAATCCAGTCATTCTGTTTGCAGAACGCGTGCACCGCACCGGCATTGGCATCCGCACGGGCCATCAGCCCCTGCAACCCGCCGACCGAGCGCGCCCAGTCCAGCGCGAACAGGTAATCCTCGACCGCCAGCATCGACGGCGTGTTGATCGTGGCGCCGGTAAAGATGCCCTCGATCAGCTTGCCACCCTTGGTCAGGCGGAAAATCTTGGGCAGAGGCCAGGCCGGCGTGTAGTTTTCCAGCCGCTCCACAGCGCGAGGGCTCAGGATCAGCATACCGTGCGCCGCCTCACCGCCCAGCACTTTCTGCCAGCTGAAGGTGGTCACATCCAGCTTGTCCCACGGCAGGTCCATCGCAAAAGCTGCCGAAGTCGCGTCGCAGATCGTCAGGCCCTGACGGTCATCAGCAATCCAGTCGCCATTCGGAACCCGCACACCCGAAGTCGTGCCGTTCCAAGTGAACACCACATCATTGGCAAAATCGGCCGTCGCCAGATCAACAATCTGACCGTAATCCGCAGTCTTGACCTCGGCGTCGATCTTCAGCTGCTTGACCACATCGGTCACCCAACCCGCGCCAAAGCTCTCCCACGCCAGCATCTCGACCTTGCGTTCGCCCAGCAGCGACCAGAGCGCCATCTCAACCGCGCCGGTGTCCGAAGCGGGAACAATGCCGATCTTGTAGTCGGCCGGAATACCCAGAATTTCGCGCGTGCCTTCAATGGCCGCCTTGAGCTTGTCCTTGCCGACAGCGGCCCGGTGCGACCGACCGAGTGCGGCATCGGCCAGCTTGTTCAGTTCGAATGTAGGGGGTTTGGCGCAGGGGCCCGAAGAAAAACGCGGGTTCGCCGGCCGCAGTTCGGGTTTGCGCACGGCGTCGCGCGGCGCCGGTTGTTCGATAGTCATCTGTATTACCCTTCCAGATACACGCCCCTCGTTGGGGAGGGGTGTCCCACGGACAGAGGTATGGTCAGTTTGCACCCGCAGCAAGCAGAAAAGACGCTTCATTGGGTGAAAACGACATCTGAAAATGGCACAAATTGGAACGCAGGTTTCCGATTGGCGAAAAACCCCGCCGGATGTTTCCGGCGAGGGGTATTATCTTTCACTCAGCGGCTTCTTCGTATTCTGACATTGGAGGGCATGTGCAGATGAGGTTTCTGTCGCCGTATGCGTTGTCGACGCGGTTGACGGGGGACCAGTATTTGTCGACGCCCATGGAGCCCGGGGGGAAGCAGGCCTGTTCGCGGGTGTAGGGGCGGTCCCAGTCGCCGACCAGATCGCGCACCGTGTGGGGGGCGTTTTTCAGCGGGTTGTTGTCCGCGTCGATCTTGCCGTCGATGATGTCCTGCGCCTCGGCCCGGATGGACAGCATGGCATCGCAGAAGCGGTCCAGCTCGGCCATGGGTTCCGATTCGGTGGGTTCGACCATCAGGGTGCCCGCCACCGGCCAGGACATGGTCGGCGCGTGGAAGCCGCTATCGACCAGACGCTTGGCGATGTCGTCGACGCTGACATGCGCGGCCTCGTCCAGCGGACGGGTGTCGAGGATGCATTCATGCGCCACCCGGCCCGTTTCCGAGGTGTATAGGATCGGATAGGCATCCTTGAGCCGTGCCGCGATGTAGTTGGCGTTCAGGATTGCCACTTTCGTCGCCTGCGTCAGACCCTCACCGCCCATCAGCAGCACATAGGCCCACGATACGGGAAGGATCGAGGGCGAGCCGAAGGGCGCCGCCGAGACCGGGCCCACGGCGGTGCCGTATTCCGGGTGGCCGGGCAGATGCTCTTCCAGATGCGCCTTGACGCCGATCGGGCCCATGCCGGGGCCGCCGCCGCCATGCGGGATGCAGAAGGTCTTGTGCAGGTTCAGGTGGCTGACGTCGCCGCCGATCTTGCCCGGCTGGGCCAGACCGACCATGGCGTTCATGTTGGCGCCGTCGATATAGACCTGACCGCCGTGGTCATGGGTGATCTGGCAGACCTCCTGCACGGTTTCCTCGAACACGCCATGGGTCGAGGGGTAGGTGATCATGCAGGCGGCCAGATGGTCGCTGTGCTTTTCCGCCTTGGCGCGGAAATCGGCGACATCGATGTTGCCCTTGTCATCCGACTGCACCGGCACCACCTGCCAGCCCACCATCTGCGCCGAGGCCGGGTTGGTGCCATGCGCCGAGGTCGGGATCAGACAGACATTGCGGTGCCCTTCGCCACGGGCGAAGTGATAGTTGCGGATGGTCAGCAGACCCGCGTACTCACCCTGCGCGCCCGAGTTGGGCTGCTGGCTGATCGCGTCATAACCGGTGATCTGGCACAGCTTGTCGTTCAGATCGGCAATCATCTCAAGATAGCCCTGCGCCTGATCTTCCGGGCAGAACGGGTGCAGATTGCCGAACTCGGGCCAGGTGACCGGGATCATCTCGATCGTGGCGTTCAGCTTCATGGTGCAGGACCCCAGCGGGATCATCGCCCGGTCCAGTGCCAGGTCGCGGTCGGCCAGACGGCGCATGTAGCGGGTGATCTCGGCCTCGGCCCGGTTCTTGTGGAAGATCGGGTGGGTCAGGTACGCGCTTTCGCGCAGCGCATGTTCCGGCAGGCGGTAATGCTTGTTCGAGCTGTCATCCTTGCGGTCGATGCCGAAGGCACCCCAGACCGCCTCGATGGTCTCGGGGCGGGTCTGTTCATCAAGGCTGATGCCGACCTTGGTCTCGCCCACCTTGCGCAGGTTGACGCCCCGGGCCACGGCGGCCTCCATGACCGTCTTCTGCAGATGGCCGACCTCGACCGTGATGGTGTCGAAGAACACCTCGGGTTCCACGGCAAAGCCTGCCGCCTCCAGACCGTCGGCCAGGCGCGAGGTCTTGCGGTGCACCGATTGCGCGATGGCCTTGATGCCGTCGGGGCCGTGATAGACCGCATACATCGAGGCAATGACGGCCAGCAGCGCCTGCGCGGTGCAGACGTTCGAGTTCGCCTTCTCGCGGCGGATATGCTGCTCGCGGGTCTGCAGCGCCAAGCGATAGGCCTTGTTGCCACGGCTGTCGATGCTGACGCCGATGATCCGCCCCGGCATCGACCGTTTCAGCTTGTCGGTGGTCGCCATGTAGGCCGCGTGCGGGCCGCCATAGCCCATCGGCACGCCAAAGCGCTGGGTCGAGCCGATGGCAATGTCCGCGCCCATCTCGCCCGGTGACTTCAGCAGTGCCAGCGACAGGATATCGGCCGCTACGATGGCGATCGCCTTATGTTCATGCAGCGCCGCGATCTCGGCAGAGAAGTCGCGCACATGGCCATAGGTGCCCGGATACTGGAAGATGGCGCCAAACACCGCACCAGCATCCAGCGTATCCGGATCGGCCACCTGCACGTCGATGCCCAGAGGCTCGGCGCGTGTTTTAATGACCGCGATGGTCTGCGGGTGGCAGTTCTTGTCCACGAAGAAGGCCGCGTTGTTGGCCTTGGACCGGCCGCCGCGCTTGGCCATCGCCATGGCTTCGGCCGCCGCGGTGGCTTCGTCCAGCAGCGAGGCGTTGGCCACGTCCAGCCCGGTCAGGTCGCTGACCATGGTCTGGAAGTTCAGAAGCGCCTCAAGACGGCCCTGGCTGATCTCGGGCTGATAGGGCGTATAGGCGGTGTACCAGGCCGGGTTTTCCAGGATGTTGCGCAGGATCGGCGCCGGCGTGGTGGTGCCGTAATAGCCCTGACCGATCAGCGAGGTCAGAACCTTGTTCTTGCGCGCCACCTCTTTCATGTGGAACAGCGCATCGCGCTCGGTCATCGCCGGACCCCAGTCCAGCGGCTCTGTCTGCCGGATCGCCGGCGGGACGGTGGCGTCGATCAGCTCGTCCAGCGTCTTGAAGCCGATCACCTTCAGCATGTCGCGCATCTCGGTGGGCGACGGGCCGATGTGGCGGCGATTGGCGAAGTCATAGGCTTCGTAATCGGTCAGTTTGAAGGCCATTGCAGCGCTCCTCATGAAATGTCTCACCCAGCCGCTCTGGCAGGAGCCTCCGGCGTGGGGTAAGGGCCGTCCTGGAACCTGTCCGGGGACAGTTTCAGGCCCAAACGGGCGGAGCCCAAATCAGCGGCTCCGGGTGAAAGAAGGGGGCGGATCCCGTCGGAACCCGCCGTTTGCTCAGCCGATCAGGGCCTTGTAGCCGTCCAGATCCATCAGATCCTCCAGCTGCGACGCATCCGCGATCTTGATCTTGTAGATCCACGCCTCGCCCTCGGGGTCGTCGTTCAGCGAACCGGGATTGTCCGCCAGCGCCTCGTTCACCTCGACAATCTCGCCATCCACCGGCGCATAAAGCTCGGACGCCGCCTTGACCGACTCGATCACGCCGATCTCGCCGCCCTTCTCAAACTCGTCACCCGCTTCCTGCTGCTCGACAAAAACAACATCGCCAAGCTGCTCAGCCGCATGAACCGTAATCCCCAGCGTCGCAACTTCTCCTTCAACTCGCAGCCACTCGTGCTCTTCAGAATAATACGTCGACATTCCTGTTCTCTCCTGACTTCAACGCTTGTAGTTTTGCAAAACAAACGGCAACGACACAATCTCAGATGGCTGAGGCGCAAACGTTGTTTTTGGCAGCAGTTGTATACCAGGATATACAACCAACAATTCCCCTTTAGGAAACTTTTCTCCGTCAGGCAACGGATTTGCCCGAAGGCAGCGCGTTGACTGCATGTTCAAGAACATGCAGCCCCGCGATCAGATCATGTTCGGACGTATCTTCTGAGAAGTCATGACTAATCCCGTTGATCGACGGCACGAACAGCATAGCAACCGGCATCAGGCGGGACACATTGGTTGCATCATGCAACGCGCCGGACGGCATGGAGCGCCAGCGGGATGGGGCAATTCTTTCCGCCCCCTGTTCCAGCGCCGCGCGGAGTTCCCGATCCATCGCCACGGGCTCCAGCCCCAGCAACGGCCCGTAGGTCACCGACATGTTCATCTGATCGGCGACCTCTTGCGCGGTCGTGCGGATGATCTGCTCCATCCGTTCCAGCCGGTCAGATGTACCGTCGCGCCATTGCATCGAGAAACGCGCAAGCCCCGGCACGATGGACGAGGCGTTGGGATGCAGATCGACATGGCCAATCGTCCAGACCGTTTCGGGCGCAACCACATTCCGGAACCGGTCGTTGATCAGCGAATTGAACAGGGACACTGCCTGAAACGCATCCCGACGCAGATGCATCGGTGTAGTGCCCGCATGATTCTGCTGTCCTTCAAAGGTGATTTTCATGTCGCGGATGCCAACGATGTCGGTCACGACACCGATCTGATCCCCGCTGGTGTCCAGCGCGGGTCCCTGTTCGATATGCATCTCGAGAAACCCGGTGAACTGATCGGGATCGACGAAGTCCTGAGCCAGACCACTCATCAAGGCACGGGCCTCGGAAAATGCCGTGCCTTCATGATCGGTGAGAGCATCCGCTGCGGACAAAGGCAGCGTTCCCGACCACACGGCAGACCCGGTGGTCACGCCAAACCGCCCTTCTTCATCTTGAAAGCTGACGACCGAAATCGCGCGATCCGTTGCGCGCGCCACTTCAAGTGCCGCGATGACGCCCAGCGCACCATCCAGCCAACCACCTTCTGGCTGGCTGTCGGAATGCGACCCCATCAGCAGCGACGGACCGGCGGCCAACCCAAACAGGTTTCCGACCGGATCGAAATGCGGGCGCAGTCCGGCGTCTTCCATCCGACCGGCCAGCCAGCGGCGCGCCGCGATATCCGCGTCGGAATAGGCGGGCCTTACCACGCCCTTCCCAACACCCGCCGCCCCAAATGAACGCAATTTGTGCAGATCGGCCAGAAACCGGTTTTCATCGACAGCCATGATTGCCCCCTTTGTGCCGATCAACCTTATGGGCTGCGCCTTGACCTGCAAGTCTTCCGCTGCATCGGATCCGCGATTTTTCACTCCGGGCGGGTGCAACACCTCTGGCCCCGGCAATGAAGCTGTCTTAAGACATGACGCCAAGAGGAACCACCATGTCACATATTACACTGGTTCGTCACGGACAGGCCAACACCTCTGCGCGTGATGAAAAAGACTATGACAAGCTCAGCGAGCTGGGCCATCAGCAGGCGCGGTGGCTTGGGGGGTACCTCAAGGATACGCATACGCATCACACGCGGGCGTATTGTGGCACCCTGACCCGGCATGTGGAGACCGCTGCCAGTATGGGTCTCCTCAACCCGGTGCGCGACGCGCGGCTGAACGAGATTGAATATTTCACAATCGCAAAGCTGTTCGAGGAACAGCATGGCGTGGCCGTCCCAATCGACCGGGAAGGTTTTGTCGAACACCTGCCCCGAACCTTTGCGGCCTGGGCAAGCGGCGATATCCGCAACACACCAGAGACCTTCGCTGAATTCGAAGCCCGGGTTTCGGCGGCATTGCGGGATATCGGAACCGAGGGTGGCCCGGCCATCGTTGTCACCTCGGGCGGACTGATTTCCATGGTCGTGCGGCAGGCGATGGGGCTGGACATACCTTCCATGGCTCGCGTGGCTCTTGCCATCATGAACACGTCCATGCATCGTCTGCATCCGATCGGCCCGCAGCTCAGTACGGTTCTGTTCAATGCCGTGCCACATCTGGAAGCGCCCGACCGGCAGTTTGCCCAGACCCATCTGTAAGGAAACCGGAGGCCATCTGATGCAACTCTACTACGCGCCCCGCACCATATCGGTCGCCGTCGCCATCGCGCTGGAGGAAGCGGGTTTGGAATACGAGGCCATACGTCTGGATTTTGCAGAAGCCGAGCAGACCAAACCGGCCTACAAGCAGATCAACCCCAAAGGACGCGTGCCGGCATTGGCCGTTGACGGCGGCATTCTGACCGAAACAGGCGCGCTGCTGGACTACATCGCTGCCAAAGCGCCCGAAGCCGGGCTGGTGCCTGACGACCCGATCATGGCGGCCCGTATGCGCGAAGTGATGTACTATCTGGCCTCAACGATGCATGTGAACCACGCGCACAAGCTGCGCGGGCCACGTTGGGCAGACAAGAAAGCCAGCTGGAAGGATATGAAGGACAAGGTACCGCAGACGATGACCGCGTCCTGCGACTATATCTCGTCGAACGGTCTGCGCGGACCATTTGTGCTGGGCGAGGCGTTCTCGGTGGCTGATGCATATCTTTTTGTCGTCTGCAGCTGGCTTGAGGGCGACGGCGTGGACGTCTCGGCCTTTTCCAAGATTGTCGCCTTCCGCGAGGCGATGGAAGCACGCGCATCGGTTCAGGCGGTGCGCGCCACCGGAATGCTCTGACAAAAGGACAACGAATGACACATCTCTGGGTCCGGGCAGAACAGCGCCCGAACGAAGAACGGGTCGGCCTGACCCCCGAAGGCGCCGCCGCGCTGCTTGCCGCAGGCATCCGCGTGACGGTCGAGGAAAGCCATGTCCGTGCGATCCCGATCGACGGCTACAAGGACGCCGGGTGTGAGATCGCGGCCGAGAATTCATGGCCCGACGCCCCGCGGGACGCGATCATCTTCGGCCTCAAGGAACTGCCCGAGGATGGCACGCTCCTGCGGCATCGACACATCATGTTCGGCCACGCCTTTAAGGGCCAGCATTCTGGCCGCGCGCTGCTGGAGCGGTTCAAGACCGGTGGCGGCACGCTTTATGACCTGGAATACCTGGTCGACGAAAACGACCGCCGGGTTGCGGCTTTCGGGTACTGGGCCGGGTA
Organism: Ruegeria sp. AN11; assembly: GCF_056536005.1. Classification (NCBI taxonomy): domain Bacteria; kingdom Pseudomonadati; phylum Pseudomonadota; class Alphaproteobacteria; order Rhodobacterales; family Roseobacteraceae; genus Ruegeria; species Ruegeria sp. AN11. The sequence continues at coordinate 3,113,251 of NZ_JBQFJD010000001.1, read as the reverse complement.
CGCAGGCGCGGCGGTGACGCTGAAGACGTGGGCCGCACAGCAGCGCAATGAGGTATGTCCGCCCGTGGGTGTTTATCCCAGCAAAGATGCGCTGAACGCGGAGCTTCTGGCCGAACTGGACGCGACCGGCACCGACCGCCCCCGCGCCATTGTCATCGGTGCCTTGGGCCGCGTTGGCACAGGCGCGGCTGATCTGTGCGAAGCCATGGGCGTTACTGTTACCAAATGGGACATGGCCGAAACCGCCAGCGGCGGGCCCTTTCCGGAAATTCTCGACCATGACCTGTTCCTGAACTGCATCTTCGCCCGCCCCGGTACGCCCGTCTTCGTCCCGCGTGAGGCATTGACCGCAACTCGCAAGCTGACCGCCATCGGTGACGTGGCTTGCGACCCGGACAGCGACTACAACCCGGTTCCGGTCTATGACCGGGCCACCACCTGGGACGTCCCCGCCCTGCGCGTAGCAAGTGATCCGGTGATGGATGTAATGGCCATCGACAACCTGCCGTCGATGCTGCCGGTTGAAAGTTCCGAAGACTACGCGGCGCAACTGCTGCCCTCTCTGCTGACCCTGACCGATCTGGAAAGTGGTGTTTGGGGCCGGGCAGAAGCAACTTACAAAACACATATCGAAGGGATCTGAGCGATGACGATTCACTGGTGTGGCACCGGCCTATCGGCCATTCCCGGCCTGCGCCGCCTGTTCGAGGGCGGGCACAAGATCACTGTCTGGAACCGGACCATCGAAAAAGCCAAAGCCGAGGTCGGAGACCTGACGGATGACATCCGCGCTTTCGACATCGACGCAATTGGTGCGGTACTGGAAAAGGGCGACGTGATCGTGTCCATGCTGCCGGGCGACTGGCATGTGCCGCTGGCGGAGCTGGCGATTTCGAAAGGGGCGAATTTTGTCTCGTCGTCTTATATCGCGCCCGAAATGCGCGCGCTGGACGGAAAGGCACGCGAGGCCGGCGTGGTACTGGTCAACGAGGTCGGACTGGACCCGGGTATCGACCACCTGATGGCACATGCACTGGTCGATGAGTACCGCGCATCGGACGCGTTCGATCCGCAGAACCACCTGAGCTTCATCTCGTATTGCGGCGGTATCCCGAAGAACCCCAACCCGTTCCGGTACAAGTTCAGTTGGTCGCCGTTGGGTGTGCTCAAGGCGCTGCGCTCGCCCTCGAAATCGATCCGCGATTACGCCCCGCTGGATGTCGCCCGTCCATGGGATGCGATCAGCAGCTATATCGCGCCGCTGCCAGCGCCGGAAAGCTTTGAGGTTTACCCGAACCGCGACTCGATCCCGTTCATGGCGCAGTATCATTTCGAGGATCACTGGCCGGTCAAGGAATTCGTCCGCGGTACTCTGCGTCTGAACGGCTGGGCGGATGCCTGGTCGGACGTGTTCCACGAAATCGAAACCCTGACCGGACCGGAAGGCGATGCGCGGCTGAAAGAGATGTCCGATCAGTTCTGGGAAGAAAACGCCTATGACGACGGCGAACCCGACCGCGTGGTTCTGTGCGTCGGCCTGAAGGCCGAAAAAGACGGGGCCGAGGTCTGGCACAAAACCTACGTCATGGACGCCTGGGGCGATGAACGCGGCACTGCCATGGCCCGTCTGGTATCGATCCCGGTCTCATTGGCCGTCGAAGCCGTCCTGAACCGCGCCATTCCCGCTGGCGTTCATGCGGCGCCCAGCGATCCCAAGCTGGTGGCGGCGTGGATGGGCGAAATCGACACGCTGGCGCAACATTTGCAGATTGTGGATCACACAAGCTGAGCTTTTTCTCAGCGCGCAAGAAGACAGCCGCATCGGCGTGACGATGCGGCTGTTACGACATACCGCTTTCAGATGTAAAGCTGGATCGTTTCATCAAGGTCAGACCGATTGATTCCAAGCTCGGACAGCTGGTTATCGGACAGACGATTCAGCTCCTGAGCGGCCCGCACAATATCAGACCGAACAGCACGGATTTGCATGGCCCGGTCAAAAAGCAGCAATGCGCTGGCAATGGGGCGCTCCTGGTGTACTCCAATAGTATCTAACATCGTTTTGTTCCTTGAATTGCAGACAAAGATCGGTCCGTGTCGGGACGAACCAGCCTAGCGACGCAGTTCCACCGGCGACTGACCATAGACGCTTTGATAGGCGGATCGTGCGATCCGATGGCGCGGGATGCCAATGTCGTCCAATTGTCGGTCAGTCATTTTTTCCAGCGTTTGCATCGACTCAGCGACCTGCCGGCGACGCGCAAACTCATCCCTGAGCGCGCGGCATTCTGAACTCAGACCGGCAAAGAAGCTGCGCTGCGGTCTGGCTGTGTGTACATGTGCCATCGCCTTCTCCTTCTCATCCGAACAACGTTTCTGGTCACAGTTCTGATAAAGGAGCGGAGTGTTAACGATGTCAAAACACCGGATTAATCCGAATTAATGTTCGGCTTGCGGGTGTTCGAAATCCAAAGTTAGGATCAGACGACTCTGGCCCTGTTCGATGGTTCAGGCCAATGGAGCCTACATCAGGTCATTCTCGACATCCTCGGCCGAAATCCCCAGCGCATCCAGCCCGTTTTCCAGGTGATCCGACAAGTGCGGCGTGCCGATCAGGTAGTCGGCGCAGGGGGTCGAGGCCTCGGACTTTGCGGTTGCGATGGCTTCGGCCAGATCTTCGGCAAAAAAGCTCTCGCGGCCGATCCACATGATCGCCACCAGCTCGGCCTGCTCGTCTTCGCTCATGCGGTCGACGAAAGCGCGCAGCTCTGCTTCGGCACGCCCAAGTTCGCGCCCCATCATTGCCACCTGGGCAACCTTTCTGGCCGAAATTTCCAGCATGTCCCATCTCCTTATGTTCGCGGGTTTCAGGCTATCACAATCACGACGCAACGGCCGCGTCTTTGATCTTACGCAAACGTCGCCTAGTCTGAGGGAATCTTACATGCGGGGGCGCGACACCGGTTGCTCTGGCACCGGTGCGGTTCGAAAGGGTCGGAACGTGGCCTTCTTGATCCACAGCTTCAAAGCCTGCCACAGGATCAGGGCAAATCCCCGGCGCGCCCCAAAGGGGCGACGGACAAGCGCCGTCAGGATAGAGCGGTTGGTTAACGGTGCCCGCAACCCGGTCAGGGTTGCCACCAATCCGCCATCCTTCCGGGAATAGTCGATCATGACGCCAACTCGGTCCGGTCGGAAGTCAAACCGGAAGCTGTACGTCCCTTCAATCTTCTGAAACGGAGAAACATGCATCTTCTTGTCCGCCACTATTCGATCTTCGGGCTGGATCGGCGACAGGTCGGGCTTGTGGCAAACATAGCTGTGACGCGTGCCATAGGTATTGGTCACTTCGGCGATCACTGCGAAAAGTTGCGCGTCGGGGTCAAGGCAAAGCCAGAAGCTGACCGGGTTGAACACGTGCCCTAGTACGCGCGGTTGCGTCAGCAGCAAGATTCGAGACGGCGAGGGCAAGCCCATCTCCTCAAGCCTGCTGCGCAGCCAGTTCACGCCCTGCCCTTCACCTGGGCTGCCACCATGATCGCGGTCGCGCCAGTTCATCAGGTTGGCACGCCGAAACGAGAACAGATATGGTGTTTTCGGCAGGTTTTCGGGGTCGAACAGAATGAAATCGACCGAATACCGAAACGCGTTCTCAATCGCACCTTTCCGGCTGTGATAGGTGTGTCCCGCGATATGGTCGATTTTGTTCATGCGGCTACGGGTTCCTGTCAGTCTGCCAATAATACAGTGTCTGCAAACTTAATGCGCTGATTTCAGTTTTGTTACGGCCAGATAGGCAAATCGGATCAAAAAATGCAGGGCTAAATGATCCGGCTTTGGCGCTGCCACGTAATGTGGTTATGTTTACCGAGATCGACACCGCGACGCTCGACGATCCTGCGCCCCCAAGTGGCGCGGGCCAGCCTTGGGTCGCAAAGAAACGCATCAAGGGTAAACAATTGAACGGAACGCAAAAGAAGTGCGGTGTCAGGTCCGAATGGGTTGATCACGTCAAGCGCATCCGTGACACGCAGGATCAGGCGGCTTTTGCCGAGCTGTTCCGGCATTTTGCACCACGTATCAAGGCGTTCCTGATCAAGTCCGGTGCCGATGGCACCACCGCTGAAGAATGCGCGCAGGAGGTGATGGCAACGTTGTGGCACAAGGCGCATCTGTTCGATCCGACCCGCGCCACTGTGGCAACCTGGGTGTTCACGATTGCAAGGAACAAGCGGATCGACATCCTGCGCAAACAACGCCGCCCCGAACCCGAGGATCTGGGCTGGGGACCCGAAGCCGAACCAGATCAAACCGAGGTTGTTGCCCTGCAACAGGAAACCGACAAATTGCGGATTGCGATGAAGGCTCTGCCCGAAGCGCAGCGCCAACTGATCGAAAAAGCGTATTTCGGCGATCTGAGTCACCGCGAAATCGCGTCGGAAACCGGATTGCCGCTGGGAACAATCAAATCACGAATTAGACTGGCGCTGGATCGCCTGCGCCATGCGATGAACTGAGAAAACGATGACAGAAGCAATTAAACATCACCTGACCGACGACCTGCTGATGGCCTATGCAGCAGGTACGCTGCCCGAAGCATTCGATCTGATGGTCGCGACACATTTGTCACTGTGCGACCGCTGCCGGGCTGCGGCTGAAAGCTACAACATCATTGGTGGTGAGCTTTTGCAGGATCAGGCCGAGATGCCCGCAATGGGCGAGGATTCGCTGGCGGCGACCATGGCCTTGATTTCCCAGGGCGCGCCGACGCCCAAGCCCGCACGGCCAGCCTGTTCCGTTCTGCCCGCGCCCTTGCAGGATTACGTCGGTGGCGATGTGAACGCGATCCGCTGGAGGCCGATTGGCATGGGCGTCAAGCAAGCGATTCTGCCGACGACACGCGAGTCAACGGCCCGGTTGCTGTTTATCCCTGCAGGGTCTGCCGTACCGGATCACAGCCACCATGGAACAGAACTGACCATGGTGTTGCAGGGCGCGTTTTCGGATGAGGTCGACCACTTTGCGCGTGGTGATGTCGAAATCGCCGATCAAGACCTGCATCACATGCCGGTGGCCGACATCTCGGCCGACTGCATCTGTCTGGCGGTGACGGACGCGCCCCTGAAATTCACCAAACTGATGCCGCGCCTGTTCCAGCCATTCCTGCGGATCTGACCCGCGCGATCAGGCCTCGGTTTTGCCCAAGGGCACCACGTTGGCGTGATCGTCCGGGGACAGTTCCTCAAAATCGAAATTGTCCAGCCGTTGTGCCCGACGTCCCGCCTTTTCGGCGCTGATCTTGATGTCCGAGATATCTTTGGCGGCCTGCCCGAAATGCCGGTCCAGATTGGCCACGCGATCGCCCAGCCTTTCGACATCCTTGTGCAGCATGCCCAACTCCCGGCGGATCGCGCCAGCCTGTTCGCGCATCCGGGCGTCCTTGAGGATCGCGCGCATCGTGTTCAGCGTTGCCATGCAGGTCGTGGGTGAAACGATCCAGACACGTGCCGCGAACCCTTCGCGGACCACTTCGGGCAGGCGCGCGTGCAATTCGGCATAGATGGCTTCGGACGGAACAAACATAAGCGCACCGTCGGCTGTTTCACCGTCCAGAATGTACTTCTCGGAAATAGTCCTGATGTGCACCTTAACCGCCGCACCAAAGGCCTTCAGGCATCTGTCCACTTCGACTCGTGTCTGAGCAGCGGCCAGCGCTTCGAAATCTTCCAGCGGAAACTTTGCGTCGATCACGATGGGGCCGGGCGGGTTGGGCAGGTGGATCAGGCAATCCGCCCGTTTGCCATTCGAAAGGGTGGCCTGCAACGAATAGCTGTCGGTCGGCAGCGCCTTGGACACGATGTCGTTCAGCTGGATTTCCCCGAACATCCCGCGCCGCTGTTTGTTGGAAAGAATATCCTGCAAGGACAGCACATCCCCTGACAACTTGGTGATGTTGTCCTGCGCTTTGTCGATGGCGGCCAGCCTTTCCTGCAATTGGGTCAGCGAGGTCGCGGTCTGTTTCGACGACCCGTGCAGCGATTCCTTCATCCGTTCCTGCATCTCGGCCAGGGCGCGGGCCGATTTCATCGCGTTGTCCGCCAGCCGGTCGTTCATCTGCTGCTGGACCGAAGACAGGCGCGCCTCGACCGTCTGGATCACCTGAACCTGCGCATTGGCCTGCGTGTCCGACACGTGCTGCAGCCCGCCACGCAGCTGCTCCTGCCCTTGCCCCAACTGCTGCACATGCTGGCCCAGATGCGCCATCTGCCGCGCCAGCGGTTCCGCCATCCGGGCTGAGCGGTTGGCCGCCCGCAGCGACAGGAACAACAGCAGCAAGATCAGCGCAACCACTCCACCCACGATCAGAATCAATGGGTCGTTCAACGCGTATTGGGTACCTGCAATCTCGATCATGCTGCCTCGGATGTTCTTGTTTTATTCCCCTTAGCCTGTCTTGGGCGCAGGATCAACTGCGCCCGAACAGGCGTTCGATATCGCTCAGCTTCAATTCGACATAGGTGGGTCGACCGTGGTTGCACTGGCCGGAATGTGGAGTGGCCTCCATCTCGCGCAGCAGAGCATTCATTTCTTCGGCCCGCATCCGACGGCCTGACCGGACGGAACCATGGCAGGCCACCCGGCTGAGGATCGCCTCGATCCGCGCCTGTACCTTCTGGCTTTCGCCCTGATCGGTCAGCTCATCCAGGATATCCAGGATCATCGCCCTGGCATCGACCTCACCAAGAATGGCCGGGGTTTCGCGAACGGCGATTGCACCGCCTCCAAAGGGTTCGATGGTCAGGCCAAGGCGGGACAGATCTTCGGCCACCGCCATCAGACGCGAACAATCCCCTTCGGACATTTCAACGATTTCGGGGATCAGCAAGGCCTGCGCGGCAACGCCATTTGCGGCCATCTGGTTTTTCAGCTTTTCATAGACCAGCCGTTCATGCGCTGCGTGCTGATCAACGATCACCATGCCATCGGCGGTCTGGGCAATGATGTAATTCTCATGCACCTGCCCGCGCGCGGCACCCAGCGGCAGGTCCTGTGCAGGCGGTTCTTCCACCGTCGCAATCGCGGACGCCAAAGGCGCCGCGTCAACGATGCTTCCGCTGTAGTCGTTTGCCAGTTCGGCAAAGCCCGGGGCCTGCGCCCGGTAGGCCGCCTGGCGCGCGGCTGGTGAAGGGCGGTCCATCTGGTAGACCCGCGCCGGCGCCGGATGCGCCGGTTCCGGCCGCATCGCACCCAAAGTGGCATTGGCCACGGTCGAGGACGCCCGGTGCCCGGCATCGGCCAGCGCATGACGCAGGGCAGACACGATCAACCCGCGCGCCAGACCCGGGTCACGGAACCGCACTTCGGATTTGGCGGGATGTACGTTCACATCCACAAGCGTCGGATCACAATCGATGAACAGGGCTGCTGCCGGATGGCGGTCTCGGCTGAGGAAATCGAAATAGGCTGCCAGCAACGCGCCGGTCAGCATCTTGTCGCGAACGGGTCGCCCGTTCACGAACAGGTACTGCGCCACCGCTGCCCCCCGGGAATAGGTCGGCAACGCGGCGTAACCGTAAAGCCGGATGCCCTCGCGCGTGGCATCGATCTGCAACGCGTTCTCGGCAAACTCGCGCCCGATCACGCGGGCCAGACGGGCGTGCAAGGCGTCAAACAGATCGCCGTTCTCGCGGTCGGCGCGGAAGGTCACACGCCCCTCTCCCCCGCCCGAGACGTCGCGCAGGACGAAAGTGATCGAGGGCTCGGCCATGGCCAGACGTTTGACCGTGTCGTTGATCGCCTGTGCCTCGGCCCGGTCGGTGCGCATGAACTTCAGGCGCGCGGGTGTGGCAAAGAACAAGTCGCGCAGCTCGACCACGGTGCCTGCGCGCAGAGCCGCCGGTTTAACCGGCTCTATCTTCCCGCCCGACACATGCACTTGTGCCGCATCCGCCCCTGGCACGCGGCTTGTGATGGTCAGGCGGCCAACGGCACCCAACGACGGCAGCGCCTCACCCCGGAAGCCGAAGGTGTGGATGTTCAGCAGATCCGTCCCATCGATCTTTGACGTCGCATGGCGGGACAAGGCCAGCGGCAAATCCTCGGGCGCGATGCCGCAGCCATCGTCTGTGACTCGAATCAGCGTCTTGCCGCCATCGGCGATATCTATGGCGATCCGCGTCGCCCCCGCATCAATGGCGTTTTCGACCAGTTCCTTAACCGCCGAGGCAGGGCGCTCCACCACTTCACCCGCAGCGATACGATTTATCGCCGCGTCGTCAAGTTGACGGATTTTGGGGCGATTTTCGCCGATATTGGGGTATGCCTGCGCCATACCACCAGACCTAGCACAATCACGAGCGATTCTGCCACCGATTTGAAACCTGTATTTCGGGAAACGAGGGGGCGTTCGGACAATTGCATCGCGCCGGTCTGATAGCGGCGTCATGATCACAATTGCCCGAACGTTCTTTGGTGAGTGGTGGTCGTTCGAAGTTCAATTGACCCGTCCCTAGCACGGGACCTGATGAATTTCGCGTTAACTCTGAATGCGCATTCACTTGGGCAGGTTTTAGCCGAGACGTTACGTCAACGTTTGGCGGGAAAGCGCCGCTTCAGGCAGCCGCAGGCGCCCCGGCACGGGTCCGGCACGGGCCGAATACGGCGGCCAACGCCAGTATCAGACCCGACATGGTCGCAATCATCCCTGCCGCGCTGACCGCATCCGCACCGCCCAGCCACAGTGGCCCGTACCCGGCCAGTATGTAGCCTGAAACGGCGGACAGTACGGCGAAGAGAACACTCCATACGATCTGGGTTTCCAGCCGGTTTGTCATCATCCGCGCCGCGGCAGGCGGGCAGATGAACATCGCGATCACGATGATTGACCCCACTGCGTCAAACGCCGCAACCGCTGCGACCGCCGCCACGATCACAAGCGCCATACCCAAGGCACCCGTTCGTATGCCCATCGTGCGCGCGAACCCCTCGTCGAAGGTCGAGATCTTGAGCGGTCGCCAGAACAGCCAGGTGAACAGAACCACACCGGCCAGCGTCAGGGCGATGCGCGGCAGTTCCGGCGGCAGGCCTGCCAGCGCCGCGGCGTCCAGCACCGAGGCCCAGCCCGTGGCGTCCAGCCAGATCAGGCTTTCCAGGTTGCCGTAAAGCGCATGCTCGACGTCCAGATGCACGGTCGAGGTGTCGGTCTGTTCCAGCAACAGCACACCGGCGGCGAACATGGTGGTGAAGACCACGCCCATCGCTGCGCCAGGCTCGATCTGACCAAGACGCCGTATCGCCTCGATCATCACCACGGCGACAACCGCAGCACCCGCTGCGCCCAGCATCATCGGCCAAGTCGAAATCGCTCCGGTCAGCAGAAAGGCCACAACGATACCGGGCAGCACGACATGGCTGATGGCATCCCCGATCAGCGCCTGCTTGCGCAGCACAAGAAAGTTGCCGGGCAGGGCGCATGCAATCGCCGCAAACGTTCCGATCAGCAATGGCGTCAGGGACAGCGGGACGAATTCTTCACCGCTCATGGCGTGACCTCCTGCGGGCCACCGATGCGGCGGTCGATTTCAGTGATCTGATCGCGGGTCAAAACAGATTCGATGTCGCGCAACCCGTCATAAAGTGCCGCCGTTGCCTCATGCGCCTGATCGGCGCGCACGATCTCCCACCGTTTTTCATCGCGCAGGGCTTTGGCGGCGCGCGCCTTGCCCGCCTCAGTCGCCACGCCATCGGCACGCACAAGGCCGGCCCGGCGCAGCAACCGCAAGGTCAACGGCTCGTATATCTTCTGCCCCTGCGCCATCGCCAGCAAGCCCTGACGGATATGAACGCGACGCTGGAACCTCAGGTGGCGCAAAATCGCGGCCAGAACGCCGCGAACCGGCGCAAAAAGCAGCGACAGGGCAAAAAAGCCAAAGCTGACCAGCACGATGATCGGCCCTGTCGGCAGATTGGGGGCCGATGCTGAAATCCCAGCACCCAGATACCCAGCCATCCCACCGGTCAACCCGGCCAGCAGGACGACCCGGTCCGACCGGTCGGACCAGAACCGCGCAGTCACGGGCGGGATGATCAGCAGGGCGACGATCAGGATCAGCCCAACGATTTTCAGGCCCACAACCGTGACGGCCATGACCAGCCCCATCATGGCCAGATCGACCCGGTGCACCGGCACGCCTCGGGCGGCCGCGTATTCCGGGTCAAAGGCCACTATCATCATGGGGCGGCGTATAATCATCACCAGCAGCAGCGTAACCGCCCCGCCCATGGCGATGATCAGTGCGTCAGCCCAAAGCATCCCTGCGGTCGAGCCCAGCAGGAACCCCTCCAACCCGGCCTGACGGCCTACACCCATGGTCTGGATCACGGTCAGCAGCACGATCCCCATCCCGAAGAACACGGACAGGACGGCGCCGATGGCGGCATCCTCGGCCAGACGGGTGTGCCGCGTCAGCCAGTTCATGCACAGCAGACCCACCCATGCAGACACAGCGGAGCCCGCCAGCAGGCCAATCAGGTTGCGCCCGTCGCCGCCCAGCGCAACCAGCACCATGAAGGCCAGGCACACGCCCGGAAGGGTCGCATGGCTGATCGCATCGCTTACCAACGCGCGTTTGCGCAGAAACAAGAAGGTTCCAGCCACACCGGCGGACACACCCAGCAAGCTGGCACCGATGGCGACCAGCGTGGCGTTATAGCCAAGCTGCAGGGTCAGGGCGTCCCAAAGCATGATTTACCCCAGCGCGCGCGAAATCTGGTCGATCTGGGCGGTTGCCAGGCGACCTCCATAGGCGGATTGCAGGGTTTCGGCCGTAAAGGCCTGCGCCACGGTGCCTTCGGCAACCTTACGGGTGTTGATCAGGAAGACATGGTCGAAATAGTCGGTGACGGTGGCCAGATCATGATGCACGACCACGACAGTCTTGCCGGCTTCTTTCAGTGATTTCAGAACCGCGATGATAGCTTTTTCGGTAGCTGCGTCGACACCGGCAAAGGGTTCGTCCAGAAGATACAGATCGGCATCCTGCGCCAGCGCGCGGGCCAGAAACACACGTTGCTGCTGCCCGCCGGACAATTGGCCGATCTGACGATCGGCGAAATCGCGCATCCCGACGCGGTGCAGGCAGTCCATCGCCCGCGACATATGCCGCGCACGTACGCGGCCCAGCAGCCCAAGTTCGCGCGACAGCCCCATCAGCACCACATCAATCACGCGGGTCGGGAAATCCCAATCCACGCTGGCGCGCTGCGGTACATAGGCAATACGAGCGCGCTGTTTCTCAAGCGGCTGACCATAGACCGTGACTTGCCCCGACAAAGGCGACACGATCCCCAGAGCTGCCTTGAGAAGGGTCGACTTACCAGCGCCGTTTGGCCCGATAATCGCCGTCATCGCCCCCGGTTGGACCGTCATGTCCACCGAAAACACCGCCGGTTTCTGACCATAGGAAACGGTCAGTCCGCGAATGGCCAGCGGGCTGTTTCCGGCGCTTTGGTCGGTCACTGAAACACCCTGATTTGCGGCCAGTTCAAGCATTGCCTCAGAACCCCGCCGACAATTTGCCGTTCATGCCGCGTGCAGGCACATCGGCCCCAAGCGCCCCGGCAATAACCGTGATGTTGTGATCCAGCATGCCGATATAGGTACCCTCATACGTGCCCGGTTCGCCCATGGCATCTGAATACAGCTCGCCACCAACGCCCACTTCATGGCCTTTCGCTGCGGCGCCTTCGATCAATGCACGCATCGAGCGGTCGGAGACCGAGCTTTCCACGAAAACTGCGGTCAATTGCTTCTCGACCAGCGCATCCACCAGCTCTCCGATCCGGTTCAGACCGGCCTCGGACTGGGTCGAGATGCCTTGTATACCCATCACTTCATAGCCGTACTCGGCCCCGAAATAGCCAAAGGCATCATGCGCGGTGACAAGTACACGGTTGTTTTCCGGGACAGACGCCAGGGCCTGACCGGCATAGGCTTCGAGCTGTTCGAGTTCGGCCAGATGCGCCTGTGCGTTGGCGGCAAAGATGCCCGCTGCTTCGGGGCGCGCCTCGGTCAGCGCCTCCTGTACTTTGGCCACGACATCACGCCACAGGGCCGGGCTCATCCACACATGCGGGTCGTATTTGTCGGCATAATCGTCATGCGCCCGCAGCTTGGATTTGTCGACTCCTTCAGCAACGGCAACGACGGTGCGCTTGCGGCCAAGGTCATGAAAGAAATCTTCCATTTGCGCTTCAAGGTACAGACCGTGCCATAGAATAAGATCGGCGCGGGTCATCGCAACGATGTCGCTGCGTGTCTGGCGATATGCATGCGGGTCGACGCCGGGGCCCATGAGGCCCTTAACCTCGACCTGATCACCCCCGACCTGACGGGCGGCATCGGCAATCATGCCGGTAGTGGCGACCACCTTCAGCGGCGCTTCGGCCAAGGCGGACAAAGGCAGAATGGCGACCACGGCCAGTACTGCAAGAAAGCTGCGACGAATCATATTCAGCCCCAAAATGGCATCCTCTTGAGAATGAATATGCGAACCATTCGCAACTAAGTCAATGCTATTGCGAATTACTCGCAAGAAAACGCCTGTTTTTGTCCAAATGGTCAAAAAATATGTGTCGAGAGCAGCCGAACACCTTCCCTTTCACCTCGTCCCGTGCGATTTTGGCGCAAACCTCCCAAAGGACGTGATGATGGATACGCAGAGCTCAGAAAGCCCCGTGCGCACCGCGCATCTGCCGCAAGTGACAGAACCCAGAAACCCCGGCATGGAACTGGACATGGACTGGGTGCGCGCCGTTCAGGCCAACACCTCGGCGATTGAGCGCCGCGCGGCGACGCTGCCCGGCCGCCGTTCAGTCAAAAAGGAATATCAGGCGGCCTGGCTGCTCAAGGCGATTACCACGATCGACCTGACGACCCTGTCCGGCGACGACACCGTTGGCCGCGTGCGACGCCTGTGCGCCAAGGCGCGGCAGCCTGTATCGCCTGCAACCTTGCAGGCGCTGGACATGCCGCCGATCACCACCGGGGCCGTTTGCGTCTATCACGACATGATCGAAACCGCTGTCGCGGCGCTGAAGGGCACCGGCATTCCGGTTGCCGCCGTATCCACCGGCTTCCCGGCTGGCCTGTCCCCGTTCCATCTGCGCGTGGCCGAGATTGAGGAAAGCGTCAAAGCCGGGGCCGAAGAGATCGATATCGTGATCTCGCGCCGCCATGTGCTGTCGGGCGATTGGCAAGCCCTGTACGACGAAATGAAGGCCTTCCGCGTGGCTTGTGGCGATGCACATGTCAAAGCCATCCTTGCAACCGGAGAACTGGGCAGCCTGCGCAATGTCGCGCGCGCCTCGCTGGTCTGCATGATGGCCGGGGCGGACTTCATCAAGACCTCGACCGGGAAAGAAAGCGTCAACGCCACTTTACCCGTGTCGCTGGTGATGATCCGCGCGATCCGTGACTACTATGACCGCACCGGCTATCGGGTTGGCTACAAGCCTGCGGGCGGAATTTCGAAGGCCAAGGATGCGCTGGTGTACTTGGCGCTGATCAAGGATGAACTGGGCGACCGCTGGCTGGAACCCGAACTGTTCCGCTTTGGCGCGTCATCGTTGCTGGGCGATATCGAACGGCAGTTGGAACACTATGTCACCGGGGCCTACTCGGCTGGTTACAGACATTCTATGGGCTGAGCCCCGTTTTGAAGTCTGGACAGTGAGTATTTGGGAAAAGATGAAGTCATGACAGTCAAAGAGATATTCGAAACCATGGACTATGGCCCCGCCCCTGAAAGCGCTGCCGAGGCGCTGGCCTGGCTGGTCGATCAGGGCGACAAGTTCGGTCACTATATCGATGGCGCCTTCACCAAGCCCGGCAAGGGATTTGACAGCCGCAATCCAGCCACCGGAGAGGTGCTGGCCAGGCTGACGCAGGCCAAACAGGCAGACGTGGACGCCGCTGTTGCTGCCGCACGCGCGGCGCAGCCGAAATGGGAGAAACTGGGTGGCGCTGGACGTGCGCGGTATCTCTATGCCATTGCGCGGCTTTTGCAGAAGCATTCGCGCCTGTTTGCGGTTCTGGAGAGCCTGGACAACGGTAAGCCGATCCGCGAGTCGCGCGATATCGATATCCCTCTGGCGCAGCGGCATTTCTATTACCACGCGGGCATGGCGCAGCTGATGGAGAGCGAATTGCCCGGTGCCGAGGCGTTGGGGGTTTGCGGCCAGATCATTCCGTGGAACTTTCCCCTGCTGATGCTGGCGTGGAAAATCGCTCCGGCGCTGGCCATGGGCAACACGGTGGTTTTGAAACCGGCCGAATACACCTCGCTGACTGCGCTGCTGTTTGCCGATATCTGCTCGCAGGCGGGCCTGCCCAAAGGGGTGGTCAACATTGTAACCGGTGATGGTGCAGTGGGCGAGATGATCGTGGCGTCGGACGTTGACAAGATCGCCTTTACCGGCTCGACCGTCGTTGGCCGCCGGATCCGGGAAGCGACGGCTGGATCGGGCAAGGAACTGACGTTGGAACTGGGCGGAAAGTCCGCCTACATCGTGTTTGACGACGCCGATATCGACAGCGCCATCGAAGGTCTGGTTGACGCGATCTGGTTCAATCAGGGTCAGGTCTGCTGTGCGGGCTCGCGCCTGTTGGTGCAGGAAGGCATTGCCGACCGCTTCCACGACAAGCTACGCGCGCGCATGGACGGTTTGCGCGTCGGCAATCCGCTGGACAAATGCATCGACGTGGGTGCCGTTGTGGACCCGGTCCAATTGCAGACCATCAAGAGCTTGGTCGAAAGCAACACGGCTGGTCATGTGCATCAGGCCGCTTGCGAGATGCCCGCGAACGGCTGCTACTATCCTCCGACGCTGATCTCGGGGCTGGAGACATCCGATCCGCTGATGCAGGAAGAGATCTTTGGTCCCGTGCTGGTGTCCTCGACATTCCGCACACCGGAAGAGACGGTCGAGCTGGCCAACAACACCCGCTACGGGCTGGCCGCGACTGTGTGGACCGAGAATGTGAACCTCGCGCTGGACATCGCTCCCAAGCTGGTCGCGGGTGTGGTCTGGGTGAATGCCACCAACCTGTTCGACGCCGCCGCAGGCTTTGGCGGCGTGCGCGAAAGCGGCTTTGGCCGTGAAGGCGGCTGGGAAGGTCTGGCGGCCTATACCAAACCCAAGGGCAAGGCCAAGCCACTGGCAAAGGTCGAAGCAACGACGGGCGAAGGCGCACCGGTCGATCCGATTGACCGCACCGCCAAGATGTATGTCGGCGGCAAGCAGGCGCGCCCCGATGGGGGTTATTCGAAACCGGTCTGGGGCAAATCCGGCCTGCTGGGTCATGTCGGCCTTGCCAACCGCAAAGACGTTCGCAACGCCGTTGAAGCTGCCGCGGGGGCCAAAGGCTGGTCCAAGACCACCGGCCATCTGCGCGCACAGATCCTGTATTTTATCGGTGAGAACCTCTCGGCCCGTGCTGATGAGTTCGCCGCTCGTATCGACGCCATGACCGGAAAGAAGGACGGCGCCAAAGAGGTTGAAGCATCAATCCAGCGCCTGTTCACCGCCGCGGCCTGGGCCGACAAATATGACGGTCAGGTGCACGGCGTTCCGATCCGCGGCGTGGCGATTGCCATGAAAGAGTCCGTGGGGGTCATCGGCGCGCTGTGCGCGGACGAAGCACCTTTGCTTGGTTTGGTTTCAGTGATGGCCCCGGCCATTGCGATGGGCAACCGGACAGTTCTGGTGGCATCGGAGCCTTATCCTTTGGCGGCGACGGATTTTTACCAGATCCTCGAAACCTCGGACGTGCCCGCTGGTGTGGTCAACATCCTGACCGGCAGCCACGCGGAACTGGCGAAACCGCTGGCCTCGCATCTGAACGTCGATGCGGTCTGGTCGTTCTCTTCCACCGACCTGTCGAAAGAGATCGAGGTGGTCTCGGCCGGGAACCTGAAACGGACGTGGGTCAATAACGCGACGGCATTTGACTGGAGCATGGACCATTCCCGCCGCTTCCTGCAGGCTGCGACCGAAGTAAAAAACATCTGGGTGCCTTACGGCGAGTAGGGCTCCCGCATCTCGGGAGGCCTACATGGACTTTTCAGGAAGGACCGTCATCGTCATCGGCGGAACCAGCGGTATCAACCGAGGCATTGCCGAGGCCTTTGCGGCCTCGGGTGCCAAACTGGCCGTTGCCAGCCGGTCGCAGGAGAAGGTCGATGATACGGTTGCCGCACTGAAAGCTGCGGGCGCACAGGATGCCGTCGGTGCGGCGTTTGACGTGCGTGACCCTGAGGCTGTGGCTGAGGGCCTCAAGCAATTCCACGAGGCATTTGGAGATTTCGACGTTCTGGTGTCGGGCGCGGCGGGCAATTTCCCCGCCTTGGCGGCCGAGATGTCGGTCAATGCGTTCAAGACCGTGATCGATATTGATCTGATGGGCACGATCCACGTGATGAAGGGGGCCTATCCTTACCTCAAGCGTCCCGGGGCCAGCATCATCAACATCTCGGCCCCGCAATCCTATCTGCCTTACGAAGGTCAGGCGCATGTCTGCGCCGCCAAGGCGGGCGTCGATCAGATCACCCGCACATTGTCGATGGAATGGGGTGTCGAGGGCATCCGCGTGAACTCGGTCGTGCCCGGATTTATCGAAGGCACAGAAGGGGCCAGACGTCTGGCCCCCACCGAAAACGCCCACGAAGAGCTTCGCAAGGACGTGCCCTTGGGCCGCTGGGGACAGCCGAAGGATGTGGCCAATGCCTGTCTGTTCCTCAGCTCTGATCTGGCCAGCTATATCAGCGGCACGGTTCTGGCCGTTGACGGAGCGCTGTACCAGCGTGGGTCGGGTAAGTTCGGACAGATGATGGGTGAGATGTTGCGGAGCATGAAAAAGGGCTGAGCTTCGCTCAGCCCCTGGTCATCAGTTGGTCGTTTCCAGACCGACCGGCTTGCCCACGACGGTAAAGTGCAGGCCTTCCGGGTCCAGCAGTTCGGATGCCACTCGGTTCACATCCTCAAGCGTCACGGCATTCACCTTATCGTTGCGGGTGGCGACATAATCGATGGGCAGGCCTTCCATCTGCATCCCGACCATGATCCCGGCAATCTGGCCATTGCCATCAAAGCGAAGCGGATAGGCTCCTGTCAGGTAGGTCTTGGCATCATCCAGTTCCTTCTGAGTCACGCCTTCGGACGCGGCGCGCGCCCATTCATCGCGGATCACCTCGACCGCTTCTGCGATCCTGTCATTGGCCGATGACACCGACCCCAGATAGACTGAGGCCAGATCCTTGGGCACAAGATAGGTTCCGACGCCATAGGTCAGGCCCCGTTTTTCGCGAACCTCCTGCATCAGGCGGCTTTCGAACCCGCCGCCACCCAGAATGTGGTTCAGAATAAAGGCAGGAAAGAAATCCGGATCGTCACGGTCAATCCCCTTCTGGGCAAACAGGGCGACCGATTGCGGGGTGTCGAAATCCACGACGCTGATGCCGCCCGTAATTGAAACCTGCGCCTTGTCCGGGATCGGTTTGCCGGTTTCGGGCAGATCGGCCAGCAGCCTGTCCAGCAGTGCACCCAGGTCTTTTGCCGATATGTCGCCGACGGCCCCGACATACAGCCGGTCCCGGGCAAAGACGTTGTCGTAGGCCGCAACGATGTCGTCGCGCGTCAGGGCGGAAACGCTTTCGATCGTTCCTTTGCCCTCGGACCCGTAGGGATGGTCCCCATAGGCCATACGGGCAAAGCTGCGGCCAGCTATGTCGTTCGGATCGGTCTCGTCCGACCGCAAACCGGACAGTACCTGAGCGCGAACCCGGTCAATCGCGTCCTGATCGAAGCGGGGCTCATGAATCGTGGTGCGCAGCAGATCGATCACTTCATCCCGATTTTCGGTCAGAAACCGCGCCGAAATCGAAACCGTGTCATCGCTGGCGTTGTAGGTGAACGAGGCCGCAAGCGATTCCAGTTCTCGCGCGTAGGACCGCGCGTCCATATCGCCCGCGCCTTCCTCGATCAGGCCGCTCATCAGATAGACCGCGCCACGCTTGTCCGGGTCATCCAGCGAGGTGCCGCCGCGAAACCGCAACTCCAACGCGGTGAAAGGGATCGATGGGTCCTCGACCAGCCAGGCCTTGATGCCGCCGGGCGAGGTGACTTCCTGGATCTCGATCTCGGCCCATGCAGGCATCGCAATGACCAAGGCGATCAGGGTTGCGAATATCCGTTTCATTGCGTCACCTCATCGTCACGCATCAACCATCCGGTGACAGACGCTTCGGACTGCAGCACCTCGCGGGCGGCCGCAATGATCTCTTCCCCGGTCACGGCCTGCAGAATGTCGGGCCAGGCCTGCACATCCTCGACCGTCAGACCGGTGGTCAGCGCGCGGCCATAGCGGTTGCCGATCCCGTCGACATTGTCGCGCGCATAGGTTTGGGCGGCACGCAGCTGCATCTTGATCCGGTCCAGATCATCTGCGTTCACACCTTCGGCAATGAAGTCCGCAACCGCCTGATCCATCGCATCCTCAGCCTCTTGCAGCGAGACGCCCTCGGCCGGGACGACCACCATATCGAAGGTCGTGTCATCCAGCGATACGCCCCGATAGAACGCGCCTGCATAGACGGCCATCTGCTTCTCGAACTGCAGTTTTTCATTGAGGTACGAGGTGGTGCCGCCGCCCAGCAATTCGGCCAGCAAATACAGCGCTGCGGCCTTTTCCTGAGCACCTGCGTCACGTTCCGGCGCCAGATAACTGCGCTGCAGGTAGGGCTGCGCCACGCGCGGATCCTTGAAGGTCAGGCGTCGTTCGGCGGTTTGCGGCGGTTCCTGCGAGCGGACCCGTTCAGGCAGGTCCGGGTTGGCGGGGATCACGCCATAGTATTTTTCGGCCAGAACGCGGACCTCCTCCGGGTCGACGTCACCCGTGACCACCAAAATCGCGTTGTTGGGCGAATAGTGTATCCGATAGAAGGAAAGCGCATCGTCCAGATCCAACTCCTCCATCTCGTGCTTCCAGCCGATGATCGGCACACCATACCGGTGGTTGAGATACTGCGCCGCGCTCATCTGCTCGCCGAAGAGGGCACGAGGGTTGTTTTCCGTGCGCTGGTTGCGTTCCTCCAGGATCACATCGCGTTCGGTTTCGATATCGGCTTCGGTCAGGCGGATGTTGCGCATCCGGTCCGATTCCATCTGCATCATCAGTTCCAGCCGGTCAGCGGCGACGCGCTGGAAATAGGCGGTGTAATCATACGACGTGAACGCGTTGTCATTGCCGCCATTGGCCGCCACGGTGGCCGAGAACTCTCCGGCCTCAAGCGTGTCGGTGGCCTTGAACAGAAGGTGTTCCAGGAAATGCGCCACGCCGGACGCGCCGATGGGCTCGTCCGCCGAACCGGCCCGATACCAGACCATATGCTGTACGACCGGGGCGCGATGATCCTCGACCACCACGACATCCATGCCGTTATCCAGTGTAAAAGTCGTGACTGCCTCCTGCCCGTCTTCGGCCAGAAGCGGGGTCGCGGTCATCAGGGCGGCAAACAACGCCAGTGCCCGAACCATGCGGCATCCTCCGTTTGGTTTATGCGTTTCAAACTACGGTGGCGCCGCGCGGGTTCAAGGGCGATGACGGAAAGTTAAGAATTATTCATCGGCAGGCGGGGCCGAGGGAGTCTCAATCCCTGCCGCGCGGGCTGCTTCGTTTTGCGCATTCGCGTTAATCGCCTGCCGCTCGTAAACCTGCTCATAGCGGTCAACCGGGAACAGTTTCAGACCTGTCCAGCGGCCACGGCGCTTGCGGAAATCCGCATCTTCCTGCGCGACGACCTGCCGCGTATTGGCCGGAACGCCATAACGGCTGGAGGCGGTGACCAGTGCCGCATCTGAAGACGGAATGCTGGTATTCGAGTTCAGTGCCGCCGCACTGCCCCCCAGCGCCACCACGGCATCCGCCTTGGGCGTCGGATCAACCAGATTGCCGCCGCCCGGTGTGGGGGCCGGCAGGAAGCTGTAATCTTTAGGCGCCGTCAGCGGCTTGACCGGCAGCACCGAAAACTCGTCGGGACCCGGTCCGGGTGGCTGAAGATCGCGCAGACCACGTTTGGAACAGCCCGCCACGGCAACGGCAAGTGTCAGTGCAAGTATGGCAAGCGGCATCCGCATTTGTGTCTCCAGCCTGTTTGAGGCGCTTTTATCGCATATCGTCCGGCGCGTCACGAGGGCTTTTTGCCGTCAAACAGAACAAGTCCCAGCGCTCCGGCAAAAATGAACACATCGGCCAGATTGAAGACAAACGGGTTTTCGATGCCACAACAGGACATGTTCAGGAAATCCAGGACATAGCCATAGAGAACCCGGTCCACCACATTTCCAAGCGCCCCGCCGATCAGCAAGCCGCCGCAAATCTGCATCAGCTTCGGCGGCGTCGTCCGCATCAACCAGATCAGAACGGCCGTGCAGATCACGACCGATATGCCAATCAGAAACCAGCGGGCTGCGTCCGTGTTCCCCTGAAACAGGCCAAAGTTAATCCCGCGATTCTCGCCGTACTTGAACACAAGCAGCGGCGGCAACACGTCGACACCCCCGGGCCTTTCGGCCACGCGCATCACGTGAACGACCAGATATTTACTGATCTGGTCGATCAACAGCGCCGCCAGCGCGGCCCAGAGCAGCAGGCGATAACGCATCAGTGACGGAAATGGCGCATGCCGGTGAAGACCATTGCAAGGCCTGCCTCGTCCGCCGCAGCGATCACCTCGTCATCGCGCATCGAGCCGCCCGGCTGGATCACGCAGGTCGCGCCGGCTTCGGCGGCCTCCATCAGCCCGTCAGGGAAGGGGAAGAACGCATCGGACGCCACGGCCGAGCCAATGGTCAGCGGTTGCGGCAAGCCAAGCGCATCGGCCATGCGTTCGGCCTTCTTGGCGGCAATCATGGCAGAGTCCAAGCGGCTCATCTGGCCCGCGCCCACGCCCACGGTCGCACCGTCTTTGACGTAGACGATGGCGTTGGATTTGACGTGCTTGGCGACTTTCCAGGCAAACAGCAGGTCGCGCATCTGCTCTTCGGTCGGGGCCTTTTTGGTGACAACCTTCAGGTCATCCATTCCGATGAACCCATTGTCCTTGTCCTGCACCAGCAGGCCACCGGCCACCTGTCGCACGGTTTTGCCACCAGTGGTCACATCCGGCAGGCCTTCGGTGGTCAGCAGACGCAGGTTTTTCTTGGCCGCGAAGATCGCCTTTGCCTCGTCCGACGCGCCGGGGGCGATCACGACTTCGGTGAAAATCCCGGTGATTTCCTGTGCGGTTTCGGCGTCGAGCGGCTGGCTCAGTGCCACGATCCCACCAAAGGCCGAAGTCCGGTCGCAGTCGAAGGCTGACTTATACGCTTCCAGCAAGGTCGTGCCTGTGGCTACGCCGCAAGGGTTGGCATGCTTAATGATCGCACAGGCCGCACCTTTTGCAGGATTGAACTCGGCCACCAATTCAAACGCAGCATCTGTGTCGTTGATGTTGTTGTAGCTCAGTTCCTTGCCCTGGTGCTGAACGGCGGTCGCCACACCCGGACGGTTGGTTCCATCAGTGTAGAAAGCCGCCTGTTGATGGCTGTTCTCACCATAGCGCAGGGTCTGTTTCAGCTCACCCGCAAAAGATCGGCGCTTGGGCGCTTCAAGCTGCAATGCGTCGGCCATCCAATTCGAAACTGCGGTGTCGTACGCCGCGGTGCGGGCGTAAGCCTTTTGCGCAAGCCACTGACGGAAACCATAGGAAGTTTTGCCGTAGTTTTCTTCCAGTTGATCCAACAGTGAGGAATAGTCCTCGACATCCACGACCACGTTCACGAAGGCGTGGTTCTTGGAGGCCGCGCGGATCATCGCAGGTCCGCCGATATCGATATTTTCGATACATTCGTCGTAACCAGCACCTTTGGCCACTGTCGCCTCGAACGGGTAGAGGTTCACCACCAGCAGGTCGATTGGACCGATGCCGTGTTCTTCCATCGCAGCAACGTGGGTGTCGTTGTCGCGTAGCGCGAGCAGCCCGCCATGCACCATCGGATGCAGGGTTTTCACACGGCCATCCATCATCTCGGGGAAGCCTGTGATCTCACTGACGTCCTTCACCTCAAGCCCTGCCTCGCGCAGCGCCTTGGCCGTGCCGCCGGTCGACAGCAACTCGACTCCGCGCTCGGCCAGCGCCTTTCCCAGCTCGATCAGCCCGGTCTTGTCGGAAACGGAAAGCAACGCGCGGCGCACGGGGTGAAGGTCGGTCATGGGTCCAAAGGTCCTTTTGGCGTCAGTCAAACTCGGGCTCGTCCCGGTGCAGATCGCGCACGGCATAGGCTGTATCCTGTGCCTTGCTCAGCGTCCACCGGATGCGGGTCGCATACTCCATTGCGCGCCCGGATAGAACGATCTGTTTTGTCGCGCGCGGCTTCAAACGCCCTTTCTCAAGGTAAACGCTTGGCTCGACTGACAATTTTCCCGCGCCATCATGGCGAAAAACCCAGATCTCACCGCTTTTGAGAGCCATCGACACCGCAGCGCCCCCCAAATCCAGCGCCGCATCCACGTCGGGGTGCAGGTGAAACCGGATATCAAACCCGATCCCCGACAGGCCCGAGGCATCCATCGCCTTGTCAAACTGCCGCTTCGCCTTGTCGGTTGCGGTCAGCAAAATGTCCTCACCCACAAGTTCGCGGCCGTCAAAACGCAGTTCAAAAGTACGGGCGTGGGTCAGACCAAACACTTTTGCGTACCCGTCATGGCCAGCCATGAAGCGGGTTCCTTCAAAACCGGCCTCAACCTCGGTCAGGACCTGCGAGGGCGCATCGACCAGCGCTTCGTATTCCGTGCCCGGGGCCGGATCGGTCAGGCGGGCGCTGGAGTATCCGTCCAGGCACAGGGTGGAATGCGAAGGCGTCGCCCGCCCGGCCCGACGCCATTCGACCCCGAAACTAGCGCCGGACCCGCAATTCACGACCAGAGGCCTGCGTCCGGATGTCAGCTCAAACGCCAGGGTGGAAGCGTGCGCGTTATAGGATGCAGCCCCTTTGGGTGGCGCGCTGGCATCGATGATCACGCTGGTTCGTGCGGCGTAGAGACGGGCATATCCCATTGACAGCCCTGTTGAATTGTCCGGCTTCACGCCACTTTGCGCCAGGGCCTGATCCAGCCGCCCTTCGAGGCCGCGCCCCCCCCCATGAAACCGGGCCAGCGCGCCGTCCGAATGCCGCAGACTGCGCAGGGTCGGTGCAATGCGTCTGATCGCGTTCAGCTGAGATCCCGGCGTCCCCCGGCCCAGTTCACTCAGCGCGGCGGATGTCCAGGACAGAAGCGTAAATACCTCAAGCAATTCTTCGGGGTTCCGGGTGCTGATCCCGCCCTGCTTATCCACCTGCCGCTCGCATTCCCGCGACAATGCGCTGAGGGCCGGATCGGCCAGTCTCTCCAATCCCTCCAGCGCCAGACCGGCCTGCACCAGACCGGTCAACGCTTCGAACCGGGGCAAGCCCGGCGTCGCGGCGTGCCAGCGTTTGGACAGATACCACGTTTGCTGCGCCAGAGAGCGGAAGAACAGCCTGCTGTGCTGCTCGTCCACACCGCGCAACAGGAAAATGGCGTGGTTGATCCAGCGGATCACCCGGCGACCTGTCAGGTCGGGCGCCCAGCCGGGCCCCTGCCCCCGGCCATGTGTCGCGATCCAACCCCAGACCCAACGCTGGGCTTTTTCCCGCGCGCGCATGTCTCCAACTGCGGCCAGATCGTCCAGCCAGGCAAATCCGTGACGTTCATTGTCAAAACCGGCACTGGGCGCTGCGACATCCCACAGCCCGGTATCCTGCGCCTCGACCAAGTAACCGGCGAACAGCAGGTTCCCGGCCACCAACTGCCTGCCGCGCGCGAATGAGCCGACAGCGCGGGGTTCGGGCTGGCTGACAAATCCGGTGACCGCCTTCTGGCGCTGGCTGAGGCGCGCGTAGAAACGGTTCTGAAACCGCATCCACCGGTTGGCCATGGTGTCCGACTTCGACATGACGCTTGTTTCTCTGCCCCTTGCGCTCTGCTGGCGCCTGAGACCCAACGATAGACCGGGCGGCGCGTCAAGTCATCGAAAAGCGTGCCTTCAGGCGGATTTGTTCAGGCAGGCGATATAGAACCCGTCCATGCCGCCCCGATCCTCCCAAAAGTCTGGCCGCAGGCGCAACCCGCCTTCCTGTGTGATCCAGTCGGAATTGACACCTTCGATGCCCAGCGCGCCTTGGTCGATCTGCATATCGGGATATTGTTCCAGCGCCTCTTCGACCTGCACCTCGCCTTCATCCGGCAGCAGCGAGCAGGTGCAATAGACCAGCCGCCCGCCCGGTTTCAGAAGGGTCCAGGCATGGGCCAGCATCTGGGCCTGCAATTCGATCAGCCCGCCAAATTCCGAACCATCCTTGGCAAAAGGCAGGTCAGGGTGCCGACGAATGGTGCCCGTGGCGGAACAGGGGGCATCCAGCAGGATGGCATCATACTGTCCCTGATGTTCCAAGGCGTCGCCGGCGATGACCTTGGCTGACAAACCGGTGCGGGCAAGGTTTTCGCGCACCCGCTCCAGCCGACCTTCCGAGATATCCAGCGCAGTGACGTCTGCCCCTGCCGCCGCCAGTTGCAACGTCTTGCCGCCGGGGGCAGCACAAAGGTCCAGAATTTGCTCACCCGCTTTCGGCGCCAGTACCCGAACGGGCAAGGCCGCCGCTGCATCCTGTACCCACCACGCGCCCCGGTTATATCCGGGCAGGGTCGATACCTGGCCTGCATCGTGAACGCGCATTGAACCCGTTGGCAAAGCCTCACCGGGTCCGGTCGCGCCGGGCTTCAGCGTGATGTCCAGCGGCGCGCCGTTGAAATGAGCCACCTCCATGCCCGCAACGGCATCGGGACCCCAGGCCATGATCAGCGGTTCCCGCAGCCACTCCGGCAGGCGCGGCACTCGCATTCTTGGCCAGGCGTCCGGGCCTTCGGCGGCGACTTTACGCAGCACGGCGTTCACCAAGCCCTTTAGGCGTCCATGCTTGCGCGACCGGCCTACGATCTCGACCATGGAGTTGACGACACCATGTGCCGCCTCGCCGTGACACAACTCGACTGCGCCAAGACGCAAGGCGTTATGGACAGTCAGCGCCGGTGTCCGGTTCAGGTGATTGTCCAGCAGGCGGTCCGCCCGTTCCAACCCGCGCAACGTTTGCAGCGCAAGACGCTGAGCCCTTGCACGGTCCTCGGGTTCAAGACGATCCAGCGCGCCTGCGGCCAGGCATTCCGACAGCAATCGCCCTTCTCCCAAAATCTGATCCAGCAGATAGATCGCGCTGCGCCGCGCCGCTGTTGCGCTGTCAGACATGGATTCGCCTTTCCTGTGACCCAAGCCCGCATTGCCAAGGGCGGACGCGGGCGTATATCAAGCCCAAGCACGGAAAGGAACCCGATGTCATGACCGATCAGCGCAAAGACCTGCCGCCTGCTGCCCAGCGCGCGCTGGCCGAAGCCGAAGAACGCCGCAAGAAGGCCGAGACCGAAGCCAAAGAAATGCCAAAGGAACTGGGCGGGCGCGACGGTCCCGACCCCGCCCGCTATGGCGACTGGGAGAAAAAAGGCATCGCCATCGATTTCTGATCGTTCAGCCCCGCAAAGCCTGCAGAAAATCAGCAATCAGAGCGCGCTGCTTGTTCGATTTCGCACGCTCTTCGGGCCATGTCAGCCAATAGCCATCCTTGGTCGGCAACTCGGGCAGATCCAGCCTGCACAATCGTCCCGCATGTAAGTCCGAATGGGCCAGAGGCACCGAACCCAGCGCCACGCCGATCCCCTGCCGAGCTGCGGAAATCGCGTGTTCCATCGAATCGAGACTGATCTTTGACGGCGGCAATTCCGCATTGTCCGTCTTGCGCGCCCAGTCCCGCCATGCTGGTCGTTCCCCGCGCAGATCAATCAGCGGCGCGCCCCATTCGACACCCGGCGCGGCCATCGGCACCAGAACCTCACGCGCGATCAGCGCCGCATCGCGCCCGGGCCAGGTTCCGCGGCCGTAGCGGATTTGCAGCCATGTCCGCTCCTCGTCCAGCGACGACCGGCGCGCAACCGAGTCGGTCATCACCCGCACCTTGGGCCGCACCTCCTGAAACCGCGCGACGGCCGGCAGAACCAGTGCGTGGATGTTCGAGGACAGGCCCGCGACACGCAGCTCTCGCGGGGATTTGCCGAACAGGTCCTCCGTATTTCGCTCCAGTGCCTGCAGGCTGTCTTGCACCAGCGGCAGGTAACTTTCGCCTTCAACAGTCAGGGACACGCCGCGCGCTTCGCGCACGAACAATGTTCGGCCCAGCCAGGATTCAAGGTTGCCGATCCGCTGGCTTACCGCCGCCTGCGTCAGGCCAAACTCACGCGCGGCGGCTGAAAACCCGCCAAGACGCCCGGCGGCCTCGAACACGCGCAGCCAATCCAGAGGGGGCAGACCGGCTTTCTTTCTATCCATTAGTTTTTCCGGGCCTCAGCAGAAAGAAGGATTAATTGTATTAATGCCACAAGCACCGTATCTCCTCAACCAAAGCCGCGCTGAACAGGAGATTCCCAATGCTGCGCACCGCCACTTTCACCCCTTCCGTCGTAACTGTCACTTTTGCCGACGCGTCCCAATCGCGCTTTCACGCCATCTGGCTGCGTGACAACGCGCTGGACCCCGACACCCGCGCGCCGGGCAACGGACAACGTCTGATCACCATCGGTGACATTCCCGCAAATGTTTCGGTCAGTGCGGCGGAAATTGTCGGCGGCGATCTGCAGGTCACGTTCCAGCCCGAAGACAAGACCGTTTACTTCCCGGCCGACTGGCTGGCCGACCACGGCTATGATCACGATCACGCCGGTGCTTTCGGGCGAGTCGCGCAGGGCATCACTACCTGGGAACGCGGCATGGAGGCGCCTTCTGGCGACTGGACTGCGGTTCACGTCAACCCCGGTGCCAAACGGGACTGGCTGGCCGCAGTGGCCGAGTTCGGTTTTGCCAAACTGACCGGCGGTCCCGCCGAACCGGAATCGCTGCTGAAAGTGGCCGATCTGTTCGGTTACGTCCGCGAAACAAACTACGGCCCCTATTTCGAGGTCCGGACCGAGGTGAACCCCACCAACCTTGCCTATACCGGCCTTGGTCTGCAGGCCCATACCGACAATCCCTACCGTGATCCGGTTCCGACGCTGCAAATCCTCTATTGCCTGGAAAACAGCGCCGAAGGCGGTGACTCGATCGTGGTCGATGGCTTCCGGGCCGCTGAAAAGCTGCGGGACCTGAATCCTGAAGGTTTCGCCCTGCTGGCGGGCTATCCGGCGCGGTTCGAGTATAAGGGTTCGGACGGTGTCTGCCTGCGCTCACGCCGCCCGATGATCGAGCTTTCGCCTGACGGAGAACTGATCAGCATCCGCTTCAACAACCGCTCATCCGCGCCATTTGTGGATGTGCCGTTCGACAAGATGGAAGCCTACTACGCCGCCTATCGACAGTTCGGTGAAATCATCGACGACCCGGCCATGGGCGTGTCGTTCAAGCTGGAACCGGGCGAAAGCTTTATCGTCGACAACACCCGCGTGCTGCACGCCCGTCTGGGCTATTCCGGTGCCGGATCACGCTGGCTGCAGGGGTGTTATGCCGACAAGGATGGACTGCTGTCCACTCTAGCCGCGATGGAGATGGCACAACCGGAGGCGGCGGAATGAAGCCCGATTTCTCGACCCTGAACCGCGACAATATCGTGGCCTTCATAGGTGATATTTTCGAGCGCCGTGGCGGAGAGGAGTATTTGGGGGAACCCGTCACCATGGCCCAGCACATGTTGCAGGGCGCCACGATTGCCGAGCAGAACGGCCAGACCGAAGAGATCATCGTCGGAGCATTGCTGCACGATATCGGCCATTTCACGTCCGAATTCGGCACCTATCATCCCGACGACACCGAGGATCGCCACCACGAGGACGCTGGTGCCGAGGTGCTGGAGCAGTTTTTTCCGTCGGTCATCACCGATTGTTGCCGCTATCACGTCGCGGCCAAGCGCTATCTCTGCGCCACCAAGCCCGAATACTTCAACCGCCTGTCCGCCGCGTCGGTCCACACGTTGGAACTGCAGGGCGGACCCATGAGTGCCGATGAAGTGGCAGAGTTCGAGGGCAACCCGAACCTGAAAGAGATTATTCAGGTGCGGTATCTGGATGAGGCGGGCAAGCGTGCCGACATGGAAACTCCGGAATTCGCCCATTTCGCACCGATGGTGCAGCGTATGGTCGACAGACATTTGGGGGCATCATGAACGCGCCGGAATACATCTTCGAAGCGAGCTCCAAGCCGTCACTGCCATGGCATGAGGTTCCGCTGATCCGGGCGACAGAGCAGTCGGTAAAAGGCTACGGCTGCCTGGTCGATGATCCTGATACGTTCGAAATCGAAATCGTCCGCTGGCCGCAACAGGGTTGGCGGCCGATCGACGACGGCACCGGTGACGAAGGTGGCTGGGTCGAGGGCACATTCCATGGGGAATGGAAGGGTGATGTGCTTTATGGTCGAAACGAGGCCGTCAATGGTCACTATGTGCTTGGCTGGTCGACCGATCCGCAGCAAGCGCAATCGCAACAGCAAACCGCGCCGCGCGATCAGGTGTTGTTGTGGCACATGAACTATCACCCGGATGGCGGGCAGATGTTCTGGCCGCTGGATAACAGACCGTTCATCGTGCCTGCCGCGCTGCCCGGCGATAACCTGACCCCCGACAAGGTGGTGGCATTCTGGTGCGACGGCTCGCGCGGTCTTTATATCCATCCCGGCATCTGGCACGAGGGGATTTTTCCCGTTGAGGACAATCAACGGTTCCTGGACCGTCAAGGCAAAGTCCACGCCCGGGTCAGCGCTGACATCGGGAAGGAATTCGGTGTCTACCTCGCCTGCCCGCTGCGTGCGGACAAGATCAGGGATCTGTGACCAACGCCCGCTGATGGTCGTTACGTCGCCCTGAAATCCAAACCTGCACGGCCAGCAGATAGGGAAGAAAGAACGCGAAATTCTGCACCAGATCAAAAGGGCCCGAAAAATCGGGCTCTGACCCAAGCCCTCCGGTCAGCAGGTACCATAATGTGTAGTGCACACGGTATAACCAAGACCCAAGCGCCAGCCAGAACAGTCGCAATCCCCAGGCCCAGTGACCAGCGCGATCACCTGCCACTGCCTTTTGGGCCAGCATCAGAGCCGAAACAAACAGGCACAGGCCATAGAGGAAGAAGCCCACAGACATCACCGGGCCACCAATCGTTCCTCGCAACAGGATATAGGCCATTCCCGCCGCGCCTGTGATCAATGCCAGCGAAATCAGAACAGAACCCAATGCACGGTGAAATCGGTTGAATCCAAGCCGAAGCCTTTTGATCAGTTGCAGCGGCACCAATGCCACCAGCACAGTTCCGGCCAGTATGTGCACCATCATCATCGTATTGCCGATGCCCTGACCGTCGGCAAACAAATAGCTGCGCTGGGCTGCATCGTCAGACAGCCCAATACCAATCATGCCAAACCCATGCACCAGAAAAGGCAGCAGTGTCAGATAAAACGCCACGAGCAACAGGCCGGACGCCACTGGGGATTTCAGGATGCGCATACCCGGACTTTAGCGCCGGCTTGCGACCTGTCTACGGGTCAGAGCCCCAGCACATCCACCATGTCATACTGACCGGGCGCCTTGCCCTGCCCCCACAGCGCCGCCTTCAGCGCACCGCGTGCAAAGATGGCGCGGTCCGAGGCAAGATGGCGCAATACGATGCGTTCGCCGGGGGCTGCGAACAGCACGTCATGCTCGCCGACAACGTCCCCACCCCGAATGGCATGGAACCCAATGTCCCCTCGCTTGCGCGCGCCGGTGATGCCGTCGCGACCCCGGTCGGACACATCGGCCAGATTGACGCCCCGGCCCTCGGCAGCCGCCTCGCCCAGCATCAGCGCGGTGCCCGATGGTGCATCGACCTTGTGGTGATGATGGCCTTCGATGATCTCGATATCGAAATCCTCATCCAGCGCGGCGGCAACCTTTTTGGTCAGTTGTACCAGCAGGTTGACCCCCAGACTCATGTTACCGGCCCGCACGATTACGGCATGGCGCGCGGCCGGTTCCAGCGCCGCGATCTGTTCTTCGGTCATGCCGGTGGTGCCGATCACGTGCACGCAACGCGCTTGCGCGGCCAGGGCGGCAAATTCCAGCGTCGCCTCGGGTGCGGTGAAATCGATGACAGCCTGCGCCTGCGCGAAAGCCTCGAGCGGGTCATCGGTCACGGCTACGCCCAGCGCCTGCCCGCCCATCGCATTGCCGACATCCTGACCGATCCAGTCGTGGCCGTTACGCTCGACCACGCCGACCAGACGAACCTGATCACTGTCCGTGACGGTCCTGATCAGCATCTGCCCCATACGGCCCGAAGCCCCTGTGATGACGATCCCCGGAATATGGGTCATGGCGCTGGTCCTTTCGCGTTGCCTGCCGGATGGTCGGCTCAAAGCCTCCTACCCCGTTCGCGCCCGCTTGGCAAAGCCCCGCTTTGCGCTTAGATCGGGGTTTATGGCAAAGAACAAATTCCACGATGGCCCCGGCCCGTCCCAACGACAGCTGCGCGTCGGCGAGCTGATCCGCCGCACCCTGTCCGAGGTTCTGGCGCGCGGAGATGTCCACGACCCCGACCTGAATCGCATGTCGATCACCGTAGGCGAGGTGCGCACCTCGCCCGATCTGAAGATTGCCACTGCCTACGTGCTGCCGCTGGGCGGCAAAGGGCAGGAAGACGTGATCGCGCTGCTCGCCCGCAACAAGGGCGAGCTGCGGCGCATGGTCGGCAAGAAGGTCGGTCTGAAATTCTCGCCCGATCTGCGGTTCCGGCTGGACGACACGTTCGACCGGCTGGACGACACCCGCCGCATGTTCGATCAGGACGCGGTGCGCCGCGATCTGGACGAGTGATCCGCCCCGCCGTCTCGCTGATCGCGGCCTTCTGGGCCGCGCAAGCCTCTGCGGTGACCTGTGATAAGCTGACCCATGAGGGCAAGCGGTACACAGTCTGCGAGGTGGATGCCGCGAACGAAGATCTACGTCTGTTTCTGAACGATGAAAACGGCGAGCTGCTGGGGCATTTCTCTTCCGTCAATGATGCACTGAAACCGGGCGGCAAACGGCTTGCCTTCGCGATGAACGCGGGCATGTATCACGAAGACCGCTCACCTGTCGGTCACTATGTCGAAGACGGCCAGGAACAGATGCGCGTGATCGCCAACCCGGGCCCCGGCAATTTCGGTCTGTTGCCCAATGGCGTGTTCTGCATTCGCGAGGGTCGCGCCGACGTGTTCGAGACACTGGATTTCGTCGATCAGGTTCCCGACTGCCGTTTTGCCACACAATCCGGCCCGATGCTGGTCATCAACGGAGAGCTGCATCCGCGCTTCCTGCCCGATTCGACCTCGCTCTATGTGCGCAACGGGGTGGGCACCAGTGCCGACGGCACACGGGCGGTGTTCGCAATTTCGGATGATTACGTCACTTTCCACGAGTTCGGCGGCCTGTTCCGGGATCTGCTGGGTACGCCCAACGCGCTGTTCTTCGACGGCAATATCTCTCGGATGTATGACCGGGCGAACAAACGGTCCGATGTCGGGTTTTCGCTGGGGCCAATAGTCGGAGTGGTCGAGGATGCGCCTGCAAATTGACAGCAGTGAGGCGATCCGCTAACCCGCGCGCCTCAGCAATCTTCTAGGTGCAGTATGGGACGCAAACGCAAGGGCCGCGATATTTCCGGTTGGCTGGTGGTGGACAAGCCCGCGGGCATGACCTCGACCGCAGTGGTCAACAAGGTGCGTTGGGCGATGGATGCAAAAAAGGCGGGCCATGCGGGTACACTTGACCCTGAAGCGACCGGTGTTCTGGCCGTAGCTCTGGGCGAGGCGACCAAGACCGTTCCCTACATCACCGATGCTTTGAAAGCCTATACTTTCACCGTGCGTCTGGGTCAGGCCACCAACACCGACGATGCCGAAGGCGAGGTGATCGCTGAAAGCCCCGCGCGCCCCTCGGATGACGACATCAAACAGGCACTGGCCCCGTTTCTGGGTGACATCATGCAGGTGCCGCCCAAGTTCTCAGCCGTGAAGATCGACGGCCAGCGCGCCTACAAGCTGGCCCGCGACGGCGAGGATGTGAACCTGTCCGCCCGCCCGTTATGGGTCGAGGAACTGGTACTGGTCGACCGCCCCGATGAAGATCACGTCGTGCTGGAAATGACATGCGGCAAGGGCGGCTATGTCCGTTCGATCGCACGCGATCTGGGCGAGGCACTGGGCTGTCACGGCCACGTCAGAGAGCTGCGCCGCATCTGGTCCGGCCCGTTCGAGGCCGAAGACGGGCTGAGCATCGAACAGATCGATGAAATGGCCAAGACCGAGGCACTGGACGATTACCTGCACCCGCTGGAGACCGGCCTGTCCGACCTGCCCGAGCTGAAATGCACCCCCGAAGGTGCTACCCGCCTGCGCAATGGCAATCCGGGCATGGTTCTGGCATCGGACGTTGAATACGGCGATGAGGCCTGGGCCTCACTGAATGGCAAGGCTGTGGCCGTGGGTATCTACAAATCGGGCGAATTGCACCCCAGCCGGGTGTTCGTCGACAGCTGAGCGATGTTCCCCCAACTGGGTTTTGCCGCTACGGTCGGATTACCGATTGCAACGATGGGGGTTCACGTTGGAAAACGATGCGGTCTTCCAATACCTGAAGCTGTTTCTTGAAAACATCTCGATCTGGTCGCTGATCGCCCTGGGGCTGGTCATATGGATCATCCGCAAGCCCGAGCGCCTTAAGGCGATCCCTCGCTACATTTCGTCCGCAAAGCTTGGCGAGTTCGAAGTTCAGCTTCGTGAAGTCAAGCAAAAGCTCGACGAAACAGAGGCGCATGTCGCCGAGTTGGAAGAGGAAAACGCGCGTCTGAACACGTTGTATTCGGCCTTCGACATTCACGCGCCGGTGTCCGAACTGGAAGAAACCCGGCAGTCGCTGAAAGTTCTGGCGGGGAACCTGCCCGATACGGCGCCGATCCATGACGGGTTGAAACCCGGCGCGGACCCTGCAGATGTTTACGTGGCCGCCGAGATTTTGCGGACAAACAGGGACCTGACCTTCTATGACGTTTTGGTTGCCGTCATCGCCCGCATCGCGGCGCACCCAAAACTGGAAGGCCTGCGGTATCATACGGTCTGGACACTGGCTTCGGCGCTGCATCGGATGACACTGGCAGCCGTCAAGCACAGCGACGTACCCAAAGTCACCAAGGACCAGTTGGCTGCGGCCAGGGACGCGCTCACGCTTCTTCGTGACAATCCGCATGTGCAGCTTGATTGTCCCACGAATCCGAAACAGGGCATACGCGGGCCAGCGGGATATGCCTTGAACTGGGTCGACAAAGGTTTGGACAAATACACCGACCGCTGAGCTTGCGCTTGCGAAAGCCGGCGCAATTGGTCACTAACCCTCATGATCACCCGTTCCCACACCAAAGGCGACGCGCCCTCGACCGCCGTGTATTCCGATTGCGAGAACTATCGCTATAGCCTGACACGCATCTGGGATCCGACGGGGCGCAAGGCGCTGTTCGTCATGCTGAACCCATCGACCGCGACCGAGGTACAGAACGACCCAACGGTGGAACGGTGCGAACGTCGGGCGCGGGCATTGGGGTTCGGCGCATTTCAGGTGACCAACATCTTTGCCTGGCGCGACACCGACCCGCGCAAGATGCGAGCCGCCCCCGATCCGGTCGGACCCGAGAATGACGCGGCCATTCTGGACGGTGTCCAATGGGCCGACCAGGTCATCGCCGCCTGGGGCACCCACGGCGCACATCTTGAGCGTGGCCCTGCTGTTGAAAACCTGCTGCGCGGAACCGGCCAGCCCCTGTTTCATCTTGGGCTGACAAAAGACGGGCATCCCAAGCATCCCCTCTACATCGCCTACTCTCAGCAGCCCCAAGCGTGGTGACAAAAGGTTAACCACACCTTCAGGCTTGCTTTGACCAAACTTCTGAATCCATGGGATATTTCACCAGGCTTTCGGAGGATTTTCATGTTTCTGATCGGTTTGCTTGGACTGGCGGCCGTAGGCGGTGCCGCCTACGCGGTCAGCGATATCTTTTCGTCCGAAGATGAAGAATCAGATGACGACGTCGCACCGGATCAGCCGGATGACGCCGGACAGGGGGCATTTCTGGAAATCGACGACAATGTCGATGACCCGGCCCCTCCCGAGGTTGAAGACCTGCCCACCGGAACTGAAGAACCCGAGTTCGAGGGCACTGAAGTCCCCGAAACGGGCGATGACACCGAGACGCAACCAGATGCGGCCGGCGACGATCCGGCTGACGTTCAGGACAGCAATTTGATCATCGAAGGCAGCCATGAGGACGACATGTTGTTCGGGGGCACCGGCGATGACATCGTGTCCGGTGCAGAAGGCGATGACCTGATTCATGGCATGGATGGGGATGATCTTCTGAACGGCGATTGCGGGGATGACGAGCTTTACGGACATGGCGGTTCGGACGAGATGCACGGTGGGCAGGGTGACGACACGCTTATTGGTGGGCAAGGTGATGACATTCTGACCGGCGGGGAAGGCGATGATGTGCTGCAGGGCGGCTATGGCAATGACACGCTAAGCGGCGGGGCCGGTGAAGACGTCGTTTTCGGCGGCGATGGCGATGATCTTATTTCAGGCGACGATGGCGACGCGGAACAATCAGCAGACTTCCTGAACGGTGGCGCAGGGGAAGACACGATTCTGGCGGAAAGCGGCGATATCGTCACTGGCGGACAGGACGCGGATACATTTGTTCTGAGCCCCGAGGACGACGACGATCAGGTCACAGTGATGGATTTTCAGCCAGGGCAGGACAAGTTGCTGATTTCCTGGAATGACGCTGAAGAACCCGATATTCGTCTGGAAACCGACGCCGAAGACGAAAATCTGATCCGGGTGATGGTCAACGGGCAGGATGTGGCGCATCTGCTCGGTGCCCAAGGTATCACGGCAGATGATATCCAATTCATGACCGAAGCAGAACTGGAACAGCTGGGCCTTCCGGACTGAGCCAGGAGATTCCCTTTGCCATTTGCCGCAAATGCGCCTATACGCGCGCATCCGCATCGGAATCGGTGCGGTTTTCTCCATGGGCCTGCGCTGGACGACATCCCGGCCTGCGCCATTCACTCTAACCTTTCAAAGGAGACCCCGATGTCGATCACTGCCGCTGAAAAAACACGCGTCATGAAAGAATTCGCAACCAAAGAGGGCGACACCGGTTCGCCTGAAGTTCAGGTTGCCATCCTGACCTCGCGCATCAACACCCTGACCGAGCACTTCAAGACCCACAAGAAAGACAACCACGGTCGTCGTGGTCTGCTGAAGATGGTTGCTCAGCGCCGTAAGCTGCTGGACTACCTGAAAGGCAAGGAAGAAGCGCGTTACCAGGACCTGATTAAAAAGCTGGGCATCCGCCGCTAACCGCTTTTTGCATTTGTTTCAAACGCCCGCCATTTTGGCGGGCGTTTTTTGTTGTGGCCATCGAACCTCTTTTTTTAGAGCGGTCGACCCACGCATTTGACATTGCCAGGGGGTTGAGGTGTATCCACCTGCACAACTTAAGGTTATGTCAAAAGCCTGTTTAATGCTTCTAATTCTGAACTCATTCGTGCTGTCGCTCCGCGTCACACCCCGCATGATTTTCCCCATCCTTGCGATCAGCCTCGCCTCAATAGTTGTGTGGATGGTTCTGGATGTTTTCACCCTTGGGTTGGCCGGTCACGTCAGCGAGCCGATTACAAGCGCCTTCATCAGCCTGTTCGGGATACGCGCTGCTCTGGCATTGAAGGGGGAAACGCGGCGCACGGATTACAGGGCTTTGGTTCTGTAGTCGGTAATGTACGGATTGTTCTTTGCGGCGGCACTGTGGTGCCTGACCTTCATCGTGAACCTGTCCGCTACCTTGTTTGCCATCTGGCAGGCGGGTGAGCCTTTCTCTTGGAGCGCGCTGCAAAATGCTGCCGAAAGCACGCAGGTCTCGTTCGCGCTTATCGCAGTGGGCAGCAAGTGCCACAACCGCGCCGACGGCAGAGCCCGCGCAAGACATCCGCGCGCTGCGCAAATCGCGCGAACGGTCTTTCTAAACGCTTTCGGCACCCTTTCGCTATCGGCATCCGGTTTCCCTTCCCTTCGGGCCAAAACTCATGTATGCGCGCGGGTATCTGAGACGTTGTGCCCTGACCCCGGCACTCGAATGGAAGATAAAGTGGGGTCGGCGGCAATGGGGCCGCCATGCAAACGGGAGACCCGGAGGGCCGGGAGCGCTCCCTTCTAGGATACGCATATGTTTGATGTAACAAAGAAATCAATTCAGTGGGGCGAGGAGACGCTTACACTGGAAACCGGCAAGGTTGCCCGTCAGGCCGACGGCACCGTGATTGCCACGCTGGGTGAAACCAGCGTCATGGCCAACGTGACCTTTGCCAAGCAACAAAAGCCCGGTCAGGATTTTTTCCCGCTGACCGTGCACTACCAAGAGAAATACTATGCCGCCGGTAAGGTTCCGGGTGGTTTCTTCAAGCGCGAGGCGCGCCCGACCGAGAAAGAGACGCTGACCGCTCGTCTGATCGACCGTCCGATCCGCCCGCTGTTCGTTGACGGCTTCAAGAACGAAGTTCTGGTGATGTGCACCGTGCTGAGCCACGATCTGGTCAACGACCCCGACATCGTTGCGATGATCGCCGCCTCGGCTGCCCTGACCATCTCGGGCGCGCCGTTCATGGGCCCGATCGCTGGTGCCCGTGTTGGTTTCGTGGATGGCGAATACGTCCTGAACCCGACTGTGGACGACATGCAGGACCTGCGCCTGAACCCCGAACAGCGTCTGGATCTGGTTGTCGCCGGCACCAAGAACGCCGTGATGATGGTGGAGTCCGAAGCGTACGAGCTGTCCGAGGCCGAAATGCTGGGCGCCGTGAACTTTGCGCACGAGCAGATTCAGCCGGTTCTGGACCTGATCATCGATCTGGCCGAAGAAACCGCTAAAGAGCCGTTCGATTTCCAAGCGCCCGATTATTCGGACCTCTACGCCGCTGTTGCCGCAGCCGGTGAAGAGCAGATGCGCGCCGCCTTCGCGATCACAGACAAGCAGGAGCGCACCGCCGCTGTTGCCGCTGCCCGTGAAGCGATCAAGGAAGCGTTGACCGAGGAACAGCTGGAAGACGCGAACCTGGGTTCCGCGATGAAAAAGCTGGAAGCTGGCATCCTGCGCGGCGACGTCGTCAAAGGCGGCAAGCGCATCGACGGCCGTTCGACCACCGATGTCCGCGCCATCGAAGCCGAAACCTCGCTGCTGCCGCGTACGCATGGCTCCGCCCTGTTCACCCGTGGTGAAACGCAGGCGCTGGCCGTGACCACGCTGGGCACTGGTGACGATGAGCAGTTCATCGACGCGCTGCACGGCAACTTCAAATCGAACTTCCTGCTGCACTACAACTTCCCTCCGTATTCGGTTGGTGAAGTTGGCCGCGTTGGTTCGCCCGGCCGTCGTGAGATCGGCCACGGCAAGCTGGCATGGCGTGCGCTGCAGGCGGTTCTGCCTGCGCCGACCGACTTCCCCTACACCATCCGCGTGGTGTCGGAGATCACTGAATCCAACGGCTCGTCCTCGATGGCGTCTGTCTGCGGCGGTTCGCTGTCGATGATGGATGCAGGCGTTCCGCTGAAAGCACCGGTTGCCGGTGTGGCCATGGGCCTGATCCTGGAAGATGACGGTGAGTACGCTGTTCTGACCGACATTCTGGGTGACGAAGATCACCTGGGCGACATGGACTTCAAGGTTGCGGGTACCGCAAACGGCATCACCTCGCTGCAGATGGACATCAAGGTCGCAGGCATCACGCCGCAGATCATGGAAACTGCTCTGGCACAGGCCAAAGAAGGCCGGATGCACATTCTGGGCGAGATGGGCAAAGCCCTGTCCGAGACCAACGAATTCTCGGTCCACGCTCCGCGCATCGAGACCATGAACATCCCGACCGACAAGATCCGTGAAGTGATCGGCTCGGGCGGCAAGGTCATCCGAGAGATCGTCGAGGTTTCGGGTGCCAAGGTCGACATCAACGACGACGGCGTCATCAAGATCGCCTCGCCGGATGGTGAATCGATTAAGAAGGCCTATGACATGATCTATTCGATCGTGGCCGAGCCGGAAGAAGGTCAGGTCTATACCGGTAAAGTGGTCAAGATCGTCGACTTCGGTGCCTTCGTGAACTTCTTTGGCAAGCGCGACGGTCTGGTGCACGTGTCCCAGATCGAAAATCGCCGCCTGAACCATCCGTCGGATGTTTTGAAGGAAGGTCAGGAAGTGAAGGTCAAGCTGCTGGGCTTTGACGATCGTGGCAAGGTTCGCCTGTCGATGAAAGTCGTCGATCAGGAAACCGGTGAAGAGATCGTCCCCGAGAAGAAAGAAAAGAAAGAGGAAAGCGCAGAGTAATCTGCCCCTTTTTCAGAGATACAGAAGACCCCGGCTTCGGCCGGGGTCTTTTTTATGGGCTTTGGTTTTCAGGACAGGTATCCGGCGACTGAACGCTCTGGCTCAGCAGGTCGGCGATTTCATCGACCTCTGACCTGCGCCGGGTCCTGTGCGGGCGGTTCAGGACCAGTGAGAGGCCGCTCTCACATCTTTCGGGAAATAACGGGCAGAGCAATCCAGTGTGCAGCGCCTGCTCGATCAGGCAGGCATGGCCCATCAAGACCCCCGCCCCGGATTTGGCTTCCTCGACAGCCAGACTGTACAGGGAATAGCGCGGTCCTTTTTGCGGATCAGCCAGCGCCCGCCCGGATTTATCCGACCAAATCGCCCAATCGTCCTGCCATGTCTGATCGTGCAGCAATGGAAGGGTGCCCAGATCGCGACCCTTTGCGACGTCTTCGGCCAATGCCGGAGTGCAGACGGGAAAGATGATATCCCTGGCCAGGACCACCTGCTCGGCGCTGCCATCGGGGATGGCGAAGAATACGGACAGGTCGAAAAACTCGCGCGTCAGGTTGGGCGGTGATTCCAGCGCGGTGACCGAGAAATTGATATCAGGATAGCTTTTCCGAATCCGCCCAAGCCGGGCGGGCAGCCAAAGCTGCGCGACCGACGGCAGAGCGGCGATATGGATATCCGCATTGGGTTGCTGGTTCCTCAGGCTTTGCGTCGCGGATGCAAGCGCGTCAAAGGCCTCGGTAAATTCGCGGCTCAGACTGCGGGCAGCCGGGGTCAACTGTACGCCCTGCGCATTCCGGCGGAACAATGTCACCCCTGCCCAGCCCTCCAACGCCTTGATATGCTGGGAAATCGCACCGGGCGTGACGTTCAGTTCATCCGCAGCGGCGACAAAACTGCCGTGACGCGCCGCGGCCTCGAAGGCGCGCAGGGCGTTCATGGGTGGCCCCTTGGGGCGGCGTGGTGAAACGGGCAAATTCCTAGCCTTAGCTTTTCTACGCCAAGAAATAGCAAATCTGATTTGCGCTGTCATTCGAAGTGATCAATCTTGGCCGCAAATGGAGGACACAGATATGACAATCGAACAACGGGCCTGGGTTCCTGCGGTATGCGAGACACTGGTGCAGGACATCGCGGCCAGGACGGCACAGGCGTCCTCGGCAGATCTGCTGGGGCGGATTGACCAGCTTGTGGCACGAAACCGGGACATCCACGAGAAAGAGTGCTTCAACCTCAACCCTGCCACAAACGTGATGAACCCGAAGGCCGAGGTATTGCTGGCCTCGGGCATCGGCTCGCGCCCTTCGCTGGGCTATCCCGGCGACAAGTACGAGATGGGCCTGGAAGCCATTGAAGAGATCGAGGTGATCGCGGCCGAGCTGTGTGCTGAGATTTTCGATGCGAAATATGCCGAAATCCGTGTGCCTTCTGGGGCGATTGCGAATCTTTACGGCTTTATGGCCACCTGCAAACCGGGCGACACGATCATCGCACCACCCGCGTCAATCGGCGGGCATGTCACCCATCACCTGGCCGGCTGTGCCGGGCTGTTCGGCCTGCGAACCATCGAAGCGCCGGTAAATCCCGATGGCTACACCGTCGATCTGGACCAGCTGCGGCAGATCGCGCTGACGGAACGGCCTCGCCTGATCACGATTGGCGGCAGCCTGAACCTGTTTGAACATCCGGTCGCCGAAATCCGTGCCATTGCTGATGAAATCGACGCCAGGGTCATGTTCGATGCCGCGCATCAGTGCGGGATCATTGCCGGAAAGGCTTGGCGCAACCCGCTGGCCGAAGGCGCGCATTTCATGACCATGAGCACCTACAAAAGCCTGGGCGGACCTGCAGGGGGACTGATCGTCAGCAATGACGCCGAGATTGCGCAGGCGCTGGATCGCATCGCCTTTCCCGGCATGACGGCAAATTTCGACGCGGCCAAATCGGCGGCCCTGGCTGTGACGATGCTGGACTGGCGCGATTTTGGTGCCGAATACGCGGCGGCGATGATTGCGATGGCCAAAGCGCTGGCCGAAGCGTTGAATGCCAAAGGGGTTCCGGTTTTTGCGGGTGCCGGGGGCTTTACCGCCTCGCATCAGTTCGCCGTGCTGGCGGAGCCCTTTGGCGGCGGGCAAGCGGCCTCAAAAACACTGCGGCATGCGGGTTTCCTGGCCTGTGGCATCGGGTTGCCCGTTAACGCTGTCGCCGGCGATCTGAACGGCCTGCGCATCGGAACACCGGAACTGGTCCGGTGGGGCATGACTGCGGCCGACGCCGAACAGCTGGCCACGCAGATTGCAGACGGTTTGGCGAAAAAGGATATCGCAGAACAGGTTTCAGACTGGCGGCAAAGCTTTTCGACCCTGCATTTCATGCACTAAGACGATGCGGGCGCGTGAGCCGCAATCTCATGCGCCTGCGGTTGTTTTCCTCATACATTATAGCAGCTTGCACCATTTCCAATAGGGCCGATGCCACCGACGAAATTATTCACTCACGCCGTTCAAATCCACCGTGACCCGAGTTGATCGGGGACCGGCTTTCGTTTGTTCCGATCCGCCCCACATGTGCCGCGTGCATCTTACGGAACAAAGGACATGACCATGATCACCCGTTTCATCCTCGCCTCTGCCGCATTAGGCCTGGGCGTTTCCGCCGCCGGCGCGCAAAGCCTGACCGAGGGCGCTTATATTCAGGGCTTCGCCGGCTACAGCCAGTTGCAGGACAGCGATTTTTCGGGCTCGATCGGTGGCGCGACCCAGTCAGTTGATACCGATTTCGACGCGGGCTATGGGCTTGGCTTGGCAATCGGAACGGAAGTTCCGCAATGGTCCAACGACAGGATCGGAACCCGGATCGAGCTGGAATTGTCCTATCGCGAAAATGATGTGGACGGGGTGAACTTCTCTGGCAACGGACCGGCGACCGAGGGCAATATCTCGGGCGATGTCACTCAGACCTCGCTGTTTGCAAACATCCTGTTCGACATCAAACAAAGCGGACCGCTGACACCCTATTTCGGCTTTGGTCTGGGTGCGACCTATTCAGATCTGGACTTCGCCTATGGTCCGGGGGTTGAGCTGAACGACAGCGGCACCGATTTTGCCGCACAACTGATTGCCGGGGCGGCGTATGACATCAATGACAACACCGCCTTCATCGTCGATGCCCGCTATTCGCGCGCCTTTGATGTTTCGTCCGATCGTTTGGCGCCAAACGGCGCGCTGACCGGGTCGGTCGAGGACGATCTGGATACGTTCAGCATAAATCTCGGCCTGCGCTACAAGTTCTGACGCGGTACGGGAAAGTGTTTCCCTCCGGTTTCGCTTTCCCCGCGTGCCCTCGTGATCTATGCACGGGGGCATGCGATCCTTTGTCATTCATATGTCCTCAAGCACAGCGCGCCGCGCCAATGCCGATCAACTGTGCCAAGACCTTCCCAATGCCGAATTGTTCGAGGCCGTGAATGGTCGCGACCCGGACCAGATCGCGCATGTCAGACTGCATCCCGGCAACTTGCACCGACCCCACTATCCGTTTCCCCTGCGCCCCGCTGAAATCGGCGTCTTCGAAAGCCACAGGCGGATCTGGAAAAAGATGGTCGATGAACAGATCGATCTGGCCATCATCACCGAGGATGATCTGCGCATAGATCCCCCCCGCATGGCCCAAGCACTGGACATGCTGGACCCTCTTGCGACACCCGACCAATACATCCGCATCCCGGTGAAACAGCGCGAAGTGCCGGTGCAGACCCTGGCCGAACAGAACGGTTTGAAACTGATCCTGCCGAAGGTCATCGGACTGCAATGCGTGTGCCAGATGGTTGGCCGGCGCGCCGCAGAACGGTTGCTGGCCGCAACCAACGAAATCGACCGCCCCGTGGACACGTTTCAGCAGATGCACTGGCTGACCGGCCAGCCGATCCACGCCCTGCTGGGCAGCGGCAACCGTGAAGTGGCGCGGGAAATCGGCGGCTCCACCATTCAGACAAAACCACCGCTCAGCGACAAGCTGACCCGCGAATTCAAGCGCGCTGCTTACCGGGCGAAGCTACACCTGCACCCACAAAGACCACTGCCGTAATCAGATAGAAATTACCTTCGGGAGAAATCGCGCCCCGAGGGGCGCGATGGGGGGGGCAGCCCCCCCTGGACCCAAGCAGCCGTTACGACGGCGCCTTGGTCTTGCGCAGATATGGGAAGATCGTCTCGAACTCGCCAAACTTCGCTTTGGCGTCTTCATTCGACACGGTGGGCGGGATAATCACATCCTCACCCGGAACCCAGTTTGCCGGGGTCGCTACGCCCTTCGCGCTCATCTGCAACCCGTCCAGCGCGCGCAGGATCTCGGCAAAGTTGCGGCCGACAGTCATCGGATAGGTCATGGACAGCTTCAGCTGCTTGTCCGGCCCGATGATAAAGACCGACCGCACCGTGGCGCTGTCGGCAGGTGTGCGGCCATCGGGCAGGTAGGCTTCGGCAGGCAGCATGTCAAAGGCCTTGGATACCGCCAGACCGTCGTCGGCGATAATCGGGAAACCGGGGTTGGCATTGCCATAGGCCTCGATGTCCTTTTTCCATTTCTTGTGATCTTCCACACCGTCGACGGACACGCCGATCACTTTGGTGTTACGCGCAGCCCATTCATCGTTCAGCTGCGCCACAGCCGAGAATTCGGTGGTGCAGACCGGGGTAAAATCCTTGGGGTGCGAAAACA
The DNA here is from genome assembly GCF_056536005.1 of Ruegeria sp. AN11. Lineage (NCBI taxonomy): Bacteria > Pseudomonadati > Pseudomonadota > Alphaproteobacteria > Rhodobacterales > Roseobacteraceae > Ruegeria > Ruegeria sp. AN11. The sequence continues at coordinate 3,069,888 of NZ_JBQFJD010000001.1, read as the reverse complement.
GGATGGCCCAGCTGTCGCCGATCCAATCGTGGAACTGAACAGTGCCCTGATCCGTTTCTGCAGTGAAATTCGGGACGGTATCGTTGATGCGCAAACCCATGGGGCATCTCCTTTCCTGTGAAAAAACCGAGTCGGTTGCCGTAAACCTAAACACTTTCCGCAATTGTTAAACCATATGCAGGGCAAAGCAGTCAGCAATTCGCAGAAATAATTTGATCAAATTATCTCTTGCCCGTATTTGGCGGCAATGACAGAGTGACGCCGAGCCCGAAGCCGGGGCAACAGGATCAGGAGGACAGGCCATGATCGAGAAACGCAATTTCTACATCAACGGACAGTGGGTCGCGCCGTCAGCGCCCCAGGATTTCAACGTCATCAACCCCTCGACCGAGGAACCATGCGCGGTGATTTCACTGGGCTCCCAGGCGGATACCGACGCTGCAGTTGCTGCTGCCAAGGCCGCTCTGCCGGGTTGGATGGCGACACCGGTGGCGCAGCGGATCGCAATGGTGGAAAAACTTGCAGATATCTACCAGACCCGCAGCGAAGATCTGGCGCAGGCAATGTCGCTTGAGATGGGTGCGCCCATCGACATGGCGCGCACCCAGCAATCGGGTGCAGGTATCTGGCACCTGAAGAACTTCATCCGGGCCGCCAAAGCCTTTGAGTTCGAGCGTCCGCTGGGCGACCACGCCCCAAATGACCGAATCATCTACGAGGCCGTCGGCGTGGCGGCCCTGATCACCCCGTGGAACTGGCCGATGAACCAGATCACGCTCAAGGTCGGTGCGGCGGCGATCGCAGGCTGCACCATGGTGCTGAAACCCTCGGAACAAAGCCCGCTGAACGCGATGATCTTTGCCGAGATGATGGACGAGGCAGGCTTTCCGCCCGGTGTGTTCAACCTCGTCAACGGTGATGGCGCCGGGGTCGGCTCGCAACTGTCTGCGCATCCGGATGTGGATATGGTCAGCTTCACCGGCTCGACCCGTGCTGGGACCGCAATTTCGAAAAGCGCGGCTGATACCTTGAAGAAAGTTCATCTGGAACTGGGCGGCAAGGGCGCCAATGTCGTCTTCGCCGACGCGGACGAAAAGGCGGTCAAGCGCGGCGTTCTGCACATGATGAACAACACGGGCCAAAGCTGCAACGCGCCCAGCCGAATGCTGGTGCAACGTCCGATTTATGATCAGGCGGTCGAAACGGCGGCCGAAGTGGCCGGTAAGGTCACTGTCGGCAGCTCTGCCGAAGAAGGTCGCCACATTGGCCCGGTCGTGAATGAGGTGCAGTGGACCAAGATTCAGGACCTGATCCAGAAAGGCATTGACGAAGGCGCACGCCTGGTCGCGGGCGGCACCGGTCGGCCTGAAGGTTTGAACAAGGGCTACTATGTGCGACCCACCGTGTTTGCCGATGCCAACAACCAGATGACCATCGCCCGCGAGGAGATCTTTGGCCCGGTCCTGACCATGATCCCCTTCGACACCGAGGAAGAGGCCATCGGGATCGCCAATGACACGCCCTACGGCCTGACGAATTATGTCCAGACACAGGACGGTGCACGTGCCAACCGGATGGCCCGCGCCCTGAGGTCCGGCATGGTTGAGATGAATGGCCAGTCCCGCAGTGCCGGCTCGCCCTTTGGCGGCATGAAGCAATCCGGCAATGGGCGCGAAGGCGGCGTCTGGGGGCTTGAGGACTTTCTGGAAGTCAAAGCCGTCGGCGGCTGGGCGGCAGAGTAACGCGCCACAACAAGTCAGATGCGCGGCACCTGAGGGTGCCTCGCTTACTGGGCGTCAGGCATCCGCCTGCGCGGCTTCGTATGCCAGCATCGCGCGTTTCACCGGCAACCCCCAATGATAGCCGCCCAACCCGCCGGATTTGCGCAGCGCGCGGTGGCAGGGGATCAGCCAGCTGACCGGGTTGCGGCCCACGGCTGTTCCCACGGCGCGCACGGCTTGTGGCGAACCGACCCGCTGCGCAATCTCGGAATAGGTCGTGACCTGACCCGACGGGATGTGCATCAGCGCTTCCCACACCTTGATCTGCAGAGGTGAGCCAAGCAGGTGCAGCGGCGTCTCGGCGCGGCTGGGCCCGAAAGCGCCCTGCACCCATGATTGCAGCCGTTCGGAATTTTCCACAAACTCCGCATTCGGCCAGCGCGCGACCATGTCCTCCATCGCTGCTTCCCCGCCCGTCTCGGACGCAAACGCGATACCGCAGATGCCCTTTTCCGTTCCCATGACCAGAGCCGGGCCAAAGGGGCTTTCGAACCAGCCCCAGAAGATCGTCAGCCCTTCACCTTTGCGGGCATATTCGCCGGGGCTCATGGACTCCCATTTCAGGAACAGATCGTGCAGACGGCCGCTGCCGGACAGGCCGACATTGTGCGCGGTTTCCAGCGTGGTGAACCGTTCCCTCAGCAGGGCCTTGGCGTGGCCCAGCGTCAGATATTGCTGGTAACGTTTCGGCGACACACCGGTCCAGCGCGAAAACAATCGCTGAAAATGCGCGGGGCTCATGTCCATCTGACGAGCAAGCTCTTCGAGGCTGAGCGCTTCGCCGCCCTGGTCGATCAGATCGATGGCCCGGCGCATGACGTTGTAGTGATAGCCGGTTTCTGGGTTCTGGACGTTCATGTTGCACCTCTTCGCTTGCACTAACATTACCGCGCTCAGACCAATGCCGCGACCCGGAACCTGCGCATATTCTTGTCAACTGAGTTGACGAATTGTTTTACACCCATCAAAATTGAGGGCATGGAACATTCGTTGGATCAGCTCTATCAGGCAGTTCAGGCCACCCGGCCCCTGCTGCGCAACATTACAGCCGCGGTTGAACGCGGCAGCAATCGCGAAGGCGTAACTGTTGGACAACGTGCGATCCTTGAGGGGTTATCCCTTTTCCCCGGAGCGACAGCCCCACAGTTGTGCACCGAGTTGCAGCTAAAACGGCAATACGTCGCGCGCATCCTGCAGGAAGTGATGAAGGCCGGTCTGGTCGACAGTCGCGCCAACCCCAAGCGCGCGCGTTCTTACTGCTATCGGCTGACACCTACCGGCCAAGACATCATCACTGCGATCAGAACAGATGAAATGTCAAAACTGGCCGGTTTTTCCACAGACTTCTCTCCCGAAGAGCTTGCGACTTACCATAAGGTGCAAATGGCGCTCACACGGTTTTTCGCCGATCTGACTGAGGAGGTATGAGATGTCGGTTATTTGGATCATCCTCGCGGGCAGTGTGATCGTGGTTCTCTATATTCTCAATGAAATTCGCAGGATTGGAGTACCAACAACCGGACCGGCAATTGATCTGGTCGCTCGCCCGGCAACGGCGCTGGTGGTGATCGACATGCAGACTGACTTCACCTCCTCAGTGCCCGGATGGGATGCAGCGGAGTTGGATGGCGCCATTTCGAACATCAGAGACTCCGTCAGGCAGGCCCGCGAAACCGGAATGCCCGTGATCGCCATTCGGCACGTTTTCAAGGGCAGGCTGGCGAACCTTCTGAACGGCTGGTTCAATCAGGGGCGTGGCAATGAAGGGTCGGCCGGGATCGAGACCGATCCGCGCCTCGGGCTGGATGCGGACGCGGAATTTGTGAAATCCATAGGTGATGCCTTTTCCTCGAGTGCGTTTGAACAGTTTTTGGAAGACAATCGGATCGGAACACTGATCCTGACCGGCCTTGATGGTTGTCATTGCGTCAACAAGACGGCGCAGGGGGCGCTGAACCGGGGATATCAGGTTCGCATCGATCCAACTGCTGTTCTGGCGGCCAATCCAGCAAACTGGGCGAAGGTCAAGGAGCGGCTGGAGTCAAATGGGGCGGAGCTTCGAGGGCTATAGGCGTGAAACTCCGATAGCAGCCCCGACACTCGGCCATCCGTATTGCCAATTTCCCGCCTTTTTAATTGCGGGCAGCGATCCGGCAGGGCATACCGTGCTGGATGGCTAAACAACTCGACTACCACACGATCCGAGAGATCTTCACACGCTTTCAACAAGCCGACCCGGAACCCAAAGGCGAGTTGGAACATGTGAATGTCTACACCCTGGTCGTGGCGGTGGCGCTTTCGGCGCAGGCAACCGATGCGGGTGTCAACAAGGCCACGCGCGCGCTGTTCAAGATCGCAGATACACCGCAGAAGATGCTGGAGCTGGGCGAAGAGGGTCTGACCGAACACATCAAGACCATCGGTTTGTTTCGTCAGAAAGCCAAGAACGTCATCAAGCTGAGCCGAATTCTGGTCGAGGAATATGGCGGCGAAGTTCCCAACTCCCGTGCCGCGCTGCAATCGCTGCCGGGGGTGGGGCGCAAGACGGCCAATGTGGTGCTGAACATGTGGTGGCGGCAACCGGCGCAGGCGGTGGACACCCATATCTTTCGCGTTGGCAACCGAACCGGGATCTGCACCGGCAAGGACGTGGACGCCGTCGAACGTGCCATCGAGGACAACATTCCGGCCGATTTCCAGCTGCACGCGCATCACTGGCTGATCCTGCACGGCCGCTATCATTGTAAAGCGCGCAAACCTCTGTGCGGAACCTGCATTATCCGCGATCTCTGTCAATTCGAGGACAAAAACCTATGAAAACCTACCAGCTTGTCGGCATCGGAAATGCCGTCGTTGACGTGATTTCCCAAGCCGATGACAGCTTTCTTGAGCTGATGGGCATCGAAAAAGGCATCATGCAACTGATCGAACGCGAGCGCGGCGAGGTGCTGTACGCCGCGATGGGCAGCCGGGTCCAGACGCCAGGTGGCTCGGTGGCCAATACCATCGCCGGTGCCGGAGCGCTTGGGCTGGACGCTGCCTTCATCGGTCGGGTGCATGACGACGCGCTTGGCCGGTTCTATGCCAACGCGATGAACGAAGACGGTGTGGATTTCGTGAACGCACCGGTCCCGGGTGGTGAACTGCCGACCTCTCGCTCAATGATCTTTGTCTCGCCCGATGGTGAACGGTCGATGAACACCTATCTGGGGATTTCCTCGGAACTGTCGTCCAAGGATGTTCCAGCCGACGTGGCAGGCAACAGCCAGATCATGTTTCTTGAGGGTTATCTGTTCGACAAGGAAAAGGGCAAGGCCGCGTTCCTTGAGGCCGCGCGCAATTGCCACAAAGGCGGCGGCAAGGCGGGTATCGCCATTTCCGATCCCTTCTGCGTTGAACGCCACCGGGTGGATTTCCTTCTGCTGATCGAGAACGAGCTGGATTTCGTGATCGGCAACGAGGCCGAGATCAAATCGCTGTTCGAAACTGACGATCTGGAAGAAGCGTTGGCCAAAACCGCCGAGATTTGCCGGCTGGTTGTATGCACCCGCTCGGGCGACGGTGTGACTATTCTGCACGAAGGACAGCGCATCGACGTTCCCGTTCAGAAGGTTGTACCGGTGGATGCGACCGGCGCGGGCGACCAGTTCGCCGCCGGGTTCCTGTTCGGCATGGCCACAGGCCGGGATTATGAGACCTGCGCCCGGATCGGCAATATCTGCGCCCGTGAAGTCATCAGCCATATCGGACCCAGGCCCGAGGCGGATCTGGTCGCGCTGTTGCGGGAAGAAGGATTGCTCTGACCCCTGCATGGATGCGTTCCTGACCCGCCTGCCGGATCGGCAGGCGGGTTTTCTTTTTCAGGATCGGCGGATCGGGCGCGGGTTTTTCCGCGTAGCCTTGCGCCGACGTGTTCTGATCGCTTGGAAAAAACTGTTTAACAACAGAAGGCATTTCTTCTTATCATTCAGCCGAAGCCCTTCGCTGCTCCCGGCGTTCTGGCACTGTTTGAAAAGCGAAACTGAACTTGGCACGTAAATGCGATAATTCCTTTCTGGGACCATTCTTTACCCGTTCCCGATCCGGATGTGCCCACAAGTCAGCGGCGTCCCGGGATTTGAATGTGAAGAACCTTTCGGTGGATTCAGCGCGTTGAGGCGGGGTCTGGTCGCACTTCTGGTGCTATGGGCCGCCGCAGCACACGCCGAACCGGATTGTGCCGAAAGCCCGGTGCGAAACGCGGTCGATCTGGTTGCCTTTGAAATCGGCGCGCTTGAATCGGACAAGGCATCGGACCTGTCTGCCGAAACACCCGGGACCGAAGTCACCGAGTCACGGCGACCGCAATTAAGGCCCTGCAAGTTCCGCAACATTGCCCTGGGACGCGAACGCATGCGCAATCGGGGTGCGGTGTGCAAAGACTGGACCATTCTGGGCGAAACGCTCAAGCAGATATCGGGGCCATACAGGGGGTGCAGGATCGCGAACCCGGTTCGTGTCCGAAAGATCTCGGATGTCGCACTCAGTCAATTGGCGTTGATGGATTGCGAAACCGCAATCACGCTGAAGACCTGGATTGAAAACACGGCCAAACCGGCATTCGCGGATCAGGGCGGCGGCCTGAAAGGAATGCGGCTTGCGGGCCACTACGCCTGTCGGACGCAGAACAACCGGCCACGCGCGCGCCTGTCGGAACACGCCAGAGGCCGTGCCGTGGACATTTCTTCCTTTGTGCTCTGGGACGGCACCATCATCACGGTGGGCGACGGTTGGACAGATGAGGACAACAGCGACGTTTTGCGTGAACTGCACAAGGGTGCCTGTGGTCTGTTCGGAACAGTTCTCGGCCCAGATTCAGACCGGTTTCACAAAGGCCATTTTCATTTCGACACCGCCCGACGCGGCGGTGGGCCGTTGTGCCGGTAGGCGCAGGGCATGGTCATCACGCAGTCAAGTCGGCTGACGGACGCCTGACTTAGAAAAGGTGTTCTTCAAAGGCCTCCAACACCCTTTGGTAAACGTCCCGCTTGAACGGAACGATCTCGTCGACCAGGTGTGCGGGTTCCTGCCATTTCCAGCGGGTAAATTCCGGGTGTTCGGTCTGGATATCGATCTGATCGTCACGGCCTGTAAAGCGTAGCAGAAACCATTTCTGCTCCTGCCCGCGAAAGCGGCCCTTCCAGATTTTCGGAACGATGTCATGCGGCAGATCATAGGGCAGCCAGCCGTCGGTCTCGGCCACGATCTGAACCAGGTCCGCGGTCACGCCCGTCTCTTCCATCAGTTCGCGCAGGGCCGCATCGCGGGGGTCTTCGCCCTTGTCCACGCCACCTTGCGGCATTTGCCAGGCCTCGGCGTGGCGGTCGTTGCGCTGACCGACGAATATCCTGCCCTCGCCATTCATCAGCATCAGCCCGACGCAGGGACGATACGGCAGTCTGGCGATTTCTTCAGGTGTCATGTGCGGCCTCGTGAAAATGCTGTGCAGCGTCTGTAACAAGCGGCACGGCGAAGGCAAAGAGTATGACGTTAGGTTTCACGTGACAATGTTGACGCGAACGTCAATCTATCAGCCAAGTTTACGAGGGAGAGTTCCGCCATGACTGCGTACCCAAACATGCTGGCCCCGCTGGATCTGGGCTTTACCACGCTGAAAAACCGCGTGTTGATGGGGTCGATGCACACGGGACTTGAGGAAACCGGCGACTGGAACCGGGTGGCCGAATTCTATGCCGACCGGGCGCGGGGCGGCGTCGCACTGATGGTGACGGGCGGAATTGGCCCGAACCTTGAGGGATCGGTGCTGCCCGGGGCGGCGATGATGACCAACGAGACAGAAGTGGCGAACCATTCCATCGTGACCCAGCGCGTGCACGACGCGGGCGGCAAGATCGCCATGCAAATCCTGCATGCGGGACGGTATGCCTATGGCCCGAAATGTGTGGCCCCCAGCCCGGTCAAATCCCCGATCTCGCCGTTTCCCCCGCATGAGCTGGATGAAGACGGCATCGAGAAGCAGATCAGCGACATCGTGACCGCCGCCGTTCTGGCGCAGAAAGCGGGCTATGACGGGGTCGAGATCATGGGGTCCGAGGGGTATTTCCTCAACCAGTTTCTTGTGACCCACACGAACAAGCGCACTGACCGCTGGGGCGGTTCCTACGAAAACCGGATGCGCCTGCCGATCGAGGTTGTGCGCCGCACGCGCGAGGCGGTGGGCACCAAATTCATCATCATCTATCGCCTGTCGATGATCGATCTGATCCCCAACGGCTCGACCCATGACGAAGTTGTGCAACTGGCGCAGGAGATCGAAAAGGCGGGGGCCACGATCCTGAATACCGGGATCGGCTGGCACGAAGCGCGAATTCCGACGATTGCCACCAGCGTCCCACGCGCAGCTTTTGCGTGGGTGACCAAGAAGCTGATGGGCAAGGTGTCGATCCCGGTGATCACCTCGAACCGGATCAACACACCCGAAGTGGCCGAAGAAGTTCTGTCGACCGGTTGCGCCGACATGGTATCCTTGGCGCGGCCAATGCTGGCGGATGCGGATTTTGTAAACAAAGCCATCGCTGGAGACGGCGCAAAGATCGCGCCCTGTATCGCCTGCAATCAGGCCTGTCTGGATCATACATTCAGCGGCAAGCTGACCACCTGCCTGGTCAACCCGCGCGCCTGCAATGAAACTGAGCTGGTGATTTCCCAGGCGGAGGCGCCAAAAACCGTTGCCATCGTTGGCGCAGGGCCTGCCGGACTGTCCACCGCGATGACCGCCGCCCAGCGTGGTCACGACGTGACGCTGTTCGACCGCGCCGCCGAAATCGGCGGCCAGCTGAACATGGCCAAGCAGGTTCCGGGGAAAGAAGAATTCTGGGGCCTCGTCGATTGGTACCGCACCATGATGAGCGATCTTGGCGTGAAGCTGGAACTGAACCGCGAGGTGAGGGCAGAGGACCTGACCGGATATGACGAAGTGGTGATTGCCACCGGCGTCACCCCGCGCGATCCGCAGATTCCGGGGCAGGATCGGGACAATGTCCTCAGCTATGTCGACGTATTGCGCAACAAGGCCAAGGTCGGGAAGTCCGTGGCCGTGATCGGCGCGGGCGGCATCGGGTTCGACGTGTCTGAGTATCTGGTCGAAGAGGGCCACAGCCCGACCACTGACCTGCCCGCTTGGATGAAGGAATGGGGTGTTACTGACCCGGCCAAGCACCGCTCGGGCCTTGCGCCGGAAGGGCCGCAACCCGAAGCGCCAAAACGTCAGGTCACGCTGCTGCAGCGCAAAAAACAGGCGCATGGCAAAGGTTTGGGCAAAACCACCGGCTGGATTCATCGCACGACACTGAAAATGAAGGACGTCAATTTCGTGGGCGGCGTGAACTATGAGCGTATCGATGATGAAGGCCTGCATGTCAGCTTTGGCGAAGAACGCGCCGACCCGACGGTGATTGCGGCGGACACGATCGTTCTGTGTTCCGGTCAGGTGTCCGAGCGCAGTCTGGCAGATGCGCTGATCGAACGCGGGATTACGCCACATGTCATCGGCGGCGCGGATGTTGCGGCCGAACTGGACGCCAAACGGGCAATCAATCAGGGCACGCGGCTGGCTGCGGCGTTCTAAGGAGACGACCCTTCGTTCGGCCTTTGTGGAAATTGGCCGCACACAGGTTTCGGTCTATATCTTAGGTGCTGCGCCCGTCTGCCGGGGCGCAGACCTGACCGGGTGCAACTGTGGAGAAGGCCATGGCAACGGGCGAAGACAATCGGCGCGGGTTTCTCACCGGCGCGGTCACTTTTATCGGGGCGATCTGGGCTGCAGGGCGCACCGCTGCCGCGCAACTGACGCCGAATGCGGCAGAGGGTCCGTTCTACCCTACGGAACCGATGCGCGTCGCCGATGCGGATAACGATCTGGTCAAAGTCGTCGGTCTGGTTCGGGAAGCCGGAGGTGAGGTGATCACCCTAAAAGGACGGATCTCAGACAAGGCCGGGCGTCCCCGGGCAGGATACCGGATCGAGATTTGGCAATGCGACGTGAATGGAAAATACATTCACCCCGGCGACAGGCGGACTGTGCAATACGACCGGGGGTTTCAGGGCTTTGGACACGACATCACGGACGCGCAGGGTCGCTATAGTTTCCGGACAATCAAGCCAGGCAGCTATCCGGGCCGGACGCCGCATATCCATGTCAAGGTTTTAGAAAGAGACCGCGAGGTTCTGACCACGCAGTTCTACGAGGCGGGAAACCCCGGCAATAAGCGGGATTCGCTCTATCGGCGTATGTCCCCGGCCGAGGCCCGCAACGTTTCGATGACATATGTCGAGGTCTCGGGCGGGATAGAAACGACAGTCAACATAGTTGTCTGACAGGCAACGTTGTCAGCATTGCATGGCTCTGCGCGCCAAAAAATTTGCCCGCCGTGGTTAACGGTGATTACCGCAAAGTTCGGTGTAAGGCGTTACTCCACCGTAATCGTAATCACCTCGGACACAATCGGCGTCGCATGCGGTACGTGGCCCGCATCGCCCAAAACCAGTTGCAGCGTGTGTTCGCCCGGCTCAAGGTCCAGCGTCACCTGGGTCTGGCCGCCACCGAAATGCAGGTGATTGTCGTCTGCGGGCAGGCCATAGGACAGCTCGTCCGCTCCATCCTCGCCCTCACCCAATGGCGGGCGATCGATCAGCAGGTGGTGATGGCCGGTGTTTTCCTTTTCCGTCCCCGCAGGGGCAACCCCCATGCCGCTGAGGCCAAACACCACCGTCACCGGCGACGGGACGGTGTCACCATCCGCGAGATTGACAAAATAGACCCGGGCGTCGGGGTTTGACGGCGTCTCACCCTGGGCCAGCGCAAGCGAAGCGGACAGGCAAAGCGCGGCAACACCAATAAATGTTTTCATGATTCCCTCCCTGGACACAAATTTGCCATTCTCAACATAGCACGATTGGGCAATTGTCCCCTGATTTGCTGACAATGCACGTCCTGTAGCGCGCATGGAAACCACTGTTTCAGCGTTTCCCATGTGCAAACGATCCGAATCAAATCCCAGATATTATCCCATGTCTGCCCCGTTTCCGCCCAAGTTCAGGGCCATGGTCAGGCAAAGAACCAAGACCTGGGGTACGCGAATGGACCGATTGACCGAAATGGAAGCCTTTTCCAATGTAGTGGATCAGGGCGGCTTTACAGATGCGGCCAAAAAGATGGGCATCTCCAAATCGGCTGTCTCCAAGCATGTATCGAGCCTTGAGGCACGATTGGGTGCTAGACTGCTGAACCGGACAACGCGCCGCGTTTCGCCCACCGAGATCGGGCTGGCATATTATGATCGTGCCCGCCGCGTGCTGAATGACGCAGGCGAAGCGGATGCGCTGGTGACATCGATGCAGTCCGCCCCGTCGGGTCTGCTGCGGATCAGCGTGGCCACGGATTTTGGTGTGAATCACCTGTCGCCTGTGTTGTCCGGCTTTTTGTCGGCCTATCCCGACATCACCGTGAACATGGTGCTGAACAACCGGTATGTGGAGCTGATTTCAGAGGGGTTCGACGTCGCCGTGCGAATCGGAGAACTGGAAGACAGTACACTGCGCGCGCGCAAACTGACCGAAACCGTCAAACGGATGGTTGCGGCCCCCAGCTATGTCGAGAAATACGGACGCCCGCAGAAGATTGACGATCTGAACGAACACAAGCTTCTGCACTATTCCAGCCAGTCATCCGGCAATGTCTGGAAACTGACTGCACCCTCGGGCGAAAAGCGGCAGGTTCGCACCGCCGGATGGCTAAGCGTCAATGACGGCCAATCCCTGCTGAACGCCGCCATCTCAGGGTTGGGTATCGCCTATCTGCCCAGCTATCTTTATGCCGACGCGATGAAGTCCGGAGCGGTGCAGGACGCGATGCCGTCCCTGCCGGATGAGGTACAGGGCGTCTATGCCGTCTACCCGCCCGGCCGCTTCACGCAGCCCAAAGTAAGGGCATTCATTGATTTTCTGGCTGATTCATTCAGCGACAAGGGTCCGATGGACTGGTAAATTCTCCCCGTGGAACCTGAACGGCCCGCACGCCTGTCGTGCGGGTCTTTTTTTTGTCCCAGCCTAGGTAGGACTTTTAGGTACCTAATTGATCAGCAAAACCGCCTCGACCCGGCGATTGAGATCACGGCCTTCCGGCGTTGCATTCGAGGTGATCGGTGCCAGATATCCAACCCCTTCCGCCTCGATCCGGTCCGGCGCGACGCCATGTGCCTCGATCAGGCGGGTACGGACCGACTGGGCGCGTTTTGTGCTGACCGAGATATTGGCCTGCAGGTCGCCGGTGTCATCGGTGTTGCCCACAAGCGCCAGGCGCAGGTCGGGATTGTCGCCCAGAAACCCCGCCAGCAGCGCCAACGAGGCAAACGGACCCTCGCCCAAATCAACTTCACCAGTGCTGAAATTCAGATCGTCCAGAATGACATGCCCATTCTGCTGCAAGTCCGCCAGCAGGCCACCTTCGGTTTCGACCGTTTCTTCTACGACGACCGGGGGCGGCGAGGTTTCCGCCACGGGTGTAACACGGATCATCTGCACATACCCGTCGGGAGGGTTGCGGCTGACCAGAAGGCTCAGCACTTCCTGATCGCGCGAGGCGGACAGAAAACGATAATCCTGAATGGCGACATACATGTCGGGCGTCGGAACCACTTCGATATCAAAGCGGAAATCGAAACCACCACAGGCGCGGGCCTCACATTCGAACCCAATATCAAAGCCCTGCGCGACAAGCTGATCCCTGAGCGGGGCCAGAATCTGCAACGTCGTGCTGGATCCGGCCTGAAGCTTCCAGGTAAAGCGTTCGACCCGCCCCTCGACCTCGCGTGTCGGGACTGCGCCATCGGCGAACGGACCGGTCGGCAGCGCGTAACTGTCCAGCGGGCTGGTACGGTCGCTGATCTGACGGGCACCGGTAGGCATCGTCAGGTCCTGCGCCGCTGCCGGAGCGGCCAGCATCAACAGGCAAAGGGCAACGCGGCGGATCATCTGAACTGGGAGTGGTATTCGTCGTTCGGGACCATACCCGTGGCGCTGGCCACCCGGTTCGACATGTTGAAAAAGCCGGTCACGTTGGCGATGTCCCAGATATCACGATCCGAGAAACCAACGTCACGCAGCCGCTGGCGGTCGGTTTCCTCGATCTCAGCGCTGGCTGTCGTCATTCTGGCGGCGAAATCCAGCATCGCACGCTGCTTGTCGTCCAACGGCGCCACGCGGTAGTTCATCACCAGCATCTCGCCCAACTGCGGGTTGCCGGACAATTGCCGGACGGCTGCGCCATGGGCCACAAGGCAGTAGAAACACTTGTTGATGGACGAGACCACAACCGCGATCATCTCGCGTTCCAGCTTGGTCAGCCCGCTGTCGGCCAGCATCAGATCGTTGTACATCGCGGTGAACGCGTTCAGCTTGTCGATATCAAACGCATTGGCCTTCAGCACGTTTGGCACCATGCCCAGCTTTTCGACGCAGATGTCGAAATACTTCTGTGTCTCGGGCGGCAGCGGGTCGACCATGGGCAGGTTCAGCGCTGTGGGCATGTCTTGATCGGGCACGGCTGTCTTTCTCCTCAGGCCAGCTGGCGGTAGTGATACTCTCCGGCGATCTCCATCCCAAGCGAGTGATAGAGACGATTGGCGCCGGTATTTGCCTTGGTGCAGATCACGCTAAAGGTATGGGCGCCGTTGTCCAGCGCCCAAAAGGCCGCGGCGCGCATGGCCCATTGTCCCAGACCCTGTCGGCGATGGGCGGGCAGAATTTCCAAAGCATGCATCATGGCAACCCCTTCATGTACAGCCACAAATCCAACCCCGGCTGGTTGGTCCTTGCGCCGCAGAAGCAGGCCGGTCTTCGGGCCATCCGCCCGATCCATAACGGCCAGACGCTGCGGCCCGATACCGGCCGTCGCCCAAATCTCACACATGATCGCAAGCGGTTTCCAGATGGTAAAAACAGTCACGCGCGGCACCGGCACGTCCGTCAGATGCCCGACCGGGCAGGTGTAGATGTTGACCGGATCAAGCACCGTGTAGCCGCGTTCGGCAAGCTGGGCATCCAGCGCGTCGTCCCCCGGACGCAGACAGAATAGGCGTTTCTGCCCCAGTTCCACCATGGCTTTCTCGGCCGCATCAATATCGGCTTCGGTCGCGGAAGAAGTCGCACTGGCGGCGGACACCCGAGAGCCGCCACCCTGCCCTTGCCGCAGCCGGAACGGCCCGATTGTTTCGTACGCGGCGGCCGGCCATGTGCCATCCACCACGGCCTCCCAGTTGACGCTCAAAGCTGAAGCTCTTTCGCGAGGCGGGTGGTTGCGGCGTCGATGCGGGCACCATCGGTGCCGCGCACAACGACGTTGGCACCAAAGACCCCGTTGATCTGGAACGGGTAGCAGCCGATGGTCAGATCGGAAAACTCCTCGGCCAGCGACGCCAGGGTTTGCGCGATATCCCCTTCACCGCGGTCGATGCGCAGGGTCTGCGACAACAACGGGCTGCCGCCGGTCAGCGTGGGCAGAACGCTGGCCACCATTGCCTGAAAGACGGAGGGCACCCCAGCCATCACATGCACGTTTTCGATGGTGAAGCCTGGCGCCGTCGAGACCGGGTTTTCGATCAGTACGGCACCGTCCGGAATGCGCGCCATGCGCAGACGGGCAGCGTTCAGGTCCAGCCCCGACTTGTCGTAATGCGCCTCCAGCAGGGCACGTGCGTCGGCGCGAATATCAATTGGGGTTTCAAACGCGCGGGCGATGCAATCGGCGGTGATATCGTCATGGGTCGGGCCGATGCCACCGCTGGTGAAGACATGATCGTGCGCATCGGACAGCGCCCTGACCGCCGCCTCGATGGCCGGTGCCTCATCTGAAACGATGCGGACCTCTTTCAGGTCGATGCCGTGCTTGGTCAGCTCCTGAGCAAGATAGTGCATATTGGCGTCGCGGGTGCGGCCGGACAGGATTTCATCCCCGATCACCAGCATTGCGGCGGTTGGATTGGCCATGTGCGCTCCCCTCTTGATCGACCGTTTGGGCAGGTATAGGCCGTGAGACATGCGATTTGAAACCCCTCTTGTCCCCGCCCGCCTGATCCGCCGATACAAACGCTTCTTGGCCGACTGCACGATTGAGGACGGGCGCGAGGTTACAGCTCATTGCGCCAACCCCGGCTCAATGATGGGGCTGGCCGAACCGGGTGAGCAAGTCTGGCTGGAGCCCAATGACGATCCGAAGAAAAAGCTGAAATACGGCTGGCGGCTGGTCGATCACGAAAACGGACATTTCACCGGGGTCGATACATCGGTTCCGAATAAAGCCCTGCGCGCAGCACTGAACGCCGGTCAAATCCCGGAACTGGCGGCATATGAAACCATCCGAGCCGAGGTGAAATACGGCCAGAACAGCCGCATCGATTTCCTTCTGACCGGGCCTGGCCTGCCGGACGCCTATGTCGAGGTCAAAAGCGTCACCCTGTCCCGCCAGCCCGGTCTGGCCGAGTTCCCAGACAGCGTAACCGCGCGCGGCACCAAACATCTGGGCGAGCTGGCGGCGATGGCCACACAAGGACACCGCGCCATTATGCTTTATCTGGTGCAGCGCACCGATTGCGACCGGTTTGCGCTGGCCGACGATATCGACCCCGCCTATGCGGCCGCCTTCGAGGCCGCGCAGGCGCAGGGCGTCGAGCGGCTGGTTTACGGAACGCGGATTTCGCCGGAAGGTGTTTGGGTAAACCCGAGACCCATTCCCACCTAAAGACGCCTTGCACGGCGCAGGCGTTTCGTTTCAACCCAGATTTGGATCACCACACAGATACCGACGGGTTACCTGCGTTTCCTGACAAGGTGGAGTTCATGGGTCTCCTTGAATTTGGGCCTCTTACTTCACGGCGTCTTGAGCCTCTTCGTACACCTCCGGCCAAAGCTCCGCATCCAGACGCTTCACAAATGGCGCCAAGTGATCCGCCACCTCGCGCCAACGCCCGACCGACGACGTGCTGACGGGCCGGCGGACCTGAAGGCTGCTGGCGGTTTTGACCGCGTCCGATGAGGATTGCGGCGTCAGCATGCTTTCTTCGAACGACAGGTCGCAAACTTGGGCAAGCTCGGCTGCCGCGTCCTGCAGATTGTTGACCAGATACTCGTACCGGATGTCGTGAATACGGCCCGGCAGTTCCTTGTGCCAGTGCTGCATGTAGCGGCGGTAACGGTTGGCCTCGGCCGCCATCCATTTGAAGTCATGCGTGAAATACATCCCCTGCGCGCCGAAATTCTCGCGCCACATCGACAGGGCGACGTCCCTTGGATCGCGCTGGACGTTCAGGATCAGCGCATTGGGAAAGGCCTGTGCAATCGCGCCGAGATAGGCGTAGTTGCCCGGCATCTTGTCCACAAAGGCCGCGGCGTCCCGGTTCAGCTCGGGCAGGCGCTCGACATAGTAATCCGCCAGTGGTTGCGCCTGTGAATGCAGGCTTTCCTCTTTCATCACCCAGAACTGAACGGTGGCAAGCTCTCCCAGCCCCTGTACCTGTGAATGTGCCGACAGGATACGCTCGACCAGAGTTGTGCCCGATCTGGCAAGGCCGACAACAAAGATCGGTCGGGGAATGTCGGTTCGCGGGTCCGAAGATTCCTTCGGCAAAGGCGCAGCAAGACGGTCGCGGCATTCCTTCTCGCGGCTCTCCTCCAGACTTTCCAAACCGTCGCGCCGCAGTTCGTGCGCCTCGTCCAGATGATGCATCTCCTGCGCCAGGTCCTTGTCCAGACGCGCAAGGCTTGCCGCAGCGAAGTGAATCAGCGAGGCACTTTCACGGTTGGCGATCGGCCCCTCGCCGAGGAATTTTGAGACCTGAGCCCGCAAGGCAGTCAGATCGTCCTGCTTCAGGCCCGACAGCTTGCAAATGAACTCCAGTGTTTCCGGATGACCGGGCGCCAAGGCAAGCGCTAGACGTGCGTGTTTCAGGGCTTCGTCCAGCCGACCGACCCCGGCCAGAGCCTTGGACAGGCGCAATTGCCCGTACTGAAATTTGGGATGCTGTTTGACAAGCGCCGTCAGGAGCCCGACCGCATCGTCCCAGCGGCGCAATTCGTCCAGAATATCGGCTTTCAGGCACTGCGCCTCGAGATTGCCGGGCTGGCGCTTCAGCACCAGATCAACGGCTTCCAACGCCTTTTGTTCCTTCTGCTCTCGCAGAAACGCCATCGCGCGAATGAACTGCTGGGGTGGCGTCAGGGGTGCGCGCGCGCCGATTTTGTCAATGAACGCCAGCGCCTTGCCAGCGTCGCCTCCCTGAACAAGGCTCATGCCGTAATTCTGGATCAAATCCGCGTTTCCGGGTTCCAGCCGCCATGCCCGTTCGAAATAAGTCTGGGCCAGAGGGAACTTGCCCTGCTGGATCGCACACAGACCGGCAAGTCTTGGCAATGCCGACACGTTCGGCCATTTCTTGGCGGCCTTGGTTGCCCGTTTGAAAGCCCGATCAGCCCGGCCTTTCCTGAGCAGATCGCTGATGCTGGCGATTTCGGCCCTCAGCTGATCAGCTTTTTGCATTGCCATGCCTTTCTGTGATTTGCGCAAACCCGGCGGCTATTGCCATGTGCTATTTCATTCTGCCCGCAGGGTCTACCAGAGATGAGGCAACCCTCCGACTGCAGGTGCTACCCTGCACCCTCTGGTACTTTCTGCACAAGCAGCGTAAAAGGAATGCTGCGCGACACATTTGGAGCTTAGCGTCGATGAAAGAGCATCGTGGCCGTCTGACCAAGGACGGCATCCGCATTTATGAACAGGGTGACTTTGCCGGGATGCATGCGGCAGGGGCGCTGGCGGCGCGGATTCTCGACGACATTGCCGACCATGTTTTTCCGGGCCAGACCACAGGCGCGATTGACGGTCTCATCACGCAGATGGTCGAAGATGCGGGCGCGACTTCGGCCACTATCGGTTACAAGGGCTATCAGCACGCAAGCTGCATCAGCGTGAACCACGTGGTCTGCCACGGCATCCCCGGCGACAAAAAGCTGAAAGACGGCGATATCCTCAATGTCGACGTCACCGTCATTGTTGATGGCTGGTTCGGCGACACGTCGCGCATGTATGTTGCGGGCAAACTGCCGCGCAAGGCGGAACGACTGATCCAGGTAACCCATGACGCGTTGTTCAAGGGCATCGAAATGGTCAAGCCCGGCAATACTTTCGGCGATATCGGCCATGCCATTCAGACCTATGTCGAGGCCCATCGGATGAGCGTTGTCCGCGATTTCTGCGGCCACGGTCTGGGCCGGGTCTTCCACGCCCCGCCGAACGTGCTGCATTACGGTCGTCCGGGTACCGGAGCCAAACTGGAAGAGGGGATGTTCTTTACCATCGAGCCGATGGTGAACCTGGGCCGCCCCGAGACCAAGACACTGGCCGATGACTGGACCGCCGTGACCCGCGACAAGTCTCTGTCGGCGCAATTCGAGCATTCGGTAGGGGTGACTTCGGACGGGGTCGAGATCTTTACCCTGTCGCCGGGCGGAAAGTTCCACCCGACCTATTCTTCCTGATCGGCAGCCTGCTCGCGCAGCAGTTTCAGCAGCATCGTCTCGTCACCCCATGGGGTGATTGCGTCATGGATAAACACGGGCGCGCGACGCGGTTTTGGCGGCGGGCCGGTCGTTGTGTCGGTATCGGATGTGATCGTCCAGAACGGAGACGGTAAGGCGCGGTCCATATCAGGGATGGTAGCACGCCCGGCTCAGATTCCCAAAAGCCGCGGGGCGTCGGCCATGTCGTGAAACACCTCGGCCCCCAGTTGCGCCAGAGATGCCCCGTCGTCATGGGCGGCAAACCCCAGGCACCGCATTCCGGCACGAATGGCGGCAGTGACGCCATTCACGCTGTCTTCGATCACCACCGGGGACATCGAACCGAAACGTTCAGCGGCGGCCAGAAACATATCCGGCTCGGGTTTGCCGGTTCCCAGCACATGGGCGGAATACATCACATCGCTGAACCGGTCCCACAGCCCATTCTGGCCCAATGTGATCCGCATCTTGTCCGGGCTTCCATTGGACGCGACACAGAACGAAATGCCCTTCTGATCCAAAAGCGTCAGCAGGCTTTGCACACCTGCCACCAACGGCACGCCTGCCCGCAGCTTTTCGTATGTTTCCGCATAAACCTGATCGGTCCAGTCGTCGGGCAGGTCCGCGCCCAAAGCCCGCGCTTTGTCCCGGACACCTGTCATGGTTCCACCCACGAACAGAGACATACACTCCGGCAGTGACAGGCTCAGCCCGTATCGCGCCAGATTTTCCATCAAGACCCGGTTCGAGATGACCTCACTATCAACCAGAACTCCGTCGCAATCGAAAATGACCAGATCGTGCATACGGTCCTCCGCCTGTTTTCGGTTGAGCTAGCCGAGGATCGACCAGCCTGCAAACCTGTAATCCGCGCAGGTCGTTTCAATCCGAAACGCCACGCTGCATCAATGAGATATGGGTGTCGCCGTATTTCCGTGCATCCAGCAGGCTGAACCCCTCAGGTACAACCATGGCAGAGTTTTCTTCCCAGACCAGAACCGCGTGGTCGCTGATCCAGCCGCCGGTCAGGGCAGCGGCAATTGCCTTCTGGCCCAGCGCCTTGCCGTAAGGCGGATCCAGAAAGATCAGATCACAGGGCGCGCCGGGGTTTTCACCCAACCGGGTCGCATCGCGGCGGATCAGGTTGGTGCGGTCGGCACTGCGGGTCAGGTCGATATTGCGTCGGATCAGCCCCTGCGCCACGCGCCCGTCATCGACAAAGGTCACATGAGATGCTCCGCGTGACAGCGCCTCGAGCCCCAATGCGCCTGTGCCCGCGAACAGGTCCAGCACCCGCAGGCCGTCAAAGTCGATCTTGTGGGCCAGAACATTGAACAGGCTTTCGCGGACCCGGTCCGTGGTGGGGCGCAAATGCGCGCCTGCGTCCCCCTTGCCGACCGGGGCCAGCGCGCGGCCCCGGAAGTCTCCGGCGATGATCCTCACGCCTTGAGCAGCGGTTTCAGGTCCGCGTCGGGGTCGGCCACAGTCGCCGGATCCGCCGTCTTGCCCATTTCGATCAGGCGCTTGCCGACCATGTAGGCGCGCGGGTCGTTCATCGCATCAACGGCAATCAACCGATCCCCGCTGTAATACCAGAACGAAACGGTCTGACCCTCGCCCTTTCGGGTCACAACGCGGTCATAACCGGTGTTCAGCCCCGCGATTTGCAGTTTCACGTCGTACTGGTCTGACCAGAACCACGGCGTTGCAACATAGTCCTTTGCAGCCCCCAGCATGTTCTGGGCCACGATCTCGGCCTGATCGATGGCGTTTGGCACGCTTTCAAGGCGGATACGATCGCCCTTGTGCGGGAAGGACGCGCAGTCGCCCGCCGCCCAGATCGACGGGTCAGAAGTGCGGCCATGGGCGTCGGTCTTGATGCCGTTGTCCAGTTCCAGGCCTGCCATTTCAGCCAATTGGGTCGACGGGGCGATACCAACGCCGACCACCACGAAATCAACCGCAAGCTCGGTACCGTCGGTCAGTACCGCGCCGGTGACCTTGCCGTTGTCGCCAACCAGCCGGTCCAGCCCGACGCCTTCGCGGATGTCGGCGCCATATTCACTGTGCAGGGCGCGGAAATAGTCGCTGGTCTCGCGGGCAGCGACCCGTTGCAGGATGCGGTCGGCCATCTCGACCAGCGTCACCTTGACTCCGCGCTTGGCGCAGACCGCCGCAGCCTCGAGGCCAATGTAACCGCCGCCCACGATCAACGCGCGTGCGCCGTCTGTCACACGGGGCTCCATCTCGTCGATATGGGCCAGATCACGCACCACGTGCGCGCCGTCCAGATCCCCGCCTATGGATGCGGGCAGGCGGCGCGGGTCCGATCCGGTGGTCAGTGCCAGCTCGTCGTAAGGAATGACCTCATCGCCCAGAGTAACGGTTTTTGCGTTTGGGTCGATGGCGGAGACACGCTGGCCGAGACGCAGGGTGATATTGTTCTCGGCATAGAAGCTTTCGGGTCGCAGGAACAGGCGTTCCAGCTCCATCTCACCCAACAGGTAGGCTTTGGACAATGGCGGGCGCTGGTAGGGCAGATGCGGCTCGGCCCCGATCAGGGTAATGTCCCCCTCAAACCCGTCCTTGCGCAGTCTGGCAACAAGCGAAGATCCGGCCTGACCGGCACCAATCACGACAATATGGCTCATGTTCCTCCCACCCTGTCGAATTCCCGTGGTTAACTTGATCCGCTCACCTATATTGCGGCAGGGACCGACTCTGCAAATCCAAATGACAGGAGCGCTAAAATGATTTCAACAGGTGATATGCTGCCCGAAGCCACGCTGACCCAGATCGGTGCGGAAGGCCCGGAAGAGGTTCGGGTGTCGGACAAGACCAAAGGGCGCAAGGTGGTGATCTTTGCCGTACCGGGCGCATTCACGCCGACCTGCCATTCGGCGCATGTGCCCAGCTTTATGCGCACCAAGGATCAGTTCAGCGCCAAAGGCGTCGACGAGATCATCTGCATCTCGGTCAACGATCCGTTCGTGATGAAAGCATGGGGCGAGGCGACGGGCGCCTCGGATGCGGGCCTGACCATGCTGGCCGATGCAGCATCCGAGTTCACGAAAGCCATCGGAATGGACTTCGACGCCCCGCCCGCGGGTCTGATCGCGCGGTCGAAACGCTATGCGATGCTGGTCGAAGACGGCCGGGTCGTGGCGCTGAACCTCGAAGAAAGCCCGGGCGCATGTGAAATTTCGGCCGGCGAAGGTCTGCTGGACGTCATCTGAAATTGGCTGGCCCCGGGGCAAGCCGGGGCCGGTTAAAGTGCATTTAACTTGATGCAACGCCCCGAAGTGCGAATACTTGGCACATATAACCGGGGAGTTTGTTTATGATGCTAAAGATTTTTCCTTTGATTTTAGGTGGCGCAGGCTTGTTGGCGGCCTGTGGACCGGCCCCCACACCGCAGCAGCAAGCCGCACGGCAGCATGAGATTGCCTGCCTCAGCGGGACCTTGGGTGGTGCGCTGATTGGCGGGGCCATCGGCAATCAGTTTGGCGGCGGATCGGGCCAAACGATCCTGACGGCAGCCGGTGCGGCAGCCGGTGGCGTGTCCGGTCAACGTTACGCGTGCTGAGGAGAGGCAGGATGAAACGTGGTATTATAGTGATCATGGCCATGATGATGGCCGGTGCCGTTTCCGCGGAAAGCGTCGCCGAATTGCATGAGGGCGAGCTGAACGCCATCGACGGAAACAACGACGGCTTCCTGTCGCGGGACGAGTTCAACGCCTTTTCCGACTATGCCTTTCAGGCAATGGATGAGGACAAGAATGGCACCCTGGGTCAGGCCGAAGCGAAACCCTTTCTAAGTCTCGACATGTTCCGGAAAGTGGACCGCAACAACGATAGCCAGGTTTCTCGTGCCGAATATGACGCACAGATGAACCAAGATTTTCTGGCCGCCGACCAGGACGGCAATGGCCAGCTGGACTGAAACGGACCGGCCGCGGAACAACCGGGGCTGATCTGATGGGACAGGAGCCTTTGATGAACAAATGGATTGGCCTTGGTGTTCTGAGCGTGATGGCGGCCTGTAACGTCCCGCAGGCCCCGGTAGTGACAGGCCCCGACGGGCAGGCGCGTATCCAGATCAACACCAATGGTCTGACCTGTTATCAGACACGTTGTCTCGATATTAACCCGGCGGCGCGCAGCGTCCGGTCGATCGGCAACAAGACAACCCGGATTCCAGGCGGCATCAATGTCAGCGATGGCACGGTTACTCCGGCTGAATTCGAACAGATGGGCGTAGCCGCATCATTGGCGGGCGGTGTGGGCTCGGGTAGCGACCGGGGCTAGAGCAGACTGTCCATCTTGCGCGCCAGCTTGGCATCCAGCGCGGAAAGGCCGCCTACGTCATGGGTGGACAGGACCACTTCGACCGTGCGGTAGATATTCGACCATTCGGGGTGGTGGTTCCACTTTTCCGCAAAGATCGCCACCTGCGTCATCCAGCCAAAAGCGTGGACAAAATCCTCGAAGATAAAGGTTTTTGTGATTGCATCCCGGTCATCGACCATCGTCCAGCCGTTCCTGAACAACGGATCCAGTAGCGGGCCGCGTGTCTCGGTCGACAATAGTTCGGTCATTGCTGTTCCTCCGGGTTCGATTTTCTGAACGGGCCATAGTCCGTCAGAATCTCAATCTCTTCTCCCACCGCGCGGGCTTCGGCGTCCAGATAATTCTGCACAGCGTCCGCAAATCCCGGATCGCCGATCCAGTGCAGACTGTGCGTACGCGTGGGCAGATAGCCGCGGGCCAGCTTGTGCTCGCCCTGCGCGCCCGCCTCGACCCGTTTGAGGCCATGAGCGATGGCGAAGTCGATCGCTCTATAATAGCACAACTCGAAATGCAGACAGGGGTGATGCTCGACACAGCCCCAATAGCGTCCGAACAGCGTTTCACGCCCGATGAAGTTCAGCGCCCCGGCAACCGGATACCCATCGCGTTCAGCCAACACCAACGCCATGTCATCTGCCATGGTTTCCTGTGCAATATCAAAGAACTGGCGCGTCAGATAGGGCGCCCCCCACTTGCGCGATCCGGTATCCTGGTAAAAGCGCCAGAAAGCGTCCCAGTGGTCGGGATGCAGATCCGCGCCTGTCAGTGTGCGAATGTCTCCGCCGAAGCCGTTTGCCTGTGCCCGTTCCTTGCGGATGTTCTTGCGCTTGCGGGACGACAGCGCCCTCAAAAACGCATCGAAATCGGTGTAGTTGTCATTGAGCCAGTGAAACTGCTGCGAGGTTCGGTGCATCAGTCCCATCTGCTCACCTGCACGCGCCTCATCATCGGTACAAAAAGTGATGTGAATTGACGAGACCCGGTTGTCGGCTGCCAGTTGCACCGCGCCCTGAACCAGCGCCGACGTGCCGACACCTTCATAGCCGGGCCGCACC
Organism: Ruegeria sp. AN11; assembly: GCF_056536005.1. NCBI lineage: Bacteria > Pseudomonadati > Pseudomonadota > Alphaproteobacteria > Rhodobacterales > Roseobacteraceae > Ruegeria > Ruegeria sp. AN11. The sequence goes on along the minus strand of NZ_JBQFJD010000001.1, from coordinate 3,046,092 downwards.
AGAAAACGGCGCCCGGTTGCCGGGGTAAAAGGTACTGCGATTTGCAGCTTCGGATAGTAGCGCCCGCCGGCATTCTCATAGGCATGGGCCCAGCTATGGTCGAAGATATACTCGCCCTGGCTGTGCGATTTGGCATACATCGGGGCGGCAGCAATCAGCATCCCGTCCAGATAAGCCGTCAGATATTGCGGCTGCCAACCGGTACCGCGCCCGACCGAGCCGCTTTCTTCGAGCGCCAGCAGGAACCGGTGCGTGGTGAACGGGTCCAGCGGACGCCCACCATCATCAGTCTCGGGACAAGCGCAACTGTCCCACTCGACCGCAGGTATCTGCGAGAGCGACCCAAGAACCCGAACCTCAATCTGCGCCTGATCCATATCCCCTCCCGCGTCTGTTCTTTATCTGTGACGGCCCGGGGCGGGATCAACCCGGATGTGCCGCCAGATACCCCTCGAAGGTTACGTTGTCGGCAACCTTGCGCGCCTCGGCCTCCTGCCCAGGCGAGCGAACGGTCCAGCACAGGATCGGCACGCCACGCGCCTTGAGTTCAGCCACGCGGGGACGGGAAAGGTCCTCCGCCTCGTGACTTATGAAACCAGCGCCGACCCGGTCGAAATCCGGGATTTCGCGCAAGTGGTCGCAAACCTTTTGCGGCAGAAGCTCCACCTTTGGATCGTAGGAACACGTGACCAGACCACGTGGCAGATGCGGGGCAAGCCGCGCCAGTTCCGCAACGCTGTTGGGGTTGAAGGACATCAGCGCCACGGGGCCTTCATACCCGCGCAGTGCCCGCACGGTGTCGTGTTCCAACGACCCGATATCAGTGCCCATGGCACCGTCCTGATCCTTGAGCTCGATCAGCAGTGGCACCTTGCCCCCAATCAGCTCCAGCACTTCGTCCAGCGTGGGAATACCGTCATCGCCATGCAGCAGAGACGTGGCCTGTGCCTGCGCGCAGGTGGTCTGACGTATCGGGCCAGGCTGACCGGTCAGCCGGGTCATGTCATAGTCGTGAAATACCATGGCCCGGTCATCGGCCGTCAGTTGCAGATCAACCTCGACCCCGTACCCGGCCTTGACGGCCGCGCAAATGGCCGCCCGGCTGTTTTCCGGGCGGTGATCCGCAATGTCGTGCAACGCCCGATGCGCAATCGGGGCTCGCAGGAACTCTGCTGGCAGAGATGGCGTCATTGGACTTCGAAAATGCCTTCGATCTCGACCGCAACACCCAGCGGCAGGGATGCCGCACTGACAGCCGAGCGCGAGTGGCGGCCGGCTTCGCCCAGCGCCTCGACCAGAAAATCGGACGCGCCGTTGATGACCTGCGGCTGGGCCGTGAAATCAGCGGTCGAGTTCACAAAGCCGGTCAGCTTGATAACGCGCACGAGTTTCTCGATATCGCCACCACAAGCCGCCTTGACTTGGGCCAGCAGGTTAATGGCGCACACCCTGGCTGCGGCTGCGCCTGCCTCGACATCCATGTCGTCACCCAGTTTGCCGGTAATCAGATCGTCGGCCTTGGAAATCTGACCCGAGACATAGACGATGTTGCCAACACGTACGAAGGGCACGTAGTTCGCGGCCGGTGCGGGTGCGTCCGGAAGGGCGACGCCCAGGCTTTCCAGTTTCGCTGCAATGCTCATGTGATGATCCTCACCTTGTTTGACTCGGGCGGACGCTAACCGCGAACACGCGGTTGGGAAAGCTGGAAACCGTCATTTTTCATCGCTGAACGGCCTTGGCGAAACTTTTCTTATTCTGAACTGTTGAACTTGAGTCACTTTACCTACTTCCTTTCGGCGGGTTAAACGCTATGTGTTTCAAAGTGATTGCGAAACACATATGTGACGGCGAATTGGGCCTTGAAGCGCTGAAAAAGGCCACATTGATTAAGTATCCGGTGTACCCGCAACGGATGTATTGGAGTAACGAAGACCGTGTCGAGTAAGTTCAGCCTGAAATCTCTGATCCTGCTGTCTGTGTTTGCTGTCCTGAGCGCCTGCGCATCCCAGCCGCAGGACCAAGCCGCACGCGGAGAAATCTTTGATCCGTATGAAAACGCCAACCGGGGCATCCACAAATTCAACCTTGGCGTTGACCGGTTTCTGTTTCGTCCCGCCTCGAAAGGCTACGTGAAGATCGTGCCCGACCCGATGGTCACAAGCTTCAACCATTTCGCCGAGAACCTGACCATGCCCGGTCAGGCCCTGGACTATCTTTTGCAGGGCAATATCAAACAGTCCGGCAATGCGCTGCTGCGGTTTCTGATCAATACGACCGTGGGCGGTGTGGGCCTGTCCGACCCGGCAAGCGAATTGAACCTGCCGCCAGTTGACACGGATTTCGGTGAAACCCTGCATGTCTGGGGGGTCGGTGAAGGCGCCTATGTCGAACTGCCCTTCTATGGTCCGTCGACCGCGCGGGACTCGGTCGGTGTGATCGTCAACCTGTTCTCGAACCCGATCAATTTCAGCCCGGTCCGCCCGGTGGACAACATCGGCGTCTATGCCGAAGTTGTGCGCCGGATGGGCGACCGGGGACGGTTTGCAGACACGGTCGACTCGATCCTGTATGAAAGCGCCGACAGCTATGCCCAGGCGCGCACGATCTACCTGCAAAATCGCCGCTTTGAACTGGCCAGAGACGATGAGGACGCCTATCTGGGTCTTTATACTGACCCCTATGCCGAAACCGGAACCGACCCTGTCAGGGACCCCTATCTAGACCCTTACGAGGACCCCTATGCCGAATAACCCTCTGAACAGACGCGATTTTGTTGCCACCGGATTGGCAGGCCTTGCGCTTGCCCTAGTCCCCCTGCCCGCGCTTGCCCAGACCGAAGCCAGTGCCAAGGCTTTGGTTGTCAGCGTTGTTGACGACATCAATCGCGTGATCGCCTCGGGCAAATCCGAAAATGCCATGTTGCGCGATTTTGAAAAGATCTTCGTGCAATATGCCGATGTGCCGATCATGGCGCGTTATGTGCTGGGCGCCGATGGCCGCGCGGCCAGCCCGACGCAGCTGAAACAGTTCACCAAGGCGTTTCAGGGCTACATTTCCACCAAATACGGACGCCGGTTCCGCGAATTCATTGGTGGCGAAGTAACTGTTCGCGACGCGCGGAAAATCAAGGCTGGCTACGAGGTCAGAACCTCGGTCAAGCTAAAGGGATCCGCGCCGTTCGATGTAACCTTTCTGGTCTCGGACAAATCCGGGCGTGACCGGTTCTTCAATATGTTCATCGAAGGGGTGAACATGCTGCTGACCGAACGGACCGAAGTCGGAGCGATGCTGGATGCGCGTGGCGGCGACCTGAACAGGCTGATCAAAGACATGAACCGGCTCAGCTGATCCCATTCGAGAGATCAAAAAAGCGCCGCGCGAAACACTCGCGCGGCGCTTTTTCATTTCAGTTGAGGCGTTCGCCGGTCTCTTCGGCGAAATAAGACACTTTGCTCATGTCGAAGGCCAGGTTCAGCATCTGACCAGCCTGTGCGCTGGTTTCCGCATGCAGGCGCGCCGTGACCTGTTTGCCGCCCAGTTCCGAGACCACATAAGTGTCCGCGCCTGCAGGTTCGACCATATCGACCATGCACGCAGCCTCCTGTACGCCCGCTCCTGCACGAAAGCCTGCTTCGGCGATATCCTCGGGGCGCAGGCCAAGGATCACATCCTTTGGCAGGGACAAGTCGCGGGCATCGTTCAACACCAGCGTCTCGCCCGCTCCGCGCGAGATAGCGATCTGGGTGCCTGACCCAGTGTTCGATGCTTTGGCCGGGATCAGGTTCATCGCGGGCGAGCCCATGAAGTCAGCGACAAACAGGTTGGCCGGATTGTTGTAGATCTCGGCCGGGCTGCCGATCTGCTGCACGATGCCGCCTTTCAGAACGACGATCTTGGTGGCCAGCGTCATCGCCTCGATCTGATCATGGGTCACATAGACGATTGAGGCATCCAGCGTCTGGTGCAACTTCTTGATCTCGGTCCGCATCTCGACCCGCAGCTTGGCGTCAAGGTTGGACAGGGGTTCATCAAAGAGAAACAGCTTGGGATCGCGCACCAGCGCCCGCCCCATCGCCACACGCTGACGTTGGCCACCAGACAACTGGCTGGGACGACGGTTCAGCAACTGCTCGATTTGCAGCAGTGACGCGACATCTTTCAGTTTCGCGTCCTGCGTGGCCTGGTCGACGCCTCGCACCTTCATACCAAAGGTGATGTTTTTGGCGACAGTCATGGTCGGATACAGAGCGTATGATTGGAACACCATCGCGATGTCGCGATCCTTGGGGCTGACATGGGTCATGTCGTTGCCACCGATGGAAAGGGTGCCGCCCGAGATCGGCTCCAGACCTGCAATGCAGTTCAACAGGGTGGACTTGCCGCAGCCCGAGGGGCCGACCAGCACCAGGAAATCGCCCGGTTCGATCGAGATGTTGATGTCCTTCAGAATCTCGGTCGCACCGTAATTCTTATACAGGTTGTTGATATCGAGGATGGGAGCCATGGGTTATCCCTTCACGGAACCGGCGGTCAGGCCGCGGATGAAATACTTACCGGCAACGACATAGACGAGCAGCGTCGGCAGCCCCGCGATGATCGCGGCGGCCATGTCGACGTTGTACTCTTTGACGCCGGTGGTGGAGTTTACGATGTTGTTGAGCGCCACGGTCACGGGCTGCGTGCCCGCCTGGCTGAACGACACGCCGAACAGGAAGTCGTTCCAGATCTGCGTGAACTGCCAGATTACGGTCACCACGATGATGGGCAGCGACAGCGGCAGGAAGATCGACCAGAAAATCCGCAGGAACCCGGCCCCATCGACTCGGGCCGCTTTGGTCAGTTCGGCCGGAATGGTGACATAGTAGTTGCGGAAGAACAGCGTGGTGAAGCCCAGCCCGTAGATCACATGAACGAAGATCAGGCCCGGAATGGTCCCGGCAATGCCCATCATGCCCAACAGGCGCGCCATCGGCAGCAGGACAACCTGGAACGGGATGAAGCAGCCAAACAGCATCAGCGAGAAGATGATGTTCGCGCCCTTGAACCGCCATTGTGCCACGACATAGCCATTCAGCGCACCCAGCAGTGTCGAGATGGCCACGGCAGGCACCGCGATCAGGACCGAGTTCCAGAAATAGGGCCGCAGGCCCTCGCACTGGATACCGGTGCAGGCACCGGACCACGCGGTTTTCCAGGCCTCAAAGCTGACCTCGCGCGGCAGAGAGATCAGGCTGCCTGTGCGGATTTCTTCGAGGCTTTTCAACGATGTGGTCAACATCACGAACAGCGGCATCAAGTAATACAGCGCGAACAGGCCCAGCAGGACATAAAGCAGCCAACGCAGGGCAATCTTGCCGGTGGCACTTTGGGTGCGGGTTTGGGTTTGGGGCATCGACAGATCAGTCATTTTTCGCCCTCAGCTCTGAGTAAAGATAGGGAACCACGATGGCAAAGACGACCAGCATCATGATCATTGCCGACGAAGCCGCCTGACCGATATCGCCACGCGAAAACGCCATGGCGTACATGTAGGTTGCGGGCAGATCGGTCGCGTAGCCCGGACCGCCACCCGTCAGGGCGATGACAAGGTCAAAGCTCTTGATCGCAAGGTGCGCCAGCACGATGAAGGCAGACAGGAAGATCGGGGCCATCGAGGGGATAATGATTGCCGTATAGATGCGCCATGTGGGGATACCATCGACCTGCGCGGCCTTGATGATCTCACCATCCACCGAACGCAAACCGGCCAGGAACAGCGCCATGACAAAGCCCGAGCTCTGCCAGATCGCAGCAATGACGATGGTGTAGATGGCGTAATCCGGGTTCACCAGCCAGTCGAATTCGAAGTTCGGAAAGCCCCAGCCCTGCACCATCGCCTCGATACCCAGGCCCGGGTTGAGGATCCACTTCCACGCGGTACCGGTCACAATCATCGACAGCGCCATGGGGTACAGGTAGATCGTGCGAATGGCCCCTTCGACGCGGATCTTCTGATCCAGCAGAATAGCCAGCAACAGGCCCAGCATCATCGCGATTACGATGAACAGCGCGCCAAAGATATAAAGGTTGTTGATCGCCGTATCCCAACGGGGCGAGTCGAACAGGCGTTCGTATTGAATGAAGCCCTTGATCTCGTATTTCGGCAGAAGCTTCGATCGGGTCAGCGACACCCATGCGGTCCATCCGATAAAGCCGTAGACAAAGATCAATACGGCGATGAACGACGGTGCCAGCACCACCTTGGGCAGGTGGTTTTCCAGCCATTCGGACATTTTTTCCTCCGGGGAAAGATGCTCTGCCCCTCAGTATAGGGGGCAGAGCGTATTGGATCAGTAGCTGTTTGCCACCGCGTCCGCCAGTTGCTGAACCGCGTCAGCCGAGGACATATCCGAGTTGAAATGCGCGGTCACAACGTCGGTGATCGCACCAGCCTGCGCACCGCGCAGAGCCATACCATGCGCGTAAGAAGGCAGAAGCGAACCGCCTGCCGAGGTCGAGCCCATGTCTTCGGCCGAAATTTGCGCGCAGATGTCGAACGCATCCAGTGCAACATCCGTACGGGCCGGGATCGAGCCTTTGTTCAGGTTGAACACTTCCTGGAAGTTCGGCGCAACGATCAGCTTGGCCAGCAGTTCCTGGCCGGCGCGCTTGTCGTCACCTTCCACGTCAAACATGGCAAAGCTGTCGACGTTGTACAGGTAGCCGTCGCCGGGGGTCGAGGCGCACAGGAAGTCCTCGCCGGGCTTCTTGCCAGCCGCCAGGAATTCGCCCTTGGCCCAGTCACCCATGATCTGGAACGCCGCTTCGCCATTCATCACCATGGCGGTGGCCAGGTTCCAGTCACGGCCCGAGAAGTTTTCATCCACGAACCCGCGCAGGGTGCGCATCTGGTCAAAGACCTGAACCATGGTGTCCGAGGTCAGCGTTTCAGGGTCCAGATCAACAAAAGCCTTCTGGTAGAACTCGGGTCCACCCAGACCCAAAGCAACCGCTTCGAACACGGTCGCGTCCTGCCACGCCTGCCCACCATGGGCCAGAGGGATCACACCGGCGGCCAGCAGTTTCTCGGCTGCGGCGTTGAACTCTTCCCACGAGGTGGGCATTTCGATGCCGTTTGCAGCCAGCACATCGGCGTTCGCCCAGATCCAGTCGATGCGGTGGACGTTTACCGGAGCGGCGCACCACGTGCCTTCGCACATCATGTGACCGGCGATCGACGCGGGCAGGACATCCGCCCAGCCTTCGGCCTCGGCCACGTTCGAGATGTCAGCCAGAACGCCTTCTTCGTACCATTCCTGAATGGCCGGGCCTTTCAACTGAACCGCAGTCGGCGCGTTACCAGCCAGAACACGGGCCCGCAGCGCGGTCATTGCCGCATCACCACCGCCGCCGGCAACGGGCATGTCAGTCCAGGTACCGCCATTCGAGGCAAATTCTTCCTGCAGAACGGCGACCGATTTGGCCTCGCCGCCGGATGTCCACCAGTGCAGAACTTCGGCCTGCGGCTCGGCCGTAACCGAGGTGCCTGCGACCACAGCCAGAGTCGAAACTGCGGACAATGCAAAACGTTTCATAAAGGGATCCTCCCAGATACTTTTTTAGCCACCGGATCGGCGGCGATGCGCGATACTACGGATAGCGGATGGCCGTCTGGCAATGATTTTCCGGGGTAAATCCCGGCAACAGTGGAATTTTTCCCACCATTTGTTACAGCCTGTTACGTTGGACTTGAATCTGTTGCCGTTCGTTACAATTGGCGAGCCGGACTGAAACCGTGACAGGGAGGAGAAGCGTGACCATTTCGCGCTTGTTGGTGGTGGATGACGACCCCGAAATGCGGTTGATGATGACCCAGTTTCTGCAACAAAACGGGTTCATCGCACTTCCCGCCAGTTCGGACATGGAGATCCGCACGCATATGTCCTCGGGGCGCATCGACCTTATTCTGCTGGATGTCATGCTGGGGGATGAGAACGGCGTGGACATCTGCGCCCGATTGCGGCGCGAACAGGATGTCCCGATCATATTCGTGTCCGCCTTGTCTGCCGATCATCAGCGCATGGCCGGGTACGAGGTGGGCGCGGACGACTATATCGCCAAGCCTTTCAACCCGCATCTGCTGCTGGCGCGGGTGCGGGCCGTGATGCAGCGGACTCGGCGCACGCCGTCTCTGGCCTATCGCCGCCGCACCCGGACCTTTCGCTTTGCCGGCTGGGTATATGACGGAAAACGGGACGAGGTTTTTTCGCCCGAGGGCTATCTGGTGCCCCTTTCTCAGCGCGAAAGCGCTTTGCTCAAGGTGTTGCTGGCCAATCCGCATATCCCGCTGACCCGGGTCGAGATCGCCGCAGCGTTGGACGTCACCGGTGATGGCGACAAGAGCGAGGCACAGGGCCGCGCCATCGATATGCTGGTGGGACGTCTGCGTTCGAAGATCGAGGCCAATCCCAAAGAGCCGCAAATGCTGCGAACCGAACGGGGGCTGGGATATGTCTTTGCCGCGGACGTTTCGGTGGAAGAGGACGCATGAACAGGCCTGCGTTGCGTCTGCGCAGCCTGGGCTGGATCTGGACAATCGCCGCGTTTTCCGCCGGTTTGGTTTCAGCCGGACTGTGGTTTGCGTCTGCGCAGGCGTGGGAGGGTTTCCTGACGCGGGCGCAAGTTGCGGGCTTCGCGGTCTATGAGGACCTGCGTGTCGGCAAAACCCCGCCCTCCGGCATCACGATAACCCGATTGCCCGTGCCAAGCGCCGCCCTTGCCGAAGTCGGCCGGTTCGAACAACTGCCCGGCATGTCGGACCGCAGTTTTGTCACCAACCTGTCGATCTTCACCGACAGTTCCGCCCCGCTGAGCGGGCGCGAACTGACCCTGGCCGTCATGTCGGACCGCCTGGTTTACCCCGTTTCGGACATTCTCTCGGGCAGTGATCAGACTGGGCCGGAAAAGATGGGCAGCCTGACCCGGCTGCTGGCGACCTATTGCAGCGAACCGGTTCTGATCGCCCGCTTTGGGCGCAGTGCGTGGCAGATGGTGGACGGAACCGACGTCTGGGGCTGCGGTGCCGCACCAGCTGATCTCCGGCTGCCCGCAATTCTGGTGGCCGTTGTTGCGTTGGCGATCCTTCTTACCGCGGTCGGGAATGTCAGCGACACATTTACCCGGTTCTCACACGCACTGCGCGACCGAAAGCGGCGCGGCGGGCCGGACAGCTACGATACCGAGGGCCCAGGCGAACTGCGCGAAATCGTCGAGGCCGTGAACGACCATCTTGATGCGGAACGGGCGCAGCTGGAAAAGCGCGCCATTGTCTTGTCTGGCGTCAGTCACGATCTGGGCACACCGGCTACGCGCGTTCGGTTGCGCGCCGCCCTGATCCCCGACCGAGACCTGCGCGAGAAACTCGAGGCTGACGTGGACCAGATGACCGGAATGATCGAAAGCGTCCTGACTTTGACACGGTCCGAACTCAGTGTCGAGGAGCCACGTCAGATCTCGCTGACGGCGCTGGTTGAAGCCGTGGTGGCCGATTACCAGGACATGGACCGGCCCGTCACCCTGAAACAGGCCGCCCCTGTTCTGGTCGAAGGCGGGCGTTCAGTTTTCATGTCGCGCCGCGGCCACGGCTCGATGCCTGAAACCCGGCGCATTCTGGTTATCGGGCGGCCAATTTCGCTGAAACGCGCATTGACCAATTTGATCGACAATGCTCTGAAATACGGGCGGCAGGCCGAGGTCGGGCTTGCGACAGATGCCCAGACGGCCACCATCACAGTCGAGGACAAAGGCGCCGACCTGAACGCTGCGGATATCGAGGCACTGATGGCACCGTTCCGACGCGGGTCGAATATCGGATCCTCTGACGGCTATGGCCTGGGCCTGACGATCGCCGCAACCATCGCCGAACAGCATGGTGGGACACTTAGCTTCGAGGCCGGAGAACAGGGATTGCGTGCCCGTCTGCACATCACACGGCAATAGTGGTCATTGTCAGATCGTGTAACTGCGCACCAACGCGCTTGCGATCAGGGACCACCCGTCAGCGATGACAAAAAAGGCCAGTTTAAACGGCAGTGACACGGTAGCCGGGGGAACCATCATCATGCCCATCGACATGAGAACCGCTGCGACCACAAGATCAATGATCAGAAACGGCAGGAAAATCAGAAATCCGATCTGAAAGGCCCGCGCAATTTCCGACAGCATGAAAGACGGCATCAGAACAGATGCCGGCGCGTCCGGCGACAGCGCAATCGTGTCGCCGCCCGGACGCAGGGCCGCCATGGCGTGAAACGTGTCCGGGTCGAGTCGTGCGGCCATGAAGGCGCGAAATGGAACCAGCGCACGTTCCACTTCCATTGTCTTTTCAACCATTGGGCGTATTCCGTTTTCCCAGGCCTCGGTGAAAACCGGCTCCATGATGAAATAGGTCAGGAACAGGGCCAAGCTGACAATCAACATGTTCGGCGGTGACTGCTGCAGGCCGATGCCCTGCCGCAATATGGCCAGAACCGTAACCAGAAACGGAAAGCACGTGATCATGATGGCCAGTCCGGGCGCCAGACTCAGCACGGTGATCAACAGGATCAGCTGCACTGTGCGCGCCGAGATCGATCCACCCTCGCCCAGCGACAAGGTCACATCCTGAGCCGCCGCCAAAGACGGGGTCAGCAGCGCCAGCGCCAAGGCAAGCCAGACCAGCGGACGCATCAGCCGATCCCGCGCTGAAGATCCGATATCTCGGTCAGGCGCACGGCCAGTTGACCGGCCTGATCGCCCTCCAATTCTTCCAGAAGCCCCCGCGCAACCAGCTGGTCGCCAACATACAGGTCAACGGGATCCTCGATACGCTTGTCCAGGGTCAGTACCGCGTTTTCGCCCAACGCCAGCAGGTCGCGGATCAATGGCCGCGCCCGACCGACCGAGACCGTCACTTCGATCGGGACGGTTTCAAACGGATTTAATTTGCCCTTATTTAGGGTCTGATTTTCGCTCATTTGACAGTGCCTTTCTTGCCTCGAACAGATAAGCGTCGAATGCGCTGGAAATCGACGCCAGCAAGGCGTTGCAATCCACCTCCTGCTGCGACATGCCAACCTGCAGCCGCGCCGTCCCCGGTTCCAACGATCAATCCTCGATCACTTTTGGGGGTGGGCTCAGACCCGGCGGCACAAGAGCGCCGACACCATTCCCCTGCCCCACAGGAACCAGTATTTGCATGGGCTGACCGATCTGCTCGCCAGCCAATTCGCACAACTGCTCCGCCAGACGGGTCCCAAAGCCCCGCTCCAGCGTTTCCGGCAGAACAAGACGGACGAGCCCCTCGAACATCGGCTCAAGCGACAGCGACATCCGGTTCAGCGCCTCGTGATAGGTGAAGGACATGTCTTCAAGCGAGGCGGCCAGCGCAGCGGACGTCCGATCAAGGCTTTGTTCCTGTGCGGTCAGGGCATCCTCCCAACCCGCCTTGTAGCCGTGTTCAAATGCGGCAAGGCGATGCTCTTCCAGCGCCTCCTCGTCCAGCAGATGAACCTGAACACCACTGGCCTGTGCCGAGAAGTCTTCAAGGAGATGGGCGATGGACATCACACAGCCTCCTCACCTTCTTCAAGCCAGCTGCGCAGAATTTCGACTGTTTCTTCCTGCTTTTCACCGATCATTGCGCGCAAGCGGTCAACCGGGTCAGCGCCGGCAGGCGACCCCAGCGCGGGAACCTCTGCCTGCTTCGCCTGACTGGGTATTTGCGCAAACTCTACCCCATCCGCCGTCGCGATTTCACCAACAAGAAACGGAGCGTCCTCAGACTCGGGCCTACGGTCCGCAGGCAAAAGCGCGGTGGCCGCAACCGGCTTTGTCAGAATCGGGCGGATTACAAACAACCCCAGGATCAGAGAGACAATCGCCAGCACCGCCATCTGAATCAGAGACATGGCGTCCAGATGGAGTTTCGGCCAGAAGGAACCGGAAACCAGCACTCCTTTAGGCTCTATCAAAGGCATATCCATCGATTTGAGTGTAATCACGTCGCCCCGCGCAGCGTCGAAACCAACGGCAGACGCGACCAGCTCGCGAAGCGCGTCCAGCTCGGTCTGCGGCAGTGGCACAAAGTTTTCCGTCCCTTCATCCGTCACTTCCCTGAAACCGTTAACGAGAACTGCCACTGTCAGTCTTTTGACCGCCCCAGGGGCGTTGTGCACTTCCAGTTCGGTCTCGGACACTTCGTAATTCACCCGTTCCCGGGTCTGGGTCGCAGTGGAGTTAGATTCGTCACCGCCCGCCGCGTCGCCATCCGGAAGGTTCGACGCGACGGTCACATCCGAGGACTGGTTGCCTGCACTGTCCGTACGTTCTTCTACATCCGTGCTAATCGCCACGCGCGTTTCGGGATCGATGCGGCGTTCGCGGATCGATTCAGTTCTTGTCACCGTATCGACACTGACTTCGACCACTGCGTTTCCCGCACCAACGCGGGCCTCGACCAGGCGCAAAACCCGCTCGCGCAGGGTTCGGGCCTTGTCATCAGCCGTGTCTGCCGCGGCCCGACTTTCCTGCGCGCCGATCACCGCTCCGTTTGAATCGATAACCGCCACGTTTTCCGGGGTCAGGCCACTGACTGCCGACGACACCAGAAAGCGAATGGCACGGGCCTGATCTGCCGTAATCTGACCACCCGAAGGCACCAGATACACCGATGCTGTTGGCGCGGCGCTGCGCTTGAACGGGTTGGAAGAACTGTTTGCGATATGAACACGGGCCTGACTGACATAGGCACTGCCGACGATGGTCCGGGCAAGCTCACCTTCCTTGGCACGCCAGTAGGCGGCATCGAACATCTGCGACGTGGTGCCGAACCCGCTAAGCGAGTCGAGCAGTTCGTACCCGCGGTTGCCGTTTGCAGGCAACCCCTCGCTGGCGAGCGTCATGCGCAGTTCATCCCGCTGCGTTCCGGGGACATAAATCGAACCGCCGCGAATTTCGTATGCAACCCCGCGCTGATCCAGGGCCCGGACAATATCGCCAGCGGCCCCGCTTTCGAGCCCGGCATATAGCAACGTCATCGACGGTGCCGTCACCAGCCGGGACATGGCAAGAACCCCAAGAAAAACCAGCACCACCGCACCGGCGACGACAATTTGCCTACGCCTGTCCAAATTTGCCCAGACAGTTCTGATCTGCTGCACTCTCACCTCCGACTCGCCGACATTCTGCCCGGCGCAACCTCTGTTTGGACGATTGCCCTTAACAATCGGTTAGTCCCTGCGGGGTTATGACGGTGGCCGAACGGATGGATGAGGACGCCATGGCTGACGCAACGGCTGAAGAAAGCGAAGCCCCGGTAAAACCGAGGAAAACGGGCCTAATCGTCGGGGCGGTTTTGGCCGTTCTGGGTGCGGCCGGCGGTTATTTTCTGGCAACGTCCGGCCTGTTGCCGCTGGCTGGCAACGGTACCGAATCCGATGAAGAAACGGCTGAAATCTCTGCCGAAGCAGTGCCCGAGATTGGCTTTGTCGACCTGCCACCCGCGATCATTTCGGTGGATGTCGGCGATTCGCGTCATCTGAGGTTTCATGCCCAGCTTGAAGTGAATGCACCCTACATCGGTGATGTCGAAAAGATGAAGCCCCGCGTCATGGACGTTCTCAATGGTTATCTCCGCGCGATCGAAGTCGAAGACTTGGAGGATTCGCTGGCTTTGATCCGCATTCGTGGACACCTGCTGCGGCGTATCGAAATTGTCGTGGGCAAAGGGCGCGTCCGCGATGTTCTGGTGATGGAATTTGTACTGAATTAGGAGGCGAAATTGGAGCTGATTGCGGATATTTTGCTTGTTGCAGGCGCGCTTGGCGCCGGTCTGTATTGTTTTGTACTGTCGCGGCGGCTCCGGAAATTCACTGATCTGGAGCAGGGTGTCGGTGGTGCCGTGGCGGTTCTGTCCTCGCAGGCGGACGCGCTAAAAAGATCGCTTGAGTCGGCCCGGTCTGCCTCCGATCAGTCCGGAGTTGCTTTAAAAGACCTGACCCAGCGTGCCGAGTCCGTAGCCGGGCGGCTCGAGCTGATGATGGCTTCAATGCACGACATTGTCCCGGACGAGGACAACGTTGGCCCAGGTCCGGAAGACCCCGAGCCCGGTGAAGCCGAGACAGAAAACTCCGCGATTGAACCGGCGGTGGATTCGGAGACCCCGGCGCCACAGGGTCCCACAAAGCAACCGGATACGGAGAAACACGAGGATTTCGAGGTCGCACCTCAGCCTAAGGGACAGCCGGAAGGTCTGATGTTTTTCAGGCATGCCCGCAAATCAGGCGAGGCTACGCCATGAAATAACGAAAAACGCCAAGCAGGCGGGGTCGGTCTCGTGGCGGAGTATTGACTGTGATTTCCTTGCTGATGGTCGGGTCCGCTGTGATCCGATTGGGTCTGGAAGCCGGCCCCGCCCTTGCAAAGGCTGCCGACCCGTCTCAGCCACTGCTGCAACCTGCTTCTCAAAAGGCACCGGATGTTCAGGTTCTGCTGACCGAACTGCTTCGCCGGGAAGAACAGCTGGTACAACGTGAAAACACCCTTCTGAATAGGGAAAAGGCCTTGGAAATAGCAGATCAGGCCATCGAATCCCGCCTGATTGCCCTGCAGCAGGCGGAACAGGACCTGCGAGCCACTTTGGCCATCGCCGACACGGCCGCCGAAAGCGATCTGAGCAAGCTTACGGACATGTACCAAAGCATGAAGCCGAAAGACGCCGCCGCATTATTCGAAACTATGAACCCGGTGTTCTCTGCAGGTTTTCTGGCCCGAATGCCTTCCGATGCTGCGGCCGGCATTCTTTCCGGGCTCCCGCCCGAGGTCGCCTACACGGTGAGCGTCGTGATGGCAGGCCGCAACGCATCGGCCCCCGAAGAATGATGAAACTATTGGTCACACCCGCAACACATTTTGCCGGAGAACGCAGATGATCGGACTTGTAGGAATCATCGTCATTTTCGTCATGGTTTTCGGCGGCTATCTCGCGGCTGGCGGCAAGATGGCTATCATTATGAAATCATCGCCTTTTGAAATGATGATGATCGGCGGAGCCGCTGTTGGGGCATTTCTGATCAGCAACGACATGAGCGCGGTCAAGCATACCGCCAAAGACATGGGAAAGGTATTCAAGGGACCCAAATGGAAACCGCAGGATTACCGCGACCTGCTGTGCCTTTTGTTTTCCCTGATCCGCATGGCCAAAGCCAACCCGGTCGAGGTTGAGCAGCATATCGAAGAACCCGAAAACTCTACTCTGTTTTCTGCATATCCGAAAATTCAGGCAGACCAGGAAGCGGTGGATCTTATCTGTGACACGATGCGATCAGCGGCCATGAATTATGACGATCCGCATCAGGTGGAAGAAGTGCTGGAAAAACGGATGGAGGCCAATTTCCACCACGCCATGCATTCCAGCCACGCGTTGCAGACCGTGGCCGACGGGCTGCCAGCGCTGGGAATTGTCGCGGCGGTTCTGGGTGTGATCAAGACGATGGGATCGATCGACCAGCCACCCGAAGTTCTGGGAAAGCTGATCGGCGGCGCCCTGGTCGGCACGTTTCTGGGTGTCTTTCTTGCCTATGGCCTAGTCGGACCGTTCGCGGGGAAACTGAAAGCCGTGGTCGAGGAGGACAACCATTTCTACCAACTGATCAAAGAGGTTCTGGTTGCCAACCTGCACAACCACAACGCTGCAATGTGTATTGAAGTCGGACGACAAAACACGCCAACGCACAACCGCCCCGGCTTTGCCGAACTGGAGGATGCGCTGAAGGAACTCAAACAGGCGGCGGCATGATCCGGGGTGCTCTTCTCGCTATTTCTCTGTTCGTGGTCGCCAATTGTGCCGCGGCACAATCCGTCACGGTTCGATCCGGCGAACATGACGGGCACACGCGGCTTGTCGCGCAGGTTCCTCATGGAACCGAGTGGGCTTTGACCCAGAAAAAGAACGGTGCGCGTCTGAAGGTGGCCATTGACGATGTCAGGTTCGAAACAGGGTCTGTCTTTGCCCGACTCTCAAGCGCCCGTTTGAGCACGCTTTCTCAGGCTCGGTCTGGTGCCGAATTGGACATGGAATTCGGGTGTGACTGTGCCGCGTCTGCCTTTCTGTATCAGGGCACGATGATCGTCATCGATATTGCCCCAGTGGATGTCCTGCCACCACTTGGCCCATTGTTGGTGTCCGTGCCAGACATCTCGCAGGGTTTCGAGCAAGAACAATCCGCGTCTGACCGGGCGCCAAAGCCATTTGCACTGCCGCTTCTTGAACAGGGATTGCAAAGAATAGAAGAACGGCTTTCTACGCGGTTCGTGCAAGGCGCGGATCGCGACGTCCTTGACCTGAACCTTGCCGGCCAGGGACCGCGCCGGGTGCCTGAGGTCCACGATTTGGAAGATTTGCCGGACCTGGAGCCGAACTTCCGGGTTTCGTCAGTGCTGGAGGACTTGCCGGGCTTTCCGGTGCCGGACATTCAACCGGTGCCATCGCGCCCGGCCTGTCTGACGCGCGCGGAAATCGGGTTTGATAGCTGGTCAGATGGGCGTTCCTTTTCCGAACAGATAGCCGATCTACGAGTCGGACTCTTTGAAGAGTTTGATCGTGTGGATTCGGAAACTGTCATGAAACTGGCAAGACTATACGCTTTCCACGGTTTCGGAATCGAGGCTTTACAGGTGCTGGATCTGACCACTTCGCAATCTTCCGATAGGGACCGGATCGCGGCCATTGCCCGGATCATTGACGATCAGACAGTCGCTGAACCGAACCCGTTCGAAAGCCTTCAAAGGTGCACCAGTGACGCGGCGTTGTGGTCGGTGTTAAGTGAACAGACACTACGGTCCGATGCTGATCTGGAGGCCATTGAACAAGCTTTCCCGCGCCTGCCGGACCATCTGCAGCGCCACTTCGGCCCGTCATTGGCGAATATCCTGGTGGAAGGCCAGAAACTTGAGGCGGCGCGGCGGATCCTGCGGACAATCGACAGAGTTGAGCCCGAAAGCCGGCCTGAGGTCAGTCGCGCGAAAGCTGCGGTTGCCAGTGCTGAAGGGGATGACCCGCAAACAGAGGCTTTACTGAACGAAGTCATCTCGTCACCGGATGCCGTGCTGGAAGCCCCGCTGGCGCTGGCGCAACTGATAGAAAAACGCTGGGGGGAAAGGGGTGCGGTCTCGGCTCAGGAAGTCGATCTGGCGGCAGCATATGTGCTGGAGTTCCGGAGATCGGAAATTGGGTCAATGATGTTGCAAGCCCATGCAGTGGCGCTGAGCCTGAGTGACCAGTTCGATGCGGCGGTGGATCTTGCCGAAAGCCTGCCTGCGAGTGAAGGCAGGGCGGGAACGCTGAACCAGGTTATGTTGATGGTGGCGGAACGCTCGGATGACGTGACATTCCTGCGCCGAACCCTAGGCTTGGCGGATGACTTCGTGTCGGATCTGAGCACCGAAACTGCCATCGCACTTTCCGATCGGCTGGCGATGCTCGGGTTTGCTTCAAAGGCCCATTTCTTCGCCAGCCGTCCGCAAGACAGTATCAAACGGTCGGAGCGTGCAAGACTGAGGGCTCGCGCGGCCTTGCTGGGCGGGCGTCCTCATCAAGCCATGCTCGAGCTTGCCGACGATGATAGCGTTCAAGCCGACCTTCTTCGGATTGAGGTGGCCCGTATTGTCGGAGATTTCGAAAAAGCCGGTGAACTATCGAAGAAGCTTGGGACGCTGAATGAAGCCGATAGGTATTTCTGGCTGGCCAATCTGACAGATCAAACAGCAGATCAAAACGGGCAGTTCGCAAAGATTGCCGCAACGACGCGGGCTTTGGCAAATCAACCAGCACGAAACCCGGCCAAACCGCTGGCAGATGCGGCATATCTTTTGAAAGATAGTGAAGATACGCGCCAAAAGATTGCCGAGTTGCTTGCCGCGCTTGATCCTTAACGAAAGCCACTGCCCACGATTGCATGAGTAGATCAAGGGAATAGGCGCATCGGCTGTTCGATCACAAACAGCACTGTTATGCTGTGGGAAAGGTAACTTTGGTCTTACCGGGCTTAATCTCTCCTTACCTTTTGGCAGCACTTTCTCGGTCGATTGATCTTGATGTACAGAGTCTAAGGTTTCGAGAAGCAGTAAGCTTCGATCAAATTTCATTTAGCAGACTGATCAAAAGCAGGCCGATCCGGGCACAATACAATTTGCGCGCATTGTCGCCGTTCAACCTGCCACTATCGGCGACGTGACCGAACATGGGTTGAATTCACACCGAATCGTTCCTTCATTTCCATTGGACGCAAAAAAGCGCGCCAAATTGCTCGCATGGCGAGGGGACAGGCTGGACAAATATCGGCTCAATCAGAAGCCGGTCAGCGGAAATCTTGAAAAGTTCCTAAAATGTTCTATATTTGTTCTCATGTGGAACGGAGGTTTTCGAGCTATGACCAACGCTGCCCGCCAAAGCTGGTTTGATGCGCCCAGCAACGACTATCACATGCTGCCGGTGACGGACCGGCAGATGCGCTATGCCCGTGCCATTGCGGAAAAGTCTGCTCTGGAAATTCCAGTTGAGGCGCAGCGAGACCGAAAATCAATGTCGGACTGGATTTCGGCACACAAACCTAACGATCCTTCACCCTTCGCAAATTACCCGACTGGCAAGCAGGTGGCCTTTGCCGAACGTATTTCACGCAGCAAACGCCGGCCTATTCCTTCCGAGTGCTTTCGCGACAAGCAACGCATGTCGCAGTGGATCGACAGCAACAAATAGACTCTTTTGCGAGGGTATTCAGGGGTCAGTGCGGATGCCTGTTGTGTTCGCGCCCATACAGCCCAACTGCCGCGGCCACGAACAGGCCCAGCAGAATGTAGCCGGTGATCGCTTCGGCCACTGCCAGGCCGCGGCACAGACCGGCGGGCTTCAGATCTCCAAACCCAACGGTCGTGAAAGTCACATATGAAAAGTACAGAACATCGGCCGGACCTTTTGCGCCGACAACACACAGGTCATAATAGCCGAACGCGCCGTAAGCCGCAGCGAACAGAAACGGCACCACCTGTATGAACGATATTCCCATCAACAACAGCTGACGACGGGGAGACGTGACCTGAGTCATGTAGTACCAGGTCTGCGAGATCAGCCACAGCACCAGCGCGCCCGAAGCAATCGTGCCAATCGTATTCCCTGCCGTGGCCTCGTTGAGACTGGAAAGAGCGTACCAGGCCAGAAAGCTGACCAGAACCAGCCCAAAGGCGGCGGCCAAAGTCGATTTCCATTCTTCCAGCGTTCTTGGTTCGGTCGACATGGGTGTTCCGGACAGTTGCGTATGCGCGATCATCCGCATTCCGGCGGAAATCGACAACCCTTAACGCGTGGCGATCAGTTTGCGCCCAAATGCGCGTCCCCACGGGCGCGGGCCAGTGCAATCTGTTTCTGCCGTTCGCGAAAGCGCATCTTGTCCGCCTCCGAGGTCTCATTGATGCAATGATGGCATGAAACGCCATGCTCGTATTCTGGCCGCTTCGTGTCATCCGGCAGAATCGGGCGCCGGCAGCCATGACACAGGTTATGCGGCCCTTCGACCAACCCGTGCCCGACTGAGACCCGGTTGTCGAACACAAAACATTCCCCCCGCCAGGTGCTGTCTTCGGCCGGAACCTCTTCGAGATACCGCAGAATCCCACCTTTCAGGTGATAGACATCGTCGACCCCCTGCCCCAGCAGGTAGTTGGTGGATTTTTCGCATCGGATACCACCAGTGCAGAACATGGCGACACGTTTGTTGTGGAAACGGTCCTTGTTTGCCTCCCACCAATCCGGAAAATCGCGAAAACTGGCTGTTTTAGGGTCTATTGCGCCCTCAAAAGTGCCGATCGCCACCTCATAATCGTTTCGCGTATCGATCAGCACAACGTCATCCGAGCGGATCAGGTCGTTCCAGTCTTCAGGTTCGACATAGTGACCGACGCGCGCCTGCGGATCGACATCCGGCTGCCCCATTGTCACGATCTCTTTCTTCAGGCGCACTTTCATCCGGCCAAAGGGCGGGTGATCCGACGAAGCCTCTTTCCATTCCAGATCGGCGCAACCCGGAAGGGCGCGGATATGGGCCAGAACAGCATCGATCCCGGATCGCGGGCCTGCAATTGTGCCATTGATCCCTTCTTGCGCCAGCAGCAGGATTCCTTTGACGGACTGCGCCTGACACAGTTCCAGCAATGGCTCACGCAGTGCGGCATGATCGGTGAATCGGGTAAAGTGATAGAGAGCGGCGATTGTGTACATGCGCGCGATCTAATACCACCCGCGCAGAGTCGCAAGAGAACGGATTGACGCCCCCCATCTGCCCGCCTACCGATAGATCGACGGAAGGAGGTCCGCATGACTCATGCCCTGATCGTGATCGATGTTCAGAACGATTTCTGCCCCGGCGGCGCGCTGGCTGTTCCCGGCGGCGACGAAGTAGTCGCCCCAATAAGCGACATGATGGACGACTTCGACGCGGTCATTCTGACCCAGGACTGGCACCCGGATGGGCATTCATCATTTGCAAGTTCGCATCCCGGCCGTAACCCATTTGAATCGATCGAAATGCCTTATGGTCCCCAGGTTCTGTGGCCGGATCATTGCATTCAGGGCAGCCAGGGCAGCGCGTTTCATGCGGAGCTCAGAACCGATGCAGATTTGATCATTCGCAAAGGATTTCGCCCTGCCGTCGACAGCTATTCGGCCTTTTTTGAGAACGACCAGAAAACACCCACCGGCCTGGAGGGGTATCTGAACACCCGTGGAATCACCAAACTGACGCTTGTCGGGTTGGCCACTGATTTTTGTGTTCAGTTTTCAGCACTTGACGCGGCGCGTCTGGGATTTGACGTGACTGTCAGGATGGCGGCCTGTCGCGCCATTGATCTGGACGGATCCTTGAAGGCGGCGGAAAACGCCATGCACAAGGCCGGCGTCACCCTGATTTAAGGCGTCGCGCCGGCTGCTGCCAGAAATCTGAGCAGGATAATCAACAGTACAGCCAGACCCAGCGCGATTCCAATGCGCCAGGGCAGCGTCCGCCGTTTGGGCGGCACCGGTTGCGGTGCGCTTTCCGGTTCAGGCTGAATGTAGGGCAGCAACTGTATTGGTGGTTTTCGGCGGC
The DNA here is from genome assembly GCF_056536005.1 of Ruegeria sp. AN11. Classification (NCBI taxonomy): domain Bacteria; kingdom Pseudomonadati; phylum Pseudomonadota; class Alphaproteobacteria; order Rhodobacterales; family Roseobacteraceae; genus Ruegeria; species Ruegeria sp. AN11. The sequence goes on along the minus strand of NZ_JBQFJD010000001.1, from coordinate 3,024,934 downwards.
GTTTCCCTTGTGGGCGGGCGGTTTTGATGCCGTTCAGAAACGCCCACAAATCAAATTCACCACAATACTCACCCGCCAGGCCCGTGGCCTTGATATTGGCAAAAAGGCGCTGGATGACGAGGTTTCGCAAATCCTCGTCTTCTGCCCGATAGATACCATTGGGCAAACTGCTGTTCCGGGTTTCAAAATCGAACCCGGCATCCACAAACATCTTGCGGATATTCGGTGACGTGTCGCGCAGGGCTTCTGCCGTCTGAAAGTCGCGGAACAAGGCTCGAGCCCGCGTCTTCCCATTTTGCGAAGCTTCTGTGTCCGCCTGAGCTGGCTCCACTTCGTCCTGTGCAATCGTTACAATATCAAAGTCGTACTCGAGACCCATTCACTAAACTCAACTCACATGTCCATCCCCTCTTTTCACTAACCCGTGAAAAGCACACACAATTTGCCCGCAATGTGACTGAACCTTGTCATTGTCACCAATTGGGCGACTCTTGCCATTCATCGTTCCGATTGATCTAACAATGGAAATCGCAGGAGTTCCACATGGTCGATATTGCGACACGCGTGTACAATCACAAATGGAAGATCGACCCGATTGTCAGGTCTTTGATCGACACGGACTTCTACAAACTTCTGATGTGCCAGTCAGTGTTTCGAAATAAGCCCCAAACGGACGTCGTTTTTTCGCTGATCAACCGGTCGAATCACATTCCGCTGGCGAAACTCATCGATGAAGGCGAACTGCGCGAGCAACTGGATCATATCCGCTCGCTCAGCCTCAGCCGCGGTGAAAGCACGTGGCTGCGCGGCAATACTTTCTACGGAAAGCGGCAGATGTTCCGGTCGGATTTCATGGAATGGTTCGAAAACTTGCGCCTGCCGCCCTATCACCTGGAACGCAAAGGCGATCAGTACGAGCTGACCTTTGAGGGCAAATGGCACGAGGTCATGCTGTGGGAAATCCCGGCGCTGGCGGTGTTGATGGAACTGCGGTCGCGCGCGGTTCTGAATGACATGCGCCGGTTCGAACTGCAGGTACTATATGCCCGAGCGATGACACGGGTCTGGGAAAAGATCGAACAACTGCGCGGTATTGGCGGCTTGGGGATCGCCGACTTCGGAACCCGCCGGCGTCATTCCTTCCTGTGGCAGGACTGGTGCGTTCAAGCGATGATCGAAGGGCTGGGCAGTTCGTTCACCGGAACGTCGAACTGCCTGATCGCGATGCGACGCGAGGTCGAGGCCATCGGCACCAATGCCCATGAACTGCCCATGGTTTATTCCGCACTGGCCGATAGCGACGCGGACCTGGCCCAGGCGCCTTATGACGTCCTGAGCGACTGGCACGAGGAACATGACGGCAATCTGCGGATTATCCTGCCTGATACCTATGGCACCAAGGGGTTTCTGGACAGCGCGCCCGACTGGCTGGCCGGATGGACCGGCATTCGTATCGACAGCGGCGATCCGGCCGCCGGAGCCGAGATTGCCATCGACTGGTGGAAATCCCGCGGCGAGGATCCGCGCCAGAAACGTATCATTTTTTCGGACGGGCTGGATGTTGCAAAAATTCAGGAATTGCACGGCCAGTTTGCGGAACGGGTCAACGTGTCCTTCGGTTGGGGGACCCTGTTGACCAATGATTTCCGAGGTCTCGTGCCAAATGATGCGCTGGCGCCGTTTTCGCTGGTGTGCAAGGCAGTCTCTGCCAATGGCCGCCTGACAGTGAAGCTATCGGACAATCCCGAAAAGGCTATGGGTCCGGCGGATCAGATCGAACGCTACAAGCGCGTGTTCGGAGTTGGCGCGCAAAAGGCGATCGAAGTGATCGTCTAGATCATCACCCGTGGAAAGCCGCCACTGTTTTAAGTTGCGAGAACCCGTACAGCGCCTCGAACCCTTTTTCGCGTCCGTGACCGGATTTCCCCACCCCGCCAAAGGGCAATTCGACCCCGCCACCTGCACCGTAATTGTTGATGAACACCTGTCCCGAACGCAGTTGTTTCGCCAGCCGCATCTGCCGCGCCCCGTCGCGGGTCCAGATGCTGGCAACCAGACCGTAATCGGTGCTGTTGGCTATATTTAGAGCCTGTTTCTCGGTATCGAAAGGGATCAGAACCTGTACCGGGCCAAATATCTCGTCCCGGGCCAGGACGTGATCCGGCGGCACGTCCGAGAACAGGGTCGGACGAACATAAGCGCCACTTTCCGGCGCACCCTCAGCGATCCGCCCCTGTGCCGCGATGTTCAGATCGGAACCTTTTTCAAGAAACCCGGTCACGATCTGCTTTTGCCGGTCCGAAATCAACGGGCCAACCCGCAAATCCTGCATCGCCGGTCCGACAGACAACTGTTCATAAGCTTCGGCCATACGCGACCGGACCTGATCGTAAATACCGCGCTGCACCAATATGCGAGACGAGGCGGAGCAGGTCTGGCCGGCATTCTGAATCCCTGCGTTCACAAGAAACGGCAGCGCAGCATCCAGATCGGCATCGTCAAACACCAGTTGAGGGGACTTTCCGCCCAGTTCCAGCGTCACCGGCACCACGTTGCGCCCCGCCGCCTGCTGCACCAATGCGCCCGTGGCAACGGATCCGGTAAATGAGATGTGGTCGACATCCGGATGTGCCGACAGCGCCGCTCCGGCCTCGGCCCCAAGCCCGGGCACGACGTTCAGCGCGCCGGGCGGCAAGCCGGCTTCAAGCGCCAGATGCGCAAAAGCCAGCGCGGTCAGGCATGCCTCCTCTGCCGGTTTCAGAACACAGGCATTGCCCATCGCCAACGCAGCGCCAACAGACCGGCCGATGATCTGCATCGGGTAGTTCCAGGGCACGATGTGGCCGGTAACCCCGTGCGGCTCGCGCAGCGTGTAGACAGTATAGCCGTCCAGATATGGAATCGTCTGGCCCATGACCTTGTCTGCTGCGCCACCGTAGAACTCGCAATAGCGCGCCAACGCAACTGCATCTGCGCGAGCCTGGGTCAGAGGTTTGCCGACATCCATCGCCTCGAGAGTGGCAAGGTCTTCGACCTTTTCCAGAACCAGTTGCCCCAAGCGGGTCAGAATACGTCCTCGGTTCAGCGCCGTCATTCGGCCCCACGCTCCATTCGAAGCGGACCGGGCCGCGCCAACAGCAGCATCGATATCCTGCTTCGTGCCGCGCGCAATCTGGCAGATTTCTGATCCGTCCGAGGGATTGGTCAGGGGCAAGGTACCGCCGCTGATCGGTAATATCCACTCTCCTGCTATCAGACACCGAGTTGGGTCAAACCAGATCTGATCAGTCATTCAATGTCTCCAATTCAGGCTCTAACAAGGCAGTTTACGCGGCACCTCGATTGTAATCCGGCAGCTTTGGCGCAGCGGAAATCAGCTTTTGTGTATAAGGATGCTGAGGATTGCCGAAGACGGCTTCAGTCTCACCCTGTTCAACAATTCGTCCGGATTGCATCACCATGACCCGATCCGTGATCGTGCGAACGACGCTCAGATCGTGGCTTATGAACAGATAGGTCAGATCATAGGTCGCACAAAGCTCGGCCAGCAGGTCAAGGATTTGCGCCCGAACCGATACATCCAGCGCCGAGACCGCTTCGTCAAACAGGATCAGTTCCGGCCGAATGATCAGCGCACGGGCGATGGCGATCCGCTGACGCTGCCCACCCGAGAATTCATGTATGTATTTTCCGGCGTCACCGGGGCTGAGGCCAACGGCCGTCAGCATCTCGGAAATCCTGTCCTGCCGCTCTGATCCCGTCGGCGGGGTGTCCAGCAGGTGAAACGGCTCGGTGATCAGCCGCCCGACACGATGGCGTGGGTTGAAGCTGCCAAATGGGTCCTGAAACACCACCTGCATGTTACGGCGCACCGCAAGATTGGGCTTGTGGGCCGCAAAAACAGGCTGCCCGTTCAACAGAACGTGCCCACCCTGAACATCTTCAAGCCCTAGAATTGCCCGTGTTAGTGTCGATTTTCCGCAACCGGACTCTCCGACCAGACCAAGGCGCTCACCCCGGCTGAGGGTAAAGCTGACGTCATCCACCGCCCGGTGGCGAGCCGGTGTTTCGAATAACCGCCTGCGGGGCAAACGGTAGTCACGAACGACATTTGTCACCTCCAGCAGCGGGCCCGGTCGAACGGGATCGGGAAGTGTGACCTGATGGTCCGAGGCTTCGAACAACATACGGGTATAGGGGTGCTGCATGTTCCGCAGCAGATCGTTCGTTGCACCCCTTTCCACCACTTCGCCGTGGCGCATGACAATAATCTGGTCCGCCATGTCGGCGACAACCGCCAGGTCATGGGTGATCATCAGCAATCCCATGCCGTATTCGCGAACCAGCCCCTTCAAAAGGTCCAGAATCTGTGCCTGCGTGGTGACATCCAGTGCGGTGGTCGGTTCATCGGCGATCAGAAGCCGAGGTCGCAAGGCGATGGCCATTGCGATCACAACGCGCTGACGCTGACCGCCAGATAGTTCGTGCGGATAGCGCGATAGCGGAAACCGGTCGGGCGGCAGGCCGACGCGGGTCAGAACCTTTTGCGTTTGCTCGCGGGCTTTGGCGGGTGACATCGCCTTGTGGATCAGAATCGTTTCCGTCACCTGATCACCGATCGTCATGACCGGGTTGAGCGCAGTCATCGGCTCCTGGAACACCATGCCGATGGCCGCGCCACGCAGGGCGCACATTTGGCTCTCGGACCGCTGCATCAGATCCTGTCCGTCCAGCTGAATGGTGCCGTTGGCCACCGCTCCGTTCGGCAACAACTGCATCACGGCCAACGCGGTCATGGATTTGCCGGATCCACTTTCACCGGTTACGGCCACGATCTGTCCGGGATCAATTGTCAGGCCGACTTGTCTGAGGATCGGCGCGCCATGAATCGACAATGACAGGTTCTCGATTTGCAACAGGCTCATGTGCGGGCCACCCGAATACGTGGATCCAGAAAGTCGCGCAAACCATCGCCCAGCAGGTTCAGCCCCAGAACCGTGACGATGATCGCCACCCCCGGAATCAGAGCCAAATGCGGGGCAAAACTGACCATAGTCTGCGCATCCGCCAGCATCCGCCCCCAGCTTGGCGTGGGCGGTTGCGCACCCAGACCGACATAGGACAGGCCCGCCTCGGCCAGGATGCCAAGGCTGAACTGGATCGTGCCCTGCACGATCAGCAGATTGGCGACGTTGGGCAGGATATGTTCGACCGATATCCGCGCCGCGCCCTTGCCCGAGACACGGGCGGCGAGAATAAACTCCCGCTCCCACAGCGACAGAGCCGCGCCGCGGGTAATTCGAGCGAAGACCGGGATGTTGAAGATACCAATGGCGATGATCGCGTTGATCGCACCGGCGCCAAAAACAGCGGTGATCAGGATGGCAATGACCAGCGAAGGGAAGGCAAAGACCAGATCGTTGCCGCGCATGATCACCTCGTCCAGCCAGGATCCTTTGCGGGCGGCCGCCGCCAGTCCCAAGGGCACGCCCAGCGCCATGCCGATGCCGACGGCCACCAGCGCCACGGCAATCGACGTGCGCGCACCGACCATGATCATCGAAAACATGTCGCGCCCGAAATGGTCGGTTCCGAACCAGTGCATTGAGTCCGGTGTCTGCAACTTGCCGGGGATGTTCAGCGTGGCGTGGTCGTAGGGCGTCCAGACAAATGACAAAAGGGCCGCCAGCAGAACCAGCGAGGATAGCGCAGTGCCGAGGATCAGGTTACGGCTCATGTCCGGCTCCTTAACCTTGGATCAACGGCGGCGTAGGCCAGGTCGACCAGGAAATTGACGGTGATGACGGCGAAGACCAGCAGCATGACCACGGATTCCACTACGATCAGGTCGCGCGCCGAGATGGCCTGAAACACCAGTCGCCCTAGGCCGGGCAGATAGAACACCTGCTCGATGATGATCGAGCCGGCCAGAAGGAAGGAAAACTGCAGCCCGATGATGGTCAATACCGGGATCAGCGCGTTTCTAACCCCATGCCGCCACAGCGCCCGGCGGCGGGTCAGCCCCTTGGCCCGGGCAGTGCGCATGAAATCCTCGCCCAGAATGTCCAGAAGGGCCGACCGCATCACACGCGCCAGAATCGCCGCCTGCGGCAAGGCCAGCGCAATTGCAGGCAGGGTCAGGGAATGCAGACCGGTCCAAAGGCCATCCTTCCATCCTGCAAACCCTCCCGCATTGAACCAGCGCAGATTGATGGCGAAGATCAGCACCAGCATCATCGCAAACCAGAAATTCGGCACCGCGATGCCCAGCTGCGTTGCACCCATCACCGCCAGATCACCCGGCTTGCCACGGCGGGATGCTGCGTAGATCCCGGCGGGAAAGGCGATCAGGGTAGACAGCGTCAACGCATAGAGCGCGAGGGGGAGCGACACCCAAAGACGATCCGCGATCATCTGGGAAACAGGTGTGCGATACGTGTAGGACGTGCCGAAATCCCCCACCAACATGCCGCCGACCCAGTTCAGATACCGTTGCAGCTTTGTCCCATCCAGCCCAAGTTCAGCCCGCAGCGCCGCCAAAGTATCGGGCTGTGCATTCACGCCTAGCATGAAAGAGGCCGGATCACCCGGCGCGACTTCGATCACCGCGAAGATGACGACCGAGGCGACGGCGAGGCTGATCAGCAAAGAAATCAGACGTTTGAGGGCATAGCGCAGCATCAGGTCCACGTTAGGGGCGCATACCGCACGGGTCCAGCACCTAAGGTGTCATCAGAAAGGCAAAAATCGCATAGCCGACAATGGCTGCGTAACCCAGCGGGTAGATCCACTTGATTGCATAGTTGTCCAGCTTTCGCGCCACGTCCTCGCGACCGGAAACTTTCAGCTTGCGCAGCGCGACATTGAACACGATCAGTGCCCCGGTCATCAGGAACATGCATTGCAATATGAAGTCCAGGAAAGTCAGGTAGCCCAGCTTGGGCAGGTCGGCAGAAATGGCCCAATTGAAGGCCACGAACACCAGCAGGTTACCCCCGGCGATCTCGATCCGGCGGCGGTATTCATCCAGAAAAAACAAGGCCCACCCGACAGAGATCAGCACCAGCATCGGCAGGAATACCCGGATCACATAGTAGGTCAGGTGCCGGTGACCCTCGAAGGCCAGGGCAATCTGGTCACTATCCCGGCCGGACAGTCCGATCACGGTCGAGTGTTCGACCCGGGCGTTGTCCAAGATCCATTCTTCCTCGCCCAGCAGATCGCCGAGGCCTGAATACGCCTCGAGCGGGTAATAGGACACGTATTCAGTCGGAAAAACCGAGACAACTTCGAAATAGAACTGCTGCGTGTCGAAGGGGTATTTCCGGAAATCGAAATGCGGGGCCTGCAAGGTCAGCGAGGATTTCTCGGCATAGACAACGTGCCCGTCATGGCGCACCGAGGCGGCGGCTTCATGGACCCACTTGTTGGATTGCTGATTATGCACCACAAACGCAGGCAAAACCGCCCCCAGTTCGCGGGCGTGATTGGCCAGCACCGGAGGGTTGAAAACCTGAATTTCGCGTCCGACTTCATCCCGGTCAAAGGCCAGCGTCGGATCGGTCCATTCGGCCCTCAATATGACGACGGCCCCGTAATTTTCAGCCTTCTGATCCACGCTTGTGATCTGATCGATCCGGATACCGATCCCGACCTGCAGCGGGTTTTCCGGTGTCCCCTTCAGCGCGTGAAGCCCGCCGCCCAGCGTATTCTGCGCCAATGCCGGCCCGCCCCCGATCAAAGAGAGGCATGTCATCACAGCCAGTAGACATATGACGCGGACCAGTTTCACATTCGGGCTCGCTTTGAGTTGAGGTTCACCGGGGCCGCCAGACGCGGCCCCGGCGTGATATCATTCTGACCAGCTGATCCCAGTCAGATCAATTGCGGCGGTGGGCGCATTCTGCCACAGCCCTTGCACTCCGGCCCGGGCCACGCCCAGCTTTGCCAGCTGGAACAGATATCCATTGACGTAGTCATTCGAAATCAGCCGTTGCGCCTCGCCCAGAAGCCGTGCGCGTTCGTCAGGATCGGTGGTGGAATTCAAGGTATCCATCAGAGCCTGAAAATCAGTGCTGTCATACTGGAAATAATAGTCGGGGCGCGCATAGATACCGATATCCATCGGTTCCGTGTGGCTTACGATGGTCAGGCCGAACTCTTTGCCTTTGAACACCGTCTCAAGCCATTGCGCCCATTCCACGTTGATGATTTCGGCCGTTATACCGACCTCGGCCAGCTGCGCGGCAATGATTTCACCGCCACGGCGGGCATAAGATGGCGGCGGCAGATGCAGCGTGGTTTCGAACCCGTTTTCCAGACCCGCCTCGGCCAGAAGCGCCTTTGCCTTTTCAGGGTCGTAGGCAGAATTGCCGGTCAGATCCACATAAGCCGGGTTGTGCGGCGCGAAATGTGTGCCGATTGGCGTGCCGTATCCGAACATGGCACCGTCAATGATGGCCTGACGATCAATAGCATGAGCCAGCGCCTGGCGAACGCGAATGTCATCGAACGGGGTCAGCTTGTTGTTCGTCGACAGAATCGTCTCGCCCTCGGTCGAGCCGACCAGAACCTGAAACCGCGGATCGGCCTCGAACTGAGGCAGATTCTCGGGAGCCGGGTAAATGTCGAAAACGTCCACATCCTCGGCCATCATGGCGGCAAAGGCAGCGGTCGGGTCCGAGATAAACTTGAAGGTGGCCGTTTCCAGTGCGGGCTGGTCACCCCAGTAATCAGGATTGCGGTTCAGCGTAATGCTGTCGCCCTGAACCCAATTGCCAAAGGTATAAGCGCCGGTGCCGACCGGATTTGTCTTGATGTTTTCTATGCTTTCGGGCGCAACGATCACCGCGTCGCCCCAGGCCATGTTGAACAGAAAATTGCCATTGGGTTCGGACAAGGTGACTTTGACGATCAGCGGGTCAACAACCTCGACATCCTGAATTCCGGCGAACAACGCCTTCTGCGCATTGGCGCTGTCTTCGGCGCGGGCGCGATCCAGACTGAACTTGACGTCCTCGGCATCCATGGTCGTGCCGTCATGGAACGTCACCCCGTCGCGCAGCGTGAAGGTGTATTCGGTGCCATCATCCGAAATCTCCCAGCTTTCCGCCAAACCCGGGACAACGGATCCGTCACCCATGAAACGGGTCAGGCCCTCGAAGATATTGGTGTAAACGACCGAATCTATCGCTTGTGCCGCCGCGCTTGTCGGGTCCAGATGCGGCGGCTCAAGCCCCATCGCTATTGTGATATCTGATTTGGCCATGGCCTGGCTGGCAAACAGGCTGGCACTGACGGCCAGTGCTGACACAAAGGGTCGAAACATCTGTATTGTCACGAAATTAACTCCCCACTGAAAACAGACCGGCTCATGCTGTCACCGGCTTTATTGATAACAATGTCACTCTAAACCTCGGGTCATTCAAGGAAATGTTCGCGCAACCGGGGTTTCTTCGCCAGCGCGCGATCTGCTATGCTGCACTGCAACATTGACCCTGCAGGAACGAGCATGAGCGCCACAGCCCGCAAAAAAGCCCCAAATGCCGAGGATATTCGCGCCCGAAAAGGCGGTGATCCATTGGTCAGCCTGACCGCCTATACCACTCCGATGGCGCGGCTGATGGATGCCCATTGCGATTTTGTTCTGGTGGGCGACAGCGTCGGCATGGTGCTGCACGGGCTGGAATCGACCCTTGGGGTGACGATGGAGATGATGATCCTGCATGGCCAGGCCGTCGCGCGAGGGTTGGAGACGGCCTTGATGGTCATCGACATGCCCTTTGCTAGCTACGAACACGACCCGGCACAGGCGTTCAAGAACGCGGCCCGCCTGATGGCAGAGACCGGCGCGGGAGCCGTCAAGCTGGAAGGCGGCGTTGAGATGGCCGAGACGATCCGCTTTCTGGTCAGGCGTGGCATCCCGGTGATGGCTCATATCGGCCTGACGCCGCAATCGATCAACACGCTGGGCGGCTACAAGGTACAGGGCCGAGATGGTCAGGCCCACGCCGTGCTGGCCGACGCCCATGCCGTCGCCGAAGCCGGCGCATTTTCCGTCGTGTTAGAGAAAGTTCCGCAAGGGTTGGCCGACCGCATTACGGCTGAGATTGCGATCCCGACGATTGGTATCGGTGCGTCCGCCGGGTGCGATGGACAGATCCTAGTGGTAGACGACATGGTGGGCTTTTTCACCGCTTTCAAACCGAAATTCGTCAAACGGTATGCCGAGCTTGGCCCTCTGGCCGAGGCTGCCATTACCGAATACGCCGCCGAAGTCCGGGCGCGGACTTTTCCGGCGGACGAACATGTCTTTGCCGACCGGGCACCGTCCAAGGGACCCGGGAAATGACTGCTCCAATCCTTCGCCGTCTGGCGGACCTGCGCGCGCTGACCACCGATTGGCGTCGCAAGGGCGAGGTGATCGGGGTTGTTCCCACAATGGGTGCGTTGCACCTGGGGCATCTGTCGCTGGTCGAGGCCGCGAAGGCGGGCACCGACAGGGTGATCGTCACGATCTTTGTGAACCCCAAACAGTTCAACAACCCCGAGGATCTGGCCAATTATCCGCGCACCGAAATCGAGGACGCACAGAAGCTGGCCCCATTCGGTGTCGACGCGATCTATGTGCCCGAGCCCGAGGAAATCTACCCGCAGGGCTTCGCCACCAATGTATCTGTCATGGGTCTGACCAATGTGCTTGAGGGCGAATTCCGCCCAGGTCACTTTGACGGAGTCGCCACGGTGGTCGCAAAACTGTTCCTTCAAACACAGTCAGATCGAGCCTATTTCGGGGAAAAAGACTATCAGCAACTGTTGGTCGTTCGCCGGATGGCGCGGGATCTGGATATCCCCATCGAGGTGATCGGCTGCCCCACGGTGCGCGAACCCTCGGGTCTTGCCATGTCCTCGCGCAATCTGCGCCTGTCACCCGAAGGGCTGAAAACTGCCGCGAAGATGAGCAGGGTCATGCAGGAACTGGCGGACGCGCTGGATGGCGGGGTAGCTTTCGATCCGCTGGCTTCGAAGGCGCACACTGACCTGCTTGCTGCTGGCTTTGCGCAGGTGGAATATTTGAAACTGCACTGCGCCGAGACACTGGAACGCTTGAGCCATGCTGAGCGGCCTGCCCGTCTGCTGGCAGCGGCCTGGCTTGAAGGTGTTCGGCTGATCGACAACATTCCTGTCTGAACGCTCTGGCACGATTGTCATTGTTTGCGCTAAAGTCCTGCAAAACCAAACGGGAGAGGGCGCAGGCGTGACCTATATTCTTGCCATTGATCAGGGCACCACATCATCGCGGGCCATTTTGTTCGACACGGATATGCAGCGCGTCGGCACCGCGCAGCACGAATTTACTCAGCACTTCCCGCAGGAGGGCTGGGTCGAGCATGATGCCGAGGAAATTTGGGAAAGCGTCCTGCGTGTCTGCCGCGAGGTGATGGACAACACCGGCGTAGCCGCAGATCAGATCGCTGGCATCGGTATCACCAATCAGCGCGAAACCACCGTCGTCTGGGACCGCGCCACCGGCAAACCGATCCACAACGCCATCGTCTGGCAGGACCGCCGGACCGCCGAGATCTGTGCCCGCTACAAGCAGGCCGGTTGTGAAGATGACGTCACCGCCCAGACCGGTCTGCTGCTTGATCCCTATTTTTCGGGCACCAAGGTAAAATGGCTGCTGGACACCGTACCCGGCGCGCGGGAACGGGCCGAAGCCGGAGAGTTGATGTTCGGCACCATCGACTGCTTCCTGATCTGGCGCCTGACGGAAGGACGCAGCCACGCAACCGACGCAACCAACGCCGCACGCACTCTGCTGTTCGACATTCACAAGGGTGAGTGGAGCGCCGAGATCTGCGATCTGCTGGATGTACCGATGAATATGCTGCCGAAGGTACATGACTGCGCGTCGGACTTCGGAAATACGTCTCTGTTTGGGGGCAATATTCCAATCCTGGGCGTGGCCGGGGACCAGCAGGCCGCCACCATCGGACAAGCCTGTTTCCAGCCCGGGATGATGAAGTCAACCTATGGCACGGGTTGCTTTGCGCTGCTGAACACCGGACCAACGCCGGTCAAATCCAACAATCGCCTGTTGACCACCATCGCTTATCAGCTGGACGGTCAGCGGACTTACGCGCTGGAAGGGTCGATCTTTGTCGCCGGGGCGGCGGTTCAATGGCTGCGCGACGCGCTCAAGATTATCGACTCGGCGCCGGAAAGCGGAGAACTGGCACAGCAGGCCGATCCCAACCAGCATGTTGTGCTGGTTCCGGCCTTTACCGGCCTTGGGGCACCCTATTGGAAGCCGGATTGCCGCGGCGCGGTGTTTGGCCTGACCCGCAATTCGGGCCGCGCCGAGTTTGCCAAGGCTACGCTGGAAAGCATCGCCTACCAGACGCGCGACCTGTGGCATGCCATGCAGGGTGATTGGGGCGCGGATACCGATGTCACCCTGCGCGTCGATGGCGGGGCGAGTGCATCGGATTGGGCGATGCAGGGCCTGTCGGATTATCTCGGCGCCGAGGTTGACCGCCCTGTGATGCAGGAAACCACCGCCCTGGGCGCTGCCTGGCTGGCCGGGATGCGCGCCGGCATCTATCCGGACCAGCAGGGATTCTCGGAAACCTGGGCGTTGGATCGCCGGTTTGTACCAGAAATGTCCGCCGAAGACCGCGATGCGGCCTATGACAGGTGGAAACGTGCCGTTTCCGCCTCAATGGCGTTCTGAAACCAGTGAAGGATCAGCTGTGATCCTTCATCAACCGCTGCTTCTGCCGTGACCAATCGCGCTTGGCCTGGGTTTCGCGCTTGTCGTGCAGCTTCTTGCCCTTGGCGATGCCGATCTTCAGCTTCGCGCGGCCCTTGTGGTTGAAATACAGAACCAGCGGCACCAGTGTCATGCCCTTGCGCTGGGTCGCGTTCCACAGGTTCGACAATTCCTTGCGCGAAACCAGCAGCTTACGCCGGCGGCGTTCTTCGTGCTTGAAGACCTTGGTCTGTTCGTAGGGCGCGATGTAACTGTTGATCAGCCACAATTCTCCGTCATCGACCGAAGCATAGCTTTCGGCGATGTTCGATCCGCCAGCGCGCAGGGACTTGACCTCGGACCCCTCCAGCACGATGCCGCACTCGAGATCGTCCTCGATCGCGTAATCGAAGCGGGCACGCCGGTTTTCGGCGATGACTTTGTAGTTCGGGTCTGTCTTCTGTTTGGCCATGACGCGTTGATTTAGGCGGCTTGGGCGGACCTTGCAAGCCGTAGACGTCAGGATGGCGCCGAGATGATCAGATCGGGGCCAAAAATCGTGTCAGAGTGGTTGTGCAGATAGATCTTCAACCACGGCGTAAACCGGGATGGGTGGCGCTGCACCTCGGCCAGAAGATCGTGATAGTCGATCCAGCGGATCTCCATGACTTCTTCCGGATTAGGCTCGATTTTCAGAGAACCACGAGCCCTAGCCAGAAACACGTCGACGACTTCATGTTCGATCATGTTGTTGCCGACATCGGCGTGGTATTCCAGCCGATGACGGTATTCCGGGTATAGCCCTGTAATCCCAAGTTCCTCGCGCAGACGGCGCACAGCGCATTTGGATGCGGTTTCACCCCAGTCAGGATGTGTGCAACAGGTGTTCGCCCACAGGCCCGGCGTATGGTACTTTCCCAACGCCCTGCGCTGCAGCAATATCTCTGTCCCACGCACGACAAAGACCGACACCGCCTTGTGTCGCAGGCCCTTTTCATGCGCCTCAAGCTTGTCGACGGGGGTCAGTTCGCCATCGACCCATGCCGGGATCATGATACCCATTTGTTGTCTCCTGCTGCCAATCCGCCTGTGTGACGGGACATTGCGGATTACCTTTGGCCGGATCGGCTTGGCGTCGCGGCATCACATGTTCAGAGCGTGACTGGCCGCGCATTCCCAACGTGGCGCTGATCGTACCCGTTATCAACCGCACGAAAGGCCGCAGGGGCTGCGGCCTTTTGTACTCACACAGGTCGTCTGATGGCTGGAGATTATTCGCCCGAAACGCTGACGATATAAGCGTAGACGTCTTCGCCGCCGCTTTTCAGTTTGAATGTCATCTTGGACTTGGCAGCTGTGTCATCCAGATAGGATTTCAGAAAGGTCTTGGGATCTTGCGAATACTCGACAAAGGTCGCTTCATCCCAAACCAGCCCGTTTTCACCTGCAGCCACGATGCTGTCGCCGTATTTGAACCCTTCGACGGTGCCTGCGGTCCGACCCGCGATTCCATACAGGTTCGGACCGGTTTTGCCGCCCTTGACGATAACTTCGCCAGCAGGATCGGCGATCTGGTGGCAGGATTTGCATTTGTTAAAGGTCTTTTTGCCGGCCTCGGCGTCGCCTTCTGCATATGCGGGTAGGGCCATCAGGCCGACGATTGCGGTTGCGAGGATGCGATTCATAGCTTTTGCTCCGATACGAATTGGCTGCACCGAATGGATCGTCGGCGCAAAAAAGAGTCAACGCGCAGATTGCCGCGCGCGGCCACTGTGCCACTGCGGCATAGTGGCCGTCCTTAACTTATGTCATGTGACCCGGACCAACAGGGCAAAAGATCGCCAGCCGCTGGTGTTGCCAGATAAATCGCCCGCGCGATGGCGCGCGCCAGACATAGTGAGGCGGCGTGCCCGATCATTCCCAGCACTGCCTCGTTCTCCAAAGGCATTGACCCGGTACTGACACCAAAGACCAGATCACCGTCGCCCGGCGTATGGGCGGGCAGGATGGCGCGTGCGATGCCATCATGCGCGGCCACGGCCAGCCTTTGGCATTGCGGTTTGGTCAAAGCGGCGTCCGTCGCCACGACAGCGATGGTTGTGTTGGTCTTGTCCGGCTCGGCCGGTCGCATGGCCTGCGCCTTGAGGCTGACCTGAGGCAGCCCCAGGCCCGCTCTGAAATCAGGCCCTAAACCGCCGAATTCGTCGCCAATTTCGTAAGGCGCAGCCCAGAAATGACGGTCGCCGGGCGTGGTGATACTGCCCAGCGGGTTGGCTGCGACCAGAGCCCCGACGGTGACGCCCGTGTCCAGAACAAGCGATGCAGACCCAAGCCCGCCCTTGTGCATAGCGGCCAGGGCTCCGGTCCCTGCACCGGCCGTGCCCAGCGCAAAGTCCTTTGAGGCCGCGTCAAAAGCGGCGCGCCCCAAGGCACGGTACGGGTTCTCGGTCCAGCTTTTGTCACCGCCGTTGAGCAGATCGAACAGGATTGCCCCGGGCACGATCGGGACCACGGTATGGCCGACCGGATACCCCCGGCCTTGCGACCGAAGCGCATCCGACACGCCGGAGCTGGCATCCAGTCCAAAAGCCGACCCGCCGGACAGGGCGATGGCATCTATCTTTGTCACCGTTTTGTCGGGGGCCAGAAGATCGGTTTCGCGCGTACCCGGCGCGCCGCCCATCACGTGCACGGACGCGGTGAAAGGCTGATTGGCCGTTAGAACGGTTGTGCCGGATTTCAACCGGCCATCCTGAGCATTTCCGACCAAAAGCCCGGGGATATCGGTGATCAGGTTCTTAGGTCCGGGTTTCATCGAGAGGGTTTCCCTTGTCTCAGCAAAGCGCTGCCCCCGGTGGGGGTGCTTTTCAACAAAAGAGGGCGCAGGTCAGATACAGCGGCCACCGTCAACCTCCAGCGCGGTTCCGGTAATCATGCTGGCCTCGTCCGAGCACAGGAAACAGGCGGCGTTTGCCATGTCCTGAGGCGTGGAAAACCGGCCCAGTGGAATGGTCGACAGGAACTTGGCGCGAATCTCGGGTGTGTCTTCGCCCATGAAGGATTTCAGCAAGGGGGTTTCTCCGGCCACCGGGCAGATCGCATTCACGCGAACGCCAAAGGGCGCCAGTTCGACGGCCATCGTCTTGGTTGCGGTGATCATCCAACCCTTTGAGGCGTTGTACCAGTTGAGGTTCGGGCGCGGCGACAGACCAGCTGTGGAAGCAACGTTCAGGATCGCGCCCGAGCCTCGCGCCTTCATTGCCGGTACAAATGCCCGCGCAGTGTGAAAGACCGATTTCATGTTAACGCTGAAGACGCGGTCGAAATCCTCCTCGCTCACTTCCTCCAGCGGTGTCGGCAGATGAGTCACGCCTGTGTTGTTCACCAAAATATCAACCTGCCCAAACTGGGCGATGGCGGCGTCTGCCATTGTTTGAACGGAAATCGCGTCGGCGACATCAACGTGCTGGGCCACGGCTGCCCCGCCGAGGGTCGCGGCCATTTGTTTTGCCGCATCCTTGTTGATATCGGCGATCATCACGCGCGCGCCCTCGTCAAGGAACTTTTGGGCAATCCCGGCCCCAAACCCCGAGGCGCCACCAGTCACGATCGCGGTTTTATCCTTAAGCCTCATCGCGTTACCCCTCTGCCGATGTTCCGGGTCAGACTATCAACGCCCCTGCAAGATACCAGATTAATCTTCGGACACCTTGCCCCGCAGCGCTTTGACGTCGCCACGCGCCTTTTTTGCCGCAAGCCGACGCTTGACCGAACCGTAGGTGGGCTTGGTTGCAATACGCCGCTTGGGCTTGACCAATGCGCGGGTGATCAGCTCGGCCAGTCTGGCGCGCGCGATTTCACGGTTGCGCGCCTGCGAACGGGTCTCTTCGCACTGGATGATGATCGCGCCCTCTTTGGTCCAGCGTCGCCCGGCCAGCCGTTTCAGCCGGGCTTTGACCGGATCCGGCAGGGACGGGGAGCGCGCCGCCTCAAACCGCAGCTCGACAGCGGTGGAAACCTTGTTGACGTTTTGCCCGCCTGGACCGGACGAGCGCACAAAGCTCTCGGTCATTTCCCAGTCCTGCAGGATGATATCGTCCGTAACGCGCAACATGCGCGCGACCTTACAGGTGGCGCGCAGAAACAAAAAGGGCCGCCCCGGCGGGACGGCCCTTCGAAAGTTCAGGAGGTCGGGTCGGTTAGATCAAACGACCAGCCGGAGCGAGCGCTCCGCCAAGGGCTGCCTTAACAGGCGATCCCCCCGGTTGTTCCGACACCTCTCTCCAATCTCTTTCTCGACACTGGATCACCTCCTTTTCTATCTGTTGCGGTTGAAAAGAAGCGTGACACAAGTTGTGCCAATCTCAAAGCACTTTTTTACACAGGCTGAGCGGTCAGTCGCGCAACGATCACTTTGAACGGGATCAGCGCGATCATCGCCAGCGACAGTTTCACCAGCCAGTCGGCAAAGGCCAGCGTTACCCACAAAGGTGCCATTGGACCGGACAGCATGAAAGGAACAGGTTCCCATGCCCAGCTGATGGCCGCATCGGCATCGGCGCCGAAGAACGTGACCGACGCCGAGAAGGCGATGGTGAAGAACAACGCGGTGTCCAGCGCCGAGCCGACCAGGGTCGAGACCAGCGGCGCGCGCCACCAGCGGCCGCCGCGCATCGCGTTGAACACAGTAACGTCCGTCAGCTGCGCGATCAGGAAGGCGGTTCCGGACGCGACAGCAATCCGCAGCGGCACCGCGGCATAGGTGAAGCCATCGCCCTGCAGCATGATCTGGCTGCCGATGAGCGAGCAGATGATACCGGTGACAAACCCGGCAAACACGACCTTGCGGGCCGGACCCACGCCATAGACGCGGTTCATGATGTCAGTGACCAGAAAGGCCAGCGGATATGTGAAGGCACCCCAGGTCAGCAGGCCGTCAAGGATCAGGAACTGGACCAGGATGTTCGAGGCCACAACGATAGTGGCCATGGCAATAATGCCGGGAATAAAGCTGCGTTGCATTTTCAGATGCCCGTTTTGACAAGGTAGCGGCGACTTGGCCAAGGGTTCATCCCAAGGCAAGCCGCGCTTCTAGCGAGTCGAATCGTGTTTGGCAAGTCATTCGGGCAGCAGGTATTCCACCAGCTCGGTACTCTGTAGGGCCAGAAAATTGTCGTCCGAGATCATCGTCGCCCGCAGACGCCCCTGATCGTCGCGCCAGACCGACAACCCTTCGAGGTTATCATGCGTTCCGGTACCGGTTTCAAACAGGGTCTCTTCGGACATGGGTGTGTCTGCATTGATCTGCCAACGGCGCAGGCGCGAGCGGAAGCCGGTCAGCGATACGGCACGTTCGAGAACATACAATCGGCCATCCGGGCCGAAATCTGCGGACACCGGCAGGAACCGGCCCCGCTGCGGCAGGACAAACGGCGTGGACCACGCCTGACCGTTCCAGCGATAGACCGGGATATTGCCTTCGGCGGTGCGGTTCCTTTCCGGCAGGGTATACAGCCGCCCCTGAGTGTCGATCGCCAATCCCTCGAACGATCCGTTGCCCTCCAGACCGTCGAACGCCTTGGGGCGCGGCAGAACGCGCGCGGCACCGCCCGGGCCCGAATAGCGGGCAACGCGGTGAACACCTTCGAAAGAGATATAGAAGCTTTCGTCAGGCGCGACGGCGAGTCCTTCTGAATCACCTGTGTAACCGGGCAAGGCGCGCCCTGTGCTGGACAGGACAGGCCAATGCCCCAATACTTTGACCTCGCTGATACCGTCCCCGTCCCGGTCAATCCGCGCGGACACAAGGACAGCCCGGTCGCTTAGCGCGATCAGCTTTCGACCGTTTTCGGACAGATGGATCGCCGAAAAACCGCCAAACCAGCCCGATCCGTGGGTCCACGTAAAACTGCCCAGATGGGTGGCGGCAGGACCCTCGGCTGCCCGAAGAGGCCCCGCCAGCACCAGTGTCGCAATCAGTTGGACTGCAAGACGGCGGTGCATTGCTGGGGCAGATCGGCCAATCGGTATTCGCGGCGTTTCTTGGGGGCCGGTGCGTTTGGATCAGGCGGCGGTGGGTTGAGGATATTCTGCACCCATTGCTGCGCTTCGGCACAGCCATCACCTTTGGGCGGCGTATCCTGATTGACGCAGCCACGCGATCCTCTGGGGCATTTCAGCCGGACATGGAAGTGATAGTGATGCCCCCACCATGGCCTGATCTTGCGCAGATAGGCGCGGTTGCCCTTTTCGTCGTTGCACATCTGAACTTTGGCGCCCGGGAAGACGAATATCCGGGCCACGCGCTTGTCCTTGGCGGCCTCTCGCAGAACAGCATGGTGCTGTTTTGTCCAGTTGCCGTTCACATATGCCCCGTTCGAGCGGCGCAGGGAAATCGACGAGATATTCTCGCGTGCCTTGCGGGACAGCCTCATGTCGTTGCCCGGCAGCATCCATATATCGATGTCCAGACCAAGCTGATGGCTGCGGTGGCCGGATGTCATCGGACCGCCACGCGGCTGGCTGATATCCCCGACATAGAGACCATTCCAACCTGGTTGCTTCGCCGCAAAACGGCTGAGGGCCTGCACGTAATCGATCGCTTCGGGATGCCCCCAATTTCGATTTCGCGACAGACGCATGGCCTGCCATGTCGGCCCGGTTTCGGGCAATTGCACCGACCCGGCCGCACATCCGCGCGAATAACTGCCGAAGGCGGCGGGTTTTTGTTGTGAACTGACTCTCTGCGCCCCGAACAACTGCTTGGCCAGGGGTTGCGCCCCCGCCGCGCCTGCCAGCGTCAAAGTCGCAAGAATTGCCAAAAAACGTAATAAAATCATCTGCTCTGATCCCCTTCCGGTTTAACCCAGCGCATTAGGAACAGGCCCAGAATAAACAACAGAACGATGGGTGACACCCCCAGTCTTGCGCTGCCCGTCGCGGTGGTCGCGATCCCGATCAGCAGGGGCGCGGCAAAGGCGGTGGCGCGACCGGACAGCCCGTAAAGCCCGAAACTCTCGACCGGCGCCTCGGGATCGGTGTGGCGCACCATCATGGATCGGCTGGCCGATTGCAGGATACCGCCCATGCCACCGATCAGGACGCCGCAACCAAAGAAGACCAGATCCGGCAGGTTTGATCCCTCGGGCAACGCGATGCCGTAAATCTGCGTCCGGTCCATCAGAACGACAGTGACGCAGACAAAGATCAGAACCCAGATTGCGACCAAAATAACCGGTTTAGGGCCGTATTTCCGGTCCATCTTGCCGCCAATCCAGGCAAAGATGGCCGAGGCCAGAACGCTGACGATTCCAAACACACCGATCTTGATCAGATCCCATTCCAGCACCAGGCGCGCGTAAACGCCGCCAAAACTGTAAAGCCCGTTCAGCGCATCGCGGTAAAACATGGACGAACCCAGATAGGCCGCAAGACTGCCCCGGTGCCGCAGGGCGGCAATCGACTTCCCGAGCAGGCGCAATGCCTCGCCGACACTGCCCTTCTTGTTCGTCTGTTCATCGTCGCGCACCCACAGGAAATAGGGCACCATGAACAGAACGAACCACCCTGCGGTAAAGGGCCCGACAAAGCGCGTGCCCTCACGCGCGCCGGCGTCCAGCCCGAACAACGGCTCCATCCCGATCAGCGTCTTGCCGTTGGGCTGTTCAACAAACAGCGTCAGCATGATCGCCAACGAGATCAGACCGCCAAAATATCCAAACGCAAAACCCGAGCCTGAAATCTCTCCGACTTCATTGTCATCGCCCAGATCGGGAAGCTGCGAGTTGATGAAGATCAGCGCATATTCCGCACCCACAAACCCCAATCCGAAGGCCGACAGCATCAGCCACATGTTCGAACCATCTGGCAGCGTGTACCATAGCGCGGCGGACCCCACCGCATACATCACCGAAAACGCGAAAATCCACGGGATGCGGCGGCCGGACACATCTGCCATGGCCCCCAACAAAGGCGCGCCAAACGCGATGATCAGCCCGGTGATGGTCAGGCAGTTCGCCCAGACCGTCTGCGCCTGCGCGGCAGCGGCTTCTGTTTCCAGCCCGGTATTGGCATAGTATCCGGCTGCGACCCCTGCAAAATAGGGGCCGAACACGAATGTCACCAGCAGCGTATGATATGGCTGACTGGCCCAATCGAAAAACCACCATCCCCAGATGCGCTTACGCTTGGAAATCTCTGCCATCACTGCCTCTTTGTGCGTTTTGCTTCATAAGACGGGGCTTTGCGGCATTTCGCAAGCGTTCTGTTGGCCTGCACTTGCTCTTTGCGGCCGGGGCGCTTAGGTCTCAGCAAACGCGCAAACGGAGTGCCCATGCTGTCGCTGATCCAAATCCTTCTGCTGATCCTGGACATTGTCTGGTTCATCATCCTGGCCCATGTGATCATGAGCTGGCTGATCAACTTTCAGGTGCTCAACCTGCATCAACAGCTTGTGGCGCAGATCTGGTACGGCCTGAACCGACTGTTGGAACCGATCTATGGCCCGATCCGGCGCGTTCTGCCCAACATGGGCGGACTGGACCTGACACCATTGGTGGTGCTGGTCGCGGTCTACGCGCTGCGGATCATCCTGATCAACAATGCGGTCTATTTCGTCTGACCTCTTGTTCACCGAATCTTAGTGTGTGATTGTCCTGTCTTAAGAGCAGATAAACCTTAAAACAGGGCACCCCCGCACATGTTCGACGCCGCACCCCTGCTGCGAGATGTCTTTGGATTCGACGATTTCCGCCCCGGGCAGGAAGAGATTGTCGATGCTGTCACGCTGGGCGAAAACGTGCTGGCGATCATGCCCACTGGCGGTGGTAAATCCCTGTGTTATCAGCTTCCTGCCCTGCTGCGCGACGGGGTGACGGTGGTGATCTCCCCTCTGATCGCCCTGATGCGCGACCAGGTGCGCGGGCTGCAGGAGGCCGGAGTCGAGGCCGGGGCGCTGACCTCGGGCAACACGCCCGAGGAAACCGACGCCGTGTGGGAGGCGCTGGAAGCCGGGCGGCTCAAGCTGCTTTACATGGCACCGGAACGGCTGGCGGCAGGATCTGCGCTGGGGATGCTGCGGCGGATCAATGTCAGCCTGATCGCCGTGGACGAAGCGCATTGCGTCAGTCAATGGGGGCATGATTTCCGCCCCGACTATCTGCGGATCGGAGAGTTGCGGCGCGCGTTGGATGTGCCGCTGGCCGCTTTCACCGCGACGGCGGATGCGGAAACGCAGGACGAAATCGTCGAGAAACTGTTTGACGGCACCGCTCCGCGTAAGTTTCTGCGTGGCTTCGACAGGCCGAACATCCATCTGGCCTTTGCCGCCAAGGACGGGCCGCGAAAACAGGTGCTCGACTTCGCCGCCGCCCGAAAAGGGCAATCGGGCATTGTCTATTGCGGCACGCGCAACAAGACCGAAGTTCTGGCGCAGGCCCTGCGGGCCGAAGGCCATTCTGCCTGCCACTATCACGGTGGCATGGAGGCCGAGGATCGCCGCATCGTCGAAACCCGGTTCGCGCGCGAGGATGGCTTGATCGTGGTCGCCACCGTGGCGTTCGGCATGGGGATCGACAAACCCGATATCCGTTGGGTCGCCCACGCGGACCTGCCCAAATCCATCGAAGCCTACTACCAGGAAATCGGCCGCGCCGGGCGCGACGGCAGCCCTGCGGAAACCCTGACCCTGTTCGGCCCCGACGACATCCGCCTGCGCCGTTCGCAAATCGACGAAGGTCTGGCCCCGCCTGAACGGCGCATGGCCGATCACGCACGCCTGAACGCCCTGTTAGGACTGGCCGAAGCGCTGGAATGCCGCCGCCGGAGCCTTCTGGGTTATTTTGGCGAACAGGCTGAACCCTGCGGTAAATGCGATCTGTGTGACAGCCCGCCCGAAGTGTTCGACGGCACCACGCCTGTTCGCATGGCCTTGTCCGCGATCCTGCGGACCGAGGAATGGTTTGGATCGGGTCATCTGATCGACATTCTGCTGGGCAACGAGACCGACAAGATCCGTGCACGCCGCCACGATGATCTGTCGACATGGGGTATCGGCAAGGACTGGTCGCGCCCACAATGGCAGGCGATTTTCCGGCAGATGATGGGCCACGACCTGGTCCGTCCCGATCCCGAACGCCACGGCGCGCTGCGCATGACCGAGGCCGCGAAACCGATCCTCAAGGGCGCGGCGCAGATCAACTTGCGTAAGGATACAATACGCAAGGCGACCCGTCGGCCAGCGGTCAAGATGATGGTGTCGGAAGAAGATGCGCCTCTGCTGTCTGCGCTGAAGGCCAAACGCCGGGCGCTGGCGGAATCAGCCCGGGTTCCGGCCTATGTCATCTTCCCTGACCGCACCCTGATCGAGATGGCCGAAAAGCGCCCCGCCACGCTGGATGACATGGCCCGGATCGGTGGCGTCGGCGCGAAGAAACTGGAGCGGTACGGCGACACCTTTCTTGAAGTAATCGCGGGTGCGGTCGAAACTGTGCATCCCGCGCGGCGCAAGCTGGCCGGGCGCGATCAGGGCGACATCTACGATCGCCTGCTTGAAATTCAGACTCGCTTATCACGCGGTCCGGACGGGATCGACAAACCGCTGACTTGCTCGGCTTCTCAACTGGCAAAGGTGGCGCAACTCCGCTCGGACGATCCAAGAGCGATCGAGCAGGTTCTGGGAGACCGCCGTCACGAAAGGTTTGGCGCTGCCTTTCTGGACGTGCTGCGTCAGGCGGGCTAGATACCCTGCATCAGGCAAAAAACGAGGGCGGATATGCTGGTAGTCATTTCCCCGGCCAAGCGGCTGGACTGGGCAGAGCGGGATGTCGATGTCACGCAACCGGACTTTCAGGATGATGCGATCCGCCTGTCGAAGACCGCCAGAAACCTGACTCTGGGCGATCTGAAGAAACTGATGGACCTGAGCGACGATCTGGCCCGGTTGAACCGCGACCGGTACCGCGTTTTTTCCGATTCGCCGGACGCAGAAGTGACCCGCCCTGCTGCTTTGGCATTTGCCGGTGATACCTATCAAGGGCTCCAAGCAACCTCATTGGACGCCGAGGAATTGGTCTGGGCGCAGGATCATCTGCGCATTCTGTCCGGCCTTTACGGTGTGCTGCGACCGTTGGATGCCATTCAGGCCTATCGGCTGGAAATGGGCAGCAAGCTTAAGACCCGGCGCGGCAAAAACCTTTATGAATACTGGCGCGACCAGTTGAGCAAGGCCCTTAACGCGCAGGGTAGCGCCATTGGGTCTGACATTCTGATCAACTGCGCCAGTCAGGAATATTTCGGCGCTGTCGACCCGAAGACGCTTAAACTGCGGGTTATCACACCGGTGTTCATGGAAGACAAAGCCGGTACGCCGAAGATCGTCAGTTTCTTCGCCAAAAAGGCGCGCGGTGCCATGGCGCGGTATGTTATCCAGCACCGGCTGACCGATCCCATGGGGCTGCTGGATTTCGATACCGGGGGCTATCAGTACCGTCCACACCTATCTGAACAGGACAAACCGGTCTTTGTGCGCCCCTATCAGGCCTGATCCAGCATTGAAGGATCAAAAGCCACCAGTTCAACGGTGTTGCCTTCGGGGTCCTCTGTGAAGACTCCACGCCAGCCGATCCAGCCGAATTTTTCGACGCGGTAGGGTTGTCCTAATTCGGTGTACCAGCGCATGACGGCCTCCTGCTCGGAAAACGGCAGAGAAAGGGCAATGTGATGTAAGGATGACCTGCCTCCGGTCACGGGCTTGTTTGCGCTGTTCGGGTGCAACCCGGGCCGCGGAGCCGCCGTGTGATGAAACAACGCCAGCACCTGTATATGTCCGCCAAACGCTTCGGCGATGCGAAAAAAGGTAATGGCGCTGTTGTGATCGCCCGACAGACGCTCAAGCCCGATCACACTTTCATAGAACGCAACCATCGCGGGCATGTCGGCGCAGCGGATCGCAATCTCGCCCAACGCACGAGGGCGAAATCCGCGGTGATCTGAGGTTTGCTTGCGGGTCATGCGATCAGGCTATTCGACATGTCCGGGTTCGGCAATGACCGGGCAGGCGCCATCGGGACAGTGGTCCAGGATCATCTGAAGTATGCGCTGCTTGTGTAGCGGTTTCGTCAGATAGTGATCCAGCCCGGCTGACAAAATTCCGGTGTCGTCCCCGTCCATCGCATGGGCGGTCAGGGCGACGATGGGTACATGGCGCCCTGTCCCAACCTCGCGCCGCCGAATTTCAGCCGTAGCCTGTTTGCCGTCCATTTTCGGCATCGAGATGTCCATGAAGATCAGGTCCGGGTCAAAATCCAGATGGGCCTGCACCGCATCAATCCCGTTATCTGCAAATCGCAGATAGATATTCGCATCCTTGACCATC
Source organism: Ruegeria sp. AN11 (assembly GCF_056536005.1). Classification (NCBI taxonomy): domain Bacteria; kingdom Pseudomonadati; phylum Pseudomonadota; class Alphaproteobacteria; order Rhodobacterales; family Roseobacteraceae; genus Ruegeria; species Ruegeria sp. AN11. Next base: position 2,999,807 of record NZ_JBQFJD010000001.1, on the reverse strand, counting down.
TTTTTCAGGATCAGTTGATTGGTGCGATTGGCCTCGGCCGCCAAAACTCGCATCAGACGCTGCCGGGAAGGCAACTTGAGCCGACTGGGCGCTTCGGTGACAGAAACCGCTTCCACTGTTTTGCTGGCTTTGCCAAGCGCCATCAGCTGGGAATACAGTTCGGCCCGGGGAATCGGTTTCTGCAAAACACCTTCAACCAGGTGCCGGGAAGCGCTGGCGTGGATCAAAGCCGGGTTGGCGGACATGACGACGACGGGTGTTTCACCCAGTCCGCGTTCCTTCAGGATTGCCGCCAATTCAAGCCCGTCCATATCGGGCAGGTCATGGTCGCATAGTAGCAGGTCGACCGTCTCATCCACGATTTTCAATGCCTCTGATCCGGTCTCGCAAACTGTGACCCTGAATCCCAGGCGCCCCAGCTGCTTGCTCAGGATGGCTCGATTTACAGCCAGATCCTCAACCACCACCACATGACGCAAACGTCCCCCCAGATCAGGTGGCTCCGGCTGTGGTCCCGGCATGGTCGGCAAAGAGATGCGGAACCCGAAACACGACCCCTTACCAAGATCGCTCTCGACCCAGATGGTCCCATCCATCAGGGTGATCAGTCGCTTGGTAATGGCAAGCCCCAGCCCGGTCCCCTCGAACAGCCGGTTTCTTTCATCTTCCACCTGGTTGAATTCACCGAATATGTGGCCGATCTTGTCTTCGGCAATTCCGATCCCGGTATCTTCGATCGCGACATGGATGTCGCACGTCTGCGCCTTGGCATTGGGGACTCCGGTTACGCGGATCAGGACGTGGCCCTGTGCGGTGAATTTCACCGCGTTGCCCACCAGATTGGTCAGAACCTGCCGAATACGTCCCGGATCGCCCATGAACAACGTTGGAAGAAACAGATCATAATCCACCAGTAAGGTCAGGCCTTTTTCCCGAACGCCGGGCTGCAGCAGCATCGCCACTTCGAGAATGCACCGTTCGAAATCGAACTGCTCGGGGTGCAGGGTCAGCCTGTCTGCTTCGATCTTTGAATAATCCAGCACATCATTGATGATGACCAGTAGCGCCTCGCCCGAGTTCCGGATGGTGTTGACGTATAAACGCTGCTCTTCCCCAAGCTGCGTCTCGGCCAGCAACTCGGTCATGCCGACAATGCCGTTCATCGGGGTTCTGATCTCGTGGCTCATATTGGCCAGAAACGAGGATTTGGCGCGGTTGGCGGCTTCGGCCCGTTCCCGCGCCGCCGTCAGTTCGGCCTCATGCCGGACCGAGGCGGTTATGTTCAACGCCAGGCTGACCACGTCCCCGCCATTGCCGCGTTGATCGATGAGCTTGATATACTGGCCATTCCAAAGCTGAATGACCACAGGTTCGGGGTTTGCCTGCATCCACCGCGACTGCATCCGCGCCTGCCAGTCGGCCGCGCACTCGGGTCCGGTATCGACGATCCCCTCGGTGGTCAGGATCTCGAGGATACGCGCGTAGGATATGCCCGCAGCGATCTCTTCCAAGCCTTCGAACACGCTCAGATACGCGGCATTGGCCCCAATCAGGCTGTGGTTTGCGTCAAAGAAGGCAAACCCGTCCTGAATGGTCTGGATCGAATGCCACAGACGCCGCTCGGCCACTTCGATTTTGGCGTGGGCGACGGTCAGGTCGGACTTGACCCGTTCGTTCTCGCCGCGAACCGTCTCAACCTCGGCCTGGGTTTCGCCGATGCGTCTGGTCAGGGCGATGGCGTGCTGGCCCAGTTTGCGGTTCGCTGCCGACAGTTCTGCCTGTTTCAACTCCAACAACCGTTCGGCTGCCAGCCGCGCACGCCGTTCCTGCGCCAGTTTGTTTGCAAGACTCATTTCAGATGATCCCGGAACACATTCCCGCACCATCCCGCTAGACCGTGAAGAAGTGTTTAAGCCGTTGCCAAACAAGCGGGCCACATGCGAGGGTTGCTGCAAATAGGAGGTTGCGATGCACCGCTTGGTTTTGATTGCAATAGTTTATTTTCTTTCACATTTTTTCCAGCCAGCCCCGGGTCAGGCACAATCTGCCGCGCCAGAGTTCCGATACATCACGACCCGCGACGCTGATTTTATCGGAACAGATTTGAATGCGCTGTTCGACACGGATCTGAAATCCTGCATTCAGGCGTGTTCGGCCATCCAAAGCTGTACCGCATTTACCTTTAACACTCGTTCGGATGCTTGCTTTCCAAAGAAGGACATAACCCGACAGGAACCCTACAACGGCGCTTTGTCCGCACAGAAGGTTTCAACGCCAGAATCGACCCTAACACTGGCTGAAACCCGCAAAGGCACGCTGGATTTCCTGCGACCGACCGATTTTGAAAGGGCACGTGATCAGGCCAGGAACCTTGGATTTCTGCACTCGGCCGGCGGGTTCAATGCCGAAGACGCGATGAACGCGGCCCGCGCCGCCAATACGCCGGCTCTGGCCATGCAGTGGACCGGTGTGGCCCTGTCGATCAATGATGCCTCTGACCTGTGGACAGATTACGCCCGCCTGCTGCTTGCCATCGAAGCGTCGGGTTGGAACGAAAAAAATGTCCTTCACGATCGGGCGCTTGGCGCCGCCATAAACGGATACTTGCGCGCGGAATCAGAGGGCGCTCAGGTATCAGCACTGATAATCCTGTCGAACGCGCTTGAAGCTGTCGAACGCGGGCGTGACATGATCCCTGCGCTGCGACTGGCCCAGCAGCTTCAGCCGCGCGAGGATGTTCTGGCCGCTCTGGATCAGGCGATCGGCAAATACGGGTTCCGGGTTGTGGACAGTAGCGTTGAAAGCGATGCTGCCGCGCCGCGCATCTGTGTTGAATTCTCGGAACCGCTGATCAAGGCCGGTGTCGACTATGACCCCTTTGTTCAGCGCAGCGTCGATGGTCTGGTGGTGCAGGCAGACGAGAAGCAGCTTTGCGTCGATGGTGTCGCGCATGGTGCGCGGTATCAGTTCACCTTGCGCGAGGGGTTGCCAGCCGCCTCGGGAGAAGTGCTGAACCGCAACGTCAGCCTGACCCACTACGTGCGCGACCGTTCGCCAACGGCCCGGTTTCCCGGGCGCGGATATGTGCTGCCTAAGTCAGCGGATGCGGCCTTGCCCGTTGAAACGGTCAACGTCGCCGAACTGGATCTGACCTTGCGCCGTATCAGTGACCGGAACCTGTTGCGTGCGGTTCAGCAGGGCTTTTTCGGCCGCCCCCTCAGCGAATGGGAAGAACGCGAGTTCAGCAACGAGATTGCCGAGGATATCTGGACAGGCACAGCGGAAGTCGAAAACCAGCTGAACCAGACCATGACAGCGCGCCTGCCGCTGGCTGAGGCGATTGCTGATCAATCGGCCGGTATCTACACGCTGTCCGCGCGGGTACCCGGCAGTGACCCCTACGACGACCCGTCAGCAACGCAGTGGTTCGTTCTGTCTGATCTGGGTCTCTCAACAGCTCAAGGCACGGGCGGCCTGCATGTCACGGTCCGTGGCCTGACCGACGCCGCACCCCGCGAAGGGATCGAGGTTTCGGTGATCTCGAATGCAAATGCGGTTATTGCTCGGGCCAAGACGGATGCCGACGGCCATGCCCTGTTTGATGCCGGTCTTGTTCGGGGAACGGGGGCAAGCTCGCCCGCGCTGGTCGTGGCTGTCGATGGTGACAGCGATATCGGGTTCCTGTCGCTGACCGACCCGGCCTTTGACTTGTCCGACCGTGGTGTCGAGGGTCGGGCACCAGCCGGACCAATCGATGTCTTTCTGACCACCGACCGGGGCGCCTACCGCGCCGGTGAAACGATTCACCTGACGGCCCTGACGCGTGACGATCAGGCGCAGGCCATCGAGGGGTTGCCGCTGACCGCCATACTGCACCGCCCGGACGGGGTTGAATATCGACGCGCCGTGTCGGGCGGCGGTGTTGCCGGAGGTCATGTTTTTGCGTTGCCCGTGGCTATGGATGCACCGCGCGGAACATGGCGGATCGAAGTCAAGTCGGACCCGAAGGCTGATGCGCTAGCGCAGCAGACCGTACTGATTGAAGACTTCCTGCCCGAGCGGATTGACTTCGACCTGTCCTTGCCGGACGCCCCGCTGCATCCCGGCGACAACCCGCCTCTGCGGATCGAAGCCCGCTATCTGTTCGGTGCACCGGGTTCGGATCTGAACATCGACGGCCAGGTCCTCGCGCGCCCGGCGGAAGCGGTTTCCGGATATGACGGGTATCGGTTTGGCCGCTATGATGCAGCGGTTTCCACCAAAAGCACCTATTTCGGCAATACGCGCACCGACGCCGCCGGTCTGGCAACTGTCGCGGTGGAAATCCCTGTATTAGAGACTGAGGGCAAGCCCGTTGAAGCCACGGTGATTGCCCGGCTGGCAGACGGGTCTGGACGACCGGTCGAGCGTCGCCTGACGGCTCCGGTCCGGCCAACGCAGCCGGTCATAGGAATCAAACCACTGTTTGACGGTGTTGTGCCTGAAGGCACCGAAGCCGGATTTCAGGTCGTCGGACTGTCGCCCGACCTGTCGGCAACCCCGATGCGCCTGCGCTGGACCCTGAACCGGATTGAAACCCGGTATCAGTGGTACCAGCTGTACGGAGAATGGAAGTGGGAACCCACCACCCGGCGCACACGGATCGCCACCGGAGAGGCCGAGTTTCTCTCAGACCCGCTGACTTTGACATCCGCGGTCGATTGGGGCCGGTACGAGCTTGTGGTGCAGCGGATCGATGGCGCATACGCCGAAGCGGCCTTCGATTTCTACGCGGGCTGGTACCAGGCCGCCGACGCCACAAGCACTCCGGACAGGTTGGACATGTCATTGGACCGTGACAGCTATCGCCCCGGTGACACCGCACAGCTGAGGATAGTGGCCCGCATGGCAGGTGTTGCGCAGATCGAGGTTCTGTCGAACCGGCTGATCCAACGCCAGATGATCGAAGTCCCTGAAGGTGAAACCGTTGTTCCCATCGATGTCACGCCGGAATGGGGCGCGGGCGCCTATGTCGCCGCCACACTGATCCGGCCGATGGACGTATCCGCCGGCCAGAACCCGGCCAGGGCCATGGGGATCGCTCACGCCAGTGTTGAACCGGTCGGGCGCAGGCTGCAGGTCGGGATTGAGGTGCCCGAGCTTGCGACGCCAAGACAAGTGCAAAAGACCCGCATCAGGGTCGAAAACGCCCCGGCCAATGACCCCGTCTGGCTGACGCTGGCAGCGGTAGATGTCGGTATCCTGAACCTCACGGGTTTTGAAACACCGGACCCGCAATCCTATTACTTCGGACAACGCCGTCTGGGCGTCGAATTGCGGGACGTCTATGGCCGACTGATCGACGGGATGAACGGGACCATGGGTCTCGTTCGTTCTGGTGGTGACAGTGACGCTGGTATGCGACGGCAGTCGCCACCGCCGACACAGGATCTGATGGCCGTATTCAACGGTCCGGTTCAGGTCGATGAGGCAGGCGAAGTCGAACTGGACATACCTCTGCCCGATTTCAACGGCACCGTGCGTCTGATGGCGGTTGCCTGGTCGCGCAGCGCGGTCGGTCAGGCGGAAGCTGAGATGATCGTTCGCGACCCGGTTGTCGTATCGGCCAGCCTGCCACGTTTTCTGGCCCCTGGCGACCAAAGCCGGATGCTGCTGGAGATCGTGCATGCCGACGGCCCGGCAGGTGAAATGGCACTGGGTCTGGCGGCTTCGGCCGGGCTGGAACTGGCCGCAACCCCGACCAGTTTCACGTTGCAACCCGGCGGCAAGACCGTTTTGGAAGTTCCAATTCGCGCAACTGCGGTTGGTGACCCTGAGATCAACCTGTCAATCACAACACCGGACGGCCGCGATCTGTCTCAGACGTTGCGGATGCCGGTTCGCGCAAACGATCCTGCCGTTGCTCTGACACGCCGGTTTTCGCTGGGCGCGGGTGACAGCTTTCTGTTTTCGCAGGATGTCTTCGACGGATTCCGGCCCGGATCGGTCAAGGCGATCCTGTCCGCCGGTCCGCTGGCGAAATTCGACACGCCCGGCCTGCTGGATTGGTTAAACAGGTACCCATATGGCTGCACCGAACAGATCACCAGTCAGGCGCTGCCGCTGCTGTATTTGTCTTCGGTCGCCCAGGCCTCGGGGCTGGGGAACGGACCGGCGATCGAAGCGCGGATCAGCACGGCCATCCGCAGCATACTGACCCGGCAAACCTCGAATGGTGCCTTTGGGCTGTGGCGCGCCCAAGGCGGCGATTTCTGGTTGGATGCTTATGTCACCGACTTCCTGTCCCGCGCCCGTGCGCAGGGTCATACAGTGCCGGACCGTGCCTTTGCACAGGCGATGGACAACCTGCGAAACAGGATCAGCTATGCCCCTGATTTCGACGAAGGCGGGCAAGACATCGCTTATGCGCTGATGGTTCTGGCCCGCGAAAGCGCGGCATCCATGGGCGATCTGCGCTATTACGCCGACGTCAAGGGTGATGCCTTCGCCACGCCTCTGGCAGCCGCTCAGCTTGGGGCGGCGTTGGCCTCTTACGGGGATCAGACACGAGCGGACAGGATGTTTGCACGGGCTGCCCAGCTGCTGGCTGAGCGGCCGGATCAAAATCAAAGCTACTGGCGCACCGATTACGGAACCGAACTGCGCGATGCGGCCGGACTGCTGACGCTGGCCGTGGACGCAGGCAGCGAGGTGATCGACCGGGACGATCTGATCCGGCGGGTCAGTTCCGCCCCGGCGCATTTGTCAACGCAAGAGGCATCATGGTCGCTGCTGGCGGCGCATGCGCTGATCTCGAACCCGGAAAGCGCCGGGCTGCGTGTGAACGGTGCGCCGGTCGAGGGGCCGTTTGTGCAGGTCCTGCATTCGGACAGCGACGATGTACTGAACATAACTGCCGCGGACGGACAGGCCACGGACATCACGATGACGGTGACGGGAATACCCGACGTCCCACTTGCGGCGGGCGGCACCGGATATGCGATCGAGCGGGTGTATTTCTCAATGGAAGGTGAACCGCTGGACCAGTCCGCACTTTCGGTGGGCACGGGATTTGTCACGGTTCTGACCGTCACGCCCTTCGAGGATGGCGGTGCGCGCCTGATGATCGACGACCCGCTGGCCGCTGGTATCGAGATCGACAATCCCAACCTGTTGCGTTCGGGTGATGTGCGGTCGCTGGACTGGCTGGATTTGTCCGAAGCCAGGCATACCGAATTCCGGTCTGACCGTTTTTTGGCGGCGGTTGACTTGCAGGACCGCAAGCCGGTCACGCTTGCGTATGTGGCACGCGCCGTAACACCCGGTGCCTTTCATCACCCGGCGGCCTCGGTCGAGGATATGTACCGTCCGCAGAACCGGGCGCACACAAACACTGGGCGCGTTGTGGTCGAATGATCGGGGGTCAAACATATCGAAGTTTTGGCAAGGCCGATGCCTAGGGTCAGCCTTCTGCTCTTGGCACTTGCGGGGTTTTTGTATGTGACCGGCTTTGCCCGCGACCGCTTTGCGGACTGGGTCGACGCCACATCGCTGCCTGTGGTTCTGACAGAAACCTCGGTCGAGATGCGGGACCGGAACGGTGATCTGCTGCGCGCATTTCCGGTGGCGGACGGTATCTGGCGGATGCAGCATGGCCCGGTCGATCCGGGTTTTGTCAACATGCTGATCCGGTACGAGGACAAACGGTTTCGCGCTCACTCCGGCATCGATCCGCTGGCCATGGCGCGGGCCGGGGCGCAGTCGCTTTGGAACGGCCGACCTGTTTCCGGCGGATCGACCCTGACCATGCAGGTTGCCCGCCTGATTGAGGATGGCCCGACAGGTCGGTGGAGCGGTAAGCTCCGCCAGATCCGGGTGGCTTTGGCGTTGGAACAGCGCCTGAACAAGGATCAGATCCTGTCGCTGTATCTGACCCATGCCCCTTATGGTGGAAATCTTGAAGGGGTCCGGGCGGGCAGTCGGGCGTGGTTCGGCAAGGATCCGTCCCGTTTGACGCCTGCGCAGGCGGCCTTGTTGATCGCCCTGCCACAATCCCCCGAGGCACGGCGACCCGACCGCAATCTTCAAGCAGGGCGCAAAGCCCGCGACCGGGTTTTGCAACGGCTACATCGCAATGGTCATTTGTCCAGACCCGAGATGCAAAGCGCCATGGCAGACCCGGTGCCAACCAGAATGCGGCCCTTTCCCCAGCTGGCACCCCACCTGACGGACCGGGCCCGTGCGGGGTTGCCCGAAGCTCTGGCGCAGGACCTGACCCTGGACGGGGCGTTGCAGGCAAAGTTGGAACCGCTGATCGCGCAGGCCGCCAAACGGGCCGGACCCCGCGTTTCCGGCGCAATGATCGTGGCTGACCATGAAACCGGCGCGATTCTGGCTTCGGTCGGGTCGGCGGGTTATCAGGACGCGCGTCAGGGGTTTGTGGACATGACGCAGGCGTTGCGTTCACCCGGATCAACCTTGAAACCCCTGATCTATGGACTGGCCTTCGACCAGGGTCTGGCGCATCCGGAAACCCTGATCAGCGACAGCCCGGTGATGTTCGGGCGATATGCACCCCGCAACTTCGACGGCGTGTTCAGGGGTGACGTGCGTATTCGCGATGCGCTGCAACTATCGCTGAACATCCCGGTGGTGCGCCTGACGCAGGAGCTGGGACCTGCCCGCGTCATGGACGCCTTGCAGCGTGCCAACACCGAACCGCGCCTCAACGGAGGCGCACCGGGTCTGGCGATCTCGCTTGGCGGTATCGGGCTTAGCCTGCACGATCTTGTGCAGCTTTTTGCGGTGGTGGCGGCAGGTGGCCAAGGCCCCGTCTTGCACTATCGGGCATTGGATGGCGACGCCGATACGCGACGTGTCCTGTCGGAACCGGCGGCCTGGCAGGTTGGCAATATTCTGACCGGACTGACCCCGCCATCAGGTGCGCAATCCGGTGTATTGGCATATAAGACCGGAACCTCTTACGGGCACCGGGACGCCTGGGCGATCGGCTATGACGGCCGTCACGTCATCGGTGTCTGGCTGGGGCGGGCGGACGGCACACCGGTGCCCGGCGCGTTTGGCGGCGCGCTTGCGGCCCCAGTTTTGTTTGAAGCCTTCGGTCTTCTGAAACCCAAATTCACTCCGATGCCGCCGCCGCCGCCATCAACCCTGCTTGTCGGTGCCGCGCAACTGCCCCAGCCTTTGCGGCGGTTCCGCCCTCGCCAAGCTGCTTTTGAGGCGGACCCTTCTGCGCCGCAACTTCTGTTTCCGCCCAAAGATGCCTTGTTAGAGACAAATGGAGCCTCCCTTACGCTGAAGCTGAGGGGCGGAACCGGGCCGTTTTCCGTCCTGTCTGACGGCGTGCCCGTCGTAACCGGCCAGCACCACAGAGAGTTTGAAATTCCCAACCCCGGGCCCGGACACACCGCCCTTGTCGTGGTGGATGCACTGGGCAAATCCGACAGGGTTTCGTTCAAGATCAGATGACGGGAGAAAACGAATGCGCAATTGGCTTGTTTTTGTTCTTGCTTTGACGGCCACTCAGACAGCGGCTGAATGCGCGTCTGACGCCCAGATCGACCGGTTTGTTCAGGACTATCTTACGAACACACCTACCGTTGCTCTGACCCCGGACGGAAGCATGGCGGATGCGCTTTGCACGCAGGCGAAACTTGTCACTGCGATGCAGCCGCATCTTGGACCGTTGATTGGCTACAAGGCGGGCCTGACCAGCAAACCCGCGCAGGACAGGTTTGGAGCAAGTGAACCGGTTCAGGGTATTCTGTATCGCGACATGATGCTGGATGACGGGGCAAGTGTTTCAGAAAACTGGGGGGCCCGCCCGGTATTCGAGGCGGACCTGATCCTGGTGGTCGGCGACGCAGCGATCAATCAGGCAACCACACCCAACGAAGTGATGGAACATGTCTCGTCTGTTCGCCCCTTCATCGAACTGCCTGACCTGACCCTGGCCGACGGAGAACCCATTACCCCCGTCACCCTGACCGCAATCGGGGTTGCGCCGAAACTCGGCGTTTTAGGGTCTGAAATCGCCGTCACCGATCCCGCCGCCATGTCGCAGGATTTGATGGGCATGACGGTCACGCTTAGCGCTGCCGACGGTGAGGTTCTGGCACAGGCGCCTGGCACAGCCGTGTTGGGTCATCCGGCAAACGCGGCACTCTGGCTGATGTCAAAAGGGATCGAATTTGCGCCCGGCGATCTGATTTCGGTTGGGTCGTTCGGACCGCTGTTTCCACCTGCCAAAGGCAAAGGCGGCGCGTCCGTCAGGTATGACGGCCTGCCCGGCAATCCTACCGTCAGCGTGATATTCGAGTAGCTTATCGCCGCCCCTCACGCAGCCAACCAGCCAGCAGGAACCCGCCAGCCAACAGCAAGACCAGCCAGGGCGGCAGCAACCCGGCCTGTGTGACATCGCGCGTCTCATAGGCGTTTCTTTGGGTCAGACCGATCCAGCCGCGCCCCGAGGCCGGCCGCCCGGCGCGCACATTGCGGATCGACGGCAGCCCGTCCTCCAGACGGACAACACCACCGCGCAAATCTGCCAGAAGCGGTTCCAGCAGGTCGCCGGTTGCTATCGTCTGCTCGAACTCTTTCGGCGCAGCGGGCCCAAGACCGATCACCGCTGAATTCTCATCTTCTTCAAGGCGGTAGAGCCCGATCTCAGGTCCGATATATTGGGCCTCGAACCGTCCCGGTGACACCTCATCAAGCGTGATGTCCAGCGTTTCGCCATTTGGGCGTGTCACGGTCACGGTTCCAACCTCATCGCTGAGCGTCTGGCGGATGATGCGCATGACCTGACCGTTAGCTTCGGCCCACAGGGCTTCTTCCTCAAGTTCGGGTTCTTTCATCATCCAATGCGCAAGCCTGCGCAGCAGTTCCAGTTGTGGGCCACCGCCTTCGAAGCCCCGGCTCCACAGCCAGGCGTGGTCCGACGCCAAAAGCGCCACGCGTCCTTCGCCCACACGGTCGAGCACCAGCAACGGCCGATCATCAACCCCGGACATCAACGCCTCACCTGACCGGTGTTTGACATCGATCTGACGCAGCCACGCGCCCCAGGTTTCGGGATCGCCGAGATCGGTTGTAACCGGGTGGCGCTGACCAAGATCCGTGACTTTCGGCACATAGCGTTCCTCGATCACACGCGCTGTCGGCTGCGCGGGCAGGATCGGAGCAAGCGGAGATCGGAAAATGCTGTCAGCCGTCGCAAAATCCGGCCCGGCTGCAATCAGAACCGCGCCGCCTTCGTTGATGTAGTTGGTGACATTGTCCAGATAGATCGCGGGCAGGATGCCGCGACGCTTGTAGCGGTCAAAGATGATCAGGTCGAAATCGTTGATCTTCTCAAGAAACAACTCGCGCGTCGGGAAGGCGATCAAAGACAGCTCGTCCACCGGCACCCCGTCCTGTTTTTCCGGTGGACGCAGGATGGTGAAGTGGACGAGATCAACAGAACTGTCCGATTTCAGAAGGTTACGCCATGTCCGCCCGCCCGGATGCGGTTCTCCGGAAACAAGCAAAACCCGCAGCCGATCACGGACGCCGTTCATCTGAATCAGCGCGGTATTGTTGCGATCGGTCAACTCGCCCTCGGCCTGCGGCACCGAGAACTGGATGACGTTCCGCCCACCATGTGGGAGCGTTATGGGAAGCTCGACATCCACCCCGATGGGAATGCTAAAGCTTTCCGGCGCGGCCCCGTCGACCGAGATTTCAAGCGGCGCGGTGACTGCTCCGGCAGGTGCGGCGCCGCTGTCCTCGACCCGCAAGGTCAGCGTCACGGGCTCTCCGATAATGGCAAAGGCAGGCGCGTTGCGGACAATCAGCCGACGGTCCCAATCGCCGGCACGGCCGGTTTGCAGCAGATGCAATGGCGCGGGCAGGTCCGGGGCCTGATCGACGTCATGCACGATACCGTCCGAGACCACCAGTATCCCGGCGATGCGCGCACGGGGTTCTTCCGCCAGCGCCTCGTTGAGGGCAGCCATCACCCGCGTGCCTTCATCCCCGTCACCGTTGCCGACGGCGATGCGGCGCAGTTCGGTATTGTCGCGGGATTCGATTTCTGCCGCCAGTTCCTCTGCGGCCCGTGCCGTCTGATCGGCGCGATCCGACAGGGTCTGACTGGCGCTTTCATCCTCGATCATCAGGACGATATCCGTCAAAGGCGCGCGATCCTCGACCTGATAGACCGGACCGGACAGCGCCGCGACAACGACCAAAGCCGCCAACCCGCGCAAGGCCCAGCCGGATAGTCCGCGCCACAGCGCAAGAATGACGCCGCCCAGCGCAACCCCGGCGACAATGGCCAATACCGTCCATGGGATCAGCGGATCAAAGATGACGGTTCCGGTCATTGCCCCAACCTGTCTAGCAAAGCGGGCACATGGACCTGATCGGATTTATAGTTCCCGGTCAGAACGTGCATGACCAGGTTCACACCGAAACGATTTGCCAGTTCGCGCTGACGTTCGCCGGCATAACCGCGGCCAACCGGCAGCAGGGCCTGCCCGTTTCGGTCGATGGCCCAGGCACCGGCCCAGTCATTGCCGCCGATCACCACCGGGGTGACATTGTCGTTAAGGTTTCGGAACGGCATCCCTTCGATCTGTTCCGCATCCGGCGGCGCGGCTTCGACCCAGACCTCGGCCCCACCATATCGTCCAGGAAAATCCTGCAGCAGATAAAAGGCACGTGTCAGAACATGATCGCGCGGAACAGGCTCTAACGACGGGATATTCAAAGGTCCGGCCAATTGTTGAAGCTTGCGCCCGTTTGGACTGGCGGCGCCAAAACGGGCCACATCCGAGTCGCGGGTATCAAACAGGATCATTCCACCCGAGCGCAGATACGCGTTGAGTTTCGCGTACGCCTCGGAGGAAGGCTGAGGCTGGTCAGGTGTAATGGGCCAGTAAAGAAGCGGAAAGAACGCAAGTTCGTCGCGTTCCAGATCGACGCCGATTGGCTCGGCTGGTTCCACGGAAGTTCGGAACAACAGCGTTTGCGAAAGCCCGCGCATACCGGCCCCTGCAATCGCATCCACATTCTCGTCACCCGTCAGTACATGAGCCAGAACCAGTTCCTGCGTGGCGCTTAGCGCAAATTCGGTGTCTTCGGGTGATTGGGCCTGTACCTCGGGGGTCAGCATCAATGCGCCAAGGGCCACCACCGCCGTACGCGCCATGCCCAACCGCCCGGACAAGGCCAGCGAGGCGATCACGTCCACGGTCAGCAACAGCAGCGCAAGGCTCAGCAACAGGCCCCCGATCGGGGTTTCCGTGTTAACCTCCTGCCCCCTGATCGTCACATCCCCAGACCAAACCACCGGCTGGAATGTCGCGTCATCGGTCAGCACGTTCAGCGCCAGTTTCTGTTTACCGCTTTCATACAGTCCCGGCCGCAATTCCGGACCGACCGCCCGAGATACTAGATCAACACCGTCCACCCCGGCCAGATTGCCCGCATCCGAAAGCGACCCGAACCCGTCCAGAACTTGAATCGGCTCCCAGACGGTGCCCTGCAACTGAGCCTCCTGCCGGGATTTTGCGGCCGAGGCCACGGCCAGACGGTCCAGCATTTCAACAAACAAACCGGACAGTGGAACAGTCGACCATTCCGCGTCAGCCGTGACGTGAAACAGGACGACCTGGCCCAGACCCAATGTCTTTCGCGTGACCAGCGGCGTTCCGTCAGACAGCGATGCAATCACCCGATCGGCCAGATTAGGGTATGGTTGGGCCATGACCTGCGTAGTGACAGTCACATCACCGGGGATCTGCAGGCCATAGAATGGCGAGCCTTCGACAAATGGCGCCAACCCCTTGGCTTCTCCCCAACTCATCGCGCCGCCGACCGAACGCCCGCCGCTTCGCAGACGAACCGGCAGCAAGGCGTCCTCATCCTTGCGGCCCAGATCACTTGCCGCCATGCGCGGGCCGGCAAAGCGCAGCAACAGCCCACCCTGTTCGACCCATTGAACCAGTTCAGCCTGTTCCGTGTCAGAGAGTTTGGCCACATCGGCCAGCACGATCACATCAGGGTTAGCAGGCAACACGTCCAGCAGACCGCCATCGACAAAATCAGCGGTCGGTCTGAGAACCTGCGTGAGATAATGCAGCGGTGACAATAACTCCAACCCCTCGCGGTTCAGCGTACCGGCGATCAGGGCAACCTCGCGCCGCCTCAGGCTGTCATCGGTCAGCGTCGTGGTCCCGGCTGAGCGCTGGCCTTGAATTTCGAACCGCGTAATCCGGGCGCGCAACTCGGAAGGCAGTGACAGATCAACCTGCGCCTGGCTTTCACCATCCTCGAACGTCACATCGACCGATTGCAGAACGCGCATTGCACCTGCGGGGTCGCGGCCCTGAGCCAGGATCGTCAGCGACATGGCCGGTCCGGGTTCCGACCGCAGCGCTGTCACCTGAATAACGCCGTCCTGATACGCTGCGGGCAATAGTGCAAAAATCGGCGCAGACGGGCGGTAGACCGTGACGCTCCCGCGCCCCTGTAGGGCGGACAACATCCGGTCGTGGCCGGGGTAGTTCAGCCGGTCGCTGAACCAGCGTGTCTCGAACCCGCCGTCAACATCGGCTAGCGCCGCCAATACCTGATCCAACTGTTTCGGGTTGGGCTGCCAAGGCATCGGCATCAGGCCCGGCAGGCGCCCGCGCCATGCCTCAGCGGCCTGAAATACAGGTGTTTCCGGGTCGGTCAGGCGTAAAATCGATACGGGGCGACCGGCACGGCCGGCCTCGGTCAATTGCGCGTCGATCTGATCCAGCGTAGCTGACCAACGCGTTCCACCGGCCCAACTGGCGTCCAGAACCATCAGAAGCGGCCCCGATCCTGCCTGATCGCGCGACGGGTTCAGAACCGGCCCGGCCAGCCCGATGATGATCGCCGCCGCCGCCAGCATCCGTAACAGCAGCAGCCACCACGGGGTCCGGTCCGAGACGCTTTCGTCATCTTTCAACCCAAGTAGCAATGTAACCGCCGGGAACAGTCGGCGAATGGGTGCCGGTGGCACGGCGCGCAGAATCAGCCACAGGATCGGCAGGGTCAGAAGGCCCAGCAGCACCCATGGGGCTGTAAATCCGATGCCTGCCAGAACCGTCATTGCGTACCCCCGTCTAACGCACGATAGAGCCACAACAGAGCCGCTTGCGCGCTTTCACCGGTGTGGTGCTGACCCAGTTGCCAGCCAGTTGCACGACAAAGCTGTGTCAGCGCATCCTTGCGCGCGGCCAACCTGCCAAGATAGCGGTCGCGCAGATCTCCGGCCTTGAGGGTTTCATGCCGGACCGAGCCACCGACGCTTTCGAAAATAGTGCGTCCCTGGAAGGGAAAGGTCTCCTCGCCGGGGTCCAGAACCTGCAGCAACACACCGCGAACGCCGCGATCCGCAGCCTTGGTGAGCGCCAGTTCAACCTCATCCAGCGGACCCAGGAAATCAGAGATGAACACAGCCCGGGCATGCGGAACCATGGCCCGGTGTTCCGGTGGTGCATAGTCGACCTCGGTGTCCTCGGACCAGGCTTGCGCCAGCCGGATGATCTGGGCGTTGCCCCGCCGCGGCGGCAGCGTGGTGCCGGTCAGTCCGACGCGCTCACCACCCCGCACCAGCAAGATCGCTGTCGCCAGACCCAGCAGCCGCGCCCGGTCCGCCTTGGCCGGCAGCGCCCTGTCCGAGGCAAACCGCATCGATGCACCCTGATCCACCCACAGCATGATCGACTGGGCGATCTGCCATTCCCGCTCGCGCACGAACTGCTGATCCCCCCGCGCCGAGCGTCGGTGGTCGATAAGACGGCGACTGTCACCGGCCTGCGCCGGGCGGTATTGCCAGAAATCGTCGCCCAGGCCCGAACGCCGTCGCCCGTGGTCACCCAGCAAGACGGTTCCGGCCAGATGTTCGGCCCGCGCCAAAAGGGGCGGCAGCCGGGACGCCTCGGCCTCGGATCTTTCACGAAGGGTCAGCGCGGCATTCACGCCGCGGCCTCGGTACGCACCAATCCGGCGGCGGTGGTGTCGATCAGGCTGGCCAGACTGTCGCCACGCGCACGCGCTGCAAAGTTCAGCGCCATGCGATGGCTGAGTACCGGACGCGCCATGTCCAGCACATCCTCGGCATTGGGCGCCAGACGCCCCTGCAACATCGCGCGGGCGCGTACGGTCATCATCAGCGCCTGTGCCGCCCGGGGGCCAGGGCCCCAGGCGACTGTTTCAGAAACACGGTCCGAAACGCCCGGTTCTTCGGGGCGGAAGGCGCGGACCAGATCAAGGATCAGTTCGACCACCGATTCACCCACCGGCATCCGGCGCAACAGGACCTGTGCCGCCAGCAATTCCTCTTTGGTGAAAATCTGGCTGGCCTCGTCTTCTTCCACGCCTGTCGTCGCCAACAGAATGTCCCGTTCGGTTTGGCGATCCGGGTATTCAACATCGATCTGAACCAGGAACCGGTCCAGCTGCGCTTCGGGCAATGGATAAGTGCCTTCCTGTTCGATCGGGTTCTGCGTTGCCAGCACATGGAACGGGACACCCAGCGAGCGATCTTCGCCCGCGACCGTCACCGTGCGCTCTTGCATCGCCTGAAGCAGCGCCGACTGGGTGCGCGGGCTGGCGCGGTTGATCTCGTCCGCCATCAGCAATTCGCAGAAAATCGGGCCGGGGATGAACCGGAAATGACGGCTGCCATCATCGGCGGTATCCAGAACTTCGGACCCCAGAATATCGGCAGGCATCAGGTCAGGCGTGAACTGGATGCGGTTGCCATGCAGGCTCATCACGGTCGACAGCGTTTCCACCAGCCGCGTTTTACCCAGCCCGGGCAGACCGATCAACAATGCGTGACCACCACATAAAAGCGCCGTCAGGGTCAGGTCCACGACCCTCTCCTGCCCGATAAAGCGGCGGGTGATCGAGGTCTTGGCCTCTTGCAGCTTGTTTTCCAGCGCTTCGATCTCGGCGACGAGGTCGGCAGGTTCGGACATGGTTTTCCCTTCCGTGGACGAATATGATTGAAGTGTATCGCGCTGACAGGAAATGGCAAAAGCAATGAGCGGACAAAAACCTGTGACACCTTCTCCCGATGGTCTTGCGGCCTCGGTCAAATCAGTCAAAAGGCGGGGTTTACCGCCCGTTCACCTTTGGAATCCTCCGTTTTGCGGCGATCTGGACATCCGTATCGCCAAAGATGGTTCGTGGAGTTATTTAGGTTCACCCATCAACCGTTTCGAGCTTGTGAAGCTTTTTTCCTCAATTCTTAAGAAAGAAGACGGGAAGTATTTTCTGGTGACCCCGGTCGAAAAGGTGGGAATCACCGTCGAGGATGCACCCTTTGTCGCCGTGGACTTTGACAACACCGATGAAAGCGGTGCGCAAGTCCTGACGTTCACAACCCAGGTGGGCGATACGGCTGCCGCAGGGCCCGATCACCCGATCCGCATTGTCATCGATCCGGAAACGAATGAGCCGTCCCTTTACATATTGATGCGCGCAAACCTTGAAGCGCGTGTTGACCGCAAGAGCTTTTACCGCCTTGTAGACATTGGCACTGACCATGACGGCTGGTTCGGTGTCTGGTCAGGGGGCGTTTTCTTTCCCCTGATCCAGTCTGATGCGCTGGAGCGTAACTAGGCCAGGCGCACGGACCTTCGGTCTTGTGCCAGCACAACCGCCAGCGCGACGATGCCCGCGCCCAGCGCGCGGGTCCAGTTCCACTCATCTCCAAGCATCACCATGATCAGCATCACGTAGAACGGCGCGATGTTGATGTGAAACGAAGCCAGCGCGACGCCCAGCCTTGCGATGGAACCGACAAACAGAATCTGACTGATCCCCATCGAAATCAGCGCATAGATCGCCAGCATCCCGACCTGATCAACGTCAATCGGAGCAGACGGCAGAATATCCATCCCCAACTGATGCGACAGGATCATCAGAATGGTCGCCATGACCAGACCACCGACAAAAACGATCGTGGTGCGCCCGGTCTGGCTCAGTTCGGGGAAATCCCTCGCCGTTGCCTGACTAGCCCAACAGAACAGAGCCGTTGAAAGCACGGCGCAGACCGCGCCCAAGCCCAGCTGCGCCGGGGCCATTGAACTGGTGGCGATCAGGCCTCCGATAATCGATACAGCAACGCCAAGGGCAAAGTTCCACTTGAGACGCCGCGTACCTGCGGCAAGCTCGAGCAGGGTCGCCGTCAGCGGGGCGCAGGACGCGATGATCGCGACGGTGACGGGATCCGTCAGTTTCTGTGCGAGGATGATCAGGAACATGCCGGTGCCTATGCCAAGCCCGCCCACCAACAGCGCGTGCCGCCACCGTGCGCGAAGAACACGTGTCGGACCGTCGATCAGGATCCAGACCGGCACCAGAACAAGCACCGCCAAAGCCAGGCGCGCCGCCAACAGGGCGACCGGGGGCCAGCTTTGAAGCAAAACCTCAGCTGCCGGAAACCCGGCAGCCCAGCACAGCATGGACGCAACCGCCAGGCCATTGCCCGACAAGGCAGAGCTCTGGCCTTGGGGCACAGACGCGGATTGACCGCGAACGGTTTCAGAGCTCATCGCCATGAATTTCAGACCTTCTGTTGGCAGGGCGTCGCAAAATTGATTCGCCGCACAGGCCCGACGGTCGGCGATGTGCCACCGCTATTCTGGTCGATTTTCGACAATCTGTCGTTTTCAGTCCCTTTCCCGGACATCACCCCGGGTCTAAGGTCCCGGCGAAAGGAACACCGAGCACATGCCAAGATTTGCCGCAAATATCTCGCTTCTGTTTGCCGAACTTCCGTATCTGGAAAGGTTCGAGGCGGCCGCGCGAGCTGGGTTTTCGGCCGTGGAAATACTGTTTCCATACGATCTGGCGGCCCGTGAAACCAGCCGCGCCCTGCTGGAGAACGGGCTTGAGCTATTGCTGATCAATGCCCCACCGCCCAATTACACAGGCGGACAGCCCGGCTATGCCGCCGTTCCGGGCGGCGAAGCCCGGTTTCAGACCGATATCCGCCGGGTCCTGAGATATGCGCAGGTGCTGCGCGCGGGTCAGATCCACATCATGTCCGGCTATGCAGAAGGCTCAGCAGCGTTTGAGACCTTTGTGCGAAATCTTCAATGGGCCGCTGATTTCGCGCCCACGCAGAAATTCACGATCGAACCGCTGAACACGACGTCGCAACCCGGATATTTTCTGAATGACTATGATCTGGCCGCCAATGTGCTGGACCGCGTGGATCGCCCAAATCTCGGCCTGCAATATGACAGCTTTCACGCAGAAATGATCCACGGTGATGCGCTTGCAATCTGGGACCGTTTTCACCCCCTTGTCACTCATGCACAGATCGGGGCGGCCCCCGACCGCGCTGAACCGGGGCGCGGTGACACGGATTTTCCCGCGCTTTTCGATGCAATGGATTGCTGCGGCTATATTGGGTGGGTCAGCGCCGAATACACACCGTCAACAGACCGAACCGCAGCCTCGCTGGGCTGGATGCAGGGATGGGGTACTGGAATTCAGGCCTGAAATGCCACACATGGGGGGCAATCAACTGACAGGATAACCGGATGATACCCGCTCGTTACGCTCATGCCCTGTACGGCCTAATCATGTCTGGTCTGATGTCCTGCATGGTGACCGGCATTGCCACGGTTAAGGCGGTGGGGTTTGGGCCGGGCACACTGAGCGACTGGATCTCATCCTGGATGTTTTGCTGGCCAATCGCATTTACCGTGATCCTGCTGCTGGGTCCCGCAGTGAAACAGCTGGTAGAACGACTGGTCAGGCCCGAAGCCTGACCCGCCGCAAAGATGGCCCGCCGGGCCTGATGCGCGGCGCGTTCCCCGGGTTAGTGCGCCTCGGCCCAGTTGGCGCCCTTCCCTGCATCGACAACCAGTTTGACATCCAGCCTGACCGCGGGATCGGACGCGCCTTCCATCACATCGCGCGCGATACGGATCGTTTCGTCCACAGCGTCTTCGGCCACTTCGAACAACAATTCGTCATGCACCTGCAGCAACATCTTGGCGGGCAACCCCCTGATCGCTTCCGGCATCCGCACCATAGCGCGGCGGATCACGTCCGCCGCCGTGCCCTGAATCGGCGCATTGATCGCCGCGCGGCGCGAAAACCCGGCATGCGGCCCTTTGGCGTTGATCTCGGGCGTATGGATTTTGCGCCCGAACAAGGTCTGCACATAGCCATGCTCTTTGGCAAAGGCGACCGTGTCATCCATGTATTTCCGTATCCCGGGGAACCGTTCGAAATAGCGGTCGATAAAACCCTGCGCCTCGGCCCTTGGGATACGCAGATTGCGGGCCAGACCAAAGCCCGAGATTCCGTAGATCACACCAAAGTTGATCGCCTTGGCCTGACGGCGAATATCCGGTGTCATTTCGTCCAACGGCACGTCGAACATTTCGGACGCGGTCATGGCGTGAATGTCCAGCCCATCAGAAAACGCCTGTTTCAAGGCGGGGATATCGGCAATATGCGCCAGAATCCGCAGTTCGATCTGACTGTAGTCCAGACTGACCATCACATTTCCCGGCTCGGCGATGAACGCCTCGCGAATGCGCCGCCCTTCCTCGGTCCGCACCGGAATGTTCTGCAGGTTCGGATCGGTCGAGGCCAGACGGCCCGTATTGGCCCCGGTGATCGAATACGACGTATGCACCCGGCCTGTATCCGGGTTGATATGGGTTTGCAGCGCGTCGGTGTAGGTCGATTTCAGTTTGGACAACTGCCGCCAGTCCAACACCCGGCGCGGCAGTTCGTGCTCGGTCGCGAGATCCTCCAGAATATCGGCCCCAGTCGAATACTTCCCGGTCTTGCCCTTCTTGCCGCCCTCAAGCCCCATCTTGTCGAACAGGATTTCGCCCAACTGGGCAGGAGAACCGACGTTGAAATTCTCACCCGCCAGTTCGTGAATATCAGCCTCTAATCCGGCCATTTTCTGTGCAAATGCGTTGGACATTCGGCTCAGAACATCTCGGTCGACCTTGATGCCGTGCATTTCCATTTCGGCAAGTACCGGGACCAGCGGGCGTTCCAGCGTTTCATAAACCGTCGTCACCTGAACCTGATGCAGTTGCGGCTTGAACAGCTTCCACAGGCGCAAGGTTATGTCCGCATCCTCGGCGGCATAAGCCGTCGCCTCGTCAATCGGAACCTTGTCAAAGGTAATCGCCGATTTTCCGGACCCCAGCAGCGGTTTGATCGGGATCGGTGTGTGGCTCAGATACCGTTCGGACAGCGTATCCATGCCATGGCCATGCTCTCCGCCATGCATGGCGTAGGACATCAGCATCGTGTCATCGATCGGCGAAACGTTGACACCATAGCGCGCAAAGATCTTGGCATCGTATTTCATGTTCTGCCCGATTTTCAGGATCGAAGGGTCCTCGAACATCGGTTTCAACAGAGTCAGAGCCTCATCCAGCGGCATCTGCCCCTCGGCCAGTGCATCCGAACCGAACAGATCATCAGCGGATCCATCGCGGTGCGTCAGCGGAATGTAACAGGCCCCGCCCGCCTCCACGCACAGCGATATGCCAACAAGACCGGCGATCATTTCATTGAGGCCGGTGGTTTCGGTGTCCACGGCGACCCAGCCGCGTTCATAGGCCTGATCGATCCATTTCTGCAGCGCGCCTGCGTCCCTGACGCATTCGTATTTCGACGCATCGAACGGAACCGCTTCGGCTTCCTCAACCTCGGCGGCAGGCGCGGGCGCATCTGCAATGACAGGAGCCTCGGCCCCGAGCTTGTCAGCAATACGCTTGGTAAGCGTCCGAAATTCCATCTCGGCCAGAAAACCCAGCAGGGTTTCGGCATCCGGGTCCTTCACCTCCAGATCGTCCAGCGAGAAATCCAGCGGCGTGTTTTCGTCCAGTTGCACCAGTTTCTTCGACAACTCGATCTGGTCACGCTTCTCGATCAGGGTCTGGCGGCGTTTGGGTTGTTTGATCTCTTCCGCACGGTCCAGCAGGGTTTCGAGATCACCAAATTCGTTGATCAGCAGCGCTGCGGTCTTGACCCCGATCCCCGGCGCGCCTGGCACGTTATCCACACTGTCCCCGGCAAGCGCCTGCACATCCACCACGCGCTCCGGCCCGACGCCGAATTTTTCGACTACGCCGTCGCGATCGATACGCTTGTTTTTCATCGCATCCAGCATCTCGACCCCGTCACCGACCAGTTGCATCAGGTCCTTGTCAGAGCTGACGATGGTCACACGGCCCCCCGCCGCACGCGCCTGAACCGCCAGCGTGGCGATGATGTCATCCGCCTCATAACCCTCCAGTTCCTTGCAAGCGATATTGAAGGCGCGCGTCGCTTCACGGGTCAGAGGCATCTGCGGGCGCAGGTCTTCGGGCATTGCCTCGCGGTTAGCCTTGTACTGATCATAAAGATCATTCCGGAACGTGTGCGAGCCCTTATCGAAGATCACCGCCACATGAGTCGGCGCATCCGCCCCGGCGTTCCCTTCCACATATTTCTGCAGCATGTTGCAAAAGCCCGACACAGCACCGATCGGCAAGCCATCGGATCTCCGCGTTAGCGGCGGCAGCGCGTGGTAAGCCCTGAAAATAAAGGCCGATCCATCGATCAGATGCAGGTGACACCCTTTTCCGAAATTGCTCATGCGCGCTCTCCCTGTCGGTCAGGGATGGTTCTGCCACAGGGGCGCTCGGGTGGCCAGTCAAGAAGGTGATCTATCTGGCGCAGATATGTCGACCTACGCTGTGCTGAATGCCCTGCGTGCCTTGTCCCAACGCAACCCCGTGCGATCTGCGATCATCTGCATCTGCTTGTTCAGCGAGCGATCATTCAATCGGCGGTTCAGCGTGCGCAAGGGAATGAGGTTACGTTCCCCGTACCCATCAATCAAAAGAAACATGCGGACCTGACCACGCAGCCCGTAGACGATGTTCTGTTCGTGGATATCGCGCCCCACGATCTGATATTCGAACAGCTTTTGAACAAATCGATTGAGGTCGGCCAAGACTTCCTCGGTCAGCTTGTGCTGCTCACACATCCACAACAGATGTTTTGCCAGTTTGGAGTCTTCGGATTGAACACGCTCCACCACAACCCCCGGCCCGACATCCGTCTGTACGACGCCAAACGACCGCGCCAAAGGCAGTTGCGCAATGTCCTCACCGCTTTTCAACGCGGCTTTCAGCTCACACTCGATCTCTTTCAGGGCGTTGCGATATGCGGTGTCCGGCATGATCCGCCTGATCAACCGCTTGGAAAAGGAACGGTTTCGACGTGTTCGCGGGCGCGTTACCTTGATCAACAGGTCAGGCTGGCCCGGATACGCGTATACGTTTCTGTGGCCGCCTTTTGCCAAGGGCTCCTGATCCGATAGGTGCAAAAGCTGTACTGCACAAAGCATCCGGCCTCCGTTCTGCGCGGCACGTGTCACGCTGTCAGCTTGATGCCTCGCTGCCAGACAGCACGTATTTGCAGTCGCAATAGGGGCATTCAACCCAGCCGGTATCCTCGGGGATCTGCAACCAGACGCGCGGATGGCCCAATGCCCCCTCGCCGCCATCGCAGGCGACACGAGCGGTTTCGACGATCTTGGTTTCCGGCGCTTCGATGGTCACGGCTGGCGATCCTTCTTCGGTTGTCGGCCTCGCGGGCATGTATTAGGTGCGTTTATGAGCGATGAGCAAACCGGGGGCAAGAGCCACATGAGCGATGCGGCAATCAGGATCGAAGGGTTGCGCAAGACCTATCGCGGCGGCAAGGGCCAGCCCGAAAAGCAGGCGCTGAAAGGTATTGATCTTACGGTTCCGCGTGGATCGGTTTTTGGTCTGCTGGGACCGAACGGGGCCGGGAAGTCCACCCTGATCAATATTCTAGCCGGGTTGGTGATAAAATCCGCGGGCAACGTGTCGATCTGGGGCTTTGATCAGGATCAGCATCCCCGCCAGTCGCGGGCGGCCATCGGCGTGATGCCGCAGGAATTGAACCTTGACCCCTTCTTCACACCGCGCGGCGCTTTGGAGGTTCAGGCAGGTCTATATGGTGTGCCAAGGGCGCAGCGCCGCAGCGATGAGATTCTCGAACTGGTTGGCCTGAGCGACAAGGCCGAAGCCTATGCCCGCACCCTGTCGGGTGGTATGCGGCGGCGGTTGTTGCTGGCCAAGGCACTGGTCCACCACCCCAGGATTCTGGTTTTGGATGAACCGACGGCGGGCGTGGATATCGAACTGCGCCAGATGCTTTGGGCCAATGTCCGAAAGCTGAACGAGCAGGGCATGACCATTATCCTGACCACGCACTACCTGGAAGAAGCGCAGGAGATGTGTGACGAGATCGCCATCATCAACCATGGCGAAAAGATCGCGCAGGACAGCACCGCGAACCTGCTGGGCCGCATGGACAGCCGCACCATGGTGATCGTGCCGGACAACCCGGTCGCCGACCTGCCCGCGACGCCGGGGGTTGAGGCCACGCTGCGCGAAGATGGCAACCTTGTCCTTCAGTATCGAAGCGCCCAGACCAGCGCCGAACAGGTTCTGGAATCGGTGCGCGCGGCCAATATTCGTATCCGCGATGTCCGTACCGAAGAGGCCGATCTCGAGGATGTGTTCCTCGCGCTGACGTCCAGCCGCACGGATGATCGCCCGGCTGCCGATCAGGACCAGCCGCGCCGGGGCATGCACCGGGTCAAGCTTTAGGCCCGGTCTATCCGCGCCTGATAGCAGTTGTTTCGTGCAGACCGGACGTGGATATATGCAACGTCCGGGCGGGTGAAAATCTCCGTGACCTTTTTACTGATCTGATCCGTTGCGGTGATCGCGCCGGTGCCATAGACGATCCGGTCGTCCTGCCCGTAGCCCTTGATCAGATAGTCGGGCGATGTGGTCAGAATCTCGGGCAGCGCTTCACCCCCGTACTGCTCGCACGGGGCGGCACATAAGAAGATCGGGCCGGTTTCGGCGTATGGATGTGTCTCTAAAAATGGCCGATGTGCCAATATCAGCATTTCCTCGCCCTCAGGAATGTTCTTCAGACAGTGTCGGCAGGGATTCCCAGCCCCGGTGGAAACAACACGTTCCGGGGTGGCGCCGTAGGCATCCGGTCCTCCTTTCTGAAGGGCGCGTACATTTTCGGTCGGTAATGCGGTGATTTTGAACATTTCGGGTCTCCTTTTGGCAACCATGCCCGTGACCTCAAGCCTAGGCGACCCGTTTCCTGCGCAAAGGACTCGAAAAAGAACAAAACGTGAATATAATATGGAATCGCCATGTATGCCGAACTGTCGATCACATCGAATTTCACCTTCCTCACCGGGGCTTCGCACCCCGAGGAGTACATGGAACGTGCCGTCACCCTGGGCCTGCCCGCCATCGCGATTGCCGATGACAACTCGGTCGCCGGCATCGTCCGCGCCCACACGCAGGGACGCGAGATCGCCCGCAAGGTGCGTGAACGGCTGGAGTGGGAGGCGCAGAACACCTCGATCGGCCCGCCCTGCCCCGATCACATCCCCAAACCGCCCTCTTATCCGGTCCATGCAGTGCCACGCCTGATCCCGGCGGCGCGGCTGATCTTCACCGACGCGCCCACCGTCACCGCCCTGCCCCTGAACCGGCAGGGGTGGGCCAACCTGTGCCGTATCCTGTCGGCAGGTCGTCTGCGCGCCGAAAAGGGCGACTGCATCCTGCATCTGTCAGACCTTTTGGAATTCTCCGACGGTCTCCACCTGCTGCTCTGGCCACAGGCGATCCGGTCCCGGGGCGGCGCGGACGCATGGCGGACACAGGCGCAACAGCTGACGCGCCGCTTTGCCGGGCGCATACACCTGTTGATGCACCCCCGATATGATGGCGCGGATAGCGCATATTTCTCTTTGTTAGAGGCTGAATCCAAGCAACTTGACCTCCCCACACTTGCCAGCGCCACACCGATGATGCATCACGGTGCACGCCGCAAGCTGGCCGATGTGGTGACCGCCATCCGCCTGCGCCGCAAGGTCGACGAACTGGGCCGCGATGCGCTGACCAACGGGGAACAGCGCCTGCGATCCGAGGCCGAGATGCTGCGCATTTTCAAAGGCCATGAGGGTGCTGTTGCCCGCGCCCATGCGCTCAGCGAAGAACTCACCTTTTCGCTCGACGAGTTACGCTATGAATATCCCAGCGAGGGTAGCGAGCAGGAAACCCCGACTCAACGCCTGCATCGACTGGCGCATGAAGGGCTGAAATGGCGTTACCCTGCAGGCGCGTCCGAGAAAGCCAAGAAGATGCTGGCGCATGAGCTCACCCTGATCGGCAAGCTCAAATACGAACCCTATTTCCTGACGGTCCGCGACATCGTCAAATTCGCCCGGTCCCGCGATATCCTCTGCCAGGGGCGTGGCTCGGCGGCCAACTCTGTCGTTTGCTTCTGCCTCGGCATCACCGAAGTCAGCCCCGAGATGGGCACAATGGTCTTCGAACGTTTTGTCTCGGAAGCCCGCGATGAGCCACCCGATATCGACGTGGATTTCGAACATGAACGCCGCGAAGAGGTGATTCAACATATCTATGACCGCTACGGTCGCGAACGCGCAGGCCTCTGCGCGACGGTCGTGCATTATCGCGGCAAGCGCGCCATACGCGAGGTCGGCCGCGCCATGGGCCTGACCGAAGACACCATATCTGCGCTCTCGTCACAGCTCTGGGGATTCTTCTCGGCTGCCGGGCTCGAGGCGCACCGGATGCGCGAAATCGGCCTCGATCCCGAAGACCGACGGCTAAAACAGACTCTAATGTTGGTATATGAGATCGATGGCTTCCCCCGCCACCTGTCGCAGCACGTGGGCGGGTTCATCATTACCGAGGGGCGGCTGGACGAACTTGTCCCCATCGAAAACGCCACCATGGAAGGCCGTACGGTTATCTGCTGGGATAAGGATGATATCGACAGCCTGGGCATCCTCAAGGTCGATGTTCTCAGCCTCGGGATGCTGACCTGTATCCGCAAGGCGTTTGATCTGATCGGGCAGCATCATCAGACCGATTACACATTGGCCACCCTGCCGCCCGAGGATCCGGCGGTTTATGACATGCTGTGTGTGGCCGACAGTGTGGGCGTGTTTCAGGTGGAATCACGTGCACAGATGAACTTTCTGCCGCGGATGAAGCCGCGCAAATTCTATGATCTGGTGATCGAGGTCGCCATCATCCGCCCCGGCCCCATTCAGGGCGACATGGTCCATCCCTATATCCGGCGGCGGAATGGCGAAGAGCCGGTTGTTTTCCCGTCTGATGCGTTGGGTGAGGTGCTGGGCAAGACCATGGGCGTGCCGCTGTTTCAGGAACAGGCGATGCAGATCGCCATCGTGGGCGCGGGTTTCACCCCGGAACAGGCTGACCGATTGCGCCGTTCACTGGCAACATTCAAGAAACATGGCAATGTCAGTGAATTCCGCGCCCTGTTTCTGCGCGGCATGAAGCGCAACGGCTATGAGGATGATTTTGCCGAGCGTTGCTTCTCGCAGATCGAAGGCTTCGGCTCATACGGCTTCCCCGAAAGCCACGCGGCCAGCTTTGCGCTGCTGGTCTATGCTTCGGCCTGGATCAAATGCCACCATCCCGGCATCTTCGCCTGCGCGCTGCTGAACTCGCAGCCGATGGGGTTCTATGCCCCGGCCCAGATCGTGCGTGATGCGCGCGAGCACGGGGTTCAGGTCCGCCCGGTCTGCATCAATGCCAGTTTCTGGGACAATGTGATGGAACCCGATGGCCATGGTGGGTTGGCCCTGCGGCTGGGGTTCCGCCAGATCAAGGGTCTCAGCGAGGAAGACGCCAGTTGGCTCACCGCCGCGCGCGGCAATGGCTATCATCAGGTCGACGATGTCTGGCGTCGTGCGGGCCTTGGCCCCTCGGTGATCGAACGCCTGGCCGAGGCCGACGCCTTTGCCGCCTGCGACCTGACCCGGCGCGACGCGCTGTGGCAAGCCAAGGCGATTGCGACCGCCAAACCCTTGCCGCTGTTCTCGCAGGATCTGGAAGGTGAGGCGCTGGATGAGCCCGAAGCCTACCTGCCACAGATGACATTGGGCGAGCAGGTGGTCGAGGACTACGTCGCCACCCGTCTCAGCCTCAAGGCGCATCCGGTGGCCTTGCTGCGGCACCTGCTGACGCCGGGCCAGCGCGACAAAACCACCCCTGTAGCCTGACCAGATAACCGGATATTGCCCAAGAACAGAGTCGAATCCCAGGATCGTCATGACCCGCCCCACCCTACCCCCACGCTTTCCGGCGACACCGGACCAGATCAACGCGCAAGTCCGCGCTTTCTATGCACGTGTGCGCGAGGACGTCGTACTTGGCCCGATCTTTGCCAACCATGTCGAAGACTGGCCCGCGCATGAGGAAAAGATCGCCGCCTTCTGGCGCAATGCCATCCTGTTCGAGCGCAGCTATGACGGTAACCCGCAGCGAGTCCATATCGAACGACCCGATGTGAAACCCGAACTTTTCGCCCGCTGGCTCGACCTGTTCGAAGAAGTCGCCACCCAAACGCTACCGCCTGAAACCGCCACGCCGTGGGTCGCATTGGCTCGTCGCATCGGCGTGGGGATGAAGGCCGGGGTGCAATCGGCACGCCAGCCCAAGGACGCGCCGCCGATCTTGCAATGACCTCCGATCATGGCGGCTTTGCCATGTTAGCGGTAAAATAGGGGCTATCCGCCCCCGGAAAATGTGTTTAGTCAAAGGAAAAGCCAGCCCGAGAATTCATCCGGGCTGCCGCGTCGATCGCAACCACACCGACCCACGACCCGAGGCCAACTGATGAGCACTCAAAACTCCACCCTTCGGGGACTTGGCTACGCGTTTCTGGGCTTTGCGGTCTTTGCCAGCCATGACGCGCTGATCAAGGTCCTGGGCGGCACCTATTCGGTGATGCAGATCATCTTTTTCGCCACGCTGTTTTCCTTTGTCCCCATGGCGGTCACGATCCTGACCGACCGGACGACAGGAAACTTTCTACCCCATCATCCATGGCTGGTCCTGCTGCGGTCCGGACTGATGGTCACGGCCATGTCCTGCGCGTTCTATGCCTTCTCGGTCCTCCCGCTGGCCGAGGTCTATTCGCTGCTGTTTTCCTTCCCGCTGATCGTCACGGTCCTGTC
This sequence comes from Ruegeria sp. AN11, assembly GCF_056536005.1. NCBI lineage: Bacteria > Pseudomonadati > Pseudomonadota > Alphaproteobacteria > Rhodobacterales > Roseobacteraceae > Ruegeria > Ruegeria sp. AN11. The sequence continues at coordinate 2,970,655 of NZ_JBQFJD010000001.1, read as the reverse complement.
GATTCCGATTCTGGGCGAGGTGGTTCGCGCGCAACGCTGGGCCGCGGTCGGCGTGGGCCTGATCGGCGTGCTGATCGTTCTGCGCCCGGGCACAACGGATATTACGCTGGGCCATCTGGCCGCCCTGACGGCCGCCTTCTGCAGCGCCTTTGCCTCGGTCCTGGTACGCAAGATCGGAAACGAAGAACGCTCGGCCGTTCTGATCCTCTACCCCATGCTGCTGGCCATCGTGGTGATGAGCCTCGCCCAACCGGCGGTGTATCTGCCTCCATCACTGCTGCACCTGGCGATGATGGCCCTTGTCGGCGTTTTCTCGGTGATCGCACAGCACCTGATCATCATAGCCTATCGCGCCGCCCCCGCCGGCGTTGTTGCACCCAGCCAGTACAGCCAGATCATCTGGGCCACGATATTCGGAATGGCATTCTTTGGCGAACAGCCCGACGGCTGGGTCGCTGTCGGCGCCAGCATCATCATTGCTTCGGGCGTATTCGTGGTCTGGCGCGAAAGCCGGTCCAATACCACTTCGGCTAACACCCCGGTTCTACGGGTCCGATCGCCAAGGTCGGATACGGGGGCGTCGAGACCAGGGGAGTAGGCCGCCTTCAGGTTTCCTTGCACCTGATCCGGAAATTGCCGTTAGCGTCGGCCTCATCAAAACGCTCCATACCTCGAACCAGATCACATAGTTTTGCATAACCATAACTGCGTGGGTCAAAGTCCGGATAAATTTTGCCCAATTGCCGTTCAACAAAGGGCAATGTCGCCCAACCATCCGGATCATTTGTATTTTTGACGGCGTTTCGGATGAGTTGAAAAGCGTGGTTTAGACTCTGTTTTTTGTATTTTTTGCTGTTTTTCCCCGTGCTCTTTGCTTCGCAGGACTCTTTTTCGATATTCTCGATGTAGATGAACCTTTTGCAGGCAGCCACAAACGCTTTCGGGGCTTTCCGTTCCCCTATTCCAAAAACGTCCAGCCCCTGCTCTCGAATACGGCTTGCCAGACGCGTGAAATCACTGTCGGAGGAGACCAGCACAAATCCGTCAAAGCGGCCAGTATGCAGGATATCCATAGCGTCAATCACCAGCGCAATATCGCTGGCGTTTTTGCCTTTCGTGTTGGCGAATTGCTGATGGGGAACGATGGCGAACTCTACCAGAGTATTGGCATTCCAACCCTGGGGCGAGCTATTGGAGAAATCCCCGTAAATCCGCCTTAAACCTGCTTCGCCCAATATGGCGATTTCTTCAAAAATTTCAGCAGCGTGTTTTGCGGGAACGTTGTCCGCATCAATTAGAACCGCCAGCCGGTCCGTACTCATTGTCGTCACTTCAATTCCTCAAATCAGAATTTAATTTGTAATGAGGAATGTATGCACGAAAAGAGGCGGGAAAATGCCCGCCCCGTGATTTTTTAATCTGATCAGTAAACGACGACCGATCGAATACTCTCACCCTTATGCATCAGGTCGAAGCCGTGGTTGATGTCGTCCAGACCCATGGTGTGCGTGATCATCGGATCGATCTCGATCTTACCTTCCATGTACCAGTCGACGATCTTGGGCACGTCGGTCCGGCCACGGGCGCCACCAAAGGCGGTGCCGCGCCACGAACGACCGGTGACCAGTTGGAACGGACGGGTCGAGATTTCGGCCCCCGCAGGGGCCACACCGATGATAATCGATTCACCCCAGCCCTTATGCGCCGATTCCAGTGCTGCGCGCATCACGCCGACATTGCCGGTGGCGTCAAAGGTATAATCCGCGCCGCCTTTGGTCAGATCGACCAGGTAAGGCACCAGATCGCCTTCGACTTCGTTCGGGTTCACGAAATCGGTCATCCCGAACTTGGTGGCCATCTCGACCTTGGACGGATTCAGGTCGACGCCGACGATCTGATCCGCTCCGGCCAGACGCAGGCCCTGAATCACGTTCAGGCCGATGCCACCCAGGCCAAACACGATGGCACGGCTGCCAATTTCCACCTTGGCAGTGTTGATCACCGCGCCGATGCCGGTGGTTACACCGCAGCCGATATAACAGATCTTGTCGAAGGGTGCGTCCTCGCGCACCTTGGCCAGCGCGATTTCCGGCAGAACCGTGTGGTTCGAGAAGGTCGAACAGCCCATGTAGTGCAGGATCGGATCGCCATCCAGCGTCGAAAAGCGCGAGGTGCCGTCGGGCATCAGGCCCTGACCTTGCGTGCTGCGGATCGCCTGGCACAGGTTGGTTTTGGGATGCAGACAGTATTCACACTCACGACATTCCGGAGTGTAAAGCGGGATCACATGGTCGCCCGGCTTCAGGCTGGTCACACCCGGACCAACCTCAACCACAACACCTGCGCCTTCGTGGCCCAGAATGGCCGGGAACAGGCCTTCGGGGTCAGCACCTGAAAGGGTGAATTCGTCAGTATGGCAGATGCCGGTGGCTTTGATTTCAACCAGAACCTCGCCCGCCTTGGGGCCTTCAAGGTTCACGTCCATCACTTCCAAAGGTTTGCCCGCCTGAACGGCAACGGCGGCACGGGTACGCATGGTGTTTGTCTCCCTGTCTTAAATTGCCCCGACCCTGCGTCAATTGCAGAGCGTTTTCAACTGCGCTTTGATGGCAAATTGGCTAATTGTTTGATATTGCAGAAACGACATTGTCAGAAAGAGGAACGCCAATGCTTCGATTAATCCCGCTTGTGATCCTTCTGGCAGCCTGTACCGACACCAGCATTCCCGAAGATGTCGCCGCCACCCCCCAAGCCGCTTCGGTGGAACTGGCCTTTTGCAAGGGGGAACCCTTTGCCGATTCCGTTGGCCAGCCGGTCTCGAGCATCCGGGCGGATCTGCCCGAGCGAGCCCGTGTACTGGGCCCGGATGACATCGCCACACAGGATTACCGCATCGACCGGCTGAACGTTTACGTGAACGGGGCCGGGATCGTTCAGCGGCTGGCCTGCGGGTAGGGGTCGGACTCGACTCTGGCATCGATTCTCAGATAAGAACAAAATAAGAACACTTTGATGTCTGCCGATGCCCAAACGCCGAATACTTTCGCTGTGGTTCCCCCGTCTGGGGGCTGAACGGCTGGTCCGCGCCGCGCGGGGCCTGCAGGATGGGCCTTTGGCCGTGGTGGCCGAGCAGTCCAATATGCAGGTCGTCACCTCGCTGAACGCCGAAGCCCAGGCCGCCGGTCTGCGCGTGGGTCAGCCGGTGCGCGACGCCCATGCCATGTGTGCAGCACTTGTGACACGCCCCCGTAATGCCCCGGCCGAGGCCGCGTTTCTGACCGCGCTGCGCCGCTGGGTGGGCAAGTTCAGCCCTTGGGTGGCCGAGGAATCACCGGACGGGCTGATTGTCGACCTGTCGGGCTGCGCGCATCTGTTCGGTGGCGAAGAAGCGTTGCTGAGCGTGATCGAGACCGACTGCGCCGATATGGGGCTGAGCGTGCAGATGGGCATCGCCGACACGTTGGGGGCCGCCTGGGCTTTGGCGCGCTATGCCGGGCAAGAGGCCACGTCCGACCGCAACGGTGACGCCATCAGCCAAGAGGCCCGCGCCACCCGCGCCCGTGCAGGAAAGCGACGGCACTGGACCAAAGGCGGGGCCGCGCCGCAGGTGATGGCACTGGGTGGCGGCGCACGGATCGCAGCACCGGGGCAATCCTATGGCGCGCTCAGCCCCCTGCCCATCGCAGCGTTGCGGCTCGAGGATCAGGTGGTGGCGCAACTGAACCGGCTGGGCCTGCGCCGGATCGGCGATCTGCTGGGCCAGCCCCGCGCCTCTCTGGCGCGGCGGTTCGGGCGAGGGCTGGTGCTGCGGCTGGATCAGGCGATGGGCAGCGCCCCCGAGCCGGTCTCACCCGCCCGTCCGCCGCATCACTTTGCGGTGCGGATGACCCTGCCCAACCCGATCGGATTGGTCGAGGACGTGATGGCCGCCATCGATCGTATTCTGCCCACGCTCTGCGCCAGATTGGAAGAGAAGGGCCGCGGCGTCCGTACCCTACGGCTCGAAGCGCATCGTGCGGATCAGGCGGCCGAGATCATCGAGGTCGGTCTGGCCCGCCCAACCTATGACAAACACCGTATTCGCCCTTTGTTAGAGATGAAGATCGACAAGATCGACGCAGGTTATGGCATCGACATGCTGCGACTTGAGGCGGTTCAGTCCGAGCCCATCCACGCCCGGACCCGAACCGGCCATGCCGAAGCCAGCCGCGCCGCCCGGGAACGGCTGGAGGGTAACAGAGCCGTCGAAGACCTGATCGGAAAACTGGGCGCGCGGGTGGGTCTGGAGGCGATCACACGGCGCCACCCGGCGGCTTCTCACATCCCCGAGAAAACGGCTCAGACCCTGGCCGCCGCGTGGTCGGAACCCGCCCGCAACTGGCCCGTTCCGCCACGCCCCCGGCCTTTGCAGATGTGGCAACCCGAACCGGTAATGGCCCCGGAAACCCCAGAAGTGCCCGGTGCCTTTCGCTGGCGCGGGCGGGACTGGCAGTTGGCACAAGCCACCGGTCCGGAACGCATCGCGCCCGAGTGGTGGCTGGACGATCCAAACTGGCGCAGCGGGGTGCGCGATTACTGGGTGGTGGTGACGGAACAGGGTGAACGGCTTTGGCTGTTTTACGGCCATGGCGGCACCCTGTCGGCGGGCTGGTTCTGTCAGGGGCAGTTCGGCTGATACTACCTGCCGCGAAACACCAGAAAGTCCGGCAGATAATCAAAAAACCGGACCAGCCACGAAAACGGAGCCGGAAAATCGGTGCGAAACCGGCGTCGCGACATCGCCTTGACCACACGGTTTGCCGCATCTTCCGGCGTCATCAGCATCGGCATCTTGAATTTGTTCTTCTCTGTCAGCCGGGTCTTGATGAAACCGGGGTTGACGATGCGCACAGTCACACCGGTGCCGGCAAGATCAAGCCGCATGGATTCCGCCAATGAAATCAGCGCTGCCTTGCTGGCGGCGTAACCAATCGCCGCCGGTAACCCACGATAACCCGACAACGACCCGATCAGCGTGATATCCCCGCGACCAGCCTGAACAAAGCCCGGCACTGTTTCGCCAAGAACCCGCAGGGCACCCGTGAAATTCACGTCATTCATCGCAAGAACGGCCTCGGTATCCCAGTGTTTTGCGGGCATCGGCTCGTAGATGCCGGCATTGTAAACCAGTCCGTCGACCTCTCCGACCTGTTGCCGCGCACGGCGAACCGCCTCAAGGTCCGCGACATCAAATGGAACGGCGCGCGCATTGGGCAGCGACCCGCAGATTTCTTTCAGACGTTCGGCGTTGCGGGCGGACAGGACCAGATGCGCCCCTTTGTTGCTCAGCGCCTCGGCCAGCGAGCGGCCCAGCCCTTCACTTGCGCCAATGATCCAGTAGGTCTTTCCATCAAAATCGATCATGCCTTTTCATTCCGGTTGTAACAGTCGTTTTACGCACCGGTGACCCGAAAGGATCACCCACCGTCCGGACCTGGGGATGCCACCTCAAACAGCCTTGGGATGCTAAGATACAGCAAAGTATTGCTTTTTATTGATCCACTGTCTTTGGCCCCGCGTATCTCAGTAAATAACGCATAACGAGGATGGAATGTTCGACGAAACCCCGCGTGTACGCAAGAAAATCGCAGTCATCGGCGCAGGCATTTCAGGCCTCTCTGCAGCTTATTACCTTTCCGAAGACAACGACGTAACCGTGTTCGAGGCCGAGCCCCGGCTGGGTGGTCACGCCCGAACGGTTATGGCTGGAAGGAACGGCGACCAGCCCGTCGACACCGGGTTCATTGTATTCAACTACGTTACCTACCCGCATCTGACGCGCCTGTTCGATGAACTGAACGTTCCCGTCAGCAAAAGCGAGATGAGTTTCGGGGCAACCATCGACAACGGCCGGATCGAGTACGGGCTGAACAACCTGCGAACCTTGACGGCGCAGAAACGTAACCTGACACGCCCTGCCTATTACAAGATGATTGCGGACATTTTGCGCTTTGGAAAAGAAGCACCCGATGCGGCCAAGGATGACGACACCACAATTGGCGAACTGGTTGACCAGTTGCGCCTGGGTCACTGGTTCCGCCACAACTATCTGATGCCAATGTGTGGCGCGATCTGGTCTACACCGGTCGAGTTCGTCGACCAGTTCCCGGCCCGTTCACTGGTTCAGTTTTTCCGTAACCATGCTCTGTTGGCCTCTGGCCGCGCCAATCAGCATCAATGGTACACGGTCACGGGCGGAAGTATCGAATATGTCCGCCGGATTGATGCGGCATTGCGTGCGCGTGGCTGTGAGATCCGTCTGGCCGCACCGGTTGATCACATTCAGCGCAGCGATCTGGGGGTTACAATTCACAGCCATGGTGTCTCGGACCTGTTTGACGAGGTGATACTGGCCACGCATTCGGATCAGTCGCTTGCCATTCTGGGCCAGGGCGCCACTGCATCAGAGAAGGCTGCATTGGGCGCAATCCGGTATCAGCCGAATGTCGCAACGCTTCACTGCGACCCCGCCCAGATGCCGCGTCGGCGCGCCTGCTGGTCCAGCTGGACCTACCGGTCGCAAGCCGGACAGGTAGGCGTGACATACTGGATGAACCGGCTTCAGAACATTCCTGATAGCGATCCTCTGTTCGTTACGCTGAATGCGCCGACCGAAATCGGCGACGACAAGATCTATGATCAGGTGGAATTTGCGCATCCGGTCTTCGACAAGGCCGCCATAAAGGCGCAGACGCAGATTCGAAACATGCAGGGGCAAAACCGGACATGGTTTGCCGGAGCCTACAACCGGCATGGGTTCCATGAAGACGGGATTGCCAGCGCAATGCATGTTGTCGGGTTGATCAAAGGAAACTCGCAAACACCCGGAGCTGAACATGGCGTTCCTCAAGAAGCTGCCATCCCTGTTTCAACCGACGCATAACAGCTGGCGTTCCGCGCTGTTGTCCGTCGCGATGCTTGCCCCCGGCGGGCTGGCGGCGTCTCCGGTCTTTGGTGTTCTGGACAATGCTCAGACGCGCGGCGCGGCGACCTTCCGGTACCTGGGCTTTCCTCTGTATGACGCGCAACTGTTCACGCAAGGTGGGGCGCCGCTCAGCTGGAGCAGGGATTTTGGCCTGGAATTGCGTTATCGGCGGAACCTGACAAAGAAAGCGCTCGTGAACTCGACACTGGATGAAATGAAACGCATCGGGCGCGCCGCGCCGGTTCGGCAACAGCTGGATGGTTGTTTCGACGCCGTCAGCAAAGGCGACACCTTTCTGGCCGTGTCCCAGGGCCCGGACAAAGTGAGCTTCTGGCTGAACGGTCGCAAGACATGCACGATGGCTTACCCGGGGATCACACGCAGCTTCATGTCGATCTTCGTTGGGGACAACACGCGCTCTGCCGCTTTCACCCAGTCGCTGTTGGGGAAATGATGCTTTATCCGCGGGTCAGCCTGTATGCGCTGATGCTTGCTGCGGCCGGTATCCCGCTTTATATCCATCTGCCCCGGTTTGCGGCTGTCAATCTGGGCATTGGACTGGCCACGATCGGCACGGTACTTCTGGCGATCCGCCTGATCGATCTGGTGCAGGATCCACTGATCGGCTGGGCCATAGACCGTTGGCCAGGTGCGCAGGTTCTGTTCGCGGCCATGGCCATGGCGGGTCTGGCGGTCGGATTTCCCCTGCTGTTCTCATTACCTCAGGGCGCAAGTTTGGCGGCTTTGGTCGCCATTCTGATCCTGTTGTTTTCAGCTTATAGCCTTGGCACTATCCTGCTTTATGGCCGCAGCGCGACACTTGCCAAACGGCCTGACCCGAAAGAGCTGATGACGCTGGCCGCCTATCGGGAAAGCGGGCAATTGGCCGGAGTGATCCTTGCCGCAGGTGCGCCGGCATTGCTGGCGGCCCTTGGGGCGCAATCGCAAGGATATCCCGCATTTGGGCTGTTCCTTGGGATAATGGCTATCCTGTCAATAGTTTTGACATTCCCCATGTGGCGGCGACCGCCGATAACCGGAGAAGGGCTGACATATTCCGGCCTGGGCCAGGCTGGTGCGCTCAGGCTGCTGGTGCTTGCTCTGGTAAACAGCCTGCCTGTGGCAATAACATCCACACTCTTTCTTTTCTTTGTCGAAGACCGGCTGCAACTGCCTGGTAAAGCGGGGCCTCTTTTGATCCTGTTTTTCCTTAGCGCGGGCGCAAGTGTTCCGTTCTGGGCGCGTCTCAGCAACCGAATTGGCCCTAAACAGACTCTGATTATTGCGATGCCTCTGTCAATTGCCAGCTTTGTCGGGGCGGCCCTTCTGGCGACCGGGAACCTCACGGGGTTTGCGTTGATCTGCATGACCTCGGGCGCGGCGCTGGGGGCAGACATGGTGGTCTTGCCCGCCATGTTCTCGGTGGTTCTGACACGTGCCGGGCTGAATGCTTCGGCTGCGTTCGGCATCTGGTCATTCGCTGGGAAACTGGGCCTGGCCTTGGCCGCCTTCTTCACATTGCCCCTGCTTGAACGCAGCGGATTCACCCCCGGACAGGCTAACTCGGCCCAGGCATTGAAAACACTCAACCTGGCTTACGCCGTGCTGCCCTGCATTCTGAAACTTGGCGCGTTTGGATTGGTCCTGACGTTGCCCTCAAAGGAGCCCGTCCAATGAAACTCCTTGCAATTCTCCTGTTTGCCCTGCTTGCCCTGTTGTTTGCACAAAGGCGCTATTTCAGCTTTCGGTCTCAATCACCCGCAGATTATTCCGACACAGGCCCGAAGTTTTCGCTGAAAGAGCAACTGAACGGGGAAATCCTGTCCGAAGGGCTGATCTTTGGGCCAAACGGAAAGATGTCCAACAGCTTTGTCGCGCGCATGGTGGGGGAATGGACCGGAAATTCCGGGACGCTGACCGAGCATTTCACCTATTCCAACGGCAAACAAATTACCCGCAAATGGTACCTGACCCTGGGCACCGGCAACACTTTTACGGCAACCGCAGACGATATTGTCGGAGAAGGAAATGGCGTTATCGCAGGCTCGACCGTCAGGCTTTCCTACCGGATCGTGCTGCCTGAAGACGCCGGCGGGCATATTCTGGACGTCACCGACTGGATGTATCTCACCGAAAACGGCGCGATCATGAACCGGTCCGAGATGCGGAAATTTGGGGTGAAGGTCGTCGAGTTGATAGCGACCATGCGCCCCGCCCCAGCGGTCAAGACCAACCACCTGAACGGTGCACATGGTCGCGACACGACAACCGAGGCGAGGCCAATGCAATGACCTTTCGCCGCTTTCTGGCAGGCTGTATAGCCATTGCCGCGCTTATGATCCTTGCCACCTGTTCCGCCAAGCCAAAGGTTCCCAAGACCTTTCTTTCTGATCGCCAACTGAACCTTGAGGAATTCTTTGACGGTCAGACGGCGGCCTATGGGCAGTTTCAGGATGTTTTGGGCAATGTCTCGCGCCGCTTCACGGTCGATATTGAAGGCAGGTGGACCGGCGAAACACTGACATTGGTCGAAGACTTCACTTATGACGACGGCGCGACCGAGCAGCGCGTCTGGACCCTAACAAAAACAGGTGAGGATTCCTGGACCGGAACAGCCCCGGGTGTGCTGGGCACCGCATCTGGCATCGAGCGGGGCGACACATTCAACTGGAAGTACAGCATCGATCTGCCGGTCAAAGACGGCACGATGCGGGCCGATTTCGATGACTGGATGTGGCTGCTGGACGACGACAGGCTTCTCAATCGTGCATACCTGTCACGATTTGGCGTCCGCTTGGGTGAGGTTATCCTGTTCTTCGAAAAGAAGTAGTTCGGGGGTGAGCGGCCACGGTCATGCAACCGCAGCCTGACGCCCCAAACGGCTGGGCACCGCATTCTGTCTGAACACTAGGCCGACTTTTCGGTTTTGTCCTCGACTGGCTCAGCATCCATTTCGATCACGTCCGCGTCGTCACTCGAAACATCCACAACGTCTTGTTCCGGCTCGGATTTATCCTCGAGCGCGCCGACGATCAGAGGCAGCATATGCACCCCTGTGGCACTGGCGATTTCCGGTGTTTGCGGCGTTTGCCAGCTGAGCGTATCAAAGCTGTGACAGTTCTGGCAGACCGGGGCCCACTCAGCCTGAATGTCGTGACAGTTGTCACAGACCCATTGCGGACCACGCGGCGCGTTCAGCGCCTTGGCCAGCCACCCTTGCACCACCGCGTCCGACGAACCCTCGCCCCGCTCAATTGCAGCCATCAGCGTATAGGCCCGGGCATCTGCCTGTTTTTCCACCACATCTCCCAGCGCGCGGCGGGCTTCGGGGAAATCTTCGGCAACGATATTGAGTTCCGCCAGTATCAGCCGGGTTTCCTGATGCTGAGGATGAATGCGGGTCAGTGCCGTAAAGCGCTTGATCCGTTCGGATGGCGTTTCATCCGGCACGATCTCGGCAAAGGCATGCGCCAGATCGGGGTGAGGCTGAACCTCCCAGGCTTTTTTCAGAATCTTGGTTGCCGCTCGGGGCTTGCCCTTGGCGATATAGGCCCGCGTAGCCATTGCAGCGGCCGGAACCAGATCGGGTGACAGCCTGTTGGCTTCTATCGCGTGCTCCTGCTGTTCGAGAGTCGCATCTTCGTCCAGAATATCCTTGGCCTCGGACAGGGCCAGAACTGCATCGCGGCGTTTGAACACATCACGCGGCAGGTGGCCCGCTTTCAGTTTGGCCGTCAAGGTTGAACGCGCGCCAGCCCAATCCTGCGCCTTGGTCTGGAGACCCAGCAGAATATCCTGCGTTTCCTGATGCCTCGGCTTGATCGCCAGCGCCTTTTCGGCCAGCTTGCGCGCGGTTTCATCATCACCTTCGGCAAGTTTCTGTTTCATGATGCCGCGCACACCGACAAAACGGGTCGAGTTGTTCGTAACCAGTTTCTTGTAGGTCTCTGACGCCTTTTTGGTGTCGCCATTCAATTCGGCCGCCTGCGCCACCAGCAGGTTCGTCAGCTCGGGCTTGTTCAACAGTTTTTCGGCCTTTGTGGCCTTGTTCAACGCTATGCGTCCTTCCCCCGAAGCCAGCGCCATCAGGCCGTCAGCCAGCGCCTGATAGCCGCGCTGTTCGCGACTGCGGTCGAAATAGCGCGACAGGGCGGTTTCGTCGCCATTCAGGAATTTCAGCGTCGCAACCAAAAGGCTGAGCAGCTTGAAGAACAGCCAGACACCCAGGACCAGCAGACCCAGCCCAATCACTGATTGAAGCGGCCCTAACGTGTATTCCGTGCCCCCGGCCGTGATCTGAACACCGCCGCTGGTTTCCATAAGGAACCCTGCGCCCATGGCCAGCAGACCGATAATCGCAACAAAAACAAGAATCTTAAACAATGACCACAGCATGGCAGGCCCTTCAGTTCGAGTTTGCGCTTGGTTGAAGCGCATTTGCGGCGGCTACAGCGGCGACCCGTGTCTGAGCCGCCTGTTCCCAGTCTGCCATTGCCGATTGTCCGGCTTCAGGCAGGGATTTGAGTTCATTCAGCGCCGCCGGCAGGTCCCCGCTGGCCAAAGCGGCCTGCGCCCGCGACAGGATCGCGTCCGGGCTGTCCCCATCCTGCGGTGTAACTGACCGGGCGCCGGTCTGGCGCTGCAAAAATGCAATCACACCCGCACCTTTGTCCGCATCACGAGCGTCCGCCAGCGCCGCCCGGGCCGCCGGATCAAACGAGGCCCGCAGGCTGGACAGGCTGTCCACACCCTTGTCCGACGGACCCGACAAGGCGTCAGGCACATCCACGCCGTTGGCTGTCAGTTCGGCCACCAGATCGGCATAAGGCTGACCCGCATCCAGTTGACCCTGCAGGCGCGACACGATCGCTGCGTTGGTCGCAGCCAGTGCTTCGGCCGAAGCTTTCGCCTCAAGCGCCTGTGCGTCGCTTACCATCTTCTCGACCTCGGCGCGCTGTGCGGCCAGGGAATCCTGCAGCTTTTTCAACTCAGCCTCGAAGGCAGCTGATGTTTCCTGAGATGCCCCCTGGGTCAGAGCGTTGCTTTCAAGATCACTCAGGCGGGTGTCCAGAGGAGCAACCTTGCTGCTGAGTGTGTCGACACTGGATTTCAGGGCACCCAGATCCGTTTCGACCGGGGCCAGCTTGTCAGCCAGGGCAGTTACCTGATCGGAAAGACCGGAAACATCCGGGGCGTCTGCAAGAGATTTCGAAAGCTCCGCAATCTGGTCTGACTGTTCGGCCAGTTTCGCCTCAAGCGCGGAAAGGGCGTCTTCTGAACCCGAGCCATTGGTCAGATACCCGCTGCCCACGACATAGCCGACAGCCGCCGCGACCACGCCGCCGATCAGGGCCGGCACGAACCCACTCTTCTTTTCCACAACCCGTTCGACAGTTTTTTCTGCAACCGGCGCAGAGGCGGCTTCGGCTTCGGCTTCGGCTTCGGCTTCGGCTTCGGCTTCGGCTTCGGCTTCGGCTTCGGCTTCGGCTTCGGCTTCGGCTTCGGCTTCGGCTTCGGCTTCGGCTTCGGCTTCGGCTTCGGCTTCGGCTTCGGCTTCGGCTTCGGCTTCGGCTTCGGCTTCGGCTTCGGCTTCGGCTTCGGCTTCGGCTTCGGCTTCGGCTTCGGCTTCGGCTTCGGCTTCGGCTTCGGCTTCGGCTTCGGCTTCGGCTTCGGAAACTACGTCGTTCGGCTGGTCAGCCGCGTCAAGGGGCTTACTATCCGGTTGATCCGTGGCTTCAGTTTCGACGCTGTCGGCAATATCTTCCGACTTAGGGTCTTTCTCCGGCTCCTGATCGGATTTCTTTTTACCAGCCACCGTCACATTCCCCTTATCGATTCCAAAAAAATCCTGAACAACAGACCTGACCAAGTTAATCCGTGCTCTCTTTTCCCTCAACCCGCATCGCGTGTTTCACAAGCTTTTTCACGGCTTTCCGCATTTTCCCGGGCGTCGGTTGTTTCGCAACCTTCAGCCGGGCATAGTCCAATGCATAAAGCGGTTCAGCCGTCGCTTCGCTGATTGCCGCTAGCCATAAAGGGGCAGAACCGGACCAGATATCGGCAAATTGTCGCGCCGAGCGGGGGGAAAACAACGGCGCAATGACCGGATCATCGTTGTGCGCAATTTCCTCGGCCTCGGACGACAGCGGCAGCAGCTTTTGCTGATAGACCAGCTGCTCATGCGCGGTCAGGCCGGATTCGGTCAGCCGCTCGGCGATATTGCCCCGGCTGTGTTCGCCCCGAATGTGCAGCAATGGGGTCTGCGGCCTGATTTGCAGCAGATTTCCCATCAATTCCTCTGCCGTCTGCCCCGCCATCCGGGCAGTCCATCCTGCGGACAGGGCCGCGGACGTTGTTGCGGGACCGACGCAAAAGGCGGGAAGGTTCCGCGTTACGCCCAGCGACGCCGCTGCATTGACCCCGTTTGCGGAGGTGAAGATCAACCCGCGCATTCCCTTTGTGTCAACCTGAACGGCAAGCGGCCTGATATCCAGAATCGGGGAGTAAATCACTTGAACCCGCGATCTGACGCGGTTTGGCAACTGCGCAACAAACCTTTCGGATGCGGCATGAGGGCGGGTCATCAACAAATACAACTATCGGCGCCTTCGGCCTTGGGATTGTTTGCGTCCGCGCAGGGTGATACCCCGCTTTGCAATCATGATGCAACGGATCAGGCCAATGGTGCAAACACTTACCGTTCTGGGGCTGGAAAGCAGCTGCGACGATACGGCCGCCGCCGTGGTGCGCCAGACGGAGGGTGCGCGGGCCGAAATCCTGTCCTCTGTCGTGCATGGCCAGACAGAGCTTCACAGTGCCTTTGGCGGCGTCGTGCCGGAGATCGCCGCGCGGGCCCATGCTGAAAAGCTGGATGTTTGCGTGGCGCAGGCCCTGAACGAGTCCGGCCTGAACCTTCGCGATATGGACGCGATTGCGGTGACCGCCGGCCCGGGACTGATTGGCGGGGTAATCTCGGGTGTCATGTGCGCCAAGGGGTTGAGTGCCGCAACCGGCATACCCCTGATTGGGGTCAACCACCTTGCCGGGCATGCCCTGACACCGCGCCTGACGGACAGCATTGCATTTCCCTACCTGATGCTGCTGGTGTCGGGCGGGCATTGCCAATATTTGATCGCCCATGGCCCTGACCAATTCACCCGTTTGGGCGGCACGATCGATGACGCACCAGGGGAAGCGTTCGACAAGACCGCCCGATTGCTGGGACTGCCGCAACCCGGCGGCCCCTCGGTCGAGGCTGAAGCCCGTATGGGCAACCCGGACCGGTTCCGCTTTCCCCGGCCCTTGCTGGATCGTCCGGGCTGTGATCTGTCATTCTCGGGCCTGAAAACTGCATTGATGCGCATGCGGGACCAGATCGTAAGTGAAAAAGGCGGCCTGACCCGTCAGGATCGCGCCGACCTGTGCGCGGGCTTCCAACAGGCCGTCGTCGATACTCTGGCGGAAAAGACCCGTCGGGCGATTACCCACTATCTCGGCGAAAAGCCATCTGAACCTGTAATTGCAGTGGCAGGGGGTGTGGCGGCCAACAGGGCAATTCGAGCAGCGTTAGAAACTGTTTCCGCGGAAACCGGCGCCCGGTTCACGGCACCCCCAATGAACCTGTGCACGGACAACGCGGCCATGATCGCCTATGCCGGGCTGGAACGGTTCCGCAGTGGCGCACTTGACGGAATGGACCTGACCGCCCGCCCGCGATGGCCATTGGACCAAACCAGCCCGGCCATGCTGGGAAGCGGCAAGAAAGGCGCCAAAGCATGAGCGTTTCAGTCCTAGGCTCGGGCGCGTTTGGTACAGCGCTGGCCGTGTCACTTGCCGGGAATGGGCCTGTGACGCTCTGGTCGCGCTCGCAGGATCAAGCGCGGGCCATGCAGGACGGGCGCGAGAGCGCGAAACGCCTTCCTGGCATTCAGCTCGGCCCGAATATCGCCGTGACGTCGGATATCAAAGTCGCTGCCGGCAACGATGTTCTGTTGCTGGCTGTACCTATGCAGCAGCTTCGCGCAGTCATCACGGAACATGCACCTTTGTTGCGGCACAAGACGCTTGTGGCCTGCTGCAAGGGGATTGAACTGACAACCGGGCTTGGACCGGTTTCGGTCATCCGCCAGACCGCCCGCGATGCAAGACCCGCTTTGCTGACCGGTCCCAGCTTTGCCGACGACATCGCGCGCGGCTTGCCCACTGCGCTGACACTGGCCTGCGATGAGGATGAACCGGGCCAGCACCTGCAACACGCGCTTACAACGACCAACCTGCGCCTGTATCGGACAACTGATCTGATCGGCGCCGAATTGGGTGGGGCGCTAAAGAACGTGATGGCCATCGGTTGCGGAGCCTGTATCGGCGCCGGTCTTGGCGACAGCGCTCGCGCGGCGCTTATGACGCGGGGGTTCGCAGAAATGCAGCGCTTCGCGGCCATGCGCGGCGCTCGGCCCGAGACCCTGATGGGGTTGTCGGGATTGGGGGATCTGGTCCTGACTTGTTCGTCCGAATTGTCACGAAACTATCGTTTTGGCCTTAGTTTGGGTCGAAACGAAAGTTTCGACCCCGGAACAACCGTGGAAGGTGTGGCCACTGCAAAAGCCATGTCCGGCATTGCCCGGGCCGAGGGGCTGGACATGCCCATCAGTACAACAGTGGCGGAACTCAGCCATGGTGAATACAGTGTAACCAAGGCGATTCAATCGCTGCTCAATCGCCCTTTGAAGGAGGAATAATATGCTGATCGCTCTGATCGCCCGCGACAAGGACGGGGCGCTGCAAACGCGACTGGACAATCGTGCTGCGCACCTGGCCTATATCGAAGAAACCGGCGTTGTGGCACAGGCCGGTCCGCTTCTGAACGGCGACGCGATGATTGGTTCGCTGATCATTCTAGAAGTTGAAGATTTGGCAGCCGCGCAAAGCTGGGCCGACAACGATCCCTATGCCAAAGCTGGGTTATTCAAATCGGTCGAACTGGTTCCCTGGAAGAAGGTCATTGGCTGATGGCGTATTGGCTGTTCAAATCCGAACCTTCCACGTGGAGCTGGGATCAACAGGTCGCCAAGGGCGAGACGGGCGAGGAATGGGACGGCGTGCGCAACTACCAGGCCCGCAATTTCATGCGTCAGATGGCCTTAGGCGATCGCGGCTTTTTCTATCATTCACAGAAGGACAAGGCCATTGTCGGCATCGTCGAAGTCTGTGCCGAGGCGCACCCCGATAGCACGACAGATGACGACCGGTGGGAATGTGTAGATATCAAAGCCGTTCGCCCTTTCGAGACTGCAGTCACACTGGATCAGATCAAGTCGGATGAGCGTCTGGCCGAAATGGTTTTGGTCAAAAACTCCCGACTTTCCGTGCAACCGGTCACGGAATCGGAATGGGACGCCATTTGCGCGTTGGGTCAAACCCGCCCTGATTGAAACGCTTCTTGGGCGCAAACCTTCTCAAGCGACCTTCAAAATGCTATAACCTAATGGAATTCGCCTGTTGGGGGCATCTCGGTTGTGGTTTTGGCGATACCTTAATTTCTGGTGTTGTTTGTTCATAGTTTGATCTTGTTCGAAAGTCTGAGCCCATGTCTGACGCCAGAGGCAGTACTGGGAAGTCCAAGCCGCGAAACCCAAAAAATTGGGAGGCGCGACTTGAAGAGGCGCGAAAGCAGCGGCGGAAGGCGCTGGCGCGTACGAATGGGTCAGCCCCCAGGAATGGCGTAGCCAAGATTCCAACTGTCGCACGATCAAAGGATATTGCGCAGGCAATCCCGGAACCTGCGCCCGATCTAGCGGTTTCGGAACCTGTCCATCCTGAAATTCGACCAAATAAGAAACGCAATCGCGGCACGACAAGGCTCCTGCTTGTTGTGCTTATCGCAATGACATGCGGCGCGGCCCTGCAATGGGGCGGCGCCAAGGTCACCACCAACTGGTCTCAGGCCGCTGAAGATGAAGCCATTCTGGACGCGGCGCTGGGCGATCCCGAGTTGCCTGCTGAGGTTGCTGCCCCCGAGAATGAGCCTCCGGTCAAGATTGCCGCACCGGACACTATTGCAACTGAACCGCCGGCCTCCCGAAAAAAGGTGTACCCGCGAAGCCAAGTGGCCAGCATCAACCTTCCCGGAGCGGAACTGATGCCCCTTCAACGAGGGAGCCCTGCCTTTTCCAACAGTGTTGCACAGCTGGATCCCAAGTTGTCTGCCCTGTCTGAAGAAGCGCAAAGCGTGCCTGCGCCTCAGGAAGACCAGAGTCCCCCGACCGATCAAGTCGAAGCAGTCGTGGTCGAAACCCCGGTCGTCGAAGACGCCATTGTAGAAGCCGCAGTTATCCAAGACGCAGTTGTTGAAGACCCAGTGGTTCAAGACGCAGTTGCAGAAGATGCAGCAGCCCCAGACGCAGTTATCGATGATGCGGAAGTCGCAAAAACAGAGGTTGAAAACCTGCCCGATGAACCGCAGGTCAGCTTGGTGGCGTTGAACCCTGATCCGCCAGTCAGCACGATTGCCGAGCTTGCATTGCCCGATGAAGTACTGCCTGATTTAAAACCGGAACTGGATATCGAAGTCGCGCTGATTGTGCCGACCCGAGTTTCAGAGGATGCGCGAAACGTGGCGCTGAAAGTTCTGGCCGACGGTGAAGCCAATGTGGTGGCGTCAGCCCGGGTGGGATATTCGGTCAAGGAAACCCAGGTTCGGTTCTATCACCCGAACGATGCGGAAATGGCGGCACTGACTGCGAAAGCCCTGGGAGCAATTTCCCGAGACTTTACGGATTCCAACGTGAAAACCAGGCCCGGCCGCATTGAGGTGTATCTGGCTGGACGTGGCGGCGGCAGCAGCAAAAGCGACGGCGACGAAAAACAAACCAGATTTGACCAGTTCATCGCCCGCCTGTTGGGCGGCGCAAACTGAAATATGCGGGAAGGTTCCGACGATGCAGAACCTTCCCTACCCCACGTGCTCCCAACTCACCACACGTGTATAGAATTCGTGGCTCTGACCGTCCTAGTCCTGAACTGAATCTACCCGGTTTCTTGCAGGTCGTTCAACAATCAAGTGTTTAGAATATAAGTAAAACTAAGCACACCCGCCGTAAGATCAGCGGGTGTCGATTCCCGTTCAGGCGCAATCAGATTCGGAATCCGGGATCAGCCGTAGACCGACTCTTTGCCGAAATGCTTGGTCAGCATGTAATAGACGACGGCTCGGTATTTGTTGCGCTCGGACATGCCATAGATTTCCATGGCCTTGTTGATCGCTTCCATCAGTTCCGGACCATCGGACAGGCCAAGTTTCTTGATCAGGAAATTGTTCTTGACTGTTTCCAACTCGCTTTCCTGGCTGGCAGCCACGGTCGCGGCGTCTGCGTCATAAATGGCGGGACCACATCCAATCGTAACCTTGGTCAGCAGGTCCATGTCCGGGTCCATGCCGCATTTGGATTTCAGGTCATCGGCATACTTGGCGATCAGGTCGTCGCGTTTTCCCATTTTCGTCTCCTGTTAGATGTTCATGTCCTGTCCATTCAGCACAGCACATACGGTAGCGGGCGTGGAGATTTGCACAAAGGGAAAAAAACCGCGCTTTCCCCCCTAAGGTAAACGCCATTGGATGAGCAGGGGTTGATCGAAACGCTGCTTTAATTTAACTTATCTGTTAAATAATGAAAGCGGAGGTAGCAATGACCGTATCCCTGCCAAACGAAAGTTCCGAATATCGCAATGCCAGGAATGCTTTGTTGACGGCTGAAACCGAGCTAAGAGCGCAGATCGAATCCGTCGCCGCCATGCGACGCGGCCTGCCAAAAGGCGGGCAAGTTCCAGACGACTATGCGTTCAGGTCGTTGGACGGTGAAGCCACGAAGATGTCTTCATTGTTTGGCGAACATGACACACTTGCCATCTATTCTCTGATGTACGGGCCGAATGCCACCAGCCCTTGCCCGATGTGCTCGGCATTTCTGGATGGGCTGAACGGGCAAGTCGCCCATATCCGAAGGAAAATATCGATTCTGGTCGTGGCCGAGAATACGCCTCAGAAGCTGGCAACGTTAAAGAAGCAGATGGGCTGGAATGACCTGTCCCTGTTTTCAGCGTTGGGTACGGGATACCAGCGTGACTATCTGGCTGAAACGGAAGACGGTAATCAACTGCCGATCCTGAACGTGTTTCAACGGGATCAGGACGGTATTCATCATTTTTGGGGATCCGAGCTGTTCTTTGAGCCCAGCGACTGGCATCCGCGTCACATAGATGCGGCATGGCCGCTTTGGAACATCCTGGATTTCACACCAAAGGGTCGTGGAGATTTCATGCCGCCACTGCGCTGAAACAAAAAACGGCGGCCGGATCGACCGCCGTTTTCCTGAGATTCCCCGCAATCAATAGCGATAATGCTCGGGCTTGTAGGGACCTTCCGGTTTTACGCCGATATACGCCGCCTGCTCGCTGTCCATCTGGGTCAGCTTCACACCGATCCGGTCCAGATGCAGGCGCGCAACTTTCTCGTCCAGATGCTTGGGCAGGATGTAGACTTCGTTTTTGTATTGGTCACCCTTGGTGAACAGTTCGATCTGCGCCAGAACCTGGTTGGTGAACGAGGCCGACATCACGAAAGACGGGTGGCCGGTGGCGTTGCCGAGGTTCAGCAGACGACCTTCGGACAGCAGGATGAGACGGTTGCCCGAGGGCATCTCGATCATGTCCACCTGTTCCTTGATGTTGGTCCACTTGTGGTTTTTCAGGCTGGCCACCTGAATTTCGTTGTCGAAGTGGCCGATGTTGCCGACGATGGCCATATCCTTCATCTCGCGCATATGCTCGATGCGGATCACGTCCTTGTTGCCGGTGGTGGTGATGAAAATATCTGCCGATGCAACTTCGTCTTCCAGCAGGGTCACTTCAAACCCGTCCATGGCGGCCTGCAGCGCGCAGATCGGATCAACTTCGGTGACTTTCACACGGGCGCCTGCACCGCGCAGCGAAGCCGCCGAACCTTTGCCTACGTCGCCATATCCGCAGACCACGGCGACCTTGCCGGCCATCATGGTGTCGGTGGCGCGGCGAATGCCGTCGACCAGCGATTCCTTGCAGCCGTATTTGTTGTCGAACTTCGACTTGGTGACCGAGTCGTTCACGTTGATCGCCGGGAAAGGCAGATGGCCGTCTTTCACCAGCTGATACAGGCGGTTCACGCCGGTGGTGGTTTCTTCGGACACGCCCTGGATCTGGTCGCGCATCTTGGTGAACCAGCCCGGGCTTGCTGCCATGCGCTTGGCAATCTGCGACTTGATGACTGCTTCCTCTTCCGAACCCGGAACAGGGATGATGTCCTCTCCCGCTTCGGCACGGGCGCCCAGCAGGATGTACAGCGTCGCATCGCCGCCATCATCCAGGATCATGTTGGGGCCGTCTTCGAACAGGAAGGATTTGTCCAGATAATCCCAGTGCTCCTCCAACGTCTGACCTTTGATGGCGAAGACGGGGATGCCCGCCTCGGCAATCGCGGCGGCTGCGTGATCCTGGGTCGAGAAGATGTTGCACGATGCCCAGCGCACATCGGCGCCCAGCGCAACCAGCGTTTCGATCAGAACGCCGGTCTGAATGGTCATGTGCAGCGAACCGACAATGCGCGCACCGTTCAGCGGCTTGGCTTCGCCATATTCCGCACGCAAGGCCATCAGGCCCGGCATCTCGGTTTCGGCAATATCCAGCTCCTTGCGGCCAAACCCGGCCAATGAAATGTCTTTGACGATATAGTCCCCGGCCATCAGGTGCTCCACTCCGGTAAATCACGAACCGGAGTGCCCTAGCATTCCTTTATGCAGGTGGCAACTTGGATAGCCGGATACAGGGAGTTATGCCGTCAAAATCAGCTTGGCGTACCCTCAGGCTTGATAATCGGGATCGCCTCGAAGAAATCTGTGCCAACGGCGACAATACAGGTAATGCCATTGGCCTGTGTCACCAGAACGGTATAGCTGCCTGTTTCCTTTGAGGTCCAGACCTCCATGACCGATTGCGCACCGCGCGATTTCTGCAGACCGCCAAAGGCGAGTTCCTCGGCATATTTGTCCTGCAGATTGGAAATCACGTGTTCGCGCACTGCGCAGCTTTGGGCCAACACCGGCGGCGCTGTCGCGGCCATGCCGAATGTCAGGGCTATTGAGAACAATCGCTTGAACATGACAAGCTCCTTTCGTTACGGGTTTCGTTACGAGAGGGGCACACCGGGAGGAGCGCGTGCCCCCCTCAGTTCTTTATGTCGGGATTGACTGTCATTCCTTCAAAGCACGAATGCTCAAGAAAACGTTGGCAGCCAGTGATCCAGACAGGTACATCATACCCTAAAAATGAGGCGCAATCGCGGCGGGTCGCGAGAGGTATGGTATTATGGCAACACAACCCCGGGCATGGCAGAGAATGCTGTCAGGTCGGCGTCTGGATCTGCTGGATCCGACGCCCGTGGACATCGAAATCGAAGATATCGCCCACGGACTTGCGTTTGTGGCCCGCTGGAACGGGCAGACGGACGGAGATTTCGCCTATTCCGTGGCCGAACATTCGCTGTTGGTCGAAGAGCTTTTTGGCCGGATTGTCCCCAAGGCACCGGCAAAATGGCGGCTGGCTGCTTTGTTACATGATGCGCCCGAATATGTGATCGGAGACATGATTTCCCCGGTGAAATCCGCCGTGGGTCCGGATTACGGCGCGCTGGATGATCGACTGGCTGCGGCCATCCACATCCGGTTCGGCCTGCCTGCCGAGGTGCCGAAAACAGTGAAACGGCAGATCAAAAAGGCCGACAAGATCAGCGCCTGGATGGAGGCAACCCAGATTGCGGGGTTTTCCGAGGCTGAGGCGACGAAGTTCTTTGGGCGACCGGATAGGGCGGTCATAGAAGGTTTGGAAATCCGGTTGCGCCCGGCGGTTGAGGTTCGGCGGGCGTATTCTGCGCGTCACGAGGAACTTTTAAAGAAACTGTAGCCCAAATCCCCGTATTCCACCTGGAACTTCAAGGGAAAGTGTCAGGTTCTCCAAACTGGTTTAAACCACTCTCGCTTGGCTGAATGTAGAAGTAGATCAAAACCAAGGTTCCGATCAGCGGAATGAAGGCAATCAATAACCACCAAGCGGTTCGCCCGATGTCGTGCAAACGTCTGGCCCCGATCGCCACATTGGGAAGCAACAGCCCAAGTGACACCAAAACTGAGAGCGGCTGGCCCGCGCTCGGTTCAAACGCGCCAAATCCAAGCATCGGCGCGATCAATGCACCATCGACAATTCGCGTCACCAAAAGAACAAGAAATACGGCCAGGACCCACCACCAAAAGGTCGCGCGCGAAGCGCGACCGTGGAAGTTGGCGTAATTTGACAGTGCCCGCCGAAATGCCGTCGAAAGATTATTCATGCCGCCCTCCGCAATTGGGCGGTATTCACATATCACTTTTTCTTGTTATTTGATATGCAGCCGTCTGTGCGGCCGCCGACAAACCTATACGTACGCGCCCGCCGAATAAGTCAGTTCGTACGAGTGGCTATAAAGTTCAAATACGTTCCCAAACGGGTCTTCCATGTAGACCATTCGATAAGGCTTTTCGCCAGGATAGTATTTTCGGATCTGGCTCATGCGTTGTTTTCCGCCTAACTCTTCTATGATCTTAACCCGCTCTTCCAGATTGGCGTCTTGCACGCAGAAATGAAAAAGACCGCGACGCCAATACTCAAACGGCCGTTCCTCTTCGATCGTGTTCGGAAACTCAAAGAGTTCAATGCCGGTTCCATCCCCCATCGACAGGTGGGCAATGCGGAATGAACCCCAGCCTTCACCAAAAACATCGTCACACATCTGGCCTATGGCGCTGTCGTCATGCAGCACTTCGGTGGGTTCCATGAGGACATAAAGCCCAAAGGCCTTGGAGTAGAACTCGACCGCTTTTTCAAGGTCCGGAACGGTTATTCCGATGTGGGAAAATGTTAGTGCAGACATCTTTGGAAACTCCTCGTTCAACAGCAAACAAGAGGAAGGGTATCAGCAGCCCTTGCCAATACCTTCCGAAATAGTGCGCTTGTTTGAGTTTCCACATCCAGAGAAGGGAGAATGCCAGCTTAGGTTCGATCTTAACGCGGGCTGCGCTTCGCCAAAATCCGCTGCAATGTCCGGCGGTGCATGTTCAGCCGCCGTGCAGTCTCGGATACGTTCCGGTCGCACAGTTCATACACCCGCTGGATATGCTCCCAGCGGACGCGGTCCGCGCTCATGGGGTTTTCCGGGGGCGGGGGCAGTTCGTCGCCCTTGGCCAGCAACGCGTTGGTGATGTCGGTAGCATCGGCAGGTTTCGACAGGTAATCGGTCGCGCCGATCTTCACAGCGGCCACTGCAGTCGCGATCGCACCATATCCGGTCAGCACCACGACCCGGCTGTCGGGGCGCTTTTCACGCAGCACTTCAACCACATCCAGGCCGTTGCCATCCTCGAGCCGCAAATCGACCACGGCATAAGCCGGGGGCCGAGCGGTGGAAATGGCGCGCCCTGCCGCGACCGAGCCTGCGGTTTCAACTTCGAATCCGCGTTTTTCCATTGCTTTGGCCAGACGTCTCAGGAACGGCTCGTCATCATCGACCAGAAGCAATGATTTATCGGGCCCGATATCATACTGAGGACTGTCCGCCATATTCCGCTCTTTCCGCTGTTTCCTGCCTTCGGCCTAGCACTAAGTCATAGCAGCGCCATGACAAAGGTCAAACCGATCACGTCTGATCCAGAAAGCAGCCGACCTTGTCAGCAATCTGCTCCGCAGTGTCGTCACGTTTGAAAAACTCAAGGAACCCGTCCTCGGGCGTGACCAGATAGGTGAAGGTCGAGTGGTCGACCAGATAATACTCGTCACTTTTGTCCTGCGCCTTGTAATAGGTCTTGTAGGCCTTGCTGGCGGCCTTGACCTGTTCGGGCGAGCCGGTCAGCGCGATCATCCGTTCATGCAGGTTAAAGGCATAGTCCCCGACCACTTCGGGCGTGTCGCGATCCGGGTCGATCGAGATGAACAGGGGTGTCACAGACTGCCCGCGCTCGGCCAAGATGTCGATCGCTTCGGCATTGCGCGACATGTCAAAGGGGCAGACATCGGGGCAGAACGTATAACCGAAATAGACCAGTGTCGGTTCGGTGATCACATCCTTGTCGGTGACAGTATCGCCATGCGCGTTCACCAGTTCAAACGGCCCGCCAATGGCTGCTGCGCCACCGGCGATCTGGCTGGACCGGCATTGGGCAAACTTGTCGTCCGACGCTGAACCCTGCACCAGCAGCCAGACGGCGCCCAATCCAACGGCAAGAATGACGGTAGCGAGAATGGCGTAAAGGCGGATCATGACGTTATCCTGATACCAGAGGGGTTGTTGATCGTTTCGGTCGGGACACCTATCAACATGAGGAACCGGTGCAATAGGACATAATTGACCCATGGCAGATTCCAACATCACATTTTGGCATGGTCAGGAACGCAGCAGCTGGATCCGGTTGCGCACCCTGATCCTGTTGCGCTGGGTCGCCATCGTCGGGCAGATCACGGCAATCACCGTGGCGCAGCAAACCTATCATGTGCAGCTCGAGGCCGGTTTGTGCTACCTGGCCATAGGCGTTTCGGTCATGGGCAACCTGACCGCAATTCTTCTGTTTCCCCGCAGCAAACGCCTGTCAGAGTTTGAGAACTTTCTGATGGTGCTGTTCGATCTGCTGCAGCTGGCCTTCCTGTTGTACCTGACCGGTGGGCTGAACAACCCGTTCGCCTTGCTGCTGGTCGGCCCGGTGACGATCTCGGCCAGCGTTATGAGTACCCGTTCCACCCTGATTGTCGGGGCCGTGGCAATCGTCCTGACCACGCTGCTGGCCGAGTTTCATCTACCCTTGCGCACCAATCTGGGGCTCGAATTACGAATCCCCGATATCCTGCTGTTCGGCAACTGGGCGGCGATCGTGATCGCCATCGTTTTTCTTGGCGCGTATTCGCACCGGGTCAGTTCCGAGGTGCAGTCCATGTCCGAGGCGCTTTCGGCCACGCATATGGCCCTGGCGCGTGAACAAAAACTGACGGATCTGGGGGGTGTCGTGGCTGCTGCGGCACATGAACTGGGTACGCCGCTTGCCACAATCAAACTGACCAGTTCCGAGCTTTTTGAAGAGCTGGACGACAGGCCTGATCTCAAAGAAGACGCGGCCCTGATCCGCGAACAGGCCAACCGGTGCCGCGATATTCTGCGCAATATGGGTCGGGCAGGCAAAGACGACCTGCATCTGCGCCAAGCGCCGCTTTCAACCGTCACTTTTGAAGCGGCAGAGCCGCATATCAACCGGGGCAAACAAGTGCATTTTGCCGAAGGTCCGGCGCAGGGCGGCGATGTCCAGCAGCCCTCGATCCTGCGCAAACCCGAGATCATCCACGGATTGCGCAACCTGATTCAGAACGCCGTGGATTTCGCCCGCGCCAATGTCTGGGTCGAGGCCGAGTGGACCGAAGACAGGATTACCGTCAACATCATGGATGACGGGCGCGGATACCCCTCGCAGATGATCGGACGCATCGGTGATCCGTTCATGCGGCGGCGCAGGACCGAAACCGATCAGCGGACCCGCCCGGAATACGAAGGGATGGGCCTGGGTCTGTTCATCGCGAAAACCCTGCTTGAGCGCAGCGGTGCGGAGCTGGAATTTGCCAACGGTTCCGACCCCTACCAGTCGCTGACCGACAATCCCGAACGGCGGGGTGCCATCGTCAAAGTATCGTGGCCGCGCAACCTGATTGACGCGCAGACCGGGGATACGCCGGTACCGTCCGGGCTCAACCAGCCGATCGAGGTGTGAGTTAAGAAACCGTTAACCAATCAAGACCATAGTCCGGCCCAACTTTACTGGTGTCGGAGATCATATGGCCGACTGGATCATCCTTGTCGCAATCAGTCTGGTTTCATCCTGTTTCGCGGTGCAGTGGCTGTTGCCCCGCAAGGCGCAATACGATGCCAGTTTCGGGCTGGCTTCGCCTTCGTCTTTGTTCGACACCGTCTTCCTGTTTGACGAAAGTCGCCTGATCAGCCACTCGGACATCGCTTTGACAGGGTTCGACAAAGTCGCCGAGTGGGGCGATCTGCGCCGGTTGCTGCATCGGGATTTCCCAACCTTTCCCGAAACGCCGGATTGCGTCCGAAGCGCCGGGACGCTGGTGGTCCCGGCGATCGATTGCACGGTCGGGCGCGAGGTGGTGTGTGAATGGATCGACGGCGTTGTGCGGGTTCAGTTGCGGGAACAGTGCAATGCCCCCACCCATGTAAGACGCGACGCCAATGACCCGATCCGACTTGCCATGGATCAGGCCCCCTATCCGGTTTGGCTGCTGGATCATCAGGCCAGCGTCCGGTGGTGCAACGCAGCCTATGTTTCACTGGTTCGAAAAGTGCGCGGACAGGACGCCGATTTAACAGACCCTCTGTTTCAAACGCTGGCCGATGATATGCGCCTGAATACCAGGATCCGGGTTTCTGCAGACGTCAAAGAAAGTGACAGCAAACTTTGGTTCGATCTGACGCTGGTCGATCACGCCGAAGGGCGGCTGTGCTATGCCGTTGACATAAACGCCATTGTCGCCGCCGAAAACACGCAGCGCAAATTCGTTCAGACGATGACCAAGACCTTTGCCCAGCTGTCCATCGGTCTGGTCATCTTCGACCGCAACCGGCAACTGGCCCTGTTCAATCCGGCCCTGATCGACCTGACCACCCTGCCCCCGGATTTCCTGAGTTGCCGCCCCAGCCTGTCAAGTTTCTTTGACCGACTGCGCGATCAACACATGATGCCCGAACCCAAGAATTACCGCAGCTGGCGCCGCCAGATGAATGATCTTCTGGAAGCCGCCGAGGACGGGAATTATCAGGAAACATGGTCTCTGCCCTCCGGGTCCGTCTATTTGGTCAGCGGGCGGCCTCATCCTGACGGGGCGGTTGCGTTTCTGTTCGAGGATATCACCGCGGAAATCACGTTGACCCGAAGGTTCCGTTCGGAAATGGACCTGATGCAATCGATCCTGGACAAGCTCGCAGATGCAATTGCGGTGTTTGCCGATGACGGGACGCTGGCCTGCACGAATGATGCCTATCGCGTGTTGTGGCAGGACACAGGCCAGACCGGATTCGAACCGGAATCGGTTCTTGAGGTCACACGGCGATGGCAACAACGCTGTGCTGCAACGCCCTTGCTGGGCGAGATCCGTGATTTTGTTGAAATGCGAGACAATCGGGCCGAATGGTCCGGCGAGCTGTTCATGCGCGACGGAACGCACATCCTTTGCACCGTCAGTCCGATGCAGAATGGCGCAACCATCGTGCGCTTTGCGGACGGGAAAACCGTCAGCAAGCCTATGGTGCGACAACAGATCAGCGCCTGAACCGGGTTGCAGCCGAACGGGCGCAGGTTCATTGTGGCGCCATGACACGAACCCCACTCTCGATCACCTTGAATTCGCCGGAAGAAACTGCGGGCTTCGCAACCCGGGTCGCAGCCGGCTTGGCGCCGGGCGACACCCTGTTGCTGGAAGGTGAGATTGGCGGCGGCAAGACTCATTTTGCCCGCAGTCTGATCCAGTCCTTGATGGATGTACCCGAAGACGTACCCTCGCCGACTTTCACGCTGGTTCAGGCCTATGACACCCCGGCCGGAGAAATCTGGCATTGCGATCTGTACCGGTTAAGTGCCGTGGAAGAGATCGAGGAGCTGGGCCTGACCGAGGCATTCGACACTGCAATCTGCCTGATCGAATGGCCCGAGAAACTGGGTCCGCTTATGCCTGACGCGGCCCTTGCGTTGAAATTTCGCACCGACCCTGATTTACCCGACACAAGACACCTGACCCTGTCCTGGTCCGACCCGAAATGGGCACCCAAACTGGAGACCGCTGCATGACCAACCGCGCAGTGCTGGCCAAAGCACTGATTGAGCAAACACCCTGGGCGAACGCCTCACGCGCAGCATTGGCAGGTGATGCGTCCAATCGCCGTTATGAGCGCCTGACAGACCCGGATACCGGGCGCACGGCCGTATTCATGGACGCCCCGCCGGACAAGGCCGAGGATGTCGCGCAATTCGTGCGTGTCGCGGAATATCTGCGGTCAAACGGTCTGAACGCACCCGAAATCTATGCCGAAGACATGGAATTCGGATTTCTGCTGCTCGAGGATCTGGGCGACGATCTGTTTGCCCGTGTTCTGGAAAAGAACCCCAAACAGGAACTTGCCTTGTATGAGGCCGCAACCGACGTTCTGATCCATCTTCACAACGCGCCGACACTGTCTTTGCCGTCGTACGGGCCTTCGCTGATGACCGAGCTGGCCGCGTTGTCCTTTACCAAATATGCACAAGGTATTCTGGGTTCGCATGACGAAGACGCACGCGACCTGTTTGAACGCCGGTTCCAGGATATCCTGCACCGCGAAACTTCGGGCGCGAAAGTTGTTGTGTTGCGGGATTATCATGCAGAAAATCTGATCTGGATGCCCGATCGGGACGGTTTGCACAAAGTGGGTTTGCTGGATTTCCAGACCGCCATGCTGGGCCATCCCGCCTACGATCTGATGTCGCTGTTGCAGGATGTGCGCCGTTCAGTCTCGCCGGGTACCGAAATGCGCATGGTCAACCGGTACATCGCCGCAACCGGAATGGATGATCACGATTTCCGCACCGCGTACAGCGTTCTGGGGGCACAGCGGAACCTGCGCATTGTGGGCGGGTTCGCGCGTCTGGCGACCGAATATGGCAAACCGCACTATGTCGATCTGATCCCGGCCACGTGGTCGCATCTGATGCGGGACCTCGAGCACCCGGCGCTGGTATCAGTGGCTGATCTGGTGCGCGAATCCCTGCCCGCGCCGACACCCGAAAACCTGGCCAGGCTAAGACCGCAATGACCCGACCGCCCGAAGCTGTCATGCTGTTCGCCGCCGGGTTTGGTACCCGTATGGGGGCATTGACCAAAGACCGGCCCAAACCGCTGATCGAAGTTGCCGGCAAACCGCTGATCGATCACGCACTGGATCTGGTTAACGATCTTGGCCCTCAGCGTGTCGTTGCCAATCTGCACTATCATGCGGATCAGCTCGCGGCGCACCTGGCTCCTCGGGGGGTATTATTGTCGCGGGAATCGCCAGAAATACTGGAAACCGGTGGCGGATTGCGGGCGGCTTTGCCTTTGTTAGGGTCTGATCCGGTCTTTACTCTGAACACCGATGCAATCTGGTCGGGGCCGAACCCGCTGACATTGCTGCGCGCAGCATGGGACCCTGACCGAATGGACGCTCTTTTGATGTGTATTCCGATCGCGCAGACAATCGGACATTCTGGATCGGGCGATTTTGCGGCAGACGAAACAGGACGCATCACGCGCGGCGGAGGGCTGGTATATGGGGGTGCTCAGATCCTTCGAACGGACGGTTTGCACGGGTTTCAGCAACCGGCCTTTTCGCTGAACCTGTTGTGGGATCAGATGCAACAGCAGGATCGTCTGTTCGCCCTGACCTATCCTGGTCGCTGGTGCGACGTTGGCCGCCCCGAAGGCATCGCAATGGCCGAAGGGTTGCTGGACAATGTTTGAACCCGGCATCCTGCCCCGTGTTTTTGCGGTTCCGCCCGGGGCAGACTTTCCAAAAGTTCTGGTGCAGGGGTTAAGGGCGCGCAGTGCGGATCTTCCGCCCGAAGCGCTGGCGCGGGTGCAACTGGTGGTGAATACCCGCCGCATGGCCCGCCGCGTGAGGGACTTGTTCGATCAGGGACCGCCCTGCCTGTTGCCAAGAATCTCGCTGGTGACAGATCTGGGGGAATCGGTTGATCTGGCGCAGGTGCCTCCGGCCATTCCAGCGCTGCGTCGGCGACTGGAACTGACCCAGCTGGTGGCGAAACTGCTGGACCAACAACCCGATCTGGCGGCAAGGTCTTCCATCTTCGATCTGGCGGACAGTCTGGCCAGCCTGATCGACGAAATGCAGGGCGAAGGCGTTTCGCCCGACGCCATCCGGCAACTGGATGTCAGCGACATGTCCGGCCATTGGGCCCGCGCACAGCAATTCTTTGGCATCGCCGATCGATTCATCAACACCGGCGAAGACACCCTGGACGCGCAGGCACGGCAACGGCGCGTCGTCAATAACCTGATTGACCGCTGGCGGAACGACCCGCCCGAACACCCCATCATTCTTGCCGGGTCAACCGGATCGCGTGGCACGACCCTGATGCTGATGGAAGCCGTCGCAAGGCTGCCACAAGGCGCGCTGATCCTTCCGGGCTTCGATTTCGATCAACCGAATGAAGTCTGGGAAGGACTGGATGAGGCGCTGACCTCGGAAGATCACCCCCAGTTTCGGTTTCGAAAGCTGATGACCCTGCTGGGTTTGACACCCGGCCAAATCACCAGTTGGACCGCCGACCAGCCACCCTCACCCGCGCGCAACAAGCTGATTTCACTGGCATTACGCCCGGCACCCATCACCGACGCGTGGATGACAGAGGGCCCGCGACTGACCGATCTGGCCGGTGCAACACAGGATTTGACCCTTGTCGAGGCCGCATCCCCCCGGGGCGAAGCATTGGCCATCGCGCTGCGGTTGCGCGAGGCGGCGGAAACCGGCCAGACCGCCGCCCTGATCACACCTGACCGAATGCTGACCCGTCAGGTCAGTGCCGCGCTGGACCGCTGGAACATCCTGCCGGATGACAGCGCCGGCCTGCCCCTGCAACTGTCGCCGCCCGGCCGTTTTCTGCGCCACGTTGCCGGATTGTTCGTCCGACGACTTGAAGGTGAGGCCCTCCTGACCCTGCTCAAACACCCGCTGTGTCATGATGGCGCCGAGCGAGGGGCGCATTTGCTTCATACCCGCGATCTGGAACTGGATCTGCGGCGGTACGGCCCGCCGTTCCCCGACAGTACCAGCCTGAGTGCATTTGCGATCCGCAAGGATGTTTCGGACGACTGGGTGCGCTGGGTCACCACTCATTTCTGCGATCAGGTGGTTGCAGGTGAGCGTCCGTTGGCGGAATGGGTGGAAAACCTGCGCGCACTTGCCGAAGCGATTTCTGCGGGCAGTAAGGGCGACCCAGGCACATTATGGGACAAGAACGCTGGCCAAAAGGCCTTGTCCGTTTTGACCGCGCTGGAGAACGAGGCCCCATATGGCGGCCAAATGAACGCCCATGATTTCGCCGATCTTCTGGGCGCGTTGCTGGCAACGGAAGAGGTGCGCGACCGGGACGCGCCGCACCCTCATATCATGATCTGGGGCACCCTGGAGGCACGCGTGCAAGGCGCTGACCTGCTGATCCTTGGCGGGTTGAACGAAGGCAGCTGGCCCGAGGCCGCCGCCCCTGATCCGTGGTTAAACCGGCAAATGCGTAGTCAGGCCGATCTGCTGCTGCCCGAGCGTCGCATTGGACTGTCAGCCCATGATTTCCAGCAGGCCGTCGGCGCGCCCGAAGTGTGGCTGACCCGGGCAACCCGGTCGGATGACGCGGAAACCGTCCCGTCGCGCTGGCTGAACCGCCTGACCAACCTGTTGCAGGGCCTGCCGGATCAGGGTGGGCCCGATGCCCTGTCCGAAATGCGGGCGCGCGGCCAAAGCTATCTGCGTTGGAGCGAAGCGCTGGAACACGCGCCCGATATCGCTTCTGCGCATCGCCCCTCGCCACGCCCCCCGGTTGCCGCACGTCCGCGCCGTTTTAGCGTCACCGAAATCAAGCGGCTGATCCGCGATCCTTATGCCATATACGCCAAACACGTGCTGCGGCTGAGGCCGCTGGATCCACTCGTACAGGCTCCGGACGCGTTGTTGCGCGGCATTGTCATTCACGAAATCCTGGAGAATTTCATCGAAGACAGTGTTCTGGATTCCGCCTTGCTGACGCGCGAGAATTTCCTCAAACGCGCAGCGGCGTTGCTGGACCGGCAAGTCGCGTGGGCGACTGCGCGAAAACTATGGCTGGCGCGTCTGGAAAGGATCGCCGATGCGTTCCTGCTTGCCGAAACCGGGAGGCGAAGCGATGGCGGACCAGTGGCCTTCGAAACGGCAATGAAGCTGGTTCTTGCACCGCTGGACTTCACGATCGCCGGGCGCGCCGACAGGATTGATCGCAACAGCCGCGGCGCCCTGCGCATCATCGACTACAAAACCGGTGTGCCGCCGACCGAAAGCCAACAGGCCAAATTCGACAAACAGCTTCTCATCGAGGCCGCAATGGCCGAGCAGGGCGGCATCGAAGGATTCGACCCCTTGCCAGTGGCCGAGGCGGTGTTCATCGGTATGGGCGGCACCTACAAAGAGGTGCCCGCGCCGCTGGCCAAGGAACCTGCCGACAAAGTTCTGGCCGAGCTGAAAGAGCTCATTTCCGCTTATTTAGAGCCTGATCAGGGCTTCTCGTCGCGTCGGATGCTGCACAAGGACACGGATATTGGCGACTATGATCATCTGGCGCGGTTCGGGGAATGGGATCGCACTGACGAAACAGCGCCCGAGGACCTGACATGAAAGCCTGCAACGATGCAACCGAACGGCAGGTGCAGGCCGCGCGACCCGATGCCTCGACCTGGCTTGCCGCCAACGCGGGGTCCGGCAAGACACGGGTTCTGACCGACCGGGTGGCCCGGTTGCTGCTAGGCGGCGTGCAGCCGCAGCATATCCTGTGCCTGACCTACACCAAGGCCGCCGCCAGCGAGATGCAGAACCGGTTGTTCAAACGCCTTGGCGAATGGGCGATGTTGGGCGATTCGCAGTTGTTGGCGCAACTGACCGAACTGGGGGTTCCGGGCATCATTGACCCCGGGCGGCTGGCGCAGGCCAGAACCCTGTTCGCGCGTGCCATCGAAACACCTGGCGGGTTGAAGATACAGACGATCCACTCATTCTGCGCATCGCTTCTGCGGCGATTCCCGCTGGAGGCTGGCGTCAGCCCCCAGTTTGCCGAAATGGAAGACCGCGCAGCCGCCCTTTTGCGGGAAGAAATCATCGAAGACTTTGCCGAAGATCCACAATCCGGGTTGGTCGAAGATATTGCCCGGTTTGTCACGGATACCGGTTTCGACAAGTTGACGGCCGCCATCACGCAAAAGAGGCACCTGTTTTCTCATCCTCTGGATTGGGACGCGCTGCTGAAACGCTTTGACCTGCCGCCTGGTTTCGACGACGACGCCCTGTCGCGCAGCGTCTTTCTGGGCGGTGAGGTCGAGCTGATCCAGTCACTACTGCCTGCGTTGACCGAAAGCGGCGGCAACAATGCCAAGGCGGCGGCCAAGCTTACAGGATTCACCGAGGCGCGGATTGGGCATTTGCCGCTACTGGAATCCGTTTTGGTGACGGGAAAAGGCGCAAAGGAGCCCTTTACCGCCAAAATCAACAGCTTCCCGACCAAGGCTCTGCGCGAGGGCGCCCTTGCGGACCGGATGCCACAGCTTGAGGCGCTGATGCTGCGTGTCGAAGCCGCGCGGGAAAAGCGGCTGGCATTGACGGCGGCGCAGAAATCGCGGGTTCTGCATCGTTTCGCAGCCGCGTTTCTGCCGGAGTACGAAAGACGCAAGCAATTGCGCGGGTGGCTGGACTTTGATGACCTGATCCTGCGCGCGCGCCAAGTGCTGAACGATCCTGCCGTGGCGGAATGGGTGTTGTATCGATTGGATGGCGGCATCGACCATATCCTTGTGGACGAGGCACAGGACACAAGCCCGGATCAATGGGATGTGGTTGAAAAACTGGCACAGGAATTCACCAGCGGGGAAGGGGCCCGGTCCGGGGTCGAACGTACGATTTTTGTAGTCGGTGACAAGAAACAGTCGATCTATTCCTTTCAGGGCGCCGACCCGCAGGCCTTTGACCGGATGCAGGCAGAATTTGGGCGAAAACTCCAGGAATCAGGCTCTAAACTGTGGGATTCCACACTTGAATTCTCGTTCCGGTCCTCCAGCGCCATTCTGACGCTGGTCGATATCCTGTTTAAAAACAAGACAGATGCAGGGTTTCACAAGGACTCGCTGCACCGCGCCTTCAAGACAGATCTTCCCGGTCGCGTCGATCTGTGGCCGGTCGTGGAAAAGGTCGAGGATGAAGAGGACGGCGACTGGACCGATCCGGTCGACCGGCCCGGCGCACGCCATCACACAGTCATTCTGGCGGAACAGGTGGCACATTCGATCAAGGGCATGATCGAAAGTGGTGAAACCATTCCGGAAGATGGCGAAGACCCAGGCAGCTTTGTACGTCGACGGATTGAACCGGGCGATTTCCTGATCCTGGTGCAGCGCCGCTCGGACCTGTTTGCCGAAATTATCCGCGCCTGCAAGGCACAGGGCTTGCCCATCGCCGGAGCAGATCGGCTGAAGGTCGGGGCGGAACTGGCGGTCAGGGACCTTGCCGCGTTGCTGAGTTTTTTGGCCACGCCCGAAGACAGCCTGTCACTGGCCACGGTTCTGAAATCCCCGTTGTTTGGATGGTCGGAACAGCAGCTTTTTGATCTGGCGCACCGCCGGTCCGAGGAGTTTCTGTGGGCAGCGCTTCGCAGGCGGGCAGATGAGTTTCCCGAAACCTGTGCCGTTTTGAACGATCTTCGGGCTCAGATCGACTTTCTGCGCCCCTTTGACCTGATCGAGCGTATCCTTACGCGCCATGACGGACGGCGCAAACTGCTGGGCCGTCTGGGGGCCGAAGCCGAGGACGGTATCAACGCGCTGTTGTCGCAGGCGCTGGCCTATGAGCGGACGGATATTCCCAGCCTGACCGGATTTCTGGTCTGGATGCAGACCGACGATCTGGAAATCAAGCGCCAGATGAGCGGTGTGGGCAATATGATCCGCGTTATGACCGTTCATGGCTCAAAAGGGCTGGAAGCCCCAATCGTGATCCTGCCGGACACCGGCAAGCGACAGCCGCCACGCGATGCCGAGATCATGGTCTCGGATGATTTGCCCTTGTGGAAAGTCCCCTCGGACGCCTCGCCTGTGCTGATCTCGCAGGCGCGAAACACGGCTCGGGAACGGGAAGAAAACGAACGGCTGAGATTGCTCTATGTGGCTCTGACTCGGGCTGAAAAGTGGCTGATAGTGGCTGCGGCCGGCGATGTGGGGCCGACGGATGGCAGTTGGTATCAGATGGTCAAGGGCGCAATGGAACAGGCGGGCGCCACCCGGCTGCCGGGAACAGACACACTCAGGTTGGCGCATGGCGACTGGGACGGACTGGCTCTGACGGAACAGGAGCAGTACGCGGCAAGCACAACGGACTTGCCGCAGATGTTTCTGCAGCCCGCCGGGGAAGCACCCAAAACAGCGGAGACAATAAGCCCTTCTGATCTGGGCGGTGCCAAGGCTTTACCCGGTGATGCTGGTCTGGACGAAGACGCCGCCAAGCTGCGCGGAACGCAATTGCATATGCTGTTCGAACACCTTCCATCCGTTTCTCAGGAACGCTGGGCTCAGCTTTGCGCCCGCCTTTTGCCTGATATGCACGAAGCGGAGAGGCTGGAGCTGATGGCAGAGGCAACGCGCGTGCTGACCTGCGACCGGCTATCCTTGGTGTTTGCGCCAGATACATTGGCCGAAGTTCCGATCTCGGGCGAATTGAACGGCCAACGGATGCACGGTGTCATTGACCGCCTGATCGTGACGGAAGCCGAAGTTCAGGCGATTGATTTCAAATCGAATTTCACTGTCCCTTACACTGCAGAGCAATGCCCCGAAGGCCTGTTGCGCCAAATGGGCGCCTATGCCTGCGCGCTGTCGCAGATTTATCCCGGGCGCACCATCCGTACCGCGATCCTTTGGACCCGGACCGCCCGGCTCATGTGGCTGCCACACGATCTTGTGACAGATGCTCTGACCCGCGCCCGCGTATCTTGACGTTGCCTGCATCGGCCCCTACGTTCTCAGCCCGAGTTTACCCCATTCAGGAGACAGAATATGTCGACCGTTGCCGTTACTGACGAGACCTTTGACGCCGAAGTCAAGAATTCGGATATCCCCGTTGTAGTGGATTTCTGGGCAGAATGGTGCGGACCCTGCAAGCAGATCGGTCCGGCCCTGGAAGAACTGGCTGCAGAATATGGCGGCAAGGTAAAAATTGCCAAAGTTGACGTGGACAGCAACCCGAACGCTGCCGCCGCCATGGGCGTGCGTGGTATTCCGGCCCTGTTCATTTTCAAGGACGGTCAGGTGGTATCCAACCGCGCTGGTGCGGCACCGAAGGCGGCGCTGCAAAGCTGGATCGACGAATCCATCTGACCCTGTGAATTTCGGCAGAAGACGCCCCGTTTCCGCGGGGCGTTTTTTTTGGCCATCTGGTCAGGAGGGGCTGCGATATTGTCAGCGCTTCCTGGACTGCCCGACATCGCACGACTGGATATTTGACCGATGCCCCGCAACTGTCACCAAAGGGCCATTGCACAGAACCGGCATCACTTGTCCTTACCTGAAAGGGCGTATTTCAATGCGTTAGCGCATCCGGTTTTCAGGGTGCCCTGGCCAAAAGTCTGACAGGAGGGTCGTCAAATATGGCAAAAACTCGGGTTCTGGTTGAATTCGGCATGGGGACGTCTTTGCGGCGCGAGGACTATACCGAGGCTGCGTTGCGGGCCATCAAGGATGCATTGCGGCACAACTCCGTCAATATGGCCGAGCTGTTTGATTTCCCAAAGCAAGCAATGATCATCGATGCGCAAATCGGTGTGCAGCAGCCGGACAAAGTCGACACCCAGATTCTGAAAGACGTGTTCCCTTACGGGCAGCCCAATATCACGGTGATACATGGCGGTCTGGACATCGACAAACCGAATTCCGATGGCTGCACGGTCATCGCCAACGCGGCCATCATCGTTTCCTTCGATATGGAGCCTGCGCAATGACCGAAAAACGCATCATTCTGGAAATGGGAACCGGAAATGACCTGTACGGTCAGGATTACACCAAGGCTGCGCGCCGGGCGGTTCAGGACGCGTTGCATCATTCTTCGATCACGCTGTTTTCGAAGCTGGGTATCGATCACTCGGAAATGCGGGTCCAGGTGACAATCGGCGTTCAGAACCCAGATCTGGTGGATTGCGATCTGGTCGCCGCCGATCTGCCCCGGGGGCGGGCGCAGGTGCGCGCCGTCAAGGGCGGACTGGATATCGAAGACAGCGACGCCGGCACCCGGCATGTTGTTGCGACCGCCGCCATCGAGGCCTTTTTGCCGGATCAGTCGGGAAAGTTCGTGCAGACCTGAAAAAGAAAAAAGCCGCTCGGTCGAGCGGCTCATCTCATGGTCTGACTTGCCTTGAAATCAGAGGTTTTTGATGTCGGCGCGGGTCAGGCCGATATCATCCAGCTGGGCGTCGGACAGAACTGACAGCGCCTTGCGGGTCTTGCGGGATTCGTTCCACTGTGCGGCAGCTTCGAAAGCTCCGGTGAATGCGTCCACTACGTGCAGGATGGTAGCTGCTCCGAGCGGCGCATGGATGTTTGCGGTGGTTGCCATTTGCGCATTCCTTCTAACAGAAACAGCCGACCCGTTGTCGGTTGTGATCCTCATCTAGTATGCCCGGCACGGACTCACAAATGCTGGTCTGGTAAACCCGCAATGCATTTTGTGCATATCAATTAGGCACTTCGGGAAGCGGTTGCGCATAACATCAGCGCAGCCCATATATGAGCCCGGACAACAAACGGAGACTTTCATGGCGGACAGCGACTTTCCCGGATGGCACGGCACAACGATCATCGGCGTCAAAAAGGGCGGAAAGGTTGTCATTGCCGGTGACGGGCAGGTCAGCCTGGGGCAGACCGTGATCAAGGGAACGGCCCGCAAGGTGCGTCGTCTGTCGCCCGGCGGGTTCGAGATTGTTGCAGGCTTTGCCGGTTCCACCGCAGATGCCTTTACCCTGCTCGAGCGGCTGGAGACCAAGCTTGAGGCGACGCCGGGCCAGCTGGCGCGCGCCTCGGTCGAGCTTGCCAAGGACTGGCGGACAGACAAATATCTGCAAAAGCTCGAGGCGATGCTGATTGTCACCGACGGCAAGGATCTGTTCGTGATCACCGGGGCAGGGGATGTGCTTGAGCCTGAACACAACGTGGCAGCCATTGGATCAGGCGGAAATTTCGCTCTGGCCGCTGCGCGCGCGATGATGGACAGCGACAAGTCGGCGGAAGACATCGCCCGGCAATCCATGGCGATTGCGGCGGACATTTGTGTGTACACCAACGGCAAGCTGACTGTTGAAACGATCTCAGGCTAACAGGGCTGAGATCTCTTTCCCCTTCCAGCGGCGGTGCATTCCGATCAGGCCCAGTATCGCAGCAATGACCACGATGTAATAGGGCACGCGGATGTCGATGCTCATCAAGCCGCCGCCAACCAGCGACATGATCCCTCCGGCCAGGCAGAATACTGCGGTGGTCACGCCCATGACCCAGCCCTGATCCGTTTCGCTGACCGATGAAGAGAATAGGCCCAGCATGGTCGGATAGGCCACGCCGAACAGGAAGTAGAAGAAGAACACTGGCACATAGCTGAATACACCGCTTGGGCTGAACGCAAAGGCAATGCCGCAGATGATCATGACCACAAGCGATGTGTAGATAATGCTGTGTTTGCTGAATCTCTCCTGTGCTGGTTTCACA
Organism: Ruegeria sp. AN11; assembly: GCF_056536005.1. Classification (NCBI taxonomy): domain Bacteria; kingdom Pseudomonadati; phylum Pseudomonadota; class Alphaproteobacteria; order Rhodobacterales; family Roseobacteraceae; genus Ruegeria; species Ruegeria sp. AN11. The sequence goes on along the minus strand of NZ_JBQFJD010000001.1, from coordinate 2,932,026 downwards.
AGGAACGTGCTTGAGAACGCCAGCGCGAAGCCGATAACCACCATCGCCATACTGCCGCCAATCACGCCGTAGCCGAAAGCGCTGGTCAGGAAATTATCCACGAACACATAGAACGTGACGTTGGCAATCATGAAGAACGAATAGACCGGCAGGATCTTCAGCACCATGGGATGCCCGCGGACTGCAATCAGGCTGTCGGTGACGTCACGGGGACGGAAAACAAACGCCGTGCGTTCGGTTCTTGTGTCCTTGAAATAGAACAGCACCAGGAAAATCGCGATCAACACCAGAACGAAGGCTCCATAGAACGGCGTTTTGAGTGTGGCCGCACCACCCAACAGAGCAGCATCCGAAAGAACCGCACCAATAATCGGGCCGCCCACCAAACCAAAGCTGACTCCGGTCACGATATAGCCCATGTTGCGGTCCCGATCCGCCGCATCCGTACTGCCATCAATCATTGCCGCCTGTGCAATGGGCTGGTTTCCGGCAGTAAAGCCGGTGATCGACCGGCCGGCAATCAGAAGCAGCAAACTGTTGAGGTAAAGCGCTGCGATGGTGATGGCGTACCCCGCTAGCGCTCCGCTCAAACAAACCAGCAATGCGTTCTTGCGCCCGATCGAATCCGAGACTTTGGACACGTAGACAACGCCCAGAAACCAGGACAGGAAAAAGCAGCCAATCACCAGACCATAGTAGAAATGCCGCCGACCGACCGGCGTATTTTCCGGCAGAAACCCGGACTTCGTCTCCATGATCAGCGAGTTGATGATGGGAAAGACCAGTCCCTGTCCGATCAGATCTACAAATACAACAAACAACAAAGTGATTTTGGCAATCTTCGTCATGCAACCCGCCCCGTTTCTTCAAATGGGGTGAGTGTAGCAGACAGGTGTCCTGACACCTAACACCATGCAAAAGGCCGGATTTTACCCGGCCCCCGGCAGTCCTGATCGCGTGCGGATCAGTTCAGTGACGCCACGCCCAACGGCACGCCCGCGACCTCACACCAGATGTAAACTTCGTTGTAGCCGGAAACGTCCATGGTCGGCGGAACGGCATAGGATTGTTTGCCGGTCAGGTTCAGCAGCGCACCCAGCTTGCTGTCAGGATCATATGATCCGTCCTTGCCGAAAGCGACACGCGGGTCGGGCCCGCCATCCAGCGAGAAATCGTCGCCCAGTTCGACAATGTAGCGGTCTCCATTCTTGACCAGCTTCACCGAACCCGAGGTGATGTGCTTCGAACGGCCCTCGAACGTGCCTTTCTTTTTGGCACCGCCAGCCAAGGCGACATTGGCACTGGTCAATGTCAGTACCGCGCCGGCTGCAGCGGCTTTCACAAAGAGCGAGCGACGAGTCATCATGATGAGTTTTCTCCATTGGTAGACACGGACTGGTTTGCCCGATGTTGTCCGTTATGCCGCAGGCCTCGCCGCATACTCCAATCACTTCGGGACGAATTTCTGTGTGCGCGCCGTGTGTTGGCGTGATGTTTTCGTGATCGGCTTGTGTTTTCGCGCCTTATGATTAGGTTCCGCTTCGAAACAAACGGATTGAGTGCATATGACCGACCTGACCCCGCGCGAGATTGTCTCGGAACTGGACCGCTTCATCATTGGCCAGAAGGATGCCAAACGCGCGGTTGCCGTCGCGCTGCGAAACCGCTGGCGGCGCAAGCAGTTGCCTGACGACATCCGGGACGAGGTCTATCCGAAGAACATCCTGATGATCGGCCCCACCGGCGTCGGCAAGACCGAGATCAGCCGTCGTCTGGCCAAACTGGCCCGCGCGCCTTTCATCAAGGTCGAAGCCACCAAGTTCACCGAGGTTGGCTATGTCGGGCGCGACGTAGAACAGATCGTGCGGGATCTGGCGGACGCCGCCATCCTGCAAACCCGCGAATTCATGCGGGAGGACGTCAAGGCGCGCGCCCATCAGGCCGCCGAGGACCGGGTCATCGCCGCCATAGCCGGGGAAGACGCCCGCGAAGGCACGCGCGAGATGTTTCGCAAAAAACTAAAATCCGGTGAGCTGGACGATACGGTGATCGAGCTGGAACTCTCGGACACCTCGAGCCCGATGCCGATGTTCGACATTCCCGGCCAACCCGGCAGCCAGATGGGGATGATGAACCTGGGAGACATCTTCGGCAAGGCCTTTGGCGGGCGCACGGTCAAACGCAAGATGACTGTCGCAGAAAGCTATGACGCTCTGATCGGGGAAGAGGCCGACAAGCTGCTGGATGATGAAACCGTCAACCGCGTGGCGCTGGAATCCGTCGAACAGAACGGCATCGTATTTCTGGATGAGATCGACAAGGTTTGCGCCCGCTCTGACGCACGCGGCGCTGATGTCAGCCGGGAAGGGGTTCAGCGGGACCTCTTGCCTTTGATCGAAGGCACAACCGTATCCACCAAGCATGGCCCCGTCAAAACAGACCACATCCTGTTTATCGCCTCCGGGGCGTTCCACATCGCCAAGCCCTCGGACCTGTTGCCGGAACTTCAGGGGCGTCTGCCGATCAGGGTCGAACTGCGCGCCCTGACGGAAGAAGACTTTGTGCGCATCCTGACTGAAACCGACAACGCCCTGACCCTTCAGTATACCGCGCTGATGGGGACCGAGGATGTCACTGTCCGGTTCAGCGAAGATGGCATCGCGGCGCTTGCCCGCATTGCGGCGGATGTGAACCAGAGCGTCGAAAACATCGGTGCGCGGCGGCTGTACACCGTGATGGAACGCGTGTTCGAAGAATTGTCTTTCGCCGCCCCCGACAAGGCCGGAACGGAAATCACGGTCGACGCGGAATTTGTCAGCAGCAATCTGGGTGAACTGACCAAATCCACCGATCTCAGCCGTTACGTTTTGTAACACGCTCAGCCGGATTTTGCCTTTCTTCTACCCCGCGCCGCTGGACGTGGGGCGAGAATTCGATAGCTTGGCGCAAACCTGATCCGGGGATTGTCCGTGTTGCGCCATCTGATCCTGCTGCTTGCCTGTCTTTCACTCAGCGCCTGTGTCGACAGGACGGTGTCTGAAATCGTGCCTTCGGCTGCGGTTGTCGGCACGCCCAAAACGATTCTGGCAACCACGACCCGCGCCAAAGAGGCGAATGGATCATATGGGTTCCGTCGCGGCGAATCCTTGCGCTACCTGGAAACCACGGTGTCGATTCCGCCAAATCACACCCCGGGAACCCTGAAGTTCTCCTACGCCAACCCAAATCCGAAGAAAGAGTTCGTGTTGGCGAACGTCACCGAACTGGATGGGCCGCAGGACCTGAAAACCCATTTGCGCGGCAAAGAAGACGTCACAATTTTTGTGCACGGATACAACTCGACCCAGACCGAGACCTTGTTTCGGGCCGCACAACTGTCCCACGATATCGGCCTGCCCGGAAACACTCTGGTCTATTCATGGCCCAGCCGTGCGACAGGCATTGGCTATGCCTATGATCTGGACAGCATGCTGTTCGCCCGTGACGGGCTGGAACAGACCATTCGCTCTTTGAAATCAATGGGGGTCAAGCGGGTCATTCTGGTCGCGCATTCCATGGGAAGCGCCCTGACAATGGAGATGATGCGTCAGGCCGAGTTGCAGGAACCGGGCTGGGCCAAGAGGAACCTGGAAGGCGTGGTTCTGATTTCACCGGATCTGGACGTGGATCTGTTCCGCTCGCAGATGGAGCGGATCAAGTCCCCGCCGGATCCGTTTCTCGTCATGGTTTCGCAAAAGGACAGGATTCTGAACATCTCGGCCCGTTTGCGCGGAACGGATGAGGGTGAGCGGTTGGGCAACATCAGCTCGATCGACAGTCTTGAAGAATTTCCGATCAGCGTGATCGACACCACCGCATTCAACAGCGATGCGGAATCATCGCATTTCGTGGCCGCGACCTCTCCGGCGTTGCTGGCGATCCTCAGCTCGCTCAGACGTGTCAACAACACGTTCGGGCCGGAAGATAGGCCGGCTATCGACATCCTTGTCCCGCCAAGCCAGCGGAACCCGGACGGTGCAACCGAAATAGTCCTGACAGAAACAGGGCAGGCCGAGGTTACGACTCCGTGAACCCGGGCGGCCTGCGTCGGTATCTTGTCCAGAACGCAAGCTGGCTGAGCGCGGGGGCGCTGCTGACCTTTCTGTCGAGTTTCGGACAGACCTTCTTTATCTCGATCTTCTCGGGCCAGATCCGGTCCGAATTCGGCCTGAGTCACGGTGCATGGGGAAGCCTCTATTCGCTGGGTACCCTGATGTCTGCGGTGGTGATGGTCTGGGCCGGAGGGCTAACCGATATTTTTCGCGTGCGGGCGCTGGGCCCGGCGGTTCTGACGGGGCTGGCGGTTGCGACAGCGGCGATGGCGCTGAACGAGTTGGTTGTTCTGCTGCCATTGGTCGTTTTCCTTCTCCGCCTGTTTGGACAGGGGATGAGCACCCATCTGGCGCTGGTCGCCATGGCGCGATGGTTTACCGCAACGCGGGGCAGGGCGCTTGCCATCGCCTCGGTCGGGTTTTCCATCGGCGAAGCGCTTTTGCCCCTGATCTTTGTCGCCGCAATGGCCCATTTCGACTGGCGAACACTGTGGTTGGTTTGCGCTGCCGTCTCTGCGTTCGGAATACCGATCCTGATCCGACTGCTACGCCAGGAACGAACACCTCAAAGTCTGGCCAGTGAATATACCGCCACCGGCATGCAGGGCCGCCACTGGACCCGCCGGGACGCGCTTTTGCATCCGCTGTTCTGGTTCATGGCACCTGCATTGTTGGGTCCGTCCGCCTTCATCACGGCCTTCTTTTTTCATCAGGTTCATCTGGCCGAGGTCAAAGGCTGGCTTCATATCGAACTGGTGGCCCTGTTCCCGGTCTTCACCGCAGTCGGCGTGCTGTCTATGTTTGCGGCGGGCTGGGCGTTGGACAAATGGGGTACGACGCGCATAATGCCGTTTTACCAGTTGCCCATAGCGCTGGGGTTTCTTGTTCTGTCCTTCACCGGTTCGATTGGAGGCGCCCTGACCGGTCTGGTCCTTCTGGCGCTGACCGTCGGGGCCAACAGCACGCTGCCCAGCGCATTCTGGGCCGAGTTTTACGGAACGCGCCACATCGGTGCGATCAAGGCACTGGCAACAGCGATCATGGTGCTTGGGTCGGCCATCGGCCCCGGACTGACGGGCATTCTGATTGATACCGGCATTCCGCTTGCGACCCAGTTTCTCTGGATCGGAGGGTTTTTCATTCTGGTCTGCGGGGTAACTTGGATCGGTATCACACAAGCCGCACGCACACTTTAACGCGTTCGGCGCAGATACACGTAATAGGCTCCGTCGCCCCCGTGGCTGATATGGGCGGGTGTTATCTGAAGGACGGCCTGCGCCAGTGGCGGCAAAGACAGCCATTGCGGAACCTGATTGCGCAGGACACCCCGCGGCGTCGGGATCGGTCCGGGCTCATCCCTGTCTTTCCCTTTGCCGGTGACAACCAGAACTAGACGCTTGCCTGATGCCTGCGCGGTCAGAACAAACCGCACCAGAGCCGGATGTGCCGTGTCTACGCGCATTCCGTGCAGGTCCAGCTTGCCTTCCGGCTTCAGCTTGCCGCGCTTCATTCGCGCAAAGGCCTTGGTGTCCATCTGCACAGGACTTGCCCGCAGACTGTCTCCAATTGCGGGTTTCAGGGCATGTTGCGCCGGCTTTGTTGTTGCTTTCTGCCCCAGTTCAAACTCGTCAAATCGCGGTTTTGGCTGCCGGTTCGGCTTGGGTTTCGGCAAAACGGTCGGGTGGATCGTCTGCGGAATCTCGGGGTGCAAACGCTCGGCCCGTTTCGCGACCTTTCGCCACAATTCCACCTCTTCTGCAGTCAGCTTTCGGCGGGACATCAGAACTCATCCGGCGACATGGCATAAGCGCGCTGAATTGGCAGCAACACAACCATGCGGCCCGGATCCTTCAGCCTCCCTGCAGCCTGACCGGCGGTGTCGCCGGTTCCGAAAAAGATATCGGCGCGCTGCGCGCCCTTGATGGCCGCACCAGTGTCCTGCGCGATCATCAAGCGGCGCAGCGGATTTGCCCCATCCTTTTCCAACCAGACTGGTGCCCCCAACGGCGTATAGGCTGGGTCCGTCGCAATACTGCGCATGGTCGTGACCGATCGGTTCATGGCACCCAGCGGACCCCGGTCAGGAGCGACCCGTGTGACTTCGCGGAAGAACACATAGGACGGGTTGTGAAACAGCAGTTCCGCACCAGCCTCGGGGTTCTTGCGTACCCAGGCCCGGATCATCTGGGCGCTGACCTCGTGTGCGCCAAGAACACCGCGCCTGATTAGCTCGACCCCGATCGACCGATAGGGGTGGCCGTTCGCGCCGCCATATCCGACGCGCAAGGCGCTGCCATCGGGCAGACGAATTCGCCCCGAGCCCTGAATCTGAAGAAAGAACAGTTCAACCGGATCGTCGACCCACGCAATCTCAAGCCCGCGCCCCGCCATGGCCTCGCCCGTCAGGATTTCGCGGCGGCTCAGCCATTTGTCGGCAGCGCGTGCCTCGGGCGGAATTTTATATAGCGGATATCTGAACCGATCCGATCGGGTTCTGGACCCGTCCAGTTCCGGCTCGAAATACCCGGTGAACAAAGCCTCCTTGCCGTCTTCGACAAGGACAGGGCGAAAGAACAGTTCAAAGAAGGCCCGGGCTGCGTCAGGGGAATAAGTCTGGGCCACGCCGCACAAGGCCCGCCAGTCCGGGTCATTCAGATCGTTGCAGGTGTTCAGAAAAACCGAAAGGGCCGCCCCGTGATCGTCGGCGGCCCAGCCATCCAGATCGTCGAATGACAGTATAGATCGCGTCGCCTCGGCTCCGGCGGCGCTGGCGGCGGTCATCGCGCCCACCAGTAAGAGCGACCGGAGCGTGGCAATCATGCGTCCGTGGCGACAAGCAGCCAGTTCGGATCATCCGAGCCCATGACACGAGCAAAGGTCCAGCTGTCCTTCTGGCGTTTGACCGTGTTGGGGCTACCTTCGATGATGTCCCCGCCACGATCCCGCACCACCGAAGTCAGTTCACCCACAAACTTCATGGTGATCTCGGCCTGATTGGTGTCCTTGTCGAAATGGGCATCGGCCAGCGCGGTTTCACGCACACCGATGAATTCGGCTTCGATGGTCAAGCCCCGGTCTTCGCGGTCGGCCACAACGGAAACGAAAGTGTCAAAGACCTCTTCCGACAGGAAAGGCTGGATTTCGTCCAGGTTACCCTTTTCGAACCCCATTACGATCATCTCGTAAGCGCCGCGCGCGCCCTGCACGAATTCGGTGACGGAAAATCCGGGCTCGATCCGTTTCATCGCCGCCAGTGTCTGGGCCTGCTCGCTGTCTTCGGGAACGTGGTCGGTGATGTCATGATCCGGGCCGCCGTCGATCACTTCAAAATCGCGGCGTGCCTTGTTGGAACCGGGCTGCTGCAGAGGAGGTTTTTCGAAACCTTCACGCGTACCCAGAACGCTTTTCAGGCGCAGGATCAGGAAAACGGCAATTCCGGCCAGGACCAGCAGCTGGATCATGGGTTCGTTCATTTCATCCTCTTTTCAGAACCGCGACTTTGTATACGCGGCCTCATGTCACTATGTAGGTGACAGTTTAGGGCAAGTCCACTGCCCTGCACACGCGAAAGGATGACGAAAATGTATCTGTTTCTGGCATTTCTGTTGGTGCCGATCATCGAGATTGCCCTGTTCATTCAGGTTGGCGGTCTGATCGGACTTTGGCCGACACTTGCAATCGTTGTCCTGACAGCCTTTCTGGGCACCGCTTTGGTGCGGACGCAAGGCCGCATGGCGCTGGGTGAATTACAGAGAACATTCAACGCTCTCGACGACCCGACCGAACCCCTGGCCCATGGCGCCATGATCATTCTGTCAGGCGTATTGTTGCTGACGCCCGGCTTTTTTACCGATGCCGTGGGCTTTGCGCTGCTTATCCCCGGCTTAAGGGTTGCCGTGTTCCGGTATCTGAAATCCAAAGTAACGGTGACGCATTTTCAGATGGGCACCGGTGCACAATTTCACCAGCGCAATGATCCCTTTGGTCAGGATGACGTTATTGATGGCGAATTTACCGAGGTTCACCCCCGCAAAGAACCAACAAAACCGTCGAAATGGGTGGATGGTCCGCACGAGCATTGAGGTGCCGCGCCCAACTTGATAAGCAGTGGCGAAATTCAATTTTGGAGTAGATCCATGGCCGAAGAAAAAGCCGCAGACAACGCTGCGTCACAAACCGCCCCGCAGGTTCAGATGCGGGTTCTGGGGCAATTCATCCGCGATATGTCCTTTGAAAACGTGATGGCGCAAAAGGGTGTATCCGGCGATGTGCAGCCCGAGATTGCCGTACAGGTCAATCTGGACGCGAAAAAGCGCCCGGCAGACCACCAGTTCGAGGTTTCGATCAAGCTGAACCTCACCTCGAAAGCCAAGGGCATGGAAGACATCCTGTTCCTGTGCGAAATCGACTATTGCGGACTGTTCCACGTGGAAGGTGTGCCCGAGGATCAATTGCACCCGTTCCTGATGATCGAATGTCCGCGGATGTTGTTCCCGTTCCTGCGCCGCGTTGTCAGCGACATCACCCGCGACGGTGGTTTCCCGCCGGTCAACCTGGACACAATCGACTTTGTCGGCCTCTACCGTAACGAGTTGATGCGCCGCCAGGCCGAAGCCCAGAAGGCCGAAGCCTGATCAATCTGACCCGCGCCGGACATTGGTTCAGGCGCGGGTCCAAAGGGCGTTTTCGCCCAGTTTTTCCACAAACTCCTGATGTGCGGCGCGTTCATCTTCGGTGATCCGCGGCGCAAGCGGTGTTGCGCGCGGCGTCGGACGCCAATCCTCGCTGCCGCCGGAGGCATTTGCGGTAGACGCCGACAGGCCGAAATCGGGTTGCCGCCCGCCGATCAGTTCCAGATACACCTCCGCCAGAATCTCCGAGTCGAGCAGAGCGCCATGCAGAACACGGTTCGAGTTGTCGATGCCGAACCTGCGGCACAGTGCATCCAGCGAAGCGGGCGAGCCCGGAAACCGCTTTCGTGCAATGGCCAGCGTATCCAGCGCCTGATCCATCGGAATCGGGGCCAGGCCCATCCAGCCCAGTTCGGCGTTCAGGAATTTCATATCGAAGGATGCGTTGTGGATCACCAATCGCGAATCGCCCACAAAATCGCGGAATCCCTGGCCGACCTTGGCGAATACAGGTTTGTCCTTAAGCGTCACCTGGCCTTTTTCTGGCGGGCGGGGCGGATCCAGCAAATCCGGACCGATCCCGTGCACACCAAATGCCTCTTCCGGCATCGAGCGCTGGGGGTTGATGTAGACATGATAGGTTTCGCCCGTCGCGACGTGATTCCACAGCTCGACCGCGCCAATTTCCACGATCCGGTCGCCGCTTTCGGGGTCAAAGCCCGTGGTTTCGGTGTCGAGAACGATCTCACGCATTTGCCAGTCCTGCCCTGATCTGCCTGACCACATCCTGCACCTGCGCGCGCGCATGGTCTAGCGTATCGGTGACAATCACGAAATCCGACCGCGCACATTTTTCTTCATTCGGCATCTGCTTGGCGCGAATTTGCTCGAATTGCGCTTCGGAAATTGTTCCGCGGGCCATCACGCGGCGTTTTTGTTCCTCGGCCGGTATCGAGACACAGGCAACGGCATCCATCGCGACGTTTCCGCCCGTTTCGAACAGAAGCGGAATGTCGAACACCAGAATATCCTCGGTCGCGGTTTCCCGGAACCTGGCTCGATCCGCAGCAACCAGCGGGTGCACTATGCTCTCTATGGTTTTCAGAACGGAGGGATCAGAGGTGATGATCCGTTTCAACGCATCCCGGCTGACAGCGCCGTCAAGGACAGCCTCGGGAAACACAGCAGCCATCGGCGCAACTGCCGCCCCACCTGCGGAATAAAGCTGGTGGACTGCCGCGTCCGCGTCCCACAGCCCGCAGCCTTCGGCCACGAACATCTGCGCCGTCGTGCTTTTGCCCATGCCGATCGAGCCGGTCAGGCCAAGGGCAAAACTCATGCCAGGGCCGCCGCGCGGGTTTCTGCGGTGACCTCGGGGCGCACTCCGAACCAGCGCTCAAACCCCGGAACCGCCTGATGCAACAGCATGCCCAGACCGTCCACCGTTGTGCATCCGGCTTCTTCAGCCTGTTGCAGCAATCGGGTGCGCAGCGGGGCGTAGACCAGATCATTCACCACGGTGCCGGGCTGCAAGCCATCCAGCGGCACGCGCAATTCGGGCTGACCCTGCATTCCCAGCGAGGTTGTGTTCACCACTAGCTCGGCCTCTTCAATGACATTTCCAGCCTGCACCCAGTCAATCACGGTAATGCGCTGGCCGAACTCTTCTTTCAGATGATCGGCACGAGTGCGGGTTCGGTTGGTCAGCAGAATCTCGGGGACGCCAGCATCCGCCAGGGCGGACAGAATGGCGCGTGCTGCACCACCGGCACCAAAGACAACGGCCGGCCCGTCCTGCGGGTTCCAGTCGGACGCGCCTGCGCGCAGGTTCTCCATAAAGCCATACCCGTCTGTGTTATCGGCATGGATCGAGCCATCGTCGCGAAACACAAGCGTATTCGCTGCCCCGATGACCGAAGCCCGGTCAGACACATGATCGGCCAGACGCAGTGCGGCTTCTTTATGCGGAACCGTTACATTCGCACCCACAAACCCGGCTTTCGGCAAACTCCGCAAAACAGTTTCCAGATCCGCGGGCGTGACATCCATGGGAACATAATGCCCGGCCAGACCATAGGTCTGTAGCCAATGACCGTGCAGCTTGGGCGACCGGGAATGCGCCACCGGGTGCCCGATCACCCCGGCCAGAGGAATACGATGTTCCGTCATTGATCGATCACCCCTTTTACAGCCAGATAATTGAGCAACTCCAACAAGGGCATACCCAAGACGTTAAAATAGTCGCCGTCAATGGTGGCGAACAGCCGCGCGCCTTCTTCTTCCAGCTTATAGGCACCTACGGCGTATCGGATGCTGTCCCAATTGCGCGCCACATAATCCTTCAGATAGGCATCAGAACTGGCCCGCATCCGCAGACGGACCTGCCCCACATGTCGCCAGATCGGTTCCCCGTTTTGATAAATGACGGCAGCCGACAGCAACATGTGCCGTTTCCCCCGCATCGCCTTCAACTGGGCCAGTGCGTCTTCAGGCGTCTCCGGCTTGGACAACAAACGGCCTTCGAAGTCCAGAACCTGATCGCATCCCAGAACCATGGCCCCCGGATTCTTGTCGCTGATTTTTCGCGCCTTCATTTCGGCCAGCGCATCAGCAATATCGCGCGGTGATGCCTCTTCCGCCAGCAGCGCGCGTTTCATGCTGTCTTCATCTACACACGCGACCTGAACGGAAAACGGGACACCTGCGTTCTCCAGAAGTTGTGCCCGGATGGCCGAGCCCGAAGCGAGTATGATGGGGACAGGCATGTGGAAAACCCCGTGGGCAAAGCGTTGAGTGATCTGGGACGTTTTGTATGGTTTTCAGGTTGACACGCAACCCTGCGATTTCGGCGCGGATCTTCCCCGAGTCGCCCGAAAACTGTCAAAGCAGGACAAGAATAACTTTGGAAATCGGGAAAACCACGATGTCCCCAGTTGGTCATCGAGTTATCCACAGTGAAGTTCGCGGAATAGTATACTAACCATATGAATTTAATTGATAAATTATTACACTAACAAGATCATCGGCATCGCGGTCAACTCTATCCACCTGGGGAAAAGTGAAGGGTAAAAAAGTAATCCACGGATTCTATTCGCCCTACAAAACCATCATCCTTTCTCTTTTCTTATTTTTTTATTAGGGAGAGTTCCGAGCAACGCCCGGAGCCAGAATGACCGATCTTCTTTTCACGATTTACCCGTGGGTGAAGTCTTTACATATCATGGCCGTGATTTCTTGGATGGCAGGTTTGTTCTATTTGCCCAGACTGTTCGTCTATCACGTGGAAAAGGCGCAATCCGTCGACGGGGCTGAACAGATTTTCTTTGAAATGGAAGAAAAGCTGTTACGGGTCATCATGCGCCCGGCAATGATCGTAGCCTGGGCCTGTGGCCTGATCATGGTGTTTACTCCGGGTATCGTCGGCTGGGATTGGTCCTGGCCCTGGGTCAAAGGCGCAGCGGTGATCGGTATGACCTGGTTCCATCACTGGCTAATGGCACGTCGAAAGGACTTTCTTGAAGGCCGAAACAAGCTCACAGGGCGCCAGTATCGCATGATGAACGAGGTACCGACCGTTTTGATGGTTGCCATCGTTCTGGCGGTCATTCTGAAGTTCTGAAGGCCTGTTTGACTCCGCCAGCCGTCGCGCTTATGTAGGGATCAACACGCCCGTCCGGGCGGCGTATCTTCCGTACTGAAATTCCACTTCGTGCCGCGATGCCAGCGGTGAAGGTATATATCATGACAACTGAAGCCCTGAATCTGGCTGACCTGAAAGCCAAAAGCCCCAAAGATCTTCTGGCGATGGCCGAAGAACTGGAGATTGAAAACGCCTCGACCATGCGGAAAGGCGAGATGATGTTCCAGATTCTGCGCGAACGCGCGGATGATGGCTGGACCGTTGGCGGTGATGGCGTGCTTGAAGTGCTGCAGGACGGATTCGGCTTCCTGCGCTCGCCCGAGGCAAACTATCTGCCGGGTCCGGACGATATCTATGTCTCGCCTGACATGATCCGCCTGCACTCACTGCGGACCGGGGACACGGTTGAAGGCGAGATCAAGGCACCAGATGAGAACGAACGTTATTTTGCGCTGACCAAGGTCACCAAGATCAACTTCGAAGATCCTGAGAAGGCCAAGCACAAAATCCTGTTCGACAACCTGACGCCGCTGTATCCGGATGAGCGTCTGAAGATGGAAATCGAAGATCCCACCATCAAGGACAAATCGGCGCGTGTCATCGACCTGGTTTCGCCAATTGGTAAAGGCCAGCGTTCGCTGATCGTCGCACCGCCGCGCACCGGTAAGACGGTGATCCTGCAGAACATTGCGCATTCGATCGAACAGAACCACCCGGAGTGCTACCTGATCGTCCTGCTGATCGATGAACGCCCGGAAGAAGTGACCGATATGCAGCGCTCGGTGAAGGGTGAGGTTGTGTCCTCGACCTTTGACGAACCGGCGACGCGCCACGTGGCTGTTTCGGAAATGGTGATCGAAAAAGCAAAGCGTCTGGTCGAACATAAACGAGATGTTGTTATTCTTCTCGACTCGATCACAAGACTTGGTAGGGCATTTAACACAGTAGTGCCATCCTCAGGTAAAGTTCTGACCGGTGGTGTGGATGCAAATGCTCTGCAACGTCCCAAGCGATTCTTTGGTGCGGCGCGGAACATTGAAGAGGGTGGTTCGCTGACCATCATCGCAACCGCCCTGATCGATACCGGCAGCCGGATGGACGAGGTTATCTTTGAAGAATTCAAAGGTACAGGCAACTCGGAGATCGTTCTGGATCGCAAGATCGCAGACAAGCGCGTGTTCCCGGCGATCGACATCCTCAAGTCGGGTACTCGGAAAGAGGACCTGCTGGTCGACAAGGGTGATCTGGCGAAGACCTTCGTTCTGCGCCGAATCCTCAACCCGATGGGCACCACCGACGCGATCGAATTCCTGTTGTCGAAGTTGAAGCAGACCAAGACAAATGGCGAGTTCTTCGACTCGATGAATACCTGACACAGGTCTTAACCGACGCGAGGCCTTCGAATGGATACGATATTCGCCTTGGCCAGCGCGCAAGGCAAAGCAGGGGTGGCGGTTATCCGCCTCTCTGGTCCACGGGCGCATAAGGCTGCGGCAGAACTGACCCGCGGTACATTGCCTTCCCGCGGCATGCACCTCCGATCCCTGTATGCGCAGGACGGTGGGCGGTTGGATGATGGCCTTGTCCTGACCTTCGAAGGACCGGCCAGCTTTACCGGCGAAGATGTGGCTGAGCTGCAGATCCATGGCAGTACGGCTTCAGTGAACGCCGTTTTGCGCTGTCTGTCTGACATGGAAGATCTGCGGCTGGCTGAACCCGGAGAGTTTACGCGCAGAGCGTTGGAAAACGGCAAGATGGATTTGACGCAAGTCGAAGGTCTGGCCGATCTGATTGACGCGGAGACCGAAGCTCAGCGTAAACAGGCGCAAACGATTTTGGCCGGTGAATTGGGTGTTCTGGCCGAGCGCTGGCGTCGTGACCTTATCCGCGCCGCGTCCTTGTTGGAGGCGGTTATCGATTTTGCCGATGAAGACGTGCCGACAGATGTTACGCCTGAGGTGCGGTCGCTTGTATCGGGTGTCATGGATGACCTGCGCCTAGAAGCGGAAGGCGTAAAAATAGCCGAACGAATCCGAACAGGATTTGAAGTGGCCATCGTCGGTTTGCCGAATGCAGGTAAATCCACTCTGCTAAATGCCTTGGCCGGGCGGGAAGCTGCAATAACCTCGGAATTTGCCGGAACAACCCGTGATGTGATTGAGGTTCGCATGGACCTTGCCGGGCTGCCTGTCACATTGTTGGACACAGCCGGGTTGCGCGAAACCGAGGATCACGTTGAAAGCCTAGGAATCGAACTGGCCCGAAAACGCGCCGAAGCTGCTGATTTGCGAGTATTTTTAGCTGATTCTCCGCAAGATCTGGGTGTTCCTATGAGCGAAGGAGATATCCAGGTCTTTCCTAAATCCGACCTGCGTTCACATTCTAAAGGTGGAATATCAGGGAGAACCGGGGAAGGGATAGATCAGCTAATCTCCCAGATATCGTGTGTCTTGGCGCATCGATCTACCAGCCATGGTATCGCCACGCGCGAACGGCACCGTGTATCGCTGAACAAAGCCCTGCAATCCTTGTCCGACGCAACAAGCGTTCTTGAATCAGGCCCGGATCTGTATGATATCGCAGCCGAGGAACTACGCTCAGCCATACGCGCCCTTGAATCACTGGTCGGCAGAATAGATGTAGAAAGCCTGTTGGATGAAATATTCTCCAGCTTCTGCCTTGGTAAGTAGGGAGTGTTTCACGTGAAACATTCAATGTTTGATGTCGTCGTAATTGGTGCCGGTCACGCCGGAACCGAAGCCGCACATGCCGCAGCCCGGTTGGGTGCCGCCACCGCATTGGTCACCTTGTCTGAAACGGATATCGGGGTAATGTCCTGCAATCCGGCAATCGGCGGGCTGGGCAAGGGGCATCTGGTTCGGGAAATTGATGCCCTGGGCGGCGTCATGGGTCAGGTCGCCGATCAGGCTGGTATTCAATTTCGCCTGCTTAATCGCCGCAAGGGTCCGGCCGTGCAGGGCCCCCGAACACAGGCTGACCGCGCGTTGTATCGGTCCGCCATGCAAGCGACGACGAAAAGACAGGAAAACCTGTCCGTGATTACCGGGGAAGTCGTCGACTTCCTGATGGATGGATCACGAGTTGCCGGAGTTCAACTGGCTGATTCATCAGAGATTCACGCGAAAACTGTTATTCTGACCTCAGGCACTTTCCTTCGGGGCGTGATACATATCGGAGATGTGTCAAAGCCCGGAGG
Source organism: Ruegeria sp. AN11 (assembly GCF_056536005.1). Classification (NCBI taxonomy): domain Bacteria; kingdom Pseudomonadati; phylum Pseudomonadota; class Alphaproteobacteria; order Rhodobacterales; family Roseobacteraceae; genus Ruegeria; species Ruegeria sp. AN11. The sequence goes on along the minus strand of NZ_JBQFJD010000001.1, from coordinate 2,916,447 downwards.
TCGGATGGGGGACCGACCATCGGTGAAACTGGCGGAGCGCCTGGACGGATTTGATCTTCCGATGTCACGTCTCAAAACCGGGACACCACCGCGATTGGACGGCAGAACCATCGATTGGTCGGGACTGGATGAGCAAAAGGGCGATGAGGATCCAACATTCTTTTCGTTTCAGACAAAAAGGGCTGCTGCTCCACAGATTTCATGCGGGATCACCCATACCAACGAACGTACCCACGAGATAATTCAAAACAACCTGTCCCGATCGGCAATGTATGGCGGTCACATAGACGGTGTTGGGCCCAGATATTGCCCGTCGATCGAAGACAAAATCGTTAGGTTTGCGGACAAGGATTCCCATCAGGTTTTCCTTGAACCAGAAGGTGTGAACGACCACACAATCTACCCGAATGGAATTTCGACATCTCTGCCTCAGGATGTTCAACTGGCCTATGTGCGGTCCATAAAGGGACTTGAAGCCGCTGAAATACTGCAACCTGGATACGCGATCGAATATGACTACGTGGATCCACGTGTTCTGACGAGTTCACTGTCTTTGCCTGATGTACCGGGACTATATCTTGCCGGTCAGATCAACGGTACCACAGGATATGAGGAGGCGGCGGCACAAGGTATGGTCGCAGGTCTGAATGCGGCATTGGAAGCGCAAGGGCGGGATCCGGTTCACTTTACAAGGGCCGACAGCTATATCGGTGTCATGATCGACGATCTGACAACGCGTGGTGTGGCAGAACCCTATCGAATGTTTACATCCCGGGCAGAATTCAGGCTGTCCCTTCGTGCTGACAATGCAGATCAACGGTTGACGCCAATCGGAATAAAACTGGGCTGTATTGATGAACATCGGAAAAACCAGTTTGAAGAAAAGGTTAAAAAATTGGATCAGGCTAAGTCCCGCCTGAAAGAACAAAGCTTCACGCCAAAGGAAGTGCGGGCTGCGGGAATTAGTGTCAACCAGGACGGAAACCGCAGGGATGGAATGGCAATTCTTGCCTTCCCGGATGTGAGCTTTGAGAATTTGTTTCCGTTACTTCCGGATCTTAAGAAAGTTGAAGGTGAAATTCGGTTGCAGGTCGAGCGAGACGCGCTTTATGCGAATTATATCGCGCGTCAGCAAAGGGATGTCGAAGCTATGAAGCGGGATGAATCCTATGAAATCCCACGAGATTTCGACTATTTCGGGATGGATGGGCTTTCTTCAGAGATGAAGCAAAAACTCTCGTCAGCAAGGCCCGAAAATATTGCACAGGCCAGCCGGGTCGAAGGCGTTACTCCTGCCGCGCTGGCACTGGTTCTTGCAAAACTAAGGCGCGGCCTGAAGGTCCGGAAAGCATGAGTTCAGAGTTTGCCTTGTTTGACGGGCTGAATGTTTCACGTGAAACATTTGCTCGGTTTGAGACCTACGTAGATTTGGTGAATCGCTGGAACCCTAAGATCAACCTTGTTTCGAAAAACAGTCTTTCGGAGATCTGGACACGCCACATCCTGGATTCCGTGCAGGTATTCCGTTGTGCCCAGAGCTTTGGGCATTGGGTGGATCTGGGTAGCGGAGGGGGCTTCCCGGGCATGGTTTGCGCACTTATGGCCATTGATGAAGCACCTGATACCAGATTTACTTTCCTGGAAAGCGATCAGCGAAAATCGGCTTTCTTGCGAAACGTAGCCCGCGAATGCGGGGCAAATTGCACTGTAGTTTCCAAGCGGATCGAGTTGGCGGAACCTGCCGGAGCAGATGTGCTATCCGCCAGAGCATTGGCCGATCTGAGCAAGTTATTGTCGTTCTGCGACAGGCATTTAGCCGATTCCGGCGTAGCGCTGTTCCCAAAAGGCGCAAACTGGAAAAAAGAACTGGAAGAAGCGCGTGAGGAATGGAATTTTGATGTTGAGCCAATTAGAAGTTTAACCGAACCCCAAGCCGTTATCCTTAAGGTCAAAGGAGTATCACGTGGTTGATCTGTCTCGCCCGGTAGGGCCTCGGATAATTGCGGTTGCCAATCAGAAGGGTGGGGTAGGGAAAACCACAACAGCGATCAACTTAGCGGCAGGCCTCGCAGAAGCGGGGTGTAAAGTTCTGGTTGTGGACCTTGATCCGCAGGGGAACGCGTCAACCGGTCTTGGCGTCGACGACCGCGACTGGACGACCTATGACCTGATTCTTGACGATGCTCCGCTGGAGGCGGTGATTCAGGAAACGGAGATTGACGGGCTGTTTGTTGTCCCAGCCACTGTCGATCTGAGTTCAGCCGACATCGAGCTCATTTCCAATGAAAAACGCAGCTATCTGCTTCACGATGCGCTACGTCAGACCGCAATTGACAAATTTGAGTTGGATTATGTGCTGATCGATTGCCCGCCGTCCCTGAATTTGCTGACGGTCAACGCCATGGTTGCGGCCCATTCGGTGCTGGTTCCGCTGCAAAGCGAGTTCTTCGCGCTTGAGGGGCTGTCTCAGTTGATGCTGACTATTCGAGAGGTTCGCCAGACCGCAAATCCGGACCTGAGAATCGAAGGTGTTGTGTTGACCATGTATGACAACCGCAACAACTTGTCCCGCCAGGTTGAAAAAGACGCGCGTGACAATCTGGGTGAGATGGTATTTAAAACCAAGATACCCAGAAATGTTCGGGTCAGCGAAGCGCCGTCTTATGCGTTGCCGGTCTTGCAGTACGACTCTGGGTCTCTGGGGGCGATGGCCTACCGTCATCTGGCCCGGGAAGTCATGCAAAAAAATAACAGAGCCGCCGCCTAGGTAGCAGTGAGGAGGCCGACGTGAACGTCAAAAAAACAAAATCCCGGGGATTGGGGCGGGGATTGTCGGCCCTTATGGCTGATGTCGCAACTGAAACAGATGGGCGCGGCTTTTCTGAATCCCGCCGCCCTGATCTCAAGGTTCCGATCGAAAAACTGCGTGCGAACCCGAACCAGCCACGCCGGACTTTCTCAACCGATCAATTGGATGAACTTGCGGCGTCGGTAAAAGAAAAGGGCATCATCCAGCCGCTGATCGTGCGCCAGATCAATGGTAGCGAGTATGAGATCGTGGCGGGGGAGCGACGCTGGCGGGCCGCACAGATGGCGCAGCTGCACGACATCCCGGTCATTGTTCGGGACTTTGACGATACCGAGGTTCTGGAAGTTGCCATCATTGAAAACATCCAGCGCGCTGATCTGAACGCGGTGGAAGAGGCCGCTGGCTATAAACAGTTGATGGACCGCTTTGGTCACACGCAGGAAAAGCTTGCAGAAGCCCTGGGCAAAAGCCGCAGCCACATAGCCAACCTACTCCGCCTTCTGTCTCTGCCAATTGACGTTCAAACCCTTGTTATTGAAGGGAAATTATCCGCAGGACATGCGAGGGCGCTTATCACGGCCGAAAACCCGTCTGAATTGGCGAAGATTGTCGTCCGAGATGGGTTGTCTGTACGGGCAACCGAAGCTTTGGTCAAAAAGAAGCAGAACGGTCCGGCAACAACGACACCCAGAGCCAGAAATCTGGATGCGGGTAAGGATGCGGATACCAGAGCGCTGGAAAAGGATCTTTCGGCAATCCTTGCGATGAAGGTGTCCATCAGTCACAAGGCCGGAACAGAATCGGGCCAGGTTGTCTTAACCTATGAAAACCTGGATCAGTTGGACGATTTGTGCGCCAAGCTCAGCCGTTAGGTCGGGTCCAAATAAAACCCATTACGCCGCCCAGAACCAGGGCCTGAATGATCAGGACATGGGCTGGCAGGGAAAGCAGAACAGACAATCCAAACACGGCGGCAACTGACAAGGTTGCCGCCTTTTTTGCTGCCGGGCGGATCGCACCGGAACTTTGCCAATCAAGGATCATCGGGCCAAAGGTTCTGTGGGTGATCAGCCAATTGTGCAACCGGGATGAGGAGCGCGCGAAGAAAAACGCTGCAAGCAGCAAGAACGGCACCGTTGGAAGCAACGGCAGGACAATCCCTACAACCGCCAGTGCCACGCATAGCAACCCCAGTCCGGCCCAAAGAAACTGCATGCGCTACTCCAACAATTCGCGGATCACGGCGTTCAGCACCGCGCGACCGTCTTTGGTTGCAAAAAGTCGGTTTTGATCACGTCTGATCATCCCGTAGGACTCGAGCTCATCCAATTTGTCCGGATTCAACGGGGCTTTGGAAAGGATTGCGAACCGGTCCATGTCCAGCCCCTCGGCAATGCGCATCCCCATCAAAAGGTATTCATTTGCCTGATCTTTTGATGACAGGACGGTACGGGACTTTTCGCCATTGCCGCTCAAAGCAGCCGTCAGCCACCTGGTCGGAGACAAATAGGTTTCTGTCGCCATCTTTTGCCCAGATAGCGTCAGGCGCCCATGTGCACCGGGGCCAATGCCGACGTAATCTCCGTACCGCCAGTATATAAGGTTGTGTCGGGATTCCGCGTCTGTGCGGGCATGATTTGAAATCTCGTATGCCGGCAGACCATGAGCTTCGCAAATCTCCTGCGTGGCCAGATACATGTCTGCCGCACTGTCATCTTCCGGAAGCCCGCGCAGTTTGCCGACTGCATAGCGGTCACCGAAAGCCGTGCCTTCTTCGATTGTCAGTTGATAAAGCGACAGGTGGTCCACCGCCATATTCAGTGCTTCGGTCAACTCCGATTTCCACGCCTCCAGCGTTTGGTGCTGGCGGGCATAGATCAGGTCGAAGCTGACGCGGTCAAAACAATGACGGGCAATGTCGAACGCCGCTTGCGCTTCGGCCACTGTGTGAATGCGTCCCAAACGGCGCAGATCATCATCGTTCAGGGCCTGAATGCCCATCGAAATGCGATTGACCCCGGCGTCACGATAGGCGGCAAAGCGTCCGGCCTCGACCGAACCGGGATTGGCTTCCAGTGTAATTTCAAGGCTGTTAGACGGGCGCCACAGGCTGCGCGCCTGCTCGATCACACCAGCAACGGTTTCCGGCGCCATCAAAGATGGTGTTCCGCCGCCAAAGAAGATCGTGTTCAGAACCCGGCCTGGCGTTTCGGCGGCCGAGCGGGCCAGCTCAGCAAGAAACGCTTCAAACCATTGTTTTTGATCGATATTTCTGGAAACATGGCTGTTGAAGTCACAATAGGGGCATTTGGCCTCGCAAAAAGGCCAATGCACATACAGGCCAAAGCCCCCGTTGCGCCAATCATCCGCCAAAGCAGCCTTTCACGAACATCTCCACCGCGCGCCCACGATGGCTGATCTTGTTCTTTTCCCAACGGTCCATTTCGGCAAAAGTAATGTCGTATCCGTCGGGGACAAACATCGGGTCATACCCAAATCCGCCTTCGCCACGGATGGGCCAGACCAGGTGGCCGGGTGCGATACCTTCGAACACTTCATCATGTCCGTCGGGCCAGGCCAGAACCAGCGTGCTGCGGAATTGCGCGGTCCTAGGGTAGGGCGCGTTTATTTCCTCCAGCTCGTTATGCGCGCGGGTCATCGCCATGACGAAGTCGCGTCCGTTGCCGGTTTCGGCCCAATCGGCGGTGTAGACGCCCGGCGCGCCGTCCAGCGCGTCGATAGTAATTCCGGAATCGTCCGACAGGGCAGGCAGGCCGGTGGCCTTGGCAGCGGCATGAGCCTTGATCCGGGCATTGCCGACGAACGTGTCCTCGGTTTCTTCCGGTTCGGGAAGATCCATTTCACCGGCGCCCACGACGGACACTCCAAAGGGTTCGAGAAGATGCGCCATCTCCTCGAGCTTGCCTTTGTTATGCGTGGCTACCAGCAGCCTGTCGCCGTCGAACTTGCGGGTCATGCGGCGGCGGCCTTTTGCGCTGCAGCCAATTCCGCCACGCCCTTTTCCGCCAAATCCATAAGCTGGTCCATCTGAGTGCGGCTAAAGACGGACCCTTCGGCACTCATCTGTACTTCAATCAGTTTGCCCGACCCGGTCATGATAAAGTTGCCATCGACGCCGGCTTCGCTGTCCTCGGGGTAGTCCAGATCCAGTACCGGCTGGCCTGCATAAATACCGCAAGAAACTGCTGCAACAGGGTCCACCAAGGGGTCCGAGATCACATCGCCAGTTTTCATCAGTTTGTTGACTGCCAAACGCAAGGCAACCCATCCACCGGTGATCGAAGCGCAGCGAGTGCCGCCATCGGCCTGGATCACATCGCAGTCCACGGTGATCTGACGTTCGCCCAGTGCAACCCGATCCACACCGGCGCGCAGGGCGCGGCCGATCAGGCGCTGGATTTCCACGGTGCGTCCGCCTTGCTTGCCCGATGCCGCCTCGCGCCGCATTCTTGTATTGGTCGCGCGGGGCAGCATGCCGTATTCGGCTGTGACCCAGCCAAGGCCCGAGCCTTTGATAAAGGGCGGCACACGATCCTCGATCGTGGCGGTACACAATACATGGGTATCGCCCATCTTGATCAGACAGGAACCTTCGGCATGTTTGGTAAAGCCCGTTTCAATTGAAACCGGGCGCATTTCGTTTAGATCACGTCCAGAGGGTCGCATTGAAAATCCTTTGTTTGCTGGCTTGGGGATAACGCCCCCTTGGCTTACGATGCAACCCCGATTGACCTTTCAATTGCCTGCGATTTAATGACGACCCAGCAGGGGACCGCCGATGAGCGAAGCAAGTAAAATTCTGAACGAGATGAATGACCGGTCGCGCGAGGTGTTCCGGCTGATCGTTGAGAGTTATCTGGACAGTGGTGAGCCCGTAGGCAGCCGGACCCTGACTCGCACCCTGTCGGAAAAAGTCAGCGCCGCGACCGTGCGCAACGTGATGCAGGATCTGGAGTTTTTGGGCTTGCTCGACAGCCCGCATATCAGTGCGGGTCGGGTGCCGACGCAAATGGGCCTGCGGATGTTTGTCGATGGTCTGCTTGAGGTTGGCGATCTGAGAGCGGATGACCGGCAAAAGATGGATGAGACATTAGGCTCTAACGCGGGTGATGTGGGGGGAATGCTGGACCGGGTCGGTTCCGCCTTGTCACACGTGACACATGGCGCATCACTGGTTTTGACCCCAAAGCACGAATCCGAGATCAAGCATATCGAGTTTGTATCGCTGGCTCATGACCGGGCCCTGGTCGTTCTGGTTTTTGCGGACGGACATGTTGAGAACCGGCTATTCACACCACCACCCGGTCAGACACCCAGTTCGATGCGGGAGGCTGCAAATTTCCTGAATGCGCTGATTGAGGGCCGGACGCTGAGCGAAGTGCGGCGCCAGATGCAGACCCAGATCGATGCGCGGAAGCAAGAAATCGATGTGCTGGCGCGCGGGATGGTCGAAAGCGGCATGGCTGCTTGGGACGGCGATGCGGGCGACTCGGCCCGTTTGATCGTGCGGGGGCGGGCGAATCTGTTGGGGGAGACCGGCGCGACCGAGGAACTGGACCGCATTCGAACGCTGTTTGATGACCTGGAACGCAAGCGGGACATCGCGGAATTTCTGGAACTGACCGAAGAAGGCGAGGGTGTGCGCATTTTTATCGGCTCAGAGAACAAACTTTTCTCACTTTCGGGTTCCTCTTTGGTGGTGTCTCCATATATGAACGCTGATCGTAAGATAATTGGTGCGGTCGGGGTCATCGGGCCCACGCGTCTGAATTATGGACGGATCGTGCCGATCGTGGATTATACGGCGCAACTGGTCGGCAAGCTGATATCCGACCGGAGCTAGAGGGTAAGAGATGGCAGAGCCCAAGAACGAAGAATTTCTGGATGATATCGCAACCGCCGAGGCGGAAGAACTTGCTGAGGAGCTGATGGATATCAGCGAAGAGGCGCTGGAGATCGATGCACTGCGCGCTGAGCGGGACGATTTCAAGGACAAGTTCATGCGCGCCCTGGCGGATGCGGAAAACGCGCGCAAGCGGGGCGACAAGGCGCGCCGCGATGCGGAACAGTATGGCGGATCGAAACTGGCCCGTGACATGCTGCCGGTCTACGACAACATGAAGCGCGCGCTTGAGACTGTGACGGATGAACAGAAAGAGGTTGCCGCCGGTCTGATCGAAGGTGTCGAACTGACCATGCGGGCCTTGAAGGACGTGTTCCAGAAGCATGGAATCGAAGTGATCACACCCGAGGTTGGCGACCGGTTCGATCCGAATGTGCATGAAGCGATGTTCGAAGCCCCGGTGCCGGGGACTCGTGCGGGTGATATCATTCAGGTTTCGGCCGAGGGGTTCATGCTGCATGACCGCCTGCTGCGTCCGGCGCAGGTCGGGGTATCGTCGATGCCTGCGAACTGATTGGCTTCTTTGAAGCCAAGCCTTCGGCGAGAGTATTTTTGAAAAGATGAAGGGGCGGTCATGATCTGGCCGCCTCTTTCAGTTTGTAGATAAGGTCAAGTGCGTCCCGCGGGGTCAGTTCGTCGGGCAGAACTTGATCCAGCAGGTCGGTTACGGGCGAGGTTTTCGGTGCCGGTGGCGGTGGAGGTGGCGCAGCCGAAAACAAAGGCAGGTCGTCGATCAGGGCCTTTTGTTTGCCGCCTTCGCGTTCGGTTTTTTCCAGCTGGTCCAGAACAATGCGGGCCCGTTCGACCACAGATGCCGGCAGTCCGGCGAGCTGCGCGACCTGAACTCCGTAGGATCTGTCGGCCGCGCCCTTGTGAACTTCGTGAAGGAAGATGACTTCTCCCTCCCATTCCTTGACGGCGACAGTCGCGTTTTCGACGCCTTCCAGTTGTCCGGCAAGAGCGGTCAGTTCGTGGTAGTGCGTGGCAAACAAGGCGCGGCACTGGTTGGCGGCGTGCAAATGTTCCAGCGTGGCCCATGCGATGGACAGACCGTCATAGGTGGCGGTGCCGCGACCGATTTCATCAAGAATGACCAGCGCGCGGTCATCCGCCTGATTGAGGATAGCCGCGGTTTCGACCATTTCGACCATAAAGGTCGAGCGCCCACGGGCCAGATCGTCTGATGCTCCGACGCGGCTGAACAACTGGCTGACAAGACCGATATGCGCCTGTTCAGCGGGGACATAGCTGCCCATCTGGGCCAGCAAAGCAATCAGTGCATTCTGGCGCAGAAACGTTGACTTACCGGCCATGTTTGGGCCGGTCAGCAGCCAGATCGCTGCGCCTCCATTGGCGCTGAGATCGCAGTCATTCGCGATGAAGGCGTCACCGCTTTGCTGGCGTAATGCGTGCTCGACAACCGGATGTCTGCCCCCCTGGACATCGAATGTACGCGAGGCGTCGACTTGCGGGCGACACCAGTTTTCACCACGCGCCAGATCCGCCAAAGCGGTGGTCAGATCCAGTTCAGCCAGCCCTCGTGCCGCCTGGTTTAGGCGCGCGGCTTTGTCCAGAATTTCGTCAGAAAGTCTTTGATAGAGCCGCTTTTCGATCTCCAGCGCCAGATTTCCTGCGTTCAGGATGCGGGTTTCGATCTCAGACAGTTCAACCGTGGTGAAGCGTACTTGGTTCGCGGTCGTCTGGCGGTGGATATAGGTTTCACTGAACGGCGGGCTCAGCATCTTCTGGGCATGGGTGGCCGTCGTTTCAATGAAGTAACCCAGTACATTGTTGTGCTTGATCTTTAGTGACGTGATGCCGGTATGTTCCGCGTATTTCTGCTGAAAGCCCGCGATGACCGAGCGGCCTTCGTCGCGCAGCGTACGGGCCTCGTCCAGCTCTGTGTCATACCCCGGGGCGATGAAACCACCGTCGCGGGCCAGCAGCGGGGGTTCTGCGACAAGGGCTTCATCAAGCAGGTTCAACAGGTCGTCGAAACCAACCAGATTTTGCAACGCCGTTGCCAGAAGGACAGGCAAGTCCCGGTCCGCACAAAGCTCGGCAATTGCCGCTGCCTGTGTCAGGCCGTTGCGAATGGCCGCGAGATCGCGCGGACCGCCGCGATCCAGTGACAGGCGAGACAGGGCCCGATCCAGATCAGGGGTTTTCCTCAGCGCCTCGCGCAGGTCCGAAGCGATCAGGCTGTCTTCGGTCGCAAAACTCACCGCATCCAACCGCCCGTGGATGACATTCAGATTGCGGGAGGGGCTGGAGAGGCGCTGCTCCAAAAGACGCGCGCCGCCCGGTGTGACGGTTCGGTCGACCACAGACAGCAGTGAACCGGCGCGGCCTCCAGACAGGGATCGGGTGAGTTCCAGATTGCGCCGAGTTGCGCTGTCGATCTGAACAACGCGGTCTTCGGATTCCTTGAGCGGGGTTTGCAGCAGCGGCAGTTTGCCCTTTTGTGTGATTTCCAGATAGGCGATCAGCGCGCCCATTGCTGAAATCTCAGCGCGTCCAAAACTGCCAAATGCGTCTAGGGCGCTTACGTGAAACAATCCGCAGATGCGCTTTTCCGCCGCGGTGCTGTCAAAGCTGGCGCGCCCGATCGGGGTGAGCGAGACACCCAGATCCATGACGGGTTCATTCAGCTTGTCTTGCACCCCATCGGCCACGATCAATTCGGACGGTGCCAGACGGGCAAGCTCGGGACTTAGCCGGACAGAGGTCAAAGGCATCACGTGAAACGCCCCGGTCGAGATATCGGCCCAGGCCAAGGCGGCTTCATCCCGGACCTCGGCATAAGCGGCCAGAAAGTTGTGGCGGCGAGCCTCCAACAACGCGTCTTCGGTCAACGTGCCGGGTGTAACAAGACGCACAACATCGCGCTTTACGACCGATTTAGAGCCTCTTTTCTTCGCTTCCGCCGGGCTTTCCATCTGCTCGCAGACGGCGACTCGGAAACCTTTTCGGATCAGTGTCAGCAGATACCCTTCGGCGGAATGCACGGGCACGCCGCACATGGGGATGTCGGCTCCGTTGTGCTTGCCACGCTTGGTCAACGCGATATCCAGCGCCTCGGCGGCGTTGACGGCGTCTTCAAAGAACATCTCGTAAAAATCGCCCATGCGATAAAACAGCAGGGCGTCGGCATGGGCCTCTTTGATTTCGAGATATTGCGCCATCATCGGCGTGACTGTGGACAAGGCTGATCCCTTCTGGCGTATTCCGGACGCGACCTTACAAATCCCGCATCTTCTGTAAAAGCCGAAAACTCATTCCCGTTGAGGCGCGCGTTCTCCTGCGCTATGAGGCAATCGTCCCGCAGATGTAAAGAAACGACCCATCACATGCCCAAAGCGAAGATCACCAACGAAGAGGCGCTGGCCTTTCACCTGGAACCAACCCCCGGAAAGTGGGAGGTGCAGGCCACCGTTCCCATGACCACGCAGCGGGACCTGTCGCTGGCCTACAGCCCCGGTGTGGCCGTTCCCTGTGAAGCCATCGCTGAATCGCCCGAAACGGCCTATGACTACACCAACAAGGGCAACCTGGTGGCCGTGATTTCGAACGGGACCGCTGTGCTGGGTCTGGGAAATCTGGGCGCGCTCGGCTCGAAACCGGTGATGGAGGGGAAATCGGTCCTGTTCAAACGGTTCGCCGATGTGAACTCGATCGACATCGAACTGGATACCGAGGACCCGGATGAGTTCTGCCGCGCGGTGCGACTGATGGGGCCGACCTTTGGTGGCATCAATCTGGAAGACATCAAGGCGCCCGAGTGTTTCATCATCGAACAGCGTCTGAAGGAAGAAATGGATATTCCGGTCTTCCATGATGACCAGCACGGCACGGCGGTGATCTGTGCGGCGGGCCTGCTGAACGCGCTGCATATCTCGGGCAAGAAGATTGAAGATGTGAAGATCGTCCTGAACGGTGCGGGTGCTGCAGGGATCGCCTGTATCGAACTGCTCAAGGCGATGGGCGCGCGGCATGACAACTGTATTGTCTGCGACACCAAAGGTGTGATCTATCAGGGTCGGACCGAGGGTATGAACCAGTGGAAGTCGGCCCACGCGATCTCCACCGAGCTGCGTACGCTGGACGAGGCCATGAAGGGTGCCGACGTCTTCCTGGGCGTGTCGGTCAAGGGTGCGGTCACGCAGGACATGGTGGCCAGCATGGCCGACAATCCGGTGATCTTTGCGATGGCGAACCCCGACCCCGAGATCACTCCGGAAGAAGCGCACGAGGTTCGGGTAGATGCCATCGTCGCCACCGGCCGTAGCGACTATCCGAACCAGGTGAACAACGTTCTGGGTTTTCCCTACCTGTTCCGCGGCGCGCTGGACATCCATGCCCGTGCCATCAATGACGAGATGAAAATCGCCTGTGCCCATGCTTTGGCCAATCTGGCACGCGAGGACGTGCCGGATGAGGTTGCGATGGCCTATGGAAAGTCTCTGACATTCGGACGGGATTACATCATCCCGACGCCGTTTGACCCGCGCCTGATCCACCGTATCCCGCCTGCCGTGGCCAAGGCCGGGATGGATACCGGTGCGGCCCGCCGTCCGATCATCGACATGGACGCCTATGAGCTGAGCCTGAAGTCCCGCATGGACCCGACGGCCAGCATCCTGCGCGGTCTGAACGCCCGCGCCCGCGCCGCGCAAAGCCGGATGATCTTTGCCGAGGGTGACGATCCCCGTGTGTTGCGCGCAGCCGTGATGTATCAGCGTTCGGGCTTCGGCAAGGCCCTGGTCGTTGGCCGACCCGATGACGTCAAGAAAAAGCTCGAGGACGCTGGCCTCGGGGACGCAGTGCGTGAGTTGGAGGTGGTGAATGCGGCAAATACCACGCATCTCGAGACTTATAAATCTTTCCTGTACAACCGGCTTCAGCGTAAAGGCTTTGATTCCAAGGATATTCACCGCCTTGCCGCGCGGGACAGGCATGTGTTTTCATCCCTGATGCTGGCCCACGGCCACGCAGACGGCCTTGTAACCGGTGCGACGCGCAAATCCGCGCATGTTCTGGATCGTATCAATCACGTGTTCGATGCCGACGCCGCCCATGGAGCGGCCGGGGTTACGGCGCTGCTGCATAAGGGGCGCATCGTTCTGATCGGCGACACGCTTGTCCATGAATGGCCGGACGAGAACGACCTGGCTACAATCGCCGAACGCTCGGCCGCCGTGGCGCGCCATATGGGGATCGAGCCGCGGGTCGCCTTTGTCAGCTTCTCGACCTTCGGGTATCCGGTCTCGGAACGTGCGGAAAAGATGCACCGCGCGCCAGCGGTTCTGGACCAGCGCGGCGTCAACTTCGAATACGAAGGCGAGATGACCGTGGATGTTGCGCTGAACGTGGATCAGCAGGCGGCCTATCCGTTTTCGCGCCTGACCGGCCCGGCCAATATCCTGATCGTGCCTGCGCGTCACTCAGCGTCGATTTCAACCAAGCTGATGCAGGAAATGGGCGGCGCGACGGTGATTGGCCCGATCCTGTCCGGGGTCGACAAGCCGATCCAGATCTGCTCGACCGTATCGACGGCGAATGACATTCTGAACATGGCCATCCTGGCCTCTTGCGATATCGGGTAAGTCATGACGATCTGGAACCTCGGTTCAATCAACGCGGATATGGTTTACGCCCTGCCGCACCTGCCTGCGCCGGGGGAAACTCTGGCCGCAAATGGGCTGGAGCGTTTTTTGGGCGGTAAAGGGGCGAACATGTCCGTCGCCGCTGCGCGGGCCGGCTCGCATGTCTGCCATATAGGGGCGGTTGGTCCAGATGGGCGCTGGGCAAAGGACCGGCTGACAGAATACGGCGTCGACACCCGCCACATTGCCGAAGTTGACACACCTACAGGCCATGCGATCATCGCGGTGGATGCGCAGGGCGAGAACCTGATCGTCCTGTACCCTGGCGCCAATCATGCATTGCAGGCGGATCAATTGGGCCAGGCACTGTCCGCGACCGATACCGGCGATTTGCTGGTGATGCAGAACGAAACCAACGCGCAGGTCGAAGCGGCCCGGCTGGGGCACGAACTGGGTCTGACCGTCTGTTACGCCGCAGCCCCGTTTCAGGCCGATGCGGTCAAGGCGGTTTTGCCTTACCTCGATTTCCTGATCCTGAACGAGGTGGAGGCCGAGCAGCTACAGCAGGAAACCGGTCTGAACGCCAATGATCTGCCCGTCCGGCATGTCATCGTAACCCTCGGATCAAAAGGCGCGCGCTACTATCAACGGGGTGCCGAACCACAGGACTTTCCAGCCCATGCGGTCAAGGCTGTCGATACAACGGGCGCGGGGGATACATTCACCGGCTACGTACTGGCTGGAATGGACCGGGGGCTGCCGATGGAGCAGGCCATCGCACAGGCGACCCGCGCCGGCGCCCTGATGGTCATGCGGCACGGTACGGCTGACGTTATTCCCGATCTGAAGGAAGTGCGGGCAGCTCGGTTCGACTAGGACCCGGCGAAGGGTGCATCTCTGCCCCACAGTTGTTTGACCCGCGCATCGCGTCCGCATGCTTTGCGGTAGGCCTTGTAAGCGCTGCTCTGACGTTTGGGGCCAAAGCGGGTTAAGACCAGTTTGTCGCCTTTGTAATAATCCTGATGGTATTTTTCGGCCGGGTAGAACGTGGATGCATTCAGAATGGGCGTGACCACCGTTTGTCCCAATGCTGATTGCGCATTGGACTTGGCTTTTTCCGCCAGCACCTTTTCCCCTGTGTTAGAGACGAAGATGGCCGTCCGATAGCTGTCGCCCCGGTCGCAGAACTGCCCACCGGCATCGGTTGGGTCGACCGAGCGGAAAAACATGTTCAGCAGCGTTTCACGTGACACACGCGACGGATCGAATGTGATCTGAACGGCTTCGTAGTGACCTGTTCCTCCACGTGTCACCTGTTTGTAGGTCGGATTGTCCACCGTGCCGCCCGTATAACCCGAAACGGCGCCGGTCACGCCGGGGACGGATTCAAAATCGGATTCAACACACCAGAAACAGCCACCCGCAACCGTCAGTGTCTCGGTCCCGGCGGCAGGCGCGGGCAGTGCGCGCAGCAGCGCGGCCAGAACGATCAGAATGAACAGCAGGGTCGGTTTGAAACAAACGGCATTTGCAGTCCGGGTCATGGCAGGTCTCCTTCCAGAGACAGGCTGCCCCGTGTTCCCCGATCATGCAATCCGCTGACATCGTTTGTCACATGCTGGTGAAACGAAGTTATCGCGCGCTAACCCAGCAACTGCCCCAGCTTCATCGCCACGCCCATGTTGCCCGAGATTTTCAGCTTGCCCATCGCGATGCCCGTCATCGGGTTCAGCTTGCCGGTCAGCAGCTTTGTCAGGTTGTCCCTGGAAATCCGAATGGTGCAGTCAGTGTCCTGATCCGTCGTCGACGCCATGTTGTCCGCCAGAACGATGACGCCATCCGCGCCGCAATCGAATTTGAGCGATCCGTCAAAGCTTTTGCCGTTCAGACCTTTCTGAATTCCGTCGGCGATCTCTTGCAGCATGTGTTGTCCTTTTCCCAATTGACCTTTGCGTAAAGTCAAACGGGGGCCGCGGGCAAGGGTGACGCAACAGGAACCGCAGCACGCAACAAAATAACCCCGGCACCGGATTGCGGGCCGGGGTTTTAGAATTCGGTCGAGCAGGGCTTATTTTGAAAGCCGCTTGTCCCGCGCCGCCAGTAGTTTCAGGCGCAGGGCGTTTAGCTGGATGAATCCGGCTGCGTCCTTCTGATCATAGGCACCGGCGTCTTCCTCGAAGGTCACATGCGCCTCGGAATACAGCGAATGATCCGACCAGCGGCCGACGGTCGAGGCCAGGCCTTTGTACAGTTTCACACGCACGGTGCCGGTGACGTGTTCCTGAGACCTGTCAATTGCGGCCTGCAGCATTTCCCGCTCGGGCGAGTACCAGAAGCCGTTGTAGATCAGCTCGGCATATTGCGGCATCAGCTGGTCTTTCAGATGCATCGCGCCGCGGTCCATTGTAATGGACTCGATCCCGCGATGCGCCTCCAGCAGGATGGTGCCGCCCGGCGTTTCATAGATGCCGCGCGATTTCATGCCCACGAACCGGCCTTCGACCAGGTCCAGACGGCCGATACCGTGCTTGCCGCCATATTCGTTCAGCTTGGTCAGGATGGTCGCGGGGCTCATTGCCTCACCATTGATGCTGACCGCATCGCCTTTTTCAAAGCCGATTTCGATGAATTCCGGCTCGTTCGGCGCATCCTCGGGGTGGACGGTGCGCTGGTAGACATAGTCGGGCGCCATATCGGCGGGATCTTCCAGAACCTTGCCCTCGGACGAGGTGTGCAGCAGGTTGGCGTCGACAGAGAAGGGTGCCTCGCCACGCTTGTCTTTGGCAATCGGGATCTGGTTCGCCTCGGCGAATTCCAGCAGCTTGGTGCGGCTGGTCAGGTCCCACTCGCGCCACGGGGCGATGACCTTGATGTCGGGGTTCAGCGCGTAGGCCGCCAGTTCAAAGCGCACCTGATCGTTGCCCTTGCCGGTTGCGCCGTGGGCGACGGCATCGGCACCGGTAGCTTGTGCAATCTCGACCAGACGTTTTGAAATCAGCGGACGCGCGATCGAAGTGCCCAGCAGGTACAATCCTTCGTACTGCGCATTGGCGCGGAACATCGGGAAGACGAAATCGCGGACGAACTCTTCGCGGATATCCTCGATATAGATGTTTTCAGGCTTGATCCCCAGCAGTTCGGCTTTCTTGCGGGCGGGTTCCAGTTCCTCACCCTGACCCAGGTCGGCGGTAAAGGTCACGACCTCACAGCCATACTCGGTCTGCAGCCATTTCAGAATGATCGAGGTATCAAGGCCACCGGAATAGGCCAGAACAACTTTCTTGGGCGCGGACATCTGACTTCCCCTTATGCGTAGAACGCTTGGCCCCTAGCGGGTTTTGGACCTGGGGGCAAGCTGTGTGGATTGACGCAAGGCGGGAATTGGGGTGAAACAGTTGGAAAGAGAACAAGGATTGGTTGAGAGGGCGGTTTTCAGATGCTGGGTTGGGAGATTTTTGCGCATTCGGTGCGGATGGTATTCGGGAATTTCAGACAGGTTTTGCAGATCGCACTGGGACCGGCCGTGATCGCAACCGCCGTGATCGTCGGGCTGTTTCTGCTGCTGGGAATTCCACTCGAGTCGTTTGATGACACCGCCAATGCGTCGCCAGAAAACCTTGGTTCGATTACGGTCTTTACCTTTTTGGTTGTCGTCGTGGTGTTCATCGTGATGTTCTGGATCGCCGTGTCCTGGCACAGGTTCATATTGTTGGAGGAATACCCCAGCGGGCTGTTGCCCACATTCCGCTTCGACAGAATTCTCGCTTATCTGGGCCGCTTTGTTTTGCTGGGCCTGTTGATGGCAATCGGGTTCATACCGGTCGGGCTAATTCTGTCTGTCCTGGGTGAAAGCGCCGGACTGATCGCGGTTGTCATAAGCTTCGGTGCCGCACTAGTTCTGGTTGTTTGCTTCTACCGCTTGTCCATCATCCTGCCGGCTGCCGCGATCGGCAACCCGATTACACTGGGCGATGCATGGAACCGAACATCGGGTGTGGCTGGCGCGATTGTTGTTCTGCTAGTGGTCAGTTTTGTGTTTCAGATCCTGGTGCAGTTTGCGCTTGCGGCGCTTGCCATTATCCCGGTTCTGGGCGTTTTGCTGACCGTGTTTTTCGGATCTCTCATTCTGCCGATGATCAATGTCAGCATCCTGACCACGATGTATGGGATCTTTGTCGAAAAACGCGAACTCACCTGAGCCGCGTACACATATGTATTCCTTGCCCTTCTCGCACTGATGCGGCACTGAAACGGTCATGACTGATTTCATGACCCGCGCCCGTGCCGCCGAACAGGCGATGCGCACCGTGTTTCCGCCAACGCCGTTGCAGCGGAACGCCCATCTGTCCGACCGGTTTGGGGCTGATATCTGGCTCAAGCGTGAAGACCTCAGCCCTGTGCGGTCTTACAAGATCCGGGGCGCGTTCAACGCCATGCGCAAGCAACCGGGTCAGGATCTGTTTGTGTGCGCCAGTGCGGGCAATCACGCGCAGGGCGTGGCCTATATGTGCGAGCACATGGGTGTGAACGGTGTGATTTTCATGCCCGTGACCACCCCGCAGCAAAAAATTCAGAAAACCCGCATCTTTGGCGGCGACAATATCGAGATTCATCTGACCGGGGACTATTTCGACGACACGCTGAAGGCGGCGCAAAAATGGTGTGCGGAAAAAGACGGGCATTTCCTGTCGCCGTTCGACGACGCAGACGTGATCGAAGGGCAGGCCTCGCTTGCAGTCGAGATCGAGGAACAGCTGGGCGGTGTGCCTGATCACCTGCTGTTGCCGGTGGGCGGCGGCGGGATGTCGGCGGGTGTGGCGACCTGGTTCGGGGATCGCACCCATTGCCTGTTCGTGGAACCGGCAGGCGGGGCCTGCCTGCGCGCGGCGCTGGCGGCGGGTCATCCGGTGGCGCTGGATCGCGTCGACACATTTGTCGATGGCGCCGCCGTCGGCCGGATTGGCGAAAAGCCCTTTGAACTGCTGCGCAATTGCCACCTGTCGGATGTCCTGGTGATGTCCGAAGATCGTATCTGCGCCACCATGATAGAGATGCTGAATGTCGAAGGCATCGTTCTGGAGCCCGCCGGCGCGCTGGCGGTCGAGGCGGTGACGGATGTTCAAAGCTTTGTGCGCAGCAAGACGGTGGTTTGCGTCACCTCGGGCGGCAACTTCGATTTCGAGCGTCTGCCCGAAGTGAAGGAGCGGGCGCAGCGCTATTCCGGCGTCAAAAAGTATTTCATCCTACGCCTGCCCCAGCGCCCCGGTGCGTTGAAAGAGTTTCTGGGCATTCTCGGCCCCGAGGATGACATCGCGCGCTTCGAATATATGAAGAAATCGGCGCGCAATTTCGGCTCGGTCCTGATCGGGATCGAAACCCGCAAGCCGGAAAACTTCATGCGGCTGTTTGCGCATCTGGACGAGGCCGGGTTCACCTATACCGACATAACTGAAGACGAAACACTGGCCCAGTTTGTGATCTGAGCGCAAAAAACAGCCTCTAACTAAGGCTCTCCGCCCGGTTTGCTAAAAATACTGCCCGGGATTCATCGTAGGCGGTCAGGATTGCGTTCAGATCCACATTGTCGCCTTCACCGGCTGCTGCCCGCCGTTCGCCATCCTGGCAAAGTTTGGAAAACTGATCGAATCCCAGGCTCAGCGCGCTGCCCTTCAGGAAATGCAGGTTTTGTTCCAGTTCTGCCCGCGTGGTATCATTGTGCAAACGCGCAAGAGCTTCCTGGACCTCATCCAGAAAGATCTGCACCACCTCGTCAAACTCGTCGGCGCCAACCTCATCCCGCAATTGTCTGACCCTGTGCCAATGGATCATGGTGCCCTTCCCGCCTCGTTCTGTTGGCCATGGAATTAACATCTGTGCGGTAAAGGTCCGGTTAAGCCGGTCGAAGAAACCTCGGATTGCACCTTCATCGGATGTTAAATCACCGCGCGCTAGGGTTGTGACATTCGAAAACGCGTGCGGTGCAGAGGGTGATGGTGTCAGGACCCGGACAGGCGGAAGCCAGCGCAGAGCTGGAGTTTGGTGCGATCCGCAGGGTGCTGGTCGTGGATGACAGCCGCCTGCAACGGCGCATTCTGGTCGCATCCCTCAGAAAATGGGGGTTCGAGGTGATCGAGGCGGACGGCGGTGAAGCCGCCATTGCCTTATGTGCCGAAAGCCTTCCGGATCTGGTTGTCAGCGATTGGGTCATGCCGGGGATGAGCGGGCTGGAATTCTGCCGCGCCTTCCGGGCGCTGGGCGGCGATCACTACAGCTATTTCATCCTTCTAACTTCCAAAAGCGAAAAGCAGGAGGTCGCGCGCGGGCTGGATGCCGGTGCAGACGATTTTCTGATCAAACCGCTCGAGGCGGATGAGTTGCGCGCCCGTATCTCGGCCGGTGCACGCATTCTGGATATGCAACGCGAACTGTCGGAAAAGAACCGTCTGATCGAAAACGCGCTGAACGAGTTGAAGCAGGCCCACGACGCCATCGACAAGGACCTGATGCAGGCCCGAAAGATCCAGCAGTCACTGGTGCCCGAGTTCAGCCGGGAATTCGGCAAATCCCGGGTCAGTCTGTTGCTCAAACCATGTGGCCACATTGGCGGTGACCTTGTTGGCATGTTTTCCCCCGGCATCAATCGCCTTGGGTTTTACAGCATTGATGTGTCCGGGCACGGCATCACTTCGGCGATGATGACGGCGCGTCTTGGCGGGTATCTGTCAAGCACACACTTCGATCAGAACGTGACGATGGAGCGTCGGTTCGACAAGTTCTATGCCTTGCTTCCACCGGAACAGGTCGCTGCAACGCTCAACTCACGCCTGATGGCGGATGCCGGTGTCGAAGAATATTTCACGATGGTCTACGCCATTGTCGATCTGCGCAACGGTCATGTGAAAATGGTGCAAGCAGGGCATCCGCACCCGCTTCTGCTGCGCCAGGATGGCAGCGCTGAGTTTCTGGGTGAGGGCGGTCTGCCGATCGGCTTGCTGCCGGATGTTCACTTCCAACAGACCGAACTCTACCTCAAGCCCGGCGACAGGCTGATGCTGTATTCCGATGGGTTCACGGAATGCCGCCTGGCCGATGGCGGTTTGCTGGACGAATCCGGATTGCAGCAAATGGCGCTGGGCTGCGCGTCGGACCGGGCAGGAAGCGAGTTTCTGGACGACATGTTCTGGCAGCTCACCCAGACCGCTTCGCCCGGTGAAGGCATGGACGACGATGTCTCGGCCGTTTTTTTTGAGTTTAATGTTTGTTAGAGCCTGTTCAAATGAAGTCTGGCAAAGTGCCGATCGCCGCCGTTGCCCAACATCTCAACCGCGTCAGCGCCATGCATCCACAATGCTTCGTGAAAGGGTTCGCTGGGCGGGCCCATGCGGCGCACAGGCCTTGCGCGATAGATCAGGCAAACCTTTTCGGCCCACAGATCGTATTCCGGCATGAACGTGAACCGTCGAAACGCGCCGATGCGCCGGGGCGCGGCGATTTGCCAACCTGTCTCCTCGTAAACCTCGCGGTGCAGCGCAGTGATCGGGGATTCGCCGGGATCGATACCGCCACCGGGTAACTGAAGGTCTGGCCCAGGTTCGGTCTGGCAGGTCAGCAACAGGTGCCGGCCTCGCGGCAGCAGACCGTAAACGCCCACCCTGCGTATGTACTTGCGCCCCGGTTCCGGGGTTTCACCGAACCGTCTGATCATGTATGGCCCCTTACAACCCAATCTGTTCGACCTATATGGTGGCGGTATGCCAACCCGTGGCGTGTAAGGAAACCCCATGTCTCTTGGAACGAAAATCGCGTGGGACGACACCGTCCTGCCCTTTCAACTCGATGTATCGGATATGCGCGGCCGCGTGGCCCGTCTGGATGGCGTTCTGGACGGCATCCTGAAACAGCACGACTATCCCGAAAAGGTCGAGGCATTGGTGGCCGAGATGGCCCTGCTGACCGCGCTGATCGGACAGACCGTCGCGTTGCGCTGGAAGCTTTCGCTGCAGGTACAGTCCAAGGGTGCGGTGCGGATGATCGCAACGGATTATTACGCGCCTCAAAAAGAGGGTGAGCTTGCCCGCATCCGCGCTTATGCAAGCTTTGACCGCGATCGGCTGACCGATGCCGCGCCGTTTGATCAGGTGGGCGAAGGCTATTTCGCGATTCTGATCGACCAGGGTAAAGGCACACAGCCCTATCAGGGCATCACACCGCTGGCCGGCGGCTCGCTTAGCGCCTGCGCCGAGGCATATTTTGCGCAATCCGAACAATTGCCAACCCGGTTTTCACTGAGCTTTGGCAAATCGACTGAACCCGGCGTCGGCGAACACTGGCGCGCGGGCGGTGTCATGTTGCAGCATATGCCCAAGGCCTCGCCCTTTGTGGCGAGCAGTCAGGGCGAGGGCGAAATCCTGACGGCAACGGATTTGGTCGACGGCGAAGAAGGCGAAAACTGGGGCCGGGTCAATATCCTGCTGGATACGGTCGAAGATCTGGAGCTCATCGGGCCCTCGGTGGCACCCACGGACCTGCTGATCCGTCTGTTTCACGAGGAACAGCCCCGCGTTTATGACGCGCAAGCTGTGCAGTTCGGCTGTACCTGTTCCGAGGACCGTGTACGGCAGAGCCTGTCGATCTATTCCGCCAAGGACATCGAAAAGATGACCACTCCCGAAGGTCAGGTGACGGCTGACTGCCAGTTCTGTGGCGCACATTACGTGCTTGACCCCGAAACCGTGGGTTTCGATGCCAAAGAGTCCGGCGGTGCATGACCTGACTGAACAGCTCAGGGCGGCCCTGCGCCGACCGGGCGGTGGGTCCAGCGATTTTGACCTGAACCCCGATGCGGTTCTTCCGCCCGGGCGGAAACTGCGTCCTGCGGGTGTGCTGGTGCCGATTTCGCTGGTCGGGGAGCAGCCGCGCCTGATCCTGACCAAACGGTCGTCGGCCCTGAAACACCATCCCGGTCAGATCGCCTTTCCGGGTGGCAAGCAGGACGGTGACGATGCCGACGTCACCGCCACGGCCTTGCGCGAAGCCCGCGAAGAGATCGCGCTGCCACCTGAACTGCCCGAAATCCTGGGACACCTGCCCGCGCATGAGACCGTGACATCGTTCCAGGTGACACCGGTCGTCGCCATATTGCGGCGGCCTTTCACCCCGATCCCCGAGCCCGGTGAGGTGGAGGAAGTTTTCTCGGTTCCGCTTGCACATGTCCTCAACCCTGCGAATTATATCGTGGAATCGCGTCGTTGGAGGGGCCAAAGACGGCACTATTTCACAGTTCCGTTCGGTCCCTATTACATCTGGGGCGCAACGGCCCGCATGTTGCGGGGATTGGCAGCACGGTTGAATGAATGAAGCGGATTGTTGAACCCTGGGTTACGGAACCGGCAACGCAGAAGGTCTGTGCGGCCCTGACAGAAGCCGGGGCGCAGGCGCTGTTTGTCGGTGGTTGCGTGCGCAACGCTTTGTTGGGCGAACCGGTGTCGGATATCGACATCGCCACAGATGCGCCGCCGGAACGGGTCATGCAGCTTGCCCGGAAAGCGGGGCTCAAGGCTATCCCTACCGGGATTGCTCACGGAACCATAACGGTTGTTTGTCACGGCATCGCGCATGAAATCACCACGTTCCGCCGGGACGTGCAAACGGACGGTCGCCGGGCCGTGGTGGCATTTTCGGATAAGGTGGAAGAAGACGCCGCCCGCCGTGATTTCACCATGAATGCTATCTATGCCGCGCCGGACGGGACGGTTCGTGACCCGTTGAACGGCCTGCCGGATCTGAAGGCGCGCCGGGTCCGTTTTATCGGAACCGCCGAACACCGCATTCGCGAGGATTACCTGCGATCCCTGCGCTTTTTCCGGTTTCACGCCTGGTATGGCGATCCGCAGGCCGGGTTCGATCAGGATGCGCTGGCGGCGATTGCGGCTAACCCGGACGGGCTGCGTCAACTGTCGCGCGAACGGGTCGGGGCCGAGTTGCTGAAGCTGCTGGCAGCCCCTGATCCAGCACCGTCGGTGGCGGGAATGCGAAGTACCGGCGTTCTGATGCAAGTGCTGCCCGGGGCGGATGACCGATCTCTGGCACCGCTGATTGCACTGGAACAGCAGGCTGGCGCCTCCCCTGACGCAGTGCGCAGGCTGGCGGCCATTGCAGCACCCGAAGACGCCGCGACCCTGCGCCTTAGCCGGGCGCAACTGCAGCGGCTGACCCGAATGCGGGAAGAGGCCTCGGGGACCGCAAGCGTGGCCGAGTTGGGTTATCGCTATGGCGAAGAGGGTGGATTGCATGAAACCCTGCTGCGCTGTGCGTTGCTGGAACAACCCTGGTCGGATGACCTGAAACAGCAGTTGAAAGCTGGCGCGGCGGCCCGTTTTCCAATCGGTGCAACGGACCTGATCCCCGATTTTTCCGGGCCCGCACTGGGCCAGAAACTTGCCGAACTGGAGCGCCGTTGGATCGAGTCGGGCTTCCGGCTAAGCCGCAAAGAGCTGCTTGCCGATTAGCGCGAGGTCTCAAAAAGGGATGACAAGTCAAATCGTTTGTGGTTACTTGCCCCTGTCACATGGATGGAGGAATGCGAATGTATTACGGGATCTGGTTCGGCTAAAGCCGGAACACTTTGACCCGTAAGGGTGGTGTTCTGGCGCCATCTTTCTTCGCACGCCCCTAGTTTATGCTCAATCGGAGCACTCTCCATGTTTCGCTATTTCGAAAACCTTGTTGACCCTTTTGTCGCCTATACCGAGACCGACACACCGCCGACGCGGCTGTGGCCGTTCATGCTGGACTATTCGAGCCCGTTCTACAGAATCTTCGTCTGGACGGCGCTGATTTCCGTCATCGTGGCCGGGGTCGAGATCGGTCTGATCTACTATATGGGGCGCGTCGTGGACCTGCTCAGCGGATCGCCCACCGAGGTTTGGCAGGCGCATGGAACGGAACTGATCCTGATGGCGATCTTTGTCCTGTTCTTGCGGCCTTTGTTGCATGTGGTGGACGTGCTGTTGCTGAACAACGCGATCCTGCCGAATTTTGGCACACTGATCCGGTGGCGCGCGCATAAACACGTGCTGCGCCAGTCTGTTGGCTGGTTTGAAAACGACTTTGCCGGACGTATCGCAAACCGGATCATGCAAACCCCTCCGGCTGCTGGCGAGGTGATTTTTCAGGTCTTCGACGCGATTTCCTTTTCGCTGGCCTATCTGATCGGTGCGGCAATCCTGCTTTATGCGGCAGACGCGCGTCTTCTGATCCCGCTGCTGATCTGGTTCGCGCTCTATGCAGCTCTGGTCCGGTGGACCGTGCGGCGAGTGCAACCGGCGTCAAAGGCGGCGTCTGATGCGCGCTCGAACGTGACCGGGCGGGTGGTGGACAGCTACACCAACATCCATTCGGTGAAGATGTTCGCGCACGATACGCAGGAGCTCGACTACGCCCGCGAAGCGATCGAGGAAACGCGGCGGACCTTTCAGATCGAGATGCGGATCTTCACCGTGATGGATGCCGTTCTGGTCACGCTGAACGGTCTGCTGATCGTCGGCGTTGTGGGCTGGGCCATTTCCCTGTGGATGCAGGGCAGCGCAACGGTCGGTGTGGTTGCCGCCGCCACCGCCCTGACCTTGCGGCTGAATGCCATGACCGGCTGGATCATGTGGGCGCTGACCAGTTTTTTCCGCCAGCTCGGTATCGTTGCCGAAGGGATGGAAACGATTGCGCAGCCCATCGACTTGCTGGACGCACCGAAGGCCGACGATTTGCAGCTGACCAAAGGCCAGATCGAAATCCGCGACCTGTCGCATCACTATGGCCGTGAAACCGGTGGTCTGGATCACGTCGATTTGACAATCCGCCCGGGTGAAAAAATCGGCCTGATCGGGCGGTCGGGGGCCGGGAAATCGACCCTGGTCAAGCTGCTTTTGCGGTTTTACGACGTCGAGAGCGGTGCAATCCTGATCGACAATCAGAACATCGCCAACATCACGCAGGGCAGTCTGCGCAGCCACATCGGCATGGTCCAGCAGGACAGTGCGCTGTTGCATCGATCGGTGCGGGACAACATCCTCTATGGTCGACCCGACGCCACGGAAGATCAGATGATCGCCGCCGCCAAACAGGCCGAGGCGCATGACTTCATCCTTGACCTGCAGGACCCGCAAGGGCGCACCGGCTACGATGCCCATGTCGGTGAACGCGGAGTGAAACTAAGTGGCGGTCAGCGTCAGCGGGTCACGCTGGCGCGGGTGATCCTGAAGGACGCGCCGATCTTGTTGTTGGACGAGGCGACTTCTGCCCTAGATTCCGAGGTCGAAGCCTCAATTCAGGAAACTCTTTACGGCATGATGCAAGGTAAAACCGTAATCGCCATCGCCCACAGGCTCAGCACCATCGCGCAGATGGATCGCATTCTGGTGATGGATGGGGGCCGAATCGTGGAACAGGGCAGGCACTCTGAACTGCTGTCGCAAGGCGGGCTTTACTCGCAGTTCTGGGCGCGGCAGTCTGGCGGCTTCCTGAACCCTGAGGCTGCTGAATGAGGCTTGCAAACCTCATCGACCCATTCAAAGGCTCTGAAACGCCCCCACCGCAGAAGTTGGGGGCGTTCATTCGCTGGTGCCTGGCGGGGTCCTGGCCGATTCTGTTTGTGGCGGCGTTCCTGTCCATGCTGGGCGGAGCAGCAGAAGTGGCCACCGCGTGGATACTGGGAAAGGTGATCGACATTGCCACCACCAGCGGGCCGGAGAACCTGTTTGAAGAACGGAATCTGTGGGCCTTCGGTGGTGCCGCAATCTTTTTGATGCTGTTGCGGCCGATCATCGCGGCCTTGTCGTCCTTCTCGAACAATTACGTTGTGATGCCCAACATTACGCCGCTGGTTCTGGCCCGGTTGAATCGTTGGACGCTGGGCCAATCGACGACCTATTTCGACGACGATTTTGCCGGCCGGATCGCCCAGAAACAGATGCAGACGTCGAATGCAATGGCGTCAGTGGTGTCGGATGTCATCAGTGCAATCGTTTTTGCGCTGGCCTCGCTTGCGGGATCTTTGCTTTTGTTAGGGTCGATTCATCCGCTGGTCATGCTGCCTTTTGCCGGATGGCTTGCGGTGTATCTGCTGTTGATCCGATGGTACTTGCCACGCATCCGCCTGCGTTCAGCCGCGCGGGCAGGAGCCCGGGCAATGGTGTCCGGGCAAGTGGTGGATACCATCACGAACATCAAGACGGTCAAACTGTTCGCCCATTCCGACAACGAGGATCAGGCCGCACGTGACGCCATGATGACCTTGCGCGAAAGGTCACTGGATTTCGGTTGGCTCTCGGCCAGTTTCCGATCCATCCTGATGGCGTTGGCAGGCGTGTTGCCAGTGCTTTTGCTGGGAGCCACGCTTTGGTTGTGGCAGGCAGGCATTGCCACGGCGGGCGACATCGTCGCGGCAGGCGCGGTGTCGATCCGGATCGCGCAGATGACAGGCTGGGTCAGTTTCACGCTGATGGGCCTTTATGCCAATGTCGGCGAGATCGAGAATGGCATGAAGACACTGACCAGGCGGGACCGGATCGAAGACCGCAGCGGCGCAACGCATCTGAGCGTCACTGAAAGTCGCATCTCTTTTGAAAACGTCAGTTTCGCCTATGGTCGGGATATCGGCGGGGTTGCAGACCTGAACCTGACCGTCGCGCCCGGCGAAAAGCTGGGTGTGGTTGGTGCCTCGGGGGCCGGAAAATCGACTTTGGTTTCCCTGCTGCTAAGGCTTTATGATCGGGAAGAGGGCGCAATCCTGATCGATGGTCAGGACGTTTCTAAGGTGACGCAGGACAGCCTGCGCAGCCAGATCGGGATGGTCACGCAGGAAACGGCGATGTTCAACCGCTCGGCCCGTGAAAATATTCTGTATGGCCGACCCGACGCCACGGAACCCGAACTGATCGCCGCCGCGCGGAAGGCCGAAGCGCATGAATTCATCCTCGGGCTTGAGGATGCGCAGGGTCGAACCGGTTATGAAGCGCATCTGGGGGAGCGGGGCGTCAAGCTTAGCGGTGGTCAGCGCCAGCGAATCGCGCTGGCCCGCGCCATTCTGAAGGATGCGCCGATACTGGTTCTGGACGAGGCAACCTCGGCCCTGGATTCTGAGGTTGAGGCATCGATCCAGGCCGCCTTGCATCGCGTCATGCAGGGCAAAACCGTTCTGGCCATCGCGCACCGCCTGTCGACCCTGATCGAGATGGACCGGATTATCGTGCTGGATCATGGGCGCATCGTGGAAAGCGGAACCCACGAGGCGCTGCTGGAACAGGGTGGTCTTTACGCCCGGTTCTGGCACCGTCAGTCGGGCGGCTTCATTCAGGCCGAAGCGGCGGAATAAGGCGCAAAGCGTTCAGTCAGGGGTTTTGTTGCGGGCGCAGCCCCGGTAACAGGCCACGCATGACGCAGCAATTCATCATCACCCGTCTTGGCCATCAGGGCGACGGCATCGCCGAAGGCCCGGTCTACGCGCCGCGCGCCCTGCCGGGAGAAGTGGTCAGCGGTACGTTGCAGGGCCAGATTCTCGGCGATATCCGCGTGGACACCCCATCGGAAAACAGGGTCAAGGCGCCGTGCCGCCACTACAAAGCCTGTGGCGGATGCCAGTTGCAACATGCAGCCGACAGTTTTGTAGCGGACTGGAAGGTCGAAGTGGTGCGCAACGCGCTGGCCGCACAGGACCTGAGCGCGCCCATGCGTCCGATCCATACGTCGCCGGAACGGTCGCGCCGTCGGGCAACAATCGCGGTGCGTCGAACAAAAAAGGGAACGTTGGCCGGGTTTCACGGACGTGCCTCGGACACGATCACCGAGATCCCCGATTGCCAGTTGCTCGACCCGGCGCTGGTCGCTGCCATCCCCATTGCCGAAGCGTTGGCCGTTCTGGGCGGCAGCCGAAAAGGCGTGCTGGCCGTGACGCTGACATTGTCCGAGGTCGGCCTGGATGTATCCGTTCAGGGCGGCAAGCCGCTGGACGGCCCGCTGGAACTGGCGCTGGCGCAGGCGACTGAGGCAAACGGGCTGGCAAGACTGGCCTGGGATGGCGAGGTGATCGCCATGCGTACGCCTCCGTTCCAGAGGTTTGGTCAGGCGGAAGTCACCCCGCCGCCCGGCGCATTCCTGCAGGCCACGAAGGACGGAGAACAGGCTCTGATACAGGCGGTTTTGCAAGCCACGCAGGGCGCGAAGCGCGTCGCCGATCTGTTTGCGGGTTGCGGTACGCTCTCGTTACCGCTTGCGGAACAGGCCGAGGTTCACGCCGTCGAAGGCGAAGCGGCGATGACCAAGGCGCTGGACCAGGGCTGGCGCAAAGCCAAAGGTCTGAAACGGATCACGACCGAGGCCCGCGATCTGTTTCGCCGACCCCTGATGCCGGATGAGCTCAAGTCCTTTGACGCCATTGTGCTGGACCCGCCTCGTGCGGGCGCGCAGGCGCAGGTGGCCGAACTGGCGCAGGCGCTGCGTCCGGTCGTGGCCTATGTGTCCTGCAACCCCGTGACCTTTGCGCGGGATGCAAAAATTCTTGTTGATGCCGGATATGCCCTTGAATGGGTACAGGTCGTTGACCAATTTCGGTGGTCGTCACACACCGAACTTGCCGCGCGGTTCACTTTAGGCCCAGCACAATGATCAGACCGGAGATATTCACAATGGGGATCACCCAGCGCCTTTCGACTGTTATCGAAGCCCCGGCATTTGGGCGTTTCATCACCGGTGTCATCATCTTTAACGCCATCTTGCTGGGCATGGAAACTTCGCCGAGTCTGATGGAACGCGCAGGCCCCCTGATCGTGACGCTGGACAGCCTGTGCCTGACAGTCTTTGTGGCCGAGATTGCCATGAAGCTTGTGGCAACCGGTCGGCGGTTCTTTCAAAGCGGCTGGAATATTTTCGATTTTCTGATTGTGGGTATCGCCCTCATTCCCGGTGGTGCGGGCCTGTCAGTGCTGCGGGCGCTGCGTATCCTGCGGGTTCTGCGTGTCATTTCGGTGGCCCCGCGCCTGCGCCGCGTTGTCGAAGGGTTCATCTCGGCGCTTCCGGGTATGGCCAGCGTGTTTCTGCTGATGGCGATCCTGTTTTATATCGGCGCCGTCATCGCGACCAAGCTGTTCTCTCAGTCTTTCCCGGACTGGTTCGGTGATCTGGGCCTGTCCGCCTATACGCTGTTTCAGATCATGACGTTGGAGAGCTGGTCGATGGGCATCGTCCGCCCGGTGATGGAGGTCTATCCCTACGCGTGGATTTTCTTTGTGCCCTTCATCATGGTCACGACCTTTGCCGTGGTGAACCTGCTGGTCGGTCTGATCGTCAACTCGATGCAGGATGCCCACCATGCCGAGGATGAAGTCAAAACCGATGCCTACCGCGATGAGGTTCTGGAGCGTCTGGAAACCATCGAGCGCCACCTGACCAGGCAGTTGAACAGCAAAAAGTGATTTCAAATTTCGCGTTTTCTGGCATAATCATCGCAAAAAAGCAGAAGCAGGCAGTGAATAAATGGATCGTCGAGTATTTGGATTAGGGGCGATGGCGACGCTGGCCCTTTCGGCATGTGCATCCGCCAACCCGAAATTTCTGACATATCGCGGACCCGAGGTGACGTCGCTGGTCGTCAACAAGGGCGCGCGCAAGCTGTATCTGTTGCACAACGAACGGATACTGAAAGAATACGATGTCGCGCTGGGCTTTGCGCCCCAAGGCACCAAGACAAAACGCGGCGATGGCCGCACACCCGAAGGGTCGTACCTGATTGACCGCCGTAACCCGCGCAGCCGCTATCACCTGTCGATCGGGATTTCCTACCCGAATTCGGAAGACATTGCGCAGGCCAAAGCCGCAGGCGTCGATCCGGGCGGCGACATCTTCATTCATGGTGAGCCCAGCCTCAGGTCAGAAATCCGCCGCTCCCGTAAGACGCCCGACTGGACGGCAGGCTGTATCGCCGTAAAAAACAAAGAAATCGAAGAGATTTACGCGATGGTGAACAAAGGCACGCTGATCACCCTGCGCCCCTGATCCTAGATCGGTTTCCAGTCTCCAAACCCGAATTGCTGATAGTCGCGCTGGTAGGTTTCGACCGCCAGCGCTTCCAGTTCTGTGTCATAAATCTGATCCAGCGCGTAGGGGGTGTCCGGCGCACATGTTGCCGGTTGGGGGGGTGACGGATGGCCCGTTTTACGCGCCAGTTCCGGCAGGGCGGCGGCCAGGTCATCTTCCCGCAGGATCAGATCGGGCAGCGCAAAGGCCGACATCCCCTCCAGCGCCTGCGCCTGACTGCACCAAACGCCGTCCACCCGAATGGACGTTTGCCCGGACAGATTGTGGAGCAGGAACTTCAGAAAGGCCGCAAACGCCTGATAGTGCTGTTCCAAGGGGTAATTACCGTCGCGGATCTGGCCGGGAATGGGCAGTTTGAAACGGTTGCGCAGGGTATTTCGGATGGAAGCATAGGCGCCTGGATCGGTACTTAGAATCTTTGAACAGAACGCGGTATGGGCCCGCGCCAAAGGGTGGCGCAAGACACTGAATTTTCGGTGTCCGGGGTTGGCTTCCAGCCATTGCCGGATTTGCCTGCGATTGCGGTTCGTGACCGGCGCGCTGCCATCAAGATCGGCCATCCAAGCCGTCACCACGTCGTCGTTTCCGCCGCGCAGGGGAAGATACATCAAAGGCGTCCGGGCGGCAGTGACGTATTGGCCTACTGCCGGCCCACGGCGCGGCTCGAATCCCGGGTTACGATGCAGGTTGAACGTGTCCATTCCGGACAACGCCTGTTCCAATTCCTCAGGGTTTGTGACTTTGGAAAGGGCGGGACCGGGATTCTGGGGTTTGAGCGTGTCGTCCAGCGCCGTCAGCCGCGCCTGTACCCCCAACCACGATGCCAGCCCGTTCAGAATATCCAGTCGGTTAAGGTCGTCATAGGCCAGGAAAAATGCGGTCTGCCCGGTTTTCTGCAGCTGGTTCAGCAACAACAGTTGAAATTCCTGCTGCTGATCCAGGTAGTCCGAGAACTCTTCAGCCTGAAACGTGACCAGAGCATCGCGGCGGCGCTTTATGTTTTTCAGTTGCCATTGCATGGTCTCCCGCGCAATTTTCAGTGAGATGTAGCTGTCCAGCGGATTTCGCGTCAGAACAATCTTGGCACAGCGCGGGTCGTTCAGCGCAGGCTCCAGCACGCGGGGATCGTGTCCCTGAAAATAGCGAAACCCGTTCAGTGCGCCGGGGGCTGCTTTGATGGCGTCCAGTAACAGGTCGGGATTTTGGTCGCGTTCGTCCAGCGAAACACCCAGCAATTCCTCGGACTTCAATCGGCCGATGAAATACGGATTGAACGCCTCTCCGTGGCAGGTCACGCCCTCCAGTGCGTTCAGATTGGCTTCCAGCAGGTTGGATCCCGTGCGCATGGCGCCAAGAACGATGAAGTAATCCCAGGGACCAGACATGGCGACTTATTGAACCAAATAGGGTTTTCGGAACGGTTTGGTCTGGCTGCCAAACACGTCGTCTACCGGGAAATCGCCCATCAGATACGGGTGCATTCCCTGGTTCTTCAGGTTTTGCAGGAATTGCCCGAAGCCCGACAGATCAACCATCTTCGGCGCCTCAATCAGGTGGCTCGGTTGCTGGGTCCCGATCTCGTCTATCACCTCGTGCAGCGCCTCGATCGGAGATTCGACAAACTCTGCCAGACACCAGGTGCGCACCCGCGCCTTGGTCCAGACCGAGGTCAGAACCTCAAGCTGTTTGCTTTCGATCTGTTGCAGGCGCGCGGCCTCGTTGCGGATGTCGGCGAAGTTCCGGTTCGACCGGAACAGAGGAATTGCCCAGGCTCCGGTGATCACTGAAATCTGTGCGTTCTTGTCGCGCGCCAGAAACCAGTTGATATCCTGCGTGTCCGCCGGGCCGAACTGAAAACACTGTCTTTCGCCGCGAGTATTCCAGATCAGGTTCGACAGGAAAGCCTTCGTGTTGTAGTCGCGCAATGTCGCGCAATCGCTGAGTGCGCCGTTGGTGATCGTCTGATCACCTGCAAACTCTGCCCGTTCAGGGCTGAACACATGACCATGCACGCGTGTGTTTGTCGTGTTTTCCAGCCAGGTTTCGAAATCTTCAAAAAGGTCGGAAAAGCCCTGAAATACCGAATATGGAAACGACGTCAGGCCGTTTTCGCTGCCATGTCGGGGAAACCGGCTTTGCATGTACAGCCCGTCGCGCCCGCGCATGCGCCGCTCGACCGCTTTGGAAAACACCCGGTCGATCTTGCCCGGATTTGGCTCGGCCGGTTTCATCGCCCCAGCCTGATCGGTCAGAAACGACTGATACAGCCGGTCGGCCTTCCACCAGATCTTGCGGGCCACAAAACAGTCCGAACGGCGCAGCAATTGCAGGTGGTCATCATAGAATATGTGCGGCCGACCCTGATAATCGAACTTGGACAAGGTCAGCGAGCGGCTTTCGATATGCGTGGAATAGAGCCTTGCCAGCGTCTGGAAATAGCTTTCATCCGGTATCCAGACGCGGCGGAAATAGCGGTCATACACGGGGCGTTTGGGGTCCTGCAGGATGGCCGACAGGGTCTGCCGTGTCAGGCACCACCACTGGCTGCCCATATGCGGGACCAGCCCGTCCGGGATACGCCGCCGCAAGCCCAGAGCGCGTTGAAGTTTGACGTAAGTATCAAACAATTTGCGGCGCTTGCGCCAGGAAAACGGGAATCGCAGGGTGAACCGTTCATGATCCAGACCGCCGATGGTCCAGCTGACATCGGCGGTGGTCGCGCTTTCGATGAAATCGACGCGCGGGCGGTCCGACAGATAGTCGATCAGCTCCTGCACGGGCCGCAGGGGCAGACAGGCCCCGGACGACAAAAATACGTGACGCACATCCGGGAACTGTTCAAGCATCAGCGTCGCCGCGCATTGCGAGGCTGCGACGATGCCCCAGCCGCCCCATTCGCAGGCATGCCGGTCCGAGAATACAATCAGGGGATTGTCGGCGCAGGCCTCGGAAAACTCGGCAAATGCCTTGTCGGGAACCTTGCGATCCACGTGGATCACCACCGGGCAGCCGGACGCTGTCCAGTGACGCGCGACCTGCTCGGCCCGATCCAGTGCTGTATGCACCAGCATGACGACGCCCAGACCGCTCATGCCCAGTTTCCTTTCGACATGAGGCCCAGAATCTCAAGCTGTCTCCAGTTGATGTATTTCTCGGACCAGTCGCACCAGAAAACCGGTTTGCCTTCCAGCCGCTGGGCATAGGCCCGGTACTCGCCCGAGCCGCGATAATGCTGGCCGCGCTGTAGTTCTTCGCGCGCCTTGTCGCCCAGAGTGTTGATCAGCTTGGCATGCAGCAACGCGCCGCTGGCCTTTTCACCGCCCCATTCGTCATAGACCTGGTTCAGCCCGCGCGGCAGCAGGGAATGGGTCGAGCTGACATAGACATAGCGCTTGTCCCATTTGACAAGTGGTATCTTATTCAGCGCCGGAGCTTTTGAGGGGTTGTCCTGAAAGAACACCCGCGCGCGGGGGCCGCCCTGAATCCACAGATTTCCATAATCGGGGTTCCGGGTAATCATGTAGTTGCCCGAGTCGAACCAGTTCGCGATTTCGAACGGATTCTGCCCTTCTTGATATGGCGCCTCTTCGACCGGACCCTGCGGATACATGTCGATCAGCATGGTGCCAAAGCTGCGTACGGCGCAGCCATCCAGCCAGTCCGTCAACGCGCGGATCGGGCGGGTGTCACAAAACGGGTAAATGAAGAACTCATCCGGGTCGACCGTCAGGACCCAGTGATCGGGCGCGTATTTGCGCAGCAGATAGTTGGACCAGTCCAGACCAAAGGATGCGCGCTTATAGCTGGCCTCGGCCTGCCAGACGGACACATCCGGCTGCGCCTCAAGAAAGGCGCAGGTTCCGTCATCGCTGTCGTTATCGACAAACAGGAAGTGATTGATGCCCAGGTTGCGATAATAGTCCAGAAAGAACGGCAGCCTGATCTTTTCGTTGCGTACAACGCTCATCAGCAAGACATCGCCACGTTGTATTTGCGCGGTGTTGTTCGAAACCGCGCGCAGCTCGCTTCGTTTGCGCACACAGCGCACCAGACGGCGCTTGCGCCGAAGCCTCATTCTATATGAATCCAACAGGCTCACGCGACTGCCCAACCCTTATTATTACGCGAGCAGGCCCGGGGCCTGTTCAAGCCTGAGTTGATCCGAGCCATTGCCGTTTTATGCCACCTTTGCATCTTGCGAGGCAACGGGTTTAAAAGTTGTTAGCCGGGGGCGTTGCAATTCTGTCGGGAAGGCGGCAATTCAGTTCCAGCCCCCGTCATTCATCAGCCCCAGCGCGCGCAATTGCTGCCATCCGGCGTAGTGCTCTGATCGCTCTGTCCACATGACAGGCTGCGCAATTATGCCATCGTAATATGGCCCGAATTGGTCCGGATCATGAAAATGCTGACGCCTGGTCTTCTCGGTTTCGGACCTGTCGACGACATCCGGCAGGAATTTGGTGTGCAGCAGGATACCCGAGGCCGCAGTCCCCCCCGGGCCGTCATAGGTGGTGTTCAACCGGCGCGGCAGCGCGGAATGGCACGAGTTTACAAAGGCATAATGCCGGGACCAGCGTACCAGAGGGATCTTGTTCAGCGTGGGCGACCGACGCGGGGCATTTGAGAAAAACATCCTCTCGCGGGCTCCGCCCTGCACCCAAAGATTACCCAGCGGGCTTTGACGCTGCACCCGGTAGGGACCGCTGTCGAACCCGTCCAGTACCCGGGTCGGATCGGTCTCGGGGTCATAGCCTTGATCCCCCAGCGGCCCTTGCGGATACAGATCCAGCATCAGCGCACCAAAGGCATCCTGCCCGTGCGACTCCAGCCATGCGGTCAGATCATGTAGCGATCTGGTCTCGTGATGGGCGTAAATCAGCAACTCGTCCGCATCAGCCATCAGAGTCCAGTGCCCGTGCCCGTATCTCATCTGCAGCCAGGTCAGCCAGTCCAGGCCAAACCGCGCGGCACGGTAGCTGGCCGTCGTGTTCCAGACCGAAACATCTGGTTGTTCCAACAGATATTCGGTCGATCCGTCGTCGCTGCCGTTATCCACGATCAGAAAATGATCCACGCCGTGGGTTCGGTAGTGTTCAAAAAACCACGGCAGCCGCATCATCTCGTTGCGCAGTGTGATAAAGGCCAGAATATCTCCCTTACCGATTTTCTCCGTCCGGTCCTCAAGACAGGACAGCTGGCGGCGGCTTCGGAATGAGCGCCACAAGAGCCTGCGGCGTTTCAGCCGCAACCGGTACATCTGCGCCCAGCCAATGGATGGCAGATCCTGTACCGGGTGCGCGGTCACATGACCCTCATTTCTCGTAGTGTCCGGTCTGGTGCCAGCGCCACGCGTCCCTGACAATTGTCTCTAACGTTGATCTTTTCGGCCGCCAGCCCAGTTCCTGTTCCGCCCGGTCCGAGCCCGAAACCAGCCGCGTACAATCCCCGGCGCGACGGGGTCCGATCGTATAGGGCACTGTTCGGTTGGTGACCGCGCCGGATTGCTCGATCACTTCCATCACCGAAAACCCGGACCCGGTGCCCAGGTTGAACACCCGGTTGCCTTTGCCGTTTTCCAGCCATTTCAGTCCCAGAACATGGGCATCGACCAGATCGCAGACATGAACGTAATCGCGGATACAGGTGCCGTCCGGCGTATCGTAATCGGTTCCGAACACGGTCAGACCATCCCGGTTGCCGTCGATGGCATCCAGCATCAGCGGCACCAGATGGGTTTCGGGCCGGTGAAACTCGCCAACTTCTGCGTCAGGATCAGCTCCTGCAACATTGAAATAGCGGAAAATGACGTGATTCAGCCCGTGCGCGGCCCCGAAGTCATGCAGAATATCCTCAATCGCGCGTTTCGAGGAGCTGTAGGCATTCACCGGGTTCTGTGGCGCGTTTTCGTCCAGCACTACGTTGTCCTGATCGCCGTAAGTGGCACAGGTCGACGAAAAGACGAAATCCAGACATCCGGCTTCGACGGCTGCTTCGATCAGGTTCAGCGAACCGGTGACATTGTTCGCCCAGTATCTGCCGGGTTGCGCCATCGCTTCGCCCACCTGGCTGAGGGCGGCGAAATGCATCACCGCAGCGGGACGGTATTTGGCAAACACGTGATCCAGCCTGTTTCGGTCCAGCAGATCACCATGCTCGAACGGGCCGAATTTCACTGCGTCCCGCCAGCCCGTAACCAGATTGTCATATGTCACAGGCGTATAGCCAGCGGCAGCAAGGGCCTTGCAGGCATGCGACCCGATATATCCGGCTCCGCCGGTGACAAGAACAACTGTCATGGGTGATCCAATTTCCGAATGTCAAAAAACAATAGGCCATGAACGGAAGCGGTGAAATGGGGAAAAACGTTCAATCCAACCCCATCGCGGCCATCATTTCTTCGATCTTGGGCACGTCCTGCGGGTTGTTCAGTTCCCAGAACTGGCGGCCCTTGGCCTCAACCTCCACGCACAGAACCTTGCGGCCGTTCTCCATGAACCGAAGCTGCTCCAGTCCTTCCAGTTTCTCCAACGGCCCCACCGGCCAGTCGGGATAAGCGGCCAACGCATCGGGTCGATAGGCATAAACACCCACGTGATGGAACACCGGGGTTGGCTCGTCACCCGCATAAGTGGCCGTGGTAAAGGGGACCACCTCTTTCGAGAAGTACATTGCGCTGTGATCTGCCCCAAAAACGGCGGTTGTTCCGCCGACCCGTCCGTTCCTGCGATCATTCAGCAGGCTGTTCAGCGCATCACCGTCACAGCGCAGGACCGGCGTGGCCACACCCGCGTCAGGGGCCGTGCGCAACCCCGCGATCAGATCTTCGACGAACCAATGCGGTGTCAGCGGTGCGTCTCCCTGCAGATTGACGACGATCTCGTAACCCGAACCCAGATTGGCATGGGTTTCGGCGCAGCGTTCCGTGCCGTTGCCGCAGGTCTCGGATGTCATGACCACTTCCGCCCCAAACCCTTCGCACACGTCACGAATGCGGTCATCGTCTGTGGCCACTACAACGCGGTCCACGCCGGATACCGAACACGCAGCGCGCCAGGATCGTTCGATCAGGGTCATGGACACGCCATTTGCACCGGTCAGCGGCACCAGAGGTTTGCCCGGATAGCGGGTCGACGCGTAACGGGCGGGGATTGCGATCAGTACAGACATCAGGCTTCCTTCAGTTCCACACCCGGAGCGTAGGCAATGAAGAACGGATTTGCATAGTCTTCCTTGCCATAGCTCAGCGGTGAATGATCGTCGAAGCGAACGACCTTGCCCCCGGCGCCGGCCAGAACCGCGTGTCCGGCGGCGGTGTCCCACTCCATCGTGCGGCCAACCCGTGGATAGATGTCGGCCTCGCCAGTGGCCACAAGGCAGAACTTGAGCGACGAGCCGGCGCTTTTGCTGTCCTTCACCTGATATTTGTTGATGTAATCCTCGGTCGCCTGGTCCCGATGCGATTTCGAGGCCACGACCAAAAGGGCGGAATTGTCCGGTTCAGACACTGAAATTGGCGTAACGTCCCCGATAATGTCCATCTCAAGCCCACCTGTTTCTTCGACCGACCGGCCATCGGCCTGCGTGTAGAACATGCGGCCCCGGGCAGGTGCATAAACAACGCCGCGCGTGGGAATGCCGTTTTCCACCAGCGCGATATTGACGGTGAAATCACCTCGCCGGTTGATGAATTCCTTGGTGCCGTCCAGCGGGTCGACGATCAGGAACGTGTCGCCCTTCTGCGTGTGCGAGGCCGCCTGTTCCTCGGTCACCAGCAGGGTATCGGGAAAGGCTTCGCGCAGGCCGGCCGAGATTAGGGCATCTGCCGCCTCGTCCGCTTCGGTCACGGGGCTGCTATCGGATTTGACCTTCACGTCGAAATCATCCGCCTCATAAATCTGCATGATCTTGTTCCCTGCTTGCAGGGCAAGGCGTCTGATGACGGGAATTAACGCGTCGTAGGTCACAAAAATGCTCCGTTCCTGGGATTTGTTGATCCAATGTCCTGTTGGACTTATGATGTGACGGTTACGGAACGGCAAGAATTTCGTGCCAGTTTTTGGGCAAAGAAGCAGGAAAGACGCGTCGGGTGTTTTATTACAAGCGCAACCAAACGCTTTTGGGCGGTGCCTTCACCACGGCGGAACTGGTGTTTCACGCCGTCGTGCGGCAGATACGCTCGCAGCATTCGAATGCCGTCATCGCGATTTTCATCAACATCATGCAGATCGTCATTCTGGCCACGGTCTTCTACCTGATCCTGTCATTCATGGGGGGACGGATTGCCAAAATCCGCGGCAACTTCGTGCTTTACATGCTGTCGGGCGTTTTCATGTTCATCATGCATGTAAAGTCGGTATCCGCGATTGCCGGTATTGCGCCGGGGAACAATCCGATGATGCTGCATTCGCCGATGAATCCGATGATCATGCTTTTGGCGGCGGCCTTCGGAGCGCTTTACACGCAGCTCGTTTCAATACTGGTGATCCTGTTCGTGTATCATGTCGCGGTTGAACCTTTGGAAATTCTGGACCCAGGCGGCGCTTTCGGAATGCTGATCCTGTCTTGGTTTGTTGGATGCACGGTGGGATTGAACCTGATGGCCCTGAAGCCGTGGTTTCCAAGGACGGCGGAGATGTTGAAAAACATCTATCGGCGTCTGAACATGGTGTTCTCGGGCAAGATGTTCGTCGCCAATGCGCTGGGCGGCTATATCCTGATGATGTTCGCCTGGAACCCGCTGTTTCACATCATCGACCAGGCCCGGGGCTTCATTTTCCGCAACTATTTTCCACGGAACACAAACTGGGAATATGCCTTATGGGTCGGCATAGCGCTGCTGATGATCGGGCTGTTGGGTGAGTTCTTTACACGCAAGCACGTGTCGCAAAGTTGGGACGCACGCCGCTAACGGGCCACCCGCAGCGTCAGGTTGATCCGCCCGCCTTTTGGCAAGAGTTTGGAAGATCCGAAACGGATGCGATCGATCCCGTGATAGGTCAGCCGTGCCGGCCCGCCCATGATGACAACGTCGCCCGAACTCAGCCAGATCGACTCGGTCTTGCCGCCTCGGGTGGTGTTGCCGATCCGAAAAAGCGCATCATCCCCCAGCGAAACCGAAAGAACCGGCCAGGAAAAATCGGCCTCGTCCTTGTCCTGATGCAGACCCATCCGGGCGCCTTCCCCGTAATAATTGATCAGACAGCAATCGGGGTCGCGTTCGCGGCTGGCAAGGTCGTGCCACAGGTTCAGGATCGGCTCGGGAATGTCGGGCCAGGCCTTCCCTTGCGGGTGCTGTGTTTGATACCGGTAGCCATCCCGGTCCGTGACCCAGCCAACGGCCCCGGCCGAGGTCATGCGGACCGACATCGCCTTGCCTTGCGGCGTCACCGGCCGCACCAGTGGCGCTGCTTTCAGAATCGGGCGCAGCGTTTCGATCAGTTGCGTCTGGGCCGATGCATCCAGCCAGCCCTTTCTGATGTCGAATCCGCGCAAAATCAGCCGGGCCATCCCAGAATCCTCAATCCTTGCCAAAACCTTGCCGAAAAAGGCCACAAAATCCCGAAAACCTGCGTTTTACACCGCTTGCAGGCCTTTCGTCGCGCCCTTATATACGCCGGGACGCGCAATGGTGTAGGGCCATTACGCAATGCAGATCGGGGCAGGGATGCCATAACGGGTCCCGGCCTCGGGACATCGCCTTGAAGAGAAAGGGATTGAAAATATGGGTAAAGTAATCGGGATTGACCTTGGTACCACAAACTCGTGCGTGGCCATCATGGACGGCTCGCAGCCGAAAGTCATCGAAAACGCCGAAGGGGCGCGGACCACGCCCTCGATCGTCGCCTTCACCGAAGATGAGCGACTGGTCGGTCAGCCCGCAAAACGTCAGGCGGTCACCAACCCCGACAACACGATCTTTGGCGTTAAGCGTCTGATCGGTCGTCGTGTGGATGATGCCGAAGTCGAAAAAGACAAGAAAATGGTGCCGTACGCCATCGTTGATGGCGGCAATGGCGACGCGTGGGTCCAAGCCCGCGGTGAAAAGTACTCCCCAAGCCAGATTTCGGCCTTCACTCTGGGCAAGATGAAGGAAACAGCCGAGAGCTATCTGGGTGAGGAAGTCACGCAGGCTGTCATCACCGTTCCGGCATACTTCAACGACGCGCAGCGTCAGGCCACCAAGGACGCCGGCAAGATCGCCGGCCTGGAAGTGCTGCGGATCATCAACGAACCGACAGCTGCCGCGCTGGCCTATGGTCTGGACAAGAAAGACACTCAAACCATCGCGGTCTATGACCTTGGCGGCGGTACTTTCGACGTGACCATCCTGGAAATCGACGACGGCCTGTTCGAGGTCAAATCGACCAACGGTGACACCTTCCTGGGTGGTGAAGACTTTGACATGCGCATCGTCAACTACTTGGCGGACGAGTTCAAAAAGGAACACGGCGTCGACCTGTCTGCCGACAAGATGGCGCTGCAGCGTCTGAAAGAAGCTGCTGAAAAAGCCAAGATTGAGCTGTCCTCGACCTCGCAGACCGAAATCAACCAGCCGTTCATCTCGATGGGTTCGAACGGCCAGCCGCTGCACATGGTCATGAAACTGACCCGCGCCAAGCTGGAATCGCTAGTTGGCGACCTGATTAAGAAGTCGATGAAGCCCTGCGCGGCCGCTCTGAAAGACGCCGGTCTGTCGGCTGCTGACGTGGACGAGGTTGTTCTGGTCGGTGGTATGACCCGGATGCCGAAAGTGATCGAAGAGGTGACCAAATTCTTCGGTAAAGAGCCGCACAAAGGTGTGAACCCGGACGAAGTTGTTGCCATGGGTGCCGCCATTCAGGCCGGTGTTCTGCAGGGCGACGTCAAAGACGTGGTTCTGCTGGACGTGACCCCGCTGTCGCTGGGCATCGAAACCCTGGGTGGCGTGTTCACTCGTCTGATCGACCGCAACACCACGATCCCGACCAAGAAGTCTCAGGTCTTCTCGACGGCCGAGGACAACCAGAACGCCGTAACCATCCGCGTGTTCCAGGGTGAGCGTGAGATGGCTTCGGACAACAAGATCCTGGGTCAGTTCAACCTCGAAGACATCCCGCCGGCACCGCGTGGCATGCCGCAGATCGAGGTGACCTTCGACATCGACGCCAACGGCATTGTCTCGGTTTCGGCCAAGGACAAAGGCACCGGCAAGGAACAGAAGATCACCATCCAGGCCTCGGGCGGTCTGTCCGACGAGGACATCGAAAAGATGGTCAAGGACGCGGAAGAGAACGCGGAAGCCGACAAGGAACGCCGCGAGCTGGTCGACGCCAAGAACCAGGCGGAAAGCCTCATCCACTCGACCGAGAAGTCGATGGAAGAGCATGCCGACAAGGTCGACCCGACCACCATCGAAGCCATCGAGCTGGCAATTGCCGCGCTGAAGGACGAGCTGGAAACCGAAAACGCCGACAAGATCAAGTCGGGCATCCAGAACGTTACCGAAGCGGCCATGAAACTGGGCGAGGCCATCTACAAGGCGCAGTCCGAAGAGGCCGAGGATGAACCGGCAGCTGCGGACGCCGCTCCGGGTGATGACGATATTGTCGACGCCGAGTTCGAAGATCTGGACGACGACAAGCGTAACTAACGGGTAACCGGGCCAATTCGGGCCGGTCCGGATACCGGGCCGGCCCGTTTACGTTGAGGCAGAAGGAAACACTGATGTCAAAACGCGACTATTACGATGTACTCGGCGTGTCCAAGGGTGCATCGGCGGACGAGATCAAGAAAGGTTTTCGCAGGAAAGCCAAAGAGTTGCATCCCGACCGCAACAAGGACAACCCGGAAGCCGAGGCGCAGTTCAAGGAAGCGAACGAAGCCTATGACGTTCTGAAAGACGCAGAACGCAAGGCCGCCTATGACCGCTTTGGCCATGCCGCGTTTGAAAACGGCATGGGTGGCGGTGGCCGGCCCGGCGGCGGCTTTGGTCAGGGCGATTTCTCCAGCGCGTTTTCGGACGTGTTCGACGACCTGTTCGGCGATTTCATGGGTGGCCAGCGCGGTGGCGGTGGCCGTCGTGCCGCACGCGGTTCCGACCTGCGTTACAACCTGCGCGTCTCGCTGGAAGAGGCGTTTGCGGGTCTGCAAAAGACTATCAACGTGCCCGCTGCCGTGGCCTGTTCGGCCTGTGACGGGTCGGGCGCTGAAAGCGGCGTTGAACCGACGACCTGCCCGACCTGTTCGGGTATGGGCAAGGTCCGCGCGCAACAGGGCTTTTTCACCGTTGAACGCACCTGTCCGACCTGCTCGGGATTGGGTCAGATCATCAAGAATCCGTGCAAATCCTGCGGCGGCGCGGGGCGCGTGGAAAAAGAACGGGCACTGTCCGTCAACATCCCCGCCGGTGTCGAAACCGGCACCCGTATCCGTCTGGCGGGTGAGGGTGAGGCCGGAATGCGTGGTGGCCCCCCGGGCGATCTGTACATCTTTGTCGAAGTGTCCGATCACAAGCTGTTTGAGCGTGACAGCATAAACCTCTATTGCC
This sequence comes from Ruegeria sp. AN11, assembly GCF_056536005.1. NCBI lineage: Bacteria > Pseudomonadati > Pseudomonadota > Alphaproteobacteria > Rhodobacterales > Roseobacteraceae > Ruegeria > Ruegeria sp. AN11. The sequence goes on along the minus strand of NZ_JBQFJD010000001.1, from coordinate 2,873,497 downwards.
GCGTGCCGGTCAGCATGGCCAAGGCCGCTCTGGGTGGTTCGATCGAAGTGCCCACCATCGACGGCGGTCGTGGCCGGGTGCAGATCCCGGCAGGCAGCCAGTCGGGCCGCCAGATGCGTTTGCGTGGCAAGGGAATGCCCGCCCTGCGTGGCGGTGGCGTGGGTGACATGTTCATCGAACTGGCTGTGGAAACACCGGTCAACCTGACCAGTCGACAGAAAGAACTGCTGCGTGAGTTTGACGATCTGGGAGAGGACAACCACCCGGAATCAAAAAGCTTTTTCTCGTCGGTCAAGTCCTTCTGGGATGGCATGAAAAGCTAAGGGAACCGCTTTCCCGACCAAAGCCGCCCGGTTTCGGGCGGCTTTTTTGTTGCAGGGGGCGCTGCCCCCGCCGCCCTTTGGGCGCCTCCCCCGGGATATTTTTGGCCAGATGAAGGAAAGATCCCTTGTTCATCTGGCCCCAAATATCCCGGAGCGCGAGGCAGAGCCTCGCAAATACCTTTGGCCTTACCCAAGGTGTCAGGGTGGCCATAAAACAGATCAAATTCAGTCTTGTATTTTTCTGATGTGCCTGTGATTGTCCGGTCAACCGTTGGGGTGCCCTGATCGAAGGGCTGAGAGGCGTTAATGCGCTAACCCATCGAACCTGATCCGGGCAATACCGGCGTAGGGAACGGTCTCAGAATGTCAGACGTTTTCCATGCGCGCGTTGCCCAATTTTGATGGAGCAACGATATGACGCCTATTGCGCTGACAATTGCAGGCTCGGACAGCGGCGGTGGGGCCGGAATTCAGGCTGACATCAAGGCAATGTCTGCCTTAGGGGTTTATGGTGCCAGCGTGATCACCGCCGTGACCGCGCAAAACACACGGGCCGTTACCGCCGTTCACGGGATCCCGCTGAATACTGTCGCCGCACAGATCGATGCCGTTCTGTCTGATCTGAGCGTGGGCGCCGTCAAGATTGGCATGCTGGCGACACCGGAGATCATCCGATGTGTTGCAGACAGCCTTGCAGCGTTTCGTGGTTCCATCGTTCTGGATCCTGTGATGATTGCCAAATCCGGCGATGCCTTGCTGACAGAAGACTCGGTTGAGACATTACGGGCGGTGCTCGTGCCCATAGCCACGCTATTGACGCCGAACTTGCCTGAGGCCGGACGCCTTTTGGATTGCCCGGCTGCGGAGACGCCGGATCAGATGGTAAAACAGGGGCTTGCCTTGTGTGACATGGGCGCAGGTTCCGTTCTGATGAAGGGCGGGCATGGATCCGGCGACATTTGCCGTGATCTCTTGATCGACGCTTCGGGCTTGGTGGCAGAGTTCACGGCACCGCGCCGGAAAACCAGAAATACGCATGGCACTGGCTGCACATTGTCCGCGTCAATTGCTGCCGGGCTGGCGCTGGGAAAACCGCTGACGACGGCCGTTGCAGATGCGCACAGCTATCTGCAAGGCGCGATAGCCCGGTCCGATGATCTGGACATTGGTCGCGGGCATGGGCCGGTTCATCATTTTCATCAGCTTTGGCCCGCATGACTGTCTGGTCGGTCATAGGCGCCGGAGTAGCCGGTCTGACTGTTGCAACCGAGCTGGTGTCGCGCGGCGCTGACGTGCAGATATTCGATCCGGCAGGTGCGCCGGGTCCACATGGCTGTTCCTGGTGGGCGGGTGGCATGCTTGCCCCCTGGTGTGAATACGAAAATGCCGAGGAGCCGGTTCTGCGGCTTGGACAAACAGCGATTGACTGGTGGGACGCCAGAACGCGGGTGCATCGGTGCGGAACGCTGGTTGTTGCGCATTCGCGCGACCTGCCGGATCTGCGCCGCTTTGCACGCCGAACGGATGGGCATTCAGAAGTCGGAAGTGCGAATATCGCCTATTTAGAGCCTGATCTAGACAGTTTCAGTAACGGTCTCTTCTTCCGGGCAGAGGCCCATCTTGATCCCCGGCAAGCGTTGCGGGACCTCTGCAGCCACCTCAGGGACCGAGGTGTGCCCTTTCACCGTACATTGGCCCCTTCCCGGTTGGAGAATGCGATCGATTGCCGGGGGTTGCACGCGCGCGAGATCTTGCATGATCTGCGTGGCGTCAAAGGCGAGATGCTGGTGATCCGCTGCCCGGATGTCACTCTCTCTCGCCCTGTGCGACTGCTGCATCCGCGCATGCCGCTTTATGTCGTCCCGCGGGGTGACGGGGTCTACATGCTGGGCGCAACGATGATCGAATCCGAGGACAGCGGCCGGATTACTGCCCGCTCGATGTTGGAGCTTCTCAGTGCGGCTTATGCGCTGAACCCGGCTTTTGGTGAGGCTGAGATCCTGGAAATCGGTGTCGATCTTCGCCCCGCTTTTCCCGACAACCTGCCTCGCATCCGCCGGTTGGGTCGAACGATCTATGCCAATGGCCTGTATCGCCATGGCTACTTGCTTGCGCCCGCGTTGGCACAGGGCGTCGCCGATCTGGCGCTGGAAAACAAACATTCGGAGATGGTCGATGAAGATCGTGCTTAATGGCGAGGCGCGCGAAAGCCGCGCAGAAACCCTTTCAGATTTGCTGGCGGAATGTGGATTCTCGGGCTGCGTAGCTACCGCTGTGAATGAACAGTTCGTCCCTTCAAGCCTTCGACTGGCACTAAAACTCGAAGATGGTGACCGGGTCGAAGTTGTCGCCCCGATGCAGGGGGGCTGACGTGAAGACCTTTTACGGCACAGAACTGCCCAATCCGCTGATGCTGGGCACGGCGCAGTATCCCAGTCCGGCCATTCTGGAACAAGCGTTTCGCCTCAGCGGGGCGGGTGTTGCCACGGTATCCCTGCGCCGTGAAGGCGCGGGTGGGGCTGGGCAGAGCTTTTGGCGGATGATCCGCGACCTGGGTGTCATTGTCCTGCCCAACACCGCCGGATGCCACACGGTGAAAGAGGCTGTGACAACCGCCCAGATGGCGCGCGAGGCTTTTCAGACCAATTGGATCAAGCTGGAACTGATCGGTCATACCGACAGCCTGCAACCGGATGTGTTTCAACTGGTCGAAGCCGCCCGCATCCTGACGGAAGATGGATTTCAGGTCTTTCCCTACACAACGGACGATCTGATCGTCGGCGAACGCCTGTTGCAGGCGGGTTGCGAGGTTCTGATGCCGTGGGGCGCGCCCATCGGGTCCGGGCGCGGTCTGAACAACGAATATGCGCTGCGGGCGCTGCGGGCTGCGTTTCCCGATGTGCCGCTTGTCATTGATGCCGGCATCGGCAGACCAAGCCACGCCGCGCATGCGATGGAGCTGGGCTATGATGCTGTTCTTCTGAACACGGCGGTGGCCCGTGCCGGTGATCCGGTGGGGATGGCGCGTGCAATGGCATTGGCGATTCAGGCCGGCCAATTGGCCTATAAGGCCGACCCGATCGAGGCACGCGACATGGCCGAACCTTCAACGCCAGTGATCGGAAAGGCATTTCTGTCATGACGTTGGACCGGTTCTATCCGATCTTCGATCATTCAGACTGGCTGCACAGGATGCTGCCTCTGGGCGTCAAACTGGTGCAGTTGCGGATCAAGGACCAATCGGGTGATGCGGTGCGCGCCCAGATTATGATCTCGCTCGAACTGTGCCGCAGCCACGGCGTCCGACTGGTCGTGAACGACCATTGGCAGCAGGCAATAGAGGCGGGCTGCGACTGGGTCCACCTGGGGCAGGAGGATCTGGATGATGCCGATCTGCATGCCATCCGCCGGGCAGGCCTGAAACTTGGTGTTTCAACCCATGACGATGATGAGCTTGAGCGGGTTCTGTCGATGGACCCCGACTATGTGGCGCTCGGACCTGTCTATCCGACCATCCTGAAAAAGATGAAGTGGCGGCAGCAAGGTCTGCCCCGCGTGACCGAATGGAAGACGCGGGTGGGGCGTATCCCATTGGTCGGCATTGGCGGAATGTCGGTCGAGCGCGCGCCTGGCGTGTTCGAGGCCGGGGCCGATATTGTCGCGGCAGTGACCGACATCACGCTGAACCCTGACCCCGAAGCGCGGTTGCGCGAATGGATCGACATCACGCGATGAACCGTTACGGACGTCAGATGATCCTGCCCGAAGTGGGACCCGAAGGGCAGGCGGGCCTGTCCGCTGCACGAGTACTTGTCGTCGGGGCAGGAGGGTTGGCCGCGCCGGTTCTGCCGCTGTTGGCCGGGGCAGGGGTGGGTCACATCATGGTTGTTGATGGCGATGTCGTTGATCTGTCGAACCTGCACCGGCAAACGCTTTTCACGGAACGGGATGTCGGCCTGCCAAAGGCTGAAGTTGCGGCGCGGCGCTGTCGCGACCTCAACTCCAAGCTTGAAGTCACCAGACAAAGTCAGGCCCTGACATGCGAAAACGCGGCAAATCTGGTGTCGCGGTCGGATGTGGTCCTGGATTGTGCGGATAGTTATGCGGCCAGTTATGTCCTGTCGGACAGCTGTCTGGCACAGGGAAAGCCGCTGATCAGTGCCTCGGTGCTCGGGTTGTCAGGTTATGTGGGCGGTTTTTGCGGCGGCGCGCCGTCTTTACGTGCGCTGTTTCCAGACGCGCCCGACAGTGGTGCCAGCTGCGCCTCAGCAGGTGTTTTGGGTCCGGTTGTCGGTGTGATCGGCGCGACGCAGGCGCAAATGGCGCTGAGCGTGATCCTGGGCCTGCAACCATCGCCGCTGGGCCAAATGGTGAACTTTGATGCCCGCACCCTGCGCAGCAACAGTTTCCGTTTCGATGATGCGCCAGAACCCGCAAGTTGTTTCCGCTTCCTGTCTGCCAGCCAACTCACGGCCGAAGACCGGATCATCGAGCTTCGCGGCACGGATGAAGCGCTGGTCCCGATACACCCCGGCGCAGAACGACTAACGCCAGTCGAATTGTCCAGATTAGAGCCTAAACAAGCAAAAAGATTGGCCCTTTGCTGCGCCACTGGTCTACGGGCGTGGCGCGCAGCCGAACGGATTCAATCGGATTGGCCGGGCGAGATTGTCCTCGTCGCGGCCTCAACCTCGTGAACAGGAAGGAAACGCGAGATATGAAGAAACTGATCACAGCCTTATCGCTGCTGGCCGCTGCACCGGCCTGGGCTGACGACAAGATGACCATTTTGCTGGACTGGTTCATCAACCCCGATCACGGCCCCATTATCGTGGCGCAGGAAAACGGCTATTTCGCCGAACAGGGGCTTGAAGTTGAAATCATCCCGCCTGCTGACCCGTCCGCACCGCCGCGTCTGGTTGCTGCGGGGCAGGCCGATCTGGCTGTGTCCTACCAGCCGCAACTGCATCTGCAGATACACGAGGGTCTGCCCCTGAAACGTGTCGGCACGCTAGTCGCGACCCCGCTCAACTGCCTTCTGGTATTGGAAGATGGCCCGGTCAAAACCCCGGCGGACCTGAAAGGCAAGAAAATCGGCTTTTCTGTCGCTGGCGTGGAAGAGGCGGTTCTGGGCACCGTTCTGGGCAAGTATGACGTCGCACTGGCCGATGTCGAAATGATCAACGTCAACTTCTCGCTTTCACCGTCGCTGATGTCGGGGCAGGTAGATGCGGTGATCGGCGCCTACCGCAATTTCGAGCTGAACCAGATGGACATCGAAGACCATCCCGGCACCTGCTTCTATATCGAGGAAGAGGGCGTGCCGTCCTATGACGAACTGATCTATGTCGCGAACCCGGACACAATGGATACCGACAAGATCGCCCGTTTTCTGGCCGCGACGGAGAAGGCAACACAGTTCATCGTCAACAACCCCGAAAAAGGCTGGGAAATCTTCGCAGCAACCTCGCCCGAGCTGCAGGATGAGCTGAATGCCCGTGCCTGGTTCGACACGCTGCCGCGTTTTGCCCTGCGCCCGGCCGGGCTCGATGCCGGTCGGTACACCCGGTTCGAGGTTTTTCTGAAAGACAGCGGCATGATCGACAGCATCAACCCGGTCAGCGCCATCGCCATCGACGTGACTGCGCAATGAATGAATATGGCAAGGCCTTCGCGCTGATGCGCGATGCGGCGCAGGGGCCGTGGCGGGATTATACCCGCCACGCCTTTGTCGAAGGGTTGAAGGACGGAACGCTTCCGCGCGCGGCATTCCTTCACTATCTGCGGCAGGACTGTGTATTTCTGATCCATTTTGCCCGTGCCTGGGCGCTTGCGGTGGTGAAATCGGAAACCCACGAAGAGATGCTGGCCGCCTCGCGCACGGTGAACGGTCTGATCAGCGAAGAGATGAAACTGCATATCGGTGTCTGCGAGGCTGCGGGCATTTCACAGCAGGACCTGTTTGCGACGCCCGAGCGTGCCGAGAACCTGGCCTATACGCGCTTTGTGCTCGAGGCAGGCTACAGCGGTGACTTGCTGGACTTGCTGGCAGCGCTTGCGCCTTGCGTCATGGGCTATGGCGAGATTGGCGCGCGTCTGGCAACCGAGGCCACGTCCGAAACCTATCGGGACTGGATCAACGCCTATGCCAGCGAAGACTATCACGCTGCATGCAAGGCGGTTGGCGAGTTGCTCGATCAGGCTCTAACATGGCGCATTGGTCAAGATTTTGAAGCCTCCCCTCGCTGGGACCGCCTGAGCCGGACGTTCCGCACCGCGACCGAACTTGAAGTCAGTTTCTGGCAGATGGGCCTGACGCCATGATGTCTGCCCCTGCCCTGACCATCAGCGGACAGGCCACAATCGGAGGCGCGACCCTGTTCGCGCCGCTTTCGCTTACAATGGCGGCAGGGGAATGGACCTGTCTTCTGGGCGGTTCCGGCGTCGGTAAAACCACCATCCTGCGCCTGATCGCGGGATTGCAGACCGGGGCGGAGTTCTCGGGGCAAATCACGGCCGACGATGGCTTGCCGGTGCCAGAACGTGTCGCGTACATGGCGCAGGACGATCTGTTGCTGCCTTGGGCAAGTGTGGCTCGGAATATCACGCTGGGCGCACAGTTGAGGGGGGAAAGGCCGATCTGAACCGGCGCGACCGTCTGATCAAACGGATGCGCCTTTGGGATCACCTGACCATGAAACCGTCGGAACTGTCAGGTGGTCAGCGCCAGCGCGTGGCTCTTGCCCGAACGCTAATGGAGGGCCGCCCTTTCGTATTGCTGGACGAGCCGTTTTCGGCCCTTGATGCCCGAACCCGCGCCGATATGCAGGATCTCGCGGCCGAGGTGTTGCTGGGCCGCACCGTTTTGCTGGTCACCCACGATCCGGCCGAAGCCGCCCGGCTGGGGCAAACCATTGTTGTCATGACCCGGCCCGGGCTGACCAAATGCCAGCCGCCCCGGGCTCCGGCCCCCCGCAAAGTGGACGACCCGGACTCGTTGGCCACGCAAGGCGCATTGTTGCGCCTGCTGAGACAGGAGGCAGCATGAAATACCTGTCTCCGCTTGCGGCCGCGCTTTTTGCCCTTGTCGTCTGGCAGGGCATCGTCACCTTCACGGGCTGGCCGAAATTCATCCTGCCCGGCCCGGCCATTGTCGCCGAAACATGGTGGGACAACCGGTGGATCATCGCAAAGGACACCTGGGTGACGGCCATCGAGGTTCTGACCGGCTTCGTTTTTGGTGTAACCTTGGGCGTTGTCACAGCCGTCTCGCTGGCCAGTTCGCGCATGACCCGGATCCTGGTGCGACCCTTGCTGGTGTTCACGCAAGCCCTGCCGGTTTTTGCCCTGGCACCGCTTTTGACGCTTTGGCTGGGGTTTGATCTTTGGTCGAAAGTGGCAATGGCCATGCTGATCATCTATTTTCCGGTGACGTCATCCTTTTTTGATGGATTGATGCGCACTCCGGCCGGATATCTGGACCTTGCACGCACCATGCAGGCCAGCCCGCGCGCAGTTTTGTGGCATATCCGAATACCGGCCGCCCTGCCCTCGTTGGCTTCGGGGATGCGGCTGGCGGCTGTCTACGCACCCATCGGGGCCGTGATCGGAGAATGGGTCGGTGGCTCGTCCGGGGGGTTGGGGAACCTGATGCTGCTGGCCAACGGGCGGGCCAAGACGGACCTGATGTTCGCGGCCATGCTGACGCTGGGTGTATTTTCGATCCTGCTGCACATGGTGGTGCACCGCGCCACGGCGCGCATGGCGGGTGAGGTGCGTTAACGTTTCGGAAAGCAATTCTGCGCCAGTCTGCGCGTATGACCAACGACGCCTTTGCCGAAGCCCCGATGCTTTTTGAAAACGACGAAGCCCCGGTGCAGCCGCTGCCGGCAGGCCGGTTGCCGTCTTATATCAAGGACCATCGCAAAAGGCTGCGCGAACGGTTCATGTCTGGCGGTTCTGCAGCGATGCCGGATTATGAGCTGCTGGAGCTGGTCCTGTTCCGCTCGATCCCCCGACAGGACGTAAAGCCCCTGGCCCGGGCCCTGATGGACGAACTGGGCGACTTCAACCGGGTGCTGACCGCGCCCGAAGAACGGTTGCGACAGATCAAGGGTGTCGGCGACAGCGTGATCACGGATCTGAAGATTCTGGAAGCCTGCGCCCATCGCATGGCCCGCGCACGGGTGATGCAACGGCATGTGATCTCGGGCTGGAACGCATTGCTGGATTATTGCCACACCACCATGGCCCATCGCGAGACCGAGCAGTTTCGCGTGTTCTACCTTGATCGCAAGAACGTCCTCATCGCGGATGAGGAACAGGCCAAGGGCACGGTGGACCATGTTCCCGTCTACCCGCGCGAGGTGGCGAAAAGGGCGCTGGAACTGAATGCCTCGGCTTTGATCCTGGTGCACAACCACCCGTCAGGTGATCCCACGCCATCACAGCCCGACATCGACATGACCAATCGCATTCATGATGCCTGTACAGCGCTTGGCCTGGTGCTGCACGATCACCTTATCATCGGAAAATCGACAGAGCTGAGTTTCCGGTCGCAGGGCTATCTGTAGCTGTCGGTGGGATTCGAAGTCACTCGATCCAGACTTCGACCCGGCGGTTGATCTTGCGGCCCCATTCGGTGTCGTCGCAGGCCATGGGCATGGCTTCGCCGAACCCTTCGACCGAGATCTCGACACTGTCTGGGATCGCGGTCTCAACAGCGGCCAGAACTGCGTTGCGCACTGTTTTGGCCCGCAATAGCGCAATGCGGGCGTTCCCCGCCGCTGGCCCGTCACCATCGCTGAATCCCACGAAGGTCAGCTTTCGGGCCTCGTAGGCACCGGCCTCAAGCGCCTGCGCCAAGTGCAGAATGTTCGCGCGGGACTGGGCATCCGGGCGCGAAGACCCGGCCTCGAACCGGAAAGACAGCGACAGGCGTGACATCGGGCGCAGCGTTTCGATCATCTGTTTCAAGCTGTCCAGGCCAACTTCGTCCCCGCCGTTTGCGATTGCGTTGGCAAGGCGGTCCCCCTGCAATCCGATACGCATGGTCTCGGGTGCCTGATCCACGAAACCGGCCTGCCGTATCGCCATCTGAGCTTCCGGGCTTTGGGTATAGGCCAGAAACTGTCGTGCGATCCGGGGCAGGCGGTATGACGGCAGGTACAGGAACATAGGTGAGGTTAGCGGATAATCCTCGGTCTTGATCGATTGCCGGGTCGCCGTCAGCGCGTGGCCGCAGCCCCCGGCAAGCGGCAGCGCGCGAACCTTGTCAGCTTCGGCCCGGCTGGCGATTCCGATGGCAAACGGATCCTCGGCCACTGCGTGAACCAAGTCGTTGCTGCGCCCATGCCGCAGGACCGTGTCGGACAGCGCCACGCCAGCGGGCGCAAGCAACTGATCCTCGAAGGCCTGGGACAAGCCCGATCCTATGTCCGGCAGATGTAGCGCAATCGGCGCATCGGCCCCGCCCAGTTCGGCCCAGTTCAGGATTTCGCCGGAATACACGCGTGCCAGATCCGTGGGCGAGATCTGTCGTATTGCGTTGACGGCGGACACCACAGGCACCATCGCATCCAGCGCCACAACCCGGGATCGCCGCGCTTTTGTCAGATCGCCCATCCCGGCGTCTTCCGCAGCCAGTCGCTCACCCGGACGGATTTCGCGCAAGGCCATGACGATATCGGTTTCATTCGCGCTCAGATCGGAAAACCCCCGGCCTGTATTGCCCACGCGAAAGAAGAACCGCCCCAAAGGTCTGGGTCGCCCGGGTTGAAACAGCTCGTAGGCAAAGGTTGCCGAGTCAATCCGTGATGGGGTCGCCGACAACTCTTCTTGTTGGGCAAAACCAAGAATCAGGGCAGGCATGACTTTCTCGGCCATGACGGACGACCCGGAGAACCGGACCTCTGCCACAAAATCGGTCAGATTGGGGCAGGCGGGGCCATCGCAGGTCACGCCGGACCCGTCCACCGTCAGTTCACCGAATTGGGTGTCGATGCGATAGAACTCGCCATCATATCCCAGCAGGTTTCCGGTTACCTCGACCTTGCCGTCATGCGAGGTCAGCGTGATGTCCTGCGCCTGGGCACCGGGCGCCAGCGTTGCCAGAAAAAGTGCAGCCACTGCTGCACGTAAGGATGTCATAGGAGTTTCGAGCCTGCCTGCGGTTTACTTTGCCGCGATTGTCAGGTCTTGGAACAGATTATTCAACACCAGAAACTCTCCGACCTGCGAACAGTCGGGCAGGTTCAGCACCAGATCGCGTGAGCGTAGGCGGCGGTCGGCGCGCAGTTCCAGCGACTGTACGCTCAGATCCGAGCCGCAATTGGCCTTGGTCACGTCAGCCTCGACCGTCAGGCCGATGGCACCCGATTGCGCAGACTGGCCGGAAGGGAAGGAATAAATCTCGATATTCTGCGCGGTGCCAAGACCCGGCTGGCCCATATGGACAACCTCGCCGACACCCGTTGCCGAGCTGTCCGCCCAGACATGCCCGTCACCGCCATAGCTGGCACCAAACTCCAGCGCGTGAATCTGTAGATCGGTCGTGCCCTTCCATTGCAGCGCGACGCGGTCGTACTGGCTTATGTCCGGCACGTGCGTTGTTGCCACCGTACCTTTTTGATCGTCGAAGGAAATCAGAAAAATCGCGTATTCCGACAGCACCGGCATCGTCAGATCCAAGGCGCCGTTTTCATCCGTCTGTTGAGAAACGGCCAGCCCGCTGTGATGAACCTCGATCCGTTGGTTGGCGTGGCAGGGGGCCTTGACGATCAACCTTGCCGCGGCACCGGGCACTGCGGTGGCGCGCGCGCTCAGGTTGCAGTCGGTCATTACTTCGGGGCCGGTTTGGCCGGGTTGCAGGCTGCGTTGCGAGGGTGCCGGAGCAGAAAGTGACGCGGTGCTTGCAGAAGACGAGGTAAGCGCGAACTGCTCGAGCCCGGCCAGCCCAACAGGCTGTCCTGCGGCAGAAGCCACAGAGATACCGGCCTGACTTCCATCAGGTTGCGCGGCAGATCCATTCTGCATCAGGTAACCGATGGCGAGCGCGCAGACGACAGTGCCACCCATGGTCACGTAGTTTCTTACAACGAACAAGACACCCTCCCCAGTTGAAGGAGCGAGTCACACTTTCCCGGTCAATCGCGGCCAATTTGTGACCGCGACGCGAAGTCATTGTGTTCGAATTTAGGTGACGTTAGGTCAGCCTGCCGTGACAGTGTTTGAACTTCTTTCCGGATCCACAGGGGCAGCGGTCGTTGCGCGACGGGTTACCCCAGGTCGCCGGATCGCTTTCGTCAAATCCGGGCCGGGCATCACCCGAGGCGTCGGCTTCAGCGACTGCTTCGGCCTGACCGGCGGCCTGTTCGACCGCCTGTTGCGCCTGGGCCTGCTGCGCCGCCATCTGGGCCAGCATCTCACGCTGCTCTTCCTCGGTCAGCGGGCGAACGCGCGACAATTGCTGTGTCACGGTTTCGCGCAGGCTGTCCAGCATCCCTTCGAACAGCTGAAAGCTTTCGTTCTTGTACTCGTTCAGCGGATCGCGCTGGGCATAGCTGCGGTAGCCTACGACCGAGCGCAGATGTTCCAGCGTCACCAGATGCTCGCGCCACTTGCCGTCGATGGTCTGCAGCAGCACCTGCTTTTCGATGTTGCGCATGTTCTCGGGACCAAACGCGGCGGCCTTCTGGGCCATCATCTCGTCTGCGGCTTTGATCAGGCGCTCTCGCACCTGCTCGTCATCTACGCCTTCCTCGGCGGCCCAATCCTGAACCGGGGCGTCGATGGTCAGCTTGTCCTTGATCGCCTCGTGCAGACCGTCGGTGTCCCACTGGTCGGCATAGGTTTTCGGCGGCATGTATTCGTCGATCAGATCGTCGATCACCTGTTCGCGCATGTCCGACACGATTTCCGACAGGTCACTGGTCGACATGATCTCGCGCCGCTGGTTGAAGATCACCCTGCGCTGGTCGTTCATTACGTCGTCGAACTTCAGAACGTTCTTGCGCATGTCAAAGTTGCGGCCTTCGACCTTGGACTGGGCGCGTTCCAGCGACTTGTTCACCCATGGGTGGATGATTGCCTCGCCTTCTTTCATACCCAGCGTTGTCAGCACCTTGTCCAGCCGTTCCGAGCCGAAGATGCGCATCAGATCGTCTTCGAGGCTGAGGTAGAACACGGTGCGGCCCGGGTCGCCCTGGCGGCCCGAACGACCACGCAGCTGGTTGTCGATGCGGCGGCTTTCATGCCGTTCCGAGGCCATGACATACAGGCCACCGGCCTCAAGCACTTTCTGTTTTTCCTCGGCGTGACGCGCCTCTTCCGCCGCGCGCAGCTCGGCGGGGTCCGCTTCGGGGTTCTCGGCAAGTGCCTGCAGAACCTTCATTTCCACGTTGCCGCCCAATTGGATGTCGGTACCGCGTCCGGCCATGTTGGTGGCGATGGTCACCGCGCCCAGACGACCCGCTTCGGCGACGATTTGCGCTTCCTGCTCGTGCTGGCGGGCATTCAGCACGTTGTGCTGAATGCCTTCCTTGGTCAGCATCTGGCTCAGCACCTCTGATTTTTCAATCGAGGTGGTGCCCAGCAAAACCGGCTGGCCCTTCTCGACCGCCTTTTTGGTTTCCTTGATCATCGCGCCGTATTTCTCGGGGGCGGTGCGATAGACCTGATCGTCTTCGTCCAGACGGGCGATCGGCTTGTTGGTCGGAACTTCGACCACACCCAGCCCATAGATCTCGGCAAATTCCTCGGCTTCGGTCAGCGCGGTACCGGTCATGCCGCCCAACTTGTCATAAAGTCGGAAGTAGTTCTGGAACGTCACGCTGGCCAGCGTCACGTTCTCGGGCTGAATCTGCACGCCTTCCTTGGCTTCGATGGCCTGATGCAGGCCTTCGGACAACCGGCGGCCCGGCATCATCCGGCCCGTAAATTCGTCGATCAGTACCACATTGCCGTCGCGGACGATGTAGTCCTTGTCGCGCTGAAACAGCTTGTGCGCGCGCAGGCCCTGGTTGACGTGATGCACCACGGTCGTGCTTTCGGGGTCGTACAGCGAATGACCTTCGGGGATCAGGTCGTTTGCCAGCAACTGCTGCTCAAGATACTCGTTGCCTTCATCGGTAAAGGTGACCGTGCGCGACTTTTCGTCCAGCGAATAGTGATCGTCCTGCAGCAACGGGATCAGCGTATCGATGGCGGTATACAAGTCCGACCGGTCCTGCGATGGACCCGAGATGATCAGCGGTGTCCGCGCCTCGTCGATCAGGATCGAGTCGACCTCGTCCACGATCGCGAAATTATGGTGCTTCTGATAGACGTCGTTCAGGTCCGCCCTCATGTTGTCGCGCAGGTAGTCGAAGCCCAGCTCATTGTTGGTGGCATAGGTGATGTCGCAGGCATAGGCCGCCTTTTTCTCTTCGTCCGGCTGACCGGACCAGATCACACCGGTCGTCATGCCTACGGCCGAGAAAACCTTGCCCATCCATTCCGCGTCGCGCTTGGCCAGGTATTCGTTCACCGTGACCACGTGCACACCCTTGCCGGTCAGCGCGTTCAGATAAGCCGGGAGGGTGGCGACCAGCGTCTTTCCCTCACCCGTTTTCATTTCCGAGATGTTGCCCTGATGCAGGAACGCGCCGCCCATCAGCTGCACGTCGAATGCCCGCAGACCCAGCGCCCGCTTAGCACCCTCGCGCACGTTGGCAAAAGCTTCGGGCAGCAAGGCATCCAGGCTCTCGCCATCCAGCGCGCGTTGGCGCAGCTCTTTGGTCTTCTCGATCAGACCCTCATCCGACAGTTTCTCAAACTCCGGCTCCAGCGCGTTGATCTTTTCGACCAGCGGGCGGGTCGCCTTGATCTTGCGGTCGTTCGGTGTTCCGAACACCTTTTTGGCAAGCGTTCCGAGTCCCAGCATGTTCACTCCAGCGGATCTGTTCTTGTCTTGGTTGCGACAGGCTTGCCCACCTTGCGCGCAACCCATAGATACGGGGGGTGAAAGGCGGCCCTGTCCAAGGCTTCAAAGCGATGTAAGCGGCAGGTTCCAGAGTGTCAACGCTGCGCCCTGTCGCGGCATGGAAATAGGATAATTCAATGCCCAAAGGCCTCACTTTTCTGCCATCGCTGGCCCTGACCGCCGTGATGGCCCTGCCACTGGCCGCCCAGACCCAGCCGGATGCGACCACTGTGGTTGCGCGCGTCAACGGGGACGAGATCACTTTGGGTCACGTGATCGCCACCGCCGCAAGCCTGCCGCAGCAATACCAGCAGATGGAAGACCAGGTTCTCTTTGACTTCATCGTCGAGCAGCTGGTCCAGCAGCAATTGCTCAGCCAGGAACAGGAAGGCCTTTCCACCTACAACGCCCTGACACTCAAGAACGAGGAACGTTCGCTGAGGGCCGTGCAGACGGTTGCCGAAATCACCGGCGGTCTGGTGACGGACGAGTCGATTCAGGCCGCCTATGACGCGCAGATCGCCGAGTTTGAAGGCGAGGACGAGTACGAGGCCAGCCACATTCTGGTAGAAACCGAGGATGAGGCCAAGGAAATCAAGACCCAGCTGGACGATGGCGCGGATTTCGCGGAGCTCGCCAGGGAAAAGTCCACCGGCCCGTCAGGCCCCAATGGCGGCGTGCTGGGTTGGTTCGGCAAGGGCCGCATGGTGCCCGAGTTTGAGGCCGCCGTGCTGGAGCTGGAAGTAGGCCAGATCTCGGATCCTGTGCAGACCCAATTCGGCTGGCACGTGATCATCCTGAACGATCAGCGCAAGTCCGAGGCCCCTGAACTTGCCGAGGTTCGCAATGAACTGGCCCAGACCATCCAGCAGGAAGCCATTCAGGCCCGTATCGACGAACTGACCCAGAAAGCCCAGATCGAGCGTCCGGCGCTGGAAGGTGCCGGTCCGGAAATCATGCGGCAGCTGGATCTGATTCAGGAGTAAGCCCCTTGGCCAATATCACTAAAGTGTCGCCGCTGGCACCTGCGGCCTTCCCCGACCTTCCGGCCATCGACGGCGTGCGTTTCGCGACCGTCGAGGCCGGTGTGCGCTATCAGGGTCGTACCGATGTCATGCTGGCAGTGCTGGATCCGGGCACATCCGTGGCCGGGGTATTCACCCGCTCGGCGACTCGCGCGGCCCCGGTGCTGGATTGTCAGGACAAGATTGGCGGATCCAGCGAAGGACCGGCAGCGATCGTTGTGAATTCGGGCAATGCCAACGCCTTCACCGGCCATTATGGCCAGACCTCGGTGGCAGAAGTGACCCAGGCCGTTTCCAAGGCCACCGGCGTTCAGGTCGAACGGGTCTTTACCTCATCAACCGGCGTGATTGGTGAACCGCTGCCGCATGAACGCATCGTGGCTCAGCTTGAGACGCTGAAGGCGGGGCTCAGCCGTCATGCGATCGAGGATGCCGCCCGCGCCATCATGACCACCGATACCTTCCCGAAAGGAGCCTCAGCGCAGGTTCAGATCGATGGTAAAACAGTCTCTATTGCAGGGATTGCCAAGGGCTCCGGCATGATCGCGCCGGACATGGCGACGATGCTGGTCTACATCTTCACGGATGCCCGGGTCGAGCAATCGGCACTGCAGGCGATGCTGCGCGCGCAGACGGACCGGACGTTCAACTGCATCACCGTCGACAGCGACACCTCGACTTCGGACAGCCTGCTGTTGTGCGCGACGGGGGCCTCGGGGGTGGATGCCACCGGCAATGCGGCGTTTGCCGAGGCGCTGGAAGGCGTCATGCTGGATCTGGCACAGCAGGTGGTGCGCGACGGTGAAGGCGCCACGAAATTCGTGGAAATTCGCGTGACTGGTGCGGCCTCGGATGCGGATGCCAAGGTGCATGGGCTGGCTATCGCCAACTCTCCGCTGATCAAGACGGCCATCGCGGGCGAAGACCCCAACTGGGGCCGCGTGGTCATGGCTATCGGTAAGTCCGGTGCCGCAGCGGATCGGGACCTGCTGAGCATTTCCTTCGGGGATATTCTGGTGGCCGAGAAAGGCTGGGTCAGCCCCAACTATCGCGAGGAAGACGCCGCCGTCTATATGAAAGGTCAGGATTTGGTCATTGCCGTTGATCTGGGGCTGGGCGAGGGCAAATCCACCGTCTGGACCTGCGATCTGACCCACGGCTATATTGAGATCAACGCGGACTATCGCTCGTGAAACCGGAGCAATTCCAGCAAAAGTGGAGCCCGGTTTTGCGTCCGGGATTGCGACCATGAAAACCGTGTTGGTGTCTGCTGTCGCCCTGATCGATATTGAGGGCCGGGTGTTGTTGGCGCAGCGTCCGGAGGGTAAATCCATGGCTGGCCTGTGGGAGTTCCCCGGTGGCAAGATCGAACCCGGCGAAACCCCTGAGGCCGCCCTGATCCGCGAATTGCACGAAGAACTGGGTATCGACACCTGGGCGTCCTGCCTGGCCCCGCTGACCTTTGCCAGTCACAGCTATAGTGACTTCCATCTGCTGATGCCGCTGTTTGCCTGCCGCAAATGGCAGGGCATCCCGCAGTCGAAAGAAGGACAGGCGTTGAAATGGGTCCGCGCGAATGATTTGCGCAGCTACCCGATGCCTGCGGCGGATGTGCCGCTGATCCCGATCCTGCGGGATTGGTTGTAGAGTGGAATGCATAAGACAGTTAGAGTGATCAGCCTGGACGCCGGGTATGCGGACCCAGAGACGGCTTGGAGCGCACCGCCGATGTTCGGAACACGGCCAAAAGCCAATGTCGCATTGATCGGACCCGAGTTTTCCCGCAAAGAGCATGTTTCACGCCACGCGCCTTCTGCACCGGCCCATAACGTGGCAATGTCTTTGTGGTTCGGCAACAGAAGGAGGCCAAAATGGCACAGACATCGGATATCAACCGTCAAATTGTTCTCGCCGAGCGACCAAAAGGTCAACCAGACGACAACACACTGAAATTGCAGACAACCGATGTGCCAGTGCCCGGCGAAGGCGAAATGCTGGTGCGCACGGTTTACCTGTCCTTGGATCCCTACATGCGGGGGCGCATGAATGATGCCAAGTCCTACGCCGAGCCTGTGGCGATCGGAGAAGTCATGACTGCCCAGGTCGTTGGGCAGGTGGTGACTTCCAATCTCGAGGGCTACGAAGAAGGCGACTTCGTGCTTTCCGGCAGTGGCTGGCAAGACTATGCGATCTCCGACGGAGTTCAGGTGATAAACTTGGGTAAGAACCCGCAGAACCCATCCTGGGCTTTGGGTATACTTGGGATGCCTGGCTACACCGCATACGCAGGACTTTTGAAAATTGGAGAGCCAAAACCGGGCGAAACCGTCGTTGTGGCAGCGGCAGCTGGGCCGGTCGGGGCAACAGTCGGGCAAATCGCAAAGCTGAAAGGATGCCGGGTCGTTGGTATTGCCGGAGGGCCCGAGAAATGCGCTCACGTGGTCGAAACCCTCGGGTTTGATGCCTGCATTGATCACCGGTCGGATGATTTGGCCACCGAATTGCGCGAAGCATGTCCGAACGGGATTGACGTGTATTTCGAAAACGTTGGGGGCAAAGTGCTTTACGCGGTTTTGCCGCTGCTTAACCCTTTTGCTCGTATCCCCGTGTGTGGTGTGGTGGCTTGGTATAATTTACCTGGTCTTCCAAAGGGACCTGATATGGGACCGGCCATCATGGGCACCATACTGCGTATGAAGGTTAAGATGCAGGGCTTTATCATCTACGACAGTTTTCCGCTGTCGCTGTACAAAGAGTTTGCTCGGGACATGACCGCTTGGCTTCAAGATGGGTCCGTCAAATACAAAGAGCATGTCGTGGAAGGGCTTGAAAACGCTCCTGCGGCCTTTAATCAGCTGCTGGTTGGCGGGAACTTTGGAAAGATGGTTGTCAAAGTCGGGTCGTAGGCACCCGACTATTTCAATCGGAGCTGCCTTTTGCCGAAAGATGCTTCCACAGAAGTTATTGGGCTCAGTTGGCGGCGGGGGGTTAATGTCTTCATCCGCGACGATCCTAAGCATCAGTTTTCAAACGGCTTTGAACCTTGGCTAGCTGCGGCCATTCACTCGTGACCGCAGCCTAGAAACTGGGGCTGGCAATTCATCCAGATTAAGCTTCCTGTGCAATTTGGGCTACCGAGCAATCACTGTTGGTCATAGTTCGCAATACTTGCGCAGTTTCTGTTTCGGGACCGTTCAAATCACCCGCGCACCCCGCCTCCAGCCCGCCGCAATGTCAGTGACCATTTGAAGAATGGGCGGTCTTTTCTCCGCCTCGCTTTTGCCGGAAGCATTTTTTCTCTTAGTGTGCGCTTTGTACAAATCAGAAGATCACCACTCTACCCCTGTTACAATTCGTAAGAATTGAGAAAACATCAGGAAAAAGTTGACGCTGATTGTGCCACTGTCCCAAATCGGGGCATTGGCGTTCGGACCCTGTTCCGGACCCGCCATTTCCGCCCCCTGGGAGAGGGGTCGGATGGGGAGGAGAAAAGATTGGCTCAGACGCAGTCGGGCGCCGAAGGGATGCAGTCTCTTCCGGCGCTGTTACACCGCAATGTGACCCGGTTCGGGGATGCCCCGGCCTATCGGGAAAAAGAATTCGGGATCTGGCAATGCTGGACCTGGGCGGAAGCAGCCCGGGAAATCCGCGCCATCGCGCTGGGTTTTCTGGAGCTTGGCGTCGAGAAGGGCGACCATATCGCGGTGATCGGCCGCAACCGCCCGGCGCATTACTGGTCCATGGTCGCAGCCCAGATGGTGGGCGCGGTTCCGGTGCCTCTCTATCAGGATTCGGTCGCCGAAGAGATGGCCTATGTTCTGGAACATTGCGGCGCGAAATACGTCGTCTGCGGTGATCAGGAGCAAGTCGACAAGGTCATCGAAATCCAGGAAAAAATGGATCAGGTCAAACACATCCTCTATACCGACAAGCGGGGGATGCGGAAATACGACCACAGTCAGATGAACGCTTTGGCCGATATCATGGCCGAGGGCAGCGCCGGCCATGCGCGGTTCGATGAGGAACTGGACAAGCGCATCTCAGAGATCACCTATGACGACACATGCGTGATGCTTTACACCTCGGGCACCACCGGCAAGCCCAAGGGTGTGGTGCTGTCGAACCGCAACGTGATCGAAAGCGCCAAGAACTCGGCCGATTTCGATCATCTGACACGGAACGAAGACATTCTGTCCTATCTGCCGATGGCGTGGGTGGGGGATTTCATCTTTTCGATCGGACAGGCTTATTGGTGCGGCTTCTGCGTGAACTGCCCCGAAAGCGCCGACACGATGATGACGGACCTGCGCGAGATCGGACCGACCTATTTCTTTGCCCCGCCGCGCGTGTTCGAGACCCAGCTGACCAACGTGATGATCCGGATGGAGGATGCGAGCAAACT
This sequence comes from Ruegeria sp. AN11, assembly GCF_056536005.1. NCBI lineage: Bacteria > Pseudomonadati > Pseudomonadota > Alphaproteobacteria > Rhodobacterales > Roseobacteraceae > Ruegeria > Ruegeria sp. AN11. The sequence continues at coordinate 2,853,787 of NZ_JBQFJD010000001.1, read as the reverse complement.
GAAGCAGCGCATGTTCCACCACTTCATGGCGCATGCCAAGAAGGTCGGAGGCCTGCTGCTAGACGGCAAGCCGGTGGGTTTCGGCGACCGGATGAAATACGCGCTGGGCAATCTGCTGGTGTATGGTCCGCTGAAGGACACGCTTGGCTACGGTCGCTTTCGCGTCGGCTACACGGCGGGTGAGGCAATCGGGCCGGAGATTTTCGATTTCTACCGCTCGTTGGGCATCAACCTGAAACAGCTTTACGGCCAGACCGAAGCGACGGTCTTTATCACCGTTCAGCCGGATGGAGAGGTTCGGGCCGACACTGTTGGCGTCCCTGCGCCGGATGTCGAACTGAAGATCGACGACAAGGGCGAGATTCACTACCGCTCGCCCGGTGTGTTCGTCGAGTATTACAACAACCCGGAATCGACGGCATCGACCAAGGATGCCGAAGGTTGGGTGGCGACCGGGGACGCCGGATTTATCGAAGAAAGCAGCGGCCATCTGCGGATCATCGACCGCGCCAAGGATGTGGGCAAAATGGCCGACGGGTCCATGTTCGCGCCGAAATATGTCGAAAACAAACTGAAGTTCTTTCCTGACATTCTTGAAGTTGTCCTGTTCGGCAACGGCAAGGATCGCTGCGTGGCATTCATCAATATCGACCTGACTGCTGTCGGCAACTGGGCCGAACGCAACAATGTGGCCTATGCGTCATATCAGGAACTGGCGGCGCATCCCCGTGTGTTAGAGACGATTCGCGGCCATGTGGAAGAGGTGAACAAGTCTGTGGCCGCTGACGAAATGTTGTCGGGCTGCCAGGTGCATCGCTTTGTGGTTCTGCACAAGGAACTGGATGCGGATGACGGTGAAATGACCCGGACCCGCAAGGTGCGGCGCGGCTTCGTTGAAGAGAAGTTCCACGACATCATCCAGGCACTTTATGATGGGTCCGAGAGCATTTCGACGACCACGGAAGTGACCTATGAGGATGGCCGCAAAGGCGCGATCAGCGCGACCTTGAAGATTGTCGATGCACCGGTCGTGCCTGTCGCGCAGCACAAGGTGGCGGCAGAATGAGGGCCGGTCGTACGCCGCTCGACCTGCGGTCATCGCCCCGCCCGCCGTCCCGTTTTTCCAAACGTCAGGGAGCGACTGATGCTGGATAATTCCGAAGGATATGTCACCGAAGACGGCCGCAAGATCGGCGGTGTGGTGATGGAGATGAAGAACATCACCCTGCGCTTTGGCGGCGTCGTGGCGATCAAGGATATCTCGTTTGACATCCGCGAAGGTGAAATTCGCGCGATCATCGGCCCGAACGGGGCCGGTAAATCCTCGATGCTGAACGTGATTTCCGGGTTCTATGTTCCGCAGGAGGGTGAGGTCTGGTTCCACGGATCGAAACGCCCGGCGATGCGCCCCTACGAAGTGGCGCGTCAGGGCATTGCGCGCACGTTCCAGAACATCGCCCTGTTCGAGGGGATGAGCGTTCTGGATAACGTGATGACCGGCCGTCTGAACTACATGAAGACCAACGTCCTGCAGCAGGCGTTCTGGAAGGGTAAGGCCGAGGCGGAAGAGGTCGAGAACCGCGAGGCAGTCGAGAAGATCATCGACTTTCTTGAAATTCAGCACATCCGAAAGACGCCCGTGGCGCGCTTGCCATACGGGTTGAAAAAACGCGTCGAGCTGGCCCGTGCGCTGGCTGCGGAGCCCAAGCTGTTGCTGCTGGATGAACCGATGGCGGGCATGAATGTCGAAGAGAAAGAGGACATGAGCCGCTTTATCCTCGACGTGAATGACGAATTCGGCACCACGATTGCCCTGATCGAACACGACATGGGCGTGGTGATGGACCTGAGCGACCGGGTGGTCGTGATGGATTACGGCAAGAAGATCGGCGATGGCACACCCGACGAGGTGCGCAACAATCAGGAAGTCATCGACGCCTATCTGGGGGTCAGCCATGACTGAAGCCTTGGCAGAATTGGGGAGGGGCTGACATGCCTGAACAACTCGTATTTGCGATGGAGGTCATCCTCAACGGTCTGATGGCCGGGGTGCTTTATGCACTGGTCGCGCTGGGCTTTGTGCTGATCTACAAGGCGTCCGGGATTTTCAATTACGCGCAAGGGGTTATGGCCCTTTTTGCGGCGATGACACTGGTCGGGATCATGAATGGTCAGGTGCCCTTTGCGCATCTGATCAACGCGATCTTCGGCACCCATGTCCACTATTTCGGCTGGAACGTGCCCGCGTTGCTGGCGATCATTCTGACAATGGCGGTGATGGTCTTGCTGGCCTGGGCGGTGCAGCGGTTCGTCATGCGCCATTTGGTCGGGCAGGAGCCGATCATTCTGTTCATGGCGACCATCGGTCTGGCCTATTTCCTTGAAGGTGTGGCCGACCTGATGTGGGGATCCGAGATCAAGACGCTGGATGTTGGCCTGCCGCAGGGTATCAACCTGTGGATTGACGAGACGACGTTCAACATCTTCGATTACGGCTTCTTCATCGACAATCTGGATATCGTGGCGACGGTCATTGCGGCGCTGCTGGTGGCGGCGCTGGTGGCCTTCAGCCAGTACACCAAACAGGGCCGGGCGATGCGCGCCGTGGCGGATGATCACCAGGCTGCGCTGTCAGTCGGCATTTCGCTGAACTTCATCTGGGTCATGGTCTGGTCGGTGGCCGGATTCGTGGCACTGGTCGCAGGGATCATGTGGGGCACCAAGTCCGGCGTGCAGTTCTCATTGTCGCTGATCGCACTCAAGGCGCTGCCGGTGTTGATGCTGGGCGGGTTCACCTCGATCCCCGGCGCGATCGTGGGCGGGCTGATCATCGGTGTGGGAGAGAAGCTGTTCGAATTCGCGATCGGCCCGATGGTGGGCGGCGCGACCGAAAACTGGTTCGCCTATGTTCTGGCGCTGATCTTCCTCGTGTTCCGGCCTCAGGGTCTGTTCGGTGAGAAGATCATCGAAAGGGTTTAGGTCGTGCAGAAGCTGATCGCCATCATTAACGTCATCGCCTGGGCCGGGTTCTGGGCCTTCGGCTACATCGCGATCACGGCCGAGGGGCTAACGGACGGCCAGTTGATGATCGCCGCGATCCTGGCGTTTGCCGGTCTGGTGACGGGCGTGCTGGCCTATATGAAACTGGTGCGCAACACCGAACAGAGCGGTTACGCCAAGTCTTCAAAACAATTGGACGCTGCGACCCGGAACCGGGCGCAGGAAGAATGGGGAAAGTAAGACATGTTCTATCGTGAAGCCGGGGACTTCAAAGTCTCGTACGTGGATGACAGCCAGACTTTCCCGATCAAGTTTGATCGGTACCGCTACTACGTGGTGCTGGCGGTGGCGTTCGGGATCATTCCGTTCATCATCAACGATTATTGGGCCAACGCGCTGCTGTTGCCGTTCCTGATCTACGCAATTGCGGCCATCGGGCTGAACATTCTGGTGGGCTATTGCGGGCAGGTATCGCTGGGGACCGGCGGGTTCATGGCTGTGGGCGCATATGCCTGCTACAAGCTGATGACGGCCTTTCCCGATGTCAGCATGTTCATCCATGTCCTGCTTGCCGGAGGTATTACGGCCATCGTGGGTGTGCTGTTCGGTCTGCCTTCGCTGCGGATCAAAGGGTTCTATCTGGCGGTGGCCACGCTGGCGGCGCAGTTCTTTCTGGTCTGGCTGTTCAACCGGGTGCCGTGGTTCTACAACTATTCCGCTTCGGGTCAGATCAATGCGCCCGAACGTGACGTGTTCGGCATCATCATCACGGGGCCGAATGCTCCGGCCTGGGCAACCTATCTGTTCTGCCTGATCTTCCTGACGGTCAGCGCGCTGATTGCCCGCAACCTGACGCGCGGCACCACCGGGCGCACATGGATGGCAATCCGTGACATGGACATCGCAGCCGAAATCATCGGAGTGAACCCACTGAAGGCCAAGATCAGCGCCTTCGCCGTCAGTTCGTTCTTTGTCGGCATAGCTGGTGCGCTGTTCTTTGCGGTCTATCTGGGCGCGGTCGAAGTGGGCGAGGTGTTCGGCATCCAGAAGTCGTTCCTGGTGCTGTTCATGGTGATTATCGGCGGACTAGGCTCTATTTTCGGATCCTTTGCCGGGGCTGCGTTTCTTGTGCTGTTGCCGGTGGTTCTGAAGGTTGTCGGGGTCGACGTTTTGGGCTGGCCCACCGATATCGTGGCGCATCTTCAGCTTGTGATCGTCGGTGCGCTGATCATCATGTTCCTGATCCTGGAACCACACGGGCTGGCGCAGCTGTGGCGCGTGGCCAAGGAAAAGCTCAGACTCTGGCCGTTCCCGCACTAAACGGAACCGGCCCAATCATAAGACGGGTGCAAAGCCCGAAACCGCATCGGAATAACCAAGGGAGGAAACACCCGATGAACAAGAAACTGGCAACTATGGCGCTGGGCGCTCTGATGGCCGCAGGGCCCGCTTTGGCGGATCTTGTGATCCCGGACCTCAGCTATCGCACAGGGCCTTATGCTGCGGGCGGTATTCCGTTCTCGGACGGCTACAACGACTATTTCACTCTGTTGAATGAGAGGGATGGCGGTATCGGCGGTGTTCCCGTTCGTGTTGTCGAATGCGAGACCGGCTACAACACCGAAAAAGGTGTGGAATGCTATGAATCGACCAAGGGCGAGGGCGCGCTGATCTATCAACCGCTGTCGACCGGCATCACCTATCAGCTCATCCCGAAAGTGACGGCCGATGACATCCCGCTTCACACCATGGGATATGGCCGGACTTCGGCCCGCAACGGCAAGGTGTTCAGCCATGTCTTCAACTATCCCGCCAATTACTGGGACGGCGCCTCGGGCGCGGTGAACTATCTGCTGGAAGAAAATGGCGGTGATCTGAACGGCAAGAAAATCGCGCTGGTCTATCACAACTCGGCCTACGGCAAAGAGCCGATCCGCACGCTGGAAGAGCTGTCCAAGAAGCACGGTTTTGAACTGTCCACGCTGCCGGTCGATCACCCCGGTCAGGAGCAGAAGTCGCAGTGGCTGCAAATCCGCCGCGAAAAGCCGGACTACGTTCTGATGTGGGGCTGGGGCGTGATGAACCAGGTCGCCATTCAGGAAGCCGCGAACATCCGTTTCCCGATGGAAAACTTCATCGGCGTCTGGTGGTCGGGTGCGCAGCATGACGTGCTGCCCGCAGGCGACAAGGCGAACGGGTACAAGGCCGTCACCTTCCACGCGGTCGGTAATGACTTCCCCGTATTCGATGACATCAAAACGCATGTTGTCGATGCCGGTAAGGCCGCAGGCGCAGGCGATCAGGTCGGTACCGTTCTGTACAACCGCGGTCTCTATTCCGCGATGCTGGCCGCCGAGGCGATCAAAGACGCGCAAGAGGCCAACGGAACCGGCGACGTCACACCGGGCATGGTGCGTGACGCGATGGAGAACCTCAATATCACCGAAGAGCGTATGGCCGCACTGGGCATGCCGAACTTTGGCCCGACCTTCCAGGTGTCGTGCGACAACCATGGTGGCCCAGGCCTGATCGGTGTGTCCCAATGGGATGCAAGCACCAAGACCTGGAGCCTCATTTCCGACTTCAAGCCAACCGATGGCGAAGTGATCGGCGCGCTGGTTGCGGAAGATTCGAACGCGTACGCGGCTGAAAACAACGTCGCAGCCCGCTGCGAATAAGAGAAGACTCCGCGCCCCGGAGCGATCCGGGGTCGCCAAACAATCGGAGCGGCGGCGCGCCTGCCGCTCCTGATGAACCGCCCCGGATGGGGCAGGCATGAGGAAACACGCTGATGCTGGATGCGGCACAAACCACTGACGTGCAGGCGGAAACCCTGCTTGAAGTCAACAATATCGAGGTGATCTACAACCATGTGATCCTCGTGCTGAAAGGCGTCAGCCTGACTGTGCCCAAGGGCGGCATCACGGCCTTGCTGGGCGGCAATGGAGCAGGCAAGACGACGACGCTTAAAGCGGTGTCAAACCTGCTGCATTCCGAACGGGGCGAGGTGACCAAAGGTTCCATCAAATATCGCGGAACCAGTGTTCACGAAAGCGATCCGGCCGATCTGGTGCAGAAAGGCGTGATCCAGGTGATGGAGGGTCGCCATTGCTTCGAACACCTGACGGTCGAGGAAAACCTGCTGACCGGTGCCTATACCCGCAAGGATGGCAAGGCCGCGATTCAGCAGGACCTTGAGCTGGTCTACACATATTTCCCCCGCCTCAAGGAACGCCGCCGAAGCCAGGCCGGTTATACCTCGGGTGGCGAGCAGCAGATGGTTGCGATGGGACGGGCGCTGATGTCCCGGCCCGAGACAATCCTGCTGGACGAACCGTCGATGGGACTGGCGCCGCAGCTGGTCGAAGAGATTTTCGGCATTGTGAAGGATCTGAACGAGAAAGAAGGCGTGTCCTTCCTGCTGGCCGAACAGAACACCAATGTCGCGCTTAGGTTTGCGCATTACGGATACATTCTGGAATCGGGTCGCGTCGTGATGGACGGCCCCGCCGCAGAATTGCGCGAAAACCCGGACGTAAAGGAATTCTATCTCGGCATGTCGGATGAAGGCCGCAAGAGCTTTCGGGACGTGCGCTCTTATCGCCGCCGCAAGCGGTGGCTATGAGCGGATGGAGGATTTGGCGATGACTTACTTCGATGCACTCGAAACCCGCTCGGCCGATCAACGTTTGTCTGATCAGACCCAGGCATTGCGCGCGCAATTGCAGCGGGCGAAATCGGCACCGGGATTTGCGGCTCATTTCGCGGATGCGGATGTCGACGCGGTTGCCTCGATCGAGGATCTGGCGAAACTGCCGGTTTTGCGGAAGTCCGACCTGACACAGGGGCAGGCCGCACGTGCGCCATTTGGTGGGTTTACGGTGAAACCGGCGCGGCATTTCCACCATGTGTTTCAATCGCCGGGTCCGATTTACGAACCGGGCAGCACGGATCACGACTGGTGGCGCATGGGGCGGTTTCTGCACGCCGCCGGAGTCGGGCCCGGAGACATCGTGCAGAACTGTTTTGGGTATCATCTGACACCAGCCGGAATGATCTTTGAAAACGGCGCGCGGGCCGTCGGCGCTGCCGTGTTGCCAGCAGGCACCGGCCAGACCGAGCTTCAGGTCACTGCTGCCCGTGATATCGGATGCACCGCATATGCGGGAACGCCCGATTACCTGAAAGTGATCCTGGATAAGGCTGACGAGATGGGCGTTTCGCTGAATTTCTCGAAGGCGGTTGTGGGCGGGGGTGCGCTGTTTCCCTCATTGCGGCAGGACTATGCCGACCGGGGTATTTCCTGCCTGCAATGCTATGCCACGGCGGATTTGGGCAACATCGCCTATGAAAGTGCCGCGATGGAAGGGATGATCATCGACGAATATGTCATCGTCGAGATCGTCACCCCCGGCACCGGAATTCCGGTTGCACCCGGCGAGGTTGGTGAGGTTGTGGTCACGACCTTCAACCCGGATTACCCGCTGATCCGCTTTGCCACCGGTGACTTGTCGGCCATGATGCCGGGCCAGTCCCCTTGCGGGCGGACAAATACCCGCATCAAGGGCTGGATGGGCCGCGCCGATCAGACCACCAAGATCAAGGGCATGTTCGTGCGTCCGGAACAGGTTGCGGCGCTGGTGGACAAGCATGAGGAGATCGTCAAGGCGCGCGTGATTGCAGCCCGGCAGGGCGAGATGGACATGATGACGGTTCAGATCGAAAGCCCCTGCGAAAACGACGCGGCCTATGCCAAATCGGTCGTCGAGGTCCTGAAGCTGAAGGGCGCGGTCGAGGTGGTGGCACCCGGCTCGCTTCCCAAGGATGGGCTGGTGATCGAGGATCAGCGCGTCTACGAATGACGCATCGGAACAGTCTGCGGCAGTAAGTGCCGCAGAATTGTTGCCCCGCCTACTGGCTTTTCCGAGCGTTTTGGTCAATGAAAGACCAAACCTGCGCATTTGCCACTCGTTAGCCGGGACAATGGCCGAAATAGAGTATTCAGAACACGGATCCCGCAACCGCGGCGTATTGGGCACCAGGCTTGTTGGCGGGGTCGCTCTTTTTGTGGCTGCGGCCTGTCTGCTGCCGATGGTGGCGGTTGTTCTGGCGGCCGCAACCGGTGGTACGGCCACGATCTCGCATCTGATGTCCACGGTTCTGCCCGGATACGCGCTGACCACGGCGGTTCTGGTGGTCCTGGTTTCGGCGGGGACCTTTTCGATCGGTGTCGGTGCCGCGTGGCTTGTGACCATGACACGCTTTCCCGGTGTGCGACTTCTCGAGATCGCTCTGGTTCTGCCCCTGGCCTTTCCGGCCTATGTTCTGGCTTATGCATACACCTTCATTCTGGATCACCCCGGCATTGTTCAAACCAACCTGCGGCAGATAACGGGCTGGGGGCCGCGCGACTACTGGTTCCCCGAAATCCGCTCGACCGAAGGGGCGGCGGTCATGCTGATCCTGGTACTGTATCCCTACGTCTATCTGCTGGCGCGCGCGGCGTTCATACAGCAAAGCGGTTCAGCCTTTTTGGCGGCCCGGGCGTTGGGCAACAGCCCGTGGATGGCATTCTGGCGCGTGTCCCTGCCGATGGCGCGCCCGGCGATTGCGGGCGGTGTTCTGCTGGCAGTGATGGAGACCATCGCCGATTTTGGAACAGTCGCCTATTTCGGCGTTCAGACTTTTGCCACCGGGATCTATACAAGCTGGTTTTCCATAGGCGACCGCGCCGCTGCCGCTCAGCTGGCCCTGTGCCTGCTTGGGTTCGCGCTGCTGATGGCCGTGGCCGAACGGACCCAGCGCGGCAAAGCCAAATACTATCAGGCCGGTAAAAGCCACGCCGCGCTGCCAACAGCACATTTGAAAGGCTGGCAGTCGGTCGGGGCATTTGTCCTGTGCATCATACCGGTTGTCCTGGGTTTCCTTCTGCCGGTGATCATATTGGTGCAGATGGGGATGACCTCCGAACAGAACCTTCTGTCGCGGCGCTATATCGGGTTCATCCAGAACTCGCTGACTTTGGCCGGTATAGCCGCAGTGGTGACCGTGTTCGCCGCCATTTGCGTGGGCTTTTATCAGCGCCTGAGACCGGGGCGCGTCTCGTCAGCGGCGGCTTATCTGGCGCGGCTGGGATACGCGGTTCCGGGCGGTGTCATTGCGGTCGGTCTGATCGTGCCTTTTGCCGGGTTCGACAACACGCTGGACGCGTGGATGCGCAAGACCTTCGATATTTCGACCGGGTTGCTAATCACCGGTTCGATCTGGTTGCTGGTCGCGGCGTATATGGTGCGGTTTCTGGCCGCCGCGCTCAGCGCCTATGAAGGCGGACAAAGCACGGTTCACGCAAATATGGATGCCGCGTCGCGGTCTTTGGGCCAGACGCCGCTGGCGACGCTGCGGCGGGTGCACCTGCCGATTCTGACGCCATCGCTGCTGACTGCGCTGCTGATCGTGTTTGTCGATGTCATGAAGGAACTGCCCGCGACGCTGATCATGCGGCCCTTCAACTTCGACACGCTGGCAGTGCAGGCTTACAGATTGGCGTCTGATGAGCGGCTGGAAGGGGCTGCCGTACCCTCGCTTGTGATACTGGCTGTTGGATTGTTGCCGGTTATCCTGATCTGCCGGCAGGTTGGCCGCAGGTAACAGGTTCAAGGCAAAATGAACCAGCGTGTCTGCCTCGGGGTTGATTAAAATAGAATTTCCGGCAAGGCTGAGAGTATGAAAATGCAGCCACCCAGCGGGTTTTCTGCCAGCCCGGCTCAGATGCCAGTCGCTTTTGACCGGCGCGAGATGACCCAGATCCTGTCTGTTTATGGCCGAATGGTCGCCGCCGGAGAATGGCGCGACTATGGCATTTCAAACCTACGGGATACGGCAGTTTTTTCGATCTTCCGACGCACGGCCGAGCATCCGATTTATCGGGTGGAAAAACACCCCCGCCTTCGTCAGCGGCAAGGAATGTACTCGGTCATTGGCATGGACGGTCGAATTCTGAAACGCGGCCATGACCTGCGCACCGTGTTGCGCGTGCTTGAGCGGAAGCTGATCCGGGCGGTTGACCTGGATTAGAGCCTTTTATGTGACGTAACCGGCCCGTCGCCTTGTTCCCGGATACGGGCAATGGCCCGATCCATCGGTTCATATACGACCGCCATATCGTGGGCGTTGGCGTGCAGCAGCATGTTGTTGCCGCTGACCCAGGCCACATGTCCTTTCCAGAATAACAGATCGCCCCGTTTTGCGGGTGCATCCTGCGGCACCAGGTGTCCCAACGCCCTTTCCTGATCGCCACTGTCACCGGGGCAGGCAATGCCACAGGCCAGCAACCCGGCCTGAACAAGCCCCGAGCAATCCAGGCCAAACCGGCTGTTGCCACCCCAAAGATAGGGCGTGCCCAAAAACAGTTCGGCTACGGCAACCGGGTCATTCACTGTGTCGGAAATTGTGGTGGCGTGGGTGGACGGAATGAACCCCAGCTCGGTTTCAAAAAACCCGTTTTGCTTGGAAAGAGCCTGAACCTTGCTGCCAAAACTCAGCGATGCCCGATCCGCGCTTTTGATGTCCGCCCACACATAGGTATGAGTCGACGGGGCCGTGATCCAGTGGGTCGGTGACGCCTCGGGCCCCAAACGGTCTGTCGCAACCCAGCCCTGATATCCGTCCTTGTCCGAAGTGACGCGGCTCCACCCTTCCCGGTTTTCACGGACCTCAACCGTATCACCAAACAGCAATTGACGGTCGCGCGGTCCGTCCGGTTGGCGCAGAAGGTCGACAACCGGTTCGATGACTCGAAGACGGCTCATAGGTCCAACAACTCCGGCAACGCGGCCAGCAAGGCCTGAGGGCCTTGTCCAAGGCCACCTTTGCTGCGTCCCGGCTCCTTGGCGCGTTGCCATGAATAGACGTCAAAATGCATGTAGCGACTTTGGCCTGCAAAGCGTCGCAGAAACAAGGCCGCAGTGATCGAACCTGCGAACCCGCCCGATGGGGCATTGTCCAGATCTGCTATGCCGGGTTCGATCAAGGCTTCATAAGGTTCGTGGAACGGCATCCTCCAGACGGGATCCGCCGCTAACCGCGCCGCGCCGGTCAGGATTTCCGCCGCGCCATCGTCATCGGTGTAGAATGGAGCCAGATCCGCTCCGACCGCAACGCGCGCCGCGCCGGTGAGCGTGGCCATCGAGATCAGCAGATCCGGCTGCCCCTCATCTGCCAGTGTCAGGGCATCGGCCAGAACCAGCCGCCCCTCTGCATCGGTGTTGTTGATCTCGACGGTAAACCCCTTGCGTGAGGTCAGGATGTCGCCGGGACGGAATGCACTACCCGAAACCGCGTTTTCCACGGCAGGGATCAAGACCCGAAGCTGTAGCGGAAGGTTCAGGGACATGATCATGCGGGCCAGACCCAGCACATTGGCCGCCCCGCCCATATCCTTTTTCATCAGTCCCATCGCCGCCGCCGGTTTCAGATCCAGCCCACCGGTATCGAAACAGACGCCTTTACCCACCAGCGTCAGTTTGGGGCCGCTGGTGCCCCAGTTCACTTCGATCAGCCGAGGTTCCTGCGCGGCGGCACGACCGACAGCGTGGATCATTGGAAAGTTGTTTTCCAGCAGAGCGTTGCCTGCGATCACGTTGCAAGAGGCCCCGAATTCCTGCGCGAGCGTTTCCGCGGCGGCCTGCAACTGATCCGGCCCCATGTCGGACGCGGGCGTATTGACAAGATCTCGGATCAGCGCCTCGGCGGTGGCGATCGCTTCAATCCGCGCGCTGTTCAACCCGTCGGGTGCAACCAACCTGGCACCAACAGGAGACTGGCTGGCGTAGCGATCAAAAGTGTATCCGGTCAAAAGCCAGCCAAGGCTTTCTGTGTCCAGCGCATCCTCGGGAACACCTGACGCAATGCGGTAGTTGCCTTGGGGCAACGCTTCGGCCGCGGCCGCCAGAGGAAAACGTTTGCGCGCCCGCGTGGCGCCCGTTCCGTATCCCGCAACTGCGCAGCCCGGCACACCATCAGTGTCCGGTATCAACAGGGCCTGTCCCAAAGCACCGGTGAAACCGTTGACGGCAATCCATGATTGCACTTTCGCGCTCTGGTTTTTAAGCCAGTCCTCCAGCCGGGATTGTTCGATCACATGAAGCGGCAAGGACGGTTCAGAGGCAGGTGCAAAGGACAGGGTCATAGGGTTCTCGGCTGGCTCGGTTCGCGCCCAGACTAGCCACCGGACGCGCGCCTGCAACCCCCGTCAAACGGAAAGATCCTGCTGATCCCAAATTGCCGTCAGCGACCGCTCGCCCACACGGATCAGACGGCACAGCGTCGCCCCCGAGGCCACGGCGTCCCCGGCATCGACTGTCCTGGCTACATCACTTGCCACATGGGCCAGCGCCGTCATTCCGATCTGATCGGCAATCGCCACCAGTGATCTGGCGCATTTGCGCAGATCGGCCCAGTTGCGTTGCCGCCAGAAACGTTCGCAGTTCGAAAGCCGCACGGCCAGTTCTTCAACGGTTCGGCACATGACATCCAGCGCGTTCTTGTCACCAAGTTGACGGCACAAGCCGCCAATGCGATCCGGATCCAGCCGCACGGATTCCGTGTGCTCCAGCGTGATTACATTATCCACCACGTTCACCCCTATGTTCATGCCCCCACGGCACGGGCTGAGAATGCGCCCCATAATCTTTGCAAAACCTTGCAATGGGTCGGGAAAGTTCTTCGAATTTATGTTGAATTCCGTTTGCGTGGCGCGGCAAAGTCAAGCTGGCGCGGCTCTGGTCCAATCTGGCGCCGCCGGTTTTTAACATGAGATTATTCTGCTTGGAGTCGGAGACAGCCATGCGATGGATAAAACGAATTCTTCTGATTTTACTTGTATTGATACTGGTTCTGGTGGGCGCGTCCTATCTGCTGCCCGGTAAGGCCGAAGTCTCGCGAAGCGTCACCATCAACGCACCGGCTGCTGCCATCTTTCCTTTTGTGAACTCGATGCAGGCGACCGAGAAATGGTCGCCATGGCTGTCGCGCGATCCGGAAACCAAACTGGCCTACAGCGGCCCAGAAGCCGGCGTCGGGAATACCCTGAACTGGAGCTCTGAGCATCCTCAGGTCGGATCGGGATCACAAGAAATCATCGAAAGCGTTGAAAACCAGTTCGTCAGAACCGCGCTGGATTTCGGATCCATGGGGACGGCAAGTGCGTCGTTTATTCTGCAGCCCGAAGGCGATCAGACCGAGATTTCGTGGGGCTTTGAAAGTGATCTTGGTATGAACCCCATGTCGCGCTGGATGGGGCTCATGATGGATGAATGGGTCGGCGGGGATTACGAGCGCGGGCTTTCCAACCTCAAAGAACTGGTCGAATCCGGCCAGTAAGGCAAAAACAGGCTCTAAAAAGCTGAAAATATGAGTTCTCAGGGCAGGCTGATGCGGGCCCTGATTCCCATATGGTCGGATCCCATGAACGGGCGCAGTTCCGCCGTGCCCGTCGTGCCATTGGGCACCAAAAGATTGTCGATCGGCATCGGCATCATCCAGTTGCCAAGAATGTGCGTGTTCATAACTGCGCCAAACACGTGATTGCCGGCAGCCATACCGATACGGCGCACGCTGCTGCCCCAATGGGCCATGTTGAAGTCCCCGGCGATCAGAACAGGGCCGTCCAGTTGTTCGATTTGGTGGGCGATCTTTTTGCTCTGTTCGAACTGGCCATAAGGGTAGGGCCAGTTGAGGTGAACGGAGACAACCCAAACCGGCTGACCACCCGGACCGATGACCTGAAGACCCACCAGTCCAAGCCCCTGTAGGCAAAATTCTGAATCCTCAACAATGGCCAGTCTGGTCAGTATCGCAACGTTCTGCTCGGGCCTGAACTCACATATTGCCGATGTCGGGTAATTCCCGAACAGGTTTTCCATATATTGCCTGTTGTGGCTGGAAACTTCCTGAAGTGTCACGATGTCCGCGTCCGACGAGAGAATGTCATCGGCAAGGGAATACCGGGGCCATGCCACAGACATCAGGTTCTTTTGATACAAGGTCACACAAGGATCATCGCATTCGTCTGATACAGGTACGAGCCCGGCGGCAACAGACCCCACCGCAATCACTGCGAAAACAAGGGAGGCCAACGCGAAACCCCTGGCACGCACGGCCATGAGGATCGCGGCAAAGACGATCAGCAGCACGCCAATCTGGGGTCTCATCAGGGCGACCGAGTCACCGGGTGCAAAATACCGTCCGGTGAATCCAAAGATCACCAAACCCATGAGAAGCGTTGCACAACCCAGAATAGCGGATCGGGCAAACCTGTTGTTGTTCAGGAAACGCACGTTCTGCCTCAATCGAAATGCTCAGGGCAAACACTGTGCATTTTGTGGTGTATACGTCCAGTTGAAACTGGTGTGAGGGTCTCGAACGTCCGGCCTATCACCGGGCCGGGGCCGAGAAAAAAGGGCCACTTCATGTGAAGCGGCCCCTTCGTACATTCGGATGGGAAGAATTCAGCCCTTTTTCAGAACCTCACGGCCCAGCAGCTCGGCAATCTGAACGGCGTTCAGGGCCGCACCCTTGCGCAGGTTGTCCGACACACACCACAGGTTCAGGCCGTTTTCGACGGTCGAGTCCTGACGGATACGGCTGATGAAAGTGGCGAAATCACCAACGCATTCAATGGGCGAGACGTAGCCACCCGCCTCACGCTTGTCGATCACCATGATGCCGGGTGCCTCGCGCAGGATGTCGCGGGCTTCGTCTTCATCGAGGAATTCCTCGAACTCGATGTTCACGGCCTCGGAATGGCCGACAAAGACCGGAACACGAACGCAAGTGGCCGTTACCTTGATCGACGGATCGACGATCTTCTTGGTTTCGACAACCATCTTCCACTCTTCCTTGGTCGAGCCGTCTTCCATGAAGACGTCGATCTGCGGAATGACGTTGAAAGCGATCTGCTTCTGGAACTTCTTCGGCTCAACCTCGTTGATCGGGTTGTACACGGCCTTGGTCTGATCCCACAGCTCGTCCATGCCTTCCTTGCCTGCGCCCGAAACCGACTGATAGGTCGACACGACAACGCGCTTGATCTTGGCGCGGTCATGCAGCGGTTTAAGCGCGACAACCATCTGCGCGGTCGAGCAGTTGGGGTTGGCGATGATGTTCTTGTTCTTGTAGTCGTGGATCGCCTGCGGGTTGCATTCCGGCACGATCAGCGGAATGTCAGGGTCATAGCGATACAGCGACGAGTTATCGATCACCACGCAGCCGGCAGCCGCGGCTTTGGGCGCATAGTCCTTGGTCGCCGCCGAACCCACGGCAAACAGCGCGATGTCCCAACCGCTGAAATCGAATGTATCCAGATCCTTGGTCGTCAGTGTCTTGTCGCCAAAGCTGACCTCGGTGCCCAGCGAACGGCGGCTTGCCAGCGCGGCAAGTTCGTCCACGGGGAACTGGCGTTCAGCCAGGATGTTCAGCATTTCGCGGCCCACATTGCCTGTGGCGCCGACGACAACGACGCGATAGCCCATATCATGTCTCCTGAAGTCTAAGGACGCGCGTTCATAGCCGCGTTGCGGCGAAGAAAAAAGACTAATCGAAGCGAATTTCGGCGCGGAACACCAATTTGACACCGTTGCGGCGGGTCAATGCTCCTCCAACAAGGATCGATAGACCCGAACGATGGCTTCCGCCTCGCCCTCGATTCGAAAATTCTGTTCGACATGGGCCCGTGCAGCCTGCCCGGCCTGCGCCAGCTTTTTGCGGTCATCCAACATGTCCTGCAACGCGCCCGCGAGCGCCTTTGCATTGTCTTTCTCGACCAGACGGCCGGTCACACCATCTTTGATCTGCGCGCTGAATGCGCCAACACCGTGACAGGCGATGGCAGGCACACCCGACGCCATCGCCTCGAGCGGGGTCAGGCCGAAGCCTTCGTGCCGTGCCGGGGCCACGAACAGGTCCAGCGCGCGATAGGTTTCCACGATCTCTTCCCACGGACGCTCGCCCAGAAAATGCACCCGGTCCGCCAACCCGGCGGCCTTGAGCTTTTTTTCCTGTTCCTGCTGAAAGCCTTCGAACTCTTTGGTGGCCCGGCCGGTGAAGATAATCTGCGCGTCGGGGTGGGACGGCAGAACCTCGATTGCGGCGTCCACCAGAAGGTCCACGCCCTTTTGCGGGCGGATACGGCCAAAACAGCCGATCAGAACGCCATCGGGCAGACCGAGCTTCTGGCGCAGGGCTTGCTTGGATTGTGCGGGATGAAACAGGTCCGTGTTCACCCCGTGCATGATGACAGTTGCGGGGTGTTTCAGAAACGAAGCCGCCTGCGGCGTTGTCGCGATCAGCGCATCCATCTTCGAGATCAGCCACTTGGTAAACCCCGAATGATCGCGCTGCGCGGCCGAAGTGAAGAGCAGGCGGAAATTGCGCCGGAACAGATGTTTCAGCACCAGTCCTGCCAGCATCTCGGTGTTGCGCCGGGCATGCCAGACCCGTTGTACCCGGTTTGACAGAAACGGAACCTTCCAAAGCCGGATGTGCGGCAGATCGTCGGGCAGTCCGGGTCCCGTCGCGCGAATTTCGATCATGTCGCGTTGGATCGGTAAAAGCCGAATGATCGTTGTGGTCACGCCTGACAGGCTGTGTTTCAGGTTGGGCGCGATGACCTCGATTTCCCGCACTGTGATCTCCTGTTCAGGGTTGATTGGCATCAGTCTATGCTGTCGCGGCTGAATAGGTAAATCAGGCACCCAATCGCAACTGTTATGGCAAAGAACCCGAAAATGGCCGTATAGGGCGCAGCGGGCCCCGCGCCTTCTGTAGCGGCATGAAGCCGCCCGGTGGCAAACTGCGCCACACCAACGCCGCCAATTCCAAACAGGTTCAGTAGGGTGACGCCCCGGCCGACTAGATGCGGGGGGATGAAGGCACGGCCATGCGCCATGATCACGGGAAATGTGGCGCCGGTAAATCCGATCAGGGCCAGCAGGATGACGGACACCCAGACCGCGTCGGCGACCCAGATACACAACAGGATCAGGGACACAGCGCTGAGCGCGTTGCCGCCGAAGATCACCCATTTGCGCGTGCCAAGAATGCGGTCAAGCGGGCCATAGACAAAGGTTCCCGCAATCATCGCTGCGCCCATTACCAGGGTTGCCTGCCCGATTTGCGCGGTGCCCAGGCCAAAGACGTCCTGCAGGTACGGCCCGGCCCACAATCCTCGCAGCGCCCCGGAAGGCGCATAGGCCACCAGCATCAACGGAAGTATCGTCCAGAGCGCTGGTTCCCTGAGCAGATCCAGCAACGATCCTTTCTGTTCTGTTTCGATCTTATGCGGATCGTGGACCGTCAGCCAGATTCCAATCGCCACAAAGCCCGAGATCGCCGCCAGTCCGGCCAGCGTTGCGCGCCAGCCCATCAGTTCGACCGCCAGTGCCGTCGGGTACGAGGCCACCAGGTTACCGACGGAACCGACACCCAGCATGACGGCGGCCAGTGTGGCAAAACGGGCGGGAGGAAACTCGCGCGCGAAGATATAGTACGAGGCCATCAGCACCGGAGAACACCCGATGCCGATCAGGGCCATCGCGATACTGATATGCAACGGCGCAGTTGCCATCGCAAAAACAGCAGCCCCTCCTGCACCGCCGATCAGCAGCAACAAGGAAGCGGTCAGGCGGGGTCCGATCCGGTCAAGCGCCCAGCCGACCGGAATCTGCATCAGGGCGAATATGAAGAACCACAGGCCCGAGGCAAAGGCCAGGTCCTCGGGCGTGGCCCCCAGGTCCCGGCCCAGATCCACGCTGAGCACAGCCAGAAAAGCGCGAAAAAACTGGCTGAGCACATAGGCCAGACACAAAACCACCAATCCTGCCTGCATGATCTGCCCTCAACCTGAATACGGGCCATGCTTGGCATGTCGTGCCATCATGCACAAGCGCGTGTGCTATGCTGAATTTGGCGGACAGACATCACAATCGGGCTATTGTTCAAATCAGGAACCGACACAAGGCACCAACGCTGAGGGGACAATGAAAGACGTTCATTCCGATTTCTATGAATCCCTGCCGCTGTTGAGGGACTTTACCGAACTTGCAAAGCCTGCGCGATTTACACCAGTACCGGATGACTGGGTCGTCGGGGTTGCGGATATCGTCGATTCGACCGGTGAAATCGCGCGGGGCCGGTACAAAACCGTGAATATGGTCGGTGCGGCGGTGATTTCGGGCATGATCAACGCATTAGGCGGCAAGCTGTTTCCCTATATCTTTGGCGGCGACGGCGCGGGTTTCGCCGTCCCGGCCGGCGCAGCGGATACAGCCTGCGCCAGCCTGTCCGCTTTGCAGCGTTGGGCGTATGAAGAGTTTTCGGTTTCCCTGCGCGGCGCCGTGGTGCCGGTTGCGGATATCCGGAATGCGGGGCGGGATGTGCGCGTTGCCCGCTATGCGCCATCTTCGGGCGTGGACTACGCGATGTTCTCGGGCGGTGGGCTGGCCTGGGCCGAGACGCAGATGAAGTCGGGGCAATACGCCGTTCCCGATACGTCACCTGGCGCGCAACCGGATCTGACGGGCTTGTCCTGCCGGTGGTCCAACAGCCCGGCGAAACATGGCCAGATCGTATCGCTGGTTGTGCAACCGACCGCGACCGCGACAGAAATCGATTTTGCCGATCTGGCGCAGTCGGTGCTGTCCGTGTCCGAGGCGCTGGATCGCGCGGGCCACCCGGTGCCGGTCAACGGGCCGCCAATCTCGTGGCCGCCGCCGGGTATTGCGATCAACGCGCGTGTCATGCGCGCCGGCGGCAACATTCTTTGGCACACCGTGAAGATGTTGGGTGAAAACCTGCTCATCTTTCTGCTGTTTCTGTCCGGTAGGCGACTGGGCAGTTTCGAGCCCGAACATTACAAAGAAATGGTCAGCAAAAATGCGGATTTCCGCAAATTCGACGACGGCCTCAAGATGACGCTGGATTGCGACCAGGCCACGCTGGCACGCATCCGGCAGATGCTGGAACGGGCGCGCCAGCAGGGCAAGATCCGCTATGGCATCCATGCTCAGGACGAGGCGATGATGACCTGTTTTGTGCCCTCTGCCGTTCGCGATGATCACGTGCATTTTGTTGACGGTGCATCCGGCGGTTACGCCCAGGCCGCCGCCGGGATGAGGGCTTAGTCTCTAAGGAGTCAGGCCACGGGCAATGTCCGTTATGACGTCATAGGCCATCATCACGTCCTGTTCCGTGGTTTCGAATTGTCCGGCCTGGAACCGGATGACCAGATCGCCATCCACACGTGTTTGTGTCAGATAAATCCGTCCGTCATCATTGATGGCGTTGACCAGCCGCAAATTCAGACCATCCGGGTCGGCGCAGCCTTCGGGCATGTACCGAAATGACCAGAGTGACCACATGGGCGCCGTCGTGATCTGAAAATCCGGTTCCGACGCAAGTTTGTCATGCAGCGCTTTGGACCAGTTGACGTGATTTCGCATCCGCTGGCGCAGGCCTTCCAGCCCGTAGGTGCGTATCACGAACCACAGTTTCAGCGCGCGGAAGCGACGCCCCAATGGAACGGACCATTCCGAGTAATTGACGATCCCGTCTTTACCATGTGTTTTCAGGTATTCCGGACTGATAGCCAGCGTCTGGACCAGATCTTCGGGGTTCTTCAGGAAATGCGCGCAGCAGTCGAACTGTACCCCCAGCCATTTGTGGGGGTTGAAGACGATGCTGTCAGCCTGTTCGATCCCGGGCCAGTAGTGCCGGTACTCGGGGCAGATCATGGCCGACCCGGCCCAGGCTGCATCGACATGGGAATAGAGGTCGTATTCGGCGGCGATTTCTAAGCAACGATCCACAGGATCGGTTGCCCCGACGCCGGTTCCGCCGACGCACAAAATGACGCCCGCAGGCTGTAAACCAGAGTCTAAATCTGCCTGAATGGCCGCTTCCAGCGCGTCGGGGTCCATTCCGCGCCAGTCGCCCTTGATGGGAACACGCACAAGGTTGTCTTCGCCAATTCCGGCAACCCAGATGGCCCTGTCGATTGAGGTGTGAACCTCGGATGAACAATAGATGCGCAGGGGTTTCTGCGCGAACAGCCCCTGTTTGTTGCCCTGCCAGGCCAGTGCCTTTTCCCGCATCGTCAAAACGGCGGCCAGCGTCGCCGACGAGGCCGAGTCCTGAATCACTCCGGCGAAACCGTCCGGCAGATCCAAAGCCTGCCGCAACCAATCCATCATCCGGGTTTCCATCTCGGTTGCAGCGGGCGAGGTTTGCCACAACATGCATTGTGGCGCGATGGCGCTGGCCAGAAACTCACCCAGAACCGACGGGGCCGAGGCGTTCGAGTTGAAATAGGCAAAGAACCGGGGGTGCTGCCAATGGGTGATGCCGGGCATTACGATCTGCTCAAAATCCCGGAAGATGTCTTCCATGGGCTGGGCGGTTTCGGGCGGTTCAGACGGTAACGCATTCAAGACCTCACCCGGTTCGCACCGTGCCCGGACGGGCCTGTCGCCAACGGTTTCGTGGTAGTTCTGCGTCCAGTCAGCGACTTTTCGGCCCCATTCCGCGAATTCGTTCCACTGCATGCTGTTCCCCGTGTTTCCGTCTGATCCGGGATGTCCCGGGTGGTTGAATATCCGGGGCAGTGAGAGTTATCCGGAGCGAAAGGTCAATGCTTCTAAGAAACCCGAAGTCTTGAATGTCAGGTCAAAACGTTGCGCATCCCGGTCGCCAACGTCTTGCCAGTGATTGGAAGACACCTAAGATGCCCGGCGATGTTTCAAACTGGGGGCTGTCATGCAGGACAAGCTGTTTTCTCTTCCCGACCCTGTTGCGATACCGGTTGTCGGCGAGCAGGCCGAATATCCGGTGGGCCGGATTTTTTGCGTCGGGCGGAACTATGCGGCCCATGCGGCTGAAATGGGAAATACAGTGGACCGCGAGGCGCCGTTCTATTTCACCAAGTCCGCACCAAACGCCATCCTGACCGGAGCGACCGTGCCATATCCGCCGGGTACCGAAAACTATCATCACGAAATGGAGCTGGCGATTGCAATCGGTAAGCCGGTGTTCCGCGTCAGTCGCGAGCAGGCTTTGGGCGCGGTGTTTGCCTATGGCTGCGCGCTGGACATGACCCGCCGCGATCTGCAAATCCGTGAACGGAACAAACAGCGCCCGTGGGATCTGGGCAAGGATCTGGAAAACGGTGCCGTTTTTGCGCCGCTGACCCGGTCGGAGAGCTGGTCGCCGGACAAAGACAAGCGCATTCATCTGAGCGTCAACGGTGAAGTCCGGCAGGATGCGACCCTAGATGAGCTGATCTGGAAAATTGATGAGATCGTGAGCCATCTTTCAAATTACTATCACCTTCGTCCGGGCGATCTGATCATGACAGGCACCCCGGCCGGTGTTGGTGCGGTCCAGGCCGGTGATGTGATTGATGGCGGAATTGACGGTCTTGAACCGATCCACCTGACCCTGTCAAAGGCTGAATAGAGCCTATTTAGGGTCTTTCAGCCAGCCGTCGGCAAGCTCAACACGATCAAGGCCGGCAAACCTGCGCACCCGGTCCAGCTCGGCCTCCAGACGCCGGGTGCGCGCCTCTGACCAGCGCAACTTTCGCTCGGGCCAGACGGATTGTACCCGCAATTCGCCGCAATCCCTGTGGGCCTTCATGTCGATCCGGCCGATCAGCCGATCACCTTCGAGCAGGGGAAAGACATAATAGCCGTAGGTTCTTTTGGGCGCGGGCACAAACACTTCGATCCTGTAGTGAAACCCGAACAGGCGTTCGGCACGGTTTCGATCCCGCAGCATCGGGTCAAACGGGCTGAGCACGCGAATCCTGCCCGGTGGCGCGGGCAGTTCACGGGCCTCTTCAACCAAGCCCGGGCGGGAAAGCACTTTCCTTGTACGGCCATCCGCGCAGCTGATTTCGATTTCTTCAATCTCGCCGCTTTTTTGGGCTGCGGCGCACCAGTCTTTCGCCTCGGCCGCGCTGACCGTATCCCAAAACGCAGCCAGTTCGCCCGATGTTGCAAACCCCAACCTGTCGAGGGCGGCGTTGCACAGCCAGTCCACCGTTTTTTCGGCGTCGCATGGTGCATGACCGGGGCACAGATGAGTTTCGATCACCCGTTCGGTTAGGTCGTAGCGTTTCTGAAAGCCGTCCCGGCCAATGACGGTCAGCGCGCCCGAGCGCCACAAGAACTCCAGCGCGGTTTTGGACGGGTGCCAGTCCCACCAGCCGCCCGATCCTTTCTTTTCGTCCTTTCCCACATCGGACGAGGATACCGGACCGTGATCGCGGATGTGCAGCAGAACCGAGGCGAACTGTTGTTCAAATCCATCCCGCCGCCAATTCTTCCAGCGGGCTTTCAACAAATCGGCGTCGCGCTGAAAGCGCAGGTGCCAATGCCGGTAGAACTCCATCGGAATGACGGCGGCGTCATGTGTCCAATGCTCGAACAGCGCCCTGTCCCGTTCATACAGGCGCTTCAGATGTGTGCTGCGATAGGTGGACCTGCGCGAAAACAGGATCATGTCATGGGCGCGGGCCACGGTGTTGATACTGTCCAGCTGAACAAAACCAAGCCGTCGGATCAGGTCCAGAAGATCCGCGCCCTTTGCGCTGCCCGACGGGGTTTCGGACAACAAGTGACGATCCATGAACACCGCACGGGCTGTCCGGTTGTCCAGTTTCGGCAATGCCAAGACTCTAACGCCGCTTCAGTGTGTCGCCGTAGCTGATCTTTGGCGTCAGGGTTACGCGGGTTTCAATCTCGGCTTCCGGGTCGGCTAGCTGTGCGGCGATGATCCCTGCGGCCTGACGGCCAATTTCCAGCCGGCAGGCATCCATGGTTGCCAGTTTGCGGGGCAGACCTTGCAGCAGTTCGACATTGTTGAACCCCGCCAGCCCGATTTGACCAGGGATGTCTATCCCCTGATCCAGCAGGTACAACAGTCCGCCAGCGCCGATCATATCATTGGAATAATACAGAAAATCCAGTTCCGGCGACCGTTCCAGCATCGCCTGCGTCATCTCGCGCCCCTTGGCCAGTGCCGACCCGCCCGAGTAGAACTCGCGATCCTCGATCTCGATCCCGTGTTTGCCCAGAACTTCGGTAAAGCCTTCGAAACGTTTGCGCGCGCGGTGGTCCAAAGGCATCTTGGTCCCCATGAAACCGATATGCTGGTATCCGGCCTTCAGAATGGCCTGCGCCATTTCGCGACCGGCACGGCGGTGCGAAATGCCGACCATCGCATCCACGGGTTTGCCGTCGGTGTCCATGATTTCGACCACCGGAATGCCCGCGGAATCCAGCATTGCCCGGGCCGCTTCCGTGTGTTCCAGCCCTGCGATGATCACGCCCGAAGGCCGCCACGAGAGCATCTCGTAAAGGACCTTTTCCTCTTTTTCCGGCAAATAATCGGTTACGCCGACCACTGGCTGCAATTCGGTGTCTTCCAGAACCTGATTGATGCCGGTCAGGACCTCGGGGAAGACCATGTTGGACAGTGAGGGGATGATGACCGCGACCAGATTGACCCGGCTGGATGCTAGCGCGCCCGCAATCTTGTTGGGCACGTATCCCAGCTCTTTCGCGGCGGCCAGAACCCGTGTTCGGGTCGCATCCGAAACATCACCCCGATTGCGCAGGACCCTGCTGACCGTCATTTCGGATACCCCCGACGCTTCCGAGACATCGCGAAGGGTAAGCGGGCGTTTTGTTTCTGTGGTCACGAGGCACCTGCACTGTTGTTTTGCCCGATGGTAGCGTGAACACGGCGACAAATACAACAACTCTGCTTCGGCGTCGAACGCTGGGCCGGTCGGACCTTTTGTGCATCGGAGCGACCCTACATATTTGCGGCGAGTTCAATTTTACACGCGAGTCAACGCCCGCAGTTTCAGGCCTAAAAATCTCAAGTCCGCGAACTGAACCGACGACTATTGAACGCGGAAAGAGATCTAGGAAAATACACACACTCGCGGTGGCGCATACCAAACCGCGTAGCAAGCGCGAACATGCAATTCCTGATTTCGCAAATGGCGCATGCAACGCCGCAATCAATTGTTGACCGTGTCTTACATATTCTGGCATGAACGCGCCATGTTCGGTTCCGGGGACATCCTCGGAAGCAATAGGGAATGCAGTGCGGCACATTTCGCCAACTCTGCAACTGCCCCCGCAACTGTAGGCGGCGAGCGCGGCTGATAATGCCACTGGGGTATCCCGGGAAGGTTAGTTTAGCGCTTTGACCCGCAAGTCAGGAGACCTGCCGAACATGCGCCCTTGGAAGGGGCGTTCATCATCGGCGACGGGGTGTGCGCCGGATCTGTTTGCCCGACAAGGCAGATGGCTTCGCGTTCCCCATCGTCAAAGTAAATTTGCGCCGGGGATGGCGCGACGTGAGAAGGACTCGATTTGTGAAAAAACTGCTGGTGGCTGCCACGGCTGCTTTGGCGATGCCTGCATTGGCGCAGGCCCATTTCCTGCTGGAATATACCGACGACACGATGATCGAACGCCCCGGTGACGTTCCGGTCAAACTGGTTTTCTGGCACCCGTTTGAAGCCGGTCACGTGATGACCCTGGAAAAACCGGAAGAATTCTTTGTAATCCACAACGGTGAAAAAACCGATCTGATGGATACGCTGGAAGAAACCACTTTTGAAGGACCGGACAACATTGCCAAAGCGTTCCTGGGTTCAGTGCCGGTGAAACGCTCGGGTGACTATGTGGTGGTTACAGTTCCTGCGCCTTACTACGAAGAATCCGAGGATATCTATATCCAGCAGATCACCAAGGCTTACCTCAACCGAAACGAACTGCCGACCGACTGGGATCAGCCGCAGGGGCTGGCCACCGAGATTCTGCCGCTGAACAAGCCTTACAACATCATCGCCGGGTCAACCTTTACCGGTCGCGTTTTGAGCGAGGGACAGCCCGTCGCCGGCGCAGAAATCGAAATCGAGTACATCGCCGCAGCACCGGACATGACCGGCACCGGCGCGAAGGGCGCCACCGTGTCCCCATTGCCGGGCGGCGCGTTGGTCGCGATTTCGGATGACAACGGATATTTCACTTTTGGTGTGCCAAAAGCCGGGTACTGGGGCTTCGCCGCTTTGGGCGTGGGTCCGGAAACCGAGCATGAAGGCAAAGAGCTGAGCCAGGATGCGGTCATCTGGATCCGCGCCTGGGATCTGGAGTAAGCCTGAATGCACATCGTCGACGGAGCCCTTTCCAACCCTGTCGTGATCGGCGGTGCGGTCGCCGCGGCTGGCGGGATCGCATTGGGCCTGAAATCGCTGGATCTGGATCGCATTCCCACGGCGGGCGTGTTGTCGGCCAGCTTTTTTGTCGCCTCGCTGATCCATGTGCCGATTGGCCCGTCGTCTGTGCATTTGATTCTGAACGGTCTGGCCGGGCTTCTGCTCGGCTGGGCCGCCTTTCCGGCCCTTTTTGTCGGCTTGCTGCTGCAGGCCGTGTTCTTTGGTTTCGGCGGATTGACCGTGCTGGGGATCAACACGGTGAATATCGCTCTTCCGGCGGTGTTGACCTGGATGATCTTTGGTCGCCTGATCGCACGTGGCTCACCTGTTCATGGGGCGATCTGGGGCGGCATCGGCGGCGCGTTTTCGATCGCGGCCACGACGGCTTTTGTCGCGGTCTCGCTGGCGCTGTCCGGCGATGAGTTCCTGCCCGCTGCCAAGCTTGTCTTTTTCGCCCACATTCCCGTCATGGCTATCGAGGCCGTGCTGACAGGTTTTGCCGTTCTTCTGGCCCGCAAGGTCAAACCGGAACTTTTTGTAAAGGTTGCGTCCACATGAAACAGTTGATCCTTGTTTGTACGCTTGCTCTCGCCCCGCTCCCGGCTCTTGCGCACAAGGTTATTGCAGGCGTATTTCCGGCAGGCGACGCAATCGAAGGCGAGCTGGGGTTTTCCAATGGCGATATGGCCGCAGACCAGGAAGTCATCGTCTATGGCCCCGATGGCTCTGAACTGGGTCGCACAGTAACCGATACGGACGGTTTCTTTCTCTACAGCCCGACCAGAGCTGTGGCTCATACATTCAAGGCAGATCTGGGTGCAGGGCACGTCGCCGAAGTTGCCATGCCGGCCGACGAAGTGGCCGAAATCATGGGGGTCGAAGCCGAGCTTTTTGAAACAGCCACGCCGGTCGCATCTGCGAATGGCGCGGCAGCGGTGACTGTGGCTTCGCTCTCGGATGAGGAACGCGCCGCCATCGCCAAAGCGGTGCGCGACGAAACCCGCCCACTGCGGCGCGAGATCGCCGCCTACCGCGAGCACAATGATCTGCAGAACATCTTGGGTGGTATTGGCTATATCATTGGTCTGTTCGGCATCGGCTTTTACCTGGCCGCGCGTAAAAAGATGGCCACCTGATGGCACATGCGCTGGAACCACAGGCCAAAACACTGGCCGAGGCAGGCAAAGCCGCCCATTTCGGGATGATCGGAGACTACGATCCCCGTATGCGCATCGTGCTGGCCTGCATCTTTGCCATCGTCACGGTTGCCCTCAACAGCATTCCGGCGCTGATCGGCGCTTTGTCCGTCTCGCTTGGGTTACTGGTGATGTCACGCTTGCCAGTCGGTCGGACCCTCAAGCGTATGGCCATGATGGACAGCTTCATCATCTTCATGCTGGTGCTGCTGCCATTCTCAATGCCCGGCGACGCGATGTTCACGGTTTTTGGCTTTCCGGCCAGTTGGCAGGGCCTTTGGAAAGCTGTCGAGATTGCACTGACGGCCAACGCGGTCATCCTTGCGCTGATGGTTCTGGTCGGAACGATGGAGCCCGTGACGCTGGGACACGCTTTGCACAAGCTGCGCTGCCCCGAGGTGCTAGTGCACCTTTTGATGTTCACCATCCGCTACATCGAGGTGTTGCGGGAAGAATACCTGCGCCTGCGCGCTGCGATGAAGATCCGCGGATTTCGCCCCGGCACAAACTGGCACACCTACCGAAGCTTCGGGTATCTGGTCGGCATGATGCTGGTGCGCGCGATCGAACGGTCCGAGCGGATTCTGGCGGCGATGAAATGCCGGGGCTTTTCCGGGCGTCTTTTGTTGCTGCAGGACTTTAACATGACACGACGCGATCACATGTTCGCCGCGATGCTGTGCACCGTTTGCCTTGGCCTGCTGTTCCTGGATTATCTATGACGATCCTCAAGCTTGAAGACATTTGTTTTGCGTACCCTGGCCAGCCACCAGTGCTGGACGGCGCTTCGCTGCAGCTTGAACCGGGGCAGCGCCTCTCGATTGCGGGCCCGAATGGCGCGGGAAAATCTACCCTGTTTCGTATTGCCCTTGGCCTGCAAACACCAAGCGCCGGGCGCGTGACCGTCCTGGGAAAGGAAAGGCGCGTCGAGGCGGATTTTCACGAAGTCCGCCGCCAGGTCGGGCTGGTTTTTCAGGATCCTGATGATCAGCTGTTTTGTCCGACAGTGGCGGAAGACATCGCATTTGGTCCTCTCAACCTCGGGCGCAGCAAGCCCGAGGCGCTGGCCATCGTCGACAGGGTGCTTTCCGATCTGGATCTGTTAAGTCTGCGTGATCGCATTACGCACAAGCTCTCTGGTGGAGAGAAGCGGCTTGTGACCCTTGCAACCGTTTTGGCGATGGAGCCGGAGGCGCTGCTTTTGGATGAGCCTACCAATGCGCTTGACGCCAAAAATGAAGCGCGACTTCTGGAAATTCTGCGAAGTCTGCCGCAGGCTATACTGCTGGTAAGCCACGCACCATCGTTTCGCGCGGCATTGGCACCAGACACGTTGGAACTGCGAAACGGGCGGATTGTCAGCCCAAGTGAATGACCTGTTCGCACGAGCTATGCGAATGTCCGCGACAGAGCGCCGTCGTCAGGAAGCCTGCGCGTGCAAGCGGTATGACCCGGGGGTCCGGCTGGTCCACTTTCGAAAGGCGCGGTGAAAATTCGCCGGAGCCGAAAACCCGGTGTCAAAGGCGATCTGTTCAATACTGAGCGTACTTTGCTGAAGCGCGCGGATGGCAATGTCGCGGCGCAGTGCATCCTTGATGTCCTGAAAAGAAGTCCCTTCTTCTTTCAAACGCCTGTTCAAGGTCCGCGGCGTCATTTTCAGGGCACGCGCTGCATCAGTTAGCTGGCAGGTTTGCCATGTTGCGCCGTAGAGAAACGCGCGGACGCGAAGGCTGTTTGTATGCGCGCGCGAACCGGTAAAGATCCAGTCCAGCGGCGCACGTTCAAGGAACACGGATGCCTCAGCCGAACTGCGGGTTATCGGGCGGGTGAACAGACGCGGGTCGAAAAGGATACTTGTCTGCCGAGCGTCAAACTCGACCGCGCATGGGAAGACGACGGCGTAGTCGGCGGCAAATTCCGGGCGGGCAAAGGCAAAGCGAACGGCTTTTACCGGTGTTTCCGTCCCGCCAAGCCAGGACAAAAGCCCATGCGCCAGTTTCAGGATCAGCATGTGGCCGAAACGCTGCGGGCGGGTGTCGTCCGAATATGGGACCAACGCCAGTTCCACCGCGTCGGATTTGCTGTGCAAGTCCAGGTGGAAGTCATCCAGAAGCAGGTTCCAAAATGTCGAGAAACGATAAAGTGCCGAGGCCAGGCTGCTCGCTTCGCGCTGTACAGTCACCAGATGCTGCAGGGCGCGGGGCCGGATCGGACGGCTCCAGAGGCCCATCATTTCGTCCCCGGTTTCGGGCGCGGCAAGCTGATAAAGCCGGGCGATTTCATTCAGTGTGACGCGTTGAGAAGGTGCCATCTGGTTGGCCTGCAGGCCCGAACGCTCTAACAGCGATGTCATCTCAGCCGGGGTGCAACGGGACTTCAGCGCATCCAGCCAATCCTGGATAAATCCCGCCGATACAGTCGTCAGAGATATGGGGTCATGGCTGGTCATCTGAACCTCAGGTTGGCGTAATCGGATACCATTTTGTCAAGAAATGAGCTTATCGGCAAACCATTGGGCGGGTAGATGACGCGAAACCATAGTCGCCGCAGGGGAGCCTGGCATGTCCTATCAGCCGCCCGTACAGGATTTGATGTTTTGCATCGAACACTTGTCCCACTGGGAAAAGGTGTCCCGGGTGGAAGTGTATTCGGAATACGACCTGACGGATATTGGTGCCGCTCTCGAGGGATATGCCCGGTTCTGCAGCGAACAGATCGCGCCATTGTCACATATCGGGGACACGCTGGGCGCGCAGTTCGACAGTGGCCGCGTGACGATGCCCGAAGGTGATGCGCAAGCTTACGCGCAGTTCGTCGAAATGGGGTGGCAGGCGCTGACCCATCCGGTGGAATATGGCGGGATGGGATTGCCGCGTGCCGTCGGCGCGGCTGCCGTTGAAATGCTGAATGCCGCTGATATGAGCTTTGGTCTTTGCCCGCTGCTGACCGACGGTGCGATTGAGGCGTTGCTGCTGACCGGTTCGGACGAACAGAAAGCCACGTATCTGGAGCCGCTGATCGCAGGGCGCTGGTCCGGCACGATGAACCTGACCGAACCGCAGGCAGGCAGTGATCTGGGCCGCGTGGCGACCAGGGCGGCGCAGCGTGGGGATGGCAGCTACGGCGTCTCTGGCACCAAGATCTTCATCACATATGGCGCGCACGATCTGACTGAGAACATCATTCATCTGGTGCTGGCCCGCACACCTGACGCGCCTGCCGGGCCGAAGGGGCTGAGCCTGTTCATCGTTCCGCAAAAACTGGTGGGGCCGGATGGCACGCCAAGCGTCGAGAACACGGTCAATTGCGTAAGCATCGAACACAAACTGGGCGTTCGGGCCAGCCCGACGGCGGTTCTGGAATACAAAGACGCCACCGGTTTCCTGATCGGCGAGGAAAACCGCGGACTGGAATATATGTTCATCATGATGAACGCCGCTCGGTTTTCTGTTGGGGTTCAGGGCATCGCGACCTCTGAACGGGCTTACCAACGCGCTCTGGCTTATGCGCGCGACCGGGTGCAGAGCCGTCCCGTGAATGGTCAGGCCAAAGACGCGGTCGCCATCATCGAACACCCGGACGTACGCCGTATGCTCATGCGGATGCGCGGCCTGACCGAAGGTGGCCGGGCTATGGCGGCCGCAACGGCAGGCCTGCTGGACATCGCGCATCTTCAGGACGATCCGGCAATCGCTGCGCTGGCCGAATTCATGGTCCCGCTGGTCAAAGGCTTCTGCTCGGAACGCGCGGTCGAGGTCGCCTCGCTTGGCGTGCAAATCCACGGCGGCATGGGCTTTATCGAAGAAACAGGAGCCGCGCAGCACTACCGCGACGCCCGCATTCTGCCGATTTACGAAGGCACCACAGCCATTCAGGCCAACGATCTTCTGGGCCGCAAGGTGATGCGCGACGGAGGAGAAACCGCCCGCCGGTTCGCCGCCCGAATAGCCGAGACTGAAGCGCAACTGGCAAAAGGAGATGCCAGCGCGCAGGCAATTGGCGCAAGTCTTGCTCAGGCGCGCGGCGCATTTGAGGCCGCGCTGGATTGGTTGCTGGAAAACAGCCGAAAGGACATCGACGCGGCCTTTGCAGGCTCTGTCCCGTTCCTTATGCTGGCCGGGACACTGGCGGCGGGGTGGAAACTGGCAAAAGGTGCCGTGGCTGCGCAAAGCGCGCTGGACGCCGGGCAGGATACACAATTCATGACCCAGAAAATCGCCACAGCCCTGTTCTTTGCTCAGCACATTCTGCCTGAATGTGCCACCGAACACGCCCGCATCCTGCATGGCTCGCGCAGTCTGCTTGACGCGGTTTTCCCCGAATAACGCTTGGATAGGATCTGACCCATGAATGACGTCGTGAACCCCGACACATATGAGAACCTTGCGATTTCCGAGCGTGAGAACGGTCTGTACGTCGTGACCCTGAACCGTCCCTCTAAGCGCAACGCACTGGATGTGGCCACGATCGAGGAACTGATCCGCTTTTTCAGCGGCGCGCGTATGGCCGGTGTCAGAGCTGTGGTTCTGGCCGGCGAAGGAAACCACTTCTGCGCGGGCCTTGATCTGGTCGAGCATTGGAAGGCCGACCGCAGCCCGGATGACTTCATGCATGTCTGTCTGCGCTGGCATGAAGCGTTCAACAAGATGGAATATGGTGGTGTGCCGATCATCGCCGCGCTGAAGGGCGCGGTAGTGGGCGGAGGACTGGAACTGGCCAGCGCGGCGCATATCCGTGTGATCGACCCCGGCACCTATTTTGCCTTGCCTGAAGGCCAGCGCGGGATTTTTACTGGGGGCGGAGCAACCATCAGGGTTTCGGATATGATCGGCAAATACCGCATGATCGACATGATCCTGACCGGCCGTGTCTATCAGGGGCAAGAGGCCGTCGATCTGGGGTTGGCGCAATACATAACCGAAGAAGGCGGCAGCATGGCCAAGGCGATGGAGCTGGCGGGACAAATTGCGCAGAACCTGCCTTTGACCAATTTTGCAATCTGCTCGGCAATCAGCCACCTGAACAACATGTCCGGCATGGACGCGGCGTATGCAGAAGCTGTGGTGGGCGGAGTGGTCAATACCCAGCCCGCCGCCCGCGAACGGCTGGAAGCCTTCGCCAACAAGACCGCCGCTCGGGTGCGGCCTAACAGCTGATAAAGGCGGTACCGGGATGCGTCACCATTTCGAAGCTCTTCAGAAGACACGGGCCAACCATGTGCCTCTGTCGCCGTTGTCTTTTCTGCACCGCGCCGAAAACCTGCATGGAGCCCGCACGGCGGTAATCTATGGCGACATCCGGCGAAGTTGGGCTGAGACCACCACCCGCGTTCGCGCGGTGGCCGGTGGGTTGGCGGCACTTGGTGTGCAGAAAGGTGATACGGTTTCGGTGCTCAGCCCGAACATCCCAGAGTTGTTCGAGTTGCACTTTGCCGTACCGCTGACAGGCGGAGTGCTCAACACTCTGAATACACGGTTGGAGCCGGAAACCATCGCCTACATCCTGGATCACGCGGACACGAAACTGGCGATCGTGGACCGGGAGCTTGTGCCGCTTCTGTCCCAAGCGTTTGATCTGCTTGGTCGGACCTTGCCGGTGGTCGAGATCGTCGATCCCGCTGCAGCAGGCCAAAGCCTTGGTGGCCAGACCTATGAGGCGCTGACCAACGCCGCCCCTTTGCCGATGGACCTGCCCGAAGATGAGTGGGATGCGATCGCGCTGAACTACACCTCAGGCACGTCCGGGCGCCCCAAGGGCGTCGTCTATCACCACCGCGGAGCTTATCTGATGGCGCTTGGCACCGGGACAGCGTGGCAGATGCCGCCCTATCCGGTCTATCTGTCGGTGGTGCCGATGTTCCACTGCAACGGTTGGGGGCACCCCTGGTTGATGGCCATGCTTGGGGCGACGGTTGTATTCACACGCGTTCCGGCAGCAGACCGTATTCTGGATGCGATCCGCACCCATGGTGTGACCCATTTTGGTGCGGCGCCCATTGTGTTGCAGATGCTGGCCGAAGCCGAAAGCGGTGCGGCCCCCTTTGATCCCGCGATCCGCGTATTGACGGCCGGAGCGCCGCCGCCACCGTCGGTGCTGGAAAAGACGCGATCCATGGGATTTGACGTCATGCAGGTCTATGGCCTGACCGAAACCTACGGACATATTTCACAGTGTCTCTGGCAGGATGAGTGGGACGATCTTAGCCCCGCAGAACAGGCCGATTTACAGGCGCAGCAGGGCATTGCCTTTCCTATGGTCGAAGACGTCTCGGTTATCGACCGCACCAGCGGCACGCCGGTCACGCGCGATGGGTCCACGCAGGGCGAGATTGCTATCCGGGGCAACACGGTCATGGCGGGGTATTACAAGGATGCCGAGGCCACCGCCAAAGCCTTCGAAGACGGATGGTTCTGGTCTGGTGATGGTGCGGTCGTACACGAAAACGGCTATATACAGATCCGCGACCGCCTGAAGGACGTGATCATCTCGGGCGGAGAAAACATCTCATCCGTCGAGGTCGAAGCGGTGCTTTATCGTCATGACGCCGTGCAGGCTGCGGCCGTGGTAGCAATGCCGCACGAGAAATGGGGCGAAGTCCCCTGCGCGTTTGTCGAACTGCGTGAAGGCGCCAGGGCAACATCTGACGAGATCATTGCGTTCTGCCGAGATCACCTTGCCGGGTTCAAGGCCCCCAAGGCTGTTGTATTCGAAACCCTTCCCAAAACCTCCACCGGAAAGATCCAGAAGTTCCAGCTTCGGGATCGCATCAAATCAATGGACCTTTGATATGCGTCTGCTGTCCCAATCCCGCCGCCTGCGCCAGACGCCCTTTTCCGAAGGGGTCGAAGACAAGGGCGTCACCGCCTACACCGTCTATAACCGGATGCTGTTGCCCACGGTGTTTGAGAGCGTCGAGGCCGACTACCGGCACCTGAAATCTCATGTGCAAGTCTGGGATGTGTCCTGTGAGCGGCAGATCGAGCTGAACGGTCCGGATGCTGGCCGGCTGATGCGTCGGCTGACCCCCCGCAACCTGGAGAAGATGCAGGAAGACCAGTGCTATTACGTGCCGATCGTTGATGAGAACGGCGGCATGTTGAACGACCCGGTGGCGATCAAGCATAGCGATGATCGCTGGTGGATTTCCATTGCGGACAGCGACCTGCTTTTGTGGGTCAAGGGGCTGGCTGTGGGTGCGGGCATGGACGTGCAGGTGTTTGAGCCTGACGTCTCACCCCTGGCCGTTCAGGGGCCAAAGTCGGATGACCTTATGGCGCGGATCTTTGGAGACGAGGTGCGTGACATCCGCTTTTTCCGCTACAAGCGGCTGGCCTTTCAGGACACGTCCTTTGTGGTGGCGCGGTCAGGGTATTCCAAACAAGGCGGTTACGAGATCTATGTTGAAAATGGTGCCTATGGGATGCCTCTGTGGAACGCCTTGTTCGAGGCGGGCGAAGATCTGAATGTGCGCCCCGGCTGTCCGAACCTGATCGAACGGATCGAAGGCGGCCTGCTGAGCTATGGCAACGACATGACAATGGAGAACTCGCCATTGGAATGCGGATTGGGCAAATTCTGCAATCCGTCAGAGGGTAGCGACCATATCGGCAGGGACGCGCTATCGCGCGAGGCCACCGCAGGTCCGGCGCGGCAAATTCGCGCGATTTCCATCCCCGGTGATCCGGTGCCGCCGGCCCGGTCGGCCTGGCCGCTGTACAAAGACGGAAAGCGGGTTGGGCAGGTCACGTCCGCCGCCTGGTCGCCTGATTTCGAAACAAATGTCGCAATTGGCATGGTCGATGCCAGCCACTGGGACGCCGGGACGGTGCTTGAGGTTCGAACTCCAACCGGGGATCGGCGGGCCGAGGTGCAGAAGGCATTCTGGGGATAGTCACATTCCGCCCCGACTTAGGCAAGAACAGGCGGTTTCATCATTATTCTTGGGGGGAGCGCACTTTGATAGTGCGCCAAATTGCTCAAGTCGTTCCGGCGTCAGTTGATGCCGATCCCGATGTCAAAGGCAACCGGTTGTGCGCCCGCGTTCACAACTTCAATGATATGTTCGCCCGACTGCCATAGCTGACCCTGATACGGCGTCTCCGAAGGAATCAAGTCCAACAGAAAAGTGCCGTCGGGATTGAAGATCCTGTAGTCCAGAGCGCCATCATGTGATCCGACATCCACGTTCAAAAATTGCCCGTCGTTTGCCCCCAGGATGTAACGCACGGACGTGCCGGCCTGAAGTGTGGCGCTTAGGGTCGTGCCACTTGTGCCGGCATCAAACTTGACGACCTGATCCCCTGAAACTGTCGGCGCAGTGTCAGAGGCACCATTCAATGCGCCGCCTCCATCATTGGCAGTGTCAGTGTCTTCACCCACGCGTCGCAAGTCGGCGACTTCGGGTCCGGACCAAACGATGCACTCATACTCGACACCGTTGCCATCGCGAAGCCGGACCATGATGGCGGCTTCGCTGAATTCCTGGCCAAGGACCTCACCGCCCACATTGCCAAAGCGGGATATCAACTCATCGATGCAAGCGTTCGCCTCATCAGAGATGTCGGAAAACGCGGGCATTGGGAAAAATGCAAGCGCCCAAAAGAACTTCTTAAACATCACAATTCCCTTCTGTTTGGCGGACAGGTTGTCCCGACGCGTTCACGCGGCGAAGCGTGTCGCACCTGCGAGGCCGCAAAAGCGCTCGCTTCGTCTTTCCGGGGTTGGAAAGCCAAGAGCACGGTCTCATGCGGCTAGACCGAGCCTCGAAGTTGCGACAGTCACGCAAACGTTCAAAGCGCGCCTTCGTCGCTGAGCGATTCAATACCCGCCGTTGCACCATCGCTGTAAGCGATACAATTCCATGGTGCCTGATCCGGACCCACGCCAACTTTTACCAGGGTTCCGGCCTCGCTGAACTCGGACGAAAGCACAACAACTTGCGTGTTGTTGGTTGCGGCGGCCACGTCGCGCAAACAGGCTTGTTGCGCAGGAGTGACTTCGGTGGACCCGCTTGTGCCACTGGTCTCGTCACACGCAGAAAGCGCCAAAGTCGTTGCGCCCAGCAAAGTAAATATGCTGAATCTTGTCATTGAAAATTTCCTTCCGTAGCTCTGCAAAAAACCCAGGATGCGGGCTCAACAAGTGAAAAAAACTTATTCAAAACTGTCAATGCGTTGATCTTGGCTGAGCAAGGCGCGTGCGCAAAATATGCAGCTGCGCCCGCATAACAGACGGTCCGCGTACCAAAATCGTGCTCAGAATCAGCTCAAAGCAGACCCTGATTTCGTCACGAGAACCAGGTTTCAGTTTCGCCTGAACTGATCAGGTTTGCGCACGAACAAACAATGACACGTCCCCGACAGCCTGTCTTTCAGCCATCGCTGTTGTCGCGTTGATACCAGTCTGCCGAGGAAACTAGAACAGTCCGGACCCGGGATCGAGAGCTTTCGAGAAATCCCGCTCGTAGTCCGAAAATTGCGCCTGCCTTCAAGCTCGAGGCAAATTTAGATCGCCAGATACTCTTCACGAAGATTGGTGTCTTCAAGCACCTCTTTGGCGGTGCCGTCGAATACGATGGTTCCCGTATCCAGGATAATGGCCCGGTCCGCCAATTCCAAAGCACGAACTGCGTTCTGCTCGACAATGATCGTAGTCATTCCCTGCTGCTTGACGTGGATCAGCGTTTTTTCGATTTCGTCGACGATGACCGGGGCCAAACCTTCATAAGGTTCATCCAGAAGCAGGACCTTGATGTCTCTGGCCAAGGCTCTGGCGATTGACAACATTTGCTGTTCACCGCCCGACAAGGTTATTCCCTCTTGTTTCCGGCGCTCGCCCAGTCGTGGGAACAACTCGTAAAGCCGGTCCAGTGACCAGCCGATTGGCGGCGCAATCTGCGCAAGCTGCAGGTTTTCCTCGACAGTCAGGCCTGGGATGATTCTTCTGTCTTCAGGCACCAGACCAAGGCCAGCCGCCGCCGCTTGGTAACTTGTCATTTTGTGGAGCGGTTGATGGTCCAGCCAGATTTCGCCATGCCGCACTTCCGGCTCGCCCACTCTGGCAATGGAACGGAGTGTCGAAGTCTTTCCTGCACCGTTGCGCCCGAGAAGGGCAAGAATTTCGCCTTCGTGCACGTTGAAGCTGACGCCCTGCACGATATAGCTTTCTCCGTAGTAGGAGTGCATGTCCCACACCGAGAGAAATGCAGGCGCAGTGCTGGCCAAATTGGCGTTTTTTGAGAAGTCAGGTTTCTCGTTCATAGCTTTTCCTTACGCAGCTTCGCCGAGATAGGCTTCGCGGACCTTGGGGTTTCCGCGGATATTTTCCGGAGTGTCTTCAACAAGGGGCGTGCCCTGCGCCAGCACTGTGATGCGCTCGGCCAGGCTGAAAACCACGTGCATGTCGTGTTCGATGATGGCGATGGTGATGTCGCGCTCGTCCTTGATTTGCTTCAGCAGATCAATCGTGTTGTTGGTATCGGCCCGCGCCATGCCCGCCGTCGGTTCGTCCAGGAGCAACAGTCGGGGATTCTGGCTGAGGCACATGCCGATCTCCAACCGCCGTTTGTCGCCACGCGACAGTGCGGCAGCGTGCATCTCGCGCTTGTCGGCCATGTTCATCTCTTCCAGCATCGCCTCGGCCTGTTCGACTATGGCCTTTTCGTTGGCAATGGTCTCATAGGCGTGCATCCGGAACGCGCCGTCCCGCATTGCAAAGATCGGGATCAGCATGTTTTCCATCACCGTCAGTTCGCCGAAAATCTCCGGCGTCTGAAACACGCGGCTGATGCCCATCTGGTTGATCTGGAAGGGTTCAAGCCCCAGCACCGAGTTATTGTCGAACAGCACCGAACCAGTGTCCGGCATCAGTTTGCCCACCAGACAGTTCAGCAGGGTCGACTTGCCCGCCCCGTTGGGTCCGATGATTGCGTGAACCGTGTTCTCCTCGACATTGAGGTTCACATCCGTCAGCGCCTTGAGGCCACCGAAGCGTTTGCTGACATCTTTGACTCTTAGTATTGCCATGGTCCGCCCCTTACTCCGCCGGTTCCGTTTTGCCCGACGGCGCATCGTCGGTACCCGATTTCTTGCGCTTCAAGCGGTTCAGCAATCGTTGACCACCTTCAACAAGGCCACCCGGCAGGTAGATCACCACCAGCATGAACAGGATGCCCAACGTAAGGTGCCAGCCTTTGCCGATGAACGGATGGATCAGGAACACCACCGCGTCCTCCAGCCCGTCGGGAAGGAAGGCGAACCAGCTGTGCAGGACGTTGTCGTTGATCTTCGAGAAGATGTTCTCGAAATACTTGATGAATCCAGCGCCCAGAACCGGACCGATCAAGGTGCCGGTGCCGCCAAGAATGGTCATCAGAACAACCTCGCCCGAGGCGGTCCACTGCATCCGCTCGGCCCCTGCCAGCGGATCCATTGCCGCCATCAGACCACCGGCCAGGCCAGCGTACATGCCCGAGATGACAAAGGCCGCCAGGGTGTAAGGTTTGGAGTTCAGGCCGGTATAGTTCATCCGTTGCTGGTTCGATTTCACCGCGCGCAGCATCATTCCGAAAGGCGAGCGGAAAATACGGATCGAAAGATAAAACACAACCATCATGATTACTGCACACAGGTAATAGCCCGCGTTGAAGTCAAAGCTCCACGCGCCGACATCCATCGTGTAGGTCGCGCGCATCGGCAGGCCGAACAAGTGTGGCAGATCCGGCGCGTTGGCCCCCTGCAGAATTTGGGGATCGTCGGCATAGACCTGCAGACCGGTTTCCCCGTTTGTCAGGTTGAACTTGGGGTTCGACAGCACCGAATAGGCCAGCGCAAAACTCATCTGTGCAAAGGCCAGCGTCAGGATCGAGAAATAGATGCCGGACCGGCGCAAGCTGACAAAGCCGATCAGCAGCGAGAATAGCCCTGCCACCACTACGCTGAGCGCTATGGCCGGGATGATGTTGTAACTCAGCAGCTTGAACATCCACACGGCCGAATACGACCCCACGCCCAAAAAGGCCGCGTGACCGAAGGACAGGTATCCGGTCAGACCGAACAGGATGTTGAACCCGATGGCAAAGATGCCAAAGATAACAAAGCGCTGCATCAGGTCCGGATAGCCCGCGTTGAACTGCGCCATGGCGCTGCCTTCCGGGAACGGGTTCAGGATGAAGGGGGCCAGCAGGGTAAGAAGGCCGACGATGATCAGAAGGCTGGTGTCTTTCTTGTTCAGTCCCAACATCGATTATTCCTCCATCACGCCTTTGCGTCCCATCAACCCGCGCGGGCGTGTCAGCAGCACGATAATGGCAATAAGGTAGATGATGATTTGGTTGATTCCGGGGATTGTTGTGGTGGCCCAGGTCGTTGAGGCAAAGCTTTCAAGAACGCCCAGCAGGAAGCCAGCCAGCACCGCTCCGGGCAGCGAACCCATGCCGCCGACAACAACCACAACAAAGCTGAGGACCAGAAAGTCCATCCCCATGTGATAATTTGGCGGGTTGAGCGGCCCGTACATTACACCGGCCAAGCCAGCCACAGCGGCCGCGATGCCGAACATGATGGTAAAGCGGCGGTCGATATTGATACCCAGCAAGCCCACCGTCTCGCGGTCGGCCATTCCGGCGCGGACAACCATGCCAAAGGTCGTGAACTGCAGGAATGAGAAGACGGCACCGATGATGGCGACGGCAAATCCGAAGTAAACCAGGCGCCAGATCGGATAGATGATCGCGTTGGGATCGAAGCCGATCATTGTGCCAAGGTCGACAGAGCCGCTGAGTGCGTCGGGCGGCGGCGTCTGGATCGGGTTGGCGCCGAAGAAATACTTCACGATTTCCTGCAACACGATCGCCAAACCAAAGGTGACAAGGATCTGGTCCGCGTGGGGGCGCTTGTAGAAATGCTTGATCAGCCCGCGCTCCATCACATAGCCGACGAACAGCATGATCGGGATCGCGAACAGGATGGCCAGCGGAACAGACCAGTCGATGATCGTCGCGCCGAACTCGGGACCGAACCAGGCCTCGACATAGGGTGTTTCGACCTTCAGCGGGTTGCCCAGAAAGTCGGTTTGGGTTTCGTCGATGGTCACGAAGCTCAGGTTCATGAGCTTTTGCAAGGTTACGGCACAGAACGCCCCGATCATGAACAATGCCCCGTGGGCAAAGTTCACAACGCCCAGCGTTCCGAAAATAAGGGTCAGTCCCAAGGCAATCAGTGCATAGGCCGAGCCTTTGTCCAGACCGTTCAGGATTTGCAGTAGGATGGCGTCCATTGGCCCACCTCAGGCTTGGTCAGTGTGGAGTGTGGTGCGACAGGATCAGCCCTGCCGCGAATGTCTGGCCGCCGATGGGGCGGCCAGACTCAAACACAGGGGCTTACGCGCCCGGGTTGCATTCTCCGAGTGCGCCACCGGCGAACATCGGATGCTCCGGATCGTACTCGACCTGCGCACGCGGCGTGATCTCGACGATTTCCAGCGTGTCGTAAGCGTTGGTCGGGTTCTCGTTGCCGCGAACGACCAGCACGTCCTTGAAGCACTGGTGGTCTGCACCGCGATACCAGGTTGGACCGTTGCCCAGACCATCGAACTCGAAGTCTTCCAGAGCTTCAACAACACCGCACGGATTGAAAGTACCCGCACGCTCGCAGGCATCCGCATAGAGAAGAACCTGCGCATAGCAGGTCTGTGCCGAGTTGGACGGAGGTTTGCCGTACTTTTCGCCAAAGGACTTCACGAAGGCCTTGGTGCCTTCATCCTGCAGCTGCCAGTTCCAGTTCATCGAACCCAGCACGCCTTTGATGTTCTCGCCCGCACCGGCGGCCATCAGTTCCGAGTACAGCGGCACGACGATCTTGAAGTCCTTGCCGTTGGCCACCTTGTCCAGCAAGCCGAACTGGATCGCATTGGTGAGCGAGTTCACCATGTTGCCGCCGTAGTGGTTCAGGACCAGAACGTCTGCGCCCGAGTTCAGAACCGGCGTGATGTAGGACGAGAAGTCCGTTGACGCGAGTGGTGTCTTGACCGTGTTGACCGTTTCCCATCCCAAGGCTTCGGTCGATGCGACGATCGACTCTTCCTGGGTCCAGCCCCAGTTGTAGTCGGCCGTCAGGTGGTAGGCGCGGCGTTCCTTGCCCATTTCCGCTGCCAGCACGGGTGCAAGTGCTGCGCCCGACATGTATGCGTTGAAGAAATGGCGGAAACCGTTGGCTTTCTTGTCCTTGCCTGTCGTGTCGTTGGCGTGGGTCAGACCCGCCATGAAAATCACGCCTGCCTCCTGGCACAGACCCTGAACGGCAACGGCCACGCCCGAGGACGAACCACCGTTAATCATGATCGCGCCGTCTTTTTCGATCATCGACTTTGCCGATGCGCGTGCGGCGTCTGACTTGGTCTGCGTGTCGCCGGTGACGAACTCGACCTTCTTGCCCAGGATGCCGTTCCCTTTCAGTGCCTTGGACGTAAAGGTGTTCAGGCAGCCGCCATCACCCTCACCGTTCAGATGCTCGACCGCAAGCTGTTGCGCCAGCAGTTCGTCATTGCCTTCCTCGGCATAAGGCCCGGTTTGTGGGACATTGAAGCCCAAAGTGACGGATGACCCCGTCGGTTCGTTGGTAAAAGCAGCAGCCGACGAAGCCGTGAAGATCGTAGGCAGGGCCAGACCGGTACCTGCAACGGCACCAGACTTCAGCACGCCGCGGCGTGTGACAGATTTGTTGGTCATTAATTCCTCCCATTTCCCTTTCTTTCGCCGTCTGGCTCCTCTTCCAGCAGACGAAAGCGCACTTATGTGCATTTCAATAATGGAAAGCGGGTGGAAAATTTCACAATAAATAACTGGATTTGAAACAAAATTTTGTAAACAAATTTACGAATAATTGGCGATCTTGAAAAATTTCAGAAGCGCACTGTCACAGTAACTATGAACTTCAGATGTTTAGATGTGAATTCCCGCAGTGACAGCCGTCTGACGCGGACTCTTACAAATTCAGAGAGCCATTACTGAGGGAAAATGCCAATTGAACTGATGTCATCATGGCTGAATTCTGAGAGAGGTGCTGGCACACCCCCGCCGGATAATGACAAAAACTTAGGGTCAATCGAAGAAGATAGGTATCACACAGCATTCAAATTCGAGGCGGATTATATGGCTCGGATGCCGTTCAAATCGAAAGGAAAGCTGGGCACTACGAGTTCGGAGTTTGGGAAACAGGGCTTGATCAAGACCAAAGGCGTGAACTTTCGGAAGCTGGCTTTCACGACGCGGAGCGACCGGGTTTCAACTTCACCTCAGCCATCTGCGTGCAGGCCTGATTTTGAAAAAGTGGTGAGCCGAGCAGGATTCGAACCTGCGACCCACTGATTAAAAGTCTTATTATCCCATTTTCGATAGCATTATAGCCAATTCGATTGAACAGTATATTCTCTTAAATAACAAAAGTTTTAACGTGCATAGGTTTCTATAAGACCCTTCCCAATTCTCCGCACTTTGCTTACCTTGTGCTTACCCAAGCCGTTCGAGACCAATATGCCCAACGTCAGATTAACAAAATCAAGTGTCGATCGCCTTTCAGCTACAAACCGGGACACGATATATTGGGACGACGGTCTGCCGGGTTTTGGACTTCGCGTGAAAACGACCGGCGTCAAAAGCTTCTTAGTTCAATATCGCAA
The DNA here is from genome assembly GCF_056536005.1 of Ruegeria sp. AN11. Classification (NCBI taxonomy): domain Bacteria; kingdom Pseudomonadati; phylum Pseudomonadota; class Alphaproteobacteria; order Rhodobacterales; family Roseobacteraceae; genus Ruegeria; species Ruegeria sp. AN11. Next base: position 2,811,628 of record NZ_JBQFJD010000001.1, on the reverse strand, counting down.
CAAACAAACCGGTCGGTCGAAACGCAAGACACTTGGGCGATATGGGCCGACCTTGTCTTTGGGCACCGCCCGCGAAATAGCACGCGCGCTTCTTGCTGACGTGGTACGTGGCGCAGATCCTGTCGCCGATGCTCAAAGCCTAAGGCATTCACCAACGGTGAACTCACTTGCCACGCAATACATGACCGAACATGCGGAACCGAAGAAACGTCCCGGTAGCGTTCGGAATGATCGGTCAATGCTGGACAGATACATTCTCCCCAAGCTTGGGGATCTTAAAGTCATTGAAGTGACGCATCAGCATGTTCAGAAGCTTCACAATCAAATGCGTGATACGCCCTATCAAGCCAATCGCACTCTGGCGCTTATGTCGAAAATGTTTGAACTGTCTGTGCGCTGGGGTCAGCGTTCTGACAATCCGGCGCGCGGCATAGAAAAGTTCCCCGAGGAAAAGCGGGACCGCTGGTTGTCAGACGGTGAGCTGCAAAGACTTTTGGTGGCTCTGTCAGAGCATCCAAATCAGGTTGCAGCGAACGCTATTCGCCTGCAGCTCCTGACAGGCGCACGGATCGGCGAAGTGCTGAAGGCAAAATGGGAAGACTTCGATTTGGACCGCGCGGTCTGGACAAAGCCGTCGCACCACACAAAGCAAAAGCGACGAGAGCACCTGCCGATTTCGTCAGCAACCTGTGATTTGCTTGCGGCAATGAAAGCAGGGGCATCTCCTGAAAGTCGTTGGTTGTTTCCGGGACGCTCTCCGGACCAACCGTACAAAGATCTGAAGAAATTTTGGAGCTCGGTCACTACATCAGCAGGCCTTCAAGACTACCGTATCCACGACAATCGGCATACGCATGCGTCGCATCTCGTTTCCAGCGGTCTGAGTCTGCCTATAGTTGGTCGATTGCTTGGACACACGAACCCGTCTACCACGCAACGCTACGCGCATCTCGCAGATGACCCGTTGCGGCAGGCAGCGGATGTGATGGGTAAGAAGGTCAGCGGTGGCAGTTCCTGAAACCTGAGAATTTCCTGTGCTGAAGACACGCGAGCGGCAATTAGACTGCAGCTGTCGGCACAGTGTCGATGTTTGGGACGGAAGGGAATGGACGGAGATCTAAGATGTCCAAATCTCTACTTCCCGTTGTCACAACGCGTCGTCCGCCTTGGAACAAAGGCAGACTAGTCGGACAGAAGCGGCCATTGCAGTCAAAGCAAGTCTGGGCCATTCGCGCTCGGCTCGAACTTGCAAACAAGCTGAGAGACCTGGCATTGTTCAATCTTGCCATCGATAGCAAGTTGCGCGGGTGCGATCTCGTCCGCCTGAGGGTTAACGATCTCGCCGTCGGCAATTCTGTTCGCGATCGGGTATCCGTTGTTCAACGTAAAACTGCGAAGCCAGTGCAATTTGAAGTGACGGAGAATACACGTGAAGTCGTGTCGCAATGGGTCTCTTCTCAATATATGCATGGACAACGGTATCTGTTTCCAAGTCGTATGCATGCTTTGCCGCATCTTTCGACCCGGCAATACGCTAGGCTTGTCCGGGAATGGGTGTCAGCGATTGGTCTCGATCCGACCAGCTACGGCACGCATTCGCTTAGGCGCACCAAAGCGGCATTGATATACAGAAAGACCGGAAACCTACGTGCCGTTCAACTTCTGCTCGGTCACAGCAAAGTGGACAGTACGGTGCGTTACCTTGGCGTCGAGCTTGAAGACGCGCTTAGTATTGCCGAACGCATCGATCTTTAACCTTTTAGGCGGGCGGGATCGTCCGCTCGCCGCTCCCAAGCAGACTTTCGGAATCTCCCGTTAATCTTCCGCTTCGAGCCCAAAGCGGAAGTTCACTCGCCTAAGGTGAAAAGAGTGGTTTTGGACGATTTTGCATTAGCCTAGTCCCAAGTAGAAGAGATAAACATCCAGACGCCAATCCCATTGCGAGGGCATTGGCAACGAATACTCCGCCAAACAGGGATATCGCTGTTCTTCCCGCCTGTTCGATAGATGTGTCTGCTACGATAGATATCCATTCTTGAAGGTATAGTGTGAACAGGACCGATAGCCCCACAGGCGAAATTATTAGCGCTGCGCCGAGAGAGGTCAATCCTCGGCCGAAGACGGCCCGAAGCGTTGATCCTTTCAGTACTATTGCGGCTGTGGAAGCAAAAACGACAAGCGCAGAGAGCAGGACGAGTAACATGTCCACAATGGGGGACAGGTCTTTCGTGACAGTTCCTGTAAGGGCTGAGGTGAAGGGCATCAGAACGAAGGTCGCAAGCCCTGCAGCAAGGAGACCAGTTAGCAACTTTGGCAACATGCCAGACGAGCGGCTAGCGCCACGTTTCTTTTGCTTAGGTGGAGCGGGCAGAGCCGGATCGATCTGATCCCACTGCAAGGACATTGATTTTGGACGAGAGAGCATCATAGCCCCTTTGAATTGTTAGATATGAGACGACCCAGCAAGCCGCGTGTTATTGGGAATCTGGTAAGCTGGAACGGGGTTTCTTTCGGCTCTTGGACTAATGTTTGCGCGAGTTGGACATGCCGACGCGCGCATTGGTATCTTCGCCATTTCAGGTGATGAGCAACCTGATCACGTAAGCGACAGTCCCCAGGCAAAAGACGCTGCCGAACCAGATCGCGCTGAACCAGAAAACTTGCTTTAACAGTTTCAATGGTAGCTCTCCTCTGGATCGACCTTTCCGCGGAAAACCCAATACGTGTAGGCGGTGTAGGCCAGGATTATGGGCAACAGAACGACGGCTCCGACCAGAGCAAAGGCCAAACTGCTGTCCGGCGCGGCGGCTTCAGCAATCGAGAGGCTTGGAGGTAGCATATAGGGATAGAAACTGATCCCAATGCCAATGAAGCAGACGACGAACAAGACAATCGCGCAGAAGAAGGGTTGATAGTCTCGCTGTTCCCTCAGGCTGCGATCAAGCATCCAAGCAATGAGAGCAACAACAGCCGGCACACACACAGCGAAAACAATACCTGGCCACGAAAACCATCTGATCAGGTAGATTGGATCTTGGAACGGGGTCAAAAGACTAACGAGGCCAATCAACCCGAGCGTCATGAGCATCAGTGGACGTGCATAGGAACGCATCTGGTGCTGTATTCCGCCCGTTGTTTTCATATTGAGCCAGGTCGCGCCCAGCAAGGCATACCCGATCACCAAGGCCACACCCGTCAAGACAGAGAACGGCGTCAGCCAATCCCACTGTCCACCTGCGTACAGCCGATCCTCGACAGGGATACCCTGAACCAGAGCGCCAAGCGCGATGCCTTGGCAGAGGGCGGCTACGGTTGACCCCCCATGAAACGCAACATCCCACAGCCAGCGCCCGCGCACGGTTCGCCAGCGGTATTCGAAGGCAACACCGCGGAAGACAAGCGCAAGAAGCATCACGATAGCGGGCAAATAGATAGCGGGCATCACCACGGAATAAGCCATCGGGAAAACAGCAAACAACCCTCCGCCGCCCATGACCAGCCAGGTCTCGTTCCCGTCCCATACAGGCGTGACCGAGTTCATCATGACATCGCGATCTTTGTCGGTTTTCGCGAATGGGAAGAGGATTCCAATTCCAAGATCGAACCCGTCCAAGATCACATAAGTCAGAACAGCAAAGGCGATGATACCTGCCCAGATTGTCGAAAGTTCAAGCATTACGCTGCCTCCGCCAAAGTAGAGATTTCAATGGGTTTGTGACTTTGCTGGAAACCTTCGACAGGTGGTTTTCCTATGAGGCGCAGCATGTAGAACGTGCCTGCTCCGAAAACCGCGAAATATACGACGATGAAGGCTATCAGAGATGCGGCAACTGTAGGTGCATCCACTTGTGAGAGTGAGTCCGATGTCCGCATCAGCCCATACACCGTGTAGGGTTGGCGCCCCACTTCGGTGGTGACCCAACCGGCCAGCACCGCCACAAACCCACTGGGTGCCAAAAGAACGGATGTCTGGTGCAACCAACGATCTTCGTTGAGGCGGCCGCGAACCCGTTGAACAAGCGACCACAAGCCAACGCTCAGCATGGCAAAGCCAATAGCGAGCATGACGCGAAAGCTATAAAAGACGATCGCAACCGGGGGTTCTTCGTCGTCAGGAATAGTGTCCAGCCCGTCAAGCGGCGCTTTGGGATCATGTTTCAGGATCAGCGATGATAGTCTCGGGATTTCGATGGCATAGTCCACGCGCTTTTCATCTTCGTTTGGAATACCGAACAGGATCAGCGGCGCACCTTCGGGATGGCTGTCAAAGTGACCCTCCATCGCCATTACTTTCTGCGGCTGATGCTCCAGCGTGTTCAAACCATGAAGGTCGCCCGCGACGATCTGCAGAGGGGTAACCAGAACGGCCAACCACATTGCCATCGAGAACATTCGGGTGACCTCCGCCGTGCGATTGCGGCGTAGCAGGTGCCAGGCCGCAACCCCGGCTACCACAAAAGCAGTGGTGAGATAGGCGGCAAGAACCATGTGTGTCAGGCGGTAGGGAAAAGACGGATTGAAGACAATCGACCACCAGTCGACGGGAATGAACTGCCCCAGTTCGTTGATGTCGAACCCGGCCGGGGTCTGCATCCAGGAATTGACCGACAAGATCCACGTAGCCGAAATCAGAGTGCCGAGGGCGACCATCGCCGTGGCCATCATGTGTAAACCGGGACCGACGCGTTCACGACCAAAGAGCATGATGCCGAGGAACCCAGCTTCGAGAAAGAAGGCCGTCATGACCTCGTAGGCCATCAAGGGTCCGATTACGGGACCTGCGGTGTCCGAGAATACGCTCCAGTTCGTGCCGAACTGGTAGGACATAACGATGCCAGAGACGACACCCATGGCAAAGCCTACGGCGAAAATCTTTTTCCAGTAGTTGAAAAGGTTGAGGTAGACCTTGTCCTTGCGCCATAGCCAGAGGCCATTGAGAAAGGCCAAGAAGCTTGCCAAGCCAATGGAAAAGGCCGGGAAGATGATATGAAACGACACAGTAAAGGCAAACTGGATGCGTGCCAGGGTCTCTGCGTCGAAGTTTGTCAACAGGTTCATTGCCGTGTCCTTTGGCATTGGGTTGCAAAGTGCGGCAGTGAACAGAAGTACCTAGACTGCCGACTCGTCGATGTCATTCAGGTGAGCCAGACTTGGGTTGGTGCCGGTTTCAGTTCGTTTGGGTTCTGGACGGTTGTTTTTGGGTTTTGGACAAAACCGGGGGCGAGATTGGCGACTGAAGTTCGGAACCGCTGCTTCCGCAAACGTGCGACATTTGAGGGTCCAAAACAAAGTTGCCACCCGGCTCGTTTCTCGAGCCGAATGGCAACCTATCAGAAACTGTGCGAGTTCTGTGCGGGATGGTCAGTCAAACTGCGTCTGGATGCTAGCAGCGCATGCTGACCAGTCAGGTCTGTTCGGCTGTGTTTCTCCTATTTCTGTTTCGTTGGCGGTCGAGCTTCAGTCTTTCCAGTCTCTGCGGTCTTCTTTGAAATCGTCACGGCGCTCTTGTGCTTCGTCCCGCGCATCTTCGAAATTGTCCTTCTGGATCGCGCCGCCAACGGCGCCAACCGCAGCACCGGCTGCCGCGCCACCTACGATGCTTTCACCGGCAATACCGGCCACGGTGGCGCCGACAACTGCGCCTTTGATGGCTTTGTCGGTGACGTAATCAGCTTGAGCTGAGGCCGCCATGGTGATCAGAAGCGCGCCTGAGATCGGAGCGATAAAGAGTTTTTTCGAGGTCTTCATAGGGTTCATCCTTGTTCTGGGTTAGCAACTACTGCGGCTGCTGTGTGCCAGTGAACTAGGTGACCCTATGGCACGCTTTCTTTTGGAAGCGGGACAAGGTTTTGTGGATATTGGACATCTTTCGACCCCCGGCGCCAGTCCCTCTAGCGGCCAGCTTTTCGGAATCTGGCAGGCGTTTCACCTGTCCAGCGCTTGAACGCCACCGAAAAGGCGGCCTGATCCGCAAATCCAAGCATGAAGGCTACGCGGGCAACACCTTCACCGCTACGCAGCATGCGTTTGGACAGGTCGCACAGCACACCTTCCAGAAGAGCCTTAAAGCTTGTTCCCTCGGCAGACAGGTGCCGGGTCATGGTGCGTCGCGTCAAGCCAAGCTCTCCGGCTATATCGTCGCCGTTTGGTATCGGCCCAGGAAGACGCTCCCCGAGCATGTCCATAATGCGGTCGGACAGACTGCGGACGGCACCGGGTTGAGCCTTCAGCTGTTCTTCCCCGTGCCGACGCAAATGCCCCAACAACGTGGGGTCCGCAGTCGGGATCCGAAAACTCATGCCGTTTGGGGGCAGGGCCAGGGCATATCCGGCTTTGAGCCCTTCGACGGGACAGCCAGCAAGTTCGGCCAACTTCTTGCAATGCTCGGTATCGTCCGTTTCCAGTTCAATCGAGATCGGGGCAAGCCCACCCGAGGTGATCTGTTTGACGCGTTTATAAAGGCCGAAGATCAGCATTTCGCGGTGGCGCGGGTATTGATGTGCTGGGATCACATTGCTTTCCAGCGTAATCCTTGGCTCACCAGGTGCTCCTACGACGTCCAGGCGCAGGTCGGGGTCTTGCATTGCATAAAAGCGCTGCGTCAAAGCCAGCGCGTCTTCCACCGTTTCGGCCGCCCGCACGATGTAAGCCAGAAGGGTACCAGGACCCTGTGCCGACAGCCCCACGCGAGCTGCAAAGGTTTTGTCTTCCAGAACCCGGCACGCAGTTTCGACTGTACCCGCCTCATGAAGCAGCTCGACGGTGGCGTCTGGGCTGCTGCCGATATCAACGGGCACCCCAGCCATCTCCAAGACCTCAGGAAACGGAATGCGCGCTCCGGGTTCTTGCGAATAACGCAGCCCAACGTTTTGCAGTCTGTAAGCGCTGATGCGTGGCATTCTTACGTCCTCCCCTGACTTGCACGCAACTCCCTGCAGTTACTGGAATTGTCCAGAAGCCAATAACAAATGTCCAGAACCCTCAGGATCGCAGGCGCGATGACGGTTAGGTCCCGGTCATCGGAAAGGAAACGACCATGATCTACTTCGCAAGGTACTACCGCGTACTGAAGGCAATCCAAAATTCCGCCAAGCAAGAGTGGTCCGGGGGAAATATCCACGGTCTACACAGTGCGCCACTTGGCGAGAAAACACCGAACGGACGTCGTTGGGATCCACCCTACGCCCCGCAGGAACAGCCCTCAGAAACCACACAACAACCAACCGAGAATTGACGTTCTCAAGACACTTGAAACCTACACGCGCAGCTTGGCTGCGCAACAAAAGGACCTGAAACATGAAACCACCCGCGTTCCTGATGGCGCCCTTAGTTGGCGTCATTTCAACTCCGGCCTTTGCCGCTGGTGGCGATCCCAGATGGTGGGTCGCGCCCAATCAAACCGACACCTATGCATGGGTCGGCTTGGTCGTTCTCGCCCTTGCGATCCTGCTGGTCGTTCACCTCTATGCGCGCTTTGAACGTTACACCGAACACAAATCAATCGGCACTCCGCTGCGTACAACTATTCCGACGATGCTTACAGTAGCTTTGGCGTATGAGCTGATGCCGGCCCTCAGCCACTTCAGCAATCTACTGCCGGGCGCCCTAATCCTGACCGCAATCGCCCGCGACTTTATGTTGTGGTGGCGCCCGTCGAATGAGGAGTTGGTGAAATGATCGAACTGCTCGTCACATCCTTTCCGTTTGTACTGCGCGTGATCTATCTGAAGTGGCGCGGGCTACCGGTCACTCTGTACAACGTTCACCGAGCGCTTTTCATGTGGTTCGTCCTGGCACTGATCGTGTTCTTCGCAGTTTTCTACTACTACCCCAAATCTTACACTGGTCTTGTGCCATTCAGAACTGTTCCGGTCGTTGCCGAGAACGGTGGAACAGTAACAGATATCTACGTAAAGGGCGGTGATCGTGTAGAACCGGGCGATCCGCTGTTTGCAGTCGAGAATGCGTCGGAACAAGCAGCAGTAGATTTTGCAACCAGTAAAGTTGAGGAGATAGAAAGCGCGAAACTGGCAGCTGAATTGCAGGTCCAAACTGCTCAGGCCGTGGTGGATGCCGCAGTTACCGCCAGAGAACAGGCTGAGCTGGTGCTGATGGATCACGAGGCACTTCAAGCAAAGGGCTCTGCAGCATTTCAAGTGAGCCAGTTGGAACGCGCCCAAGCTACCTTGAGCACTCGGGAAGCAGAGGTTGAGGCTGCGGAAACGCAACTTGGTGTGGCTCAGGTGCAGGCGACTGCCGTTTTTCCGGCCCAGCTTGCATCAGCACGCGCGTCGCTGAAGCAGGCCCAGGTCGAGCTGTCCAAGACTTTGACACACAGCACTGTCGACGGCGTTGTTGAACAAGTCACCCTGAATGTCGGTTCGCGCGCAGCGCAAGCAGCGATGAGCCCCGCAATGCTGATTGTACCGGATCGGAAAGATGCAGAGAAAGGACGCATCGTTGCTGGTTTCTCGCAGGTTTCTCGCACCGAACTGTACGAGGGAATGGCCGCAGAGGTGGCGTGCGAAAGCAACTTCAACATCTCGATGCGCAATACCGTTCTTCCTGCAAGGATCGTACGTATTCAGGAGCAGATTTCTTCCGGTCAGCTAGCGCCTAGCGGTCGCCTGATTGAGCCCAGTGAAAAGGCGAAACGGGGTCAGATCGTTGTGCATCTCGATCTGGTGCACCCAGAGCACCGCGAACTTTTGGTTCCAGGTAGCGGTTGCATTGTACAATCCTACACCACCAATTTTGAAGGCGAAATGGAAGGAACACTTGTCGCCCACGGGATTCAGGCCATGGGTATCATCAAGGCGGTCGGTCTACGGGTTAAAGCTTGGTTCGGTCTGACTTCGGGTATCGGCTTGATCGGTGGTGGTCACGCCTGACTTTCCAACTCCATCCATTTTCAAAAATTGGGGCTCCCAACAAATGTTGGGAGCCGTTTCGACAATTTGCAGACAGATCGCACGTCAAATAAATGCGAGTTATGTGACGGCTTGGCTTAATGCAGGTCGCCTAAATCTTAGCGGAGACTAGTCTGCAATGTGCTGTGTGAATCTATCGGCTGCTTTGACTGCAAAGTAGACTTTGAGCAGAATTCACTGACTGACCGGTATAAGCCCAATCTGTCTTATGCTACGGAACAGCCGAATGTGCGCTTTTCTCCCAGGCGGCCATCACGGCACGCGCCATCGCAATGACCTTAAGCCAGCGTGGAGTAAACCTCGGCAACTCGCTGAAAGGTCCAGAAGAAGGCGATAGCCGCGCATCCACCGGCTAAGCCCACTCGTAGGGACATCCACAAACTGGAGTTCACGCGTCGACACATTATCAAGGCAGGCCAGAGCGCAAGAATAATGGCGACCTGGCCAAGCTCGACGCCAAGATTGAATGCAAGCAAGCTCTGCCAGATGTTTGGGGATGCAACCTGCAAAATCTTGTGCAACACAAAGCTAAACCCAAGCCCGTGCAAGAGGCCAATCAGCGTTGTCAGAAGCACCATCGTGACCTCAGAGCGCGCGCTGTCCTTAAAACTCATAAACGCTGCGACGGCAGCAAAAATGATAGATAGCGCGATCCCGGTTTCTACGGCAGGAACAAACCACGCGCCCGATGGTATAAACCCGAAAAACCCCAGCGACAGCGTTACGCTATGCCCAACGGTAAAACCGGTTGCACGCAGCAATAGCGCCCTGAGGGTCTGCGCTCCAATGACCAAACACACAACAAACAAAACATGATCCAACCCTTCGAGGATATGTCGTATGCCTTCCCAGACGAAGCTGAGGAATCCTCCATACCCCTTCTTCTGAATCACCAATGGTTCAGTCATCAGACCCCGAGATCGGAAAATCTGAGGTGTGTCTGACGCGTAGTCGAGAATAAGGTTGGCCGTTTGGTCCTGATCCGGCAAGCCGGGGTCTAGCACGCTAGCAATGCTGTACGATTGCACCGGGCCGATAGTGTCATAATACAGGACAAGATCAACAATCGTGTCACCTACATAAAGCGGTGGCGCTAAGGCCGTTTCGGTGTCTACTGCCAGTTGAGCCTCGGCCAAAGTTGCAAATCCGGGCTCATTTCCAACGCGATGCAAGCGAACGGACTTAACAGTTCCTCTTAAGCGCTGATTGTCGACCAACAGATGCAACCCACCTTCAGCGAATTGCCCCAGCCCATTAGGTTCGCTCATGACAGCCTGCAAGTCGACAAAGTGGACCAACTGATCGTCGCTCATGGCATTAGTCGTGAATGGTGCAGCTTTCGGCAAGGCATCACCATTCTGATCACCGACCTTGTCTGCAACCAGATAAGGCATAGGCGTACGGATGTAGACACGCAGACCATCTTCGGAATGCTCGACATGGGAAATTCGAACGTTGAGGTTAAGCAGAAAATGGGCCGAGGCTGACGGCGTCAGTAACAAAAACACACCGACAAACAGAGCTCCGAAAGCAAAAAACTTTGGCCTTAAACACCTATGCATTTGGATCGCGAGCCTCGATTACAGTCAATCCATCCAGCTTCCATTGCCCTGACTCAGGTATCACCTCGGCCAGCACCCGAAACGTAACGGCGCGCATATGGGCGTGCCCCCAATGACCGCCTTGGGCTTTCACTGTCCATTTGGCCAGAGTGCTAAATCCACCCGGTTTGAGGGTCGGGTCAACGCGCTCTAAACTCAGGTCTCTTATATCAGTAACCGTAGCAAGACTGCCACCTGGCGTTCGGATTGCGAGGCCACGTTCTACCTCTGTTGCGATGTCGCCAAGAGATGCTGCCGTTACAATGTGGGCCAGCTCTGCCTTTCTTGCTGCCGGCGAAGTTTCCAGCGTCACCGTGGTCAAGTTTTCGACCATCAAGCGCAGTATGTCTTCCGCAACCTGCTGCTCAGGGGGCTCTGGCTTATTCCAGAGTAATTCCGGCAAATATCCCGAAAATACAAACGTTGCCGAAGCAGCGGCAATCATAGTCACGCAACTGGCACGCTTTGCAACTTTGCCCTTGCACAGCAGGAAAAAGCCAAGTGAGGCGGCACTGATCATCCCGGAGATCAAAGTCATTGCCGGGTTCTGCCGTGTCTGATGCTCAACTGGAATCTGAGTAACAGATGCTCTTTCGTATTTGAGCAAGTGGTTCTGCCAATGAAACTGAGGGTCTGCTGGTGTCAAAGCTCCAAAGAATGGCCCGGCGATATCGTTTGAAATGGTCGCAACGCGGGAAATTTCCTCGTCAAACATATCCCATGTGACCGTCACCTGATCGGGAAGGTCCGACGAAGAGAAAGACAGGATGGCTCCGATAAACGCATTGTTCACGGACACTTGCTTTCCGGGCTGGACAACCTGAAAACCCTGCGATGTGAGCTCCAAGAGTTTTGCTGTAGCGTTTGACGGTTGCACTAATTTGCCATCAATTGACACCGGGTTACGAGAAGCCAAAAAGGACGCCGCCCAGTTTTCGATCAAGGCGCTACGCTGTGGTGAAAGCGTTTGCCCCACTTCGAAAGTTTCACCAATCCAAGGCGCCAGTTCACGCAAGCGGATCAGCGTTTCATGCCGAACTTCACGAGGTTCGATGTAAAGAAAGGTGGACGTCCCGTCCTGAGCTTTTCGATTCAGGCTTTCAGCAGAAAAGCGGCTATCCCACGGATCAGGCCAGTGAATCTTTAACTCTGCCGGCTTTGACAAAAAACTGAAATCCGTGACCGGAACCTCACGGTCAAAAACCTGCATCCCAATAGTCACCAGCGGTTCTCCATCCCGCGATGGAGGCACTATAGTCAGCTCCTTGGGAACTGAGTTTTGAAACGGAAAGAACAGTTCGACGAAGAGAACACGCGAATCTTTTGGCGGGCTGGGAACTATTTGACCCGAGAATGGATCGCGCTGACCTGCAAGCGGCGAGGCCCTATCTTTGCGCGTTCGGTATTCTATCTTTCTGATTTCAGCGTTTAGGGTCCGTTCGTCGCTCCCAACAATCGAAAGCGCACGGCTTTCGGCTTGCGCATAACCTTGATTGGTTTCTTGTTCAGCCTCCGGCTCACCCCCGACGAAATCTGATGACCATCCTATTGGCAACATATCCGCAAACAACGGAATATCTTCGACATAGATCTCAAGGTCGACGTAGACGGCATCATCTTTGACATGAAAGACAGCAATATTGGGGGCAACTTCTGACCCGTTTGTCAGAACGACATCCGCCAAAACGACCTGTGCACCTGAGGCCATCAGGCTCAGCGTCAGGAATACTCGGTACAGATACTGCCAGATCGGAATTTTGTTCACCCCTGAAGGTTAGTTATCCGGCATTGGCGGTGGCGTGTAACCCTCCCATTTTCCCGCGTTGACTTTGTCGGACGGCTCTTTTTCTTTTGAACGCGGGGCATTGATGTACTCATCGCTCACAGCGGGTGGCAACGCATAGTCATCAACACTCGCTTCCCGAACAACGATCTGGTCCTTGGTCACGTTGATAACCTGTAGATCTAGCGCGAGCGTCAGAGGCCCATCGTAAGTCGAACGGACGCCTTCCAAAATCGCCTGATAATTTTCTGGTGAAAGAACAGAGTGATATCCGAGGGCCATACGCGGCTCGACCGCAGACATGACTTTGCCAAAGGCCGCAGGTTCGGTATGAACGCGCGTAGCTACATACGTCGCCTGTTTCATGTCCCAGCCAAAATACGGGGCCAAAGCATCAGGTGGAAGAAACGCCTCGTGAGAAGCGATGTCCGCACCTTTGGCATATTCTACATACCATTTGTTTGGGTAAGTATCTCCGCCAAAGACGTATTTCAGTCCATTCCATTCCAGAGAATAACTTACCGAGCCATCTAAGCTGTGGATAGCAGGCCAAGACCGGATCGTGACGTCGTTCTCCTGAAAAACGATCTCGTTTTCCTGCATGTAATCGAATTCAGTGACTTCAAGCTTGGCGCCGTCATCCGGCAGCGCGCCCGTTCGCGTGGCCAAGTCCCAGGCGTAAGCTTTGGACATGCCATCAACATAGGCTTTAGTGCCCAGTTCATCTTCTGATCCGGACGGGCCGAAGATGCGGAGCGGGGTATATCTGCCTGAAAGCCACCCCCCAACGTGGAGGCCCATGAAATCTCCAACGTGGTCGACATGCAAATGGCTGAAGAAGACCTTGTCGATTTTTGCAAAATCCGGTCGCAACGAAAACAAGTTTCCAGTTGCACCCGTGCCCACGTCAAACAGGAAAACGTCTCCATTCCCCAGTTCAACATAAAACGAAATCGAAACGGCTGCCTTGGTTTGGTTAGGCATACCCGTCCCCAATGCCGTGATACGCATTTCATCCTCGCCGAGGATTTCAGTGTTAGGAAAGTAAGACGCGGGATATACACCGTTTTCGATTTCAGTGGCACTCCGACCCGTCGGCAAGGCGTTTTGGGCCGTGGCAGTGCCAGCCAGTGTCACGCCTAATGCCATCAATGTACCGGCTGCGGTTTTCATTAAGTTATTCATTGATCCCCCCTTCAAAGCGAAGCCTCGTAAGAGAACACGAAACCGTGAGTCTCTCGTTCACCATAGACATCTCTACGGTAAGTCCATAAACTGCTCTATGTCAAATAAAGAATGCTGTAATCTGAATGTCAGAATCTATCACTCGCAACTCACCAAAAAACGCCGCGACCAAAGAAGACTGGATATTGCTAGCGTACAACGTACTCAATGAGGGCGGCGTTTCCGCAATAAAGGTCGTGCCATTGGCAAAGCGACTGAACCTGACAAGCGGCAGCTTTTACTGGCATTTCAAGAACGTCCGTGAGCTTTTGGATGAGGTTCTCAGATATTGGGAGCAGGAACTGACTGACAAAGTGATCGCACAGGCAAAGACATTTGGCGGTCCCCCGGAAGACCGCATTCTTCTTCTTATGAAAAAGGTCATAGAAGAGAACGCCGCCTTGCCAGATCACGCTGTCTCAGTGTGGGCGAATACCGATGAGAAAGTAAGAGAGGCGTATCAAAGAACCATCGGCAAACGATTCCAGTTCGCCGCCTGGATGTTTGAACAGGCCGGGTTTTCGAAAGAAGAGGCGAAAGCGCGTGGAAGATTGATGGTTACTTCGCTGATGGGTGACTCCTCGACCGGTCTGAAAGCGCGAGGCGATTGGGAAAAGGTTATAGAGCGGGAACATGCAATTCTTGTCGGAAAGAAGAAGATAGAATAAAAGTATTGTCCGGCATTGTGAGTTTGCTCGAAACGGACCGCCAGTTTCAAATTGCACTGTAGGAAGATCACACGCAACAATGCCAGATGCCGACGTTCAGTATGTGACCATCAAGGTCCGCTTCGTCCGCATATCGGTCATTTGGGGAAAATCGCTCAAAGTCTGCTTTGCGGACAAAGCGGCCACTCTTTGCAAGAAATGAAATTGACGACTAGTTGTGGTATTAAGGCTCCCACAACCGGGGGGATGCCGCAATGAACAGAACTTGGAAAACATTTCTCGCGGGGGTGGCTGCGCTATGCGCCACCATGTCGACAAGTTCCGCTGAAATGATCCACTTGATGGCTCGAAAAGGCGATGTCGCAAAAGTTATGTCAGAAATCGAAAAAGGAGTGCCGGTGGATCTGCCGAGCACCACAGGCGCTCGTTTTGAAGGTTCGTCACCACTCGTAGTCGCATCTCGGTTCGGTCGTACAGACGTGGTCACGGCCCTGTTGGAGGCTGGGGCCGACCCAAACTACTCTCTTCCCAATGCTGAGTACGAAAAAACTTTTGCATACCCAATCCATGCTGCGTCAAGCAACGGACACACAGAAGTTGTTCGATTGCTTTTGGAAGCCGGTGCTGATCCAACTGTCGTGGATCCTTGGCTTGGGACAGCACTGCATTTCGCCTCGTTGCGTGGGCACGACGAAATCGTGACCATGCTATTGGATGCTGGCGTACCTACAAGTACAAGTATCCCTAGTGTGAAGCACTTGATTGGTAATGCCGATAGGGGCCGAGGAGAAACTCTGGCAGGTGCCTGCAAAGCCTGTCACAGCCTGGAGAACAATGGGCAAGTTCAAGCCAATGAAGGTCCGCCACTTTGGGGGGTTCTCGGGCGCACCATTGGCTCGTACGATGGCTACGAGTACTCGACGGCTTTCTCAGCGACTTCAGGTGTCTGGGACTACGACAATCTCAACTCGTTTCTTGGGCGTCCACGAGAATACATTCCGGGAACAAAGATGGACTTAGATGGAGTTTGGTTTGATCAGGATCGCGCAGACTTGATTTCTTACCTCCGGACACTCGATGAAAACCCGGTCGCATTGCCTTAACAACCAATCGAAATTGAGCGTAGGATACGCGTTGGTGAGGTCAGAAGCAGCCATCAAAAAGAGCTCGTTGGGCGTCTGCTTTGCGGACAAAGCGGCCTTTGGTTCTCCGAACAAATCGGACATTTTTGTTTTTAGACTAGGCGGTTGTGTAGAGTGACAGGATTACTGGTCTTATCTTCCGTAAGCGCAATATCTCAATTTGCACCCTCATTGGATGCTGAGGAGGCCGCTACCAATCGAATTTCCATCATATCTTTAGGTCCAGGCGCGGCTTCCAAAAAGGGCGGAAGAGTTCAATCTTGGGGCATCGGTTCATCACGACTTTAAGGCCCGCCGCTTCGGCGAGTTGCGCTGCTTGGTCGTCGTACACACCGATTTGACCCCAAAGAACTTTTGCCCCGATTGCGATAGCCTTCTCGGCAAAGGCATAAAACTCTTCCTTCGGGCGAAAAACGTCTACCATATCAACATGTTTTTCGATCTCTTCCAGCGAGTGGTAGACCTTGAGCCCTCTAATTTCCGAAATATTCGGGTTAGGATTCACCGGTAGAATATCATAGCCGATTTCACTCAGCTGTCGCAGAACGCCATAGCTGAATTTCGTTTTGTCCGCGCTAGCCCCCACCATTGCAATGGTTTTAACCGACTGCAGGATTTCGGCGAGGTATTTGGGGTCGTAATCGTAGATGCGGTCGATATCTGCTTCGGGCATCGGTTAACCTTCCTTCGGCGTCGCAATGTCAGCCTTGAGTTCGTGGGGTTTGAGAGGGTCGAGAAACGGATTGCGGTACAGCTTGTCATGGCTCTCGACCCCGATCTCAAGCGTGATGTCGGATGTCGGACGTGCCACGCAAAGGATCACATAGCCGTTCGCGATTTGCCGATTATTCAGCGCAACCTGTCGGCGTTGATCGATCGCGCCAGTCTGTAGTTTTGCCGCGCAGGTAATGCAGCCGCCATACTTGCACCCAAAAGGCAAGTCGACGCCCTGTTCTCTCAGCGTTTCCAGAAGTGGACGCCGCGCATCCACACAGTATTGCGCGCCATCTCTGTTCGCGATCGTCACGGTATACATAGTCATAGCCAGATGTCGCTTGTGCAATCACCGCCCGGATACCGGCTCTCGTGACAGCGCGATGGACCATTCGGTTCTTTGCCAAAGTCCACAATGAAATCCTCGTTGATCTTCATACCACCGTTTTCAGGGTCACAATCGATCATCACCATAACCCCGCCCTTTTCGCGGATCTCGGGATAGAACTGGTTATCCCAAGTCGAGAACAGCGAGGTCGTGACATAAAGCCTTCGTCCGTCGAGAGAGAGCTGGAACATCTGCGGACCACCCGCGACCTCGACATCGTTAACGATCGGAGCTTTACCCAAAAGGCCCCCCATAAACACTTGGCCGGTCAGCTTGGGATTATGCGGGTCGGTGATGTCATACTGGCGCATATCTCCATGCAGCCAATTGTTCAGGTACAAGTATTTGTCGTCCATCGAGATCAGGATCGCCGACATAACCCCCGGCAACGGGATCGGCCATTCGGGGTGCATCTCGTTTTCCACGTCGATGATCTTTTCCCACCGCCACTTTTTAGCATCGTCTTGCCACCAATGGATCACATTGGTCGAAAGAGCTGCGCCACAGAACCCATGCGTGCTGTCGGGGTCATGGTGGAACTTGACTTCCAGTGGCAACAGCCCGTCTTCACCCAAATAGAAGCTTTCGACCGGTTCGCGCTTTTCGAAATTCCAAAAATGCAGTTCCCGCCCATATTTCAGATGTCCCACTTCTTCCAGATCGAAGCCCGGCATGAAGGTATTGGGCGCAGCCCATTCGGAACTGACCATCACGTTGTGGCGCGGTTGGTACCAGAAATCGTAGCCAAACTTGATATCGCCCATCGAGGTTTCCCAGCGACCGACGATGTTGAACTCTTTGTCGAGATGCAGATAGCCTCCAGGAGCCTCACCCTTGGCATTTCCAAGGAAGGAAATGATGATTTCCGAGCCCAAACAATGCACCGTATGCGGACCCGACAAATCTGCCTTGGCCTTGATCTCGGCCCCGTTGATGATCTTATGCAACCGCGGCGCACGCGGGTCAGTGGCTGTATCAACGATGTGAAGGTTGTTAGAGCGTACGCCCGGCAGGATCAGGTATTTGCGGGACATCGAGCCGTCGTCGTGACAGGACGAACAGGCGTTCCACCCCATGTGGTGAAGCTCGTCCCCAATCCCCGGCATTTCCAGCCTATGGATTACCTGAGAATAGGTCGGGCTGTCAGGGTCGACATCCACTGTAGCAAGGTAATCAGGTTTCTGGATCCCTGTCCCGGTGTAGATAGCGATCGTGTAGAGTAGCTTTTCTCGGGGGGCTTTAATGGCTTCTTGCGGACTCTTGAAGCCCGGTCCACAGCATTGTCCATCCATCGAGTGCTCCTCCCTTGATTCCCTAAATTGTATCGTATATCGAAAACTTAGTTATCATAAAGTGAGAAAAATGCATCTCGAACGATTAGCGCTGATTTTGGAAATCGTGGGTCAAAAAGGACGTGCGTCCGTAGCGGATATCTGCGCCCAGTCCGATATACCTAAACCGACGGCCTACAGGCTGGTTCAAGACCTTGTTTCATCCGGCCTCCTTGAATCACCAACCCGAGGTGAGTTCGCGATTGGGACCAGGCTAAAGCGTATCACGTTGAGCGATCACTCTGATCCCGCTCTTTTGCAAGTGATTGCGCCTGTCCTCTCTGGCGCCGCGAATGACTATGGCGCTGCGTTTTTTTTGTCTCGGCTACGGGGCCATTGGGTTGAGATTATTCATGTGGAGACACCGCAGACGGGCGTGTCTTTTCTTCATCCAGGTATGGGCAAACGACCAATGCATGCGTGCTCTTGCGCCAAGGCAATCGCCGCCGTGTCGCCTGAGCTGCTGTCTCAAGACAGATTGGATGGACAGCTTAAGCGGTACACAGATCGCACGATTACAGACCCTAAGGAACTGGCCGCGGAACTCGATGTCATTCGAGCCAAAGGGTATGCTATGTGTGTTGAAGAGCTCGAGCGCGGGATCAGTTCTGTCGCAACAACACTGACTAAGACAGGTGTTGGTGCGACGCTTTCAATCGGCGCTACGGCGTCTCTTCGGGTGTTTACACCTTCAAAGCGAGAAAAGATTGGCCATACACTTACCACAATGTCACACGAACTTGCACGCGCGCTAGGATGGGGTGAAGCAGATAAAGAAAGGATACCCGCTTAGGTTCATGGGTATCGCAGTGCTGTAGGTTAACGCCTTCCAGCAGGACAGGTGTGTTTTGCGACCTTCGCCGCTTTTAGGTCAATGAAGGAGACAAATATGGACGATGCAATGTTTGGTGGGTTCTTCGTGATCAACGTAAAACCTGAATATCGGCAGCCCTTTTTGGACGCCAGCATCTTCCAAGCGCAAAATGTTGTCAGTGAAGAACCCGAAGTTTTCCAGTTTCATATTATGGTGGATGAAACAAACCCAAATCGTTTCTATTTCTACGAAGTGTTCAGGAACGAAGCCGCGGTCCAAGATCATTGGGAATCTGAAACCTTCAATAACTGGTTAACCACTGTCCGAAAGATGCTGGATGGTGAGATCGAACTTGTTGCCAGGATGCGCTCGCTTTTTCCGACGCCAAAAGGTTTCGAGGCGCAAAAAGCAAGCCTGCTACTATGGTAAAATTGACCAGCGTTTGAAATTTTCGTCCGTGCGAGAACATTACGGGTTTTGGTGCTGGTCCGCTTTGGACTCGATGCGGTCATTCGCGGATTTCATCTGAATGCCTGCTGTGCGGACAAAACTGCCATTGATCTCCCCCGCTCTAATGTCTGCTTGTTTTCCTTCTCTGAACGAGAATTACCAAGCTCAGCCGCAAAGGAAGGTGAAATGCTACAGCTGGACGCGGGAGGTTCAATCCCGTTGGAGCCGCTGTTACGTGTCCGCTGGTGCATCGCCGGCCAGAACGGTTGGTAATTCACGCTTCAAGAAATCAAGCAACACCTCAAACGCAGGCAACAATCCTTCCCGCGAAGGCATCAGGAGGCTGATTTGTGGGGTTCCCGCCGTCCAACCCGGCAATACGCGCACAAGTGATCCGGCTTCAACCTCTTGTTGGCACACGTAGGAAGGCAGGGCAACAAGCCCCAAGGACAAAGCCGCCGCGTTTTTGAGCGTTGACATATCATCGCTTGCAAAGCGCACCTTGCAGGGGATCGATGCGCTTTGCCCGTCACGATCGCTCAGCAGCCATTGGTGCGTCGCTCCGGGTCTGCCAAGAACCAGGGCCGGGTGATTTGCAAGCCCGGCCGGATCATCTGACGGATCGAGTGTGATCTGGTAGTCCGGCGAGCAGAACAAGTGCCATTTCACCCGTGCCAGTCGCACTTGGATGAGGCTCGAGTCGGGCAGAGTGTCCATGTGTCCGCGGATCGCCATATCGATCCCCCCTTTGATCAAATCCTCCATCCGGTTCGAGGCGCGCTGGACAACGGTCACTCCAGGATTGTCCTGAAGAAAACGCGGTAAGATTTGGTCCAGACCGAACTGCGCCATCCCCACGGAACAGGACACGGTCACAGTGCCTTCGATCCTGTTGGTTTTGCGACGGACGGCGGTTTCGGCGACTTCGAACTGTGCGAGGGCCTTTTGCGCGTGGCGGTAGTAGTCTTCGCCGATCTCTGTCGTCGTGACGATGCGCGATGTGCGCTGCAAAAGGCGCACGCCAAGGTCTTCCTCAAGCTGCCGCACACGGCGGCTGAGCCGGGACTTGGGAATGTTCAACGACCGGGCTGCGGCGGAAAATCCGCCCTTTTCAACAACATGAACAAAGTAGAAGGCGTCGTTAAGGTCCATGCTATGCCTCATCCTATTGTTCCATGTGTAGAACGATAAGTCCTGATATTGACCGATTTTCCGCTGATTGTCTCGCTCATATTCTAAATTCAACAGAAGCGAGAGACTGACATGACCAAGCAACTTATCGACACACTCGCAGGCGCCCCCTGTGAAACACATGCACAAAGCGACGGTCGCAAGATCACCATCGGCGATGGCTTTGTGGCTCAAAGCTACCAGCACGCGGACTTCCAGGGGCTGATGGACCCGCTGATCATGGTGGACCACTTCTACGCGACAAAGCCCACGTTCGGGCCCCACGCGCACGCAGGCCTGTCTGCTGTGACCGTGATGTTTGAGGACAGCGAAGGCGCGTTCCGCAACCGCGACTCCCTTGGCAATGACCTCGAGCTGGCGCCTGGCGATCTCTATTGGTTCAAGGCCGCGCGCGGCGCCCTACATGACGAAGCGCCGGGGCCCGATGCCAGAACCCACGCATTGCAGGTCTTCGTCAACTTGCCCGCAGAGAACCGGCACGACGCGCCATCTGCATTTCACCTCGCAGCCAAGGACATCCCAAAGCTTGCAGGCGACCGCTCTACCGCGCGGCTGATACTTGGGGACAGCAACGGTGTCATGGGTGGGGTCGCGCCCGACGTTCCGCTTACGCTCCTGGATATCAACATGCAGCCCGGCGGTCAGTTCACGCACAACGGCAACAGCGACCAACACGCCTGGGTCTTGGCCATCACCGGCACCTCCACTGTGACCTGGAACGCAGGGTCTGCCGACCTCGAACCTGGCAAAGCCATCGCATTTGCAGGTGCCGCGGACATCTCATTTTCCTCCGAAGAGGGCGCTCATGCCGTCCTGTTTCGAGGACACCCCCTGCGCCAAGCCTTTGTTCAACGGGGTCCATTCGCCATGGGCAACGCGGCAGAGCTTGACGCTGTCGAGGCTGACTACCGAGCCGGTCGCCTTGGATCAATTGACTGAAACCAACACCACCCAACAACAACCTTAAAAGGAGAAGACCGTGACGAAACTGAACAACCCGGAACCCCTTACCCGTGACAATGCCGCCGTTGTATTTGTCGACAATCAGGTGGGACTGATGACTGGAATCCGCGACTATTCTATCGCGGACCTCAAACTCAACATCGTCGG
This sequence comes from Ruegeria sp. AN11, assembly GCF_056536005.1. Lineage (NCBI taxonomy): Bacteria > Pseudomonadati > Pseudomonadota > Alphaproteobacteria > Rhodobacterales > Roseobacteraceae > Ruegeria > Ruegeria sp. AN11. Next base: position 2,790,282 of record NZ_JBQFJD010000001.1, on the reverse strand, counting down.
CTTGGCCAAAGCCGCAAAGGCGCTCGGCCTGCCGATTGTCACGACTACGACATCGTCAGAGACTTTATGGGGGCCTGCTATTCCGGAATTGCAGGAAGCCTTGCCAGATCAGACCTTTATCGACCGAACAACGGTCAACGCATGGGACGATCCACGGGTGGAAGAGGCCATTCGCGCAACCGGGCGAAGCAAACTGATCTTCGCCGGGCTGTCGCTGGAAGTCTGCGCCGCGTTTCCCGCGATGCGGGCCGTGCGCGAAGGGTTCGACGCCTACATCGCCGTCGATGCCAGCGGGACGTTTAACATGACAAAGCGTGAGACGGCTTTGCACCGGCTTACACAAGCCGGAGTTGTCATCGCGGATGGTGCCAGCCTGATGATCGAAATTCTTGCAGATAATGCGAACGCGCAGGCCGGTGACGTCTATAGCGCCTTGGGCATGGATTGGTCGATCCTAGTCGGCCAAGTTCGGGCGAGTGTTTAGCGATGCGCCGCGAAACTCATAGAACCCAACGCTGGCAGCTGGTCCGCAATTCGCGTCTGCACCGGGGATCGCAAGTCCAGTTCTACGTGATCTATCTCCCATCGCTTGTTTGCTTTGTCGCGATGGGACTGGCGGCCGCTGAGTTTCTTTAACCTCAGCAGCCATCCGACCAACTCCATTCCAATTCAACACAACCAACGAGCTCTCAGCTCACCATAGGAGATGACTATGACCAACCAACCCATCCTCGTAATTGGCGCCACCGGAAAAACCGGATCGCGCGTTGTAACCAAGCTTGAAGCCAAGGGCCTGCCCGTTCGTCGTGGCACGCGCCTCTCTGAAACCCCCTTCGATTGGGAAGACCAAAGCACATGGGCCCCGATCCTGACCGGCGTATCCAAAGCCTATGTCACCTACTTCCCCGATCTTGCCTTCCCGGGCGCGGTGGAAAAGTTGGAGGCTTTTGCCAAGGTCGCTCTGGAGACCGGCCTGCAACACATCGTATTGCTGTCCGGCCGAGGAGAACACTTCGCCAGCATGGGCGAGGACGTGATCCGCAACTCTGGCGTTCCCTTTACCATTGTGCGCGCGGCCTGGTTCGCGCAGAACTTCTCCGAAGGCTATCTGCGCGACCCGATCCTTGGCGGTGTGCTGCCGATGCCAGGTGGCGACATTGCGGAGCCGATCATCGATATCGACGACATTGCCGATGTGGTTGTCGCCGCTTTGACCGAAGGGGGGCATTTGGGTGAACGGTACGAGGTCACTGGCCCGCGTCTGATGACCTTTGCCGAAATGGCTGACATCCTTTCCACCACTCTGGGCCGCCCGATCCAGCATATCCCCATCGCGTTCGAGGACTTCCACGCCAATGTCGCAGCTGCTGGCGGGGACTTCGTGGCCGACGTCTTCACACAGATCGCGCGTGAAACGCTCGACGGGCGCAACGCCCATAGTGCGGACGGGGTCGAGCGCGCCTTGGGTCGCAAGCCGCGTGACTTCGCAGAATTCGCCGCGACCGCCATGGAAGCAGGCGCCTGGTCTGCGGCTGCCTGATCCACCCCAGATCAATCGGCGGGAGACTCTGCGCTCCTGCCGCACCACCCGCAAACTGGAGTAAGCCCATGTCGACCATTCTCTTCTGTCTCATCCAATTCTGCTGAGGCGCGAGAACGCAAGCAAAGGCACTAACCGCGAGAGTTTGTGCTATGGGTGCCAATTTGCAGCTTGGGCGTCTTCAGTTATCCTCGCCGAATGGGATGGATTTCGACGGTCTTCGTACACAAAGCACTAAATGCTGCGGTCGCTCTTGAATGCGTCGATACAGATGAACGGTTGGCACTTTTCGCAAGCGTTGGGTTGGACCCGTCGGCTCCAGCTGATCCCAGCGCGATGATCTTGGATGGCGACTTTTTTGGATTACTAGAGCGCATCGCGCACCTTGGTGATCTCGGTCGATCCGTTCCGATATACGTGGGCGCGTCAATGCGATGCGATGACTACGGCGCTTTTGGGCTTGCCTTCAAATCTGCCCCTAATCTTCTCGGCTCCTATGCTCGTGTCGAACGCTACGGGAAGGTCGTGACCTCGATTGCCAATTTCCGCGTAGAACGGTCGGGGACGTCGGTCTTTATGGAAGTCATTCAAGGACGGGACAGGCGTCCTGGCCTCAGGATGACCAATGAACTGGCTCTAGCCGCAGCGCTGTCTCTTAGCCGGGAAGTCGGCAGCGATGAGTTCTCCCCAGTCGCCGTTCATCTTTTGGCGGACCGTCCCGAGGATGACGGCGTGTATCAAGAGCACTTTCGTTGTCCAATTCATTTCAATGCTGGGCGCGACGCACTTGAAGTCACTACGGCAGCAGCAAGCCAGGTAAACCGATTGTCTGACGATGGCATGTCCAAGTTTTTTGAGACACATCTCGACACCCAGCTTAGCCAGATCAATGACACGTCCGAGCTTGAGCGGCGTATTTTGGATCAGATCCGTGAGACGCTCAGCGAAGGTGTGCCCACGCTTGCGGAGGTGGCAGAGCGTTTGGGTATGAGTACCCGGACTTTGCAGCGCCGTCTGTCCGCAGATGGTCTGGCCTACCAAGACTTGGTGCTAGACGCGCGGAAATCACTATCCGAGCAACTGCTGCGGCGCACGGATTATGCCTTAGCAGAGATCGCCTTTTTGACCGGATTCTCTGATCAGAGCACGTTCACTCGGGCCTTCAAACGCTGGCGCGGAGAAACGCCAGCAAACTATCGTCGCGGCGCTTAAGTCTAAACTCAAACCATCGAATTGGCGTTGGCGTCTTGAGCCCAAACACTGGCGTCCGATGCAAATACGGTCGCGCCTAGCGACGGCTATCCCTTGGTCATCACGTCAATCAAGGGAGACCAAACATGACATCCAAACCAATCCTCGTTACAGGCGCGACCGGAAAAACCGGGTCCCGCGTGCTGGCCCGGCTCAAGGCGGCGGGGCACGATGCCCGCTTAGGGTCGCGCAAAGCGCAGCCCCCCTTCGACTGGGACGATCCAACAACATGGGAGAATGCCATGCGTGACATGGGAGCGGTCTACGTCAACTATCATCCAGACTACGCATTCCCGGGCGCCGTAGAGAACCTGACGCGCTTCACCCGTGTCGCTGCGTCGTGCGGTGTCGAGCGCTTGGTCATCCTCACCGGCCGTGGCGAACACCATGCGCAACTCGGCGAAGAGGTGATTGCCAAGTCCGGTCTGGACTTCACTATCGTCCGCTCTGCCTGGTTTGCGCAGAACTTCTCGGAAGGGTCGCTCTGGGAGCCGGCAATGGAAGGTGTCGTCCCGATGCCCGGTGGTGATCTTGAAGAGCCCATTATTGATATCGATGATCTTGCTGATGTCATTGTCGAGGCACTAACGGGCGCTGGCCACTCCGGCCAGACTTATGAATGCACGGGTCCAAGGTTGCTGAGCTTCGCTGAGGTCGCCGACATACTGTCCGGTGCGATGGGGCGGCGTGTCGATTATCTGCCGATCTCTTTCGAGGATTTCCATGCCGAGCTTGAGGCGACGAGCGGAACCGTCTTCGCCGATATCGTCACAAGCATCGCGCGCGAAACCTTCGACGGTCGGAATGCCAAGATCGGCGACGGCGTGATGCGCGCCATCGGTCGGGCACCCCGCGACTTCACCGAATTCGCACAAGCCGCTGCAGCAGCGGGCAAATGGGCCAAGGCGGCCTAACGAAGTCAAACCAAAAGGAACAAGAAACATGCAACTTACACGTTTTCAGAAGATCACTCTCGGGATCAGCGGCCTCACGGCACTGGCTATCGGCACCTTGATCACTCTGGCGCCTCATGCCTTCTATGCCGGCTACGGCATTTCGCTTGGACAGGACCCCAACCTACTGAACGAGCTTCGCGCACCCGGCGCAGGACTGGCGGTATTTGGGGCACTTATGCTGGCAGGCGTCGTCAGCGTGGCCATGGCTCCAATCGCGCTTGCTGTCGCGCTCACGGTCTTCCTCGCCTTCCCCCTCGGGCGCATCGTGGGCATTGTCATGGATGGCATGCCGTCCGGCAGCGTGATCAGCGCTCTGGCGTTTGAGATCATCATCGCAGCCATTCTGCTCGCCGCGTTTAAGCCGATGCGCACAGCGGGCTCCAGCCGGGAGCGGCTTGTCGACCTGCCTGGCTAAACGGTCTGTCAACTCGTGGGCGGTTCCGGGATGCCGGGACCGCCAAATCCATGTTTTGCCGAAGAGGCAGCGAAGAAAGCCGCCATTGGCGCCCTGCGCGGCTAAGGCTGCTTCGGGCTCGAAGCCGTCTTCCAAGCATTTTTGATTAACGTCAGCTTTCGGGTCATTTGCAGCCGCTGACTCCCTGCGATTTGGGTGGCAAGGTTACGCATTTTGCGGATGGGTCACACCTTTCTGATTCAAGTCACATAATATCAATGATTTAGCCCTGGCATGTGTCACGCCTTTATTGGCGGCGGCCACAGATTTTAGAGATCCGATCCCTCACTTTGTTCAACAGAAGCGGACCGAACTTCCTCGTGCCGCAGTGAGCAATTGAGGTTGATATGCCCAAGTTGACACAAGATCAGCTGGCGGAGCGGTGGCACATGTCGCCGCGGACGCTGGAGCAGTGGCGCTGGCTCGGAAAGGGCCCCAGGTTTTTGAAGATCGGCGCGCGCGTTTTATACGATGAAGGCGTGATCGAAGCCTTTGAGGAGGCGCAGGTCTGCCAGAATACATGCGGACCGATTTCCGGGGAGGGTGTGTAATGGCAAAGTCCTTCCCCTCACACAAAGTCAAATCGCACCTTGTCTACACAGTCTGGGAGGTGGCGGACGTTTTGAGCTGTCATCGCCAGACCGTCATTCGCTGGATTGGGAACAACGGACTTGCGGCTGATACCAGCAGCAAGCCCTGGTTGATCGAAGGACATGTGATCAAGGACTTCCTCGGACAAAGACAACGCAAGCCGCGGTGCAAGTTGGCATTGCATCACTGCTACTGCCTCAGCTGCAGAGGTCCGCGCGAACCCGACGGCAAGATCGCTGACTATGTTCAGGAAACAGCTTCCAGCGGCCGCCTAACAGCCCTCTGTCCGACGTGTGGTGCGGTCATGAACAAGATCATTCGCCGTTCAGATCTGGAAGCCATTCAGGCCAAACTGGAGGTCACACTTCAACAAGCCTCCCCAAGATTAGTGTCCTGTACCGAACCCCATTCAAGAGTGACCTTGAAAGAGGAGCCCGAGACCCATGCCAAAACACACCTCGGATAACCTGCGCATCAAGCGCAAACACCTTGTCTGGCTGAAGGACGCAAAGGGGTTGTCGCAATCTTCGATCGACAAAGCCGCAGCGTCGATTGCCATCTATGACAGATGGCTCAAAGGTAAGGATTACAGGGCGTTCCATTCAGAAAGGGCGCGCGCGTTCAAACGCCATCTGCAAGGTCTACGCAATGACCGCACAGGCGCTTCATTGTCGCCTGCCACGATCAACGGCGTGCTGCGCGACGTCATGAAGTTCTTTGACTGGATGGCGGACCAACCGGGGTACAAGTCCAGGATCTCCCGCGCCGACATTGCCTATCTCACACCGGATCGCAAATCGGAACAGGCCCGTCGCGGCACCCTTTGGAAACCGCATCCGTCTCCCGAACAGGTTGAACGCCTGTTGTCTGAGATGCCCATAGAAACAGTCATCCAGCGCCGTGATCGTGCGCTGATCGCCTTCTTGCTTCTGACCGGATCACGTGAAGGTGCCGCCATCACCGTGCGGCTGCGTCATGTCGATCTAGCCAATAAATGCGTTCAGTTTGACGGCCGTTCCGTGGATACAAAGTTTGGAAAGTCCTTCACGACCAGTTTCTTTCCCTTCGGTGATGATGTCGAAAGGATTCTGCGAGACTGGATCACGGAGCTTCGTCAGGACCATCTTTTCTCGGACACGGATCCTCTGTTCCCAAAGACACGCGTCGCTGTTGGCCCGTCCAGACGGTTTGAGGCAGTAGGTATCGCGCGCGAGCCGTGGGCCGGCCCGTCGTCTGCGGCCAGGATCTTCAAGCAATCTTTCGTCAACGCCGGGCTGCCACCGTTTTCGCCGCACCGCGTGCGAGATACGATCGCAGAGCTGGCAAAACTTCACTGCAGGACACCAGAGGACTATAAAGCCTGGTCGCAGAATATGGGACACGACGACGTGATGACGACGTTCAGCTCCTATGGTTCTGTTTCACTTGGCCGTCAGGTCGAACTGATGGGGCGGTTTCGCCGCCGTGGACCGTTGCCAGACGAGGACGCGGTTATTGATTAATGATCAACTCCGGTGACGGACCCGAACGACCACGCGCTCGGGAGCAAGCCGGTATCCGTTCCAAGAGAGATTTTCGATCAACTCTTGGGGCTTATCAACTGACAGACCAGCGGACTCGAATCTCTTTGCAATCGTTCTTCGCGCGGTCAGTATTCTCCGCCTAACGACTTCGCTGGTTTCAACGCCTAATTTTTCGACGAGGTCGCCAGACTTCAAGCAGGGATACTCCAAAGGTTCGAGACCTTTGCCTGCCGCACGGAGCCACTCTTCAGCCAAAACGATCAACAGATCCGCTGTGGCGTTTTTCTTAAGCTCAATATGTTCGCCGATCAAAACCAAACGTGAGGTTTTGTCGATTTCTATGGTCAGCGGTGGTTTCTCTTTCTCGTTTTTATCAACTGAGGGAGCCGGCACGAAAGGCAAGGACAAGGCGCTCTGCATCGCACCATATAGTCTTGGCAAACTCTGTTCAGGGAACTCACCGGGTGACTTGCTTTCAAGAATTCTGCGCATCACCGATGTGACCGCCTTTCCATGGCGGTTCAGCAAATCTGCGATCATCACCATGGCTGTGTCTGGCGGATTGTCGAGGTGATTGACCGCATCCAACACAACGGGGAAATTTCGGATCAGTGCATCTGGCGTGGCGTTTTCAAACAACACTGCATTGCGCACATAGGACAACGCCATCTCCCGGTCGGTCCCGTTCGGTCGAGCGTCCGACATAAGGTCCACGCGATAGGCATCTTCCGGGTCAAATCGCTCCAACCCCTTTGAAAGCATCGCGAACCGCCGATCGATACACTGCGAACAGCGCCCACAATGGAAGTATTGATGGGTTTGATTATGCACATCAACGCAGCTACGCGTCTCGATAATCTGGTCTGCTATCCCCAGTTGCGCAATGCGTTCCACGACTTCTGCTTTTGTGCGCGCGAAGAATGGATTGTCGACCCGCATATCCTTCTCGAAAACAAGCCGCAGAAGACCGGTGAACAGCTTCAGTGTCTTTGGATGCGTGGTTCGCGTCGCTCGTGTTCCAACGACGTTGCCGACCGGCGGTAGGTTGAGGCTCACGACCCCGTTTTCATGGAACGACACGCGGTCCAGTCCAAAGGCCGTTGCAGTGATCGACCCAAGTACCGCAAACAGGAATGAGCGTGTGCGATGCGTTCTTTCCGCGGTCGATCGGCTCTTCAACTGGGCGGTCATGGGAATGTGACGGCACGTTTCCGGTCCGTACCGTTTGCTCAACGCTGAGATCAGCCGTTTCTGGACTGGCGCTATTTTCGTGGAAGAGGCATGACTGACCAAAGCAACCCGATGCTTCTGTTCTACGATTTCTTCCACAGCACCCGCAAAGGAATCGAGCCCGCCGGAAAACATCAGGACGCGGTGGGGCGTCCATGAACTATTTCGGCCGAATTTGAAGAAGCGCGATCGCTCTGCATCCGGTTCGTCTTTGGTCGAAAAAGAAAATTCAAAGCGGTCGCCGGATAGAAACATCAACGTTTCTTCCAGAGCCTGTATTACGCTCTCACGTTGCCAGAAATCCAGATCGCGTACCGGCATGGTGGCTACGAACCGTCTGTGCCACTTCTCACCCATCTTCTGATCCGCCGGGCCACCACGGCTGACTGCCGCGTCCGCGCAATAGACAAGCGCGGCAATCTCCAGCAAATCGAGTGCACGATCCTGCAGGGCCTCGACCAATTGACGGTTCAATTGTCCAATCCGCAGCGTCATTGCGACTTCGCGGCCAGCAATGTCGAGACGCAGGACTTCATCACCGCCGCTTTTTGTCAGCGGCGGCAACCATCTGACTTCAACTTCAGACAACGGCGCGACGGCGCCCAAACTCCGAGCGCATCTTTTTGAACGCGTAAGCTGTGAACTTGTCTATTGCATCGCGATCAAGCGCCTGCTTCTGCCAGACGGTTTTGCCATACCAGCCGCCTGCATATTCTTCGACAATTCTAGACACTTCAAATGTGTGCTGGGCGAGGGCTTTTTGAAATGTCACTCGCTGTGCATCGGTGGAAAAGCGTCGATCCTCGCCAGTGTGATTGGCGAGTTCCCGGCTCAGATAATAGTCTAGCGAGCGGTATGTCAGCCGGGCAAAGAAATCCCGCGAGAGTCTCGCAAATGCATCACCCGAGGCGAAGCTCGCGAGTGCTTGGCGAATTTCTTGCGGTGTCGGTTCAAACAGGGATGGCAACCGGTCGTGCAGCTGAACGGAAAGGCTTTCCAAGAGCGCGACCTTCGCCAATTCTCCTGCATCTGAGGAACTTCGGAGATCGAAGCTGTTGCGATCAATGGCACGATCCAAACCGGCCAGCAAGCCGGTCACTGAACCGAGCTCCGACGTCGCAATGCCCAAGTCAGCCAAAGCGTCTTCGAAGCCAGGAGCCCTTGCAAGCAAAGGCAGCCTCACGAGGAGATCACTTACAAACTGAAACCTGGGGTCACGACTCGCCCGTGCGAGATCGCTCTCAGATGCATCCGCTGCGGCCTCGGCGATCTCTTCGACTGACGCATCGGTTGCGATCAGATCAACGACCTCGCGCCACTTCCTGGATCGAGGCAAAGTGCCAAGCCTGATGTGTCCCATCCGTTCCTCCCTCGCCTGAAGAGTCATTCAACCATCAGGCGAATGTAAAGGGAAAAATGGCGGCCTTCGCTTACCCTGCGCTTACCCGAAGCGAGTGTTAGGCATGAGATCGCCTCGTAAGTCTTTGAAAACAGTGGTGAGCCGTGCAGGATTCGAACCTGCGACCCACTGATTAAAAGTCAGTTGCTCTACCAACTGAGCTAACGGCCCACTCTTTTTTGGATCTCGTCGATCCGTGGCGCTCTTTAAGGCAAGTTCCCGGTTGGGTTCAAGACCTTTTTTGCACCTCGTTCCGCTTGAAAAATCAGTGTTTCAGGCGACCCGATAGGCGGCCTAATTAGGCAGGTGGCGCAGGGGGGTCAACCCCTTTTTTTACGAATCTCCCTGTCAGACTGGATTCATGTCCTGCGCAGGGTTATATGCGCGCCATGCAGCTGAGACTCGATACCGGATTGCCCTTCATGAAGATGCACGGGCTGGGAAATGACTTCGTCATTCTCGACGCACGTGCGGCGTCGGTGGAGATGACGCCCGCCCTGGCGCGGGGAATCGGGCATCGTCAGATGGGTGTGGGTTTCGACCAGCTTGCCGTCATTCAGCAAGGTGAAGAAGACGCGCATCTGGTGTTTTACAATGCAGATGGGTCGACGTCTGCGGCTTGCGGGAATGCCACCCGCTGCATTGCCCGGTTTCTGATGGAGGAGACCGGAAAATCCAACCTGACCCTGACAACAGAACGCGGCACGCTTGTTGCGCGGGATGTGGGCGACGGGCTGACTGCAGTGAACATGGGGCCTCCGCAGTTGGACTGGCATGAGATTCCGCTCGCAGAAGAGGTCGATACGCTGGAACTGCCGATCGAGGGCAGCCCGAGCGCCACCGGTATGGGCAACCCGCATTGTACCTTCTTTGTCGAGGATGCCGAGGCGATTCCCCTGACGGAGTTCGGCGCGCGATACGAACATCATCCCCTTTACCCCGAACGCACCAATGTACAGGTGGTGCAGGTCATCGGTCCGGATCACTTGCGTATGCGCGTGTGGGAGCGTGGCGTGGGTATCACTTTGGCTTCGGGCTCGTCCTCCTGCGCGACGGCGGTTTCGGCAGCGCGCCGGGGCCTGACCGGGCGCAAGGTTCAGATCGAACTGGACGGCGGAACAATCTGGATCAACTGGCGCGAGGATGGCGTCTGGATGACCGGGCCGACCTGCCATGTCTTCTCGGGTACGTTGACGCCCGAATTCCTAGGGTCGCTGGGATGAACCCGCCCAAATTCACCACACTGGGCTGCCGCCTGAACGCCTATGAAACCGAGGCGATGAAAGAACTGTCGCAGGAGGCAGGGCTGACAGATGCTGTTGTCGTGAACACATGTGCGGTCACGGCCGAGGCGGTGCGCAAGGCACGGCAGGAAATCCGCAAGCTTCGGCGCGAAAACCCCAATGCGCGTCTGATTGTCACCGGTTGTGCGGCCCAGACCGAGCCCGAGACATTTGCCAGTATGGACGAGGTCGACGCGGTGATCGGGAATACCGAAAAAATGCAGCCCGCGACATGGAAAAGCATGGCTGCCGACTTCATCGGCGAGACCGAATCCGTGCAGGTCGACGACATCATGTCCGTGACCGAAACCGCCGGGCACCTGATCGACGGGTTCGGCACGCGCTCGCGCGCTTATGTGCAGGTCCAGAATGGCTGTGACCATCGGTGCACTTTCTGCATCATCCCTTATGGCCGTGGCAATTCGCGTAGCGTCCCGGCGGGCGTTGTGGTCGACCAGATCAAACGGCTGGTGGAGCGGGGGTACAACGAAGTTGTCTTGACGGGTGTAGACCTGACCTCGTGGGGGGCAGACCTGCCGGCGCAGCCCAAGCTGGGTGATCTGGTGATGCGCATTCTGAAGCTGGTACCGGACCTGCCGCGCCTGCGGATAAGTTCGATTGATTCCATCGAGGTGGATGAAAACCTGATGCAAGCGATCGCGACCGAGCCGCGCCTGATGCCGCATCTGCACCTGTCGTTGCAGCATGGCGACGATCTGATCCTGAAGCGCATGAAGCGCCGCCACCTGCGCGATGATGCAATTCGCTTCACGGAAGAGGCCCGCAAACTGCGCCCCGATATGACCTTTGGCGCCGATATCATCGCGGGTTTCCCAACCGAATCCGAAGCGCATTTCGAGAACTCGCTGAAGCTGGTCAAAGATTGCGACCTGACCTGGCTGCACGTCTTCCCGTATTCCAAACGCGATGGCACTCCGGCGGCCCGAATACCGCAGCAGATCAACGGCAATGTCATCAAAGACCGCGCCGCCCGTTTACGCGCGGCAGGAGCGGTTCAGGTCTCCAAACACCTGACCGCCCAGATCGGCAGAACCCATCACATCCTGATGGAGAACCCGAACATGGGCCGGACCGAGCAGTTCACCGAAGTGACGTTTTCCACACCGCAAACCGAAGGCAAGATCGTGACCGCCACCATTAGGGGCAACACGGACACTCAACTGACAGCCTGATCCGCTTTTCATCTGGCCAGAAATATCCCGGGGTTGAATTGGCCGCAGGCCAAGAAGGGGCTGGCCCCTTCACTCCGATCACAACAAAAAACCCCCGCTGCCAATGGCGCGGGGGTTTCTTCGTTCTTTGCGGGTCAGTGCTTAGTGCAGCTTCTTGCCTTTGTGGGGTGCCCAAAGGCGCTTGTTGACCAGATACAGCAGAACCGACAGCACCGACAGGAACAGAACGCCAACGAAACCGGCATTCTTGCGATCCATCATCTTCGGTTCGGCGGTCCACATCAGGAAGGCGGCGATGTCCTCGGACATGGCTTCGACGGTGGCAGGGTGGCCATCGGCGAATTCCACCTGATCTTCGGCCAGCGGCGGTGCCATCGAAATCCAGCCACCCGGGAAGGCGGTGTTTTCGTACAGAACCGCACCTGCCTCTTCCTTTTCCTTACCGGTATAGCCATCCAGCAGCGAGGCGATGTATTCCGCACCACCCATGCCTTTGAACAGCTGGTTGATGCCCAACCCGTAAGGGCCGTGGAAGCCGGCACGGGCCTTGGCCATCAGGCTCAGGTCCGGTGCGCCAACGCCGTCATTGGCCGGGAAGTGGTCCGTCGGGATTGCCGGACGGAAATCATCCAGCTCGGGATCGAACACTTCAAAGTTGCCAGCCGCATAGGCGATGACTTCTTCTTCCGAATATCCCAGCGCCTCAAGGTCGCGCAGGGGTACGTATCTCAGGCCGTGGCAGGCCGCACAGACTTCAGTGTAGACCTGAAGACCACGCTGCAGCTGGTTTTGATCCCAGGTGCCAAAGGGGCCTTCGAACGAGAAGTCGAAGTCTTCGATGTGCTGCTCGCCGCCGCCTGCCGCGAAGGACGCAGCAGGGGTAAGGGCGATGGCAAACGCGGCACCGATTGCAAGTTTCTTGAACATGTTTCCGGTCCCTCTTCTTACTCGGCCGGCGTGGCGTCGGCGTCTGCCTTGCCATAATGCGCGTTGAAGTCTTCTTCGATGGTTTCCGGCTGCGCCTCGGGTTTTTCGATAACACCCAGGATCGGCAGGATCACGAAGAAATAGGCGAACCAGTAGGCGGACGCGATCAGCGAGAAGGTTGCGTAAGGCTCTTCCGCGGGCATCGCACCCAGCCACATCAGGGCGAAGAAGTCGATGATCAGCAGGTAGAACCACCATTTGAACATCGGGCGGTACTTGCCCGAACGCACGGTCGACGTGTCCAGCCAGGGTGCCAGAGCCATTGCCAGGATCGCACCGAACATCGCAATCACACCAAAGAACTTGGCGTCGACGATACCGCCTGTGATGAAGCTGGCGAACTGAACAACCCAGACCTCACCGGTGAACGCCCGCAGGATCGCGTAGAACGGCAGGAAGTACCATTCGGGAACGATGTGCGCAGGCGTAACCAGCGGGTTGGCTTCGATGTAGTTGTCCGGGTGGCCCAGGTAGTTCGGCATGAAACCGACGATCGCCCAGAAGATTACCAGGATCACGGCCAGCGCAAACAGGTCCTTGATCACGAAGTAGGGCCAGAACGGCAGCGTGTCTTTCTCTGCCTCGGCCTTCGAGCCACGACGCACCTCAACACCCGTGGGGTTGTTGTTTCCGGTGGTGTGGAAGGCCCAGATGTGCACGATGACCAGCGCCGCGATGATGAATGGCAGCAGGTAGTGCAGCGAGAAGAAGCGGTTCAGCGTGGCGTTGTCTACGGCGGGTCCGCCCAGCAGCCAGGTCTGGATCGCATCGCCAATGAACGGGATCGCGCCAAACAGGCCGGTGATCACGGTCGCACCCCAGAAGGACATCTGACCCCAGGGCAGAACGTAGCCCATGAAGGCAGTGCCCATCATCATCAGGTAGATCAGCATACCGATGATCCACGTGATCTCACGCGGGGCTTTGTACGAGCCATAAAACAGGCCGCGGAACATGTGAATATAGACCGCGACAAAGAAAAGCGACGCGCCGTTCATGTGCAGATAGCGGATAAAGTAGCCGCCATTCACGTTGCGCATGATGTGTTCGACGCTGGCAAAGGCCAGATCGACATGCGGAGTATAGTGCATCACCAGGATGATGCCGGTGACGATTTGCAGCGCCAGGCAGAACGCCAGAACGATGCCCCAGATCCACCACCAGTTCAGGTTCTTGGGGGTCGGGATCATGAGGGTGTCATACAGCAGGCCGACGATGGGAAGGCGGCTGTTCAGCCACTTTTCGCCGTTTGTCTTCGGCTCGTAATGATCGTGGGGAATTCCGGACATCTGGGTCTCCCTTAGCCGAGTCTGATGGTGGAGTTATCCGTCCACTCCGCGGGCGGAACGGGCAGGTTTTCAGGCGCGGGGCCTTTGCGGATACGACCGGCAAGGTCATAGTGCGAACCGTGGCAGGGGCAGAACCAGCCGCCAAAATCGCCGGCATCACCCAAAGGTACGCAACCCAGATGGGTGCAGACGCCCATCTGAACGATCCATGCGCCCGGTGCTTCGCCTTCGGGCGAAGGCATGACGCGGTTGGCGTCGGTTGCCGGCGCATCAGCGTTCAGGTTGAAGTTGCGGGCCAGCGGATCCGGCAGAGCGTCAACGCCTTCGGCGTCCTGCTCCTGCGCTTCCTGGATCTCGGCACCGGTGCGGTGACGGATGAACACGGGCTTGCCCAGCCACTTGACTGTCAGCTGCGTACCCGGCTCAACCCCGCTGACATCCACGCGGATCGAGGACAGCGCCTGAACGTCTGCCGATGGGTTCATTTGGTTGACCAGGGGCCAGACGGCCGCCCCCGTTGCAACGACACCTGCGCCGCCAGCGACGTAGTAGAGGAAATCTCTGCGGGTGCCTTCGTGGTCTTCTGCGTGGGACACGAGGTTTTCTCCGATTCCGACGCCCGGGTGGACCGGGCAAACATGCATCAGCACCGCATCAAATACGGCGTCTCATCGCGGCTATCTATCCGGGAGAAAACGGTTCGTCCAGCGGTCATAGGCGCGCACTACGCCGCATCTGGGCATTCATGTCACAACGAAGGGGCATTTTTTCAAGATAGCGGTGGGGTTAAGCGGGGAAATTTGCCGATCACCGCAGATCGGGCGCAACGTGATTCGGGGTCACATATCGAAACGGGGAACCTGTCCTGATGCTGACACCGGACGTGCCACAAGGTCCCCGGTCTGCATACTCCTGACCAGATTTCGCCGCACAAATTTCCACTTTAAGGGCCTCCACCGTCACGTAAATTTTGAGTTGAAAATACATATTTTTCAACCGCATAGATGTGGCTGTTTTCGATTGCACTTTTAACGGGAATCCCGGAAGGGCAGGGGAAACCTCACCCGCAACAGGACGTTCTCTATGTCAAAGCTCTTTGCAACCGTCGTGACCCTGGCGCTGGCCGCTGCATCTCAGGCCACTGCCGCCGGCGATCCGGAAAAAGGCGAAAAACTCTACAACCGCTGTTCTTCTTGCCACGCAATCATCAAAGATGGCGAGGTTTTGGTCAAAGGCGGCATAACCGGTCCGAATCTCTTTGGTGTCGTAGGTCGCGTTGCCGGAGCCGAAAATGATTATCGCTATGGCAGCGAGCGTCTGCCGATCGGCATGTTTACTGACGACATGATACGGGCGGGCGAAGAAGGGCTGGTCTGGACCGAAGAGAACATTTCTGCCTACTCCCAAGATCCGATTGGCTTTATCAGGGAGTACCTTAATGACGAAACCGCGCGTCCGAACATGAGCGTCAGGCTGAAAAAGGGCGCCGACGATATCGCGGCCTATCTGGCGACCTTCAGCGAATGACCGATCCGGCTGGTCATGTTCCCCGCATCAATGTGGCCAGCAATCCGGTCTCGCTGCCAAAACCATCCGCTTCAACGTAATCGGCCGCAGAATGCCGCATCTTGTCGGTTTTGTTCTGATTCAGCTTCCAGGTGCCCTGAATGTCGTCCACCTGCAGTCTGCACGGGACAATCATCCGCATCATGCGCTCCAACGCGTCCGAGTTCATCTTTCCGGCGGTCCAGGGCGGCTTGGGCCGCAGGCGCTCTTCGTAGAAAGCGGATTGGCGATCCAGCAAATCCCGCAATTCAGAATGTGGCAGTACCCTGATCCGGCCTGTCAGGTGCACGGCGACATAGTTCCATGTCGGCACCTGGTCCTCGGCCCCGTACCAATCGGGTGAGATGTACCCGTCCGGCCCGGACACGGCAATCCGGGCAACACGCGGCTGTTTCAGTGCGTGCACAATCGGGTTCGATCGCACCAGATGCAGGTCGGCAACGGCCCCATCTTCGCTAATTAAGAAAGGCACATGGCTGAGCAACGGCGCCTGATCCGTGGAAAGGGTCAGAACCCCGAACGCCCGTTCTCGGGCAAAGGCGATATGGCGCGCAGTGTCTTCAGCGCGGAAGGCAGGGTTCGGGTGCATGTCTATCCTCCTGCGAAATCTCTTGCAGAACCGCCTGCACCTTGGCAAGGTCCGCGCGTTCTCAGGGCGGGGCGGAATTCCCCACCGGCGGTATGCGGGTCACGACCCGCAAGCCCGCGAGCGGCCCCGGCGACCGGGGTGTCAGCAGATCTGGTGAGAGGCCAGAGCCGACGGTTACAGTCCGGATGAAAGAGAACGTGCTGGCGCGCCGCCAAACGGCGCGGCGGCTCGTGATCGCCTTGGGTGACGTGTCATGCCGGGCTGGCAGCGAAAAGTGGGAACCGGTTCTCGCGACAGCCAGTTGGCAACCAAACCGAAAGGAGATCTTGATGACACACACCCGCTATGCATTCGTCAAAGCCAACTGGCATTCGGACATCGTTGACCGGGCGCTCGACGGGTTTCTGGAACTGATCCCTGCCGATCAGGTCGATGTTTTCGACGTGCCGGGCGCGTTCGAGATGCCTCTGCTGGCCCGCGATCTGGCCCAAACCGGGCGCTACGCCGCTGTTGCCTGCGCCGCCTTTGTCGTGGATGGCGGCATCTACCGGCATGACTTCGTGGCACAGGCCGTGGTCGACGGGCTGATGCGCGCCGGAATGGACACGGGCGTTCCCGTCCTCTCGGTCTCGCTCACGCCGCACCAGTATCAGGAAACCGACCACCACAACGCCATCTATCGTGCGCATTTCGTTAAAAAAGGGCGCGAAGCCGCACAGGCCGCTCTCAAGATCACCGAATCCCGTGCAGAGATTGCGCAAGTCGCCTGAACTTCATCTTTTCAAAAATACTCAAAACGCGCTGCCCATCGGGCAGCGCCCCCCGGACCAATCAGCAAATCCGCTTGAGGCCGGGCCCCGCGACCGCTAATCACATCGCGCAAAGGAGCACGCCTCATGTCGATGAACAGCTTTGGCCATCTTTTCCGCGTCACCACCTGGGGTGAAAGCCACGGACCCGCTTTGGGTGCGACCGTCGATGGCTGCCCGCCGGGCGTCGCGATCGACGAGGGAATGATCCAGCACTGGCTGGACAAGCGCAAACCGGGGCAGAACAAGTTCACCACTCAGCGGCGTGAACCGGATCAGGTGAAAATCCTCTCGGGTGTGTTCGAAGGCCAGACCACCGGGACCCCCGTGCAGCTGATGATCGAAAACACCGATCAGCGCTCGAAAGATTACGGCGACATCATGGACAAGTTCCGCCCGGGCCACGCCGATATCACCTACTGGCAGAAATACGGCATCCGCGATTATCGCGGTGGTGGGCGCAGTTCGGCCCGCGAAACGGCCTCTCGTGTTGCGGCCGGAGGTCTGGCGCGTGAGGCGATCAAACAGATTGCCCCCAATGTTCAGATCACCGGTTACATGACGCAGATCGGACCCCACAAGATTAATCGCGACAATTTCGACTGGTCCCAGATCGAACAAAATCCGTTCTGGACCCCGGATGCGCACGCGGCCGAGGGTTGGGCGGCTTTTCTGGACGATCTGCGCAAATCCGGAAACTCGGTTGGTGCCGTGGTCGAAGTGGTCGCGCGCGGCGTTCCTGCCGGTCTTGGTGCGCCGGTTTATGCCAAATTAGACACTGATCTGGCCGCCGCGATGATGTCGATCAATGCGGTCAAGGGCGTCGAGATCGGCGAGGGTATGGCCGCGGCGGAACTGACCGGAGAGGCCAATGCAGATGAGATCTTCATGGGCCAGAACGGCCCGCAATACAGTTCGAACCACGCGGGCGGTATTCTCGGCGGTATCTCGACCGGACAGGACATTGTGGTCCGTTTCGCGGTCAAGCCGACCTCGTCCATCCTGACCACTCGCAAAACGATCACCAAATCCGGGGAAGAGACCGAAATCATCACCAAAGGCCGCCATGACCCCTGCGTCGGCATTCGCGCTGTCCCGGTAGGCGAGGCGATGATGGCTTGCGTGATCCTAGACCACCTGCTGCTGCACCGCGGCCAGATCGGAGAGAACCGTGGACGGATCGGCTGATCTGCGGACACGCCTGCGCGGCATCGTTGCGCAGCGGATGGAGACCGACCCTGCCCATGATCTGGCCCACCTAGACCGGGTCTGGGTGAATGCGCAGGCCATCGCGGATCGCGAAACGGATATGGCCGTGCTTCTGGCCGCAAGCTATCTGCATGATCTGGTGAACCTGCCAAAAGATGACCCTTGCCGGCATCTGGCCTCGCGCCGGTCCGCGACGGAATCAGAGACTGTTCTGAGGGAATTGGGCTATCGCCCGGATCAGATCCGCGCCATTCAGCACGCAATTGAATCCCACAGCTTTTCGGCCAACATCACGCCTGAAACGGATGAGGCCCGTATTCTGCGGGATGCCGACCGGCTGGATGCGTTGGGCGCGATCGGCGTAGCCCGCAACTTTTCTGTTTCCGGCGCATTGGGGCGGTCGCTTTATGATCCGGCCGACCCGTTTGCAGAACACCGGCCTCTGGATGACCTGCACTTCTCGGTCGACCATTGGAAAGTCAAGCTTCTCAGCCTGCCGAATGACATGCTGACCGAGACCGGAAAACAGATCGCGCAGCAGCGGATCGGCCGGATGATCCGTTTTCTTGAAGAATTCGCGGAAGAGATCGGCAGTACCTTGCCGCCAAGCTGGACAGACCGCTGATTCCAGCCGTTGATCTTTGCGCCGCAAAGGCGCAGGGTCGCGCCGATGGCAAAACCCTTAACATCGCATCGACCCGTACTGGCCGTGGCGCTGAAACTCAGCGCCCTTTTTCTGTTCACCTCGATGTCGGCGCTGGTCAAGGCATTGTCAGAAGATTTTCCACCGGGTGAACTGGTTTTTTTCCGGTCGCTCTTTGCCATTCCGGTCATCATCATCTGGCTGATATCGCGTGGGGAACTGGCGCAGGGCTTCGTGGTCAAAAAGCCGATGGGTCATTTCTGGCGCGGTGTTCTGGGCACGACCGCAATGGGTTTGACTTTCACCGGGCTCAGCCTGCTGCCGCTGCCCGAAGTGACTGCCATTGGCTATGCGACCCCGATTTTTACCCTGGTTCTCGCAGCGGTCATGTTGGGCGAACGTATCCGTTTGATCCGTATTGGTGCCGTCATTCTGGGCCTTTTGGGTGTTCTGATCATGTTGTGGCCGCGGCTTGGCAGCACCGAACTGGAACTGGCGGCCACAATTGGTGCGCTTTGCGTGCTGGGCGCGACAATCGCGCGGGCCTTTGTGCAGATTCACATCCGGCAATTGGTTCAGGTGGACCATCCGGCAGCGATTGTTTTCTACTTTTCGGTTACGGCGACCGCCCTGTCCGGGCTGACGGTATTCTGGGGCTGGGCCGTGCCGACATGGGAGCAGCTGGCGATACTGATTGCGATGGGACTGACCGGGGGGGTCGCGCAAATCCTGGTGACGTCCTCGTACCGGTTTGGACAGGCCTCGATGCTGGCCCCATATGACTATACCACCATGTTGTTTGCCATCGGTATCGGCTATGTCTGGTTCGATGAGCTGCCAACGCTGGCCATTTTGCTTGGGGCTGTTCTGGTCATCGCCGGCAATGCGGTGGTGATCTGGCGCGAGCATCAGCTGGGGCTGGAGCGCGGCAAGGCCAGATCTGTCACGGACCCCAAAGCGTGACTTTACCTTTCGCCATCTTTCCCTAGTTTGGGCGCGACAAACAACGAGGTTTCCCGATGAGTGACGCACAGGATCACAAGGAAAAGATGCAAAAGGTGCAGGCTGAGCACCGTAAGAAGGTTTCCGAGGCGGTCGATCCCGAACGCGGCCTGGTTCTGATCAACACAGGCAAGGGCAAAGGCAAATCCTCGGCCGCATTTGGTGTCGTGATCAGGGCGCTGGGCTGGGGTCAGCAGGTTGCCGTTGTACAGTTCATCAAGGGCAAATGGAAAACCGGTGAACGGCGCTTTTTCGAAGAGCGCGATCTGGTGACGTGGCACACCATGGGCGAAGGTTTTACATGGGATACACAGGATAAGGAACGCGATATCGCCGCCGCAAACGCCGCTTTCGACAAAGCGTGCAAGCTGATGAGCAGCGGAGATTATGATCTGGTCGTGCTGGACGAGATCAACATCGCATTGCGCTACGAGTACCTTTCGGTCGAACAGGTGATCGACGGGCTGAAGAACCGGTCAGAGCGTACCAGCGTCTTTCTGACAGGTCGCGACGCGCCTCAAGCGCTGCGGGACTATGCCGATCTGGTCACCGAAATGAACGTGGAAAAACACCCGTTTCAGGCCGGTATCAAAGCCCAGCGCGGCGTCGATTTCTGATACGGGGTCGGTTTGGTCAATCATTCACCGGGCCGCTTCGTGCGGCTCGGGCTTCAAACACACGGCGCACTGACTCGCGTAGACGGGCTGACTCTTCTTCGGAAACTCGGGTGTCTGTATCTTTACTGATTGGCCCGTTCTGATCGAGATAGGCGGCATAATCTTCATTGCAGCCACACCCGCAGGAGGTCGCGGCCTCGTGTTTGGACATGAGTTCATCAAACGGGCGACACATCCCAAACCTCTCATAGTCGTTTTCGGGGCGGTGGCGTGCCGTCACCTTGTGCTGCGCTAAGCTCGCAGACCGCCCCGAAACCTGATGCCGAAACAGATGCATCCGGCGCTTCTTAATAATCTGACTGTTTTAGTCGGAATACTCAAGTCTGAATTTGCACTCAGGCGGTGACGCCTTGCTCGGGCGCGCTGAGTGAAATGACAACAACCACGGCCGCACCGTTCAGCCAGTAAAAGACCGCGTCCAGCCCGGTGAAACCAAAAAGGCTGGGTGCCAGCAGAAAGGTGATCCCGACAATCAGGTCCACCGTGAGATGGAGCTTGTAGGGCAGGACCCGCCAGATCCCAAGGTGATGATCGGTCAGAACGGTCAGAACAAATGCGGCGACGCCCGTTGTGACGGACAGCCACAAGGCGATCGGGTTTGATTGACCCAATCCCAGAACAAAAGGCAGGATCATAAGGGCCAGGGCGACCGGGTAATCAAGATAGGCGTGCACGGTGCGCGTTACGAAACGAAGAGACATGATGTTTCCTTTCCTTGCTTGGAGTAGCCCCAAGATAAGGGTGCAGTTCAGGACGTATTAGCTCTTGGCGTTCACAGCTCTTTGCAGATCGTTCAGCAGATCGAGGTATTAGTTCATCGCCCGATAGGCCGCGGGAGATAGGCCGATCTGTTTTTTGAAAACGCGGGAAAACGCAGCCTCCGAGGCATAACCCACTTCGGCGGCGGCATCAGCGACGTTCCAGCGGCTTTCGGTCAGGCCATGGCAGGCAATCTGCATGCGCCAGTTGGTCAGATACTGCATGGGTGTCGTTCCCATCTTCTCGGCAAACAACTGTGCGAATGCCGTGCGCGACATTCCTGCCTCGCGGGCCAGTGTCTCCACGCTCCACTCCTGTGCGGGGGCGCGGTGAAACGCGGTAAGCGCGCGCGAAACCCGCTGGTCGGCAAATCCCGCCAGAGCGGCGTTACTGGGGCTTTGGTGTTCCAGATAGGCACGGATTGCCTGTGCAAACAGGACCTCGGACAGTTTCAGCGCGATCAGGTCGCCCCCGATCCGGGCCCCGCTCACTTCTGACCCGATCATGCGCAGGGTAGCCTCGATCCAGGCGCCCGCCTCTTCGCCGTAATTTTCGATCAGAATATAGGGCGGCAGCCGATCAATCAGCATATGTCCTGTTCCGCGTCGCCCCGGTGGCGCGGTGAAAGAGAAATGCCCGCAGATCAGCTGCGTGTCGCGATCCTTGTCCTCGCCCCCATAGACCAGAACACCGTCACCCTGATAGCCGGACTGCTGCAGCACCTGCTCCAGTGGCAGCGCATCGAATGGTCTGACCTCGTTGCACAACAACGCATGGGCCGCCCCATGCGGAACAAGGATCAGATCCCCTTGTTTGAGGCGCAATGTGTCTCCGGTTGAAGACACATGAACCTTCAATTCCCCGCGTTGCACGAAATGGAACCGAGCCACGTTTTCAAAGGCCGGAACCTGAATTCCAAAGGGGGGCGTAAAGGATGTGCGGAAATAGAACGTCCCGCGCAGGGACAGGCGTGTGAGGATATCGCTGAGCAGGTCCAACATGACAGCACTGTACACATCCTTGCGCAATCGTCCATCCGGCTGAACGTTCAGCAAGGAAATCCGGACAACCTGCAAAGAAAAACTCCCGCCAAAAGCGAGGGTTTCAATGGTTCTCGGGCTCGGGATTAGGCGCGGACGAGGGCTTCGTAGTCTGCCGCGATTTCACGGGTAAGATCGCCAACTTCGAACGTATAGTCGCCGATCTGCCCAACCGGGGTGACCTCAGCAGCGGTGCCGGTCAGCCAGCATTGCTCGAAATCGGCCATCTCTTCCGGTTTGATCCGGCGCTCGTGCACGGTAATGCCTTTGTCCTTCAGCATCTGAATGACCGTTTGGCGGGTGATGCCGTTCAGGAAGCAGTCGGCCAACGGAGTGTGGACCTCGCCATCCTTGACGAAGAACACGTTGGCGCCGGTTGCCTCGGCCACAAACCCACGCCAATCCATGAACAGGGCGTCCGAGCAGCCTTTGGCTTCGGCTTTGTGTTTCGAGATCGTGCAGATCATGTAGAGGCCCGCCGCCTTGGCGTGAACCGGTATGGTTTCCGGGCTGGGCCGCTTCCATTCGGCGATGTCCAGCTTGGCGCCCTGCATCTTGGCGTCACCATAATATGCGCCCCAGGGCCAGACCGCGACAGCCATCCGCACCGGGTTTCTGGCCGAAGCCACACCCATATCGTCACCCGAACCGCGCCAGACCAGTGCGCGTACATAGGCATCCTGAAGACCGCTGGCTTTCAGCGCCTCTTCCTTGGCGGCTTCGATTTGATCGACGTCATAAGGCATGGGCATATCCAGCGCCTCGGCCGAGGCGATCAGACGTTTCGAATGCTCGCGACTTTTGAAAATTTTGCCGTTATACGCCCGTTCGCCTTCGAATACGGACGAGGCATAATGCATTGCGTGGGTCAGAATATGCACATTGGCCTCGCGCCAGGGTACAAGTTTGCCATCCAACCAGATGACACCGTCACGATCGTCATATCCCGCCATGCGAACCTCCTGAGCCGGTAATTGTTTCCGATTGTTGCGCAAGTTTTGCCTGAAATGGACATGAAATTGCGCAAAAACTGGGAATCGATTCCTGTGTGCACTTGGAATGTCAATATCACTGACATAAAGTCAACCCGAGTAACGAATGAGGCGCAATATGTCCGACACCCGCCCGACTCAGGTCTTTGGTGGAGAAAGCCTGCTGTTTCTGACTGACGAGCAGTTGCGGCAGGGGATCGAGGCGATGTTCTTTGCGTATCGCGGCTTTACCGCCGATCCGGATCGCATTCTGGCGCAGATGGCCTATGGCCGTGCGCATCACAGGGCCATCCATTTCATCAACCGCGCGCCGGGGACAACGGTCAATAATCTGCTGGCCATTCTGGGGGTGACAAAACAGTCTCTGAACAGGGTCTTACGCACTTTGATCGAAGACGGTTTGGTGGAAAGCCGGGTCGGAACAGTGGACAAACGGGAACGACACCTATTTCTGACAGAGAATGGCAGGGCACTGGAGGCGACGCTGTCCGAGGCGCAGCGCGTTCGGATGCGCGCGGCTTACAAGGAAGCCGGACCCGAGGCGGTCTCGGGCTTTCGCAAAGTGCTTGAAGCGATGATGGATGCTGATATGCGTCATGCATATACGAAATTGCGGGATACGACTTCATGAGCGAAATGGACGCCCATCTGCTGATCGTCGATGATGACGAGCGCATTCGTGATCTCCTCAAGAAATTCCTGATGCGTAACGGATTTCTGGTCACGGCGGCCCGGGATGCGGCGCACGCCCGGCGGGTGCTGTCCGGACTGGACTTTGACCTGATCGTTCTGGATGTGATGATGCCCGGCGAGGACGGCGTCAGCCTGACGCGGTCCCTGCGCGAAACTCATGCGACACCAATCCTGCTGTTGACGGCAAAGGGTGAGACCGAGCATCGGATTTCCGGGCTGGAAGCGGGCGCGGACGACTACCTGTCCAAACCCTTTGAGCCCAAGGAACTGCTGCTGCGGATCAATGCGATCCTGAGACGGATGCCAGACACGCCTGCACAGGACAGCGCAGCCAAGATTTTGCAACTTGGACCCATTCGGTACGATATTGAGCGCGGAGAGATGTGGCAGGGCGAGAACCCGGTACGGCTGACGGCGACGGAAAGCCAGTTGATGAAGATTTTTTCGGCCCAGCCGGGTGAACCGATCAGCCGCGCCAAACTTGTCGAGGATTTGGGCCGGGACAAAGGCCAGGCACAGGAGCGGGCGGTGGATGTGCAGATCACCCGCCTGCGCCGCAAGATCGAACAGGACCCGAAGCAACCGCGCTATCTTCAGACAGTGCGCGGGGCCGGGTACATGCTGGCGCCGGACTGAGAGGTGCCGCTGCGCGGCGACTTGAAGCCTTCGGCGAGGATATTTTTAGCCAGATGAAGAAGGGATCCCCATGAAAACAGCCCTTTTGACCCACGCGGATTGCCTTGGGCATGTAACACCCGACGGGCACCCCGAACGTGTCGCACGGCTGGAGCATATTCTGCATGCGCTTGAACCCCTGGACCTGAATCGGGTGACCGCCCCCTTGGCGGCGGATGACGATCTTTTGCGCATACACCCGCAAAGCTACATCAGCGACCTGCGCAAAATGCGCCCCGTCGACGGGTTTGCCCAGATTGACGGGGACACGTTTCTGTCTCCGGGTTCGATCGACGCTGCCTATCGCGCCGCCGGTGCGGTTGTTCGGGCCGTGGACATGGTTTTGGAGGGAGACGCCGGCAATGCCTTCTGCGCCATCCGACCTCCCGGGCATCATGCCGAAACTGACACGGCCATGGGGTTCTGCCTGTTCGGCAACGCTGCGCTGGCGGCCAAACATGCGCTGGACCATCATGGTCTTGGCCGGGTGGCGGTGGTGGATTTTGATGTACATCACGGCAACGGTACGCAGGATTTGCTTTGGGACGAGCGGCGCGCGTTGCTGATCACCAGCCAACAGATGCCATTGTGGCCCGGATCGGGTCGTCCGGATGAGACCGGCGCCTTCGAGACAATCCTGAATATTCCGCTGGCGCCCGGTACGGGTGGCCCTGAAATGCGCAGGGCCTACGAAACGCAGGCCTTTCCGCGTTTGCGTGCATTCAAGCCGGAACTGATCATTATCTCGGCCGGGTTCGACGCGCATCAGAACGATCCCCTGGCCAATCTCAATTGGTCGACCGGCGACTTCGCCTGGATCACGGCCGAACTGTGCAGGATCGCCGATGAGGTTTGCGGCGGCCGCATCGTCTCGACTCTGGAAGGCGGATATGATCTGAACGCACTGGCCGAGGCGACACGCGCCCATGTGGAAGAACTGATGAAGGCAGCACGATGACCGATACCCCAGTTGAGCAGATGACTTTCGAACAGGCGATGAAAGAGCTTGAGGCCGTGGTCGGCCAGCTGGAGCGCGGCGACGTGGCGCTGGACCAATCCATCGCGCTGTATGAGCGTGGCGCGCAGCTGAAGAAGCGCTGCGAGGACGAGCTGAAGCGGGCCGAGGAAAAGGTGGCTGCGATCACTCTGGACGCCGACGGGCAGCCGACCGGGACGACCTCTGTCGAAGGTTTGTAGATGTTTCAGGACATTCTGGCGCAGGATGCCGCGCGGATTCAGCACCAGTTCGATCTGGTGCTGGGGGCGCTGGACGATCTGGATGTGACCCGGGCGATGGCCTATGCCACCGAGGGCGGAAAGCGCCTGCGCGGGTTCCTGGTACTGGAAAGCGCACGGTTACATGGAATTGACGCCGCGCAGGCGATCTGGCCCGCAACCGGGATCGAGGCGTTGCATGCTTATTCACTCGTCCATGACGATCTGCCCTGCATGGACGACGATGATATGCGCCGAGGTCGCCCGACAGTGCACTTGAAATGGGACGAAGGCACTGCCCTTTTGACCGGCGATTCCCTGCAGACACTGGCCTTTGAATTGTGCACCCGGCCCGAGGTTGGAACCGCCGAGGTGCGCGCGGAACTTGCCGTGACATTGGCCAAGGCGAGTGGCGCGCAGGGGATGGTTCTGGGTCAGGCAATGGATATTGCGGCGGAAACGGCGGAAACCCCGCTGACACTGGATGAAATCACGCGCCTGCAGGCGGGCAAAACCGGCGCACTGATCGAATGGTCCGCCTGTGCGGGTGCGCGCCTGGCGCAGATCGACCCAGAGCCGATGCGCCAATATGCCCGTGCCCTTGGACTTGCCTTCCAGATTGCTGATGACATCTTGGATGTAGAAGGTGACGCCGAAAAAGCCGGCAAGCGTTTGCAAAAGGATGCGGCGGCCGGAAAGGCGACCTTTGTCTCGCTGCTGGGTCTGGACGCGGCCAAGGCTCGTGCCGTGGACCTGGCAAATCAGGCCTGTGCCGCGCTGGATGGGTATGGTCCGCAGGCAGAAACCTTGAAGGACGCCGCCCGCTTCGTTATTGCCCGGGACAGCTAAGCCAGGAACGCGCCAAATGTCTGACCGCCCGAATACGCCCCTGCTGGACCTTGTGAACCGCCCTGCGGACCTCAGGCGGTTCTCGGACGCGCAGTTGCATCAGGTGGCGCAGGAGCTGCGGGCCGAGACGATTTCGGCGGTTTCCGTCACCGGCGGGCATCTGGGTGCGGGATTGGGCGTGGTCGAACTGACCACGGCGTTGCATGCGGTTTTCGAAACACCGCGCGACAAGATCATCTGGGACGTCGGCCATCAGTGCTATCCGCACAAGATTTTGACCGAACGCCGCGACCGAATCCGGACCCTGCGCCAGAAAGATGGCCTGAGCGGGTTCACCAAGCGCAGCGAAAGCCCATATGACCCCTTTGGCGCGGCGCATTCCAGTACATCGATCAGTGCGGCGCTGGGCTTTGCCGTGGCGCGCGATCTGGGCGGAGTAACACCCGAAGGTCTGGGTGACGCGATTGCCGTGATCGGCGACGGTTCGATGTCTGCGGGCATGGCCTTTGAGGCGATGAACAACGCCGGCCATCTGAAGAAACGCCTGATCGTCATTCTGAACGACAATGAGATGAGCATTGCGCCACCGGTTGGTGCGCTCTCCAACTATCTGTCGCGAATTTACGCCGAAGAACCGTTCCACGATCTGAAAGCTGCCGCCAAAGGCGCGGTCTCGCTGCTGCCGGAACCGTTCCGTGAAGGCGCAAAGCGCGCCAAGGAGATGCTGAAGGGGATGGCCGTAGGGGGCACGCTGTTCGAAGAACTGGGCTTTTCCTATGTGGGACCGATCGACGGGCATGACATGGACCAGTTGCTGCCGGTGCTGCGCACCGTCAAGGCGCGGGCAACCGGGCCGATCCTGATCCATGTGTTGACCAAGAAGGGCAAAGGTTTCGCCCCGGCCGAACAGGCCCGCGACAGGGGGCACGCGACGGCGAAATTCGACGTGGTGACGGGCGAACAAAAAAAGGCACCATCCAACGCGCCGTCCTACACTTCGGTTTTCGGCAAAACGCTTGTTGAAGAGGCTGCGCGTGACGACAAGATCGTCGCGGTCACAGCCGCAATGCCGGATGGTACGGGCCTGAACCTGTTTGCCGAACGCTACCCATCGCGCTGTTTTGACGTGGCGATTGCCGAACAGCACGGGGTAACATTTGCCGCCGCACTGGCTGCAGGCGGGATGAAACCGTTCTGCGCGATGTACTCGACCTTTTTGCAGCGTGGGTATGATCAGGTTGTTCATGATGTTGCCATCCAGCGGTTGCCGGTGCGATTTGCAATCGATCGCGCCGGGCTGGTGGGCGCGGATGGCGCGACGCATGCCGGTTCGTTTGACATCGCTTATCTGGCCAATCTGCCGGGCATGGTGGTGATGGCCGCCGCTGACGAGGCGGAACTGATGCATATGGTTGCGACTGCCGCAGCCCATGACGACGGCCCCATCGCGTTCCGCTATCCGCGTGGCGAAGGTGTTGGCGTAGAACTGCCGGAACGCGGTGAAATTCTGGAAATCGGCAAGGGTCGCATGATCCGGAAGGGCGCGCGCGTGGCGTTGCTGTCATTTGGCACGCGCCTGGCCGAGGTGGAGAAGGCTGCGGAATCTTTGACAGCCAAGGGCATTTCACCCACTATTGCCGATGCCCGCTTTGCCAAACCGCTGGATCGGGACCTGATTCTGTCGCTGGCTGGGGATCACGAGGCCCTGATAACCATCGAAGAAGGTGCAGTGGGCGGGTTCGGCAGCCACGTTGCGCAACTGCTTTCGGACGAAGGGGTGTTCGACCACGGCCTCAGGTATCGCTCAATGGTTTTGCCTGACACGTTCATCGATCAGGCCAGCCCGGTGGATATGTATGCCGAGGCCGGAATGAATGCCGAGCATATCGAAGCAAAAGTACTGGATGTGCTGGGTATCGCGACAATCGGCGAAAAACGCGCCTGATTTCAGTGGGCGGTTTTTAGGCCAGATCCCGGGTTTCTTACGCTTTCTGCAAAATGGCCGCAGTCATCTGTTTGACGGCGGCCATTCTCTTTTGTCTTGCAATCAGATCTCTGATCAGATCAGGAATGCATCTTCTTCCAGAGGGTCAAAGACTTCCAGCTCATCTTCCGAATGGTGATCAAAGCTATCACCGTGCTCTGGCTGAATTTCCGAAATGTTTCGTGCGGCCAGTTCGCCATCTGTCTCGGAGAAGGGCTCCGTTTCCTCGGCGTCTTCCAGTTCCGCGACAAAGATCAGATTGTCCGTATCTTCCTCATCGACCGCCAGAAGCAGATTGGCGACAAATTGGTTTGCAACAGGTTCCAGAGCATCGGGGTGGGCCAGTTTCGGTTGTGCAAATCCGACCGTTCCGCTGCCATCGATATCCCACTGATAAAAGAGTTCGACGGCGACAACATCAGGAACCAGGGCACCGCCCGCATATTGACCTGAACCATCCAGATACCATTCTGCATAGCTGCCATCGGTGTTTTTCCATAAAAGTCTGTAACCGCCACCAGAAGCTTCGACCTGAACGGCATCCCACCCAGCCAGACTACCAGGCGCAACAATGGTGCCGTCCTGCAGCGATACAGCGATGCTGCCATTGATAAGGTAAGAGCCCTGGGTCCAGAGGGAGAGTGTTGTCGACCCGTTACTCTCAATAGGTATCGCCACATGTCCTGTGGTGCCATCACCGTTGATATCAGCCCCATAGACTATCTCAAGACTGTAGATGTTGCTGACTATCGACCCATTGAGAAATTGCCCCTGCCCGTTGGTGATCCATTCGGCGTAACTACCATCGGTGTTTTTCCATAAAAGTCTGTAACCGCCACCAGAAGCTTCGACCTGAACGGCATCCCAGCCAGCCAGACTACCAGGTGCAATTGTCGTGCCGTTCAGGGATACCGGGATACTTCCATTGATAAGGTAGGAGCCCTGGGTCCAGAGGGACAGTGTTGTCGACCCGTTACTCTCAATAGGTATCGCCACGTGTCCTGTGGTGCCATCACCGTTGATATCGGCCCCATATACGATCTCAAGACTGTAGATGTTGCTGACTATCGACCCATTGAGAAAATGCCCCTGTCCGTTGGTGATCCATTCGGCGTAACTGCCGTCTGTGTTCTGCCAAAGTACGCGATAGCCACCACCGCTGGCCTCGGCGTGAATGGCCTGCCAGCCGCCCAGCGTGTTCTGGCCGACCGCTTGTCCGTTGTAAGTCAGCGCGACATTCGACGATCCACCGTCCAGTACGTATATCCCTTGATTTGCATGCTGAAGCACCGTGCCGACCGTTTCAACGTTCACGACACCCATGGCCGCTACAACCCCGGCGCTGTCAAACGATTGCGCGCCATCCGAGAATTGAAACTGTTCCACGTCCGACGAAACAGAGAATGTTGCTCCGTTCGCGACGCTTTTGAATTGGTAGGTGCTGCCGTTCTGAATTAGCAGATAACCGCTTGTTGCGCTGACAAATCGAACGGTATCGGTACCCGCCCCTCCTGAGAACGTGCCGTTGTTGCTGGTGACGATGGCCACATCATTTCCGTCGCCGCCCTGAGCGGTGTCTGTTCCGGTTCCGGAGGCGACAAAAATAGCATCGTTACCGCCGCCGCCGATAATCGTGTTGTTGCCGCCTGTACCAATCAGAACATTGTTCGCACTGTTCCCGATGAGCGTATCGTTGCCCCATCCGCCCGTGGCGTTTTCGATCACGGTGCCCTGAGCGATTGTGAAACCGCCCATAACGCCACCGACGTTGGAGACAATCCCGCCACCGGTCGCTGAGTAGTCTATCGTAGCTGCACGCAGGTCGATCAGCGCGCCTGTGCTACCGAGGTGCTGGATCGTATCGTTGCCACCTGTGTCCCAGATCGACTGATAGCCTGTCCCGCTGACGTTGGCTGATGGCAGAGTATAAACGGTGTTACCCGAATTGTGCGTTGTATTCGCACCATAAAGGGCTTGCAGGGCCGCAATATCCAACGCGCCCAACCCGGTCGATCCGCCAAACTGCGCGTATGGGGATAGATTGCCGTTCACTTGCGTCCAGCCGTCATTGTAGGACATGACGGTGTAAACGCCCTGATTCAGATTGTTTGCGCCGTAGTCATTGAAGGGCGACGTCACCCCGCTCATGACAGTTGTGGACAACCCCGTGTCATGCGGATGCCCAAGACCAAGCGCATGACCGATTTCATGTAGGATCGTCGTGAAAAAATACGCCCCGGGTGTGCCGTTGCCCCCCGGCCCGGCCGCCCACCAGTTGGTGTTGAAGGCACCTTCTGACGGGCCGTAGTTGGGGTAGTAATGATATCCCAGTGTATAGGGGGAAAACCCCTGGCCAGTAAAGAAACTGCTCGGGGCGATATACTCGACAAGATCGGCGGCAAAGGCGTTGGAGGTTTCAAAGAATCGGATATTTGCGACCGATTCTATGACCGCAAGGGCCTGCTTGAACTCGTTTTTATATGCGTCTGTCCAAAACGAAGTGCCGAATTTATCGTAGAAATCCCCAAAATGATACGTAATCGTCGTGACGGTCGCCGGGTTGCCATCACCGTAAGCTCTGTCACCTTGAATTGCGCTGAGGGGAGAGGATGACGGGGGTTGCGGCGGGAACGTAAGCATCTGAGGACCTCAAAGAAAATTCGTTTCAAAGCTGAATTCAGTTTCAAATTGTCATTTTCATGGCAATTGAAGATTGC
Organism: Ruegeria sp. AN11; assembly: GCF_056536005.1. Taxonomy (NCBI): domain Bacteria; kingdom Pseudomonadati; phylum Pseudomonadota; class Alphaproteobacteria; order Rhodobacterales; family Roseobacteraceae; genus Ruegeria; species Ruegeria sp. AN11. Next base: position 2,759,167 of record NZ_JBQFJD010000001.1, on the reverse strand, counting down.
GGATTCAAAAATATCTGAACAAATCGTTAAGTCCAGAACCTCCAAACGATGTGGGATTGAATCGCACGTTCTGAACCCGGTATCCGAGAGCCCTGGAACTACCTAGTTTTCAGGAATTACCTTGTCTTTCATCGACTTGGTCAACCGCGTTGTGTCCGAAGACTGGCCTGCTTATATTATTTGTCATCCGGCGCTTTTTTTGCGCACCTGTTCAATTCTGCGACTTCAGCTTTCTGCGCGCTGTTGAACTGAAACGCGCGTCCTGTTGGCAAAAGCAACCAGTGACAGCATCACCGGAACTTCGACCAGAACCCCGACCACAGTCGCCAGAGCGGCACCGGAATTGAGGCCGAACAGGCTGATGGCGACGGCAACCGCCAGTTCGAAAAAATTCGAGGTTCCGATCATGGCGCAGGGTGCGGCGATGCGATGCGGAACTTTCAGCGCATAGGCCGCGCCATAGGCAAGCGCGAAGATACCATAGCTCTGAATCAGGATCGGAACAGCGATCAGCAAGATGACAAGCGGTTTCGAGAGGATCGTCTCTCCTTGCAGGCCGAAAAGGATGACGACCGTTGCGATCAGCCCCATGACCGACCACGGCTTGACCCGCGCTGAAAAGGCGTCAATCGCCGCTTGCGTGCCCAGTTTGCGACGGGTGATCAGCCCGGCAATCAGGGGCAGAACCACGTACAGCACGGTTGCCAGAACCAGGGTTTGCCACGGCACCGAGATGTCCGTTACGCCCAGCAGAAAGGCAACAATTGGCGCGAAAGCCACGACCATGATGAGGTCATTTACCGACACCTGAACCAGCGTATAGGTCGCATCGCCCCGGGTCAGTTGAGACCAGACGAACACCATCGCCGTGCAGGGCGCCGCGCCAAGCAGGATAAGCCCCGCTGTGTATTGGGCAGCATCCTCGGGTTCGATCCACGGGGCAAAAACGTAATCGAAGAACAGGACCGCCAGCAGCGCCATGGTAAAGGGTTTAATCAGCCAGTTGACCGTCAGGGTAACGATCAGTCCGCGGGGCTGGCGTGCCACGCCCGCCACCGCGCCGAAATCGACGCCGACCATCATCGGATAAACCATCGCCCAGATCAGTACAGCCACCACAAGGTTGACACTGGCCACCTCGGCCGAGGCAATCAGCCCGACCAGTCCAGGCGCGGCAAGGCCAATCAAAACACCTGCGACCATGGCAAGGGCGACCCAGACGGACAGGTAGCGTTCAAAAACAGTCATGAGAGGGCCTCGGACGTCTGGTCGATGAGTTTGCCGGATGTCAGAGCAGCAGCGGCGACCATCACCGCCGCCGTTCCCAGAACCAGCGGCAGGCCCCCGACCTGATAGGTGAGGCCGGACAGGACGGTGCCGATCAGGCGGCCCGTCGCGTTGGCCATGTAATAAAACCCCACATCCATCGTGACCCGGTCCGATTGGGTGAAGGCCAGGATGAGGTAGGAGTGCAATGCGGAATTGACGGCGAAGATCGCGCCGAACGCCAGCAAGCCCAGAACCAGCGTCGCGGTCAGCCATGTCTCGGGACCCGAAGTCAGCAGAACCGCCAGCGTTAGAGCCGCAGGAACGCAGAACAGGGCCGCAGCCCAATTGCGTGCGGCCTGGATCAGGTCGCTCTCGCTGCGCTCCGCCGCGTGCAGGATTTTCGGCGCACTGGCCTGTACCGCCCCGTACAGGATCACCCACACAGCCATGAAGGTTCCGATCATGAAGAACGCGGCGCGGTTGCCTTCGTCAGTTCCGTCCGACAAAACGGCATAGAAATAGATCGGGATACCGACCACAAACCAGACGTCCCGCGCGCCGAAAAGAAAGACGCGTGCCAAGGACAGCCAGTTCACATTGGCGGACTTCGAGAAGACCTCGGAGAATTTTGCGCCTTTGCGTCCTTTGGGCAGGCCGGGCGGCATCAGAACGAAGACTGCGATCAGAATGATTGCAAGCACAATGGCCATGGCCAGCGTGGCCCACATAAAGCCTAGCGTCGCCAGCAACCCGGCCCCCAGCAGAAAACCCAACCCCTTCACCGCATTCTTCGATCCGGTGAGGATGGCGACCCAACGAAACAGCCCGTCGCCTTCGGCCAGGGCCAGCAGCTTCACTGCGGATTTTGAAGACATTTTGGCCAGATCCTTGGCGATCCCGCTCGCCCCCTGAACGATCATCACAAAGGCTACTTTGGCCGGAATGTCCCAGTTAGGATCTAATTGCGTCAGGGCAAGCAGCGCCGCGACCTGCAAGCAAAGCCCCGCGTAAAGCGTTGATGCCAACCCGAACCGCGCCGCGATCCAGCCGGCCGCCAGGTTCGTGCCCATCCCGGCGACTTCATACAGGACAAACAGATATGCCAGCTGCACCGGCGAGAACCCCATGGTATGAAAGTGCAGCAACACCAGCATACGCAAGGCTCCATCGGTCAGCATAAAGGCCCAATAGGCCGCCGTGACCGCGATATAGGCCGACAGTCCTTCGGGCCGCTGGGTCACAGCGCGTTTCCAACCATCATTGCGACGTCCACCAGACGGTGTGCGTAACCCATTTCATTGTCGTACCACGCGTAGACCTTCACCTGCGTCCCGTTCACCACCATGGTCGACGGCGCATCGATGATCGAAGACCGTTCGTCATTGGTGTAGTCGGTCGAAACCAGCGGCCGGGTTTCATAACCCAGAATACCTTTCAGCTCACCTTCGGCTGCAGATTTGAAGAAGGCGTTGACCTCCTCGGCGGTGGTTTCACGTTCCACTTCGAACACGCAATCGGTCAGCGAGGCGTTCAGCAGCGGCACCCGCACTGCATGGCCATTCAGCCGCCCTTTCAGTTCCGGATAGATCAGTGTGATCGCCGTGGCCGATCCGGTGGTGGTCGGTATCAGCGAGTTCAGCGCGGACCGGGCGCGGCGCAGGTCTTTGGCGGGGCGGTCTACAATGGTCTGTGTGTTGGTCACGTCATGGATTGTCGTCATCGACCCGTGGCGGATGCCGAGGTTTTCGTGAATGACCTTCACAACCGGCGCCAGACAGTTGGTGGTGCAGGAGGCCGCCGTCACGATGTGATGCGTGGCGGGGTCATAGGTGTCTTCGTTCACGCCCATGACGATATTGGCGGTGGGGCCGTCCTTGACCGGGGCCGAAACAACGACCTTCTTCACGCCCGCCTCAAAATACGGAGCCAGCTTGGCTTCGGTTTTGAATACGCCGGTGCAGTCGATCACCACATCGACACCGTCGAGTGGCAAGGCGTTCAGGTCTTTGGTTCCGATGAAGGGCAGGCGCGTCCCGTTGACCGTGACGCTGTCCGCATCATGCGCAAATGTTGCGTCCCAGCGCCCGTGCACAGTGTCGAACTCCAGCAGATGCGCATGCATCGCCGGGTCGCCAACTGCGTCATTGATCCAGGCGATCCTGGCGCCCTTGTCCAGCAAAGGCTTCAGCGCCAGTTTTCCCATCCGGCCCAGTCCGTTCACAGCATATGTCGTCATTTCATTCTCCGGCGACATTCCTGCCGATGTCATCGACAGCAGATTGCAATGCGATCCGGTCGAGGCTTTCGACCGGCAACGATATAAAGGTTTCGATGCGCCGTTTGAGCGCGCCGTAAGCGTTCTGAAAGGCCAGCGCTTTCTCCGCGTCGGTGCCCTGCGCCTTGACAGGGTCGACCATGCCCCAATGGCCGCTGATCGGCTGGCCCTCCCAGGCCGGGCATTCCTCGTTGGCTGCCTGATTGCAGACGGTAAAGACAAAATCCATTTCCGGAGCGCCGGCCTCGAAGAACTCGGACATATGTTTGGAACGCAGAACCGAAACGTCATGTCCCTTGTCCTTCAGAACCTGAACGGCGAACGGATTCAGTTCAGAGGTGGGCTGGGTTCCTGCGGAATAAACATTGAAACGATCCGGTCCAAGGGACCGCAGCAACGACTCCGCAAATATCGAGCGGGCGGAATTGCCGACACACAGAAACAATACGTTGTACTTGCGTTCGGTCTTGGCACCATCTCCTTTTGTGAAGGGCATGCAGATATCCGGCCGGCCACGGCAGCAATCGACGATCAGAAAGTCGAGCATGCGCTGTACGTTCGTCATTTCAACCGAATAGAGCAAAGAGGTTCCGGACCGCGTCTGCGACACCAGGCCCGACCGCTGCAGAGCGTTGAGGTAGTTGGACATCGTGCTGGGCTTGATGCCCAGTTCGGTTGCCAGCTCTCCTGCGGGCACAGTATCGGGAAACCGCCGCATCAACATGCGGAAAACGGTTATCCGCTGCGGGTGTCCCAGGATTGACAACTGTTCTGTGATTCTTTCTATCATATTTCATGAAATATAGAAATAATAGTAACGCGTCAATCGGCATGACAAAGGTGGGCATTAAAATCGAAACCCGTTGATTCCGGTTTGACTCATGATCCACGGTTCAAAACGAGCATTGGAGATGTCTGATCTATTCCGTCTGGCGGGTGCCAAGATCGTGGATTTTAAGAATTGCTTCCCCACATCTCATGGAATGCCTCACTTCAGTGAAAGGCGGGTCTGGAGTGGAAAGACCTTCGATGATTCCAAGGGTAAAACAGCGCGATTCACCGGCGAAGTGGAAACCGCAATGATCAACGTACCTTTTACAGAAGCAAGCAACACCCACTCGACCAGTTCATGTCCGCTGGACAAGTCTGCGCGAAGGCATTCCCGAACAGCGCGCCCAACATCGACTGACCACTTGATAAATAAGGCCATTAAATCGGCCGGTTCCAAGAAGGTTTGAAAGGCCAAGGGATACGGAGGTTCATCCTTGGACCAAAGTAAGGCAAGTAAGCCGTGAAACTTGACAAGCATCGATGTACTCGGCGCAACAGTTTCCGGACCATGTTCGGCTGGCTCAATAACACGCGACGCGTCGCGACCCGATCCGGCAGTCAACCGAAAGTCTACATTTCCACCATCGCCCTCGCGGCAACCATCATCTAACGGCGTTGAAAGTCAACGAGTCATAACTCTGCAAATAGGCTCGGACTTGACCTTGCGGAGGACATTGCTGAGTTTTTTCCAGGGCAATCCGCCAAGTGAGATGGTCCGCAAAGCAGTCGAAGCCAACGGTTCGTTCGCGCGTTTTGCCGATCTGTGCTACCAAGAGACAAACAGGGTGGTAACGGAAATGGAAAAGAGCGACGAACTGCGAAAAATCCAAACCCAGGGAGTTCACCATATCACACTTGTCGGAGCGGATCGGCAAACCTCGATCGACTTTTGGGAAGGCGTGTTGGGTATGCCGTTTGTCTTCGATCAACCGAACCTCGACAATCCGAATGAGGGGCATCTTTACTTCGATCCCGGTGACGGTCGATTGATTACCGTCTTCACAAATGAGGACCGCAAGCCTGACCCAACCATTGTTCCCGAAGACACCGGGTCACTGCACCACCTTGCCCTGAACGTCAGCCAAGCGACATTCTGGCAGGTCCCAGCACGGCTTGATGCGCGCGGTGTCGCGCATACCGGTCCTGTCGATCGCGGATTCATGGATTCGATTTACTTTCGTGATCCGCTCGGGCTGCGGATCGAATTGGCCTCGTACCGATTTGAGCCACCCGAAGGCTGCCGGCACGCCGACGTTATGATAGAAGCGCACCGCATCCGGGTGGCTCGCGGAGATCACCATATCGACAAGGAACATCTTGCTGACGCCATTGAGCTTCTGGTGCGAAGGGATCAGCAGAGCCTGTCCGCAGACCGCTCGGCCAGAAACCCCTACACCTGATCGATGCAGGGGATCTTTGCGAGAACGCCTGAATCATATTGACCGTGTTCCAACAGATTGAAGTGGGCAGGCTGAAACAATGGAAGTCTTGATACGAATGGCATCGAGTGAGGCCGAATTCGAACAAGTCCGCGACTTGTGCCGACAGTGGTTGGACTGGCATTGGAAAAACTACCCAGCCGACTGGCCAACCGAAGGAAACCCGATGGACCCGGTCCGGTTTCGGGCGATACTGGACGATCTCCCCTCTCTACATGCCAGACCACATGGCGGCATTCTTCTCGCGTTGCTCGATGATCAGCCGGTTGGATGCGTGATGTACAACGAGGCGCGTCCCGGACTTGCCGAGTTTAACCGCATGTTCGTGAACGACAATGGTCGTGGCTTTGGAATTGGTCGCCAGCTATTGAGCCACATGTTCGAGCAATTGATCAAAGACGGATATCAACGTGTACGCTTTTCTTCAGCGAAGTTTCTCACGCACGCCCGATCAATGTATGAAGCTGCCGGCTTCGTGGACGCACCACATTCCGAGGGATTTCCTAGCGAATGGCAGCCGTATGTCTATTTCATGGAGCGTCCTCTTACCGAAGACTAGCAGCTTTCCGGCTCAAGAAGGTCGGCTCGGGCTCAGGGGGACATCGACCGCATCGGCGGTGTGATGCGAGGTTCGAATTACGGCGGCTGGTTGCGTCCGTCTCAGCCGTATTTTCAGTCACCAACAGCAACAGTTGAGTTTCTGATGGTTAAGGAATGTCTCGTCTGGAAGCGATCCGGCCAAACAGTATTGTGGAGCAAACCTGTTATCGCTGGAAGAAGAAATGCGGCGGAATGGGCGTTGATGACTTGAAGGAACCTCAGCGCTTCCGGAACGAAAACGAACCGCCAAAAAGGGCAGTTCTTTTGACGATAGACAAGCTGATTCCGACCGAAGCAGAAACATTATTCCTTCGCTGAACTATCCAATACTGACTGAGCGGTTATGTCATCAACCACCAAGGTATTGACGTGTTCGCCATTCAATGCGGCCAGGATCGGCTCAACCTTTTCTTTTCCACTTGCCACGCCAATACGGATGGGAACCAACTTGGCATCTGAAAGCGGCAGGCTTACCAGTCTGGAATTAAGTTCACTGCTGCATAGCTCACCTGCGGAATTGACCAGATGTCCCAGCAGTTCGGCCCTGACGCCGCTGTCATACAGCTGAATCCGTTCCTCTTCTGACAGGGGGTGAGCTTGGTAGTAGGTTGCATCCTCTCCGGTCACGGCGCCCAATCCCAAAAGCGAGACATTTGCGTTTCGCGCGTGATTCAGCACATCCCGTACCGCTCGGACCGACATAAGCATGTCACGCTCTTCTTTGGTATCGGCGTGCAGGGGGATGTGTATGAGGGTAGCCAAACCGCCAAGCCCGTCCGCAATGCGCGTCGCAATATGGTTTACATCCGTATAGTGTTGCCCCTGAACGCCGCCGGTCATTGGAATGACCCTGTTTGATGTGGACCTCTTAGGCCGCAGGTGGTTGGCCACGACGCTCAGCGCCTTGCCGCCCGAGATTGCGATGACGTCGTCTTCTTGCACGATTTCCTGAAAGTATTGGGCCGCAGCCTTGCCGACCAGATCCAGTGTGGTGCCCGCATTCTCGGTGACCGTATCGACGACCAGAAATTCGACACCGGACCATCGCTGCTTCAGTTGGTTTTCCAGATCAAACAACCGTTGGAATGGGCTGTGGATCCGAAACTCGACCATACCCATCTCGCGGCCTTGCTTGATGAGTCGGTTCACCTTGGCGGTCGATAGCCTAAGGTTCTTCGCAATCTCGGCTTGCAGCTGACCTTCCTGAAAATGCAAGGTCAGGACGCGGGCAATCAGGCGCAGGGTATCGGGATCGGGTCCGCTGGCGTTCAACTCTCGTTGTCCTTTCTGCTCACCAAATGGTTCGACGCGGCCGCCAGCAACAACACGGTGCCCACGACCAGAGTTTGGAAATAGGCGGGCACAAGTGTCAACATGCCAACTGTCAGGGACATGATGATCAACGCGCCGATGAAGGATTTCAAAACACGCCCCTCACCGCCGCTGAAGGCTGTACCACCCAACAGAACCACAAGTATAGCGGTTAATTCCATGCCGTCGCCTGACAGCGGATCACCCAGCGACATAAAGCTGGACCGGGCAATCCCGGCCAGTGCGGCGCAGATGCCGACCAGAACGTAAAGGATGATCACCGTGCGGGCCGTGTTGATGCCCGAGAGTTTCGCCGCCGTTGGGTTGCCTCCGGTTGCCGCCGCGTATTTACCCAGCTTCATCCGATCCTGCGCAATGATCATCGCAATCGTCACCAGAACGGCCACCCAGAAGGCCCAGGGCAGGCCAAACAGAACGCCATCCCGCCCGTAGTCGTTGAACCAACTCGGCATTTTCAGCCCACCGCCGGATTTGATGGCCGAGACGCCATCTTCGACCAGCAGCAGCGCAATGCCCTTATAGAGGCTCAGTGTGATCAGCGTTGCAATGACCGGTGTGATCTTCAGCCGGATTACCAGAAACCCGTTAATCGCGCCCAACAGAACCCCTAACAGAACCGTCGCAAGAAAGGCGGGCAGGAAGGGTATCCCGTTGATGGCCAGAAGGGCGTAGACGACCGCGCTCAGGCTCATGGCGCTGCCCACGGACAGGTCGATATAACCCGAGATCATCAGCAGTGTGAAAGCTCCTGCCAGTGTCAGGATCGGGGCCGAGATGCGCAGGATGTTGATGATATTTCGCTCGCTCAGAAAGTTGCCGCGCTCGAACAGCGGGAACTTGTCCAGGTTGGCGGTGCTCAGCAGCACGACGACGAGGATGAGGACCAGATAGATGTAGTAGTCTTTCAGGAACCGTTTCACACGATCTCCGACCCTCGGGCTTTGGGTAAGGTCGGTCATCACGCGTGCCTCCGCGCCAAAGCCCATGTCTGGGCCATGATCGCGATGAACACCGCGATGGCCTTGAGGGTGAACTGCCAGTCCGGTGACAGCACCAAACCCGTCGCAGCCGAGGTCACGGTGGCCAGAACGATCGCCCCAAAGAACATGCCGATAATCGACCCGAACCCGCCGGCAATCGCAACCCCGCCCAGAAGAGAGATGACAAGCGCGTCGAATTCCATCAGTGTGCCGCGGTTGGAAAAGCCCGATTTGAACTCGGATGCCAGCAGAATCCCCACGGCCCCGGCAACAAAGGCGCTGAACAGGTAGAGCTTCACCACATGCCGCGCGTTGTCGACGCCAGACAAACGTGAGGCCACCGGGTTCGCGCCGATCAGATAGGTCAGCCGTCCGAACACCGTCTTACGCTCAACAAAAACGGCCACGAGGATCAGAATCGCCATCAGCACCACCGGCAGTTTGATCGAGGTGCCGAACATGGTCATGTTCCCCAACGTTCCGAAATCCGAGGGCAGGTTGGTGTTGCGTTGCGAGCCTTGGGTGATCACCTGTGCAATTCCGCGCGCCAGCATCATGGTGCCCAACGTGACGATGATCGACGGCACGCGCAGCACAACCACGAAGATCGCGTTGATAGCTCCGATCAGCATTGCCCCGATCAGCGCGCAAACCATCGCCAGCGATGTCGGCATCCCCCAGCCTGAAGAAAGTGCATTCGCCCCATCCGTAGACTGCGCGAACCACACCGCTAATACGCCCGAAAGCGCCACGATACCGCCCACCGACAGGTCGAAGTTTCCCGAAACCAGCAAGAACGTGACCCCAACGCCCAGCGAAATCACTGCCCAGTTATTGGTCACCAGATTCACGACGTTCTGAAACTGGAAGAAGTTGGGCACCAAAACGGAGGCGAGCGCGAAAAGTGCCATGGCGGCCCCCGCTACCAGAGAGGTGATGAACATCTCGTCACTCAGACTGTTGTCCCGCTCAGCCAGCCTTCGGCCCTGAATTGCCTGATCGGTCATGAGTTTTCACCGCCCCCACCGGTAACGACATTCAGGATACACGGAATGTCGACCTCTGCCCCGTTTTTGATCTCGGCCTCGATGCGGCCATCATACATCAGAAAGACCCGGTCGCAGATGCCCAGCACCTCTTCCAGTTCTGACGAAAAGATGCAGATCGCGCGGCCGTTGTTCGCCAGGCCGCGGATCAGATCGTAGATTTCGGATTTTGCGCCCACGTCGACGCCGCGGGTGGGTTCATCCAGCAACAACAGATCCGCATCAGCGAACAGGCATTTGGACAGAACAACCTTTTGCTGGTTTCCGCCCGATAATTTCTCGGCGTATTTCTCGATGGAATTCGTCGCGATCCCCAACTTGCCGACATACTCGCGAGCGACTTCTTTTTCGCGCTCATCCTGAAAGATGCCGAACCGGGCCAGCTTGCGGATGTTCATGATCGGAATATTGCGACGGATCGTAAGTTCGGTGAACAGGCCCTGCGTGCGCCGTTCCTCGGGAACCAGGGCGATCCCTGCCGCGATGGCTTCCTTGGGCGAGGCCGCGCGTTTGCGGTTCTTGAAATCTATCTGCCCTTCGGCCTTGTCGGCCCCATATATCGCCCGGGCGACCTCGGTCTTGCCTGCACCGACCAGACCGTAAAAGCCAACGATCTCTCCCTCATTTACATGAAAAGACACGTCTTTCAGCAGGTGATTGCTCAGACCTTTGACTGTCAGCACCGGACTATCCGCAATTTCACCGCGCGGCTCATAATCATGAGTGATCGCGCGTCCCACCATCATCTCAATCAGTTCAGGGCGGCCGTTTACTTCGGTCAGTGGTTTGGTGGCGATGTGTTTGCCATCGCGCATGACGGTGACATTGTCACCCAGTTCAAAAATCTCATCCAGCTTGTGCGAGATATAGATGACCGTCACATCCGCGTCCCGCAGCCGCCTGATCACGCCGAACAGGCGCTCCACTTCACGCTCCGACAGCGCTGCGGTCGGTTCGTCCATGATGATGATGCTCGCACCCGAGGACGCGGCACGGGCGATCTCGACGATTTGTTTCTGCGCGACGCTCAGCGAGGACACACGCGCTTTGGGGTCAATTGTCGGCTCAATCGCTGCTAGAGTTTTGATCACGCGGTCTTCAAGGTCTGACTTGACCAGAAAACCAAAGCGACTGGCTTCCATCCCCAGTGTCAGGTTTTCCTCGACGGTCAGTTGATCAACCACATGCAATTCCTGAAACAGCGTCCCTACACCGCTTTCACGGGCATCCTGGGTGCTGTTTGGCTCATAGGCCTGGCCCTGGATGGCCATCGTTCCGCTGGTCGGGGCCAGTGCCCCGGTCAACATCTTCACGATGGTCGATTTTCCGGCACCGTTCTCTCCGACCAGGCAATGCACCGTGTTGCGATCAATGTCGAATGACACGGTGTCCACGGCCCTCACGCCGGGGTAGTCCTTGGTCAAATCCCTGACGGACAGCGCTTTTTCGGCAAAAGCAATCTGCACGATCATCCCCTTTTAATCCGCAAGCCTCCGACCGGCGCATAGGGCCGCGTCCCTGGATCAAGCTTATCCGAGTTTGGATGCGTTGCCACCAGCGCCGGAACCCCGTGCGGGTTTGCGGTGTTTGAGCAGGCAGCATTGAAAGAACCGGCTGGGCAGATCAGGCCCGTTGTCGACCAACGGACCTGTTTGCCAAAGCCTGGTTCAGTCAACGTCCATCAGCCACCGAACTGGTCCTTCAGCCACTGCTCGGCCTCTTCCTTCGGCATGGACCAGTAGGAAACAGTGTAGGCCTTGTAGAAAAACTCTTCCGCCGTGTCCGAGGTCCGTTCGATCTTGCCGTCCAGCACATCCATGATCAGGTCAATCCGGCCCTGCGCGGTTTCCACAGGCGGCAGACCCATCGAAACTTTTAGGCTGGAAGCAGGATCATAAACCTGTTCGAACTCGACCGAGTCAAAGTCGACACTGGCCACAATCTCGGTCAGCGGCTTGCCATTGTCGAACTTGCCGCGCCCCAGCTGCGCCAGCCCGGCCATCGTTCCCACGGTCAGGTTCGATGCTTCGGAATAGATCAGGTTCACTTCGGGGCGCTGTGTCAGCAGGTCGACGATGATCTGCTTGGCCGCTTCCTGGCCCTTGCTGGAATCCAGCGCGCCCAGATTTTCGGCGTCGGGATCAACCGACAGGACACCTTCGGCAAATGGCGCGGTCCGGCCCGAGTTGACTTCGGTATGGTTTGGCCAACCCAGTTGCACCATGACGATAGGTTTATCGGGATGTGCCTCTTTCCAGGCCTTGGCCATTTGCGCGCCCATCTCGAACGACACTGCGGCTTCATCGCTGCGCGCGGTCGGAATGCCGGTATCCGTGATCGGGCTGAAGAACGAGGTCATGACGATATCATCTGCCAAAGCATCCTCGACACCGGGTGTGGCGGCCTCGGCATCCCAGATGTGCAGTGTGGCAGCATCGAATCCACCTGCTGCAATTTGGTCAACGTTCTGAGTCATGACGGCTGAATCCGCCCGGCCATCAAACACCACCACCTCAGCGCCGTACTTTTCTTTTGCGTAACGCTCGGCCTCGGCGGCCTGAGACTGGTGAAACACGTTCGACAAGTCAGATACAAAGAACGCGATCCGCTTGCTATCATCGGCAAAGGCTTCGGCGCCTCCAACAAACGTCAGTGTAGTTGCCAGCAGGCCGGCCTTGAATACATTCCTCCGCTGCATTTTCTTCTCTTCCCTTTTGTTTTCTCCAGAGTGCGGTCGATCCGGGACAGAGCGCTCCGGAGCCGCGATCTCAGCCAATGCCCCTCCTCAGGAATTGAAGCTGAAATATATTGCAGTGATTGTTATTATTATCATTTTGAGGTGTGCAGTCAACGTTTTTGGCGGTCTTTCGCCTAAGATGTTCCGTGAGATCGGCCAGTACACTTTTCGCTTATATTATTGTTTTTATTGTATATTTTTTATACCCATGCCTTGCATACTCCACATGCGAATTGCCCCTCTGTCACCAGAACTATGACAGAGAAAAAAATTATGCGGAAACTCAGCAAAAAATCAGAAAAACGAATCCCTTGGCCTTAGGTTTTGGCCAGTTTTTGAACCGAAATCTGGGCCTTTCCCTTCACGATTTCCTTGAATCTTGTCATGTGCGGCATGCGCCCGTGATTGGCAATCGCCTCGGCATCTGACCAGATTTCATGGATCAGAAACTCAGCCGGTCGGCTGGCTGGAACAAACACGTCATAGCCTTTGTTTCCCGCCTCTTCGCGGCTGGCAGCGGCCAGATCATCTATGGCAGCGCGCAGCGTTTCCTTCTGGCCGTCTTCCGGCACGATCCGCGCGATGATCACGACTTCCGACACTTCTCAGACTCCCTTGCGGATCATATCCGCCGCCTTTTCCGCGATCATCACAACAGGTGACGCGGTGTTTCCCGAAACGATTTTCGGCATGATCGACGCGTCGACCACCCGCAATCCCTTCAGCCCATGCACCCTGAGATCCGCGCCCACCACGGCTGAGGCGTCCGACCCCATCTTGCAGGTACCGACGGGGTGGAAAATTGTGGTGGCGATATCCCCGACACCTTTTACCAAGTCATCTTCGGACTCCATCACCGGACCGGGCAGGATTTCTTGCGGCTGATAGGGTTTCAGAGCGTTCGCCGTCATGATCATCCGCGCCTGCCGCACGGATTTCACGGCGACCTGTTTGTCATTATCGGTCGACAGGTAGTTCAGGCGAATGTCAGGCTGCGCCTTGGTATCCGCCGCCTGAATATGGCAGGTGCCCGTGCTTTCAGGGCGCAGGTTGCAGACCGATACGGTGATCGCCGGGAACGGGTGCAACGGGTCGCCCAGCTTGTCCGTGGACAGGGGCTGCACGTGGTATTCCAGATCTGGCGTGGCCAGGTCCGGGTTGGATTTGGTGAACATGCCGAACTGGCTGGGAGCCATCGACATCGGCCCGGATTGCGTCAGACCATATTGCAGAGCGATCTTCGCCTTTCCAACCAGGGAATTCGCCATCGTGTTCAGAGTTTTTGCGTTCTGGACTTTGAACACCGTCCGGATTTGCAAATGATCCTGCAGGTTCTCGCCGACACCTTGGCTTTCGTGGTGTAGAGCGATTCCGTGATCAGCCAGAACATCGCCCCGCCCGACACCCGACAGTTCCAGAATCTTGGGCGAGTTGACCGCTCCGGCCGCCAGCAACACCTCGGCCTGGGCAAAAGCTTCGCATCGCTCGCCTTTATGCTGATAGCGCACGCCCGTTACCTGTTTGCCGTCGAACAACAGCATCTCGGTCTCGGCATGGGTCAGAACACGCAAATTAGGGCGTTTCATCGCCGGCCGCAGAAAGCCTTTGGTCGTGTTCCATCGCACACCTTTGCGCTGATTGACCTCGAAAAACCCCGTTCCTTCGTTATTGCCATCGTTGAAATCGGCGCGCGGCAGAATGCCGAACTCCTTGGCGCCTTCCTGCACGGCCCTAAGGATGTCCCATTCCAAACGCTGTTTCGAGACCTTCCATTCACCGCCATGCCCATGCATGTCGGTCCGCCCGGCATGGTGATCCTCGGATTTCAGGAAATAGGGCAGCACGTCATCCCAACCCCAGCCAGTATTTCCCAGCTGCCGCCAGTGATCGTAGTCCGCGGCCTGGCCCCGCATGTAGATCATGCCGTTGACCGACGTGCATCCCCCCAGCACCTTACCGCGCGGATAGGCCAGAGAACGCCCGTTCAGCCCCGGTTCGGGCGCGGTTTTCATCATCCAGTCGGTACGCGGGTTGCCGATGCAATAGAGATAGCCAACCGGAATATGCACCCAGTGGTAGTTGTCTGACCCACCTGCCTCGAGCAGCAGAACTCGTGTTTTGGGGTCTTCGGTCAATCGGTTCGCCAGAACACATCCGGCCGTGCCTGCGCCGACGATGATATAGTCGTAGTCCCCATCAAGTTGCCGGGCGTCTGTCATGAATTTCTGGTCTTTCTGATTAATACGCGAGGACAAGTTTGCCGATCATGCGGCCGGTTTCAATGATCCCATGAGCTTCTTTCAGCGTGCCCGCCGACAAGCCCCGCAGCGTTTTGGTTTCAGTTGTCCGAATGATCCCGTCATCAACAAGTCTGGCAACCCGCGCCAATATCTGCCCCTGACGCGCCATATCCGCGGTGCCAAACAGAGATCGCGTGAACATCAGCTCCCACATCAACGCGGCGGATTTGCCTTGCAGGGCTGAGATGTCCAGCTTTTCATCCGTCTCGACGATGGTCCCGATCCGTCCCTGTGGCGCGATCAGTTCGCACATTGCGTCCCAATGCTGCCCGGTATCGGCGTATTGGGTGATGTAGTCCACGGTATCATGCCCGGCGGCCCGGAAATCGGCGACAAGATCGCGGTGGTTCACCACCTGATGCGCACCCATTTCCTTGCACCACGCGGTGGTTTCCGGGCGCGAGGCGGTTGCGATCAGGTGCAGGCCAGTCAGCTTGCGCGCCAGTTGCAAAGTGATCGATCCGACCCCTCCGGCCCCGCCTATGACCAGCAGACTGGCGGGAGTCTCATTGGCGGGCACTTGCAGACGGTCAAACAGCATTTCCCACGCGGTCAGCGACACCAGGGGAAGCGACGCTGCTGCTTCGGGGCTGACCGAGGACGGTGCCACGGACGCAATCCGATGATCAACCGCCTGCAACTCTGCATATGATCCCGGACGATTGGCATCACCCGCGTACCAGACCCGGTCGCCTTTGGAAAAACCAGTGACCTCTGCGCCCATGTCGCGGACAATCCCAACCGCGTCATATCCAAGAATGAACGGCTCCGCATGATCCTGCTCGGCGGCTGTCCGGATGCGGCGTTTCGCATCTGCGGGGTTTACCGAGATCGCTTTGATTTCCACCAGAAGATCGTTTGGCAGCACGACCGGTTCCGGCAGATCGACATCCAACAGGCTGTCCTGTGCTTCAATCGGCAGTGACTTCAGAAACCCTACAGCTTTCATTTTTCTACCTTTCAAATGTCGTTTGAGCGTCGTCCCAGAACCCGCGCATCGCTTCGATCAACCCGAGATACTTGGCGTAGCGAGTGTCGTAATGGCGCTGCATCGCCGTATTCGGCTGGAACTCAGAGTCGCGGCGGGTCATCTGACCAATCGCGTCTTCGTATGTTTCATAAGTTCCGGTCGCCACCGCTACTCCGATGGCCGCGCCCAAAGCGCCCGTTTCCTGCGCCTCGGCCACATAGATCGGCACGCCAAGGCAATCCGCGAACATCTTCGGCCAGACCGGGCTGCGTGACCCGCCGCCAGACAGAACCGCCTGGTCGAATCCGACGCCTGCGGTTTTCAGAACCTCGATATGGCGGCGATGCTCGAACAAAACGCCCTCGAACAGGGCCCGCAGCATGTGGCCTTCGCCATGCCAGCCCGCGACACCATAGAACCCACCCCGGAAAGACGCCCCCTGTCCCGAGCCGTAGAGAAAGGGGTGAAAAAACGGATCGTCTGGCGCGGGATCAACCTCGGCCACTTTGGCATTGCAGTGTCCGAACGGGTCGTCATGATGACCCCCGCGTTCGACGAACTCGCGCACATACCATTCCAGATTGGCCGCCGACGTGGCACTGGCCTCGATATTCACGAACCGGTTCGGACCAAAACCCGACACCATGAACAAATCGTGATTGACCGCTGGCGCATCCGAGAAAACCTGATTGATGCTCCAAGTGCCCGCGATGATCGAAGCCTCTCCGGCGCGCACGACCCCCGAACCCATTGCGCTGGAGACCACATCGAAATAACCGCCGATCACCGGCGTGCCTTCGGCCAGACCCGTTGCGACGGCGGCCTCTTGACTGACGGTTCCGGCAATATCCGCCGGATCGATCAGGCGCGGAAGCATCTCACGCGCATCGCTCAGGCCGTAAAGTGCCAACAGGCCGTCGTCATAGGTGCAATCCGGCATGCGAGTCAGGCCGCAACCTGACATGTCCGAAATCTCGCTAACCCGCTCACTGGTCAGCTTGTAGGTTACGAAATCCTTGCACAGCATAACCGTACCGGTCCGCGCATAAAGCTCGGGTCGGTGCCGTTTGATCCAGGCCAGAAGAACCGGGGTCTGAGACGGCCACGGCTTTTGCAGGCACAACGCGTGCAAGGCGTCGCCGGCCACCTCGGAAAGCTCCTGAGCCAGAGATGCGGCACGCGTGTCCAGCGATTGGATGCCGATCAACGGCGCGCCCGCCTTGTCCAGCAGGTAAAGCCCGTTGCCATGCCCGGCACAGCCAACGCCGATGATCTGGTCAGGGGTTATCCCGGCCTTGTCGATACATCCGCCGATCACCTGCCGGGCATTTGCCCACAACTCGTTCAGGTCACGCTCGACATGCCCTGGCTGCGGCGTCGAGGACTGCCCGTCCAGCGCCTGCATCGCCACAGGGCGCCCCTGCAGGTCAAAAAGCACAGCCTTGATGACTGTGTTTCCTGCATCCAGCCCCAGAATATACCCGTTCTCAGCCACTGTTATAGATATCCCACGCTTCTTCACCGCTTGCGTTATTGTGGATCATCGCCATCAGAGCGGCCACAACTGCCTTGGGGTTGTCATGCTGATAGATATTGCGGCCATAGACCATGCCCTGCGCGCCCTGTGCCATCAGCGCCGCCGACTTCATCAGTACGGTCTTAAGGTCTTCCTTGCCACCACCACGCACCAAAACCGGCACGCGGGCGGCCTCGATCACGCGGTGGAAATCCTCGGGGTTCTCGGTTGGGTCCGCCTTGATGATGTCGGCCCCCATTTCCGAGGCCAGACGCACCAGTGTCACGATCTTCTCGGCATTGCCATCCACCTGGTAGCCTCCGCGCACATCGTTGGGCAGCATGACCAGGGGCTCGATCATCAGCGGCATCCCGTATTTGTGGCAGGCTGCGCGCACCTTGCTGATATTCTCGACGCATTGGCGGAACAGTTCAGGCTCATCCGGCAGCATGAACAGGTTCACAACGACGGCGGCGGCGTCCATTTCCAGCGCGCCGATGATCGGTTCGTCTGCGTTTTGCAGCATCGACCACATCACCCGGTGGCGCTGATCGTTGTAAGGGTTGCCCATGTCGATCCGCATCACCAGCGCGGGCTTGTCCTTTTCGGGGCGCGATTGCAGCAGATCGGCCTGCCCGTAGGCACATTGGATCGCGTCCGGCCTGGCCCCGATCAGCGTGTCCATAACACCCGCCATATCCTCCAGCCCGACCATAAAGCTGGGCTCGTTGCAAACGCCGTGGTCGATCGCCACATCCAGACATCCCCCGTTCGTGAACATCCGGTTCATCCGGGCCTTGGTGCTTACACGCATTCTGTTCTCCGTTCCTTGTTTCGTGCGGTCAGAGCCTCGGCGGACACGCCGTGAAACTCGGACAATTCGTGGATCAGGGCTTGGATCTGATTGGTAATCTCTTGTTGGCTGAGACCACGTTCATCGACAAAGATGCCACCCAGCCGGTCCATCAGTACTTCGGAAATCTGGCCTGTGATGGCCAGCGCGGTCCGGCGCAGGACAATGTCGGACAGGGTTTCGACAAATTCGGTGCGCATCAGCCAGATGATCTCGGCCCTGGTGTAAGAGCAGCCTTCCGCCAGAGGCGTGTCGTCAACCAACTGGCAGAACAGCGCAACATCATCCGCTTGACTGCCGTAGTGCCCGATCAGGTGTTGTGCGCGATCAGGTGTAACGTGGAATTCTTCTTCCAGCCGGCTTTCCAAGGTACGCGGATCGTCGGGGAACAGCGCGCCGCCGCCAATGGCAAGCCCCAGGGTCGAAGTTTGCCGGGGCTTGCCCAACTCGGCCAGAACCTCATCCCCGGTCTGTTCTCCAAAAGCGCGGAACGTGGTCCATTTGCCGCCGACCATGCAGAACTGGGGAACATCTCCGTCCAAACGTCGCGTGAAATGGCCGCGCGATATTCGACCGGTGAAATCGTGATCGCTGCGCGGCAACGGACGGATACCGCTAAAGCTGAACACCACCTGGTCGGGCGTGACCTTGATCTTGGGAAAAACCAACCGAAGTGAGCCGAGGATGTAGTCGAGTTCCTCCGGCTCGCAGCGCACCCGCGCGGCTTTCTCGACGCGGATGTCAGTCGATCCGGCCAACACCTTGCCCTGATAGGGGAACACGATGCACACCCGCCCGTCCGTGTTTTCGAAATAGACCATATGATCACCAAGCGCCTGAAACAGAGCCGGGTTTTCGACTATCAGGTGCGAGCCCTTGGTGCCCGAGACCATCTGCTCATCCGAGCTACCACCAAGAACTTGGACGGTATCGTCCAGCCAAGCGCCAGTCGCGTTTACGATTACCCTTGGATCAAGTTGCAGAGTCTCGCCACTGCGCCTGTCGATCACTGAATAGCCATCGCCATCTGTTGCCATCTCCGCGTAGTTGAGGGCAACGCATTCCGGGACCGCGATCTGAACGTCGCGGATCATTTCAACGCATAAACGTTCGGGATGGGTGATCTGCGCGTCGTAGTACACCGCTGAACGTGTGGCTTTCGGTGTGAGCGCGGGCCAGTCCTTGCGTGTGCGACCAACGCTGTTGAAATGATGCCTGGGCAGAATTCGCCGCTTGCGCGTCACCCAGTCATAAAGCGACAGACCCAGCTTGATCGGCACCGCCCCGCGGCTGGAGGGTTTGCCATGCCGGCCGACAAAGCTCGCCGCGGCATTGAACATTCCGGAAAAGACCGAGGTTACGGGGATCACCGTCGGCAAAGGCCGCACCATGTGTGGAGCATTCACCAAAAGCGCATCGCGTTCCTGAAGCGACTCCCGCACCAAATCGAACTCACCGTTTTCCAGATAGCGCAGGCCACCATGGATCATCCGGGATGGCGCGGCACTACAGCCCGAGGCAAAATCGTTGCGTTCGACCAGCAGCACCCGAAGCCCCTGCAGGGCAAGATCGCGGTAGACACCGATTCCGTTCACGCCCCCGCCAATCACCACCACGTCAAACGCGGCGTTCTCGCGCAGTTTTGTCAGGTGTTGTTGTCGTTGTTCTGACATGATGGTCCTGTTTTTCGCGAAGGCTTCGATGGTTCAGCTGTCCAGATCGCTCAGATGCGCGCGGGCTTGGGTGTCGATCTCGGCGATCTCGGCTTCGGTCAGGCGCAGCCGCCCTGCCTTCGCATTCTCGACTGCCTGTGCTGCATCCCGCGCACCGCAAAGTGAGAAGGTGATCCCCGGCTGCTGTACCGTCCATGCGATGACAGTCTGTGCCAGCGTCGCGTCATGCCCTTCGGCAATCGGTGCGATGGTCGCCATCAGGTCCGCTACCTTCTGGCGGTTCGCCATGGAAAAGCGCGGGTTGTCCTTGCGTTGATCATCGCCGGTAAACTCACGATCCGGACCGATCTTGCCGCTGAGCAACCCAAGTGCCAGCGAGGAATAGCTGAGCACGGATACGCCATTCTCATGGCACACCGGCAGCAAAGTGCCTTCGATGTCGCGCTTGACCATCGAGTATTCTTCCTGGATGGCGTCCAACTGCCCCGCGGCCACATAGGCCCGTACCTCGTCGACCGAGGTGTTGCTGGCCCCGACCGAGCGGATCTTGCCTTGCTGTTTCAGGGTCTCCAGCGCCTCCATCGTCTCGGCAATGGGTGTTGTCGGGTCCTGCCAGTGGGTGATGTAGTGGTCGATATAGTCGGTGCCCAGGCGGGTCAGGCTCTGCTCGACCTCATGGATGATCGCGTCCTTGCCCAGATAGCGATGCACCGGCTTGCCGTCATAGTCGAAGAAGTGGTTGCCCTTCTGTGTATGCCAGACCAGCCCGCATTTCGTGGCCAGCACGACCTTGTCGCGCCGCCCCTTTAGCGCCTTGCCAACAATGTCTTCAGCGACGCCCTGACCATATGCGGGGGCCGTGTCGATCAGCGTCACCCCTGCATCGACCGAGGCCTGAATTGCCGCAATGGACTTCGCCTCGTCCGTGCCGCCCCACATCCAGCCACCGATGGCCCATGTGCCCAGCCCGATGACCGATGCTTCGATCCCAGACGTTCCGATTTCCCGTGTCAGCATCTCATGCGACATCCCGTGTTCCTTCCATTTCCTGTATGACTGCGGTCGCTGTATCTTCGTCCAGGATCAGCGAGTTGAGAAACTTTCCGTTCAGCACTGCCTTGATTGGCTGCACTTTCTGCGCCCCTGCACTGACCCCGATCACGCGCGAGCACTGCGCCAGATCGGATGGTGAAACCGACACCAATCGCGAGTTCAGGGCATAGTTCGACACCGACCCGTCGATATGGATGAGATGGGCCAGGAGCTCTCCGATCACGCCCATGCCCACCAACATCTTGCGATCCGCCTCGGGCACAGGGTGCAGGTCGTAATAGCTGGAGCCTTCCGGCTCGATCGATCCGACCCCGACCAGAGCGACATCTGCCCGGCGGGCCAGGTCCAGTACCTCGCGGATCGAGGAGACCTGTTCCAGCATGTCGCGCTGTTCACGGCTTTCGGCGAACAGCGGTGCGTGCAACAGCATGGTTTTGCCGCCCAACCGGTCTGCCATCTGCGTCGCCAGATGGTTAACGTCCGTGTAGTACTTGCCCTGAATACCCCCCGTCAGCGGTACAACGGTCACGTCAAAATCACGCTCGGGTTCCAGCGCCTCGACTGTTGCACTGACGGCCTTGCCGCCGGTGATTGCGATGACATCCCCATCCCGCAGGGTTTCAACCAGATGATTGGCGGCAGCGCGGCCGACCTGCTGCAGGGTCGTCTCGGCGCTGCCGGCGACCGACGGGGTGACGATGGCGTCGCTCAGACCGGTCGACCGGGCCAGATCACGTTCGATATCCATCAACGTCTCGAACGGGCTTTCGATGTCAATCTTTACCATGCCCATATTGCGGCCCTGTGTGATCAGGCGATTGACCTTCGAGTTCGACAGGTTCAGCGTCCGGGCAATATCGGCCTGCTTCTGACCTTCCAGGTAATGCAGAACCAGAACGGTGTGGATCTGCCGGATCAGTTCGAAGTCTTTCTTCTTGCCCACCATCACCCGCGCCTCTTGTTCAGGTAGTGGTCGATGGTGACCGCCGCCAGCAGGATCGACCCACGGATGATGTCCTGCCAGTAGACCGACACGTCCAGCAGCGCCAGCGAACTGGACACCAGCGACAACAGGATGACGCCGAGGATTGCGCCAAGGATCGACCCCGAGCCGCCATTCAGACTGGCCCCGCCGATCACGGCAGCGGCGATGATGGTCAGTTCCAGCCCCAACCCGAACGTCGGCTGCGCCGAGCCGAACCGGGCCATGTAGATGATACCCGCCACGCCACAGAGCGTTGAACACAACGTGGTGGTCAGAAAGATCACCTTCTTCGTGCGGATGCCCGAATAGGCCGCGGCCTTTTCGTTGGAACCGGTATAGAACACCTTCCGGAACATGGTCGTGCGCCGCAGCATGAAATCAAAGGCGATCACGAAGACAAGGAAAATGATGATCACTATCGGGATCGGCCCGACCGATCCCTGTCCGATGAATTTGAATTCGGGCGGCAGAGTATACAGCCCCAGCGGCCGTCCACCCGTGAACAACAGGCAAGCCCCCCGCGCAATTACCATGATCGCCAACGATACGATGAAATGATGCAGCCCAACTCGGGTTACGAAGAACCCCATAAAGGCCCCGATGGCCGTACACAGCGCGATCGCCATGGCCGAGGCTACCCACGGGTTCACCCCGCTCAGGAAAAGCCACCCCGCGATCACCATGGCCAGCGCCGTGACCGAACCGACCGACAAGTCGATCCCCCCCGAGATCAGCAGGATTGTCATGCCGATCACCAGCAGTCCGTCCACCGCAAAGGCCATCGACATCGCCCGCATATTTGCCCAAGTCAGGAAATAGGGGGAGGCGAAGGACATGATCAAAAACAACGCCAGAATGATGACAATCAACCCCGTTTCGCGCATATGAAACAGGCGTTTCAGCGGCGGTATGCTTTCGGCGGTTCCCGCTTGGGTCAGGTTCACCGTGTTGTCCATATTCGTCCCTCCGCTCATGCGACCGAAGCCTGCACTTCCGCAATGGAAGCCAGATGCATGATGTTTTTTTCCGTCATTTTGTCGCCTGTGACCTGCCCGCTGATGCGCCCTTCACGCACAACCAGCACACGGTCGCAGACACCAATCAGTTCGGGCAGTTCCGAAGAAATCACGACGATCCCCACGCCCTCATTCGCGAGGTCACGCAGAATGCGGTGGATTTCAGACTTTGCGCCAACGTCGACACCGCGGGTCGGTTCATCCAGAAAAATCAGACGCGGGTTGACCGAAAGCATCTTGGCAAGCGCCACTTTTTGCTGATTTCCGCCCGAAAGCGAGGACACCGGGTCGCTCAACGATCCGCATTTCAGGTTCAGCGTGCGCCCGAGCGCTTCGGCCTGGGCCGTTTCCGCTGCGGGTTGGATCAGGCCAAGTCCGTTGGCCACCTGTTCAAGCTTCAGGGCCGAGACGTTGGCGGCGATTGGCAATTCAAGGAAAACCCCATCGCCTTTGCGGTCCTCGGACAGGTACACCATCCCCTTGGCGATACTGTCCTGATAGTTGCGCAACCTGAGTTCTTCGCCATTCAGCCAAACCTGTCCGGACGCATCCCCTTCCAGCTTGCAGATTGCCTTTGCGATCTCGCTGCGGCCTGCACCGATAAGTCCTGCAATGCCCAGGATTTCACCCTTGTTCAGGGTGAACGATATATCGCGGAACCGCGTCGCCTCGGTAAGGTTGCGCACGTCCAGGATCACCTCGTCTGACGGGGTGCCTTGTTTCTTGGGGTACAGGTCATCGATCACCCGTCCGACCATTGCATTCACCACGTCACCGGGTTGTATGTCGGCCACATTCCGCGTGACGATGTGCTGGCCATCCCGGAACACCGAAACCCGGTCGCAGTTGTCAAAGATCTCAACCATTCGATGCGAGATATAGATGATGGAAATCCCCTGATCCGCCAGATTGCGCATGATCCCGAACAGTGTCCGAGCCTCGGATTCCGTGAGTGCGGCTGTAGGCTCGTCAAGGATCAGAATGCGGCAATCCAGCGTCAGGGCCTTTGCAATCTCAACCAGTTGCTGGTTGGAGATCGAAAGGTTCTTAACCAGAACCGAAGGATCGATGTCGCTGAGTTGGCGGAACACATCGACCGCATCACGCTCCAGTTTCTTGTAATCCATCAGCCATGACCGGCTGATATTGGTTTTGGCCATGAAGATGTTCTCTGCCACCGACACATCCGGGCACAGAGCGATCTCCTGATGGACAAAGCCGATACCCAGTTGCTGCGCCATCGTGGGTGACGAGATTTTGACCGGCATGCCGTCGAGAACGATCTGGCCGCTGTCCGGTTGCAAAATCCCGTCAATGACGTTCATCAGTGTCGATTTTCCTGCACCGTTTTCCCCTGCAATCGCGTGGATTTCTCCTTTGCGGAGTTCAAAGTCGATCCCGCGCAGCGCTTTGACCGGGCCAAAGGACTTGCTGAGGTTCGATATCCGAAGGATCACATCGTCTTGCATTGCACCACCTGTTCGGGTGTCTCTTTTTTGATTGATGTCCTGAACCGCCCGCGAACTGATTTGGAACTGCGCGGGCGGCTCGTCGGGGAGCTCTCGGATCAGGCCGGATCACGACCTTCCATGTAGACGTTCAGGTCAAAGCTGTCCGCGTTGTCCTTAGTGATGACTGCAAAGCCATTGTCCACGAACGGTATCTGTACCGGGTTGAAACCGCTGGTCCGCCAATCGTTGAACGGATCGAAAATGTCCGACCGGTTTGCCAGATGCACCGCCATAAAGCCCATGAAGCCCTGTACACCCTGGTTTGGGTTCAGCGACATGTGGATGTTGCCCGCTCGGATGTGTTCCAACGTGGTGGGCGTCACATCCGCGTGCATGATCAGAAGGTCCGAGCCAGCTTCCAGCTTCGCCGCAACAGCACCTTCGGCAGAACCTGCTTCGGGAATCCAGATCGCCGCCACATTCGGATTGGCCTGAATGATCGAGGCTGTCGCGCGGTAGGCCGCATTGCTGTCCTGGTTCGTGGCCTGACGTCCGACCAGTTTCATGTTCGGATAATTGTCTTCCATGTATGCAATCAGCGACGTGACGCGCAGATCGTGGTTTGACTGTCCCGGATTCTCGAGAACCGCGTATTCGGCGCTGTCACCTACTTGTTTGACGATCTCTTCAGCCGCGAACTTCGCCTCGGCATGGTTGTCCGAGGTGATATAGCCGGTGCGCTTTGAGCTTGGGCTGTCGGCGGCAAAGGTGACGATCTCGGTGCCATTGTCGACAGCGCGATTGATCGGCTCGATAAATGGATCGGACTGCATCGGGTGCAACAGAACACCTGCAGGCTGCTTCACCAGATCCTGCTCGAACGAGGCGATCTGCTTGGTGATGTCGTAATCCGGCGTGCCTGAGAACACGGTTTTGCAACCAAACGCCTCGGCAGCCTGTTTGAAGCCCTGGTATACCGGCACCCAATAGGGATGACCCGAGACCATCACGTTCATGATGTATGTCTCATCGGGTTCGCACATGATGCTTTCGGCCTGCGCTGGCGCGGCAGAAGCCCCGGCAACCGCCAACGCGGCGGACGCAATAATACTGTTTGCCTTCTTGATGTTCATTGGTTTCCTCCCTGTAGAATGCTCCTGCGACTGCGGCGCATTGTTCGTTCAGCACCAACTGTGCAAGAAATTTCTATATGTGATGTTTATTGCACACTCCCTGTCTAAGGGTGATGCACCGGTGGCGTCAATAATTTTTGACAAAAATTTTTGTCCTTGAAATTTATTTCGTCACCATACTCTGGATGGCTATCTTTGAAAGGGAACGTAGCGTACCGGACTTCAGTAATTCTCCGCCACAGAAGCGGTCTGCCCGTATTGTTGGAAACGGAGGGTCAAATATGGGTATCAAGCGGCACACACCGGAAGAGATCGTCGGGAAACTACGGCAGGTTGAGGTGCTATGCGGTCAAGGGATGCGACGTGTAGATGCCATTCGCCAAGTGCAAATAACCAAGCAGAAGGACTATCGCTGGCGGAAGTAATATGGCGGTATGGGAACTGACCAACTGAAGGAACTAAAGCGCCTTCAGAAGGAAAATGAGCGTCTGTGCCAGGCAGTGTCCGATCCGACGCTGGATAAATTGAACCTTTCGGAGGCCGAGCGGGCAAACTACTAAGCCCTTAGCGTCGTCGTGCCTGCATTGAACATGTGCGAAGTCAGTTCCACAACTCAGAGCGTGGGCCTGTCGAGGGTTGCGTAAAAACCGTTCGACGCAGCGCACGGTTCCAAGAGGCCGTGCCGTTTAAGACCGGCTGGCTGCCGACATGATCGAACTCACCCGACAATAAGACCGCCACGGTTGTCGCCGGATTGCGGCTTCGCTGAAAGATGCCGGCAGCGGAGTGAACGACAATCGTGTCGAATGTCTATTTGATGACCGACGCCTGATCCACGCGCCTGATTGATACGGGGTGCACGCGCTCAATAATTGACAAACAGTTGCAACAAAACAGATCATCGTCGAGATCTCGTCAACTTCAAAGAAGACCGATGCGACTGTTTTATATCCTACTTGTACCCGTCTTCGTTGTTGTTTTGGTTATTCTTCTTATCAGTAGCCTTGTTCCGCCCGAGAACATTCGGCTTGCCACTGGGCCAAAAGACGGCGGGTATTGGCGGATTGGCCTCGAGTATCAGTCCAAGCTTGCCAGGGACGACATATCGTTAGAGCTGGTGGAAACTGCTGGTTCCGTCGAGAACATTCAAAGGCTCATTGACGGAGATGTGGACGTTGCCTTTGTGCAGGGCGGCATTCCTCTTCCCAGAGGAGAGAATCTAGAGTCACTCGGGGCTCTCTTCCCTGAACCGCTGGTGATTTTCAGACGTTCCGCCGCGCAAGTTGGCCGATATCCCGGAGATTGGCGCGGGATTCGTTTGGCTGCTGGACAAGTCGGATCAGGCACACGTGCCGCAGCACTGGCACTCATAGAAGCCGCGGGCCTTCAGGACTCGGGCATCGAATTGCAGGAAATTGGCGGATTCGAGGCCATAGACGCGTTGCGTGCTGGCGAGGCGGATGCAGCGTTGTTTGTGTCGCCTCTGGATGCGCCATACCTGACAGAGGCCATAGTCGATCCCAAGTTGGATCTGATCCAAATGGCCTTGATCGACGCCCTGTCTTTCAGATTTGTCAGCGGCCATTCCGTTGTTGTTCCAGCCGGGTCAACCTCTTTGGCCCCGCCGCGACCCGCGCATGATGTCAAAATACTGACTTTGACTGCATCGATGATCGCGACAAACGAGCTGCACCCGGCTGTTGTCGACAGGCTTGTTCATAGCGCAAACAAGATCCACGCAGACCGAACCGTTCTGCGAGCGGCCAAGGAGTTTCCAAACACCAATTCCCCTCCGGCCCCAATTAATGACGTCGCCTGGCACATGATCAACTCTGGGCCCAACATTCTTCACGATATCTTTCCATTTTGGGTTGCGGCCCAGTTTGGTCGGGTGTTGCTTTTTCTCTTGCCGATTTTATTCCTTGCGCCGCTGCTGCGTCTCGTCCCGGCCCTTTACGTGTGGTTTCAAAACCGAAGAGTTTGGCGACACTATCAACACATTGCATCGCTTGAAGCAGAAATCGAGGACGCTGCGACGGCCGAGGAGATTGAAGCTGTAGCGAAGAAACTCGATGACGTATCTGCGACACTCGCGAATTTGAACTTGCCACTCGCTTACCGGCAGAAGGCCTACGACGCGCGGCTGCACATCGAGCTTATTGCTCAGGAAATCGAACGCCACCGCGCCAGTAGGCGCCAAGAGCCCTAGTTTTTGTCGCAGTAAACCATCTCGTTTCGCTCCACGAGGTCTGGAGACAGAAATGCTGGTTGGGAGCATCTCGTGGCTGAGTTGTTATGTTGCACCGTCAAACGCGCCTCGAACAAAAGCCGGTTCGCCCGCAATTCGGATGTAGGACCTGTTCAAACCTATGTCCGGTTTCCGTATAGCGGTCAGTGGGACGTCAAGGCAGAGGTTTCCGCAGTGCTGACTGGAATTGAGCGTCCGGTTTCAGCCGCTTCTTGGGCATCAGACAGAAGCGCTCAGACGACCGCGTTGAACTCAATCCAAACCTAATAGACGTGGAGGAATTCTGAGGAACGCATGTATTGAGTATCTGTCTAGGTGACTCATTTGGGGTCTGGTATTAATACTTCTGTGCAGTTTGCACGCGCAAACCGATTTCTCGGTTCCTGACCTTTAGGGAGGAAAAAATGTACGCATTCAACAATCGTTTGATGGTCGTCTTTGCTAGCTTTTTGTTTGTCTTTGCCTTTGCGAATACGGCATCCGCTAAATTCACGGCAGAAGACGCTGCAAAGCTCGACGCTGAAGCAGACGCAACTTTAGCCCAGTTCAAAGCCGATGCAAAAGGTGCCGACGAGGTGCTGGCGAGTGCCAAGGGTGTTTTGGTTTGTCCGAGCATCACCAAAGCCGGCCTTGGTTTTGGCGCCGAAGGCGGTCGATGTGTGCTGGTCACCGGAGCCAATGAAAAGCTGTACTACAACACCTTCGGCGTAAAGGGAGGGTTCATCGCCGGAATACAGTCTCATTCCATGATTTTGGCGCTGAATACAGACGACGCGTTGGCAAAGTTCACCAGCAATGACCGCGAGTGGGAATTGGGTGTGGATGCATCAGTGGCCGTCGCCAAAGTCGGCGCTGGAGGCGACTTGGATACCACTAACCTCAAAAGCGATATTGTATCCTTCATTTTTGGCCAAAAGGGTTTGATGGCCGATGTGAGCTGGAAAGGGTCTCGTTTCAAAAAAATCGAAATCGAACAGTAATTCGGAACGTAATAAACGAAGTTTCGCGGAACCCAAAATAGATCTGAGTTCCGCGAAAACTTGTTGGTGCCGAGCATTCAAAAACTGGGAGGTCGGGTTCGATTCTTCGCAAGAACATCAGGGGCTTTCTCAGAGCCACACTTGACGGCTGCGACATTTCTCGTCCACGGCAGTGTCTTCAGACAGCCCGTTCAAGCCATTCCAGCGTCTTCCGGGCTGTCTGGGGCCATGTTTCGTCGAACTGTAGGTAGTGACAAGCCCCCTCTGCGACTAGAAAATCTGCAGTTTCATATAGGGAAGCCATGTTCCTTGCCGTGCTTGTTGCAACTGCCTTGTCTTCGGTTCCCGAAACAAAAAGCAAAGGACAGGTTACCTTTTCAGGATCGATCAGGGTCGTCTGGCGCGCATCGAACATCCAGAAGACAAGTTCCAACAGCACGCGACCGGACTCGGTGCCAAGACGTGCGTGAATGTCGCGCTGTAGATCGTCCGGCAGTGTATTCAGCCCGTATTTTGAAAGAAGATCTAAGTCCTGTCCAAGCGCGTGTTCCCAGAAAGCACCGGACGAAATGAAAAGTTTTCCCAGATCACGTTCTCCGTCAGTCGTTGCCAAAACACCGTTCATCACGCTGCTGTTGAGAAGAACGCCTGCTTTCACCGCGCGTTCAGCCGCCAACAGTTGTGCAACGACGCCGCCAAGGGAGTGACCTACGACAACCGGAGCCTCGCCGATTTCTTTGATGAACTGCCTCGCGTCATCTACGTAATCCGCGATACTCAACCCGACCAGTTTGTTATCGCGCTCTGGACCGGTTGGAAGGTCATGATAGCGGTAGGTCATGCTGTGGCAGGCATATCCCGATGCCTCATAGGACGCACGAACATTCTCCATCGTCCACGCGGCCGCGTTTGTACCTGTCAATAGAAGTACCGGAGGCCTGGCTTTTTTCGGCATTCAAAATCTCCACGGATGACTTTTAGAAGACGGACGCGATGCCGTCGGATGGCCCATTTAGATTTTGCCAGATCTAATTTGGCGGCAAGGTGCCTTGATCCTCTACGTCTACAAGGCGGACCCAGGGCAAGTTTAACCGAACAACCGCTCTGCGGACAAAGCCGTTTTGTCATCAGCTTGGGCGGCTGTTTCGGGAAGCCCGCGATGTTTGAGGGTAGCGCCCTGGGAGGCCTGAAGGCATGGGCTGTGCTATCATTTCAAGAACCGGGTCCTCCCCGAGACTCGAATTCCTTCACCCGGCGTGGCGCTTATGATTGAATGAAGTAATGACCTTGCTCCCATGTCCTCGCCCTGCACGATTTTGATCTCGCCGTCATGAGGCCAGCCGATATCCCGAAGGTACCCCGACAGCGCAGCGGCGGCGGCTCCTGTCGCAGGATCTTCGAACACGCCACCGATTGCGAATGCATTGCGGCTGTGAAAACGGCGCGGCGTTTCCGACCAAATAAGGTTGATCGTGGTCAGATCATACTGCCGCATCAACCGCGCCCCCTCGGCCAAATCATAAGACATCTTTGCAAGCGTGCGCCTGTCTCGAAGCGCAATTAGCAAATGGTTGTTTCCCGCATTGGCGAGCGCGGAAGGAAGGGCGGGGTCAAGGTCAGTCTCTTTGAGATCGAATAGAGAAAGCGCAGCCCTCAATAGGGCCGGATCCGCCGCGGCGCTACGGGTGGCGGGCGATGTCAGAGTGGTGCTTCCGTCAGCATTTGTTTCGACGGTTATGCGGCCCGCGTTCATGTTGAGCGGTATCAAGCCCTGCCCATTGTGCTCGGCCAGCACGCTACCTAGTGCAATCGTGGCATGCCCGCAAAAAGCCACCTCTTCTTCCGGGGAGAAGAACCGCACCCGCCAACCGTCATTCTGGGGCGCGGCAAATACAGTTTCGGAATAACCGATTTCCTTTGCAAGACGTTGCATCTCGGACTCGGAGGGAAGCGATTCTCCGACCACGACACCCGCGGGATTGCCACCTTCGGAGCCATCGGAGAAGGCCGCAACACGGAAAACATGCTGGTTCGTTTTATCTTTCATGATCTTGGTCCTTTTCTGCCGTTGCAGCCTTGGAACAGTCAGCCAGGAGCCGCGAAGCCAATTCTGCTCGTGCGCATTGAAACCCCGGCGTAGTGACACGCCAGGGCCGGTTACGGTCATTCATTGATGCGTGCGAGGAAATCTTGCATCTCGACGGCAATGACATCGCCATATTCCTCGAGAGCGAAGTGCCCTGTATCAAGCAGATGGAACTCCACGTCATCTAGATCAGCCTTGTAGGGGTGGGCACCGTCAGCCGGGAAGATGTGGTCGTTCTTTCCCCACACAATCAGCGCCGGAGGCTGATGCTCTCTGAACAGGGCCTGCCACTTTGGGTATTCCGCGACGTTGGCACCGTAGTCCAAGAACATCTCAAGCTGGATTTCTTGGTTTCCTGGGCGGTCAAGCAGATACTGGACGTGCCAGAAGTTGTCGGGATTTACCGTCGAGACGTCGCCAACACCGTGGGTAAATTGCCATTTGGTAGCGTCAAGGGTCAGGAAGCCGCGCAATGCATCGCCGTTCTCGGCGCTTGGGTCGGCCCAATATGTCTTGATTGGGTCCCAGAACTCCCGCAATCCCTCTTCGTAAGCATTGCCGTTCTGAATGATAAAGCCGGTAACACGTTCGGGGTGTTCGGCAAACATCCGGTAGCCGATGGGCGCGCCGTAATCCATCAGATAGACGGCGTAGCTATCGACCCCTTTTGCGTCGATCAAACGCGTGACTGTGTTTGCTGCATTGGCAAAGCTATAGTCATAGCTTTCGGCGGAAGGCATGTCCGATGCACCGAAGCCAAGATAGTCTGGAGCAACCACGTGGTACTCTTCGGCCAAGATCGGGATCAGTTCGCGGAACATGTGCGATGAAGTGGGAAAGCCGTGAAGAAGCAGGACTGTAGGGTTCGAGGGGTCTCCGGCCTCGCGATATGCAATGGTGTGCCCGTCGATATCCATCGACTTCATGTTGACTGCAAATGGGCTTTCAGCCGCGATAGCATTGTTGGGCAGGGCCGCTGGCAAAAGTGTTGTAGCAGCAAGAAGCGCTGCAAGCGCGGGAGGGTGCAACCGTTTTGTCATTGATCAGTTCCTTTCAGGGTTTGGTTGGAGAGCCGGGCGCTTTGAAGGCACGCATGGCAATGGATTCGGCCCTCAGGGCCTCGTTTTCACGGCGCAACACCGCAATCTCTTCATGTGCCTCATCAACGGTGAGGCGACGCGGTATGTGGCTGGAGCAATTCCAGTCGAAGGCCTCAACGGTGATAAGGACTGCGCGCTCGGGACGCGCCGGATAGGATTGGTCGTGAAACTGACCCAGAACTTCGGGATTGTCGGCGCCTTCAATCAGGCGAGCACGTCCCCAGATTTTCAGTCGGCGGCGGTTGGGGTAGTCCATTAGGATCATCGATAACCGATCGTTGCCCGATAGGTTCCCGGTGCTGATGTACTGTCGGTTTCCGAGGAAGTCGGCGTAGCCGAGCGTTTGTGATGACAGCACCTTCAGAAAGCCGGTCGGGCCGCCGCGGAATTGGACGTATGGCCACCCAGTTTGGGACACCGAAGCCTGATAAAACCCGTCTCGTTCGGCGATGAAGCGGACCTCTTGGGGGCCGAGCTCATCGGGGTATGCCACGTCGTTGGCCAAGAATTTGCTGTATGTCTCCGCCGAACCCATTTGTGACTGCTGAAAGCGGACAGCGGGCGTAAAGGCGATGGTCGCGAAGGCTCGTGCCATAGCGTTTTCCTTTCGGACGTTAGTTAGTTTTTTTAAGTGATCCGCCCGAGTGGGCCGTTTGTAGTGTCAAATTTGTGCGCCCCTGGGCGGTTTGACAAACGACTATATCTATCGCAGGATTAGAAAAACTTAGCCAAAGATATGATCCGGAAAAACTATCCCCTCAACGCGCTTCGCGCCTTTGAAGCCGCCGCACGCCATCTCAGTTTTGTCGCAGCAGCCGAAGAGTTGTCAGTGACGCCGGCCGCGATCAGTCACCAGATTAAGAAATTGGAAGGGTTTCTGGGTGTTTCTCTTTTTCGACGGCGAGCGCGAGGCCTGGTCCTTGTCGAGGCGGGGCAGCTCTTGGCCAAGGAGCTGCAAACAGTGTTTGCCAACCTCGATCAGGCGATGGAGCATGTGGCAGAAGCGGACAAGGGGGGCTCGTTGGCGTTGACCGTGGCGCCTACATTTGCCGCCATGTGGTTGATCCCAAGGCTGCAGAAATTCTATTCTCAGCATCCCGATATCGACGTGCGGATTTCGACGAGCCTTGGTCTTGTCGATTTCCAGCGCGACGATTTTGACGCCGCCATTCGGCTTGGGCATGGAGAATGGCCCGGTCTTGAAGCCATCAAGCTTTTTGATGAATCCGTGATCCCGATGTGCAGCCCGCGCCTGCTGGAAGGGCCAAATGCGATCAGAACGCCGTCTGATCTGAGGAAACATGTTCTGCTGCACAATCATTCAATGGACTTTGATCCCAACGCGCCAACTTGGCAGACTTGGCTGGACACCAGCGGTACGCAAGACGTGGACGCCACGCGTGGGATGCATTTCAGCCTTCCGGATCATGGGCTGCAAGCCGCCATCGATGGCGCTGGCGTTGTTCTGGGTTGGCGGTTTCTTTCTGCAAAAGATGTCCAGGCCGGGCGCGTGGTTGAACTTTTTGATCTGGCAATTCCTCTCGGGTCCACATTTCACCTTGTTTATCCAGAGGCGCATTCTCGACGTCCAAATATTGCCGCGCTTCGCGATTGGATGTTGCGAGAGCTCAAAGACCCCGAAATGGAAAGCGTGAGTTCGAGCAGATCTTAGAGCTTCCTTTTGCTGCGAATGGCTGGGATGCAGGCGACGAGGGCAGTATTGCGAGAACGCGGCAAATGTCAGTCTTCCGCCGTTCCTAACCACTACTGCGCAATTCAGCTTAGTCGCCCTTGGTCAAATGCTAACCAATGGCAAGAACGAGACTTACTTAACACCAGATTAACCAAGGCTAACCGCCTCTAACACTTCGACGTGCACACTGTAGCGCGAAAACACGCAAAGGGTCGCATTGGCAACTCCCAGTGTCTCCTGGAAAACGGTGACGTCGGTATCATGGTGGCTTGTCTGCCGGGGCAGCATCGTTCGACACTACGGTATCAGCCACGTGCAAGGGAAGACGAAGTTCGTCTCGTAGCTGACAAGATCGCACTGTCGCGGCAATACGGCAGCTACGGTTACCGTAGCGTTGCTGTTCTGCTGAGAGATGCGGGCTGGCAGGTCATTGTCGATCGTTTTGAACACATGGACACGGGAGGGATGAGGGTGTCTCGCGTGCCAGTCGCGCTCGAACCTAATCGGCCGGTCGTTAGTAGTTCCTAAATGACCGCTGCGCGGGCAAACCGGCCTCCATTGCAATGGCCAATTAAATCGCAACAAACATGTTCCACGTGATGCGTTTCAAGGATTAGTAGGCGCAATAATATACAGAGCTTTTAAAGCTTCGCTGGGCTCGATCCCTGGCAACGCGGTGCGAAAAATCTCTTCCATAGTGCCCCGGGCATACATTTCGGACAGAATAGTATCAACGATCAGTCGAAAGTCATCATCGCCCCTCGCGATGGCTAACCCTTGCTTTTCTATCGTCAGTATTTCTTGGGATAACTTGAATTTGCCTTTCAGTCCCGCAGCAATATAGTTGACTAGCAATATCGACTGATCTGCAAAATACGCGTCGATTTTACCGTCTCGGAGCGCCTTGATTCCGTCTGGATGTGAAGCAAACCGAACCATCCTGGCGTCGATGCCCGCGGCATCAAATGTATTCTGTACGGACGCTTCAGTTGTTGTGCTGCTTCTCATGCCAACCTTTTTCCCCGCGAGTGCGCTCATGGTGCCCTCAGCCTCGATTGGTAACAATATGGAAGTACCATCAACAAAGGTAGGGATTGAGAAATCAACAATTTCGCGACGAGAAAGCGTGATAGTCGCTGCCCCGCAAAGTATATCTATCTCACCGGAGGCAACTTTGTCGAAACGATCCTTGGAGTCGACCGGAATGAACTGAACGTTTAAGTCCTTTAGATCCAGTTTCTTCGCAACAGCCTGCGCTACTTGATCGCAAATTAATGGTGACAGACCAAACGGCCGACCTTGGTCGTTAACGTAAGACAATGGAGCAGCATCTGTTCGAAAACCAAATCGGATTTCGTTATTATTTGTTATTCTTTCGATTGTCTGAGCAACTGCGCCGGTTGTGAATAGAACCGAAACAAAAAGTACTGAAAGCAAGCGCATGGGTTTTCCTTCTTTAGCCGAGGCACGTTTTGAAATTTGCCTGCCTTTAGTTACGCAATACCGCCACCTACAAATCCAAGCAGCACAAATGTGACGTGTTTCGTTCCTAGGCGAGGACTGTGTAACCACCTTGCAGTATTTCTCTGCGAAAAGAACGTGACAGAATTGAACTTGGAAATTGGGAGACAGGTTTCACTTCCCTGGTGTTCATTGTCGGTCATTGAAGCAAAATTCAATTCACTTGAACCCAGTTCACCCAACTTCGGTTACGCACTTGGTCCGAAGATAGACCACCCTGTCGCGCGGACCAACTCTTGAAATGCGATGGTTGCCAAATGAGAATTGCCCTTTGGATCGAGCCCAGGGCTCCATGCGACTACAGATGCGATACCAGGTACAACGCACAAGATGCCGCCGCCTACGCCGCTTTTCGCTGGAAGGCCAACACGGAAGGCGAACTCGCCTGAAGCATCGTATGATCCACACATCATCATCAGTGCAGTAACTCTTCTTGCTCTTTGCGCGGACAATACTGCAGAGCCGTTGGCCGGATTTTGACCCGCTGCGGCAAGAAATCGACCTGCCAAAGCCAGCTGTTCACAAGACATGGCGATGCTACACTGGCGAAAGTACAGAGACAGAACATCCTCTACCGGCGCCTTAAGATTCCCTTCCGCCTGCATAAAATGGGCAAGCGCACGGTTTCTGGATCCAGTTCGCATCTCAGATTCCGCAACTGACGCATCGACCTCAATCGACTCGTCCTCTGAAAGCTCTCGGCACAACTTCAATAGGTCGTTGATGGCCTCGTCAGAAGAGCGGTCTTCGAGCAGAACATCGGCCACTACGATCGCACCGGGGTTGATAAACGGGTTCCTTGGGATTCCGCGCTCGTGTTCTAGCTGAACGATGGAATTGAATGGATCGCCGGATGGTTCCCGGCCAACTCTTTGCCACAAAGTGGCGCCAACCCGTTGCAGCGCCACTGTAAGCGAGAACATTTTTGAGATGCTCTGAATCGAAAAGAGTTTGCCAGCATCTCCAGCGGACACTAACGCACCGTTGACGGGTGCAACGGCAATGCCGAATTGGTTCAGATCGACTGTGGCGAGTTCTGGAATATACTGCGCGACTTTCCCCCTGTCAGACATGCCGGCTATGCGATCTGCAATATCGTCCAAGACTTCCTGAAGCTTTTCGCTGTCAGTGTTTTTGAGTTTCGGCATGAATCTCCTCCGTCCAGACAGTGTGATCTACACCTTTACTAAGCTCGGGAAATTTGCTGGCAACAAAGCGAGGCTCAAGGTTCTGCCGGCGTTGCGAGAAATAGTCTACCGTCAGTTTATAGACGGTGCCGGACAGTAGCAGTATCGCAACCAAATTGATGGTTGCCATTATTCCCATGGCCGCATCCGCGAAATTGA
This sequence comes from Ruegeria sp. AN11, assembly GCF_056536005.1. Taxonomy (NCBI): domain Bacteria; kingdom Pseudomonadati; phylum Pseudomonadota; class Alphaproteobacteria; order Rhodobacterales; family Roseobacteraceae; genus Ruegeria; species Ruegeria sp. AN11. The sequence goes on along the minus strand of NZ_JBQFJD010000001.1, from coordinate 2,722,734 downwards.
AGACTGTGGCAACAGCTTGCACAGCGCCCCAGACAACCATTGCGAGGCAGCCCAATCGCAGGACGTAAATTGGCAGCTTCCCTTCCAATTTTAGGAACGTCATCGCGTTTTCGGCATATGAGTAATTACCCAGGATGGATGTGAAACCAAAAAAGACGATAGCAACCGCGATAAAGTGGCGGCCGATTTCACCAAGATGGACCGCGGCCGCGTCTTGAGTAAGTCGCATTCCGGTAGGCCCATCAATTTCGATTGCGCCTGATAGAAGAATTAGCAATGCAGTGGCCGTTGCGACCAAAATCGTATCCACGAAACACCCAAATGCCTGAACGAATCCTTGGCTGGAAGGGTGGTGAGGATCAGGTGTGGCGACTGCTGCAATGTTTGGTGCTGAACCCATGCCCGCTTCGTTTGAGAAAAGCCCCCGTTTGATGCCGTTAAGTGCTGCAGCCATGACACCTCCTGTCACGCCTCCGGCAGCTTCCTGAAGGCCAAATGCCCCGGCAACAATCGACCACAACATAGCGGGTACTTCGGAAATGTTCAGGACTACGACAACACAGGCAAGCAAGAGGTAGAGACCCGCCATAAGCGGTACGACAATCTCTGCAAACTTTGCGATGGTTCTTATTCCACCGAATATTACTACCGCTGCGGCTGCAGCAAGCGCTATGCCAACGACCAACTTGTTCAGCCCGAACGCGCCCTCGAAAGCCTCGGCAATCGAGTTGGATTGGACGGCGACAAAAACCAAACCAAAGCTGACAATCAGGCAGATCGAGAAAACGACTCCAGCCCAAGGCGCATTCAAGGCGTTGGCCATGTAGAACGCGGGACCTCCCCTGAACCTTCCGTTGGACGATGTGACTTTATAGAGTTGGGCCAAAGTACTTTCAGAATAAGCCGTGGCCATTCCAACCAATGCCACGATCCACATCCAAAAGATGGCGCCTGGACCTCCCAAGGTCAGGGCCACGGCTACGCCAGCCAGGTTACCAGTACCGACACGTGAAGCCAGGCTCACTGTCAGGGCTTGAAAAGGAGTAATACCTCTTTTGTCCGTGCTCTTTGCAGAAGTGAGCACGCGCACCATTTCCCCAAAATGGAGAAACTGAAGTGCGCCAAGACGAATTGTAAAAAAGATACCGGTCGCAAGAAGTCCGTAAATCAATACGTAGTTCCAAAGAACCGTGTTTATGCCGTTGACCAATATTTCCATTGCGCGCCTCTTGAGAATTCAAACACTTCCCGGAAGGCAAAAATAGTGTGCCTGTTTTCCATCATGCACGAAGATGCGGCAATTGTCAGGAATATGCTGCGCAGTCTCCCGGCGGTTGGCGCGCGGATCATTGAAGTTGAGCCACAAACTTATGACGACGTAGCCAGTGGTTAGTCCGCCTGGCAGTCGCTCACACCAAGTGCAGCGGACGGCCGCTTCGGGTCGGCGTGACAGATGCTGCGCGTCGTACCAATGCCTGCTTACTTGTAGGAGAAGGTGGAGGTCATATTGCTACGACCTCCACTAATAAGTTTAAGCGTTGAAGAACTCAGCCACGGCGTCAGTCGATGCTTTCACTGCCTCAGGCTTGTAATAGAAATCCACGTGGCTGAACTCATCAAAGGCCAGCTCTTTGTGCTCGTTGGTCAGCTTCTCGACGAATGCGGTCGAGCAGATCGCGGTGAAAGCCGACTTGCTGTAAACGGTCAGCGAAGGCTGCACGATCTTGTCGGCATAGTGCTGGCCGATGGAGATCAGCGATTGCATGCCCTGGTCACCGATATGCGCGTTGGTGAATGTCGGAACTGCCACCGGGCCTTTGACGCCGTCACGGCCGTAATAGTCATAGGTTTCTTCAGCCATCGGGTTCACACCGGACCCAACGAATTCTTCGCGGGACTGGCTATCATCCAGGCCAATCGTGTTCACGTAGTCGGGCTCACCGGTTTCATACATTTTCTGCATGGAGGCGTTTGCCGCCGCGATCTGAGCATTGACCATGTCGCGGTCGGTCCACTGGAACGGATCCGCTGCCATCATGCCCGAAACCATGGCGATTTTCTTGATGCGGTGGTCGGTCACGGCGGCAGAGGCGATGATCGAGCCGCCCTGACACACTCCCAGGCCGTGGATTTCTTCCACGAAAGGCAGGGTGCCGAGGTAGGAGACCGCGTCCCAGGTATTTTCGATAAGGCGGAACATGTAACGCGACTGCTTGTGCTCGCCCGGAAGTGCCGGGGAAGAGCCCATGCCGATGTAGTCGAAACCAAGGTAAATAAAGCCGCGCGCCGCCATTTCCGGGCCGTAGGTCGCGGGGATCTGGTCCTTGACTTGCGGGAAGGGGCTGGCACCAACAATCGCCTTGTACTTCTTTGCCGGATCGAAGTCCTCGGGCAGATACAGATCGCCCACCAGATCGAGGCCGAAGGATTTGAAGGTGACGGGGTTTGTGCCGGGTTTGAAGGACATTTCAGAGTCTCCTGCGTTGATGGGAAGTGATGTCTGTTTTGCGGTTGCGCCCCAGCCCACAAGAGACATCAGGGAGGCAATCGGCTCTGTTGCACAAATCGGCTGAACGCCGAGGTTCCCCTTTCCCCGAACGGACTTATCCCACAGCTCCCGTGACGGGTATGCCGAGCGCGGTGTAGCCGTTCAGGACGGCGATGCGGACCTGGAACTCGGCGACCTGTCGCTCGAAGTCTCTCGCCATGAGCCGTTGTCCCAGCAGTTTCACACAATGCATCTTGGTCTCGACGCGGCTCCGGCGGTGGTAACCGCTCCATCTTCGCCAGAGGGCGCGGCCGAGGTATTTCGATGCCCGCAGCGCCTCGTTGCGCGCTACGGCACCAGCGGTGACGGTCTTCCATGGCTTGGCGTTCTTGCCGGGCGGGATGACGGCGTGGGCGCCGCGGTCAGCGATGGCATCGTGGCAATTGCGTGTGTCGTAGGCCCCATCTGCCGTGACGATGCCGATTTCCTGGTCCGCCGGGATCTGGCCGAGCAGGTCGGGCAAAACCGGTGCTTCACCAATGTGGCTCCCGGTGATCTCAACAGCCCGGATCTCCAGCGTTTCCTCGTCAATCCCGAGGTGGACCTTGCGCCAGACGCGATGCTTCGGGCCACCATGTTTGAGGGCGTGCCATTCGCCTTCGCCCTCGACCTTGATGCCGGTGCTGTCGATCAGCAGGTGTAGCGGACCCTTGGAGCCGCAATACGGGATATTGACGGCCAACGTCTTTTGACGGCGCGACAGCGTGCTGAAGTCGGACACCGTCCAGTCGAGGCCAACCAGTCGAAGCAGACTTTCGACGAAGCCAGTTGTCTGCCGGAGCGCCATCCCGAACAGCACCTTCATCGAAAGGCACGTCTGTATAGCGGCGTCGCTGTAGATCTGCTGGCGGCCACGCCTGCCTGTCGGCGCGCCATCCCAGCTCATCTCAGGGTCGAACCAGATCGTCAGCGAACCCCGGCGCTTGAGCGCTTCGTTATAAGCTGGCCAGTTCTTGGTCCTGTAGGTTGGGGGTGTAGGTCTGCTAATGCATCCCAGCTACCACGCTGGATTCACAAGATGAATCCCTCACGCGTTTTGTGCAACAGAGCCTCGAGCCAGGGCAAATGCCACACGGCCAATCCTCCTGCCACATTGAACCACGATGTGGCATAGAATGGAATTGACCACGGCAAAGATCACTCAGCGCGGCAAAGCTGTCGTCCGACAGAAACACTCAGATGACCGCTCCGAGCCCTTGTCAGACACTCGCTCTGCGCGCAGCATCTGTCCGGGAAGCTGACGTTCACTGGAGTTCGGCAAAAATGAGTATTGTTCGAGTTTGTTACCAGCTGAGAGCTCAGCACCGGAAAACCGGAGTATCAACTACGGTCAAACGCAGGGTTGCTTCCCAAGAGACTGGAGTGCCGTGTCCAAACGCCAAATCTACTGATCGGCAACGATCATTCGAGCCACGGGCACTAAGGCACCGGATTGCTGCACGACACGCCCGGCCAGCGCGCAACCTTCCTGAATGCTGGTGTGTAGATCGCGCCCCTTTATCAAGCCACTCAATACACCTGCATTGAAACTGTCGCCCGCAGCGGTTGTGTCCTCTGGGACTCCGATTGGCGGGACCAGAACTTCTTTATGCTCGGCGTCGGACAGAAAGATCACCGGGTTGTCTCCATCCTTGACCACAACTTGTGACGCGCCCAGATCAGCATAGCGATACAGGGTGGCAACGGGGTCGCTGTCTCCGAACCACTGCGCTTCATCATTGAACGAAGGTAGTACCAAATCGGCAAGGGTCGCTGCCTGCGTAACCATGAACGTCATCTCGTAGTTTGACCGCCAAAGCCGGGGTCGGAGATTTGGATCGAAAGCGATAGCTTTTCCCTTTGCCCGTGCCTTCTTCAGAGACTTTAACAAGATGTTACGGGAAAGTTCGTCAAGGATCGCAATCGTTATGCCTGAGAAATAGATCAAGTCCGCTTCATCAATTGCGGCATTCAATGCCTTTGCGTCCTTGGCGAGTTGACGTGCAGCCGACGCCTCTCTCCAATAGGTAAAGCTGCGCTCGCCCTCACTCACATGTATGCGATAGAGACCAACAGTTTTGTTTGGTATGAACTGAACATGAGCGTCAGAAATATTGCTGGCCCGCATAAACTTCAACATTTCGCTGGACAGGTCATCATCGCCAACGGCGGTGAAATAGGCGACCTCTGCCTGTGTCGAAATCTGAGCGAGATACCAAGCGGTGTTGAAGGTATCTCCGGCAAAGCCCAAGCGAAACGTCCTCGCGTCCCCTGTCGGAGCGAGTTCGGCCATGCACTCGCCAATCGACAAAACGCGTTTCGGACCAGAGCGGTCAGAGAAAATCGTCACGGCGCGGAGTAAAGGTGTCGATTAGAACGCCCGGCACGAGACAGACACATCCGTGGGTCTGGTCGGAAGGGATCACGAAACTGTCGCCAGGACCAACTTCGCGCTCTTCCTGGCCAAGCGTAAACCGAAATCGGCCGCTTTCTACGTAAGTCGATTGCACATGGGGATGGCTGTGAAGGGTTCCAATGGCTCCCGACGCTGCAAACCTGAAGGCAACAACCATCAACTGATCATGATCCGACAAGACTTGCCGGGTCACATCGGGTCCGGTTGAGACAATGGGATACTCAGACATTATGTGATCCTTGTGTGTTACGAGAAAAGCATGCCGCCGTTGATGTCGATATTCGCACCGGTGATGAAAGCGCTGTCGTCGCAAGCAAGAAACAGGACAAGATTTGCCGTATCTTGAACATGCCCTTGACGCTTGAGTGGGGCGTTTGCCTCGAAGCCGCGTCTCCCGGCGTCCGGTGTGTGAATATTGTGGAAATCCGTGTCGATCATGCCGGGGCAAAGCGCGTTAACACGGATTTCTGGACCAACTTCCTTGGCCAGCCCTCGGGTCATGGTCATCACCGCCCCCTTGGAGGCAGCGTAGGCAACGGCTCCCGGACCGCCTCCGTCGCGACCGGCTTGACTTGCCAGATTCACGATCGCCCCGCTTTTCATGTGCGCCAGGCACGCCTGAGTCATAAGAAACGTACTGGTGACATTAAGGCGCATCACGGCCTCCCAATGCTCCAAAGACATCTCCGCGATGGTCTTGCGGGCAATGAGTCCGCCCGCATTGTTAACGAGGATATCGACGCCGCCAAAGGCCTGCACTGCCGCCTTAACCAGCGCATCCGCATCTACCTTGTTGTTCAAATCCCCCTGAACTGCGATTGCACGGCCACCTTGCGTCTTGATGGCCTCGACGGTCTCATCCGCTCCTTTGGAGCTTGAGAAGTAGTTGATAGCGATACTTGCGCCTTCTGAGGCTAATTTCTCGGCGACGGCTCTGCCGATGTCGCGGCCCCCTCCTGTGACGATGGCGGTTTTTCCTTCGAGTTTCATTGGAAGTCCTTCAAAGCTGAAATCGGCGCGAAATAGATTGGACAGTAGTCGTTAAACGCTTATGCGCCGCGTTGCACAAAAAGATCATAGATTTCAGGGACATTGTCATGGCCCATGCCTGCCTCTAGAGCGGCAGCCAGGTTAGCGGCAGTACCTTCTGCGATCTCGACCCGGGTATTCATGTCTTGTGTCATCTGTACAAAATATCCGATGTCCTTGGCAGCATTCGCAATCGAAAAGCCAAGATCACTGACCCCATCGACAGCATAGTTCTTGCAAAACTGCATGAAGGGCGAATTGGACGGGCCCGCCGACATGATGTCGAACAGCTGCTGCACGTCAATTCCGGTGCGTTTGGCAACAGCGAAAGCCTGGCTCATCGCGCAAACGGTAGTCATGCCCATGAAGTTATTGATCAGCTTCGTCACGTGGCCTGACCCAAGCGCACCAAGGTAAAAGACGTTTTCGCCAAGCACGTCTAGCACGGGCTTCACCTTGACATAGGTGTCCATGTCACCTGCGGCCATGATATTAAGCAACCCGTCCTTGGCGTGTGCTGGCGTGCGTCCCAAAGGCGCATCAATCATTCCCGCCCCTTTTGCAGCTAAATCCGCTCCGATCTTTTGGGTGGATGCCGGAATGGACGTGCCGAAATCAATGATGGTTGTCCCCGGCTTGATACCAGCGAGTATCCCTTCGTCGCCGTAGATCAAGCTTTCGACGACTTCCGAAGTCGTCACGCAGAGCATGACGATATCACTGGCTAGAGCGAGTTCTTTCGGGGTGCTGGCTTCCACCGCGCCCCGCGCAAGCGCGGGCTCTAGGGCGCTCCGCGTCCGCCCCATCACCACCAGGTCATACCCGTTGTTTTGCAAGCATTCGGCCATGTTGCCACCCATCAGGCCAAGGCCAATGAATCCAATTTTTGGGGCTGTCATATGTCGCTCCTTCATACTGTCATGTGGGCGTGTTATCGAATGCATCTGCGCCCGCTTGCGCCACCTCGAGATCCTGCGCGGGCGATCCGGAACTCACGCCGATGCCGCCAACGACAACGCCGCCCGACATGATCGGCAAGCCGCCCGCAACAGCAACCATGCGCCCACCCAAAGCGGAGGAGATTCCGTGCGCAGGCATGCCAGGCTGATTTACTTCTCCCAAGGCACCTGTGCCTTTCTGGATTCCAGTTGCGGTAAAACTTTTGTCAATGGCCAGTTGAATGCTGGTAATCTTGCCACCGTCCATACGCTCAAAAGCGATGAGGTTGCCGCTTTCATCGGTCACGGCGATGCACATTGGCACGCCGATCTGACGTGCTTTGGCGCGTGCGCTTGCGATCAGCCTCTCGGCGTCGGTGATATCCAGTCTCTTAATCGTCAACATGAGCTGCACACTCCGCCGATCATTGGGAGATTATTAGGTTCGGCAACGTCAGGGAGATCGCCGGTATGAAGGTGATCAGCATGAGCGCTGAAAAGATCGCGAGGTAAAACGGCCAGATCGTTCTCACGGCTTTCTCCATTGGCAGCTTGCCAACTGCGCAACCTACAAAAAGACAGGTGCCCACAGGCGGCGTGCACAGTCCCAGGCCGAGGTTGACCAAAAGGATCATGCCAAATTGCACCGGGTCGATCCCCAACATGTTCATCACCGGTAGAAAGATCGGTGTGCAGATCAGGATCAGCGCTGCCATGTCCATGATCATTCCAAGAAGCAGCAGAACTGCATTGATCATTAGCAGGATGAGGATCGGATTTTCGGTTATACCCAGCAGGAATTCGACAGTCTTGGTGGGCACGCGGTTGAAGGTCAGCATGTAGGCGAATGCGCCCGCACAAGCGATCAGGATCATGACCATCGAAGTTGTGCGCACTGAAGATATCACCGCCTCCTTGAATCCCTCCCAGCTAAGACTGCGGTAGACGATAAGTGTCACGATGAAGGCATACATTGCCCCAAAGGCACCGGACTCGGTCACGGTAAAGACTCCAGACAAAACTCCGCCAACGATTATCACTGCCGTCAGCAATCCCGGGATCGAACCGACGAAGGCAATGGCTAGTGCTGTCCAACCGGGAAATTGCTCGGCCTGATAGCCGCGTTTAACCGCCACAACATAGGCTGCAATCGCAAGGCAGCAGCACATCAGCACGCCTGGCACCACACCCGCCAGAAAAAGCTTGGAGATCGACACCGCGCCACCAGTTGCCAGTGCAAAGATAATCATGTTGTGGCTGGGCGGAATGATGATCCCGGCGATGGAGGAGGTCACCGTGACGTTGACCGCGTAGTCGGCATCATACCCTTTGTCTTTCATAACCGGGACAAGGATTGATCCAAGTGCCGAGATGTCCGCGATGGCCGATCCGGAGATACCACCAAACAGCATTGACGAGAACACATTGACGATCCCCAGACCGCCACGCACAGCACCAACCGCTGCCTGCGCGAATTTGACCAATCGCATGGCGATCCCGCCATGAAACATAAGCTCGCCCGCGAAGATGAAGAACGGGATCGCCATCAGCGAAAAGACGTTGACCCCGGAAACGATCCTTTGAAACCCGACAAAAAGCGGTAGGCCTTCGTACCAGAATGCCGCCAAAGCTGAGATGCCCAGGGCAAAGGCTACCGGCGTACCGATTATGACGCAAAGGGCAAAGACCCCAAGAAGAAGCATCAGTCCCATGATTAGCCTTGATCTATATTGTCTTGGCGCTCATCCCTGCCGAGAAACAGGCGTATGAGGTGACCAACGGAAAAGAGAAACAAAAGCGCGCCGCAAATCGTTAAAGGCAGTGAGCGCAGACCTTCCGACCACTGGATCAAGGGTATGAGTGTTTTCCATTTGAACTTGGTCAACTCGATCCCGTACCAGAACATCATCGCGCCAAATCCGGCCATCAGGATGTCCGAGACTATGACAAAGATCGTGCGCACCGGCGTCGGGACAATGTTGCGAAAGATCACCACGGAAAGATGCGTGTGATTATGCACCCCGGCGGCTGCACCCAAAAACGCAATGACCATGACCAGAAGTAGCGAGACTTGCTCGACCCACGTGGGCGTGTTGTTCAGCACATAACGTCCAAAGACCAGCCATGCGAATATTGCGGTCATGCAAACAAGAGCGATCCCCGCGATAAAAACACAAGCTCGAGAAAGAAAATCGAAGGCTCTGTCCATAGGTCGCAAAAACGCCGGTGCTTTTTTATGCTCGCTCATTTGCCCCCCTTCAGATAAAGCTCCCGGCTGCCATAGTTGGAGCCGGGAGCTCGTTTTTTTGCTGATCAAACCAGCTTATTCGGTGGCTTTCGCCATATCGACTAAGGCCTGCATGTCAGGGTTTGCCGTAAGGTAATCGGCATAAACCGCATCCATTGCCGCCTGGAACGGCGCTTTGTCAGCGATTTCGTTTACGGCGATCCCGGCGGCTTCCACATCCTTGCGCGCCTGCTCGGAGCCAATCGCCCATAGCTCGCGCTGAACAAGGGCTGCTTCTTGTGCAGCTCCACGGACAGCTTCCTGCATTTCAGGAGACAAGGCGTTGAACTTGGCGGTGTTCACGCAAATGCATTCAGGTATGATCAGGTGCTCGGACAGTGAGTAGTGGGTGGTCACTTCGTAATGGCCGACGTTCTTGAACGAGGGGAAGTTGTTCTCAGCACCGTCCACAACGCCTGTCTTCAACGCCTGCTGCACTTCGGCAAATGCCATTGGGGACGGGTTGCCGCCCATCGCCGAAATCATCGAAGTATAAAGATCATTGTTCATCACACGGATCTTCAGGCCTTCCACATCCGCCGGTGTGTTGATTGGCTTCTGGCTGTAGAACGAACGCGCGCCCGCGTCGAACCAGGCAAGAGGCAGCACGCCCGCTTCACCCATCGCGGCGGCAACGGTTTGACCCGCTTCACCTTCCATAACACGGAACATGTGCGGCACGCTCTTGAAAATGAACGGCAAGGACACCAGGTTCGCCTCTTTAACCATTGGTCCAATGGGACCAAGGTTAAAGTTGCCGACCTCGATGGCGCCTATGCGAACTTGCTCCAACGCGTCAGGCTGCGAGCCCAAAACACCGCCGTGGAACACGTCGATGGTGATCTCGCCACCCGTGGCCGCATCGACCAACTCAGCGAATTTGTCCATGGCCGCAGTGTTCGGGTGGCCGTCGTTGTGAATGTTCCAAGCGCGCCAGCTCTCCGCGGACGCCGAAGTTGCGATGAGAGCAACCGCGGTGGCAGCTGCAAAGAGCGATTTCGTAAAAGTCATGGGTTCTCCTCCCCGTTGAATTTTGGACAGGACCTGGCTTTTCGAAGTCAGGGAGGTCGGTAGAAGCATGGCTTCCTGCTTCCTCCCAGAGCCGGAATCACTGCCCCTTTATCGAGTACTAGTATCCAAGTTTTGTCAATACTTGTCACCTAGTATCCCAAACTACTTGACACAGGGCCTCTTTAGACTTTTCATAGGGGTAAAGATCGGTTCTGATTTGGGCTCTTTGGAAGGGGGTTTGTTTTAGAGCAGTTTCAAGTACTTAGAGGTGTTATGGCGGGCCTCGACTTGCCTGTGCCATTGGGATGCGAGAGAGAATTCGTGGAAGATATAGTCAGACGAACCACAACTGATGCGGTTTACGAAAAACTGCATGACGAAATAATCTCGCTTGAAATTCTTCCCGGCACAAAGCTGTCGGAGTCCGAAGTCGCGCGCCGATTTGGCGTCTCGCGTCAACCCGTCAGGAATGCGTTCACACGACTTGGCAATGACGATCTGTTGTTGATCAGGCCGCAAAAAGCAACCGAAGTCCGCGGATTTTCGATGGAGCGGGTGGAACTCGCCAGATTGGTGCGCCTGGCCGTTGAACTGGAGATCGTTTACCGCGCGGTAGGCGTTTGGGATGCATCATGCCAAGCTCAATTGGCCGAGAACATACGCTTGCAGGAACAGGCTATCGAGAGCGGTGATCTGACGACATTCCACGCGCTGGACTATGATTTTCACAAGTTGATTTACGTTCTCAGCGGTAATCCTACCGCCTTCGAAGTCATGCTTGAATGCAAACAAAAGGTGGATCGACTCTGCCTCTTGAGCCTCGAAAAATCCAGCGAAGCCACGTCGATTTTGGCAGACCATCGCGCGATCGCTGAGAGTTTAGCATCGAGAGATCTTGACGCAGCTCAGACCGCGATCCGGGCGCATCTGTCGCGTCTTGATGAAACGATTGAGTTTATTCATGAGACCCATCCGAACTTTTTCGAATGATTGTCTTTTGAAAGTTCGCTGACGCTACGCTGTTTGGCCGACGCAGCACAGCAATTGGTCGTACATTATGCAAGCAACTCATCTTCAAGATGTTCAGTAAAGGTGTAAGAGTGTGTGTTGATGTCGCCACTCCAGCGCCAGATTGCGAGAAAACCCTCTGCACCTGTACGAAATGCATGTGGCATCATACTTGGATGATGGATCATTGAACCAACCCCTCTCATGCGAATGTCATCTCCGGCCGTCCAAAGGGCCTGTCCAGCTATAATGGCATATGTCTCGTCTGCGTCATGAAGGTGCAACGGATAGTAGCTGTCAGGCCGCATATAGACCAAACCCAACCTAACGTCTGGCGCCGGTATCGGTCCTTCTGGTCCCATCAGTGTCAGTACGCTTATCAAGGCGGCGATACTCGCTTGGGTATTGCCCTCAACTGGGTTTGATCCCCAGTCCAACAGATGCTGTGCTGCCAAGACCGAACGAGCTGCAGGGTGAGTGCTCTTGGCCAACACTTCACGCATACCGCCATCAAACGAGCATGGTGGCACCGGTTCGAAAGCAACAGGAGATGGCGTTACCAAAAGTGTGTTCGCTGTATGAGGTCCTTGCATGTCTACCTCGGCCTCGTAGACCTTTGCAATTTCCACCAGCATGTCTTGGAAGTTTTCGTTTTGCGCCATGACCTGTGCAGCCAAATCCCGATTGTCAGCGCTGCTTTGAGTGTTTTTTACAGCTCAATCTGAAAGAAATACGACCCGTTCGCGTCGCAATCGTGCTTCGGCAATTGAATCTTTGAGGCTGCAGCCCGGCAGGATAGTTAACTGACTGGACGCAAGTTCGCTTGTTGAACTAGGCTGTCTTAATTGATCAAGTGATTGGAGGACGACAATGTACCCTGTTTCCCATCAGAGCGTAATGACCTTTTTTTCAGTAACAGCGGCACTCGCGTTAAGCGTTGAAAGCAGTTTTGCTCAATCAACCGGCGAAGAGATGTCTTTCTTCATTACAAGTGAAGGGTCCGGTGATGGAGCAAACTTTGGTGGCCTCGAAGGCGCCGATGCACATTGCACCAAACTTGCTCAAGCCGCGGGTTCGCAACGGTCGTGGGCCGCCTACTTGAGCGCAAGCATGATTATCGACCGAAGCAGCGGTAGCCCTGTGGTGACTGATGGCATAAGCGCGAGAGACCGTATCGGCTCCGGTCCATGGTATAACGCAGACGGCGTTATGATCGCGAAGGATGTGGATGACCTACACAGCGCGAACGTGAATATCAGCCTGCAAACTGCACTTGATGAGAATGGCAATCAGGTCAATGGGCGGGGCAGTCAGCCCAACAAACACGATATTCTCACGGGAGCGGACTCAAACGGACATTTTTCGACAGCGGGTGGCGACACGACGTGCAGCAACTGGACCAGCAATGGACAGGGTTCCGCTATCGTCGGTCACCACGACCGCATCGGTCTGAACTTGTCTAGAAATATGATTTCCTGGAACTCGTCCCATGGGACGGCTGGGTGTGGAGAGAGCGATCTGCCAAAGACTGGTGGTGCAGGTCTGCTGTACTGCTTCGCGACCGATTAACAGCCAGCGATCTGTCCGCGAGCCAAGCAGAAATTCGAGCCTCAGCTTTATCGAAAGTCCTGCCAACGGTTTAAATGCTGTCCTGCTGCTTTGGCGAAATCAATTTGTCCTTTGGAGATACAAACACTGGGTACAATGTGGTGAGCGCTTTGGGGAGCAAGAAATGAGACTGCAGTCATTTGCGATTATCGCGGCATTCGTCGGAACAGGCGCGTTGGCAGAGCCATCACTGGAACGGGGCGAGTATCTCGTCGAGGGCCCCGCCGCTTGTGGCAATTGCCATACACCCATCGGACCAGACGGCCCCATCATGGACATGAACCATGCCGGCAGGCTTGTCGAGAAGACACCCGGCTTCACAGCAATCGCGCCCAATATCACGCCGGCGGGCCGCGTTGCGGACTGGACCGACGAAGAATTGGCTCGCGCCATACGCGAAGGAATCACACCGGATGGCACGCGGGTCATAGGACCCCCTATGCCCATCGCTCTATACAGTCGCCTGTCGGATGATGACGTTATGTCTATGGTGATGTATCTGCGCAGCCTACCACCCGTCGAGAATGATCCCGGCGAGAGCGTCTACAATATCCCGCTGCCACCGGCGTACGGTCCGCCCATCGGGTCAGTCCCTCATCCTAATGAAGGCGTTACGGTTTCCTATGGAGAGTATCTAGCTGGCCCAGTGGCGCATTGCATCGAGTGTCACAGCCCGATGGGGCCGAAGGGGCCCGATTGGATGAACCAATTGGGCGCAGGCGGGTTCGAATTCCATGGCCCTTGGGGCACCTCAGTTTCGTCAAACCTCACCCAGCACGCCGAAGATGGCCTGACACACTGGAGCGACGACGAACTTGCTCAAATGATCACGACCGGCGTCCGACCAGACGGATCTCCGATGATGCCGCCGATGGGCTATGGTTATTACAGTCGGATGACACCAGACGACCTTGATGCCGTCATTCTGTATCTGCGCCAGATCCCACCCATGCCGGATCCGTCCTGAAGCGGAACTCAGAGGGAGGATGGCTGCGACATTGCCGCCGCAGCTCCGGCCTTCTGAAGGAAATGGGCAATATCATAATGCATTGGAGCTTACCTCGTGGAAGCAAAGCACATCGTCTACCACATCCCTGTCTGCCCGTTTTCCCGACGGTTGGAGATACTCCTTGCGTTGAGAGACCGGCGGGAAACAGTCGATTTTCGGGTTGTCGACATTACAAAGCCACGCGACCCGGAACTCCTGAAGAAGACGCGCGGCACAACCGCATTGCCGGTGATCGAGACTCCGGAGGGAAAAATCATCAAGGAGAGTCTGGTCATCCTGAGATACCTCGACGAAATCATCGAAGGCCCGGCTTTGCGCCGAAGCGACCCATACGAACACGCGGTTGAGTCCATGCTGATTGCGCGCGAGAATGCGCTCACCATGGCCGGATACCTATACGTCATGAACCAAGATCGCGGTGCTCGTATCGATCACAACACCAAGCTCCTTAATCTCTACAAGGATCTCAACGGTTTCCTGATGGAGCATAGCCCTGCCGGAACCTATCTGTTTGAAGATTTCGGACTTGCAGAGGCCGTCTTTGCTCCGATTTTCAAGCGCTTTTGGTTTCTCGATTATTATGAGAATTTTGAACTTCCGGACAGCTATGAATATGCGCGCGTGAAAGCTTGGCAGCATGCGTGCATGTCCCATCCCGCCACACATCAGGTCTCCAAAGAAGAGATCGTGAAACTCTATTACGACTACGCGCGCGGAGCTGGAAACGGCACGCTTTTGCCGGGGCGCAAAGTTTCCAGCTTCGCTTTCGAGCCTGCGTGGCAATCCCGCCCGTGGCCAACGAAAGACAAGTACGCTGGCACGGCATCCGACAAGGAATTGGGACTTCTGCCATAGAGCGGAATGCCAACCACCACGAGCACGTGATCCGAAACTTTAAACGAATTTGGCAATCGCTGGGGGGGTGCCATCACGGCATTGCCTGCGGCGGTGCAGCGCGAGTTAGCCTACCCAAGCCTTTGGTCAGATAACCCGCTCGACGAGTTCGACCGCAGAGATTTCATTCGTTTTTACAAGTTGCGCTAGCCCGACTGCATCGTATTCGACCAGGTCGTCAAGTTGCCGCGTTCCGGCAAATGAAGAATTTGACGAAAGGCTCACACTGCCAAGAAGAGCACCTGTTGCCCCAACTGTTCCTAGAAATTTTCAGCGCGTCAGGCGTTTTTGGGAAATGCCAAGGGACCGGCCTCCGGTTCATGATCGACGACAAACATCTGAACTGTTACATGCCGCACCGAAAATGTGAACCGAGGCAGCGACAAATGTAATGTCCGCGAACTCTGTGTTTTTAGGCTGAGTGCAGACGAAAATAGCGCGACGGAGGGGCTGCATTTTGGTCAATTACTTTCTCGCTTCACGCATTATTTGCCTATGACCGCTTAGTCCGCAACTCGGTCAGTCGCCCAATTTCGATAAACGTCCGTTGTTCATGAAAGCTGCCGTCGGAGCCTAGCATCGTTATTAGGTATTAAACTTAGGTCGGGTTGCCCGTTAAAGTTGGGACATTTTCACAGCCCTAACTCCAACAAATACCAACATTTACTATCATCAATCTTACTAGAAGAATGCGTATCAACGGAAACGATGGCAAGAAAATTTGGGCTCACATCCATCAACAAAAAAACAGGGGATACACAAGCTACTGCTCTGAAAAACATTAAATTACAGCATTTTATCTTGTGTTTTGGTGCCCAGGAGAGGACTCGAACCTCCACGTCCATACGGACACTAGCACCTGAAGCTAGCGCGTCTACCAATTCCGCCACCTGGGCAGGTGTCGTGGAGGGGCGTTTAAGCCTACTGGCGGAGGGCGTCAACAGGATTCGGGAAGTTTTTTGAAAGTTTTTTGATGCGCGCATCCGAGGCGCGGGACAGGTGCCGCACTGAAATGGATTTATCGCCGGGGCGCGGCGTTATTGTGCCTTGTTTGCAGTGCTCTGGGGCGATAGATCGGATCAGGACCCATTTAGCAGGAGCCGTTTCATGTCCAAACTGGTCACGATTTATGGTGGATCGGGATTCGTAGGTCGCTACGTTGCGCGCCGTATGGCGGCTCAGGGGTGGCGTGTTCGGGTCGCGGTGCGGCGCCCGAACGAGGCGATGTTCGTCAAGCCGTATGGTGCAGTGGGGCAGGTCGAGCCGATCCTGTGCAATATTCGCGATGATGCCTCGGTGGCCCTGGCCATGAAGGGCGCCGATGCCGTCGTCAACTGTGTTGGAGTTCTGAACGAGCTGGGTAAAAACACGTTCGACGAAGTGCAGGCTGAGGGCGCGGAACGGATCGCGCGGCTGGCTGCGGAACAGGGTGTGGCCCGGATGGTTCACATCTCGGCAATTGGTGCGGATGCGGAAGCGGATAGCGTCTATTCGAGAACCAAGGCCAAAGGCGAGGCGGCCGTTCTGGCCCATATGCCGGATGCCGTGATATTGCGCCCATCCGTTATTTTCGGGACCGAAGATCAGTTCTTCAACCGTTTTGCCGGCATGGCGCGCCTTGGGCCATTTCTACCCCTGGCCGGTGCAGAAACACGGTTTCAGCCGGTTTATGTCGATGACGTGGCCAAAGCCGCTGTTTTGGGCATTCTGGGTCGGGCAGACGCGGGTATTTACGAACTTGGCGGTCCCGAGGTCAAATCGTTCCGTGAGCTGATGCAACAGATGCTGGGGGTTATCCACCGGAAGCGCATCATTATCGGGTTGCCATTCTTTGCGGCGCGTATCATGGCCGGAGTTCTGGATATTGTGAAGTTTGTCAGCTTTCAGCTGTTTCCAAATACGATCCTGACACGTGATCAGCTGAAGAACCTGCGCCACGACAATGTTGTTTCGGATGGTGTGAAGTCTTTCCCAGACCTCGGGATTGAGCCTGCAACACTTGAGTCGGTTCTTCCGGATTATTTGTGGAAATTCCGCCCGGCCGGTCAATATGACGACATTCAGAATTCGGCCGGAAACCTGCGGATCTGATCAACTGTAGGCGATTGCCAGCAGTATCACGCCCAAAACGACACGATAGATGACGTAGGGCGTGAAGCTGACGCTGCGCAAAAGGCGCATCATGAGGCTGAGGGCAAGGAGCGCGGAAAAGAACGCGAAGGCCGCCGCAATTGCGCCGTCTTTGACCAGTTGCGCGTCCGCGTTTCGGATCACGTCTACGGACAGCAGTGTCCCCGAGGCAAGGATCGTCGGGATCGACATTAGCATGGCGATCCGCGCGCCATCCTCCCGCGTGTAGCCAAGGTGGCGTGCGCCCGTGATCGTGATCCCGGATCTTGACGTGCCCGGGATCAGGGCCAGCACCTGCCACAGGCCCATGATCGCCGCATCCCGCAGGCTCCAGTCACCGGCGTGTTTGGACTGAGGTCCTTTTTGGTCCATCCAGTACAGCAGTAGGCCAAATCCAAGCATGGTCCAGCCGATCACAGCGATGGACCGAAGGCTTTGGCTGAGACCGGTCAGGTAAAGGACAGCGCCAACCATGACCGTCGGGATCGTCGCAATGATCAACCCGGCGGCCAGCCTGGATTGCGGCGTATCAAGTCGGCCGCTTAGTGCTCGGGGAAGTCCGGCGAAGGCCTGTATAACATCTGTCCAGAAATACAGAACAACAGCGCCCAATGTACCGACATGCACGGCCACATCGATGGCCAGGCCCTGATCATCCAGCCCGGTAAGGCTGGGCAGCAGGATCAGGTGCCCCGAAGAGGAAACCGGCAGAAATTCGGTTATTCCCTGAATAATCGCCGCAAGAATCAATTGAAAAATGCTCATCCGCCCGCCGTGACGCTGCCGTGTTTTCGTTATGAACAATGGGTATAAGCGTGATGAAGAAAAGAAAAGCAGGCAGATAGGTCCGAATCGGTTCTAAAATCTAACAAACGCCCAGAATTTTTTCACCACTGCGTGCGAATTTCGTAAAATGGGTCAGTACAATTGACTTTTCATCCGACCTGCGATCTCTTAAAGAAAACCGACCTAGCCAATTCATGGAGTCCGACCCGTGGCCAAGCAACCGATGCTGAAATTTGTGCAGATCGACCGCGTCATGCCCAAAAAGCGTGCCGCTGATGACCGCAAGGAAGACTTTTCCGAGATTTATGCCGAGTTTGCTGCCGAAAAGGCGGTCGAGCAGGCCAGTCGCTGCAGCCAGTGCGGTGTTCCCTATTGTCAGTCGCATTGTCCGCTGCACAACAATATTCCGGATTGGCTGCGCCTGACCGCAACCGGACGCCTGGAAGAGGCCTATCAGACCAGCCAGGCGACCAACACCTTCCCTGAAATCTGCGGCCGAATCTGCCCGCAGGACCGCCTGTGTGAAGGTAATTGCGTGATTGAACAATCCGGCCACGGAACTGTCACCATCGGGACGATCGAAAAATACATCACTGACACGGCCTGGGAGAAAGGCTGGGTAAAGCCGGTCGCGCCGGGCGCCGAGCGCAGCGAAAGTGTCGGAATCATTGGTGGTGGCCCCGGTGGCTTGGCTGCAGCCGACATGCTGCGCCGTGCAGGTGTTCAAGTGACGGTTTATGATCGTTATGACCGGGCCGGAGGCCTGTTGATGTACGGTATCCCGGGTTTCAAGCTGGAAAAGGACATCGTTCAGCGCCGCAATGATCTGCTGGCCGACGGTGGGGTCGCGTTCGAGCTGAACTGTGACGTTGATGCGGACAAATTCGAAGAAATCCGCGCCAGGCATGACGTCGTGATCATCGCGACCGGCGTTTACAAGTCCCGCGATCTTTCCATGCCGGGCAGTGGTCTGGGCGGGATCGAGAAAGCCATCGACTTCCTGACTGCCTCGAACCGCAAGAGCTTTGGTGACGCGGTTGAGGATTTTGACAACGGTCGTCTGAACGCCGACGGCAAGAAAGTCGTGGTCATTGGCGGTGGGGATACCGCAATGGACTGCGTTCGGACCTCGATCCGTCAGGGCGCGACCTCGGTCAAATGTCTGTACCGCCGCGATCGCGCGAACATGCCCGGCTCGCAGCGTGAAACCCAGAATGCCGAGGAAGAAGGCGTGGTGTTCGAGTGGCTGAGCGCGCCGAAAGGGTTCACTGGTGACGACAAGGTCTCTGGCGTGATGGTGCAGAAGATGCGTCTGGGTCAACCCGATGCTTCGGGCCGTCAGGCCCCCGAAGTGATCGAAGGCGCAGACTATGTCGAAGAGGCCGATCTGGTCATCAAGGCGCTGGGGTTCGAACCTGAAGACCTGCCCACACTGTTTGGTCAGCCCGACCTGCCCGTAACCCGCTGGGGCACCGTCAAGGCCGCGTTCCAGACCGGTGAGACCGAGATGGACGGCGTCTATGCCATCGGAGACATCGTACGCGGTGCCTCGCTTGTGGTCTGGGCGATCCGTGACGGCCGCGACTGTGCCGACGCAATCATCGAGCGATTCAACAGCAAGGCTGCCGTCGCAGCCGAATAACCCGAAAGCCCAGCGACAGGAGGGTCAGAATGCCCGAATTGCAAGGCCAATGTATGTGCGGGGCGGTCACAGTGACCGCTACTCCGGCGAAGGAATCGCTGGGCGCATGCCACTGCGATCAATGCCGCCGTTGGACCAGTTCGATGCTGATGACTTTTCAGGCTGAATCCGGTTACGCGGCATTGGGGCCTGTAAAGACTTATGCATCGTCCGACTGGGCCGAGCGTGCCTTCTGCGCGGATTGCGGTTCGGCACTTTGGTACCGGATCACCCTGCCGGGCGATTTGCACGGACATACACAAATGGCGGCTGGCCTGTTCGAAGATACGGGCCACAAGCTGCAACTGGAACTTTTTATCGACAAAAAGCCCGATGGGTACGCGTTTGCAGGCGAGCGCAAGCAAATGACCACAGCCGAGGTCGAAGCCATGTTTGCCCAGCCGGAAGAAGGAGACAATCAATGACCAAATATGATGCCGATTGGGTGCGGGCCGAAGAGGCCAAACGCAAATGGCTGGCGGAAAACGGTCTCTATTCCGAGGAAGAAGAGCATTCTTCCTGCGGTGTCGGCCTTGTTGTTTCCGTTGACGGCAAGAAAAGCCGCAAGGTTGTGGATGCCGGAATCGATGCGCTCAAGGCGATCTGGCACCGCGGCGCCGTGGATGCCGACGGCAAAACGGGTGACGGCGCGGGTATCCATGTGCAGATCCCGGTTCAATTCTTCTATGACCAAATTCGGCGCACCGGTCACGAGCCCAACCTGAGCGAACTTATCGCCGTTGGTCAGGTCTTTCTGCCGCGTACTGATTTCGGCGCGCAGGAGCGTTGCCGGACCATCGTGGAAACCGAAGTTCTGCACATGGGCTATTACATCTATGGTTGGCGTCACGTGCCGGTTGACGTGACCTGTCTGGGTGACAAAGCCAACGCGACACGGCCCGAGATCGAACAGATCCTGATTTCGAATTCCAAGGGCGTGGACGAAGAGACGTTCGAGCGTGAGCTGTACGTGATCCGTCGCCGCATCGAAAAGGCGGCAATGGCGGCAGGGATATCCGGCCTGTACCTGGCCTCGCTGTCTTGCCGCTCGATCATCTACAAGGGCATGATGCTGGCCGAACAGGTTGCAGTCTTCTATCCCGATCTGATGGACGAGCGTTTTGAATCGGCGTTCGCGATCTACCACCAGCGCTATTCCACCAACACCTTCCCGCAATGGTGGCTGGCCCAACCCTTCCGCATGCTGGCCCATAACGGCGAGATCAACACACTGAAGGGCAACATCAACTGGATGAAAAGCCATGAGATCCGCATGGCCAGCGGCACCTTTGGAGACTACGCCGAAGACATCAAGCCGATCATTGCAGGCGGATCGTCGGATTCTGCTGCATTAGACTCTGTTTTTGAGGTCCTGGTGCGCGCGGGCCGCTCGGCCCCGATGGCGAAAACCATGCTGGTGCCTGAAAGCTGGTCCAAGCAGGCGGTCGAACTGCCGCAGGCGTGGCGCGACATGTATTCCTACTGCAACTCGGTGATGGAGCCTTGGGACGGCCCTGCCGCACTGGCCATGACTGATGGCCGCTGGGTCTGCGCCGGTCTGGATCGGAACGGGTTGCGCCCGATGCGCTATGTGGTGACGGGCGATGGTCTGGTCATCGCCGGGTCCGAGGCCGGCATGGTGCCGATCAACGAGGCGACCGTGGTCGAAAAAGGTGCGTTGGGTCCCGGGCAGATGCTGGCCGTTGACATGAAAAAGGGCAAACTGTTCCGCGACATTCAGATCAAGAACAAACTGGCCCGCGCGCTGCCGTTTGGCGAGTGGGTCGGCAAGATCAACGATCTGGATGCCACCTTGGCTGGTGTGACCGAGCGTCCGCTGTTCAAAGGCGAGGAGTTGCGCAAGCGCCAGATCGCCGCCGGATATTCGGTCGAGGAACTGGAGCAGATTCTGGCACCGATGGCCGAGGACGGAAAAGAGGCGCTGGCCTCGATGGGGGACGACACGCCCTCGGCAGTGCTGTCAAGGCAATACCGCCCGCTCAGCCATTTCTTCCGCCAGAATTTCAGCCAGGTGACCAACCCGCCCATCGACTCGCTTCGCGAATATCGCGTGATGTCGCTGAAAACGCGGTTTGGCAACCTCAAGAACGTGCTGGACGAAGACAGCAGCCAGACCGAGATCATTGTGCTGGAAAGCCCCTTTGTCGGGAACACGCAATGGGAGAAGCTGGCAGAAAATTTCAATGCGACCCTGGCCGAGATCGACTGTTCATTTGAACCAGGCGAAGGTGCGCTGGGCGACGCTTTGGCCCGTGTCAGAGCCGAAGCAGAAGAAGCCGTGCGCTCGGGCGCCGGGCATCTGGTCCTGACGGATCAGTATTCCGGTCCGGGCAAGGTGGCGATGCCGATGATCCTGGCCACCAGCGCCGTGCACTCTCACCTGATCCGTCAAGGCTTGCGGACGTTCTGCTCGCTGAATGTGCGGTCGGCGGAATGCATCGACCCCCACTATTTTGCCGTGCTGATCGGATGTGGCGCCACCGTGGTCAATGCATATCTGGCCGAGGATTCGCTGGCCGACCGGATCGAACGTGGCTTGCTGGATGGCACGCTGACCGAAAATGTTGCGCGATTCCGCGAGGCAATTGACCAGGGCCTGCTCAAGATCATGGCCAAGATGGGCATTTCCGTGGTGTCGTCGTATCGTGGCGGTCTGAATTTCGAGGCGGTGGGACTGTCCCGCGCCATGGTGGCCGAATACTTCCCCGGTATGACCAGCCGCATCTCGGGCATCGGCGTGCATGGTATCCGGGTCAAGGCCGAGGAGATTCACGCCAAAGGCTGGGACAGCGGTCTGGATGTGTTGCCAATCGGCGGTTTCTACAAGGCGCGCAAGTCGGGTGAGACCCATGCTTGGGAAGCGACCTCGATGCATATGATGCAAATGGCCTGTAACAGAGCCTCGTATGAGCTGTGGAAGCAGTATTCGGCCAAGATGCAGTCCAATCCGCCAATCCATCTGCGCGACCTGATGGATTTCAAACCACTCGGCAAGCCGATCCCGATTGAAGAGGTGGAATCGATCACTTCGATCCGCAAACGCTTTGTCACGCCGGGCATGTCGCTGGGCGCACTCAGCCCTGAGGCACACAAGACGCTGAACGTGGCGATGAATCGGATTGGCGCCAAGTCGGACTCGGGTGAAGGCGGCGAAGATCCGGCGCATTTCGTGCCGGAGCCCAATGGCGACAACCCGTCGGCCAAGATCAAACAGGTGGCCTCGGGGCGGTTCGGCGTGACTGCCGAATATCTGAACCAGTGTGAAGAATTGGAGATCAAAGTCGCCCAGGGTGCGAAACCCGGTGAGGGTGGTCAGCTACCCGGCATGAAGGTCACTGACCTGATCGCGCGTCTGCGGCACTCGACCAAGGGCGTGACGCTGATCTCACCTCCGCCGCATCACGACATCTACTCGATCGAGGATCTGGCGCAGCTGATCTATGACCTGAAACAGATCAACCCACGCTGCAAGGTGACGGTCAAGCTGGTTGCGTCCTCGGGCGTTGGCACGATTGCCGCCGGTGTGGCCAAGGCAAAAGCGGATATCATCCTTATTTCGGGTCACAACGGCGGCACGGGTGCCTCACCTGCGACCAGCATCAAATATGCCGGTCTGCCGTGGGAGATGGGTCTGACCGAGGCGCATCAGGTTCTGGCGATGAACAACCTGCGCGACCGCGTCACCCTGCGGACCGATGGCGGCCTTCGGACCGGGCGCGACATTGTCATGGCCGCGATGATGGGGGCCGAGGAATACGGTATCGGCACTGCCGCCCTGATCGCGATGGGCTGTATCATGGTGCGTCAGTGCCAGTCGAATACCTGCCCCGTTGGTGTGTGCACACAGGACGAAAGCCTGCGCGCCAAATTCACGGGCAACGCGGACAAGGTTGTGAATCTGATTACCTTCTACGCACAGGAAGTTCGCGAAATCCTCGCCAGCCTGGGCGCGCGGTCCGTGGATGACATCATTGGCCGGGCTGATCTGCTGGCGCAGGTCAGCCGTGGTTCGGCGCATCTGGACGATCTGGACCTCAACCCGCTATTGATCACGGTCGATGGCGCGCATGACATCGTGTATGACCGCGACAAGGATCGGAACGCAGTGCCGGATACACTGGACGCCGAAATTGTCCGCGACGCGGCGCGGTTCCTGAAAGACGGCGAGAAGATGCAGCTGTCCTACGCCATCCAGAACACGCACAGAACCGTGGGCACCCGTGTCTCCAGTCATATCGTGCAGAATTTCGGGATGCGAAACACTTTCCAGCCGGACCATCTTCACGTGAAATTGCAGGGATCGGCCGGTCAGTCCTTGGGGGCCTTTGCGGCTCCGGGTCTGAAGCTGGAAGTGTCGGGTGATGCCAACGACTATGTAGGCAAAGGTCTGTCGGGCGGCACGATCGTGGTGCGTCCGCCGCAGATCAGCCCGCTGAAAGCGGATGAAAACACCATTATCGGCAACACTGTCCTGTACGGCGCAACCGACGGTCACCTGTTTGCGGCCGGCCGCGCGGGTGAGCGGTTTGCGGTTCGGAACTCGGGTGCCAAGGTGGTCATCGAAGGGTGCGGGTCCAACGGCTGTGAATACATGACCGGCGGCGTTGCCGTGATCCTTGGTTCCATCGGTGCAAATTTTGGTGCCGGTATGACCGGAGGGATGGCTTATCTGTACGATCCTGACGGTAAGGCGCAGCTTCTGATGAACATGGAGACACTTGTCACCTGTCCGGTCACGGTGAGCCACTGGGTCGATCAGTTGCAAACGCTGATCAAACGTCACGCAGCCGAGACCGGAAGCCGCAAAGCCGCGGATATCCTGCAACACTGGGATGTCGAAAAGGCCAACTTCCTGCAGGTGTGCCCGAAGGAAATGCTGAATAAACTCAGCCATCCGCTGAGCGAAGAGATCGCAGCAGTTCCGGCGGAGTAAACAGACCCTAAACAAGGTCAAAACCCTGCGTGTTTCCACAAACGCGCAGGGTTTTCCTTTGCATGCATATGGCACAGGGGCTGAAATTTAGCCCGTTCCAAACGCGCCTCATGCGTCGTATAGCAAGGGTATGGCAAAAAAAGCAGCGCGCGGAACGCGTGGTAAGAAATCAAAGGCAACAAAGTCAAAGAAGCTGTCGATATCGCGGATTCGCCGCTGGCTGACACGTGGGTTGTTGGCCTGTGTCGCATTTGTAGTCGGTCTTGTGCTGCTCTATTCGGTCGTCAACCCGCCGATCACGCATACAATCTGGTCCGAGTGGCGCCGGTTGGGCAAAGTTGAACGCGACTGGGTTCCTATCGAAGAGATTTCCCCGGTGATGGCGCGATCGGTCGTCGCTGCAGAAGACGCGAATTTCTGCCTGCACTGGGGCTTTGACATCCAGGCCATCCGAGATGCGCTGGAAGATGGTGGCGCACGCGGCGCGTCGACCATTTCGCAGCAGGTCGTCAAGAACGTGTTCCTTTGGCAAGGACGCAGTTGGGTACGCAAGGCGCTTGAAACGTCGATCACGCCGGTTGTCGAACTGTTCTGGAGCAAGCAGCGCATTCTTGAGGTTTATCTGAACGTAGCTGAGACCGGGAACGGGGTTTTCGGGGTCGAGGCTGCCGCGCAAATGCATTTCAACGTATCAGCCGCTAATTTGACGCCGGTTCAGGCCGCGCGGATCGCTGCAATTCTGCCCTCGCCCAGGAACAGATCCGTTGCGGATCCGTCGGTTCGCACGCGCCGTCGGGCCGCCGCGATACGGGACGGAGCGGCCACCATCCGCGCAGATGGTCGCGCGGATTGTTTCGAGGATTGAAACCCAAGGCTGCTCAAGGCTAAAGCTTGGTTGTATTCACTGCTTTGATTGGAAGCTCATGGCGCGCCTGTTTCACGTTCCCCTGTCCCCCTTTTGCCGCAAGGTTCGTCTGTCGCTGGCAGAGAAGAAAATCGAAGTGGAACTGGTTGAGGAACGGTACTGGGAGAAAGATCCGGATTTTCTGCGTCGAAACCCCGCAGGAAAGGTTCCCGTATTGCGCCTGGACGGGCAGGTGATGTCGGAAAGTGCGGCGATTTGCGAGTATATCGAGGAAACCCGCCCCGAACCCGCGCTGATGCCCAAAACGCCCGAAGCGCGCTATGAAGTAAGGCGTCTGGTCGGCTGGTTTGATGACAAGTTTCATCACGAGGTGACATCGAAACTGGTGTACGAGCGGGTCAACAAGAAAGTGACCGGGGAAGGCTATCCGGACAGCAAGCGCGTCAAGGAAGGTGCGCGCGCAATCAAGTACCATTTGGACTACATGACATGGTTGCTGGATCAACGCCGCTGGCTGGCCGGGGATCAGATGACGCTGGCGGATTTCGCCGCTGCCGCGCATCTGTCGGCACTGGACTATATCTCGGACGTGGACTGGAATCGCAGCCAGACGGTCAGGGACTGGTATGCCAAGATCAAATCGCGACCGGCGTTCCGGTCCATCCTCGCTGATCAGGTGCCGGGATTCCGGCCTCCGCCCCATTACGCCGATCTGGATTTCTGATAGGGTCGGGGCGCAGGGGGCCTTCCGCCCCCTCTTGGCCCGTCGGGCCAATTCACCCCCGAGGATATTTTTGGCCAGATGAAGAACGGATCGGGTTTGAAAGAAAAGCTGGTCGCCCAGGCATTGAGCGAGGGTTTTGTGTCCTGTCGGATTTGCAGGCCCTGGGATGTGCCGCAGGTTCCGGGCCGGTTGGAAGCGTTTCTGCAGGCCGGATATCATGGGCAGATGGGATGGATGGCAGAGCGCACCCATTGGCGTGGTGATCCGGCGATTTTGTGGCCCGAGGCCCGGTCGGTGATAATGCT
This sequence comes from Ruegeria sp. AN11, assembly GCF_056536005.1. Taxonomy (NCBI): domain Bacteria; kingdom Pseudomonadati; phylum Pseudomonadota; class Alphaproteobacteria; order Rhodobacterales; family Roseobacteraceae; genus Ruegeria; species Ruegeria sp. AN11. The sequence goes on along the minus strand of NZ_JBQFJD010000001.1, from coordinate 2,696,562 downwards.
GGCCGAAAGCTACGCGCCCGAGCATGATCCGACCGAAATTCTGAACTATCCCGAAAAAGCGGCGATCTCGGTCTATGCTCAGAACAAGGACTATCATGATCTGGTCAAGAAGCGTCTGAAACGACTGGCGCGCTGGCTGATTGCCGAGGCCGGTGGCGAAGTGAAAGTGTTTGTCGATACAGCACCTGTGCCGGAAAAGGCACTTGGTCAGGCTGCGGGATTGGGTTGGCAGGGAAAACACACCAATCTGGTTAGTCGGGATTGGGGCAATTGGGCTTTCATAGGGTCTGTTTTCACGACTTTGGACTTGCCGGCCGATCCAGCGGAGATTGACCGCTGCGGGTCGTGCCGGGCCTGCCTGGATAGTTGCCCGACCGACGCGTTTCCTGTCCCGTACCTTTTGGATTCGCGGCGCTGTATCTCGTATCTGACAATCGAGCACAAAGGTCCGGTCGAGGAAGAGTTGCGCGGCAAATTGGGCAACAGGATCTATGGATGCGATGATTGTCTTGCGGCGTGTCCGTGGAACAAATTCGCGGTGGCGGCCAGTGACATTCGGTATGCGGCCCGGGATGACCTTAAGGCGCCTGCGTTAACTGATCTTGTGGCACTGGATGATGCCGCGTTTCGGGAGAGGTTTTCCGGCTCGCCCATCAAGCGGATTGGTCGCGACCGGTTTGTGCGCAATGTGCTGTATGCCATCGGCAATTCGGGCAATGCAGAACTGTGTAGTGCCGCGCAGGCGCTAACGGACGACCCTGATCCGGCAGTGGCCGACGCGGCGCGCTGGGCGGTAAAACGGCTGTCGTAAATGCCGCAAACAGGCTGGACGTGACGGCGCAAACCGCTAGACCCTTTGTCAGCGAACAGATGGAGGACCCGATGGCGTTGGCTTTGGGGGTGGATACAGGCGGAACCTACACGGATGCGGTGCTGATCCGGGATGAGAAAGAGGTGATTGCCTCGGCCAAGTCCCTGACAACACGGGCGGACCTGGCGATTGGTGTGGGCAGGGCGATTTCGTCCGTGTTGGACGAGGCGCGGGTTTCACCCGACCAGATATCGATGGCGTCGCTGTCGACCACCCTGGCCACGAACGCCTTGGTCGAAGGGCAGGGCGGGCGTGTTGCGCTTGTGTATATCGGCTTCAAGGACAGTGATCTGGAAAAGCACGGGCTAAAGGATGCGCTTAAAGGCGACCCGGCGCTTGTGATTTCCGGTGGCCACAGCCATGCCGGTGGCGAAGCTGCGCCGCTGGATATTGCGGCGCTTGAGGCATTTTTAGACTCTCATAAAGGGATATCCGGCTTTGCCGTTGCTTCGCAATTCGCCACACGCAACCCGGCGCATGAGCTGGAAGCAGCGCGGATCATTGCGGAAAAGACAGGGGCACCGGTCACGTGTTCCCATCACCTGTCGGCTAGGCTGAACGGTCCGAAACGGGCGGTGACCGCCGTTCTGAACGCGCGATTGATTGGCATGATCGACCGCCTGATCGGCCGGGCACAGGACAGGTTACACGAGCTGGGCATCACGGCCCCGATGATGGTGGTGCGCGGTGATGGTGCGCTGATGAGTGCGGAGCAGGCGCGTGAACGCCCGATTGAGACGATCCTCAGCGGCCCGGCGGCTTCGATTGTGGGGGCACGCTGGCTGACCGGGGTCGAGAATGCGCTTGTCTCTGATATTGGCGGGACCACGACGGATGTGGCTTTGATCCGGGACGGCAAGCCTGCGATTGATCCGGCCGGGGCGCAGGTGGGCGGTTTCCGCACCATGGTCGAGGCGGTGGCGATGCGGACCCATGGATTGGGCGGTGACAGCCAGGTTCACGTGGTTACTGAAGGCTTGGGCGGCGGCGTATTCCTGGGGCCGCGGCGGGTGCTGCCGGTTTCTCTGATCGCGTCGGAAGCGCCCGGAGTCGTGCATGCCGCGCTGGACGAGCAACTGCGGGCAACAACGGTGGGTGAGTTTGATACACGGTTTGCCCGAAGAGTTTCAGGGATGCGTTCTGATGATGTCGGGCCGCGCGAGAATGCTGTGTTGGAGCGGCTTGGTGACCAGGTTTTGCCGCTGAGCAGCCTGTTGCGGACCAGAATGGACAACGGCGCGCTGACGCGGTTGGTGGACCGCGGGCTTGTTCAGGTTTCGGGCGTCACGCCTTCGGATGCCAGCCATGTTCTGGGCCGGGTCGATGCCTGGGATTCAAGTGCTGCCCGCAAGGTGCTGGAACTTGTGTCTCGCAAGAGGGTGGGGTCGGGTGATGTTCTGGCGAAGTCTCCGGAACAGCTGGCCGGCATGATCGTGGATCAATTGACCGAACAGACCAGTTTGACCTTGTTAGAGACTGCTTTTGCGGAAGAAGGGCATGATTTTGGGGTTCCTCCTCAGGAGCTGGCCCGTCATGTACTGACCCGGCGCGGCCTGGCAGGGCATCGTGGCCTGTTGTCTCTGGATACGGCTTTGAATGTCGATGTCGTGGGCCTTGGCGCTTCGGCGCCCAGCTACTATCCGGCCGTCGGGGAGCGGTTGCGATGCCGGATGATCCTGCCCGAGCATACCGGCGTCGCAAATGCCATCGGTGCGGTTGTCGGGCGGCTGACTTTGCGGCGCTCGGGCACCGTAACCTCGCCTGCCGAGGGGCGATATCGCGTGCATCTGGACAGTGGGCCACAGGATTTTGCGGCGTCAGATCAGGCTTTGGCCCTGTTGGAAGCTGTTTTGAAGGAAGAAACTGAAACCGCGGTCCGCGAAGCCGGGGCTGAAGATATCCGGGTCATTGTCGACAGGGACATCAAGACCGCGCGCATCGAGGCGCAGGATGTGTTTGTCGAAGCCCTTGTGACGGTCGAAGCCAGTGGCCGACCACGAGTGGCCACTGGCTAGCCCCCCTTCGAATTCATAGAGGGTCGGGGCAGGTCGTCGTTTACTCGGCCGCATCCGCGCGTTTGGGCAGCACCCAGTCCTGGCGCGGAAAGTGGCAGGTATACCCGTTCGGGATGCGGACCAGATAGTCCTGATGCTCTGGCTCGGCCTCCCAGAAATCTCCGACGGGCTCAACCTCGGTCACGACTTTACCGGGCCATAGGCCACTGGCATTCACATCGGCAATCGTGTCCTGCGCGACCTGCTTCTGATTGTCGTCGGCAAAGTAGATAGCCGAACGATAGCTCATCCCGAGGTCGTTGCCCTGACGGTTCACCGTCGTGGGATCGTGGATCTTGAAAAAGAACTCCAGCAAAGTGCGGTAAGATATTTGTGCAGGATCGAACCAGATTTCGATTCCTTCGGCATGGGTGCCATGATTGCGGTAGGTGGCGTTGGGTACGTCACCGCCCGTATATCCGACACGGGTGCGGGAAACGCCGGGAAGTTTGCGGATCAGATCCTGCATGCCCCAGAAACATCCCCCGGCAAGTACGGCGCGTTCTTCAGTCATCAGATGTCCTCCACATGGATCAAATATTCGCCATAGCCTTCGGTCTCCATCTCGTCACGATGAATGAACCGCAGCGCGGCTGAGTTTATGCAATAGCGCAGCCCGCCATGTTCGCGCGGACCGTCAGGAAATACATGCCCCAGATGGCTATCACCGTGTTTCGAGCGCACCTCGGTACGGATCATACCAAGGGTGGCGTCCCGAAACTCTTCCACGTGTTCGTGGATGATGGGCTTCGTGAAACTCGGCCAGCCGCAGCCGGATTCGTATTTGTGGGTCGAAGCGAACAATGGCTCTCCCGAGACGATATCAACGTAAATCCCGGGCTCCTTGTTGCCCAGATACTTGCCGGTGCCGGGGCGTTCGGTACCGCTGCGCTGCGTGACGTGGTATTCTTCGGGTGACAGAGCGGCGATGGCCTCGGGATCTTTGGTATAGCGGGTCATGGCTCCTCCGGTTTTTGACGCGACTTGGCCTTCTATTTGGGCATAACGAGGCAAAAAGCAAAATCATATTTCAGCTATCTCGCGCGCTCGTGCATGTGATCCGGTTGCCAGGCGGGCACGTAGTTCTCAGTAAAGGAGGTGCCGCAATGTTCAGACTGCTTCTGCTATTCGCCCTGCTGTTGATTGCCCGCGCCGTGCAAGCTGCGCCTTTGACCGGCGAGTTTGATTCGATCGACGGCGGCACGTTGTCTATCGAAGACTGGCGAGGCCAGCCGGTTCTGATCGTGAATACCGCGTCCCTATGTGGGTTCACAGAGCAGTATGCGGGCCTGCAAAAGATTCATGACACTTACGCGGACCGGGGGCTGGTGGTTCTGGCCGTCCCGTCGGATTCGTTCAAACAGGAACTGGGCTCCGCGGAAGAGGTAAAGCGGTTCTGCGAGTTGAACTATGACCTGACTCTGCCCATGACCGACATAACGCCAGTCAAAGGAGTGGACGCGCACCCATTCTACAAGGCTGTCGCCGCGCGAACTGGCTTTGTCCCCAGCTGGAACTTCAACAAGATCCTTATCGACCCGTCAGGAGAGGTTGTCGCCACGTTTGGGTCGAATGTGCGGCCTGACTCGCGGAAACTATTGAGTCAGGTCGAGGCTTTGCTGCGCTGAACCGGTTGTCTGGATAGCTGAACAGCTAAAATCCCCAGCGTGGTAATGCCTACTCCGACCGCATCCATGGGCCCGAGCTTTTCACCAAGCAGCAGTGCAGCAATTGCGACACCGAACACCGGGTTCAGGAAGTGAAAGGTTGCGGCCCGGACAGCACCGATTCTGTTCAGCAACATAAACCAGATCAAGGTCGCCAGCAGCCCGGGGGCAAGGGTGGTGTAGGTGAACGCAAGAAGCAGGGGCAGCGTTGGATGGACATAGATCGTCTCAAAGAATGGCGCAGCCACAAACAGTACGGCTGAGCCGACAAACATCTGCAACCCGACGACCATCATGAAGTTCCCGCCCGATGTCGCACCGCGGACCGTCAGTGTCGCGAAGGTCAGGGCAAGGGCGCCGATCCCGCACAGCAGCACGCCAAACATATCGACACCTGCGTTGATCCTGCTGCTCATGATCAGGGCGACGCCGAAGAAACCAGACAGCAACCCGAGAAATCCCATGGGTCGCAGTTTTTCCCGGAAGAACAACCAACCCGCGACGGCAACCAGCAACGGCATTGTCGAGGCGATGATCGCGGCGACCGAGGCTTCGACCGTTTGCATTGCGTAGAAATTCAGACCCAAATAAAGGGCATTTTGGCAAACGCCGAACAAAATGGTCGCCCGCCATTGGTCCCTTGTCAGATGCCAGCTTTGTCCCATGGATCGCGCAATCGCCACCCCGATGATGCCGGATAGCAGGAACCTCAGGGCCAGTGAAAACAGCGGTGAAGCATCGGCAACAATGATCCGCGCCGAGGAAAAGGCCGACGACCAGATCAGGGCAAATGTCAGCCCCATGGCTATGGCGCGCAGATCCATGAAACCTCCATCCCGGAACGCCGGGACTGTTGCCGAATTCCGATCAGGCCGCAAGCGCTGCGGGGGTTCAGCGTCAAAAAAGCCACATGTGCCGTGCAAGAATTCTTGGACTTTCGTTTTTATTGATTGACCGGCCAATTAAAGTTATTCGCGCCAAATCTGACCAATCAAGGGAGGTTTGTCGGTGTTCCTGGAATACATCTTGTCTTTTGGCGTCCTGCTGGCCTTGGGCCTGGTCGCTTTCTTCGTCGTGAAATGGTGGAACCTGCGCTGCGTCGGCGTGACGCCTGTCCACCTGTTCACGTTTATCGCGATCCTGTTCACATCCGGGCTGGATGTCGGCCTGATCATGTTCCCTCTGACCGAGTTCGGGGGCTATGCCGAAGACCCGGCCTATGCATTCGCCAACCCGCTGGCGATCGAATTCGGGTTCTGGGGCTTTCTGATCTGGGCGTTCTACTTCCTGACCGCGTTCTATTTCTGCGTCATCGAACCGCGTGTGAAGTTCTTTGAGATCCCGCTGGTCAAGCTGATCAACAACGTGGTCATCATCGGCACCTGTGCTTTCACCGCCAGCCTGTTCCTGATCTACCTGCCCGGCTACCTGCCCGAGGTCGGAGACGGCGAATCCGTGGTCACCACCTTCTACATCATCGTGTTCGTGGTGATTCTGGCGGCGGCCTATTCGTCGACCGATTTGAAATACGTGCGTATCCTGTCGGTGGGATCGACCTTCCTGTTCCTGGCTCTGATCCTTGGGATGTGGGCGGCGGCCGGTATGGGTATGACCGGGTTCGTTGATACTGGCAGCAACATCAGTGCGTATTTCGCTAACCTGCACAAGTTCGTCCTGCCGCTGACCGACTATCACGCCTTCTACCTGTTCTGGTGGTTCGCATGGTCGATCATGATTGGCCAGTTTACCTCGCGCTTTGTCGGCGGTCTGACCACGTGGCAACTGTTGGCCGCGCTGCTGATCTTTCCGTCGATCCCGCTGGCGATCTGGTTCACCGTTCTCTACTACTACCACCTGAACGGCATCAGCACCGCAGGCGTGACCAACATCGCGATGGTGATCGTGGGCGTGACCTTCGTCATCAACTCGCTGGACTCGTTGATTAGACTCTATACCGACAATCTGAACATGACAGTCGAAAGGTTCGGCAAGGCGGCTTACGTGGCGGGCAACGTGGCGTTGCTGTTCGTCCTGACCCTGCTGTTCCAGAGCCAGTGGCTGCAGATCCAGTGGATCGGCGCGGTCGTGGTGGGTCTCTATCTGGCCTGTGTGGTCTATATCCTGCTCGCCAAGCGCAATGAGGTGCTGAGCATCGATTCCATGCCCGAAGATCGTGATCTGGACTTCCACAAGGTTGAGACAGTTCACTGATCGGTTTTCAAACAACAAACAGGATAAGGGCCCCGATTTCGGGGCCCTTTTTTGTAAAGGCAAAGTCTTTCCGCCTTCGAGCGCTAGCTTGCGTCGATATTGAGACGGTATTTGAGGAACTTCTCGCCACCGTAATCAACTTCGCCTACGGGACACGCGCCCAGTTTTCTAAGTGCGCCAAGTTTCTTGCGTGAGGGCGGCAGCAAGAATGTCACCGACGTTATCCGTTCGTCGGATTTTGCAAACTCCATGGCTTGCCTTGTTATTCTGGCCCCCAATCCAAATGCTCCGGGCATGAGGACCAGGCCGAAATCCCACTCTTCGCCCTCTTTTTGAAAGCCGCCCCATCCCACATAGTCGCCACCGTGCAGGAAGGCCCAATGGCCAAGCCCATCACGCGCCCAATAGGCCTCTTTCGCCTTCACGAACTCATTGACAGTCTCTTCATCCCAGTCCTGCGTCAGCAGGGGCATGTGTTCCGCAAGTCGCGGGTTCTTCATATGAGCCAGTATTTCCGGGGTCGAGATCTGGGTAAGCCGGGTGAAAGAAATTTCTTGTTTCATAAAACGGGATATAGGGAGGGTGCTTGCGCACACAAAGAGGTCCACGCCAAAAACACCGGTCGCGATGATACCGCGCCGGTTCAAATCCGATGACTGCTTGGTGGTGAGCATGCGAGACCCGGACAAGTCTTGGACCTGGTGGGAGCTTACAGGTGCCACGCACAAAAAAGGGCCGCGAAAACGCGACCCCTTTGAATCTTCATCGGTGATCCGATCAGCCGTTCACGCTGTCCTTCAGCGCCTTCGCAATGGTCATTTTCACAACCTTGTCGGCCTCTTTGGTGAATGTTTCACCAGTGGCCGGGTTGCGGACCTGACGCTCGGGGCGCTCACGGCAGTAGATTTTGCCGACGCCGGGCAGGGTTACTGCGCCACCGGCCGAAACTTCGCGGGTGATCAGGCCTGTGATGGCCTCCAGCGCGGAGTTCGCGGATTTCTTATCGGTCCCCATTTCCTCAGCGAGAGCAGCAACCAGCTGAGTCTTTGTCATAGGCTTTGCCATTTCTTGGTCTCCTTAACGTGCCCGATCTCTTGGGCCTCACCGCGTAACTGTAACGGGATATTGTGTTGGAACACAACGAATAGTAGCGCGGAAAACCCTAAAAATATGGGGAAAACGTTGCTTTTTTGCGTCAGAGGAAGGCCGTTTCGTCAAAAGAACGCAATTTCCGGCTGTGCAGACGCTCCAATGGCATGCCGCGCAGGTGCTCCATCGCACGAATGCCAATGGCCAGATGGCGGCTTACCTGCGTTGTATAGAAGTCCGAAGCCATGCCGGGAAGCTTTAATTCACCGTGCAGGGGTTTGTCTGACACGCACAGCAAAGTGCCGTAGGGGACCCGGAACCTATAGCCATTGGCGGCAATGGTGGCGCTTTCCATATCCAGCGCGATGGCCCGAGACTGGCTGAGCCGCTGAACCGGTCCGGACTGGTCGCGCAGTTCCCAGTTTCGGTTGTCGACAGATGCAACGGTGCCGGTGCGCATGATGCGCTTTAGCTCGTACCCTTCCAGTTCGGTGACCTCGGCGACAGCCCGCTCCAGCGCGACCTGCACTTCCGCCAGCGGCGGGATCGGCACCCAGACCGGGAGGTCGTCATCCAGCACCTTGTCCTCACGCAGGTAGGCATGTGCCAGCACGAAATCCCCCAACGCCTGCGTATTCCGCAATCCGGCGCAGTGACCGACCATAAGCCATGCATGGGGCCGCAGAACCGCGATGTGGTCGGTGGCGGTCTTGGCGTTGGAAGGGCCGACACCGATATTGACCAGAGTGATGCCGGAACCGTCTGCGCGCTTCAGGTGGTAGGTCGGCATCTGGGGCAGCTTCAGCGGTTGCTCCAGGGCGGCATCCGGTGTGGTGATCTCGACATTGCCGGTCGAGACAAAGCTTGTGTAACCGCTTTCCGGATCGGCCAGTTGTTCACGCGCGTAGTTCTCGAACTCGGACACGTAGAACTGGTAGTTTGTAAACAGGACGTGGTTCTGAAAGTGGCTGGGGTCGGTCGCTGTATAGTGGGACAGCCGCGCCAGCGAGTAGTCCACGCGTTGCGCGGTGAAAAGCGACAACGGTCCTGCCAGATCTTCGTGATCATGCACCCCGTTGACGATATCGTCATTGGTGGTGGTCAGATCAGGAACGTCAAACACATCCCTGAGCGTGAATCCGGCAGCACCCTGCTGCGGCACCACCAGTTCCGGGTTGTTGGCCACGGCGAAGTGTACCGGGATCGGCGTATCCGAAGGCCCGATAGTCACAGGCTGGTCATGGTTTCGGATCAGCAGCGCGATCTGTTGTGTCAGGTAAGACCGGAACAGATCGGGACGGGTCACCGTGGTGGCGTGAACACCCGGTTCCGAAACATGACCAAAACTCAGGCGGCTGTCGACATGTGCATAGGAGGAGGTTTTGATGCGAATTTCGGGGTAATAGGCTCTGAATCGCTCAGTCGGAGCGCCGTGTCCCATGGTTTTGGCAAAGCTGTCGCACAGAAACCTTGTAGCCTGATTGTACAACTCCTCCAGCCGCGCAACTGCGGCCTCGGGGTCGGTGAAGCTTTGCGGATCAGGTGCATCCGGTGTTTTTATGATTGTCATGCAAGTGGTTCCAAAAGGTCGATTTTCTCAAACGTCCGCACATCCACCAGCCCAAGGTCGGAAATCCGCAGTTCCGGGATCACCACCAGGGCCAACAGTGAATGCTGCATGTACGCGTTGTTCAGCTTACAGCCGCAGGCTTCCATCGCCGCGACCATTTTTTGCGCCTTGTCGGCCACTTCCGAGGCCGGCCGGTCCGACATCAGGCCGGCGATGGGCAACTCAACCAGTGCCAGCTCCTCGCCCTCGCGGAAAATGGTGATACCACCGCCCACCTCGGCCAGGCGGTTGGCGGCCAGCGCCATCTGCTCGCGGCTGGTGCCGACGACGATCATGTGGTGGCTGTCATGGGCCACGGTCGACGCCATTGCCATGTTGCCCTGGTATCCAAACCCGGACACAAAGGCATTAGTTACCCCGCCAGTGGCCTTGTGCCTTTCGATCAGCGCGATCTGACAGACATCATCTTCGCCTTCGACCAGCCCGCCGATGATTGGCAACTCGGCCTTCAGCGCTTTGGTCGGAGCCTGGTTTTCGACCACTCCGATCACATTGGCACGTACCCTGTTTGCGCCTGCCGGGGCTGCGATCTCAAAATCGGCATCCGTCAGAGTGTGTCCCAGGTGAACGGTGTTAAGGGCCTTGTCCGGCCAGTTAAGGTGCGGGCATTCCACTGTGGCTTTACCGGCTTCGGCCACGACTTGCCCGCGCGCGATGACCATCTCGACAGGCAATTCGGTCAGATCCGAACTCAGAATAATGTCGGCCCGCCGTCCGGGGGTTACGGACCCTATTTCCCGCTCAAGCCCGAAATGGGTTGCGGTGTTGATTGTTGCCATTTGCAGCGCGATCAGCGGATCGCATCCGCAGGCAATGGCGTGACGGACAACGCGGTTCATATGCCCGTCGTTGACCAGCGTGCCCGAATGGCAATCATCCGTGCACAGAATGAAATTGCGGGGGTCCAGACCTTTCTGCGTCAGGGCAGTGATCTGACTTTCGACATCATACCAGGCTGAACCCAGCCGCATCATGGATCGCATCCCCTGGCGCACGCGGGCAATGGCATCCGCTTCGCATGTGCCCTCATGATCATCTGCCGGGCCGCCTGCGACATAGGCCGCAAAATCAGACCCTAAATCGGGCGAAGCGTAGTGCCCGCCGACGGTTTTGCCCGCCCGCTGCGTGGCGGCGATTTCAGCCAGCATCTTGGGGTCGCCATGGATCACGCCGGGAAAGTTCATCATTTCACCCAACCCGATAATGCCTGGCCAGGACATCGCCTCGGCTACATCATCGGGGGTGATTTCATAGCCGGTGGTCTCCAGCCCTGGTGCGGACGGTGCGCAGGACGGCATCTGCGTAAAGATGTTCACCGGCTGCATCATCGCCTCGTCATGCATCATACGCACGCCGTCCAAACCCAGAACATTGGCAATCTCATGCGGGTCGGTGAACATCGAGGTGGTGCCGTGCGGAATCACGGCCCGGGCAAATTCGGCCGGGGTCAGCATCCCCGATTCGATATGCATATGCGCGTCGCACAGGCCCGGAACGATATATCGCCCGTTTGCTTCGATGATTCGCGTCTCGGGGCCGATGCAGTGTGACGCGTCTGTCCCGACATAAGCCAAGCGCCCGTCGGCTATGGCGACGGAATGATTGGCGAGCAGTTCGCGGCTGTGTACGTTCACCCAGATACCATCGCGGATGACCATGTCCGCAGCTTCGCGCCCGGCGGCAACTGAGATCAAACGGGGGGCGACATCGGGCCAGCTTGGGAAAGGTGTGTATTCCATGGCTCAACTTTCCCGAATGCGCGGTCAGGTGCAACCCCCGGCGGTCGGGTATCATGAAACCATCACAATTTGCCGGATGGGGCTGAGCACTTGCAATGCGCCGCGGTTCGGGTTTTGCATGGTGCCATGGATTATGACGCAATAGATGCAGACAGTTTTGGACGCAGCCTCAGTGGGATCGGTCTGAACTTGCTGGTTCGCGATGTACCGGCGGAATGCGTTTTCTTAGAGGCTGTTTTTAACATGACCAGCCACCAAGTGACCGCAGATTTTGCGATCGTCACCTACGGAACGCACGTCTTTCAGTTGCACTCTGACGGGACATACCACTCAAATCCCCTGCTTGGATTGCTGCCCGAGAATCCCCCGCGCGGGGCCGGTGTTGAAATTCGCTTGTACGAAACAGACCCGGACGATGCATCCGCCCGTGCAGAAGGGGCCGGGGGCACCGTTCTGCAGGCCCCAACGGATAAACCGCATGGATTGCGCGAGGCCTATATCCTCTGTGAAAACGGATATGCCTGGGTTCCCAGCCGCCCGAAAGACGTAAATCAGGACTGAGCTGCCAGCAGTGCGCAGCGCTGCCTGGCCCAACCAAAGGAGATGCCCAACGGGCATAGACGATGGGCGGGAGATCTACTCGCCGGGATCAGCTCGGAACGGGTTCGGCAATTTCCTTTCGCAGCCATTCAGCAAACGCAACTGCCCCTGAATTCTCTTCGGCCTGAGGTGACAGCAACAGGTAGTACGCCTCGGGCATCGCGGCACGATGTGCGAAGGGGGCGTTCAGGCTTCCTTTCTCAATCAGATGTTTGGCAATGGCGTCATGGGCCAGGCACAACCCGCCGCCAGCCATCGCGACGGACAGGCCAAACAGATAGGTGGTGGCATAAGTAATGGGCGGGTTTTCCCAATTTAGGCTCTGATCTTCCGCCCAGCTTGCCCAGTTTGACATGAGGTTCGAACAGTCGAACAGGGGCTGCTGTTGCAGGGTCTCCAAAGTGACCGGATAATTCGGAGCACATACCGGATAATAGGCGTCGGAACATAGAAACTCGGTCCTCACGGTATCTGCCGGACGCAAGGAATAACGGATCTCGACCGCCGCGCCCTCGGCCATTTCCCGGGGTTCCCAAAGTTCGGTGAAGATATTCAGTTGGACATCAGGGTGCAAAGCGCGGAACCGCGGCAGACGGGGGGCCAGCCAGTTTACCGCAAAGGTGATATTGCATTGCACCTGCACCGCGTTCTGCTGTGCACCCGTAACGGCCTGGGTGCCCCGGACAAGGGTGCGAAAAGCGTCACGAACGACAGGCAAATAGGTTATTCCGGCCTCGGTCAGCTCCAGCGCCCTGTGACGACGCAGAAACAGGGGCTGCCCCAGGTGACCTTCCAGCGCCTTGATTTGTTGACTGACAGCACTTTGCGTCATGTTCAGGTCGCGTGCGGCCCCGGTAAAGGAAAGATGGCGGGCCGCCGCTTCAAAAGTGCGCAGCCAGCCCAAAGGTGGAAGCAGTTTTTGCATTGCATAACTCTGGCATTAGCTGAGCTAATGGATTAACCGCGAATTTTTCGTTGGTCAAACCCGTTTGCAAAAGGCACGGTTCCACGCAGACCCGAAATACAGGAGTTTCTGACATGACCGTTACCAGCCTGCGCCCCAATATTGACCACTGGCCCGAACGTGTGGACATGGCCGCCGCATTCCGCTGGACCGAACGGCTGAAGATGCACGAAGCGGTCGCGAACCACTTCAGCCTGGCGGTGAACGAAGACGGCACGCAGTTTCTGATGAATCCCAATCAGATGCACTTTTCCCGTATACGGGCCTCGGATCTGTTGTTTCTGGACGCAAATGACCCGAACGTGATGGACCAGCCCGGTGCACCGGACCCGACCGCGTGGGGCCTGCACGGATCGATTCATCGACATTGCCCACATGCGCGTTGCGTGATGCATGTGCATTCGATCTTCGCCACCGTACTGGCCTCGCTGGCGGACAGTACGATGCCTGCGATCGACCAGAACACCGCCACGTTTTACAACCGTTACGTTGTTGACGAGGAATTTGGCGGTCTGGCCTTTGAGAGTGAAGGCGAACGCTGTGCCTCGATGCTGGCGGACCCGAAAAAGAAAGTCATGATCATGGGCAATCATGGTGTTCTGGTGATCGGCAGCGATCCTGCGGACGCGTTCAACAGGCTCTATTACTTCGAAAGAGCTGCGGAAACCTACATACGCGCGCTGCAAACGGGACAGAAGTTGCGGGTTCTTCCGGACGAGATCGCCGAGAAAACGGCGCAAGAGCTTGATGACTATCCCGGGCAGGCCGAAGCGCATATGCGCGAAATCAAGGCCGTGCTGGACGCCGAAGGCTCGGACTACGCCACCTGAACCAGACCCTCCTGACGGGCAGAGCAACCGGACGTGTCTGCACGGCGCCGGAGCCCTGAATATTGCCGATCCCAACCACAGGATACTTCGACGTGACAGACAATTCTCAGATGCAGGACATGAGCCGCGAGTGGAATTACCACCCTGATCTGCCCTTGCAGAATCCTTCGGTGTTTCGCTGGCCACCTGATCCGGCGTATTTGGCGGGCTGGCTCGCCCGGAACTGGCTGACCCTTAGCGAACGGGTTCTGATGCTGGGATTGGCCGTTGCGCTGTGGGCGTTTTTCTACCCATCGCTCGAAACCGTCAGGACTTTTGCGTTTGGCTGGATTTTTCAGATCTGGCTGGTGAATTTTGCCATGATCTTCATCGTCGCCGGAGGGTTGCACTGGTACTTCTATACGCGCAAGGCGCAGGGTAAAAAGCTGAAGTTCGAACGGCGCGAGCAGGGCAAGAACAACAAGCTGTGGAATTTCAGCGATCAGGTGCTGGACAACATGTTCTGGTCTCTGGGGTCGGGCGTTCTGCAGCTGACCGGGTTTCAGGCCGTGACCATGTGGTTGATGGCCAACGGATATACGCCAACCATCACCTTTGCTGAAAATCCGGTCTGGTTCATCCTTTGGCTGATCCTGCTGCCAATGTGGTCGGCCTTTCATTTTTACTGGGTGCACCGTCTGCTGCATCAGCCGTTCCTCTATAAAAAGGTCCACAGCCTGCATCACCGAAACGTCAATATCGGCCCTTGGTCAGGTTTCTCGATGCATCCGGTCGAGCATTTCTTTTATCTCTCGACCCTGTGCATTCACTGGATTGTTCCGTCCCATCCGATCCACCTGTATTTCCACATCGTGTTTCAGGGCCCGGGCGCTGCGATGACCCATACCGGGTACGAGGAGTTGCTGGTGAAGGATAGAAAACGGCTGGCTCTGGGCACGTTCTACCACCAGCTCCACCATCGGTATTACGAATGCAACTACGGCAATCAGGAAATGCCTTGGGACCGCTGGTTCGGAACTTTTCATGACGGCTCGCCCGAGGCGACCGAAGTTACCCGGGCGCGCAAGAAAAAGATGTTCGGCTGACTGGCGGCGGTTTCAGGTTCCGCGCGTCCGCAGGGCGCGCGGTGTCTCACCGAACTCGGCCCTGAACGCGCGCGTCAGGGCGCTGGGATCATCGTAGCCCGTGCGCAAGGCGATCTCGGCGATGCTCAGATCGGTTTCGGAAACCAGTTTGCGCGCCAGATTAAGTCGCAGCCGCCGATAAACCTGTGCCGGCCCCGCGCCGAGTTCAGAGTTCATTCGGATTGAAAGCGCCTTTTGGGAACGCCCCACGCGCCGGGCTATATCAGACACTAACAAAGGTGATTCCAGGTTTTCCTGCATCAGGCCCAAAGCCTTGTTCACATAGCCGCTGGTTGCACCGGCCCCGCCGGTATGAGAGCGTGCGGAGTCGCGGGTCATGAACAATTGGGACACTTCCAGGGCCAGGGCCTGCCCGTGATCCCGCCCGATCAGAAACAGGACCAAATCGAAAGCTGCCATGGCGCCTGAACAGGTAATGCGGTTGCGGTCGATGACATATCGCTCACGCAGGGCCGTGACTTCGGGGAAGCGTTCGGTAAAACCTGTCAGTTCCTCCCAGTGGATGGTGGCGCGATGTCCGTCCAGCAAGCCGGCCCGCGCCAGCAGCCAGCTACCGGTGTCCAGGCCTGCCAGTGTTTGGAACCTTTCTGCAGCCGATCTTAGTCCGGCCAGCGTACGCCAGCCGCCATGGGCCTGAAATCCGTATGACGGCATAACCCACAACATGTCGCCATGAGATTTTTGCAGCGTTTCATGCGGTGCGACCTGCAGGCCGGACGAGGATGTAACGGGCCCAGGATCCAGCGACAGGAATGTCCAGTCATAAAGGGTTCGCCCCGACAGGGTGTTCGCCGCGCGCAGCGGTTCGACCGAATTGGCAAGGCAATGGTTGGAAAACCCGTCGAACAGCAGAACGCCCAGTCGCTGCGTTGCAGGAGGAGATTTTTTCCACTTCGGCATGATAATCGTCTAATTCTGTATGATCGTGATTTCAAGCCACGTCAGGATAGCGCAAAGTCCAAATGTGGAGTGAACCGATGCAATATGGCCTGTCCGACGAACAGGAGATGATCGTCTCAACCGTTCGCAGCTTTGTCGAGAACGAGATCTACCCGCACGAAGAACTGGTCGAACGGACCGGTGAAGTTCCGCACGAGATCGCCGAGGACATCAAACGCAAGACTCTGGAACTGGGCTTTTATGCCTGCAACTTTCCCGAAAGTGTCGGTTGCGCCGGGCTGAACCATCTGGAATTTGCCCTGGTCGAGCGCGAACTGGGGCGGGGTTCGATGGCGCTGAACCATTTCTTCGGGCGGCCGCAGAATATTCTGATGGCCTGTGAAGGGGAACAGATCGAACGCTACCTGATGCCTGCCGTGCGCGGTGAGCGGATGGATGCGCTGGCAATGACCGAACCCGGCGCGGGTTCGGATGTGCGTGGCATGAAATGTGCAGCTGTGCGTGACGGCGGTGACTGGGTTGTCAACGGGACCAAGCATTTCATCTCGGGCGCCGAGCATGCCGACTTTATCATCGTCTTCATCGCTACAGGCGAAGATCAGACGCCAAAAGGCCCTAAAAAGCGGATTACGGCGTTTTTGGTGGATCGTGGGACTCCGGGTTTCACGATTCGGGACGGCTACAAGTCGGTCAGTCACCGCGGTTACAAGAACATGGTTCTGGACTTTGACGATTGTCGACTGCCCGATGCTCAGGTTCTGGGTGAGGTCGATGGCGGGTTCGAGGTCATGAACACATGGCTCTATGCCACCCGTATCACCGTTGCGGCCATGTCCGTGGGGCGCGCCCGCCGTGCCTTTGATTATGCGCTGGATTATGCCGCGACGCGCGAACAGTTCGGGCAGAAGATCGGCAAGTTTCAGGGCGTTTCGTTCCAGATCGCCGACATGATCACCGAGATTGACGCAGCCGATTTGTTGACGCTGGCCGCCGCCGACCGGCTGGACCAGGGTTTGCCAAGCAACCGCGAGATCGCCTCGGCCAAGCTTTATGCGTCGGAGATGCTGGCGCGGGTGACCGACGCCGCGATTCAGGTTCATGGTGGTATGGGGCTGATGGACGACTACCCGCTTGAACGGTTCTGGCGCGATGCCCGCGTTGAACGCATCTGGGACGGCACCAGCGAAATTCAGCGCCACATCATCAGCCGCGATCTGTTGCGGGCGCTGGGCGCATGACGCCGGAGCTCGTGTGATGGGTGCTTTGGCGCGCGTTCTGAACCCTTCGACACTGGCGGTCATCGGTGGCGGTGCGTGGTGCGCCGAAGTGATTTCGCAGGCCCGCAAGTTCGGATTTGAGGGAGAAATCTGGCCGGTTCATCCCAAGGCTGCGCAAGTCGCGGGTTTACAGGCTTATGCGTCGATTGAGGATCTGCCCCGCCCCCCCGATCTGGCTTTCGTGGGGATCAACCGTCATGCAACCGTATCCGCGGTTGCAGCCCTTTCTGCAAGCGGCGCGGGCGGAGCGGTCTGCTTCGCCTCGGGCTTCACCGAAGCGCGGGCCGAAGACGATCAGGCTGCCGATCTGCAATCGCAACTGGTCTCTGCCGCCGGAGATATGCCGATACTCGGGCCCAATTGCTATGGCTTTGTGAATGGCCTGAACCGAACTGCGGTCTGGCCGGATCAGCATGGAATGCAGCCTGTTGATCGTGGTGTGGCGATCCTGACGCAAAGCTCGAATATGGCCATCAACATGACGATGCAGCGCCGTGCCCTTCCGTTGGCCTTTATCCTGACCTGCGGGAATCAGGCTCAGACGCATCAGGCCGATATCGCGTCGGCCCTTTTGGACGATGACCGGATCACCGCCATCGGCGTGCATATCGAAGGCTTTGGCGATCTGCGCAAATGGGAGGCGCTGGCCACCAAGGCGCACGTGCGCGGGGTGCCGATCGTCGCTCTAAAGATGGGGCGTTCCGCGCATGCACAGGCGGCGACGATCTCGCATACCGCGTCCCTGGCAGGAGGCGACGCCGGAGCACAGGCTTTTCTGGACCGCCTTGGGATTGCCCGGCTGGGTGACATTCCGAGCTTTCTGGAATGCCTGAAACTGCTGCATGTCACCGGAAGTCTGGATGGCAACGGTCTGGGCATGATCAGCTGCTCTGGTGGCGAGGCGAGCCTGGGCGCGGATATGGCCGAGGGGCGCGATCTGCATTTCCCGCCGCTGACAGACCGGCAAAAGACCGATTTGCGCGCCGCGTTGGGGCCGATGGTGGCTTTGGCAAACCCGCTGGACTATCACACCTATATCTGGCGCGACACCGACGCGATGACCCGCGCCTGGACCGGATTGACCGGGCCGGACAAGGCGCTGACGATGTCGATTGTCGACTATCCCCATACCGATGCGACCGACTGGGCCTGCGCCACGCAGGCGGCGCTGAACTGCGTCGCGCACACGGGTCGCCCCTTTGCGGTAACAGCGACCCTGCCCGAACTGATGCCGCAGGACGTGGCGCGACAACTGGTCGACGGTGGTGTTGTCCCTTTTGCCGGCCTGCACGAGGCGCTGGCCGCAATCGAGGCGGCGGCGCGCGTCGTACCTGAACCGGCCGAACCGGTTTTGTTGCCCTCAAACTCTGACCCGGATCAGGTTCTGACCGAAGCGCAAGCAAAAGAGGCTTTGGCAGGTCACGGCGTGAAGGTGCCGCGGCGTGTTGTAGCTTGCAAAAGCAGCGTGGCCGAGGCCGCAGTCGATTTGTGTGGCCCCTTTGCGGTCAAAGGCATTGGCCTGGCACACAAGTCCGAACATGGCGCGGTTCAACTGGGCGTAAGTTCCGATGCTCTGACCGCCGTGGCAGAGAAGATCGGCACCGACGACATACTGATCGAGGAAATGGCGGATGGCGGTGTTGCCGAGTTGCTGATAGGCGTCACGCGTGATCCGGCGCATGGATTTGTCCTGACTTTGGGGGCGGGCGGGGTACTGACTGAAATTCTGCGTGATACCGTCTCAATGCTCGTGCCTTCGTCCCGGCAGGCCGTGCAGAACGCGCTGGGCCGGTTGGCCTGTGCGCCGCTGCTGGCAGGATACCGGGGCAAACCGGCAGCGGATATCGATGCAATTCTGGACGCGGTCGAAGCCGTACAGGCGTATGTCATTGCCAATGCGGCAACTGTCAGCGAAGTTGAAATCAATCCTCTCATCTGCACCAAGGAAGGTGCGGTTGCGGTGGATGCCCTGATCCGAAAGGCAAGCTCATGAATCCGGTCAAAACCAAACGCGATGGTGCAATTCTGCAAGTTACACTGGACCGACCCAAGGCCAATGCCATCGATCTGGCGACAAGCCGTGTCATGGGGGACGTATTTCGCGATTTCCGCGATGACCCCGATCTGCGTGTGGCCATTCTGACCGGCGGAGGGGACAAGTTTTTTTGCCCCGGCTGGGATCTGAAAGCCGCGGCTGACGGCGACGCGGTTGACGGCGATTATGGTGTTGGTGGTTTTGGCGGGCTTCAGGAACTGCGCGACATGAACAAGCCTGTGATCGCTGCCGTGAACGGAATCGCCTGTGGGGGTGGTCTGGAACTGGCGCTGAGCGCTGACATCATTATTGCCGCCGATCATGCCAGCTTTGCCCTGCCCGAAATTCGTTCGGGCACGATTGCCGATGCCGCCAGCGTCAAACTGCCCAAACGTATTCCCTATCATGTTGCCATGGAACTGTTGCTGACGGGACGTTGGTTTGATGCGGACGAGGCGCACCGCTGGGGTCTGGTCAATGAAATCGTTCCCGCCGATCAACTGATGGACCGCGCATGGGAGCTTGCGCGGCTTCTGGCAAGCGGCCCGCCTCTGGTCTATGCGGCAATCAAGGAAGTTGTGCGTGAGGCCGAGGATTCGAAGTTTCAGGACATCATGAACCGGATCACGCGGCGCCAATTGTCGACGATCGATACCTTGTACGGCTCTGATGATAATCTGGAAGGCGCGCGGGCTTTCGCCGAAAAACGCGACCCGGTCTGGAAGGGGCGCTGAACGGCGCGGCTATTCAAATGCGTTCGAACAGCGCGATCAACGCGGTGTCATCCTTGTTGTCTCCTGCTGCAAGATCTCCGTAGATGCGAACTTCGGTCAGGGTCCGATTGCGGATCTGATCCTGTTCCAACTCCCTTAGCGCCTCGGCAAAGCCGAGCTTTTCAAAGTGTCTGGCGTTGATGGACAGCGCGAACTGCGCCCCGGCACGCGCAATGCGCAACAAAGCGGGCAGAACATCCGGCCCCAGATGGCCATGCGTGAATGTGCCTGACGAAACGATGCCGGCATAACTGTCTTGAGGAACCGGGATTCCGTGGTTCAGATCGGCCTCGATCGCATCCCGGTATATGTCCTTTCGCATTGCCTGACTCAGCATTTCACTACTGATGTCGGTGGCATCTATGGGTCCGACTCCGAGCCCTGCCAGCACCGCGCCGCATAGTCCGGTGCCAGCACCCACATCCAGAACCGGCCCTTGGCCGCCTGCACCGACAAAGGCGCGGGCGGTGTGAACATGAAGCTGATAGTCTTCGAGGGCCGCAAAGCCTTCGTCGTAATCTCCGGCCCATTCGGCATAGAGGCGTTTGTTGTCCTCTGGCGTTTTCAGCGCATAGGCGGCTTTCAGATCGGGGTTCTTGTCGCTCATGACACAATCAAAGGCGCATCAGGGGATTCGAATCAAGTATCCTCGGGCAGGTGCTTGCATCTGGCGCTTTAGCGGATCATCTAAGGGGCCATGACTGGATCTCTTTTTTCGTTTGGACACGGGTATTCGGCGCAGGCACTGTCGCGGCTGCTGATGCATGATGGATGGCAGATTGTCGGGACAACCCGGGATGCGGACGGGGCCGATGCAATCCGGGCCTCAGGTGCCGACCCTCTGATCTGGCCGGGTCAGGCACCTTCACTGGATGGGGTGACGCATTTGTTGATCTCGATCGCGCCGACGGCAAAGGGCGATCCGGTTCTGGCCGCCCTGCGGGCCGAGATCGAGGCGCGGGCCAATCAGTTTTCCTGGGTGGGATATCTGTCGACAACCGCGGTTTACGGCGATCATCAGGGCGACTGGGTCGACGAATCGACGCCGCCTGCACCAACGGCTGACCGGGGCCAGTGGCGCTTGCACGCGGAACAGGAATGGGCGGGAATTCCGGGCCTGCCGACGCATATCTTCCGACTGGCGGGCATCTATGGTCCCGGGCGGGGACCATTTTCCAAACTCAAACGCGGCGGGCTGCGGCGGATCATCAAGCCGGGGCAGGTTTTCTCGCGCATTCACGTTGCCGATGTTGCGCAGGTACTGCGGGCGTCCATGGCACGGCCCAATCCCGGTTCTGTGTACAATGTTTGTGATGACGAGCCTGTTCCGCCTCAGGAGGTCATCGGTTACGCGGCCGAGCTTCAAGGGCTTCCGCTGCCGCCAGCCGTGGCATTTGAGGACGCTGACATGACTCCGATGGCGCGCAGTTTCTACAATGAGAACAAGCGCGTCAGAAACGACCGTATCAAGGAAGAGCTGGACGTGCGGCTTCTTTATCCCGACTATCGTGTCGGGCTGGAATCCCTGATGAAGCGGTAGCGGTTAAGAAACGCCATTTCTGACTGGATCTTTTACTGTTGAATCCCCGGGTCAGGCGACCTGCGGGGATGAGTGTGGTGTGCATGTCGGGTGTTGGTCCGGCCCGATCAGGTTTCGCTGTCTGAGGTGAATTCCAAGTAATAGAAAAAAGCTATGAAATTGATCGGAAAACAAAACTTTTTTGCATGGTTTGAATTTGCTAATTCTGCCGGTGAGTGATGCGGACGACTCGGCACGATGAGTGCTGTTCGAACCACAATACTTATCTGAGATTTGCACACGCGAACCTGCCGGACTTAGCCAGGATTGGAGATCGATATGGACGGAAGTGATAACCCCAAAACAGGCGGATGCCCTGTCATGCATGGTGCGGGTACCCGGTCGAACCGGGACTGGTGGCCGAACCAGTTGAACCTGTCGATTCTGCACCAGAAAACCCCAGCATCAAATCCGCTGGGTGCGGATTTTGATTATGCCGAAGAATTCAAGAAGCTGGACATGAAAGCGCTGAAGGAAGACCTTTATGCGCTGATGACGGATTCGCAGGACTGGTGGCCGGCCGACTATGGTCACTACGGTGGCCTGTTTATCCGGATGGCCTGGCACAGCGCCGGGACGTACCGGACGGCGGATGGCCGCGGCGGGGCCTCGACGGGAAACCAGCGGTTCGCACCGTTGAACAGCTGGCCGGACAACGGCAACCTCGACAAGGCCCGCCGTCTTCTGTGGCCGATCAAACAGAAATACGGCAACCAGATCTCATGGGCCGATCTGATGATTCTGGCCGGTAACTGCGCCATCGAGTCAATGGGCGGCAAGACCTTTGGTTTCGCCGGAGGCCGCGAAGATATATGGGCGCCCGAGGAAGACATCTATTGGGGCGCCGAGACGGACTGGCTGGCTCCGACAGACAACCCGCATAGCCGCTATTCGGGCGAGCGCGATCTGGAAAACCCGCTGGCCGCCGTGCAGATGGGCCTGATCTACGTGAACCCGGAAGGCCCGGATGGTGAACCCAACGTTCTGGCCTCGGGCCGCGATATTCGCGATACCTTTGGCCGGATGGCGATGAACGACGAGGAAACCGTTGCGCTGGTTGCGGGTGGTCATACTTTCGGCAAAGCGCACGGTGCGGGCGACCCCGATCTGGTAGGCCCGGAACCAGAAGCCGCCCCGATCGAGGAAATGGGCTTTGGCTGGATCAACAATTTTGGTTCTGGCAAGGGGGATGACACCACGACCTCGGGGATCGAAGGCGCATGGACCGCGAACCCGATCAAATGGGACAACGGCTATTTTGACCTGCTGTTCGGCTATGACTGGAACCTGACCAAAAGCCCCTCGGGCGCGTATATCTGGGAGCCGGTCGGCGTGAAAGAGGAAGACATGGCCCCGGCGGCGCATGATCCGTCCAAGAAGGTGAAGACCATGATGACAACCGCCGACATGGCGATGCGCATGGACCCGATCTACGGCCCGATCTCGAAGCGTTTCCATGAGAACCCGGAAGAGTTCGCAGATGCCTTCGCACGGGCCTGGTTCAAACTGACCCACCGCGACATGGGTCCGCGTTCGGCCTATATTGGTCCGGAAGCCCCGACCGAAGAGTTGATCTGGCAGGACAACGTTCCGGCCGTGGATCACGATCTGGTCGATGATGCGGATGTGGCAGACCTTAAGGCCAAGATTGCAGCGGCAGGATTGTCGGTGTCTCAGCTGGTTTCGACCGCCTGGGCCTCTGCTTCGACCTTCCGCGGATCTGACAAACGCGGAGGTGCCAATGGTGCACGTATCCGGCTTGCGCCGCAGAAAGACTGGGACGTCAACGAGCCTTTGAAACTGTCCAAGGCGCTGGATGCTCTGTCGGGAGTTCAGAAGGCTTTTAACGGCGCACAGTCGGGTGGCAAGAAAGTATCGCTGGCGGATGTGATCGTTCTTGCGGGTGCGGTTGGAATCGAGCAGGCGGCCAAAGCCGGTGGTCAAGACGTCGAAGTGCCTTTCACCCCGGGCCGCACCGATGCGACGCAGGAACAGACCGATGTCGAGAGCTTCTCGGTGATGGAACCCATCGCTGACGGTTTCCGCAACTACCAGAAGGCCGACTACACCGTCTCACCCGAGGAGTTGCTGGTTGACCGGGCGCAGTTGTTGAACCTGTCGGCACCCGAGATGACAGCACTTGTCGGTGGCCTGCGCGTTCTGGGCGCCAACTTCGGCGATAGCAAGCATGGCGTCTTCACTGATCGTGTCGGAGCACTGACCAACGACTTCTTCACCAACATTCTGGACATGAGCACCGAATGGAAGCCCGCAGGCAAGGGCGTCTACGAAGGGCGCGACCGGTCCAGCGGAGAGGTCAAATGGACCGGCACCCGAGTTGATCTGGTCTTTGGTTCGAACTCGCAGCTGCGGGCACTGGCCGAGGTCTATGGTCAGGCCGACGCCGAGGGCAAATTCGTCTGTGACTTTGTCTCGGCCTGGAACAAGGTGATGAACGCGGATCGTTTCGATCTGCAGTAAACCAGCGACCATTACTGTGATTGCGCCGCCTGAGGAGACTCGGGTGGCGTTTTCTTTGGTTAGGACCTAGGTGCATACCAAACACTGGGTACGATTCCGCCGAAAGGTCGACTTCTTTCCCGGTTTCTGCAGCGCACAAGCCGCTCAAACGCGCGAATTATTTAGATAACCTGTTGTTTTCATTAACCCGCGTCAGTTTCTGCAGGGAAATGTGAAGTTTTTTGAAAATGGGGGTTGCAGGTCCCAGACCTAATCCGTAAATACCCCTTCACCGGCGCTGCTGAGGCGGTGCTGACGGGTCGGGGAGACGGCCTGACGGACTGGAAAGACGGTTGAGACGCTCGGGAGAGACCGGGGGCATCTGGGGTAAGGATTTAGGCGGGCGCGCTGAGGTTTTGGCGCAACGGTCTGGTTTTTGGCTCTTGGTGTTTTGTTCTTTGACATTGATGGATAACTGAAGAGATATGTGGGCGGTTTGGTTCGTTTCGACGGATTGAATGTCTGTATATCGCGCTCTTAGGTTCGATGCCTGCGCTCAAGTAGCGTAAGCGGTAGCGCCGATGATAGAGTGTCAGCTTCACTGTTTGTACGGCTTTCGGTTTCTTAGGAGACCTGAAGCACAGACAAACAGATGACTTTGATTGTACCCTGACTAGCCGGTTGGGGTGATCGCTTACACGTGCTCAAGTAGCCGGATAGGCGGTAGCACAATCAAAGATGTGCAGAGGTTCGAACGTCAAGGATAACCGAGTAATCGGTTTTCAACTTGAGAGTTTGATCCTGGCTCAGAACGAACGCTGGCGGCAGGCCTAACACATGCAAGTCGAGCGCGCCTTTCGGGGTGAGCGGCGGACGGGTTAGTAACGCGTGGGAATATACCCTTTGGTACGGAATAGCCTCTGGAAACGGAGAGTAATACCGTATGAGCCCTTCGGGGGAAAGATTTATCGCCAAAGGATTAGCCCGCGTTAGATTAGGTAGTTGGTGGGGTAATGGCCTACCAAGCCTACGATCTATAGCTGGTTTTAGAGGATGATCAGCAACACTGGGACTGAGACACGGCCCAGACTCCTACGGGAGGCAGCAGGGGAATCTTGGACAATGGGGGCAACCCTGATCCAGCCATGCCGCGTGAGTGATGAAGGCCTTAGGGTCGTAAAGCTCTTTCGCCTGTGAAGATAATGACGGTAGCAGGTAAAGAAACCCCGGCTAACTCCGTGCCAGCAGCCGCGGTAATACGGAGGGGGTTAGCGTTGTTCGGAATTACTGGGCGTAAAGCGCACGTAGGCGGATCGGAAAGTTGGGGGTGAAATCCCGGGGCTCAACCCCGGAACTGCCTCCAAAACTATCGGTCTAGAGTTCGAGAGAGGTGAGTGGAATTCCGAGTGTAGAGGTGAAATTCGTAGATATTCGGAGGAACACCAGTGGCGAAGGCGGCTCACTGGCTCGATACTGACGCTGAGGTGCGAAAGTGTGGGGAGCAAACAGGATTAGATACCCTGGTAGTCCACACCGTAAACGATGAATGCCAGTCGTCGGATAGCATGCTATTCGGTGACACACCTAACGGATTAAGCATTCCGCCTGGGGGAGTACGGTCGCAAGATTAAAACTCAAAGGAATTGACGGGGGGCCCGCACAAGCGGTGGAGCATGTGGTTTAATTCGAAGCAACGCGCAGAACCTTACCAACCCTTGACATCCTAGGACCGGTCCAGAGATGGATCTTTCACTTCGGTGACCTAGTGACAGGTGCTGCATGGCTGTCGTCAGCTCGTGTCGTGAGATGTTCGGTTAAGTCCGGCAACGAGCGCAACCCACATCCCTAGTTGCCAGCAGTTCGGCTGGGCACTCTATGGAAACTGCCCGTGATAAGCGGGAGGAAGGTGTGGATGACGTCAAGTCCTCATGGCCCTTACGGGTTGGGCTACACACGTGCTACAATGGTAGTGACAATGGGTTAATCCCAAAAAGCTATCTCAGTTCGGATTGGGGTCTGCAACTCGACCCCATGAAGTCGGAATCGCTAGTAATCGCGTAACAGCATGACGCGGTGAATACGTTCCCGGGCCTTGTACACACCGCCCGTCACACCATGGGAGTTGGTTCTACCCGACGGCCGTGCGCTAACCTTTTGGGGGCAGCGGACCACGGTAGGATCAGCGACTGGGGTGAAGTCGTAACAAGGTAGCCGTAGGGGAACCTGCGGCTGGATCACCTCCTTTCTAAGGATGTTTCTAGCATCTTGAGTTCGCTCTTGATCGTGGAACACTTAGCAGAAGATCAACAAACAAAGTTGATCAAACTCATGGACCGAGCCGTCCTCATATCTCTTCAGGAATACGCGAGCCACCGGTTCGCATGTGGTTTTGCCCTGAGCAGGCCCTCTCGGCAGCTTTTCTTTGGAAAGCGCCTGTCGGGCGACGCCGATTTTGCAGAGCAAAATCAGCTGGGTCGGTAGCTCAGGTGGTTAGAGCGCACGCCTGATAAGCGTGAGGTCGGAGGTTCAAGTCCTCCTCGACCCACCAGGACATTTTTGCGAAGCAAAAAAGTCGTTGTCGCGGCAGTTGCTTTTGGTCACAAAAGCAATGAGAGCGACCTTTTGGGGCCTTAGCTCAGCTGGGAGAGCGCCTGATTTGCATTCAGGAGGTCAGGAGTTCGATCCTCCTAGGCTCCACCATTCACCCGATTTGACCGTTAAGCACCATTTTGGTTCTTTGCCGTCCAATCGGACGTCGCTTCTTCGGAAGCTTTGACATCGTATAGAGAGAAATCAATCAACACTGTTTGATCGCGCCGAGTGTGGCGCTGATCTCGGTCGTTCTCATCTTCGGATGAGCGGCGCAGTCTGGGTCTAGCCGGCCTGGCATGCGTATCGCGATCGAAAAGAACAGAGTTGTCCAAGTCAAATATACTAACCCGAGCGACCTGCGTTGATCAGCTGCACGGCTGGGAGACCATATGGGGTTGCTCAATTGTCCTCGTCCAAGTGGCGGGGGCGGGAAATGTATGTTTTTGGTTCAGAAGAATGACTGCCTTTAGTTACCAGCTGGGCGGTCTCGATTGATCCGACCCCCGAACTGTGAAGGCCGAAGGCCGGAAGGGTTCATGTCCTCAAGTAGCCGAATAGGCGGTAGGACGACCAGGGTCGTGTCTTTCTTTTTCTGGATCAAATCAAGCGCGAGAAGGGCGTTTGGTGAATGCCTTGGCAGCAAGAGGCGATGAAAGACGTGATACTCTGCGATAAGCCATGGGGAGCTGAGAATAAGCTTTGATCCATGGATCTCTGAATGGGGCAACCCACTTGAAAGCTTCATATTGTTAGTTTTGCTAATCAATATGTCGCTTAACCAAGTACTTAAGACCTGAATACATAGGGTTTTAAGAGCAAACCCGGGGAACTGAAACATCTAAGTACCCGGAGGAAAGGAAATCAATTGATACTCCCCTAGTAGCGGCGAGCGAACGGGGACCAGCCGAGCCGGATAAGTGAGAAGAACATGTTGGGAAGCATGGCCATAGCGGGTGACAGCCCCGTATTCGAAGCTTTGACGGACGTATTAAGTAGGGCGGAACACGTGAAATTCTGTCTGAAGATCGGAGGACCACCTTCGAAGGCTAAGTACTCCTTGCTGACCGATAGCGAACCAGTACCGTGAGGGAAAGGTGAAAAGCACCCCGACGAGGGGAGTGAAACAGTACCTGAAACCGAACGCCTACAATCAGTCGGAGGCTCCTTGCGAGCTGACGGCGTACCTTTTGTATAATGGGTCATCGACTTGGTCTCACGAGCAAGCTTAAGCCGTTAGGTGTAGGCGTAGCGAAAGCGAGTCTTAATAGGGCGCATGAGTTCGTGGGATCAGACCCGAAACCGAGTGATCTAGGCATGGCCAGGTTGAAGGTAAGGTAACACTTACTGGAGGACCGAACCCACATCCGTTGAAAAGGATCGGGATGAGCTGTGCCTAGGGGTGAAAGGCCAATCAAACTCGGAGATAGCTGGTTCTCTGCGAAATCTATTTAGGTAGAGCGTCATCCGAATACCCCGGGGGGTAGAGCACTGGATGGGTAATGGGGCCCCACAGGCTTACTGATCCTAACCAAACTCCGAATACCCGGGAGTACTAGATGGCAGACACACTGCGGATGCTAACGTCCGTAGTGGAGAGGGAAACAACCCTGACCTACAGCTAAGGCCCCCAATTCATGGCTAAGTGGGAAAGCAGGTGGGACGACCAAAACAACCAGGAGGTTGGCTTAGAAGCAGCCATCCTTTAAAGATAGCGTAACAGCTCACTGGTCTAAATAAGTTGTCCTGCGGCGAAGATGTAACGGGGCTCAAGCCATGAGCCGAAGCTTAGGATGCCGTAAGGCATGGTAGCAGAGCGTAGTGTGACATAGAACTCATCCGTATTTGCATCCACCTGTGAAATATCAGCGGGTGTAATGACGGATCGAGTTCTTTCGATGAAGCCGGCCTGTGAGGGATCCGGTGGAGAGATCACTAGTGAGAATGATGACATGAGTAGCGACAAAGAGTGTGAGAGACACTCTCGCCGAAAGTCCAAGGGTTCCTGCTTAAAGCTAATCTGAGCAGGGTAAGCCGGCCCCTAAGCCGAGGCCGAAAGGCGTAGGCGATGGGAACTAGGTTAATATTCCTAGGCCAGGAGGATGTGACGGATCACAGGTGTAGTTCAATCTTATCGGATTGATTGGGCTGCTGAGTGGTTCCTGGAAATAGCCCTCCATCAGACCGTACCCTAAACCGACACAGGTGGACTGGTAGAGCATACCAAGGCGCTTGAGAGAACGATGTTGAAGGAACTCGGCAAAATACCTCCGTAAGTTCGCGAGAAGGAGGCCCGGTTCCTAGGCAACTAGGGGCTGGGGGCACAAACCAGGGGGTGGCGACTGTTTATTAAAAACACAGGGCTCTGCGAAGTCGCAAGACGACGTATAGGGTCTGACGCCTGCCCGGTGCCTGAAGGTTAAAAGGAGAGGTGAGAGCCTTGAATTGAAGCCAGGTAAACGGCGGCCGTAACTATAACGGTCCTAAGGTAGCGAAATTCCTTGTCGGGTAAGTTCCGACCTGCACGAATGGCGTAACGACTTCCCCGCTGTCTCCAACATCGACTCAGCGAAATTGAATTGCCTGTCAAGATGCAGGCTTCCCGCGGTTAGACGGAAAGACCCCGTGCACCTTTACTACAGCTTCGCACTGGCATCAGGATTGTGATGTGCAGGATAGGTGGTAGGCTTTGAAGCAGGAACGCAAGTACCTGTGGAGCCTCCCTTGAGATACCACCCTTCGCACTCTTGATGTCTAACCGCGGTCCGTTATCCGGATCCGGGACCCTGCGTGGCGGGTAGTTTGACTGGGGCGGTCGCCTCCTAAAGCGTAACGGAGGCGCGCGAAGGTTGGCTCAGAGCGGTCGGAAATCGCTCGTTGAGTGCAATGGCAGAAGCCAGCCTGACTGCAAGACTGACAAGTCGAGCAGAGTCGAAAGACGGCCATAGTGATCCGGTGGTCCCGAGTGGAAGGGCCATCGCTCAACGGATAAAAGGTACGCCGGGGATAACAGGCTGATACTGCCCAAGAGTCCATATCGACGGCAGTGTTTGGCACCTCGATGTCGGCTCATCTCATCCTGGGGCTGGAGCAGGTCCCAAGGGTACGGCTGTTCGCCGTTTAAAGAGGTACGTGAGCTGGGTTTAGAACGTCGTGAGACAGTTCGGTCCCTATCTGCCGTGGGTGTAGGAGACTTGAGAGGAGTTGCCCCTAGTACGAGAGGACCGGGGTGAACGATCCACTGGTGGACCAGTTGTCGTGCCAACGGCAGTGCTGGGTAGCTATGATCGGACAGGATAACCGCTGAAGGCATCTAAGCGGGAAGCCCCCCTCAAAACAAGGTCTCCCTGAGGGCCGTGGAAGACCACCACGTCAATAGGCCGGAGATGTAAGCGCAGTAATGCGTTCAGTTGACCGGTACTAATCGCCCGATAGGCTTGATTTGATCCAGTAATGGAAAGACAAAATCAAACCAGAAGCATACACCGACCTTGAGTTGGACAATGACGTGACAATCCGCAAAGCGGATTGCACGGTGTTGATTGACATAACAACTGTGCAGGAACGCGCATCCGCTTCGCGAATACGCTGCCTCCTGCGCGTCGCCTTTTTGCTTGGCAAAAAGAGCGACGGGGATTTTCCTCGGTTTGGTGGTCATAGCGCAAGTGAAACACCCGGTCCCATCCCGAACCCGGAAGTTAAGCACTGCCGCGCCAATGGTACTTGGGCTTAAGCCCCGGGAGAGTAGGTCACCGCCAAACCTAGCAAAATCCCCCTTCTCTCTGACGATGAAAAAACACTACCCGGTCTCAAGTAGCCGAATAGGCGGTAGGCCAACACAAGACCTCAAGTAGCGTAAGCGCTAGGTCATCAAAAGTGTCGCGGGATGGAGCAGCCCGGTAGCTCGTCAGGCTCATAACCTGAAGGTCGCAGGTTCAAATCCTGCTCCCGCAACCAGCGTCGGAAAATCCCAGATCAGCCCGTTCAGACTACAATTGATCCACTGGATCAATCGCTTAACGTCGTCACCTCGTCAGGGCCATAACCTGAAGGTCAGAGGCTCAAATCCTACTCCCGCAGCCACTTCTAAAGAACAAGCCGCCAAAGGGCAGCATTGATCGTTCCGAGCCAGACCAATCATCGCCGTCAACGTGTTCTTCAGTAGTGCTCCTCACAGTATTGTTTACACAGGCACAGTTCATTGCGTACGATCCGGTCGAATATT
Source organism: Ruegeria sp. AN11 (assembly GCF_056536005.1). Taxonomy (NCBI): domain Bacteria; kingdom Pseudomonadati; phylum Pseudomonadota; class Alphaproteobacteria; order Rhodobacterales; family Roseobacteraceae; genus Ruegeria; species Ruegeria sp. AN11. Next base: position 2,665,924 of record NZ_JBQFJD010000001.1, on the reverse strand, counting down.
TCCGACTTTATAAACAAAGGGTTTGATGCCATGCCAGAAACGCTGGACCTGCATAAGTACGAAAATCTAAGTCCTTTCCAAATCAAAGACGAACTCATCAAGCTGGCACAGAAAGAGTCGCGCCAGATGGCTCTTCCCTATCTGAATGCGGGACGTGGCAACCCCAACTGGATCGCAACACAGGCACGCGAGGCGTTTTTTCTTCTGGGTCAATTCGCGATGACCGAAGCGCAGCGCCATCGCAATGAACAGCAGGTCGGTTTGGCCGGAATGCCGCAGGGGGATGGATGCTATGACCGGCTTAAGACGTATTGTGCGGATTCGATAGATAAGAATGGCCCTCCTGGTGCTGACACTCTGGTTGATGTGGTGGACTTCGCGATTGAAAAGTTCGGCTTTGCCCCTGACGATTTTGTATTGGAATTGACCGACGGCATTGTCGGTGACCACTACCCGATGCCTGATCGGTGTATGCAGCATAACGAGGCGATCGTCCATGAATACGTGATGTGGGCGATGTGCGCCGGTCACCGGCCCGATGTGAAATTCGACATATACGCGGTCGAGGGCGGCACGGCTGCGATGTGCTACATCTTCAAGGCGCTCAAGAACCAGCGTCTGCTGAATGCTGGTGACACCATCGCATTGGGCACGCCGATATTCACGCCTTATCTGGAAATGCCAGTGCTCGAGGACTATGGGCTGAATGTCGTGGATGTATCCTCGGCCGAGAAAGATCACTTTCAACTGACCGATGACGACCTCGAGCAACTGGCCGATCCGAAGGTCAAGGCTCTGTTTCTGGTCAATCCGGGCAACCCGTCTTCGGTCGCGATCAGTTCCGAGGTCATGGCCCGGTTGGTCGAATTCGTCAAAACCCGTCGTCCGGATCTGATCATCCTAACGGACGACGTTTATGGTACTTTCGTTCCGAACTTCCAGTCGGTGATGGGGCATCTGCCCGAGAACACGATCGGGGTCTATTCCTTTTCAAAGTACTTCGGCTGCACCGGTTGGCGTCTTGGCGCAATCCTGGTGGCCGAAAACAACATCTTCGACAGGATGATTGCCGAGGCGCCGGCCGAGACAAAGGCCGTGGTCAACGCGCGGTATGAGACGCTGACCCCGGATCCTTCGTCCTTCAAGTTTATCGACCGCATTGTGGCCGACAGCCGCGATGTGGCGCTGAACCACACAGCGGGGCTGTCATTGCCACAGCAGGTGATGATGACACTGTTCTCGCTGGTCGAACTGATGGATGAACAGAAAGGCTATCAGAAATTCTGCTGGGGTATCCTGAAACACCGCTTTGATGAGTTGGTCGAAGGCTTGGGCATTGAAGTGCCCGACAACCCGTTGTTCGACAAATACTACGGCATCATCGATTTCGAATTCTGGCTTCGGAAATACGTGGGCGAAGAGGTGGTTGCCTGGATCAAAGACAACGTCCACCCCCTAGATATTTCCTTCAAGCTGGCACAGGATCACGGGATTGTTCTGCTGAACGGATCGGGTTTTGATGCCCCCAACTGGTCGGCGCGGGTGTCCTTTGCCAACCTGGACGACAGCGCGTATCGGCAGATTGGTCGCGCGGTCCGGGCTGTGGCCGTTGGCTATGTGCAAGCTTACCGCGCGTCGAAAGGGTTGCCGTTGCACGGCTAGGTGCGGGCGCAAGAAGCTGAGCGGGCAAAGCTTTGGCCATCTCCCTGCCTGACGATACTTTGCAGCCTAGCCATCACCTATGGGCCGCTGGGCTTGGGGCAGTGTTCCTATGGGACAGCCTAAGGAACAAATGCCACGACCAGCGGTCCCCAGAGGGTCAGGAAGATGTTTGCCACGGCGTAGGTCATTGTAAAGGCGGGCGTTGGGGTCGCATTGCCCGTCTTTTCCAGCAGCGTTGCAAAACCCGGATTTCCCGAACGTGAACCGGTTACAACGGCGCAGGCCTCGACCGGGTTCTTGATGCGCAGGACAAAATAGTTGATCGGGAACTGTACGATCATCGGCATCAGCGTCACCAGGATTCCCAGAAGCAGGAGGGTGATGCCGTATTCCTGAATCGCTTGCAGCGCAGGTTGCCCGGCATTCAGGCCGACGACACCCACAAAAACGGCCAATCCGAAACTTTGAAGGAAATTCGCCGCACCCCGATTAATGCCGCCAATCTTGGGTCGTCTGATGCGCAAATAGCCGATGATCAGCCCCGTTACGAGGCATCCTAGCCCCGAGCCCAGTGCCACTTTGGTACCTGCGATGTTAAAGCTGATCTCGCCGATCAGATAACCGATCGCCACACCGATCCCCAACGCCACGAAATTCGTGACCGAGGCCGACGGAGGCACATAGCCCGCAAGCTTCGAAACCCGATTCAGATCGTCCTTGTGGCCGACGATACTGATCTCGTCGCCCGCATGGATTTCGGTATTTTGCAGAACCGGTATGTCATGGCCCATTCGGGTGATTTTCGAGATATGGACACCGCGCCGCTGATCCGCTGTAAGCGCCGCGCGCAGTTCGGCAAGGGTTCTACCGGTCAGTTTGCGGTTGGTGACCACAACGTTGCGACGCTCTTCCACAACTGTCAGTTCCGGCGGATACTCACCGATTTCACCACTGACAGTGCCTTCGAATTGAGTGAGAGTTGCGACAAGGCCTGAGACGACGATGACGTCCCCGGCATTGACCGACGTCTGCGGCGTTGGATCGACGGGAGCACCGTTTTGCAGCAACCGTTCGACCACGAGGTCGCCCTGGTAACCGCTCTCAATGTCCTTAACCGGTTTTCCAACTATGGCCGCATCGGCGTTCACCTGGTATGCCCGAGCTTCAAAGCGGTTCATCGGAAGGAACTCGCCTTCTTCCAGCTTGTGACCACCACCGCTGAGTTTCTGAGCCAGCTTGATAGCTTCTTGTCGCAGATCAACGCGCATAATGATCGGGATGACACTGACGGCCAGAATTGGGCCGATTGAGCCGAAGATATAGGTAACCGAGTAACCCACAGCGATGTTCGTCTTTAGCTTTTCGGCTTCATCCGAGGCAAGACCCAGCAGATCGATAGCGTTTCCTGCGGTTCCGATAATGGCCGATTGTGTCAGACCGCCAGCCGCCAGACCCGCAGCCAGTCCTTTATCCAACCCCGCCAGTCTGGCCACGACGACAACAAAGAACAATCCCCACAAGGTCATCATAAAGGCGGCCAATAGTTTGGTCAGCGCCGTCCGGTTCAATGCTGCGAAAAACTGAGGGCCTCCGTTGTAGCCCACCATGAAGATAAACAATGAAAAAAAGACGTTCTGGACATCCGCGCTCAGGTTTATGCCGCCAATCTGACCGACAAATACGGCCACAAGCAAAGTGCCCGCGATACCGCCCAGCTCAAACTTGCCGACCCGGAATTTCCCGACTCCGTAGCCCAGACCCAGACACAAAAAAAGCGCCATTATCGGAAAGGCGCGTAGTTGTTCAGTGATCAATTCCATCATCAAACCCCTGGGCTTCTACACTGCTCGAGCCGGCACTGCTTGTGACGTCTCAGCACATTGAAAAGACAATAGATTTAAACTCATTCCGCTATGTCGCTGACAGGTAAGCATCGAGGGAGAGTTCTGTCAAATTCTGACATATCGGCAAAACCGAATGCGTGTTCGCAGCCTCTCGTAGGGAACTCTGCGCCAAACGAGCCACTTCAGGACGGATTTGTTCATTTCCAGCCAGATTATTGTCACTGTCGATCCGCCCCCACTTGATCTGCACGCCGTCCCTCACTTGCCGGACCAAGATACGTTCGACCAGACCCGGGACGAGGTCCGGCGATCCGGAGCGGATCGACCGATCCGATATTTGCTTTTTAAGTGATCATTCGCGTTGCAGAGTTTCTGTCGCTCGTCCCGCGAAAGTATTAGCCGCGTTTGGTTGTTATCAACAAAGCCAGCATCCTTTAGAAAACGCCTTGCGGCTGCGGCGCGAAAGCTTGGTGCGAGAAGTCTTGGTGATGAAATTTCGGCTGCCACTCAGAATACCCGGTCCACTTAGTTTTTTGGCCACGGCGGCGAGCCGATCTCAGTGAGCCACGAGCGTAGCGTACTGACGGGCGGAGACCGTTGGTCGCCGTCCCGGCAAACGAAGCACAGGGCGTTCTCGTCTTCAACGCTGACATCACTGAGGTAGACCAGCCGTCCTGCCGCCAGATCGTCAGCGACCAGAATCTGGCGCACAAGGATGGCACCTTGCCCATCGATGGCAGCTGCAATCAAAACGGCCGAATTTGGGAAAGCCGAACTTTTCGCTTGAACATCCGGGTGGCGTATTCCGGCCTGTGTCGCCCATTTTTCCCAGTGTGGATGAAACTGATCATGCAAAAGTGGAAGCTGAATTATGGTGTCAGCGGCAACCGGACCTTCCGCCACCAAGGAAGGCGCGGCAACAACGACGAGGCGTTCCTTCCAAAGGCGCTCGCAGTAAAGCCCACTCGACGGATAGCCGCCGTACCGCAGGGCCACATCGACCTCGCTGTCAAAGAAATCGATGATTTGATCATCGGTATCCAGACGAATGGAGATGCCGGGGTGGCGCTTGCGGAACTCCGGAAGCCTCGGCACAAGCCATTTGATCGCCAGGGAAGACGAAAGCGATACCGTGAGCGAGCGCCGTGTTTTCGCGCGCTTAATCGCTCCAATCCCTTGTTGCAACGTTGCGAATGAGTCCTGTGTCGCCAGATGCAGACGTGACCCTGCATCAGTGAGTTCGACACCACCCGGCAGTCTTCGCAGCAACCTAACATCCAGGTATTGCTCAAGTTGCTTGATCTGGCGGCTTACCGCGCCATGCGTCACGCCAAGGTCATCGGCTGCTTTGCTGATGTTCAAGCGTGATGCGGCTGCGTCGAAGGCTTGTAATGCTCGAAGATGTCTGATGATCGTCATGACTGTGATTTTATCTCACATCTATGTGTCGTAAAGTCTTTTTATTATAGGCTAGATTCCGCATATCTTAGTCAGGATAAGGCGGAATAATCATAGCGGAGAAAGTGAGATGACTGGTGTCAGAGTGGCCCTGATGACCGGAACTGGCCAGGGCATTGGAAAAGGGTGCGCCGTCGAGATGGCGAAAGCGGGCTACAAGGTCTCGCTGATGTCCCCATCGACGCGATCCAAAGCCTTGGCAGAGGAATTGGGCGGGATTGGACGCCAGGGTTCGGTCCTCGACACCGATGATCTGCAAGCAATGGTGGACGCCACACTCGACAAGTACGGAACGATCGATGCCGTCGTCAGTAACATGGGCCATGGTGGCGGCGTACCGGAAGCGATCAAGACGGTTGGCTTTGATCCGGACTTCGACGGGCCGTTGCTGGAATTGCCGGATGAGTTGTGGCACGAAAGTCTCGACATGTATGTTCTGAACGTGGTCAAACTGGCACGCATCGTGACCCCGATCATGATTGAACAAGGCGGCGGTTCATTCGTGAACATCTCGTCCATGAACACGGTTGAACCGCGCGCGCCCTACCCGATGAGCATGCTGCGCGGTGCGCTGCATAGTTTCGCCAAGCTGTTCGGAGATCGGTTTGCCCGCCACAACATCAACATGAACAACCTGATGCCTGGTTTTTGCGAGAACGTGAATCTGTCCGATCTGGCAAGACGGTCCATCCCCGCGCAACGCCCGGCAACATTCGCCGAGATCGGCCAAGCCTGTGTCTTCCTTGCCTCGGAAGGAGCGCGTTATATTAACGGGCAGAACATCCTGTCGGATGGAGGGATGAACCGTGCGGTTCGATGACTTTGGGAAGGTAAAGGCATGATCGTAAGATCGCTCGAAGGTATTGTTGGGACAGAGCGGGATGTTACCGCCCCGGGATGGAACAGCAGACGGCTGTTGCTCGCGTCCGACGGCATGGGATTTTCGATGACCGATACAATCATCGAAAAGGATGCGTTTCTCGAGCTTGAATACACCCATCACCTGGAAGCCTGCTACTGCATCGAAGGCAGAGGTCAGATCAGGCGATTTGACCAAACGACATGGTACCCGCTGGAACCTTTCACGCTATACGCTTTGGATCAAAACGACAGACACCTGGTACAAGCTCTGGACGGTGACCTCCGTCTCGTCTGCGTCTTCAACCCGCCCCTCACCGGGAGGGAGGTTCATCGCGAGGACGGAAGCTATGCGCCAATTGAATCCTGACGCGCACAGTGAGTTATTTCCAAGTTTCGGGAAAGGGCGCATTGCCAATAGTCCATTCCGGGGTCATTGCGACCATCAACCGAAGCATTGTGAGAGCCCGCTTCGCGGACACGGCAGTCATCCAATTCTTTAGATCAGTTGTCCTGATTAGAATAAAACTCTTCGTTGACAGCTATTGGACTTGGTCACCAACCCTAATACCGCTTTGCAGCTGCTCCTTCCGGCCAGCATCAACCGGATTTCAATTCACTGGACTTTCGAAAGGTCGATCGTAGATTTGTGACATTCTTCGAAAGAGGTGCCCGCGTGTTGGTCAGGATCGGTTCACTCGTTTTCTGGGTATGGTGTTTGTTTTGTTTCGGCGCTGCGTCTTCTGTCGCTGATGTAGTGCACCGTTGGGTCCAGCTTGGGCCCGATGACGAAGTTGTTGTACGCGCAACCTCTACATCGCCTGACTGCCCCAACTTGCAAGTCGATGGCCATTTGGTCGCCATGAACAAAAGGGCGATACCAGACAGCCAGTTTCCGGAAATCGTCTGCGAGCATCGCGCGCCAAAAAGGGCGCAACAGATAATGCTTGAGGGAAACGCGCTGCCAATTCTAAATCCAAGCGTCCAGCGGATTGTCGTGATTGGAGATACCGGCTGCCGCATTCGGGGCGGCAGGGCTCAGGCCTGCAATGACCCGGTTGCCTGGCCATTGGAATCGATCGCGGCAGAAATTGCATCCAGATCACCGGATCTGATCATCCACGTTGGCGATTACCTGTACCGGTCAAGTGAGTGCCCAGACCCGGAAAAGTGCGGTGGTTCCCCTTTTGGTGACAATTTCCGGGCCTGGTCTGCAGATTGGTTGGACCCGGCCGAAACCCTGTTCGCTCTTGCCCCCTTCATATTTGTCAGAGGCAATCATGAAAGTTGCGGGCGCGGCGACAAAGGGTGGTTCCGGTATTTTGCACCTGGTCTCGTTCCGGATGATTGTCCGGCTGTGACTGAACCCTGGGTAGCCTCTGTCGACGGGTTTGATCTGATCGCATTCGACTCGTCCGCCGGTCCTGCCCCAAAAAGCAGCCCCGATCTGTTGCCCGAATATGGTCGAATGGCCGGGGATATGTTTGCAAACATCAGTGGCGAAACCTGGTTTCTCACTCATCGCCCACTTTGGGTAAACATGCGTGCCTTCGGTGAGCTGATTGATGGCGACGACACACAGCGCGCGGCGTTTGGCGAGGCCATGCCAGAACCATTGAACCTTGTCCTGTCTGGCCATATTCATGCGTTTCAGGCAATCGATTTGGCAGATGGGCCGGTGCAGGGGATAAGCGGCAACGGCGGGACACAGCTGGATCCAATGCCAACAGGTGCTTTGACCAATGTTGAAGTCGCCGGAAGCCTGGCAAGTCTCGTGGTCAACAACAGTGATTTCGGCTTCCTGATGTTGACCAGAGAGGTTGGAGACAGTTGGTCGATGGAGGCGATTGACGCAAAAGGAAACGCACTAAATCGATGCCTCCTGAGAAGCCGCGCGCTTTCTTGCGAGTGATATCACCGGATGGCACAACTACTCATCGCACCGGTTCAGAATGCGTAGCGCACGCCGAATTCGGTGTAGTTCTGATTTAGGACCAGATCGGCCTTTCGACTTTTTCCAAGAACCAGTTCGGCGTTGGGCAGGTCGTTCCCTGTTGCGCGTTGCAGTGCCGTTACGGGGTCGAGGCCGTGTTTGATCCACCGTTGTTGCAGCCTGCTTTCGAGTTCTTCCAATGTCGGGCTGACAAACACCGTCAGGGCAAAGACCTCCGCCAATGCATTCCAGGGATCACTGTCCATCAGAAGGTAGTTCCCCTCAACGACGACAATCGGAGTTTCTGGATGAACGGAAATCGCGTTTGCAATCGCCAGATCCATCTGTCTGTCGAACTTTGGGTGAAAGACTTCATGCTGCGCAGACTGCAGGCCCTTGATCGCCTTACAGAACCCAACCGCATCGAAGGTTTCCGGGGCACCTTTCTTGGCCAGTAGGTCCCGTGCTTCCAAGACGCGATTGTCCAGATGATAGCCGTCCATGGGCACCAGCGTTGCCTGTGGAACCTCCAAGCCCTGATCAGTGTTGAGCGATTGAACGACGGCCTCCGCCAGGGTCGATTTTCCGGATGCAGGGGGGCCGGCGATTGCGACAATCATCCGGACACCGGCCTGCCGTCGGGCGGCGATCAGGTCGCAAACGTGTTTTACGTCCTGCTCGATCACGCGGCGTCCTCTTTCGGGGGTTCCTTGGCGCCGGTCATGAAAGCCACAGCGTCGGACATCGTGTAGTCCTTGGGATCGATTGTGCAGAGCCGTTTGCCCAACCTGTGTACGTGAATACGATCGGCGACTTCGAAGACATGGGGCATGTTGTGGCTGATCAGGATGATCGGAATGCCTCGCGCCCGAACATCCTGGATGAGTTCAAGCACCTTGCGGCTTTCTTTCACGCCCAGTGCGGCTGTTGGTTCGTCCATGATGATGAACTTGGTCGCAAACGCAGCGGCACGGGCAACGGCCACGCCCTGGCGCTGGCCTCCGGACAGGGTTTCGATTGCCTGATTGATCGATTGAACGGTCATCAAACCAAGCTCGGTCAGCTTGTCACGCGCGAACTTCTCCATGGCTGGCCGGTCGAGCTGACGCAAGTATTTTCCCATGAAGCCCTGTTTGCGGATCTCGCGGCCCATGAACATGTTATCCGCAATCGAAAGGGCAGGGGACATCGCAAGCTGCTGATAGACGATCTCGATCCCCATGTTCCTTGCGTCAATCGGAGAGGTGAAGTTGACCTTCTTCCCCTCAATCAGGATCTCGCCCTCATCCGGGATCGTGGCGCCGCAGATTGCTTTGACGATGGATGATTTGCCCGCGCCGTTATCCCCGATGACCGCTAGGATTTCGCCCTGACGCAGTTCAAAATCGGAATGGTCGATGGCGGTTACATGGCCATAACGTTTTACGATCCCGCGGCCCTGCACGACTGGAGTTGTGTCTGACATCAGCCCGATACCTTTCTGATCCACTGGTCAACCGCGACCGCCGCGATGATGAGAAGTCCGATAAGCAGGAAGGTCCACTGTGCGTCCGCTCCCAGTAGCCTGAGGCCAAGCGTGAAGACGCCGACGATCAGGGCACCAAACAGGGATCCCAGAATTGAACCGCGCCCCCCGAAAAGCGAGATACCCCCGATCACAACCGCGGTGATGCTTTCGATGTTGGCCAATTGCCCGGATGTCGGCGAGACCGATCCGATACGCCCGATCAGAGCCCAGCCAGCGAAAGCACAGATCAGACCGGACAACATGTAGACCGACATCAATGTTCTGTGGACATTGACCCCTGACAGTTCTGCGGCTTCTGGATCGTCCCCCACTGCGTAGACATGTCGGCCCCAGGCCGTGTGTTTGAGCGCGTAGGCCAACACAAAGATCAGCACGAGCATGAATATGACGCCAACGGTGAATGTTGCTCCACCGATGCTGAACTTGGTGCCGAAGAACTGAAGGAAGGGGGCGTTTGCCTCGATGTCCTGGCTGCGAATGGTTTCGTTCGCGGAATAGAGGAAGTTCGTGGCCAGAACGATCTGCCACATTCCAAGTGTGACGATGAAGGGGGGAAGCTTGACGCGACTGACAAGCCAGCCATTGAGCGCTCCGATCATGGTTCCGGCGGCCAGTCCGCACATAACGGCAATTGGCACCGGAATGCCGTATCGGAAGGAAAACTGCCCCATGATGACAGAAGAAAACACCATGATCGCGCCAACGCTGAGATCGATGCCAGCGGTCAGAATGACCAGGCTTTGCGCTGCGGCCACGATGCCGACGATCTGCACCTGCTGAAGGATCAGGGTCATCGCGAAGGGCGAGAAGAACTTTGAGCCCAAAAGCAGTCCGAAAATCAAAATCGCACCGACCAGGACGATTAGCGGCACAAAGGACGGGTTAACATGCAGAAGATGCTGCAACTTCCCCAGAACGCCGTGGCGATGATCCTCAAAAGTCGCAACAGTTTCTGTTTTGCTGGCTGCGGATTCAAATCCCTGGGCGCTTTGGTTTGCTTCGGACATATCTCCCCCTTTTCGTGGGCGTTATGCCGCCCACGAGATTAGTGTACAGGAAGTTTCGGTTTGCTGGTGAAAGGAATGATGAGGCGCTTCGGCGCGCCTCATCCAACAGGCCTGCGCTTAGCCCCAGCAGAGCTCCAAGCCTTCAGCGACCGAAATCGATTCCACACCATCTACGGGCTGATCGGTAATCAGCGCAACGCCGGTATCGTAGAAGTCTTTACCGGGTGTGTTTTCTGGCTTCACGCCCTCGTCGGCCCATTTCTTCACGGCCTCAACACCAAGCGACGCCATCAGCAGGGGGTATTGCTGGCTTGTGGCACCGATTACTCCGGCCTCAACGTTTTGTACGCCGGGGCAGCCGCCATCGACCGAAACGATCAACACGTCGTTTTCACGCCCGATGGATTTCAGAGCCTCATAGGCACCCGCGGCCGCCGGTTCATTGATCGTGTGAACCACGTTGATCGTTGAATCCTTGGCCAGAAGGTTTTCCATGGCCCGGCGTCCACCTTCTTCGTTTCCGTCGGTCACGTCGCTGCCGACCAGCCGTGCATCTGTTTCATCGCCGATAACATTTGGATCCGCCAATTCCACTCCGAACCCGTCGAGGAAGCCCTGATTGCGCAGAACGTCCACGGTCGGCTGGCTGACATTCAGATCAAGCGTCGCGATTTTGGCGTCCGCTGCTGCATCACCCATTTTGGCCTTCGCCCATTGCCCGATCAGCAGACCTGCCTTGTAGTTATCTGTCGCAAATGTCGCGTCCGCCGAGTCAATCGGGCTGAGCGGCGTATCCAATGCGATCACAAGAACACCAGCGTCCCGAGCCTGCTGAACCGCGGGGACAATCGAACTTGTGTCAGACGCTGTCAGCAGAATTCCCTTGGCGCCATCGAGGATGCAGGTTTCAATCGCCTGGACCTGAGTTTCGTGGTCGCCATCGATTTTGCCAGCAAAAGCCTTCAGGGTCATGCCAAGCTCTTCCGCCTTCGCGGTCGCACCCTCCTTCATTTTTACAAAAAATGGATTGGTGTCAGTCTTGGTGATCAGGCAGACGGTCTCACCGGCCGCTTGCGCAGATGCGGCAGCCAGTGTGAGTGCAGTCGCCGATGCGGCAAGCTTGAGTAAATTTCTCATGTTGTCCTCCCATAAAATCATCGTCGTCCCGCATGGCGCGCCAGCGAGACCTACCTCCATCCTCCAATGCAGGTCGTATCCAACAAACCGCGATTCGAGCCTCGATGTCAATAAGTAAATAAAGTTTATTTATTAATTCGATCAGATATCTTTTCATAAGAAAACAAGGTGGTTATGTTCGGGATTATGGAGAAAGAAGCACTTAAAATGCTGACCGGCGGGGTAAGTCAAAGCGGTGTTCGCGATCATAACGAGCGGCTGATTTTGACGGTTTTACAACGCCATGGACCGGCAGCGGGTGCGGATGTTGCCCGGTTGACCGGCCTTTCTCCTCAGACCGTTTCAATCATCCTGCGCAAACTTGAAAAGGATGAGATTCTCAAACGTGGAACCCCTTTACGTGGGAAAGTTGGCAAGCCTTCGGTCCCGATGGAGTTGAACCCGGAAGGCATCCTTTCGGTCGGCATGAAGATTGGGCGGCGCAGTGCAGACCTGCTTTTGATCGACTTTACAGGCAAGCCGCGCCGCCAGCTTTCCACCACTTATGACTACCCGCTGCCAGAAGCCGTATTCGGATTTCTGGAGGCTGGCCTGGAAACGCTTTTGGCGCATGAGCCCCGGAAACTTCGGGATCGCGTTTGCGGGATTGGAATTGGCACCCCATTCGAGCTTTGGAAGTGGCACGACCTGACGGGGCTGGCGGCCAAACAGTTCCGGTCCTGGAAGAACGTAAACTTCTTTAGCGAGGTGGCCAGGTTCAGCAGTTTGCCTGTTTTTGTCGTCAACGATGCGACAGCAGCGTGTCACGCCGAACATCTCTACGGTCGCGGCGCGGAATACCGCGACTATTTCTACTTTTTCATCGGCTCGATGATCGGCGGCGGGGTCGCTTTGAATGGCACGGTGTTCGAGGGCAACCAGGGCAACGCCGGGGCCCTGGGCGCGATGCGCACCACCGGCCCCCTGGGCGAAAGCCAGCAGCTGATCGACACAGCCTCGCTGTTTTTGCTTGAGGACAGGCTGGTCGAAGCGGGCGTCGATCCGGGCATTCTCTGGAAGAAGCCGCAGGATTGGAGCAGCATTTCCCGGTATGTTGAGCCGTGGATTGGCACAACAGCTCAGGAATTGGCCAAAGCCGCGCTTTCGATCTGTGCTGTCATTGATTTCGAGGCAATCTTCATAGATGGGGCATTCCCGCCGGAGGTCAGGGAAGAACTGGTTTCAAGGGTGCGTCGCTATCTGGCCAACCAGGACAAGCGGGGGTTGATCCCGCCGGTCGTTGAAAGTGCAGCGGTCGGGGAAAACGCGCGCGGCATAGGCGCGGCGAGCAGTCCGATCTTTCGCCAGTTTCTGTTGAACACCAATGCGGGGCTTTCCGGAATGTAGCGGAAGCGCATTACAGGCATATTGGAGCAGAAGCTCGCAAAACCCATTCGAAACAAAATTCCCCCAAGCATCTGCACCCGGGGGAATTTCAGTTCTGTATCTTTGACCTGTCAGAACGGCTGATCGGCCAATCTCAATTGACGAAAGCCTAAATGTCGAACTTGACGCCCTGCGCCAGCGGCAGTTCGGCCGAGTAGTTCACGGTGTTGGTCTGGCGGCGCATGTATGCCTTCCAGGCATCCGAGCCACTTTCGCGCCCGCCGCCGGTTTCTTTTTCACCGCCAAACGCGCCACCGATCTCGGCGCCGGAAGGTCCGATGTTGACGTTGGCAATGCCACAATCCGATCCGGCCGCGGTCAGGAACTGCTCGGCCTCGCGCATGTTCAGGGTGAACACGCAGGATGACAGGCCCTGCGGCACATCATTCTGAATGTCCAGCGCTTCGGCAAAGTCGTCATATCCCATGACATAAAGGATCGGCGCAAAGGTTTCGGTCTTCACCACCGCGCTTTGACCGGGCATTTCGACGATAGCAGGTTCCATGTAGACGCCGGCCGGCACGTTTTCGGTCACCCGATTACCGCCAAAGACAGTTCCGCCCTCGGCTTTTGCGGCCTCCAACGCTGCGGTCATGGCCGCGCCCGAGGCTTCATCCACCAGCGGGCCGACCAAGGTGCCTTCGGCCAGCGGATTGCCGATGGGCAGACCGGCATAGGCCTTCTTCAGACGGCTCACTAGTTCCTCGTGGATCGAGTTGTGCGCGATCAGGCGACGCAGGGTGGTGCAGCGCTGACCGGCGGTGCCAACAGCAGAGAACACGATGGCACGAACCGCCATTTCCAGATCGGCCGAAGGGCCAACGATCATAGCGTTGTTTCCGCCCAGCTCCAGAATGCACTTGCCGAAACGTTGCGCCACGATGGGGGCCACCGCGCGGCCCATGCGGGTCGAACCTGTTGCCGAGATCACCGGAACATCCTCGCTGGCCACCAGCGCTTCACCCAGGGCGGCGCCCCCGATCAGGGTTTGCAGCAGGCCGTCAGGCGCATCGCCGAACCGGGCGAGCGCGCGCTCAAAAATCCTCTGGCAGGCCATGGCGGTCAGCGGCGTCTTCTCGGACGGCTTCCAGATCACCGGATCGCCACAGACCAGGGCCAGCGCCGCGTTCCAGGACCAGACCGCGACCGGGAAGTTGAAGGCCGAGATCACGCCGACCGGACCTGCCGGATGCCATGTCTCCATCATCCGGTGACCGGGGCGCTCGGAGGCGATGGTCAGACCGTAAAGCTGACGCGACAGGCCGACAGCAAAATCGCAGATATCGATCATCTCCTGCACTTCGCCCAGACCTTCCGAGGTGATCTTGCCAGCTTCCCAGCTGACCAGAGCGCCCAGATCATCCTTGGCGGCCCGCAGCTCCTCGCCCAGCAGGCGGATCAACTCGCCGCGGCGCGGTGCCGGAACGACACGCCAGGCTTTGAAAGCCGATTGCGCGCGGGCAAAGACAGCGTCCATCTCTGCAACCGGTGTCTCGTGCACTTGTGCCAGCAGGCTGCCATCGATCGGAGACGTCACCTTGAGCGTGCCGCCGTTCAGTTCGGCCTCGGTCAGATCCAAATTCGCAAGCGTGGTTTGGGCTGTCATCACAATGTCTTTCATATCTCAGGCTGCCTTGTTCTGTTTGGTGACGTCACCAGCGCGATAAAGCTGGCCGAATTCGGTGTTGAGGAAGTCATCAAGTTTGACCTGTTCCTGCCGGACAAACCCCTTCGCGGGCAGTGCGCCGATGCGCATCAGGTCAACCACGCCCAGAACACCTGCGGCGGTGGTGACCTGAATGGCGCTCCAGACCTGTCCGTTGATGGTGCGGGCAAAGGACTTGTTGATCAGGGACTTCTCGCGCAGCACCCCGTCAATCCTGCCCTTGGCGGTGCAGTAAACCAGAACGACGTCCTGGTCGGTGCGGGGCAATGCGGCTTCGAAAATCTCTTTCAGCAGATCGCGGCGGCGTTCCAGCCCCAGATCGTTCAGAAGCAATTTCAGAATGTCGCAATGGCCCGGATAGCGGATCGAGCGATAGGACACGGCCCGCGCCTTGCCTTCCAGCGTTTCCGGCAATGTGCCCAAGCCACCCGAAGTGTTGAAGCACTCGTATTCCACGCCGTCATGGCCCAGAACCTCGTAATCTTCCAGCGGTGCAGTCTTGACCAGCTTGCCGTTCACGATGGCATCGCACGGGTTGCAGTATTCGTTGATCAGCCCGTCGGTTGACCAGGTCAGATTATATTTCAGCGCATTTGTCGGATACAGCGGCAATGCGCCCACCCGCATATGCAGGCTGTCGATCTCGTCAAACTCTGCAGCCAGAGAAGCGCCGGCAATCCCGACAAAGCCGGGTGCTAGGCCGCATTGCGGCATGAACGCCGTCTCGCTGCCCTCGGCAAGCTCGCGCACCGCCTGGGTTGCGGCGACATCTTCGGTCAGGTCGAAATAATGCGCGCCCGCAGCCTTGGCTGCCTTGGCAATGGTCGGGGTCAGAAAGAACGGTGCTGCCGAAATGACGGCATCAAATCCCGTCAGCTCTTTGGCCATGCCGTCCGCGTCAGTGGCGTCGATCTGTTTGGTGCTAACGCCTATTTTCGCGATATCGCCCAAGGCTTTCAGGTCATGATCCGCAACCGTAACACTGTAATTCGGCGACCCTTTCAAAAGCGTCGCGATCATCTGCCCGATCTTGCCGGCCCCGATGACACAAATATTCCAGGACATCAGTTTCTCCACAAAAACTGTCTTGCGTGGAAAATGGCTGAAAGGGGTTACGCTTCATAGGGACCAATCTGACGAATTGCATCCAGAAGCCGTCAAAATGACGGAATTTTTGTCAGTTCGGTAGGTCGGTTGCAAAGCACCGTGGCACGTAACGAGGGTTGCAAATTGACATGACGTTGAAATCACGAACGGCTCAAAAAGCCGAAGGCCTTCTGGGCGCGGTGTATCAGGGGCGATCCGTGGGCGTGGCGCAGCAGGTTTCAATTGCGCCCTCAAACTCGAGCCGCAATTGAAAGCAATGAGACCTAAATTTCCAGCGAAATTCTGTGAGCTGGACTACGCCGCGCCCGAAAACTCGGCCCACTTCTGGCGAAGTGTCGCCGTCAGGCCGGTTGGCTGAGGTTCAGCCTGCTCCGAAATCTCTTCAGCCGAAGCCAGCACCGGAAACTCGGAGCGTACTGTTTGAAGCGACGGAGTGCTCTGCGAGAGCTCCTCACACATGACCGCGGCAATTGCGGCCTCCAACTCGGCCTCGTCCAATTCCTGTGCCGGGGACTCCATCGTCCTTAGACGCAGATACGGGTAATACGGCCTTTCATATTCCTCATGCATTGTAACACCAAACCGTTAACTCAGACATTCGCAGATCGATGCGCCACACTTGAATCCAACACATCGCCTGAAAACTTGTTCTGCCAGGAATGCGTCACACTCGCCCCACATGCGGCGGCATTGCAGCTTAAATGTGGCAAAACATTGTCAGTCGGGCAAGCTAGGAGCGGCACCGGACGGAAAAAACCGTTCAAACTGACCAGCTTAGCAAACAAAGGGGTAGGTTTTGGCGGGACTGTTTCCCGTTGCTCCATTATGGGAACGATTTTTGCCCATAATCGCGACGGTCAGTTCCGATACTCAATCGGTGTCACGCCACCGATTCACGATGGGATACCGGCGATCCAACCAGAAGGCGCGTTTGGTCAGCCTTGTTCCCGGCGCAGACTGAAACCGCTTGTACTCGCTGATGTAGATCAGATGTTCGACCCGACGGGCCTCGGCCTCGTCAAAACCTGCCGCCACGCAATCGGCGATCGAGCCGTCCTGATCGACCAGAATCTCCAGGATGGCATCCAGAACCGGATAGTCGGGCAGGCTGTCACTGTCCTTTTGGTCCTCGCGCAGTTCTGCGCTTGGGGGCTTGTCGATAACTGACGGGCGGATGACCTCACCCGCCGGTCCCATCATCCAGTTGCGATGATTGGCATTGCGCCAGCGGCAGGTCTCGAACACGCGGGTCTTGTACAGATCCTTGATCGGATTGTAACCGCCGTTCATATCGCCATAAATGGTGGCATATCCCACCGCGACCTCGGATTTGTTGCCGGTTGTCAGCAGCATCTCGCCAAACTTATTCGAAATCGCCATCAGCAGAAGTCCACGCAGGCGAGACTGAACATTCTCTTCGGTCAGGTCTTCGTTTCGACCTTCAAACAAAGGGGCGAGCGAATTGGTGACAGCAGCGCGGCTTTCCGAGATCGGAACAAAATCGTAGTGCACGCCCAACGCCTTTGCGACGGCCTCGGCGTCATCCAGAGAGGCCTGGCTGGTATATTCCGACGGCAACATTACGCAGCGCACGTTTTCTGACCCGAGCGCATCCACCGCTATTGCCGCCACCAGCGCGGAATCGATGCCGCCTGACAGACCAAGCAGGGCTTTGCCGAACCCGGTTTTCCCCATGTAATCGCGCAAGGACTGAACCATTGCGCGATAATCCTGTTCCCATTCATCCGGTTGCGGCA
The DNA here is from genome assembly GCF_056536005.1 of Ruegeria sp. AN11. Classification (NCBI taxonomy): domain Bacteria; kingdom Pseudomonadati; phylum Pseudomonadota; class Alphaproteobacteria; order Rhodobacterales; family Roseobacteraceae; genus Ruegeria; species Ruegeria sp. AN11. The sequence goes on along the minus strand of NZ_JBQFJD010000001.1, from coordinate 2,648,542 downwards.
CGATTTCTGCGGGTGCAATGCGCCAGCAATCTTCGCTACGTTCCAGATCAATATGTGTGATCGCATCATCAAACACGGGCATCCGGAACGCCAGCTCTCCACCCGGATTCAGGCCGAATGTTCCGCCGTCAAAAACCTGGTCGTCCTGACCGCCCACCATGTTGAGGTAGATCAGCGGCAGTCCGGTTTCGACAACGCGCGCCACCATGTGGTTCAGGCGTATGTCGTATTTGTCGCGGAAATACGGTGATCCGTTGGGGATCAGCAGAAACTCGGCGCCGGTTTCTGCCAGCGTTTCGGTTACATCCTCGTGCCAGCTGTCTTCGCAAATCGGGCTGCCGATGCGGGTGTTGCCCACCGAATAGGGGCCACCCAGCGGTCCGGCGTCATAAAGGCGGACTTCGTCGAAAACCGTTTCATTGGGCAGGTGATGTTTCAGGACTTTGCTGGAAATCCGCCCGCCCTTGAGGATCAGATAGGCGTTGAACAGTTTGCCATCCTCGACCCACGGACCGCCAATTGCCAGCGCCGGCCCATCGGCGCAGCGTTCAGCAAGCGATTCGACCGCAGCCATGGCCGCTTGGTGAAACACCGGCTTCAGGATCAGATCCTGCGTGTTGTACCCGGTGATGAACATTTCGGGCAACGCCACCAGATCGGCCTTTGCATCGCGCCCTTGTTCCCAGGCGGCATGGGCTTTGGCAGCATTGCCGTCGATATCCCCGACAACGGGGTTGAGTTGCGCCAGAGTGATGCGGAAACGGTCGGCCATACTGCCCTCTTGCCCTCGACTGTCCTATTGCCATTTACCAGATCGCACCGTGAGGAAAAGACAAATGCGGCAAAAGCCGTTGCCCTGCCCTGAGTGGTGCCTTAGTTTTGCGCAACAGAACGCATTCAAAGCATGACCGGCCAGGCGTGAAAACCCATGAACTTGTTTCGCATATCTATAGCCGTTTCACTTTTGGCCCTGACGGCGGTCAACGTGGCCGCGCAGGGTGACGACGTCATCATCGCCGATGACGAGGTTGGCGGCGTCTACGAGGGCACGTTTGAAAATGGACTACGTCATGGGACCGGCACGTATCGCCTGCCTGACGGTTTCGAGTATTCCGGTGAATGGTTCGAAGGCGAGATCAAGGGCAAGGGCATCGCGCGCTACGCCAATGGCTCGGTCTATGAAGGGATGTTTGCAAAAGGCCAGCCCGAGGGGCGCGGCAAGATCGTTTTTGCCGATGGCGGCAGCTACGAAGGCGATTGGGCCGGCGGATCCATCAACGGGACAGGTATCGCCGAATACGCAAACGGAATGCGGTATGAAGGCGAGTTCAAGGATGACCGCCATCACGGCAAGGGCATGATCAAGGATCCTGCCGGCTATGTCTATGACGGTGATTGGGTCGACGGCGTGAAGCAGGGCAAAGGCCGGATAACTTACGCCGAAGGCGGCGTCTATGAAGGCGATATCGAAAACGGGCTGCGTCATGGCCAGGGTACGCTGACGCTTTCTGACGGGATGATCTACACGGGGGACTGGTCACAGGATCTGATCACCGGCAAAGGCCGTCTCACCCAGGCCAACGGCGATGTCTACGAAGGGGACATGGTCGAGGGTCGGCGCGAAGGAAAAGGCAAGGCGACCTACAAGAATGGCGCGACATATGAAGGCGACTATGTGGATGATCGCCGCCACGGCAAAGGCCGGTTTCTCGGCGCGGACGGGTTCGACTATAACGGCGAGTGGTCCGAAGGCCAGATTGAGGGATTTGGTGAGTTGATCTATCCGGATGGATCAACCTATGTCGGGGACTTTCAGGCTGACCTGCCGCACGGCAAGGGTATGAACACTTTTGCGGACGGTACGATCTACGAAGGCGATTGGATCGCCGGCGTGTTCGAAGGCAACGGCAAGGCGACCTATCCCAGCGGCGTCGTCTACACCGGACAATTCAAGAATGCCCGCAGCCATGGCCAGGGCGTTCTGACATTTGCCAACGGCTACAGATACGAGGGCGAATGGGTTGACGGCGAACGGCACGGCAAGGGCAAGGCCAGTTTCGCTGACGGCACCGTTTACGAGGGTGATTTCCGGAACGGTGAGCGCCACGGCGAAGGAACGATCACAGCGCCAAACGGGTTCAGCTACACGGGCGGCTGGATTGACGGCAAGATCAGTGGTGATGGTATTGCCACCTACGCAACCGGCGACGTTTATGAAGGCAGCTTTGTTGACAACAAACGGCAAGGCAACGGCACCATGAAATATGCCAACGGGCTGGAAGAAACCGGTGTCTGGGAAAATGGTGCGCTGGCGGAAAAGGCTGACGAATCCCAGGACGCCACGGATGCGGATGAACCAACGCAGGAAAACGCAGAGGAACCGGCCGCTTCGGATGGGTGACCCTTACCTACCAGGGTATCCGTTCACCGGCCCAGTCAAAAAAGCCGCCGCTATCCGCAGGCATTAATCCTTCGATGACGGACAGCAGATTGCGGGCAGCTTCATCCGGTTCGACTGCCGGGTGCCGCCCCAGATATTTTCGCGTAAACTCGGTTTTGACCGTACCGGGGTGCAGCGCCACGCAAATCGCCTGTGCATGTGTGCGTTCCAGTTCAATTGCAGCGGTGCGCGTGATCTGATTGACCGCTGCCTTTGCGGCGCGGTAGCTGATCCATCCCCCAAGCCGGTTGTCCCCGATGGAACCGACGCGCGCGGACAGGATGGCAAAAACCGAACGCCGATCCCGAGGCAGCAACCGATTTGCGTGGCTAAGCACAAGGGCTGGCCCAACCGCGTTCAACGCGAACTGGTCCATCATCGCCGTTGAAGACAGCGACCGGATGGTCTTTTCCGGCCCGTGGCCATCGATCTCAAGCGCGCCAGTGGCGACCAGAACCAGATCAAACGGGCCCTGAAGCTTGTCCAGCGCGGAGTGAACCGCGTCGGGTTTCGTCATGTCAAATCCATCGGCCGAGCGGGACAACCCGGTCACGCTGACCTGTTGCAGGTCCAGCTGCCTGCAAATGGCGCGTCCAATTCCTCCGCTTGAGCCGATGATCAATGCTGATTTCATGTGCGCCAACCTAGAAGGATACCCGTCCGAATCAATGCCCGGCTGAAAAGGCCGGGTCCGGTCAGAGGATCGCAAATTGGTTCTTTTCATTCCTTGCGGGCTCTGTATAACCTCACAGTCATGATCAACCGCGCAGATATCCCTTATGCCGACACCGCTTTTTGCGGTGCGTCGCTGCGTGGCCTACTGATCCTAATCCGCCTCTGAGCGTGCCATTCGGCGCGCCCGCTCAGAGGAGGACGCCCGCGCGCCATAGGCTTTAGGACAGAAGAAGAAAGAGAATCCCATGACCAACGTGACCGACCAAGACCGCGTCTTGATCTTTGACACCACTTTGCGCGACGGCGAGCAAAGCCCCGGCGCCACCATGACCCATGACGAAAAGCTTGAGATCGCCGAGCTGCTGGACGACATGGGCGTCGACATCATCGAGGCCGGTTTCCCAATCGCCTCTGAGGGTGACTTCAAAGCGGTTTCCGAAATCGCCCAACGTTCAAAAAACAGTCGCATCTGCGGTCTGGCCCGCGCAAATTTCGCGGATATCGACCGCTGCTGGGAGGCGATCAAACACGCCGAACAGAACCGCATTCATACATTCATCGGCACCTCTCCGCTGCATCGCGCCATTCCGAACCTCACGCAGGACGAAATGGCGGAAAAGATCCATGAAACGGTCAGCCATGCCCGCAACCTGTGCGAGAATGTGCAGTGGTCGCCAATGGACGCGACCCGGACGGAATGGGATTACCTGTGCCGCGTTATCGAGATCGCGATCAAGGCAGGCGCGACCACGATCAACATACCCGACACTGTCGGCTATACGGCACCACTGGAATCCGCCGATCTGATCAAGCGCCTGATCGAAACCGTTCCCGGCGCAGATGAAGTCGTCTTCGCGACCCACTGTCACAATGACCTGGGGATGGCGACCGCGAACTCTCTGGCGGCCGTGATCGGCGGGGCGCGTCAGATCGAATGCACCATCAACGGCCTTGGCGAACGTGCGGGCAATACCGCGCTGGAAGAAGTTGTGATGGCCATGCGGACCCGCAATGACATCATGCCGTTCCGCACCGGGATCGATACCACCAAGATCATGCATATCTCGCGCCGGGTCGCCACGGTGTCGGGCTTCAACGTGCAGTTCAACAAGGCCATTGTCGGCAAGAACGCCTTTGCCCATGAAAGCGGTATCCATCAGGACGGGATGCTGAAGAACCGCGACAATTTCGAGATCATGCGCCCCGAGGATGTGGGATTGTCTGGCACTTCGCTGCCCTTGGGCAAGCACTCGGGCCGCGCGGCATTGCGGGACAAGCTGAACACGCTGGGCTATGAGGTCGGTGACAACCAGCTCAAGGACATCTTTGTTCGGTTCAAGGATCTGGCTGACCGCAAGAAAGAGGTCTTTGACGACGACATCATCGCGCTTATGACGCTGGATGATGACGAAGCGAACGATTTTCTGCAGCTGGTGTCGATGAAAGTCACCTGCGGCACCGGAGGTCAGGCAGAATCGACGGTTGAGCTTGAGGTTGACGGAAAGGATGTCATCGCCACGGAATACGGTGACGGCCCGGTTGATGCGACGTTCAGGGCGATCCGCGCGATCTTCCCGAACGAGGCTCATCTGCAGCTCTATCAGGTGCATGCCGTCACCGAAGGGACGGACGCCCAGGCCACTGTTTCGGTGCGGCTGGAAGAGGATGGCATGATTGCAACCGGCCAATCGGCGAATACCGACACTGTGGTGGCCTCGGCCAAGGCTTATATCCATGCTCTCAACCGCCTGGTCGTGCGCCGTGCAAAAGCCGGGCCGGGGGCGGACACGCGTGAGATCAGCTACAAGGACCTGACCTGAAGAGCGGGAAAGCTCCCGCACCCGCGGCGGTCCGGCTGCGCAGAACCACCTTGCGGCTTTGGGCCCGGCACCGCGCTTTGGCGCGGTGCCGGGCCCAAACCAATTGACTGCATCTTTGATGCCGGCAAACGGGGCGAGGGTTCCTCCGTTGTTTGCGCGAACGTCTCTCAGATCCTGTCGAACAGGGCCGTAAGCCGCGCGGTTTCATCTTCGAAACCGTACGGAGCGTTGATTATGAACATCCCTGAACCGATCATGTTGTGCCCTTCCCGGGCAGGCGGAAAGATCACTTCGTGGCGCATCACCTTTGGCAATGCCTGATTGGTCAGGGCCGCCAGCATATGCTTATGACGGTCATCGGCCAGAATCGGGTACCACAGCGCGATCACCCCGACATTCCACTTGCGGTGCAGTTTGGCGACGATCACCGGTAAACGACCATATTCGGCCTTCACCTCGTAGCTGGGATCGATCAGCAACATTCCACGACGCGGCGTGGGCGGCAGCAGGGATTGCGCCAGTTCATAGCCATCCTGCCGATACACCCGTGCGTTTCGGGCCGTTAGCGCGCCTGAAAGGGCCGCGTATTCCTTTGGGTGCAGTTCCGCGAAATGCAAATTGTCCTGTGGGCGTAACAGGCTGGCTGCGATCATGGGAGAACCCGGGTAACAGGCCGGTCCATACCGGGCCTGTATGTCCGAGATTGCCCGGGCCAGCGGGTGTTCCGGATCGAACCAGGCCTCGCGCCGCGCCCTTTCGATGCCCGCGTCCGCTTCGCCGGTTTTGCGGGCCTCCTCCGAGTCCAGATGGTATAGCCCGCGTCCGGCGTGGGTTTCGATGTAGCTCAGCGGTTTGTCTTTTTGCGTCAGATAACGCAGCGTCCAGGCCAGCAATGCGTGCTTTTGCACGTCCGCCAGATTCCCGGCGTGGTAAATATGTTGATATGAAAGCATTTTGCCTTCTAAAGTCCCTATCAATGAGGCGAAAAGGCGCTGATTGTCACGGAATCAGGCCTTTAATCGGGCGTGTTGGCACCCTATAAGTCATCCGTCCCGGAACCGTCGAGTCGCGGGCAGTAGAAAATTCTGACAGACAGGATCAGGGGAAACATGGGGATCTTTGGCAATCTGGGCGGCCTGTTCACAGCGGACATGGCCATTGACCTTGGGACGGCGAACACGCTGGTTTATGTCAAAGGGCGCGGCGTCATTCTGTCCGAACCCTCTGTGGTCGCCTATCACGTCAAGGATGGCGTGAAGAAAGTGCTGGCTGTGGGCGAAGACGCCAAGCTGATGCTGGGCCGGACCCCCGGTTCCATCGAGGCCATCCGCCCGATGCGTGAAGGGGTCATTGCCGACTTCGACACCGCCGAGGAAATGATCAAACATTTCATCCGCAAGGTGCACAAACGCTCGACCTTTTCGAAACCGAAAATCATCGTTTGTGTTCCGCATGGTGCGACACCGGTCGAAAAGCGTGCAATCCGACAGTCGGTTCTGTCCGCGGGGGCCCGTCGCGCGGGTCTGATCGCTGAACCCATTGCGGCCGCCATTGGCGCGGGAATGCCGATCACCGATCCGACCGGAAACATGGTCGTCGATATCGGTGGCGGTACAACCGAAGTTGCGGTTCTGTCGCTGGGCGACATCGTTTATGCCCGCTCGGTTCGCGTCGGTGGGGACCGGATGGACGAGGCCATCATCTCGTACCTGCGCCGTCAGCAGAACCTGCTGGTAGGTGAATCGACCGCCGAGCGTATCAAAACCACCATCGGCACTGCCCGTATGCCCGATGATGGCCGTGGTCAGTCGATGCATATCCGTGGTCGCGACCTGCTGAACGGTGTGCCAAAGGAAATCGAGATCAGCCAGGCTCAGGTGGCTGAGGCGCTGTCCGAACCAGTCCAGCAGATCTGCGAGGCGGTGATGACCGCGCTGGAAACCACGCCGCCCGATCTGGCAGCGGACATTGTGGACCGGGGGGTCATGCTGACCGGCGGTGGCGCTCTGTTGGGTGATTTGGACCTCGCGCTGCGCGAACAGACCGGTCTGGCCGTGTCGATTGCCGATGAAAGCCTGAATTGTGTGGCTTTGGGAACCGGCAAGGCGCTGGAATACGAAAAACAACTGCGCCACGCGATTGACTACGAAAGCTAAGGCGCGCACCCTTCCAATACAGGGTTAACAATCGGGCGCGAGCAGCACGGGAAGGAGTCCTGTGGCAAAGGACCGATCACAGCGCGACGAATACACCACCCCCTTACGCCGCTTGTTGCTGGGGATCGTTGTTTTGTGCCTGCTGGGTATCTTTCTGGTCTGGCGCATTGACAGCCCACGGGTCGAGAGGTTTCGCGCTCAGGTCGTGGATGCCGTGGTGCCCTCGATGGAATGGGCCATGGTGCCGGTCACGGCCACGGTCAACCTGGTCCGCGATTTCCAGAGCTATCAGCGGCTGAGCGAGCAGAACCGGGAATTGCGCAGTGAACTGCGCCGGATGCGTGCCTGGAAAGAGGCGGCGCTGCAGCTGGAACAGGAAAACGCCCGGCTGCTGGACCTGAACAACGTCCGGCTGGATCCGCGCCTGACCTATATCACCGGTGTTGTCATGGCCGACAGCGGCTCCCCCTTCCGGCAGTCTGTCGTTCTGAACGTGGGACAGCGGGACGGTATAGTCGATGGCTGGGCCGCCATGGACGGGATCGGGCTGGTTGGGCGCATCTCCGGCGTCGGCGCCGACACGGCGCGTGTCATCCTGATGACGGACGCCTCGAGCGCTATCCCTGCCACCATCCAGCCTTCCGGGCAGACCGCTTTGATCAAGGGGGACAATACAGCGGTACCATTGGTCGAGTTTCTGGAAAACCGTGAACTCGTCCGACCCGGCGACCGGGTCATCACGTCGGGCGACGGTGGCGTTTTCCCGGCAGGATTGCTGATCGGTCAGATCACCGCCGATCCGGGTGGCAGGTTGCGCGTGCGTCTGTCCGCCGATTTCGAGCGGCTCGAGTTTCTGCGCGTGCTGCGCTACCAGTCGGCGCCCGCCATTCGTGATTCCGGGGATATCGTTGGTCCGCTGCGGCCCGAAGCATCCCTGACCCCGGATGAGGCCGCAGATGGATAAGGCTGTTTCCCATCTCTGGGCCATGCGCTGCCTCTATGTTTTTCTGGTGGTTCTAGTGCTGTTTCTGCACCTGTTGCCGCTGAACACGCAGCCGGACCGCTGGCCGTTTCCGGATGTTCTGATCGCCCTCACATTCGCCTGGGTGCTGCGGCGCCCCGAATACACGCCCATCGCAATTGTGGCCGTTGTCATGCTGATAGCCGACCTGCTTCTGCAACGGCCGCCGGGGTTGCTGGCGGCACTGGTCGTTGTGGCAACAAACTATTTGCGCTCGGCAGCGCCGGGAATGCGGGATGTCGGATTTTTTGGCGAATGGAGCTCGGTCGCGGCGGTGATGACCGGTATCTTTGTGCTCAACCGTTTCATTCTGTCGGTTCTGTCGGTCCAGCAGGCCGCCTTTTGGCCGACAGTTGTTCAACTGATTTTGACCATCGCCATCTATCCCTTGATTGTACTGATCAGTCAGAATGGTATGGGCGTCCGCCGTATTTCAGCTGCGGATGCCGGTATTGTCGGGGCGCGGGCATGAAGCAGAAACGCACCAAATCCCAAGGCCTTGCCTACAAACGTCTGCCGCGCAGGGCGTTGGTTCTGGGTGGTTTGCAGGCGGTCTTTATCGGTGGTCTGGCTGCGCGGATGCGGTTTATGCAGGTTGATCAGGCCGATCAGTACCGGCTGCTGGCCGAGGAAAACCGGATCAACATCCGCCTGATCCCGCCGACACGCGGGCGCATCTATGACCGGAACGGGCAGGTCATTGGCCAGAACTCGCCGTCCTACCGGATCGTGATCGTGCGCGAAGACGCGGGTGATATCGACTCGGTCATTGCCAAGCTTTCGGAACTGATCCCCCTGAACGAGGATGAGATCGAGCGTGCCAGGACGGAAATGCGCCGGTCCGCACCCTTCCTGCCGGTCACGTTGGCAGATCAGGTCACGTGGGAGGACATCTCGAAAGTGGCGGTGAACGCGCCTGCCCTGCCCGGCGTGACGCCCGAAGTCGGTCTTACCCGCCAATATCCCCGGTATGAGGATTTCGCCCATATCGTCGGTTATGTCGGCCCGGTCAGCGACTACGACCTGAGCCAGATGGAAGACCCCGAGCCGGTTTTGCGCATCCCCCGGTTCCAGATCGGCAAGGTCGGGCTGGAGGCCAAGCAGGAGGCCGCCCTGCGCGGCAAGGCCGGGGCCAAGCGGGTCGAGGTCAACGCGACCGGTCGCGTGATGCGGGAACTGGACCGCCAGGAGGGTGAAGCCGGGGCCGACCTGCAATTGTCGATCGACGCCGATCTGCAGCAATACGCACAGGCCAGATTGGCCGGGGAAAGCGCGGCGGCGGTTGTGATAGACTGCGAAACCGGCGATCTGCGTGCGATTGCCTCGGCCCCCAGCTTTGATCCCAACCTGTTTGTACGCGGTATCTCGGTCGCCGATTACAGGTCGCTGACACAGGACAAATATCGTCCGCTGGCAAACAAGACGGTACAGGGTACCTATCCACCGGGGTCGACCTTCAAAATGATCACGGCCATGGCTGCGCTTGAGGCAGGCGTGATCGGGCCCGGCAACACGGTATATTGCCCGGGTCATCTGAAAGTCGGCAGCCGCAGGTTCCATTGCTGGAAGCGCGGCGGGCACGGTACGGTCGATCTGGAAACCTCTCTCAAACGCAGTTGCGACGTCTACTACTATGATGTTGCCCTGCGCGTGGGCATCGACAGGATATCCGACATGGCCCGAACCTTCGGGCTGGGCATCAAGCACGATATTCCGATGTCGGCCGTGGCAGGGGGGCTGGCGCCAAATCAGGAATGGAAACAGCGGGTCCACGGGCAGGAATGGCTGGTCGGGGACACCGCGAACGCCTCGATCGGTCAGGGCTTCATGTTGGCCTCGCCCATGCAGCTTGCCGTCATGACCGCGCGGATCGCCACAGGCCGCGCCGTGACGCCGCGCCTGGTCCGGTCGGTCAACGGGGTCGAACAGCCCTCGGGCGCGGGTGAGCCACTTGCGGTCAATCAGCGGAACCTGTCACAGGTGCGCAAAGCGATGTTCTCGGTCTCCAATGACCGGCGTGGAACGGCCTACCGCAGCCGTATCATCGCAGATGAGTTTCGCATGGCGGGCAAGACGGGTACCAGTCAGGTCCGCAATATTACCAAAGCTGAACGCGCCGCTGGCGTGATCCGAAACGAAGACCTGCCCTGGGAACGGCGCGACCACGCGCTGTTTGTCAGCTTTGCCCCGTACGATAATCCGAAATACGCCATAGCCGTCGTCGTTGAACATGGCGGCGGTGGGTCCAAGGCGGCGGCCCCTGTCGCGCGGGACATCATGCTTCAGGCGCTCTACAACGGTACGCCCCCGCTTGAGGCGTATCCGGTTGCCGACCGCGAGCGCATCAAGGAACAGCAAAAACGGCTGGAGGGCGATCGCCGCCCCAAAGCGCGTCCGGATGAAAAGGACCGCGCATGAGCTATCTTGAATATGCCGTCAAATCCACGCCGTCGGGGTTTCGCAAGTTTCTGTATATGAACTGGCCGCTGACCCTGCTGTTGATCAGCACGGCCAGTGCCGGGTTCCTGATGCTGTATTCGGTGGCGGGCGGTTCGTGGACCCCGTGGGCCGAACCGCAGATGGAGCGGTTCGGGATGGGTCTGGCGGCCATGTTCATCGTGGCGCTTGTGCCGATCTGGTTCTGGCGCAACATGTCGGTTCTGGCCTATCTCGGCTCGATCGTTCTGCTGATCTTTGTCGAGCTTTTCGGCACGGTCGGCATGGGCGCGCAGCGCTGGATCGACCTTGGGTTCATGCGGCTTCAACCGTCCGAGGTCATGAAGGTTGCCCTGGTCATGGTGCTGGCCGCCTATTACGACTGGTTGCCGTCGCACAAGACCTCGCGCCCGCTTTGGGTGCTTATCCCTGTTGCCCTGATCCTGATCCCAACGTTCATGGTGCTCAAACAGCCTGATCTGGGTACGTCGATCCTGTTGCTGGCTGCTGGCGGTGGCCTGATGTTTCTGGCTGGTGTCCACTGGGCCTATTTCGCCGCCGTGATTGCAGCAGGTGTCGGGCTGATCGCCACAGTGTTCAATAGCCGTGGGACAGACTGGCAATTGCTCAAGGACTACCAGTTCAGGCGCATCGATACGTTTCTCGATCCTTCCACCGATCCGCTTGGCGCGGGTTACCACATTACACAGTCCAAGATTGCCCTGGGATCCGGGGGCTGGAACGGACGCGGGTTTATGCAGGGCACTCAGTCGCGGTTGAACTTCCTACCCGAGAAACATACCGATTTCATCTTTACCACACTGGCCGAAGAGTTCGGGTTCGTCGGCGGCATCACGCTGTTGATCCTGTATGCTCTGATCCTGATTTTCTGCATGGTTACCGCGCTGACGACCAAAGACCGTTTCTCATCGCTTGTGACTTTGGGCATTGCACTGAACTTCTTCCTGTTCTTTGCCGTCAACATGTCCATGGTCATGGGTCTTGCCCCGGTTGTCGGCGTTCCGCTGCCCATGGTCAGCTATGGCGGCTCGGCCATGCTGGTTCTGATGGCCGCGTTCGGCATCGTTCAAAGCGCGCATATCCATCGTCCTCGTTAATCTGAAAGGCAATCCATGACAGTGAATGTCCTGTTTTCCGCACGTCCCGGGCTTTGGCCTGTTTATGAGCCGTTGCTGCGCCAGGGCCTGTCCGAAGCCGGGCTGGAGTTTGAGTTGTCGCCAGAGATTTCACCGGAACAGGTCGACTACGTGGTTTACGGACCGACGGGCGGATTGCGGGATTTCGGGCCCTTCAGTCGGCTCAAGGCTGTACTCAGCCTGTGGGCCGGAATCGAAAGTATCGCGGACAATGAAACACTGATCGTGCCGCTGGCCCGGATGGTCGATCACGGGCTGACACAAGGCATGACAGAATGGGTCGTCGGGCATGTGCTGCGCTACCATCTGGGGATGGATCGTCACATCACCGTCCAGGACGGCGTCTGGACGCCTGAAGCGCCGCCTCTCGCGCAGCAACGGCATGTAACGGTTTTGGGTCTGGGCGCTTTGGGGCTGGCCTGCGCCAAGGCACTGGCCGCGCTGAATTTCAATGTTACCGGTTGGAGCCGCACGCCCAAGGACGTCGACGGCGTGACTTGTCTGCATGGGCAGAAGGGATTGAAAAGGGCGCTGTCTCAGGCAGAAATTGTGGTTCTGCTGCTGCCCGATACGGCAGCGACGGAAAACACGCTGAACACGGAAACGCTGGCTCTATTGCCCAAAGGTGCCCGAATCCTCAACCCGGGTCGCGGGCCGTTGATCGACGATGATGCCTTGCTGGATGCGTTGAATTCCGGGCAGGTGGGCCATGCCACGCTGGATGTGTTCCGGACCGAACCACTGCCGCCCGAGCATCCGTACTGGGCACATCCCAACGTGACTGTGACACCTCATATCGCGTCCGAAACCCGCGAGATCACTGCCGCGCAGGTTATCTGCGAAAACATCCGGCGCGGTGAGGCGGGCGAGCCCTTCCTGCATCTGGTGGATCGCCAGTTGGGGTACTGACGCCCCCCCGGATCAGGCGGCGATCAGGCCCCGCCCTTTCAGCAGTGCCTCGACACCCGGCAGACGGCCACGGAAGGCGAGATACAGGTCTTCGGCCTCGCGTGAGCCTCCGGTGGACAGGATGTTGTCCTCAAGCGCCTGGGCGCGATCAGGATCGAAGGCGCTGCCCGCCTCCTCAAATGCCGCAAAGGCGTCGGCATCCATGACCTCGGACCACATGTAGCTGTAGTAGCCGGAACTGTATCCGTCCCCGGAAAAGACATGCGCGAAATGCGGAGTGGCGTGGCGCATTCCGATGGCTCGCGGCATTCCGATTTCGGCCAGAACTTCGGCCTGTTTCGCCATGGGGTCGGCTGGGGCCGCGCCGTCGTGGAATGCCAGATCGACCAGAGCCGAGGCGACATATTCCACGGTCTGAAAGCCCTGATCGAAATTGGCCGCTTTCAGTACCTTCTCCAACATGTCCTTTGGCATCGGTTCGCCGGTTTCTGCATGCGTTGCGTATTTTGCCAGTACCTCGGGCACTTCCAGCCAGTGTTCGTAAAGCTGGCTGGGCAGTTCCACAAAGTCCCGCGCAACGCTTGTGCCCGAGATGCTTTCATAGGTCACATTCGACAGCATCTGATGAAGGGCATGGCCAAATTCGTGAAACAGGGTGCGCGCGTCGTCGTAGGACAGCAGCGCCGGGTCGCCTTTGGCGAAGTTGCAGACATTAATGACAACTGGCGCCTGTTCCTTGGGGAATTTCGCCTGCGCGCGCATTGCGCTGCACCAGGCACCGGACCGTTTGGAACCGCGCGCGAAGTAGTCCCCGATGAACACCGCGATATGCTTGCCATCGCGCGTCACCTCCCATGCGCGGCAATCGGGGTGATAGAGCGGGAAATCCAGCGGCTTGAATTCCAGCCCGAACAGCCGATTGGCGCAGGCAAAGGACGCCTCGATCATACGCTCCAACTGCAGATACGGCTTGAGCGCGGCCTCATCCAGATCATGCTCGGCCTTGCGCCGTTTTTCCGCGTAATATCGCCAGTCCCAGGCTTCCAGCGGCCCGTTGACCCCGTCCTCCTGCATCATTTGCGTCAGGGTTTCGGCATCGGCATCTGCGCGCGCCTTAGCAGGCTTCCAAACCTGCATCAGCAGGTCCCGCACCCTATCCGGCGTCCGGGCCATTTCCGTTTCCAGCTTGTAATCGGCAAAGCTGCCATAACCCAGCAGCGTAGCGCGTTCTTCGCGCAACGAAAGGATTTCAGCGGCAATCCCGCGATTGTCGGTTTCCCCGCCTTTCGCACCACGCGCCGCCCACGCGAGATACGCCTTTTCGCGCAGATCGCGGCGGGGCGAGAATTGCAGAAACGGCACGATCAAGGACCGTGACAGGGTCACAACCGGGCCATCCAGCCCTTTCTCCTTGCCGGCCGCACGGGCGGCATCGGTAACAAAACCGGGCAGACCGGCCAGATCACCCTCGGTCAACTCCATGAACCAGTCTCTTTCATCCGCCAGCAGGTTCTGGGTGAAGGATGTGCCCAACGTGGCCAGGCGGGATTTGATTTCCTGCATGCGGGTATCGTCATCACCCTGCAACGCCGCACCCGCGCGCACAAAACCGCGGTGGGTCAGCATCAGGACACGCGCCTGTTCGTCGGTCAGGCCCAATTCACCGCGCCGCGCCCAAAGATCGGCGACCCGCTGAAACAGAGGTTTGTTGGATGAGATCGCGGAAAAATGGGCCGCCAGTTTGGGTGAGAAATCGCGCTGAAGGGCTTCGCGCGCCGGGTTGCTGTCCGCACCTGCGACCGTAAAAAAGACCGCCAGAACCTTGTCCAGCTGTTCCCCGGCGGCTTCGAGTGCCTCGATTGTATTGGCGAATGTCGGGGCGTCCGGATTTGTCGCGATGGTATCGATCTGGGCGGTGTGCGCGGCCAATGCCTGATCCAGCGCCGGGGCAAAATCATCGTCCGAAATCTCGGCAAATGGGGCGATTGCAAAAGGGGTGTTCCAGTCGGACAGGATCGGGTTGGTCATTCAGATCTCCTTTGTCCGACAAGGTAGGCAGCCTGCCTGTGATGGTCCAGAGGGCGGGCGTGCACGTCGCCTGAAAAAGTCGCAATCCGGCTTGCATCGGTAGTGTGGCGCACGCAGGGTCGTCGGCAAAGGGAGACAGGATATGACCAAGCCGAACCGTCCCGCCGGGATCATGACCAGGGCCATCCACGCAGGCGATGCGCCGGATGCCTCGACCAACGCGTCTGCTCCGCCGATCCACATGAGCTCGACCTATGTGACCGAGGATCTGGCGGGTTTTTCGGCCCATGACCTGACGCCGGACAGCCCGTTTGTCTATTCGCGCTGGGCGAACCCGACGGTCGCGGGTCTGGAGGCCAAGATTGCCGCGTTACAGGGGACTGAAGCCTGTCTGGCAAGCGCGTCCGGGATGGCTTCTGCGTCAGCGATCTTTTTCACCTTTCTGTCCGCCGGAGATCATCTGATCGTGTCGGATGTTTCTTATGCAGGGGTCGCGGAACTGGCACGCGAGACTTTGCCGCGTATGGGGATCGAAGTCTCGGCGGTCAACATGTCCGATCCGGCCTCGGTGGCGGCCGCAATTCGCCCCAACACCCGCCTGATCCACACGGAAACGCCGGTGAACCCGATCGGTCGCCTGACCGATCTGGCCGCCGTCTCGAAACTGGCGCGTGACGCCGGGGCGTTGCTCAGCTGTGATGCGACCTTTGCATCGCCTTTGGGCATGGACACGGTGGGTCTTGGCGTTGATCTGACGATGCATTCGATTACCAAATATATCGGCGGCCATGGTGATGCGATTGGCGGCGCCGTTGCCGGGTCCGCCGAGCTGATCGCGAAAATGCGGATCGAGGCAGGTATTCATCATGGAGGCGTTTTGTCCCCCTTCAACGCCTGGCTGATCGCGCGCGGGGCTTCGACCCTGCCGTTGCGGATGAAAGCGCACGAGGCGGGTGCAATGGCCGTGGCGCACTGGCTGGAAGACGACCCACGTGTCACGAAAGTCATCTATCCGGGTCTTGCCTCGCATCCGCAGGCGGATCTGGCGGCACGGCAGATGTCGAACAAATCCGGCATGATTTCGTTTCAGGTAGGTAGCGCCGCGGATGGCGAGCGTATCGCGCAGCAGATGATCGAGCGGCTTGAGGTGATTCACTACGCGGTGTCGCTGGGGCATCATCGCAGCCTGATTTTCTGGATGGGAACCGATGGCCTGATGGAAACGTCCTTCCGGCTGAGTGGTGCGCAGCTTGAGGACTACCGCGCCTATGCCAGCGACGGTATTTTCCGCCTGTCTGTCGGGCTTGAAGACGCCGAAGACCTGATCGCCGATCTGGATCGCGCATTGGGTTAGCGCTACGCTCCCGCCCCCGCGGGACACATCAAAGACTTGCCCTGGCGGGGTTGGGCCGGGCCGCGCGCCGCTGGCGCGCGGCGGATTGGGTTAAACCCCGGCGCTTGCGCAGATCGGGCAATCGTCGCGTTTGGACAGGGTGATCTTGCGGCTTTCGCCGTAAAGCGCGTCATAGATCAGCATTTCGCCGCGCAAGGCCTGCCCCGCGCCGGTGATGACCTTGATGGCTTCCACCGCCATCATGGATCCGACCACACCGGGTAGGGGGCCAACGACACCCGCTTCGGCACAGGAAGGAGCCAGCCCGGGGGCCGGGGCTTCGGGGAAAATGCATTGATAGCAGGGGCCATCCGCAGCCGGATCAAAGACGCTCAGTTGCCCCTCCCATTGCGACAGCGCGCCCGAGATCAGAGGCTTGCCAAGCGCCACTGCCGTTCGGTTGGCCAGATAACGAGTGTCGAAATTGTCGGTACCGTCCAGGATCAGGTCAAAATCGCGGAATAGCTCTTCGGCGATCTCATCTGTCAGGCGGCGATGATAGGGCAGAACCACCACATTCGGGTTCTGCGCCTCCATTGCCTGTTGGGCGGAAAACACTTTGGGCATGCCGATATCCGCGTCCCGATGGATCACCTGCCGCTGCAGGTTGGCGTTTTCGACCTCATCATCGTCGATCACGCCGATTGTGCCGACACCTGCCGCTGCCAGATATTGCAGGGCCGGGGCGCCAAGCCCGCCGGCACCAATGACCAGAACCCGCGCCTTTTTCAGCCGTTTCTGCCCGGGTCCGCCCAGTTCGCGCAGAACGATGTGTCGGGCGTAGCGGTCAAGTTCGGTTTCGCTGAATTGATCAGATGGCATAGCAGGCTCCTTGGCAGGCACTGCGCGAGCGCGCAGCATCCTCAACAACCTGCCATAAATCAGAGCAAGACCGGCCGCGCCACCCAGGATCAGCCAGACGGCCGCCGATCCGCCGGTCGCCTGCCTTAGCGGGTTTCCATCCGGCAGCACCAGTTGGGCAATGATGACCCCGGCCAACAATACGGCAACGGATACATTCCGCGCCCCGCGTGAAACTCCGGCAAAATACCCGATGCCCCAAAGCCCGGCGGCAAGCCCCAGAACCAGTATCATCAGCCGCGCCCGGTCGAACCGAAGCCACTTGCCCCGCGTTCGGTGTCGGACAGGGCAACCGCGGCCTCGAACACGGCCTGCACAACCGGGGCCACCACAAGTTGCGCAATGCGTTCGCCATGCGTGATCTCGAACACATCCTGCCCAGCATTCAGAACGATCACACCCAACGGGCCGCGATAGTCGCTGTCGATGGTGCCGGGCGTGTTTGGCAAGGTAATTCCGTGTTTCAGCGCAAGCCCGGAACGGGGGCGCACCTGCACCTCATACCCGTTGGGAATTTCGATCCGCAGCCCGGTCGGCACCAGTGCCCGCTGACCCGGTTCAAGCCGGATCGGCGCGCCACCCGGCAGATTGGCCCGCACGTCCGCGCCCGCCGCGCCCGATGTTTCATACGAGGGCAGGGGAACCGAAGGGTCCGCTCCATCTTCACGGATTACACGAATTGCTACCATTGCTGCACCTCTTGCCGTGCCACGCGGGGCCGGTATCTTATTCTGTCAAAGCGTCGGCGATTTTGGCGGCCAGTTTCCGGGCCACTTCATCCTTGCCCATGCGAGGCCAACTTTCGGCCCCATCTTGCGAGATGAGGGTCACGGCGTTTTCCGAACCGCCCATGATGCCCGTCGCGGGGCTGACATCGTTCGCGACGATCCAGTCGCATCCTTTGCGCGTGCGTTTGGCCGTCGCATTTTCGACTACGTCATTGGTTTCGGCGGCAAAGCCGACAACCAGTCTGGGCCGCCCTTCCGTCATGTGCGACACACGTTTCAGGATGTCAGGGTTTTCGGCAAACTCCAGCGCGGGCAGGCCGTCGCGGCTTTTCTTCAGCTTCCGATCGGACGCGCTGGCAACCCGCCAGTCAGCCACGGCTGCGGCAAACACGCCGGCATCGACAGGCAGGGCTGCATCGACCGCCTCGGACATCTGGCGCGCGGTTTCCACTGGGATGACCTGCACGCCATCGGGCGGAGGTACATCTGCTGGGCCGGTTACAAAGATCACGTCGGCCCCCAGGGATGCCAGCGCGCGGGCCACGGCCGTGCCTTGCGCGCCAGACGACCGGTTGGCGATATAGCGCACCGGGTCGATGGGTTCGTGGGTCGGTCCCGACGTCACCAGAATACGCTTTCCGGACAGGGGGCCATTGCCCAATGCGGCCTCGATCGCGGCCACGATCTCCAGAGGTTCCGACATGCGGCCCGGTCCGAACTCGCCGCAAGCCATATCGCCTTCGTTCGGACCGACGAACCGGACGCCATCGGCCTGCAATTGCCTTAGGTTTCGTTGCGTCGCGGGATGATCCCACATACGCACATTCATTGCGGGTGCGCACAGCACGGGCGTATCCGTTGCCATCAACAGGGTCGAGGCCAGATCATTAGCGAGCCCAGCAGCCATCTTGCCCATCAGATCCGCCGTTGCCGGAGCCACTACGATCAGGTCAGCAGAACGGGACAGCTGGATATGGCCCATCTCGGCCTCATCCGTCAGATCGAACAGATCTCGGTAGAGTTTTTCTCCGGCCAGAGCGGACACGGACAAGGGCGTCACGAATTCTTCTGCCGCGCCCGTCAGGACCGGCGTCACCGCCGCACCGTGTTCTTTCAGCCGCCGGATCAGGTCCAGCGACTTGTAGGCCGCAATCCCGCCGCCAATGATCAGCAATATGCGTTTGGATGCCAGCATCATCTGCCCTTCCCGTCCCGGTCGGTCCCGACATTAGGCAACGCAAGCAGGTTGTTCCAGTTGTTAATTCTGCACACCAAAGGCTTCGCACGGATCTTCCCGCTCGGCAGCGGGGCTGTCGATTACGGTGTCAAACGTGCCATCGATAACGCCATCTTCGGACTGGCCCAGAACATAAAGCTTCAGACCGGGGCTCAGGCGCGACAGGAAGGTCGGGATACCGCGGTCTTTGCGAGCGTGGCCGTTGCCAGTGATAACCGCGACCGGCCCGCCGGTTTCATCCTTTGCGCGCAGGATCGCGCGGGTCAGGACCGCATCCCGCAACCTTTGAATCGCAACCATCTGGGGCAACATCTCGGTCGGAACCGCGTTGCAATGCGCAGCAAGCTGATCGGCCTCGCGCGCGGCCTGATCATCGGCTGACAGGGGTACCGTCAGGCCAAAGCGCGCGGCATCGGCGCCAAACGTCGTGGCGGCACCTCGTTCCATGGCAGTTCGGGCGGCCTTTCGTGGAACCATCGCCCCGTAAACCGGCGCATCCGTTGCCTCGAAGACGGGGTAATACATGCTGAGCGGTGGCCAGCCTGACTCGGCCCATTGCAGAATACGTGACAATTCCTCGGGGTCGGAGGCTGCCGTCTGAGCCAGACGTTTGGCACCTTCTTCCGTCACCATTTCCCAAACAACGGCAGAAGGCGAAACCGCCTCAAGCGCCTGGGTCTGAACCAGGTGATGGCGCGGGTTGTCGTGAATTTCACCCAGTATGACCACATCCGCCGCCTGCATGGCGGCCGTCACATCATCGGGGATCAGGCTGTCGGCCTGCGCGGGTCGCGCCAACCCGGAGGTAAGGGTCAGGGCCCAAACAAGAATCGCAAACTGTTTCATGCGATGAAGTGTTGCACCTCGCGCGATTGGCCTTCAAGGTTCTTGCGCATTTTCACAAAGGCGGCGGCTTCAAGCTGACGTACACGTTCCTTAGACAATCCCAGTTCCTGCCCGAGGCTTTCCAATGTCCGGGAAGGTTCACGCAGTTTGCGCTCGCGCACGATGAAACGCTCGCGCTCATTCAGCGATTGCATCGCTTTCAGCAACCATTCACGCAGCTGTTCGGTGTCGTGACGGCTTTCCACGGTTTCAGCGGCCTGTTCGCGATCGTCTTCAAGCGCGTCGATCCATTCGCGCCCGTCTTCATCGGCCGACTGCACCGCATTGAGCGAGAAATCTGAACCGGACAGACGCCCCTCCATCATTTCGACGTCGCGCAGCGGGACACCGATTTCGGCCGCGATCATCTGGTGAAGCTGATGGCGATCCAGTTCCATACCCTCGGTCGCTGCTTCACGTTCCAACCGGGCCTGAACCCGCCGCATGTTGAAAAACAGAGATTTCTGCGAAGAGGTCGATCCGGTCCGCACCATCGACCAGTTTCGCATCACGTAATCCTGTACGCTGGCCTTGATCCACCAAACCGCATAGGTCGAAAAGCGCACGCCGCGGTCCGGGTCAAACTTGTCGGCGGCTTTCATCAGGCCCAACCCGGCCTCCTGAATCAGATCATTCATCGGCGCGCCATAGCGCTTGAACTTGGCGGCCATTGAAATCGCCAAACGCATATAGGCGGTGATCAGGCGATGCAGCGCCTGCTCATCTCGTTCATCCCGCCATGCATAAGCCAGCCGAAGTTCGGTTTCAGCGTCCAGCAGCTCGGCTTTCATTGCCTGCCGGGACATCGAAAAATCTTTTGCGTTATCCAGTGCCATGCAAATCTCCCCTTCACAGGCGCGGGCCGGGCTTGCCATGCCGACCTAGTGTCGATACGCACAGAAAGACCAGATGGATCATTTGAAAGGTAGGGATCGTGAGCTCCGATTTAACCTTTGTACTGGGCGGGGCGGCCTCGGGGAAATCTGCCTTTGCGGAACAACTGGTTGTTTCAACTGCAAAAAGCCGGGTTTATCTTGCAACTTCACAAGTGCTTGATGGCGAGATGCACGCCAAGGTTCAGCGCCATCTGGATCAGCGCGGGGAAGGCTGGACCACGATTGAGGCGCCCATGGATCTGGCCCCGGTTCTGGCCGAACTGGCAGCGGATCAGATCTGTCTGATCGATTGCGCCACCATGTGGCTGACCAACCATTTGCTTGCAGAATCCGATCTGCAATCTGCGCAGGAGGATTTGCTGAACGCACTGCGCGATTGCCCGGCCCGGCTGGTTGTCGTGTCCAACGAAGTCGGTCATGGCATCGTGCCCGAAAACGCGCTGGCCCGCCGGTTCCGCGAGGCGCAGGGGCGTCTGAACATTGCGCTGGCCGCGCAGGCCAAGCTGGTCGTGCAGGTGACAGCCGGATTGCCGCTGGTCCTCAAGGGGCAATTGCCATGACACGTTTGTTTCTTGTCAGACACGGGCCCACACATGCCAAAACCATGGTCGGCTGGTCGGATCTGCCTGCTGATCTGAGCGATCAGGCCGCAATTGACCGGTTGCACGAGCACCTGCCATCAGATGCTCTGATCGTGTCATCCGACTTGTCCCGTGCGGCGGATACGGCAACGGCCATTCAGGGCACGCGGAGACGGTTGCCGCATCACCGTGATTTGCGGGAAATCAACTTTGGCCGCTGGGAGATGCGCGCCTTTGCCGAGATCGAGGCGGAAGATCCCGAACTTGCATTTGCCTATTGGGACAATCCCGGCGACATACGCCCGCCCGGTGGCGAAAGCTGGAACGACGTGCGCCTGAGGGTGGACCGGGCCATTGATCGGCTGATCGCAGCGCACACAGGCGCGGATCTGGTCATTGTCGCCCATTTCGGCGTTATCCTGACACAGGTGCAACGCGCGCTTGATCTGGATGCGCAACAGGCATTTTCACACCGGATCGACAATCTGTCGGTGACGCGGATTTCGCGGGACGGCAGCACATGGTCGGTTGGGTCTATTAATCACATTCCGTGATAAGAGTGCCCACAATTCTCTGATTTACTGATGCAAAGCCCTGCGGCATCGTTGCCGCATGACTTATGACCTGTATATCGGGGACCGCCTGTTTTCCAGCTGGTCCATGCGTGGATGGCTGATGCTGGAAAAGTTCGGCCTGCCTTATCGAAGCCATTTGATCGGTCTGTATTCCGGCACAATGGACGAAGACATGAAATCTCTGGCTCCGGCACGGCTTGTGCCGGCCTTGCGTTTGCCGGACGGAACTGTGGTTGGTGAAAGCCTGGCCATGGCCGAGACGCTGGTTGAACGGCACCCCGAGGCAGGCTTGTGGCCCAACGAACCGGCGGCCCGCGCAACCGCGCGCTGGCTTTGCACAGAAATGGTGTCGGGTTTTTCGGCGTTACGCAGCCAATGCCCGATGCAACTGCTTCACTGCTGGGTGGGTTTTGACCCTTCGCCCGAAACCCTGTCAGACCTGAAGCGCATCGAAACATTGTGGGATCACGCCCGTTCGGTGTCCGGTGCGGCTTCGGGTCCGTTGTTCGGCGCGTATTCTCTGGCAGATGTATTCTATACACCAGTTGCGGCCCGCATCATTGGCTATGGGCTGCCGGTGTCCTCGGCGAGCCGCGACTATTGCCTGGAGTTGCTCTCGGACCCTTGCGTAAGGCAATGGCGGGCCATGGGCTTGACCGTGCAATACGATCCTTTTCCTTACGCGCAGGACCTTTCTTCAATCCCGTGGCCCATCGGCGGGGTTTCACAGGCCAGGCCAGTTGCAAGCGGCCCCTCCGCCAATGAAAACTGTCCCTATTCCGGTAAAGTAGCCACCCACTTCCTGGAGCTTGACGGCGCAAGTTGGGGGTTCTGCAACGCGTTTTGTCGGGACAAGACGGTCGCCGACCCCGAAGCATGGCCGAAATTCAAGGCGATGGTCGGGAAATGAACACCGCCGTTAACCATTCCTAAACAGCACCCATGGCAGCAACGTCCTGTTAACCAACAACAGGAAGACAATGGTTGCCCGCGCCCACACTGTCGCATTTCAAGGGGTTGATGCCCGTCCGGTCGAAGTTCAGTGCGCCGTTTCACCGGGGTTGCCAGCCTTTTCGATCGTAGGCCTGCCGGACAAAGCCGTGTCCGAAGCGCGCGATCGTGTGCGCAGCGCCCTCAGTTCCATGGCCATCGCCCTGCCGTCCAAACGGATCACCATCAACCTGTCGCCCGCCGATTTACCGAAAGAGGGCAGCCATTTCGACCTGCCCATTGCCGTGGCCCTGCTGTCGGCGCTGGAGATCATTCCTGCCGATGCCGCGGAAGGAACAGTTGCGCTGGGCGAGCTGTCCCTGGATGGATCGCTGGTCCCCGTCGTCGGCGCCTTGCCCGCGGCCATGACCGCCGCTGCCGAGGATCGTTCCCTGTTGTGCCCCAAAGCCTCAAGCGCGGAAGCGGCCTGGGTTGATGCCACGCAAGTGATCGGCGCCGAATCTCTGGGCGATGTGGTCCGGCATTTCTCGGGTCAGTCGCCATTGCCGGTCGCGCAGCCCGGCGAAGTGACACTTGCGCCCATTACGCGAGACCTGCGCGATGTGAAGGGGCAGGAACGCGCCAAACGGGCGCTGGAAATTGCTGCGGCGGGGCGACACCACCTGATCATGATCGGCACACCGGGATCGGGCAAATCAATGCTGGCCGCCCGGTTGCCCGGTATCCTGCCACCGCTGACAGCGGTCGAAGCACTGGAAACCTCGATGATCCAGTCCCTGTGCGGCTTGCTGGACGAAGGCGGCATCAACCGCAGCCGCCCCTTTCGCGAACCGCACCACACCGCTTCGATGGCGGCCATCGTCGGCGGCGGAAAGGGTGCCAAACCCGGTGAGATTTCCCTGGCCCATAACGGGGTGCTGTTCATGGATGAGTTCCCCGAGTTTCCGCGCACCGTGCTGGAAACTTTGCGCCAGCCAATCGAAACCGGCGAGGTCATGGTCGCCCGCGCGAATGCGCATGTGAAATACCCTTGCCGGTTCATGCTAGTAGCGGCCGCAAACCCATGCAAATGCGGCTATCTGAGCGATCCTGCGCGTGCCTGTTCGCGGGTTCCGATGTGTGGCGAGGACTACCTGGGGCGCATTTCTGGTCCTTTGATGGATCGTTTTGACCTGCGAATCGAAGTTCCTCCGGTCGGGTTTACCGATCTGGATCTGCCGCCGTCAGGTGACTGTTCGGCTGTGGTTGCAGCGCGCGTGGAACGGGCGCGTGGCATTCAGGCAGCGCGATTTCAGGGAAACCCGTCGGTGCGTCAAAACGCTGATATCGAGGGGGCGCTGCTGGAGGAAGTTGCCGCGCCGGACGCCGAAGGCAGGGAGTTGCTGTTGAAGGCGGCCGAACGGTTTGGACTGTCAGCCCGCGCGTTCCACCGTATCCTGCGCGTTGCGCGCACGATTGCGGATCTCGACGGCGCGCCTGACATCCGCAAACCCCATGTGGCCGAAGCGCTGAGCTTTCGCATCAGCGCCCGGACGATGGCCTAGAGCTTTGCCTCAATTGCGTCCCAGATTTTGCCTGCGACGTTGACCCCGTCGAACCGTTCCAGTTCCTGAATACCGGTGGGCGAGGTGACGTTGATCTCAGTCAGGTAGTCGCCGATCACGTCGATGCCGACAAACACCTGGCCTTTTTCCTTCAGCAGCGGACCGATCTTGGCGCAGATTTCAAGATCCCGGTCGGACAAGCCGATCTTTTCTGGCCGGCCGCCAACATGCATGTTGGACCGTGTCTCGCCCTTTGCTGGAACGCGGTTGATGGCACCAACCGGTTGCCCGTCCACCAGAATCACGCGTTTGTCGCCGTTTTGGACATCGGGCAGGAATTTCTGCACGATCAGAGGTTCACGCGAAAAGCCCGTGAAAAGTTCATGCAGCGAGGTCAGGTTGCGGTCATTGGTATCCAGGCGGAACACACCGGCGCCGCCGTTGCCGTAGAGCGGCTTCAGGATGATGTCGCCATGTTTTTCCTTGAAGGTTTTGATTGTCTCCAGATCCCGCGCAATTGTGGTTGGCGGGGTCAGGTCAGGAAAATCCAGAACCAGCAGTTTTTCCGGGTAGTTGCGCACCCAGAAGGGATCATTCACCACAAGGGCGTGCCCGTTCAGGCGGTCCAACAGGTGCGTGGAGGTGATGTAGTGCATGTCGAACGGTGGGTCCTGACGCAGCCAGATCACGTCGAAATCGGCCAGATCCACTTCGCGTTCTGGCCCCAGAACCGCGGGATCGCCGGGAACGCGCTGTACCGTCATGTCCCGGCCAAGCGCTGTAATGCGACCTTCCTGATAAGCAAGCTGATCGGGTCCGTAGAAAAACAACTGATGTCCGCGGGCCTGTGCCTCTTCCGCCAGCCTGAACGAACTGTCTGCATTGATGTCCACGGTCCCGATTGGGTCCATCTGAAAGGCGATTTTCATGGCGTATCCCTCGTTTTCTCGCCTGATACATGGCGCAGAGGGGCAGGGGGTTCAATGGCGATCAAACCTGACCGAAGGCGTTTTCGATGATTTGAACCGCTCCGCTCGCGTCGACCAGAGCCGCGTCAAATCGGACATTCGTCAGCTGCCCATTGGGTTCATGCTCCAGAAACTGGGCTGCGGAGGTGTAGATTCGGCTGATCTGGCGGGGGCTGATCCGCGCTGCGGCCTTTTCAAAACTGCTGCTTTTCTTGACTTCTATGAAGACGATACCGTCCGCATCGCGTGCAATCAGGTCGATCTCACCACCGGCCCCGCGCCAACGACGGTGAGTGATTGTGAAACCACGCCGTTCATAATCAGCCGCGACGCACAGTTCCGCAGACTGACCCGCGTGGTAGGAAACTGACCCCCTGACCGAACGACTGGCCATTTCACTCCTTCCCGAATTTCAGAGCCTTCTGATAGAGGGGGCGGCGCGGCAGTTTGAACATCTGCGAGACAAGATCAGCCGCGTCCCGAACCGAATGGGTTTCCAAGGCTCTTTTCAGAGCCTCTTCTACGTCAGAGTCCTTAATGTTTTGCGAATGGCCGCGATCAACCAACAAGACAACTTCGCCCTTTACGGTTTCGCCGCGATAGGCTTCGGCCAGATCCCCAAGCGTGCCGCGCCGGACCTCTTCAAATTTCTTGGTCAGTTCGCGGCACAGCGCGGCCTGACGGTCGGGTCCAAGACCCTCGGCGAGATCGGACAGGCTGGCGGCGACGCGCTTTGGTGATTCGTAGAACACCAGCGTACCGGGTATGTCGCGCAGCGCCTCGATCCGGCTGCGGCGCGCGCCCGAGGCATTGGGAAGAAAGCCTGCAAAAAAGAACGCATCCGTGGGCAAACCGGCAAGCGTCAAGGCCATCAGGGCCGCAGAAGGTCCGGGGGCACAGGTCACGGAATGCCCGGCCTCGGCCGCCTGCCGGCCAAGGTCGTAGCCGGGATCGGCAATCAGCGGCATCCCGGCCTCGGATGCGTAGGCCACTGACATTCCCTGCGCCAGCGCGTCCAGGATTTTCTGGCGCGCGCCTGCGCCGCTGTGGTCGTGGTAGGCCTGAATGCGCCGCCCTTCCAAGGGAATTCCATGAATCTCCATCAGGCGCCGCAGGCTGCGGGTGTCTTCGGCGGCGATCATGTCAGCCGAGGCCAGTACATCCAGCGCCCTGAGCGTGATGTCGCGCGCCGTTCCGATCGGAGTGGCAACAAAATACAATCCCGCGCCTAATCTGACCTTCTGGAAATTCAAAGCTGGACCCTCACTGCATGACGTTTATTATCGCGGCTCAATAGAATAGCAGCGTTCCAAGCCGCCGGATCAGGGAGTTTTCATTTAGATGTTTACCGTTTGCAAGCCCGTTCGCAAGTTGGCGAAATCCGCCGTTGTCCTCGCCACTGTCGCGCTTCTGGCCGCTTGTGAGCCCGGCGGACTGGGTGGGGGTCCTTCGATCAACGCATCCAAACCGGTGCCTGTCGCCCTGCTGGTTCCACGCGGATCGGCGCAATCGGGGGATGCAGCATTGGCCCAAAGCCTTGAAAACGCCGCCCGTCTGGCCATGGCTGATCTTCAGAATGTGCAGATTGATCTTCGGGTTTATGACACTGCAGGAAACGCGGGTATCGCCGGCACGGTGGCCAAACAGGCCGTGGATGATGGTGCGAAGATCATCATCGGCCCGGTTTACGCGCAGGCAGCCAATGCCGCCGGTTTGGCCGTTCTGGACAAAAGCATCAATGTTCTGTCCTTTTCCAACAACACCAGCGTCGCCGGTGGAAACGTGTTTGTGCTGGGACCGACCTTTGAAAACACGGCTGGTCGGCTGGTGAATTACGCGGCCCAGCAGGGCAAAACCGGAATGGTCGTCGTTCACAGTAACGATGGGGCAGGTCAGCAGGGCCAAACCGCAATTATTTCAGCCCTCAGCACAAGCCGGGTCAACAATGCGGGTTCGGTTGGATTTGACCGCTCGCAGCAGGGCGTCATCGGCTCGGTTCCGACGATTAAGTCGACGGTCGATGCAACCGGGGCCGATTCGATCTTTCTGACGGCAACCACCGCCGGTGCCTTGCCGCTGTTCAGCCAGTTGCTGCCCGAAGCTGGTATTTCTCCGGCTACGACGCAATTCATCGGGCTGACACGCTGGGATATTCCGCCGCAAACACTGGAATTGCCGGGTGTGCAGGGCGGGTGGTTTGCCTTGCCGGATCCGGCAAAGGCACAAGCCTATCGCCAACGGTACAATGCGACCTATGGCGAGGCACCGCACCCGATCAGCGGTTTGGCCTATGATGGCATCGCGGCCATCGGCGCATTGGTCGGGCAGGGGAAATCGGACGCGCTGACAGGTGCCGCCCTGACTCAGAATGCTGGGTTTCAGGGCGTTGGCGGCATCTTCCGTCTGCGATCGAATGGAACAAATGAACGTGGTCTGGCGGTTGCCACGATCCAGAACAAACAGGTGGTTGTGATTGACCCTGCTCCACAAAGCTTTGCGGGCGCCGGTCTCTGAGCCCGAAGGCAGCCTGATCTGCCCGGCAAACGAGATTTTTGACAGTGAGGGCGTCAGTGCCCGTTTGTCTGAAGCCTTCGATAACTGCAATGACAATGCTGAAATGCGCGCGGAAACCGTGCGCGTTTTGCGTGATGCGCAGAAGGCCGGACGCATGGCCATCGCCAATGCGTTTGCGGAGCAACCCTTTGCGGCGCGACCATTGACGCGATCGTACACCTACCTGACGGACCAGTTGGTCGGAACCGCGATGCTGGTCTCCGGCCGATATCTTCACCCGTTGGCCAATCCGACCCAGGGTGAAAAGATCGCGGTTCTGGCGGTCGGAGGGTATGGCCGGGGCGAGATGGCCCCTTCATCCGATGTCGATCTGCTGTTTCTGACCCCCTACAAGATCACCGCGTGGGCCGAGAGCGTGATCGAATCCATGCTCTACATCCTTTGGGATCTGCGATTGAAGGTCGGGCATTCATCGCGCACGATCCGGGATTGCCTGCGTTTGGGCGCGGATGATTTCACGATCCGCACTTCGATGCTCGAGCAGCGGTACCTTGCCGGGGACAGGGAATTGGCGACGGGTCTGGAAGAGCGCCTGAAAGCGGATCTGTTCAAGGGCAGCGAGCGTGAATTCATCGAAGCCAAGTTGCAGGAGCGGGACGCACGACACCTCAAGCAAGGCCAGCGATATATGGTCGAGCCCAATGTGAAAGAGGGTAAAGGGGGTCTGCGCGATTTGCAGTCATTGTACTGGATCGCCAAGTACATATATGGCGTTCACGACGTGGCCGAGCTTGTTCCGCTTGGCTTGTTTACACCTGATGAATTCAAGGGCTTTGTCGAGGCCGAGGAGTTCCTGTGGGCTGTCCGGTCGCATCTGCATCTGATCACGGGGCGCGCGACCGAGCAGCTGGCCTTTGATCTGCAGGTCGAGGTTGCCGACCGCATGGGCTATCAGGACCGCGCCGGTCGGCGAGCGGTCGAGGTGTTCATGCAGCGATATTTCCGCGAAGCAACACGTGTCGGAGAACTGACGCGGATCTTTCTGACCAAGCTGGAGGCCGCGCATGTAAAAGGTGCGCCGCTGCTGGAACGCATCTTTCGCCGCCGCCGCCGTGTCAAATCAGGCTACACAGTGGTGCATGGCCGTCTGGATGTTGGTGACCCGGACAAGTTTCTGTCCGACAAACTGAACCTGCTGCGTCTGTTTGAGGAAGGGTTGCGGACCGGGATGCTGATCCACCCGGATGCAATGCGCCTGGTCACGGCCAACCTGCATCTGATCGACGATGAAATGCGCAATGACAAAGAGGCGCAGCGCATCTTCCTCGACCTGATGCTGAAACACGGCAACCCGGAACGCGCCCTGCGCCGGATGAACGAACTTGGCGTGTTGTCGGCCTTCCTGCCCGAGTTCGAGCCCATCGTGGCGATGATGCAGTTCAATATGTATCACAGCTATACGGTGGACGAGCACACCATACAGTGCATCGTCAACCTGGCGCAGATCGAACGCGGAGAGTTGGTTGAATCGCTGCCGCTCGCCTCGTCGATCCTGAAAGGGGGCGTCAATCGCAAGGTTCTGTATGTGGCGCTGCTGTTGCATGACATTGCCAAGGGGCGGCCTGAAGATCACTCGATTCTCGGCGCCCAGATGGCCCGCAAGATCGCGCCGCGTCTCGGGTTGAACAAGTCAGACACCGAAACGGTCGAATGGCTTGTGCGTTATCACCTGCTGATGTCGGACATGGCACAAAAACGCGATATCTCCGACCCGCGCACGGTGCGTGATTTTGCCAAGGCAGTGCAGACAGTCAAACGGCTGGACCTTTTGACGGTGCTGACGGTTTGTGACATTCGCGGCGTCGGCCCAGATACATGGAACAACTGGAAGGCTACCCTGTTGCGCGCGCTGCATGCCGAAACAAAACGCGCGCTGGAAACAGGGATGGAGGATCTGAACCGGGCCAACCGCGGGGCCGAGGCCAAGAAAGCGCTGCGTGTTGCGCTGGACGACTGGTCCAAGGCCGACCTGAAAACCGAAACCGGACGGCACTACGATCCTTACTGGCAGGGTCTCAATCTTTCCACCCACATCGAATTTGCCGAGATGCTGCAGGCTTTGGAAACCAGCGGCGACCCCGGAGCGATGGAAATCCGCCTGCACCCGGACGAAGACCGCGATGCCACCCGCGCCTGTTTCGCCATGGGCGATCACCCCGGAATTTTCGCGCGGATCGCCGGCGCGCTGGCGCTGGTCGGGGCCAACGTCGTGGATGCACGCAGTTATACGACCAAGGACGGCTATGTGACCGATGCGTTCTGGATACAGGATGCCGAAGGCCACCCATTCGAAGCCAGCCGCCTGCCACGCCTGACCCAGATGATCCACAAAACCCTCAAGGGTGAGGTGGTGGCGCGCGATGCGCTGAAATCGCGGGACAAGATCAAAAAACGCGAACGCGCCTTCAACGTTCCGACCCACATCATGTTCGACAATGACGGGTCTGAAATTTACACGATCATCGAGGTCGATACCCGCGACCGTCCCGGTTTGCTGTTTGACCTGACCCGAACCCTGGCGGCATCCAACGTGTATATCGCCAATGCTGTGATCGCGACCTACGGCGAACAGGTGGTCGACACCTTCTATGTCAAGGATATGTTCGGGTTGAAATACTATTCGGAAAGCAAGCAGCGCGGGCTGGAAGCCAAGCTGCGTAAAGCGATCACCGAAGGCGCCGAGCGCGCGGCCTCATGAAGCAGATCCGCCTGTTTTCGGGCCTGTTCACGGTCGGCTTCTGGACGCTTGCCAGCCGCATCCTGGGATTTCTGCGCGAAATCCTTCTGGCCGCCTATATTGGTCCGGGGCCGGTCATGGATGCATTTGTCGCGGCCTTCCGCCTGCCCAACATGTTCCGTCGCTTCTTCGCCGAAGGCGCGTTCAACGCAGCGTTTGTTCCGATGTTCTCAAAGCGCCTTGAGGGCGGCGAGAACGCACAAGAGTTTGCGCAGGACGCCTTCAACCTGCTGGCGTTGGCTGTGTTGGCGCTGGTCGGCCTCGTCATGGTCTTCATGCCCGCGCTGGTCTGGGTCACGGCCGAGGGCTTCTATGGCGACGAACGTTTCGATCTGGCGGTGGACTATGGGTATATCGTCTTTCCCTACATCCTGTTCATGTCGCTGGCGGCCTTGTTTTCTGGCGTCCTGAACGCGACGGGCCGGTTTGCCGCCGCTGCGGCCGCGCCGGTGTTGCTGAACATCTTTGCCTGTTCGGCCCTTATTCTTGGTGCTGTATCCGGTGGCGAAGTCATCCGCTGGCTGCTGGCGGTCATTCCGGCGGCCGGTGTCGCACAGTTGGCACTGGTCTGGGTCGCAACCGAGCGCGCAGGTATCCGTATTCGTCCCGGGCTTCCCAAGCTCAGCCCTGAGATGCGCAATCTGGTTCGTGTCGCGGTTCCTGCAGCTTTGGCGATGGGCGTGACGCAGGTCAACCTGGTGGTGGGCCAGTTGGTGGCGTCGAAAACCGAAAAAGCCGTCAGCTGGCTGTTTGCGGCAGACCGGCTTTACCAGTTGCCATTGGGTGTGGTGGGCATCGCTGTGGGCATCGTGCTGCTGCCCGATCTTTCGCGCCGCTTGCGTGCGGACGACAAGGACGGTGCGCGCAACGCCTTTTCCCGTGCGGGCGAATTCACGCTGCTTCTGACCATTCCATCGACCGTGGCGTTTGTGATCATTCCCACACCGCTGGTTTCGGTGCTGTTCGAGCGGGGCCAGTTCGGCCCCGAAGACACAGCCGCCACGGCGTTGGCCGTCGCGATTTACGGGGTCGGCCTGCCAGCCTTCATGCTGCAAAAGCTGCTGCAACCGCTATTCTTCGCCCGGGAAAACACCCGCACGCCGTTTCACTACGCGGCGGTGGCCATGATCGTGAATGCTGCCCTGGCCTTTGGCCTGTATCCGGTGGTGGGTTGGATCGCGCCCGCCATTGCGGCTTCGGCTGCCGGGTGGGCGATGGTGGCGCTACTGGCCATCGGCGCACGCCGGATGGGGGAAGAGGCCCGCTTTGACGCCCGCTTCAAGCGCCGTGCATGGCGGATCGTCGCGGCCTCGGTTGGATTGGGCGTTGTGTTGTTTGTAGCGCTGCACCTGTTCGGCTGGGTCTTTGCCCTGCCCGGATGGCGTTATCCGGCCCTGTTCCTGCTGATTGCGATTGCCGCGATCACCTATTTCGCTCTGGGCCACCTGTTGCGGGCATTTGAAGTATCGGAATTCAGGCGCGCCTTGCGCCGGTCCTGATCCGTCAGTCGCGCCGGATGCGCCCGACAATCCGGGCCCATCCGCCCGGGGCCAAAAAGAATGACAGGCCAAAGCCGGTGGCAAACCCGCCCAGATCGGCGACCCAGTCGGACGTGCCGCCAAACAGCAGGCCGAACAGCAGTTGGATGCCCATCAGCACGGCAATCAGGCTGAAAGCGCGTGACTGGTTTTCGCCGACCAGCGACAGTTTGCGCCACAACAGCCAGGTGAACGCGCCGATCAGACCGTAGACCGGTGGGAACCCGCCGACCAGCGGGTAGCGGGGATCCAGGATCAGCGCATAGGCCAGTGCACCGCCGACACCTGACAGCACAAAGATCAACAGCATGGGAAAGCCGCCAAACACCTCGGCCACCATTTTGCCCATGGCCAGCACGAACACGCAGACAAAAATGGCCTGCGTGAAATTGGCCGAGACAAAGGGATAGGTCACGAACCGGATCAAATGTTCGAAGGGCCACCGCCCGTTTTGAACCATCCAGTCGAAGATGTCCGGCGAGAAGGCATAGCTTTGCAGCGCGTCCAGCCGCCATCCGACAGCCGAAGGTCCGCCGACGATCCCGCGCGTACCAAGGGAAAACGCCAGTTCGATACCCATGATGAACAACACCAGCGCCACAACGACAGGCGGCAGAGGGTTCACGGCAGGTGTATATTGTTCGCTGCTCATTGGGCGGGCCTTTCGCGGCTGTTGACGTCCCTTGACCTCATGGGTAAGCGACGGGGGCTGATTTTTCCAGACGGGAGTTCCCTTCGATGACCGAAACTCAATTCACGCCGCGCGTGTTTTCCGGCATCCAGCCTTCGGGAAACCTGCACCTTGGCAACTACCTGGGTGCGCTCAAGCGTTTTGTGGATATGCAGGGCCCTGAATTCGAGACCATCTATTGCATGGTCGACCTGCACGCGATCACCGTCTGGCAAGACCCGGAGCGTCTGCGCGAAAAGACCCGCGAAGTCTGCGCTGGTTTTATCGCCGCCGGTCTTGATCCGGAAAAGTCGATCCTTTTCAACCAGAGCCAGGTGGCCGAACACACGCAGCTTGCGTGGATCTTCAACTGTATCGCCCGGATGGGCTGGATGCAGCGGATGACGCAGTTCAAGGACAAGGCGGGCAAGAATGCGCAAAACGCCTCGTTGGGTCTTTTTGCCTATCCTGCGCTGATGGCGGCGGACATTCTGACCTATCACGCAACCCATGTGCCTGTGGGAGAGGATCAGAAACAGCATCTGGAACTGACCCGTGACATCGCGATCAAGTTCAATCACGACTATGGGGTAGATTTCTTCCCTGTGACCGAACCGGTCATCGGTGGTGCTGCGCCGCGCGTGATGAACCTGCGCGACGGAACGCGCAAGATGTCGTCTTCGGATCCGTCCGACATGACCCGGATCAACATGACCGATGACGCCGACGCGATCGCCAAGAAGATTCGCAAGGCCAAGACAGACCCGGATGCGCTGCCGTCCGAGATCGACGGGCTGGCAGAACGCCCGGAGGCGCGCAATCTGGTAAACATCTATGCCGCCCTCAGCGACCAGACTGCCGAGCAGGTTCTGGCCGAAGCAGGCGGCAAGCAGTTTGGCGAGTTCAAACCGATGCTGGCCGAACTGGCGGTGTCGAAGCTGGCGCCGATCTCGTCCGAGATGGCCCGACTGATGGGCGAAGAGGCCGAGATCGACCAGATTTTGGCACGGGGCGCCGAGAAGGCCCGAGCGATTGCATCTCCGATCCTGCAGCAGACCTACGAAATCGTGGGCATGGTCGGCGCCAAACAGGGCTGATTACGCTGGACGTTGCCTCAACGCCTTCCTAGGTTTGCCAAAAGCTAGGGAGGGCGCCATGGCAGTCGGCAAGAATATCCGTACCTATTTCGAGGGTCAGTGGCATGACGGGGATGCCCCGATCATGCGCGCGGCCGATCACGGTGCATGGCTGGGATCGTCCGTCTTTGATGGGGCGCGGTATTTTGATGGCATGGCCCCGGATCTTGAGGCGCATTGTGCCCGCGTGAATCGCTCGGCCGAGGCGCTTATGCTGACGCCATTCGTAACCACTGATCAAATGATCGGGATCGTCCTCGAGGGGTTGGAAGGCTATAGCCCCGATGCCGCTGTCTATATCCGTCCGATGTACTGGGGTATCGATGGCGACGCGACCGCGATCGTACCGCAGGAAAACAGCACAGGTTTTGCGGTCTGTCTGGAAGAAATTCCGATGGCGCCCGAGACCGCCTCGGCAACGCTGGGCACCACGCGATTCCGTCGCCCGGTATTGGA
Source organism: Ruegeria sp. AN11 (assembly GCF_056536005.1). NCBI lineage: Bacteria > Pseudomonadati > Pseudomonadota > Alphaproteobacteria > Rhodobacterales > Roseobacteraceae > Ruegeria > Ruegeria sp. AN11. Next base: position 2,614,170 of record NZ_JBQFJD010000001.1, on the reverse strand, counting down.
ATCCGCAGTCGTGAATGCCAAGGCCGGCTGTCTTTACCCCAACAACGCCCGGATGTTGCAGGAGGTGCGCGGAAAAGGGTTTTCAAATGCGCTTGTCACCGACGCCCTTGGACATGTGGCGGAAACCGCAACGGCCAACATTTTCATGGTTCGCGACGGCGAGGTGTTCACACCCACCCCGAACGGAACCTTTTTGGCCGGGATCACGCGCGCCCGTCATATCAAGAACCTGAGGGCGGACGGCGTCACTGTGCACGAAGCCATCCTGAGCTTTGATGACTTCCACAACGCTGACGAAGTGTTCATGACCGGGAACATGAACAAGGTCACACCGGTAACGGCACTGGAAGATACCCGGTATCAGGTCGGCCCGATTTCCCGCCGCGCCCGTGAGTTGTATTGGGACTGGGCCGCCAGCAACCGCTAACACGTCAATGCGGCGCGCTTCCGAGTTGCCAGTATCCCCACTGTCGGGCATGATCCCGGAAACAAAAGAGGATACAAATGCGTAAGTTCCTGGTCATACTTGACGACAGCCGCGAATGCCTGAATGCCATGCGTTTCGCGGCAATGCGTGCGGCGCATACCGGCGGAGGGGTAACGGTTCTGTCGGTCATCCCTCCGGATGAGTTCAACCACTGGATCGGTGTGGCGGAAGTAATGCGGGAAGAAGCGCGCGAGCGCATTCACGCACATTTCGAGGTGTTTGCGAAATGGATGCGCGACAAGCAGGGTATCGAACCCGAACTGGCCATCCGCGAAGGCGATCCGGTGCCGCAGATCATTGAACATGTCCAGTCGGACCCTGAAATCGGGGTACTTGTTCTGGGTGCGGGCGTCGAAAAGAAAGGGCCCGGTCCGCTGGTGACGCAACTGACACGCAATTCCGGCAGTCTTCCGATCCCGATCACCATCGTGCCCGGGGATCTGAGCAAGGAAAAGCTGGAAGCTATTACCTGAGGCCCCAACATGACCCGCCGTATCCAATTCTGGTTCGAATTTGCTTCGACCTATTCCTATCTCAGTGCGATGCGGGTTGAACAGGTGGCGGCGCAAAAAGGGGTTGCCGTGGATTGGCAGCCCTTTCTTCTGGGCCCGATTTTCGCCGCGCAGGGATGGGACAATTCTCCGTTCAATATCTATCCCGCCAAAGGGCGCTATATGTGGCGTGACATGGAGCGTCTGTGCAAAAAGCGCGGGTTGGCTTTCGTGCATCCGAACCCTTTTCCCCAAAACGGAGTTCTGGCCGCCCGGCTGGTTCTGGCCATCGAGGATCAGGACCAAAAAGCGGCATTTGTGCGCGCTGTGTACCAAGCAGAATTTGCCGACGGGCGCACAATCTCGGACGAAAGCGTGCTGGCTGATTGTCTTGTCGTTGCCGGGTTGCGCAGCGATATGATTGCGCGATCAAAGGATCCGGCTATCAAGGAAGCTTTGTTCGAGCAGTCCAAGCGCGCTCAGGCCCTGGACCTGTTCGGGGCGCCCAGTTTTGTAGCAGGCGACGAGCTGTTCTGGGGGGATGACCGGCTGGAGGATGCGGTCGATTTTGCCAGTACGATTTAGAATCGTTCCAAATCTTGACTTCCACGGCGCCTGCCCGCATATCAGGTACAACCCAACCGGAGCCGCGCCATGTTCATTCAAACCGAATCGACGCCCAACCCTGCAACATTGAAATTCCTGCCCGGCCAAACCGTTCTGGAAGCGGGTACGGCAGACTTCCCGACGGCCGAAGCTGCCGAGAAGTCACCCTTGGCCAAGCGGATCTTTGAGGTGAACGGCGTTACCGGAGTTTTCTTCGGCAATGATTTTGTAACAGTCACGAAGTCTGACGACGTGCAGTGGGATCACATCAAGCCCGCAATTCTGGGCGCGGTGATGGAGCATTACCAGTCCGGTCAGCCGGTTATGGGCGCGGACGCCGCAACCGCCTCGGGGCACGCCGAACATACCGGCGAGGACGCGGAAATCGTCAATCAGATCAAAGACCTGCTGGACAGCCGCGTGCGTCCGGCCGTGGCGCAGGATGGTGGGGACATCACCTTTCACGGCTTTGACCGTGGGGTCGTATATCTGCATATGCAAGGCGCCTGTGCGGGCTGCCCATCGTCGACACTTACCCTGAAAATGGGGATCGAGAACCTGCTGCGTCACTACATCCCCGAAGTGACCGAGGTGCGCCCGGTTGCCGTCTGATCCGACCATACTGGCATTCGACACATCGGCCGCGCATTGCGCGGCCGCTTTGTTGCGGGACGGCGAAATCGTGACCTCCTGCGCTGAACCCATGACGCGCGGCCAGGCGGAACGCCTGATGCCGCTGCTGCACGAGGTTCTGGCCCTGGGCGGGTGTACTTGGGCGGATTTGGATGCGATCGGCGTTGGCATAGGTCCGGGCAATTTCACCGGAATCCGAATCTCGGTTTCTGCCGCGCGCGGTTTGGCGCTGGGCCTGGGAATTCCGGCTGTCGGCGTGACGGGATTCGATGCTCTGGCCGAATTTGCGCCTCAGGGCAGCATCCCTGCGATTCGCGCGCCGCGAGAGCAGGTTTATGTTTCCTTGCATGATTCTGACCCGGAACTGATTGGCCAAGAGACGGCAGAGACGTTTGGAGCCCTGGTTCTGAACGACAACGCGGATTTGCAATCCCGCGCGATTGCCCGGATTACGTCACGTCGCTGGCAGTCTGTATCAGAGGCACCAGCGCCGCTCTATATCCGTGCGGCCGATGCGGCCCCGTCGAAAGATCTGCCTCCGGTGTTGCTGGACGAATGAAACCGCAGGAACTTGCAAAGACGCATGCCGCGGCCTTTACCCGGGCCCGCCCGTGGAGCGCCCAGGAGTTTTGCGATCTTCTGGAAAACAGATTCACGCATGTTGTTGGAAATGAACGATCATTTGCCGTCATTCAGGTTATTGCTGATCAGGCGGAGCTTTTGACGATTGCAACTCACCCGGCCTGTCAAAGGCAGGGGCTTGCAAGGCAATGCATGAAAGACTGGCACAACAAGGCAAAAAAACTGGGTGCCACTCATACTTTTCTGGACGTAGCGGCCGACAATTTGCCGGCAATTTCCCTTTATCAGAGCTGTGGTTACAAGGTCTGCGGCCTGCGTAAGGGGTATTACCTTCATGAAAACAATCAGAAGCTCGATGCAATCCAAATGGAATGCAGTCTGATCTGAAGGCAGGCAAGTTTTTTACCGATTGGTCAAAATAGTGGTTGACCATGGCTGTTGCAAACGGCCTTAATTCCCGCCATCACAACAGTTATGCTCGCTCTGAGTGGGTAAAGGGGGCTATCTTGGCTCCAGCCGACAAAAAAACAAAACGGGAGTAACCAATGACCCTGATGAAATCCTTGATGGGTGCCGCAGCCGCAGTCGCGATGACAGCGGGTGCCGCAATTGCAGAACCGGCCCTGATCTTTGACCTGGGTGGCAAGTTCGACAAATCGTTCAACGAAGCGGCCCATAACGGCGCGTCACGTTGGGCCAATCAGACCGGCGGTACCTACCGCGAGATCGAGCTTCAGTCCGAAGCCCAGCGCGAGCAGGCCCTGCGCCGCTTTGCGGAAGCCGGCGCCAACCCGATCATCACCATGGGTTTTGCAATGGCCGATCCGCTGTCTGCTGTTGCAGGCGACTATCCGGACACCAAGTTCGTCGCGGTTGACGTAACCTGGCTGGACGCGCCGAACATCCGTCAGATCGGCTTTGCCGAGCATGAAGGCTCGTATCTGGTCGGCATGATGGCCGCGATGGCGTCCAAGTCCGGCACCGTCGGCTTTATCGGCGGCATGGACATTCCGCTGATCCGCCACTTCGGTTGCGGCTATGCACAGGGCGCCAAGGCTGTGAACCCGGACATCAACGTGGTAGCCAACATGACCGGCACCACCCCGGCCGCCTGGAACGACCCTGTAAAGGGTTCGGAACTGACCAAAGCCCAGATCAGCCAGGGCGCTGATGTGATCTATGCGGCCGCCGGCGGCACCGGTGTTGGCGTTCTGCAAACTGCGGCAGACGAAGGTATCCTGTCGATCGGTGTGGACAGCAATCAGAACCACCTGCACCCGGGCAAGGTCCTGACATCGATGCTGAAACGTGTGGACGTTGCTGTTTATGAAGCGATGAAAGCGGGTGAAGACCTTGAAACCGGCGTATTCGCCATGGGTCTGGCCGAAGACGGAGTTGGTGTCGCAATCGACGATAACAACCGCGAACTGGTACACCCCCAGATGGCTGATGCCGTAGAAGCTGCACGTCGTGGCATCATCGACGGGGACATCTCTGTTGTCAGCTACTACGAGAACGACAGCTGCCCGGCACTGCAGTTCTGATATCGCATGGGACGGGGGATTTTATCTCCCGTCCCAACTCACTCTGCCGCTGTTTGACTACGCGGCCCTTCGGCAATTGAGGGCAAGACATGACCGTCCCCGCCATTGAGCTCAAAGGGATTTCCAAAGCCTTTGGGCCGGTTCAGGCCAACAAAGACATTTCCATCAGCGTCGCCCCCGGCACGATCCACGGGATAATCGGTGAAAACGGTGCGGGCAAATCCACGCTGATGAGCATCCTATACGGGTTTTACAAAGCCGACAAAGGCGAGATCTGGATCAACGGGACAAAGACCGAAATCCCTGACAGCCAGGCCGCGATTGCCTCGGGGATCGGGATGGTGTTCCAGCACTTCAAACTGGTCGAGAATTTCACCGTTCTGGAGAACATTGTTCTGGGCGCTGAAGACGGCGGGCTGCTGGCCCCGTCTTTGTCCAAGGCGCGCAAGGAACTGAAAGCGCTGGAAGAAGAATACGAACTGTTCGTGGATCCGGACAAACGCATCGACGAGATCGGCGTGGGCATGCAACAGCGTGTCGAAATCCTGAAAGCCCTGTATCGCAAGGCCGAGATTTTGATTCTGGACGAGCCGACCGGCGTTCTGACCCCGGCCGAGGCTGATCAGCTGTTCCGCATCCTTGACCGTCTGCGGGCCGAGGGGAAGACCATCATCGTGATCACGCACAAGCTGCGTGAGATCATGGAGAACACCGATACGGTCTCGGTCATGCGCCGCGGGCAGATGACTGCGACGGTCAAGACTGCCGACACCAGCCCCGAGGAACTGGCCGAGCTGATGGTTGGACGGAAGGTCCTGCTGCAAGTCGATAAAGTGCCCGCCCAGCCAGGCAAACCGGTGCTGGAGATCGAGAATCTGCGGGTGAGCGATCAGGCGGGTGTCGAGCGCGTAAAAGGTATTGATCTGACGATCCGTGCCGGTGAGATCGTCGGCATCGCTGGTGTTGCTGGCAATGGTCAGTCCGAATTGCTGGAGGTTCTGGGCGGAATGCGACCGGGGCAGGGGTCCATCAAACTTAACGGCACCCCACTGGCGCTGAGCGGGCCGGGTTCGGACGGGCGCGCGCGCCGCGATCAGCACATCGCGCATGTCCCCGAAGACCGGCAGCGCGAAGGTCTGATCATGAATTTCCACGCCTGGGAAAACGTCGCCTTCGGCTATCACCGTGACCCTGCCTACAAGCGCGGCATTTTCATGGACAACGCTGCCCTTCGGGCCGATACCGAGGCCAAGATCGAGAAATTCGACGTCCGCCCGCCCAACCCGTGGCTGACAGCCAAAAGCTTCTCGGGCGGAAACCAGCAGAAAATCGTCGTTGCCCGCGAGATCGAGCGCAACCCCGACCTGCTGCTGGTCGGCCAGCCCACACGCGGTGTGGACATTGGTGCGATCGAGTTCATTCACAAACAGATCGTCGCGCTGCGTGATCAGGGCAAGGCAATCCTGCTGGTCTCGGTCGAGCTGGAAGAGATCTTCTCGTTGTCCGACCGGATTGCGGTGATGTTTGACGGACATATCATGGGCGAACGTCTGCCCCATGAGACAGATGAAAAAGAACTGGGCCTGTTGATGGCCGGTGTGGCGGGAGAGGCCGCGTAGTATGGAAAAAATGCCCAAATGGGCCGATGTCGTCCTGATCCCGCTGATCAGTCTGATATTGGCCGCAATCCTCTCGGCACTGGTCATCCTGGCCATCGGTGAAAACCCAGTCGAGGCCGTGAAGCTCATGGTTTCCGGCGCGCTTGGGTCGACCTATGGCTGGGGTTACACCCTGTATTACGCGACGAACTTCATGTTCACGGGGCTGGCGGTGGCCGTCGCCTTTCATGCGCGCATGTTCAACATCGGCGGCGAAGGACAGGCCATGCTGGGCGGCCTTGGGGTTGCCATCGTCTGCCTCTATGTCCCCTGGCCACACTGGAGCATTGCCCTTCTGGCCGCCTGCGCCGCGTCAATGGTTTTCGGTGCGGCATGGGCTGCGATCCCGGCCTATCTGCAGGCCAAGCGCGGCAGCCATATCGTGATTACCACGATCATGTTCAATTTTATCGCAGCGGCGGTTCTGAACTATGTTCTGGTCAATGTGATGCGCCCCCCGGGGGCGCAGGATCCGGCGACCGCCCGGTTCCCCGAAGCCGTTCATCTGCCTACGTTCCAGTCCATGTTCTCGACGGCCGAAAACGTTCTGTTCAAAGGTGCCCCGGCCAATATCACCTTCTTTGTCGCGGTTCTGGCCTGTTTCGTGGTTTGGGCGCTGATCTGGCGCACCCGGCTTGGCTATGAAATCCGGGCCTATGGTCATTCGGAAACCGGGGCCGTCTACGCAGGCATCTCACCCGTGCGCATTACCATCATCGCCATGCTGATCTCGGGCGCGCTGGCTGGCCTTATGGCCATCAACAACGTCATGGGCGAGGCGGAGCGGCTGGTTCTGAACTCGACCGAGGGCGCGGGTTTCATCGGTATCGCGGTGGCGCTCATGGGGCGCTCTCATCCGTTCGGGGTGTTTCTGGCAGCGATTCTTTTTGGCTTCCTGTATCAGGGCGGGGCCGAGTTGGCGTTCTGGACCAGTATTCCGCGCGAGCTGATCGTGGTGATTCAGGCGCTGGTGATCCTGTTCACCGGCGCGCTGGACAACATGGTTCGCATGCCGCTTGAAAAACTGTTCCTGGGTATGCGGAAAGGAGCTGAGTGATGGACACATTCCTGATCATCATCCAGGTCCTGGACTCAACCATCCGCCTTGCAACACCGCTGCTGCTGGCCTGTCTGGCCGGGCTCTATTCCGAACGGGCGGGCGTCTTTGACATCGGACTAGAAGGCAAGATGCTGATGGCGGCTTTCTTTTCCGCCGCCGTGGCAGCCGTGACCGGGTCGGTCTGGCTGGGCTTGTTGGCAGGTGTTGCCGCATCTTTGGTTTTGTCCGCCCTGCACGGCGTTGCGTCGATCACATTCCGGGGCAATCAGTTGATCTCGGGCGTGGCGATCAATTTTCTGGCGGCGGGGATGACCGTTCTTGTGGCGCAAAGCTGGTTCCAGCAGGGGGGTCGAACACCTTCACTGATCGGTGGCGGACGGTTTGGACCGATCGAATTTCCCTTTGCGGAAGCATTAAGCGGTGTTCCGTTCATTGGCCCGATTTATTCCGAGTTGCTGTCTGGCCATTCGATTCTCGTCTACGTCGCCTTTCTGATGGTGCCTGCCACTTGGTGGATCCTGTTCCGCACCCGGTTTGGCTTGCGACTGCGCGCCGTGGGTGAAAACCCTGCCGCGGTGGATACGGCCGGTGTTTCCGTTGTGGGGCTTCGCTATGCCGCTGTTGCCATCTGCGGCCTGCTTTGCGGGATCGCCGGTGCCTATCTGGCCACCGCGCTTCAGGCCGGGTTCGTCAAGGACATGACAGCCGGGCGTGGCTTTATCGCGCTGGCGGCCCTGATCTTTGCGAAATGGAGACCCTGGCACGCGATGGGGGCCTGCCTTCTGTTCGGTCTGCTTCAGGCCATCGCCCTGCGATTCCAGAACATCGATCTGGGTGGGGTTGTCATACCGGTGCAAGTCATGGACGCGTTGCCCTATATCCTGACCGTGGTGATCCTTGCCGGGTTCGTGGGCAAGGCCGTGCCGCCACGCGCCGGGGGCGAACCCTATGTGAAGGAACGCTGATAGGTCCAGTTCGGACTAGTATCTCAGTCCTGTTCGCTGCAGAGCGGCATGCAGAGTTGATTTTGCATGTCGCACCCGCTCTAAAGGGGTATGCAAACGCCCCCTTTCATAACCCGGTCTGCAGACAGGCTTTTTTCGCTTTCCGATTCCTCGGACTCTGGCTCCGGGATTGTTGTGCGGGTCGGTCTGTCTTTGCCGCTGGTGGGTCATAAACAGAGATTGTTCGCCCAGAACACTGCCAAGACCGTGCCGGTGCGTCGCACTTGCGGCCAGACCCATTGCAATAAGACGGGCTTTGTCACATTACACGAACACACCCAGCCCGTTTAGAGAACATCATGCAGATTTACCTTCCAATCGCCGAAGTATCCGTGAACGCCTTTCTGCTGTTGGGTCTGGGCGGAATGGTGGGCATTCTTTCCGGCATGTTCGGAGTTGGCGGCGGGTTCCTTATGACCCCGCTGCTGTTCTTCATCGGCATCCCTCCCGCTGTGGCGGTTGCGACCGAGGCCAACCAGATCGTGGCGTCGTCGTTCTCTGGCGTGTTGGCGCATTTCCGGCGAAGGACCGTGGACTTTCGAATGGGCACCGTGTTGCTGACCGGAGGTCTGATCGGCGCGGCGCTGGGCGTTGTGGTGTTCAACTACCTCAAAAGCCTGGGTCAGGTCGATTTGCTGGTTACCCTGTGTTACGTCGTGTTTCTGGGTGTCGTCGGTAGCCTGATGTTCATCGAAAGCCTCAACGCGCTTCGCAAGTCAAAAAAGGCCGGAGGTTCGCCCCCCAAGCGACGTCAGCGCGGCTGGGTTCACGCCATGCCGCTCAAGATGCGCTTTCGGACTTCGGGCCTGTATATTTCGGTCATTCCACCAGCATTGGTCGGGCTGTGCGTCGGCGTGCTGTCCGCCATCATGGGCGTGGGCGGCGGGTTCATCATGGTGCCTGCGATGATCTACCTGCTGGGCATGCCGACCAAGGTCGTTGTGGGAACATCGCTGTTTCAGATCATTTTCGTGACGGCGTTTACAACAATGCTGCATGCCACCACGAACTACACTGTTGATGTGGTCCTGGCGGTGCTTCTGCTGGTTGGTGGCGTTATCGGGGCGCAGATCGGCACGGTTATCGGATCGCGCATGCCGGCCGAGCAGTTGCGTGTTCTGCTGGCGGCCCTGGTGCTTGCCGTATGCGGAAAACTCGCACTGGATTTGTTGCTTCAACCCAACGAGTTGTATTCGCTGGGCGATGCGGGAGGACACTGATCATGCTGCGTTGTTTGATCGCCGTTCTGTGCCTTGTCGGTCTGCCCGCGCAGGCCGAGGATGAGCAGGTTGTTCTGGGTCTGAGCCAGGACCGGGTTGCAATCACAGCAAACTTTGACGGTTCCGAAATTCTGATTTTCGGGGCGGTCAAGCGCGAAGCGCCGATCCCGCCGGGCCCGCCGCTGGAAGTGATCGTTGCGGTTGCCGGGCCATCCAGCCCTGTAACGGTGCGAAGAAAAGAGAAGCGGCTGGGTATCTGGGTGAACACCGACAGCGTGTTGGTCGATCTGGCACCCAGCTTTTATGCCGTTGCAACCAGTTCACCGCTGAATTCCATCCTGTCGGACGTAGAAGATCTGCGCCACCGGGTTTCGATCGAACGTGCCATCCGGTCGGTGGGTGCCGCGATGCATATTCGCGGCGCGCAGGACTTTGCGGATGCAGTTGTTCGAATTCGCGAGCATGAGGGACTTTACTCGATCCGAGAAAACACCGTGGCTGTGGATGAGCAGACCCTGTTCAGAACCTCGATCGACATGCCTGCAGACTTGACCGAGGGCGACTATGTCGCGCGCATTCTGCTGACACGCGGCGGAGAGGTTGTTTCCCAATTCGAGACGGTGATCGACGTGCGCAAGGTTGGACTTGAACGGTTTCTGTTCAACATGTCCCGCCAACAGCCGGTCTGGTACGGTCTGATGTCGCTTGTCATCGCGATCTCGGCCGGGTGGGGCGCCTCGACCGCGTTCAGATTGCTGCGCGAGAAGTAAACCTTTAGCCCCGGCCGATGTAAGGCATCGTGGTGGCCATCACCGTCATGAACTGAACATTTGCCTCGGGCGGCAGCGAAGCCATATGCAACACAGAGCGTGCCGCATCCTCGACAGACATAGTCGGGTCCGGGGTCGTGCCTTCTGCCATCGCCGCGTCGACCAGGCCCTGCACTATTTGCGTGCGCGCGTTGCCGATGTCGATCTGGCCGCAGGCAATTCCAAAGCTCCGCCCGTCCAATGACAGGCTGCGGGTCAATCCGGTGATCGCATGCTTCGTCGCCGAGTAGTGGACCGAGTTGGGACGCGGGACATGGGCCGCTATCGAACCGTTGTTGATGATACGCCCGCCTTGCGGCGACTGATGGCGCATGATGCCAAAGGCCGCCCGGGCACACAGGAACATCCCGTTGAGGTTCACGTTGACCGAGTTGTACCAGTCGTCCAGCGCGATCTCGTCAATGGTTCCGCCAGGCGCGAAGATGCCCGCGTTGTTGAACAGCACGTCCAGACGGCCAGCCTGTTTGGTGAAAGCATCGAAGGCGGCGACGACTGCGTCCGCGTTCGTTACATCGGCAACCAAGGGGACGGCGTTTTCGTAAGCCTCTGACATTGCCGTCAGAACATCGGCACTGCGCGCCAGAAGGCCGACGCGCCAGCCTTCCTTCAGAAACAACTCGGCGGTTGCCCGGCCGATACCGTAACTTGCGCCGGTTACGATGATTGTCTTCATGTGTCTTCAGCCTCCAGAACCAGAGAAGCCGTGGGGGCTGTGCGCAGGTCATCAACGCGCAGCGGATGAGTCGGTTTGGACAGGCGGTTGCGCACGACCCAGATCAGCCTTTCCTGCGCGCGGGTTATGGCCACATAAGCCAGACGTTTCCACAGGGGTTGTCCCGCCTCGGTACGGCCCATTCTGGCGGCAGCGTAGATATCGGGCGCAAAAACCTGCACCGTGTCCCATTGCGATCCCTGCGCCTTGTGAATCGTCACGGCAGCACCATGCAGGAAAGTCGCCCCCATGCGGGCGGCATAGGGGATAAACGGCTCTTCCTCGTCCGGTTTCTCGATCTTAACGATTGAGGCGGCGCTGACCTGCGGGTCTTCAGCCCCCATCACATGCAGACGCGAAAAACCTGGTTTGCGCCCGGGGCCCAGATAGATGACCTGTGCGCCCTTGATCAGGCCGCGCGCTTCCAGATCCAGCCGCTTCTTGCGGTGTTTCAGCGGCAGTTCCAGACCGTCGCAGATCAGGGGTTCACCCTCCAGCAACTCGGTGTCGGGGGCGCCGTGAACATGCCGGAAGGCGTTGATCAGGCGAATGCGCGTGGCGTTGCGCCAGACCAGAACCGGGCTGCGCGCCATCAGGTCAACCTCGACCCGCTGCCCCCAGACGACGCGGTCATCCTGCCGGGCGGTCTGCTCGACCAGCCTTTCGAAATCCTCGAACCCCATTGCCGGGTCCGCCAAGGCATGGGCAAGATCCAGAATCGGGTTATCCGCATCCTGCCGGTGGACCCGGTGCAGTGTCAGCTTCCGAGGCTCGGGCAGAGCTTCGAATACCATGCTGCCGGACTGGTTCACAGGCGCAAGCTGGGCCGGATCTCCGAACAGCAGCAAGGTTGGAAAAATCTCTTTCAGGTCCTCGAACTGCCGGTCATCCAGCATCGAGGCTTCGTCCACAAACCCGATATCGAGCGGTTCGTCCCGGCGTTTCCACCCGGTAATGAAATCCGAACCCCGGAGCCCGGCAGCGGCTAGCGCCCCGGGGATGGATTTGTTGTTGGCATAGAATGCCGCTGCCCGATCCAGCGCCTCATCCGTCAGCCCCTCGATTTCAGGGCGTTCGTCATTGCCTGCGAGCCATTCGGCAATACGCTCATATTCCGGGTCGTATACAGGCGTGTAAAGGATGCGGTGGATGGTTGTTGCGGGAACCCCGCGCAGGCGCAGAACGCTGGCCGCCTTGTTGGTCGGGGCCAGAATGGCAAGGCTGCGCTTGTCCTTTGACTTACGGCTTTCAAAATCGCCGGACACGATCTGAACACCGGTTTCGGCCAGCGCCTTGAACAATTCAGCCAACAGCAAGGTTTTGCCTGACCCGGCCTTGCCGATCACGGCCATCGTTTCTGTCTTTCCACCTCCGGGCGGCCTGAGCAGCGCGTCATCGTCAAGGTCGACGCCCGCCGATTTCAGCATCTCGGAAATGCTGTCATAGGCGGCGGCCTGATCATCGGAAAAGGTGACAAGAGGCAAGGACATGGCGCGACCCTACAGGGCCGCGTCAGTCATCACCAGACGCGGAGTCCGCTTTTCCCGAATTCAGGCCGAAAGCGCGAACCGATGTTGCGCACTGCCCCCGAACGCTGCACGAAACCACAGCCGGGACAGGTCTCGGGAAACCCCCGCCCGTTCAGCCACCCGGCTGCAGTCCTCGGCTGAATAGGGCCAGAGCCCGACCGAGATCTGATCCCGGCCCTTGCCCTGCGACCCCAGCACCACCGGCGAAGACCCTATCAGACGGTAGATCCGGATCATCCTTGCGTCGAAGACACCGGCAATATGGGTCAGGCCAAATCCTTCCATCACTTCGCCACCGCTCAGCATTATGACACCTGCCGTGTGCGGGCTGGCATTGCGCGACAGGCAGAACCGCGTAACCTACCAGATCAGCGGGCTGCGGATAGGACTGCCGCCCGTCAGATGACCAAAGACATCGTTTACCATGACCGGGCCGGTTGTCGGCAGTATCCGCATCGAACCGCCATGGCTGCCATCGGGTTCTTCCCAGATGACATAAAGCGGGTTCAGATCGTCATACCGATCCCGTTCTTCGCCGTTTTCGTCGACATCAACATCCCACCCCAGCCGGGTCTTGAACTGATCGGCGCGGTCCAGAAACATCCCCTTGGCAAGTTTTGGAAATTTATGCAGTTCGTCAGCATATACATAACGCAACATGACTTGCTCCCCTCGTCGTCCTGTGCAGGAACGAATGGGGTACAAATCCGTGGTTAATTTCCCGTTTGGTGACCGCGCGTTGCTTAAGTGGCTGTTAGGACTCGCCGTTCTGGTTTTCCCGGCTATGCGCCTCGCGATCTTCTCGGATTCGGGCCAGTGCTTTCCGCAGCAAGGGAACGCGATTGGGGCGAAAGCTTTCATCCGAAATCGTCATGTCCTGCATCCGGTCCAGACGGAAAAACCGGAAATCCCGGCGCAGGTGGCACCAGCTCAGCAGAATACTGGCCCGATCCATATAGACGATGCTCAGCGGATTGACGCGCCGCGTGGTGGCATCGCCTTTTGCATCGGTATAGGCGAACTCGACCGTGCGTTCATCCCACGTGGCCTGCCGCAGATCAGGGACATGAATCGTGGGCGTGGCCGGGCGGTCAAAACGTGTTGCCGTCAGCACCGCATGGCTTAGCCTGTGGGACTGACGCTGTGGCAGGCGGCCCTGCAATTTGCGCAGCGCCGCGCTGGCTGCGTCGGACAGGGCAGGGTCCCCGATCTGCTGCACTTCGCGCAGGCCAAGAACAAGGGCTTCAAGTTCATCATCGGTAAAACCAAGCGGGGGCAAGGTCGCGTCTTCGATCAGGGTGAACCCAAAACCGGCCTCTCCGTCGATGACTGCGCCAAGGCCGCGCAATGTGTCTATGTCGCGGTGAACCGTGCGGGCCGAGACACCAAGATCCTGCGCCAGTTGTGAGGACGTTCTGGGAGACGGGCCCGAGCGCAGGGCCTGCATCAGTTGGAACAGTCGGGTGGTTCGGGTCATGATGCAACTTAGCCTAAACCTGATGTCAGTTTCTGTCATCAGTCGAGGTTATGCATCGACCATCCCATTTAGGAGCGATTTTGATGCTGACCCTTCTGACCTTCCCATCCGCCTTTGGCCAATACAGCGCCAGCCCTTTTTGCGTGAAAACGGCTCTCATGCTCCAGCACTCCGGCCAGTCGTGGCAGCGGTCGGATCTGTTGGATCCCCGAAAGATGCCGCACCACAAGCTTCCGGTGTTGCGCACACCCGACCGGTTGGTGCCGGACAGTGACCTGATCCGGGACTGGCTGGAGGCGCAGGGCGCCGAATTCGACCGGGGCCTGAGCGACATTCAAAAGGCGCAATCGCGTGCTTTGGTGCGAATGGCTGAAGAGCACTTGTATTTTCAGATCGTTCTGGACCGCTGGGGCAATGACGAGGTCTGGCCGATCCTGCGAAACACGTTCTTTACCTCTGTACCGGCTTTGATCCGAAAGCCGGTTTCCAATGCCATCCGAAAATCCGTTCTGAAAGGATTGCAGGCGCAGGGGGTTGGCCGATTTTCGGTTGCTGAACGGATGGAACGAATCGAGCGGGATCTGGAATCCATCGCCGCATTTCTTTGGCAATCTCCGTTCCTGCTGGCGGAACACCCGACATCGGCGGATATGAGTGTTGGTCCAATTCTCGCGGCGATGCGGGCGACACCGTCGGACACTCCGCTGACGCGGCGGATCAAACAGGATAAACTGCTGAACAGCTATATTGACCGCATGGAACAGGCGATCCCATTGGTATGAGACCCTTTGAGAACCCGGCAGTGGCACAGGCTTTCGAGGAACTGCCCCAGGGCACTCGAAAGGGTGCCCTGATCCTGCGAGAGCTGGTCTTTGAGACCGCAAGCGATTTGGAAGCCGCGCAGCCGTTGGCTGAGGCGTTGCGCTGGGGCCAGCCTGCCTACCTGGCGCCCAAGGGATCAACGGTCCGGCTTGGTAGCCACAAGTCCGCCAGCTTCGCCCTGTTCGTGCATTGCCAGAGCCGGTTGATGGGCGATTTCACCTCGGCCTTTCCCGGTGAAGACCGGATCGATGGCAATCGGGCCGTGTTGTTCGATGACATTGACCAGATCGACGAAACCCGTCACGGTTGGCTGATCGCGCGGGCGCTGACTTATCACCTCTGACGGCGTTTGCGTTCGACCTTGCGCTTGATCTTGTCCTTCTTGCGCTTGGTACTGACCGCCTTGCGCCGGGTTGCCCGCTTTGCCGGCCCCCGTTCGCGCGGCAAGGCCTGATCGTCAATCGACAACAACTCCAGCTCCAGCCCGCCGGTCACAGGCGTCGCTTCAGTCAGACGAACAGTGACACGCTGACCTATGGCGATGATCAGGCCGGTGTCCGACCCCATCAGGGTTCCGGCCTCGCGGTCGAAATGGAAGAACTCCCGACCCAGTGAGCGCACCGGCACCAGCCCGTCCGCGCCGGTTTCATCCATCTTCACGAAGGCACCGAACCGGGCGATGCCGCTAATGCGACCGGTGAACTCATTGCCCACCCGCTCGCTGAGATAGGCGGCAAGATAGCGGTCGGTTGTGTCCCGTTCCGCCATCATCGAACGACGTTCGGTGTCCGAGATGTGGGTCGCGGTCTCTTCCAGGCGATCGATGTCATCCTCGGTCAACCCATCCTTGCCCCAGCCATGGGCCGAGATCAGCCCGCGATGCACGATCAGGTCGGAATAGCGACGGATGGGCGAAGTGAAATGCGCATAGTTCCGCAACGCCAAACCGAAGTGGCCGAAATTCTCGGGGTTGTAATACGCCTGCGCCATCGACCTGAGGGTGGTGAGGTTGATCAGCTCCGCATCCTCGGTTCCGGCAGCGGCGTTTAGCAGCGCGTTCAGGTGGCGTGTCTGCAACACTTGTCCCTTGGCCAGGTTGAGGCCCGCGGCCTGAGCCGTTTCGCGCAGGCTTTCCAGCTTTTCGGGGGCAGGTTCTTCATGCACCCGGAACAATAGCGGCTGGCGCTTGGCGATCAGCGTCTCAGCTGCCGCGACATTGGCGAGGATCATGAACTCTTCGATCAGTCTGTGTGCGTCCAGACGTTCGCGGAAGGCCACGCTCAGCACCTCGCCGGTGTCGCTGAGGACAATCTTGCGTTCGGGCAGGTCAAGTTCCAGTGGTTGCCGTACCGAGCGCGCCTTTTTCAGCGCGGTATACGCAGCATAGAGCGGTTTCAGAACCGGTTCCAACAGGGGTCCGGTACGGTCATTGGGATTACCGTCAATAGCCTCCTGCACTTCGGTGTAATTCAGCGAAGCAGCAGAGCGCATCAGGGCCCGAACGAAGCGGTGGCCGATCTTTTTGCCATCCGCGTCGATCTGCATTCGAACGGCGATACAGGCGCGCGGGACGCCTTCGTGCAGCGAACACAGATCACCCGACAAACGATCCGGCAGCATCGGCACCACACGGTCGGGGAAGTAACTGGAATTGCCGCGTTTGCGTGCCTCGCGATCCAATGCCGTACCTGGCTGCACATAAGCTGCCACGTCTGCAATCGCGACCCAGATGACATGGCCGCCAGGGTTCTTGGGATCGTCGTCGGCATGCGCATAGCAGGCGTCGTCATGGTCCCGTGCGTCCGACGGGTCGATGGTCAGCAACGGCATGTCCCGCAGGTCTTCGCGCCCTTTCAGGCCAACGGGTTTGGCCTTGTCAGCCTCGTCAATCACCTTGTCCGGAAAATCGTCCGGGATGCCGTGCTGATGGATGGCGATCAGCGACACGGCCTTGGGCGCAGACGGATCACCCAGCCGTTCCACGATCCGCGCACGGGGCAGGCCCATGCGGTTTTTTGGCCCGGCCTGCTCGGCCTCGACCAGTTCGCCGTCTTTGGCGCCCAGCACCGCGCCATCCTGAACCAGCCATTCGGTCTGGCCGGTCTTGTCGATGGGAACGATCCGCCCGCCCTCGGCCCCTTTGCGGAAGATGCCGACGATTTTGCGCGGGTTGGTTCCGATACGGCGGATCAGTCGCGCCTCGTAATTGTGGTCTTCCTCATGCACCACCGTCAGGCGGGCCAGGATGCGGTCCCCTTCGCCCAGCGCCGGATCGCTGGCGCGGGCAATGATCAGGACAATGGGTTCAACGCCTTCGCCATGCCATTCCAGCGGGCGTGCAAACAGATCGCCGTCAGCGTTCGGCGCCTTCACCTGCAATACACTGACGGGAGGCAGACGGTCGGGGTCGCGATAGCTGCGCTTGCGCTTTTTCAGATGCCCCTCGGCCTCTAGCTCCTTGAGGATACGCTTGAGGTCAATTCGGTCCGCGCCCTTGATGCCAAAGGCCTTGGCGATATCGCGTTTCGAGGTCAGGGTGGGGTTCGCCGAGATCCAGTCCAGGACCTCCTGCTTGGTGGGGATGCGAGTCATGAATTCGGCCTAGCACGGGGATGCGACCGCGTCATGACCAAAAAACAGTCGTGTGGATCAGGTTTGCAGATCTGCGACGGTATCCACGTCGTTCAGATAATCCAGCAGCACGAAGCTGCGATCGGGGATCGAGGCGAGTGTGTCCGCCAGCGCGTGTTCCGTCGACCAGCGCACGTTATTGAACGATCCGGGTGGCAGCGCCGCTACGCCTTGCGCACCAATCAGCCAGTACCCGCCATCTGTCGCAGGTCCAAATACCATTTGCGTCGCCCCCAGGGCGCGAAAGGCGCTTGCGATGTGGTTTCGGGTAATACCCGGTATGTCGGCACCGATCAGGCAGACGGGCCCGTCCGGAGCGCTGCGTAACATCCGGGCCATGCGGACGCCCAGATCGCCTTGCCCTTGCGCGACGCGCGGCAAATCGGCGGGCCAGATCCGGCTGGCCAAACCCTCCCGATCGGGTGAAACGGCCAGCATGATCTGCCACCGAGGATCGCGCAGCCGCCGGATCAGAGCCCTTGCCTGATGCCGAAACCACCACGCTGCACCAACCATGCCGATATCCCGACCCAGTCGCGTCTTGACCCGACCCGGGCGTGGTTCCTTGATCATGATAATCAAAGTGCGTTGCATGGATCAGGCGAAGTAATCCCCGAGAATGCGGGTATAAATCGCCTTGAGCTGTTCGATTTGCGCGACTTCGACGCATTCGTCGACCTGATGCATGGTGCGCCCGACAAGCCCGAATTCGACCACCGGGCAATGGTTCTTGACGAAGCGCGCATCCGATGTGCCGCCGGTTGTGGACAGCTCGGGAGCGATTCCGGTTTCGGCTTCGATCGCGCGCGAAACCAGATCCGACAGGGGGCCCGGCGGCGTCAGAAAGCTTTCGCCGGAGATTTTGATGCGGGTATCGATTGTGACGCCAAACTCTTCGGCAACCCGGTCCGCTTCGGCGTGCAGCCAGTCGCTCAGGCTTTGCCCGGAATGAAGGTCGTTGAAGCGGATGTTCACTGCCCCACGACATTGCGCGGGGATCACGTTCGTGGCCGGATTTCCGGTATCGATTGTGACGACCGCAAGGGTCGACGCATCGAAATGGTCCGAGCCCTGATCCAGCTGGTGGCTGGCCAGCCGGTCCATCAGCCGAGCGATGGCGGGCACCGGGTTCTTCGCGCGATGAGGATAGGCCGAATGGCCTTGTACCCCACTGACAGTGAACCATGCGGTCATCGAGCCGCGCCGCCCGATCTTGATCATATCACCCATGCGGTTCGGGCAGGTGGGTTCGCCAACCAGACAGACCGACATACGTTCGTCCGCAGCGTCCATGTAATCCAGCAATGCGGTTGTGCCGTCCAGCGCATCGGCTTCCTCATCCCCGGTGATGGTCAGGATGATGGCTCCGTCCGGCGGAGTGTCCCGTACAAAATCAATGGCTGCGGCTGCAAACGCAGCGACGCCCGACTTCATGTCCGTGGCGCCCCGGCCATACATGACCCCGTCGCGTATTTCGGCCCCAAAGGGCGGCATGGTCCATGCTGCCTCATCACCTACAGGAACGACGTCGGTATGCCCGTTGAAGCCGAAGCTGCGCGCATGGCCCTTGCTGCCCCAGCGCGCAAACAGATTGCTGATCCCGCCGCGATCCGCCCGGGTGCATTCAAAGCCCGCGTCCGACAGGACTTCCTGCAACAGAACCAGCGCGCCGCCTTCCTCGGGTGTGACCGATGGGCAACGGATCAGGTCTGCCGTCAATTGTACCGGGTCTGTCATCGCGGGCCTCTTGTCTGTATTGCTGGGCAGGTTCGTGCACAGATTCAACGAATTGGCCCGATTGCCAACCCCAGGGCGCAAATTTTCCACCTGTTTTGCCCACGCATGTCTGGTTGAGACGTCCGGAAAACATGGCGCTTTACCCCGCGATCACCTTGCCGCCCGGTCCAAAACTAAGCTAGAGGGCCGCGAAACAGGTATCTTGTCGATGAAACGCCTATTCTTCGCAGTGGTCTGCCTGACTTTCGCCGTTCTTGCACAGCAAAGCCAGGCGCAATCGCTTACGGTCTCGACCGTAACACGCCCCCCGTTTTCCTATGTCGAGGACGGGGACCAGAGCGGTTTTTCCATGGACTTGCTGGAAGCCCTGTCCAGCGCGCTGGGCTGGGAGTATTCGGTCAACCGGCTGGATGCCTTTGGGGACATGCTGAATTCGGTGCAGGACGGGACAGCCGATCTTGCGATCGCCAATATCTCGATCACCGCGTCACGCGAAACGAGTATGGATTTCAGCCAGCCGATTTTCGAATCCGGTTTGCAGATCATGGTTCCGTCCGAAGCAATGCGCCGGCCATCCCTGCTGCAGGCGCTGTTGTCGCGCGAACTGTTCATAGCGATCGGGCTGGCTTTTGCGATCCTGCTGGGCGGCGGGATGCTGATGTGGAGTTTCGAACGACGTGCGCAACCCTATTTTGACCGCAAGCTGAACGAGGCATGGTTCCCGTCTTTCTGGTGGGCGTTGAATCTCGTGGTCAATGGCGGCTTCGAAGAACGCATGCCCCGGACGCCTTTTGGCCGTTTGTTGGGGGTCATTCTGGTTGTTTCTTCGCTGTTCATCGTGTCCGTTTTCACGGCCCGGATTACATCGGTCATGACAGTGGACGCGATCACCGGCAGCGTAAACTCGGTCAACGACCTCTATGGCAAGCAGGTGGGCACGATCTCGGGCTCGACCGCGGCCAACTTTCTGAACCGTCGCGAAATTGAGTTTACCGGCTATCCCGGACTGGAAGAGATGCTGACATCCTTCGAGAAAGAGGAATTGGACGCGGTCGTCTTCGATGCACCGATCCTGTCCTATTACGCTGCGCATGAAGGCCGGAAAATCGCCTCGGTGACAGGCGGAATTTTCCTGCGCGAAACCTATGGTATCGCCTTTCCGACCGGCTCGCCTTTGGTCGAAGAAGTCAACCAGGCGCTGCTGTCCCTGCGTGAAGACGGCACGTATTCGGAAATCTACCGCAAATGGTTCGGGGCGCGGAACTAGGACTGTTCCAGCTCCCCGAAAAACGGCGTCATCTGCGCGACGATGACCGCGTTTTCATCCAGCGCCCGTTGCATCAGAGCACGTTCGTCAGAATCGATGTCATGGCCCTGCGCCTCACGCTCGGCCAGTGTGCCATAGCCGGTAACATCCAGCGGAGCAGTATCGGCCTGTTTCAGAATCGCCACGGTTTCCCGTACCGCTTCCGCCTCGTCCACGCCGCTGGCAAAACACATCAGTGCGGCACCGGTCGCGCCCTCGGGCAGACCGTCACCTTCTTTCCGTCCGATCTGAACCAGCAGCGTATAGACCTGCTGGCGAGAGGGTTTCTTTTGCTTGTCCATATCCGGGCCTTAGCGCCGCACCCGGACATGGTCAAGTTCACGGTTGCCCGGATCAGCCAGCAACGACGTTCTGTTTCTGCACGCCCAGACCTTCGATACCCAGTTCGATTTTGTCACCGGGCTTCAGATAGGTCTGCGGTGTCTGACCCATCCCGACACCCGGCGGTGTTCCGGTGGCGATCACATCGCCCGGCTGCAGGGACATGAACTGGGAAAGGTACGAAACTACTGTCGCAACGGCGAAATGCATCGTCCGGGTCGATCCGTCCTGATAACGATGCCCGTTCACCTCAAGAAACATTGCCATGTTTTGCGGGTCCGAAACCTCGTCCCGCGTCACCAGCCACGGGCCAATCGGACCAAACGTATCCGCCGACTTGCCCTTGACCCACTGGCCCGAGCGATGCAGTTGGAAATCGCGTTCAGACAGGTCGTTGATCACGCAATAGCCCGCCACATGGTCTAACGCTTCGGCTTCTGACACGTATTTTGCGGCTTTGCCGATAACCACGCCCAGTTCGACCTCCCAATCGGTTTTGACCGATCCGCGCGGGATTTCCACGGTGTCATTCGGCCCCATGATGGCCGAGGTTGCCTTGAAAAAGACGACTGGCTCCTGCGGCAGTTCCATACCGCTTTCGTCAGCATGGTCGGCATAGTTCAGGCCAATGCAGATAAACTTTCCGACCTGCCCGACACATGCACCGATCCGGGTATTCGCATCGGCTTGCGGCAATTGAGCGGGGTCCAGCGCGCGGAGTTTTTGCAGGCTCTCATCGCCCAGCGTTTCGCCGGCAATGTCATCCACAACCCCCGACAGGTCCCGAATTACTCCGGTATCATCCAGAAGGCCCGGTTTTTCCTGACCGACAGGCCCAAAGCGCAGAAGTTTCATCCTGTTTCCCTCATTCGTTCAGATCGTCCAGCCGCCATCGATGGCAAAGGGCTGTCCGGTGGTGTATTTGCTGGCGTCGCTGGCCAGGTAGAGTGCGAGTTCCGCGATCTCTTCGGCGGTTCCGATGCGCCCCATGGGCTGGCGCGCGATGAAATCCGTCATCGCCTTCTGATAGTCGCCGGTTTCGCGCAGCCGGTCATGCAGAGAGGGGCTGTCCACAGTCCCCGGACAGATCGCGTTGCAGCGAACCCCTTGCGTGACGAAATCCGCCGCGACCGATTTGGTCAGACCAATGACGGCCGCTTTCGAGGCGCAATAGGCAAAGCGGTTCGGCACGCCCTTGATCGACGAGGCAACCGACGACATGTTGATGATCGAGCCGCCGCCGTTTTCCAGCATGTTCGGCAAGATCAGCCGGGTCAGCCGATACATGGCCTTGACGTTCAGGTCGAAACTGAAATCCCAGTCGCGGTCCTCGCATTCCAGAATGGACCCGTTTGCAACATAGCCCGCGCAATTGAACAGCACGCCCAGTGCCGGCAAGTCCGCGACAGCGGCCTGCACAGCATTGGCATCCGTCACATCCAGTTGCAGCGTGGTCACGCCCGCTGTTCCATCAAGCGAGGCCAACGCGTCAGAGTTGATGTCGCATGCAATGACCTGCGCCCCTTCGGCGGCAAAAAGTTCGACTGACGCTCGGCCGATGCCTTGGCCTGCCGCTGTGACCAGGGCGGTTTTCCCGGCCAGTCGCGCTGGTGTTCCTTCGTTCGGCATACCGGACCTCATCCCTGTTCCGGCAGCAATTCGGCCGGGATATTCTGATAGCAAACGGGACGCAGGAAGCGCCGGATCGAAAGAGTTCCCACAGAAGTTGCACCGAAGTTGGTCGAGGCCGGGTAGGGCCCGCCATGCACCATCGCGTCGCAAACTTCGACCCCGGTGGGGAACCCGTTGGCCAGAATGCGCCCGGCTTTTCGCTCCAGCAGAGGCAGGAGCGAACCGGCATCCTGCGCGTCGCCCGCATCCATATGAACGGTGCAGGTCAACTGGCCTTCGATCGTACGGGCGATATCGCGCATTTCGCTGATATCCTGAACGCGCACGATGATGCCGAGCGGGCCAAACACCTCTTCCTGCAATCGATGGTCCGATTGCCAGTCTTTGCCGGAAACACTGAACAGCCAGGGTCTGGCCGAGCGTGTCTCACAGCTTTTGCCCAGGATCCGGGTAACACCGTTGCAGGCCGCCACGCGATCTGACCCTTGCCGGTATGCGTTCGCGATTCCGTCGGTCAGCATAGTTTGGGCAGCAACCTCCTGCAGCGCAGCTGCTGTGGCCGCTTCCAGTGCGTCGGCATCCGGGCCATCGATCACCACGGCGATGCCGGGATTTGTGCAAAACTGACCTGCACCCATGGTGAGCGAACCGGCCCAGCCCACACCGATCTCCGCGGCGCGGGCAGCTGCCGCCTGAGGCAGGATAAACATCGGGTTGACCGACCCGAGTTCACCGAAGAACGGAATAGGCTCGTCCCGTTGCGCGCACAGATCGAACAGCGCCCGCCCCCCGGCCAGGCTGCCGGTGAAGCCAACTGCGCGGATCAATGGGTGCCGAACCAGCCGTTCACCGACTTCACGTGTGTCACCCTGAACCAGCGAGAAGACACCCGGGTGGACCCCGCAAACCTTGATGGCGGCGTCGATGGCCTGTGCGACGATCTCGCCAGTGCCGGGATGTGCCGGGTGCCCCTTGACGACAACCGGGCATCCGGCGGCCAGCGCCGCGGCGGTGTCACCGCCCGCAACCGAAAACGCCAGCGGGAAATTGGAGGCGCCGAATACGGCAACCGGACCCAGAGGGCGCTGTATCATCCGCAGGTCCGGGCGCGGCAGGGGCGCGCGGTCGGGCATAGCAGGGTCATGGCGCGTGTCCAGATAATCACCCTGAAGGATGTAATCTGCGAACAGGCGCAACTGTCCCACTGTCCGCCCGCGCTCTCCTTGCAGGCGGGCTGCGGGCAGGCCGGTTTCCTGGCTGCCAATTTCGGTGATTGCATCCCCCCGGGCATCGATTTCGTCGGCGACCCGGCGTAACAGCTCTGCCCGTTCGGCGCGCGAGGACCAGCCGTAGGTTGCAAACGCCTCTTCGGCAGCGTCGACGGCGGCGTCGACGTGAGATGCCGTTCCTGCCGCAAAGTCATGGGCGGGGCCTTCTGTCGGCTGCGAAGCAAAGACAGTGTCCGCGCCAATCCATTCGCCAGCGATCAGGTGTTTTCCGGTGAGCATATTGTGGTTCTTTCTTACAGCAGGCCGCGCCGGGCCAGGTTTCGCATCAGATGGGACGCCCCGAAACGCCATTCGGGGCACTCAGTCGCCAGACGCACTGTGTTGGTCAGTGTGCCCAGCTTTTCACTGGCGATGGTTACAACGTCTCCCAGCTTGTGTGTAAACCCTCCTCCGGGTGTTTCCCGATCCTGCGTCGGGGCGAACAGGGTCCCGAGGAACAGCATCAGGCCGTCCGGATACTGGTGATGCCGCCCGATCGTCTGGCAAACAAGATCTGCAGGATCGCGGCTGATCTGGGACATGGAGGAGCTTCCGTTCAGGTTGAAACCGTCCGGACCGTTTACAGTCAGTGTCAGTTCGGCCTGTCGCACATCGTCCAGCGAATAATGGTCATCGAACAGCCGGATCAGCGGACCGATCGCGCAGGACGCATTGTTGTCCTTGGCCTTGCTCAGCAACAAGGCCGAGCGCCCCTCGACGTCGCGCAGATTGACGTCATTGCCCAATGTCGCACCCATGATCACGCCTTGCGAATTCACGGCAAGCACGATTTCGGGTTCTGGGTTGTTCCATTCCGAAACCGGGTGCAGGCCAATCTCGGCTCCGTACCCCACCGACGACAGGACCTGTGCCTTGGAAAAGATCTCGGCGTCGGGTCCGATGCCCACCTCAAGGTACTGGCTCCACAAACCTTCTTCGATCAGGGCTTGTTTTGCCTTTGCAGCTGCGTCCGATCCGGGGACGATATCGCCTAGTTTCTTGCCGATGCGGACACCGATCCGGTTGCGAATGCTGTCGGCACGGGCCGGGTCGCCTCCGGCCTTTTCTTCGATCACGCGTTCGACCATTGAGCCGGCAAAGGTGACGCCGCAGGCTTTGACGGCCTGCAGATCACAAGGGGCAAGCCAGGCAAATGTATCGCGGGCAGGGTCCAGCACCTCACCGTCGGCAGTGCGGACATATTCCGCCGCATCTTCGCGTTCGAGGACATCCCGGACCGTGGGCGCGGTTCTTGATGTGATGTCCATCAGGCTTTCGCCGCGCAAGGTGACAACGCACGGTCCAATGCCGGCCCGTTCGACACGACCCAGCCACACTCCGTCGCGGTCAAATTCAGACAGGTTCATTTCAATCCCTCAGGCTGTAGGCGCGCAGCGCATTGCCGCCCAGAATTGCCGAACGTTCTTCAGGGGTCAGACCCGAAAGCAGTATGTCGGTAACCTCGACCCAACGTTCATAGCTGCTGGCAAGAGTGCAAACCGGCCAGTCGCTGCCCCAGATCAGGCGTTCGGGTCCGAACACGTTCAGCAGATGATCCACGACAGGGCGCAGGTCGCCGATGTCCCAGTCGGGCTGCGCTTCGGTCACAAGTCCGGACAGCTTGCAAAACGCATGGCTGTTGCTGGCGATTGCGGTAATGTCATCGGCCCAGTCAGATAGCTGACCGTCCCGGATTGCCGGTTTTGATGCGTGATCCACAATAACCCGCATCTGCGGGTATCTGGCCAGCAAACGGCGCAACGGCCCAAGATGCTTGGGCAAGGTCAGCGCATCAAAGGTCAGTTCGTGAGCGATGAGCGCCGCAAAGGCCGGGTGCAGAGATTCTCGCAGCATCCATTCAGGATCTTCGATGTCCTGAATCATCGGGCGCAAACCGACGAGGAGTGGGTTTTCTGCCAGCGCTGCGATCTGCTGCGAGGCGTCTGGTGCTTCGAAGTCAACCCAGCCCACGACGCCTTTGACAAAGGAAGTTTTGTCCGCCAACGACAGCATGAACTCAGTTTCGGCAACGGTCGGGGCAGCCTGAACCAGAACAGTGCCATCGATTCCGGCTCGCTCAATCAGGGGCAGCAGATCGGCGGGCAGAAAATCCCTGTAGATCGGCCCGATCTCGGCTGTCAGCCAGCCGTAATCACCCCGATCCAGAGACCAGAAATGCTGATGAGCATCAATTCTCATCCAATCACGCCTTTTTTCAGGATGATGTTGCCATAAAGCCTGCGTTCGCCGGTCTGGACGATGGCGAAAGCTTGGGATGCGCGTTCATAGAATGCCAAGCGCTCAAGGCTTTGTATTTCGACGGGGTTGTCGGCTGTCTGGTGAATGATGGATTGAAAGTCGGCCACCGCTTCGGGGATCGCCTCGGGGTTTCCCACCACCTGCATGGTCAGGGCGGGGTCGGGGACAAAATTATCCAGCGGCATGACCGAGAGAACGGCCCGAAGAATATCACTGGCCGAGGATCCATCCGCCCTCAGGCATTCGGGGCCTACGCTGGAGCCGGGAAAATTGGCGTCAGCGATAACGATGTCATCCCCGTGACCCATGGATCGCAAGGCATGTAGTAGGTCAGGGGAAAGCAGTGGATCGATGTTACGCAGCATGGGCCGTCTCCGATGGCAGGGGGGCATCCGCGCGGATCAGGCCTTCGGATTTCAGGTCCGACCACAGCGAAGCGGGAATATTGCGCTCCAGCAAGGCGACATTCGCATTCACCTCGGCCGCACTGACCGCCCCGGGTACAACAGTTTTGACACATGGATGCCCAAGAACGAACTGCAGGGCGGCCGCAATCAACGGGGTGCCGTGAGCGTCACACACGGCCTCGATTTTGCACACTTTGTCCATGATGTCCGGTGGCGCATCCACGTAATTGTACTTTGCTCCGGGAACCGCGCCGGTCGCCAGAATGCCCGAGTTGTAGGGACCGCCCAGAATGATGCCGACATCGCGCTTTTCGCAGAGCGGCAGAAAGCTGTCCAACGCCTCCTGTTCCAGCAGCGTGTATCGTCCAGCCAGAAGGAAGCCGTCGAAATCCCCCAGACCCAGCAATTTCTCGCACACCTGCCATTCATTGACCCCGGCGCCGATCGCGGCGATTTCGCCCGCCTCACGCAATTCAGTCAGTGCGCGGTAGCCGCCGCCGTCAAAAAGCTCTCGGACCTTCGCGTCGGATGCTTCCTGACTGCCCTGGCTGAAAACGCAAACATCATGCACCAGGAGAATGTCGGCATTGGCGACACCGATCCGTTCGCGGCTGGCTTCGTAGGATCGCATGACACCGTCATAGGTGTAGTCGAATACGATTCGTTTCCGGGGAACATCCACGAAAGCTTCGGGTGTGACCTCGTGCGGTTCGCAGTCCACAAGAAGGCGCCCGATCTTTGTGGAAAGCTGAATGTTGTCACGTCCAAAGACCGGGATGGCCTCTCCGAAGCGCTGTTCAGACCGGCCCAGCCCGTATTGCGGGGCGGTGTCAAAGAAGCGGATCCCGGCATCGAAGGCCGCATGCAACGCGGCCTGTGCGTCGGCATCGGACACCTTGCGATAGAGGTTTCCCAATGGTGCGCCCCCGAAACCCATGCGGGTCAAAGGAACAGGGCGTGAAGTTCGGTTGTTGAGGAGTTCGGTCTGAGAAACGGTCATCCTGCCTCTCGCTCTGGGTGGGAGCTGATGTTGAACAGGTGCGGCTTTTCGCGTTCCAGAACCTCGATGCGCGGCATCAACTGTCCCAGGTGATGGCGCATCGCCTCCTGTGCGGCTTGTTCGTTGCGGTCCTGGACCGCGTCGAATATCGCGCGGTGTTCCTGCAGCGTTTCCGCAACGCGGCCCGGGGTGGGCAACAGCAGCATGCGTGCACGGCTGACCTGCAGCGAAACCGTTTGCGCCACATCCGGCAGCCGGACAAAGCCGGTAAGGGCCATCAGCAGGGCGTGAAATTCCTCGTCGGCCTGGTAGAACCCGGGGATGTCCTCATCCTCGATCAGCAGTTCCTGCAGCCGCATGTTGCGACTCAGGCGCTTGCGCTGGTCTTCGGTAAAATCGCGGGCGACCTTGGCGACGGTAGCCAGTTCAAGGGCTTCGCGCAGAAAGACGCCCTCGCGGATTTCCGACATCGAGAAATAGGATACCCGCGTCCCCGATTGCGGGACCACATCCACCAGCCCTTCGGCCGCCAGCCGGGCAATCGCCTCGGCCACGGGCGCACGCGAGACACCAAGCCGCTCACAGATAGGCGCCTTTTTCAGATTTGCGCCCGGCAGGAAATCCAAGGACAGGATAGCCTGCTTGATCGCAAGATAAACACGGTGTGCCAGCGAGCCTTCTGTCACGGCAATTTCAGGCAGCAAGGTTGCGTCGATGTCTTGAGGTCGGTTCATGATTTTCGATCTAGCATACTAACATGTTAGTTGACAAGTGTGGGTTCGCTCATTAGCAATTTGTGCAGGCAAGTGGGAAAACAATGCAAGCACAGCAGAAAAACAAGGGCCTTCAGGGCAAGACGCAGGACACCGTCAGGCTGAACCCGGATGACAATGTGGTCATTGCGCTGCGGGATCTTTCGGCTGGCGACTGCCCGACAGGAGTGCCTGCGCCTTTGCCGGGTTCAATCGGGCGCGGTCACAAGATTGCCGTGGTGCATATCCCCGCAGGAGCGAATGTCATCCGGTATGGCCAGATCATCGGGCAGGCCAAGTCAGATATTGCGCCGGGCGCGCATGTCCATGTCCACAACCTTGGGATGGGAGAGCATCAGCAGGACTATGCGCATGCGTCTGCCTGCGTGCCATTGCCCGAAATACATCGCACCCGGACCTTTCAGGGGTTTCACCGGGCGGACGGTAAAGTGGGCACGCGTAATTACATCGGCATTTTGACCACCGTAAACTGTTCCGGCTCGGTCGCGCGTTTCATTTCCGAGGCGGCCGAGAAATCGGGCCTTCTGGATGCTTACCCCAACGTCGACGGCATTGTGCCGATTGTTCATGGCACCGGTTGCGGAATGTCCGGCAAGAACGAAGGCTATGCCGCCCTGTTCCGCACATTGGCAGGCTATGCGCAGCACCCGAATTTTGGTGGCATTCTTCTGATCGGTCTGGGCTGCGAAGTCATGCAGGTGTCCGATCTTGTCGGGGGGCGTCCGATCCGGCCCGATGGCGCGCTCCGCTACATGACGATCCAGAACGAAGGCGGCACGCGCCGAACCATCGAGCGGGGCCTGGAAGAGCTGCGCGGAATTGCCGAACTGGCCAATCAGGCGACCCGGCAACCCGCGCCCGTCAGTGCAATCACCGTCGGAATGCAATGCGGCGGTTCAGACGGGTATTCCGGCATCACGGCAAACCCGGCGCTTGGCTACGCCTCGGACCTGCTGGTTCGGCACGGTGGCACGACCATTCTGTCGGAGACGTCCGAAATCTACGGTGCGGAACATCTTTTGACCCGTCGTGCCGAAACCGTCGAAGTTGGAGAAAAGCTGATCGCCCGCATCCGCTGGTGGGAGGACTACACCGAACGAAACGGCGGCGAGATGGACAACAACCCCAGCCCCGGCAACAAGCGCGGCGGGCTGACGACGATTCTGGAAAAATCGCTGGGTGCGGTCGCCAAGGGCGGTACGGCGCCTCTGCGCGATGTGTACGAGTTTGGCCAGATCGTCGACAAACACGGGTTTGTTTTCATGGACAGTCCGGGGTTTGATCCCTGCTCGGTCACAGGTCAGGTGGCGTCAGGGTCGAACCTGATTGTGTTCACCACCGGGCGCGGCTCGGTTTCCGGCTATCAGCCGACACCCTGCATCAAGCTGGCCACCAATTCCGAAATGTATGCCCGCATGTCCGACGACATGGACCTGAACTGCGGCGACATCGTCACCGAGGGCGTCAGCATCGAAGCCAAGGGCGAGGAACTGTTCGAGATTCTGATCCGCGTCGCATCGGGCGAACAGACGAAAAGCGAGCAGCTTGGCTTCGGAGGGGTCGAGTTTGTTCCGTGGCAGATCGGAGCGGTGATGTGAACCGGATGCGACACGGGGACTGAGGGACAAATGGGAGGAGAAATGACGAAACTGGTCGAAATGACGGGGATTGAAAAACACTTCCCCGGCGTGCACGCGCTGAAATCCGTGCAGTTCGATCTGGTGCCCGGCGAGGTTCACGCGCTGATGGGAGAGAACGGCGCCGGGAAAAGCACGCTGATGAAAATCCTTTCAGGCATTTATCAGCGCGATGGTGGGTTATTGTCGGTCGAAGGCCGGGTCGTCAGTCCGCAATCCCCGCGTCAGGCGCAGGATCTGGGGATCGGCATTATTCATCAGGAGCTGAGCCTGATGAACGACCTGACTGTGGCGCAGAACATCTTTATCGGCCGCGAGCCGCGCAAAAGCTTTGGTCGACTGGACGATGCGGCGCTGAATGCACAGACAGCCGACATCTTTGCTTCGATGAACCTGGGGCTCGACCCAAGGGCGCTGGTCGGCGGCCTGACCATCGCCAAGCAACAGATGGTCGAGATTGCCAAGGCTCTGTCCTACCGCTCGAAAGTGCTGATCATGGATGAACCAACGGCGGCGTTGAACGATGCAGAGATTGCCGAACTCTTTGTAATCATTCGGCGCCTCAAGGCCGAAGGCGTGGGCATCGTCTATATCAGCCACAAAATGGACGAACTGAAACAGATCGCCGACAGGGTAACGGTGATGCGTGACGGCGAATATGTCGGTACGGTCGGTGCTGCCGAAACCCCGATCAGCCAGATCATCGCGATGATGGTGGGTCGCGAGGTCAAGGAAGAACCGCTGGAAGTACCCGATCTGGCCGGGGCCGAAGTTTCGCTTGAGATCAGCAACCTGTCACGGGGCGTTGAAATTCAGGGTGTCAGCTTCTCGGTCCAGAAGGGTGAGATACTGGGATTTGCGGGTCTGATGGGGGCGGGCCGGACCGAGGTGGCGCGAGCCATATTTGGAGCGGACCCGAAAGACAGTGGTGAAATCCGGGTGCACGGACAATCCGTCTCGATCAGATCCCCCAGGGATGCGGTGCGGGCCGGGATCGGATACCTTTCCGAGGATCGCAAGCACTTCGGCCTCGCTACCGGCATGAACGTACGGGACAATATCGCGCTGGCTTCGATGGATCTTTTCACCGGGACAGGCGGCGTTCTGAACGACAGTGAAATCGGCACCGCCGCCAAAAGCTACATCAATCAACTGGGCATCCGGACGCCATCCGACGTTCAGGAAGTGCGGCTGTTGTCAGGGGGCAACCAGCAAAAGGTTGTCATTGCCAAATGGTTGCTGCGGGATTGCGATATTCTGATCTTTGACGAGCCGACGCGCGGCATCGATGTCGGCGCAAAATCGGAAATCTACAAGCTGCTGGAAGAGCTGGCAGAACAAGGCAAAACCATCATCGTGATCTCATCCGAACTGCCCGAGATCATGCGGCTGAGCCATCGCATCGCCGTGATGTGCGAGGGCCGGCTGACCGGCATCCTGCCCGGCGGAAAAGACACCACTCAGGAAGACATCATGCATCTGGCCACCCAACGCAAGGCGGCGATGCAGGTTACAGGGACAGTGCAATGACCACAGCAACGGATCTCGACAAGAAAAAGCCACTTGCGGGCCTGTCAGAAAGCGGCGCGTACCAGAAGCTGCTGGCCTTCGCCAGTCTGATCGCCCTGCTGATCGGCTTCTCGATCGCATCGCCCAACTTCATGCAGACCTCGAACATGATTGCCATTCTGCAGGCAACGTCGGTCAACGGAGTGTTGGCGGTGGCAGCGACATTGGTGATCATTACCGGCGGTATTGACCTGTCGGTGGGCACGCTGATGACGTTTTGCGCAGTCATCGCGGGTGTGGTTTTGACTTATCTGGGCATGCCATTGCTGCTGGGTGTGGCTGCGGCCATCGCGGCCGGTGCGTTTTGCGGGCTGTGCTCGGGCACATTCGTGGCGAAGATGAAAATCCCGCCCTTCATCGCCACGCTGGGTATGATGCTGATCCTGAAGGGTCTGTCACTGGTGATTTCCGGCACGCGGCCGATCTATTTCAATGACACACCTGGTTTCGACCAGATCTCGCGCGGGTCGCTGATCGGTGAGGTCATTCCGGCGCTGCCGATCCCCAACGGCGTTCTGATCCTGTTTCTCGTGGCCATCGCCGCCTCGTACATCTTGGGGCGCACCGTTCTGGGCCGTTATACTTTTGCGCTGGGCTCGAACGAAGAGGCAGTGCGCCTGTCCGGTGTAAACACCGACATGTGGAAAATGCGCATCTATGCGCTGGCCGGTGCGATCTGCGGCATTGCGGGAATCCTGATCGCCTCGCGGCTGAATTCGGCGCAACCGGCATTGGGTCTTGGGTACGAGCTGGAGGCGATTGCAGCCGTGGTGATCGGCGGCACATCCCTGTCCGGCGGGCGCGGCACCATCCTGGGCACGCTGATCGGCGCACTGATCATGGCGGTTCTGACCAATGGTCTGCGGGTGCTGTCGGTCGCGCAGGAATGGCAGACCGTCGTGACCGGAGCAATCATCATCCTTGCCGTCTATGCCGACATGGCCCGGCGCAAGAAAACCGGCTGATCATTTCAGAAACGAAAAAAAACGACCAACTGGAGGAGAAAATCATGTTTACACGTCGTTTCATTCTGGGGGCGCTCAGTGCTGCCAGCCTTTCCGTTCCGGCCTCGATGGCCGTGGCCGAGGACGTCTATATCCCGCTGGTGTCCAAAGGGTTCCAGCACCAGTTCTGGCAGGCCGTGAAGGCCGGTGCCGAGCAGGCGGCGAACGAATACAATGTCACCATCACGTTCGAAGGGCCTGACAACGAAACCATGGTGGATCGCCAGATCGATATGCTGGCCGCTGCGCTGGCCAACAACCCCAAGGCCATCGGCTTTGCCGCTCTGGACAGCCAGGCGGCGATCCCGCTGCTGAAACAAGCCAATGACAAGGGCATTCCGATCATCGCATTTGACAGCGGGGTAGACAGTGACATTCCGGTGTCCACTGCGACCACAGACAATCTGGCTGCTGCGGGTCTGGCCGCTGACAAGATGGCTGAAATGCTGGGTGGCAAAGGAAAGGTTGCCGTCGTGGCTCATGACCAGACCAGCCGCACGGGCATCGACCGTCGCGATGGGTTCGTCAATCGCATTGCCGAGAAGTATCCCGATATCGAGGTCGTAACCGTTCAGTACGGACAGGGCGACCATCTGAAATCCACCGAGGTGACAAAGGCGATCCTGACAGCCAATCCAGATCTGAACGGCATTTTCGGAACCAACGAAGGATCGGCGATTGGCGTTGTGAACGGTGTGCAGGAACTGGGCACCGAAGGTCTGGTCATTATTGGCTATGACAGCGGCAAGGCCCAGAAGGACGCGATCAAGAGCGGCCTGATGGCAGGGGCCATTACCCAGAACCCCGTCGGTATCGGATACGAAACGGTAAAGGCGGCGGTGGCCGCGTCCAAGGGTGAAAGTGTACCAGCCCTGATTGATACCGGGTTCTACTACTATGACGCGTCCAATATGGAAGATCCGGCAATCGCCGCCGTATTGTACGACTAAGTCTAAACGCCCCAAAAAAAGCCCGTCGTTCGGTGGGCTTTTTACTTCGATGGCAACACACCGAATAGACACAAAGGCTCAGAAGGATCTGCGCATCGAGTGATCCCAGCGCGGTGCGTTTCAATACTGAGTTTGATGTGGATTGTTTCGGCTACGTGCTATCGGGGTCGGCAGGTCTCCGGCGAAAATGTTGGCTGACATTTTCTGCAACAAAAGGAAACCGGGCGTGGGTGCGATTGATTGCCTGAAGACCTGTCTCGACGCCATCCGGATACGGTCGCCAAGCTGCCGTGGCTCAGTCCAGAAACAGATAGTCCAACTGCATGACCGACCGCGCTTTTTCTAGCGAAATCCTCAGAAACGCGGCGATCGCCGCTTCGTTTTCTTCACGTTCGGCGGATTCGCGAAGGCGAAAATGGCCCTCAAGCCCTGCACCGCGGATCAGTTCGGATTCGTAAGCCAATGAGTTTCTGAGCGCGGGCAACAGGTGGGCGACCCGCTGCGTCGGCGTGTTTTCCCCGGCCAGTCCGACACGGCGGGCGTGGCCGATCAGGTACTCATCCGAGTAATCGCATTCGATCTCCAGAACACGCGTCCGGGCCTGATCCGCACAAAAATCCTGAATGATCTCAAGGTTTGCAGGGTCCACGCAAAGGACCAGCCTGTCAGTTTCAAAACATTCGAAAAGCATGCGCACCACGGCGCGCCGATGACGTCCACGTTTGACCAGGGTGGTTTCAATACCTCCCAGGTCCGGCAAAGGCGAATCCTGTTCGTTGAACAGGTATTCAACGCAGGGAATGTCTGTTTCCGACATGATCTGATCGACCAGCCGCTTGGCGACGTGCCACTTCTTGCAGGCGATCAGGTAGATTTCGCGTCCGGGGTCCAGCGTGTTTCCAGCTTCCCAAAAACGCGGGGCATAACGCCGGCCAACGCGCCCGCGCCCGGCCAGAAAGTCATAGAGGCTGCGCCCTTCATTCGAAATCTGGAAGTCAATGCCGTCGCTGGCATAGAGCCTGCCCAGTCTTTCCTTGAGCTCAAGCGCTTCGGGGCTGATCTTGCGGGCGAACAGATAATCCTGACCTAGCAGCATGTCATAATGGTCGTTATAGAACGTCACCGGCATGCCGTAATCCGAGAACATCAGAAAAGTCAGCGTCCGGTTCTCGATTTCCTGTCTTGGGATCAGATGGCGGACAAGCGTTTGAAAAAAGGTCTCGTCCGGAATCCAGGTTGTCGCGAAGAACCGGACGACATCGCGTCGCTGGCGCAGGAAATCCAGGATCTTTTCCACGGTCTGGCGTCGCAGACACCACCATTGGCTGCCGATCATAACCTGCAGGTCTTGCGGTATTTCACGGGTCAGGCCCATACGTTTTTGTATTTCGTATGACGCATAGAACCGCCCGCTTTGCGTACGTTCATTGAAATAGTGTCGATAGATCAGCCGGTCCTCCTTCATGCCGGTCTTGATCCAGTTGCTTTCGAAAAAGTCGTGGCTTTCGATGAAATCCAAATCGTTGCGGTCCAGGAAATCGTGAACGTATTCGGCTGTCTTGATCGCCATGCAGTCGCCTGACAGCATGTAGAAATGCGTTGCGCGCGGAAAACTTTCGACCGCTGCCGAAAGCGCGTGGAGCGTTGCCTGAACCAGCGACCAGGCACCCCAGCCGCATTTGATCCGTTTGACCGCGAATGCGACGTTCGGGTTGTCCTTCAGGGCCGTTTGTATTCTGGCGTAATCTTCAGCCTTTGCACGCGCATCGAAATGGATCGCCATGCAGTCACCGGCCGCAGTCAGTTGCCGGGCCTGCGCGATGATCGCGTCGGGGTCTTTGTGGCACAGCAAAATATAGGCAATCTTTGCCATCTGAGTTACGCGATTTCCGTTTCTGCCTGTTCGCAACCGTGATACTGAGGATGAGCGATTGAATAAACAGAATTTTTTTGCTTCTTTGGGGTCCAAAGCCGACGCGTCAATCTGAGACCCGATCGGATAAGGAGGCACAGCAGATGGGTTTTCCCGGCACCTGGATGACCGAAAGCGAAAGCATGGTTTACCGTGTTGTGCCCAAATGTGCCTGCTCGACCATCGGACAGATCATGTATTATTCCGATCATGGCAGGTTCTTTGATGGCGACATACATGATGCCAAAGATGGCATGCATAAATGGGCTTTTGGCCCGAGTCAGGACCCGATTTCAAGCAATGTCCGTTCGCATGCGTCTTATTCCTTTACCTGCGTGCGCAACCCGTACACCCGCGTTCTGAGCTCGTTTTTCGACAAGATCTGCGGCATTCAGCGCAATGGGAAACGGTATCGCGGCAACCTTGTGCCGACGCTGGTTTACAATTACGGCATCGAGGTCGGCGGCGACGACGGCAAGGGAGAGTTCGACCAGATCGCCAGCTTTCGCCGGTTCCTGCTTTTTGCGCGTGATACGATTCGCTGGCGGCGCCCGATGGATCCGGACATTCACTGGTCGGCGATGTCCGGGCATGTCTCGACCTTCATCGTGAATGGCGGGCGGTATGACCGGATTTTCTGGACCGAACGTTTCAACGACGGGATGCAGGATGTTCTGGATCACATCCAGACCCCTCACGCCATAGCATTGTCGGATATTCCGCGGTTCAACGAATCCGAAGGACACGGGCCCAAGCGCGCGCATCCGGTCGAGGCTTATTTCGACGACCTGTCGATGCATCTAGTTTATGAGATCTACAAACAGGATTTCGATCTATTCAAATACGATTTCGAAAACCCGGCAAACAAGATGCCGATCGGTGAAATCGATCTGGACGAGGTTCACGCCAAACTTGGTGATTGACAAAACCGCAAACGCTCCCGCCCATCGTCAGCGCTTCTTGCGAAACACCTCCTTTGGTTGGGCCCGGCGCCGCGCAATGCGCGGCGCCGGGCCCAAGTCCGAACGTGGCATCGGCAACGCCGATGGTGCGATTGGGCGCGGGAGCTTTTGTTAAGTAGGCAGACCCGCCGGTTCTTCGCGAAAAGAACCGGTCCGTTTCGGGGTCAAACCTGACGAACGGCCCCTTTGGCTGCACTGGTAGTCAGCTTTGCGTAGGCTTTCAGCGCGGTTGAAACTTTGCGCTTGCGCGGCTGCGTGGGCACCCACCCTTTCTCGTCCTGTTCCTCGCGACGGGCAGCAAGTTCTTCGTCCGACACGGCCAGATGGATGGAGCGGTTTGGAATGTCGATCTCGATTGTATCGCCGTTCTGCACCAGGCCGATCTCGCCGCCCTCGGCGGCTTCAGGCGAGACGTGACCGATGGACAACCCCGACGTGCCGCCCGAGAAGCGCCCGTCTGTCAACAGGGCGCAGGCTTTACCCAGACCCTTGGATTTCAGATACGAAGTCGGGTAGAGCATTTCCTGCATCCCCGGCCCGCCGCGCGGACCTTCGTAGCGGATGACCACCACGTCACCTTCCTTGACCTTTCCGGTGAGGATATCGTTCACCGCCTGATCCTGGCTTTCGCAGACATAGGCCGACCCGGTGAACTTCAGGATGTCTGCATCCACCCCGGCAGTTTTCACGATGCAGCCGTCGCGCGCGATGTTTCCGAACAGAACAGCCAGACCGCCATCCTGGCTGAACGCATGTTCTTTCGAGCGG
Source organism: Ruegeria sp. AN11 (assembly GCF_056536005.1). NCBI lineage: Bacteria > Pseudomonadati > Pseudomonadota > Alphaproteobacteria > Rhodobacterales > Roseobacteraceae > Ruegeria > Ruegeria sp. AN11. Next base: position 2,577,358 of record NZ_JBQFJD010000001.1, on the reverse strand, counting down.
ATCACCCCACCTTCGCGGTCGGTGTCCAGCTCCTTGTAACGGTTCGACTGGCTGAATGCCTGGGTGGTGCGCACGCCACCGGGGGCCGCCTTGAACAGCTCCTGCGCCTTGGGGTTGTTGGCGATCTTGATGTCCCAATTGGCAATCGCTTCACCCATTGTGGCGGAATGGACCGTGCTGCATTCTTCGTGCAACAGGCCTGCACGGCTCAACTCGCCCAGGATCGAGAAGATGCCACCGGCGCGGTGAACGTCTTCCATATGCACATTCTCGGTGTTGGGCGCGACCTTGCACAAACACGGCACCTTGCGGCTGAGGCGATCCATGTCGGACATGGTGAAATGCACCTCACCCTCATGCGCGATGGCCAGCAGGTGCAGAACGGTGTTGGTGGACCCGCCCATCGCGATATCCAGGCTCATGGCATTTTCGAACGCATCAAAGGTCGCGATCTCACGCGGCAAAAAGCCTTTCTCGTCCAGATCGTAATGCCGCTTGGTGATCTCGACGATGCGGCGGCCGGCTTCCAGGAACAGATCCTTGCGATCCGCATGGGTCGCCAGGGTCGAGCCATTGCCCGGCAGCGCCAGACCCAGCGCCTCGGCCAGACAATTCATCGAGTTCGCGGTGAACATGCCCGAACACGACCCGCAGGTCGGGCAGGCGTTTTCCTCGATGTGCTGAACCTGTTCGTCGGTGTACTTGTCGTCCGCGGCGGCAACCATCGCGTCCACGAGGTCGATTTTCTTGACGTCCAGATCCGCGATGTCGATCTTGCCGGCCTCCATCGGTCCACCTGAGACAAAGATCGCCGGGATGTTCAGGCGCATCGCAGCCATCAGCATGCCGGGGGTGATCTTGTCGCAGTTCGAGATGCAGACCATCGCATCTGCACAATGGGCGTTAACCATGTATTCAACCGAATCCGCGATCACCTCGCGCGAGGGCAGCGAATAGAGCATGCCGTCATGGCCCATTGCGATGCCGTCATCTACCGCGATGGTGTTGAACTCTTTCGCAACACCGCCTGCGGCCTCGACCTCGCGCGCAACCATCTGGCCCAGATCCTTCAGGTGCACATGCCCGGGCACGAATTGGGTGAACGAATTGACGATGGCGATGATCGGTTTGCCAAAATCGTCATCCTCCATGCCAGTGGCGCGCCACAAGCCGCGTGCGCCCGCCATGTTGCGGCCATGAGTGGAGGTTCTGGATCGGTACAATGGCATGATGCTGTTTCCCTGTTGCCTCGGGTTGCATAGATCGGGTTTCGTGCGTTATAGCGCACGTATCACATGTGCGCTATAACGCACAAGAGGATTCGCGGGACGCTGACATGAACTCTGACGATATTACACTGAAGCTGAGGGATGTGCGCGCAGCATCCGGCCTCAGCCTGTCCAAAGTGGCCGAAATGACAGGCGTCAGCAAAGCAATGTTGGGTCAGATCGAACGCGGTGAATCCAGCCCGACGATCGCTACGCTCTGGAAAATCGCCAAAGGGTTTCAAGTGCCGCTGAGTGCTCTGATCGACACGGCGATCGGCGATCCATCCGTCTTTCAGACGGTCACGTTTCCCGGCAGTATAGAGGTCAAGATCGTGTTCCCTTTCGATCCCGCATTGGGGGCTGAGACATTCCACGTCAATCTGAACCCGAACCAGAGCCACGAATCGCCTGCACACGCGGTTGGTGTTACCGAGGAAGTCTTTGTTCTGGGCGGAACACTTGAAATTCTGCGTGGTGAGGAATGGGTGCCCTTACATGCCGGACAGGGATTGCGCTTTGCAGCCGACGTGCCTCATGGGTATCGCGCGGGGGCGCAGGGTGCTGCGTTTTTGAATATGCACCATTACGGACAGCTCTCTGACAATTCTGAAAACGGCATGGCTCATTGATGACCGATATTCTGAACACCCTCACGATCGTGGATGCAATCGGTTCGTTTGGCGCTTTGATCGTGGTCGCCGCGTATTTCGCAACGCAAATGCGAATGATGAATTCCGACGATCTGGCCTTTCCGGTGATCAACCTTCTGGGCTCGGTGCTGATCGTCTATTCTCTGGTGCACAATTTCAATCTGGCTTCGATGCTGATCGAAGGGTTCTGGATTTTGATCAGTTTCATCGGAATTATTCAGCATTTTCGCCTGCGCAGCGCGGCAGAATAGCCCTATCCAGCCTTGAACCCCTATGCTGCCGGGTATAGGGAAAAATCAAGCTCGCTCAGGGGAGGCATTGATGCAGGACGATCCGAAAACCCTCGTATCTACCGAATGGCTGGCCGCACATATCAAGGACCCGGATCTGCGGATTCTGGACGGGTCGTGGTATTTGCCTTCGCAAAACCGCGATGCCCGGGCTGAATATGACGCGGGTCACATTCCCGGGGCGCGGTTCTTCGATATTGATGAGATTTCAGACCACCGTTCGGACCTGCCGCACATGGCCCCTCCGGTCGAGAAATTCATGTCGCGCCTGCGGGCGATGGGCGTGGGTGATGGTCATCAGGTCGTCGTCTACGACGGGGCCGGTCTGATGTCCGCAGCCCGGGTCTGGTGGCTGTTCCGGCTTATGGGTCAGGAAAACATCGCCATTCTGGATGGGGGATTGCCGAAATGGAACGCGGAAGGGCGCGAGCTCGAGGATCTGCCGCCCGTCATCCGCGACCGCCACATGACAGTCCGGGTGCAGAACCATCTGGTTCGGGACGTCACGCAAGTGTCTGCGGCAGCGAAACTGGCAGATCACGAGATCATTGATGCCCGTTCTGCCGCCCGTTTCGCCGGAACTGAGGTCGAGCCGCGGGAAGGCCTGCGTTCGGGGCATATTCCAGGATCGCGCAATGTCCCGTTTGGCCAGTTGTTGAACGCCAATGGCACAATGAAATCGCCCCAAGATTGCCGTGCCGTTTTCGAGGCTGCCGGCGTTGATCTGTCGAAACCGGCGATCACGTCCTGCGGATCTGGCGTTACCGCTGCAATCCTCAGCCTTGCGCTTGAACGCATGGGCAAGAAAGATCACTCGCTTTATGACGGCTCCTGGGCTGAATGGGGCGCCTTCCCGACCCTTCCCGTCGCAACCGGAGAGAACTGATGTTCGAATTCCTCAAGCCGCAGCCTGCGGATAAAATCCTGATGCTGATGCAGATGTACCGCGAGGACCCGCGTGATCAGAAGATTGATCTGGGCGTGGGCGTCTACAAAAATGCCGAGGGTGTGACGCCGGTGATGCGCTCGGTCAAGGCGGCCGAGCAGCGCATACTGGAAAAGCAGGAATCCAAAGCCTATACAGGGCTGGCCGGCGATCCGGCCTTTGCAGATGTGATGATCGGCCTGATCTTGGGCACGTCCGTACCGCGGGGAAACATTGCAGCTGTTGCGACCCCTGGCGGGACCGGTGCCTGCCGACAGGCGTTCGAATTGATCCGCATGGCCAACCCCTCGGCGTGCGTCTTCGTGTCGAACCCGACATGGCCGAACCACCTGTCCATTCTGAATTATCTGGGCATGGAGACGGTTCAGTATCGATATTTCGACGGCGATACCCGCGGCGTTGATTTCGACGGCATGATCGAGGATCTGAAAACCGCCAATGCGGGCGACGTCGTTCTGCTGCATGGTTGCTGCCACAACCCGACCGGCGCCAATCTGAACATGGTGCAGTGGCAGGACGTCGTAAACCTGATCAACGAGCGTGGTTTGGTGGCGATGATCGACATTGCTTACCAGGGGTTTGGCGACGGTCTGGAAGAAGACGCGCAGGCGGTCCGGTTGGTGGCGTCATCGGTCAAGGAATGCCTGATCGCGGCGTCCTGTTCCAAGAACTTCGGTGTCTATCGCGAGCGTACCGGCCTGTTGATGGCCGTCAGCGCGGACGCGGGGCAGACGGCTTTGAACCAAGCCACTCTGGCCTTCCTGAATCGCCAGAACTATTCCTTCCCGCCCGATCACGGTGCGCGGGTTGTGACGACCATCCTGATGGACGAAGCGCTGCGTGCTGAATGGCAGGCCGAACTGGAAGAAACCCGTTTGTCCATGCTGGGATTGCGCAAGCAACTGGCGGACGAGCTGCAACGCCTGAGCGGATCGGACCGGTTCGGTTTCATCGCTCAGCACCGCGGCATGTTCTCGCGCCTCGGCGCCTCGCCGGAACTGGTTGAAAAACTGCGGACCGACCATGGAATCTACATGGTTGGTGACAGCCGTCTGAATATCGCAGGACTGAATGCAACAACCGTGCCGATTCTGGCCAAGGCGATTGTCGACGTTGGAGCTTGAGTTCGCTTGCTTTGAATAAGAAAAACCCGGGCAGAACTGCCCGGGTTTTTTTGTTTTTTCTTAAGGTTTAGCCCTTGGAGAATTCCGGATAGGCTTCCATACCCAGCTCGCCCATGTCGAGCCCGTTGATCTCTTCTTCTTCGCCAACCCGCAGGCCGACCGTGGCCTTGAGAACCGAGAAGAGGACATAGCTGACCACGAAGACGAAGATGCCGATGGCGGCAAAGCCGATGATCTGGGTCACAAAGCTGGCGTCACTGTTGGTCCATGCCACGATGAACGTACCCCAGAAACCTGCGATCAGGTGAACCGGGATAGCGCCGACCACGTCGTCGATCTTCATGCGGTCCAGCATCGGGACGGTCAGGACGACGATGACGCCACCGATTGCGCCGATGATCAGCGCCTGGAACAGCGACGGGGCCAGCGGTTCGGCGGTGATCGACACCAGACCAGCCAGCGCGCCGTTCAGTACCATCGTCAGATCGACCTTGCCATACATCAGTTGCGTCAGGATCAGCGTGGCGACGGCACCCGCTGCAGCAGCCATGTTGGTGTTGGCAAAGATGCGGCTGATGTCGGCCATGTCTCCGATGGTGCCCATTGCCAGCTGCGAGCCGCCGTTGAAGCCGAACCAACCCAGCCAAAGGATGAACGTGCCCAAAGTTGCCAGCGCCAGGTTCGAACCGGGGATCGGAACAACCTTGCCGTCCTTGTTGTACTTGCCGATACGCGGGCCCAGCACGATGGCGCCTGCCAGCGCCGCGAAGCCACCTGCGGCATGGACCAGAGTCGAGCCAGCGAAGTCACTGAAGCCCATCTCGGACAGCCAACCGCCGCCCCACTGCCAGGATGCTTCGATCGGGTAGATGATGCCGGTCAGCACGATCACAAAGGCGAAGAACGGCCACAGTTTGACACGTTCCGCCATGGTGCCCGAGACAATCGACGCAGTGGTGGCGCAGAACATCAGCTGGAAGAAGAAGTCCGAACCGACGGAGGCATAGGACAGGTCGGTTTCCACTCCGGCAAGACCGACGGGTTCTAGCGATGTGGGTGCGATTGCGCCCAGGAAGCCAGGGATCATCCAGCCATCACCCGGATACATCAGGTTGAAGCCGACCAGCCAGTACATGATGGCGGCAAACGAAAACAGGCCCATGTTCTTGATCAGCTGCATCGCCACGTTCTTGGAGCGCACCAGACCGGCCTCGAGCATGGCAAAGCCAGCGGCCATCCAGAACACCAGGAACCCGCCAACCAGAAACAGCAGCGAGGTCAGGATGTATTGCGTGTGCTGCGCGGTCTCGCCAGCGGCGGCCTCTTGCGCAAGGCCCATCTGCGGCAGCACGACAAGCGCGGCAGCAGGGATGAGAGATTTCATCAGGTTCATGTGACTTCCTCGAATGACTATGAGTGGGGACGCCTTACAGCGCCTCTTCGTTGGTTTCCCCGGTCCGCACGCGCAGGGCCTGCTCGACATCGAGGACGAAAACCTTGCCATCGCCGATCTTGCCGGTTTTGGCTGTTTTGGTGATGGTTTCGACGATCTGGTCGGTCATCGTGGCGGGAACCACGATTTCCAGTTTGATCTTGGGCACGAAGTTCACCGCGTACTCGGCGCCGCGATAGATTTCCGTGTGGCCCGACTGCGAACCAAAGCCCTTGATCTCGGTTACCATCATGCCGCGCACGCCCGCTTCGGTCAGTGCCTCGCGCACCTCCTCAAGCTTGAACGGCTTGATTGTCGCAATGATCAGTTTCACGTCTTTCCCCTCTGCTTCCCGGGCAGGCCGGTTTGTTTGCACCTGCAGAAAAAGAGCCTGAGCGGGCGTCATAGGAAACGGTCTGACAGCCCGGACGCGAGGGAAATCAGGGCAAAGTTGCACATTTTTTGCACAAAATTTCCGACATGTTTAAATTTTAAGCGAATCTGAGAGGGAAATTACCGGAATTTCACACCTCTACATGACCGCGTTGCCAAGGTAAGGTGACGCAAAAGCACAATCGGGCAGAGTTTGAGCATGACTGAGTCCAAGCGCCGAAAGCCGCCACTGGTCGCAGAAAAAAGGTATCCGTCGAAGGGCCGCAAGCCCACGGCGACCAAGCGGGCTGCAAAACCCGCTGGCAAGAAATCAAACGCCCGAAAGACGGCGATGCGCAGGACTGGGCGAAAGAAAACGCGTCGCACCGGCGGCGGTGGCGGCGGCGTGTTCCGTCGCATGTTCCGGTGGGTTTTCCGCCTGCTCTGGGGGCTGACGTGGCGTGTCGGCGCAATCGTCGGGCTGTTGCTGATGTTGGCCGTCGGCGTGGTCTATTCTACGCTTCCGGATGTTGATGCGCTGCTGGACGGTCGTGCGCGTGGTTCGGTCACGCTGCTGGATCGCAACGGCAAAGTCTTTGCCTGGCGCGGTGATCAGTTTGGCGGGGTGATAACGGCCAGCACTGTCTCGCCCCATCTCAAAAACGCCGTTGTGGCGACCGAGGACAAGCGGTTCTATCGCCATTTCGGTGTCAGCCCACGGGGTGTGGCCAGCGCGGTTCGCATCAATCTGAGTGAAGGGCGCGGTCCCTTGTCGGGCCACGGTGGGTCGACCATCACGCAGCAGACGGCCAAGCTGTTGTGTCTGGGTGTGCCTTATGTGCCAAGCGAATGGGAATCAGAGGCCGCATATGAAGCTGATTGCCGGCAGGGGTCACTCTGGCGCAAGGCCAAGGAAGCCATCTACGCGATGGCGATGGAGGTCAAATACTCCAAGGATGAGATTCTCACGATTTATCTGAACCGCGCTTTCCTTGGCGCCGGTGCGCGCGGGTTTGAGGCCGCAAGTCAGCGGTACTTCGGGATATCGGCGGCCGAGGTCAATCCGTCCCAGGCTGCGATGCTGGCCGGGTTGCTGGTCGCCCCGACGCGGTTTGCACCCACCAACGATCTCCAACGCTCGCAGGACCGGGCACGGCTTGTGGTCGGGTTGATGGAGGCGCAGGGCTACCTGACAGCCTCTCAGGCATCAGCAGCGCGAAATAACCCGGCAGAGCTTTCCGAAGCCGCCGCCGCGCGGGCAGGCGGGTACTTCGCCGACTGGGTCATGGCCAGCGGGCCCGAGTTCTTTACGCGCAATACGACCGAGGACGTGGTAATCCGCACCACCCTGGATCAGCGCCTGCAGAAATCGGCTGAAGAGGCGCTGCAGTACATTTTTCAGGAAAAAGTGCGCGACGGGTCCAAGGCGCAAGCCGCGATCGTTGTGATGTCCGCTGATGGCGCCGTGCGCGCGATGGTCGGTGGTCGCAAGACCCGTGTATCGGGCGCGTTCAACCGGGCGACCCAGGCGCTGCGCCAGACCGGTTCCTCGTTCAAGCCCTTCGTTTATGCTACGGCGCTGGAACTGGGGTATTCCCCGTTGGATATCGTCGTGGACGAGCCCTACTGCATCGACATTCCCGGTTCCGGGCAATGGTGCCCCAAGAACTATACCAAGAAGTATTATGGCCGGGTCACGCTGGCGGATGCGCTTAAGAACTCCTTGAATATACCAGCAGTGAAAGTCGCCGAGATTTCCGGGCTGGAAAACGTTCGCACGGTTGCCAGCGGTTTCGGTATCGCCAGCGATCTTGCGCAGGGCCCCGCACTGGCGCTGGGCGCGTCGGAAAGCACGCTGATCGAGATGACGGGAGCATATGCCGGCATCCTGAACGGTGGCTCAGCGGTTGAACCGTACGGTCTGACGGAACTCAAGCTTCTGGGTGATGAAACGCCGGTGATGGTAACGACGACAGGGATTGGTGAACGTGTGATCCGCGATGACGCGGCCCGGCAACTGACCTGGATGATGGAGCGTGTCGTTTCCGAAGGCACCGGCCAACGCGCGAAGCTGCCGGGTTGGCAGGTGGCAGGAAAGACCGGCACGACGCAGGCGGCCCGCGATGCGTGGTTCATTGGCTTTACGGCGGACTATGTGGCGGGTGTCTGGATGGGTTATGACGACAACACGCCGTTGTCCGGAGTGACAGGTGGCGGTCTGCCCGCAGAGATATGGAGGGAAACCATGCTGCGCGTGACCGAGGGGATGACGCCCACGCCATTGCCGATGATGCTGCCGGAGCAACCCAAGCAGGTGGCAAAACCCAGAAATCCTAAACGCAAACCCGGTGGTTTTGCCAAAGCGGTGGATAACTTGCTGAAGGATATTTTTGGCGGGAACTGACCCGCGCCAAAAAAAGGGGAAGGCAGCGACCTGCGCGCCGCCTTCGGTGTTTTTCAGACGCTGGCGTCCAGCGCGGCCAGAATGGCGTCGCCCATTTCGGTGGTCGAGACCGGCTCGACCCCTTTTTCGGCCAGCAGATCGGCTGTGCGCACGCCGTCGGCCAGAACTTTCTCGATCGCGGCTTCAAGGCGGTCGGCCTCGGCGCCCTGATCAAAGCTGTAGCGCAGCGCCATGGCAAAGCTGAGGATACAGGCAATCGGGTTGGCTTTGCCCTGACCGGTGATGTCCGGGGCTGACCCATGCACTGGTTCATACATCGCCTTGGGGCGGCCATTCGCCATCGGCGCGCCAAGGCTGGCCGACGGCAGCATCCCCAGCGAACCGGTCAGCATCGCGGCGCAATCGGACAGCACGTCGCCGAACAGGTTGTCGGTGACGATTACATCGAACTGCTTGGGTGCGCGAACCAACTGCATCGCACCGTTATCGGCATACATATGGCTCAGTTCGACTTCGGGGTATTCCTGGCCGACGCGAGTAACAACCTCGCGCCACAGAATGCCCGATTCCATCACGTTGGCTTTCTCCATCGAGCACAGTTTCTTGTTCCGGCGCATGGCCAGTTCAAAGGCCGAACGTGCGGCCCGTTCGATCTCGGATTCGGTGTAGCGCTGGGTGTTGATGCCCACACGCTCGTTGCCTTCTTCGAAGATGCCGCGCGGCTCGCCGAAGTAGACGCCCGAGGTCAGCTCGCGCACGATCATGATGTCGAGGCCTGCGACCACGTCCTTTTTCAGCGATGAGAAATCCGCCAATGCGTCAAAGCATTGTGCCGGGCGCAGGTTGGAATACAGGTCCATCTCCTTGCGCAGGCGCAGCAGACCGCGTTCGGGTTTCAGGCTGAAGTCCAGATCATCGTATTTCGGACCACCCACGGCACCCAGAAGAACCGCGTCGACCTCCTGCGCCTTGGCCATAGTCTCATCCGACAGGGGCTTGCCGTGCGCATCATAGGCCGCGCCGCCGACCAGATCCTCGCTCACGTCAAAGTGAAGGCCGCGGTTTTCGCCGAACCAGTCGATGATTCTGCGCACTTCGGCCATAACTTCCGGGCCAATTCCGTCTCCGGGCAGGATGAGGAGCGAGGGGTTGGACATGAAGGGTCTCCTTGCGTTTTGTCGCAATGGCCCTAGCGTTTGCGCCGCATCGGGTCAATGAGACGAACCCGTCAAATCAGAAGGAAAACACATGTTGATACCGGGAAACGCCGTTCCTGAACTGAAAATCCAGACCGTGGGGCACGGAACGTTCGATCTGGATGCCGACAAGGGCGAAAACGGGACACTGGTGATTCAGTATCGCGGTTTGCATTGCCCGATCTGTATCCGGCAGATGGGCGAGGTGGAAGCTGCGCTGGATGACTTCGCCGCGCTTGGTGTCGAAGTGATCATGCTGAGCACAGACACGGCCGAGCGGGCGGCTGAAACTGTTGGAAAAGCGGGCACGTCGCGGCTGAGGGTCGGGCACAGTCTGCCGCTGCCTGCGGCACGAGATGACTGGGGTTTGTATATGTCCAAAGGGCGGGAAGGCACCGCCGAGGCCGCATTTTTCGCCGAGCCCGGGCATTTCTATATTGCCCCGGACCGGACGCTGTATTTCGCATGGCTGCAATCGACCCCATTTGGCCGGCCGTCGGTTTCGGACATGAAAGGCGGTATCAAATACGCGCTCGACAACAGCTATCCGCCGCGCGGTACCTACACAGGGGCGCTCTGATCGCTTACAGGCTGGCCCGCAAACCTTCGGCCAACAGGTCCCAGACCCTGCGAATGCGCGGTGTCTGTCGCATCGCCTGAGGGGCGGCCAGCCACACCGGCAATACCGGAATCTCCACGTCCAGCGGCAGAATCTCGACATCCGGATCCGCTTCAGCCACCTGCACCTGGCTGAAACCGATGCCGCAGCCGGCGCGGATCAATTCCCAATAGGCGCTTTGCAGATCGCATCTTGTGGCAAAGTTGTCCCGATTGGCGGGCCAACCCTTGTTGCGCATCTCGGTGATGATCTGTTCGTTGGCGTCAAATCCTACCAGATCATGCCGGAACAGGTCCTCGGGGGTTTGAGGGCGGCCAGCCCGATCCAGATACGAGCGGGCAGCACAGAAACAAAGCGGCACGTCCCCGAGATAGCGGGATACAATGTCCACCTGTTCGGGCCTGTACATGCGCACGGCGATGTCTGCCTCGCGATACAGCAGGTTTTCGCTGGTGTCCGTGGCAACCAGCTCAAGCTGTATGGACGGTTCCTGTATGCGGATCTGGGCCAGGATTGGCGGCAGAAGGTGATGCGAGGCAAAGACCGAAGCCGTAATGCGGACCGACCCTTCCAATTGCGTCGATTGCCCGGCCGCAGTCAGATTGAAGGCATTCATGGCCGCATGCATCTGCTGGGCCATCGGCAAAAGCTGTGCACCTGCATCGCTGAGGCGCAGGCCTCTTGCATGCCGCTCGAACAGGGATACACTCAAATCGGCTTCCAGGGTCTGAATCTGCCGCCCGAGCGTTGGCTGACTGCGATTGAGCTGACGCGCCGCAGCCGAGAGAGAGCCGGTTTCCGCCACTGACAAAAAGCTTTGAATCAGCGACCAGTCTGAGTGGGTGAGGGATTTATCCATTCACTGATGAATACATGATCTGTTGTTTTCGGCAATTCCCCATGTGATGTGAATGGATATCTTGGCTCTGACAGGAGGAAGCCATGACAAATACCGTTCTCATACTGGGGTCCACAGGCCGGTTCGGCCGAAATGCAAAGGCAGCGTTTCAAGATGCGGGCTGGCAGGTCCGCACCTTCGACCGCAAAACGCAGAGTTTGCAGGCGGAAGCCCAAGGCGTGGATGTGATCGTCAACGCGTGGAACCCGCAATATCCGGATTGGGAAAGACAGGTTCCAAAACTGCACAAACAGGTGATTTCCGCCGCAACGGAAACAGGCGCCACAGTTGTCGTGCCCGGAAACGTCTATGTTTTTGACGCCAACGCGCCAGGGCCATGGTCTGCGGACACACCGCATGGGGCAACGAACCCCTTGGGTCGTATTCGGGCCGAGATGGAAGACGCTTACCGTTTCTCGCAGGTTCGCACGATCATCCTGCGGGCAGGTGATTTCATAGATACCTGTGCCTCCGGAAACTGGTTCGATCAGGTTATTGCCAAGCCATTGCAAAGGGGTTGGATCACCTATCCGGGTGATCCGGACATTCCGCATTCCTGGGCCTATCTGCCGGATCTTGCAAGAACCGCGGTAGAGCTGGCGAAACGCAGGGCCAGCCTGCCCAGGTTCTGTGATGTGTCCTTTAAGGGGTATACGCTGACCGGTTCGGAACTGGCGAAGGCACTGTCGCGTGTGACCGGAACTCAGGTCCTTGTGAAGCCGATGCGGTGGTGGCCCATATATTTGGCCCGCCCGTTCTGGCGGCTGGCGCCGCATCTGATTGAGATGCGGTATCTTTGGAATGTGCCGCACAGTCTGGATGGATCTGCGCTGCGCGACTTGCTTGGGCGGATTCCGCAAACTGATCTGGATGTTGCATTGCGTAATGCATCGCCAGAGTTTCGTGTATCGCAATCCCCGTCATCGCACGCAGTCGGCGCCTGACGGGCGCACGCCTCAGGGTGCAGTCAGGTCGACCCAGACCAACCTGTGCCTGCTGGCGCGTTCTGCGGTTTTGCGAAGGGCCGAGTCTTCTGGTGGCCAGAACATCCCCGTCCCTGCAACCGTCAGATCCGAGGATGGCAACACATAGTCTACCCGCAGTTCGCCGACCCCTTTCCAGCGAACTGTGTTGGTGTCACCCTCACCATTGCGAGGGATCGGGTCCTGCAAGCGTGGATCGGCCAGCAGTTTCCGGATTTCGTCGCGATGACCCTCGCCACCTTCGGGGTCAAGATTGGCGTCCCCGGCAATGACAAACGGGGCGGTCGGTGCCGGTCCCAAATGCCCGTCCAGAAGCAGTGACCAGAACCGAAGCTCATCGCGGTTGCGCAATCCGTTGCGGTCTTCAGGGCCGTCGAAGACAGGTGGCGTGGCATGAAACGTGAAAAGGCGCAGTTTGCCGATCGGGGTGTCGACTGGCACGATCCAATGACCGGTCGATGACAGGCGTTGCACGTCTTGCGCCTGAGCTGAGGGAAATGGCCTTTCTGCCTGCTGTGGCAGTTGCGCCCCCGGCAGATCGCGCCATAGCAGCGCGGAGAAATCCAGCGTCTCGGACTGAATGATCTTGTATCGTGACAAGACTGCGAGCCCCCCGTGCCCCGTGAAACGCCCCCAGCCTTGTGCATCGCCGGGTCCTTGCGTTTCGCCATCTCCATCCAGATCGAACTCCGTTTCCAGTCCGGAATTGGGCAGTACCGAATAACTATGGGGGTAGTCGAGGCCTTGGATGCGCAATTGTTCGGTGAACGCAGTAAGGGTCAGGCCGTCCAGATCCCAGTCGATACCTTGCAAAGCCACGATGTCGGGGCGAACCGCGCCCAGAACCTCGACCACTGCCTGAACCTGATCGTCACCTCGCTTTATGTCGCGCAGCAAAAGGCCCGGACCTTCCCGGCTGAGTTCTGTGTTGAAAGTCGCGACGCGTACCGTCTCTGCCTGCGCTGCGAAGGGCAGCAACAACAGGACAAGGGCGCGGATCATGCAGTCTGCGTTGACTCGGCTGTGGAGTATGCGCGGCGCTTTTCGACGATCAGCCCGGCGATGCGCAGGGTCGCCATCCCCCGCATGATCATGCTGGCGGGCAGAAAGGCCCACGCACACATGGTCCAGATCAGCGTCTGCGGATTGCTGAGCGAGATGGGATTGGCAAAATCGGTCAATAGCTTGATCAGCGCGGGAATCAGGAACGGCAGAAGGATACCGATCGAGATATTCAGACGGCCATCGCGCTGCAGGCGGGTGACGACGTCACCGCCCTTGGTCGGGTCGAACAGCGGCAGATTGGTCCAGACATTGAACGCGCCGTTTCCTGTCGGCCAGCCGCGCAGCTTCACGGCATAAGCAAAGCTTGCAATTGTCACCAGGGCCGCGACATAGGCCACACTGGCGGTTGCCCGTACCAGTTCGATCATCGACTGCCCGGCGTCAGCAGGAAGCATCAGAACGATCAGCCGAACCGGTGAATATGGAAAGTCAGCCACGTTGGCTACAGCGAGGCCCATGGAATAGACCGCGCGTGTCAGCTCGGTCGGGGCGTACATGTTTTTGCAGATCAGCGTCAGAAACGTGACCATCGACAGCAATCCGACAAAGCGCAGCCGGTTTACCGGCGGTGCATCACGGAATTCAATGAAACTGGGGAAGGCAGAGTTGTATTCTGCAAAGGTCAGGAAAAACGCGAGGATCGCGAGAAAGACGACAATCTCGGTTCCGTTCGTCGAAGATATCGGCAGATATAACGCAGGGGTAAGCACCATCAGTGCCACCAGTATTCCACGTATCGCCGCCCCGGTTGTGCGCGCAATCAATATTCCGAACCCTTTCAAACTGGACTAGTCAGTTCTGTGCCGACTTCATTCCAACTTGTGCCTGCCGAGTGAGTCATCGGCGAATGCCTGTTTTGATGCAAGATGAACAAAACCGGTCAATCAGCTCAAGCCAAGGGGCAGAAAACACGTGCTTTCAGGCAAAATGATGGCGCAACTGGTGCGGGATTGCATCATTTTTGACGCAAATCCGACGTGTATGTCAAATTTATACCTACATGTTGTGGGCCGCGAGTTTTCAACCCCAAGAATGCGAGCGGGGCCGCCTTGGCGACCCCGTCAGGTTGAGTATCCCCAGATTCGTTTCCAGAATCAGACCCAGGGGCGGGACTGGCTGGCATGTTCCTCGAATCTGTCGATGTGATGGTCTTTTTCCATCGTCAGGCCGATATCGTCCAGACCGTTCAGCAGGCAATGCTTGCGGTGCGGGTCAATTTCGAACTCGATGACAACGCCGTCCGAGGTGGTGATCTGCTGATCTTCCAGATGCACGGTCATGCGGGCGTTTTCGCCCTTGTGTGCATCTTCCATCAGGATCGCGTGATGCTCTGCCTCGACCACGATAGGCAGGATGCCGTTCTTGAAGCAGTTGTTGAAGAAGATGTCGGCGAAGCTGGTCGAGATCACGACCTTGATGCCGAAATCCTTGATCGCCCAGGGCGCGTGTTCCCGCGACGAGCCGCAGCCGAAATTGTCACCGGCCACCAGAATCTCGGTGTTGCGGTAGGCGGGCTTGTTCAGGACGAAATCTTCGTTCTCGCCGCCATGATCGTGATAACGCATCTCGTCAAACAGCACGACGCCAAGGCCGGACCGTTTGATGGTTTTCAGATGTACTTTCGGAATGATCATATCGGTGTCGATATTGATCAGCGGCATTGGGGCGGCCACCCCGTGGACTTTTTCAAACTTTTCCATGTTCACACTCCTGCGGGAGAGGGCCGCGCCCATGCCCCGCGTTTAAGCTTCTTTCGCTTCTGTCGTTTCGTTTGGTGCGCCTTTGACGAAGAGCGCCATGAAGACCAGACCGAACCCGTTGAACAGCATCTCGATGCCAAGCAGGATGCCCAGCAACCGCAGCAGAACCGTTGGTTCCGCAGCCGCATAAGACCAGATGATGCCTGCCAGGATGATCGACAAGATCCCCGAAATCAGGGTCGGCCAGAAAAATGACGTTCCGCGCATCTGAACTGAAAGGATGATTCGGGCAATCCCGCCTGCCATGAACAGGATCAGAACAACCGTTGCCAGCGTCAGCGTACCTTCCAGCGGGTTGTCCAGGAAGGACCAACCCAGGAACAACATCACGGCCCCCATGATGAAGGACAGGATTTTGTTACCCGTTCCTTCAACCGAAAACCCCCCGGCAACCTGCAGTACGCCGGAGATCAGCAACAGCACACCCGTAACCAGTGTGACGGCAATTGACGCCACATAAGGCGCGCCCAGCACAAAGACGCCGAACGCTATGGACAGCAGCCCCAGCAGGAGCCATTTGACCCAATCACTCATTTCAGTCTCTCCCTCAAATATCTAGATATGAGGGTAGCTTACATCAGTTCACGGACGTCTGTCAGCCGTCCTGTGATTGCCGCTGCGGCAGCCATTGCCGGGCTCAGCAGATGGGTGCGTCCGCCCCGGCCCTGACGACCCTCGAAATTGCGGTTCGAGGTCGCGGCACAGCGCTCGCCCGGCTGCAACTGATCGGGGTTCATCGCCAGACACATTGAGCATCCCGCCAGACGCCATTCGAAACCGGCCTCTTTGAAGATGTCTGCCAGACCTTCTTCCTCGGCCTGAGCACGGACCAGACCCGAGCCGGGCACGACCATCGCGCGCATGCCGTCCTTGATCTTCTTGCCTTTCAGGATCGCGGCGGCGGCCCGCAGATCTTCGATTCGGCCATTGGTGCACGAGCCGATGAAGACGGTGTCGATTTCCACATCGCTCAGTTTCTGACCGGCTGTCAGGCCCATGTACTCGATCGAACGACGTGCTGCATCGACCTTGCCGCCTTCAAAATCCTCGGGGTGGGGCACTGTTGCGGTGATCGGCAGAACGTCCTCGGGGCTGGTGCCCCAGGTCACGACCGGCGCGATGTCTTCGCCACGCAGGGTGACGACCTTGTCGAAATGCGCACCTTCATCGGTGTAGAGCGTCCTCCACCAGTCCATCGCGGCTTCCCACTGCGCGCCTTTCGGGGCGTGCGGGCGGCCTTTGACATATACAAAGGTGGTCTCATCAGGTGCGATCAGGCCTGCGCGGGCACCGCCTTCGATCGCCATGTTGCAGACGGTCATGCGGCCTTCCATCGACAGATCACGGATCGCTTCGCCGCAATATTCAATGACATAGCCGGTGCCGCCGGCGGTGCCGGTCTCACCGATCACGGCCAGGGTGATGTCTTTCGCGGTCACTCCTGGTTGCAGTTTGCCAGTGATTTCCACCTTCATGTTCTTGGATTTCTTCTGGATCAGCGTCTGCGTGGCCAGAACATGCTCGACCTCAGACGTGCCGATGCCGTGGGCCAAGGCGCCAAACGCGCCGTGGGTGGCGGTGTGGCTGTCGCCACAGACGACGGTCATTCCGGGCAGGGTCCAGCCCTGTTCCGGGCCAACGATGTGCACGATGCCCTGACGAACGTCATTCACCGGGTAGTAGTGAATGCCGAAATCCTTGGCGTTCTTGTCCAGCGCTTCGACCTGAATGCGCGATTCCGGGTTTTCGATCCCGTTTACGCGATCCGGCGTGGTGGGAACGTTGTGATCCGGCACGGCAATGGTCTTTTCTGGCGCGCGCACCTTGCGGCCCGCCATGCGCAGGCCTTCGAACGCCTGCGGGCTGGTGACTTCGTGCACCAGGTGGCGGTCGATATACAGCAGGCAGGTGCCATCATCGGCTTCGTGCGCGACATGGGCATCCCAGATCTTGTCATAGAGTGTCTTGGGGGACATCGGTCCTCTCCCGTAAGTAATGAGAAATAGCTGGCGAGTTGGCTCAGGCGGCCGATAGGCGCGCCAGGACCGTGCGGGCAGCCCCGTAGAACCGTTCACGCAGACGCGCGCGGTCTTCCAGATTCTGAAGTTGGGCCACATTGAGTCTCATGCGGTTCAGATATAACGGCCACTCACGTCAATCAAGGTTCAATACCGGTGCAGTTCGCGTGCGGGCTTGCATCGCCTCGCACAGATCGCCAATCTGGCGGGCATGAACCAGGATTTGCTACCGGAAACGCTGTCCGAGCTTTACGCGAACATGACGGCGGCTTTTTCAGAACAGCTTGAAAATCTGATCGAATTGATCGTCACGCCGGGCTGGAGGCAGTACCAACTCGTCATCATCCTGTTCGTGTGGTTGTTGGCGTTCCTGCTGAAACTGCTGACACAGAGCCGGTGGGAGGCCTGGGCCCGCGCGCGCTCCGGCTGGCCGAAATGGCGACTGCGCATTCTGGTCCAACTGATGCGGCGCCTGACGCTCGTATATTTCACGCTGCTGTCCTGGGGACTTTATTGGGGGATGCAGCAGGCGACATGGCCCTCGCGCAGTTACATCATCGGTGTTTTTGCCACATTGGGCCTGGCCTGGCTGGCCATCGCGCTGGTCTCGCGGCTGGTGCGGAACCGAACGCTGCGGCAGATATTCAAGTGGTCCATGTGGGTCTATGCAACGCTGATTGCCCTGGGGTTGACCGATGATGTGGCCGGGTTCCTGGACGGGGTGGCGATTTCCATCGGCGATCTGCATATCTCGGCGCTTGGGATCATCAAGGCTGTCCTGCTGATCGGCATCCTGCTGACGCTGGCCCGGCTTGGAACGCGCGCGGCCGAGCGCGGGCTGAAAAGCAACGACGACATTACGCCCTCGATGCAGGTGTTGCTGGCCAAGGGCATTCAGGTGCTGCTTTACGGCGCGGTTTTCATGGCCGCGATCCGCACGCTTGGCTTCGACCTGACGGGGATCGCGCTGTTGTCCGGTGCGATCGGTGTCGGCATCGGTTTCGGGCTTCAGAAAGTGGTGTCGAACTTGATTTCCGGGATCATCATCCTGATGGACCGGTCGATCAAACCCGGCGATGTCATATCGCTGGGCGACACGTTCGGCTGGATCAATGCGCTGGGCGCGCGTTATGTTTCGGTCGTCACTCGAGATGGGCGCGAATATCTGATCCCGAATGAGGATCTGATCACCAATCAGGTGGTGAACTGGTCGCATTCTGACAAGTTCGTTCGGCTGGATCTGAAGTTCGGCACCAGCTATGGCGATGACCCACACAAGGTACGTGCCACGGCCATCCGGTCCGTTAAAACGGTGGCCCGGGTGCTGAGCGGCGGCTCGCACGAACCTGTCTGCCACATCACCGGTTTCGGCGACAGCAGCGTGGACTACGTGTTGCGGTTCTGGATCAGCGACCCGACCAAGGGGCTGACGAATATCCGGGGCAATGTCTACCTGGCGCTGTGGGACGCGTTCAAGGATGAGGGAATAACAATACCCTTCCCGCAGCGTGAGGTTCGCCTGCTTCCCGACGACGCAGACGCGCAACAACTCTCGAGAGAGTGAAAGGGCCAGGCGCCCTGAAATCGCCCATTCATTGAAATGTTGCATTCCCCTTGTTACCTTAATAGTACCCCAGCGCCGGGGTTTTGGCGGCGCGCAGCAAAGGAGGACTATGTCCTGTCTCTACATACACAGGCGGGTTTGCCCGCCGATGATGGTGCCAGCGTAATGGCCCACTCTCAGTCAATCAGCGACAAGCTGCTTGAACGCATCCTTTCCTCACTTTCCGATGACAAGGCCGAAGACGTCGTGCAGATCAACCTGCAGGGCAAATCGTCGGTTGCGGATCACATGGTGATTGCCTCGGGTCGGTCGACCCGTCAGGTCTCGGCCATGGCGGAAAAGCTGACGGATCGCATCAAGCAGGAATTCGGTTTCACCTCGAAGGTCGAAGGCAAGGATGCCGGCGACTGGGTGCTGATCGATACGGGCGACGTGATCGTCCATATCTTCCGTCCCGAAGTGCGTGAATTCTACCAGCTGGAAAAGATGTGGCTGCCTCAGGGCGGCAGCGCCTCGGCGAACTGAGGCGCCATCCCGGCCTGCATTAACTGGCCGGAGGCTAGAGAGACATGCGTATCAGCATAGTTGCGGTCGGGCGATTGCGCGCCGGACCGGAGAAGACCCTGCTTGACGATTATCTTACCCGATTTGACCGGACCGGCCGTGCGCTGGGCCTTGGTCCTGCGCGGGTGATCGAGGTTGAAGATAAGAAAAACGCCGGTATGGGCGCCGAGGGCGCGCTTCTGCGCAAGGCACTGCCCAAAGGGGCTGTAATCTGTACAATGGATGAGCGGGGACAGGTGTTGTCCTCTCCCGATTTTGCGCGGAAGCTGGGCAACTGGCGGGATACCGGGCGACAGGATCTGGCGCTGATCATTGGCGGGGCGGACGGAATAGATCCGGGTCTGCGCGCCGAGGCCGACTTTTCCATTTCCTTTGGGTCGATGGTCTGGCCTCACATGTTGGTCCGTGTGATGTTGGCCGAACAACTCTACCGGGCCGCAACTATTCTGTCGGGCGGCCCCTATCACCGGGTCTGACATGGCACAGCTTCTGATCATCTATCATTCACGCACCGGTGGTAGCCGCCAGATGGCCGAGGCTGCGGCAGAGGCGGGGCGGGCTGAGGCAGATGTGGTGTTGAAAACCGCCTGTCAGGCTGAGCCCGAGGACCTGCTGCGCGCCGATGGATACATCTTCTGCGGACCCGAGAATCTGGCGGCGATTTCGGGTCAGATGAAAGAATTCTTCGACCGCAGCTACTATCCGGTTTTGGGAAAAATCGAAGGCCGTCCGTATGCACAAATGATATGCGCCGGGTCAGATGGCCAAAATGCCGCCCGTCAGATCGCAAGGATCGCGACGGGATGGCGATTGAAAGAGGTGCAGCCCCCTTTGATTGTTTGCACCCATGCCCAGACGTCCGAGGCTATACTGGCCGAAAAGACCATCCCGGCCGACCAACTGGACAAATGCTCCGAAGTTGGGGCAGCCATGGCCGCCGGCCTCAGTCTGGGTGTGTTCTGATCGTCACTTCAACTGGACGATTGTCGTCTCGGCGTTCCAGCCGTCCACGCTGCAACGGGCCTGCACCTGAACCTGCGACGTGCCCGCCGGTATCGTGATGCCGCTCAGGGATCGCGTGAAAGGCTGCTCGGTCTCGTGTGGATGGTGCAGAACGCGAATACCAATCTGTTCGCCGTTCATGTTGAGAATACGCCAACCATCCGCGTAGTGATCCCAGCCGGTGTCAGGGTGACGGATGGTGACATCAAACCGCCACGTATCCCCGTTGCTGCTGGTCGAGACATTTTCGATCACGGGCGGGTCGGCGAGGGCTGGCGCAGCAAGGAGAAGGTTGAGAATCAGGTATCGCATGGTCCGAAGCTACGGTTTTGTAAGCGGATTGTTAATCACGTCTGTGTGTCTGTCTGACCGGTTGTCAGTGCAATGTGAAGAGCTGATCGGTGTGACCGTGCGTTTGGACGGTACTGATCATGTGGGGCCGAAGCGGCCACCAGATGAATGCTTGTCAGCCCTCCCTTTTGGTAATATTATTTTACCAAAAGGGAGGGTTCGCCATGGAAATGCCACTGCCTGATCCGGACGTGATTTCACGAAAGCACAGGATCACAATGCGCCTGCAACAGGTTTTGCCAAGCGATGCGATCATTCACGATCAGGCTGAAACCCGGGCCTATGAATGCGACGCCCTGACGGCATACAGGTGCCCTCCGATGCTGGTGGTTCTGCCATCTACCACGCAAGAGGTTTCGGAGGTTCTGCGTATTTGCCATCAGGAAGGCGTGCCGGTTGTGCCGCGTGGTGCGGGGACGTCTCTGGCCGGAGGCGCCCTGCCAACCGCCGACTGTGTCATTCTGGGCGTCGCACGTATGAACGATGTGCTGGAGGTAGACTACGACAACCGTTTCATCCGGGTGCAGACGGGCCGAACGAACCTGAGTGTTACCGGTGCAGTCGAAGACAATGATTTCTTCTATGCCCCGGACCCCTCATCGCAACTGGCCTGCGCGATTGCCGGTAATATCGCAATGAATTCGGGTGGGGCGCATTGCCTGAAATATGGGGTGACGACCAACAACCTGCTGGGCGTGAAGATGGTAATGATGGACGGCAGCGTGGTCGAAATCGGCGGGGCGCATCTGGATTCAGACGGACTGGACCTGCTTGGCGTCATCTGCGGCTCGGAAGGGCAATTGGGTGTCGTGACCGAGGCAACGCTGCGCATCCTGCGCAAACCGGAAGGCGCCCGGCCTGTTCTGATGGGTTTTGACGATAACGAAGTCGCCGGGCAGTGCGTGTCCGACATAATAAAGTCAGGCATTCTGCCGGTGGCAATCGAATTCATGGACCGTCTGTGCATTCAGGCCTGTGAGAACTTTGCCAAAGCCGGGTATCCGGATTGCGAAGCCCTGCTGATTGTCGAGGTCGAAGGATCCGAGGCCGAGATCGACAGCCAGTTGTCGAAGATCGTCGAGATCGCCAAACGTCACAACCCGGTCGAACTGCGCGAAAGCCAGTCCGCCGAGGAAAGCGCCCGAATTTGGCTGGGGCGCAAATCGGCCTTTGGCGCGATGGGGCAGATGAACGATTATATGTGTCTCGACGGCACGATCCCGGTTTCATCGCTTCCAAAAGTGCTGCGACGTATCGGCGAGATGAGTGAGGAATTCGGACTGCCTGTCGGCAACGTGTTTCATGCAGGCGACGGCAACATGCATCCGCTGATCCTGTTCGATGCCAACAAACCGGGCGATCTTGAGAAATGCGAAGCGTTCGGTGCCGAAATACTGAAGCTATGCGTCGATGTCGGGGGATGTCTGACCGGCGAACACGGGGTCGGAATCGAAAAGCGCGATCTGATGAAGCATCAGTACGGGGCGCAGGATCTTGAAGCGCAGATGGCGGTCAAGGATGTGTTCGATCCGAACTGGCTGCTGAACCCGGCCAAAGTGTTTCCACTGGATGTTTCGGCGACGCGCCGAATTGCTGCGGAGTAGGGGGCACTGCCCTCGTCACGCGATCGCCCCGAGGATTTTGGAACAGAAGAAGAGACATGAGACCTGAAACAGAGGCCGAACTGGCCGAAATGGTAGCCGGGCTGGCGCAGCCGGTGCGAATTGCCGGGGGAGGTACCCGAGGTGTGACCGGGCCGGATGCGGACCTGAGTGTGACAGGATTGCGCGGGATCACCCTCTATGAGCCTGGTGCGCTGACATTGGTCGCCCGGGCCGGAACTTCGGTAGCGGATATCAATGCCGCGCTTGATGCCGAAGGCCAGAGGCTTGCGTTCGAGCCGATGGATCATCGCGCGCTGATGGGCACAACAGGCGAGCCGACAATAGGGGGCGTGGTTTCTGCCAATGTCTCGGGGCCGCGCCGCGTGCAGGCGGGGGCGTGTCGGGACTTTCTTTTGGGCGTGCGCTATGTCGGCGGTTTGGGGCAAGTGATCCGAAACGGTGGCCGGGTGATGAAAAACGTTACCGGATACGATCTGGTCAAGCTGTTGGCCGGGTCGTGGGGGACGCTTGGCGTGTTGACCGAGGTCTCGCTGAAAGTTTTGCCGCGCTCGGAAAGTTCGGCAACTCTGGTGTGGAGCGGGTGCGACTGGTCACAATCCCTGAAACTGTTCAGCGAGGCGCTGGCGTCCCCTTTCGAAGTCACGGGTGCCGCGCGACTGCCGGGCGGATCACAGATGAAACAAACAACGTCCGAGACGGTCATTCGTATTGAAGGGTTCAGCGATTCAGTTGCGTATCGGGTTGGCAAACTGGCAGAAATGTTCAACCATCAAAAGCCCGACCGAATAGTGACCGACGCTGCGGAAAACGAGGCGATCTGGAAGGCTGTTCGTGATGTCGAGCCCTTCGCAGACACTGCGGGAAATGTCTGGAAAACGTCCGTCAAGCCGACAGACATGCTGCGCGTCGTAGACCAGCCGGGCTGCACTCATCTTCTGGATTGGGGCGGAGGGCTGATCTGGACGCTTGCGCCCGAAGGGGTCGATCTTCGGGCCGCGCTGGCCGAGGTTCCGGGGCATTCCACGCTTGTTCGGGGCAACGATGCTGAAATCGCACGGTTTGGTCGTTTTCAGCCCGAACCTGCAGGGGTGGCCGCGCTGACGCAGGGATTGCGACAGCGGTTTGACCCGAAGGGTTTATTCAATCCGGGCCTGATGGGGTAGGGTAATGCAGACAACTTTTTCCGAAGAACAGTTGCAGGATCCCGCAATCCGAAGGTCCAACGACATCCTGCGGAGTTGCGTGCATTGCGGTTTTTGCACTGCGACCTGCCCGACATACCAGGTTCTGGGGGATGAGCTGGACAGCCCGCGCGGGCGTATCTACCTGATCAAGGACATGTTGGAGAACAATCGCGTTCCGGACGAAAAGACCGTCAAACACATTGACCGTTGTCTGTCCTGTCTGGCTTGCATGACCACCTGCCCGTCGGGCGTGCATTACATGCATCTGGTCGATCACGCGCGCGAGTATATCGATACGAACTACAAGCGCCCCTTCATGGATCGTGCACTGCGCTGGATGCTGGCGCAGATCCTGCCTTACCCGATGCGGTTCAGGTGGGCTTTGATCGGGGCAAAGCTGGGGCGGCCATTTCGCTTTCTGATGCCTGATGCGCGTTTGCGTGCAATGCTGGATATGGCACCAAAACACATCCCGCCAGTGAGCCGAAACGATGATCCGCAGTGCTTTGAGTCCAAGGGCGAACGCAAAAAGCGCGTGGCGTTGATGACAGGTTGCGCACAAAAGGCGCTGAACACCGATATCAATGACGCCACAATCCGCCTGTTGACCAGATTGGGGTGCGAGGTCGTGGTCGCCGATGGCGCCGGTTGCTGTGGAGCGTTGACCCATCACATGGGCAAGACGCGCGAAAGTCACGCTTCTGCCGCGACCAACATCCGGGCCTGGACGCGCGAGATGGACAGCAAGGGGTTGGATGCCATCGTCATCAATACATCGGGCTGCGGGACCACCGTGAAGGATTACGGTCACATGTTCCGCAACGACGCGCTGGCTGCGGATGCGGAACGTATATCTGCAATTGCCATGGATGTGAGCGAGCTTCTGATGCAGCTGGATCTTCCGGAAAGTGATGACCGGGGCATGAGTGTGGCGTATCACGCGGCCTGTTCGCTGCAGCACGGGCAAAAGATCAAAACCTACCCCAAGGATTTGCTGAAGCGCGCAGGTTTCACCGTGTCCGAGCCGGCTGACAGTCATCTGTGCTGTGGCAGCGCCGGAACCTATAATCTGTTGCAGCCTGAAATTTCGGCCCAGCTCAGGCAACGCAAAGTGCGGACACTGGAAGCGAAAAAGCCCGATGTGATCGCCGCCGGAAATATTGGGTGCATGATGCAGATCGGGTCGGGAACAGGTACGCCCGTCGTGCACACGGTCGAGTTACTGGACTGGGCGACTGGCGGCCCAATGCCCAGGGCCTTGCAACAAAGCCGAACAGCCGACGGCGGTGACGTACCCATTCTGAAGTAATCGCGGTTGATGCAACGCTGCTTCAATTGCGATGGAAAAACCCCGACTGGGCCTGCGCCCTATTTTCGCCGCACCGTTTGCGTAACAAACTGTCTTTAGCAATACCGGAGACATGCGTGCGAAACTGGATCAGGGCCATAGCGTTTGCTGTGTTGCCAATGGCAGCCATGGCGCAGGACACGGGGCTGAAAAGCCTTGAGACTTCGGATTCCGGGCGCGAGTGGATGGCCGTCGGGCGGTTGGATATCGCCGGTACCGGTTTTTGCACCGGGACACTGATTGCACCCGGACTGGTTCTGACTGCAGCACATTGCCTTTTCGACAAATCGACGCGCCGTCGGATTGACCCCGCGTTGATCGAGTTTCTCGCTGGTTGGCGCCTGGGCCGCGCATCGGCGTACCGCGCTGCCCGGCAGGTCGTAATCCACCCAGAATACCGTTTTGACGGCGGAACCCCGTCAGAACGTGTCCGGCATGATATCGCGCTGATCGAGTTGTGGCAGCCGGTCCGGAACACAACGGTCATTCCTTTCGAAACTGGTGAACGCCCTGTGCAGGGCGAAGAAGTGGGTGTTGTGTCCTACGCACAGGACAGGGCCGAGGCGCCATCCCTGCAGGAGGTTTGTTCTGTCGTGACCGGGCAGGGGGGTGTTCTGGTGATGTCCTGCGACGTGGATTTTGGCGCTTCAGGCGCGCCGGTGTTTTCCTTTGCTGGTAATCGTCCCCGCATTGTCTCGGTCGTTGCGGCCAAGGCGATGATGGGCGGCAAGAGCGTCGCGATCGGTACGGCGGTTGAGGATGCGCTGCAATTGCTGCGTGCAGAACTGTCGGCGGGGCGCGGATACGGCTCTAAAACCGGTGATTCAGGCAAAAACATCGGGGCAAGGTTCGTAAGGCCATGATCAGGTTTCTGCTGTTCTTCCTGTTTTGCCAGTCCGTTCTGATCGGTTCAGCATCCGCCCAGACATCAAGCAAACGCACGCTGGTGGACCGCGATGATCTGTATGGATGGGAAGCGGTCGGACGATTGGATTTGGGGTCGCGGTCGTTTTGTACCGGAACGCTGATTGCGCAGGACCTGGTGCTGACGGCAGCGCATTGCGCCCTGGACAAGAAAACCGGCAAACCTTACCGGTCTGGCGAGGTGGTTTTCCGCGCCGGGCTGAGCAACGGCAATGCGTTGGCCGAACGCAACGTGGTGCAGATCGCCGCCCATCCCGCCTATGGCGCGAATGAACCGCTTTCGCCTGAAGCGGTTCGCGCCGACGTCGCGCTCATGCGTCTGGAAAAGCCAATCCCTTACACGATTGCCGATCCCTTCGCCTTGCATGGCGGGCAAATTCTCAACAAGGAAATCACCATTGCCTCATACGGGTTGGGCCGGTCCGAGGCGATTACGCGCGAACGATCATGCCGAATTCTGGAACGACGTCTGGGTCTGATTACCTTTGATTGCGATATTACCTTTGGGTCATCCGGTTCGGCCATACTGGCGAAAAATGGCCCGCGCTGGCAGATCCTGTCCGTGGTGTCCGCCGTCGGAGTCTATGACGGAAAAAGGGTCGGATTTGGTATGGAACTGGCCGGCGTCGTGTCCGAACTCAAGGCGATCATGCGGCGGGATGCGCCGCAACCCAAGGCCTCGATCCGCCGGTTGCAGGTGGGATCGGGCAAGTCCAGCTCTGGTGCGAAATTCATCGGTGCTGGCGGGTCTTGAACTCGGCGAAATCGCTACCCATGTGAATTGTGCCGGATCGCCACAACGGGGTTCGGGAAACATCACCGCCCGTCCGAACGGAGGGCAACAAATCGTGAATCGCTCAAACATGAGGATACGACACATGCGTACATTTGATTTTGCACCGCTGCACCGCGCCACCATCGGTTTCGACCAGATCGCCGACATGATGGACCGCGTTCTGACCAACGACGTGGCTCAGCCCAGCTACCCGCCCTATAACATCGAAAAAACCGATGCCGACACCTATCGGATTTCCGTCGCTGTCGCCGGTTTTTCGGAAGATGACCTGTCGGTCGAAGTGAAGGAAAACGCGCTGATCGTCGCCGGTAAGAAAGTCGCCGAAGACAAACAGCGCAGCTACCTGCACCGCGGCATCGCCACCCGCGCGTTCGAGCGCCGCTTTGCCCTGGCCGACCATGTTCGTGTCACCGGTGCCAGCCATGAAAACGGCATGCTGAACATCGACCTGAAGCGCGAAGTGCCTGAAGCACTGAAACCGCGCCGGATCGAGATTTCTTCGGCGAAAGCCATCGAGAAGGATGTGGTCGACGCCAAGGCCGTGAACTAACGCGCCTGAAGATCCTGCGACGGTCTCCTCCTCCCGGACCGTCGCAACACCCGCCCCGCGTTCCTCCAGACGCGGGGCGTTGTTTTTTGTCCGAAAATTTTCGCAAAGTAGATGGAGCAGCCAACTGGCGGCGGTGTCAGTCCACCGCGTTCTTGAAGATGATTCCGTCCTTCATGATCAGATCAAAGTTAGCATTCGGGTCGGCCACAAGGTCCAGATCATCAAGCGGGTTGCCGTTCACTAGGATCAGATCGGCATAGGCTCCATCGGCAATTATCCCCAACTCACCCTGTTGGTATGGATGGCGCGGACCAGATAGTTTGAGCAATTGCGCATTGTCATGGGTGGCCATCTTAAGCGCTTCAAAAGGCGTAAACCATTTGCCGAGCTTGGCCAGGAACTTACCCTGTTTTTCCGCAGTCTCCGGGTCAAAAAGCATGTCGGTACCAAACGCGATATTGACACCAATCTCTTTGGCTAAAGGGTAAATTTTATCAGTCGCATCAGTGACTTGTATCCATTTTTTTGTGCTGAATGGATCATCGAAAACGAACGCGTCTTCGTCGTTGAGCAAGGGTTGAATGCTTAGCCAGACGCCCTCATCTTTCATCATTTGAAGGGTCTCTTCACTGACAAGGAAACCGTGTTCGATTGACTTGACACCAGCCCTGATGGCTGTCTGCGTCGCACGGTCGGTAAAGATGTGAGCTGCGACATAAGTGTTCCAAGTCTCGGCCACGTCTACAATCGCTTCCATTTCTTCCAACGTGTATTCTTGAACATCCAGTGGGTCGAAAACAGAGGATACTCCTCCGCCCCCGGCGAACTTCAACTGTACCGCTCCCATGCGCAGCACCTCACGGCTACGTTTTAGGAGATCGGGAACACCATCCGCCACAAGAAGAAGCGAATTTCTGTTCCAGTATTCCAACGCATCGCCGGGGTTGGTTGGTGTCGATTGAAGTGCACGGTAGTCAAAGTGACCAGACGTTTGGCTAATCGGCGGACCAGAGGGTAAAATACGGGGTCCTACAAGCTCACCACGGTCGATCATTTTTTTAATGGTGAATGGGTTACCACCTACATCACGAACTGTGGTGAACCCACGCATCAAAGTTTTTTGGGAACCTAAGGCACCTCGGATGGCGACTTCAGACATGTCGCCAGCTACAATTGTTGCTTGCGGGGCATAGGCATAAGACGTGTGCCAGTGTGCATCAATCAGACCAGGGATCATTGTACGTCCGCCGCCATCGATGATTTGCGCGTTGGCAACACTGAGAGTTTCAGTCGATACAGCCGTTATCAAGTTGCCGGTAACGACGACGTTCGCGTTCTCAATCAGAGCTTCGTTCTGACCGTCAAAGACGTTCACGTTCGTAAACAAGATCGGCGTCGCATCTGTTTGCGCTTGGGCTGCTCCGCCCAATAACGCCAAACAAGCAAGAAGCATTTTCATTCAAAGCACCTCAATTCACTGGGGTCAGGTAAGAACTTCAAAGTGATCAAGACATAGCTCAACCTGCGCAGAAGCATACTGAAATTTTGCAACTGTTAGTACCTTGGTCAGTTTCGCTTTTGCCTGATTTAAAGTCCTATAGGCTAAGGTGTCTATGGTGCTGGCACTGCGCCTGAAATCGTACGACTTTTGAAAGGTCAGCGTGTATTTTGCTGAACCGCCACATGCTTCGCGAATGTTTGGGTTCGACGGTCGTTTCTTAACGTCAGGAACGCTCTATCACTGGGGGTGCTGAAGGATTGTCCTGAGTCGATACTTTGTACTCGACGTCGCCCCAGCAACTACTGTCGGACTGGAAAACTTGTCTCCGCAAACGGAAATCGGAAAGATATTTGCAGTCTTTTTCCTTTTTGTTGAGACTGGTTTTTTAACCCCGAGTACAGCCCAGTTTGCAAGGGCACCACTCCGAAACTGCAAAACAGGAAATACCTAGCAAATAATTTAGCGCTTTCCGCTCAAAGTAGGCTTCAATCCATAAAACCCGCGCAAGTTCCCCGCGGGGGTTTCAGGCATTGTTAGGCTGGCAATCAATTCCCAGCAGTGACTGATCCCATCGACCAGAATATCGTCTCGCCCGAGGCATCGTGCACCCCATCATTCTGGGCCATTACCAAAGCTACGCCAGCGGGCACGACAGCCAGACATTCGATCTTTTCCAGTATGAACCAACGATCGAGGTTAGTTCAGACAACGAGATGCCGTAGATTTTAGCGGCCCAAGCGTTCAGCACCTGGGCCGTTTCAAATCAAACCGAAAGGCAGACGTATTTCATCTCCAGATAGTCTTCCATACCGTGGTGGCTGCCTTCGCGGCCCAGGCCTGACTGTTTGACTCCGCCGAACGGGCCCAGCTCGGTCGAGATGATGCCGGTGTTCACGCCGACGATGCCGTATTCGAGCGCCTCGGCCACTTTGTAGACGCGGCTCAGGTCTTTGGCGTAGAAGTAGGAGGCCAGACCAAAGATCGTGTCGTTGGCCATGGCGATCACATCGTCCTCGTCCTCGAACTTGAACAGCGGCGCGAGCGGCCCGAATGTCTCGTCCTGCGCGACCATCATGTCCTGCGTCACACCGGTCACGATGGTCGGCTGGAAGAAGGTGCCGCCCAGGTCATGCGGCAGACCGCCGGTCAGAACTGCACCGCCCTTGTCGGTGACGTCCTTGATGTGTTCCTCCACCTTGGCGACAGCTTCGGCGTTGATCAACGGACCGGTCGTGGTGCCCGCGGTCAGACCGTCGCCGACTTTCAACGCTTCGACCGCTGCTTTCAGCTTGGCTGCGAAGGCGTCGTAGACACCGGCCTGTACGTAAATCCGGTTGGCGCAGACACAGGTCTGGCCGTTATTGCGGAACTTGCACAGCATGGCACCTTCGACGGCTGCATCCAGATCGGCGTCGTCGAACACGATGAAAGGCGCGTTGCCGCCCAACTCCATCGAGCACTTCATGACCTGATCGGCGGCTTGGCGCAGCAGGATGCGGCCCACCTCGGTCGATCCGGTGAAGGTCAGCTTGCGCACCCCCGGGTTTTCGCAGAACTCCTTGCCGATCTCGCTGGCACGCGAGGACGGCACGACGTTGAACACACCCGCCGGGATGCCGGCCTTTTCGGCCAGAAGGCCAAGAACCAGCGCGGACAGCGGTGTTTCGGCTGCAGGGCGGGCTACAAACGCGCAGCCAGCGGCCAGCGCGGGTCCCGCCTTGCGGGTGATCATCGCGTTGGGGAAGTTCCAGGGCGTGATCGAGGCTGCAACGCCGATCGGCTGTTTCAGAACCATGATCCGCTTGTCGCGCTGATGGCCGGGGATCGTCTCACCGTAAACGCGCTTGGCCTCTTCGCCGAAGAACTCGATGAAGGATGCACCATAGGCGATCTCGCCAACGGCCTCGGCCAGTGGCTTGCCTTGCTCGGCGGTCAGGATTTTGCCCAGATCCTCGGCGTTTTCCATCATCAGGTCGTACCAGCGGCGCAGGATCACGGCGCGCTCCTTGCCGGTCAGCTTGGCCCACTCCTTCTGCGCGGCCTCCGCCTGTGCAATCGCACCAGCGACCTGAGCGCGGCAGAGATCCGCAACCTCGGCAACCACATCGCCGCGCGCGGGGTTGGTCACTGCAAAGGTGCCATTGTCACCGTCCACCCACTGGCCGCCAATATAAGCTTTGGTCACCAGCAGATCGGGGTTTTTCAGGATTGATTTAAGGTCGGTTGTTGCGTCCAGCATGAGTCAGTCTCCGGCAGGAAAAGATTTGCGCGCACCCAACCATGTGCCGCGGGTTTTGTCCATGGCCACTCCGGAGGACGGATCAATCCAGAATATGGACAACAGAACGTCAGCGTCGGCTGATAATACAGCTTTGGATTGTATCGTCGCGCCTATCTTTTTCTGATTGATTTTGCCAAAGTTCTGGTGATTTCGAGACCCATGGGGATGTAAATCGTCATAACATTCACTATCTCATTGGGTAGATAAGAAAAAACAAGGACAGGACAGATGTCGAACCAACAGTTCGAGGCATTGATTCAGGAAACTCAGACCAAAGTGCGTGAAAGTCAGTCACAGATCGAAGGGCTGACCTCGCGGATTGAGGCCGCGCGCGCCAAGATCGGCACTGCCGAGGCGGATATCGACATCGAGAACGCGACGCTTGAGGACGTGCATGCCCATACTGAGGTGATGAATGCGAATATCGCCGAGCTGATCATGGGGCTGGACGACGTGACCAACGCCTTTTCCAAGGATTTCGACGAGATGCGCTCGAAAACCGGGTGGGAGAGCTTTGTCGGCATCTTTGCCAAGGCCAAGTCCGAGTCGATGCGGCAAGAGAGGATGCGCACGGCCAATATCGACGACAAGCTGCAGGACCTGATCGCCAAGTCGGATGTGATCGTGAAACTGCTGGAAGGTCAGCTGTCCGTGCTGGAAGAGCAGCGGGTGAAGGTCGAGGACAATCTGACCGGCACGCTGGACGATCGTGAGGCCACCGTGGCCGAGCTGGAGGCTCTGCGCGCCGAGATTCAGGGCATGGACCCGACCATCATCACTTTGGAAAACAAGATCAGCGTTGAACAGGACGCCGCCGCACGCACTCAGCTGGAGACCGAGCTGGCCGAGCTGAACAAGCAATACAACGCCAAGGTTCAGGAAGAGCAAGTTAAGCTGGCCAAAAGCCAGACGCTGGAGCGCTATATTGAAAAGGGCAAAACCTGGGTCGATTCACTACAAAACCAGGCAGCGACGCAGATGGTGCTGATCAACAAGCTGCAGACAGACACGCAACAGCGTGTGGTTCTGTATGACGCGCTGACCAAATCTCTGAAAACCGCGCAGCAGCAGGACGTAGCCCACCGCATCAACGAGATCGGCGTGCAGACCGACCAAGAAGCGCAAACTGCCATGGCCGCCATCGGCACGGCGACCAACCAGAAAATGGCCGACATGCTCGAGGCGCATGAGGACCACATGGTCTTTGCCCGCGACGTGCTGGAGAAAAAGGCCAAGGCGGATGAACGCTTTGCCCGCCGGTTTGCCTCGATTGTCGAGAAGCATGATAAGAATTTGTATGGGGGCTCTTAAGGAAAGGCTCCGCTATGAGTGACGGCGAAAGACGTCCTCCTCCGGCGTTGTCTCGCAAGGACATTGACCTACCGGATTGGGTTGAGACGGCGATGATCGTGCGGTGGTTCGCCATTGGGATTGGCGTCGTTCTATATTGGATCACAGAGTCCTATTGGGCTATTGCGTTGAGTATGCTGGTATTCTTCGCGGTCGGTCACATCGTCTATCGCCTTTACCGGAAAGAAGATCCTGTTTCCGCTGAAATTGCGTTCTACAACGAGAACGATGGCTACCATTCGAGTGACGGCGATGGTGATGGAGATGGTGGAGACTAATGAATACTAACCCCACCCAAGACCATGTCGGCCTAACCGACACTTTCGCCTCGCGCCGCTATTTCCGCAAATTCGAGGTGATCACCGTCCACCTTCTGCGCGTGGCCGCAACGATGGAGGCGGAGGGCGCGATCAGCAAGCAAGAGGTGCGGATCGTGTCGCGTTACCTCTCGGGGTTGCTCTACACCTTCCGCGCGCTATCCATGAAGTACCTGCTGGTTGGGCGCGATACGGGGCGGTTCTTTGGCAGCCTCGCCATGGACAAGCGCGACAGCGGGTTTCCGGTGGCGGCCGAATTGCTGACCATGGCCAACGACGCGCAGCAGGCGCAGGTGCATCTGGCGAATATGCCCTCGGAAGATGATCTGAAAACCGACATGGTGCGAACGATCATCGGCGATCAGGCAATCCCCACGAAGCTACAATTTGCGCTGTCGCAAAGGCTCTACTACGAGGAATTGCTGAAGGGACAGCTTTTCTGGGCTCGCAACGATCCCGAATGCCACTGGATCGGGAATGAAGGCGAGCGGCGCAAATTTCTGATCCACTGGGCGGTCTATGACAGCCAGATCAACCTGCCGGTCATCTACCTGATGCAGTTGGAGGACAGTGGCAAAACCGCCTTGCCCAAGGACCAACGCCGCTGGCCCGAAGTGCAGGCTCATCTGATGGCGCAGTCCTTGTGCGGGTTGAAACTGGTGACCATCGCCAAAGGCTTCGACCAGGATTTCGACGACCTGCACCCCAAGCACCTGCGCCGCGTCCATGTGGGGCCGATGTATTCCTCGGCCTATACCGAGCAATCCGGCCCCCTGCGGCAGGTGCTGGAGGATGCGCAGGCGCCCGAAGGTCAGGACTGGGCACTGGCCTGGACCACCGAAGAACTGCAAAGCGAAGAGGTTATCGAGGAGCGCGCCGGTTGGTTCTCAACCGTTGAGCGCGAGGTCTTTGCGCTGGACCCGTTCGGCGGGCAGGGGGCCGAGACCGGGGCCACGCGTACCCAACGTTCCATCATCCTGCCGCAGCGCCCGTTTCAGGTGCTGGCCGAGCGCAACCCGCCGGGGTTTGCAGATGTGCGCAAGTTCGTGGTCAGCAAGGCGGGGCAGGTGTTGAGGTATTGAGATTTTCGCCTTCGGCGAGAGTATTTTTGAAAAGATGAAGTAAGGGCGGCTTTTGAGATGAGTTTGACGTCGGATCAGATGGAATTGCGTGAGGCGGATATTCGCAAGCATTATCCGGCGGCAACCGCTTTGCTGAACGGTTTCGAACACGCGCCTCGGATTGCAAAGGCGGTGGAGGTGGCGCTTGAACGGTCTCCGGGCGTTACGACTGGGCGACGATTTCGGTCGACGACACCGGGTTTGGTGACGCGGCGCACGGTGCGCGCCGATGGGGTGCATCTGGTGGAACGGATCGAGGCGTCGGACGATGGTGACACGCTGGTTTCGCCGCAGCAGGCCACCACGCAGCAGGCCATCCGGCGCGCCATCGCAATCGCTCTGGCCGTCGCTGAGGCTTACGCGGAACAGACGCCGCTGGCCGATCTAAAGCGTGCGAATTTGGCCGGGGATTTGCCCGCTGCACGCAAGACCGAGTTCTCGGAACTGCTGACGGCGGAGGCTCTGATCACGTCGCACGTGTTTGGCAATGCGCTGGCTTACCTGATGTCCTCACATCTGGGTGAGACCACGGTTGATATCGGCGAGATTGAGGAAGTTCTGACTGACAACGGCCAACTCGCTCTGCATGGCGCGTTGTGGGAACTGGACCAGACCTTTGCCAAACACGCTCCCGATGATGCGTATTTGATCGCCGCAACCAGCGCCTATGCCGAGCAACTGATGGAGAAGGCCGCCCTGCGCGCGCAATCGGCTGGCCATCTGGCCCCGTTCCAGAACGCTGCCTGGCATATCGAGTCTGACGATCTGACGATCCGGGTGTTTGAGCCAGCCTCCAAAGCCAAATCCACCACCCTGACCATGACGTTCAAGAAACCGAACGAAGTGGTGGGCAACCATATCGCCAAGTATCAGGCGATGAAGCTGGCCAAGATGCTGATGGCCTATGACTTCGACCGCCGCCTGAACCCGTTCGCGGAACTCGGCGGGTTCATCTTCACCTTCATGGGTGATGGCAAACCAGGCACCGGCAAGACAACCCTGATCCAGATGATCGCCGGGCTGATCAACGATTATTGCCAGAACGCGGGCTATCCGTTCCGCTATCAGAACCTGAGCACCGACAATATCGACAGCTATCAGGGCAAATCCGGTCAGAACGCCAAGGCGTTTATCAACACGATCATCGACCCCTCGGTTATCGGTTTTGGCACCATCGACGACATCGACCAACTGGCGGGAAAACGCGGTGACCGGCAATCCAGTGCCGGCCAGTTGGAAATCACTGCCGCGCTGATGGAGAGTTTTGCCGGTGCCAACACCGTCGTGCGCGGCAATTGCACCTTCGGCATGTTCTCGAACTACCCCGAGAATGTGGACGACGCCTTGCGCCAGCGAGCAGGCGCGCGGTTCCTGGTGGACGGGCCGCAGACGCGCGAGGATTACATCGACATCCTGCATCTGCTGATGGGCCGCAACCACGACATCCCGCTGGGCGAACACGAAGCTTATGCCGCGCAGGAAATTAAGAAGGCCGTCGCCGCCAGTTTCGAAAGCCACTCCCGCCCGCATGAGGACGCTTTGCTGCAGGTCTATGACCGGGTGTCTGGTGAGATCGGTCAGATGGATACCATCGCCAAGCTGGGCACCTACCTCAAGGCGATCCAACAGGCGGATGAGCGTTTCACCGGCCGTGCGATCAAGAATATCACCGACGCGGTCAAGGTCCGCGCGATGGATTTCGAACTGCCCGATGAATGGATGGAGAACCCCGACCTGTTCCTGTTCCGCGACTACGACACCAAGAAGGCCATGATCGAGGACCTGCGCCAACCGATCACGGTGGAAATGGTGATGCAAGAGATCAACCGCTACGCCGACAGCGAGTTCCGCTATGCCGACAAGAGCGACGAGGTCGCCATCGAGAACACCGTCCGCGAGATGGGCCGGATGGAAGAGGCCAAGCGGCGGTATCTGGAGGGGAAGGGGTGACGCCAGGTCTTGCCGAGATAGTTTCAGCGATTGCCAATACCGTCACAGCTTTGGCGGCGATTTCTGCAGCGATAGCCGCTTGGATTGGGCTGAATACTTGGAAAAAACAAACTAAGTGGCAGCATGACTACGAACTCGCTATCGAATTGTATGGTCGATTTCGCGAAAGACGTGAAATCTACAATTATTTTAGATCACCTCATTCAGTTTTGCCCGAGATCCAGAACGCGGAACGCAAAAAACAGATCGACAACGTACGCGCGAACGGAAAACGAACAGAAGCTCTCATTCTGTATTGGCAGGTGTTGAAAGAAACAGAAAACAAACAAGCTCGACTGTTCGATGAGGCCGAGTTGCGTTGGGGCGTGGACCTAAGACAGTTAAGTGAACCAATTATTGAATTGGAACACGAGCTGATTTGCTCTCTAGATGATCTTCGCGAGGTAGAAATCGGTAGTTTCCGCCCAACAGAAGAAGTAAAAAAAGAACTCGATAAAGTATTGAAAAGTCGGAGAGATTCAGAGAATCGAAAAGGGCGCTACAACAGTTGTTTCAGGCAGCTAGAGGCGGTTCTGAAGCCAAAGATTGTTCAGGTAGGATAGAGGAGGGCACTAAACAATGATCCGCCTCATCGAACAAGGCCTGATGTTCGGCAACCTCGTCCACATCTCCAGCCCGGCCTTAGTCGAGCGGTATAACCGCGCATTGCAGCATCTGGCGGGCAAAACCACAGAGCTGACGGATTTTCATGTCGATATCTCGGGCTATTCGCCGGAGGTGGGGATTGAGCTGGAGGATGAGCTCTACCTCAACCCCAACGGGGTCAACCGGCAGTTCATTCTGTTGACGACCGAGCAGAAACGCGCGCCGTTGCTGAACGTCAAATTCTCGACCTCGCGCGATATCCTGCGCGAATTCATCGAGATGAACGAGGCGCAGCTTTTCGCCCTGACTGCCACCGATGCGGTGGCCGGAGAGCTGGTGAACTCGGTCATCAAACTCACAACGCCGCGCGATCTGCTGAACCTGCGCAAGATCGAGATTGAGGCCGACACCGCGGGCGGCACTCTGCGCAAGGCACAGCAACTGGCGGGGATGGTCGAACGGTTCAAAACCGAAGAGGATGCCTGGTTCGATGATGTTCTGATCGCGAAGATGATCGAGACTGCCAAGGAGACGGGGGACGTCACGCGCAATCCTGTCCGCCTGCGCCACACCGCATTCGAGCAGCGCAACTTCTGGACGGCGCATTTCGGCGGGCTGTATCTGTTCCCGGATCTGGATCACCCGGCGGCGATTTGTATGGGGGACAGGCCGGATGGCCTGCCGATCAAGTACATCTTTGGTCCGTCGCAGCGGAACCAAATTGCAAAATTTCTCGACTACAACGATCTGGTCGAACCCATCGTCAAGGCGCGCGGCGTGGATGCCGCCGCGATCTTGCAGCAGAAGATGGATTTCCTGACCATCGATGCTGCTGCGGATGCCGATGTCGATCTGACCGGGCTGGACCGCAGGGACATGCGCCGTCTGGCGCGCAACCATTCGGACCGTCTGCCCGAGGCTTATCACGGTCTGGCGCAGTTGCTGCGCTGGGCGACGGACGGGGGGCCCTGGCCGCGTGTAACTTCGGATCATCCGGCCTATTTCTATACTTTGCGCGCCGCCGATACGCCGCACCGCGATCTGGTGAATATGCTGCTGGCCGAACTGGCCCCGCTGGATCCGCGCCAGATGTTCATTTGCCACAAAGAGCTGTTCTACCGCACTTATGCGACATGGCCGGAAACAAAAAAAGCCTATGTTGCCGAGTTCCTTGCGCGAGAGTATCAGGTGGACAAGGCAGGCGCCCGGGCCGCGCTGTTCGGGCATGAGCCGGACATGAGTGGCAGTGATCGGGTCAGCGATGATATCATCGCGCGCGTTGGTCCCTGGGGCGCAGTAGGGAGAAGTTAAATGTTGGTCGCACTCCGCTTTCTGATCCCGTTGCTGATCGTTCTGACCGTCTTGTATGTGGGCGTATCAATCTATTCCCGCCGGGTGCGACGCAGTAAACTGATCGCGCATTGGGAGAAAAAGGGCATGACAGGCGACAGGGACGCCTTTGTCCAGCGCGGGCTGAAAAAGTACGACGGATCGTTTCGCCGCAAACTTATCCTTGGGATCTATGTCGTGCCGCTGGGCCTGATCGCGATCCTGATTTATGTTTCGAATTTCATGTGAGGGTTTGACCAATGCGTTATGTCAAATGGGCCATCATCATCCTGTTCTGGGGCACGATCGCGGCGGTGTCGAACTACACCCTGCCGCAGCATGACGTGGTTCGAATCTCGGACACCTATGAAAAACGGATCGACCCCGGTGAGAACAG
Organism: Ruegeria sp. AN11; assembly: GCF_056536005.1. Taxonomy (NCBI): domain Bacteria; kingdom Pseudomonadati; phylum Pseudomonadota; class Alphaproteobacteria; order Rhodobacterales; family Roseobacteraceae; genus Ruegeria; species Ruegeria sp. AN11. The sequence continues at coordinate 2,539,534 of NZ_JBQFJD010000001.1, read as the reverse complement.
CATCTTCTGGTCGGTTCATGATGTCGGCAGCGACCCGACCACACCGAACCGTGATGTGTTCTTCATCCAGACCCGCAAGACCAACGGCAAGGTCATGGTCTATCGGAACGAGGATACAGGCTGGGGCTGGCCGCCCTATTTCAAGCTGAACTCCTCGAACCTGCAGGCAGAAGCGGCAGACCTGAAATCAACAACCGAGGCGCCGCGTTGGGTGGTGGTACGTCACTACGGCTGGCGCAGTGAATTCCTTTCGATCTTTCCGAACGCCGTTAAGATATGGCAGGTCGACAGCCCGGATGTGCGGATCATTCCATGGTTCAACATCATCTTCCTGACTGTTTTCTTCGCCCTTGTTTGGGCCATCTGGGTGCGCTGGCGCAGGTTCCGAGAAGCCCGCATCGACCCAATGATGGAGAATGTGGAAGACGGCCTGTATGCCGCAGGCGACGCGATCGAGGAACGCAGCAGCAGGTTTCGCAGGTGGCTGAACAGTTGGAAGTCAAAGTAGGGCCGAATATGACTGGGCCGGCCTTGGTGTCACCGAACAATGAATTCAGCATGCAGCGCACCGGCGGCTTTGATCGTCTTCAATATGTCAATCATGTCCCTTGGAGAAACGCCCAAAGCGTTCAAACCGGCCACCACTTCTGACAAGGTTGTCGCTTCGGGTATTTCTGCCAGCCCGGTGCCTTCTTCTTCGTCAATACCTGCGACGGTTCTGGGAACGACCACCGTTTCGCCACGCGCGAACGGGTTGGGCTGGATTGCGATCGGAGCCTCTTCGACGGTGAGGGTCAGATTGCCTTGGGATACCGCCACCCTCGAGATACGCACCTCTTGACCCATCACGATGGTGCCCGAGCGTTGATCAACCACGACACGAGCCTTGGTTTCCGGCTCTACCAGGATGTTTTCGATGCGTCGAAGTGCATGTGCAGCTGATCGTGCGCCGGTGGCGGGAATGCTTAACTCCACCGTGCCGGAATCTCTCATGATGGCCACTGCCTTTCGGAATTCTGAATTGACTGCAGTTTCGATTCGTTCACCCGTTGTGAAATCCGGTTCTCGTAGGGCCAGGCGGATTTGACTGAGCGACGACAGTTCAAATTCGATTTCACGCTCAACCTTGGCGCCGGACGGAATGACGCCAGAAGTCGGAACTCCGCGCACAACGGATGCGGCCTCGCCCTCTGCCGCCCCGCCCAGAAGCTGGGATAGCGATGTCGCCTGAGCGGCAATTGATCCTGCTGTCTGAAGGGCAAGCACGAAAAGCCTCAAGCTTAAGCCAAGTGCCAGACCCGTCAGGATTTCGGTGCCGATCAGCCGCACTACGGGGAACAGTCCAGACATCGCCCCGGACGGGTCAATTGCGGAAGAAACCACGAGCGTAAATGCCACTGCTATCGCCAGTTTTACGCGGGCCGGAATGCTGCGCTCTCCGAAGGCAGGCAGAAGGGAAACCAAAGCGGAAACCCGCAGGAAAACGGCGAACAAGTGCTCAAGCTCGCTACTGATAAACGGCAGCAAGTCGGGGGGCAGGCCGATCACGCGGGCACCGTACCGACAGGTGCCGGCCTGGCTTCCAAGCCGATTTCTTCAAATGACAGAACCGGGTTCGAGATGCCGCGTGCGTGCAGGATCGTGCGCAGCAACCTGCGTCGACGGGTCGAAGTCACAACGGCCGCAAACACGCCCCGATCCGCGGTTTGCGCAACGCTTTGCACGACACCGTCTGCAAGCTTGTTGAACAGGTTGGGCGGAAGCGCGACGTCGAGACCTGCGCTTTGTGCGTCGATTTGGTAAGTGGCGAACGTGTCCTCCCACTCCGGTGCCAGTTGGATCAGTGGGATCGACCCATCTTCGCGCTTCATGTCGGCGACCAGCTGGAACCCGAGACGTTGGCGCACCAGTTCGCAAATCCCTTCGGGCAGAGTTGTGGTCAGCCGGGCCTCGGCCACGGTTTCCAGGATCAGGGCCGTGTTTCGGATGGACACCCGTTCGTCCAGCAGCAGCCGCAGAACGGAATGTAATGTATCGATCGGGACCTTGTCCGGGATCAGTTCGTCCAGCAACTTGCGGTTGGCCTCGGCCCGGCCCGGATCGCTCAGCCGAGTCATTTCGGACAAAAGACGCCGCAGCGACTTGAGTGTCAGCAGTCGGGAGAAGTTCTGCTTGATGATTTCAAGCAGATGGGTCGCCAGGATTTCGGGGGGCGAGACGATCGTTGCGCCGCTCAGGGCCGCAGCCTCCCGATCTTTGGGCAGTATCCAACGGGCAGGTGCGCCGTAGACAGGTTCGGTCACATCATTTCCGTCCGGCAGAATGTCCGGCCCTTCCTGAACCAGCGCCAATACAAGGTCGGGGTTCAGAACACCGCGCGCCTGTTCGACGCCCTGAACTTTGATAACGTAAGTGCCGGTTGGAAGATCGGCGCGATCGGTCAACCGAATTTCGGGCAGGATCAGACCAAAGCCAGAGGCGACATATGTCCGCATATTGGCGATCCGCGCGTCCAGACCGGTGCCTGGGTTTAGAACCATGCTGACCAGATCCGGCGCGAATTCCAGATGAACGTCGTCCAGGTCCAGGATGTCTCCGATGGCCTGCGGGGTCGGGGCATCGGTTTCGGGTGCCGGTGAGTGCGCTTTTGTCAGCTCGGATTTTTGTTTGCTGTAAACGCTGTAGGCTGAGTATCCCAAAACACCTGCGCCTAGAATGAAGGGCAGAAACGGCAGGCCTGGCACCAACGCAAACAGGGCCATCAGCAGCGAGACTGTGCCCAATGCAGCCGGGTGCCGCCCCAACTGCGAGAAGATGGCGCTGTCGGTTGCCCCCTGCGTGCCGCCCCGCGCCAGCAGCAGCGCGGACGCGATTGAGATAATGACCGCAGGGATTTGTGAGACCAGCCCATCACCAACCGTCAGGATCGAATAGGTTTCGAAGGCGGATGCAACCGGCATACCATGCACGATCACGCCCATGACCAGACCCATGACAAGGTTCAGCAAGGTGATCAGCAACCCGGCAACGGCGTCGCCCTTGACGAATTTGGACGCACCGTCCAGCGAGCCGAAGAAAGTCGTTTCCTGCTGTTCTGTTTCGCGCCGTTCCTTGGCTTGCTGATGGTCGATGGCCCCTGCGGACATGTCGCTGTCAATTGCAAGTTGTTTGCCCGGCATCCCATCCAGCGCAAACCTGGCTCCGACCTCGGCCATGCGGGCGGCGCCCTTGGTGATCACCATGAAGTTAACGATCAGCAGAACGCCAAACACGACGAGACCCAGAAAGATGCTTCCGCCCATGACGAATTGGGCAAACCCCTCGATCACATCACCTGCGGCGTTGGTGCCCGAATGACCCTGACCGATGATCAGTTTGGTGGATGAAACATTCAGCGACAATCGCAGCATCAGGGATGCCAGCAGGATCGTTGGAAAAGAGGAGAAATCCAGCGGGCGTTCGATAAACAGGGTCAAGGTGAAGATCAGAATAGCCAGCGCAAACGACGCTGCCAGCCCCACATCCAGAACCCAGGCGGGCATTGGCAGGATCATCATCACGATGACCGTCATCAGGGCCAGCGCCAGCAAGACGGTCGGCGAGAACACAGAGCGGGCATCGAACCTGAACACGATCACCCCCTTAGTTGAAGACGATAAAGGCGGGGGCACTATCCGCTACCGGAACCAGCGACCCCAGCATTACCCGTTTTGGCGCTTCAGATCGCGACGGAAGCAATGGAGCAGAGGAATGTGTGAAAGGATCGCGGGCAACTGCCGCATAGCTTGTCGGCTCGTCCTCGTTGAGGCGCGCCAACTCGGTCTGAAACCGCTCGGAATAGGTCTGGGCCAAAGCGGGAGTGCGAGAGTGATAGGCACCGGCCGCTGCGGGCCACGATGCAAACTCTGCAAACAGATCTTTCAGAAAACGGGCGGCATATCTGGCGTTCTGATCCGGGTCGAACATTTCGTCAATCGACCGGAATGCCTGCCCGTGCCAGCGATAGTTGATCTGGAAGCAGCCGATGTCGAAACTGCGTGCGCCCGCCTTGAAGATTTGGAAAACATGGGATTTTGCCTCGACCTCGGTGTCAAACCAAAGACCTTGCCCCTCGACATTGATCGCCCACGGCCATGGACGCAGGGTGCCAGCGACATTAAGACCGGATTCCACGCGCGCGATGGCCCGCAGGACATCCAGAGGAACCCCTTCCGACAAAGCGGCTTGCCTCATGGCCTGATCACACAGATCGGCGGTTCTTGCGTCAGGTCGTGCATGCAGCGAACGCCCGGCAAGAAGCAGAATCAGAAGAAAGGTGAATATTCGATGGGGCATTCTGCCGGTCCGGGATCTTGATCAGTCCGGGGCAGGCTAGCCGCGCATCGGTTTACATAGGGTTATCGCAGCATCAGTTCCGGTCGATCCGGCGGCCAAACACAACGCTTGTGTTGGTTCGCATGACGCCCGGGATCTTGGCGAGTTCGTCGACGAGGATGTCCAGATCTTCGATATGCGGTGCTTCGGCACTCAGCAGCAGGTCGAATTCTCCGTTGATGGACAGGCACAGTTTGACCTCGGGATAGGCTTCAAGACGTTTGATGATGCGGGCCGTTTCTTTTTGCTGCACTTCCAGCAGAACGATGACTTGTACACGCGGTGTGTCTTGCGGGCTGTGCAAAACCACGGAGTACCCTGCAATTACACCGCGATCTTCCATGCGGCTGATACGCTCGTGAACGGTGGTGCGCGCCACGCCCAGCTTTGCTGCGATCCGGGTTGTTGATTCACGCGCGTTCTGCTGAAGTGCGGCAACGATATTTCGATCAAGTTTGTCCATGGTGGCCAAGGTTTAGAGCATTAGCATACAGATGCTCAAGTTCCTGCTGACCTCATTTGTGTCGCGGCAAAATCCCGTCCCGGCAGCGCCTGGTCACAATCACGCTCGATGGATGGCGTTGAGTTTGCGGACCAAACCTCCTATCTCGTGGTTTGAGACCGAACAAAGGAAAAATCCGTGGCGAACCACTTGTACAAAAACGACCTGCCGGATGGGCTGGATTTGGGCCCGGTCGTGGCGATCGACTGTGAAACCATGGGTTTGAATCCGCATCGGGACAGGTTGTGCGTTATCCAGATGTCGGGTGGCGATGGGCACAGCCATATCGTTCAAGTCGAAAATGGGCAGACATCAGCTCCGAACCTGTGTGCCATGCTGGAAAATCCAGATGTGCTGAAGCTGTTTCATTTCGGGCGATTTGACATCGCGGCCATGTACCACACATTCGGTGCGCTGGCGGCGCCGGTCTATTGCACCAAGATCGCCAGCCGACTGGTACGCACCTATACAGACCGACACGGGCTGAAGAACCTGTGCCAGGAACTGATCGGCGTCGACATCTCGAAACAGCAGCAAATGAGCGACTGGGGTGCGGAAAACCTGACCGAGGCTCAGCTGGACTATGCCGCCTCGGACGTTCTGTACCTGCATCAGTTGCGCGATGCGCTGAACGGTCGTCTGGCACGCGAGGGCCGGACCGAGATGGCGCAGGCCTGTTTTGATTTCCTGCCGATGCGTGCCAAGCTGGACCTCGCCGGCTGGCCTGAAACGGATATTTTTGCGCACTCATGACTGACAACGAATCCTTTCTGAAAACCGCGCGGCAGGTCATCACTGACGAAGCCCGTGCGCTTGACGTTCTGGCGGACGGCCTGGATGAGAATTTTGCCACTGCCGTGCAGATGATCCTGCAGGCAACCGGTCGGATCATTGTCAGCGGGATCGGCAAATCGGGACATATCGGCCACAAGATCGCGGCGACGCTGGCGAGTACCGGGACACCCGCCTATTTCGTGCACCCGGCCGAGGCAAGCCACGGCGATCTGGGCATGGTGTCGAAGGGCGATGTGGTTCTGGCGATTTCGAACTCGGGCGAGGCACCGGAACTGGCCAATCTTCTGGCCTTTACCCGGCGGTTCGGCATCCCTCTGATCGGTCTGTCCAGCAAGCCCGAAAGCACGTTGATGAAACAGGCGGACGTGCATCTGCTGATCCCGTCGATGGGTGAGGCCTGCGGCTTTGGCATGGTGCCTTCGATTTCGACGACGCTGACGCTTGCAATGGGGGATGCGCTGGCGATTGCCTTGATGAAGTACCGCGATTTCCGGCCTGAAAACTTCCGTGACTTCCACCCCGGCGGCAAACTCGGCGCGCAGCTCAGCAAGGTTCGCGATCTGATGCATACCGACACGCCGATCGTTTCCTCGGGCACGCCGATGAGCGAGGCGTTGCTGGTCATGAGCCAGAAGGGTTTTGGCGTTGTCGGCGTTAGTGATGCCGAGGGGCGGTTGCTGGGCATCGTGACCGATGGCGACCTGCGGCGGCATATGCAGGGTCTGCTTGACCTGACCGTCGATCAGGTGATGACCGAGAACCCGCGTACCATCGGACCGGGTGAACTGGCCGAGAGCGCCGTGGCTCTGATGACGATGCAGACGCCCAAGATTACCTGTTTGTTTGTGGTCGATCCGGCCTCGGGCGGGCGGGCTGAAGGCATTTTGCACATTCACGATTGCCTGCGCGTCGGGTTGGGCTGAAAGGTGGAAACTGTGGACCGCTATTCCCGCATGGTACAGTTCTTGAAGGTGCTGTTGCCACTGGTGGCTATCCTGATGCTGTCCACGGTGTTCCTTCTGTCCCGCAGCATCGAGACAGACGTGTCGGTTCCATTCCCGCAAACGGAAATCAACGATCGCCTTGCCGACCAGGTTATTACTCAGCCCGACTACCGGGGCATAACCCGCAAGGGCGAAGACGTGCATATCAAGGCCATACAGGCGGCCAAAGGGGCCGAAGGATCGGTCCCGACTGCGGCCGAGTTTCGGGGGCGTCTGGGGCTGTTGAATGGCGGTGTCATAACATTGGATTCAAATTCGGGCATGATCCGACCTGACAAAAAGACGGCAACTTTTGTCGGCGATGTTGTCATAACCACTACGGACGGCATCCAGGTCACCACGGATTTGTTGAACACCTCGTTGGATGAAATCCGCGGGGACACACCGGGTCAGGTTAACGGAACCGGACCGATCGGTGATTTCTCGGCTGGGCGCATGACATTTGGGACTGAAAAAAAGGATGGACCGGTCCATATTGTTTTTACAGATGGCGTAAAGCTGGTGTATGAGCCGGCAAAAGCAGAAAGATGAAGTGTGTTTGATTTTCGAATTGCCCTTGTTTGCATCGCTCTGGTGACGAGTGCCGTTTCCGCGACCGCGCAGGAAACGCAGGTGGCGTTTGGGTCGACCCAGGCGGACCCCAGTTTGCCTGTCGAAGTGACGTCGGAAACACTCAACGTCAATCAGGAAAACGGATCGGCCGAGTTTCTGGGAAATGTCATCGTGATTCAGGGCGAAATGCGTCTGACTGCAGAACGGGTTCTGGTCATCTACAACAACGAGCGTTCGGCGATCGAGCGGCTAGAGGCCACGGAAGACGTGGTTCTGGTAAGCCCTCCCGACGCGGCGCAGGGGGATTGGGCCGAATATACGATTGATTCCGGTGTGATCCTGATGAAGGGCAATGTTCTTCTGACACAGGGGCCAAGCGTCATCAGCGGCGATCAGATGAATGCCAACCTGACTACCGGCACCGCAACCATGACCGGTCGGGTGAAAACGATCCTGCAACAGGGCAACAACTGATGGCACGACCCAACCTATCCGTTGCCGACGGCACCTCGGGTCTCAGAATCGAGAAACTGCGAAAGTCCTATCGCAAGAAGACCGTGATCCGGGATGTTTCGATGACACTGGGCCGGTCCGAAGTTGTGGCTTTGCTCGGTCCCAACGGGTCGGGCAAGACGACGACGTTCTATTCTGTCGCCGGGTTGGTTTTCCCCGAGGCGGGCACGGTCACGCTGGACGGGCACAATGTCACGACTTTGCCGATGTACCGGCGGGCTCGGATGGGGATCGGTTATCTGCCTCAGGAGATGTCGATTTTTCGCGGCATGAGCGTCGAGGACAATATCGCCGCTGTGCTGGACATAACCGTCAGCCACGCCCATCGCCGCAAGGAACGTCTGGAAGAACTTTTGTCCGATTTCTCGATCGAGCATTTGCGGCGGGCCCCGGCCCTGGCTTTGTCAGGGGGGGAAAGACGCCGGGTGGAAATCGCCCGCTGCCTGGCTGCCGATCCCAAGTATTTGCTTTTGGATGAACCGTTTGCGGGTGTGGACCCTATCAGTGTTGGGGATATCCGGCATTTGGTTGCCGACCTGAAAAAGCGCGGAATTGGTGTTTTGATCACGGATCACAACGTCCGCGAAACGCTGGAAATTGTGGACAGGGCCTACATCCTGCATGACGGAAAGATGCTGATGTCCGGCACGCCGGACGAAGTTGTTGAAAACGAGAATGTGCGCCGCGTGTATCTGGGTGAAAACTTCAGGATTTCATAGGCTTGCGCTGATCTGCACTTGCTGCATGTCGGAAATTACACAAATACGCTTTTGTTTTGATTGACTCTTCCGCCGCCTCTTGGCTCAATTGGCTCATGGCAGTTTTGCGGTTCCAGTCTGGATCACGATATCCCTTCTCCGAAGGGCGCGATGGCAGACAACCACAAAACATGTCGCTACCCCCCACCCGATAAAAACAAGCTCGCCGCGTAACGTGGCGTCAGAATGGGTGTGAATTGTGAAGGAGATCACATGCGTTACCAAATCAGCGGAAAACAGATCGACATCGGCGCGGCGCTGCAGACCCACGTGCAGACCGAGCTGGGCGAGGTTGTGGGTAAGTATGCCCAGCGCCCGACGGACGCCGCCGTCGTCTTTTCCCGTTCAGCGCATGAATATGTATGCGAGACCACGGTGCATCTGTCGACGGGCCTGACCGCCCAGGCCAAGGCCCACGCAATCGAGATATATGCGGCATTCGAGGCTTGCTGCGACAAAATGGAGACACAACTGCGCAGATACAAGCGCCGCCTGAAAGACCACCATAAGGATCGATCCGAGCCGGTTGAACTCTTCGGCGCGTCCTCATATATCCTCGCCTCTAATGAATCGGAGACGGCTGACGAACCCGAATCGCTGCAGCCCATGATTGTGGCTGAGATGGAAACAAAGATACCATCTCTCAGCGTTGGCGAAGCTGTTATGCAAATGGAACTTGCAGGCGCCCCGGTGCTGGTGTTCCGTAATGAAAACAAGGACGGATTGAATGTCGTGTATCGCCGGGATGACGGCAATATCGGGTGGATCGATCCGTAACAGGCAAGATTGAAAGACGGGCCCCGGTTTTGGCCGGGGCAACGTCATGGAGCGTGATCATGGAGCTGTCGAGCATACTGAAGCCCAAAGCCGTACGTGTATTGTCATCTGCTTCCAGCAAGAAGCGGTTGTTTCAGGAAATCAGCGATGTCGCTGCCGCCACCCTTGGGCTGGACGCGCAGGAAGTTGTGGACAGCCTGCTGGAGCGTGAAAGCCTCGGCCCGACCGGGGTTGGCCATGGCGTGGCGCTGCCACATGCGAGATTGCCGCAGCTTCAGGCCGTTTCGGGCGTATTCGTCATGCTGGAAAAGCCTATTGATTTCGGTTCGGTCGACCGTCAGCCAGTCGACATTGCCTTTTCGTTGTTTGCGCCGGAAGAAGCGGGTGTCGATCATCTCAAGGCTTTGGCGCTTGTGTCGCGGACCTTGCGTGACACATCTGTCTGCGCAAAGTTGCGGGCAAATCCTGACCCCGTCAAACTTTATGCCATTCTGACTGAAGCGCAGTCGATGCAGGCTGCGTAACCTGGCTCTATTGAAAAAGCCCCCGCTATCCGGAGGCTTTGTTGCGGCCCGAGGCGATCAGCCGCCTGTGCCCATTTCCAGTGTCCACCAGATTTTGCCGCCTTTTTCCTGATGCCAGGCAAAGCCCATCTGGCTTGCCTTCGGATCCATGATGACGGCGCGCGGGCCGGGCTCCTGCATCCATGCGGCCAGGGTTTCGGTCTCGGTCTCGTAGGTTTCCGATATCGCTTCGCCCAGGAAGGTCCCGAAGTAGCCTGCGCGCGCGGCGCGATCGATGGGCGAGGATCCGTCCGATCCGAAATGCCAGGGGCGGTTCTGACGGGCCATGTCTTTGGAATGGGTGGCTGCGGCCGCATTCAGTTGGGCATTCAGTTGAACCGGTTGCAGGCCCGAGGCCTGACGGAGTGCATTCACCGAATCCAACATGCGGAATTGTAGTTTATCGGTGCTGCCGCGAATCTTGTAGACTGTCGGCAACGGCCGCCCGTCGGCCCCCAAGGCTGTGGTTGAGGTGTCCGTGCATGCCGCCAGTGCGACAAGGCAAATAACTAGCAGAGAAAGGATACGCGTCATGGTCGACCTGATAATTGTGTTATCAACGGGCATAGCGTGACTGAACGCGCTGGGCAAACGTACAATGGCCACAACCCGCGTGATTCTGCCGGTTTGATTTGCGACTGAAGCATTCTGGCAATAAAATGATCCGAAATTTCCAAGTCACCTAAGCAAAGGACCCTTTGTCATGGTCAAAAAACGTATTCAGCCCTCGACCCGCCGCGGATTTCTGGCAGGTGCGACGGCCGTGCTGGCCACGCCGGCAATCGCCCAGTACATTCCTGGAGACCCATTGCGTCCTGCTCCGGAAGCAGAACCGGCGGTTCGCCGCAATGTTTCGGGCTTCCGGGCGTTGGACTGGCAGCCCTATTTTTCCAATACCAGAAACGGTGCCATTTTGGTCGATACCGTCTCGCGGGCGCTGCATTATTGGTCAGATGATCAATCTGTATACAAACTCTACCCATCTTCGGTTCCATTGACCGAAGAACTGACCCGCCGCGGACGGACGAGCGTGATCCGGAAGGTCGAAGGCCCAAGCTGGTCGCCGACGCCGTCGATGAAGAAGCGAAATCCGGAATGGCCCGACTATATCCCGCCTGGTCCGGATAACCCTTTGGGAACACATGCTTTGTATCTGAGCTGGAAATATTATCGCATTCACGGCACCCATGACACGCGCAAAATCGGGCGCCGGTCTTCAAACGGCTGTATCGGCCTGTTCAACGAGGACATTGCCGAGCTGTTTTCTATGGCGAAGGTTGGCACGCAAGTGTTGCTAATTTGACGACATTTTCATGCACGAACCCGCTTGGCGATCAAGTTGCAATTGCAATCCCTGCGCATTGCTGATTAGAAAAAAACACGAGGTAAGTCTTAGATGTGTGACTCCACTAATCGGAATCACGCAAATCCTGGAGGTTAATATGAAAAAACTCGTTCTCGCCGCTGCTCTGACCGCTGCTGCTTCGACTGCCTATGCTGGCAACCTGGAAGAGCCGGTTGTAGAGGCACCTGTCGTTGTCGAAGAAACCCAAGGTTCGTCGCAGGGTATCATCCTGCCGCTGATCCTGCTGGTTGTTGTTGCCGCAGCTGTTGCAGCAAGCTAATTCGACAAGCTGATCAAAGAAAAGGCGGTGGATTTATCCATCGCCTTTTTTTGTGTCCGGTCCGTGGGTCGTTCAGTCCAGCCAGCCCCTGAGATTGTCTTCGATCACCGCGCCAAGTGCGGCGATATGCGAATCATCGGCGTTGAGGCATGGGATATAAGTAAAGCCCTCGCCGCCGGCCTCCTCAAAGCTTTCCCGAATTTCTTCGTTGATTTCTTCCAGCGTTTCGATGCAGTCGGCTGAAAAGGCCGGGGCGATTACCGCGATGTTCTTTTTGCCCTGCCGCGCCAGATCGGCGACGTGATCGACGGTGTAGGGCTTCAGCCATTCCTCGGGTCCGAACCTGGACTGGAACGTCGAAACCAGCTGATCGTCTGTCCAGCCCAGCCGCTCTTTCAGCAATCTGGTCGTTTTTGCGCATTGGCAGTGATAGGGGTCGCCTTGCTGCAAATAGCGTTCCGGCATCCCGTGATAGGAACAGACGAGAATGTCGGGCCTCGTCTCCATCTCTGCATAAGCGCGCTCAACCGACCCCGCCAATGCGTCGATGTAGGCAGGTTCGTCAAAATACGCGGGTACGGTCCGGGTGGCCGGTTGCCAGACCTCCTCCATCAGCGCCCGGAAGAACTGATCATTTGCTGTCGCTGTCGTGGCTCCCGCGTATTGCGGGTAGAGCGGGAAGAACAGGATGCGGTCACAGCCCGCCGCCACCATCTCGCTTACTTTGGACTTGGTCGAAGGGTTGCCATAGCGCATGCAGAAATCGACCATCACCTGATCGCCGTAACGATCTTGCATTGCGTTGCGCAGCTTGGCTGTCTGGTCCTTGGTGATCGTCATCAACGGGCTTTCGCCCTCGTCGTGATTCCAGATCGATTTGTAGGCCTCACCCGAGCTGAACGGGCGCTTGGTCAGGATGATCCCCTGCAGGATCGGTTGCCACTTCCACTTTGGATAGTCGATCACGCGTTGATCCGACAGAAACTCGTTCAAATAACGCCGCATCGGCCAATAGCTGTAGTCATCCGGCGTGCCGAGATTTGCCAGCAGGATTCCGACGCGGCCCGTTTTGACCTTTGGGTGGTCGGCTGGTGCATGGTCGGGGCGGGTTGCGTCAGTCATTTAAGCTTCCTGAGTTTTTGTGGTCCGGCCTGAGATAAACGGAAATGCCCGGCGGTCAATCGGACAGTTTGCCTTCTTTTGTCCCTAAAGCTTCAGCTAGTCGCATGCGGGCGGACCCGGGGCGCAACGGTTGCGGTTGGCTGTCGTGCGGGGACCAGCCTGTCAGGCAGATCAATTCGAACGTCGCCAGCAGACGGCCCTGAGGCGACGCAAAGTGGCGGTTGTAGATGGTCTGGGCTTTGTCAAAGATAAGGCGTTGAGTCGGGTATTTCAGACGGGCGGTCAGAATATTGGTCTCACCCATTGCGCGAAGATCGTGCATCAGGTGCATCAGGTCACGGTATTCCGCTGTCACGGTAGCCCTGTCGGCCACGGGCAATGCAAATCCGGCCCGCTGCAATAGCCCACCCAGATCCCGCAGTTCTGCCATCGGGGCGATGCGGGGGCTGAGCCCCCCGGTTACTTCGATCTCGGCCTGGCCCAGGGCTGCACGCAGTTCGTGCAGGGTTTCACCACCGGGACAGACGCCCAGCAGCAGCCCGTCCGGGCGCAGGGCGTGACGGCATTGGATCAATTGCCCGACCGGGTCATTGGCCCAGTGCAGCGCCATCGCGTGAATAACCAGATCATGCGATCCGCGCTCCAGCTTCAGAACCTCATTATCCGCGATGATGGTGGCAGCAGGCAGAAAGTCGCGCCAGAGATGCGGGAACGGAGTGATAATCGCCGGTGCCGTAAAGCTTCTGTTAACCATCAAAAGCCGATCCTGCACCTCATCCATGGCAGCGTGATGCAGGAACAACGCATCGTCCCGGGCACGGGCGCGGCGCATGGTCAGTATCGAGCGATCAAACGGCGAGGGTGCAGTGTCGGCAGGCAGTTTCATGGGTCGCAAGTATCGCATGTGGCAGCGGATTCAAACCGTTGTTGCACTGATCTACCCGCCGCGTTGCCTGGGATGCGGCGTATTGACGGAATCCGACTTTGGTTTGTGCGGCTCCTGTTGGCGTGACACGCCATTCATCGGCGGGACCGTCTGCGAAACCTGCGGAATGCCGATAGAGGGCGAGGCGGATGGTCACAGAATCGAGTGCGACGATTGTCTGGCGAGCCCCCGACCATGGAGGGACGGGCGCGCAGCGCTGTTGTATCAGGGTCAGGCACGATCGCTGATCCTGAGCTTTAAGCACGGTGACAGGCCCGAACTGGCCCGAACAGCGGCCCTTTGGATGGCGCGGGCAGGCCAAGATCTGTTTCGCGACGAGATGCTGATCGCACCTGTCCCGTTGCACTGGTCGCGCCTGCTGAAACGGCGATACAATCAGTCTGCCCTGCTGGCGCAAAGTCTGGCCCGTGAAACCGGCCTGGACATGTGTCCGGACCTGCTGGTGCGTCGAACAAAAACCCCGGTTCTGGATGGCAAAACCGCAGCGGAACGGGCGGACATCCTGTCAGATGCGATCGCAGTTCACCCCAAGCGGCGAAACCTGCTGACAGGCCGCGATATCCTTCTGGTGGATGACGTGATGACATCCGGCGCGACTTTGGCAGCCTGTACCCGGGCATGCCAGATCGCGGGGGCAAATCATATTTTCGTGTTGGTACTGGCGCGCGTTGCCAAGGATGCCTAATTCGCTCAAGATTGCGCGAAATCTAGGGAACGGAACATGAAGCCGGTAGAAATCTACACCTCGCCGCTATGCGGCTTTTGCCACGCTGCCAAACGCCTGCTCAAGCAGAAGGGTATCGATTTCAAGGAAATCGATGTCCTGATGGACCCCAAGCGAAAACCAGAGATGATCAAACGGGCCTCGGGTAAACGCACGGTGCCTCAGATCTTTGTAGGTGACATCCATGTCGGCGGTTGCGATGACCTGTACGAGCTGGATCGGCAGGGCAAGCTGGACCGTCTGCTGGCGGCCTGATGAAAACGGCGCTGTTGCAAATCACTTCGTCGGATGACCCGGCAGAAAACCTCATTATGGTGCGCGCCATGATGGCCGATGCGGCAGCGCAGGGCGCGCAGTTTGTCCTGACGCCCGAGGTCACGAATTGCGTCTCGACAAGCACCACACGGCAGCGCGAAGTTTTGCAGCACGAAGAAGATGACATCACGCTGGCCGGCCTGCGAGAACAGGCCGCCACGCTTGGTGTCTGGCTGCTGATCGGCTCGCTGGCGGTCAGGACCCATGACGCAGATGGGCGATTCGCCAACCGGTCCTTCCTGATCGACCCGAAGGGTCAGATCGTGGCCCGCTATGACAAGATTCACATGTTCGACGTGCAGGTCACCGAGTCTGAGACCTTCCGCGAATCCAGGAACTATCGGCCAGGCGACAAGGCAGTGATTGCCGAGACCGATTTCGGCAAGGTTGGCATGACTGTCTGCTATGACATTCGCTTCCCGCAACTTTACGCGGCGCTGGCGCAGTCCGGCGCGCGGATTCTGACTGTTCCGGCGGCTTTTTCACCGGTTACCGGCGCGGCCCATTGGGAACCGTTGTTGCGCGCGCGCGCGATTGAGACCGGCTGTTGGGTTCTGGCCCCGGCGCAAACGGGTGAGCATCCGAAAACCCGCGGCAGGACCCGTCATACCTATGGCCACAGCCTGGTTGTGGCCCCTTGGGGAGAGGTGCTGATCGACGCAGGTAACGATCCGGGCATTCACATTTTCGATTTGGATGATAGTTCTGTGACACAGGCGCGCAGCCGTGTGCCCTCATTGACTCACGTGCGGCCTTTCGACGGGCCCTGATCCAGAACCGGAATATGACGGACGAGAAAAATGCCCTCGCGGTCACGCTTTTCAGCGAGATCCTGACCGCCGATCAGCTTTTGCGCAACCGGCTCAGCCGGGTGCTGCCCAAGGGCATGGAGATCTCGCATTTCTCGGTGCTGAACCATCTGGTCTTTGTCGGAGACGAGCGCAGCCCGGCGCAACTGGCCAACACATTCCATGTGACCCGAGGTGCGATGACCAACACTTTGGCCAAGCTGGAATGGGCCGGATACATCCACATTCGACCCGACTGGGACGATGCCCGTCGTAAGATGGTGGCGATCAGCCCCGCCGGCCGCCGTGCGCGCGATCAGGCGATTTCGTCGATTGCACCGCTGATCAACCGAGTGGTCGGAGAGTTGGGTCTGGAGCGGGTCCGCAGCACCCTGCCCGTGTTGCGGGATTTGCGGTTGCAGCTTGAGGGTGAATAGGGGCAATTCGGCATCCAGCGTCAGATGGGCGCTTGCCCCCATCTCGAACAGCTCAGCCCGGCTTCACGCTTGCGGTCACGTAATTCACGCTGAGGTCGCGGTCAGAAATTGACCAATTCCACAGGATTGGGTTGAACACGAACCCCTTGCGGTCGACCGGGTCCAGCCCTGCCTGGCGCAGCAGGTCGAACAATTCGTCTGGTGTGATGAACTTGTTCCACTCATGAGTGCCGCGCGGCAGCCAGCGCATGACCACTTCGGCTCCGAAAATCGCCATGGCGTAGGATTTCGGATTGCGGTTGATGGTCGAACAGATCTGCAGTCCGCCGCGTTTCAGCAGGTGCTGGGTCGCCGTCAGGTAGCTGAGCGGATCAGCAACGTGTTCGACAACTTCCATGTTCAGGACAACGTCGAACTGTTCGCCTGACTCGGCCAGCGATTCGGCCGTTGTGTGGCGATAGTCGATTTGCAGCCCGGATTGTTCCGCATGAATACGTGCGACGGGCAGGTTGCCTGCGGCGGCGTCGGCGCCGACGACTTCGGCCCCCAGTCGGGACATCGGCTCGCTCAGCAATCCGCCACCGCAGCCGATATCCAGAAGACGCAGGCCTTCAAAGGGTTCAGGGTCCTTCAGGTCGCGATCGAACTCGCCCGCAATCTGTTGTGTGATATAGTCCAGACGGCACGGATTCAGCATGTGCAATGGCTTGAATTTACCATGCGGATCCCACCATTCCGCGGCCATCGCTTCGAATTTTGCGATCTCGGAAGGGTCGACCGTGTTCGGATGCGCTTGCATTCCTGTCTCCGTATGCTCTTTTACCCGTAAGGACTATATAGGCCAATAATGGACAAGTACCCGGACCAAAAGCGCGCAGTTCAATATCTCTACCCGCCGACCGACCCGTTCGATCAGCGGATGGTGGATGTGGGCGACGGGCATCGCATCTATATGGAACAATGCGGCAATCCCGACGGGATACCGGTCGTGGTTTTGCATGGCGGCCCGGGTGGCGGCTGCAGTCCGGCGATGCGCCGCTATTTTGATCCTGATGTTTACCGGGTGATTCTTTTCGACCAGCGCGGCTGTGGCCGGTCCCGGCCCCACGCTGCGGTCGAGGACAACACGACATGGCATCTGGTTGACGATATCGAACGCTTGCGGGTTTTGCTGGACATACATGAGTGGATCGTTTTTGGCGGCAGCTGGGGGGCCACCTTGGCGCTGATCTACGCGCAGGCCCATCCGGATCACGTTGCCCGTCTGGTGCTGCGTGGCGTGTTCCTGATGACAAAGGCCGAACTGGACTGGTTCTATGGCGGTGGGGCCGGAAAATTCTGGCCCGAGCAGTGGGCGAAATTCACGTCCCTGCTGCCCGAATCTGAACTGCACGATACAATCACCGCCTATCACAAACGCCTGTTTTCAGGCGATCGCGCGACCGAAATCCTGTATGCCCGCGCCTGGTCCAGTTGGGAGAATGCGCTGGCTTCGATCCATTCCAACGGATCGACCGGGGAAAGCCCCGGAGAGTATGCGCGCGCCTTTGCTCGGCTTGAAAACCACTATTTCATGAATGGTGGATTTCTTGAGAAAGACGGCCAGATTCTGGATCGGATGGATCGGATCGCACATATTCCCGGCCATATCGTTCAAGGTCGCTATGACATGATCTGCCCGCCGCAGGCAGCCTGGAATCTGGCCGACCGTTGGTCCAACGCCGAGCTGAAAATGGTGCGGCAGGCAGGCCACGCCCTCTCTGAGCCCGGAATTAGCGCCGAACTGGTCCGTATCATGGACCGTGTGGCCGAGGAGGCTGTAGCATGACACGGATCGACCGCCGAGCCCTGTTTGCGTCGGGTGCCGCTGCCGCTCTGCTGGCGGCGACCGGAGCTTCGCTGGCGGATACGCCGAAATCGGGCGGGGCCTTGCGGTTGGCCGTGCCCCGTGATGACAGCCTCGAGCAAGTGGCGCGCGGCGCGGTGTTCGACACGCTGACCGAGATTGCGCCGGATGGCACCTTGCGTGCAGAACTGGCAACCAGTTGGCAAACCGATGCCGAGGCGCGCGTTTGGAATTTCGAGCTGCGCCGGGACGTTCTGTTTCACGATGGCGCGGTTTTGGAAATGGGTGATGTTCTGGCCGTTCTGGAAGAAGTCGGACAGGCCAAAGCGCTTTCCCTGACTTCGATACGATTGGAATTGGCCGCGGCCAATCCGGGCCTGCCGTTTCTTCTGGCCGACAGTCGGTTTGTCATTACACGCAAGGGGCCGGGGGTCACGCCACTGCACGCCGCGAACGGGACGGGGTGTTACCGTGTCGAGCGTGCCGAGGATGGCCGCCATTTCCTCGGGCGCAAGGTGAACGGTCACTACAAGGACGGACGGGCCGGTTGGGCGGACTCCGTGGAAATCATCGTCATTCCGGATCCAAATGTCCGCGCTGAAGCATTGCGGGATGGGTATGTCGACATCGCTGCCTTGCCTGCCTCGGAGGGGCTGAAGGGCCAGAGAGGTCTGCGGTTTTATCCCGCCGAATCGAAGATGGCACTGGCGTTGGCCGCTCATGTAGGGATGCCCCGCCAGATCGGAATGGGCCGCGCGCTGGACGACGGGCGCATCGCCGAAAGGTGGTGGGTGGCGTAATTCCGTTCAGTGTGACCTGCCGGGGGTTGCAGTTTCGGGAAACCCTGCGTATATGCAGTTTCAACAGCGGCGTGTCGGGCTAGGGTCCGGGGCTCCACCGGAAAAGATCGACGGGCCGCGCGCCCGTTTTTTTGTGCCCGATTCATGGGTAGAGAACCTGATGACAAACGACCTGATAGCCAAAGCTGCCATCGATCGGCGACTGGCCGAGATCATTACCCCCGTGATCGAGGATCTGGGGTATGAGCTGGTCCGTGTCCGCCTGATGAGCGGCAAACAGACCACGCTGCAAATCATGGCCGACAAGCCCGATGGCGGTATCGAAGTGGATGATTGCGCCGAGATTTCAAACGCGGTCAGCGCCACGCTGGATGTCGAGGATCCGATCCTTGACGCCTATACATTGGAAGTGTCCAGCCCCGGTATCGACCGCCCTCTGACCCGTCTCAAGGATTTTGAGACGTTCGAGGGGTATGAGGCCAAGATCGAAACCGCCGAGCTGATCGACGGCCGCCGCCGCTTCAAGGGTGAGTTGGCCGGGATCGAAGGGGAAGAGGTTCTGATCAACATTCCCGAGGGGTCAGAAACGATCACCATCGGTCTGCAGTTCGACTGGCTGAGCGACGCCAAGCTGGTCCTGACCGACGACCTGATCAAGGAAATGCTGCGCCAGCGCAAGGATGCCGGTGCCCTGAACGAAAACGCTTTCGACGAGATTGAGACCGAAGGGTCCGAAGAGGAGACGAACTGATGGCAATCACCTCAGCCAACCAGCTGGAGCTGCTGCAGACCGCCGAGGCCGTGGCCCGCGAAAAAATGATCGACCCCGGTCTGGTTGTCGAAGCGATGGAAGAATCGCTCGCCCGTGCCGCCAAGAGCCGCTACGGCGCGGAAATGGACATCCGCGTGTCGATCGACCGCAAGACCGGTAAGGCGACCTTCACTCGCGTCCGCACTGTTGTCGAAGATGACGAGCTGGAAAACTATCAGGCCGAGTTCACCGTCGAGCAGGCCAAACAGTATATGGAAGACCCGCAAGTCGGTGACGTCTTCGCTGAAGAAGTGCCGCCGGTTGAAATGGGCCGTATCGCGGCGCAGTCGGCGAAACAGGTGATTCTGCAAAAAGTCCGCGAGGCCGAGCGGGATCGTCAGTACGAGGAGTTCAAGGATCGCGCGGGCACAATCATCAACGGTGCCGTGAAACGCGAAGAGTTCGGCAATGTCATCGTCGATCTGGGCGGTGCCGAGGCCGTTCTGCGCCGCAACGACAAGATCGGCCGCGAAAGCTATCGCCCGAACGATCGTGTACGCGCCTATATCAAGGAAGTCCGCCGCGAGGTTCGCGGGCACCAGATCTTCCTGTCGCGTACCGCGCCGGAATTCATGGCTGAGCTGTTCAAGATGGAAGTGCCGGAAATCTATGACGGCATCATCGAGGTCAAGGCCGTGGCCCGTGACCCCGGTTCGCGCGCGAAGATTGCGGTGATTTCCTATGACGGCTCAATTGATCCCGTCGGTGCCTGCGTAGGTATGCGCGGCAGCCGCGTGCAGGCCGTTGTGAATGAGCTGCAGGGCGAAAAGATCGACATCATCCCGTGGAACGAGGACCAGCCGACTTTCCTGGTGAACGCGCTGCAACCCGCCGAGGTTTCCAAGGTGGTTCTGGACGAAGAAGCCGGTAAAATCGAGGTTGTGGTCCCCGAGGAACAGCTGTCGCTCGCCATTGGCCGCCGTGGTCAGAACGTGCGTCTCGCAAGCCAGCTGACTGGTCTGGACATCGACATCATGACCGAGGCCGAAGAGTCGGCGCGTCGTCAGAAGGAATTCGAAGCCCGCACCAAGCTGTTCATGGAAAGCCTGGATCTGGACGAGTTCTTTGCCCAGTTGCTGGTCTCAGAGGGTTTCACCAACCTCGAAGAGGTTGCCTATGTCGAGATCGACGAGCTGCTGGTCATTGACGGTGTTGACGAAGGCACCGCGCAGGAACTGCAAACCCGCGCGCGGGAATTCCTGGAAGCACAGGCCAAGGCTGCGCTGGATGCTGCCCGCGCCCTGGGCGCCGAGGACAGCCTTATTGAATTCGAAGGCCTGACACCCCAGATGGTTGAGGCGCTGGCCAAGGACGATGTGAAGACACTGGAAGACTTCGCGACCTGCGCGGACTGGGAACTGGCCGGTGGCTGGACCACGGTCGATGGCGAACGCATCAAGGATGACGGTGTTCTGGAGCCTTTCGGCGTCACGCTGGAAGAAGCACAGGATCTGGTCATGACGGCCCGCATCATGCTGGGTTGGGTTGACCCGGCCGAACTGGAACAGGCCGAAGAAGACAGTGAAATTGCAGACGAGGAGGCCGAGGCCTGATTTCAGGCCTCGGGTGGCGTGAATGGGTCGCGGTGGCGTCCATAAAGACCGGTCCGAAGGACCTGAACGCAAGTGCATCGCCACGGGCGAAGTTCAGCCTAAATATGGGTTGATACGCTTTGTGACGGGGCCGGACGGTCAGGTCTATCCGGATGTCGCGGCGAAACTGCCGGGACGTGGGGTCTATGTGGCGGCGGATCGCGCCGCACTGGACCGGGCCGTGGGCAAGAAACTGTTTGCACGCGGGTTCAAGGCTCAGGTGACCATACCGCAGGATCTGGCGGATGAGGTCGAGCGGCAGATTTCGCGCCGGGTGATTGAACTGCTGAGCTTGGCCCGCAAGTCCGGCGATGCGGTCGCCGGCTACGAAAAGGTCAAGACGTGGCTGGACCGGGAAGAGGCCCAGGTACTGATTCAGGCCACCGATGGATCGGGGCGCGGCAAGTCGAAACTGAGCACGCCGCATTTTGGAAAATACATCGGTTGGCTGACGGCGGACGAGTTGGGACAGGCATTTGGGCGCCAAACCGTGATTCATGCGGCTCTGGCCTCTGGCGGACTCGCCAAACGTGTTGTAGAGGAAGCGCAGCGCCTGCGTGGCTTGCGCGAAACGGATGACGGCGGCAAGGGCCGCTCGGAAGGGTAAGAAGCTTTATGAGCGATAGTGACGGCAAAAAGACATTGGGTCTTCGTGGCGGGGCACGCCCCGGAAATGTGAAACAGAGTTTCAGCCACGGACGCACCAAGAATGTCGTGGTGGAAACCAAACGCAAACGCGTGGTGGTCCCCAAGCCGGGTGCCAGCAAGCCAGGTGGCGGCGCTGCGCCGTCGGGTGATCCTTCACGTCGTCCGGCCGGCATCTCGGATGCCGAAATGGCGCGCCGCATGAAGGCATTGCAGGCCGCCAAGGCGCGCGAAGCCGACGAGGCTGCTGCCCGCGAGGCGGAAGAAAAGGCGCGTGAAGAAGAACGCGCCCGCCGCCGTGCCGAGCAAGAGGCCAAGGAACGCGAACAGCGTGAGGCCGAAGAACGTGCGCGCCAGAAGGCAGAAGACGAAGAGCGCAAGCGCAAAGAGGCGGAAGAAGCCGCCAAACGCGCCGCTGAGGCCCCGACCCCCGAAGAACCCAAGGCGGCCCGCAGCCCGGCCAGCAAGCCTGCGCCAGCGGCGACTCCGCGCAAGCAGGATCGCGAACGCGAACAACGTGGTCGCGGCAAAGGGCGTGACGACAACCGCAGGTCCGGCAAGCTGACACTGGGTCAGGCCACCGGTGGCGAAGGTAACCGTCAGCGCTCGATGGCGTCGATGAAGCGCAAGCAGGAGCGTGCGCGTCAGAAAGCCATGGGCGGCCCGGTCGAGCGCGAAAAGGTGATCCGCGACGTACAGTTGCCCGAAGCGATCATGGTTTCGGAACTGGCGAACCGTATGGCCGAGCGCGTGGCCGATGTAGTAAAATCCCTTATGCAGATGGGCATGATGGTGACGCAGAACCAGACCATCGACGCCGATACAGCCGAGCTGATCATCGAAGAGTTCGGCCACAAGGTCACCCGTGTTTCCGATTCGGATGTCGAGGACGTCATCAAAGAGGTCGAAGACAGCGAAAAAGATCTGCAACCGCGCCCGCCGGTCATTACGATCATGGGTCACGTTGACCACGGTAAGACCTCGCTGCTGGACGCGATCCGCGATGCGCGGGTCGTCGCAGGCGAGGCCGGTGGCATCACCCAGCATATCGGCGCCTATCAGGTCGAAACTGATGGCGGCACCACGCTGACCTTCCTGGATACGCCGGGCCACGCGGCCTTTACCTCGATGCGCTCGCGCGGTGCCCAGGTCACGGATATCGTGGTTCTGGTGGTTGCGGCCGATGACGCGGTGATGCCGCAGACGATCGAGGCGATCAACCACGCCAAGGCGGCCGAAGTGCCGATGATCGTGGCGATCAACAAGATCGACAAACCGGACGCGAACCCGGACAAGGTCCGCACCGACCTGCTGCAACACGAAGTGATCGTCGAGAAGATGTCGGGTGAAGTTCAGGACGTCGAAGTGTCGGCCATCACCGGTCAGGGCCTGGACGAACTGCTGGAGGCCATCGCGCTGCAAGCCGAGATTCTGGAACTGAAAGCCAACCCCGACCGCGCCGCCCAGGGCGCCGTGATCGAGGCGCAGCTGGATGTGGGCCGTGGTCCTGTGGCCACTGTTCTGGTTCAGAACGGCACGCTGCGTCAGGGCGATATCTTCGTTGTGGGTGAACAGTACGGCAAGGTCCGTGCGCTGATCAACGACAAGGGCGAACGCGTCAAGGAAGCTGGCCCCTCGGTTCCGGTCGAAGTCCTGGGCCTCAATGGTACGCCCGAGGCCGGTGACGTTCTGAACGTGACCGAGACCGAAGCACAGGCCCGTGAGATCGCAGCCTACCGCGAACAAGCCGCCAAGGACAAACGCGCCGCCGCCGGTGCAGCGACCACCCTTGAGCAGCTGATGCAGAAAGCCAAGGAAGACGAGAACGTGGCCGAGTTGCCGATCCTCGTCAAAGCCGACGTGCAGGGTTCTGCCGAAGCCATTGTTCAGGCGATGGAGAAGATCGGAAACGACGAAGTGCGCGTGCGTGTACTGCACTCGGGCGTTGGTGCGATTACCGAGACGGATGTCGGCTTGGCTGAAGCCTCCGGCGCGCCGGTCTTTGGTTTCAACGTACGTGCCAACGCGTCAGCCCGGAATACGGCGAACCAGAAGGGTGTTGAGATCCGCTATTATTCTGTGATCTATGACCTCGTTGATGACGTGAAAGCGGCCGCATCGGGTCTGCTGAGCGCCGAAATTCGCGAGAAGTTCATCGGCTACGCCGAGATTCGCGAAGTCTTCAAGGTCACCGGTGTTGGCAAGGTTGCTGGCTGTCTGGTCACCGAAGGTGTTGCCCGTCGTTCCGCAGGCGTCCGTCTACTGCGCGACAACGTGGTGATCCACGAAGGCACGCTGAAGACGCTGAAGCGCTTCAAGGACGAAGTGGCCGAAGTCCAGTCGGGTCAGGAATGTGGTATGGCATTCGAGAACTACGATGACATCCGCCAAGGCGACGTCATCGAAATCTTCGAACGCGAAGAAGTTACCCGCACGCTGGACTGATCCAGACACAATCAGACAAAGAAAAACAGCGGCTCATTCGGGCCGCTGTTTTCGTTTTGTCACTTCAGGTCCAGTCCAGCACCACTTTGCCGGATTGACCGGATTTCATGGCCTCAAACCCTTTGGCGAAATCGTCGACGTTGAACCGATGAGTGATAACCCGGCTGACATCTAGGCCGTTCTGAAGCATGGCTATCATCTTGTACCAGGTCTCGAACATCTCGCGGCCATAGACGCCTTTGATGGTGATCGCCTTGAACACGATGCGCGACCAGTCGACCGGGGATTTGCCGGGCGGGATACCCAGAAGGGCAATCTTGCCGCCCATCACCAGCGCTTCGACCATCTGATCCAGCGCGGCTTGTGAGCCTGACATCTCCAGGCCCACATCGAACCCCTGTTGCATTCCAAGCGCAGCGATAACGTCTTTCAGGTCTTCGCGACTGACATCGACGGCGCGCACTGTGGGTACGACATGTTCGGCAAGCTTCAAACGATCCGGGTTGATATCGGTGATCACCACATGCCGTGCCCCGGCATGACGGGCGACCGCAGCAGCCATGATGCCAATGGGACCCGCTCCGGTAATCAGAACATCCTCTCCCAGCAAATCAAAGCTGAGCGCCGTGTGCACCGCATTGCCGAGCGGATCAAGGATCGCTCCGATTTCATCCGGGACGTCGTCCGGCAAGGGCACAACGTTAAAGGCGGGCAGCTTCAGGTATTGGGCAAACGCCCCCTGTTCGTTTACCCCGATGCCGCGCGTGCCGGGGTCGAGGTGAAACTTGCCTGCGCGGCTCTGTCGGCTGTCGGTCCCGATCAGATGCCCTTCCCCCGAGCACCGCTGGCCAACCTCAAGACCCGTCACGTTGCGTCCGATCTCAACAATCTCTCCGGCAAACTCGTGGCCGGTGATCATCGGCACCGGAACAGTATGCGCGGCCCATTCATCCCAGTTCCAGATATGAATATCGGTGCCGCAGATACCGGTCTTGTTGATCCTGATCAGCACCTCATCAGGGCCGATTTCCGGCACTGGAGCCCGCACCATCCAAAGCCCTTCCTCGGGCCTGGACTTCTCGAGCGCCTTCATTGTGTTGGGTCGCATCAGATCACTCCCAGCTCCTTGCCGACCTTACCGAAGGCCGCCAGTGCGCTGTCCAGTTCGTCCCTTGTCAAGGCCGCATTCATCTGGGTTCTGATCCGCGCCTTTCCGCGTGGCACGACAGGAAAGAAGAAGCCCGAAACATAGACGCCTTCGTCAAACAGTCGTGCGGCCATGTCCTGCGCCAACTGCGCTTCTCCCAGCATCACGGGGATGATCGGGTGCTCGCCGGGCAGCAGATCAAATCCAAGCTTTTCCAGACCCGCGCGCCAGTATTTCGCATTGCCGAATAGCTGAGCGCGCAGCATGTCGCCCTGTTCGACCAGACGGATGGCTTCAAGCCCTGCGGCGACGATGGAAGGCGGCAGCGAGTTTGAGAACAGATAGGGCCGCGCCCGCTGCCGCAGCAGGTCAATCACTGGCTGCGGCCCGGCGATATAGCCGCCGATTGCCCCCCCAAGTGCCTTGCCCAGAGTTCCCGTCAGAATGTCTACGTCGACACCGAAGTGATCCGGTGTTCCGGCACCGTTCGGCCCCATGAAGCCGGTGGCGTGGCAGTCATCTACCATGACGATGGCATCGTACTTGTCCGCCAGTTCGCGAATTTTTGGCAGGTTGGCCAGATAGCCGTCCATGGAAAACACGCCATCAGTAGCGATCATGACATGCCGCGCCCCGTCCTCGCGCGCCTGTTTCAACCAGGCTTCAAGGTCGTTCATATCATTGTTCATGTAGCGATAGCGCTTCGCCTTGCACAGCCGCACGCCGTCAATGATCGACGCGTGGTTCAGACTGTCCGAGATAATGGCGTCTTCCGGGCCTAACAAAGGTTCGAACAGTCCGCCATTGGCGTCGAAACAGGCTGCAAACAGGATGGAATCGTCCTTGTTCAGGAACTTCGCCAACGCCTGTTCCAGTTCCCGATGAATATCCTGCGTACCACAGATGAAACGCACCGAAGCCATGCCGAACCCTTTAGGTCCCATCGCGTTCGTGGCAGCCTCGATCAGCGCGGGGTGATCGGCCAGACCCAGGTAATTGTTCGCACACAGGTTGATAACCTGCCTGTCGCCCACCGTAATCTCACCGCCCTGGGGCGAGGTGATCATTCGTTCGCGTTTGTACAGGCCTTCTGCTTCGATCTGCGCAAGGGTGTCCGTGATGTGGGACAGGAATGCATCTGCCATGGCGACCTCCGTTCATCTGAGTCGCGTTTCTAACATAGCGGACAATATTCCCAAATAGGGGAATTACAGTATGAAGGAAAAATTTCCGTGAAGGCGGAAATTTGCTGATGTCAGGCGTTTTTCACGATCAGGAAAACCCGTGCCGGGCCATCGGCGGAAATGGAATGCGCAATATCCGCCGCATACCGGGCGGTATCGCCTTGCTTCAGGTCCGAAACGGCGTTCCCCGAAGTGACCCGGACGGCGCCCTCCAAAACGGTTAACTGTTCCCGTGCGCCCCGCTTATGGGGCTGGCTGTTCAACGCACCGCCGTCTTCGAACTGAATATCGTAAACTTCGTGCCCACCGGCCTCTTCCGGCGGCGACAGGATGTGAATCCGGCATCGCTCGCCCATGTTATCGATACTCGGCACTTCGGTTTTCTTGAGCACCTCGATTTGATCCTTGGCTTTGGAGTCTTCCAGAAGGCCCGCAAAATCCACCTGCAGGGCGCGGGTCAGGTTCCATAGTGTCGAAATGGTCGGGCTGCTTTCGCCCCGTTCGATCTGGCTGACCATGGACCGGGAGACGCCGCTCAAGTTGGCAACCGCTTCGAGAGACAGGCCCTTGGCCCGGCGCGCCTCTTTCAGGCGGGCGGGGAGGCGTGTCAGGATATCGTCTGTGTTTTCCGTCATGACGGAATTTCATGCGCGCTGAGCGGAGCATTGTCAATTCCGTCCGTGACGGGACGTCTTGCGCGACATCATCATTCTGCGTGTGCATACTGCGGTCAAATTCAGGAGGAGTGATCCATGACCGACATCGTAATTCTCGATGGTGCTCGCACCGCGATTGGCACCTTTGGCGGGGCTCTGGCCTCGACCGCGCCGATTGATCTGGCGACCGTTGCGACCGAGGCGGCGCTGGAGCGGTCCGGTGTGGAAGGCGCGCAAATCGGGCATGTTGTGTTCGGTCATGTGATCAACACCGAGCCGCGTGACATGTATCTGTCGCGGGTCGCTGCGATGCAGGCAGGAATTCCAAACGGCACCCCCGCAATGAACGTGAACCGGCTGTGCGGGTCTGGTGCACAGGCGATCGTGTCGGCGGTACAGTCGCTGATGCTGGGCGATGCGGAATTCGCCATTGCAGGCGGCGCCGAAAGCATGTCGCGCAGCCCTTATATCATTCCGCAGGCGCGGTGGGGCGCAAAGATGGGTGATGTCACCTCGCTGGATATGATGCTGGGAGCACTGAACTGTCCGTTCGGAACCGGGCATATGGGTATCACCGCCGAGAACGTCGCGGACGAGCACCAGATCAGCCGTGAGCAGATGGACGCTTTTGCAATGACCAGCCAGACCCGCGCGGCGGAAGCGATCGAGGCGGGTTATTTCGAAAGCCAGATCGCGCCAGTGCAGGTCAAGGTCAAGCGCGACATGGTCGATTTCAAGATTGATGAGCACCCGAAAGCAACCTCGCTTGAGGCGCTGTCAGGTTTGCGACCGGTGTTCAAGAAAGACGGTCGTGTTACTGCCGGAAATGCCTCGGGTATCAATGACGGGGCAGCGGCCATGGTTCTGGCGACGGCAGACGCCGCCGAGAAAGCCGGATTGAAGCCCAGGGCGCGCGTTTTGGGATATGCCCATGCCGGGGTTCGGCCCGAAGTGATGGGGATCGGACCGGTTCCGGCGGTTCAGAATCTGCTAAAGAAGACCGGGCTGTCCACCGAAGAGTTTGATGTCATTGAAAGCAATGAGGCGTTCGCTGCGCAGGCTTTGGCTGTCAATCAGGAGCTTGGGCTGGACGCATCGAAGGTTAACCCCAACGGTGGTGCGATCGCTCTGGGCCACCCGGTGGGCGCGACCGGTGCGATCATCACTTTGAAGGCCCTCTACGAGTTGGAACGCACCGGTGGTTCCAAAGGTCTGATCACCATGTGCATAGGGGGCGGCCAGGGGATTGCCATAGCAATCGAGCGCCTTTGATCTGAGATCGGGCAGGGGGGCTGTCTGCCCCCCATCGCGCCATGGCGCGATTCCCCCCGAGGATATTTTTGGCCAGATGAAGCAGGCGGGCCGGAGTTAACCCAATACTGTAATCAAAAGCACCGCCGCCGCACCGAAAACGGCGCCGATTGCGGCGGTCAGAAGTGACGCCACGATTCCGTTGCCTTTGGTTTCTTCCTGCTGGGTCTGCGCAATCAGCGCGTTTTCAACCAATCCAGGCAGGCGTGGGCCAAACCGGGCCAGAACCATTGCTGTCTTGCCGAAGTCCCGCATAACAGCGCGCGGGCCGATTGACTGTTTGATGTAATCTTCAACCACGGGACGCGCGACCTCCCAGATGTTCATGTGGGGGTCCAGTGACCGCGCGACGCCTTCGACCACAACCATGGTGCGTTGCAGCAGGATCAGTTCCGTCCGGGTTTCCATCCCGAACCGTTCGGTTACTTCGAACAGGTAGCTCAGCAAACGCCCCATGGAGATATGGGTAGCGTCCATACCGAAGATCGGCTCTCCGACCGCGCGTAGGGCCCGGGCGAACTCGTCGACGTCCTGATTGGCGGGGACATAGCCCGCCTCGAAATGCACTTCGGCCACGCGCTTGTAGTCGCGACGGATGAAGCCGAACAGGATCTCGGCATAGACCCGGCGGGTGTATTCGTCGATATGGCCCATGATGCCATAGTCATAGGCAATGATGTCGCCGTTTGCCGCGACTTTCAGGTTTCCCTGATGCATGTCGGCATGAAAGTAGCCGTCGCGCAGGGCGTGCAGCAAAAACAGGCGCAAGACCCGCTGGGCCAGATCGTTGCGGTTATGATCCGCGGCATCCAGAGCCTCGTTGTCGCCAAGCGGGATTCCATCTGCCCAGCTGAGCGTCATCACCCGGCGTGCGGACAACGACCAAACCACGGGCGGCAGCCAGAAGCCCGCATCGTCTTTGGTGTTGGCGGCGTATTCCGAAGCAGCCGCGCTTTCCAGACGCAGGTCTAGTTCGCCGCGTACGATTCCGTCGAAATGCTCGATGACCTCCATCGGGCGCAACCGGCGCGCGCCGGGGGCAAAGAGATCAACAATGCGGGCGGCAAAATAGAAAGCGTCGACATCCTTTTTGAAGGCGCGTTCGATGCCGGGGCGAAGGACCTTGACGGCGACGTCTTCGCCCGTGCTGGTCAGTTTGGCCTTGTGAACCTGTGCGATCGAAGCGGCGGCAATCGGATCGCTGAAATCACTGAAGATTTCGGCCACCGGCTGCCCCAGTTCCCTTTCCACTTCGGCCATTGCTGCAGCGCGGGAAAAAGGGGGAAGTTTGTCCTGTAACACACGCAGCTGGCTTGCCAGTTCGTTGCCTACAACATCCGGGCGGGTCGACAGCACCTGGCCAAACTTGATGTAGGCCGGACCCAGTGCGGTCAGGGCACGCGTCGCCGGCGGCATCTTGGGATCGCCTTTGTAACCCAGCCATTGGAAGGGTTTGCCCAACGTATGCGCCAGGATGCGCACAGCACGCGGGGCTTCAAACGCATCCAGCACGACATTCATGGCACCCGTGCGCTCTAAGGTGGCGCCTGTGCGGATCAGGCGGATGATATTATGAGGGCCGCGCATAGGTCAGATCTTCCATCCGGAATGCAGCGCCGCGATGCCCATGCTCAGGTTGCGGTATTTGGCATTCTCGAATCCCGCTGCGCGGACCATGTTCAAAAAGGTTTCCTGATCCGGGAATTTGCGGATCGATTCGACCAGGTACTGATAGCTGTCGTAGTCATTGGCGATCAGCTTCCCCATGCGCGGGATGACGTTGAAACTGTAGAGATCATAGAGCTTTTGCAGCCCGTCATTGGGCAACTGGCTGAACTCCAGCACCATCAGGCGGCCACCGGGTTTGAGAACACGGAACGCTTCGTTCAACGCCTCTTGCGGGCGGGTGACGTTCCGGATTCCGAACGAGATGGTGTAGACGTCAAACGTGTTGTCCTCGAAAGGCAGTGCCATGGCATCACCGACCACCCAGTTGAGGCTGTCCGACATCTGGTCGGCTTCGGCGCGCTGGCGGCCTTCGATCAGCATCGGTTCGGTCAGATCCAGAACGGTGGCGTGGCCGTGGCCCGCGCGTTGTAGGAAGCGAAAAGAAATATCGCCCGTGCCGCCCGCCACATCCAACAGCCGCTGACCAGGGCGCGGAGCCAGCCAGTCCATCATCGCGTCTTTCCAGACACGGTGGATGCCCATTGACATGACGTCGTTCATCACGTCGTATTTCGAGGCGACCGAGTTGAACACGCCCTGTACTCGCCCGGCTTTTTCAGCCTCGCGCACGGTTTCGAACCCGAAATGTGTGGTCTTGTCGCTGTTGTCGGACATTTGCCTTGCCGTTTGTCGAATTTCGCCTCTGTTATAGGGCTCTGGAACCGGGGCACAATGCGGCCCTTTGGATTAGGAGCCGTGTAATGCCGGAATTGCCCGAGGTCGAGACAGTAAGACGCGGCCTGACCCCTGCGATGGAGGGGGTGGTGATCGAAAAGGCGGACGTGAACCGACCGGATCTGCGCTGGCCGTTTCCGGAACGCATGGCCGAGCGGCTGACGGGCCAGCGGGTTGACCGGCTGCGGCGGCGGTCCAAATACATTCTGGCCGATCTCGGCAGCGGCGAGACGCTTTTGATCCATCTGGGCATGTCCGGGCGGATGACCGTCTCGGGCGATCCGCTTGGGCAGTTCGTGCACGAGCATCCGATGCCGGCAAAACACGATCACGTCGTGTTTCACATGGCCAATGGCGCGCGGGTGACCTTCAACGACCCGCGCCGGTTCGGGGCAATGGATCTGCTGCCGACGGCCACGGCTGAGGAACACAAACTTCTGTCGGTTCTGGGGCCGGAACCCCTGGGCAATGATTTTCACGAGCAACACTTGGTCGATGCGTTTCGCGGAAAGAACACACCGGTCAAATCTGCATTGCTGGATCAGGGAATCGTTGCCGGGCTCGGCAATATTTACGTCTGCGAGGCGCTTTATCGTACCGGGGTGTCGCCACGTCGCAGGGCCAGGCAAATTTCTGCGGCGCGGGTCGCGGCGCTGGTTCCTGTTATCCGGCAGGTGCTGCAGGAGGCGATTGAGGCGGGTGGATCGTCGCTGCGGGATTTCCGCCAAGCTGATGGAGAACTTGGATATTTTCAGCACAACTTTGATGTCTATGGCCGAGAGGGCGAGCCCTGCCGGACCGAAGGTTGTGACGCCGTGATCAGGAGAATCACCCAGTCCGGTCGCTCATCCTTCTATTGTGCGCAATGCCAAAGATAGCTTGATCCAAGTTTTTCGCGTGGTAAGGAATCGTACTTGAACGGAACAACCGGAAGCTTACATCCCATGGCTTTTGAGACGATCATCGTCGAAATCGAAGACCACGTTGCCCTTATCAAGCTCAACAGACCGGACGCGATGAACGCGCTGAACACCCAGTTGATGGGTGAGCTGTACACCGCGCTGGAAGAGGCAGATGAAAACGACAAGGTGCGCTGCATCGTCATCACCGGCTCGGAAAAGGCCTTTGCCGCGGGCGCGGATATCAAAGAGATGTCCGAGATGAGCTTTGTCGATGTCTACAGTCAGAACCTGTTTGGCGACGCGAATGATCGCGTCTCGGCTATTCGTAAACCGATCATTGCTGCGGTGGCAGGATATGCGTTGGGTGGCGGCTGTGAACTGGCGATGCTGTGCGATTTCATCATTGCCGCTGATACTGCCAAGTTCGGCCAGCCCGAGATCAATTTGGGTGTCATCGCCGGTATCGGCGGCACGCAACGCCTGACCCGCTTTGTCGGCAAGTCCAAATCGATGGACATGAACCTGACCGGGCGCTTCATGGATGCGGAAGAGGCCGAGCGTTCGGGGCTGGTCAGCCGTGTTGTTCCGGCAAAAAAGCTGATCGAAGAGGCGATAGGGGCCGCGCAGAAGATCGCAGAGAAATCGCAACTGACGGCGATGGCGGCAAAAGAGGCCGTGAACCGCAGCTATGAGTTGCCACTGAGCGAGGGAATGCTGTTTGAACGGCGCGTGTTCCACTCGATGTTTGCGACAGAAGACCAGAAAGAGGGCATGGCCGCGTTTCTTGAAAAACGCGCGGCGCAGTTCCGCGACAAGTAAGCGGTGCCCTGACCAGATCGGAACAGGCGGGCCTTTGCCCGCCTTTTTCATACCTGCCTTGCGCATTAAAAGAATCGGCTTGGCAAACCTCGCCAACTTGGATAGTAAGCGCCGCTATACATGCGCGTGCGGCCCGCTCGGCCCGACTCACACTCGTGATTTCTGATCCGGTGCGGATGTTTCCGTGGCGCGCAACCCTAGATAACCGTACCGAACAAAGGTCAGAAACACATGGCTAACTCGCCTCAGGCAAAGAAACGCGCACGTCAGAACGAAAAGCGTTTCGCTGTAAACAAAGCACGCCGTTCGCGCATCCGCACCTATCTGCGCAAAGTTGAAGAAGCAATCGCATCCGGCGACAAGGACGCGGCAACCGCAGCCCTGCGCGCAGCCCAGCCCGAACTGATGCGCGGTGTCACCAAAGGTGTCTTCCACAAGAACACTGCCGCCCGCAAGATGTCGCGCCTGTCGTCGCGCGTAAAAGCACTGGGCTGACGCCGGTGCCTGACCTAGCGTCAGGTAAACAAGGCTGATCCATTTCAGAAGGCGTCGCAATGTGCGGCGCCTTTTTGCTGTTGCCGATATATCGCGCCTTCACAAAACCGAGAGATTCTTTCCGCCGGATTCCTGAGTCAATATCAGAGATTCATTGCCGCCGGCCGTTCGGTCTTGTTACCACTGTTCCAGCGATTCACTCGCTTGGGGGGACAGGCTGTCCTGGCGATCGGACTGACGGGCATCAGGAAGATCCATGGACGAATGTCGGCGACCGGTCTGGCCGGTTTGGCGATCTGCTTCGGGTCTCGGGAAACCGAGGTGCTCGGTCCTGTCTAAAATTGGAAGGTGATGCGTAACCTGGTTTTCGGGCGCGCTCCGGCTGTTGGAGCGTAGCAGTATCAGCGATGCGCAGAAAAAGAAAATCTTACCGCCGTTCTATTTGGTTCGGCGCAAGGGTGCCTTTTGCGTGAGTGAACGCCCAGAAGACCGGGTGATCCGGACAAATTCAAAAAAGGCCTGAAGGCCTATAAAGAATGGGATGCGTGAGGCGCTGAATGACACAAGAGAAATGGGGACTGCTGCGTAACAAGTTGCTGAAGGTTGTTGGCCGGAACAACTACACCACCTGGATCGAACCTCTTGAATTTCAGGAGTTGGAGGACGGTGTAGCGGTGTTTTCGGTGCCGACGAATTTCATGGGCAACTATGTGAGTCAGAATTTTGCGGATCTCATTCTCTATGAACTGAACACCTCCGGTGAACCGGTAGAGCGTCTGGCCTTTCGCGTCGCGGCCAACTCGCCCGCGCGGCCGGCAGTGGAACCCGTAACGGCAGCGCGGGAAGTGGCGGAACCCAAAAGGGTCGAACCATCTTATCAGGATGATGGCAATGGTGCCCTGGACTCGCTGCAGGCGGCACCGTTGGATGCCCGCTTCACGTTTGACAGCTTTGTGGTCGGCAAGCCCAACGAACTGGCCCATGCTGCGGCGCGCCGGGTTGCAGAAGGCGGGTCGGTTACTTTCAATCCGCTGGTCCTTTATGGCGGTGTCGGGCTGGGTAAAACGCACCTGATGCACGCTATCGCCTGGGAGCTAAAAACCAAGCGCCCTGAGTTGAATGTGCTCTATCTGTCGGCCGAACAGTTCATGTACCGCTTTGTACAGGCTCTGCGCGAGCGCCGGATGATGGATTTCAAACATCTTTTCCGGTCGGTTGATGTTCTGATGGTCGATGATGTCCAGTTCATCGCGGGCAAGGATTCAACTCAGGAAGAGTTCTTTCACACTTTCAACGCCTTGGTGGATCAGAATAAGCAGATCATCATCTCGGCCGACCGCGCCCCGGGTGAAATCAAGGATCTGGAGGATCGAGTGAAGTCGCGCCTGCAATGCGGATTGGTGGTGGACCTGCACCCCACCGACTACGAATTGCGCCTTGGCATCCTGCAGAACAAGGTTCAGCAGTACAGCAGCACATATCCGGATCTGACCATCGCGGACGGGGTTCTGGAATTCCTCGCACACCGCATCTCAACCAATGTGCGCGTGCTTGAAGGGGCTTTGACGCGTCTCTTTGCGTTTGCCTCGCTGGTTGGGCGCGAGATCGATATGGAACTGACTCAGGATTGTCTGGCCGACGTCCTGCGCGCGTCCGAGCGTAAGATCACCGTTGAAGAGATTCAGAGGAAAGTCTCGGACTACTACAACATCCGCCTGTCCGACATCATCGGTCCGAAGCGCCTGCGTTCATACGCGCGTCCGCGTCAGGTTGCGATGTATCTGTGCAAGCAGCTGACCAGCCGCTCGTTGCCCGAGATCGGCCGCCGCTTTGGCGGGCGTGACCACACCACGGTCATGCATGGCGTCAAGCGGATCGAAGAGTTGAAGCTGACCGACGGTCAGATCGCGGAAGACGTTGAAATGCTGCGGCGGTCTCTGGAAGCCTGATTTCAACCCAAGCCCTTCATCAACGCCCCGGTTCACCAGGTCCGGGGCGTAATCATGTGCGCTATTGTCCACGCCTGGCCTGGAACTGTGCTTTGGAAACCACGCGGCCCTTGACGTGTTGGGCAATCCGACCCAGAAAACCATAAAAAATCCTTGTGCCTCAGGGTGGAACCGCTAACGTGCCAGTCCCGCCCATGTCGGCACGCAAGTCAGAGGAATTGAGGGTATGAAGATCAGCATCGAACGCGGCACCCTTCTCAAGGCCGTTTCGCAGGCCCAATCCGTTGTGGAACGCCGCAACACAATTCCGATCCTGGCCAATGTACTGATCGAGGCTGAAGGCAACCAAGTGCAGTTCCGCGCCACCGATCTGGATATCGAAGTGGTGGACAAGGCCCCTGCGCAGGTTGAAAAAGCCGGGGCGACCACGGTGGCGGCAACGACCCTGCACGAGATCGTGCGCAAGCTGCCCGACGGCGCGCTGGTCACGCTGACGGCTGACAGTGCTGCGGGTCGCCTGACGGTTGAGGCCGGGAGATCCAACTTCTCGCTGGCGACATTGCCGAAAGAAGATTTTCCGGTGATGGCTTCTTCGGAGTACCAGTCGAATTTCACAGCCTCCGCAGCGTTGCTGCGCCGGTTGTTCGACAAGTCCAAATTCGCCATTTCGACTGAAGAAACCCGGTACTACCTGAACGGTGTTTACATGCATGTGGCGGATGGGTCCGAGGGCGGCAAGGTTCTGCGCTGCGTGGCCACCGATGGACACAGGTTGGCGCGCATTGACGCCGACCTGCCGGATGGGGCGGCGGGTATGCCGGGCGTCATCGTGCCGCGCAAGACCGTGGGCGAATTGCGCAAGCTGCTGGACGATGACGAGATGGATATCGCCGTCTCGGTCAGTGAAACCAAGGTGCGGTTCGCAACGCCGGATATCACGCTGACCTCAAAAGTGATCGATGGCACGTTCCCCGACTACACCCGTGTCATTCCGCAGGGGAACACTCGCAAGTTGGAAGTCGACGCTGCCGAATTCGCGCAGGCCGTGGACCGTGTTGCAACCGTTTCATCAGAGCGGTCGCGGGCGGTAAAGCTGCAGCTGGATGCGGACAAGCTGGTCCTGTCGGTGAACGCGCCGGATAGCGGTGCGGCCGAGGAAGAACTGGCCGTAGCCTATGGCGACGAGCGGCTGGAGATCGGGTTCAACGCGAAGTACCTGCTGGAGATCGCTTCTCAGGTGGATCGCGAGAATGCGGTGTTCATGTTCAATTCGGCTGGAGACCCGACGCTGATGCGTGAAGGCAATGACCAGAGCGCGGTCTACGTTGTCATGCCGATGCGTGTCTGATCGCGCTGGCGCGCGATGCCTCCGGCGGGAGTATTTTGAAAAAATGAAGGGAGGGGTCGTGGCTTTGGCCCTGACCGAACTTACGGTCTCGCATTTCCGGTCCCACAAACTGGCGCGTTTGTCTTTGGATGGGCGGCCCGTGGCGATCCATGGACCGAACGGGGCCGGCAAGACCAATATCCTAGAAGCGGTTTCACTGTTTTCGCCGGGTCGTGGAATGCGACGGGCGAGCGCGGCAGAGATGACGCGGCGACCCGAGGCGCTGGGCTGGAAGCTGTCCGGGCTGTTGCAGGCGCAGGGACAGCGATATGAGATTGAGACCTGGTCGGAAGGTGGTGCGGCGCGGCAGGTTCGGATTGACGACAAGGCCGCCAGTCAGATCGATCTGGGCAAGCTGGCGCGGGTGGTCTGGCTGATTCCGTCGATGGATCGGTTGTGGATCGAGGGCGCCGAAGGGCGGCGCCGGTTCTTGGACCGGATCGCGCTGAGTTTCGACCCAAGCCATGCCGAGGCATCGTTGATCTACGAAAAATCCATGCGGGAACGGAATCGCTTGCTGAAGGAGCAGGCGAGGGATGCCCATTGGTATGCCGCCCTGGAAGGTCAGATGGCGGAGATGGGGCACCGGATAAATGTGGCCCGGTTATCGGCGCTGGACCATTTGCGGGCAGCGCAGGATCAGGCAGAAACGGCATTTCCGTCTGCTGAACTGGAGCTGGTGCAGACCGAAGGGACGATGCCCGGGACGGCGGAAGACTTGCGTTACGCATTGAATGAAAGCCGCTTTCGCGATTTGGCGGCGGGGCGGACTTTGGTTGGGCCGCATCGGTCGGATCTGTATGGGGCGTATGCGGCCAAGGGCGTGCCTGCCAGGGATTGTTCAACCGGCGAGCAGAAGGCGCTTTTGGTTTCGCTGATCCTGTCCAACGCGCGGGCTTTGGCCGGGATGGTGGGTGCGCCGCCGATCGTGTTGCTGGATGAAGTTGCCGCCCATCTGGATGCCACCCGACGGGCCGCGCTTTATGATGAGATCTGCGCGCTTGGTGCTCAGGCCTGGATGACGGGCACCGGGCCTGAGTTGTTTGCGGAATTGGGTGAGAGGGCCCAGACGCTGGTTGTCACGGAAGGCGACGAAGGCTCGGTCGTGACGCCTTAGGCGGGTTCGCTGACCTTGCGTTCCCAAAGGAAGCTGCGCATGACTTCATCCACAGGTGTTTTAGCCATGTGATTGACGTAGTTCGACATGGTCTTCTGAGCCAGACCCAGTACCACGTCCAGAACAGCACGGTGTGAGTAGCCAGCATCAAAGAAGGTTTGCAATTGCGCCTCGGTGACGTTGCCGCGGGTTTGCATCATTTGCAGGGTAAAGGTGCGCAGTGCTTCGAGTTTGGCATTGGGCAGCGGGGTTTCGTTGCGAAGCGCTTCGGTGATCTCATCCGAAACCTTCATCATCTTCGCGATGCCGGTATGAGCGGGCACACAGTAGTGGCACTCATTTTCAACATTGATGGTCTGCCAGACGACGGTTTTCTCGTCATTGTCGAAATCGGTCTGCATGAACAGGCCGTGCAGGACCTGATAACCTTCCAGATGCTGGGGGCTTTCAGCCATCACCTTGTGCAGGCCGGGCAAGCGGCCAAACGCGGCCTGGGATTTCTCGAGAAGCGGTTTGGATCCTTCTGGTGCGGATTCGAGGTCGTGGGAGGGGAAGTTGGCCATGTCGGAACTCCTGTTTTCTGGCGACTGAGTCCGAAATAGTCTTTCTTGAGTGATCACTCAAGTATATATTTGAGCGAGCGTTCAAGAATAGGTGAAGAAGATGCCCCGCAAACCCGCATATGACCGAGACGCTCTGATCGCGAAGGCCAGGGATATTTTTTGGCGTCAGGGCTGGGCCGGGACGTCGCTGAAGGATCTGGAACGCGAGTTGGGCCTCAAACCGGGCAGTTTTTATGCGGCATTTGGGTCCAAGGATGCGCTTTATGCGCTGACGTTGGAACGGTACGCGCAGGATGGTGTGGCGCGCCTTATGGCGCTGGCCGAGGAATTAGGGCCGCTTGAAGCATTGAAGGCGCAGCCACGGATCGTGATCGATTCTGCCCAGATGCCTGCAAGGGCCTGCATGTTGGCCAAAACCTACGCCGAGTTGCAGTCGAAGGATCACGAACTGGCCGAAAAGGCGAGCCGTCATATGGCGGATATGAAAGTGTGTTTTGCAACGCTGTTTCGCCGCGCGCAGGAGGCCGGAGAAATCGGCGCGGATAGTGATCCGGACCGTCTTGCGGCGCGGTATCAATCCGACCTGTTGGGGCTGCGTTTGTCGGCCGAGCGCAGCGATGTGAATGCCCTGGAAATCGCGGCGGAAATCGCGGCGGATATCGACCGGCTTTGATCTGCTGAAAAAACCAAGTTCCGCCACAAAATGTGGGGGGATCGCGTGACATTCCCCACCAGAAAACGTATAAGTTACCAAAATAATATAGGTACTAACGGCATGTCCGAAGACGCACAGGCATCACAAGAATACGGCGCGGATTCTATTAAGGTTCTCAAGGGCTTAGAGGCCGTCCGCAAGCGCCCTGGCATGTATATCGGTGATACCGATGATGGCTCGGGTCTGCACCACATGGTGTACGAAGTTGTCGATAATGGAATTGACGAAGCTCTGGCCGGTCATGCCGACCATGTGACCGTAAAAATTCACGCCGATTCCAGCGTTTCGGTCAGCGATAACGGGCGCGGGATTCCGGTCGATATCCACCCCGAAGAAGGCGTGTCTGCCGCCGAGGTCATCATGACCCAGTTGCACGCGGGCGGTAAGTTCGACAGCAACTCGTACAAGGTGTCGGGCGGTCTGCACGGCGTGGGCGTATCGGTGGTGAACGCGTTGTCGGACTGGCTGGAGCTGCGGGTCTGGCGCAACGGAAAAGAACATGTTGCCCGGTTTGAAGGGGGCGAGACATCCGAGCATCTGAAGGTCGTGGCCGAGTGTGGTGGCCGCACCGGGACAGAGGTGCGGTTCCTGGCTTCGACCAATACGTTTTCGAACCTGGAGTATTCCTTCGAGACGCTGGAAAAGCGCCTGCGCGAACTGGCCTTCCTGAACTCGGGCGTGCGGATCATCCTGATCGACGAACGTCCGGCGGAGCGGCTTGAGACCGAACTGTTCTATGAGGGCGGCGTAAAAGAATTCGTCAAATACCTGGACCGTTCGAAAACTGCTGCGATGCCCGAGCCAATCTATATCAAGGGCGAGCGCGATGATATCGGTGTCGAAATCGCAATGTGGTGGAATGACAGTTACCACGAGACGGTTCTGCCCTTCACCAACAACATCCCGCAGCGCGATGGCGGGACACATGTGGCCGGATTCCGGGGCGCGCTGACCCGGACGATCAACAACTACGCGCAGTCCAGCGGAATCGCCAAGAAGGAAAAGGTCAGCTTTACCGGCGACGACGCGCGCGAAGGCCTGACCTGTGTGTTGTCGGTGAAAGTCCCCGATCCGAAGTTCTCGTCCCAGACCAAGGACAAGCTGGTCAGCTCCGAAGTACGCCCGGCGGTCGAAAGTCTGATGAACGAAAAGCTGGCCGAGTGGTTCGAAGAAAACCCGAACGAGGCCAAGACCATCGTAGGCAAGATCATCGAGGCTGCTCTGGCGCGCGAGGCTGCTCGCAAGGCCCGCGAACTGACCCGTCGCAAGACGGCGATGGACGTGAACTATCTGGCGGGCAAGCTAAAGGATTGCTCCGAGAAAGATCCGTCCAAGACCGAAGTCTTCCTCGTCGAGGGGGACTCGGCTGGCGGTTCTGCGCAGACGGGCCGGGATCGTCTGACTCAGGCCGTTCTGCCCTTGCGTGGGAAGATCCTGAACGTCGAGCGTGCCCGGTTCGACCGGATGCTGTCTTCTCAGGAAATCGGCAACCTCGTCATGGCCCTGGGTACCGGCATTGGTCGGGATGAGTTCAATATCGAAAAGCTGCGCTACCACAAGATCGTCATCATGACCGATGCCGACGTGGACGGCGCGCATATCCGAACCCTGCTGCTGACCTTCTTCTATCGGCAGATGCCGGAGCTGATCGAGGGCGGGTATCTCTATATCGCGCAGCCGCCGCTATACAAGGTTTCGCGTGGTAAGTCAGAAGTTTACCTGAAGGATCAGGCCGCGCTGGACGATTATCTGATCAATCAAGGGGTTGAGGGCGCGGTGCTGAAACTCGGTTCGGGGGAAGAAATCACCGGCCAGGATCTGACCCGCGTGGTCGATGAAGCACGGCAGTTGAAACGTGTACTGGATGCGTTCCCGACCCACTACCCGCGCCATATACTGGAACAAGCTGCCGTTGCCGGGGCCTTTGTGCCGGGCGCGGTTGATGCCGACCTGCAAGGCGTGGCCGACAAGGTCGCCGCCCGTCTGGACCTGATCGCGCTTGAATATGAACGCGGGTGGCAGGGCCGGATCACGCAGGACCACGGCATTCGGCTGGCCCGCATCCTGCGCGGTGTCGAAGAAGTGCGCACGCTGGATGGCCCCATGCTGCGCTCGGGTGAGGCGCGCAAGACGGGCAGCTTCACGCAAAGCCTGCAAGAGGTTTACAACACCCCTGCGACCCTGATCCGCCGGGACCGTATGCAATCGATTCACGGTCCACTGGACCTGCTGCGCGCAATTCTGGAAGAAGGCGAAAAGGGCCTGTCGCTGCAACGGTACAAAGGTTTGGGTGAAATGAACCCCGACCAGCTTTGGGAAACAACGCTGGACCCCGACGCACGCACACTGTTGCAGGTGCGGGTGGATGATATGGTCGAGGCGGATGATCTGTTTACCAAACTGATGGGCGACGTGGTCGAACCGCGGCGGGAGTTCATCCAGAAAAACGCGCTGAGTGTTGAGAACTTGGATTTCTAGTTAGGTGTAGGTGCGCCCTTAGCTTTGCATTTCGCCCAAAGATTTGCATTTTTGGCCCAAACCTCTGGGCGCATTAATCTTCAACTTTCTTAGTTCGAGGTTCTATATCTTCGGGTCTCATTCTTTGCTTGTTTAGCGCCATCGCCGTATTGCCGGGGAAGGTTTTCGGATGGCCGCTTCCAGCCCGAAGCGGACATTCAATTCAAGACTTTGCAATTCCGGCTTAGCGGACAAAGTCGCCATCGAAGGCTGAACAATCAAGGACTATTTGCAGCCCAGAGGAGACAATCAAAACCGAGTTTTTTCGCTAACCAAATGCTGGAGGTAACCGCGCTTTGCAGTTGCACTTGATGCCGGCGTAGATCGACCTTAGTGCGATCAAGCAAATGTCCCCGAGCCGTGGTCAGACTAGCGACAGAGTTGACGCAGCGCGAGTTTCCGGCCCTGTTCGTTTCTTATGGAACTTGTTTCACGCCCATTCGTTAGAAAAAGTACTTGATTCCAATGTATGGACCATGCTGGTCGACATCATAGGCGAATTCACCGGAACTCAAAGTGTCACTATAGTCTACGCTAAAGTAACGATATCCGAATGTGAGCGCAGCTTTCTCCCACGGCTGATAGTCGAAACCAACGTTTGCGCCAACCTGGAGATCATTTCCACCGGCACCGAACCCGCCAAGTTCCAAAGACGCAATCCCAGTCCATTTCTGGTTTACCCGCCACATTCCGCGTATTCCGACTACTGGTTCGATCCAGCCCTGATCTCCGCCCAATGTAGGTGGATTTCTCGGTCCCGGGGTAGTTAGGTCAATTTCCTGACGAATGGAGTTGTACCTCAGACCGCCTTGGAGATCGATTGCATATCGCTGGCTCCTGCTACCGTACACGCCATTTGCAACACGGTAAGCCCCCAGCACACCAAACCATTTTTGACGAACGTCGACGTTAATCCCGGCACCGAGAGGGCCAGGCAATGTGGTATCCTGTTCGATCCCCACATAATTCGCATCAACGATGATCCCAAGATCCCCGTTCCAAGCCTCGTACCGGCCGGCTGCCGCGAAATCGAGCACATCCAGGACGTCACCAAGGTCCAGATCCAATTCCGCGGATTGTCCAGCCACGGTTGACGTACCTGTGGTTCTTAGGGGTGTGAACAGATAGAATGAGGCTTCATGCCGCCAGCCTGTTTCGTTTTGACCTGGCGCAGGTAGAGACTGAGCGCGGGAATGCCCGGGCATAGATAATACGCCGGACAGAAATACGAGTGCGCTAATTAATCTGAGATGGAGCATCGGAGTTTCCTTGCATATTGGCGGCGGTTAGTAGTTGAATCTGAGACCTATCCCGGCACCTTGGTCGTAGGGTCTGTCAGCACCAATACCGACCAACACATCTGCGTAGAGGGCAATTCCAGGGCTGAGGTTCTTACCGATCTGGAATTCTGCGGTCGCGGGCCACGCATCATTATCCCAATCGTATGGAGCTTTGATATCTGCTTTGACCCAATACCCGTCACCAAATGGCTGAAGCGCAATAAGGCGCATCGCAGTCTGGCTGACATCGGTCGAACCGTTATATGAAGCAAAGTGCTGGACCAGAGGGATCAGAGTCAGCCCAGTATTAGTGTTTGCAAATGCGAACCCACCAAATGGGGCTATCTGATCCGACCCGGTGCCGATGCCTTCGTCAGGGTCACCAAAATCGAGGATCCACTCCAAACCAAGTGCGGACTTCACGCTCCAGGTGTCATTCAAGGGTTTCTGTGAGGGAAAGTAGATCAGCTTGAAGCTTGTCTTTTCGAACCCGTTGAACCTTTCGCCAGTAGCATTCGTTGAATTGTAGTGGAGCTCGTATTTTAGTT
Source organism: Ruegeria sp. AN11 (assembly GCF_056536005.1). Classification (NCBI taxonomy): domain Bacteria; kingdom Pseudomonadati; phylum Pseudomonadota; class Alphaproteobacteria; order Rhodobacterales; family Roseobacteraceae; genus Ruegeria; species Ruegeria sp. AN11. The sequence continues at coordinate 2,496,607 of NZ_JBQFJD010000001.1, read as the reverse complement.
TTAGATCGGGGCGTAACATGTATGCACCATCGACAAAGGCATCCTGACGGTCTGCACCCCGTGCCAAATCGAAGTACTGATATCGAATGTCGGTGTTGTTAACCGCAGCCAATGGATTTGACGCGTTTTCCTCAGCTTCGGAAGCAGAGCCTACCACGACCAGTGCATAGATCAGAGGAACAAGACAATGGAAGTTGCGTAACATCATACACCTGGGAGAAGTTGGATGGTCAGGTTAGACGGCGACAGGTTCTCGCCGCCGTCTACCTTCATCATTGCCAGCTGGAGAAGACTTCTCGGGTCAACTCGCTTTCGGGACGAAGGTTCTCAATACCTTCATACGGCACACCCTTGCCCAGCGGCAGATGCGGGTGTTTTGCAATGGTTTTCTCATGCCGCTTCACCATGTCTTGGAATGATGCACCGGACCATAATGAATACCCGACAAGCGGATGTTCTTCACGTGGGTCGCGATAGACATTGAACACGGGGGCCGCAGCTCCGGGCTGACCGGGGGCCGGCAAATGCATTTTGAACTCTTGCTTCACGACTGAACGCAACACGGGCCCTTCGTACACATAGACGTAGTCGCGACGCGAGTTGCCTTCACCTTCAAGTAGCAGCGCAGTCTGGTCAATGCCGTCGATCACGCGGTCGCGCGGGATGCGGTCAGTTGCGCCTGCGATCCGCGCGAAGGTGGTGAACAGGTCAGATACATGCACGATGTCACCTGCTGCACTACCTGGCTCAATAGCGCCGGGCCAGCGGATGAACGCGTCAGTTCGCACACCGCCTTCAAGGTGCTGCGTCTTGCCGCCGCGATAAATCAACTGGTTCAGACCGGACGTTCCTTCGTAGTGATACATCAAGCCATTGTCAGCCATGATCATGACGACGGTGTTGTTCGCCTTGCCAGTTTCATCCAGCTTAGCCAGAACCTCACCGATCCAGCCGTCCAGAACCTGCAACTTGTCGGCATGAAAGCCACCATTGCGGGAAACGGCTTGATCCGGATAAGCAAAATTCAGCGGATAGAGTGGCCAGTATTGCATAAAGAATGGGTCGTCCTGCGAGGCGAGGCGGTCTAGCTGTTCCAGTGCCTGTCGCTGATAGCGCAGGTTCATTTCTTCGTATTTGGCCTGTGTCCATTCTTCGCCCGGCGCCATGTCGACTTCGCGAGCCAAGCCGCCTACTTCCCCTTCAACGCCGGTTACCAGACCGTAGGGCTTGAATCGCTCATCCAGCTGGAATTGGTTGGACTGACCGGATGGATGGAAGCCAAGCATGTTGTTGGCAACCATAGCATCCCGGGTCATCAGGCTGAGTTGAACCTGCTGATGCAAGGGGAATGCGGCCCAATCAAACCCTTGGTTGTGCGGATAGGCCTGCTCAATATCGCCCTGGTGCCATTTCCCAACATGCGCAGTGTTGTATCCTTCTTCCTTCAGGATCTCGGCAATCGTGACTTCTTCAGCTGCAAGACCTTCGCCAACCAGCGCAACTTTGACCTCTTCAACGCCGGCGCGCACCGGATGACGACCGGTCAACATGGCCGTTCGTGTCGGTGTGCAGGATGGCTCAGTATACATCCTCATCAAGGACATACCTTCGGTGGCAAAGTCGTTGATGTTGGGCGTATCGAAACCGGTGACGTAGTTCATCGTCCGGTTACCCATTTGACCGAAGCTGACATCGTCGATCAGGATATACAGGATATTGGGCGGCTGGCCGCCATTGGCGTCGCGGATCTCGGCAAGTTTCGCCTCAATCTCGGTGTCCTGCGCATCCCATTGCTCTCCAAACTGTGCGCGCAAGAACTCAAACTCTCCATCATGGATGATGGGCGCATCCTGGGCAAAACCCGCGCCAGCCATCAGCACCATGGCTGAGGCATGTTTCAATAATGATCTCATCGGTATCCCTTCCCCTATGGATTACATCTTTCCTGCGCGCCGCAGCGATTGGAGGATTTCATCCCGAAGACCATCCAGGGTATCGCGGATATCGCAGGCGAATTGGTACGAGTGGCTTCCCGGCTCCGAGTTCATTGACAGAAACTCGTCACATAGAAGCTGATAGTCGCGGCAGATCTCATCGAATTCCGTATCCGCGCGCCGTAAATCCGCAATTGCGGTTTGGTGATCGGGAAACAGGGTATCAAAGGCGTAACGTTCCAATTGCGATGACTCATTCGATGGATCAGCAGACTGCCCTGAGTTTTCGCCGAATTCACTTCTCACAAAAGGTTTATCGGGGCATAATACGGTGTAATCTAATGCGTAACTTACTGAAAATATGGATTTAACCAAAGACACATCTACTGCACTGAATGAGGGCGGGTCACCTGTGCCCAAAGATGTTCGGGCGGCACTTCAGCGGCTTGTCAAATCTTCGACCTTCGCGGGTTCGCAGCGATTGCAGGACTTTTTGGTGTATGTGGTCGAAGAATCGCTCAACGGTCGGGCCGATGATATTCGTGCCAAGACCATCGCCATGGATGTTTATGGTGGGACCCCGTCAGAGATGTCGCGCCGTGAAAACGTGGTTCGGGTCGATGCTGGTCGACTGCGTCGCAAGCTTGCCGAATACTATGCCAAAGACGGTCTCGAAGAAGGCACGATATTCGACCTGCCAAAGGGCGGCTATGCACCTGAGATTCTGGTCAGGTCGCCCGAGACGTTTCAGCCTCCTCCGGCTGGGTCGGAAATCAGAGCAAACACTTGGCGTCGCCCGTTCGTTGGAGTTGCCGGCCTCTTCGTTCTAGCCTGTTTTGTCGTTGCTGTTGTGGTGCTATCGAAAAAACTGGCGGATCCAGTCGGTTCGCCAGCCGACGGACTGAGTCGTGACGAGCGCAGCGCCATATTTGATGCATCCCCTATGCGCCTTCAGGCTGTAAATCTGGCCAATACTGGTCGTGATCTAATCTTTCCGGCCTTGGAACCTGCGCGTCTTGACGCGGCCTTAACCATATTCAAGGGGGCAATTGAAAACGACGAAAGCTACTTCGGCGGTCATGCAGGCGCTGCGCAGGTCGCTGCGACAATTGCTGTGCTTACATCAGATGCCGACCTAGCTAAGGAAATGTTGAACTACGCCGACGCTCAGGCAAACAGGGCCATCGAGTTGGCCCCGGAAACGGGGTGGAGTCAGTCCGCAATGGCCTGGGTCAAGTTTGCCAAGGGAAACTGGCCTGAGGCCATAGAATTTGCGCAAAGAGCACGGCGTTTGGCACCGCACGACGTACATGTTTTGGAGTTCGTCTCGCTGGTTCTTCTCTATTCCGGTTCATTTGAACAAGTCGTAGAAATTAGCGAGGACGCACTTTCAAAAATCAAACTAGAGCGGGGTTATGTGTTTCAGAACGCGATGGGGTCAGCAAAGTTCCATATGAAGGACTATGAAGGCGCTGTGTCAGCCTTTGAACGAGTAACGGAAAAAGGCGGCCCTGTCGGACCTGTAACCGTTGCTTACCTAATGGCGTCACATCAGATGTTGGGGAATAAGGCTGAAGCTCAGACTCTATCTGAACAACTGTCACGCGAGTGGCCTGACAGTCGCGTGGGTGCGCTGTTTGAGAAGCTTTTTGCAAATCCGCAATACGGGGAAGACCTTGGTAACGCAATGAGACAGGCCAATTGGAAGCCACCAAGTTAGGAGTTTGAATTCGAATTGCGGCCGCTATTTCTCGCAATGCGGTCGTTCGCTACAACTTGCTTGAACGTCTAATTTGCGGACTTTGCCGCCATTGGCATTATTGCTCCAAAGGGCCGCAGACAGCCCTAAGCGGGCATTCGTAATAAGACTTTGCAATTCCCGCGATGCGGACTTTGCAGCCGTCCGCATTTTTAGTCCAAAGGACCGCAGTCAGCCCGAAGCGGACCTTCAAAATCCGACTTTGCAATTCTCGTGTTGCGGACAAGTTAGGCCGCGTACTGCCAAGGTCTCAGCGTCGCTAGCCACTGAACTCTGACAGTGGCTACACAACTACAATTGCTTAACACAAACTTTGCGCCAAAGACTTTTGCCAAGCTCTGTTTCAGTTCATTTTGCCGGACAACGTTTGTGTCGGCAGTTGTCCAAAGAGTGCTCTGTAGTCTCGCGCGAACTGACCCATGTGCCAAAATCCGTAAGCGTTTGCGATGTCCGATATACTCTCCTCTGGCGAGCAGGATACCAGTTCATGGCGCACAGCACCGAGACGGGCTCTTAGATAAAACTGCTTGGGGCTCACCCCATATGTTTCCTGAAACGCGCGACGAAGAGTGCATGCGGATACCTGAATATCTGCACATACTTCACCGATTGACACGTTATCCATCAAATGGGCCCGCATGAACTCAACGGCTTGTTGTGCTAAACGGGTTCTATTTTTACTGTTTCGCCGATCACTCCATTTTTCGCCTACCACCAGCATTTCCAGAAGCTCTAAGATCATATCACTCTCTTCACTATCAGAGCTTGGTCCGGCCGCTGATCCAATTAGAAAGCGCGCTTTGTTTTTGACTAAGGAATGAAGCTTGCCAGCGTCGCTAACGAAAGATCTTAAAGCGTCATTTCGCGCGGTGCTGATATCAAGACCGCAATCGTCGGCGATCCGTTGAGCCCTTCGGATGTCGATGGCAAAGGTCAGGCCTGTGAGCGTTGAATTGCTCACGCCTTCAAAAGGGTCTCCGCTACCAAAATTCATCAGAGCGGTGTCTGAGGGTGAGCCGTTAAGCCAAGTCCGTACACTCCCTTTGTCTGGTAAGCCAAACGCTAGAATGTCAGAGCGAGAAACACCGGTTTGGTACACAGCCTTATCAAACGACAAATCGATCATTTGAAGGTCAAGACCTGCCCAAACGGATACCGAAGAGTTCATAGTTCCCTCTTCAATTTGGCGTAGCTCGACATCCCATTGGGACAGCTCGCGGAATTGCGAAGGGTCCTGCAAAAAAAGTGTGTTTGGGGCGCAGGTTTTTTTGGGGGCTGATCGTTTTTTGATGTCGTCCATTCCGCCCCGCAGGTAGTTTTCATGAAATGTTATTCGAATATGTAGGCTTGGAAAATTGCAAGACAAAGCAGACAAATCGAGAGGGAAGAGGTTCGGACGCCCATCGTTGCCTGATGATACTGCGCGCACCGAACGCGTCGTAACGCTGCTAACCAAAAGCGAAAAAGAGTTGTTGCGCTCACAGGCTGAAGACAGCGAACTCTCCCTTTCAACCTTTTGCCATCATCTGATCCTTGAAGGTCTGAAAACAAGTAAATCATGAAACAGGGGTATCTCATGAAATCAAAACTGTTCCTCTCCGCGCTGGTCTTTGCCGGCTCCGCTATCACGGCGGCAGCTAAGGACAGCAATATCGTGCATGATGCGGAATACTATGTGCTGAAGCAACAAAACGAAGCCGTTTGGGTCGAGAACGACGCACAGGTTGACCAACTGCTGGCCGATTTTCGTGAGAAAAACGGAGGGAACCCTCCAAACATCTTCTACATCCTTATTGACGATATGGGTTTTGGCGACATGGGTATGCCCGAGATGAACGCGATACGCGGGTATTCGACGCCCAATATCAACGCGCTCGCAGAGGAAAGCATGCGGTTTGCGCGCATGTATACCGAGCCGTCCTGCACACCGTCGCGGGTCGCCTTCATGACGGGTCGCCAGCCGTATCGCAATGGGATGGGCGATACCGCCGTCGATATTTCAGGTTTTGGCCTTGCCGATGAAGAAGTCACAATTGCCGAAGTTCTGAAATCCGTAGGCTACAACACCTCGCATGTTGGCAAATGGCACATGGGCGACATTCAGGAATCCTGGCCTACTTATCAGGGCTTTGACTACGCCGCGTTCCCCATCCATCAGCAGGGCCAGTTGGCCATCTTCAACGAAGATGCAGCCAAGGAAGAAATCACCATGGCCATAGGGGAAGACAACTACAACTCCAAATACACGCTGGATGATTGGTTTCGCCCTGATCCGGGACACATGATTACCGGCCTTGAAGCTGTCATTGGCGGGGAGGTCCGCGAAGTCCATATGGAACCGGGTGAGAAATGGACCCAGGACAAATATAATGAAATGAACATCCGCTATCAGGCACAGGCGATGGAACAGTTGCGCCTGCTAGCAGAACGGGATGAACCGTTCTTCCTGCAATACTGGCCGCTTGTCCCTCTGTCGACAACGCGCACGACGAGAGAGGCGTTCACGACACCCAACGGCGGTACATTCGTTGAAAGCATGGAAGAGCTGGATGAATGGATAGGGGTCATTCTGAACGAAGTCGATGCGCTGGGGCTCAGGGACAATACCCTGATCGTTTTGATGGGCGACAACGGTCACTTCACCAAATATGCCCCCGGCAGTGGGTTTTCGCCGCTGGTCTTCCGCGGCGGCAAGGCCGATACGTCTGAAGGAGGCGTTCGGGTGGACGCGTTTGCCCGCCTGCCCGGCTTGATCGAGGGAGACTCGATTGTATCTGACATTATTCATATCTCTGATTTGTTCACGTCAATTGCGCGTATCGGCGGAGCGATGGATGCCATCCCCCGCGACCGGATCATTGACGGTGTCGATCAGACGTCCCTGATGTTTATTGGCGATACGCATGGGCGCAGGGATCATGTACTGATCTACTCGATCAATTCGCTGAAAGAGGTGGTAAAGGAACACATCAAACTCAAAGTTCCGGCCAAAGGTGAAAATGCTATCGTGGCCAAGTTCTACAACCTGTTCCGCGACCCCCGCGAAGAACAGAGCGTATCGACCGAGATCGGAGCATGGGCTGGACATGAGTTTAACCGTATTATTGCCCGCCACCTGAAATTCAAGGAAATGTACCCCGATCAACCGGCCGCGACCGGACGTCCCTATGAAGGTATCGTGAACCTTCGTCCTGAAACCGTCGCAGCGGTGGATGCCTTTGTAGCCAAGCGGGACATTCAGCCCGACTAAAACAAAAAGTACTGCAAGCCCCGCATCAACAAATGATGTGCTTGATGTGGGGCTCGGCACCCACAACAAAGTTTCTGGAAACAATATGAAATTCCAAGCGCTTGTACTTGTAGTGGCAACTGGCATTGTCTCGACCCCAGCAATTGCCGATGAAAACGCTTCAAACCCTTTGGCCGCAGTCAATAACACGGACATCCGGTATCAGTATTTTGATTTGGGCAACGGTGCCGACAAGCAGGACGCCTTTATAGATGGCGCATACATGCTGCGGCCTGATCTGAAACTGAAATATGAGTTGCACTACAACTCAACGGATGTGACCGGAACGCGTTTCACTGACTTTGAGAAATTGAGCCTCAAAGCGATCTATTTCCCTTCTCAGAGACCGCTCAACGACACATGGGCCATCAAGTCGGCCATTGGCCTGGAGTGGATACTGGACTTTGGCGACCCAGAAAAAGGGATCGGAACCGGGTCCGATCAAATTGCGCCTTTTGGCGGGTTCGCCTTTGCAAACACAAAATCAGGGCTGACGCTGATCCCACTGCTCCAGCATTTTGCTTCATACAATGGCCCGACGGACATAAACCAAACCGCGATGCGGTTGATTGCGCTACAACCGTTTGGCGATGGGTACTGGGCCAAGGCTGATATCAAAGCACCATATGACTGGGAGAACGATGCTTGGCCAGCGACCGCTGAGTTCCAGATTGGTAAGAACCTCAGTCCTGGCATTGCAATTTATGCTGATTTCCTCATCGGTATAGGTTCCGACCGCCCCTACGATAAAGGTGCCGGCTTAGGTTTGCGTTTCAACTACTAGTTCACCTACACCCAACCTCGGCGAAGATCATCTATGTCACAGTCCAGAACTCTGTTCAGCCATTTGTTTTCTGCGTCTATCTTGACCCTTCCTGGAACTGCCTTGAGCCAATCCCTGCCCGCTCCGGGTCGGTAGGAAATAAATTGGCGTCACGCCGCATCATTCTATCTGTTCACTCCGCTCTGAACTCGGGGAAGATCAACAGTCTCTGGGCGATCCGCTGAGTTGGATCTGGGTTCCAGAACGTCTAGTGCCGTGTTGCGATCCAGCAGCTAGTTCGGCATCAGACACCTTGCTGCACAGTCAGATCTCGTGAAGAGTAGCTGGACGATCCAACGGCAGTGCGTAGGTCTTCTTGGGGCAATTTGTGGAGAGTATAGATGCTGAGTGAGCCTAGGCCACCGGTTCTCCTATTGACGGGTACAAATGCGGCAGCCTGGACGATGGAGAATGTCCGGGCACCATTCGAGGCATCAGGATATACCTGCGAGAGCCTGTCCTATCGTTATCATGATCTTCCAAGCGGACCCGAACGCGACAGCAAGCTTATTGGATTGAGTATTGCAGATTACGTAGAGGATGCCCGGCAGGCGATCAAAAAAATCGGGGAGTGTCCGTCGTCAGACACCTTGAGTATGAATGCCGGGTTCCCGAACTTGTTCGCTAAACCAACGCAATTTTGAACTCAACCGTCTCATGCCCGCCAAGAGCTTTGTCAGCGATATAGCTTCTAACAAATTTTCCACCCGCTTTTTCGATGACACGCACGGATGCCTGATTGTCAGGGCTGGTCGTGATTTCAATGTAGCTCAACCCGATTGATTTTGCCTCTGGCAACATTGCAACCAGCGCGGCAGACGCCAATCCTTCCCCTCTTCGCCAAGGCACGACGGAATAGCCGATGTGACTAGAACAAGTAAGGGGCAATTCCTCCGTCCCCGGCTTCCATCGCAAACCTATGTGGCCGCAAAACTCATCATCCCATATCCACCTGCGGATGCTTGGCAGGCGAGGTGCTTTCGAGCCATCTGGCAGAGTGACAGTTCCGGCCTTTGGAGTGGGGTCGTCGAGATTTGAAACGAACGATCTCGCATCATTCGATATAGTTTCGATCTGCTCTTTTGCAGCTTCAGCACGCAAGTTGTCTGGCGACCAGCCTCGCCGAAGTGCCGAAACGTAAGCGGGTATTTGGTCAATACTTGGTGTCAGCAGTTTCATCGTTTCGGTTTCGCAAGCCTGTTTCGTTACGAACAGACACTCGTGCACGGCGCAATATCGGTCAAGTTGCGCTCGTGGCGGGGACTCAAAGTTAACGACAAGGACGCGAAGTCTGCAACGCGCATAGAGCCGCCATCTCCTCAGCACAAGGCAACTACCGCTCTCAGCCCAAACCGGACATTCAATCCAGGACTTTGCAATTCCGGCTTAGCGGGACAAAGCCGCCATCGGCACTATCGCAAGCAATGACGGTTGTCAGCCCGAAGCGGACATTGGCGACGAAACTTAGCAATACCATTTAAGCAACTTTGCTGTGTATTGCATGTCCAAGTCGAACAACAAATTTTGACATAAGCGCCCGATGGCATCAGGCATCCATCATATGCTCGACCAACGAGGTCAATTGTTTGTCATCATATCCATCCTCCCACGCCGCTCTTGTACGGTCATGCATAATTCGGATTTGCCCCTAGACGCTATGAAGCAAACTATCCGAGCCGCATTTTTGTCCAGAATTTAAGAAGCCAATCTTTTCCTCGCTCTGTCTCATGAGCCAATCGGTCTTAGTGTCGCCGTTCGCGCCATTACATCTACGACTGGAGGCAGCCCAAAGCGGAGCTGTCGTTCTAAAAGTAGGGATTGGCCGCTAGCGCGCAATGAATATGTGGCAATGAAAGATCGACCAAGTAGACGACGGGTCCGTTCGGGCCGCCAAATCCTTTCTTGATAAAAGCCTCAACAAAAAGGTACGCGAAGGGGTCGGTAAATCCGGCCCATTATTCCGTCTTGTTCAAATCGCCAGTTGTCAGGATCGCGCCGGCCTGAAGATCTTCGGCGTCCAGCATCGTTGCAACCCTTTCGAGCGCGGCAACAAGCATTGCCTGCTCCCAGTCCTCCATCTGCTTGAACCGTTGCACATAGAGCTGTTGCAGGGGATCAGGGGCGTCCTCAAGAGTTTGCCGCCCTTGATCCGTGATCAGGATATTGGTCTGCCGTCGGTCGGTCATGGATTTCTCGCGCACAACCATGCCGCCCGAAGCCAGCTTGTCCACCAGCGCTGTGACAGTGGCCTGGCTGACATGCATACGCATTGAAATTGCTTTGGCCGTGGTTTGCCCGGTCTCGCCAATCACTTGCAGCACACGAAGCTGGACCGCGGTCAGCCCGGCGGATTGCGCCAGTTCCCGGCCGGACATCTCGGTGGCGCGCAGGATTCGGCGCAGGGCGACAAGGCTGCTGTCGATACGATCCATGTATCTACTCCGCATTCGAATGGAGTGAGATTGTCAAAATTGTATTGATTGCTCAAGCGTTAACGGAGCGCAATATAATTAGCCTTGCAAATTAAAATATCGCAAAAATAGCTATATTTATGACGTTTCGGTAGAATTTTGCTTCGCCTTTTGAAGTTTTGATGCCGCTGTGTTACTTAGCTAATCAAAGTTTATTGATGGAGCAGTACATGCAGCATTCTTTGGAGTTGTTCGAACAACCTATTCCGGTTTTGCGTCCCCCTTTGCCGGAAGACGGTGCAGCTGTGTCTTTGCTGGCCAGTACCGGGGATCAGCAAGCTATTGGTGATCTGCTTGGTGAACTGGCGGCGTTTGATGACTACAAAGAATTCTCGGTTATTGCAGAACTGGATGGAGACCTGGTCGGCGCGATACTGGCTTATGTTCTGCCATATGACCCGGAAACCCTGTTTATCTGGCGGGTCGGCGTTTCAGAGGGTGAGGCGGACAAGGGTCTTGCGTCGCTGATGCTGGGGCAGGTGATGCGTCGGGACGTCTGCACCGATGTCACCCGTGTTCAGACTGTGATTACGTCCAGCGACGAGTGCACCTGGGCTTTGTTCCGCAGGTTTGCGCGGTGGCAGCGGTCCCGGATGGATATCCAACCCTTCATCACGCAGGCGCTGACCCCATATCGCCGTCATGAAAACAGCAATCTTGTGACGATCCGTCTTGCGGATCGTAGCGAACTCGCGGCCTGACCGCGCCACAACATTTTCAACCAAAGTGAGAGAGCAGAATGAACGTAGCCACGACTATATCAAACGACACCTCATACTACGGTGATGAAGCGGCAACTCTGGGCGACCGGATCGTCGCCGCGCGCGAAGCCGTTGGATACTCGCAAAAGAAGCTTGCCAGTCGCCTGGGCGTCAAACTGAAGACCGTACAGGGATGGGAAGAAGACCGTGCCGAGCCACGTGCAAACAAGGCGCAGATGATGTCCGGCATTCTTGGGGTCTCTCTGGTTTGGCTTCTGAGCGGTGAGGGGGAAGGTGTGCTTGAACCAACCGATACCACTTCCGGATCGGAGGATATTCAAGGCATCCTTGATGAAATTCGGAGCCTCCGGACGGATATGACTCAGACCACCCGCAGGCTGAGCACTGTTGAAAAACGCCTGCGCGCCAGACTTTGACATCTGCGCAAATGCGAACTTCAGGCATGACCTATGGCCATGCCTCAAACGACAATAACAGGGAGCAGATGATGACAGGACCGGATCCCAGCCTTGTGTCCGTTGATCCGGCGCAAGGCGCCCGTTCGGACACCAATTCCGAGCCCGTGGCTACACCGCTTGAAGTCCGCGAAAAGGCCGGATTGACCGTGGCGGAAATGGCCGAACTTATCGGGATGAGCGAGCTCGGTTACAAACTGTGGGAGAACGGAGCCCGCCGCCCCGGAGGACCTGCGTTTAAGCTCCTCGCGCTACTGGATGCCCATCCGAAAGAAACAGTTACTCGACTTCGACAACAGATTTGAACGATACCCGTGCGGTTCGCTTCGTTTTGCTTGCCAGCCGTGGACACGATTGGTCTCGTTGTCAGGCTAGGAACAGAACTCAAATTTACTTTGGCAATGGGCCGATCACACTGCGGTATCAATGTGCCCAGAATTCCTGTCTCACCATTGTGCCCTAGTGCCCGAAATTGGCCTTTGAAGCAGACTTTCAGCGCAATGCGTGCGTGCAGCTGCACTGAGCATCACAGAACTCAGTTTCTGCCAGTTCGTCAATAGCTCCGTTTCAAAGGTGGTATCACGCTGAATTTTTCCTCTCAGTTATTCTCTAAGCCACCTAGTCATTCACTGCTCTCAAAAATTAACATCTCCGTAGCACACGCTTTGTGACGAGGGTGCGTCCTTGACTCTTCACAGGCTAGGAACCACAAGAGTGTATTGGAAAGATATATTCGTCGCCGCGATGCTGCCGGCTTCGATGATCCAATGGCCTTCAGACTAACTGTAGCATGTGCCCCAGCATTGGAACGGGTTTCGCTGGGGTCTTCGCTATGAGCTCGTTCCTCGCTAGCATTCGCAACTGTCACCTGACAAGCGCCAGCCATCGCGTGACCCATGAAAGAAGGCGCCGTATGAACAACACATGGCTCATAAATTGCGTGCTTGATGCCCGATAGATCAGGTCTCAGGCTCCGTTTCAATCAGTCATTCATCCTGTTTGCGCGCTGCATTCTTTGTTTGATCCCGACAATCTTGGTGTTGTTCTCAGGGACGCAGCTTCCTGCCCAAGTCGCAGGCAATGCCGATGGATCGATTTGTGACGAAGGTTTCGAAAACAAGAACGGATCGTGCCAAAGAATAGACTTACCGGAAAACGCATATTTGACGGGTAGCTTCTTTGGCAGCGGCTGGGAATGCAATCATGGTTTTCAGATTGTCGGAGAACTCTGCGAGGAAATAAGAGTTCCAGAAAATGCCTATCTTGCATCAACCGGAGATCGGTGGGAGTGCAACCGGTTGTTCCAGCGTATCGGGGACGAGTGTGAAGAGGTGATTTCACCTCAAAATGGGTACGTCGAAACCCGGTTTGGTGTGCAGGAATTACACTGCAACTGGGGATTTCGTAAGGAGAACCAGGATTGTGTTGCAATAGAAGTTCCAAAAAACGGTCGTCTGAGCGACAAAAGAAGCTCGGATGGTTGGGTGTGCCTCAGAGGTTACAGGGCAGCGGAGAGTAGCTGTGAACCTGTGGCAATTCCACAGCATGCATATCTTGCGCCTGAAACCTTTTCTGGATGGAAATGCAAACGAGGTTATCGCGCAAACCGGGACAGATGCATTGCGATCCTTGTCCCTTCAAATGCTCACTTGAATCGGAGAGGTGACGGTTGGGAATGCAATCGGCCGTTTACACGACAGAACGATAAGTGCACCGAAAATGTGCCGCGACAATAGGTTGGTGGGAACCAATACCTCCTGACATATCCGGAAGGACGAATCCGTGAACCATAACTCGATTGACGAAAACCTGGGTAAAATACTCAAAGCCGAAAAGGCGCAACGCTGGTCCTACAGCATAAAGATGTTTGTCGCATCGGCGGTGATTGTTGCGGCCATAATTGTGGTGGTGTTTCTCTGATGCGTAAAAGCACCCCTCAGGTTAGCCTCCGACACCCAAAATCGGCAATTCGCGACCTAGAACAAAGAGCATTTCAGGAACGCAGTGTTCGTAAGTCGCGGAACGCTGACGTAGCCGGTGTGATTGAGGAACAGTTTGGCAAGTACTTGATTAAGGCCGGCATTCTGAGTGGTAACTGCGTTGCGCGCGCATTTCCCAAGCCACCGGCTAAAACGCAGGCAATGATTGCCGATGCAGTTGGCGAAACACCAGCATTGGCCATTGAAGCCTTAAAAGAAATTCTCGAAGAACGAGACAGGAAACGTAGCGGTCAACGACGTTTGGAAGGAAACTCCGGCACGCTCGTTCCCAGTGCAAGAGAATATGCAGAGGCATTGCGCCAGATCAGGCTCACCCCTGCGCAGGTCACAATGCTCAAAGCACTTACTATCGCAGGTAGGGAAGGTCTGACCATTGGTCACTTGTCTCAGGCAGCCGGTTACAAATCACGCGAGGCCTCCATCAAGGTTTTCAAGAAAATCGGACTATTGATCGCAGAATATCTGGAACTGGACCTACCCGAAGCCGGATCGGTACAGAATGATGGCGCCGCTCAGGTCCTGGCATTTTCTCACATCGAAAGTGACGATGAGCCAGCAACTTGGATTATGCATCAGGAACTGCGCGACGCTGTTCGCTCGGTTCTATGACGTACGTTCCAGCTGTCTTAGCCCCGTAAAACTGTGCCACTATTTTGGTGTCACGGAAGGGATGATGGATGGCTCGGAAGCGGTATTCGGATGAAGATGCGTTGAAGCTTTTGCGCGAGATCGACGTGCATTTGCATGATGGTTTGGATGTTGTGAGCGCTTGTCGGAAGGCGGGGATTTCAGACAAGACGTATTACTACTGGCGCAAGAAGTTTGGCGGCATGGGGCGGCCGCAGTTGTCAGAGATGCGAGCGCTTCAGAAAGAGAATGAGCGGCTTAAGAAGATCGTGGCTGATCTTCAGCTCGACAAGCTGATCCTGAAGGAGAGCCTGGATCATTTAAAGCCCAAGGCCTGACGGTTGATGGGTTGCGTCAGGCCGTGATCCACACCCGCCAAAAGCTGGATACATCGGAACGTCGAACCTGCGCAGTGTTGGGTGTGGCGCGGTCCAGTCATCGCTATCGGTCCAAGGCTACTAGTGATGATGCGCTGCGCCTGGCGATGATCCGGCTGGCCAAGCAATACGGACGATATGGTTATCGGAAAGTGACAGCGCTTTTGCGGATAGAGGGCTGGCAGGTCAATCACAAGAAGATCGAACGATTATGGGGCGAAGAAGGCTTGCAGCTGCCACATCGGCATAAGAAACGAAGGCGGCTCTATCACAAGGGCAGCTCTGTCATCCGGCTCAGGCCCACGCATCCCAACCATGTCTGGGCGATTGATTTTGTCCATGACAAGCTGAGCAGTGGGCGGAGCTACAAGATGCTGACTGTGCTTGATGAGTACACCCGTGAGGCGCTCTGCGTGGCAGTGCGACCCAGAATGAATGCAGCTGACGTTCTGGACGTTCTGCACCGGCTGCTGATGAAACACGGTAAGCCCGAGTTTATTCGTTCAGACAACGGCCCGGAGTTCATCGCTGCACCGCTTCAGGAGTGGCTCCGACGGGTCGGTATCCAACCGATCCAGATCTACCCAGGGTCACCGTGGGAAAATGGCTACAACGAACGCTTCAACGGAACACTCCGTCGCGAAGTCCTCAACGCCGAATGGTTCCACACAACCAAACAAGCTCAGGTCGCCATCAATGTCTGGCTCAGACAATACAACCAGATCCGGCCACATCATGCTCTGAACATGCGCCCACCTGTGCCTGAAACCTTATTAGAGAAACCTCAATTTAGTGGTGCCGAACGAGGGGGCTAGACACTGCGGCCATTCTAACAAATGTCGCTATTCCAAACGGAATAGTGATGGTGTCACCTGGGGCGAGTTCGCCAAGTCTAAGTGCGATAGATGACAAGGGATTGTTTTTCAGAACAGTGGCGTCAGACGTGCGTGAAGGCGAGGTAATGGCGGACATACTGCTGGACCGAGGAATTCGCTCGATTGCCCTTACGTACACAAATAACGACTTTGGCAAGGGATTATCTGAAGCGATCAAATCTTCCTTCGGAGCAGCAGGTGGTCAGGTTACCATCACAGCAGCACACGAGGACGGCAAAGTGGACTATTCCGCTGATATTGCGACTTTGGCCGCAGCGGGCGGTGACGTGCTGGTGGTCGTCGGTTACATTGATCAGGGCGGGCTCGGGATCATTCGAACGTCTCTTGATTTGGGAGCTTTCGAAGTTTTCGGTCTGCCAAGTACGATGATTGGCGACAGCCTTCTGAGCAGTGTTGGCCCAAGTCTTCAAGGTTCTTTCGGTCAAGTTAGTGGTAATCAGAGCCAAGGCTTGTCTCTGCTTGCCGAATGGATGGGCGATGAGGTCGATGGAACCCTTCCCTACGTAGCAGAAGTCTACGATGCGATTGCGATCATGATTCTTGCGATGCAAGCTGCGGGATCCACAAACTCGCAAAGTTACGGCCCCAAGATTTGGGAAGTTGCGAATGCTCCAGGCGAGAAGATTTTTCCTGGACAGTTGGCAAAAGGGCTGGAGCTACTCGCCGCTGGAAAAGAGATCGACTACGTTGGTGGCTCAGCGGTCGAACTTATTGGAACGGGGGAAAGCGCCGGTTCATTTAGGGAAGTTGAAGTGCGGGATAGTTCTTTTGCGACCATCGGGTTTAGATGAAGAGTTTCCGGACTTTGGCAAACACAGGCGAACCGGCTTTAGCAAGAGAACTTGCTCTGTGCCAGTTGGGGAAGTCGGCCATCGAATGATGGCCAACCATCAAATTTCGAAAAGGTCGTGGAATCGCTGTGACGTACTATTGGTCTTTAGCGCAACCGTAGCCAAATTGGCGTCTTGTGCACTCTTGGAGGTTGCAAAGCTTGACTTTGAATGTCCGCTTTGGGCTGGTTGCGGTCAACCATGCTCATAGTAGAGACTGGTGGTACATAGTTCCGCAGAGCAGTGCTGGGGAAATGCTTATCCGTGGCGCTTTGGTTCCTAGCAGGAGAGGCGCTTAGAAGAAGCACGCACTACTACGACGACAGTCGCCATAGACTTCTTATGTCAAATATTGGTTAAGGGCGGCAGGTACGCTGTACTAGCGGTCTGGGTCTGTATCGAGTTTGCCCCAGAGATCATCAACCATATCTGAGAAGCCATCATTCGAGGCCTCCTTGGGCAGTAGACCAGCTCTTCGCCGGCGTTCGACCTCGGCCATTAGTTCTTCCTCTGTGGCTGTCTCAACCACATCACATCGAAGAGCTTCAATCTCGTCCGCTGTCCACGACTCAAATTTGTCAGCGTAGAAGCCTAGGGAATACGGCTCGTCATCAGAAATCTGCTTGATCACAGCATTCCAATCTTCGCTTTGGTTCGTTTCCTTTTCGACCCTCTCATCTAGTTCGCGGATTGACTTGCGGATCATCGGCAGCAGTTCTGCCTCAACGCTTTCTTCGCCCGCGCCGGTCCCCGCAAGCCAAAGGTCTGCGATCTTGCGGACGAGCCTCCAGACCGTCTGATTTCGAGGGTGGCCTTTAATCCGGCCGCCAAGGCCTTTTTCCTGAATGCCCAGCTGTTCAGCGGCCCGTTCGCTCATTCGAATATTGTAATCAGACACGTCCGAGAGCTCTGAATCGTTCTCAGCTACAGCTCGAGCGACTTCTTGATCACCGACGTAAACAACCACCTTCAACATCCCGCTAGCCCTTCCTTCGCAGGTTCATCACCCGGTCCAGGTGGCTGTAGTCCAGATCTCGCATGATCTTCTTCACTCGCTCTGGATCGACTTCGCGATCTTTTCCAGCAGTGTGGACGATGTGTCTGACGTAGATCGTCAAAGCGACAATGATCACGGCGGATAAGATCAAGCTGAAATGCTCGGCCCCCATCACCAATTCTTCTTCCTTGGGTCTTCGATCCCGAGGTCGTCGAACACGTTGCCGCTACCATCAGTGATCTCGACATCATGGTCTTCAGTCACTAGATCCCAGGTGTTCTCTTTGACCCATTCATCCCGCCATTTGGGCGCATCGGCCGGACGCTGTGCAAAATCGGCGATTTGCTCGAGAATCATTTTGCGCAATGCAAGCCAGACCTCCGGACCCTCTCTGCGACGAGCTTGCAACTCTGCGATCAAGGCATCCAGAGGAACATCCTGTAACGGGCGCCCGAAGATCTCTTCTTCTGAAAAATCATCTGTCATCACTCAACATCCTCGACACTGATCGTCAAGACTAAGATCTTGTTTGGTTTTACAGTGATTTCTTTTCCTTCAATCGCTCGAAGTTGGCCGTTCACCAAAGTCTCGCAGATTACGAAAATTGGGATTTCCTCTTTTGAAGTCTCGTCACTCATCTGGCTTACCCTTCGGATCAGGCACCTTTCGCGACCGGATCTCATCCGAGGTAATCGGCTTGGTAAGTTTTGCTCGACCGGCCGCAATTTCAGCCTCCCGAAGCCTAAGCAAACGCAAGGTTTGTTCATCCAGCTCAACGTCGTCATCACCCATCAGACTTCTCCCGAGTACAGTAACAGTGAGAACAGAGCACTTGAGACCTGTCGGCTGTCCGAACGATGTCACCAACGTGGCCACACTCTTCACACGTCACACCGCATCGAAATTCCATCCAGTCAGCGTACTCCTGAATGAGATCGTTGTATCGACTGAAACCGATGGAAATCTGGCCATCCTGGCCTTTCTTAATATCCGAGATCTGAATAGTTCCAGGGTCCAGTGCCCTGAAATCCTGACTGAAGGAAAGCTTGTGGAGTGCTTGCGAAATCATGACGAGCCAGCCCTTTCCGACAGCAGGAACAAGAGATGCGCAATCCGGAGAAACGAGGTCTGGATAGTTTTCCACAATGTCCAGCCTCAGGCTGTCGGGCCAGGATTCTTCGGCGCCCTCAAATCGCCGCCGCAGAGCATCATTGTAGCACCAGCTGCAAAGCGTCGTCACAAACCCAAGGATGCTCTGGCGTTGTGCAGAATTAGAACAACCTTCACAGGTTTGCTCAATCTGATCGACACGCCATTGAATCTCTTCACTCGTAGCCTGGTTGCAGCCCTGGCCCTCATAGACGCGCAAGCCTCCCCATTTCTGTTTGATCTGAACGATGGACGGGTATTCACCACCAAACAGGTCGGGCTGCTCGTCGATCAACCTTTTCACTTTCTCAAGTGCAAGCGTAAGCTGCTCCGCCCACCCGGCACGATACTTACCAAGCTGCTTGAAGACGCTTCCATGAATATCATTCCAGTCGACAACACTGCTCATCACTGACCTCCGGGCCCGCGCCTCTTTGAGATCGTGTGAAACCTCCGCCATAGCAGTCATCATACGGTCGACCACTTCGAGGTCACTACACTCGACATGCAAACCCTCGGTCGACCATGTGACGTCAGAGACGTGCGGAGCTGGGTAGTTGTGCGCCATCACCAAACGCATCTCTTCGGCGTACCAGGCGTCAAATGAGCGGAGATCATCTGGCGCTCCATGGTCCTCGATCACACCTCGGACCTTTCCCCGGAATTCCTTCCAGCTCTTTTCGGCATCATCCATCAGTCACATTCTCCAGAACTTGGTCTTGTTGATATGGAAGACCCCTCTCGAGATCTGGCAAGCCGGACCAGCCTTCGGGTGTGCGTCCGAGGCACTCCTCGACCGATTGCTTGATATCGTTGAAGTCAATTGTGTTCTTCACGTCGTCCGCCATGTCGGATTCCTCCTGAGAATGGTAGGAGGCGTCGGAATCGAACCGACTCGTGCACTCTAATCTGGAGCAATTACAAGGATATAAGCCTCGCCCGCATACCAATGCTGCCTCCCACGGATTTTGCGTGGGTTATCGACCTCAGGCCGATATTCGATGGCAGTGGATGCGTGTGAACGTCATGTCCGCAAGCTGAACCAGTTCGCATAACCATGTCAAGACAGAGCGTGCTGCACCTAGAAATTCACCGCGTAGTTCTGGGAACCTTCTAGCTTAGCGTGTGCCAAAAAGAATGAAGCATCCTATTTTACGGTTCAGTACAGCGTCGAGTAGCTCTCAGACAGCGAAGCGATTCGATGCCCTGTCATCCGGATTCGAACTCAGAAGTTCCGTCGATAACTCGCTCTGAACCGCCGCGCGTCTTTTGATCTGCGTTTGGTGCGCTCTGTTCTGGAGAAATACAAAAGTCTTGATCTGACCAAACCTCAGCGGCAGCATTGATCTGCATCTTTCGAAAAATGGAGATACCGGTTGCAAGGCCTTGTAAATCTCGTTCCATTTAGCGTCTCGAGACATTTGTGATGATACGTTCCTCACCTGAATTGCTGGCAGTTTCAAGGCGTTGGTATGAAATACTCAGAACCAAGAAGAATACTGACGAATTACGGAACTATCTCTCGAAATCAGATGAACTAAGGTTCGTTGGGACAGGCGAAGGTGAGTTTTGGAGCGGGCAAGCAGTTCGCGATGGGGTTAGCGGCTTTTTTGCGGAGATCCCGGCTCCCGTCGTTTTCGAAGAAGTTGAAGCTGAGGCCTTTGAAAACGCAGAAACCGGATGGTCATCCTTTGTCCATAAGATTCAGTTTGTCGGCTTTGATGAGCCCGTCTTCTACCGCACCGTTCTGATTTTTGTCTTGGAGGGTGCGGCTTGGAAGATCATCAATCGCCACGCTTCAGTGCCCACTCCAAATATTGAACTCGTGGGTAAAGAACAGCTGGCCATCCAAAAACTGGTTGATGCTGCGCGCGAAGATGGACCCGAACTGATCCAAACTGAAGGTTTGGCTTCGGTACTTTTCACTGATGTGGAGGGCAGCACAACGTTGGCGGAGGCGTTGGGCGATCAGCGTTGGTCGGTGCTGATCGAAAACCACTTCCAAGTCTTGGCGGCGATCATTGAAAAGTATCATGGCCAGTTCGTGAAATCCCTTGGAGACGGAACGTTGTCCGTCTTTCCGTCCGCGAAAGAAGCACTAACGGCCGCTATCAAGATTCAGGGGGCCATTGCATCGGCTTCCGAGGAGCCATCTTTCGGTGTCCGGATTGGGATTCATACTGGTGATGTCGTGCAATCTCGTGGAGATTTTTTCGGTACGGTGGTCAATAAAGCGTCACGCATAACGACCGTTGGTGCGGCGGGCGAGATACTCGTTTCAGATGCGACTCGCGCCATGGTCGGAGGACGAACCGATTTCTCTTTTTCTGAAATAGAACCCAGACTCCTGAAAGGTCTACGCGGTCACCACGTTTTGTATCGGCTGGATTGGCAAGATTAAGTCTTGGGGGCGCCGTAACTCCGGCAAATCGCCTAGTCTCGTAGGGTAGCAGCACCGCCAGTTGTTTTGAGGTTCGCGGCACACCTCACATCGCCAGCAATTCCCGATGAATTTCGACCATCGCCCAGGTGTCGCGCGTGCAATACGCCACAAGACCAGAATAGACCTTCTCGCGCGCTGGATCATCCGGTTCGGTCAGTGTTACGTCCTTCCAAAGGCGAGACGCGCTCGCCCCCTCTTTGATGTCCAGATCATCGTATGAAAGTTCTGGCAAAAACGCTGGAAGAACGGCCTTGATAGAGGCGCTTCCCTTGAACGCGGGATCGTTGATCACTTCATCTGCAAACGGCTTCATAAGATCTACAACGCGGGCGTTTAGGCCTTCCAGGAACTCTGCATGCTCTGGATAAGTTTCCGCCATTTCCGTATTGCGCGATTTCTCGAACGGAGCATACCAAACCACTACAGAGCCAACGTTTCCTATGTCCTCACGAAGCCTTTTCAGCAAGGCTGGCATTGGGTTACTGGCGTCTCGGTGGAGATACTCCCTGTGCTCAATTTCTCCGCCAGGCTCATGCTGGATATGCAAGGAATACTGGAAAGCCACTTGCTGATAGGGACGCGTTCCGTCCCAGGGTGGCAGCAAACTCTGAGATGTCTCGTAGTCAAAGTAGTGAACCGGATAGACAATCTCGCTCAGAAACCTGCTTAACTCCTGATGATCGATTGTGCGTTCACCGTTCGCCAGAGCTCTCAAGTAGCGCTGTGTCGACTTGCCTAACACAGATGGATCACTGATCTCGTCAATCTTTGTGATCCCATTTGCGATGAGTTCCGAGGCTTTTTCCGCATTCATGAACGGAAGGCGGTGGATACTGTCATGCGCGAGAGGTGGGTCGAGTTTTTCGCGGATCTCCAGCCATTCACCATAGGATTTAAGGCGCGCACGTTCGGGGGACGGATCAGGCATCGTACCGCTGGCAACGACGCTCAATGCCTGATCGATACGCGTGCGTGTTTTTTCGAGCTGCTCAGTCACCGCATCCGTGATGTCAGTGATGCTGACAAGCTCTTGCGGATTGATTTCGCCGTTTCTGACGTAATCACGGTTCACATGTGCCACTTCGCAGCGCGCAATGGGGAACCCCGCTGCCTCAAGTACGACACGCTGGAATGCGAGATCAAAAGTGTGTTCGGGCTTTGCAGATGTCCCGCTCTTGATCTCTGTCAGAACGTACCCATCGTCACTGCGGCTCACGATGTCGGAGATGCAAGTTATGGTTCCATCTTCATAGCGTCCCTGCGCCACTGCGTTTGCACCATCTCTCCAAGCCTCCAAAGTACGCGCGGGCAGAGCCTGGTATTCTGAAAAATCTGAAAAACCGAGGCGAACGAGATCACCAAATAGCTCCTCAGCATATGGCTCAAACGCGTGCCCCTCGTCAAAACGTGCTTGCAATGAAGGGTCAATCGGCGGCAGCAGATGCCTGGCGTGTTTCTTGATCCATAGCCAGGCGGGGTGCCTGAGAAACATCATGTAATCTGATTTGGATAGCATCGTATAATTTGCATTCCAGAATTGATGAAATCAGTGGAAGACTATCGCGCCCAGCTATTGAGGGTAACTTTTCTTTGGTGAAGTAGGCGTCACAACTCTATTACAGCCTCATGTAAATCGCACCGACAGCTCGGTGTCCATGACACCACCAAAGCCCGCTGACCATTGTTCGCCCGGAAACACTGGCCATGCGTCTGTCAAAGTACCAGTTGTGACTAGCTCGCCTCCTTGAAGCCGGTCGGCGTCTGAGAGCAGAGAAACAAGATGAGCCAGGACTTCAATTGGGCCACCGAGCGCGTTTTCACCCTTGCCGGACTCGATAGCCTCGGTGCCCTTGAACAATGCTAGAGGCACTTCGGCCAAGCCGGTCAAGACATCATGCGTCGCCGCGATTTTGTCGCCAAGAACAAGGCAGCCGTGCAATCCTTGTGCTGCGATTGAGTCTTCGACCGAGAATTTCCAGTTGGGATAAATCGATTGAACAATTTCAAATCCTGGAGCAACCCACTCTACGCAACCTGCCAATTGCTCATTGTTCATTTCAGCCGTCGGCGTATAGCCAAGACCTAGTACGATTTCTGGCTCGATTCTCGGTTCTGAATACCTTGCCAAGTTTACCGGCTGATCAGTCGAAAACAGCCCATCTGCGTGGACCTCTCCCCAAATGGGTTGATCTACATCGTAAACAGGCCAAATCGCGCGGTTCGTGAAGCCGACCTTCCGGCCAACTCTCTTTTTGCCCTGTAGCTCTCGGACGCGACTTGCAATCGAATAAGCGTCATCCAGAGTCAGCGGTACTGCATCTGAAGACAGTTTAGTTATCTGCTGAGCAGAGGTCAGGGCATCAGCGATTGTTTTAGCGTTAGCTTCAATATCTCTTGTCATATTCGCATTATACGCGCCGACGGCTGGATTGCGATGCAATCAAGGTATTGAAGAATTAGGTTCCTCAATGCACAGGTATGAAAAACGATGCTAACTATTGGTCCATTCCCTAGGAGACCTGACATGACCAAACTTCGCCTTTTTGGTATCGTCATCCTTTTCCTTGCAGCACTAAGTGGGCTTTCAGAGCATCTGTTTTATGGCGGTGTCGACCCAAACGGCGTTCTGCAAGAAAGCTTCTTTTTGCCGCTGACTTTCATTCTCGCAGCAATTGGCATCGTTGTGCTCGTAGCTTCTTTGTTCCAATCGCGGCGTGACTGAGACGCGTCCGTCAGTTAGAACGCTGTTCCAAAACGCAAATCGGGTAATCTCTAGGATGGCGACCTCCGCCCAAGTCTAGGCAGGCCTCCTAATATTGGTAACGTTCGACCGCACGTCCCGCTAGGAACATGCATAACCCCACCGTCAATACGGTGAGCGCCAACAGTATCTTCGTACTCCGTGTCATTGCTCAGTTTATTGTTTCATTCTCTTGGTGTCAGTCAACCAGCTTTCAGATATTGTCGAAAATTGGCAAACTCTAAAACTCAAACTTCAAATTGGTTTCGTCGAGTTTCTGAATAAGGAACGCGCCCTCGATCAGATCAATCTCGGTCCAGAAGTTTTGGCCTACTAGCTTGAAAAGGTGCGTATCGGCAGAGCGGTGAGCATCTGCATTGATCTTAGCTATCGACTCCGAAATCCAATGATCCATGCCTATACTCAATGGCGCTGTTCAGCGCCCGTCAAGCTCGGGAAAATCGTTTCAAGGCTTGACCTTTTGCGACTGCTTCTACGCAAAGGTGGGTATGGTCGGAATGCAAAACCCGGCTTGTCTTGCCTCGCAGTAATTGCACGAGCAGGTCTGCATTGGGCAGACCTTCCCGTGTTGTGAGTTTGCTCATATGCCACAACAAAAAATCCAAAAAGATAAACTTTGTTTTTCCAGTCCTAAGTTGAGGTAGCTTCGCTTGTACCGCGAGAGGAGAAAGTTGGTGACAAACAATAGGCCGTTCCCACTAAGTCGAATTGCTCAGCTCATCACTCTGGCGAATATCTCATTCGTAATTTTGGCTTATTTGATGTCGCCAACCAAAGTACAAGCCCAAAGCTCACAGGCCTGCGTAGAATTGGGGTCTCCTCGAATAGAGTATGCTTCTGGATCTGAAAGCACTCGCGTTAATCAAACAATCTCAACGACGGAACGCACGTGTCTCCCGATCCCAAACGGACCCATTACAGGACTTACAATTGGAAATTCCTCAATTACGTCCTCAGGTGAAATTGAGTTGTATGTTCCGGGCCAAAATACCGTCCCAAGCAATGCTTCTGTGTTAACTCTTCTGAATGTTGATGTCGCGGCGGGTAGCGGAGACTTTGTATCCCGGGAAGCGTTGGCAACAAACATCAACGGGAAGCTCAGAGTGAACCTCATTGGAACTTCGATTGGTTCCGGCAGATCAATGACGTTCGCTCCCTTCAACGGCGCGAATATCGACCCCACTGAAGTCTACTTCCAGTCAGACCGACCGTTAACGTACGACAACCTTACTGTTATGGGTGCTACTGAAGTGGTTTTTGGGGCCTACTATATTCAGACGCGGGTTGCTGAGGCTTCTGATTTCACACTGACGAACAGTTCGATTTCTTCAACCAGTGACATGGCGATAGCGGCAGGCACGACCGTTCGGCTCGATGCAGCAAGCAGTTTGAACACCGTAAACTTTGAGAATTTTGGCACGCTGGCCGGAACGGGAACCGTGAACGCATTCAACTTCACAGTTAAGAACGGAGGGGTGCTTTCGCCGGGCTTTTCAATTGGTACGCTTAACAATAGTGGCGGTATCGCCTTTGAAACTGGGTCAAGGATCTTAAGTGAAGTCGATCCGACGGCCGGTCAGAAAGCCGATTTGGTGTCATCCAGCGGGCCCGTTATAGGGATTAACCGCGCCACTATACAAGTCGAAGCCGCTCGTCCCGGCCTGACTACGCAGGACTATGCTGCTGGCAACGACTACACGGTTTTTCAAGCCTCGCGTTTCGATGGAAACTCCCCAACTCTTGTTGCCGGAGGATCTCTGCCCGCCCTATCCAGTCTGAGTATCTCAAACACGCCAACCGCGGACGGTAGAATCGACATAGCGTTTTCGACCCTCCCCGTCTCGAGTTTACCACAACATCCATCAGTTGTTGGATCTCCCAATGCAAGCAACCTTGCTGGTGCGGTGGCTAACACCACAAACACGTCACCTGGAACTAATCTGACCAATGGCTCAACCTTGGGTAATACCGTTAACACGCTTACCAATTCAGGTTTGTCTGGATTTAATCGTGTGCACGCAGAGCCCTATTCCTCCAATTTGACCGTTGGGCTTGAGCAACTTGACCTGATAACAAACACTGTGCTGAGCCATGCTGACTGCCGCAAGTATCAAGCGGTTGGCTTCAGCAATGCGGATCAACCCGTTGCAGAAGGCGACATCGACTCGGCCCAGAGCCCGAGCGGCGCAATAGACTGCTCTGATCGGCGCTGGTGGATCGACACGACCTATGTAAGCGGGGACGTTGATGGAAGCAATGGCCTTGGGACATTCGACTATTCGCTGGGCACGATTTTGGTCGGAGCGGATGTCGCAAGCACCGATAGAGGTGTGGTCGGCGTGTACGCAGGTTTTGGGACATCCTCCATGGATGAACACGATCAAGTCGATCAGGACTTTTCGACCGACAGCTATCATGTGGGCGTCTATGGGCGCACAACAACCGGAACTTGGGAGTTCTCCGGGCTGGTCGGTTACATGTTCGGTGAAACCGACGCCAAGCGAAATAACCCTTCTGTTGATGCCTTTACGGGAGGCGAGGCAAAGTCTGATTTGGACCAAGAGGGCATCCATGCCGGTATCCAGGCACGGAAGCTGTTTAACCTGGACAGCGGTGCAAGGGTTTCTACGGTTTTTGGATTGAACTACGGGCGTATTCAACAAGGTTCAGGCACAGAGACGGGCGGTGGTGATTTCAACTACTCGATTGAGAAAGCGAACGCAGAGTCTCTGGTTGCTTCCATTGGAGTTGATTACCAACGCGACTTCTTGACAGAGAATGGATTGCTAACCCCAATCGCCTTTGCTCGTTACGAGTATGACTTCTTTGCCAACA
The DNA here is from genome assembly GCF_056536005.1 of Ruegeria sp. AN11. Taxonomy (NCBI): domain Bacteria; kingdom Pseudomonadati; phylum Pseudomonadota; class Alphaproteobacteria; order Rhodobacterales; family Roseobacteraceae; genus Ruegeria; species Ruegeria sp. AN11. Next base: position 2,470,239 of record NZ_JBQFJD010000001.1, on the reverse strand, counting down.
AGGATAGTGAGCACGAAATCACTGTGACGAGCCCGATATTTGGCACGTTCACACAAGTCGGACAAAACCGAGGTGCAAATGGCTTCGTACTTGGTCTGGGGCTAGGGTATCAGATCTCTGATCTGGCCAGACTAACGGCAGGATATGGCTATTCTGTTCGCTCCAATGGCCAAGAACATGGCCTAGGTGCGAATTTAAGTGTTCGGTTCTGATTAGGGTGGACCAACGACGAGGAATGGTAAGCTAGCTGCAACAACTTGCGTCAGCTATTGTGGCGATGTGAACTTCATTCTCTAACGATCAAAATTTGGGGATATTAAAAACGTAAAGCCGTGATTTCTTGGCGTCGTCTGTCAGGATGTAGAGAAGCCCTTTGGTCTCATCGAGAGCGATTCCTTCGGGATGTTTAACTTCCTTTTGTTCGCCATCTTCTGTGAACGTCAAACTGATAGACTTTACTGACTTGGATTTTGGATTGTAGACGAAGATCTGACGGCTTTTGTCACTCACAATCCAAAGAGAACGCGAGGACCGGGACCAGGCCAGGCCACTCAAATCCAGTTCATCATCATCTACACGCTCGGAGATAAAACCTGCATCGCGGGCTAAAGGAATGATCTCAATAATTTCGTCCAGCTCTGGCGATAACACCATTAACAACCTTGGTTGTCCCTCAATGCCAACGAACACCCGCCCAGATTCCGGGTCAACGGCGATGCCTTCGGGTCCCTTGTTCAAAGGGTTGCCGACGAGTAATGCAGCGGCGGTCGGGTAACCTTTAAGAGATGCGAGAGGTATTGTCGTCAGTTGAATGGGGTCGGTTGGGTGAACGACTAGGATTGATCGGTCAGTTTCTTGAAGCACCAAAACAGACCCATCCTTTCGAGGTGCAACACCCTCCAAATCTGATCCTGCCAATGCTGGCAACTTGAAAGAGTTTCCTAATACCCCGTCGACTCCGAGTAGGTGCAGTTTAGGTTCGGCATCACTTACAGACCACAAGAAGCCTTCAGCGTTAGACATTGCCAAACCGGAAGGCTCTGAAAATCCCTCTGATTTGTCTGCCACCTTGAATTTATCGACCAGAACCAAACCAGCACTTTCGGCGTAGGCAAAATCGGTCCAAGGCAAGAAGGCTGCCGCAAACAAGCTGGCCGTAAAAGCGAGTCGTCTAAGTTTGCAGAAACACCGTGAAATTTCAGCTTTTGACGAAAACACTCTGTTTTCTGTCATTGGATTCTCTCGCGCTTGGACCACATCCCTGTATCAGCGTTCGTATCACAGTCCGGATACGATGTCCGAAGAATGCACTGTAATCTCTTTACCTGATCCCGCCTGTTGCGATTGAATTGAATAGGGCACGATGTGCTTTTGTTAAGCGTAAGCCTTTGGCTTGAGCAGGAAGGAAGACAAGTTGAATACGACCCTCACACTTGTGACCGTGTTGTTGATGCTGCTGTTGCCAGGTGCTGCGGTGTCACAAGTCGACCCTGCGACGATGCTGGCCGGGGCTTCGGGGTCAGAAATCGTTATCGAACGCCGGTGGACGCAGTTTCGTGGCAAACAGGAACTGTATTTCTTTACTCTCGATGTGATCGTCACGATCATTCTGGCTGGCTTGATCGTCTATCATCCGGTGAGACGTAAAGCCCGTAGAAGCGTCCGCGACATAGTTATGCCAAGGCTTTTCTTCCTGTATGCGCTTATCGGCATGGCGGTTGGTTTTCTGGTGGTTCAGCACGGGTCAATGATCGGTTTTGTCATATTTGGAATCGGAGCGTTGCTCAGGTTCCGCTCCAATCTCGATGATCCGGTGGACACTGTCGAAATGATAATCGTGACTGTTCTTGGTCTTGCGGTCGGTTTGGGCTTGCCGCTGATGGCCACACTGGTGGCGGTTGTATGTTGGTGTTTCATTTGGCTCGGTGGACGAAACAAGGGTGTGGAAATTTCGCTCAAAGCATCAGACGAAGAACACTCATTGAACGTCAGCGGGGCCATTGAAGCTATGGCCGCAGACGCTGGCTGGAAGCTGGTCAGAAAACACCACGTCCCCGGAAAGTCTCGCGTCTCATTGCTTTTCATCACCTCGGGAGGGCTTTCAGAAGCCCGGATAGAAGAGATGATAAACGATCTGGTCCCTGATAAAGTTGAGCTGAAACTCAACCTCTAGTCATTTAACAAGGTCCAAACGTTTCAACACCGCGTTCGGGGATCTGATCTCTTTCGGAAGCGACTTGAAGTTTACCGACCTTTCGAAATCGGGTCCTCGATATGCTGCTATCCCAAACTCTCCGTTCGGCTGGAACGTAACATGAGTGAAGCTGTGAGGTGATCTGGCGCTATCGCCAATAAGCCGCCGCGGACCACCTCCCAAACAAGCTTGAGAGACATAAGCCACACCGTCTTTCCAACCGGGATAGAAGGCATGATGGTGGCCTGACAGATGCAGAACGACACCGCTTTCCAAATAGATTTTTTCAAGTGTCGGATCACCGATGATTTCGCGCTCGCGCTGGATCGCGAAGGGCCAAAGTGGGAGGTGACTGAAAGTGACAATCGGGTCCCCGTCTGCACCCAGTTCCTGTAGCCGGTCCTGCTGATCACCGGATAGCGGGCCCAGGGTCGTTGCATCCAGAGACGCAAACGTAATGCCCTGCATCTCAAATGCGTAGAAGAACGGGTAGTCATCCGAAACCAGGAAGTCGACGCTTGGTTTTCTCGGAGTCCATTCCTCTGCGTATATTTTTCTTTCACGCTCGAACCCTCGGTAGGCGGAGGCATCATGGTTTCCTGGTGTGACCGCAAATGGAATGCCGGCAGCCTCTAAAGGATCTGATACGGCCTCGTGAAACGCCTTCCACATCTCTCTGACCTGTTTGTCTGACAAGTTGGGAATGCGCTGTCCCGCGACCATATCGCCCGTCGAAATCACCAGATCTGGATCAATCTCGACTATCCGCTTAATCGCCTTGTCGACGCGGGCATCGTATTTCACCGAACCATAGCTGCCGTTCAGATCCGATATGACGATAACATCCAATGCCGCCGCTTTGCAGGCGATCAGAGTGGTCCAAATGAACGCCGCGAAAAGCGTAGAAAGCCTACGGGTCATTACAATCCACTGTCTCTACCTCGGTGTTGTTTCTCAAAAAGAATGCGACAGGATCCAAGTCGAACATCAAATCGCCATTTGAGCAATTGTCCTGGAGAATGGACGTTGCCAGCTCGGTGTTTTTTACAACTTGTGCAATCTGCCTGTCTGACAACCCAAGGCTTTGCGATAGCCAGCCGTAGACGGGACCTTGAGATTGAAGATCACTATTCAAAGCGACCAAGCGCCGATACACGCTTGGAGAGAAGTGCCGCATTTTCTCCAGCATTTGAGTGGATTTCGCGAAGTTGGCATACTCGACACGCCCGCCAGCATCGTTGTCGTTTAGATTGCTGCGACGGATCAATAACGCGTCGGCGGGAACGTCTCCATCGTTTGGCTCATGGTGCTTGGCTTTCTTATGCTTCAGCTTTCCGTCTTCGACCCAATACCAATAGGGTGTGAAGTCTATGTTTCCTACGCGGTCCTGCTGGCTAAAGATGAAATCGAGGAGTACAATCTCGGTAAGTTCTTGCATCCAAAATGCCATCTGTTGGTCGCTGACATCGGGACCGAGATCCTTGTTGATCATCCGGTCTCTTCGACCTTCTCCGACGCCCACTACAATGGCCTCTGGCAAGGGTTTTGAAGAACGCAAAGCCAAGAAAGCAGGAGTTTCCTGAAAATCGCGGTTCTGACCTTTTCCCCAACCAGATTTACGGGTGCCGTTGATTTCCGAGCCGTATCGATGCCCAGGGCTATCAAGCAGCACACCGAATATTTGCGTTCGATCTGCGGTGAACAGATCGTCGGTTGGCTGGTATGAGTTCGGGTCAGCATCCGCAGCTGCGAAGACCCGCCAGCCTTCGTGGTTCATGCGCCCGCCATGAGAGCCACCAGAAATCGCAAGGCCAGGCTCGGCGACCTCGGAAAAATGCGCCTGGGCGTCCATGCTACGCCAAACGGCGACTGGAACTTTTACAGTCGCGTCGAAATATCTGGAGAAATGATAGTAAAGCAGTGAAGACGTGGAAAAGGTTCCACTGGTGCCTTTTTGGTTCATGGTGGACTTGAATTTAGCCACCCTGTCCTTAGCCAGATCTTTTGCCGCCTTCCCCTCTTTGCAAGCGTTTCTCTCGAATTCAGAACGGTTCCCCACGTAAGGTCCTTCCGAAATATCGTAGACTGCCATTCCTGGGCTGGTGCTCCAGGTTTTTGGGCAAATAGCAATTTCGGAGGCATAGAAATCGATCTCGCAATAGGCCGTTTCTTCCTCAAGATCGCTTTTCTTATACTCGCCCGTTGGAACTTTTTCGATCCGAATACAGCGTTCAGTAACGCCGTTGGGACTATCAAATGTCGTGGCTTCACCGAGAACATCGTCGTTCGCCCACAAGACAGTGGGTGCAATTAAAGCAAGTGACCCCAGAAGATTGAACTTCATTTGGATAGTCCTCCCAATATCATTTGGGGCAAATCGCTGCCTGTTGCTCGTTGGAGATCTTCAATTTTGGGTCGACACTGAAGTTGGAAAATTTTGAGTCAATCCACTGGTCGCACCCGCCTGAACAAGGGGCTCCGTTTCGGGCATCATTCCAATATTCCTTGGCCCTTTCTTCTGTCCAACCGCAAAACTGAACGAGCGCCATCGCCGACAATGCACCTGAGGAATGAACGCCCCACATGCAGTGCACCAGAACAGGGCCCTTTCCAGGGTTTTTAATCACCTCGTGTATGGACGCCATGACAGCATCGGGTCGAGAGGATCTGGCGCTCTGATAGTCAAAGGATCCGTTTCCGCAGCTGGTGCGACCGTATTCAGTGTTTTTGCCGAAGTCGGCATAAAACCCGGTTGAAAACCCTTCGCCGCACAGAGTTTCGCGTTGACCTTCACTTAGGCCAGTTCGATCCTTGTCGCCGCCCTTGAAACCGGATCGATACAACACTCCGCTTAAGACTGGGCGAAAGAAAGCGACACCATCAATGCCTCCGTCACCACCCTTTGAAAGCATTTGACTTTTGCTTGGACCGCCATTTCGACTGGTCACGTCAGAATTCGCAGCGGTTGCGAGAACACCAATGAATATGAGGGACGCCAAAAACCGCATGCCAAATCCTTTCTATTCTTGAACCTTTAATGCTCAAACTCTTGCGACCTGATAGTCTCTCGGAAAGGCTAGTTCATGACAACCATATCAAGTGGGCAAATAGCTTTCCGCTGTGAAACTTTAGATGGGCCACACGAGATTGATGATAACGACGACTACGAAGTAGGCTAGAACAACTTTCCAGTTCCATTGGTGCTTGTTTTCTTCGTTGATCACGCCAGCCGATTTCAATGCCAGGTTAGTGATGATTAAGGCGACAACGATGACCGCCGCGTGTGCCAGGTCGAATTGCAAGTTTGGGCTCCTTCTCTTGGATTTGGGATTGATGGAAATTTGTCAGCAGTCACCTGATGGCAGCATAGCTACATCTGAGTACCTTCCCTCAGACGTCGTGATCTGAGCACATGCACCTGTATCCTTGTTAAACCAGTACGAGGTCAGCCCTTCGCTTCGGATGAGTTCAAATCCGAGACTTTGGATGCCCATTTCAGCTTGGCCCGCTCTTGCCCCTTCAAATGGCGAAAGATCGCTAGAGCTGCCCACAGTTGGTGCACTTGCATCCACCGATCCGCCACTCTCTTCGCATGCTGCAAGTGCAGAAATACATACCGCGCCGATCACCATTAGGACATTGGTTCTCATGTGTTTTTCCTGGCTGTTTTGGGAACGTGTTCAAGGGCTTCTGGTCGATCACCTATTCAATTCCGAAAATTACGTTGTAGCCGACGGAAGAGTTGCTGCGATTGATAACCTCCACAACATGATCACCAGATTGCCAAAGCTGCCCTCGATACTCCTTGTCCGCCGACATTAATCCCAACAGTTCAGAACCATCGGGGTTACGAATAACGTAGTCTAAGGAGCCATTTCGCGGAGCAACGCGGACGTAAAGAAACTGTTCGTTTTTTGCCCCGAGAACATATTGCTGTGACGCTCCGGGCGCGAGTTCACCAACGAGTTCGGCGCCGGTGGAACCAGCATCGAATTTGACACGTTGGCTACCAGTAGACCCGGCGGCGCCTGCCATGGCTCCACCGCCATCATCCATCGCTTCGACAACCGACATCTCGCCGATGCTACCATCCTTGTACGCGATGCAGCGCCAAAGTGTTCCGCCTGCGTCTCGTAGCATGACGAGCGTGCCCGCTTCTGAGAACTCTGAGCTTTCAATCGTACCTGATTGACCGTCTGGTCCTCCAACCTGTCGCAAATGATCGATACACGCGTCGTCTGCTTCAGACATTGCAAAAGAAGCCGTGCCTGCGATTGCGAACATCGGTGCGAGGAATTTGAGTACAGCGAATTTCATCAGATGGTCCCTTGCTGGCTGATCCTTAGAGTTTTGTTCCGTACAAAGCGGAACCTCACTTCGCGTCTCGTAACTTTGACAGAAATTCATCGCATGCCTGCGCGCTGCCGACGATCTCGTCCGTCGTTTCAATTCCTTGCAGTGACGCCATTTCGGAATTTACGCGGTTGAGGATCTGATCCGCTTGCTCGGCGGTGATAAGGTTCTCAGCTTGTGCTCCTTTCAATGTGGTGCAGACACCGGCGGACAAGCCTGTCGCAACGCCGACACCCACCGCGGCCCCGCCACCCAAGGTCATCGCCCCAACCACGCCGAGGACGAGCCCGATCACAATTCCCAAGATTACTTTTCCCATGTTTTCCTCCCTTTTGGTGAGAAAGAGTTCAGCCACCACTACTGGCGCAATCTGCGTGCCCATCTGCAAATCAAAACCAGCGCTAACAGGTTGAGCGCCGGAGCAATCGCCGCGAACCACGGCTTGGCGGAATCCGAAAATAAGTCCGCCACAAGTATCCAAGGTAGTCCCAACGGCAGCAGGAACACTCCGGACAAAGGGTCTCGTTCCTGTCCCAACCAGCCAAATGTGCCCGTCAAGAATGCAACCAACGCCAATAGGTACATGACCGCGAATACGATGATGGTGGTTCTACAAACCAAGTCGAGCCTCAGCTGATCAAGCCAGTGCTGCGCAGCCGTTTTCAGCTACGCAGCAGACAGGTCACAATGCGCCTTCGTCGCCCAGGAACTCGATACCAGCTGTCGCGCCATCACTGTAAGCAATGCAATTCCAAGGAGCACGATCCTCGCCAACGCCGACTGTGACCTGTGTTCCCGCCTCGCTAAACGCGGATGAGAGCACCACGACTTGTGAATTGTTCGTTGTGCTGGCTACATCTCGCAAACACGCCTGCTGAGCCGGCGTGAGCTCGGCGGACGCGCTTGATGTACTCGTATCGTCGCAGGCCGCAAGCAGTGCGAAACATGTCGCGCCTGCAATCATCACCATCTTGTTAGACATTTTCTTCTCCCTCTGGTTCCCTTGAAATTAGTGAAATTGGATGCGCTTGTTTGAAGCTCCCGCGTCTGTGCAGCCAATTGAACATACCTTGATCCTGTGACTACCATTCCCAAAACTTGCCGCGGGGGGCTTGGTCGGCGGGAAGATATTTCGTTGACTATCGGGGCCGACAATAACGTGTGAAGGCCGAATGACGTCACTAGCAAATGCTAGAGCAAACTCTGGACAGAGGGCGAGTACGTTTAGTCTGAGCATCGCGTCCTCCCAGCGCTCAATCATTGTAAAGTGCCTTCCGACCGCCAGCACTCACTCCAGCAGTCGGAAGGGCTCGGCACAGCGAGCAGCAACGACAATAACGGAGGTAAAATAAAGTTGTGTCGAATTCGCATGTTTGAATCTAATTTCTAATAAATCAATATTTTTTCCGCGCGTAAATTTCTCTACGCTCTCGTACGATAGGCCTCTGCGCTCAAACAAAAAGGTAAGAGGGAGCATCCTTAGGGGCGAGTGTGTTCCCCTGAACGGCGAAGCGATTTGAGGCCGCAAAGAAAGAATGGAGTGAAATATGGGATTTGGTGAAGCCGTAAAAACGTGTTTCTCGAAATACTTCCAGTTCTCCGGTCGGGCTTTACGCTCAGAATACTGGTGGTTCGTCTTGTTCGTGGTTCTCGTGAGTGCTGCTTTAGCTGTGCTGGACACCATCTTATTCGGGACCAACCCCGAAACAGGGCAGGGATCACGGGTTCTGTCCTCTGTTTTCCAACTGGCCGTTCTCATACCTATGCTGGCCGCTGGTTGGAGAAGGCTGCATGATACAGGACGACCTGGCTGGTATTTGCTGCTGCCGATGGCGCTCAGCATTGTAACTCTTTTTGTTATGCTGGGTGGGGTGGCGTTCTTCTCGGTATTGGAGCAAGGGACCGAAAACCCCGATGCATTGAGAGGACCTGCGGCCGTCCTGGGCGTAACCGGTATTGTTGTTGTCTCAATTCTTCAATTGGTTCTGTCCATCCTGATGATCTGGTGGCTGACGCGACCTTCCCAAGAAGGCGCAAACGAATACGGCGCACCTGTTTCCTGACCTGGTTGCCCAGGTAACGGGCCGGATTCCTGCTGAATGAAAGTCCGAACCGCAACACCATGGAGAGAGAAAATGAGTTTCAAAACGATTTCCACTGGGACGCTGATGGTGGTTATGGCGACTACAGCATCAGCGGAGTGGTCGTTTAGTTCCGGGCCCAATCCCAATGCATTTATTCAATCTGGAAACATGACGCTGGAACTTCAGTGTAACCGTATCCGCTTTGCACCGGCTGGATATGAGGACAGCCAGGACATTGTGGAGAAGCAGGGGCTTTCCATTCGATTTTTGAAGAACGGCACCACCGAAGTTGGGGCATTTCAAGTTGGCGCAGAAAACGCGGCTTTGCAGATCGTCGACAATTTTCCTGTCGAGGTCAGTTTCAATAGTCAAGAGGACTATGGTTTTGTACTGGACCAGCTTGCGGCCAATGCATCGGTTAACCTGTCGATGATTGATCAAGATGTCAGCTACGGAATCTTTGACTTAAAAGGCTCCAGCGCGGCAATTCGGTCCCTTCGTTCCGCCTGCGATTCAGGTCCTAGCCAGGGGGCCTCCTACGAACCCCCCGAAGGCATCGTCTATTGTGGTGGCGGAGCGATAAAACGCGTGATCGAACCCGTGATTTTGGACAACCCTGAGGGAGACTGGGACGCGCGAGTAACAGTCAACGGTGATTCAATCAGAGCAATGACGGCCTACAGTTACTTCGGAAACTCTGAGCCGCCGGCCGGATTTGTCGTAGCCCTACTTGGGGAAGACAGGTCCGAGTTTCTGATTTTTAGCGAAGGCTCGGTAAACTGGCTGGAATACGGGGACTACAGATATGATCAGTGCAATTGATGCTGCCTTCCAAACACCTTCCCAAGTAGTGCGTCAATTGAAAGGTCCAGTTTCCAGGTTTGTGCTGGTCTCTGGTCTAGTATGGAACTCACCAGCTGTCGCGGCTGACGTTTCGCAACTTCCAACCGGTTTGCGAGCAAAGGTTGATCTGGCGGCGCAGGCATGCGCGGAGTTCAACAACGGTCAGTTTGACTTAGATTGGGGCGCGGTTGAAAGGGTCGATCTCGACGGAGATCTACAACGCGACTGGGTTTTGAATGAGTCTGGTTTTGCGTGTTCGAGCGCCGCATCTCTTTACTGCGGAACTGGCGGATGCATGTCGCACTTCTTGATTGAAGAGGAGGTTCAATCCTTGCTCAACCAGGGCTGGACGGTTGTTGATTTTGGGCGTCAACGCGTTGTTGTTGCGGATATTCATGGATCCAATTGCGACGGAATAAACCCAACGCCTTGCGTCACCGCCAGTGTTTGGGATGCGGACGCTAATACGTGGCGCTCGTCTGCTGGCGATTGGGAATAAGTTGCATTTGAGAATTGCAGATAAGCCATAGGAGCTGGTTTGTTCGATGGGTTCTCTGTGGCGCGCAAACTTATGGGCAAATCGTGCAAACTTATGCGCAATTGCTGTGCAAAATTATGGGCGAAGACACTTAGATTTTCTGAATAAAATCAATGATAGGAATGCAGCGTTATGAGCGCACCTACATTAGGTGTCGAATGCTGCGTCCCATAATGCTGACAGCAAAATTCCGTTGTGGACGTCCAACCGCTCAGCATCAGTTTCGCAGTCTTTCCACGGCTTAATGTGTGAGGCTCTAAGGAGTTCAGTGTCAGAAATGTCCGAAATCGGGCAAACTACACAGGTATGGGCTCCACGCGGTCATTCGCTCAGTCGCGATGCATGTCCGCTTTCCGGACATTCGCCGCGACTGAGCGAACGACGACACCGAGCCTAAACCGGACCTGGTTAAATTGCGTCCCAGATTTGATGAAACCAGTGGAAGACCATCATGGTCAGCTATTGAGAGTAACTTTTCTTTGGTGCAGTCGGCGTCACCACTCTACCAAGGCCTCATGTAAATTGTACTGATAGCTCGGTGTCCATCACGCCACCAAAACCAGCTGACCATTCTTCACCCGGAGACACTGGCCATGCGTCTGTCAAAGTACCGGTTGTAACCAGCTCGCCTGCCTGAAGCTGGTCGGCTTGTGAGAGTAGAGACACAAGATGAGCCAGGACTTCAATTGGGCCTCCAAGCGCGTTTTCACCTTTGCCGGACTCGATAGCCTCGGTGCCCTTGAACAATGCTAGTGGCACTTCGGCTAAGCCGGTCAAGACATCATGCGTAGCCGCGATTTTGTCGCCAAGAACAAGGCAGCCGTGCAATCCTTGTGCTGCGATTGAGTCTTCGACCGAGAATTTCCAGTTGGGATAAATCGATTGAACAATTTCAAATCCCGGGGCCACCCATTCCACGCAACCTGCCAACTGCTCATTGTTCATTTCAGCTGTTGGTGCATGTTTAAGGCCCAGTACGATTTCTGGCTCGATTCTCGGTTCTGAATAACTTGCCAAGTTTACCGGCTGATCAGTCGAAAACCGCCCATCTGCGTGGACCTCTCCCCAAATGGGTTGATCCACACCGTAAACAGGCCAAATCGTGCGGTTCGTGAAGCCGACTTTTCGGCCGACTCTTTCTTTGCCCAGAATCTCGCGGACACGACTAGCAATCGAATATGCGTCATCCAGCGATAGCTGTTCTGCCTCTGAAGACAGTTTAGATATCTGCCGGGCAGAGGTCAGGGCATCAGCAATTATCTGAGCGTTAGATTCAATATCTCTTGTCATATTCGCATTATACGCGCCGACGGCTGGATTGCGATGCAAGCGAGGTTTTGAAGGGCCATCGTCGCACACTCAAAGGCTTGCACTGAAAGTGTCGGTATCTTCTGCTTCAAGTGGGCAAGTCCAAGGCGATCAAGCAACAAAAATCTCCACCCGTTTGTGCACCCTAAATAATTGTGCGCCCCAACTGCTACTAACAGTTCGATTGCAATTTAGAGCGAGGTGATCGCGTTGATCACTGCTTCTCGGCTCTGAACAGCGCCGGTTTGTAGATACTCCATAGCTTTGAGAGCAGCTTCATGGGCTTGGACAGATGACCCTCCAACGCAGTCCTCTACAACGCGGCAGAAGTAGTCTGATTGCTGGCCATCGACGAATGTGTAGTGCACACAAACATCCGTCAAACCGCCGCACAATAAAAGTGTGTCTACTTTTAAACCGCGCAGCAGGATTTCGAAATCGGTTCCAAAAAATGCAGAATACCGTCGCTTCAGTACGATGTAGTCACCTTTGCGATATCCCATCTCATCTTTTGCAACTTCCGTCCGTGGATCACCTTCGAGACAGTGTATGTCTTCGTCACCATCCAGTTCCCTGCCGAAGTCGATCTGATCGGGACGATGGACTTCCTGAACGAAGATGACGGGCACATTGTTGTCATGCGCAGCGTCAACCAAATCGCGCGCAGCAATCATGCGCTCTTTGTAGCCCGGCATGTTGTCGATGGAGCGTACTTCGCTGTCATCAATAAACGTGCTCTTTTGAATGTCGATTACGATTAGGGCAGGTCTACCCTCGATCAGTTTCCTGGCTTGTTTGGTTTTAGTTGCCATGTTCGACCTCTAATTTGCCAGGTCGTCCTGAAAAAAACGCCCTTGCTTGGCCGGGTCGTCCCAGCGGGCAGATCAAACTTGACTAAATGTGCAAGTGATTACGGTCAAGGGTGTGCTGCGTTGTTGTGGAATGAAAAGCATGTGTGCGCCTGGGGCAACATTGCCCGCAAAGCTGCCGCTAGATGTGAGCGCAGAGAGAGTCTGCGCCGCGCGCAGATTGAGCAATGGTGCGAGCAAGACCGACGGCGGCTATACAACTTGACCCATCGTTCATAGTGTAAATGCATGAACAGATTTCGAAATGCCCAAACCTATGATGCAATTCGATGCTTTGAGATCGAGACTGATGCCTATGAAGGCGACGAAGCGGCTACCCTCGAAAAGATAGCAAAGAGAATCGAGGTCTATCCCGATGGTTTCCTCATTCTTGAAATCGAAGGCGAGATTGTTGGCTTTGTGAATTGCGGATGTGCGTACAACGTTGAAATGTCTGACGAGGAATTCAAAGAACTTGTAGGGCATGACCCCGGCGCGCCAAATGTCGTTATTATGTCTGTCGTCGTGGATCCGGCGCATCAAGGAAAAGGCCTATCGCGGGCATTGATGACTGAATTCGTCGGCCGCATGAGAAAAATGGGCAAATCCGCGATCTACCTTATGTGCAAAGAGCATCACGTCCCGCTTTATCAGAGATTTGGGTACAACTATCTTCGTCCATCAACCTCTGATCATGGAGGAATGACTTGGCACGAAATGTCTATGGAAATATGAACCGTTGGTTGAGCCACGGTGAGTGGACATTCAAGGCCGACCAAGCCGCGCTACATTGAAAGGGATTTGCCGCGACCTCGCGATTGAGTTGTGTTGTTCGGTTTGGGTTGAATTATACCAGTCAGAATGCACTTTTGATTGAGTTTTGATGCGTTAAAGTTGATCGTATTACGCTACGACAATCGAATTTTGAACGTATATAGTGAACCGTGCAAACTTATGCGCAAATGCTGCGCAAAATTATGGGCGAAGCCCCCCAGATTTTCTGAATAAAATCAGTGTTAGGAATGCAGCGTTATGCGCGCACCTACATTAGGTCTAGATAACATCATTGCGCATCTTCGACCCGTGGGCGCAGAAGTTGTCTAGCCCCCTCGTTCGGCACCACTAAATTGAGGTTTCTCTAATAAGGTTTCAGGCACAGGTGGGCGCATGTTCAGAGCATGATGTGGCCGGATCTGGTTGTATTGTCTGAGCCAGACATTGATGGCGACCTGAGCTTGTTTGGTTGTGTGGAACCATTCGGCGTTGAGGACTTCGCGACGGAGTGTTCCGTTGAAGCGTTCGTTGTAGCCATTTTCCCACGGTGACCCTGGGTAGATCTGGATCGGTTGGATACCGACCCGTCGGAGCCACTCCTGAAGCGGTGCAGCGATGAACTCCGGGCCGTTGTCTGAACGAATAAACTCGGGCTTACCGTGTTTCATCAGCAGCCGGTGCAGAACGTCCAGAACGTCAGCTGCATTCATTCTGGGTCGCACTGCCACGCAGAGCGCCTCACGGGTGTACTCATCAAGCACAGTCAGCATCTTGTAGCTCCGCCCACTGCTCAGCTTGTCATGGACAAAATCAATCGCCCAGACATGGTTGGGATGCGTGGGCCTGAGCCGGATGACAGAGCTGCCCTTGTGATAGAGCCGCCTTCGTTTCTTATGCCGATGTGGCAGCTGCAAGCCTTCTTCGCCCCATAATCGTTCGATCTTCTTGTGATTGACCTGCCAGCCCTCTATCCGCAAAAGCGCTGTCACTTTCCGATAACCATATCGTCCGTATTGCTTGGCCAGCCGGATCATCGCCAGGCGCAGCGCATCATCACTAGTAGCCTTGGACCGATAGCGATGACTGGACCGCGCCACACCCAACACTGCGCAGGTTCGACGTTCCGATGTATCCAGCTTTTGGCGGGTGTGGATCACGGCCTGACGCAACCCATCAACCGTCAGGCCTTGGGCTTTAAATGATCCAGGCTCTCCTTCAGGATCAGCTTGTCGAGCTGAAGATCAGCCACGATCTTCTTAAGCCGCTCATTCTCTTTCTGAAGCGCTCGCATCTCTGACAACTGCGGCCGCCCCATGCCGCCAAACTTCTTGCGCCAGTAGTAATACGTCTTGTCTGAAATCCCCGCCTTCCGACAAGCGCTCACAACATCCAAACCATCATGCAAATGCACGTCGATCTCGCGCAAAAGCTTCAACGCATCTTCATCCGAATACCGCTTCCGAGCCATCCATCATCCCTTCCGTGACACCAAAATAGTGGCACAGTTTTACGGGGCTAAGACAGCTGGACTACCTATTTTCGTCATTGTGTCAGACGATGACCAAGCGCTATCTCTTTCTGCTCGCTTGCGAGGTCGGGAAAAAAGAGTCGGTTCCGTGCGTTCCTCTATCGAATTGGGCGACGTCGAGGTGTCAATCGTGGACCTATCCGGAGTTCAGGACGGTCGATCTCTTGCGCACAGCAAAGCAGCTGAGTCCGAGCTTTTTCTTTCCTATATCAACGCTCTCAACGAACAGGGCGTGAATGTATTCGGAACTGCGGCCGAACTTGGACTTTTCACCCGAGGCGTTCTTTTTGCCCAAAGGGGAGGAGATTTGCTGATCACACAGTAATAAAGCCAATGCCCCAGGCTGCTAGCACATCCAAAACGTGAACTCGCTCCATGCCCGCTACAAAAGTTTCATCAAGCCTTTCTGTGGACTGGTCTCGAAGAACCTCAATGGCTACATTCGCTGGCTGGAGGTGCGGCTGGCGGGTATGCGTCCGGCGGAGATTATCCGCGCATCGTAGACCAAGCACCGCGCAGAGGTCTGCTTCGAGACTCGATGCCAGCTCTGCGACGCGCTGCCCGGGGCAATGGCCTCGTAACGGCCGCCCTTATTCGAGCTTTGGTGCGCATCGCGGAGGCAGCTCCAGAAAAAGATTTGTGGGCTGTTATGGAAGAACTATCTGGCGTCAGAGATGAGACGCGAGAAAGTGATATGCTAAAGCGCGATATTGATAAGTTTTGCGGCCAAGTAGAAACCGCAATTGAACGATTTTAGTCAACCGTCCTGGACCTTTGCAGTCCAGTTCGGCTGGGGGGTGGTTTGTGAGTGGGCCATCCCCCAACTTATAGAGAAATTTTAAGGCGCGCGCTCGGCTTCAAGTTCAGAAAGACAACCGGTGGGCCTCAAAAGAAATCGACAGCTTTGTCTACTTCTCGGGATATTCAAAGTCCATTTGTGAATGGCCGCTTCGGGCTGCAAACAGTCCATTGGATAGGGCTTGGGAAAAGGCTTTGCGAACCAAATTTGGAACGCTCTAGTGAACTTTCGCCAGATTTCTGTTATTTTCGTCATTCCTAAGCAAAGAGAATTCAATGCCGACGGTTAGCCTAAACGGTGCACAGATCCACTACGATGATACGGGTGGCAAAGGAGAGACGGTCGTCTTTTCTCATGGCCTTTTGTTCAGTGGAGCGATGTTTGAAGCGCAGGTTTCTCAACTACGAGATCGCTATCGGTGCATTACATTCGATCATCGAGGGCAAGGCAGGAGTGGCGTTACGGATGCCGGTTATGACATTGACACACTCACTTCGGACGCAGCTGCACTGATCAAGCATCTGGATGCAAAGCCGTGCCATTTTGTTGGACTAAGCATGGGCGGATTTGTCGGGATGAGATTGGCCGCGCGGGAGCCAAGCCTGGTCAAAACACTGACCCTGCTTGAAAGAAGCGCCGATCCTGAAGATTCCCAAAACGCTCCGCGCTACAGAATGCTGAACTTTGTGGCACGATGGATTGGACTATGGGCTGTCATTGGACGGGTGATGCCAATTGTGTTTGGCCGCACGTTTCTCGAGGACACTGAACGCGCTGAGGAAAAAAACCAGATGGTCCAAGGCTATTTCGGGAAATGATCGGATCGGCATTACACGTGCAGTCAAAGGCGTGATCGAACGGGCGGGCTGCATTGACCTCCTCGCTAACATTAAAGTTCCCGTCGGGATTGGCGTCGGGGACGAAGATGTGGCGACGGTTCCCGAAAGGTCCGAGCGCATCCATCGAGAAATCAAGAGTTCTGAACTGGTGGTGTTTCGCAGAGCGGGCCACTCGTCTTCCATTGAAACGCCCTGCCAGGTGACGGAATTAATCGAACGCACAATCCGAAGAGCGAACCGCCAAAAAAACTGAAGCTGATGAGCAGTTGGCTGCCAAGATCGGCACTCGAGCTACCGCAAGCGATATTGGCTTGGCTATGCATTGCAAAGGCGGGTCGGCGTTTTACGCCTCGAGCCCAGATGAAAACCTGATTTCCAAGTCGTGCAGTCGTCTATTGGCACATCAGGCGAGTCTCGCTTCCGAAGCTTACGCCTTCGCCCGCACCTTTAGCCGTGGAGACCTGTATGGTTTCATCCACCAAGGCATCGAATCCTAGAAGCGCAAGGTCGCTGGTTTGTGTTGGACCGACTTTGCAGGGGTTCGCTGACGCATAGCCGCGCCTCAACGAATGATTGCCAAAAGCCTAATGGAATTGAGCGTTATGTGATGATTTCGTAAGAAAAGACCTCTAAGTCTTCCTCAAAACCCCGCAGAGAATGCCGCCCCAATTTTTGCGGCTCTTCAGATACCAAGTTCACAAAATCGCCCGTTGCTAAAAGCCGCGCCTCAAGTTTTCGCGTCAGGCCCTCTAACCTGCTGGCTATAGCGACTGATGGGCCGGTTACCGTAAAATCCAAGCGCTTTTCAGTGCCAACATTTCCGTAGACAGCCGCCCCAGTGTGCAAACCAACCCCAAATTCAGCACGGTCTGATGGATCAAGTTCTTCATTCCTTTGGAACGCTTCACGCGCCGCGGACAGGGCTGCTTCGCACATGTCTTCGGGTAGTCTTCGTTGACCATCAAAAGGAAAGATCGCAAGCAACCCATCGCCAACGAATTTAAGAACCTCTCCGCCGTGATCGTGTACCGCCCCACCGACACAATCGAAGAATTGGTTAACCGTCGCGACATATTTTTCCGATGACAAGCGCTGGCTCAACGCCGTTGAGCCGCGCATATCGCTGAACAAGAGAGCACAGTCAATTATGCTGACATCTCCCCGGGCTATTTGACCGTTCAGTACGGATCGACCGGACAACTTGCCTAGATAGACCTCCATCAACTCAGCTGCCAAGAACTGCTCCGACAATACACGCGCTGCACCAAGCAAAGGTAAAGACAGCCGCGACAGACCATCTACCTCACGGTCTGTGAAGCCAGAGCGACGCTTTGTAGCAAAAGACACAGACGCGCCCAAAGCCCACTCCAACTCTCCGTCAAAGACAACAGTACGATTGCCGAATGGTGCACTGCATACGACATAGTCGGTGACGCCTGCTTCAGCGAGTTTTCGGAATAGCGGAAATTTGTCACGGGTCGCTTGATCAGTCAGATTTGCTCGCATGAAAGGAAACTTGATTGTGCCGTTCGCAAGTCCGTCCGCCAAGTCCCATACTTCCTTATTAAAGTGCTGTTTCGCAATCTCATTGGCCAATTTCGAATTCTCTCCGAAGGGTGCTTTGTCGAAGAGATCAGCCGTTACTGAGCTGCGTGGAAGAACAGTCCATTCAATACGATGGTTTGATGCATCCCAAGTTGCATCGAGCAATCCAATTACAGGGTGCATCATCAGGCGACCCAAGGAAACACGCGTGACCGGCACGCCACCATCGATCAGCCTGTTACTTAACTGCTCGACTAGTCCACCAAGGTCAGCATCAAAAAAGGCCAGCTTTTGCAGCCAATCTGCAATGCGGTCGAAAACATCCGCCATAACTTACACCTCCACCATCATCTTGTTACAGCCGAAAGCTCGTGTCATTCGGTTTGTCTTCGAACGCTCAGCTCTCTAGCGATGGGTTTGCAAATTCTCACGCGCGTTCGCTCGCGATATTGGCCAAAGCCCGTCAATTTTTCGAGCTAAGAAAAAGTGCCAGGCGCGACAGTCGATTGAGAAACGTGACTATTCAACTCTAAATTACTCTTTCCTAGGGCCTGTGCAGCGGTGCAACTAATGGCCGCTTTGTCCGCAGAGCGGTCACTGATGCTCTGCGCAGCGAACGACTGCTCTGAGAGCTGACATTAGTGCAGTCCTTAGCTGCTTTGCAGTACTTGACCTATGTGCTGCATTCGCAGCCAATATAGCGGTCATTCTCTATGAAAGTGCGATCAAGGGTTACTAAGTTTGGGTTCGGCAGGTTGAATGCGAAAGCCCTTGCTTGAGAAGTGGCCAAACCGGGCGGAATTGACGTAGCGAACATTATTCCTGAAGGTCAACTCACGCGGAATCCGTCGATTTAGCCAACACTCCAAGTTTTAAATCTGAACCTGAGAAAATCTTAGGCCTACAGGATCGACCAGATGCTTTGCGATGGAGCCATATCAAGTCGGTGTTTGAGTTTAAACTACCGTTGATTGTTTGCGCATGCACCTTTCAAACAACTTCTTCTGAAAAAACCGATGCAAGACCAAGTCGGTAAAATTACGCCAATTGCTTTAGCCGGGGCATCAAATCCAAAAGTTCCCGTGTATACGGATGCTCTGGAGATACGAACAAAGAGTCCGTCTTCTGAACTTCAAGCAGCTTCCCATGACGCATCACGCCCACTCGGTCACACATCTGACGTACGACCGGGAGATCATGGCTGATAAAGAGCATAGTCAAGCCGAGGTAGTCTTGCAGGTCTTTGAGAATGTTCAGGATTTGCGCCTGAATGGACACATCCAGGGCGCTGGTCGGCTCATCACAGATCAGAAAACGGGGCTGAGTTGCAAGGGCGCGGGCAATACAAATGCGTTGCCGCTGCCCGCCGGAAAATTCATGTGGATACTTACGCCACGCGTCCTTGGCCAACCCAACCCAGTCAAGCAATTCGCGCACCCGCGGTTCGATAGCGGACTTGGGCAGGATTTTGTGGTGATGGATTGGCTCGGCCACGAGGTCCCCGACCCTCATTCGTGGATTGAGGCTGGAGAAAGGATCCTGAAAGATCATTTGAATTTGGCGGCGATAGGCCTGCAGGGCGTCTGCTCCCATGGCCGTCACATCCTGACCGTCAAAGATCACGCGGCCACCGTCCACTGGATACAGCGTGCCGATCATCCGCGCGACGGTGGACTTGCCAGAGCCACTTTCGCCAACAAGACCAAATACCTCACCATCGCGAATGTCGAAACTGACCTGATCGACGGCGGTGAAGTAACGCCGCTGCGATGGCAGCAGGCCGCCCTTTTGCAGGAACGTTTTCGTGATGTTCTCGACTTCAAGCAGCTTACCGGATTCTGACAACTCGGTTTTGTCCCAATGCGCCGCCAGATCATCAATCTTGAAGGTTCTTGCCCGCTCGCCATAGCTGACCACCGGAAAGCGTTCTACCTTGGTGTGAGGTCGTGGCACGGCGGCAATCAGGGATTTGGTGTAATCATGCGTGGGCGCGCCAAGGATCTGATCGGTCGTGCCGCTTTCGACCACTTGGCCGGAATACATGACGGTGACCGTATCAGTGGTGTCGGCGATAACACCCATGTCGTGCGTCACGAGGATTACTCCAACCTGACGCTCCTTCGCCAGTTCCTTGATCAGGTCCAGTACTTGCGCCTGAACGGACACGTCCAAGGCCGTTGTGGGTTCGTCCGCGATCAGGACGCTGGGTTCGGAGCACAAGGCCAAGGCGATCACAACCCGCTGGCGCATCCCGCCGGAAAACTGGTGCGGATACTGATTGAACCGATCCGCCGGGTCGGGGATGGAGACGCGGTCCAGCAGTGCAATGGCACGCTTTTTGGCCGCTGTTGCAGACAGGCCCAGGTGCAGTTGGATCGTCTCCACCAGTTGCTGACCCACTGTGAATAGCGGATTGAGCGAGGTCAGCGGGTCCTGAAAGATCATTCCGATCTCCTTGCCCCGGATTCTGCGCTTGTCCTCTGCATCCAGTTCGTCGATCCTGCGACCGTTTAGCCAGACCTCGCCCTCGGACACATGGGCCGGAGGGTCCAGCAGGCCGATCACAGCATTGCCGGTCATGGATTTACCAGCGCCGCTTTCGCCAACGACCCCCCGAATTTCGCCAGGATGCAGATCATAGGTCACGTGCTCCACCGGCTTGAAAACGCCGTGGCGGGTCGGGATTTCCACCGTCAGGTTGCGGATAGAAAGAACGGGATCAGTCATTTCAGCCTCGGGTTCAGAACATCGCGCAACCAGTCGCCCAGCAGGTTCACGCTCAACGCCAGCGCCAGCAGAGTGCAGGCCGGGAAGAACAGGATCCACCACTCGCCCGAGAACAGGAAACCCTGTCCGATGCGGATCAAGGTACCCAGCGAGGGTTGCGTAGGCGGCGCACCAACGCCCAGAAAGCTGAGCGTCGCCTCGGCAATGATCGCCAGAGCCAGTGAGATTGTTGCGATCACCAATACCGGTGACAGCACATTGGGCAGGATGTGGCGCAGCATGATCGTCAGTGGGCTTTGCCCGATAATGCGCGCGGCGGCGACATAATCCTTGTTCTTCTCAACCAAAGTCGCGCCCCTGACGACACGGGCGAACTGCACCCAGTCAGACAGGCCGATGGCAAGGATCAGCACCCAGATCGCCATCTGGTCGCGATACTCAACGGGTGTGACGCCCTTTGCGATACCAAAGATCAACATGGCCAGAAGGATCGACGGGAAAGTCAGCTGCACATCGGCCGTGCGCATGATGATCGTTTCGGTCCAGCCGCCGAAATAGCCGGACAGCAAGCCCAGAATGATCCCCAGAACCATGGCAAACAGAACCGCGGCCACCCCGACAAACAGCGAAATCCGCATCCCGTACAGGATGGTCGAGAACACATCCCGCCCCTGATCGTCGGTGCCCATAAGGAAGCTTTCACCGGTAAAGGCATTCGGCTCCATCGGTGGGGTGAAGCCATTCATTAGGTTCAGGCTGGACGGGTCAAACGGGTTCGTCGGCGCAATCAGCGGTGCCAGGATCGTTGCGAGGATCAGAACCAACGCGACCGCGGCCGATACCATGGCCACAGGCGACCGGCGAAAGGCGTAGAACTGGTCGCTGTCCAGAATGCGTCTTACACGACTCATGCGCTGACCCTCAGGCGCGGGTCGATGAATGCGTAGAGAATGTCGACCGCTAGGTTGATGGTAACAAAGATGACTGAGATCATCATCAGGTAAGCCGCCATGACAGGAATATCCACGAACTGGATTGCGTTGATAAACAGAAGGCCAAGGCCTGGCCACTGGAACACCGTCTCGGTGATGATGGCAAAGGCGATAATGGCCCCCAATTGCAGGCCGATGATGGTGATCACCGGGACCATCGTGTTTTTCAGTGCGTGGCGAAAGTTTATGGTCCGATCGCTCAGGCCACGGGCGCGGGCAAAGCGGATATAGTCCTGCCGGAGAACTTCCAACATTTCAGACCGCACCAAACGCATGATCAGAGTCATTTGGTATAGACCGAGTGTTATTGCAGGCAAAATCAATGCCTTAAGCCCGCTTGCGGTCAGCAAACCGGTGCTCCACCATCCCAGATCCACGACCTCTCCGCGTCCGAAACTGGGAAGCCAGCCAAGTTCGACCGAGAAGATATAAATGAGCAGGATGCCGATCAGGAAAGTGGGCAAGGACACCCCAATCAGTGAGGCCGACATGATGAAATTCGCCGCAAAGCCATCCCGCCTGATGGCGGTGAAAACGCCCAGGGCGATGCCAAGGACAATCGCGAACACAGCCGAGACGATCGCCAGTTCCAGCGTTGCTGGTGCGCGTTCAGACAAAATCTCGGCGACCGGGCGGCCCTGACGGAAGCTGACGCCAAAATTGCCCTGTACGGCCTCTTTCAGAAACTTCACATATTGCACCGGAAACGGCTGATCGAGGCCCAACTGGCTGCGCAGACGCTCCACATCTTCCATCGTCCGTTCCTGCCCCAGCATGTTGTCGATCGGGTCGCCGACAAAGCGGAACATGGAAAAGGCAACAAGGCCTACAACAAAAAGGACCAGCGCCGACTGGGCCACACGCCTGATAATGTATGACAGCATTTAGTTGACCGTGACCCAGCGCAGAAGGAAGAAGTTATCAGGCCGTTGCGTCAACTCGATATTGCTGCGCGCGCCCCAAACCAGCGGTTGGACGTAGAGGGGCACATAGGCCACTTCGTCCTGCAAGATACTTGCGACCTTATCCAGCATCGCCTGACGCTTGGTTTCGTCAATTTCGGACTGGATCATTGGCAGTAATTCATCCACGCGGGCGTTGGAGTAACCGCCAAAGTTCCAAGAGCCCAGTTTCTTTTCCTCATTGGGGGTCGAGGCGAGAAAACGCACCGGATGTTCGGCGTCGAAAGTCCCGGGCGACCATCCCAGCAGATACATGTCGAAATTGTCAGCCCGCAGTTCCGGCCAGTAGTTCTGAACGGGCATTGCATCGAGTGTTACTTTCAATCCAACCTGCGTCAGCATGGCTGTGATCGCCTGGCAGACGGACTCGTCATTCAGGTAGCGATTGTTGGAACATTTGAAGCTAACTTCAGCGCCTTCAGCACCGGCCTCAACCAGTAGCGCCTTCGCGCCTTCGGGGTCGAAGGCATACGGGTCCGCGTTTGCAACCGAGAACCCTCGCATTGCTGGGCTGACAAGTTGGCTCGCCACCTCGGCGTTGCCGCGCATGATGGTTTGCAAGATGGCCGGCACGTTGACGGCCTTGGCTACGGCCTCACGAACGCGCGGGTCACGGAACAGATCAGAACTGCCTTGCCCTGCTTCGCTTGCGCCCTCCTGCTGATCAAAGCCCAGCATGATAACGCGCGCTTCGATACCCTGAATGACCTTTACGTCCGGGTTCCCTTGCAACCGGGCGACGTCCTGAATTGGGACAGGATTGATAAAGTCCACATCACCCGACAGTAACGCCGCCAGCGCTGTTGCAGGATTCTGGATGGGCACCAGTTCAGCGCGGGTCAGGTTATGCTCTGCCTCACCCCACCAACCGTCAAATGGTTCCAGAACGGTGCGCAAACCCGGCTCTCGCGCAGTGACACGGAATGCGCCGGTGCCGTTGGCGTTCAGTGTCGCGTGGTTGCCAGCCTCTTTGTCAGGCAATGTGGCGTCATTCACCTCGGCCCACCCGCTATCAAGGATCATCCAGTTGGCGATGCTGTCTGGAAAGATCGGATTGGGCGCGGTCGTCATGACATCAACGGTGTAGTCGTCGACCTTCACCACCTCGCTGACCGGAGCGAACCAGCTACGGGTATCCGAATTTTCATCCGAGGCACGCTGGTACGAGAATATCACATCATCTGCGTTGAACTCAGACCCATCATGAAACGTCACGCCTTCCCGCAGATTGAACCGCCAGCCTGCGCCGTCACCAATGGTCTCCCAGCTGGTCGCCAGCGCCGGTTCGATGGACATATCTTTGCCCCGACGGACGAGCCCTTCGTAGACGTTATTCAGAAACCCCAAAACGGGGGCGGAATTGACTGCATGCGGGTCCAGCGTTTGCGGGTCGGTCGTGACCGCAAACGTGAACTCTTCGGCTGATACGGGTAACGCAAGCGCACACATTAGCGCGGCAGTGGTCAGACGTCTCATAATAGCTCCCACATATGTGGCGGCGAGCCCCGCATCCCGAGGCCCGCCGCTCAGCTTAGTTCAGACCGAAGTGCTTCACCATGGGTTGATCCTCGGGATCGACCTCGATGGCCAGATTTTCAGCCATGCCCCAGTTCAGCACCTGATGGTGGATCGGGATGTACAGCTGCTCATCCTGCACTACACGCCAAATGTCGGCTATGTCCTGGTCGCGGGCAACAAGGTCTGTGTTTGAGGCAAGCGATTTGATCTTGGCGTCAAGCTCATCATCATTAAAGCCAGTGCCGTTCCAGGTACCGATGTCACTTTCACGGCCATGAACCAGGAAGTTGAAGATGTATTCCGAGTCGTATGTCGGAACGCCCCAGCCCAGCATGTAGAAGTCGGTCTTTCCATCGGTGATCAGCGGGAAATGTTGCGCCTTGGGTTTGGCATCCAGATTCACGGTAATGCCAATTTGACCAAGCATCCCGACGGCCGCCTGGCAGATACCTTCGTCGTTGATGTATCGATCATTGGGGCAGTCAAGACGGATTGAGAAGCCATCAGGATAGCCCGCTTCAGCCAGAAGCGCTTTTGCTGCTTCAACATCAGTACTGCTTTCGGCGTCCATATCAGCCGTCCAGCCGTTCACGAAGGGCGGTGCAATCATCCCGGCGGGTTGCGACTGACCGCGCATGACCACCTGCTTGATGGCATCGCGGTTGATCGCCTTGGACATCGCCTGACGTACGCGCACATCTGCAAGGGGGTTCTTGCCATCGACGTTGTCGGCTTCGATATCATTTGCGCCCTGGTTCATCCCGAAAAAGATCACCCGGTTCTGCGGCGCCTGTTTGACTACAAGGCCATCCGCAGCGTTTACCCGTTCCAAGTCCTGAACCGGCATGTCCTGAAGGAAATTCACCTCGCCGGACAGCATAGCCGCGACGCGCGTCGCGTTATTCTGGATGGGCGTGTAGATAATCTCGCTGATTGCCATTGGGAACTGATCGCGGCCCCAATAATCCTCGTTTCGATGCATGACGGTCTTTACGTCGGGTTCGCGGCTGACCAGCTTGTAAGGACCAGTGCCGTTCACGTTAGTAGTCGCGAAGGTGATCTCGCCGCCTTCAAAATCCTGAACATCGACCGTGTTGTTCGCTTCGGTCCAGCCTTTGTCCATGATGAACAGGTCGGTCAGGTTTGCAGGCAGGATCGGGTTCGGACCGTCGGTCACGATCTCGACCGTATGGTCATCGACCGCGCGCACCTCGACAATCGAGTTGATCAGTTCTTTCATGTCCGAGTTCGGCTGTTTCGCGCGATTGATGCTGAACACCACGTCTTCTGCGGTAAGATCGGCACCGTCATGGAACTTCACCCCCTGACGCAGGTTGAACACCCAGACATTCGGATCGCTTTCGCTGGGGTTCCAGTCGGTGGACAATGCGGGCTCGAACGCGCCAGATGTGTCGCGGATGATCAGAGGTTCGTACATCTGGTGGCGCACGGTATGGGTGGGCCCTTCGTTCTGCGAATGCGGATCAAGCGTCAGCGCATCGCCCGAGCGCGCCCAACGCAGGGTTTCGGCAGTGGCCAAAGACGTCGTCGTCATCAACAGCGCCAGTACGAGTATTGGTTTTTTCATCATTTTCTCCCATATTGCAGTCGTTTAACCGCATTGAATTCACGATACTGTGTCGCAAATTTCTGCGAACGTTATGGTTGTGGATAGCATACCAACCGCAAATGCATGTCAATCGTTCAACTCGGTGCTGAATTTCTAAACGTAAGCGACCCGGGACTTTAGGAGGACAGCCACTCTCCCAGAAAACATCGCATCAAGTGTCTATTACTTAGGCGAGACGAAAACAAACCGCAAAAATCAAGCTTCCCGTACCGATAAGAAAACCCAGATAGCGCTGACGGGAATTGCGCTTCTCAGAGGCTTGATAAGTGTTCGGTTTTAGAAGCGATTGCCACACTGCCCTAGTCTCGCTGCCAGATTTGCAATCCTCCCGAGGTGTTTTCGCCGCGTTTGCAAAGTGCACAAAGCGGTGGTTCGAGCAGAACACACCAACGGCAGATTAGTCCCGCAAAGCGGCAGTTCACGCCATGTAGAGCGAATGACCGCACCGAGCCCCGGAACGGACGTTTGAACCAGTTTTGGCGACCGGTTTTGTCGTGTCAGTCTCGCAAATATCGCACTTGCGTCAGGATCCTGCGCGCGGTTCTTTGAAAGTCTTTTGTCGGAGAATGACCAAGTTCACGGCAGTAGCGCTCACTAAACACTATTTCGACATACTCTGCCGTTTTCGATTTTGTTCGCGATCCCAAACAAATCAAAGTGTAACCTTCCATGGTAAAGGTTTTGCCGATGTGACCGGGCACTCCCTTGTCTGTAGACTTCCATTGGAACCCACCGCAAATCTCACCGGCTGGAACGAAACCGCTGGGAAGCGATGAGGTGCTGGAACTCACAACCCGGTCGTTCCGCTCCTCTGCGGTTTCTGAACTGCGCTCCGCAACGACGTATGGAAGGATTTGGCGAAGGAATACTTTTCTTTGCTGATCATCATGCGTGGGGTGATCATACGGTAGCGAGCCATCTTGCAGCACTTGGAACAGAATAGAATGATACGGACTGCCAAGCTCTTCTTTGGCCGCAAATCCGCTCTTCAAGAAGCTCACTGGTTTGATAGATGGCGGTAGTACAAATTCCCAGTGGTCAGATTTGTATTTTATCTGCCCTGTCTCGGCGTAAGAGCCCCCGGACAACCCCGTGCAAAGCAGAAACAGTGCAAAAAACGTCAGTGGCCAAATGTTGCTATTGAGTAACATCGCCTCTCCACCCTTGTCTCAAGCTGTGCTTATCAAGCCTTTTCTCAACTGGCGTTGATGGGCATCAAGAGGGTGGAATTCCAACATACCATAACGGAATAAACGGCTGCTTTGTCCGCATTGCAGACGTTCAAGCAAGTTGCAGCGAGCGACCGCTAAGCGGACAAAGCGGTCGCTCACTCGTTTGATTTTCGCCCGGATCTGTATTCTGGAAGTTTGGCCAAGGCCGATTTCAACGCGTCACCCCATCCATCGGAAACAATGCGAAAGTACTGGTCGTCGGATTCGAATCTTGACCGCGTACCGCCATCAAGGCTGTCTTCATCGTAGAGAAGCAGGTCAAGCGGAGCCCCGACAGACAGATTGGCCTTAATCGTGGAGTCAAAACTGACCAGCAAGAGTTTTACGGTTTCCGGAAAACTCATTACCGGATCATAGGCTCGCACAAGAATAGGGCGACCATACTTTGTCTCACCGATCTGAAAGAACGGGGTGTCGTCGCCGGCCTCGATAAAATTTCCTTCAGGGTAGATCAAAAACAGACGAGACGGGCCGCCCTTGATCTGGCCTCCAACAATGAGTGTCGCGTGAAAAGCGCTGTCAGCTTGCTGACCAGACCGGGCATGCTCTTCGATGACGTCGTTCAGCGTAGACGCGACCAGTTGCGCAACTTGAAACATTGTCGGTACTTCTAAGATCGATGGTGAACGATCTGCCGGCGCTTTTGTTCGTTCTTCCAGAAGGCTTATCGTGGCCTGCGTAGTGGCCAAGTTTCCGGCCGTTAGGATAGTGATCGACCGGTCCCCTTCGACTGTCCAGTTGAACATCTTGTTGAAGATCGAAACATTGTCCACGCCTGCATTCGTGCGCGTATCAGACATGAACACCAGCCCGCGATTCAGCCGCATGCCCACAGCATAGGTCATCAAATTCTCCGTTACTGCTGTGCGACTTGCAACTGCACTGTCAATTGCTCGCCCGCTGTCCCAATTCTATTCCCTATTACCGGTGCGGCTTGGGCATAGTCCAGCCCGGTTGCGACGCGTACGTATCGATCGTCGGGTGAAATCCCATTTGAAACGTCAAACCCCACCCAGCCAAGCCCGTCCAAATGCACTTCGGCCCAGGCATGGGTCGCGTCCTGCAGCTCTGTTTCGTTCATCATCAAGTAGCCCGAAACGTAGCGTGCTGGCACTCCGAGCTGTCGCGCGCAGGTAATGAAGATGTGCGCGTGGTCCTGACACACACCGCGCTCGGCCTTGAGGGCATCTTCTGCGCTCCAGCCCGGGTGCGAACTTCCAATTTCGTACGAGACCTGAGCTCGAATTTTTTCGGACAGAGCATGCATCTGCTTCAGGGGATCGCTGTTGGGCAACGCGATTATCAGCTCTGCAACTCCTTTCCCTGGCGATGTCTGCGGAGTGCTTCTTTTGAACAGCCACAAGGGCGTCGACCCTTCGTGACGCCCCAGAACACCGTGCGTGTCTTTCACTTCAACAACGCCTTCGGAGATCAACGAGATGCTTTGAGTGTTTGCTTCGAAACTGATCAATTCCACCGTGTTGCGGTGATAGTCTTCAAATGTAAGCTCTTTGCGCCCGCCGGTGATCTGGGTACTCCAACTTACAATGCTCTGATTTCGAAATGACTTTGGTGTTTTTCGCAGCTGTTGCAGTCCGAAAGGAACCGGCGCGTCGAAATCGTATCGTGTCTCGTGCCGAATGTGCAGTTTCATTGGCTACTCGTAGAACCTATAATCAATCTCGATCTGACGGCTTAAGTTGCCGAGATCGGTCAGAAAATCCTGAATGTACTCATGCAGACCGAATTCAAAGATATCGGAAATTTTCTGATCCAGGTATTTCTCGTAGAGAGCATTTGATGCCTCGCACGAAGGCCCGGCAAAGCCGTAGTCTTTCTGTAGGTAAGACAGGTTCTCTTGAATTTTTCTGCAGCAAAAGTGAAGGCTGCGCGGCATTCGCTGATCCAGGATCAAAAATTGGGCAATATCAGACGGCCGGGTTTTCTCACCATGGGTCATTCGATACCCACCACCAGCGCCGACAGAACGTAGGATGCTTTCCCATTGGATGTTGTCTAGCGACGAGCCGACCGAGAAGGCTGTGGGCAGAAGAACGTAGTACTTCACGTCCAAAATGCGCCCGGTATTGTCGGCCCTTTCGACAAACGTCCCGATGCGGGTGAAATCGAAAATGTCGTTGCGCAGCATAGTCCCCAATGTGGCACCACGGACCAGAGCCGCCTGTTGGCGAATGAGTTCCAACGTCGCTGGCAAATCCCTCTCATTCACGCGCCGCTTCATCGCCTCATCGATCTGCATCCAGGTGGAGTTCACCGCACTCCAAACATCGTGGGTCAGCGCGGTCCGAACAAGGCGCGCGTTGTCTCGGGCTTGCTTGATGACCGACTTGATCGAGGATGGGTTATCAGCGTCGCGTAGCACCCAATCGACCGCATTGTCTTTTGAAATCTCATCGTATTTGGCGTGGTATCCATCCAGAACCCCGGCCGTTTTCAGAACCGAACCCCATTCCTCGGCAGAATTCTTTGTACGGGTCAACGCCATTCTCTGACCTGTTTCAAGCAGCCTCGCCGTATTTTCCGCTCGCTCAAGATACCGGGACATCCAGAACAACCCGCCAGCAGTTTTTCCCAGCATGGTCAGTCCTCCAGAACCCAGGTGTCTTTGGTCCCGCCACCTTGGCTTGAGTTCACGACGAGAGATCCCTTCTTAAGCGCCACACGGGTCAAACCGCCGGGTGTGATCTTGATCCCTTCGGGCGATACCAAGACGAACGGCCTTAGGTCAACATGTCTGGGCGCAAGTCCCGAGCGAGCAAAGATCGGAACCGTCGAAAGCGAAAGAGTCGGCTGAGCAATGTAGTTCCCGGGCCGCGATTTGAGCTTGTCGCGGAACACCGAAATCTCTTTCTTGCTGGCGGTCGGTCCGATCAACATTCCGTAGCCGCCAGACCCGTGTACTTCTTTCACGACAAGATCGGACAAGTTGTCCAGCACGTAGGAGAGAGAGACGGGATCACTGCAGCGCCAGGTCGGGACGTTTTGCAGCAAGGGCTTCTCACCCGTGTAGAATTCAACGATTTCAGGCATGTAGGAATAGATCGCCTTATCGTCGGCAATACCGGTCCCTGGCGCGTTGGCGATCGTGATGCCTCCTGCGCGGTAAACGTCCAGGATGCCCGGAACGCCCAAGGCGCTATCGGGGTTGAAATTCAGGGGGTCCAGAAATTCGTCATCTACCCGGCGGTAAAGTACGTCGATGGGCTTATAGCCCCTGGTGGTGCGCATGCAGACGCGCCCATCGACAACGCGTAGGTCGTGGCCTTCGACCAATTCCACAGCCATCTGATCAGCAAGAAACGCATGTTCGTAATAGGCTGAATTATAGATGCCCGGGGTCAATACCGCGACGCTTGGTTCCCCGTCGGCGCAAGCCGGCGCGCAGGCAGCAAGAGATCGTCTCAGATTGCGAGGGTAATCCGAAACATTCCGAACATTAGTCGCGCTGAAGAGCTCGGGGAACATCTTTAGCATCGTTTCCCGGTTCTCCAGCATATAGCTAACCCCGGATGGCGTACGGGCGTTGTCCTCCAGAACGAAAAACTCGTCCGGTCCGGTTCGCACCAGATCGACTCCAACAATGTGTGTATAGACCTGACCAGGGGGCGAGACGCCAAGCATCTGCGGCAGGAACGCTTCGTTCCCGGCAATCATCACAGCGGGCACGCGTCCGGCACGCACGATTTCTTGGCGGTGATAGATATCGTGGAGAAATGCGTTGATTGCCCGAACCCGTTGTTCAATACCGCGTTCCAGCCGCTGCCATTCTCGTGCTGAAATTACACGCGGTACGATATCAAATGGGATTAGGCGTTCCTCAGCCTCGGCTTTTCCATAAACGTTAAAAGTGATGCCCGTTAGCCTAAAGACTTCTTCGGCTTCGCGCTGTTTCGCCCTCAGTCGCGATACGTCTTCAGCATTGAACCAGCGGCCGATCTCTTGGTATGGACCTCTGAGTGATCCATCGCCGTTGAACATTTCATCAAAATACTCACTCATGCTTTAAGTTTTACGCATAGATCAGATTTTTCAAGTCATTCAGGCTTGGTTGGAAGCTGCCTTTGGAAGGAGCGTCTAATTTTCAGGCTAACTGGATATGGATAGTGTGATGATCTTAACAATATGGCGTTTTTTGTGTTTCCAGTTGAAGTCACATTCAATGTGTCCGTTGTCAGAAGATTTGGGACGTGACGGACCAAGAGGCAGGATTCCAGTGGGATTTTTGATCTAACTGGGTGCAATACGGCTACCTATGCACCACCTCTAGAGCAGACATTCGTGCACCACGCAGCGTCCGGGAGAAGGGGATCGACGCAGTCATCCGACAGCTCTAGTCAAAAGACTGGTTTGCGGATGCGAACAGTCATTTGGACCTCTCCCGGGAAAAATAAAGGTCACCACCTTTGCAGTACAGATCGATGCGTCTTCAAGCTTTACTCCGAGACTCTACTGTCGCCTGAACAGGTCGACGATACACTAAGAGTTTTATTCGGAAGGTTATTTAGGGCCAATCAAATGCCCTCAGATCAGCGGTTGCCAAGGCGACGCACGGCCTTCCCGAGTATCCCGTGGGTACCTTGCAGGTTTTTCCCGAGTGATCCAAGAGGGTAACGGGGGATAGTGAGAAGGATCACGTATTCATATCCCGCTCAGATTTTTACCCCTAAATGCAAATCGTTTGGTTTAAGTGAAAAGGTGTGTAACCCCGCACGAACCCTGAGCGCCCCTTGGGGTTCACTTCAAACTCCCATGCGCCATATTATCGGCAGAGCCAAAGGAGAAAACACCGCCATGTCTTGGAACCCTGCGCTAGATCCCCATTGCCCCGCAGGTGACGCCGTGGATGCCATAGATACCATCATCATCCCACGTGCCCGCGATCTGGGAGGTTTCGAGGTACGCCGCGCCCTGCCCGCTCCAAAGCGCCAAATGGTTGGAAGCTTTATCTTTTTCGATCAAATGGGACCCGCGGAGTTCTTGCCGACAAAAGGCATGGACGTACGCCCTCACCCTCATATCGGCTTAGCTACAATAAGCTACCTCTATCGTGGTCGTATGCACCACCGGGATAGCCTTGGGACGGACTCTTGGATCGAACCGGGCGCAGTCAACTGGATGGTCGCAGGACATGGCATCACGCACTCAGAAAGAACCGACGACGAAACCCAAGTAGACCCAATGCCGTTCTTCGGTATTCAGACTTGGGTTGCCCTCCCAAAGGATCATGAAGACCGTGATCCAATGTTCCAACATGCACCCGCAGATGCTCTGCCGTTCATGGAAGGCGAAGGCAAAGAGGTACGCCTGATACTTGGAAATGCATACGGAGAACGAGCGCCCGTTGAGACGGCCTCAGAGATGTTTTACGCCGATGCGATATTGCAACCGGGTGCCAGCATTCCACTACCTGATGATCACGAGGATCGCGGCGTGTACGTCGTCGAGGGTTCGGTTACGGTCGCCGGGGATACCTTCGAGGCAAGTCAGATGATGGTTTTCCGCCCTGGTGATCCCATTTCGATGAAAGCTGGTGAAAGAGGCGCACGAGTGATGTTGCTGGGCGGTGAGACTCTTGAGGGGCCCCGTCATATCTGGTGGAACTTCGTGGCTTCCTCCAAGGAGCGTATCGAAGAAGCAAAGGAGGCTTGGAGGGCCGAGGCGTGGGATAGCAACCAACGGTTCCACTTGCCGCCTGGTGATGACCAAGAGTTCATCACGTTGCCAAAAAAGTAGTTAATCCATCAAGCAAAAGAACTCTGATCGTTTCTATCGGAAGCTCAAAGGGAATTTGAAGGGCGTTGAGGTCTTTCAACCAAGAGCATCATCTTGTGAGCACCCAAAATGATAGATCAAATACAAAACGCCGTCGGTACCAATTGGGACGCATTTCTTGCTTAAAATTCTTATAGCAAGACAAATGTCATGTTATGGTCAGGACCCATTGATTTCCTCGGAACGGCGTGGTTCACGGTTCGAAAACCGAGCTGTGAATGTGCCTGATCATTTCTGGCTGACGGATGCGCAGATGGCACGTGTTGATCGGCATTATCTTCATCAATCGCAATGGGTTGCGGTGGCGCGACGCCCCCTCCGCCTACGGCCCGCACAAGACGCTATACAACCGCTGGAAGCGATGGAGCGACAAAGGCGTCTTCGCCTGGATGATGGTGAGTCTTGCTGCTGAGCACGGCGAAAAGACGACCGTGATGATTGGCGCGACTTACCTCAAGGCGCACAGAACCGCGACCAGCTTGGGCGTGAAAGAGGGGGGGCGTGGACGCCTGATTGGTCGCACCAAAGGCGGCATGAACACCAAGCTGCACGCCATCTGCGACAGCCAAGGCCGACCGCTCAACCTGTTCGTCACCGCCGGTCAGGTCAGCGACTACGCTAAGGAAGTTCTTTGTTTCGTCAATGGCAACTTTGCTATGACCGAGATAACTCAATTGTCTCAAAATCAATGATTTAGATTTCACTGAAAGGCAAACACGTCTGTTTGTCGCCTGCCAAGTCAGTGAGAGGGAGCTGTTCCCGGATCTAACGGCCAAGGACCGAAAAAGGTTTTTCGATCTGAGACTAAAGCTCTTGACAACGCCGTCCTCGAAAGCTTCTTCGGCGCTCTCAAACGCGAACGTGAAAACCGCGTACGTTACCGCACCAGAGATGAAGCACGTGCCGACCTGTTCGAGTATATTGAAGTGTTCTACAATCGAAAGCGTCGCCATGGATATCTTGGCAACGTAAGTCCAGCTGATTTCGAAGATCGGTCAACCGTGTCCTTTCAAACCGTCCACTGAAACGGGGCAAGACGACAAAGCAGACCTTAACTTGAGTCAGTTGAAAGGCTGCTTTGCGGACGAAGCCGCCATTCATTGCATTGCTTTGGTGATGCCCAGAAGCCGCTTCGCCCGCTTCAAAAGATGACAATACCTGAGCGTTGTCTTAACCTTGCTTTATGAAAGCTCGCCTGGCCGTAATCTTGATGGCCGACCTGGTCGGCTATACGTCCGCAATGGAGGCGGATCAGTCGCTCGCAATCGAGCTGGTCCACGAACTTCGGGATAAACTACTGGAACCAGAGGCCGTACAAAGAGGCGGCGAAATACTGAAGCGTATGGGCGATGGATGGATTATTGCCTTTCCTTCAGTATCAGCGGCAATCGAAACCGCTCAATTTGTGCAATTGGGATTGGTCGACCATAAGAAAATCAGGCTGAGGATGGCAGCGCATCTCGGTGAGATCGTTCAAGACGAGGCCGACATTTATGGCGCCGGTATAAATATCACCGCCCGCCTGCAAACCGAAGCGCCACCCGGTGGTGTGATGATCTCCGAAGACCTTAAGCGGCAGTTGGACGATAAGTTCTCGGCGGGTTTCAGCGATGCGGGCACGTTCGATTTGAAGAATCTTGCTAATCCGGTGAATGGGTTTCAATGGCGGCCCGCCACGCAGCGTGAAATTGAACTAACCGAATTGCCTTCCATTGCGGTCGAGCCGGTCACAAGTGCTCCCGAAACGAGAGAGACTCTTGAGGTTTGCGCTGACCTGCAGGAGCAGTTGGTTCACAGTCTTTCGCGCCGCACAGGTGTGCGTGTAATTGCAACAGATTCAACATCCGAGACCAAAGCAACCTACAGCCTGAGGTGCAGGTTGCGCTGCCGGGAGACTGAAGCAAGGATATCGTCCAGCCTTACTCGGTTGGGAGATGGACAGGTAACCTGGTCGCGCTTCCTAAACGGAGATTCAAAGGATTTGTTTGAACTAAGCGACCGGGCTGCAGAACAGCTGTCAGACGATTTACGTCTGCAGATCAATGCGTTTGACGGTGACCGTCTTAATGACATTCCAGACGATCAATTGAGCCCAAGTGAGTTGAGATCCCGAGCGGCAATGCTGTTTTACCGTGCCACCGTCGAGGACTATAGGCATGCGGGTAAATTGCTGGAGCGAGCGCTTCGACTTGATCCCGAGAACGGGTCCGGGCTTGCAATGTGGTGTGAAGCCAAATTGTACCCCTTAGAAGCATGCTATCGCGAGGCTGATCCTGATTTGCGAATGCGGATCATAGAGTCATCGAACAAGGCCGTTCAGGCTGCGCCTCGCTCTGACTACTGCTGGTATACGCGGGCGCAGGTGCGCGCGCGCCTCGCGGGTGATCTGCATGGCGCCCGGAAGGACATTGATAGGATTTTCAGACTGAATCCCAGCTACGTTTTGGGTATGGAGGCGAGCGGTTACACCGAAGTTATTGCCGGCAACTGGGAAGCTGCTCGGAAAAGTTTAGCGAAGGCCGTGAGTCGTTCCACCGAGGATCCGTTTCTTCCGTACCGGCTTTATCCCCTTTCGATTGCCCACATGATGGCAGGTGATAAGCAACTCGCGATCGAAGCAATTTCAGACGCTACTGAAATGCGCCCCTACTGCAGACACTTTTGGTTAGTGAAGGCGTGGATACTCAGGAAGTCCGGAATGCACCCCAAAGCAGAAACTGCTGCAGAACGTGCGGAAGCGCTGTCAGAAAAAGCGGATATCCTCGCACAAAATCTTCATCTGCCTGACCCCATCAGAGAGGCTATAGGGTTGCCAGGTGAACCGATCCAAGCATAGAGGCTTAGATGGGTTACTAGAGCGTAGGCTAATAATCGAATGGCAGATATGTAAGACGTTCTCGCCTTTCGATATTCTACCACGACCCAACCTAAAGCTCGCTATCTACATTCACCGCGGGCGACGAGTTGCGTCATTTTTCAGGGTCGCTTTGGGCTCGAAGCTGTCACCTGCCACTTTTTGTTGGATACGGGTTATCAATGCGGAGCGGACATTGCGGCGACGGGTTCAATTCACATTGCTGACTGGTATTCCCCAATTTAGGTCCCCTCTTAGGCGGTTAAGGAAGCAGTTGGGGGCGAGACCCTCACAATCGAGACCAAATTGCCTAACAGCAAAACAAATATGGCAAAAGGCGGGGCATTCTTATCCCGGCAATGCTAAGCTTAAGGGACATCGCTAAGTCTTCCATTTTATCCGACAAATGAGCCTGTACATTGAGACGATTTCTTGCTTTCGCGGTGTTTTCAACTGCAAGTTCAACTAGTCCATCCAATGCTCAAAGCGTGGACCCTGATGCCTCTGAGGCTGCAGCGCGAGCGGCTTTGTCCGTCTTGAGTATCGCCGCCACCCCAAACGAGACTCTATCCTCGTTTTCTTTTCTTGATGCTTCCGGAGGTGCCAAGAGTCTACGCTCGACGCAACTGCGAGGAGGTTACAAGCCACTTGAAAACGGGCTGTATGTAGAGGGTCTTGTTGCCTATCAAAAATATAACCCGGTACTCTTCTTTCCAGAGATCGCCCCCGGCACTGAGTTGGATGTAACTTGGTCAAGCGTGGCAGCAACGGTCGGCATCGGTTGGGAATTTCCATTGGTAAACGAGTGGAAAGTTCGTCCGGTCGGACATCTTTCACTTGGCCAAGTGACTGCGGATGCTTTTCTTGGCGGCTTTCCATTGCTGCGTTCGGCATCTAGCTCCAACGATTTGATCGACGGAGACTTAAACGCATTCGGGGTTGGTGCTTCGCTTGGTATCTTCCGAGAGGCGCAATTTGGATCGTGGCAGGGGGAATATCGTATCCGTCAAACATTCTTGGATTTTAACCCGATCAACGAGCCTGAGGCTGGGAACGCAAGTGCGAGTTCAAACCAAACAACCCTGTTCTCACGTCATCGCTATCCGCTGGAAAACGTCAATCTCTTCGAACTCCCAACACAACTCGTTCTGGATGCTGGTGTTGTGCTGTATCACGGCGACAGTGCAACCGTTCTTGGCACCGATTGGCTGGCCACAGCTGGCGTAGGACTTGAGATTGATACTCGCCTGACCGGTCTGCCAGCCGTTCAAGCGGGACGTGTAATGTTAAACGGTGTAGTTGCCGAAGGATTTTCCGGTTTTTCGATAGGCTTCGGTCTGCGGTTCTAGGTCGGGGCCTGATCCTGTCACAAAAAATCGGTTGTCTGATGCTTAGCAATTATTTCACTCAAACGCGCCCAGCGATCATGTCGGCAGCTTTTTCAGCAATCATAATCACCGGCGCGTTGGGGTGTCCGGTGTTCATTTGCGGCATCACAGACGCATCGGCAACGCTCAACCCTTCAAGCCCGTGCACTTTCAAGTCAGGAGCTACGACGCAATCATCGCTTTGCCCCATCCTGCAACTGCCAACGGGATGAAAGGACGTCGACGAAATCTCACGAATGTCCGCAAGAAGTTCTTCGTCGCTCTGGGCGTCCGCCCCCGGAGATATCTCAACCGGATTAAGCTTCGAAAAGGCTTCCTGTGATACAATCTTCCGCGCTTCCTTGATGATCGAGCGCATCAGATCGACATCCGCCGGGTCGCTTAGATATCCAGGATCGATAATGGGCCGATCCAATGGGTCGTTTGATGCAATAGTCACACGCCCTCGACTCCAAGGACGGGTCGGAAAACCAGAGATTGTGAAACCGTGGCGATCCGGTGGGCGATACTCCGGGGCTCCCAAGCTTATGAAATATGGGATCATAAGCAGTTCTATGTCGGGAATATCGACATGGGGCCCGGATCTCAGAAACGCACCAGACTCAAAGTGGTTCGTTGTCAGGGGACCGCGCGACTCCTCCGAGTAGAGGCGCTCAACCTCTGCCGCTTGCTCTGCGCTTCGGCCATAGAAGGTCAAAGGCTGATCGATTTCCCAACGGGCGCGGTAATGGAAGTGATCCTGCAGATTTTCACCCACGCCGGGCAGGTCATGCTTTACCCGGACTCCGACATCGTTCAAAAGGTCTGCAGGGCCAACTCCTGAAAGTTGCAATATCTGAGGTGAGCCTACGGCCCCCGCCGCCAAGACCGTTTCCTGTGCAGTTGCATGGTTCAGTTCTCCCTTGGCAAGATAATTCACACCGGTCACAGAACTGCCCTTAAATTGCAACGACATAACCGTCGCACCGGTCACAACGGTCAAGTTGGGACGCCCCATCGCCGCGGAGAGGTATGTCTGCGCGGTGCTGCCCCGCCTGTTCTCTTGCAAGGTCGCGGGGAAATAACCACAGCCGTCCAGTTCCATGCCATTCAGATCGCCATTAAATGGAATCCCGGCCTGCTGGCAGGCTTCTATAAATGTCTCGGTTAAGGGCGACCGCTCGCCTGGCTTAGTCACAGTCAGCGGGCCGCCGTCCCCATGGATCGACGGATCTCCATCGACTTCCCAATTCTCAGCCTTCTTGAAATAGGGCAGCACACCGTCCCATCCCCAGCCCGTTGCGCCCATTTGGGACCACGTGTTGTAGTCTGCCGGATGCCCGCGCAGGTATATCATGTAGTTTATCGAACCAGTGCCGCCGATACATCGACCGCGCGGATAGGCGATCTGGCGTCCCGAAAGTTCGCCCTGCGGAGTTGTCCGAAAGGCCCAATCGAAACGTGTATTAGTGAGAGCGCCAAATTTTGCGGGTGTGGAAACCCGGGGGTCGTCGTTCGATCCACCGGCCTCTAATAACAAAACGGAACGCTTCACATCTTCGGTCAAACGAGCGGCGAGGACGCATCCAGCACTTCCGGCGCCAACGATAATAACGTCAAAACTATCCGTCATGACAAAACCCCAAACTACCAATCTGGAAAGAGTGGCGGACAGTCTGCCCTTTATCAAGCAATACATTTTGCGGAGGTTGGGTATGTCCGCTTTGGGCTCAGAGCGGTCATTCGGGGCAATAGTCAAAAGACTGGTTAGCGGTTGCGAGCAGTCATTTGGACCGCTCGCGGGATCGATATAGGTGACCACCTTTGAAACACAGTTCGATGCGTCTTCAAGCTTTACTCCGGGACTCTACCGTCATTTGAACCTCTCGCGATTGCGCTCCCGGAGTTCGATGTTGATCTGGTGATCTCGACCCAGAGCCCGGTAGAGTCCCTGTCCCTTGGACCAGTTCAGAAAATGGGCAAAGCTGTCGACTTGAACGTCGTTGCCTCCGCGTGGCAAGGAATGCAGCTCCTGTTTGAAAACTGCCAGCCAAGGAGCATCGTATGCCTTTGACCATGACTTCTCCACGTCACAACACGACAATCTTTTTAGCAAGGTCATACTTGAAGTCGAAATACTGCTCGACTACGATAATTTCTGTTCCACTCGTCGTTCTAGGGTGCCAGATCACTTCGCCAATCTGCTGGACTAACTTCGGCTGAATGCCTTCGGTTGGCTCATTCAGCAGCAGTCGCAGCCTCGTGATCAGCGCTCGCGCGATGGCCAGCTGTTGCTGCTTACCGCCAGGAAGGTCGCTCCTGCGCCGGTTCTGCATCGCAGCAAGTTTGGCAACTTACCTTTGACCCAAATTAGAAAGTCGGCAAGGTGTGCCTGTTTTTTCATCTAGGACTGACGTCTCTGTCTAATATTTAGCCACACGATATGGAAATAGGCAGTTTGAGACGCTGCAGATTAGCGTTCCGACCCTACAATAGAGAAACAAGTGGCACCAAAACGACGCTTTAAAGGTGCCCGATTACCCAAGCTGCTGCCATATTGCCGACGTACAATGCGCTGCCGCCCCGTGCTGCAGGCACCGTCTACTTGAGCACCAAGCAATTGGGCCAAAGGACCGTGCTAGACAAGTTTCGCCAGTCCGGGTCTTTGAAATGTCTGTTTCCCAGAACACCGACGCCTGATCTTGATGCGGTTCTTCTGAACACTGCAGGTGGTGTGACAGGCGGCGATTCATTCCGGTTATCAGGCAAGGCAGCAGAAGGCACCGCGCTGACACTGACGACACAAGCCTGCGAGCGTGCCTACAAGGCCCAACCTGAAGAACGTGCCCAGGTTATCAATCACCTGACAGTTGAAGCAGGAGCCCGCCTGAATTGGTTGCCGCAAGAGAGCATTTTGTTCAACGGCAGTGCTTTGGAACGACGCCTGAAGATCGACAAGCAACCGGGTGCCGAGGTTTTGATGGTAGAGCCGCTGGTCTTTGGGCGCGCCGCCATGGGCGAGACGTTGACCGATATCCGCTTAAGCGATCGGATCGAGATACGACACGAAGGAAAGCTGGTGTTCCTGGATGCGATGCGGTTCTCCGGTAATTGGCACTCTCACCTATCCAAGCCGCATATTGCAAACGGCGCAGGGGCGATGGCACTGATCGTCTTTGCATCGGAGGCTGCCGAAGGTCATTTGGATTCTATTCGCGGAATGCTGCCCGACGACGCAGGTGCAACACTACTCCAAAATGACCTGCTGGCTATCCGTGTTCTAGCCCACAACAGCTTGGCCCTTCGCCGCACTCTGGTCCCGGTTCTGCGCAGGCTGAACAAAGACACATTACCCCGTTGCTGGATTCTCTGAGATGAACCTGACCCCTCGTGAAAAAGACAAACTACTGGTTGCCATGGCTGCTGAGGTCGCCCGCAAACGGCTGGCCCGCGGTGTCAAGTTGAACCACCCCGAGGCCATTGCCCTGATTACCGACGCCGTGGTCGAAGGCGCACGCGATGGCTGTTCAGTCGCCGATATGATGCAAGCCGGCGCCGAAGTGATCACCCGCGACCAATGCATGCAAGGCGTGCCCGAGATGATCCACGAGGTGCAGGTCGAAGCTACTTTCCCAGACGGCACTAAGCTTGTCACTGTTCACAACCCAATCCGCTAATTTCCAAGGAGTTCCAAATGAACCGAATGTTGTTTCCCGCTTTTATTTTGGCTGGTCCTGCTTTGGCCCATACGGATACCCATATTCATGCCCATGGCAGTGATTTCGCCCTGCTCGCAGCTGGGCTGGCATTGATCGCGGTCATCGCCATCACGGTCATATTGAATCTGCCTAAATGATCCCGGGTGAGATCATACCTGCCGAGGGTTCACTGACACTCAACGCAGGACGCAGCAGTCGTCTTGTTGTTGTCGCCAATACCGGTGATCGACCGGTGCAGGTCGGCAGCCATTACCATTTTGCCGAAGCCAACTCTGCCTTGGATTTTGATCGCTACGCGGCCTTGGGGATGCGGTTGGACATCCCGGCAGGCACGGCTGTGAGATTTGAGCCGGGCCAGACTCGCGAAGTCATACTGGTGCCAGTTGACGGGCGCCGGCACATCTACGGTTTCAATATGCATATCATGGGGGCTCTGA
Source organism: Ruegeria sp. AN11 (assembly GCF_056536005.1). Classification (NCBI taxonomy): domain Bacteria; kingdom Pseudomonadati; phylum Pseudomonadota; class Alphaproteobacteria; order Rhodobacterales; family Roseobacteraceae; genus Ruegeria; species Ruegeria sp. AN11. Next base: position 2,429,355 of record NZ_JBQFJD010000001.1, on the reverse strand, counting down.
AAGATGCCGGGCAAGATCAGCCGAAGTGACTATGCGTCAATGTTCGGCCCCACGGTCGGTGACAAAGTACGATTGGCAGATACCGAACTGATCATCGAGGTTGAGAAGGACCTGATCGTTGAGCGCGCAACGGCTGCGCGTTTCAGCGAAACCGGGCACCGCGAAGATGTCTATGGGGAAGAGGTCAAGTTCGGTGGTGGCAAAGTCATTCGCGACGGGATGGGGCAATCTCAGGCCACCCGCGCTGAAGGGGCCGTGGATACGGTGATCACCAACGCACTGATCGTCGATTATTCCGGTATCTACAAAGCGGACGTTGGGTTGACGGGCGGGCGTATCGCCAAGATTGGGAAAGCCGGCAACCCCGATACGCAACCTGGCGTGGACATCATCATAGGCCCTGGTACTGAGGCAATTGCAGGAGAGGGTCGCATCCTGACGGCGGGCGGGTTCGACAGCCATATCCACTTTATTTGCCCGCAACAAATCGAGGACGCGCTGCATTCCGGCCTGACCACAATGCTGGGCGGCGGCACAGGGCCTGCGCATGGTACGCTGGCGACCACATGCACCCCTGGACCTTGGCATATCGGGCGGATGTTGCAGGCCGCTGATGCGTTTCCAATGAATCTAGCCTTTGCAGGTAAGGGCAATGCCTCTCTACCCGCTGGACTGGAGGAACAGGTCAAAGCCGGAGCGTGTGCCCTGAAACTGCACGAAGACTGGGGAACAACCCCCGCCGCCATCGACTGCTGCCTGTCGACAGCCGATGCAATGGACGTGCAGGTGATGATCCACACTGACACGCTGAATGAATCAGGCTTTGTGGAAAACACCTTGGCGGCCATAAAAGGTCGTACGATTCACGCCTTCCACACTGAAGGCGCAGGCGGTGGACACGCCCCGGACATCATCAAGATCTGCGGCGAGAACCACGTGCTGCCGTCCTCGACCAACCCGACGCGACCCTTCACAGTGAATACGGTCGAAGAGCATCTGGACATGCTGATGGTCTGTCATCACCTCGACAAGTCCATCCCCGAGGACGTGGCCTTTGCCGAAAGCCGCATCCGGCGCGAGACCATCGCAGCCGAAGATATCCTGCACGACATGGGCGCGTTCTCGATCATCGCGTCTGACAGCCAGGCCATGGGTCGGGTCGGAGAGGTATTGATCCGCACTTGGCAAACCGCCGATAAGATGAAGAAACAGCGCGGTCGTCTACCCGAAGAAACCGGTGAGAACGACAACTTTCGCGTCCGCCGCTACATCGCGAAATACACCATCAACCCAGCCATTGCCCACGGCCTCAGCCATGAGATTGGTAGCATCGAAGAAGGCAAGCGCGCCGACTTAGTCCTATGGAACCCTGCCTTTTTCGGAGTGAAGCCCGAGATGGTTCTGCTGGGCGGCACGATTGCGTGTGCGCAGATGGGCGATCCCAACGCGTCTATCCCCACTCCGCAGCCTGTCTATAGCCGCCCCATGTTTGGCGCATATGGTCGGTCGGTAGAAAACTCGGCGATCACATTTGTCTCGCAAGCCGCCTATGCGGACGGGATCGGTGATGCACTGGGATTGGCAAAACAGACCGTCGCCGTCCAAAACACGCGTGAGATCGGCAAGCAGGATCTTCTGCTGAACAACGCGACGCCGCAAGTCGAAGTTGATCCGGAAACCTACGAAGTCCGGGCGGATGGCGAGTTGCTGACCTGCCAACCCGCCGAAGTCCTGCCAATGGCGCAACGATACTTTTTGTTCTGATCAAAAATGTGCTGAGTTGCGGCCCGCGCAAGGCTGAAATGACCAAACACGCTCTTCTAAATGAGGCCACTATGACAAATATTAAATCCAATGGGAGGACCAACATTTACGAGGGTCCAAATGGCACACTCAACAGCACAAACACACGCACGCTTTTCGCTGCCAAATTTGATCGCATCCATCGGATCGTCAATCTACTCGGCCCTGATCAGCGTGGCCGAAGCTCAATCACGCGTCCGGCAAGTCGAATTCCTGCAATCACTGAGCGACGAAGAGTTGAAAAAGCGCGGCCTGGCGCGCGAACGGATCGTGCATCGGGTATTTTCGGACTCAATCTGGCTCTGACCATTCCCCCTGCAGAGGAGGCGACGGTATGACCGCCCTGCTCTGTATTGCACGTAAGTATTCGGATCACACGCATAGCGATCCAGCAGACTGTCTGTCATTAACCTATGACGACCGCTTTTTGCGGCGCAAGGTTTTGACCTGCGAAAGTGGCGAACAGATTCTCATCGATCTGGCACAAACGACTTCGTTGAACCACGGTGGCGCTTTGGTTCTGGATGACGGTCGCGAAGTGGAAATACAGGCTGCACCCGAAGCGTTGCTGGAGGTTAAAGCCCCGGACCTGACGCGCATTGCTTGGCATATCGGCAATCGCCACACGCCCTGCCAAATCGAAAAGGATCGGCTTCTGATTCAGGTCGATCATGTGATCCGAGACATGCTTCTGAAAATCGGAGCCTCGGTTCGGGAGGTTCACGAACCGTTCACCCCCGAAGGTGGGGCCTATGGCCACGGCAGGACTCATGGCCACGCCCACTGACGCTGATATCCTTACGCTAACCCAGTGGTTGTCTCCGGCATATCCCGTAGGGGGCTTTGCCTATTCTCATGGGCTGGAAACTGCAATTGACGAGGGAGCTGTCTCCAGTTCACAAGATACCCAAGCCTGGGTTTCACATGCGCTGGAACATGGATCTGGATGGAATGACGCTCTGTTCGTAGTGTCCGCATACAACGCTCAGGATAAAGATGAACTTATCAGTGTCGATGCCAAAGCGCGGGCCATCTGCGCGTCATTTGAAAGAAAAATGGAAACCGAATTGCTGGGACAAGCATTCGGAACGGTCACAGGAGACGTCTGGGAACTAGATATCCAACAATATGCTTACCCAGTTTCAGTAGGCCACGCCGCACGTCTGCAGGGCCTCCCCATGTTACTGGCGACAAAGATGTATTTACAAGCATTTGCAAGCAACTTGGTCGCCTGCGCAACGCGCCTAGTGCCGCTGGGCCAAACCGATTCTCAGAGACTGATACGTAATTTGACACCGCTATGCGCTCACATCGCCGAAAAAGCGCAAATGGCAGGCTTAGAAGAACTGAGTTCGACTGCGTTCCTGACGGACATAGCGTCGATGAAACACGAAACACAGTATTCAAGGATATTCCGTACATGAACAATATGAACGGCCCTCTTCGCGTTGGCATCGGTGGTCCGGTTGGAGCCGGAAAGACAACTTTGACTGCTGCCTTATCTGAAGCTCTGCGCGACGTCTGTTCGGTGAGTGTCATCACCAATGACATTTATACTCAGGAGGACGCTGAAGCATTGATGCGTATGCAAATTCTTCCCCAAGATAGAATTATCGGCGTCGAAACGGGCGGTTGCCCACATACAGCGATCCGCGAGGATGCATCGATCAACCTAGCAGCGGTCGCTGAAATGCAGGAACGCCATCCCGATCTTGATATTGTTCTTATCGAAAGCGGCGGCGACAACCTGTCGGCTACTTTCAGCCCGGAGCTCGCGGACCTCACAATCTATGTGATTGACGTCGCCGCTGGTGAGGAAATCCCACGAAAGGGCGGACCGGCCATAACAAAATCCGACATCCTGGTCATAAACAAAACGGATCTGGCGCCGCATGTTGGCGCTTCACTGGAGGTCATGGAAAGAGACGCAGCCAGAATGCGCAAAGGACGGCCTTTTTTGTTTTCGTCCCTTCGTCACAAAAAAGGGGTTGCCGCAATTGTTGACCTCTTGGTGAAGCGGGGTGGGTTAACAATTTCAGAAGCGAATTAGCACCCAGAACGAAAATGCCAAATTGTCGGCACCTGAAGTCGATTGGAGAGGCCGAAAGTACAGTCTTTCATTTCCTCGTTCGTCTGGACGTTATCTTTTTTCTTCACCTAGCTGTTGTCTGTACAGGAAGAGCAATAAGCTCAGCCATACAACTACACACAACCAAGCCATTTTTCGAGGCCGGTTTTTTGCGCGCTCTGCGAGTTTCACCCTCCGATATTTCTCCGCTGAGGGGCACGCACGGCGCGAAATTGCGACGCCCGCTTTTCGCTCTCGAAGAGGACGTTCGCCGAAATATTCTAGAGTGACTGCTTACTTCCCGCAAGCATTCACATGGCAATGATGACAACCCAGCTACTGACCTGAGCCCCGGCGATCCGGGCGAGAAATTCAACTCAATCAACGACGGTGGCGCTCGTCTCGGCTCGGAAGTCCAGTGGAAGGTCAGCACTGATGCGACAATTGCCAGTCACGAAAAGCGGGCGACTCTTGCCGCCCGCCCAATCTTCACACGTCGATCTTTTCTGCGATACTCAGCGCGTCTTCCAGTTCAACGCCAAGATATCGAACTGTGCTGTCGATCTTGGTGTGGCCAAGCAAGAGCTGCACCGCGCGTAGACTGCCTGCTTTCCGGTAGATCAGTGCCGCTTGGGTGCGTCTTAGTGAATGCGTGCCGTAATCGCTTGGCTCCAAACCAATCGCCGACACCCAATCGCGGACCAAACGCGCGTACTGTCGCGTCGATATATGCGGCCTTTCGTGGAAGCGGCTTGGGAAAAGGAAATTGCGTCCAAGCATCTCCGGGCGACATACCCAGGTCCAGATAGACTGGCGGGTGTTTTCCGAAACCTCGAATTGGGCTGGCCGCTTTGTTTTGCTCAGGACAACTGTCACGCGTTCGCGGACACGATCACCAGCAACAAGATCGGCTACGTTCAAGCGAACCAGATCGCAGCCTCGCAGCTTGCTATCGATCGCAAGATTGAAGAGTGCCAAGTCCCTGAGATTGTCTGAGAGTTCAAGCCGGACGCGGATGGCCCAGACCTGCTTCGCGAGAAGCGGGCGTTTTTGGCCTATAAGGCGACCTTTATTCCACGGCGGGCGTTTCGGTGTGATGGCAGGAAGTTGAAAAATGGACATCAATTGTCCTCCATCCTTCCTTCCCTCTCCATGCACCGACACCGTGTCGACCAACTGAATCTATCAAGGAGCCAAATGGCAGGTTTCATCAGCATATCCAACGTTCGTGAGCAGCGCAGCGTGTGACCGCAGGGAGCCCACTTTGGCCGATGCCGCGCGTTGCCCGAACTACAGAAATACGTAGTAAGCAGACTTTGTGTCTGGATCTGCCAACTCTTGCATTCTGCGATGGCTTCCAACGCTGCAAAGCGCTGCGACTGAAACTAGAAAATTTTGCATCGGCAACGATGCGATGCGTTTCATCAGTATCTGATCAGAGTATCCAGTATCGCTTGCCGTGTTGCGTCATCATTGTGGAAAATCCTGCCGGTGAGAAACTCAGATGGAAACTCCGGCCACGTTTTACGCATTTCAGTGACTAGTCGTTGAGCTTCTTCGGTATGTCCCAACTGATCGTGCGCAACGGCTTGGAATAGGAGAGAAGGAGCACTTACAGGCGCACCGGCAGCGGGCGCTCCTTTAAAAGCTTCGACAACCTTTTCGTAATTCCCGAGCATCAGTTGCGATACACCCCAAATATTTCGTGCGCCAAAGCGACCCGATCCTGACCTTAGTCTTTCTGGATCGCTAGCCTCGGCCGCAAGATCCGGGGCGTTGGCCATGATGGCGGTGATACCGACAAGATCCAAAATATGACCATCATTCGGCGCAAGCTCGACCGACATTCTTGCGTATTTCATAGCTTCGACTGGTTTGTTTTGGGTGGCCAATACCCAACCATTTGCACCGTTTGCCCATGCATCAGTGGGAGATAGATCAATTGCTCTTCCCGACATTTCGGAAGCTTGGTTGAAGAGATCGTCTCTTTGCGCCTTATTAGGGGACAGCATGGCCAAAGTCGCCAGAACCTGCGCCGATCCGGCATAACCGTCGGAGAGTGCGGGGTCGAGCTCTGCGGCATGCTGAAACATTCCCAGTGCTATTTGCTGGCGCTTGATATCAAAAACAGGAAAAAACATCCCTCGGGCTTGATCCGCAAGATTAGCCGCCTGAAGCCTTGTCAAAGATTGCTCACCAAGAGCAGTTCGCTCAGCCTGTTCGATAGATTGAGCTGTGGGCAAAACCACCTTGTTATCCCGAGTGAACCAAAAGTCAGCCACCGCAATCAACACTAGGCAACCCAGCCCAATTGGCAGCAGTTGCCGTAGACGTCGATGCCCGCCAAGCAGATCGCTGTCCTGAACCCTTGAGTTGTCGCCTCTTGTCGTCCTTGCTTGCGAAAACCGTGGCTTGTATCCGCCGGAATCAACAAAAATTCGAACTCCCTCACCGTCCCATTGATCATCGTAAAACTCATGTAGCAGTCGACGCAGCCGTCGGGCTTCGACGCGAACGAGATTCCGACCACCGGTGCCATCAATGCTCCGGCCGTAGACTTCGACCGCGATTGCTTTGCCGCGAATCTGGGCGCCACGACCCGCGAGAGTCTCTTCGACCACGTAAGTAAGAAATTGCTGGAGTCGAGGCGAAGCCCGGAACACGACGCTGGAAACAACGCTCTGAAGTGCCTGTCGGACAAGCTCCGGCGATGGCGGTGCAACATCTTGATCTATCGGCAATTCATTAGCTTGGTTCAAAGCAAACTCACCCCCAACTCACGGTGACTCACTTGGCGCATTTCGTCAACCGCACTCATCTTGATGTCAGAATAGATAGTGGGAACCGGGAATTATCCAGTGACTTGGGAACTGAGTGATGAGCTTGCAGAGCTTTCCGGTGCGCTTTCCGGGCGTATCGAAACTGACGCGTTACTCAGCGAGGTAATCGAAGACCTAAAGAAAGTTACGGCGCTGTTGGATGACACATCGATCACAGCCTCAGAGCGCGCGGAATGGGCCCACATCAGATCTGAACTCGTGAACGAGCTTCGCCGGATGGTGAAGCGCAATCCTCGCAGCATTTCCAACTAAGGGCATAGCCATGACAAAAGAAGACAACGGCAAAGAACTTGAGAACGAACAGATCCAGAAGTCTGACGATATCGAAAACCCTTCCCGGCGACACGTTATGCAGGGACTGGCGGCAGGTGCGGTCGCAACAGGTGCCGTTAGCTACGGTACGGGAACCGCACATGCGCACCCCGGTGATGGACCACTAGGCGAAAGCCTAAAGAACCCGTACGGCGGCAGGCCCGCCGGGGGCATCACTCTGCCGGAGTACTTCCGTCCTACCAAATACATGACAGGCTCGAACGCGAATTATTTCCCGTTGTCCGAGGATCTCGGGCCTGACGAAATGCGGATATCGTTCTGTGGTTCGACGCCATTTCCGCCCCGCGAAGATCAGGCTGGAACGTGCATCATGGTCGAGCTTGGTAATGGAAAGAGGTTCTTCTTCGACTTCGGCTCGGGCTGCGTCCGCAACATTATCGGGATGCAGGTTCCGGGGCAGTTGATCAACGACATCTTCATCACACACCTGCATGTCGATCACTATGCAGACATCCCTTACATCTACCCGTTCCGGGCTTGGTCTGGTGGATACACGCCGCTGCGCATTCACGGCCCTTCTGGTCGGACACCAGAGCTTGGTACAGCCGGAATGGTGAAAGGCATGCAGCAGATGCTCAAATGGCATCTTGAGGCCTTCGATGTGTTCCCGATTGGGGACGGCTACGAGATCGAAGTTAACGAATTCGATTTCCGTCAGGAAGGCGGCATCGTTTATGACGAGGACGGTGTCACGGTGCGCTCGTGGCCGCGCAGCCATGCCAAGGACGGTGCCGTCGGGTATAGGCTGGATTGGAATGGCCTGAGTTTTGTTTGGACCGGCGATGGCCGCCCTGATGAACTGAGCCTTGAATACGGAAAAGGCGTCGATGTGTTTGTGACCGAAATGTCCGGCCAGGATATCGGGCAATTGATGACCTACAAATACGGTCTGCCGCAAGAGCTGTTCAATTACACAATCGATACGCACCATACATCTCACTACGCGGTTGGAAAGATGATGGCTGAGGCGCGCCCGCGTCTCGCAATGGTGACCCACTACACGCAAGACGAGGATATCGATGCCGAGATGCTGGCGGGAATCCGAGCCCACTATGATGGGCTGTTCGCTTGGGGTTTGGATGTCGCCGTCGTCAACGTCACAAATGATGCAATTTGGTATCGGAAGGCGACACTTCCCGGAAAATCTGGTTCGGTCGCACCATTCCGCGAACTGGGCAAGATGGAAGCAGAAGGCAAGATCACGTTGCCGGATGAAATCAAACCGCCAGCACCGCGGTCGTCACGTGCCGAACAGCAGGACCAGAAGTACCGCGATATGGAGATCGACCCCAAGGAATACTATCCAGCTGACGTATTCCGAGCCCCGGATCCAGAGTGGCCCAGTGATTTTGTCATCAAGGTCGATGACGTCATCCCGAACCGCAAGAAGAAGGCGGAGTGATGACATGATCGAATTCGGTTCGACATCCGCAATCCCTGTGACGATCCTTACCGGCTTTCTCGGAGCCGGTAAGACAACACTTCTGAACCGCATCCTGACAGGCAATCACGGGTTGCGAGTCGCGGTTCTGGTAAATGACTTTGGATCCATCAACGTGGACGCCGACTTGGTCGTCGGTCTCGAAGATGATGTGATGAGTTTGGCAAATGGCTGTGTTTGCTGCTCGATCCGAGATGACCTGATCGAAACGGTAGAGGCCGTTCTCGCCCGACCTGAGAAACCGGAATACATCGTCCTTGAAGCAAGCGGAGTGTCGGACCCGTCATCAATTGCAATGACATTTACCGATCAGAAGTTTCGGGACATGATCCGCTTGGACAGCCTCATGTGTCTGGTCGATGCGGAACAGCTATTTTCTGCGCCGGAACAAATGGAACTGAAGCTCCGTCAAATCGCGTTCTCGGACATGGTTATTTTGAACAAGGTCGACCTCGTCGACAGGGCAGCTGTTCAAAGGGTGCACGATTGGCTTGGGTCTCGCTTCCGTCGATATCGTCTGGTCGAAGCCGTCAACGGAGGCGTCCCACTGGACATACTTCTTTCCGTTGGTCGCTTTGCCGCCGAACAGCTAGAAACAGAAATACCCGATCATCACGAACATGGACCGGATTGTGGTTGCCACCACTCTGATCACTCGGGCAGCTTCTCAACAACTATGATGAAAGCTGAACGCCCGATAAGCTTGTCTTCTCTTCGGAGTGCAATTCGAAAGCTTCCGGGCGACGTTTATCGCCTCAAGGGATTTGTTTTTAGCGAAGAGGATCCGGATCATCGCATTCTTGTACAGGTAGTCGGAAAGCGCATGGACATCGCAAGGGATGGCGCATGGGGCCACCGAAAACCTGAAACAAGGCTTGTTGCAATAGGTGCACCTGGGGCACTTTCGGAATACGAGCTTTCCGATGCGTTGTTGGCGACCGCATAGCGGCAAGTTAGACAAAACTTGTTTGCCTGTTTTTCTTAAGTTCCAGCACATAAAAGCTCGAAAGCCCGCAGCACCGCGGACCAAATATGGAGAAAAACCTAATTGCTGAAGCAGCTTAGGAAATGGAGCCAAGCGATCAGATTGCTCGCACCTGCCACTGCATTTGTCTTGTCGGGGACGGCTTTGTGCGCGCAGGACGTTTCAAGTCGAGAACTTGAAGATACAACCCCAAATCTCGGATTGCCGAGTTCAGCTGAAGGACAAGATGCCGAGTTGCTTTCCGCTTTCCACGGGCTCGAGGCGTTGCCCCGCGTAGCAAATCTCATTTGCAGAGGTTCCAGGGGCAAAGACGGGATGCCTGTTATTTTTTCAACCGAGGTAGATCTGGAAACTTTGCAGGCAGGTGACTTCAGAGTCGTAACAAAATCAGGCCAGATCGGAACAATGCACTGCGCGTCAGTGTTGCCTGCTACCGATCCCGGTGAATTGCGCACTGTGCTTCTGATCGGGGATTTTGGGACCGTTTCCGTGGATCCACCGGTTGCAGTCGAGGTTATTGGACACCTTCATTCCATCGATGGAACACTTGATTTTCGCGGTGCCACGGTAGCCGTGACTCCGCTGGAAGACGGGCCGTCATTGATCTTGGCCGAAGTTGTTGAGGATTGGACTTTGGTCGGAAACTTGGGGCCACGCCGAACCAGAGGAAGCCTTTGTCCAAGTGACAACAACGTACGGGCCATTCGGGTAACTTGGGCGGGTGGCGTTACGCTGGCGAACGGCAAGGAACCTGGCGATGCGGAACGCGATCTGTACAGGATCATCGTAGAGGCCGAAGATGGATCTCAACGCACAGTTACGCCCGCCGCGCTTGCCGATCTGGGTGACGGGGACAATAACCACATGCTCTGCCTTGATACAAAGGATCTACCCATCTCGGTTTCCTTTCCAGCTGGCATTTTGACGGATCCGAATGATGATCTGAACCCAGAAACCGGCGTAATTGTCTCAAAACCCAATTAAGAAACTGCTTTAAGCTTGTTCGACTGAACTCTTAGCCTAAGATGCCGGGCCGGTTGCGGGTATTGCAGCGGTAAATGAGAATGAACGGACTTGTTCGCCTCTCGGACATTGCAAACTCGGTGTTGAAGGTCCGCTTTGGGCTGACTGCGGTCCTTTTGGAGCAATACTGCGGATGTCTGCAAAGTCCCGCACACCGGTCGTTCACTGAATTTTTCTGAGCGACCGCACTGAGCCCAATACAGACATTTGGTTCAAGCGCAGCATCTGTCGAAAAGGACTAGAAACGTTCATTCGCTGCGTCCTGCGCCTTGGTTCACGAAGCAAAGTTAAGCCGCCATTGCTTTTTCATTCTGTACTAGTCCACACTGACTCTCCGTAAATGGTAAAGGGAGACCCCCATGAGCAAAGAAACGATCGGATTTGTTGGTGTTGGCTTGATGGGTCAAGGTATGGCCTCAAATCTGCTAATGGCCGGTTTCACAGTTAATGTGATTGCTCATCGAAACCGCGGACCTGTCGATGAGTTGGTCGCTCAGGGTGCGACGGAGGCGGAAAACCTCGCGGAGCTTGCAGCAGTGTCATCAGTTATCCATGTTTGTGCGCCCGGTTCTCCTCAGGTCGAGGCAATCGTGGCAGCCATGATGCCGTCCATGCAGGCCGGTAGCGTCATTGTAGACTGCTCCACGTCAGACCCGAATTCCACTTTGGCACTCGCGAATAAGTTAGCGCAGGCCGGTCACCATATGGCGGACGCGCCGTTGGGCGGGACACCCGTGCAGGCACAGAACGGAGAGCTGGCGACCATGGTCGGCGCAGACCCAGTTGTTTTTGAGCGGTTGAAGCCTGTTATCGCAGCTTGGGCAAAGACCATCGTTCACATCGGCCCATGTGCTGCAGGGCATAAAATGAAGCTTCTGAATAACTTTCTTTCACTGGGATACGCGGCGCTCTATTCGGAAGCGTTGGCACTGTCCGAAAAAGTCGGAATATCCACCAAGGAATTCGACTCGGTCATTCGTGGCAGCAGGATGGATTGCGGGTTTTATCAAACCTTCATGGGGTACGCCGTTGAAGGCAATCGAGACTCCCACAAATTCACTTTATCCAATGCTCTGAAAGATTTGCGTTACCTCGAAGCCATGGCAGATGAAGTGGGGCTGTCCAATCCAATCGGAAACGCCGCAAAAAACAGTTTTGCAATGGCGCTCGCCGCTGGAGGTGACGGGCCGAACGACTACGTTCCTCACCTTGTGGATTTCGTAGCTGCGAGAAACGGCGTATCCAAGGCGTAATTCTGGTCGCATTGCACAAGCAGTTAAATGCGAACTCTTTAAGATACGGGCACAAGGATTTCAGGTAATACCGCCAATCATGATGAGGATTAGAACTGAGAATTTTTTTCCTTGGCGTTTGAATAGAAAGTTTCATCCTGCGTCATTTCCTTCTTAACATCAAATCCTTCGTAAAACCGCGCTACTACCTCTGACGTCGTTAAATTTACAGAGTGGTTGTCGTGTGTTACGTTGAAATCCGGATAACTCATTTCACGGATGCTCACGAACTGTTGGCGCTCAGAGCAAAAACCAATCAATTGACCTCCTCCGAACCGCTTCACAATGCGGCCTGCTGCCGGTTAGTTGAGCTCAACTGGCGCTGAATGAAAAGGCGCGGGACTTCTTTGCCAAGTCACTCACTCAACAATAAAAAAGAATAATGAAATACTTGCTCCAAACCCCAAGTGCCAGAGCAATCCTGATGGCACTCTTCATAATCATTGTCGTGAGGGTGTGCTGCCATGAAGGAGCTGGATATCAAGAGCCTGATAAAGAGTATTGGGACGGCAGAGGCAGGCCCTAACCCGCACTGCCACAGCCTTATGTGTCTTCTTTCCTCTCATAAGCTGTCATCTGAGAAAAATGGTCAGATGACCAAGTTGAGCCCAAAATGCCCCTGATCCACGAACATCGGAATACAAAAAACTGCAAGTAATCGGCATTCTATGCAGCTAAGTGAGCTACGAGAAGGTATATGCATAAGTCCGAAGTGTTAAATGCGGTGCGTCAGGTATGGCAGAGCAGAAGGGAACCACTACAGTGCCGTTAAACAGACACCGCGGACCTTAGTTGTTCTTTGCCAATTTGGCATTTGGAGCCGCGTAGATGAGGGGTGCCTCGCTCGAGAACCAAGAATTCATCGCCTAACGAATAAGCAAACTCAAAAAACTGCTCGACCAAGACTATAGCCATTTCCCCTTGATCGCGTAGCAGGCCGACGACTTCCCCGATCTGTTTGATAATGTTTGGTTGAATACCTTCGGTCGGTTCGTCCAAAAGCAGTATCTTTGGCTTCGTGATCAACGCGCGCGCAATTGCAAGCTGTTGCTGTTGACCACCAGATAAGTCGCCCCCGCGCCGAGAAAGGAACTCTTTTAAGACCGGAAAAAGCTCGAAGATATAGCTGGGGATCGCGTGATCGCTGCGGGGCAGGCAGGCGAAGCCGATTTCGAGGTTTTCGCGAACCGTTAAAAACGGAAAGATCTCGCGCCCTTGCGGAACGTAAGCCACTCCTTTTCTGGCAAGCTCAAAGGAAGTGACATTGCCGATTTTTTTGCCGTTCAGCACATAGTCGCCACCGCTGCGGGGATGCGTGCCGGATATCGCTTTCAAAAGACTTGTTTTTCCAACGCCATTTGTCCCCATCACGCAGGTCACCTGACCCTGACGCGCGGTAATGTCGACGGCGTGCAAGATCAGGCTGCCGCCATAGTGCAGGGTCAGATCGGAGATGTTCAGAAGGTCAGCGGCCAAGATAAACCTCGATTACTTTTTCGTTCCGGGTGACATGGTCCAACGATCCTTCGGCCAGAACCGATCCATCGTGCAGCACGGTGACTTTGCAGTTCAAGCGACGGACAAACTCCATATCGTGTTCGACAACGACGACGGCCCGGGTTTTGGCCGCTTCGACAAGAATGTCGGTCGTATGCTTGCGCTCTGCCGGGGTCATCCCCGCCGCAGGCTCATCGACCAGCAGCAATTGCGGGTCCTGAGCCAGCAGCATCCCGATCTCGAGCCATTGCTTTTGCCCGTGGCTAAGTTCACTTGCCTTGCGGTCCAAGGCGCTCTGCAGTCCGATTTCCTCGGCCAGCGTTGCGACTCTCTCATGATCTTCCTGACGCGCCCGGAACCGCAGTACAGCCAACGGCCCGCGTTTGTTTTTCAAAGCAAGCATCAGGTTTTCTCGGACGCTTTGGTCTTCGAACACAGTCGGTCGCTGGAACTTTCGCCCCACTCCGGCCTGCGCGATCTGACTTTCGCTCATCGAAAGTAGTGAAACCGATTTTTCACCCCAAAGAACATGACCATCATCCGGCTTGGTCTTGCCCGTGATGATGTCCATGAACGTCGTCTTGCCCGCCCCGTTCGGGCCGATGACGGCGCGCATTTCGGCCGGGCCGATTTGGAATGTCAGGTTGTTGATCGCCTTGAAGCCGTCAAAGGACACGGAAACGCCAGAGACTTCGAGAAGCGTGCTCATTCATTCGCCTCCTTTTCGCGCAGCGATCCAAGGTCTGGTCCTAGGTCGGCCCCATGTCGATCCGGCGCGCGGCGCTCTGTAAGCTTGTCGATCAGTCCCCCTATGCCGCGCGGCGCGAACAGCGTGACCGCAACAAATGAGAACCCAAGCAGGATGGTCCACCAGTCGACCCATTGGATCGTGTAGAACCTAAGCGAGATATCAGGGGCTTGCCCGCCCGTGAACCATGTCGACAGCAACGAGACAAAGGCCGCACCGATCACCGCTCCGTACAGCCGTCCGCGCCCGCCGATTGCCACCCAAACGGCCAGATAAATTGACGCAATGGGCGCAATCTCGGCCGGGTTAATGATGCCCGCCTGTGGATAGTACAAAGCGCCCGCGATACCACAAATCACGGCGGTGAAGGTAAAGATGAAAAGCTTGTAGGCCTCGACCGAGTATCCAAGGAACCGAACGCGGCTTTCGTCGTCTCGGATGGCGCGAATGACCGATCCAAATTTGCCGGACACCACCGATGCGCAGACAAGGTAGCCAAGGCCAAGCGCCAAGGCGGACGCCCAGAAGAACAGGATCGAAACTGTTGATTGCGGCACCGAGTCCAGTCCCGGCAGGTTCTGCAGCCCGGACAAACCATTGTTCCCGCGCAACCCGCTGTCGTTCTGGAATAGGTACAGGGACAGCGCCAGCGTCATCGCCTGCGTCAGGATAGACAGGTAAACCCCGGTCACCCGACTGCGAAACGCCAGCCACCCAAAGATAAGGGCCAGCAGACCGGGCACCAACACGACGGCAGCCAGTTGCAGCGGTAGGGAATGTGCGAAAGCCCAGATTGGGGGGAACTCGGATGCGCCGACAACGCCGAAAATCTGAGTGGCAATGCCATCCGAGATTTCCTGAACCGTCGGCGGCAAGGCAGAGGCCGCGAGGCTGTCGACCACGATTATCTCGGTACGGGCGTACATCAGCCACATGCCGATGGCATAGCCGCCAATGCCAAAGAACGCCATGTGCCCCAGCGACAGGATACCTGTGTATCCCCACACCAGATCCATTGCCAGCGCAGCAAGACACAGGCACAGCGTCTTGCCCAAGGCTTTTATAAAGCTGGTGGAAATCAGCCCGATGCCAAACCCTTCGCCCAAAACGGTGATGATCGCCGTAAACAGGGACAGGATGATCAGAAAGATCGCGACAGAGGGATAACGCAGCACCAGCGGCTTGCGTATCGGCTCGGCTGTAGAAGTCATGTCAACCATATCACGCTTCCGCCGCCCGACCTTTGAGCGCGATGATGCCGCGCGGTCGGAATTGAATGAACAGGATGATGAAAAGGATCATGTAGGTCTGCGCAGCCAGCGTATTGGAGGGGTTGAACCACTCAATCCCCTTTTGCAGCGTTCCGACCATCGTCGCGCCCAGCAACGTGCCCCAGATGTTGCCAACGCCGCCGACGACCACCGTCATAAAGCTCTGTACAATGTAGTCAGAGCCCATCTCGGACGTGACTTTGGCGTAAAGCCCGATGGCCACGCCGGCGATGCCAGCAATGCCCGAACCCAGACCGAACGTCAGCATGTTGATCCGGTCCGGGTTGATGCCCATCGAGGACGCCATGCGCGGGTTCTGGGTCACAGCCCGCACCTCAAGCCCCAGCCGGGTTCGGTTCATGACAATAAGGAACAGCGCCAGAAACAGCAGCGCCAGAACGAAGATCGCAATGCGAATGTAGCTGATCGACACGATGTCGTTCAGAACCATCGACCCATCCAACCATGCCGGCGCAGTAAGAGGACGCGCCTGCGTGCCAAATATATTTTTGGCCAGTTGCTGCAAGGCAATGGAAACACCGAAGGTTGCCAGCAACGTCTCTAGCGGGCGGTGGTACAACCACCGAATGACGAGCCGCTCCAGCAGAACTCCGGCCCCGAAGGTCACGAGAAACGCGCATGGAATAGCCACAAGGATCGAAAGCGTCAGGTCAGGAATGAACAACTGCACCACATAGCCGGTGTAGGCGCCCATCATAATGAATTCACCATGCGCCATATTAATCACGCCCATGACCCCGAAGGTGATCGCAAGACCGATTGCAGCGAGGAAATAGATCGAGGCCAGAGACAGCGCGTCCAACACCAGATCCGCTGTCTGGTTCAATGCAACCTGCGTTTCGATGTTGTCCAAAGCCGCCTGCGCAGCAAGGGCGATGGGAAGGGGGGCCGACACGTACACCTTGAAAAACTTATGCTTTTGAACGGCTTCGGCAATATCTTCCTGTGTCACCAGAGGGGCCGCCAAACCTTGCTGGGCCAACACCTGATACGCGGCCTCTCGGGCGGCGTCCTCGTCAAGGCTCGCCACTTGCACACCCGCAACGGTATCGCCGTTTATGTTGGCGATCAGGGTTTGCTTTACCGCTGCGGCATCCACCGGTTCCGGGGCCAACCCGTTTGCGACAAGAAGGTTATAGGCTTGGTCCTGCGTCAACTCGTCTGATCCGACCTCAATGCCAACCGCACCGTCCGGGATTTCATCTGCGGCCTTGATTTCGGATGAAACCAAAGGATTGAGCGTTGCCCTGACATCAACACCCAGATCGCCGGCAAAGCTGTCGATTGCAGCAAGCCTCGCGGCCTCATCCTCATCAAAGCGAATGGTGAGCAAGCGTTCCAACCGGTCTTTGCGCGCCTTGAGGTCTGCGTCTTGTTCAGCCTCGATGGAACCCCGCAGGGCAGACAGGTGCGACGCTTCGGCGTCTCGCTCAATCGCTGTCAAAGCAGCGACGCGTGTCCTTGGATTGGGGTCGTTCAGCTGAAACTGCACCAGAGCAGACGCGATCAACCCGCGAATGCCAGAATTGGGCTTGAGTTGTTTGTATTTCTTTTTCTCGACAACCCCGATCTCGGCCCCGTCAGATACATCGAAGATCTGCAACCCACCGTCAGCCTTTGAGGCAAAGACAAAAAGACCGATTTCTTTGTTGAACCACATGTCCTTGGCCTGCCAACGCTCCAGAACGGTCTGCGCTTCCGGCAGCCCACTTTGCGCCAGCGCGTCGATCGCAGGGCCAATCGTCTTGCGAGAGGATTTCTGAATCACCTCCGCGTGGGACTGCAATATCTGCTGCACCGGGGCGTCTGCGGATTGCGCTTGCAAAAGGGTAGGGGCCACAAGGACCAGCAGGGCAAGCACTGCCCGCCTGAACGGAAGCGTCATTTAGGAAGACCTTTGTATTGAGCCTCGGGGCACAACTCGCGCGCCCCGAGGAATTCAGGTTAAGACCTTAGTAGTTGGACTTGATCTGTACGCAGCTCTCGGTTTCGGTGTTGTACATCCCGCAACCCAGCTCTTTCCAATCCGACACGAGAACAGCGGACTCAGGCAGATAGTCGGTCCAGGCATCGCCCGGAACTTCTTCGGTCTGGCTGATGATGTCGAACTGACCGTCTTCCTGGATTTCACCGATCAGGACCGGCTTGGCCAGATGGTGGTTGGGCAGCATCACAGCGGTGCCGCCTGTCAGGTTCGGGAATTCCTGACCGTACATGGCGGTCCGAACAGCGTCCACATCGGTGGTGTCGGCAGCCGTCGCCGCGTTCACCCACATGTTGAAGCCGATATAGTGGGCCTCCATCGGGTCATTGGTCACACGGTCCTCACCCATTCGGGCTTTCCAAGCTTCGACCCATGCTTCGTTCGCATCGCTTTCGGCCGACTGGAAATAGTTCCAGGCCGCCAGGTGACCGACGAGGTTGGTGGTATCCAGACCGGCTAACTCTTCCTCACCGACCGAGAAGGCGACAACCGGAATGTCATCAGCCGAGATGCCCGCGGCGGCAAGTTCTTTATAGAAGCCAACGTTCGCGTCGCCATTGATGGTCGAAATCACGCCGACTTTCTTGCCATCCGCACCAAGCGCGACCACGTCGGCCACGATCTTGGACCAGTCCGAATGTCCGAACGGCGTGTAGTTGACGAAAATGTCCTCTTCCGCGATGCCCTTCTGCTTCAGGTAGCTTTCAAGGATATTGTTCGTGGTCCGCGGATAGACGTAGTCGGTTCCCAGCAGCGCAAATTTCTCAACTCCCAGCTCATCCAGGAAGTAATCCGTGGCTGGGATCGCCTGCTGGTTCGGCGCAGCGCCTGTGTAGAATACGTTTTTCGAGCTCTCTTCGCCCTCGTACTGAACCGGATAGAACAGCAGGCCGTTCAGTTCTTCGATCACCGGCAGGACGGATTTGCGGGAAACCGATGTCCAGTTGCCAAAGATCACGTCAACTTCGTGCACTGTCAGCAACTCACGCGCCTTTTCGGCAAAAAGCGGCCAGTCCGAGGCCGGATCTACAACGACAGCTTCAAGCTCGCACCCCAGAAGACCACCGGCTTCGTTTTGCTGTTCGACCAGCATTTCCATCGTGTCTTTCAGCGTGGTTTCCGAAATGGCCATGGTGCCGGACAACGAATGAAGGACGCCAACCTTGATCGGGCAATCGGCCAGTGCAGGCAATGAACTGGCCAACAGGACTGCGGCGGTTGTGGTGAGAAGTTTGGTGTGCATCAGCATTTCCTTTTATGCGACGCGCAGCAGGGTTGTTCGGGGCGCCGAAACGTCCCATATACCCCCCCCACGCATAATTGCGGTGTGCGAGGGCGTCTTCAGGTTTCCTGGGCTGGGCACCTTCGCACATGTTCCAAGCCGTCTTGCGGCACTCCATAGTGCTAGGACAGTTCTCCGCAGCACTCAGAGTCTCATGACCCGAGTTCCTGGACAGATTGAGGGTATTGCCTAATCTTGCGGCAGCGCAGCATGCCCCGCTTAATAATGCGGCAGCGCAGCGAAGCGGCTCTTATACACCGCCAAGGATCAACAAGTTACACTGATCCAAATACTGCTTGGCGGTACGGCGCGCCACATTTGCCTTCGTTTCGTCTGAACCAAAGGTCGCGGTTTGCAGCAGACGTGCATGCGCGTGTTTGGAATTCACCCTGTGGCTTAGGACAAATTCGGCATTTTCTGCTGTGGTCGTCGCTTCCAGCAGAGACACAAACCCGCCGCGCCGCAGTTCATAGTCCTGAGCTTTGGCATCGTTCAAAAGCCACGCATGTTCCATTTCAGCCGAGAAGCGCCCTGCACAACCTGCAAAGGACTTTACGATCCCACTTTCTGCATAGAGCAATCCAGAAGACGCCAGGATGCACAGATTTGAAAGCAAAAATGTTCTCAAAGTGCTCATAAAATTACCATCGTCAATGGAAGTGCGCCCGTCAAGGCAGCACTCTGAAATCAACTGTGTTCAGTTTAGGGCTTACTTGAAATAAAATACCCCGCCTTTTTCGAGCTCAGATTTGATTTATCACACCGGTTCCGCAATATAAGGCCAAGCTCGCACCAAACTTCTGAAGAGGCCGAACTGACGCTCACTATCGGCTTCAAATAGCTAAAGCGTCGCATTAGTTGGAAGTTTCAATGTCTGAACTGAGACCCGCTTGAAACTCTCGATCCGCTACCCAAGACCAAGATTGAGGCCGCTCAAGCAGTCGTTCACTCAAACCAAACGTGCTGCAGTGTAGCAAACAACGGCTTTGTCCGCTGAGCGGCCGTTGGCATCAGATGCAGCGAACGGCTGCTCTGAGCCCAATCTGGACATTGACAAGCGGCTATGCCCACTGTGAACCATGTCGCTGACGGAAGACCTGAAGCAAATTCTGGAAACCGCCCTGCCAACCGATCCCAGCTTTCGGCGGGTCGAGAAGGCCGTCATAGACAACAGCGTTAATGACTGCCGACGATACGCTTTGGAGGGCTCCATTGAAGCCTTTTTGTTGTCCGCGATGCGTCTATTGGCACTTCCCGACAATGGGCACACACGGTTGATTCCGAATGATGCAATCTCGGTGCTACCGCTGAGGTTCGTGACCGTGGGGCGTTCGGTGCAAGTCATTGGGGCGGCACCAGGGGTAACTGCACCGCAAGGAGAGGTGATAGCAGTCAACGGTGCGGCTGTGAGCCAAATCGAAGCCACTGCGCAGAAATTTCTGGCGGGAACGTGCCAAAGGAAACGGGTCATCGGACCAATTCTTCTGGCTTGGCCGTACGCTTTGACACGTTTAGGTTTTTCGTCAAACGACGGTTCGGCCGAGTATCGCGTGAAGGACGAAAATGGGCAGATAACCAATCTGAAGGTAGCAAATGGTAATACTGTTCCTGCATCGACGCTCTACCCGAGAAACGAGCACGGCAAGGCTGATCCGGCCTGGGAACCCGAGACCTTTGTGGAGATTAAGGACTGGCAAGATCTTGGGCTATCAATAGCGTTGCCAAGTTTCTTTGATCCGAGCGAAAATGCGCTGCCCAAAGCTATCTCAGCGGCAGTGGAACGCGTGCGCGCCGGCTCGAACAAAACACTCTTGATTGACGTTCGCGGAAACACCGGCGGTGATTTTCTTTTAACCATGCCCTTGATCGACGCCATCTCGCAAAGCGCAAGTAAGCAGGTTGTCGTGCTTGTCGACAAATTCACGTTTTCCGCAGCGATCGTGTTTGTGGCCATCCTAAAACATCGTTTGGGAAACAGGCTGAAACTCATCGGGGAAGAAATGGGCGACGGGTTGGTGTTCTTTGCCGAGGGCAGGTTGCTCGATTTGCCGACTAGCGGAGCGGTCGTTCGATACTCATCAGCTTTTCACGACTGGAAGAATGGAACGTCTGACGAAACCACACCGCCTGAGATCGCGCGGCAAATCGTACCTGTAGGAGCACTGAACTTGGATCGGGTGTGGGTCGAAAGACCTAGTGGTAAGGATACACCTGGCTCGTTCTATCAACGAGTTCTTAAAACCATGAGCGATTAGACGAACGGCCGCTTCGTCCGCAAGGCAGTCGCTCATTCACCGCGCAGTCAATGTCTGCTTCGAACCCAATGCGTCAGATGCCGCACATCAAGTGAATGGCCGCCTTCAGGCTGCCATCGCGCAAACTGGACAAGGTTAACCGTTAGTACCAAGTGAACATTAAGGGTTGCTCGGCTACATTAGGGCTGATCGCTATTGAAGATAGAAATGTAGACTTTCCAATTCCCGTCCGTTTGACGCTTCAGAACATGACAAACTTTCCCTTCTCTGGAGGGTCGGAATCCAAAATCGCAAAAGACCCCACCTGATACGCCACATCGCCATCGACACCAAAGTCGATTAGTTCATTAGTATGCGTTCCGCCGGTATTTTGTTTCATGCGAGATTGATAAGATTTGATGAACGCCTCTCGGCCACGCAGCATCGGTTCTCCCGGTGCCAAAAGCATAACGTCTTCTGTGAAAAATGCGGCGCAGCCGGCGGGGTCACCTCGATTGAAGGCTTGGTTGTATGCCTCATCAAAGTCTTCGAGCATTTGCCTCATACCCATGGAGGTTCCTTTTCTGCGTAACATAAGCGAATGATATTAGACTTCTTCCGTCTCGCCAATACAGCACAATGAGGGTGAGGTTGCTATACCAGTGGCCTTTCCGTACGAGCTGCATAACGGTCATTCGTAAAAACTCAGCGGCCATCAGCTGTGAGGCCACTATGGTGACAAAGTGGTCGCTCGCGTGCCCTGAAGATAGTGACCGCTCCTAAAGGATCCGAAAAATAGTGGACCCTGGGATAGCCAAGCGCCCAATAGTCTGATGGAATGAGTGATAAATTTCATCGTTAACTGCCGATTAGAAAAGGTGTTCTAGCTTGCGTCGACTTGCTGCCATTCTAGCCGCTGATGTTGTTGGATTTTCCACGCTTATGTCACGTGACGAACAAGGCACGCTGGAACAGCTGATAGCTTTTCGGCGCAATTGCTTCGATCCGCAGATTGCCGAGCACAACGGCAGAATTGTTAAGCTTATGGGCGACGGTGCATTGGTGGAATTTGCGAGCGTTTTGGATGCGGTCGCATGCGCGATCGCCATCCAAAATAACTCCAAAGCTCAGACTGAAAACCAGATCCAGCTTAGGATTGGTGTCAACTTGGGCGACGTGATTACAACTGGTGAAGACATCTATGGTGACGGGGTTAACATCGCGGCGAGACTGGAACCTTTAGCTGAACCAGGTGGTGTATGCATTTCCGGAATCGTTCATGACAGCCTAAGGGGTAAGATCAACGCATTTCGAGATGACGGAGAACAAAAACTCAAAAACATAGAAACGCCTGTCCGGGTTTTTCACTGGGCTCCCGGCGATATCACTACATCAAATACGGCGCCGCCGAATTTGAACGCTGGAAAAGCTTCAATCGCCGTATTGGCATTTGACAACATGTCTTCCGATCCAGAGCAGGAATATTTTTCCGACGGAATCGCAGAAGATATCATCACTGCGTTGTCGCATTTCCGCGATTTCTTTGTCATCGCTCGTAATACGAGCTTTACCTACAAGGGGCAGGCCATTCGCGTTGATCAGGTGTGCCAGGATCTGGGCGTAAGATACCTGGTGGAAGGAAGTGTGCGGAAAGCAGGCGATCGAGTGAGAGTGACTGCGCAATTGATCGACGGAGAGAGTGGCGCTCACATTTGGGCCGCAAAATACGATCGGGAATTGACGGATGTCTTTGCTGTTCAGGACGAAATGACCCAATCCATTGTTTCGGCCGTCGCACCCGAAACGATCGGTGCTGAAACCCGACGCGCACGTTCGAAACGGGCAGATAGCCTCAGTGCTTGGGACAAGGTGCTTCAAGCCAGATGGCACCTTGGAAAATTCACAAAGGAAAATAACCAGATCGCCCATGACCTGTTAAAGCGATCTCTGGAAAGTAACCCGGATGATAGCGAAACACATGCGGCTCTTGCTCTCAGTCACATCATGGGCATGCTTCACTTGTGGCGCACAGATACCAAGGATGCAATTCAGGCGGGAGAAGTTGAGGCCGGCCTTGCAGTGCAACTGGATGATCAAAATGCCAACGCTCACGCTGTATTGGGCATGGCTCTGTGCTTTGCGCGTAAGTTCGATGAGTCTCTGATCTACTTGTTACGTGCCATAAACCTGAACCCAAACTTAGCCATTGGCTATGGTAACATTGCGGCCTTGTATGGAGTTTCGGGCGAGTTCGACAAAGCAGAGCTATCGGCCAGACATGCGATGGCTCTCAGCCCCCGTGACCCATTGAAAGCGTTTTGGCGCGGAGGGCTAGGGATCGGTGCCTATGTCACGCGACAGTACGGTCTCTGCCTGGAAAACGCGATCGAAGGCTTGAAAGAGCACCCAGGCTACGCGTCTCTCATGCGACAAGAAGCAGCCGCATTGGGTATGTTGGGGCGCCGGGAAGAGGCACAGCTTTCTATAAAGCGATTGCTTGAAACGATGCCGGGGCTGACAATTGAGCGTGTACGCAAGATGGTACCGGTTAAAGATAGAGAAGACTGGGAGCATTGGCTTGAAGGCCTTCGGCGCGCTGGATTGCCCGAGTAAAAAAGATGCTAAAGCCGTTTTACGAATCCGGATGTCTATTGTTGGTAGCCTTTGTTTTTTGGTTGTATACTCAATGAGATAATGCCGGGACGGTCCACGAAACGGTTGTCTTCAACAAATCTCGAAGCAAGCGGGCAGCATTGAAATTTTCTAAAGAAGTTGGCGAGGCGACACAGCGTATGACTTGGTCACAGGTCGCTTCGTGTCATATCAGGTCACGCTCAGAGATCTTGGTTGGATGGACAAGAAAAATACGAGCAGGTGGCTGAAAAATCGAGTTGAGAGCTCACACCTAGCGACCATCTGCATGGAAGGAATTACGGTTCAAGAGAGGACGGTATTGGTCGAATCCAGCCCTTGGACTTCATTCTTTAAGACGAATGCTTTTAAGGTTCTCAGAAGCTTAGTTGAACTACGGCTTTGTCCCGCGCAGTGGTCATTGAACGGATTTGATCGAACTTTCCATCCTCCGGGCCCTTTGGTGGAAAGAAAGACAAATCCTTCGCCATGGTGGCTCCAGACTCTCTGCAAAAATTGGCAGGCTCACCCCACCAGTCTTCAACCAATAGGTTGTCGTTCACGTCCTTGGACATGTTGTTCTCCTTGTACATTTTGAGGTTTTGGGTCTGCTGTGGCTAGCGGATCGACCTAGTCGATAGGTCTTTCGTCAGCGCGACTGTTTACCCTGCTAGCGTGGCGACTGCATGATCGTGAGAGGTATGCGGTCGATGCATGTTGAGAATGCGTCGAGCTTCATTCGATTGTCCCGAAATTGCGAGCGCATGCGCCAATGAAAACTCAATGATGTCGCGTTGCGCCCGGCTGCCGCCAAGGCGTTCGTGCTCAGACATGACACTTACAAATTTCCCAATCGCTTCGTCCGCGTTTCCATCCGCCAGCGCGCGGAAGGCGCCTGCGACAGAAGCAACGGTGGGGCCTGCGGGTCCCTTTGCGCCTTCAATAGTTGTTTCCAGACGCTCTCTTTGTCCCGCCATCGCATGCGCAAGAGCCGAGTGAACATCCGCGAAAGCGAGGCCAGGTGAAGGAAAGAACCGAACAGCATAATCACTGAGTTGCTGCCAGCGCTCCTGAGGAATTTGCTCGCCAGCCAAAAAGGCGCGGTGAACAATGGCCACACTATCAGTCAGAACGTTCAGTGGTGGCGCAGGAGGTCGGTCGGGGGAAACATAATCATCGAACAGCTTCCACATACCCGCCACATCGCCGCTCTCAAGCGCCCACAGAGCGACGTGCCAACTAAGATGGCAGTGCAGATACGCTGTAAAGGGATAGTCTTGCCAGAACTCGCGCAGATAAGCGTAGCCAGCGTCCGTCTCCCCGTTCTCATAGTAGAGATGGGCCCTGACATGTGCACTGTGTGCGCTGTCTGGTTTCAACTCAAGCGCGCGCTCGATGTTTTCCGCGGCGGGGCCGATCTGTCCAGTCTCCATCTGGGCAAACGCATGCTGGCAGAGAAACCACCAGTCGTCGCCATAGTGTGGCTTCAACATGGTAGTGTACGCAAGCTGTTCTGCTTCACGCCCCGCCTGACCTGAAAACCCTATTAAGCCAAATACGCTGGTACATGTCTGTGCCAGCAAAATATCTCGCGGATGGTCTGCGACGTGATCTCGGACGCGTCTGTAGGCCTGCGGTGCACGTCCGTCAATGAGATCGCTGATAATGTCGATCTGGGCGGCTTCGCGCGGGCTGACGCCATGCGACAGTTCCTTTGCGACGACTATTTCACGCTTTGCATCTTGTCCACGCCCGACAGTAACAAGGTAGCGTGCAAGGCCAACATAAGGCATAGCAAAACTATCATCTGCCCGCATTGCAGAACGGTAGGCTTCTTCAACATCATCAAAAGCACCCAGAAAACGGTCGATGCCTTCAACGTAGGCGTCTCGCGCAGTTTGTGATGTGGTCGTTAGCGGGCTTCCATACCGATCTTCAAGCATCCAAACCTTCCACTATCTGTACCAATCCTGTCCGTCAGTGAGCTTTATGAGCATGCCTAGCCATATACGAGTCAAAGGAAATCGACGTTACGAGGCGCCATGACTTCAGCATCCGTTTCTTTCAGAAGTCTCACGAAATCATTGAAATACCGTTCAAACCAAAGTTGCTTCATCAAATCTCGATTTTCCAAAATTGGACTCCGAAAGCAATTTTGGGGATTATTCCATACGGCTCGACCCGCGTCCGGTTAGAGGAGAACGTAGGTATGACAACCCCAACTCGCCCGCTCATTGATACGGCTTGGTTGGCAGATAACCTGACTGACCCGAAACTACGCATCATTGATGTTCGCTGGAAGTTTAGGGAGGAAAACGGCAAGGGAGTGGCCTATGACGATAGGAGCGAGTTCCAAGCCGAGCACATTCCTGGCGCAGTGTATGTTGGCATGTCGACAGAGCTTGCAGACAGCACTCAGGACACTCCCGATATGATGCTCGGGCCAGAGGATTTTGGGAAATAGATGCGCGAGTTGGGTGTTTCCAACGACAGTCATGTCGTGGTCTACGATGACTCCGGGCTTCCGTTGGCTTCTGCGCGTCTTTGGTGGGCACTTTCGCACTATGGCCATAAAAACGTGCAGGTCTTGGACGGCGGCTTGCAGCAATGGAAACTCGAAGGTCGACCCACTGAAACTGGCGATCTAACCGTTGAGCTTGGCGACTTTGAACCAACAGCGCAGAGGAATTGGATTGCCCGCAAAGTTGATGTCTTGGATGCGATAGGTAAGCCCGAAGTCAGAATTGTGGACTTTCTACCAAACGACCTCTTCCGAGGCGACGGAGTTCACACATGGGGAGGACGCTCGGGACATATCCCCAGTGCAGTCAACATACCGGCGATATCGAACATCGATCCGGATTTGTCACACATACCCATCGGCGATCGTGCAGCTAAACTAAAGGAACGTGGTTCATTCAAGTTGGCGGATCATTCCAAGCTCCTCAAGCACTACCAGGACAAGGGAATTCAAACTGACGATGAGGTCATCGCCTATTGTGGCCGTGGCATCGCTGCTTCTTGTGGGCTCCTTGCGCTGCGCCAAATGGGGTTCGAAAAGTCCCGCCTGTATGATGGTTCATGGGCTGAGTGGAGCGCCGATGAAAGCCTTCCGGTTGAAACCTCGTGAGACTACGATTTTGGATCACTTTGGGTGGTCCAATTATTGACGCGTTGCTAGAAGGATATTTTTGATGACGGACAAATTCCGGCTGACCAAAGAAGCTGCGCAGCGGTACAACAACCATAGTGTGCCTGCGATGTTCGGCCCATTGGCTGAAGCAACCATGCAGAAGGTTCGCCTTCGAAGCGGCACTTTTGTCATCGACATTGCATGCGGCACCGGGGCTTTGACGCGAGAGATTGCAAGGAAACTGACCGGCGAAGCCGGGTTGTTGGCTTAGATCTGAACGAAACCATGATTGAGGTCGCGTAGTCCAATCAGCCGGATTGTTGTCATGTGCTCGAGTGGTATGCAGCAGATGTAACCGAGTTACCTTTCGGAAATGCTACGTTTGACTATGCCTTCATACAACAGGGACTTCAGTTCTTCCCCGACAAATCCGCCGCTTTGCAGGAAGTTCATAGGATCTTGCGCTATGACGGTCAGCTGTTTTTGACATGTTGGCGCGCAGTGCAGCCCTTCAATGGAGCGCTTGCAAAAGCTCTCGAACGGCATGTTGGAACAGATGCCGCAGTAGAGGCCAGAGCGCCTTTTTCGTTTCGAGATGGGGACCTCATTTCGAACTTGTTGGTCGATGCAGGCTTCAAGATAGCTCCTCATGAGCCATTAGTACTTGAGCGAAGATTTATTGATCTTCGTGCAAAAATCATGGCTCTGCCAATCGAAACCGATCTTAGGGATGCAGGTGCTGACGTAACCAACAAGGTCGTGGAAGAGGTTGCAGACGCTTTGTCTAGATATGACAAAGAAGGCGTATTGCACGTGCCGCAAGAAGCGCACCCACGACTCAAGCCTTGATTCCAGCAAACTGAAGGATTGGGCCGCGCGCCGAACTTTGCAAAGTCGGCTTCCTGCGCTTTACTGAAATTTGGGCATCGCGCAGCATAGGTCAAAGTGGGCTCGGAGCAGCCATCCAAGCACTTCGCTCAAACGACTGCTTTATCTTGCTTGAGAGGCAGTGCCTGGTCAGTCGATCAATTTCTGCAGTTCCCTGTCAGCGCGGATAAGTTCATTGATCGTCTTGCGCATTTGCTCGGTTTCTCTCGACCGTTCCCCATGCTTCCACGACGGATGACCCGGCCCAGCAGCATGCCCACCTCTGGCACCATGCATACGACAAACACTCCGGCCTTGAACGGCAGGTGCGCGGCATCGGTGGCCGGTGGATTTCGCCGTGGCGATACATCTGGGCGCATCATTGAGTCGTTTGGTGGGGTCCATGAGGTTGTCGTCACTTTTTGTCATCCGACCGCCCCCCGTTTTGGACATTGCCTACGATAGCCTGACCGCCTTCTTTGACCTCGACGCGCTCGACGCGGACTGTTTGATCTGCCTTGGATCGATACCGTTTCAGGGTTTCAACCTGACTGGTGAAGGTCCGCGCAAGTTTGTTAAGCGCCCGTTCCGCTGAATCTTGCTGCGGGAGAGTTTTGACGTGGTTCAGGCGGCGCGCCATCATCATCGTGGCCTGATGAATTGCACCCATTTGGATCGCAAGCATTGCTTCGATCTCGTCTTGCGGCTTGACCCCGGCAACAACGGACATCACGAAGTTCGACGCGGTCTCAGAAACTGAGCTGTCCTGTTGTCCGAGAATTGCAACTTGATCCATCACGCCTTCGAAGAACCGATAATCAACGGTGCCGAGCTCATGCATCGCCAAAGCACAAGCCGCTTTTGGATCTTCTCCCTTGTGCCCAACCGTAAGTCTCCGCGTCTCTTCATCAAAATCCAACTTGATGTCCGGGGCCCGAACGCGTGACTTCTTCCGTTCCTTCAAATCCCCAATCGCATTGGTTTCTGCTTCGGTAAGCTCGGAGTTCTTTGTCAGCAGATCGTTGTCATTGTCTTTCTGTGTCTTGCTCATGTCCGCCTCGCGTAGCAGGGAGTGGTTAGTATTAGTGTTCCGATTCAGAACCGAAGGACCGGATAGAAACCGGTCTGACGGGTTCTGATTTGGAACCATGGGAGGTCTTTGGGTTCTCAAACGGAACCACAGAGGATGCTGACGGGTCCGTCTCGGAACCGCGTTTTATTTTTTTGGGCTGCCAGAGCCGCCAGTCATTGGTGGATGCTTTCTTGCAATACCGGGTCTGCGTCGCCTTAGTCGTCAACCGCCACTCGTGAGCCCGGCGATGGTACCAATCACCTTCCCGCTCGAGCACAAGGAAGCCTTTGTCCTGCAGATCCTCAAAAGCGCGCTGAACAGTGGCCTTGCCCAATCCCAGTATCTCTGCCGCCTCGTTCATCGACAGAAACACCTTGCCGTTGTTGCCGCCGTTGAAGCGGGTGTGAAGCTCCAACCAGAGCTTCACTGCAGGTCCCGACAACGCTCGCCACGCTGGGGACTTGATCATGGCATAGGGCAGAGGAACGTATTGTCCCTCATCCGACCGTTTGCCCTTGGGAGATCTCCGCCTACTCATCCCCACACCTCCGCTGGAAGTGCTCGGGCAAAGCATCCAGTTCTGGTATGTCGCAGCCGATATGCGCCCGGACGAGCCGGGTCAGGCCGGATTTGGACACACAATACCCGAGCGTATCCCAGGCCGCTCCCCCGGCCGGAAATTGCGGTCTCTGACGCTGAAACAGCCATTGGATACCATCCCGGCAGACAGCGACGCGGTAGATACCATGGCGAAACAGCTCGTCTCGGTAGGTCTCGGCGGTTTCCCGATGATCGGTCTGGGAAAGGGGGCTGTCTTCCAACCCGCTTTCATAGCTTTGATCGCGCGATCTGGAAAAGGATATATCAGCCATGCTCGATCCGTCCTTTCCGTACGATCACCCGTTCGACCGAGTTGCTTTGCGGCGACCAATAGTACCGGCGCTCGTTTTGTCTTGTCGGCGCGGGGCATCCTGTGGCATCAACTGGACTTGCTAGGGTGGCAGTTGATGTCACTGGAAAAGCCCCATCTCCGCGCTTGGAGTTGGGGTTTTTCATTATGCAGCCTCGTTGTTGGGATCGGTGCGCCGGGCCGCCAGCCAGGCGTTCAGATCGGCGCCATGATAGGCGATCCGCCGACCGATGCGGATAAACGCCGGACCACACATGCGGTGACGCCATTGAGCCAGCTTTTCGCGGTTTCCCAGCAATTGCATTTCTGGGTCTTCTGGGAAATAGACCGGGTTGTCATTGAAGACGTTTGCCATCGTTGAAATCCTTCTGGATCAGTTGCGATGGCTCTCAATTACTTTGCGAAGCGTGCTATGTCGTATGAAACAAAGCGAACTAACTTTTCAGACACTTTGTGTTAAACCAAAACAGACTCTAAAGATCAGTCGGACTTGATGTTGGCAAAGTAAATCTTCGCCACTGCGTCATAGGAAAGAGCAATACTCCCCACTTCACTTAATGCTTCGGAAACGTAGTCACATGCTGATGTTTTTTCGCTGACTTGATTTCGGGTCGGGGAAAACCCAACTTCTTCTAAGCATCCCACTGCGAGACCTATTGTATCGTTTCTGAATAAGTTTTTGTTTGGGTTCGGACCCTTAACCGTAGGTCTATGGAACTCGTCATTTAAATAAGCGGCTAACCATCCCCCCAAAGCTGGGCCGAGTGGCCTGTCTCCCCGTCGAAGCAATTGCGAGCAGGTCAACAAAACACCGTCAAAGAGCTCTGTTTTATACAAAGAGCGTCGCAAAATATCCTCTAAGTATTCCTGCGGCGAACCAAATACCTCATTAGGTAGTAGTCCCGGAACTCTTCCAAGAGCGATTTCGACAAAGAATCCTTCACCTTCGTACGCTTGAAGCACCATTTCGCTCCGATGACTTGCAAGTACTTCTTGGCCGTCAAAAAGGTGCAATTCTCCAAGCCTAAGGCACTCGGTGTCTTCGAGAACATACATTGCGATTTCGCGCGAAAGACCGTTCGACGCCATTTTCTTTGCGACTTCAATGCGGTCTTTCAATCTCGTTATGGGATTGGACACTTCTTCTTTATCCATAGTTATTCTTTATTGAATCAAGAGAGTTCTTTCTGGGCCACAAAAGCACACCATGATTGCGCCAGCTCTCGCCGCCGCTCCAACAAATCCGAGCGCGCATAAGCCCGCTCCACATCAGACCCAACCTGATGGGCCAGTGCCGCCTCTGCCAGTTCGCGCGGTGCGTTTGCAGCCTCCGCCGCCCAATCCCGAAACGAACTGCGGAAGCCATGCACGGTGACGCCATCCTGCCGCATCCGGCGCAGCAGCATCAGCATGGACATGTTCGACAAGGGCTGGTGCCGCTTTTGCCCCTCGAACACATAGTCAGAGACAAGCGCGCGCAGCGGCTCCAGAATGGCCAGCATTTCGTTGGTGAGAGGGACACGATGGACCTGCCCGCCCTTCATGCGCTCCGCCGGGATGGTCCACAGGCGCGCATCGGCATCGACCTCGGGCCACTTCATCTCCAGCACCTCTGAGGTCCGGCAGGCAGTCAGAATGGTGAACTGCAGGGCTTTAGCGGTCATGGCTGAACGGGTCTGCAACTCGGCATAGAACGCAGGCACCTCCTGCCACGGCATCGCGTCATGGTGTTGGACCTTGGCTTTGATGGTGGGCAGCACCTTGCCTTCGCGGATCGCGGTCACCGGATTCTCGCCCGAGCGGAAGCCCTTGGACTTTGCCACGTCGAGCACCGTCTTGATCCGCTGCGACAGCCGCTTTGCGGTTTCGTGTTTCTCGGTCCAGATGGGCGATAAGCACATCAGCACTTCGGGTTGATCGACGCTGTCCACCGGCATGCGTCCGATCTTGGGGAACGCATAGTCGCGCAAAGTGTTGAGCCATTGCTGCCCATGCTTAGCATTCTTCCATGTCGGTAGGCGGTCAATGTGAACTTGGCGGCTGAGTTCTTCAAAGGTCGGGATTTCTCGCTGGGCATTGAAACGCGGGTTCAACCCGGCTTTCGCCATCCGACGATATTCGAGGGCTCTTTCTCGAGCCTGGTTCAAAGTGACAACATCTGCGCCACCCAAACCAAAATCCGTTCTCAGCGGTGCGCCCTTGCGGTTTTTCTGCCCTTTGACCGTTACGCGCACGATCCAGCGTCGTGCACCCGATGGATCAACAACAAGATACAGACCAGAACCGTCGCCATGCCGACCCGGACCTAGATTCTCTACCAGATTCTTTGTCAGCTTCCCGCTGAGCGCAGCCATGAAAATACCACAAAAAATACCACTCGACGAAATATGCTAAGAACAATTTAGTAAAACTCAAGATGATACTATGAGGCAGTAAGTGCCGATAATTCCTAGGAATACGGCATGTTATACAGTTCATGCGAATTCACTGAAATTGGTTGATGGCGGAGACGAAGGGATTCGAACCCTCGAGACCCTTCCGGGCCTACTCCCTTAGCAGGGGAGCGCCTTCGACCACTCGGCCACGTCTCCGCCGACGGGTATATCCGTGCCTGTCACCAAGATACAAGGCGATTTTCCTGCTAAATGGCAAAATTCTGCAAACGGCTGCAAATCGGAATTCCGGGGGGCCGTACATGTGACAGTCTTCGTCGAATAACAGCTGTTTTCTTGGCAGGGAGTGCCGGACAAAAACGACGGTTCAACACGAGGCGGCCGTCACCTGACCACAGTCGTTTTTTGGGGCGGTGATATTAAACTTGCCAAAAACATAAGCATTACTGCATATTTGCCTGTATTTAGTCTGCAGATTTATTCTGTTTGTTGTGAGGCATCAATCGGGCTTGGGGTGGTGTGTACCCGGCAGGAACCTTTGGGGGAAAGGGGCTTGGATTGGCTTGGTTAAAAGTGTGTTTGGCAGTTTGCCTTATTGTGATTCTGCCGTCGCAGGTCGTCGCAAATATCGGAAAAGTCGTTAGTGCCAAGCAAGGCGCTCAGGTGACGCGTGCCGGAGAAACACAAGCGTTGCGGACGGGGATGGAGGTCGACTCGGGTGATGCGATCGCGACTGACGGATCAGGCGTGGTTCAGCTTGTGTTTGTCGATGACACGAAAATAGCCATCGGCCCAAATGCGCGTATGGTCATTGATGTCAAAATGCTGCGGAACAACCGCAAGGCCAAGTCCTTTGCGGTACAGGCACTGGGTGGCAGCTTCCGGTTCATTTCCGGAAAAAGCAGAAAGCGGGCTTACTCCATTTCGACGCCATCAGCGACCATGGCGGTGCGCGGAACGACTTTCGATCTCTGGATTGCCTCCGGCGACCAAAGCGCGATGCTGGTTCTGGAAGGCACTGTTCGAATGTGCAGCCTAAGCGGGTCGTGCCGATCCACCGGGAGACAATGCAGCCTTTTTGCGAACAGTAAGGGTGGCGGCGTCGGACGGCCGGTGGATCGCGAGCAATACAGGAAGGCGCTGGAAAGCGGTTTCCCGTTCGCGCGGTCGCAGGAAGGGCTGCTTCCGCCGCTTCAGGTCGAATTTGGCGGCTGTTCCGAAAACGCCAGGCCGGTTCGCTTCTTTGCATCACCCGGTCGGTCTGAACCCCGCCCTGCGCCGCCCGGTGAAACGAGTACCAATGAGGCGCGTGCTGTGTCAGATCCCACCCCGCCAGACAACCGCCCGGATCCGCCATCCCAACCGGACCGTGACCCGGAGCCTGAACCCGAGCCGGAGCCTGAACCCGAGTACGATCCTGAACCTGAGTACGATCCTGAGCCTGAACCAGAACCCGAGCGTGATCCTGAAGTCGAATAGGGTCTCCCGGGAAAACGACTCGGACTGTATTGTCGGAACAACGTGACCCCCTTGCGCCCGGAGGCAGAGGTGACAGCAAGAACAAGGGATAAAAACAGCCGAAAATGGGCATTCCGTCTATTCGGAATTGTTTTGATCCTGTTCGGTTGCTTGGTTCGTTCGATGGACCCCTATCCGGTTCAGATGTCCCGTCTGATCTACTTCGACATCCTGCAAAGACTGTCTCCACGCGAATACAATCCCGACTTGCCGGTGCGCGTGGTCGATATCGATGAAACTTCCCTGGCCAATTGGGGGCAATGGCCCTGGCCACGCACGTTATTGGCGCAAATGGTGGAAAACCTGGGTGAATATGGCGCGGCGGTCATCGCCTTCGACATGCTTTTTGTCGAGCCGGATCGGTTTTCGCCTTCCCGTCTTCTCAATGACCCGGCGCTTGAAGGGTTGGTTGATATCGAACCAGGTGCAAAAGCACTGGATAACGATGTCTTGTTCGGGTTCGAAATGGCCCATTGGCCAGTCGTGCTGGGCGTCGCGGCGCGCCTGACAGGTGGCGACCGCGAGGTGCCACCCAAAACGGGCATTGTCGAAATTGGCGACTCGCCGACGACCGGTTTGATCTCGGTTCCACACTGGGCGCCCCCCGCCGAGCCGCTGGATCGCGCCGCGGCTGGCATCGGAGGGGTCAATGTCTCGCCATTGGGCGGAACCGGGGTGGTCCGGCGCGTTCCGGCACTTTGGCGCGGACCTGATGGAGTGATGCCGGGGCTGGGAATCGAGGCGCTGCGGATTGCACTGGATGAACCCATCATTCTGGCAGAGGGGTCTCAGGACGAACCCGGAATAATGCTGGGCATCGATGTTGGGGGCTACGCGGTGCCTACAACGGAACACGGTGAGATCTGGGTGAAATACCGGCGCGACAATCCAGACCTTTATCTGTCGGCAGACCGCGTCATGCGTTCGGCCGACGATCCGGATCTGCAGGAAAAAATCGAAGGACGCATCATTCTTGTCGGCACCTCGGCAGCTGGCCTGTTCGACATTCACCAGACGTCCCTTGGGGAATCGGTGCCCGGGGTATCCATTCATGCGCAGATTCTGGAACAGATCCTGACAGGCGATATGTTGAACCGGTCAGATGTCATCGCGGCGCTGGAATTGATCGCCTTTGTCATTCTTGGGCTGGTGGTCACGGCAGTCATGTCGAGCTTTGGAGCCGTTGCGTCATTTGTTGCCGGCGGCATTGCGGCAGCGGTTGTGATGGCGGTTGGCTGGCTGGTCTTCCAGAACCAGCAGATCCTTTTTGATGTGACGTTCCCGATGATTGGCGGAATGGCCAATTTCGGGTTGTTGGCGGGCTACATGTTCATTTCGACAGAACGCGAAAAACGCGCCATTCGAAAGGTGTTCTCGCACTACGTCGCGCCCGAAATTCTGGATGAGATGGAAGCAACCGGCCATCAGTTGCATCTGGGCGGTGAAATTCAGGAAATAACCGTTATGTTTTCGGATATCCGCGGGTTCACGCCGCTGTCCGAAGGGGTGACCGCCACCGACCTTGTCGCCCTTCTGAATGAGCTGTTCTCTGAAATCGGGGACCAGATCCTTCTCGAGCGTGGGACGATCGACAAATTCATCGGTGACGCCGTCATGGCATTCTGGAATGCGCCCCTGCCGGTCAAGGATCACCCGCATCGCGCCGCGTTGGCGACATTGAACATGCGCAAAGCACTGGCTGAATTCAACAGATCTGACATCATGAAAGATCGTCCTCCGCTTGCCCTGGCAACCGGATGTGCGACGGGTTGGGCTTGTGTCGGCAATATCGGGTCGCGCAGCCGGTTCAATTACACCGTCATTGGCGATGTGGTGAACGTTGCGGCGCGCATCGAACAGAGTTGCCGCAATGTCGACTATGATATTCTGGTCTCGAACTCGGTACAGGAAGCGACTGAAACGACCCTTGCCACTCTGCGGGCCGGGTTTGTCGATCTGAAAGGCAAATCCCAACCGGAACCCGTATTTGCGCTGGTAGGCGATCAGGAGCTGCTAGAAAGCGAACAGTTTCAGAAACTCAGCGCAGAGCATTCGAACCTGCTGGAAGCCATTCGCAACCGGCAGCCGCATCTCAGGATCATGGAAATGTGCGATAAATGCGCGACGCTCGCGAAACCCGTTGAGCCAGGATTGCTGAGTTTCTACCGCGCGCTTCCAAGGCGTGCAGCAGACTTCCGGCTTGATTTCCCTACCGACAAGATCCTGTTCTCGCACAAAGACCGCGCCTGATTACCAGACGCGCCCATTGTCTGCCAGGTGCTTGTACCCCGGTGACAATTTTCTGATGATATGGGAAAGAACGAAAACGAAGCAGTCAGACAGGCTCGCGGAGGGGTGATACTTCGACCCGGTCCGCAACCCTTCTCTGAAGACAGTAACGGGGTAAATCGGATGCCATTCAAACTGGTTTCCTGCGACGGTGGCGGAATTCGTGGATATCTGACGTGCCGTATTCTGCAGAGTCTGCACGAGGAAACTCAGCTTCTGGACAAGGCGGACGGTTTTGCGGGCACATCGACCGGTGGACTGATCGCGGTGGCATTGGCCGACGGCCGGACCCAGGGCAAGGATATGGCCACGCTGATCGAAAAGCTGGCCGCACACTACCGGGACGACGCCGCCACGATTTTTCGCGAAAACGAACGCAGTCTGCTGGACAAGGTGGCGGACAGGGTTCTGCAGAAATTCAAGCTGGGCGGCGGGCCAGGCATTACGGCAGCGCAGTACAATGCCTCGGGTCTGGCGGAAATCGGGCTGTCGCTTGTCGGCGACCGGACCATATCTTCGCTGTCACGTGATCTGGTTCTGGCGGTCAACACTGTGTGCCTCCATCGCAGTGACAAGGTAGGCTGGGCGCCGTTCACCATCACAAACCATGACGTCGAGCGCGACGCCTGGCTGGACATGAGTGCGGTCAAACTGCTGGACGTGGCCATGGCCAGTTCCGCAGCGCCATCCTATTTTCCGCCGCACCTGATCAGGGCAGAGGGGGTTGATTACGGCTACTTTGCCGATGGCGGCGCTTTTGCCAACAACCCGGTGATGAACGGAATTAACGTTGCCATCGCTGCGGGCCGGGCGCCGGGGCTAGACCAGATCGAGGCCCTGTCGATCGGCACCGGGCAACAGCCCACCGACATCTCGGAACAGATGATCCGGGATCCCGACGACTGGGGTCTGCTCAAGTGGTTTGGTGTCACTTCCAACGCGCCCAAGGGTGCCTTGATCGAATTGCTGCTGACAACATCGGCCGAGAACCTGTACTGGATGGCCCACCTGGTTTTGAAAGACCGTCTGGTCCGCATAAACCCGCCTCTGCCGAAAATGGTCGGGTTGGCGACGCACAAACCGTCGTCTTACACCCTGATGGACCAGGCATTCGAGGCCAGCAAACAAGGCAGGGATTGGGCCAAGGCCGTCGAGATGGCGCGCCGCTGGTAAGGATTGCATCACGTTCCTGATGTCGGGGAACCGCGACCCAAGCGCGTGTACATGCGACGTTTTTATTGCCTTTGGGGCCGCAGCCGTTAAGGTTAACACATAGGTATTAGTGATTAATTAACGCTCAGGGGGGAAAATATGAGCGCTCCCGGCATTGCCGAGCAGCTGGTTCATGTATTGCATCGACCGGATGGCGATCCCAAGCTGCGACCGGTTCATACAATAGGCATCAGCGCGACAGGTTTCTTCAAGCCCTCTCCGATTGCCCGGAACTTCTGCGCCGCCGACCATTTCCGTTCCGACAAGACGGATGTCATCGTTCGGTTCTCGAACGGCTCGGGATGTGCCGCCGTACATGACGGCTGGTCCGACGTGCGCGGTATGGCTGTCCGGTTTCACCTTTCGGATGGCACCGACACCGACTTGATCGCCATGACGCTGCCCGAGTTCTTTTCGTCGACGCCCGAGAACTTTCTGGATTTCGCCGAGGCGGCGAAACCCAAAATGTACTATGGCGAGTCGCCGTGGCGGAAGATCATCAACCTGCTGCAATTGATCCTGCCAAAACGGGATCCCTACCCGAACGAAACCATCAGCCCGGATGACGGTGCCATCAAGTTCGCGGACGAGAATGCCGAGGCACAATTGGGCGTTCTGCAGGCGGCAGCCATCGGCGCGCCCGTCAGCTATGTTCGCGCGGCTTATCATGCGGTTCATACATTTATTGTCACCGGCGAGGATGACGTGAAGCGCTGGGTCCGTTTTTCATGGCAACCGATCGCCGGTGTTCTCAAAACCGATCCCGCGGAAACCCCGGACGATGACTATTTGCGGCAGGAGCTGAAAGACCGGCTGGCCGTCGAACCCGCACGGTTTTCACTGATGATGGCCATTGGTGAGGTGGGCGACGATTTCGAAAATTCGGCCCGGCCATGGCCGCCGCACCGCAAACGCATCATGATGGGCACACTGACGCTGGACGCGGTGCCCGAGGATCAGATCGAGAATGCGGAAAAGCTCAGCTTCAATCCGGGCCTATTGACGCCCGGGATCGAGGTTTCAGAGGATCCGGTTCTCAAGATCCGCATCGAATCCTACGAATTCTCCAGCCAGCTGCGGGACGCAACCCCCTGCCCATTCCCCAAGAGGCCATCCGATGACACGTAAGGACAGCTGGTTCAATCGCTACGTCAACAGCCTGCCCGAGCGGGGATGGTTCCAGTTCCTGTCGCGCTATGTCGTGGTGCCGTTCTGGATCTGGAAAGAACCCAAGCCTAAGCTTCCGGGCGGGCCCAGACCTTCGCCACAGCCCAGTGAAAACGTCCAGCGCATGATGAACCTGATCATGCCACTCAAGGACCCTTCGCCGGCCGGACGTGCGCATGCGACGCTGGCGATTGCACAGAATGTGGACGAGATCTTTGCCGGGCTGGACAATGTCGGAACCGTTCATTTCGCGCGTTTCCTGCTGATCGAAGACAAGATTTGCATGATCTCGGTCTATGACGGTGATTTCAGCAACTACATCCGCGATTTCATCACCACCATCGGCAGTGTTTTCAACGATGTTATTTCGCTGGTGGACGGTGCCGAACACCTGATCCCGACGGAACACAACGTCGAGGAGT
The DNA here is from genome assembly GCF_056536005.1 of Ruegeria sp. AN11. NCBI lineage: Bacteria > Pseudomonadati > Pseudomonadota > Alphaproteobacteria > Rhodobacterales > Roseobacteraceae > Ruegeria > Ruegeria sp. AN11. The sequence continues at coordinate 2,390,919 of NZ_JBQFJD010000001.1, read as the reverse complement.
TCATCGACTGGGTGCAGGAACATGACCTGTTCCAGGCCGCCGATTTCCCGACTGATCTGTTCGGGCTGCAGGACGCCGCAAAAGGGCTGCCGCCGAACCAGCCGCCGCACAAACTGGCGACGTTGCCGCGTGAGTTCGTTCTGCAATTGCACGCGAACCGCAATCTTTCGTTGGGAGGAGGCTATCGCGCCTATCCCGGAGTTTCCGCCGCGCAGGTGCGCCAGAAGTTTGGACAGGGCTGGTGAAAACAAGATTCAACCTCGCAGACATTCAGGGCAATATCCTGCGTGGATATCGCCGCAATCTTGTACGTCATCTGGTTCTTGAGGTCAGCGACCGCGCAGCGGCCCGGCAGTTTCTGGCAGCAGCAGTGGATGACAGCCACGGCGACGTTCCGGCGATTACCCGCGATGTCACCTGGACCGTCAGACCGCCGTTCTGCTTCAACATCGGAATTACCTTCGAAGGGCTGCGCGCTCTGGGCACGCCGGCTGAGCATCTTAAGACCTTCCCGACGGAATTCGTTCAAGGGATGACCAAACGGGCGATCAAGATTGGGGACTTCGGCAAAAGCGCGCCCGAAAACTGGCCTGCTCCGTTTGACAAGCCCGAGCGGGTACACCTGATTGCATCGGTTCATTCCGACACCGAAGACCATCTTGATCAGGTCGAGGCGCAAGTTGCCAAGGCCTTCACCATTCTCGGTGTGCGCAATGGGCGGAATCTGCCCGAAGGGAAAGTGTTCTTCGGGTATGTCGACGGCATCTCGCAGCCGCGCTTCAGGCATGTCACCGATCCAGATCAGGTGGGTGTGGATGAACCCATGGACCCGCTCGGCACGGCGCTGCTGGGATATCCCACCAAACAAGAAGGCGTGCTGTTCCGCGTTCCGTCCCCGCACGAGCTGGGATTCAACGGGTCTTTCAATGCCTTCCGGGTGCTGCAACAGGACGCCGCCGGATTCGAGGCCTATCTGGACAAGGCCGCTACGGAACTGATGAGCCATCCCAAAAGGGACCTTTTGGCGGACCCGAAGAAACTGCATCTCATCGTCAAAGACCCGGATATGCATGGCGCCCTTCGCGAAGTGGTCGCGGCGCAGATGTGCGGGCGCTGGCGCAACGGGACCCCATACGAATTGTCGCCAAACGCCCAATTTCCCGAGGAAGAAGTCTCGCTAACCAATTTCGACTATTCGCACGGCTCACGCTGCCCGGCCGGATCGCATTTGCGGCGCGGCAACCCGCGGGGCGGGCCGATCGTTCAGCGCATTGCGAACTACACGCGGCGACTGGTCCGACGCGGCATGTCTTATGGCCCGGACTTTGATCCCCAAAATCCCGATACCGCGGAACGCGGTCTGTTGGGCAGCTTCATTGGTGCCAATATTGGCGCGCAATTCGAGGCCGTCATGTGCGACTGGATCAATCTCGGTCTGCAGGACCCGAACATTACCGGCGCAAACGATCCGCTGCTGGGTGCGAATACGCCCGAAACCAGTTGGTTCGATATGACCCTGCCGGATGGTGACACGATCCGCCTGCGCGGTTTTCCGCGCCTGATTTTTGCACGGGGCGGTGCCTACACGTTCCTGCCAAGCCTCGCGGCGATCAAGTACCTGTCCGAGTTGAACACCTGAACCGTCTTAACCAAGATCCGCCAACGCCGCGTCTATTCGGGCCAGCATTGGCGTCTGCCCGGCCGTTTCAACAATGACGCGGGCTTTGGTCAGGTGTTCGAAGGCCAGTTGACGCTTTTTCCGGGCCTTGTACAGAAGCCCCATGATCATGTCGCAACGGGCGATGTAGTGGCCCTTGTCGTCAAACTGCGGGTTTTTGCGAATTTCGGCGATCATTTGGATCAGCTTCTTCTCGCCAAAAATCATGACCCAGACAACTGAGCGGAAGTTCTTCAAGAACACGCCAAGCGAGCTTTCGCCTTCGCCGGTGAGTATGGCCAGATACAATTCGCATAAGAACAGCCGGGCCCAGTCGGCAGACACCTGCGTTCCTTCATCCGTGCGCTTCCGGATCGCATTCTCGACCTGTTGCAGCCCGGCAGCCACCTGGCCGTTCAGCGCGTAGGCCACACCCAGCATCGTCGCCGGGCCCATCGTGAACAGGGTCCATCCCTTTTCGGCGCAGTTGTCTATGTGTTTCTGAACAATCTCGATAGCCCCGGGCTTTTGCAGCGGCACCATGGCTGCGACCCGGGCCGCCTCGGCAATGGCGAGTTCAAATTCCACCTGTGAAGCCTTGCGCGCCTCTTCGGCCATTCGAAGCGCCAGTTCGTGGTCGTCCGTGACCATCGCAATCAGCGCCTTCATCGCGGTTCCGTAACCCAGCGAACGTGGGTCATTCTTGGATGTCCCGATCGCAATCATCCGGTCCGATGCCGCATGCGCACGCGCAACACGGCCCCGGGTCAGTTCGTTCCAGCCCATCGTTGCCAGAAAGAAGTTCTGGATATACGCGTCATCGATCTTGCTGAGAATCTCCTCCACCTCGTGCGAGCGGGCGTCGAATTCCGTGTTTTCGATGGGGGCAAAATAAATGGAAACCGAAAGCTCGTTCACCATGGCATACGCCTGCGAGGCCGGGTCTCCCAGTCGTTTCGCCATGGCGGTCAGTTCCTGCTGAACCCAATGCGCTTCGCGGTATTTGCCGTTGCACACCAGGCAGGACACATAGTGGTGCAGGAACAGCGCGTGATGAGGGTTGTCACCAACCTGCGCAAGAATGGGCCGCACTGTCCCGGCCAGTTCGATAATCGTCTTGACCCGCAAGGAGATGTTCGAACAAAGCGCGAAACTGGACAGAAAGCGGGCAAAATGCTCTTTCGAGGCTATATCGGGGTCGCGCTGATACAGCTCCAGCGCGGAATCGAAATACCGGTTGGCTTCGTCCAGTGAATAAACGCCAAGGCTCTTGTCACCCGCCATCACGTTGTAGCGGAAGGCCTGATCTGTCCGATCGGTCTGCCCGTAGTGAAAGGCCAGCGTGTCCGCCGCCTCCTGCAACCTGTTCGCGTTTCGTAACGCCAGATTATCGGCAATCGCAAGATGCAGTTCAGACCGGCGCGAAGAGACAAGGCTCTGGTAAACCGAATCCCGCAACATCACATGTTTGAAGATGTAATCCGACGAGTTGGGTTCGCGATACAGTACATCCTGTGCCTGCAAACGCTTCAGTGCCGCCCCCGTTTCTTCCGAGTTCTCGACGAGTTGCGACAACAGCCCCGGATCAAACCGCCGTCCAATGACGGCTGCGGCCTGCAATACCGGTCGGTCCTCAGCCAACACCCGCTCCATTCTGGCGGTCAACAGGCTGCGCATTGTGACGGGCAACCCGCTTTTGCTGATGTCGGCATCAAAACTGGCTTTGCGCCCCTCGACACGCAACGAACCCTGATCCAGCAGAAAGCCCAGGATCTCTTCGCCAAACAACGGGTTTCCTCCGGCCCGTTCCACCAGTTGCGCGGCAAAGCCGTCCGGCAGAACATCGACACCTAGCCGGTGTCGCGCCAGTTGAGCGAAATCTTCGGTATCCAGAGGTTTCAGGGCAACCGTCGTAACGGACACTTCGTCCAGCCATGGCGGCGTGTATTCCGGCCTGCGTGTCTGGATGAGCAGTAGATTCTTCAGGTCGTCCCGAAGGATCAGAGCACGCAGAAGATCCTCGGTCGCGCTGTCCATCCAATGGGTGTCTTCGATCAGAAGGATCACCTGCTCTTTTTCGCAGCGTGCCTTCAACAACAATGGAAGCAGTTCTCGCGTGCGCAATCCGATCAGAACGCCGTCCAGTCCATCCAGCGATCCGGCAGGCGGCGTGAGGCCCAACAGGTTCAGAAGAAGTCCCAGGTGTTCATCGCTATACTGATCCCAGATCCTGAGACCCGCTTCCAACTTGTTGGCGACTTTGACGGGATCATCGCCGTCGCTGATCAGGAAAGCCTTTCGGACAATTTCCAGAATTGGCAGAAACGGAACATGTTGGCCGTCGGCAAAGCAGTATCCCGTCAGAACCGTCGCACCCTCGCTGCCGATCCGTTGCAGGAACTCGAACACAAGGCGGGTTTTGCCAAGCCCCGGCTCGGCAACCAGATCGATCGCCTGAAGCCTGCCTTCCGTCCGCGCCAGCGCCGCTGACATCACATTCAACTCGTTGGTGCGACCGACATAGCTACTGAGACCCTTGGCCATTGAGGCGTCGAACCGGGTGGCATCATCGTGAATGCCCTGCAGTTCCCAGAGCTTTTGCGGAGCCGAGAACCCCTTGACCTCTTGTTCGCCGAAAAAGCTGAGCTCTGTCACCCATTCGACCAGCCCCCGCGTTGTATCGCACAGCAAGGTGCCGCCGGGCGGGGCGAGGTTTTCCAACCGTGCCGCCAGATTTACCGTACTGCCCACCGCGGTCGTTGGGCCATCGTCGCCCTGAACGGCCGCCATCAGGACGTTGCCGGAACTGATACCAACGCGCATGTGGGGGCGAACGCCGAACCGGGCCTCGATACTGTCAGCCTCGGCATAAAACGAGGCATGGATCGTTTTGGCCGCCCGACAGGCCCGCAGCGCTGGATCTTCCAGCGCGTCAGGGATTCCGAACAGGGCCATGATGCTGTCGCCCGCGAATTCGCGCGCTGTGCCGCCATGCTCTTCGACGCCTTTCACCAGCATGTCGTAAACCAGCCGAACAAACTCCAGCGCTTTTTCTTCGCCCAGTTCAGCAACGATTTGGGTATAGCCGACCATGTCCGCGAACAGTACGCAGACCTGGCGCCGTTCCCCCAGATCAACCGGTCGACGCGTTCTTATGTTGCTGACATCCCCCATTTTGACAGAATGTTTACAACACCTTGGCATCTCTCGCCAGCATTAGGCATCACCTTGCCGTTAAGGCAAGCGTGGCTGGCAGCCAAAATGTCACGGGAAATGCCACCGTGGGTTGTGCTCGGCACGCGTAGGTCAGATTTCGTGCGAAACCTTCAGGCAGTGAAGGCCAGTTTCAGCCCTGGGCGCGGCCATCTGGTTTTGTAGATCTTGCCGGTGCTGGACGCCGTGATCCACAGATCACGCATATCCGACCCCCCAAAGCACATGTTGGTTGTAAACAGATCCGGCACCGGGACATGCTCGGTTGTCCCGTCAAGGTTGAACACCGTAATGCCACCATTGAAAATCGTGCCGACGCAAACGCGCCCGTCTTCTTCCACCCTCAGACTGTCCAGCCACTGATATCCGGGCAAGGTTTGCACGACATTGCCGGGCATGCCGGGAATCGGTCCCGCTTTGACTTGCCCCGGTCCAGTGATTTCCATCGCCCAAAGCCTGCCGAATACGGTGTCCGAGACATAGACCGTCTTGCCGTCTGGCGACAGTCCGACCCCGTTTGGCATTGGGATTGTCGCCGCTTTGATCAGGGTTTTTCCGTCGATTGAGGCATAGTACAGTCCGCCATAACGCGTCGACTCTTCATCCTCGATCCCGGTATCGGTGAACCAGAAGCCGCCAGAATCATCAAAGACGATGTCGTCCGGGGCGATCAGCCGCTTTCCTTCGTAGGAATCGAACAATTGCGTGACGGCACCGGTTTCCAGATCAACGCGGTGAACCGACCCGCCCTGATAGTGCGGACGAATGGGAGCGGGAACCGTGATCTGGTCAGGACCAAATGGAACGAAACTGTATACGCCTCCGTTGTTGCAGACATATGCGGCCCCATCAGGTCCGATCGCAACGCCGTTTGGTCCGCCTGGAATTTCGGCAACCTTGGCAACTTTGCCATCCGTGCCCAGTCGAACCAACGTCTGTTCCTTGATGTCGACGAACAGAACCGATCCGTCGTTCATTGCCACGGGACCTTCCGGAAACCCCAGTCCGCTGCATACTTCTTCCAGTTTCAATGACATTCTCAAACCCCCTGTTCGCGCCAGTTCTGTCGACTGTCATAAATTGTATGACGATGAAATATCGTTACTTTTCAATCTACGAGCCCAGCACGTCAAGACAAACCGTACACAAGGATGGTCCTTCCTGACGGGTCCGTGACGTAAGGTAGCCGTGCCAGATGGGTAGGACATTCTCGCAAGACAGGCCTGTACCGCTCACAACCGCAGGACGACCTTGTTCGGGGTCTTGGCGATCGGGGAGAGGTCCAATGCGTCGGCTTGCATCAGGCGCGGAATTCCAAAGCGGGGTTTCCAGTGGCACAAGTCGGGCGAAATGGCTCGCCAGACAGGCAGGTTGAATTCCGGCCTGGTCAGGTCGACAAACGCAACGCGGATCCCCGCGGCAGACAGCCTGTTTCCAATGCTTCGTGGTTCGTTAGGCAAGGGCGACGGGGCCGGCGATGCAGATGATATAGGGGGCGTGTCGATAGAAACCTCGGATAACCAGCGCGCCAATCCCGGTCGTCTGTGCGCTTCCTGTGCGCCGTTCTTTATCACCAGAAACATTTGCGCCATCTCGCACAGCGCGCTGAGCGCAGCATGTCGATACGTTGGTGCCGAAGCAAAACCAAATGCGATATGCCCCCGGGCGCTGACACCCGTCGCGGCCACGCTGGGAACTTCCAAGTCTGTGGTTATGTTCACAAGCGTCGGAACCATGTCGTGGCTTTTACAGCGCTCGATAAATGCTTCAACTTCACTTCCCAGCAGGCGCGCTTCTATTGTGGGCCGCGACCGGCAACCGTACCACCATCGCCCGGTCGCATCGCGTTCTATCAATTCGAACAAGGCAGCACTTCTTGCTTGGTCGTCGGTTTGTCCTGCCGCACAACCGTTTGTGTCTGTTCTGGAAAACACCTGTGTGGACTCGTCATTGATGAAAACCGAGTCTGCCGGAAGCCAGATTGGTTGGCCTTGCAATCCCACGCCCTGTATCCAATCAATTTCCTCGGATTGGGCATCAAGGATTTCATCGACACCGGAATAGTTCGCGTTGAATTTGTCAGGGCGCGACAACTGAGTTTCAGAAAACCCGCAAAGCATGCGGGGATTCCAAACCTCGTCGGAAAGCTGATCTTCCCTGGCATGCGCAGTTACCAGATCAGGCCACCGGCATGCGCTTGCCAGTTCGATTGCCGACCCGACCCCGCTTTCTATCGAAAGTCCGTGCGTCAATCCCCTGCCAGAGCCCACGCGCCCGGCACCCAGTAACGCGGATTCAGGCCAAAGCGGAAAAGCGTTCAGTGATGTTTCGTTGGGGTGGACCAGATTGCAATAGGCCGGCCAGCCATCCGGCGAAACGCGAACTTCATCGAAATACTTTGAAAGTTCATCTATACTCATGAGGCTAATTGTAAAGAATCCGTAGTGTTTCTGCCATAATGGAACAGATTGAACGCATAACGCCTGTTGTTTTGACCTCGTCGAACAGCGCCTCTGCGGATGTGTCCATACTTTTCCTGGACATGGTGTCCTACAGCCGTCGCGTCGCTGAAAACGAAGCCAAGACACTGGACTTCATGTCAAACTGCTTCGATGCGATCCGTATTATAGCGCGCCGATTTCGCGGTGAGTTGGTCAAGACAATGGGCGATGGCGCGTTGCTGTACTTCTCAGACGTGGAATGTGCTGTTGATTTTGGGCTGGAACTTCACCGGATAGTTGACAAACAGCAGGTTGAGGAAGCTGAACCGTTCTTGTTCCGTGTCGGAATTCATATTGGGGAAGTAAGGTTCAAAAATGGGGACGTCTTCGGGCAGACCGTCAATATTGCGTCCCGTCTTCAAAGTATCGCAGAACCCGGCGAATGCATAATATCGAAGGACGTTTTTTCCACACTATCGGACAAGAGCAGCCTTCAGTTTGAATCCATTGGCGTTCCGAAGCTCAAGAACATCACAGCCCGCGTCCCGGCGTATCGTGTTCTGGACCCGTTGCAACGCAATCGTTTGACTGATTTGCACCGGTTCACCGGCCTCAATCTCATCGGAACGGACGGTGCCGACCCCGCCGCGACATCGAAACCGCTAGGGACCAGGGCGCGCGGTATTCTGGCATATCTTGCGTTGAATTCGGGCGGCTACGAGACGATCGAACGCATCGAAACGCTGTTTGGCGGTAAGGAAGTCGTCAGTGCCGCGCTCACTGAGCTGGCGGAAAGCGAAACTGGTCTTGATGTTCAGGTTTTTCCCGATAGCGCGTTGATCCATCTTGATGTGGAACTGGATCGCACGGACCTTGGGGGAATGCTTGGCGATCTAAGGCAAAACAAGGTTCCGGAAAGATTGATCCTGGAGGCCAACTGGCCGCAGGAAATCCTTGCAGGTCTGGACGATATTACCCCACTCCTCGACAGCTGGCTCAGGATTACACGCGAGCGCTGGAAATGGTTGCTGCTGAGTGAAATGGAGCGTTTTCTTGAGCGCACCGATCCCGGAAACGAGCAGCGAGAGCAAGTTGCCCAGATCATCCTGTTACAGGAGCCTGGGCACGAAAGCGCGTCACTTGCGAAGATCGAATGCCGACTGGAACACGAAGACCGGGGTGGAGCGCTCGAGGAATTCAAAAGGCTCAAAAAGTTCCTGTTCGAGCATTACGGGATCTCGCCGGGTAAGCGCATTCGGCAGTTGATACAGGCGATACGAGGGAAAGCACCGGCACCGGAACAGCCACGCACAAGCGACATTCCGTCAAATATCGGACTTAAGATAGTCGTACACACATTCCAAGACGAATGCGTGGATTCAACTGCTTGGGAAGTCTCTTCATTTCGAGACGAGCTAATTGCCAACCTCTCCCGTTTCCGCGACTGGTCGGTTTTGGATGGGTCGGCAAGTTTATCGGACTCAACGAGAGCGTCGGGAAACATGATTTACGATGTCGAGGGACGGCGCCACATGTCCGGAGACCAGCCCATGATGGCTCTTATCCTGAAAGAGGCCGAAAACAGCAGGGTGATATGGTCCGAGGAGTTTTGCTTGTCCTCAGAGAACTGGCACGATGTACAGCACGAAGTTCTCCGATCAATTGCTGCCAAAGTAAGAAGTTACATTTCACTCGACCGAATTTCTTCGACACTCGGTACGTCCGCCGGAGGCAAAGACGTCACGGACATGTGGTTGCGCGCCGATCGTGCGCTGATGGAGTGGACCGCAACCGGGGCGGAAAACGCAGATGCGATTTTTCGTGAAATATTAAGAAACCACCCTGACCACGCACCGTCTTTGTATCGTATTGCCTCGATTTCGAACATTCAGCATGTGATCTGGCCCGGCCGGGTACGCGATCAAAGTGAAATAGAAGAGGCGGACAGTTTTGCCGCACGTGCCGTTGCCATCGACCCGCTCGATGCCAGGGTTCAGCGAACGGTCGCCTGGACGGCCGCAATGAACGGCGCTTTTACACGGGCATCGATGCACCTGGAACTGGCTGCCAAACTCAACCCCTCAAGTCCAGCCACGTTGGCCAGTTGTGCCATGGGCTTCGCCTGGTTCGGCGACTATGACAAAGCCAAATCGACCCTGACACAATGCGAAGCCTTGTCCGAATTATTGCCGTCCTGGTGTTGGGCCTACCACGCCTCAACGTATTTCTTCCTCGACAGACTGGAAGACGCCCTGCGGGCCGCCGAGTTGGGGGGCGACAGTATCCCGGACACACAAGGCTGGCTGGCTGCTGTCCATGCCAGAAGGGGTGACATGGATAGAGCTGGACGTGCATTCCAGGCCTTTTGGCAAAAGGTTTCGGAACATTGGACGGCACAAGATGAGGCGACGCCAGAACGGGTCGCCACGTGGTTCACCCAGGCCTTCCCGATCAAAGAGCTATCCGACCAGCAAAAGCTTGGCGATGCAATTCAGGCGGCACGATTGGCGGCTTATTGACAGCGGTTCAGGAAAATTGCTGCCAGAAGATATTGTTTGGCTTCATCAGTGGCTGCGCCAGCCCCCGAAAGCTGGGCAACATGATTAGCAATAGTCCCAACATATGAGTTCACTAAATCAGGATTCTTTTCAGGAATAGGAACAGTCATCTGTTTTGTGTTCCCATTGCCAAAATCTTTTTCGGGCTTCGGTTTTAGTTCTCCACCGGGGTATTCATATTTATTACCTACTTTACTGAGTAATTTGTCGCCCGAGTCTTTGACAAAAAACTGACGCCCATCGGATCCTTCGACATTTGTCCAAAGGTCGTCGAAGAAGTCTTTGTAGCCGTTTGCTCCTCCGGCACCGTGAGTAATCATCCAATGATTGATATGCTCTCCGGCGTCCACCATACCGAGTTTTGTGTCTCCGCCTTTTTTTACAATCACGTGAGTCATTTATTCCTCCTCATTTTTCTCTAATTTAGTGAATAGGTGAACTTGACAATATCTGGCAGTGTAAAGTGTGGATTTGATTCCACCTTTTTTCTAATTAGAGATTTGAAATCTAAGCTGCTGACATTATTTTCAGAAACGCCTAAAATTCCATCCGGATCGCATTCAAGTGCCGCGTGTATGGTTTCCATCACAATTCTTGCTGCGATAGGTCCCAGTTTTCCGTTCCCAATAGCTTCTGCTTCTGCCAAAGTGTAGAACCACAAAGGTGTATTATTTTGAAGAACGCCGAAATTTGGAATACTCGAATATCTAGGGTTTTCTTTTAGGAAGCTTCCGATATCGAATGTGTTACCCGCGCAAACAAGCTCGGCAAGTTCTTGGCCGCTAGGAAGGCCAAAAGACACGCCCCGCATAAGTGTTTGTAATGGAAGGCTGAAATGCTCCGTGTCGACATCCAAGTCTGGAAAGTTTTCCCTATTTAATCTGTAAAGCTCTCGGTTAATTCTCGTAGAGATCGGAGCAGCAGAGATTACTTTGTCTTCCTTGCCCTTCAACTCCAAGCCGGCAAAGTGATACCACAATTGCCCCCAAGCCCAATCCAGGTGGCCAGATTTAAGTTCACCTAGGTGCGTGTAATGAAAGAGCGTGCTTAAAGAGGCCGCTTCTTCGGGATATTGGATGCTGGCATTTATTGGCCAAGACAAACCCCACGGGTCATAAACACCGCGAACCATGCTATGCCCAAATCGAAACACAGCCATTGCGAATTCCAGCGGTATGTGGAAGTTTTTGACGCCGTTTTTGGCGACAACGCGACGCCCTTTAGTCATGATCGATTCGTAAATGTTGTCAGGTATAATTCGTGGCAAGTAGTCAGTTAGTACGACGGCTTGAATATGGTGCTTGGTTGACAGGATTGCTTCCTGTTCATTCAGGTGCAATGACCTGGCGAGTTTTTGATGAAATCGAACCAGCAGCACATGCATTTGGGCCAATGCGAGATTGCTGTCAGCACGGGGGTCAACACACCTAGGTTGACCGTTGTGAATATCTCGGGGCAGGTCAAATGAAGGTTCAACTTGTTCCGGAATGTCTTTGTGTTGCCCCAAACATGCTCCCGCCTCACATTTCCATTCAGATGAACTCTGCTCTTGCGCGGGAAGCGTACCAAACAGTGAATCGAAAGTTAGTGCATGATTGCTTGCATTTACCCAAAATCCCTCTGTTTTTTGGTTTTTTTCCTTCCTCATGTGTGTCAGATCGTGAGCCAACAACTGACCAAAGTAGGTGTAGGCGGCAGGTATTTTGGAGATTGGGTCACTTTCATCCAACATAGCATTGGCCAATGCCTTGAGCGTATCCTCATCCGGTCTCGTTGTTGCGCTTGTACTATCTGGTATTAGCTGGCTGTAGTATTTTATCTTTTCCAATCCAGCTTGGCTAAATGTATCGTCGACGCTCTGTCCGCCGAGTGGGACTGCATTGCCGCTTTTGTGTCGTTCCAGGAATTTTTGAAGTTTGTCGACCGTCGTTAATCTGGGCGTGGCTCGTCCGGAATCATCAAGCTCAAGGGCAAGCTTGTTGCGTCTATCCTCGAGACTTTCGAAGAAACGCCAGGACGTGTTTTCTATTTTTTGCGGCGGTTGTTTTTGATCGGGCACATAATGAAACCCACCGCCGTGTGTTTCAACCATGGTACAATCCAATTAACCTACGGCATTATGCTTGCACATATAGCGGCTTTTACAAAGGAGATTCTAGATTCCCATTATTGGTCATTTGTTTGGGGTATCGCGTTCGGTTCGTTTCAACGCGCATTTTACCCAAGGAAAGGCGGTCTGAAGTTTTCGTGGTCCGATCTCCTCCATACCATCTTGGGCGTGCCCGTCCTCGAAGTGAACCGCTATGACCGCGCTTAAGATAAGTGCTCAAACAAGAAGCTTTCTGTCTTCCTGCACAAGATCGCTGCCCAGAATGTCCGCTGAAATCGTCTGGAGCCGTCAATAGTTCGCCGACGGAAGCCCGGCCTCGTTCAGTTATTTACCAAGTTTTCGGCCAAGTCATATTCCACGTTTGTTGTTCCGACATCTCCCATATGCTTGGCAATTTGCTGTGTCAGCTTCTGTTTGGACATCTCAGCAAGCGCTTTTGGAAAACTCTGAAGCTCTTCTTTTCTGGCGACAACTGTCAGGGTGCGCGAGAGGCCGGAGACCGGAAGCTCTTTCAATCGCAAGCTCATGTTCTCCACCAATCCATCAATCAGCAACGTTGGTGTCAAAAGGCTGAACCCCTGTCCGGCAGAAACACAGGACGTAACCATGCTTGAACGGTCCGCCTGAATGACCTTGTCGGGTTCAAAACGCAAACGGCGCAGGTGTTGTGCAATTTGGCGGCCGGCGTTTGTTGTATCTCCGAACCGAACCAAGGGCAGCCGCGTCTGGATCGCCTCAAGGCTATCTGTCGGGCCATCATATGTTTCGGGCAGAACCAGAAGGTATCTTTCGGTCAGAACGTGGTGCCGCTCAAGGCCATCCATGTCCAGAAAAGGATTTGAGGTGATTGCCAGATCCGCTTGCTTGGTCCTCAGCAAATGCTCGTGGTTTCCGCTTTGCCCGGCATGCAAGGTGATATCTTCGACGTTGAACACACGTTGGGCCAGGTCAATCAATGAAGGCGTCAGGGTCGTGGCGATAGAGGCCTGAATGCCGACCCGAAGGAGGGTCAGGGATTTCTGGCCGACGTGGCGCAATTCGGTTTCCATGTCGGAAAACGCATCCAGAATCTTCTGCGCTTTGCTGTGCAGGCGCACGCCCGCGTAGGTCAGCCGGGCCGGACGTGTACTGCGATCCAGAAGCAGGGTGCCAAAGGCCTTTTCCAACGCGGTGATGTGCTGGGATGCCGCCGGCTGCGAGAGATTGAGCAGCTTCGCGCCCGCCCGCATTTGACCTGTTTCCGCAACGGCGACGAAGATTTCGAGTGAGCGCATCAGGCTTGGCGACAGTTTGCGACGATCCAGCATAGCTCATCCTTAGTATAAATGATGATTATACTGTTGGGATTTTCTTGGTTTCCGTCAAGCGCCGGGTCAACAGTTTTGCCATGACACGTTCGCGCCCATCCCGCCGTCGCAGGGCGGCGGAAATTCGCACCTCTGCCGAGATGCGTGCGCCGTTTATTCTGCGAAAGCTCTCGACCTTCAATGTGCTCAGCGAGACGGGGCTGGAGCAGATCGAGGCCAATGCGGACACCATCCTAGCCGAAACCGGGATGGAGTTTCAGGATGACCCGGAGATTCTGAAGATCTTTGCAGATGCAGGCTGTGACGTAAACGGAACGCACGTGCGGTTCGCACCCGGCTTTTGTCGAAAAATGATCACTGCAACCGCGCCCGCGCAGTTCACGCAACATGCCCGCAATCCGGCCAACAGCGTTCAGCTTGGCGGAGAAGCCAGTGTGCTTTGTCCGGCTTGGGGGCCGCCTTTTGTGCACGATCTGGATCGCGGTCGTCGCTATGCATCGCATCAGGATTTCATCGATCTGATCAAGCTGCATCATAGCCTGCCGTGGCTTCACCACTCGGGTGGTGTGGTGTGCGAGCCGGTGGACCTGCCAGCCAACAAACGCCACCTCGATATGCTATATGGCCACATTCGCTATTCTGATCGGGCCTTCATGGGGGCCTTTATCGGGGCCGAGCGGGCAGGCCACGCGATCGACATGGCGCGGATCGTTTTCGGTGAGGATTTTGTGGCCGAAAACGCCGTCCTCTATTGCGTGTCAAACACCAACGCGCCCCTTGTGATGGACAGCCATATGTCGGGTGCATTGAAGACCTATGCTCGCGCCGGGCAGCCGGTTGCCTGCACGCCTTGGGTTCTGACCGGGGCCATGTCGCCGTCCACTGTGGCAGGGACGTTGGCTCAGGTGTTGGCTGAAACCATGGCTGCAATGACTTTGACCCAATTGGTAAACCCTGGGGCACCCTGCATGATGGGCAGTTTCGCCTCGACCATGTCGATGAAGTCCGGCGCACCCACCTTTGGCACACCCGAGGCCGGGTTGATGGTATTGGCGGCCGGACAGCTTGCCCGCAGGCTGAATGTACCCTTGCACACGGTTGGTACGCTCAGCGCATCAAAAGTCCCGGACGCCCAGAGCCAGCAAGAGGCTACCTGGGGTCTGATGATGTCGATGTTCGCGGGCGCGAACCTGATCAACCACGCCACCGGTTGGCTGGAGGGCGGGTTGGTGACCTCGTTCGAAAAAACGATCCTGGATCACGATCTGTGCGGCAAGATCGGGCGTTTCTTCGAAGGCATTGACATGAGCGAGAATGCCCAGGCGATGGAGGCGATCGCGGCGACAGGCCCTGGTCGGCATTTCCTCGGGTCCGAACACACGCAGGCCAATTTCATGTCCGCTCTGTTCCGGCCCTGGACCCCGGATGACAATTCGTTCGAACAATGGCACGCGGCGGGAGAGAAGGATGCCGCAACCCGCGCCAATGCAATTTGGAAAGAGCAGCTTGACGCATATGAAGATCCTGGTCTGGATCCAGACATTGACACGGAATTGCAGGACTATATCGCACGGCGAAAGGCCGAGAAACCCGATCGGGACTATTTCTGATGAGCTTGGGTTTCGGCGATTTCACGCATCTGAGTGTAGTACGGCAGGTGATGCGCCACGTGGTCGGCATATGGCTCGCCAAGCGCATCCAGTTCCGCCCGCACGTCCGTGACCACGGGCGCCTGGATCGCGCCGCTTTGCAGTACTTCGCTATGCCAGCTTTGCACCGATTGCCAGCCATCCGGTACACTGCTGTCCCAGGAAAACGCATGCGCGAGATAGGGCAGCCCGACATGCGCCCAATATCGGCGCAGCGTCGCTTGCGGATCGCGGCGCAGTTGATCAGCGGTGATGACCAAAGGGTCATGTCCCAGCTCTTTCAGCGCGGTGTACAGTCGGTACTGGGCTTCATGTCCCAGTTCCAATCGGGTGAATTCGGGATCCCGTTTAGCATAAGACAGCGCCGCTTCGGCCGGGTCGCGCAGCAAAAATGCGTGGCTCATCTGATGAGTAAATTCGGGATCCAGCGGCAAGGCTTCGGTGACATAGTAAGCCATATCCTTGAAGAACAAGGGGTTGGTTGCGGCCTTTGCGCGGATCATGGCCCGAATATCGTCGTATGTCGCAGGGTGCCCGGGTTCGGGCGTGAAACCCGGAAACAGCCGGTCTTTGGTGGTCAGATAGTGATGGTACATGAACGGCTCGTGCAGAACGGTCAGATCACCGCGCTCGCGCATGACACGTTCAAAAGCGGTCGAAACCGAGCGGGGATGGCACCACAACGCATGTATCGTCATGCGCCGACCCTAAGTTCGGTGCCTTTGTCGCGTCAATGGAGGGCAGCATGACCCGTATCCTGATCATCGGGGGCGGCGCGATTGGTCTCAGCCTGGCCTACCATCTGGCCAAGCGCGGTGCTGAAGATGTCACCGTCTTGGAGCGAAACCAACTGACCTCGGGCACGTCGTGGCACGCGGCCGGGATCGTTGGTCCCTTGCGGGCAACTCCAAACATGACGCGGTTGGCGATGGCCGCACTCGAGGTTTTTCCAGCTCTTGAGGCCGAAACCGGAATGTCGACCGGCTACCGCCAGACCTCAGGTTACTGGCTGGCACGCGATCCCGCTCGTCTGGACGAGTTGCACCGGATTGCGGATCTGGGTCAGACGCTGGGATTGAGCCCGCGCATGGTCTCGGCCTCGGACGTACCCCTGACGCAGCTTGATCTGAGCAGTCACGTCGGCGCCCTGTTTGTGCCTGAAGATGCCAATGTGAACCCGGTCGATTTGTGCATGGCTTATGCCAAAGGTGCGCGCGACAGTGGTGTAAAGATCCATGAGCACACCGGTGTTCAGGCCCTCCGCAAGTCGGGCACTCGAATCATTGGCGTAACCCTGACCGATGGAACCGAACTGGACGCAGATCAGGTGGTCATCGCCACCGGTGCCTGGTCACGCGAGTTGGCGGCCAGCGTGGGCGTGGCGCTGCCGTTACAGGCGGTCGAACACATGTATGTGGTCACTGAACCCATGGCCGGCCTGCCAAACCCATTTCCGGTGATCAGGGATCTGGACCGGGGCATCTACATTAAGGGCGACGCGGGCAAACTGGTGATCGGCGGCTTTGAACCCAACGCCAAATGCTGGGACGCCTATGGCCCCGAAGGCGACCGCCCTTTTCTTGAGATGACCGAAGATTGGGACCAGTTCACCCCCTTCATGGAGGCCGCGTTGGAGCTGTGCCCCAGCCTTGAAACCGTGGGCATCCAGCATTTCATGAATGGCCCCGAAAGCTTTACGGCGGACACCCGGCCACTTGTAGGTGAGACCTCGGTTGATGGCCTGTTTGTGGCCGCTGGCATGAATTCGGTCGGGGTGATGTCTTCGGCAGGAATTGGACGGGCACTGGCGGATTGGGTGATCGACGGCCACCCCTCCATGGATATGTGGGAGGTCGATGTGGCCCGGGTCGACCCCGCTACGGCGACTGCCGGGCACATGGCACAACGCATTGAAGAGGCTGTCGCGGATCTCTTTGCCTTGCACTGGCCGTATAAGCAGCCCCAAGCTGGGCGGGGCTTGCGGACCACCCCCTTGCACGACCGCTGGGCTGGGGCCGGGGCACATTTCGGGCTTACAGCAGGTTGGGAACGCGGGCTGTATTACGGCCCGGCACAGGATTATTTCATAGCCGATCAGGGGTGGTGGCCTCTGGCCGAGGCGGAAGCGGCTGTCATGGGTCATGGCACCGCCCTGATCGAGTTGAGCCCGTTTACCAAACTGGAAATCACCGGCCCGGAGGCTCTGGTGGCGCTGAATCGCCTCACCACCGCGCAGATGGACGTGCCTTTCGGTCGGGCTGTCTACACCCAGATACTCAATGCGCGCGGCGGCATCGAGATGGACGTGACCATCACGCGGCTGCGCGGGGATGCGTTTCACCTGACCTCGGGCGCGGCCACACGCAGACGCGACCTGACGTTTCTGCGCCGCCACCTGAAGGGCGACGTCATGGTTCAGGACTTGACCGAGGCGCTCTGCACCATCGGTGTGATGGGGGCAGGCAGCCGGTCTGTTCTGCAAAGCCTGGGAGACCTTCCCGAGATACCCTTTGGCCACGCCGCCACCGCCGAATTGGCGGGCACTTCATGCCGTGCGACCCGCGTCAGTTTTGTCGGAGAGCTGGGCTGGGAACTGACAGTGTCCAATGCGTATGCCCCCAAGCTGTTCGATGCGTTGCGAAACGCAGATGCAACCCCATTGGGTCATTACGCCGTGGATGCATGCCGATTGGAAAAGGGTTTCAAACATTGGGGGCATGAGCTTGGCCCCGAGATCACTCCGCTTGAAGCCGGTCTGGGGTTCACCATCTATTGGTCCAAAGAGTTTGTGGGTAAAGCGGTGTTGGAACAGCAAAAACACCAGGGGCTGCATCGACGTCTTGTCCTGCTGCAGGTTCAGGGCGCGGCCCTGTTGCTGCATGACGAACCGGTGTTCGAGGACGGCACCTATGTCGGGTTGACAACTTCGGGTGGACGCGGGCTACGAACGGGGCTGAACCTGTGTTTTGCCATGGTATCGGTCCGGCTGGGCGAGACATTGGACGAGACATGCGGCCGAATTTTCACAATTCGGGTCGCCGGGCAGGACTATCCCGCGCAGCCCCTGCGCCGCCCGCCCTTTGATCCCTCAGGCGAAAGGATGCGCGCATGATCAAGGCGCAGGTAACGATCATCGGCGGTGGGGCCATGGGCGTCTCGCTGATGTATCATCTGGTCAAGGCGGGTTGGTCCGACGTTTTTCTGGTCGAGAAGAACGACCTGACCCATGGGTCGACCTGGCATGCGGCCGGGCTCTGCACCCATTTCGCGCACAATCCCACGATTCAGGAACTGCGTGCAACTTCTGTCCGGCTTTACCGGGATATTTTACCGCAGGAAACCGGGCGCGATTGTGGGTTTCATCGCTCGGGTGCGATGCGGATCACGCGCAACCCCGACCGGATGGACGAGTTCCGCCACGTGGCCGGCCTGTCCGAGTTCACCGGCTACCCGCTGGAGGTGCTGACACCGGAACGGATCGCCGAACTGTTCCCCCTGGCAAAACTGGATGGGTTGATCGGTGGAATTTACGAACCCGATGACGGCCACGTGGACCCAACGCTTGCAACCCACGCGATGGCCGAGGTCGCCCGGCGTGGCGGTGCCCGGATCCTGCGCAATTGCGCGGTCATCGCGGTTAAGCACCAGCAGGATCATTGGTGGATCGAAACCGAGAAAGAGACGATCGAGACTGTCCACGTGGTCAACGCCGCAGGCACTTGGGGCTGGGAGGTTGGCCGCATGATGGGGCTCAACATCCCCTCGGTTCCTGTGCTGCACCAATATCTGGTGACAGACACGGTCGACGCCGTGTCGTCCCGGATAAAGGAGGGCTTGCCCGAGTTGCCGATCATTCGAGACCCCGAGGAAAGCTGGTACGTCAGACAGGAACGCGACGGGTTGATCCTTGGGCCGTATGAAAAGGACGCCAAGGTTTGGTCAGTCGACGGTATACCGCCGGATTTCGGCGCGGACCTGATGCCGCCGGATCTGGACAGTGTCGAACACATCATCATGGCCGCGATGGACCGTATTCCGGCGCTGGAAACGGGTGGCGTGAAATCGGTGATCAACGGCCCCATTACATTCACACCGGACGCCAACCCCCTGATCGGGCCTGCGCATGGCTTGGAGAATGCCTGGCTGCTTACCGGCTCGTCCATGGGCGTGATGGAGGGCGGCGGCGCAGGCTGGTTCCTCGCCCACTGGATGACCCATGGCGCGCCCCCAATGGATGCGCTGGCAGTGGACAGCCGACGCTTTGGCGTCTGGGCGGATCGTGACTATCGCGTGGCCAAGGCCATCGAATGTTTCGGTCTGCAATTCGGTGTGCACTACCCTCACGAGGAACGCCCCGCCGGGCGCGGCTTGCGCCTGTCTCCGCTGCACGACCTGATGGTTCAGCGCGGCGCGGTAATGGGGGCGGCCCATGGTTGGGAGCGACCGAACTGGTTTTCGGACATGCCCGGGGCTGTGGCCGATGAAACCTTCCGCCGCGCCAATTGGTTCGAACATGTGGCGCGAGAGGTCGACGCCGCGCATAACCGCGTTGCGATGGCAGATTTGTCGGTTTTCTCGAAATTCGACGTCACCGGCCCGGATGTTGTCCGGTTTCTGGAGGCGCTGGGCGCAAACCGCGCACCCGCGCCGGGCCGCATTGGCCTGACCCACGCGTTGACGCCGACAGATGGTGTATTGTCGGAGTTCACCATCACGCGCCTGACCGAAGACCATGCCTACCTTACCAGTGCCGCGGCGGCCGAGCAGATCGATTTTGATCTGCTGACACATGTCGCCGAAGGTTTTGACGTCATGGTTCGAAACGTCTCCGAGGATCTGGCGGTCATCGGTGTCATGGGACCCAAGTCTACTGACGCTCTACCCGAATTGGTCGATATGCCCTGGCTGACCGCGCGCGAGACCCACGTGGCGGGCATCCCCCTGCGCGCCCTGCGTGTGTCCTATCTGGGCGAATGCGGTTGGGAGTTGCATGTCGCCAATAAGCACGCGGCAAGGCTCTTCGTATTGCTTGAGGAAACTGCGAAACCTCTTGGCCTTGGCTTCTACGGGGCCTATGCCGCAAATTCCATGCGTCTCGAAAAGGGTTATCGTGGCTGGGGCAGTGACCTGACGACCGAGCGCAGCCCTCTTGAGGCTGGGCTGACCCCTTTTGTCCGCAACGACCTGCGCACCAAGCTGGCCCGCGACGACGCGTGGGACATGGTGCTGCTGGATGTCGAAGCCGGTCAGGTCGATCCGTTCTACGCGCACACGATATGGAAGGACGGGGTGCCGGTAGGGATCGCCACCTCGGGGGCCTATGGTCATCGCACCGGCAAGGTTCTTGCCTTGGCCTACCTGCGTGACCCGACCGCGCGCGAGGGGCTGACCATCTCGATCCTGGGTCAGCACCGTGCCGCGACCATCCTGCCGGAAGCCCCCTTTGACCCCAATAACCATCGACTGAAAACCGGAGGTTCCAAATGACTGACCACCCCCTTCACACCGACTGGGACTTCTCGAATGCCGCCGCGCGACGGGACCGGTACTATGCCGCTTCGCTGACGCGGTTCACGCCCTTCCGCGAGCCCATTGTGTTCAAAAAAGGCCAGGGCCAATACCTGTGGGACACGGACGGGCGGAAATATACGGACTTGTTGGGGATGAATGTCTGTATCTCGGTCGGGCACTCGCACCCACGCGTGGTGGCAGCAGCAAGCGCGCAGGCGCAGGAACTGACCCACTGCACGACAATGTTCTACCACCCGACACCCGCACATCTGGCCGAGGAACTGGCCGCGACCATGCCCAAGGGCCATGACTGGGTGGTGCATCTGACCAACTCCGGGTCCGAGGCGATTGATCTGGCGATGACCATGGCGCGTACCTATACCGGCAATCTGGACCTGCTGGCGTTGCGCACTGCTTATCATGGGCCCACTGCCGCAGCGCAGTCGATCACAGGTATTGCCGGGTGGCGCCACCCGGGCATGCCCGGCAACGTCGCCTTCGTTCCCGAACCCAACCAGTATCGCGGCATCTTCGGGCCAGGTACCCAGCCGTATCTGGAAGAGATCGACCGCACCATCGCCACAGCGACATCCGGTCAGGTGGCGGGCATCTTTGTGGAAAGCGTGCAGGGCTATGGCGGCATCATCGAAATGCCGCCGGGCTATATGTCCGGCGCAGCAGATCGCGTGCGCGCGGCAGGGGGGCTTTACATTGCCGATGAAGTTCAGTCAGGCTTTGGCCGCACCGGCGAAAACTTCTGGGGGTTCGAGGCAGACGGCGTTGTCCCCGACATCATTGTCATGGCCAAGGGCCTTGGAAACGGCTTTCCGATCGGAGCGGTTGTGGCCAAAAAACAAGTTGCGGCGCCAATGGCCGAAAGGTTCATGTTCCACACCTACGGCGCCAACCCGACCTCGGCCGCTGCAGCCCGTGCCGTTCTGGCCGTTATGCGAGACGAAGGGCTTCAGGAAAACGCCCGTATTGTGGGCGCGGCGCTGTTGGAAAGGCTTAATGACTTGAAAGACAAGTACAAGGCCATCGGTGATGTTCGCGGCAAGGGACTTATGCTGGCGCTGGAATTCGTGAAAGACCGGGACAGCAAAGCGCCTGACAAGGAGATGACAGCAGAGGTCTTCGAAGCCTGCCGCGCGCAGGGGATCATCCTGTCAAAGTCCGGTCCTTTCCAGCAATGCCTACGGATGGTGCCGCCACTTTGTTTGTCCTTGGAAGATGTGGACCAGGTGGCAAACAGCCTCGACCAGGCGCTCGAAATGGCTGAAGGTACTGCCCATGGATAAAGGATAGCCCTGTGAAACTGCTGAAAGCGGTGGCGCGACAAGGGCCCTTTTGAGGGACCCGCCAATGTCGATTGGCTAGGTGGAGTTCGAGCCTAGGATGTTGATTGGTTCAGGCAAGCTCTGACCGACAAGGGTGCGCATCTGTATCCGGGGTCGGAACCAGCGCAAGGCCACCGTCAGACTTTGCGAACACCGCTATCAAAAAGGCAAACGAGTTGAGACGATCTCACGGACCGCTTGGCTCGTCGGCAATTTCCTTGATCAATCGCGTCTCCAACAATTGCCCATAGCGGTACAGGACCGGGTAGGCGACAGAGGCGATGTGACTGTTGAACTCTCGAAACGCACGCAAAGTCTCCAGATGCATATCGCTGGTCTCGAAGCTTTCCGTTGTCCCATGTTGCAATCGGCGCAGGTGCCGCTTGCGGCTGTCACGTTCCACCCGTTTTATTTCGGTTTTTTCAAGGCTCAGCAGCCGCGCGCTTTCCAGATCGTCTGAAATAAGCACATTCGAAGCCAGTTTCATATTCGACAGAATGCTCTCGTGCATGTGGACGAGTTCCGACCAGCCCTCTTGCGAGAAACTTGAACCCTTGGCGCGCATTTCGCCCGCCAAAACAGTCAGGCGTTTGGCAACAACATCCCCGGCCGTTTCAAGCCGAATAGCGAACTCCATCAGATCGCGCGCGGTTTTGGCATCCTGTTTTTCGTATAATTCAGCCGGTATCGCTGCAACAAAGGTTCGAATACCCGAGAGGCACTGGTTCACTTCCTCGTCAATCGCCTGAACAGACCGGATCTGTTCCTTATCACCGTGTCGGTACAGTTCCAGCACCGGGCGGAACATGGTCTCGAGAAGATCGCTCATCCGCAGAAGTTCCCGCTTCAGGCTCGGCAGCGCTTGGTTTGGGCTCGAAACGCATCTGATGTCCAACGCACTGACCGGCCTTGCGGGTTGCGGCTTCTGTTCTTTTTGGGGGTCTGGCAAAAGCGTTTCGAACAGTGCCTGCAAGCGCCCGCAAAACGGAAGCGCCAGAACCAGCAGTGACAGGTTGAATGCAAGATGCACATTGACGAGCATCTGTCCCCCCTGCGGTTCTCCCAAGAGCCCGGTTCGCAGGGCCAGGTTCGCCACAAACAGGGTCACCAAAGCCCAACTGCCCCGCAGCGCCAGGTTTGCGTAGGGGATGCGTCGTGCCGTCACAGGCATTCCCCGGGTCAGCCAGACCGGAATGAAGGCCGAGCCAAAATTCGCGCCAAGAACCAATGACATACCGGCGGCAAAAGGGATTGCGCCGATCTGTACAAGCGTCACGCACATAAGGATGGCCGCGACCGACGAGTGCATGACAAAAGCCAGGGCCCCCCCGACAAGGAAGGCCGTGATGTAATCGCGCGCCAGATAATCGGCGACGGCGGGCAGAAATGCACTGTCCCGGATGGGGTCCATCGCCTCGCGCAGGAACCTCAGCGAGATCAGGATAAATGCCACGCCCATCAGAATGCGCCCAAGCTGCCGTGCTTTCTTGGCTTCGGTCTTGACGAACAGATAGCCGCCAGTTGCCAGTAACAGCGGCACAAGCCAGTCCAACCGAAAGGACAGGATCTGAATGATCAACGCCGAGCCCAGATCGCCACCCAGTACAATCGCCAGACCGGCTGGAAAGCTCAGCATCCCACTGGCGGCAAACCCGGACGTCAGCAAAGCCACGGCGGCCGAGCTTTGCAACACGACCGCCATCATCAGCCCAACCACCGAGGCATGCAGGTAGCTGCGCTGGCGCGTCATCACCCGCTGGAACGACGCGCCGTAGCTGCGTTCGATTCCAGTGCGCACCATGCGTACTGCGTAAAGCAGAAGCATGGTTGCCCCGGCCAAACTGATCAGGAAGGTGACAATTGCCATGCTTCACTCCGGCTTCAAAACAGGTATTTGCACCGCAGTTTGTGTGCGATCCGCTGCAGATGGCTTTTGAGCCTTGGGCGACGGCAAACAAGGACGGGAAATCCGGTCTATTTTGCAGCATCTTATTGGGTTGCGCCAAGTGCGCCCGTTACCGAACCAATTGGCGATCTTGCCCGCCGCCATGGCCAGTCGGCTCAGTTTGCCTCTGTGATTGCGGCAACAACGATGTCGATGGCACGATCCAGTTCAGTTTGCGAAATCGTCAGCGGCGGCGACAGGGTCAGAACGCAACCCTGGCTGATCTTATAGCTCAACCCCGCTTCGAGACAGGCATAGTAGATCTGTTCCGCGCGCGCATTTCCGGGCGTCTTGCTGGCACGATCCTCGACAATCTCGATACCGAACATAAGGCCGCGACCTCGGATGTCACCGACGATGGGAACATTCTGAAGGGCGTCGACCAGGCGCCCCATCGCGTATTCGCCCAACTCAGCCGCGCGCTGGACCAAGCCCTCGTCTTCTATGATTTGAAGTGTCGTCAAAGCGGCCCGAGAGGTTACGGGGTTCTTTTCGTGCGTGTAATGCCCAATGGCAAAGTCCCCGCAAACATCCAGATTTTTCCGGGCGATGCAGGCGGCGATTGGCAGGATACCCCCGCCCAGCGATTTGCCGATGGTGACAATGTCGGGGATGATTTCATCATGCTGGAACGAGAACATCTGCCCGGTCTTGCCCAGCCCGGTCGGAATTTCATCCAGGATCAGCAATGCGCCGTGCCGGTCGCAAATTTCGCGCACCCGCTTCCAGAAACCTGGCGGCGGCACGATGGGCACGGCACGCATCGCCTCGGCCACGACGGCGCAGATGTCGCCTTCGCGTTCCAGCACATAGTCGATCATGTTGGCGCAGGCTTCCGCGCTGGCTTCAAGCGTTGTGTGCCCATAGGGGCATCGGGTGGGGTGAAAGGGTGCTACATGCTCGGTTCCCGGCAAAAGCGGCCCGGCGATGTGGCTGCGGAAAGTGGCCTCGCCACCAACGCTTGCCGCGCCAAAGCCCGCTCCGTGGAAGGCGTCCCAGAAGCTCAGAGTCTTGAAACGGCCCGTCGCGGCGCGGGCGATCTTGAGCGCGACTTCATTGGCGTCCGAACCGCCGGTGGTGAACAGTACCTTGCCCAGATCGCCCGGGGTGATGGCCACCAGCTTTTCGGCCAGTTCCACCGCCGGTTCATTGGTGAAACGGCGTGGGGCAAAGGGCAGGTCGTCCAGCTGATCCTTGATCGCCTGGACCAGACGGGGATGGCCATAGCCAATGTGATGTACCGAATTGCCATGGAAATCCATGTAGCGGCGGCCGTCGAGATCCTCGATCCAGATACCTTCGGCCTTGGCAATCGTGCTGACGCAGGGGCTGGACAGGGATTGATGCAGGAACACATCCGAGTCGCGTTTCAGCAGCGGCGATGATTTGGGCCCGATGGACTTCTTCAGCCAGGCTTTGCGGGCTTCCGAGGTATTCGATTCCCCTTCTGTATGGACAATCTGTGGCATATCCGTTTCTCACTGTCGTTTTGGAAAAGGGGCGGGCCCCGAAGGGTCCGCCAGTTCCGGGGAGAAATTTCCTGGACCCCTCCTGTTTGCAGAAGGGGCAGGGACGTCAGCCAGGCCAGGGCAGCGAATAAGTCTTCACGTTGCTAAAGAACTTCATCGCTTCGATAACGCCTTCCTTCACGCCGTTTCCGCTGTCCTTGATTCCGCCGAAGGGCGACATTTCGATCCGGTAACCCGGCTGTTCCCAGATGTTGCATGTGCCCACGTTCAGCCCGTTTATATAGGCTATGGCGCGGTTCAGATCGTTGGTGCATACGCCTGAGGACAGGCCGAACTCGGTCGAGTTCGAGATGGCCATCACCTCTTCATCGTTGTCGGGCACACGCACAATGGGGACGATCGGGCCAAAGGTTTCCTCCATCACCAGTTCACTGTCATGCGGCACCTTGTCGACCACAATCGGGGGCAGCAGCGCGCCCTGACGGCCCGGATGATAGAGGATTTCCGCGCCTTCTTTCTCGGCCTGATAAACGCGGTTTTCAAAGACTTCCGCCGCCTTGTCGTGGATCACGCAGCCCAGTTCGGTTTCAGGATCCTGCGGATCGCCGAATTTGATCTTTTTGGCCTTCTCCAGAACCAGCGGCACAAACCTGTCGGCCACGCTTTCCTGCACGAGGATCCGTTTGACTGCCGTACAGCGCTGGCCGGAATTGCCGGTGGCACCTGCAACCGCAATCGTGGCAGCCTTGTCCAGATCAGCATCGCTGAGGTCGTTGAGGACGATCAGAGGATCATTGCCGCCAAGTTCCAGTGCCTGACGTTTGTAGACGCCCTTTTCGGCAATCATCTTGCCCACAGGCACGCCGCCGGTGAAGGTGATGATGTCGATATGCTCGTTGGTGATCATCTCGTCGCCGATGTCAGCG
Source organism: Ruegeria sp. AN11 (assembly GCF_056536005.1). Taxonomy (NCBI): domain Bacteria; kingdom Pseudomonadati; phylum Pseudomonadota; class Alphaproteobacteria; order Rhodobacterales; family Roseobacteraceae; genus Ruegeria; species Ruegeria sp. AN11. Next base: position 2,364,796 of record NZ_JBQFJD010000001.1, on the reverse strand, counting down.
GGCCAACCGGTGACAACCTGGAACATCTCGGGTGGCAAGCCCGCCTCGTACAGAATATCCGCCAGGGTCAATGCGGTCAGCGGGGTCAATTCCGTCGGTTTGCAGACCATGCAGTTGTTGGTGGCAATCGACGGCGCGATCTTGTGGCTGACCATGTTAAGCGGGTGGTTGAACGGTGTGATCGCGCTGATCGCCTTTACCGGCTCGCGCATGGTGAAGATTTTGCGGGCCTTGCCGTTATGGGTCAGATCGCACGAGAAAATCTCGCCATCATCCTTCAGTGCCTCGGCGGCGGCGAACTGATAGACATCCTGCGCGCGCTTGGTTTCGTAGATCGCGTGCTGGTGGCAGATGCCCAGTTCAAGCGTCAGCCACTTGGCCAGATATTCGCGCTTTTCTCCGATCAGCTCACCCGCGCGCTGCAGGATCTGGCTGCGTTCATACCGGGTGAGCTTTGGTTTGTAGTTTGCCGCAATCTCGAAAGCCTTGCGCGCATGTTCGGCGGTTCCGGCCGGAACGTACCCCACAACTTCGTTGGTATAGGGGTAGTGCACCGGAACGGTTTCTTCGGTGAAGACAATTTCACCGCCGATCCGCATTCCTTCGTTTCGTATTTCGATGTTCGACATGGTCTGATCTTTCATGACTTACTGTGCCGCTGCTGTGGTTGCGTAAAAGAAGGCGTCGAAATTACGCAAAACCGGTTGGTTGGGCAGGTCGATGACGCGGTTCACGATGAACGGAACTTCTTGCTCGGTCAAACCGCCATGGCTGCGCAGGGGTTCCTTCAGGGCCGCCAGATCGTGACGGTGCTCGGACGTGCCAATGCAGATGTTCTCGCCCGAGACCATCACGATGTCGCCAATCCGGTCGCCCGGCAATTCGAACTGCTCGATGGCTTCGGCCTTGGTCAGCACGTGGGTTATACCCTCGGTCGCTTTGAGTTTTGCTATGATTTCATCCTGATCCGCGCCTTCCGGCAGATAGGCGGTCGCGAAAGACCCCAATGCGCCGTGATGCACGACATAAGGATCGGTAATCGGCAGGATGACCCGCGCGGCGTCCTTGCCCAGCCACTCGTCCATCAGATCCTGCGCATAGACAACGGCGGGCGAGCCATCAGGCAAGTGCTTTGGCTTCATGCCGTGGTCGGCGGTCACCACGATGGCGGCACCCAACGCGTCCAGTTCGCCCAGATAGCGATCGAACATCGCGTAGAAATCCAGCGCGCCTTGCTGTTCGGGTGCAAACTTGTGCTGAATATAGTCAGTGGTCGACAGATACATCACGTCGGGCTTGAACTCTTTCAACAGCTTGACGCCGGCAGCAAAGACAAACTCGGACAGTTCGGCCGAGTAAACCTCGGGGACGTCCATGCCCAACCATTTGCTGGCATTGTCGATGCCGTGCTCAGCCATGGTCGTCTCGCCCGAACGTTCCGAGGAAAAGGCGACTGCACGGCCTTCGTCGAACTTCAGCCCCGCACCAAGAAGCGCGCGCAGCTTGTCCTTGGCGGTTACCATGGCGACGCGGAACCCGGCATCGTAGAATTGCGAGAAGATGGTCGGTGCACGCAGGAAACGCACGTCATTCATCATGACTTCTTCGCCGCTGTCCGGGTCAATCAGGTAGTTGCCACAGATGCCATGCACGATGGGCGGGCGTCCAGTGGCGATCGACAGGTTATTGGGGTTGGTGAAGGACGGGATCACGGAATGGGCCAGCCGGTCAGTGCCTTCTTCGCGCATCCGCTTGAGGTTGGGCATCAGTCCCTTGGCAATCGCAACCTCCAGATATTCAGGCTCGCACCCATCCAGGCAGATGGCAATTGCGGGGACCTTGGGCGTCGGATAGACGCGCTCGTTTGCTACAACGGGGGTTTGGATGGTCATCTTGTCATGTTCCTTGATAGTTAGGCAGCCAGTTTGGCGCGTTCTTGCAGTGCCCGGAGGGGAGGTGCCGCGTTGGTCACGCCCATCTCCTCCAATGATTCCTTTGCGGCGGTCACGACCATTCGCATGACGTGTTCGTCCATTTGGCCGATGCATCCGACGCGGAAGCTGTCGACCACCGTCAGTTTGCCCGGGTAGATGATGAAGCCCTTGGATTTCATCAGGTTATAGAACTGATCAAACACGAAGTTTTCGTCCGCGGGACAGAAAAAGGTGACGATAATTGGGCTGAGCCAGCGATTGTCCAGCAACGTTTCAAAGCCCAGCTCTCGCATTCCGGCGACCATGACATCGCGATTACGGGTGTAACGCCCGCCACGGCCGGGTACGCCCCCTTCGGCGGCGTGTGCCCTGAGTGCCTCGATAAAGGCGGCCACCACATGTGTTGGCGGTGTGAACCGCCACTGGCCGGTCTTGTTCATGTGCGCCCACTGTGCGTGCACATCCAGAGACAACGAGTGGCTGTTGCCCTTCGCGGCTTCAAGCTCGGATTTACGGGCGACTATGAAGCCGAAACCGGGCACGCCTTCGATACATTTGTTGGCCGAAGACACCATCGCCTCGTAGCGGATTTCGGTGGGTTTGAGTTCCACCGCGCCAAACGCCGACATCGAGTCGATCAGAAGTTTGCGCCCGGCGGCATAGGTGACTTCGGATATCTCCTCGACCGGATTCAGAATTCCCGAGCTGGTTTCGCAGTGAATAGCGACCACATGGGTGATGTCGGGGTCCTCGGCAAGAATGCGGGCAACTTCCTCGCCCCTTGGCGGCAGGTAATCCCCCTTGTCCAGAACGACATGGTCGCGCCCCAGATATTCCAGGGTCTGCGCAGATCGTTGCCCGTAGGCGCCATTCGCAAGAACAAGTGCCTTGCCATTGGGTGGAATAAACGACGCAAGCATCGCCTCGACCGAGAACGAACCGCTACCCTGCATGGGGACGCAATCGTAGTCGTCAGCCCCTTCGCCAAGCAACGCCAGAAGGCTGGACCGCACTTCGCGCGTCATGGCACGAAAGTCGTCATCCCAACTGCCCCAATCCTTCAACATGGCTTCTTTTACAGCATAGGACGTTGTCAAAGGACCGGGTGTCAGAAGATATGGTTCACCGAGGCGAGGAGGTTCGATTTTTGCGTTGGAAGGCGTCATATCCATGCTCCAGAAAAGCGTTTTCAAGAACACAATTGCAGCAACGGTTGCTATATGTGAAATTGCAATTATCGATCTAATTATAAGCTCAGCCTATGTAATGGGAAACGGGGATACGCGATGCGGCACAGTCAGCTCAAAGCCTTTCATTTTGTGGCTAAACACGGTGGTTTTTCACGTGCAGCAGAAGCCTTGTATCTGACACAGCCGGCCATTTCCGAGCAGGTGCGAAAGCTGGAACAGGATCACGATTTGTTGTTGTTCCAGCGCGAACGGAAACGTGTGACCCTGACCCATGAAGGAGAGCAGCTTTACAGATACACCAAGCAATACTTCGAGATCGAAGATCAGATCGAGGACTACCTTTCCGAGACCAAGGCCGTGGTTGATGGAGAGTTGCGCATCATCGCCGACTCAGCGCACCACCTGACAGCCTTTTTGGGGGCCTTTCAGAAGAAGAATCCGAACGTCACAATCACCGTGCGCTCGGGCAATACCGAGGAAATCCTGGAGGAACTCCGGTCCTATAATGCGGAGATCGGCGTTGTCGGCAGCCTGTCGCCGGGCAAGGACATGGAAATTCTGAGCCTTGGATCCACCGAGATCGTCGCCTTTGCGGCCCAGGGTTTGCTTTTGGCGTCCAAACCGACCCTGTCACTGGAAGAGTTGTCAAAGCTGCCGCTTATCTTTCGCGAGACCGGGTCAAAAACGCGCCAGAAACTGGAAGATGAGGCCAAAAAGCACGGGATCATGCTTAAACCGGCGATCGTTGCCGAAGGGCGTGAAGCAATTCGGGAACTTGTGGCCTCCGGCGCCGGCATCGGTTTTGTTTCGCAGGCGGAATACGGGCATGATGACCGGCTGCGGCAGATCAAGTTGCAGGGGATCAATCTGCAAATGGGCGAGAGCATCATTGCGCTTTCGCAACGCCGCGAGGTGAAGATTATCCGCGCTTTCATGGAGTTCGTGCAGCGGACTTTGAAAGAAAACCCCGCCAATAGCTGATTGGCGGGGCAGGGTGTCAAAATGGCCGCTAGCGACTTCGCCAGGCTTGAGTGCGTTTCAGAATGCCTTTGGACGCTATCTGATGAATGATCCGGGCCGCGGCATTTGTATAGAAGATCATCATCCCCATTGCCGCCGCCGGTGCGATGTCTCCGGCATCATCCATATTCAGGACAGCGATTGAGGCGAGCGTGGTCTTGGGTGAGTACAGAAACACCACAGCCGACACGGTCGTCATCGCGTTGACAAACAGATAGATGGATATGTCCAGAACCGCTGGCAGGCAGACCGGAACCGTCACCCGTGCAAACAGCTTCATCGTCGGTTGCTTGAGCGACGCTGACACGGACTCGAACTCGCGGTCCATTTGTTTCAGGGCCGTCACCGCCGTCAGGTGCGATACGGTGTAGAAGTGCGTCACCGTACAGATCACCAAAATCGCCATTGTGCCGTAGATGCCGTTCAGCGGGTTTGACGGGTTGTTGAAGAAAAAGATGTAGGACAGCCCCAGTACCATGCCCGGAATGGCCATCGGCAACATCGCGAACATCTGAAAGATCGATCTGCCGGTGCGGAACCCTTGTGATTTCTCAACCAGGTAGGCCCCGAAGAACACAACCGCCGTGCCGATAATTGCAGTCAGCAGGGCCAGCCGGATCGAATTGAAATAAGACCCCCAGCCGCCGCCATCCATCTTGTCGAACTGATAGTTCCTCAGGCTCAGGCTCAGATCATAGGGCCAGAACTTGATCAGGGCAGCGAACTGGCACACTGCCAGAAGGCCAACGATGAACAGGCCGACCGCGCTGCAATAGGCCAGAAACAGGCGATCAGCTTTCGGGTTCGGGGTTGGCTGATACGGCACCGACCGGGCCGACAGCAGCGCCACCTGTTTGGACTGGACCATGCGGTCGATCGCAAAAGCCAGGATCGCCGGGATCACCAGAACCACGGACACAACCGCGCCCATCTCAAAGTTCTGCTGGCCGATCACCTGCTTGTAGATGTCCACCGCAAGCACGTTGAACTGCCCGCCAATGACTTTGGGCAGGCCGAAATCGGTGATTACCAGATTGAACACAACAAAGGCGGCAGAGATCAGGCCGTACCTGGCGCCCGGAACGGTCACCGTCCAGAACGTGCGCCATGGGGTTGACCGCAGGCTTGCCGCAGCTTCGTACAGCCGCGCATCCGAAATCGCCAGCGCCGTTGAGATGATCAGGAAGGCATGCGGAAAGGTGAAGAAAACCGAGCCTATCACAATGCCGATCGGACCATAGATGCTGGCGCCGAACAGCAGTTCTTTGATCATGCCCTGATTGCCGAACAGGTATACCAAGGCGATACCCGGCAACAGCGAGGGAACGAGAATTGGCGCCATTGCGATCAGGCGAAAGACACCTTTGAACCGCATGCAGCTGCGGTTGAGCGCGTAGGCAAACCAGAAGGCCAGCGTCACGGTGATGATCGTGCTGACAACCGAAATCCAAAGCGAATTCTTGATCGAATTGAACAGCGCGGGCGTGGAGAAGTAGTTTACAAAGTTATCCAATCCCCTGGACTGGACGGGCCGGAGTTGAACCCGCCGAAAGGTATTGGAATCCAGCTCGACCCAATCGGTTCCTTCCTGCAAAGTCGATCCCACCAGGAACCGACCGGTATCCGTCGTGTTCCGGATCTGATACATCACCGGACTGCGGAAACTGAAATCTGGGAAGAAACCCGTAACAGGCAAGCGCCCGTCCGAACCCGTCACAAGATCGGTGTCGGCAAATGCTCCGGTTTCGCGGTTCAGCGCATCGCCCGACAGGATCGTTCCATCAAAACTCCCTGCGTCATCGCTGACCTGAAACTCGTATTGGGACAGTTCCACCCGATAGGTGGAAAACGACTTTGAGAGCATCGTGTAAAGCGGCAGCGCCAGCGTCACGATCAGATACAGCACGATAACCATCATGCTTCCGCGCATCAGGATGTCGTCGCGGCTGAGCTTGGGTTTGATGATTGGGCCGGGGGGCAAAGTGTTGCTGTTGGTGGAAGCGGTACTCATGCCCCGGTCTCCGGTACGTCAAAGGCCATCAGGCGGTCTTCGGGAAGCTCGATCATCATCGTCCGCCCTTCTTCCAGCTCAAGGCGGCGCACGGCATTGATCGAGAAATCCGCGATCAGCTCGGATTTGCCGAACCGCTCATTGCTCAGGCGGCACCGCCAGAACGAACCGAGGAACTCCATCTCGGTGATCAGTACTTCGAAGGCGTTTTCCGGGGTGGTAATTGTATCCGGCGCACCGGGAGACCGCGCACCTTCTCCATGTGGAATGACATCATCGGGTCGGACAGCAGCTATGACGCGGCTTCCTTTCTGATGCGAATGCCGCGTGCATTTCAGCACGGACCCGCCCAGTTCTATCGTCTGAGGGTCACCGGCAACTGCCGACAGCTGGTTCATCTCGCCAATGAAATCGGCGACAAACAAGTTCCTTGGATGGCGGTATATCTCGGTGGGCGATCCCACCTGTTCAATCACCCCATGGTTCATGACCACGATCCGGTCCGCCATGGCCAGCGCCTCTTCCTGGTCATGCGTCACCATCACAGTGGTCACGCCCAGCTTGCGTTGCAACTCTTTGATTTCATGACGCAAATGGACGCGTACTTTTGCATCAAGCGCCGAAAGGGGTTCGTCCAGAAGCAGCAGGCCGGGCTTGGTTGCGATGGCACGGGCCAGGGCAATCCTTTGCTGCTGCCCACCCGACAACTGTGCCGGATATTTTTTGCCCTGATCCGGCAGGCCGACGAGATTAAGCAACTCATTCACGCGGACAGCGATTTCAGATTTGCTGTGGCCTGAATTTTCCAGACCAAATGCAATGTTCTTTTCAATCGTGAGGTTCGGAAATAGCGCATAGGACTGAAACACGATCCCGAAATCACGCTCGGACGGGGGCAGGTTGGACACGTCCTTGCCGTCCTGCATCACCGTCCCCTTGGTCTGCAAATCCAGACCGGCGATAGCGCGGAGCAGGGTCGTTTTCCCGCAACCCGACGGGCCCAGAAAACAAACGAATTCGCCATCGTTGATTTCCAGCGAAATATCCTTGAGAGCGAGAAAGCTGCCGAACGCCTTCCACAAGTTCTGGATGCTGAGATACAGTTCACCGGGAGGTGTTTTCTGAAGCACGGGAGAAGTCCTCACATCTGCACCTCGGGCATGGCTGATCCGGGCTGGGCATTGCCAGGTGCGCAGGTCATGTTTTTGGGATAAGGAGAAGGGCGCGCAGGAGAGGCAAAAGCACCTCTCCTGCTATCGTGTTTATTTCGCTTCCGACTTTCCGTCATAGCGAGACTGCCATTCCTTCAGGATTGCCGCACGGTTATTCGCGGCAAACTCAAAATCATTGTCAATCATGGCATCCAGAAGACCCTCTGGGAAGTGCTCAACCGGTTTTGCGATGCCGGGGTAGGCCACAACCGCATAGCCGGTGTTGTACATTTCGTTGGCTTCCTTGGTGACTGTGAAATCAACCAGTTTCTGAGCGGCTTCCAGATTTGCCGTTCCGGCGACAATTGCGGTGGCTTCCATGTCCCAGCCTACGCCTTCGGACGGGACGATAATCTCAAGCGGTGCGCCATCCGCCTTGGACTTGGCACCGCGGAAGGCAAACGAGATACCGATCGGGATTTCGCCCGCTGCCGCCAGCTTGCAGGGTTTGGACCCTGAATGCGTATAGCGCGCAATATTTTCGTGCAGCGCGTCCATATACTCCCAGCCGCCTTCTTCACCGAACATTTGCAGCCAGCTTGAAACGTCAAGGAACCCGGTGCCTGACGAGTTCGGGTTCGGCATGATAACCTGATCCTTGTACATCGGGTCAGTGAGGTCTTTCCACGAGGTGGGTGGCTTCAGCCCGGCCTTTTCGGCCTCGACCGTGTTGTAGCATACGGATGCAACCCAGGCATCCATGCCAACCCATGCGGGTGGATTGTCGCCATCGACAAACTTGGGATCCAGGTTCTCGACGCCGGCGGGCGCGTAGGGTTCCAGCATGCCTTCCGATTTGAGAAGTAGCAGCGACGTAGCCGCCAGCCCCCATACGACGTCTGCCTGGGGGTTGTCCCGCTCTGCCAGCAGTTTGGCGGTGATGATCCCGGTCGAGTCGCGAACCCAGTTGATCTTGATGTCAGGATTGCTTTGGTTGAACGTCTCGGCATAGCGGGCCAGATCTTCCGCCTCGACGGCGGTGTACACTGTCAATTCTGTTTCCGATGCCGCAACCGTCGCGGTCATTGCGCTGACGGCCAGAGCGGCAAGAAATGATGTCGTGTGTTTCATTGTTATCCTCTGTTGGTGATTTCTTGACGGGTTCGCCATTCTTGCGCGGCGTTCTATTCAGATTTGTATCAACAGTTTGACAGATAAAAACTTCAAGAAAAATCGATTATATCTTCAACATCATAAGTGCACCCTATGGAAAAGCAGCTGTGGATTGCCGACGGTTGCGATCAATTCCGGCAACGGAGCGGCAGGGCCTAACCGTTTGAAGCCGCTTATTTTGCATACTTTTGGTGCCGTCCAGTATTGTCGCCCCCGGCGCGGGCCAGAGCCTGAACACAGGCGGGATCGGCATTGTTCCTGCGGCGGTCCGACATCCAGCCGGATCTATGATGAAGATCAGTACTTCTTTCATGCGTGTTTCCAGGTTCTGCGTCCGAAATCTGCCCTTAGATTTCGTTATCTCGCCATTGCCAAAACCAAGATGCCAAGCGCCACGATTGTCGCCGCAAGAAGCCTGTTGGATTTGGGCCCTTCGCCAAACCACATGACGCCAATAATCGACGCAAAGATCACGGAACTTTCTCTGAGTGCTGACACCACACCCAAAGGCGCAATCGTCTTGGCATACAGCACCAGCCCGTAGGCCAGGCCGGAAATGACGCCGCCCGCCAGGCCTGCCCAGACAAAGCGACTGGGCAGTGCCACAAGGCGCTGCCATCGGGTCGTGAAGATAAAACCGGCAACAAATATTTCAGCGACGAACAAGGCCGCGATGTAACCCAATGCGTTCTCGGACAGCCGAATGCCGATACCATCCACAATCGAATAGGACGCAATCATCAGGCCCGTACCAAGCGCTGCCGCTATGGCGATCCAGTTCGTTTGTCTGCCTAACCCGGCAAGGGACAGGCACCCGATACCTGCCGAGATGCAGAGTATGCCGACCCATGCGACCATCGAAAGAAGCTCTCCGGCAAACAAAATTGCGCCCATCGCGACCAGAACAGGTGTGATCCCGCGAGAGATGGGGTAAACCATCGACAGGTCGCCATGTTTATATGCGGTGTTCAGAAACCAGTAATACCCCCAGTGGATCAGGGTCGAGCCAACGATAAAGGGAAAAGCCGCCCAAACCGGTAACCCGAAAAACGGCAACGCAAACAGCGCGGGGATTGCGTGGCCAAGTGATACCAGCCCCAAAACGATTGCTTTGTCGGGCGCCCCTTTGACAACCGCATTCCAGAGCGCATGCAAAAAGGCAGCGGTCAAAACGATAAGAAGCGCCGAGGTCGTCATTGCGAGCCGATGAAATGGTTTGGTTTGTTGGCGTGCATCAGAACTGCGACCTCAATGCGCTGATACGCGCGCGCGTTTGGTTTGCCAGCGCAAGCGCGTGGCACGCGACCGACAGAACCGAACCGGAAGTCTGTTCGTCAAGGACAAGCTGGTCCAATGGCAAACTATCGCAACGCAGAAAACCGAATTTGGAGGTTTGGTTCGCTTCGGGCCCGATAACCGAACGGTGTTTCATCCAGGTCCATTTCAGCAGGTTGTCATCCAAGATTAGCCGTCCACCTTCGGCCGCTCGCTTTTGGTATCGTACGGGGCTTGCATATAGGCTGTTGCCGACAACCGGGTTCCGGCAAGGTCGATTTCAAAGGTCCCGTCGCGAATAAAATCGGCCGTTACCGGGCGGGGCGCGTCCAGCTGGCAAAGTGCAACGGACGCGCACAGCGTATGGCCATAAGCGGCCGAGCGGACCTCGCCGATTTCGACCCCGTCATACAACACGGCCTCACCACCCCACAGTTGTGCCGAGGCATCATCCAGCAACAGTTGCACGATGCGTGTTTTCAGGTGATCGGGGTCCTCTTTTGCCGCCAGCAGCGCGTCTTTTCCGATAAAGCCGCCGGGCTTTTCGAAATCGACCGCAAAACTCAACCCTGCCTGCAACGGTGTGATATCGGGCGTCAACTCTCGGCTCCAGGCGCGGAAACCCTTTTCCAAGCGCAACCCTTCCAGCGCGTAGTATCCCGCATCGCGGACGCCAAACTCGGCCCCGGCGAGCGTCAGGTCCTCGTATACGCCAACGGTGAATTCGACCGGCACCAGCAGTTCCCAGCCCAGTTCACCCACATAGGTCATGCGGTTGGCCAGAACCGTGGCATAGCCCAAATCGATTTCCTGATGGGTGGCAAACGGGAAGGCCGCGTTGGACAGGTCGGCTTTGGTCAGTTTCTTCAGAACCGCGCGGGCTTTCGGCCCCATGACCGCCATAACCGACCAGGCGGCCGTGACATCGGTCAGGAACACGTGGGCATCCGCGTCGAAATTCTTGCGAATCCAGTCCGCATCATGCACCGCCTGGGCCGAGCCGGTGATCAGAAGGAACTCCTGCTCTTTCAGGCGCAGCACTGTCAGGTCGGATTCGTACCCGCCGCGTTCGTTCAGCAGACCGGTGTAGACCGTGCCTCCGATTGGGACGTCGACATTTGCCGCGCAAATGCGGTTCAACTGTGCACAGGCATCCCGGCCCTGAACCAACAGCTTCGCGAACGAGCTTTGATCGAAGATCGACACGCCCTCGCGGGTGTTCTTGTGCTCGGCCGCAACTGCGTCATGCCAGTTCTGGCGGCCAAAACTGTATTGAATCTGGGGTGCTTCGCCTTCCGACGCAAAGAAATTCACCCGCTCCCAGCCCATCTTTGATCCGAATACAGCATTTTTTGCCGCCAAGCGGTCGTAAAGGGCCGAGCGGCGGAACGGGCGCGCGGTGTCCAGTTCGCGATTGGGCCAGGGCATGGCATAGTGAAGCCCCAGCGTTTCCTTGACCCGATCGTGCAGCCACGTCGGGTTGTTGTTGAAGTTTGCGAACCGCCGGATATCGACAGCAAACAAGTCCGAAGTCGGAGCCCCCTCGACAATCCATTCAGCCAAAGCACGCCCCGCCCCACCGGCGCTGGCAATTCCCATCGAGTTGAACCCGGCCCCCACAAAGAAGTTCTTCAGTTCGGGTGCCTCGCCCAGAAGGTAGTTGTTGTCGGGGGTGAAGCTTTCAGGCCCGTTGTAGAATTTGCGCACACCGGCGTCGGCCATCTGTGGAACCCGGATCAGCGCATTTTCTAGCAGAATCTCAAACTGGTCCCAGTCATCGGGCAGAAGCTGGAAGTAGAACTTGTCGGGGATGCCGTCCATTGCCCATGGCTTGGCTTCGGGTTCGAACCCGCCCATCACCAGACCGCCGGTTTCCTCTTTGAAATAGATATAGCCGTCAGGGTCGCGCAGCACCGGCAGGCCAGGCTTCACGCCTTCGATCTGTTCGGTCACGATGTACATATGCTCGGCCGAATGCAGCGGTACGTTGACGCCGCACATTTTGCCCAGTTGGCGCGCCCACTGACCGCCGCAGTTCACCACAATCTCGGCTTCGATGGTACCATGGTCGGTCACGACACCACTGACTGCTCCGTCTCTGGTCAGAATATCGGTCACCTTGATGCCTTCTATGACTTTGGCGCCGCCCACGCGCGCGCCCTTGGCCAGCGACTGTGTCAGATCGGTCGGGTTGGCCTTGCCGTCGCCGGGCATCCACAGCCCACCCTTGACGTCGTCCACCTGCATCACAGGCCATTTATCCTGCGCCTCCTGCGGGGTGATGACCTGTACCTCGACCCCCTGCGCGCGGGCTGCGGCCGCCGTACGCAGCAGCATTGTCATGCGGTCCTCCGTGCGTGCCACGGTAACGGAACCGCACTCCATCCAGCCTGTGGCCAGCCCGGTCTCGGCCTCAAGCTGAGAATACAGTTCGGTCGAATAGCGGATCAAATTGGTCATGGCAGGCTGGCTGCGCAACTGACCGACCAGACCCGCCGCGTGCCAGGTGGTGCCGCAGCTCAGCTGTCCCTGTTCCAACAGCACCACATCACGATGCCCCATCTTCGTCAGGTGATACGCGGCCGAGCAGCCAACAATACCACCTCCCACAATGACAGTTTGCGCGCTGTGCGGAAGTTGGGTGCTGGCCATTGCCTTGCTCCGTGCAGAAGGAATCGGGTCAGCACTCACCTTATCGATGTTTTGCAAAACTTGGCAAATATTTTCTTTTATTTGCGTTATACCCGCACAATATCCATTGGGTGGGTTTCCAGCGCTTCGGAAATGTCCTTGGGCAGTTCACCGTCAACAACAAGGGTCACGTCAAAGGGCAAAGCTTTCATGGCGATCTGCCCAACCACCCCGAACTTGCTGCTGTCCGCCAAAAGGAAAGGGTGCTGTGCCCGTTCCATCATCATGTGGCGCAAGTTGGCGCCTTCCAGCGAGAAATAGGTGAGCAAGGCCCGCGCGCTGATCCCGCCAACCCCGACCAGCGCGTATTCCGCGTTATATCTGGAAAGGTGTTCCAGCGTATCCAGACTCATTGTTGCATTCTCGGAAAAATCCAGCCGTCCGCCCAGCAATGTGATCTCCGCCGCTGCAGGTGTCAGAACCGAGGCAATTGTTAAGTCATTTGTGTATATCGTTAATTCACGGCGGGTGGCCGCTAAAGCCTGAGCTGCGGCAAGCGTCGTCGACCCATTGTCAATGATCACGCTGGCCCCGTCCGGGATCGCGCTGGCGACATAGGCACCAATACGCTCCTTGCCCGCACGGTTGGTTTGGGTGCGGTCAGTCATAGGAGGTTCATGCCTGTGCACTCTGGTTGCCCCGCCACGCACCTGGTTGAGCTTGTTTTCCTGGGCCAACTGCTCGATATCCTTGCGCACGGTTTCCCGTGATACGCCAAGCCGTTCAGTCAGAGAACGAATAGAAACCGCAGGCTGGCGCGAAACTTCTTCGAGAATGATTGCATGACGTTCGGATGGCAACACGAGAGACCCTCAATGATCGCATGGGGCTACAGAATGCCAAATTTCGCAAAAAAATCCAGCCGGGAGTTGCAAAAGCGACTGCGCGATTTGTTAAAGGGCTTCGGGGCGCGGCGTTCGTGGATCCCGGATAGCTCTCTGCTGTTCATCGAAACGTGTCGCGATAAGCCAAACTTTCTTTCGCTGTCACAGCAGTGCCCAGCCAGCCGCGCGGCCGCAAGAGCGGACGGTCCCCGCCAATACGTTTCGTGCGCAATTGGGCGGTCTGACTTTCCTCAATTCAGGGAAAGCGTGCTGTTCAGGTGTTTCAAATACCCGAAATCAATGCGCTCGCTGCTCCAACAAATCCAGCGCCGGCCACGACGCTTGCGAGTACAATACAAAAAACTTCTAATGCGCTGAGTTTCATTTTTCTGCCCTGCCCAAATGCCCCGCTCGACTTAAAGCATCTCATGAGTTTCAAAAAGAGAGCCGTGGTTGACGTGGCGGAATGCTGCTACAAGCGCGGCGTGTTTTCGCTCAGCAGTGAGTTTTGGTCGTTCAGATCGGATACCGCGCGGGTGTCAGAAGCTTGATTTCTAGGTGGCGCGCGCGGCACGGCCGTGCGCCCGAGTTGACCGATTCCGGCGTAGTTTTGTGACGCAATTTGCCCCCTGGAATCATGGTCCGGAGCGACGGGCTGGCTCAACCTTGATGCAAGTGATTGATTTTAATGGTAGCGGAGGTCCGTCTTGGACACAAACCCCACACTTTAACACTCTGTAAAATACGGGTGCCGCGACCTTCGAGGGGTAAGCTGAAAGGTCAATTGTCGTAGCGGTACCCTGACTGGCGAATTCGATCAAAAGATATTGGACTTCACCGCGTTGCTCCGAGTTGGAGGCCGCCGCAATTGCGGCACGGCGGAATGGCCTACATAGCCTCCAACGTGTGGGCGAGGCCATTTCGGATGTGATCTTCCAACAACTTCTTGGCCATATTCGCGTCTCTGGCCAATGCGGCATCGAACATGTGTTTGTGTTCTTTGGCTGCTACCTCACCTCGATAGGTCAGTACGAGCATCTGGTAACGAAGATATTTGTCATAGATGATTGAGTGAAGGGATAGAAGATTCTTGGAGTTGCAGGCTGCTATCATTGCTTGATGAAACTCCGAGTCGTACCTCTTCCAGGTTTCTTTCTCAGAGTCATCTCCTTTGAGAAGCCGTTGCTCCATCAAATGAAGCTTATGATGCGCGGCGACGAGGTTCCCCTCCCAATCCGTGTCACCATTCTCGATGGATAACTCCAACGCGTGGCATTCCAACAGGACACGCAGCTCTGATATCTCGATCAGGTCTTCACGGGAGACCGGTGTAACCAGGAACCCCCGTTGCTCAGGAGCTTCGACAAATCCGTCGCTGGCGAGCCTGTTCAGCGTTTCACGAAGTGTCGAAAGGCTTGCCGAGTAGCGTTCCTTCAAGGCGTCCAGCTTCAGTTTGGAGCCGGGCTGCAACTCCCCGAAGATGATGTCCCGCTTGATGCGCTGATAGGTACTTGCACCTATCGTAGACGGCTGTTTCGCCATGCGTTTCACCCGATATTATCAGTTTCCTCTTTCAATTAGCATTTTTCAGAGACATCAGCAATCCAAACTGATGTATGGTAAAAATAAAAATATCATACATTATTGCGGAATCGCGAAAACCCCAATACGGTCGTGGCCAAGTTGGGCATAGCAGCCTGATCGCAATCATCGGTTTCGGGATTTTCCGGACCCTCCGGAAGGAAACAAAGTGTCTAAGAACTTTCGCATTGCCATTGTCGGCATTGGTCTTGTTGGACGACGCCACGCAGACGCTATCCGAGCGTTGCGCCATGTTGATCTCGTCGCGGTGGTCGACCCCAGCGATGAAGGTCGTGCTTACGCCGTTGAGCACGGGGTCGCATGTTACGAGACCCTTAAAGAAATGTTTGCAAATCAGACGCCGGACGGAGCTGTTCTTGCGACCCCGACCACGCTTCATGTTGAACAAGGCCTCACGTGTATTCGACATGGTTGTCCCGTTCTCGTCGAAAAACCGATCGCCGTGGAAGCCACTGCTGCGCTTGAGCTTGTTCAAGCAGCGGAGAAGGCCAATGTGCCACTGATGGTGGGACATCATCGTCGACACAATCCTCTGATCCGGTCGGCTAAGGAAGCCATTGTCGATGGGAAGATTGGAGATGTGCGCGCTGTCCATGCGAATTGCTGGTTCTATAAGCCAGACGAGTATTTTGATGCTGCGCCCTGGAGAAAGAAACCCGGTGCAGGGCCCATCTCGGTCAATCTTGTCCACGATGTGGATCTGCTGCGGTACCTGGCCGGAGAAGTCGTGACCGTTCAGGCTCAGTCGGCTTCATCGCAGCGGGGTTACGACAACGAAGATGTCGCCGGCGCGCTGTTGACGTTTGAAAGCGGGGCGATCGGGACCATAAGTGTGTCCGACAGCATCGTTGCTCCATGGAGCTGGGAGATGACGTCTCAGGAATATCCAATCTATCCGTCGACCACTGAGAGTAGCTACATGATAGGTGGCTCTCATGGTTCGTTGTCCGTTCCCGATCTTCGATTGTGGAGTTACCAGGGTGAGCAAAGGGACTGGTGGACGCCAATCTCATCAACCGCGCTGAAAAAGGGTGCGTCTGACCCTCTGGTCAATCAGCTTAGGCACTTTGTTGAAGTAGCTCGACACGAAGCAGAACCGATTGTGTCTGGATGGGAGGGTTTCAGAACGCTTCAAGTTATTGAAGCTATTCAGAATTCCTGCAGAACAGGTGAGACGGTCAGGATCAAAAACTCACAAAAAACACCAATGGTAGATATGACAGCAATATAAAATATCAGATATTTTGTAAAAAATCTTGCAAAATGTCCAAAATAGGTCAAAACTCTGAATCGCAAAAAAGAAGCATCATGATGTCTCAGGGAGGAGCAAAGTGATTACCAAACTTACTCGCCGGGCTGCTGTATCAGCCTTGGTCGCAACCGGTGTTCTGTTTAGCGCAACAAGTGGTGCGCTGGCGGAAGACAAAGTGCAACTGCGGCTCGCAACATCAGGATCGGAGACCGACCAGCGCTCGGTCGCTATGGCCGAGGTTTTCGCACCCATGGTCGCTGAATTTGCGACGTATGAGCCCAGCTATAACGGCACAATCTTCGCCCAAGGCACCGAGTTGGACGCCATCAGCCGGGGCAACCTGGAAATGTCGATCACCTCGGCGCAGGAACTGGCACAGTTCTTCCCCGAGTTTTCGATCTTTACAGCAGGCTATGTCCACCAGGACGCCGCGCATCAGGTGGCTGTCTTCAACGATCCCTTGATGGATGCCTTTAAGCAAAAGGCCGAAGAAGAACTGGGCGTCAAACTGCTGTCGGTCATGTATCTGGGCCGTCGTCAGGTGAACCTGCGCCAACCCAAGGAGGAACTGACTGTCAGCACCCCGGCTGATCTGGAGGGTGTGAACCTGCGGATGCCGGGCACAGATGCGTGGCAGTTCCTTGGCAAAGCGCTGGGTGCTGCCCCGACACCAATGGCGTTCTCAGAGGTTTACACAGCTCTGTCGACCGGTGCCGTTGACGGTCAGGACAACCCATTGCCAACCGTGGTTGATGCCAAATTCTACGAAGTGACCAATCAGATCATCCTGACATCGCACTTGGTCGACTTGAACTATATCGCTATCGGCAAAGAGGTTTGGGACGGGCTGACACCGGAACAGCAAGCCAAGGTTCAGGAAGCTGCGGACGCAGCAGCTGAATCAGGCCGTCAGAAGCAGCTTCAGAAAGAAGAGGATCTTGTCAGTTTCCTGAAAGAGCAGGGGATGGAGATCTATGAACCCGATCTCGCTGCGTTCCGCGATCAGGTACAGTCTATGTATCTGGAAAGCGAGTTCGCAGGCTCATGGCCCGAAGGCGTTCTGGATCAGATCAACGCTCTGGGTAACTGAGCCCGGCAAGACAAGGGAGGGAGAACCATAATGAAAGCCTTTATGAAGGGGTTCTCCCGACTGACCGAAGCGATTGCCGGCGGGATGCTGGCGGCAATCTTCTTGATCTTTCTATTGCAAATACTCTTGCGCTACTTCTTTACCCCCGCCGGATGGACGCTTGAACTCATCGGCATTCTGTGGGTCTGGGTGATCTTTTTTAGCTGCGCCTTCATCGTGCGCGAACGGGATCACGTGAAGTTCGACATCATCTACCTTTCCGTGCCGATGCGCGTGCGGCAGGTCTTTGCGATGCTGGCGGCCGCAGCGATCGTGGTCGGAATGCTCTACAGCTTCCTTCCGACGTGGGACTACATCGACTGGATGAAAATCCGCAAGACATCGACTGTCCGCAACCCGTTCTCCGGTGAGAAGATACCGCTGCGCACAGTATTCTCGATTTACGCGGTATTCATGCTGGTCGTCGCAGCGCGCTACGCGTGGCTATTCTTCGACGTCATGCGCAATGGCCCGCCAAAGACAGAGTTGGAACTGGTCGTTGGGTACAACGTGGTTGACGACCATCCCCGTGTCGACGTCGAAGAGGACGAGGAAGTTAAGAAATGAGCTTTGAACTTCTTTCCTGCCTGCTCGCTCTCTTTCTTCTGGCAGGCATCGGGACACCTATCGGCTATTCCATCCTCTTGGCCTCATTAGTGTACTTGGGCATGGCCGGACTGGACGTCGCCCTCGCAGGTGAGAAGATCCTGCAAGGCTTCTACAAAAGCACGATCCTGCTTGCCGTGCCTTTGTTCATTGTCGCCGCGAATATCATGAACGCCGGTTCGATCACGGACCGTCTGCTGAACTTCTGCGTTGCAGCTGTCGGTCGTTTCAAGGGCGGCCTCGGGCACGTCAACGTGGTTGCGTCGTTGATTTTCTCCGGCATGTCCGGTTCGGCCGTCGCGGATGCTGCCGGGATCGGCAAGATCATCATTGAGATGATGACCAAGGATGGCCGCTACAGCCGAGGCTACGCAGCCGCAATTACGGCGGCGTCGGCCACAATCGGTCCGATCATTCCGCCCTCGATCCCGATGGTTTTGTACGCGCTGGTGTCAAAAGCCTCCATCGGGTCGCTGTTCTTGGCCGGTATTCTTCCGGGCCTGATCATGGGCGTCGTTCTTATGGCGATGAACTACTATCTGGCCGGAAAGCGGAACTTTGCATTGGAAGAACCTGTTCCGCTGCGCGAGTTGCCGGCTAAAACCGCCAACGCGTTCCCGGCACTGCTAATGCCCGCAATCCTGCTGTACGGCATATATGGCGGCGTCACCACTCCGACCGAAGCCGCCGCAGTCGCTGCATTCTACGCCCTGCTTCTGGCAGCGTTGTTCTACCGCGCGCTGACCTTCCGTGGCCTTTATCAGGTCTTCGTCGACAGCGCGCGCTCTTCCGCAGCCGTCGGGGTGGTTATTGGGGGCGCGTTCATTCTGAACTTCATCGTTATTCAGGAGCAAATACCGCAGTCTATCTCGGCGCTGCTGGAGGGTTCTGATGTCAGCCCGATTGTGTTCCTGATCCTCGTAAACCTGCTGATCCTCGCGCTGGGATGCGTTTTAGACGCAACAACGATAATCCTGGTGATTGTTCCCCTTTTCATTCCGACCTGCGAAGCGCTCGGGATTGATCTTGTGCATTTCGGAGTTCTGGTCGTCGTGAACTCGATGATCGGTCTGATCACGCCTCCCTATGGCATTCTACTCTTTGTGATCAACGCTGTGACGGACATTCCGCTGCGCGAAATCATCTCGGAAATCTGGGCCTTCCTCGCGGTTCTCATCTTCGCCTTGGTGATCATGATGCTGATGCCGGATCTGGTCCTGTGGTTGCCGCGTATGTTTGGATATCAGGGATAATGTGCCTCTCGGTTTCGACAACGTCGATCCCCGGTGATCTGGCTGAAAAGCTGAGTGCTATCGCTGACGCGGGATTCGGGGGTGTCGAATTACACGAACCGGATTTGACCGCTTTTGACGGATCGCCATCGCAAGTCCGCGAAATTGCATCGGACTTCGGCCTGAAGATTTGCCTGCTACAACCCTTCCATAACCTTGAAGGCCAGCCCGATGCCGGACGTGAGCGCGCCTTTGATCGACTGAAGCGCAAACTCGACCTGATGAGCGAGTTGGGAACGGAATTGCTGCTTATCGGATCTGCCTTCGAGGTCGATGTCGCCGCGACCGAAGAACAGGTAATCGCAGATCTTGGCGAGGCGGCCCAAATCGCTAAAGAAATGGGGATGCGTCTGGCCTATATGGGCTTGCCATGGTCGGATCTTATTCACTCGGATGAGCAGGCGTTACGCGTCGTCGAAGCAATTGACAGCCCTCATTTTGGGTTGGCCTTGAATTCCTTCTTCTCGCTTGCCGACGGGTCCAAACCAGCCCGCCTTCGGGACATTCCCGGCGATCGGCTGTTCCATGTGCAACTGTCCGATGCACCCCGGCTTGAGATGGATATACGTCGGCTCAAGCGGCACTTTGGGCTTCTGCCGGGGCTTGGGTCGCTGAACCTTGCGGGCTTTGTGCGCGTGCTTGCCCGCGCCAGATACAAAGGGCCTTGGTCGGTTGCACGTGTCAACGAAGCAGCTCCTCAACCCGGTGGCCGAACACTGGCCCGAGACAGCTACAGGTCGCTGGTGAACCTCCTGGATGAGGTATCCCGGACCGAGCCGGGAACCGATTTCGGCATCCCGGACCTGCCGGAACGCGTCTATGCGTCAGGCTTCGAATTCGTCGAATTCACAGCCGACGAAACAAGCGGTGCGCAGCTGGCAGATATGCTGTCAGCAATGTGTTTTCGAATGGAGCGAAAACACGTAAGCAAGTCCGTCGAGCTATGGCGGCAGGGCGCGATAAACATCGTCGTGAATACCGAAAAGGAAGGATTTGCCCATTCGGCGTTTCTGGGTCACGGCCCCTCCGTTTGTGATATGGGGTTGCGTGTCAAAGATGCGGATCAGACGGTTCAGCGAGCGACCGCGTTGGGCGCGCCGAATTTCTCACAGCCGGTAGGGACCGGGGAACTGGACATCCCGGCCATCCGAGGTGTCGGTGGCAATGTTGTCCATTTCATAGATGAGAAATCCGATCTGCATCGGGTTTGGGACATCGAGTTCGAGCCAGTCGCCAAGACCAAAGCGATCCAGCCCGCCGGTCTGCGCCGCATCGACCATCTGGCACAGACGATGCGTAACGATGAGATGCAAAGCTGGCTGCTCTATCACATTTCGACTTTTGAGATGGCAAAATCCCCGATCGTGAACGTTGCCGACCCGTCGGGTGTTGTGCAAAGCCAAGCCATCGAAAGCCCCGAGGGCGAAGTGCGATTAAACCTGAATGGAGCAGTTGGGCGTCGAACACTGGCGGCTTCATTCCTTGAAGGCGGTTTTGGCGCCGGTGTTCAGCACATCGCGTTCCAGTCGGACGACATATTTGAAACCTCGGCCCAATTGCGGAAGTCCGGCTTTCCCAGTCTGTCCATCCCAGAAAACTACTACGCTGATCTGCAAGCGACATTCGGGTTAAGTGAAGACCTGATCGCCCAAATGCGCAGGGATAACATACTCTACGACCAGGCGGCGGGTGCCGAGTATTTTCAGATCTACAGTCGCCCCATCTTTAACGGCTTTTTCTTTGAAATTGTTGAGCGCCGAACTGGTTACGCCGGCTATGGCGCGCGTAACGCTGCGTTTCGATTAGCGGCGCAAACGCGACACCACGTGGCGGAAGGAACAACCTAATATGAAGGCCGCACTAATCGGACAAGGGATTTCTGGCTCCATGACGCCTGAGATGCACGAGGCGGAGGGCCGGGCGCAGGGTATCGATCTGAGCTACGGTAGGATCGACACGGCAAAAGAGCCATTTCGTGGAATGTCGGTCGCTGATTTATTGCATTATTCAGTTGAATTAGGCTGTGCGGCGGTCAACGTGACACACCCCTACAAAGCATCAGTCATTGATCATCTCGATGAGCTTTCCAAAACCGCTGAGGAGCTTCAAGCTGTAAACGCGGTGGTTTTTTGTGACGACCGAATGGTTGGCCACAACACCGACTACATAGGTTTCCACAGTGCCTTCGGAGATTTTTTGGGATCATCGAAGACTGAAACGGTTCTCATGTTTGGTGCTGGAGGCGCGGGCAGTGCAGTCTCTTTGGCTTTGCTTGATTCAGGTGTTCGAAACCTGGAGATCATCGATCCTGACTTCCACCGAGCGCAGGCGCTGGTCAGTCGACTAAAGGTCTTGCGCCCTTGTGCAAAGCTTCAGGGTTCCCCCTCGATTTCGTTGGAACGGGTCAAATTTGTGGACGGAGTGGTCAATGCAACACCGCTCGGGATGGATAAGTACCCCGGGTCGGTGATTGATCCATCATTGTTGCGGCCGGATGCTTGGGTGGCAGATATAGTATATTTCCCGCTCGAGACACACCTTCTGAGAAGCGCCCGCACAACTGGGTTAAAAGTGATGAATGGTGCTGGAATGGCAGTTCATCAGGCTGCAGCGTCTTTTGAAATCTTCACCGGCTGCACCGCCTCAATCAGTCGTCTTCAAAGCGTTTTCGATTCACTTCGTCAGCAGCGCATGCGCGAGTTTAGAGGTGCAACGGTATGACAAACGACGAGCAAGCTATCCGCCAATGGTGGCGTACCTCCATCATCGACATGAAGCCCGGTCAGATCGCTTTTCGTGGCAACGCCATAGAGGACTTGATCGGGAACGTATCTTTCCCGCAGATGATCTGGCTGATGGTGCGGGGCGATCTGCCGAGCGACGCACAGGCGCGCCTGTTCGAGGCTGCTTTGGTCGCAGGCGTGGATCACGGTCCGCAGGCCCCCTCGATCGCGGCTGCGCGTATGGCTGCCACCTGCGGGGTAGGTCTCAATAATGCGATGGCGACTGCGGTGAACATGCTGGGCGACGTGCACGGCGGGGCAGGAGAGCAGTGTGCAGAGCTGTACTATGATATCGCAATCCGCATGGAAGCGGGAGCTTCGCTGAATGACGCTGTTCGGGATGGCTTGGGCAATTGGCGCGAGACCTACGGCAAAATCGTATCGGGCTTTGGTCACAGGTTTCACAAACCTGTCGATCCACGCGCACCCCGATTGATGCAACTTGTTCGAGATGCGGCGGCAGAAGGCACAGTTTCTGGCCGGTTTGCCGATATCGGAGAAGAGGTTCAAGCCGAACTCGGTCGTCAACGCGGCGGTCGGCCAATTGCCATGAATATTGACGGCGCGACAGCTGTGATCTTCTGCGAACTTGGCTTTCCTGCGCCCTTGTCGCGAGGGCTGTTCTGCCTGTCCCGCTCGGTCGGAATACTCGCCCACGCTTGGGAACAGATGAACCAGGGTGGCCGCAACAAAGGGCCGATGCCCCCGAATTACTTACCCCTCTACGAAGACAGGAATGATGACACGTGAGACATCGAAATCCTTCCGGGTCGGCCTTATCGGCTGTGGTCGTATCAGCGATATCTATCTAAAAACACTATCCAAATTCTCAAACGTCAAGGTCGTGGCTTGTGCAAGCCTCGACCCTTTGGAAAGCCGAGCCAAAGCGGATCAATACGGCATCGCCAAGGCCTGCACGCCAGATGAAGTGATTGACGATCCGACGATTGACTGCGTTCTGAATCTGACAATTCCGGCGGCGCATGCCGAAATCAGCTTGCGTGCGTTGGAGGCGGGCAAGCACGTTTATTCCGAAAAGCCACTGGTCATGAACCGAACGGATGGCAAGGCGATTCTGCACATGGCCTCTGAAAAGGGGCTACTGGTCGGTTGCGCCCCCGACACGTTTCTGGGCGGTCGTTGGCAAACCGTTCGGCGCTTGATCGACGAGGGTGCCATTGGCAAACCGACAGGGGTTTTTGCCCATGTTGGTACCCACGGGACAGAACGCCACCATCCCAACCCGGATTTCTACTACCAGGCCGGTGGCGGGCCCTTGCTGGACCTTGGGCCATACTACCTGACCGCCATGATCTGCTGTCTTGGACCAATTGACCGTGTCGCCGGAATGGCGCGGCGGACATTTGACCAGCGGATGATCGAAAACGGCCCTCGCAGCGGCGAATGGATAGATGTCGAGGTCGACACGCACTCTCTAAGCCTGCTGCAGTTCTCTTCCGGCGCTATAGGGTCGATGACCATGAGCTTCGACGTCTGGGACAGCGAAACTCCGCGGTTCGAGATCTACGGTGAAAACGGCACCATCAGCATCCCAGACCCTGACCCGGTTCATGGTGCCAATATCTTTCAAGGGGATGTCTGGCTGAAAACGCGGGAGACCTCGCGCTGGTCTCATCAGCCGCGCCCAACCGGTCGCGAAGGCTGGCAGGTGGTCGACAACAAACATGGGTTCAATGAGGACAGCCGTGGTCTCGGCCTTTTGGATCTGGCCCTGGCGGCGCAAGATGGACGCCAACCCCGTGCAAGTGGAGCGCTCGCCTACCACGCTTTCGAGATCATGGACGCGATCGAACGGGCACCGAAATTTGGCGCCTATCAGACGATAGAAAGCCGTTGCGCGGTTCCGGAGCCTCTGCCGGTCGATTTCCTATTGAATGAGAGGAAGGAGTTGGTTCATGCCGATTGAGACACTCGACTTTGCCCAGCCATTCTTTCGCGTCCAGCACATCACCAGTGAAGACAGAATTTCTATCGAGGGTCGCGCCATCGTCCTTAACCTTGGGGGGCGAAATCTCTCTGTCGAGGATCAGACCATTGCACCGCTTTCCTCTGTTATCGTGCAAGATAGCTCACTCAAAGGTGTGGAACGCGCAGTAATTGTCCACGGGTTCGACGCCCATGCCGATGAGAACGAGTTGTTCGCATGGGTGAAAGATACATGGCCATCTGCATTTGACGTTCGCCAAGAGGAGCGTCTGCGCGGTGTCAGCCACTACATGTCGCCAAAGGTCTTCGTGGGTAACGTTGGACTGACCATGTACCATTCAGGTTCGGTCCCATTGAATGTCGGATTGCACAAGGATCATCCGTTCTGCCCGGTACCGGGGTTTCGCGAAGTGCATACGCAAATCGTAGGCTTTGGCAAAATGCAGCAATGCCGTGAGCGGGATGTTGAAACCCTTTACCTCGAAGAATTCATGGCCCCTGGCACGACGCACAAACCGATGTATGACGCCGAAGGCAACTATCCTTGGCATCAATACGAGACGATTACCCCCAGCATTTTCATGGCGGTGGAAATGCTGCCGAAAGGCGTACGGGTCTCGGAAATGGAGATTCAGAATGGCTGAGAGACTTTTACCCCAAGACCTGAACTTCGACCGCCCTTTCCCTCGGTTGTCTCGCCGTTTGCGGCTGGGTGTTGTTGGCGGAGGACGGATCTCCGTCACGCAAGCAACGGCTGCGCGGATGACCGACCTGTGGGAGGTCGTCGCTGGCGCGCTCAGTTCTGACGCTGCGCGCAGCAAGGCGCGTGGGGTCGAGTGGTTTCTGCCGGCCGACCGGTGCTATGCGTCATTCGCCGAGATGGCAAAGGCCGAGGCGGCGCGCCTGGATGGCGTGGATGCCGTAATGATCACTACCCCGAACCACGTTCATTTCGAAGCGGCCAAAGCGTTTCTGGAGGCGGGTATTGACGTGCTGTGCGACAAGCCGCTGACCAACGAAGTCGACGAGGCCGAGGGGCTTGAGGAGATTACCGCGCGCACGGGACACATCTTTGCTGTCGGCTATGCGATGTCGTGTTTTCCAGTAATCCGTCAGGCCAAACAAATCGTGGCGGAAGGCGGCATCGGTAAAATCAACCAAATCCACGTCGAGTTCATGCAAGACTGGATGACGCCTGATGATGTTGCTGATGCGCCCCACGTCAAATGGCGGCTGGACCCAAAGATTTCTGGTCCAACCAGCTGTGTCGGCGATATCGGCACCCATGCCGCGCATCTCGCCAGCTTTGTCTCGGGTCTGCCCTTGACCGACCTGAGGGCCGAGTTCCATGTTTGCGGCGCGCCAAAGCCTTTGGAAGACACGGTATTCATGTTCACCCGCTACCAAAATGAAATTCCGGGAACCTTGATGGCAACACGCCTTGCCCCGGGAAATCGGGGTGGGTTGAGGTTGCGGATATTTGGGAGCGAAGGCGGCCTCGAGTGGGATTTAGAGAATTCGGAGCAGCTGAAGTTCAATCGGTTTGGTGAACCGGATAATATCATAAGCCGAGGTCACGGGCATGGCATCGGCCCCGGCGCAGAACGTCTGATCCGTACCGCGCGCGGCTTCCCCGAAGGGATTATCGAAGCCTGGGCCAACCTCTATACGGAATTTGCCATGGCCGTAGCCGCGCGCCGGGATGGCGTCGCGATTCCGGCCGATTGGCTGACCTATCCCAGTGTCAATCAAGGCGCAGACGGTGTCCGATTCATTGATGCCTCCGTGCGCTCTCACCAGTCTGGAGGGGACTGGGTCACTCTCTAAGGCTCTGCCAACACGATTGAAAAACACACCCAGGCCGTTGCCTGGGCGCTTTCATTTCCGGCTAACTATTAGAAGTTGATATTTTTAAAAATATCAGATATTTTTTACTACGTGTGATGAATTTTAGATTCGCAGACACGTGGAGCTGTCATTCATGGTGAAACCTGAAGAGGCTGGCGCAAGCCCCTCTCTCTATTCCTTGGCGCATTTGACGCTGATTGGCTGTACGCCGCCCGAGTTGGTCTATATCGCCGCGCGGGCCGGTTACGATGCCGTCAGCCCCCGATTCATTCCGATGCATGTGCCCGGTGAATTCACTCAATCCCCAATCGACAGGGCACAGGTGCAGGCCACCAAAACTGCTCTCTCTACCACTGGCTTGAAAGTCCTCGATGTCGAACTTGCGCGCATCACGGAAGACGTCGATCCGCGCAGTTTTGAACCTTCTCTTGAGATCGGTGGGGAATTGGGCGCTAAACGCATGATCATGAGCGCGTGGACCAATACCCGCGATGATCGTGACTTCCTGATCGACGTCTATTCTGAAACCTGCGAACTGGCGGCGCCCTACGGGCTAACAGTGGACCTGGAGTTCCCAAGCTTCTCTCGCTTGCGCACTCTGGATGAGGCCCTGGATATTGTCCGCGCCTCTGATCAACCGAATGGCGGTATTCTGGTCGATACGCTTTATCTGCACCTCAGTCGCGTTGATCTGGGAGAGTTGCTACACGTCCCCTCGGACCTGTTTCACTTCCTGCATATCTCTGATTGCCTGCCCGGCATCGCCGATACGCGCGAGGGCATGATCCAGCTGGCGCGCGATGCGCGGCTCTATCCCGGCGAAGGCTGGATTGACTTCACCGGCATCATCGAACGGATGCCGCCCGTCGACTATTCCATCGAACTGCCCAACCAAAGCCGCGTTGCCGAGTTGGGATATGAAGAACACGCGCGTCGCTGTCTCAGCCACGCCAAGCGAACATTTGGCGAGGCGCGGTCACAGCGTCGTGTGCCCGATGCTGCAATTCTAAAACACCAAGAGGATCATCATGGGCAAAGAGCTCACTGAAAACGACCGCAACATGGCCGCCGATATGCTGGCACGCGCTCGCGCTGCCATGGCCGAGATCGAGGATTGGGATCAGGACAGGTTGGACCGCCTTTCTCAGGCCATTGCGTGGTATGCGGGTAATGAGAAAACCTTCACGCGTTTGGCTCAACAAGGCGTGGACGAGAGCGGCATCGGAGATCGCGCAGGGCGCCCTGCGAAGCGTTTCAAGATTCAC
Organism: Ruegeria sp. AN11; assembly: GCF_056536005.1. Lineage (NCBI taxonomy): Bacteria > Pseudomonadati > Pseudomonadota > Alphaproteobacteria > Rhodobacterales > Roseobacteraceae > Ruegeria > Ruegeria sp. AN11. Next base: position 2,337,803 of record NZ_JBQFJD010000001.1, on the reverse strand, counting down.
ATGGTGCTGCGAGACGTCTTGCGTACGCCCTCGACGGGGATCGTCGAAGTCGACGAAGAAAAGGGGCTCGTGAAATATGCCAAACCTGCCGGTGTGATCGCCTCCCTGATCCCGATGACCAACCCGGCGATGACGCCACCGGTGACCGGCGTGTCCGCCGCAAACGCCCGGAATGCGGTCATCTTCAGCCCGCACCCGCGAACCGCCCATACCACCTTCGAAATGGTCGAGGTTATGCGAGCAGCTTGTCGTGCTGCCGGTGCCCCCGAGGACTTGTTCCAATCCATTCGCAAACCGTCGATCCCATTGACGCAACATCTGATGGAGATCTGCGACCTGACTTTGGCGACGGGTGGCAAACCCATGGTCAAAGCGGCGTACAGTTCTGGGCGCCCGGCCTATGGCGTCGGCGCGGGCAATTCGTCCATCGTCATCGATGAAACCGCCGATCTGGACATCGCCGCGCAGAATACGCGTATTTCAAAGACCTCTGATTTTGGGTCCGGTTGCTCAGCCGATGGCAACATCATCATCCAGCGCTCAGTTTACGATGATATGGTCAAGGCACTTCAAGCCGAGGGCGGCTACCTGTGTTCGGATGAAGAGAAGGCCTTGCTCGAAGCGGCCATGTGGGACGAAAAGGGCAACCGTACGTTTCCGACCATCGCTTGTCCGCCGCAGCAAACGGCCAAGGTCGCCGGTTTTAGCATCCCCGAAGATCGCAAGTTTCTGATGGTTGAAAATCAGGGGCAAATCGGCCCGCAGCACAAGTTCTCCAAGGAAAAACTGACCACTCTGATGGCGCTTTATCACTTCGACACGTTCGATGACGCGCTGGAAACGGTCAGCCAGATCTACAACACCGGGGGCAAAGGTCACTCCTGCGGCATCTACAGCCACAACGACGATCACATCGATCGGTTAGCGCGCTTGGCCCCGGTTAGCCGCATGATGGTGCGACAGCCACAATCGAAGGCCAACGCAGGTGCCTGGACCAACGGCATGCCTATGACCAGCAGCTTGGGCTGCGGCATCTGGGGCGGCAACATCACCAATGAAAACGTCACCATGAAACACATGATGAACTACACCTGGGTCAGCCGTCCCATCCCCGAGGATCGCCCCTCGGAGCCGGACTTGTTCGGTGAGTTCTACGGACAGGAGGTCGCGTGATGGACGGAGCTAAATTGGAAGGCAAAACCGTTGCTGAGCACATCGTCGATTTCCTTGAGCGTCGTGAGGTCAAACATGTGTTCGGTCTATGCGGTCACACGAATATAGCGGTTCTGGCCGCGCTGGCGGAAAGCCCCATCGATTTCGTCACCGTACGGCACGAACAAATAGCCAGCCACGCGGCGGACGCTTATGCCCGCGTGACGGGCAAGGCCTCGGTGGTGTTGTCCCATCTCTCCCCGGGTCTGACCAATTGCGCCACCGGGGTCGCCAACGCCGCACTGGACTGTATCCCGATGGTCGTGATCGCGGGCGATATTCCTACGCACTACTACGGCAAACATCCACATCAGGAAGTGAACCTCCATGCCGACGCCGCCCAGTGGGAGATCTATCGACCCTTCGTAAAACGCGCCTGGCGGGTCGACCGTGCAGATTTAATGGCCGAGATTCTTGAAAAGGCGTTCCATCTGGCTGAAAGCGGCCAGCCCGGGCCGGTACTGGTCAATGTTCCCATGGACATCTTTTCAGAGGTGATCCCCTCGGGCAGTTTCGACCGTATTCGCGACAACACGCGCGCTCTCAAGAAACCGTCAATTGACGACGAGACAGCGGGCGAGATTGTCGAAGCGTTGGCTAAAGCCGAAAGCCCAGTCGCTTATGTCGGAGGCGGTATTCTTCTGGCACAGGCCAGCGAGGAGTTGCGAGAATTTGTTGAACATATGGGCCTTCCAGTCGCGCATTCCCTGATGGGTAAAGGCGCGTTGCGAGACGACCACCCGCTTGTGCTGGGAATGACCGGGTTTTGGGGCACCGAGTTGGTCAACCAGTCCTGCTTGAATGCGGACTACATCTTTGCCGTGGGCACTCGGTTCAAAGAGGCTGATTGTTCAAGTTGGTACCCTGGCTACACGTTCAACATTCCCGGATCGAAGGTCATTCATATCGACATTGAGCCGCAGGAGATCGGTCGGAACTATCCCACTGAGATCGGAGCCGTTGCTGACGCCAAGGCCGCATTGCGCGTCCTCAACCGGGTCGCCCGCGAGATGTATCCGGACGGCTTCAAGCGCCCCGCGCTGGAGCAGAAGATAGCTGGCTTCCGGACGGACTTCAAAGCGCGCAACGAGGAAATGGCGACCTCATCGGCCTTTCCGATGATGCCCGAGCGTATTCTGGCGGATACCCGCAAGGCACTGCCTGAGGATGCCATCATCACCACGGACGTTGGCTGGAATAAGAACGGTGTTGGGCAACAGTTCGATATCCTGACACCCGGTTCGATCCTGACTCCGGGCGGGTTCGCGACGATGGGCTTTGGCCCTCCGGGAGCGATCGGCGCAAAACTGGCAACCCCTGACCGTGTGGTGATAAGTCTTGTTGGCGATGGGGGGTTCGGTCAGAATCCGTCGATGCTGGCAACCGCGGTCGAGCTTGATCTGGGCATCATCTGGCTGGTTATGAACAACAACGCCTTCGGCACTATCGCGGGCCTTCAAAAGGCGCATTACGGATTGACCTATGGAACCACGTTCCCCGGATCAGCCGCCGCACCCGCAAACGGACCGGGCTATGCCGACATAGCGCGAGCCTACGGCGCGGAAGGGCACAGACTCAGCGCTGCCGACGAACTGTTGCCCGCATTGGAAGCGGCAATCGCCAGTGGCAAGCCAACCGTGCTGGATGTGCCAATGATCAACAACCCGACACCAACGACCGGTCATTGGAACATCCTGGACATTTATTCGCCGGACAAGGATGTTTCTCACGTCGCGACCTGACGATACTGAGCGCGGTAAGCCGCGCCAGTCTTTTACTTTCAATAGGCCCAAGTCAGCCAACCCTTCTGAGAGCCTTCGGTGCCGCAAGAAGATCTAACTGGGTTTACAGCCCTAACAGCTCTCGATCTGAGTCGCGTGAGATACGTTCGTGCAGAAGCTTGAGCAACCGATCAGCTTTGTCTCTCTCAATTTCCTCGAGAAGCTTCAAAACAGCAGCGCCATAGATAATCTTCTTGCGCGTTTCATTACGTCGTCGTTGTTTGCCCGCCCTGGCCTGAAGGTCCCTGAGTCTCGCGCGCGCATGTTCGATTTGTTGATCCAGGTCCGCCATTTCGTTCTCCATTGATTGAGGTGGTCGAACAGGAAATGCGGCCCGGATCCCGGCTTCGCCACCCGGGCACGAAAATGTGGCTCCGCCAGGCCGCCGTGTGAGCGGCCGTCCGCATGCCCGCTGGGCAATGCGCGCAGTTACGCAAACTTGGAGTTTGTCTGCGCGCCTGCCGCGGGCTTTTTTGTGCGGAGATCGGGTTGGGGCCCGATGTCCTTTACATGATACACCCCGCCAGCAGACTCGAAGTCATCCTGCATTCTCGTGCCGACGGTCGCTCCGCCGTCAAATCCGCCGCTTACACCGCGCGCACCACCTTCCGGGATGCGCGGGTTGGACGACGGTTTTCGCCGGGCAGAAAGGGTGGCCTCCTGTCGCATGAATTGATCAACTGGACAGGAAACGCCGAGGAGCTCTGGAACGCAGCCGAGCGTTCTGAGCGCCGAAGGAATGCAAGAGTCATCCGCGAACTGCGCCCATCCTTGCCACGCGAGCTACCGCTTCTCGAGCAGGTTGGGCTTGTCCGCGGCTTTTGCCTCTGGCTTCGCGATGAATACGGCGTTGCCGTTCAAGCCGACATTCACGCGCCGCGTTTCCTGTGCCCTGAGGAAGAGAAACGGCACAGTGCGGGCAAACTCGAACTGACGCGAGAAGACTACGAGCAGAGGCTCTTCAATCCATCGAAGACCAACCTGAATTTCCACGCCCACATCCTGATGACGACGCGGAAGGTTGATAGGATCACGGGCGATTTTGGTGAGAAAACGCGCGTTCTTGACGACAGAACCTCCGGCCCCGGAGAAATCAAGCGTGTCCGCGGAGAATGGGAAAAGCGGACCAACGCGGCCCTGCGCAAGATTGGCTCCCACGCGCGGGTTGATCTTCGTTCGTATGCCGAGATGGCCAAGACAGGCGATGCACCGCAAGGCCTGGCAAGACAAGATCATATCGGGCCACGCAGATCCGCCAGGTCGCGCCGCAGAATGCAAGAAAGCGGAAGCGACGACACAGTTGCCGGAGTACGGCGCCAGGCTGTCCAAGAACTCAATTCAACACTCTGGCACTCTTGGTTGCAGCTGCGCGCCCTGGAGCGTCAGAGAGATGACCTCGAAGCGGATCGTATCGCGCGGGAGAGAGAGGCTGCCCGCAAGAAAACGGCCAGCAATGAGAAACGTCGAATGCTGGAGGCGCGATCCGAGCGCGAAGCGAAAGCAGCGCTGGAAGCTTCGCCGCAAATTGAATGTCTCAGAACTGAAACAGCATACCAGAAAGCGGTGCGATGGGCGACAGAAGGCATAGAAGCCGATCCATTAGATACCCTCGATGAGGAATTCTCCTCTGATGTCGACCTTGAGGCGTATCACCTACCTCAGCTCCAGCAGAATGATCGGGTTTCCAACATACCGCGTGTAAGAACACGCAAGCCGCGTCAGCGTACGCGATGACACCGAAGCCAGTTTTTGCAGGGCACAACACTGGATGCGATCTACATTATTTGGATTCGTGCCGTTGATCGGTTGACGAGCATGGGGCGTCACCCGGGCCTTGCCTTTCTTTGCTTGGATTTTTCTATACCTACAACCGTGGAGCCAATTCCCACGGATGAAGCACACCAATCCGCGCGAATTTGCCCCGCATTCAGATGACATCCACACCGTTTCGCCAGAGGAATACGTTCGACTCCTCCATCCCCTGGGTGCGGTCGGTAGACCTGCCGTTCTGATCAAGAATTCCGAGGAGGCAAGCCAACAATTCACACGCTCTCCGGATGGAATTGTAGCGTGTCTTCATGCGCTGCTGGATCGGACATCGTTCATCTCGCTGAACCGGTTCAAGGACACGCGTAGTAATTCAAGCTTGGTCAGTCTGAATGCACTCTATGTCGATTTGGACTTTCACAATGATCCCATCTGGCGCGCTGAGGGTGAAGAAGACGTTCAGGCAGCAGTCGCGGGTCATCTTCTGATGCGCGGTGTCTCTGAGCCATCATTCTATTTGCGGACGGGACGAGGACTGGCCGCAATCTGGCTGATCCATTCCATGCCACTTGCTGCATTGTCCCGCTGGCAGGCGGCAATCAGGGCAATGGTGGATCTACTTGTTCACTTTGGCTCGGACCGTTCTTGCACCGACCCAGCTCGCGTCTTTCGCATTCCCGGCACTCGAAACGAGAAGTCTGGACGGGTCGTACGGGTATCGGGAGGGAATTACAAACGCCAAGATTTTGATGTCCTTGCTGATCAGATTTTTGCCGCCGTCGGGCGGCCCACCCGTTCCGAGCTTACGGAGCGCCGCAAGCAGCGTCAGGATCGGGAGCCGGGTAGTCAGACAATGCCGCGGGGATTGACCCAAGCTGAGCGATTTGAACAGATACGCAAAGATCTCGAGGCTTACCGGATTTACCATGGTGGGGTGATCCCGGTGGGGCACCGAAACACCTGGCTGCACTTCTATGCCACCTGCCTGACCCATCAGTCAGACACCAAAGGCATCGAAGGTCACATTCAACAAGCGGCAGACATAGCAACGCCCGGGCTATGCCAGAACGAAACGAACGCAATCATCAAGCAGGCTCTTGCGAAGTCAAAGCTGCAAGCTTGCGACAATGCACGCGAGAGCGAGAGATATTGTTACCGCGGCTCGACTGTTGCGGAGCGTCTCGACGTATCAGCGGATATGGCGCGTCAGTTGAGCATGCGTCAGGTGATGCCAGCGGAAGAGCGCCACCATAGAAAAGTTGAACGGGAACGAGCGCGACGTGCCGTGCGAGGGAGTGCCTCGCGAGATCAGTACCTGATGGAAAACAGCGCGTCGAGAAACAAGCCTTGGACGAACTACGGCCTGGGTCGGTCTCAGTATTACGCGCGCAAGAAGGCAGGAACACTCCCAGAACTGCCCGTTGCTCCGGATCGGACAGGTCCATGTCCACTACAGGGGAACCATTCTGGACACAGAGAATTCTGTGGCCCTCCAACAGAGGCACAGCGGTCGGAAGGACCCGTCGACCGAGCCATTGGAAACACTTCGACTACGCTGGTGACAGATCGGAAAACTGCAACAGACCATACGACAGCGCACGGACGAGAACCGAAACAGCGGAAAAGGCAGGTCGCCCACCTTCGACTGCGCAGTCCGGATGTCGCGCAGCCGAAAGTGGGAACCAGCCCAGACACGGCGGAAGACGCGGCTCTTTGCAACTTCGATGAAGGATGTCCCATGACACTTCAAACTGAAATCGCGCTGCCCTCCGAGAACTGGAAATCCCGTTTGAAAGTTGGCGATGTCGTCGCGTTTCGCTTTCCCCATGAAACGATGGGAGAGGATGACCCCAAGGTTCGCCCATCGCTGGTAATTGATGTCGAGGAAATGGCGGGTGAGCGCTTTGCGGTTCTGGCCTACGGCACGACGAACCCGTGTCCACGCAAACAGGCCTATTGCGTCGATGTGCGGTCGGAAGAGGAGCGCGAACAGGCATCATTGCGGGCGCCGACACGCTTCAATGCCGCTCGACGCGTCTCCGTCTCCGTCAACAACAGCGGCTTCGACAGAAACTCCGCGGGGACGCCCGTATTAGGTGAACTCGCTGACGCAGCGCTGGATCGACTTCATCGCGTTCGCGCACGACTACATGCAGAACGCGATATCCGGCGCTCCCGCAGGTTCGGATGCAGAGGCTCGGGTCGTAAGATACCCGCCGTCACGGTTGAAACGCGTCGCAAGGGACGGCCGGATACGCGGGAGGTGCGCTATGTATGATAGCATCGCGCAGCAGTTATTGCCGATCGAAGCGGCGATCCTCGAAGCGCTGAACATGGTGCCCTCGGCGTCGAAGGCACTCGACATGCTGATCGACAATCTGGAACCCAGAGGCGCGCGCATAGCCTATCGTTTTGGCTCGCGCCTCCGTGCGGGCGAAATGTTCGGTGATCGCGATCTCGACGACCTCGAATCTCTGCTCCAGCCTGTTCTGATTGAGATAGAAGGCGGATGGGTGAGCGAGGTGATTGCAGACGAGCATTGCCCTGACGGTGCCTGGATCAACAAGCGGCTGACAAATCGGGCAGCCGAATTGAACCGTACGGTTGAACCTCTGGTAACGCTTCGCAGGCGTCTTCAACTCATCCAGAATCTGCGCCGGGCCGACCGAATAACACGCCGAGTGATCGCTGAAGCGCAGACTTAGCCTGCAGCTTTCGGAGAGCGTTTCTCGCTCTCCGAACCGTTCGGATTAAACTGCGTTTCTAAATTTTCTAAAAGAGACCGATCTCACGCTCGTTGAAACATAAAGCGAGCACTATGACAGTTCAAAAAACGATCCAAACCGATTTTTCGATTTGTGAAGAGATCACCAAGTCCCCAGCAGCAAAGCAAAACCCGACGCCAGATGTTGGTTTGCTTGAGCTCGTCCGGGAATTGGCCCGGGCGGCAGCACAACAAGACGCGAGGAACTCGAGAGAATGCAACGCCGCGCTGCGATCTACGCCCGCTATTCGACCACGCTCCAATCGGAGCGCTTCATTGAAGATCAGGTGGAGCTTTGCCGAAGCTACCTGAGACGCGAGAAATACCGATTAGTCCAAGTTTTTGAAGACAAGGCCATGTCATCCGCGACCCTGGTCGGGCGAGTTGGCCTTGCCAATCTTCTCGAAGCAGCGAGAGCTGGCGAAATTGATGCATTGGTTGTCGAATGCGTCGACCGAATTAGCCGAGATATCGGAGATCTTCAGTATGTGCAAAAGCAGCTTAGCTTCGCAGGCGTCGATATCATCTCTGCCAGTGAAGGGGTTCAGTCCGAGCTTCAAATCGGTTTCCGCGGCCTTTATGGTACGATGTTCCTTAAGGACCTCCGTGAAAAAGTTCATCGCGGAATGTCAGGCAACATTGCCAAGGGTTTGAGTGCCGGCGGCAAGGCTTATGGCTACTCACCCATATCGGGGAAACCCGGTGAGCTTCAGATCGAAGCACACGAAGCGAAAGTTATACGCCGAATTTTTTTGGCCTACTCTAAAGGAGCCTCCCCGCGAGATATTGCTCATGATCTCAACGCTCAGGGTGAGTTGCCGCCACGTGGGCCAAAGTGGAACGCTTCCACGCTGAACGGCAATAAGAAGCGCGCTTATGGAATCCTCCGCAACTCACTCTACGCGGGCATCCTCGTCTGGGATCGCGTCAAGATGGTGCGCGATCCGACAACAGGAAAAAGAGTCAGCCGCGAAAAGCCGGCCGAAGACTGGAAGTATGCAGAGGTTCCGCATCTACGTTTAATCGATGAGGAACTGTGGGATGCGGTTCAGAAACGGTTGGCCAAGCAGTCCGAAAATAAGCGCTCCGGAAAGTCGACTCGCAAACCCTTGCGTCCATTCTCGGGCCTGCTTAGGCGCGGTTGCTGCGGTGGTGGCATGTCTATTCATGACCGAAACGGCAGTGCTATCCGGATCCGTTGCTCTGCATCTAAAGAGAGTGGCTCATGCAACAATAATGGGAAGGTTCGCCTCGACAAGATCGAAAGCGCCCTGCTGGCCGAACTAAGAAAAGAGCTGTCGATGCCAACCTACATCAATGAATTCATCCGTGCCTACAATGAAGAACGTCGCGAACTCAACGCAGCCGGCAAACCAGACAGGAAGAAACTTGAACGCACGGTAGCAGAAGCCAACAAGCTGCTATCGCGTCGTATCGAACTTTTCGAGATGGGTATTCTTGAAGGAGTCGAAGGAGAGGCAAAGTTGACTGAGGCCAAAGAACGCGCTTCGGTTGCCATGGATGTGTTGGCCAGCTTTGACGAGAAGGAGCAGTCGTTCGAGTTCAATCCAGCAACAGCTTCCAAGTATGTCACGGCCCTGGATGAAATGATCTCTTCTATGCAGGCGCACGACGGCAATTCGAATCCAAAAGCACGTGATGCGGTGCGCGGCTTGATTTCGGAGATCGTTGTGTCTCCGACCGAGGAAGACGGCGTGCCGGTCGAGGTGAAGGGCCGCCTTAGCGCCTTGGTTTCAAACCGTTCCAAAAAGGTGGGGGGTTTGGTGGTAGCGGAGGAGGGACTTGAACCCCCGACACGCGGATTATGATTCCGCTGCTCTAACCAACTGAGCTACTCCGCCACGAGTGACAGGCGATTTAAGGGAGGGGTCCGGCAGGGTCAAGAGGGAAATGGCGGTCCGTGGCGGAATCTTTCACTCTTTGGTCTGACCTGCCGAATCCAATCGGGATGAGCGGCAATTATCGGCAATCTTTCGGATGAACGATGCGCAAATTTCCGGGATGGTGATGAGGATCATATGGCCGTGCTTGCCAGTTTCCTCGTAGGTCAGGCCGAATTCTGTCATCGGAGGGCCGTGCTGCGCGGCTGAGAGGATGGCGTCCTGAGCGCCGTAAAGAATACCGCCCGGCACTTGCAGTTCCGGGTAGCGGCGGCATTGGTCCCCGATGCTGGCATCCACTCCGACCACGTCCTGCGAGGCTGTGATGAAGGCCGATGGGCGCAGCCCCAGGGCGCCGCCCGCCCGGTCCAGGAAATCCGCCGGGGCGGGCTCGGGCTCAAAAACGGCGCTCAGAACATGGGGCGCTGTCTTTGCCGCCAGCGGCACGGCGATCGTATTTCCGATCAGGTTGCGCAACCAGGCAGTCCGGATTTCCAGCGGTTTGAAAACCTGTGGCGGCGCGGGCATTTGCTGTGTCAGCGGGGCCAGCAACGCGAGCCCCGCAATCCGGTCCGGATATTCAAGGGCCATCGCCAGCGACACCGCTCCGCCCAGAGAATGCCCGACCAGAATGACGTCGGTGACCGATTTTTGGTCCAGAAACTCCTGTATCATCCGGGCCTGCTCCGGAAGGGTGCTCAACGACGGGTCGTCCCGGGTGGAATACCCGCAGCCAGGGCGATCAATGGCAATGACGTGGAAATCGTCCGCCAATTCGTCCATCAGCGCATAGGTGTAATGCTGTAGCTGCCCCGACAGACCGTGGATCATCACGATGGTCTGGTTGGCGGGATCTCCACGCTCGACATAGTGGATGCTGCCGCCATTAACCGCGACCAACTGACCCGGTTGAGGCACCCTTTCGAAACCCTTTTTGGTCAGCCGCCGCGTCCAAAGGTTCATGGCCAGCAGAAAGAGGCCCAGTGCGCCCAGCAGAATCAGGATTGTCGTCATCTACAATTCTCCATTCGGCGTGGGCACTGGCCGGTATTGTTCCAAACCCGCCTGCGCCATCCTCTTTTCGTACTCCGCCACGGTGCCGGGCCACAGCGTGGTGTTGCGCCCTTGCGCATCCTGATACCACGACGTGCAACCGCCAGTCTGCCAGACGCTGTCGGTGTGCCGTTCGCGCATCTCGCGTGTGAACTCATCCTGTTTCGCGGCATCCGGCATGATGGCCTTCAGCCCTTTTTTCTTCATCTGCGCCAGAACGCGGCCAATGTGTTTCACCTGGGCTTCAATCATCAGAACAACCGAGTTGTGCCCCAGCCCGGTATGCGGCCCCAGCAATATGAAGAAGTTTGGGAAACCGGCGATCGCAGTGCCCAGATTGGCCTGCATTCCGTCGCCCCAAGCTTTGTGCAGTGTAATTTCGTTGACGCCCGAGATGTCCAGTCGTTGCACCACATCCGTGACGTGAAAGCCGGTTCCCCAGATCAGAACGTCAGCCTGAACCGTGCTGCCATCTGTTGCGATGATCTGGTCGGACTCAATGGATGCCACCCCTTGCGCAACAAGATGGACGTTGTCGCGGGCCAGTGCCGGGTACCAGTCGTTCGAGCTCAGGATACGTTTGCACCCGATCCGATAACCGGGCGTCAGCATCTTCTGCTTGGTAGGATCCGGGATCGCGCCAGTCAGTGATTTACGCCACATTTTCATTGCGAAATTCACCATGCGCGCCTCGCCGCGAAATACTTTGTGGCGGTACTCAAAAATCATGTAGATCAGCTTGCGCCGCAGGCGTGGCAGAAGGGGGACGTGACGGTAGAGGCGACGTACCCATGGTGCAATTGGGCCGTCAGGGCGCGGCAGGACATAAGGCGGGCTGCGCTGGAAAACGGTGACGTCCGCCGCGGATTTGGCGATCTCGGGCACGAACTGAACCGCGGATGCGCCAGTGCCCACGACCGCTACGCGTTTGCCGGCCAATGGGACGTCGTGATCCCATTCGGCGGAATGAAAGCAAGGGCCGGGAAAGCTCTCGGCGCCGGGGACATCCGGAATGTTCGGCACATGCAGCGCACCAATTGCCGAGATCAGAAAGCTTGCGGTCCAGTGCTGGCCTTCATGTGTTTCGATTTGCCAGTTTGTGCCGTCCCATCTGGCAGATTTCAGGCTTTGGTGAAAATGGCACAGATCGTATAGGCCCTCGGCGCGGGCGATCTTCTGCAGATAGGACTGAATTTCGGCACCGCCCGCATAAGCCCGGCTCCAGTCCGGGTTCGGGTGGGTGGCCATTGAATAGAGATGCGAGGGGATATCACAGGCAACGCCGGGATAAGTATTCTCGCGCCAGGTCCCGCCGATATCGCCTGCTTTTTCAAGGATGGCGATGTTGGCAACGCCGCGCTTTCGCGCCTCCAGCGCCATGGTCAGCCCGGAAAACCCGGCGCCGACGATCAGCATGTCAGTCACGTTTTCCAACGTTTCCCCTCCCGTGACGATCCGATTGAAGCCCCGGGCAGGATAGAAGTTTTATCGCGCGTGTGAACAGGGCGACGTTAGGGCAGTGTAACGGCAGGGTACGTTACCGTTGACGGTTGGCTTAAAACTCCAACCGTTCCGTGCGCCCGTGTTCAAACAGCCGGTAGTTCAGAACATCGGCTTCGGGCGCGCCGGCTTCCAGCGCAAAGACAAAGGCATGGGTCAGATAGAAGCAGGCCGCGTCCAGGTCGCGAACGGCTTCACGCTCATTCGCGGCCTGTGTGTAATAGCGGACAAGGTCTACGTGGTCGCCTCGGGAATGTGCATCCAGCAGCAGCCGATCCAGCGTAGCCCGTTGATCTTGATCTGTCCGATCCTTCACCCGGCCGTTCCTCAGACTGTCCGGCCGTTTTCGATCTGCGTGGCCACCCAGTGGTGGAAGCAATGGGTCGGTCCGTCCATCGCCGGCGAAAACCGCCCGCCGTCAAACAGAACGCCGTGCCGACCTTTCTGCATACCTTCCACGACGAAAACATCCTCTTCGAAAACGGTTTTCCAGAGCTGCGCGTTCGAGGCGCGCAACCCGTCATGCTCGGGCGTTTCGGCTTCGCTTTTGGCGTAATACAGCTCGATATGTTCCACCGTGTTCTCCTGATCGACAGGCTCGAGAACGATGGCAAAGCTGTGGTCGCGCTGGACGCCCAACAGCACGTTGGGATACAGCGCGACATATTCCGCGCCCTCATCCCACTTGTCGCTCAGGCCGGCAAAATCCTGCAGCGTGGCACCGTCCTGATCTGTCAGTTGACGGTAAACCAGCGTTCCCTGGCCCGAGTAGTGGTTGCGCGCTTCGATATTATAGTGATCTTCCAGGCGGGAATAGCTGTTGAGTCCGGGATGCACCCACGGCAAATGATAGCTTTCGCAATAGTTCTCGACTGCGAGCTTCCAGTTGGACTTGATCTCAAGCTTGAAGGACGATGTCTCGCCGCCGTGAAAGATAGGCTGTTCAAATTCGCCCCAGCGTTCCATCAGCGGTCCGTGAACCTCTTCGAAATCGGGAGCGTTGCCGCTGACATTGACGAAGATCACGTCACGCCAGACGTAAGACCGAATCCGTACCAGCCCCAGATCGTCCTTGTCGATGTCTTCATGCTTGTTCTGTCCCGGCCCCCCCACATGAGGCGTCGCGTGCAGCTTGCCTTTCAGGCTGTAGCACCAGCTGTGATAGGGACAGCGGATGGCACCGCCGATTTTTCTGGGCGTATCCACCAGGATCATTCCGCGATGCCGGCAGGTGTTCTGAAACACGCCGATCTCGCCGTCGCGGTCGCGCACGATCAACAGGGGCATACCCAGAAAGTCCACTGGTTTGGCGTCTCCTTCCTCGGGGACGTCCTTGCCAAACCCGATACCAGACCAATTCGAAAACAGGACCGACTGTTTTTCTTCGGCAAAAACCAACGGGTCGATATAATGTTCGTTCGGCAGGCCGTTTGCGATATTCACATCGTTCAGAACGGATGACAGAACACTATGCTTGTTCATCGGGCTCTCCTGACTCTTGGCTGGATGCATTTCAATCGTTTTGACGGAACCGCCGCCCCCGCTTCAATATCAGAAATCCTCATCACAGCTTGACCTGATCTAATCCGAATTCTGACGCACCTCCTGAATGATCCAGTTCTTGAGCGCGCGAGCATTCTCGGTCAGTTCCTCTTCCGGTCGGCCGACCAGGTAGAACTGGTTGGGGGCCGTCAGGCGATGCGGGCCGATCGGAACCAGTTTCCCCGATTGCAACATAGGCCTGATCAGGCGTTGCCATCCAAGTGCCAGTCCTGCGCCCTTGCGCGCAAGCTGCAAGGCCACCGAGTAGCTGTTGACGCGTGTTTCCACCGGGATGTTTCCTGAATAACCCAGAATTTGAAACCAGTCCGGCCATGTCGTCCAGGTCTGATCCTCTGAATCCAGATGAATAAGCCGCTGGGCGGCCAATTGTTCCAAATCCGCACCCGCAAGTCTTTCGGCCATGTCCGGGCTGCCGACCGCGATCAGCTGATCTCGGTACAGCGGGGTATGCGACAGCGTACGGTCATTGTCCTTGCCGTATCGGATGAAGAAATCAATCTCGGGCCGGTTCCTGAAAGGACGATCCTGCGAGATCTGATCGACATTGACTTCAGGCGTTTCCCGCCAGAACCGGATGATGGAGGGTGACAGCCACAATGCGGCGACGGCCGTTGTCGATCCGACGGTCACCTTGCCGCCCGACGTGCGGTCGCGGATCGTCGCCAGCGTCTTTGAGATACGCCCGAAGGACGTGGACAATGCCTCGTACAATGCCCTTCCGTCCTCGGTCAGGTCCACACCGCGATGCTTGCGTTGAAAAAGCGCTGTATCCAGATCGCCTTCCAGCGCCTTGATCTGATGGCTGACTGCACCGGGTGTGACCGACAATTCCTCGGCGGCGTTCTTGAAGCTCAGATGCCGTGCTGCTGCCTCGAAGGCAGAAAGGGTGGTCAAAGGCGGCAGTTTATAATGGCGTCTGGACATGCGTAATCAGTACTCGGTTTAGGATCATTCAAGTGAATAATAGAATTTTCTCGGTTGTAGAACTGATTTTGCTAAATAATAGATGCATCTGTCAGTCACAAATGGCGGCTGGGGTCGGCAATGGGTCGGATAGTGTCGGTAAACGCCGAATACGACCGAAATCGACCTTGTATGCAGACGAACCAATGAGGGTCGAGTACAATAGGCTGCAAAAAACGCCGTTGAACAGGTCCGCAGACAGTTTCGGGTTCCGTGCCAATTCTGGGCGTCACCCGTGTGAAAAAAAACTGGAAGGCCAGGGCGCAGCACGTGTTTTCGGACCAGGTTGCGCTGAAATCTGTGCGTATGGGAGCGCGCGTTGGCACTTCCCGGGGTTGAAAGGGTTTCATGTGTACCCCGGCCGCATGCCCGGTCGTCAGCTACAGCAGGACGTCGGCGCGAAGGTGCATACGCAACCACGCAGACCCCCAAAATAATGACATCGCCATGGAGGAGAGAATATGTCAGTACCCGAACCGTTCACGGATCTCGAGATAGAAACGGCGGATGCCGGTTTCTACGAGAACTACAGCGTCCCGATCGCCCTGATCAGCAAAGGGATCATGGTCGCGCTCGTACTTTGGGCGCTGGTGTTCCCGGCCAATGCGAACAGCACGCTCGGCAGCTGGAACGGCAGGCTGCTTGAAGTATTCAACAGCTTCTACGTTATCATCGTCGGGCTGTTCTTCTTCTTCCTTGCCATCGTTGCGATCCTGCCATCCACCGGCCGGCGGATCATGGGTACACCGGGTGAGAAGCCCGAATTCTCGAATTTCTCGTGGTTCTCGATGATGTTCGGCGCGGGTCTGGGTGTTGGCCTGATGGTGTTTGCCACCGCCGAACCTCTGGGTCTATGGGGCTCGAACCCCGTGGTGGTCTCGGGCTCGGTCGAGGGCAACTCGCCTGAGGCGCTGCAATCCGCATATCGCTTCACATACCTGCACTACGGCTTCCACGCCTGGGCGATCTACGTGGTAACCGGGCTGTCGCTGGCGTATTACGCCTATACGCGCAACATGCCCCTGACGATCCGCTCGGCGCTGACGCCTCTGTTTGGCCGCCTGATGAACGGGTTTCTGGGCCACACCGTGGACGTTCTGGGTGTTGTGGCGACTATTCTGGGTGTCTCGGTCACCATCGGCTACGGCGTCAGCCAGTTCATCGACGGTCTTTATGCCATTACCGGCATGCAGTGGATCATGGATATGGGCGGCGAGGTTCCGACCCCCAGCAAGGTCGGTCTGATTTCGGGGCTGGTCGTCATCATGGGCCTGTCGATCATTTCGGCGGTTTCCGGTGTTGGCCGGGGCGTCAAGTACCTGTCGAACCTGAACCTTGTGCTGTCGATCATCCTTCTGGGCACGTTCATCGTCTTCGGCTCGTTTGTCTTCGCCATGACCACCTACGGCTCGGCGATGGTGGACTACATTCTGCACTTCCTGTCGCTCAGCTTTAATGCCTATGGCCCGCTTTCGGCCGAAGCTTTTGCAGCAGCTCTGCCCGCCGAGGCGCAGGCGCATGCGGCTGACCTGATGGGCGGCGCAACCAATGCCTGGGGCAGCTTTGACGGCTTCAAGGGCGGTCTGGAAGGTGCAGCCGCCGAATTGGACGAAGCCACCCTGACCGCGGCTTATGCAGCAGGCGAGCAGGGCCGTCAGTTCGGCTGGCAGGCAGGCTGGACCACATTCTACTGGGCCTGGTGGATCGCGTTCTCGCCCTTCGTGGGCCTGTTCCTGGCGCGCATCTCCAAGGGTCGCAGCGTGCGCGAGTTCATCCTGGGTTGCGTCTTCGCACCGGCACTGGTCTGCTTTGCATGGATGACCGTACTGGGCGGCACCGCGATCGATCTGGAACTGGCAGGCGCGGCGGAAGGCGCAATCATCGGGGCCTCGAACACCAACAAACTGTTCGTGACACTGTCCTACATGATCGACGGCGGGCTGTTGTCCATGCTGAACGTCATGTGCGTGATCCTGATCATGACCTTCCTGGTGACCTCTGCGGACTCGGGCATTCTGGTAATGAACACCATCATGTCCGGCGGCAGCCAGGAAACCGGTATCAAGCACCGCATCATCTGGGGTGTGATCCTGACGGCCGTGATCGGCGCACTGGTCCTCGCTGCGGGTGAAAACAACCCAATGGATGCGCTGCGCAATGCGATGATTATCGGTGCACTGCCCTTTACCATGGTGATGGGCCTGATGTGCATCGCGCTGGGCAAGGCGTTGTTCCGCGACGGACAGCGTGAAAAGCACGGTGTCTCTACCCAAGCCGCCGAATAATCGGATAGCGACAGACAAGATCAGGCGCCGCCCCGACAGGGGCGGCGCTTTTGGTTTTGAAACGGTGTCGGTTCCTGCAAACAGATTTCGGAATCAGTGAGGTGCGCGACCTGCGAATCCCCCATTCTGTCTAACAAGATTGGAGGATTGCCCCATGAACATTCGTACCGCAACGCGCTCGGGCGGACGCTCGGCCCGCCGCGCCAAGCGAACCGCGCCAAACTTTGAGATGTTGCCCGGACTGACCCGGGGCATCCCGCTATGCGAGGTGATGGACGGCGCCCAGGTTGAGCGCATCGACAACGCCTCGATGGACATTCTGGAAAATGTCGGAGTGCAGTTCCGCGACCCCATTGCGCTGGAAGACTGGAAAAAGGCCGGTGCCAGGGTCGAGGGAGAGCTGGTCTATCTGGATCGCGGATTGGTGCGTGAACTGATTGCCACAATCCCTTCGGATTTCACCTATCACGCCCGCAACCCGCAAAAGAACGTGCGGCTGGGTGGCCGGCACTCGATCTTCGTGCCGATGACCGGCGCGCCGTTCCTGCGTGATCTCGACGACGTGCGCCGCAATCCGACGCTGGACGATCTGGCCATGTTCCACAAGCTGAGCCACATGATGCCCGCGCTGCATTCGTCGGCCCATCATATCGTGGAACCCTACGATCACCCGATCAGTCAGCGCCACCTGCGCATCACCTATTCTTCGATGAAATATTCGGACAAGACGTTCATGGGCATGACCACCAGCCCCAAAAACGCCGAGGACGTGATGGACATGTGCGCAATCCTGTTCGGGGAAGAGTTCCTTGAGGATCACCCCGTCACCACCGGCAACTGCAACGGCAACTCGCCACTGGTCTGGGACGAAACCATGCTGGGCGCGATGCGTGCCTTCTGCCGCCGCAAGCAGCCGGTACTGTGCTCGCCCTTCGTGTTGGGCGGTGCCAACACGCCCGCCAGCGTACCCGCGACCGTCGCGCAGCTGAACGCCGAGGCGCTGAGCGCGCTGGCCTACACACAGGTGATCCGCAAGGGCGCGCCCGCGATTTACGGCCACTACCTGTCAACCGTGTCGATGAAATCCGGCGCACCGATGGCGGGCACGCCCGAAATCAGTCTGATGAATTTCATGATTGGTCAGATGGCGCGGTACTACGACGTGCCGTGGCGTACTTCAAACACGCTTGGCGGGGCCAAGACCTTCGATGCGCAGGCCGGTTACGAATCTGCCACGACCCTGCAGGCTGTTATTCATGCGGGGGCCAATTACATCTGGCATTCGGCGGGCTGGAACGAGGCCGGGATGCACTGTTCGGTCGCCAAGTTCATCGTGGATGCTGAACAATGCGCCATGGCCTATCGCATGGCCGAAGGTCCGAAATGGCACGATTTCGATCAGGCTCTGGCTGCGGTGCCGGATGTGGGGCCGGGCGGTCACTATCTGGGTCATCCGCACACACAGGACAATTTCCAGACCGCGTTCTTCATGCCCGAAATGTTTGACAACAATTCGATCGAGCAATGGACGGCTGAGGGCGAGGTTGAGATCACCGAACGCGCTCTGAACCACGCCCGCAAGCTGCTGGCCGAATATCAGGAGCCCACGCTGGATCTGGCCAAGAACGAGGAACTGCTGGACTACATCGCGCGCCGCGAACGGGAAATACCGGCAGCGGACGAACTGAACCAGACGTATTGATGATCTCTCCCCCCACTGGCCCGCCTGAAATTGGCGGGTCTTTTTTTGATCGGGAAATTGAAATGGAAATGAATGGAAGAAAGGCGCTGGTTACTGGAGCTGCCGGAGGGATCGGCGCAGCAATTGTCCGCCAATTGCGGCAGGCCGGCGCGCATGTTGCCGTGGCGGACAGATCAGTTGACGGGATCGAGGCCGAAGCCCACCTGCCCGGTGATCTCAGGGACGCTTCGTACAGCGACGCGCTTCCCCAAGCGGCCGCGGACCTTCTGGGCGCGCTGGACATCGTGATCAACAATGCGGGCGTGATAACGCGGGGCACCGTCACCGAAACCACGGATGATGACTGGTCACTGTCCCTGGGTGTCAATGTCGAAGCACCGTTCAGAATCTGTCGGGCCGCGATTCCGATCCTGGCCCAATCGGGGGGCGGGGCAATCGTCAATACGGCATCGTGCTGGGGCTTGCGGCCGGGGCCAAACCATGCGGTTTATTGTATGACCAAGGCGGCCATCGCCTCGCTGACGCAGTGCATGGGAATGGACCACGCGCATCAGGGCATTCGCATCAACGCGGTGTGCCCGAATGAAGTGAACACGCCCATGCTGAGGTCCGGTTTTGCAAAACGCGGGTTCGATCCGGATACTGCCGTGGCCGAATTGGGTGCAACTGTCCCCCTGGGACGGATTGCCGAGCCTGATGACATCGCAGATGTCGTCCTGTTTCTTGTCTCGGACGCGGCGCGTTATGTCTGCGGCACATTGGTTGAGGTCAACGGAGGTAAGCCAGTCACATGAACCGATTCCAAGGCAAGGTTGCCCTCGTCACAGGCGGCCGCAGCGGTATCGGCCGTGCCATCGCGGTCAGGCTGCAGCAAGAAGGCGCGCGCGTCTTCACGGCCCAGCGTGGGGCGGACACAGAATTTGAAGGCATCGCTGCGGATTTCACCAGACCTGACAGCCCGGCGCAGGTGATCGATGAACTGATTGCGAAGGCCGGGCGCCTTGATGTTTTGGTCAACAATGCAGGGATGATGCAGGAAGCCTCGGTCGAGGACATGAGCCTGGACGACTGGCAGCGGACCCTGACGGTCAACCTGACGGCACCGTTTCTCATGATCAAGGCCGCCTTGTCGCACCTGCGAAAAACGCACGGCAACATCGTCAACACCGGCTCGATCGAAGGTCTGGGCAGCAACCCCGGACATGCGGCCTATGGGGCGTCCAAGGCCGGACTGCACGGGCTGACCCGCGCGGTCGCGGTCGATCACGGGCCCGAGGGCATCCGGTGCAACGCAGTCGCGCCGGGTTGGATCGACACGGACCTGAACGAGGATTTCATCGCCTCGATGCCGGATCCCGAAGCATTTCGCCGGAATATCGGGCGCATCCACCCCGTGTCCAGAACCGGAGCACCGGAAGAGGTTGCGGCCCTTGTCGCATTTCTGGCATCAGATGACGCGGCTTTTGTCACCGGACAGGTCTATACCATCGACGGCGGACGCATGGCAAAGCTCAGCCTGCCGGGATAGGGCAGATCATTCCTTGCCTGACCGCCATTCCTTCCACATCAGGTAGGTGTTGGCGCCCAGCGAGGCGAAGGGTTCGGGCGGCAGGCGCGGAAGCTCCGGTTGGGCCAGAAAATGACTGGCAATGTCCGACCCGCCCTGCAGGATCAGCTCGGCAATGCCCATTCCCTGCAATGCCCCGCGGGCAATGCCCAGCCCGTTTTGGCAACAGGCGGAATAAACCCCGTCGTCCAGTTCGCCAAAAGCGGCCGCGCCATTGCGGCTGAGGCACAGCATTCCGGCCCAGCGGTGTTCCATTTTTACGTCCGGCAAATGCGGAAATCTCTCGCGGAACTTACGGTCATGCACCCAGCCCGCATTGCGCAGGCGCATGTTTGTCGTCTCGATCGAAGGATGAAAGCTTGAACAGGTCCGGATCAGGATCCGGTCGCCATAACTGCCCGAGATGCGCCGCACGGATGTTCCCATCGGATCCGCCGGTGTCACCGACCAGCGCGATTGCCCACCCAGCGTTTTGATCTGAGCGTCGGTCAGAGGCGCTGACAGTGACGCGTAAAGGCAAATATGCATCAACCGACGTTGGTAGAACCCAAAGCTTTCGACATGCCCGTTGTTGGCCAACACAATCCGTCCGGTCGTCACCCGGGCTTTTGGGGTCGTGACAACCCAGCCGTTTCCCTGTTTTTCAAAGCCTGTAACCGGCGAGTTTTCGAACACATCAACCTGCCCGGCCAGATGTGCTGACAATGCCCGGATATAGGCTGCGGGCTGGATCATGACAGTCCCCGGCGCAAACAGGCCCGAGGTGTAATGTGGACTGCCCGTGAGTTCCTGCATCTGTTGCTGATCGTAAAGGGTGCAGGGTTCGCCCAGCCGTTCCAGATGCGCGGCATATTCGCGGTTGTGCAGATCGCCTGACGGGGTGGCAGCGGCGTTGAATTTGCCGCAGGGATCGAACACCTCGTCGGACAGGACACAGTCCTCGGCCACCTGCTGCGCAAAAGCGATTGCCTTTCGGTTCAGCGCGATGGTGGCCCTGTCGGCCTCAAGCCCGTCGCCCGCGTAATTGTCCGAGGCCAGATCATGCGGCAAATCGATCATGAAGCCCGAATTCCGCCCGGCTGACCCTTCCGCGAACCGCCCGGCCTCAAGCACGGCAATCTTCAGGGAAGGATCAAGCTGGTGCAGGCGTCGCGCCGTGCTGAGGCCCGCAAACCCGCCGCCAACGATGGTGATGTCAGCGCTCAGGTCCTGTTGCAGCTCAGGAAGCGGTGTCTGAGCGGGCAGAATGGCATTCCACCCCGCCGCGCCGGTTTGGCGCGGCAGCCGTTTTGCTTCGTACCGGCTCAATCCACTGCCTCGTCCGCATCGTCGGCCAGATCGATCCAGATTGTTTTTAACTGGGTGTACTGGTCGTGTGCGTGGACCGAGTTGTCGCGGCCACCAAAGCCCGACTGCTTGTATCCCCCGAATGGTGTGGTTATGTCGCCTTCGCCAAAGCTGTTCACCGTGACTGTTCCCGCCCGGATTGCCCGCGCGCCACGAATGGCGCGTTTGGCATTGGCCGTGAAGATCGAGGCGCACAAACCATAATCGGTGTCGTTGGCGATCTTGATGGCCTCATCAAAGCCCGACACTTCGATTACCGACAGAACCGGGCCAAAGATTTCTTCCCGTGCCAGGGTGGCGTCGTTGCCGGGGACTTCGACGACCGTGGCTTCGACAAAACCCTTGTCCGCCTTGCCGCCAATCACGACGCTATCGGCCTGATCCAGATAGCTGCAAACCTTGTTGTAATGGCCTTCGCTGACCAGCGCACCCATGCGGGTTTCCGGGTCCAGCGGGTCGCCGATGTTCCATTGTTTGGCGTGATGGGCGATGCGCTCCAGCAGCTCGGCCTTTACATCCTTGTGCACGATCAGACGTGACGAGGCCGAGCAGTTCTCACCCATATTCCAAAACGCGCCATTGACCACGTGCGCCGCCACGCGGTCGAGGTTTTCGGCATCCTCCATCACGATAGCGGGGTTTTTGCCGCCCATCTCCAGCACCACTTCCTTGGCGTTGCTTTCGGCCGAATAAGTCAGGAACCGCTTGCCGGTGGCGGTGGAGCCGGTGAAGGACACCATGTCGATATCCATATGCCGCCCGATGGGCTCGCCCACGTCGGCGCCGCCACCCGGAACGATGTTCAGAACACCGCGTGGCAGTCCGGCCTCCATCGCCAGTTCAGCCAGGCGCAGCGCGGTCAGCGTGGTTTCTACCGCTGGTTTCACCACGACCGAACAGCCCGCCGCCAAAGCAGGCCCGATCTTCCACGCCAACATCAGCAGCGGGAAGTTCCACGGCAGCACCAAGCCCACAACACCGATCGGCTCACGCACGACCATGGCAATGTGATCGTCGCTGGCAGGGCTGACCTGATCGTAAATCTTGTCGATCGCCTCGGCATGCCATTTCAGGCAGTGGATGGTTTCAGGCACGTCCACGGTTTCGCAGTCATAGATGGTCTTGCCGCTGTCGATGCTCTCCATCACCGCCAGTTCGTGGGCGTTGCGCGTCATCAGCTTGCAAAGCCGGATCAGCACGTCCTTGCGCTGGGACGGGTGCAGTTTCGACCAGCGCCCATCGTCAAACGCCTCGCGCGCCTTTTCGACGGCAAAATCCACGTCCGCGGTTCCGCAGGCCGCGATATCGGTCAGCTTTTCGCCGGTGGCCGGGTTTGCGGTCTCAAACGTCTTGCCGGACATCGCCGGGCGGAATGCGCCATCTATGAACGCGCCGGTCGGCAGCTCCAGATTGGCAGCAATGGATTTGTATTCGTCCCTAGTGAGCAATCCCATGCCTTAACCCTCCGCCACAATGTCTGCGATTTTTTGTCTGAGAACACGCGTCACCTGTTCCAGCGCGCGCTTGTCGTCCTTGTTGAGCCCCTTCAGCGGAGGCCGCATCGCGCCCGCGTCGATCCCGTTCATGGTCACGCCATGCTTGATGGTCTGGATAAACTTGCCGCCCTGTTCCAGCACCCGCATCAGCGGCATCATCGCGGACATGATCCGGCGGCCCTTGGCAAAGTTGCCTTCGATCACACAGGCGTTGTAGAGCGCAACATGCTCGGCAGGCAGGAAATTCGACCCACCACAGACCCAGAACGGTGCACCCCAGGCAAAGAACTCGAGCGCCTGATCGTCCATGCCGCATCCCAGCTGGATATGCGGATAGTCCCGCGCCAGCAGGTGGACCCGGTTGATATCGCCCGAGCTTTCCTTGATGCCGCAGATATTTCGGCTGCGGCCGACGCGGTCGAGGAACTCTTCGCCCATCATCGTGCCGGTGCGATGCGGATAGTTGTACAGCATCACCGGCAGGTCTGCTGCCTTGTCGATGGCCAGTGCGTTCAGCGCGTTTTCGCGGTCGGTCGGTACCGAATAGGGCGGGCTGGCCAGCAGGATGGCATCTGCGCCAATCTCGCGCGCGCCCGCGGCCAACGCGATTGAATCCGGTGTCAGCATCGCACCGGTGCCGACCACAAGCGGCAACCGGCTTTTTAACTGCTCATGCGTGAATTTTGCCAGCTCAAGACGCTCGTCAACGGTCTGCGCATAGTTCTCGCCGGTCGAGCCGCCCGAGATCAACCCGTGCACACCATGTCCGATCAGGTATTCGATCACGTCGGACAGGGCGTCCCAGTTGACCTGGCCATCTGCGTGGTAGGGGGTTACGACAGGGGTGTAGATCCCCTCAAATCTGAAAATCGGGTTCATTCCGTCCTCATGCAGGTTTCGACAGGGGCGGGGCACCCATCGGGACATTCAGCGCCTCAGGCATCACAAAAAGTTCGATCTGATCGCGCGACAGGTTCCAGTGATCGGTCGCCAGCTGCGAAGCAGCCACTTCATCGCGCGCTTCGATGGCGGCGATGATAGCGTCATGCTGGCGGCTCGCCTCGGACAGGTTTTCGGTCATTTCAACGCTTTGGGGGCGATAAAAGGTCATACCGATGCGGGCGTGATCGATCAGCAGCCGGTTGAACGACGGCAGCAGATAGACATTCGCCGACATCTCGCCGGTCACTTCGTGAAAGCGGTTGTTGGCCAAGGCACGATCCTCGGGCGACCCGGTCCGCAATGCCTCTTTGAACTTTTGCTGCGCCACCTTTAGGTCATCGATCTGCCGGGGCGTTGCGTTCAGGGCCGCCAGACGCAGAATTGCCCCATAGACCATCGGCGCGGCCAGAAAGAAGTCGCGCAGGGTGGTATAGGACATCTCGGACACGCGCGCGCTGCGGTTGGTGCGCAGATCCAAATACCCTTCGCCCGCCAATTGCCTGAACACCTCGCGCAGCGGGGTCCGGGACAGGCCAAAGGCATCCGACAGATGCGCCTCGTCAAGATCGGCACCTGGACGCAGGCGCAGGGTCAGAATGGACACCTTCAGGTGCTCCCTCAGGTCTGCCTTGCGTGATTTGCCGTCTTCTTTCATCCCAAATCCTTTGCCAAGCCCCGATGCATACCCTTGCGAATCGCGTGGGCGCCGAGTAGCTGGCCGATTTGTATTCGATAAAAATACAACTTGTATACAGTAAAAAATAGTGCAGCATCACCTAAACTTCGCCACGGGGTCGCAGGCCGACGCCCAGCAAACGGAAACCGACATGCAGCAGACGCAGCACATCACCTTCATATTGGTTGAGGAATTTTCGCATCTGGCGTTTTCATGTGCCGTCGAGCCGCTGAGAATCGCCAATCTGGAAAGCGGTAAAGACCTGTACGAGTGGTCCTTTGCCTCGGAACATGGCGAACAGGCGGTATGTTCAAACGGGTCGGTGACGCTGGTCCATTCCGGGCTGGATAAACTGCCCAAGGCTGATCAGTTGTTCGTCTTGTCCGGTATTCACATGCGCAAACACGTCACGCGCCCGTTGTTGGCTGCATTGCGTCGCGAGCGTGCCCGGGGAACGCGGATCGGCGCGCTGTGTTCAGGCGCCTGGGTGCTGGCCGAGGCCGGTTTCCTGGACGGAATGCAGGCCGCCATTCACTGGGAATACCACGACGCGTTCATGGAAGCCTTTCCCGAGGTAAATCTGGTGCGCAGCGTGTTTACGGCTGACGAAAAGCACATCACGGCATCGGGTGGCACCGCCACTGCGGACCTGATGCTGCACCTGATCGAAAAGGAACATGGCCGGGAACTGTCAGTCGCCGTTGCCGATCAGATGGTCTACAACGCGGTGCGTAATGCCACCGCAAGACAGCGCGTTTCGCTCCAGTCCCGCAACGGGATGCGAAACGCCCATCTGGCCAGGGCAATACGGATCATGCGCGACAGTATCGATGCACCGGTTTCGCCCTCGCAAATCGCCGGAGAAATCGGGATTTCCGCACGCCAGTTGGAGCGGTTGTTCGGGAAATACCTGAACACGTCCCCCAAGAAGTACTACATGGAGCTGCGCCTGGAACGGGCCCAGAATCTGCTGCTTCAGACCGAGGCCTCGGTCACCGAGGTTGCGCTGGCCTGCGGGTTCGAAAGCCCCGGGCATTTTTCGCGCGTGTACAGATCCAGTTTTGGCGTAACCCCGCATATGCAAAAGACAAAAATCAACTGATTACAAACAACGGCCGCTGCGCCTCGGACGGAATGGAGAGGATAATTGGGCGGGGGGGGCCTCATGACCAGATGACAATCAGACCGGTCAGGCGCTCACCCCCTGACCCTGCCCAGTTACCCCCTCGTTAAAACTGTACTGGTCAAATGGCAGGCAGGATTGATTGTTTTTGTCTCAGGAAAGGGGCGCAACTATTGCCAGATCGTGTCAGTTCTATGTAATTTTTTGTCGTATTTCTTCGAACTGTGGCATCCTCTTAAGAAATGCAGTCAGAAATTGAATAAATGGCCTTCGTTTCGCGCACGCAGTTGGGCGAGACGGGTCACTCCGCTTCAGAATCGCCGCTCTTGGATTTGCTGTAGCTCTCCCAGATATCCGGACGCCTGTCCCGAGTCAGCTTCTCGGCCATGCTGTGACGCCATTCAGCGATTCGGCCATGGTGTCCGGACATCAGAACGTCGGGGATCGGCCGCCCCTTCCATTCGGCGGGGCGGGTATATTGCGGATGTTCCAGCAGCCCCGACGAAAAACTCTCATCCTCGGTCGAAGCCTGATTGCCCAGCACGCCGGGGATCAGCCGGACAGTCGCGTCAATCAGGGCCTGTGCTGCAATCTCGCCCCCGGTCATGACGAAATCACCAAGCGAAACCTCCTGAACGCCGTAATGCTCCAGCACCCGTTCATCGACACCTTCGAAGCGGCCACACAGCAAGGTCATGCCCTCACATCGCGCCAGCGATTGCATCATGGCCTGGTTCATCGGCCGGCCGCGCGGGCTGAGGTAGATCAGGGGCCAGTTGCCCTGAACGCCCGCCATCGCGTGTTCAATCGCCTCGCCCAGAACATCCGGGCGCAGGACCATTCCGGCCCCGCCGCCGGCCGGCGTGTCATCGACATTGCGGTGCTTGCCGACCCCAAACCGGCGCAGATCGATCGTTTCCAACTGCCACAACCCCTCTTGCAGGGCTTTGCCGGTCAGGCTTTCGCCCAACACGCCGGGGAAGGCCGACGGGAACAGCGTGATGATCCTGGCTTTCCACACGCCATGCAGATCGGGTGTCGGCGTTATCAATTCGCGTGGTTTCAGCGTGGGCCGGATCGCCTTGCGGCCATGGGATTTGTTGGGCTTGTCAGTCATGGGGTCCCGTAGATCTCGTCCTGCACAGATTCGATGATCGCAGCTTTCTGACGGGTCAGCGCGGCCTCGTCCAGTCGTGACCGGTTCAACGCCAGAAGCTCGATCAATGTGTCTTCCGGCAGGCTGGGATTGACCTTGTTCGGCGGTACAATCCGGGCGGTTTTGTCTCGTGACAACATGAGGAACTCTGCAAATGGCGCACCGGGGCCAAAACGGCGCTGTAGCATGTCTTCTAGCCATTCCGACTGCACGGTGACCGCTGGCAGCTTGTCCCGAATGCTGTTCACCGTGTCCTCAAGCGAAGGCAGTTGATCAAGGTTGGCACGGAAGGTTTCGAAATCCTGCACCATCCGCGTGCGTTGCAAATCATGCGCCCACAGGCTGCGCAGCCACGCGCCGCGCTGGCGCAGCGACAGATAGAGCGTTATGTCCAGATCCTCTCCGACCAGCCGCTGTCGGATCGAGTCGACGATACACGCGGCCAGATCCGGGGCCGCAGCGTAGCCCTGGCTCAGGTTGCGACTAGGGCGCAGGCCGCTGAAGTTCTCTTCGCTCAGGATCAGCCCGCGTTTGGTTCCGAATTCCAAAGTATCCAAAAACTCGCGCATCTGGCCGCCAAACTCGGCCAGCGTTCCCACTGTCCCATAGACCGAGTGACGGGTGGCCGCACCGGACAGCCCTGTCTTGCGGGTCTTGTAAGGCAGCACCAGCGCGAAATGGGGCCAGATCAACTCGCGGTTTTCATACAGGAAGGACTGTGCCGCAGTGGTGCCTGTTTTGTGCAGGCCCAGATGCAGCATTATCCGCCGCATTACAGCAGACCCTCCGGCGGGTCGGCGATGATACGACCCTGATCCAGATCGACCGTGGGAACGACCTCAAGAGTGAAGGGCAGCAGAACCGTGGTGTTCATCCCCGGCCCCTGCAGTTCCAGTAGGTCTGCCGCGCCATGGTTCTGCACCGATTTCACCCGGCCCAGAAGCGTGCCGCCGGTGTCATAGACCTCAAGCCCGATCAGGTCCGTATGATAAAACTCGTCATCCGGCAGCGAGGGCAACTGGTCGCGCCGCGCAAACAGGCGCAGACCCTTGATCGCATCGGCCTGCTCCTTTGTTTCAATTCCACCCAGCCGCGCGGCAAAGCCGTTCTTGATCGTCCGGGTCAGCACAAGCGGATACCGCTCCGCGCCGCTTTCGTCGGTCAGCGGGGAATATGATTCGATGTCTTCGGGGATCGCGCAGTAGCTTTTCAACCGCACTTCGCCCCGCACGCCGTAAGACCCGGCGATACTGCCTACACAGATCAGATCAGTCATTGGACCCTTCCACCGTCACACAAACTCCGTCCTGCCAGTCTCCGCGCGTGGCACAGGCGTCGCGCTGATTGCTGCGTTCGAAAAACACGCCGACAATAAAAGCGATCATCAGCAGGATGGGAAGCCGCATCAGCCCAAACATAAGTCTATCGCACCTCGACGGTCAGACTGTCCTGACGATTTTCCCAACCGGCACGCTCCAGTTCCGGCGTGTCTGACAACGCCTCGGGCCAGCCGATGCAGAAATACCCGATCAGGCGCCAGCTGTCCGGCACTTTCATGTCCTGCGTCAACCGGTCGGGATTCAGAATGGACACCCATCCCAACCCCAGCCCCTCGGCCCGCAAGGACAGCCAGAACAGGGTGATCGCGGTGACCACGGAATAGCGGCGCATCTCGGGCATCGTGCCAGCGCCCAGCCCCAGACCCTTGTCCGTGGCATCGTCGCAGAAGACAGCCAGCTGCACAGGGGCTTCGCGCATGCCCGACAACTTGAGGCTGCTGTAAAGCCGCGCCTTCTCACCGGAATACCCGGCAAGGGCCTCGGCATTCGCGGTCTGGAAATTCTCAAGCGCCGCAGTGCGGGCTTTTTCGCTTTTGACGCGGATCACGCGCCAGGGTTCGCTCAGCCCCACCGATGGGGCCAGTCGAAACGTGTCGAGGCAGCGCGACAGCACTGCCTCGTCCACGGCATCGGTGCGGAACCGGCGCTCATCGCGCCGGAGCCGCATCAGCAGATCGAACTGCGTGCGGAAATCATCACTGAAGGTCTGATCCTGCACGCGCCCGCCTTGCTTATTCTTCAGCAGCAGCTTCTTCAGTCGGTGCGGCAGCGGCTTCGGCAGCTTCAGCAGCCTTTGCAGCTTTCTCTTCCGCGCGCTCCTGGGCTTTCTTGCCCGGGGTACCCTTATTGGGGTTGTTGCGCTCGGCCTTGTCACGTGCGCCGGCTGCTTCCAGCATGCGTGCGATACGGTCGGTGGGCTGAGCACCCTGGTCCAGCCAGTACTGAATGCGCTCCATGTCCATTTTCACGCGCTCTTCGCTGTCTTTCGGCAGCAGCGGGTTGTAGGTGCCCAGTTTCTCGATGAAACGGCCGTCGCGGGGCATGCGGCTGTCAGCAGCCACGATGCGGTAGAAAGGACGCTTTTTCGAGCCGCCGCGGGCGAGACGAATTTTCATTGCCATGGTGGTATCTCCTTTGAATGGCATCACGCCAAAGGCGTGTCTTGTGAAAGCCGGGACAATCCCGGTTTAGTTCTGGTGTTTCTTATGGTGTCGGATGACTTCCTGAATGATGAAGTTCAGGAAAGCCTTGGCGAAATCGGGGTCCAGATCGGCCTCTTTCGCCAGGTCTTCTAACCGTGCGATCTGCGCAGCCTCGCGCGAGGGATCGGACGGGGGAAGGTCGTGTGCGGCCTTGAGCTTGCCAACGGCCTGCGTGTGCTTGAACCGCTCGCCCAGCGTATAGACAAGGATCGCGTCCAGCCGGTCGATGCTCTCGCGGTGATCCTTCAGCAACGCAGCAGCCTGTGTCACGGGGTTGGTCATTGGCCGGTCCTTTCGGAGGTCATTGGGTCAATCTGCGGGTGGCGCCAGATCTGGGCCTTTTTGCCCAGCAATTCACCGTCGCGCTCGTAGGTGGCCCCAAGCCGCCCGGCCAGGGCGCGCGAGCGGTCGTTCGCGTGGGCAATGTACGAAATGACGCCGTTCAGGCCCTGGTGCCGCGCCGCATAGGCACGGGCCGCGTTCGCAGCCTCATAACCCAGACCTTTGCCTTCGGCCTCGGCCATCAGGGTCCAACCCAGTTCGGGTTCGGCCCAGCCGGGGACATCGATCATACCGGCCCATCCCACGAAGGCGCCACTGGCCTTTTCGGTCAGATGCCACAGGCCATAGCCTCTCAGTGCCCAGTGCCCCAGCCGGTTTGCCAGTGAACTCCAGCAGGCGAATTCATCCTTGGGTCCGCCAACCATATGACTGCGTTCGGTCGCAAAGAATGCGGTCATTGTGGGCAGATCACCCAATTCGGGCGCGCGCAGGATCAGGCGCTCGGTTTCAATCGAAGGGATGGTGAATGTCGTCATGCGAGCCCCTCCGAAATCTGGTCGGGGCCGGGATGGCGGTACACCAGTTCGGTGCCGTGCGAGACGTTTTCGAAACTGCGCTCGTACTGCGCGCCCAGCCGCTCGGCCAGCGCGATCGAGCGTTCGTTGCCCGGAAAGATGTTCGAGCTCAGCGTTTCGAACCCCAGAACCTCATAGGCATAAAGGCGCGCCTCTTCAGCGGCCTCACGGGCAAATCCCTTGCCTTCGCTTCCGGCGAACATGACCCAGCCCAGTTCCGGCTCGGGCCAGCCTTCCGGCGACCACAGCCCGACAAAGCCCACGGGCTGACCGTCATGCGTTTCAACGGTCCAGAAGCCATAGCCGTGCAGAACCCAATGGCCGATCATGCTGGCAAACCAGCGCCACGCCTGATTTCGGTCCAGCGGTCCGCCAAAATCCCAGCTGCGGTCCTTGTCGGCAAAGAAATCCGCGACATTGTCGAAATCCCGCGCCTCGGGTCCGCGCAGGATCAGGCGTTCGGTTTTCAGGGTAGGAATGCAGAGGTCAATCATGCGTAGGCCTCCATCCCGCCATTCACCAGATCAGCCGGGGCAGGGTGCCGCCAGATTTCGGTTTTGCCGAATTTGGGGTGGTCATAGTAATATTCGAACTGCGCCCCCAGACGTTGGGCCACCGCCTTGCTGGCGTGATTATCCAGATCGATCAGCGAAATCGCCGTTTCCCACCCCAGCACGTCATAGGCATATGCCCGAGCGGTCAGCGCGGTTTCGGTCGCATAGCCCT
The DNA here is from genome assembly GCF_056536005.1 of Ruegeria sp. AN11. Lineage (NCBI taxonomy): Bacteria > Pseudomonadati > Pseudomonadota > Alphaproteobacteria > Rhodobacterales > Roseobacteraceae > Ruegeria > Ruegeria sp. AN11. Next base: position 2,306,880 of record NZ_JBQFJD010000001.1, on the reverse strand, counting down.
TGCCGGTGGCGTGGTTCATCAGTGTCCAGCCGACCTCGGGCTCGGGCCAGCCTTCCGGAAACCAAAGACCGATCCGCCCGACATAGGTGCCGGTGTCCTTTTCATCGACACTCCAGTAACCGTAGCCGCGCAACGCCCAATGGCCCAGAAGCGAGGCGACCAGACGCCATGTCTCATCCCGGCGCAGCGGACCGCCGACATATCGCGCGGCATCGCTGGCGAAAAACGCTGTATCGGCGTCAAGATCCGCTTCCGACGGCGCACGCATAATCAGGCGCTCAGTCTCAAGGGTGGGTATGGCCAACGCAAGTGTCATGCCTGCACCTCGCCATAACGCCAGACATGCTGATCCGCGCCAATCGCGTGCTCTGCATTCACGTCCCGCACAGCGCCCAGCCGTTTGGCAAGTGCATTTGATCTGGTGTTGGATGCCGACACATAGCTAACGAAGCAACCCGATCCGAGAAGATCAAAGCCGAAATCGCGAACCGCGGCACAAGCTTCGGTCGCATAGCACTGCATGCGATGATCGGCTGAAAACAGATAGCCAAGCTCGGGTTCCTGATCGTCCCATTCGAGACCCAGAACGACAAAGCCAATGGCCACTTCCTGATCTCTCAATGCGGCCGTGAACAGGCCATGACCATGCAAAATCCAACCGGATGCATAGTACGAGAACTCGGTCCAGGCTTCCTGGTCGGTATCGCCAAAGCTTTCCTTGCAGATCGCTGTCCATACCGGCAGATCATTCAAGGTAGGAGCACGCAGAACCAGCCGCCGGGTCTCAAGAACCGGCAGAGCCGCGCGATACTGCGCTGCTGCCATCGCCGCCTTTCCGGACGGGGGCTGGGTGCAGCGTGCTGGCGTCACTTTTTCTTTCCGAACCCGCTCAGGCCCGGGGGCAGAGCCATGCCGCTGCCCATGCCTGGCATTCCGGGCATCTTGCCGCCCATTGCCTTGGCGGCCTGTTCCAGCGCCTTGGGGTCCATGCCAGCGGCCATTTCTTCGGGCGAGGGGCCACCTTTGCCGAACATGCCCTTCATGGCTTGTTTCAGCATCTTGCCTTTGCCCATCTTGCCCATCTTTTTCATCATGTCCGACATCTGCCGGTGCATCTTGAGCAGTTTGTTGAGGTCGCTGACCTCCATCCCCGAACCGGCGGCGATGCGCTTTTTGCGGCTGGCCTGCAGCAATTGCGGGTTGGCGCGTTCGCGTTTGGTCATGGATTGGATCATGGCTATCTGCTGGCGCAGGATCTTGTCGTCCAGACCGGCCTGATCCATCTGCTTGGCCATTTTGCCCATGCCCGGCATCATGCCCATCATGCCCTGCATGCCGCCCATCTGGATCATCTGTTCCAGCTGCATTTTCAAGTCGTTCATGTTGAACTGACCTTTGACCATGCGCTTCATCATGCGCTCGGTCTGTTCCATCTCCATCGTTTCCTGGGCCTTTTCGACCAGAGCCACGATGTCGCCCATGCCCAGAATACGACCGGCGATCCGGTCCGGCTCGAAGGTTTCGAGCGCGTCCATCTTCTCGCCCAGACCGACGAAACGGATCGGCTTGCCGGTGACTGCGCGCATCGACAGCGCCGCACCGCCGCGGCCGTCGCCGTCCATCCGGGTCAGGACCACGCCCGAAATGCCGACCTTCGCGTCGAATTCCTCGGCGACTTCAACGGCGACCTGACCGGTCAGGCCATCGACCACCAGCAGGGTTTCGCGCGGGTCGACCACGTTACGCACCTGCTCGACCTCGTCCATCAGCACTTCGTCGATGTGCAGACGGCCAGCGGTGTCGAGCATGTAGACGTCATAGCCGCCCAGCGTTGCCTGCTGTTTGGCGCGCTTGGCGATGTCGACCGGCTTCTGACCGGGAACGATCGGCAGGGTATCGACGCCGACCTGAGTGCCCAGAACCGCAAGCTGATCCATCGCCGCCGGGCGATAGACGTCGAGCGAGGCCATCAAGACCTTCTTGCCCTCTTTCTCTTTCAGGCGTTTGGCGAGCTTACCGGTGGTGGTCGTTTTACCCGAGCCCTGCAGACCGACCATCAGGATCGGGGCAGGTGGGTTGTCGATCTTCAGCTTGCCGGGGTCTTCTTCGCCACGCAGGGTATCGACCAGTGCGTCATGCACGATCTTGACGACCTGCTGACCGGGGGTGATCGACTTGGTAACAGCCTGACCGGTCGCCTGCTCCTGAACCTTCTTGACGAATTCACGCGCCACCGGCAGCGAGACGTCGGCCTCAAGCAGCGCAACTCGGACCTCACGCAGGGCGGTCTTGACGTCTTCTTCGGACAGGGCACCCTGTTTGGTCAGCCGGTCAAAGACGCCGGAAAGGCGTTCGGATAGATTTTCAAACATGCCTTCGGCCTCCTATGCCGTTTATCTGGTGGCACCTCCAAAGTAGGAAGCACCGGTTAAATGCACAATTGCCCCCACGGGCGTAACACGCTGGTGGGGGGCGATCCCTGAACGACTCAAGGGACCGGAAGATCAGACGCTTCCGGATGTTTGTGGCGATTTAGGCCGATTGGCTGGCAGAGTCAACCTTGCGGGTCGGCAACCAATCGTTGACGGCGTCAACCATTCGGTGTGATCCGCGCCCGCTGACATAGGCTTCGACAATCGGGTGGCGTCCAGCGCTCATTCCTTTTTCAAGGATCAGAACGGGGCGATGCATCTTGGACGTGGTCGTGTCGCGGGTCGAGGTGGTCGTTTCCACCTCAGCATGGGACAGGTTCGACAACTCATGTTCTACTGCGTCATACCCAAAGATCGATTGGCGACGGATCAAGATGCTATTGCTATTGCGGTCCAATATAACCTGAACGCGGCGCACAAAGACACAGAATGCGCCGATCCCCATCCCGCCACCGAACAGGGCAAAGAACAGGCCGAACAAAATGCCCTCGCCGCCTTCGCTGACCATGAACAGGCCGGCACCGATAAAGGCGAGGATGAAGAAGACCAGCATAACACCAATAAACCAGGGCGTGTTGGACAGGATCAATTGGTCCGGGGTATTGCGCGTCACCTTCATGGCGGCACGCTAACACCGAATTCTGGCACTGTCGTGGCTTGAATTTGCCCTCGTGTTGCGCGATGAGCGCCAAACAGGAGGTTCCCATGGACGCATCATCCGCCTATCAGGACACGCTACCGCTCAGCTCTGACGCGTTGCTGGCGCAGTTGGATGATTGGGGGCTGTCCTATCGCCTGCATACCCACGTGCCACTGCGCACGGTCGAGGAGTCTCAGGCGGTCGAGGACCAGTTCATGATGCCGGGGGAAAATGCACTGCGGCTCAAAAACCTCTATCTGCGCGACAAGAAAAAGCGGAACTATCTGGTGACGCTGGAGCAAAACCGCGAGATTGATCTCAAGGCGCTGGGCGCCGAGCTTGGTATCGGGAACCTGTCCTTTGGCTCGGCGGATCGCCTGATGCAGAGCCTTGGCATCCGCCCCGGCGCGGTCAGCCCGCTGGCGATGATCAATGGCGTTCAGAACAACGTTCGGTTTTTCATGGATGGCGCCGCGCGGCAGGCCGATGTGATCTACCTGCACCCGCTGGTGAACGACCGGACTGTGGCAATGGCGCGCGCCGACCTGATGGCGTTCTTCGACAGGATCGGCTGCCAGGTCACCTGGCTGCCCTGAGCGCAGGCCCGACGGTGCGGGCTTCCGGCAAAGGAACTAGGGAACAGAAAAAGCTAAGGGCTTCTTGCGGCGGGCTCGCGGTTTCTGCCCATCAAAAAATGTCCGGCCTACGCTTTTTGGACGAAGGCCGGACGTCTCGTTTGCGGCGGGCGACGGCCGGTCAGGCTGCCAGTTCCTGAACCGCCTTGTGGGCGTTGCTAAGCGATGTTTCGGCGTCCAGAGCCAGTTGGTCGGCAGCAACGACATCGACGTCATGGATGCCGACAAAGCCCAGCACATGCTTGGCATAGTCGGTGGCAAAGTCGATCTCGGAGCCGACGGCAGTACCGCCCGAAGCAATGGCCAGAATGGCGCGCTTACCGTCCAGCAGGCCTTTTGGACCGTTTTCGGAGTACGAGAAAGTAAGCCCGGCTCTGGCAACCAGATCGATCCAGGCTTTGAAAGCGGCCGGAACCGAAAAGTTGTAGATCGGCAGGCCAATCACGATGATGTCGGACTGCTGAAGTTCGTTCACCAGTTCGTCCGACAGGGCCAGTTGGTCACGCTGGACCGCGTCACGCTGATCGGCGGGGGTGAAGTTGGCATTGATCCAGTCTTCGGTCAGCAGCGGCAGCGGCGAGGCCAGGTCGCGGCGGATGATGCGGCCGGCCTTCAGGTGGTTGACGATCCGGTTTGACAGGTCGCGGGTGGCGGATCCTTCGCGGCGGGCCGAGGCGTCGATATGCAGGATGGTCTTGGTCATGTCAGGGTGTCCTATTGATGTGGAATTCGCGTCTGCCGCCAATATGAGCGTTGCGTGGGTGAACAAAACTCTGATAAGCCAACAGTCATTGTTGGAATTTGCACAGTGGATTTGATGCAGTGGACAATTGGGACGAAGTCAGAACCGCCTATCAGGTGGCGCGCATGGGCACCGTCAGTGGCGCGGCAGAAGTTTTGGGTGTGCATCACGCGACCGTCATCCGTCACATCGACGCGATCGAGGCACGGCTGGGGGTAAAACTGTTCCAGCGTCACGCGCGCGGCTATACGGCAACGGATGCGGGCGAGGATCTTCTGCGCGTCGCACAGGCGACCGAAGATCAGTTCAATCAGCTGGTCGGGCGGATGAAGGGGCGTGGCGACGACGTATCGGGAGAGCTGGTGGTAACGTCGCTGGCCTCGCTGGCGCCGCTGGTCGTTCCCGCCTTGACCGAGTTTCAGACTGCCCATCCGGGCCTGATCGTGCGTTACCTCACCGGCGACCGGCTGTTTCGGCTGGAATATGGCGAAGCGCATGTGGCCATTCGTGCCGGCGCCGCCCCGGATCAGCCGGACAATGTGGTGCAGCCCTTCATAACACAGGAGGTGGGGCTTTATGCCAGCAACTCTTACGTAGAGCGGCATGGCAAACCGGCAGGTATCGAGGATTTCGCTGACCACTTTTTTGTCAGCACCGACGATGAAAACAGCCGTGCTCCGTTTTCGAAATGGTTGCGCGCGACAGCTCCGGCGCAAGCGATCACCTTTCGCTGCACCAACAACTTCTGCATGCGCGAGGCGGTTCTGTCCGGTGCCGGTATCGGCTTTATGGCCCGGTGGGAAGCTTCGCGCGATTCGGAACTGGTCGAAGTTATGGAACCGCTGCCCGAATGGTCGGGCAAGCTGTGGCTGGTCACGCATGTCGACCTGCATCGCACAACGAAGGTGCAGGCGTTTTTGTCCTTCCTCAAGGAGCAGGCCAAAGGCTGGCAGCCGTGACGTTTCAGGCCCGCGGCCATCTGGCGATGCTTGTGTTTTCCATGCTGGTGGCCGGCAGTTTCTCGCTGGGCTCACTCATAGCCAACCAGATTGCGCCTTCGGCGATCACGGCGGCCAGGTTCGCTATTGCGGCACTGGTGATCGGTGCCGTGGCGATGGCGACAACCGGCCTGCCACGCAGCGCCGCGCGGGCACCCTGGCGGTATTTCGTGCTGGGCGGGCTGTTCGCCACCTATTTCGTGCTGATGTTTTACGGCCTGAAAACCGCACCGCCGGTCAGTGCTGCTGCGGTGTTCACCCTGACACCGGTATTGTCCGCGATCGCGGGCTGGTTTCTGTTGCGCCAGATCACCACGCCCCGCATGGCGCTGGCCCTGGCGGTTGGGGCCGTCGGGGCGCTTTGGGTGATTTTCCGGGCTGACTGGCAGGCGTTCCGGGCCTTCGAGATCGGCGGCGGAGAGATCATCTATTTCTGGGGCTGCGTCGCACATGCGGTTTACACCCCGATGATACGCCGCCTCAACAGGGGTGAACCCGCCGTGGTCTTCACCTTTGGCACCCTTGTTGCGGGTTGCCTGATCCTGACGGTCTACGGCTGGTCCGACATACGGGCGACCGACTGGGCAAACCTGCCTGCCATTGTGTGGATCGGGTTGCTCTATGTCTCGCTTTTTGCCACTGCCGCCAGTTTTGTGCTGGTGCAGTTTGCCACGCTGCATCTGCCCTCGGCCAAGGTAATGGCCTATACTTATCTGACACCCAGCTGGGTCATCCTGTGGGAGATCGCGCTGGGCAACGGCGCCCCGGTGGCACTGATCCTTGTGGGCGTGGTTATGACATGTGTTGCGCTTTTGATGTTGCTGAGGCCGGAAGAACCCGCTGGCGCGGTGCCTGCGACGGACACGGACGCAAATCCGGGCAAAACCGGCCCTTGAGGTAGATCAAGGTACATATATTCGAATTTCTCCATGCTTTTGGGCAAGGAGGAAATCATCATGTACAACCACATCATGTTCCCCGTCGATCTGCATCTGCCGCCCGAGGTCCGCAAGGCGGCTGACGTCGCCGCGCAGGTCGCCCAGTGGCAAGGGGCCAGGATCACCATCGTCAGCGTGACCGGAACCCAACCGGGCGAACCCGGTCAGTTCGAGGCGGCCATCAATCAGGACCTGCAGGATTTCGCCAGTGAACTGGCCGAGAAAAGCGGTGCCGAAGTGGCGTTCCGCAATATTCATTCCGTTGATGTCGGCGCTGAACTTGACGGTGATCTGACCCGTGCAGCCGACGAGATCGGCGCGGACCTGATTGTGGTGGGTACCCATGCCCCCCGGATCATGGACTATATCTTTTCAAGCCACGCCGGCTATCTGGCAAAACATGCCAGCGTGTCGGTGTTTGTCGTCCGGTAAGCTGGTTTAGTCCTCGGGCGTGGGCAGTTCAATCTCCAGAAATCGTTCGAACGCATCCAGGTTGACCGGTTCGAACTGCCCGAAGCCCTGCATCCAGACGGATGCCGCCCGCAGCGCATCGGGTTCCAGCTTGCACCATTTCACGCGGCCCCGTTTTTCCTGCGAGATCAGCCCGGCCCTGGTCAGGATGACCAGATGCTTCGAGATCGCGGCCAGCGACATCTCGAACGGCTCAGCCACGTCTGTGACCGCCATATCATCCTCCAGCAGCATCGCCAGAATGGCGCGCCTGGTCGGGTCGGCGAGGGCAGCAAATACGGTGTCGAGTTGGTCGGACATTTGTCTTTCCTAATACGCCGCATCCGGTTTGACAATTTCCGCCAAACCGTCACTGTGCCCCAGCGACCGGACGGGGGAATGCAATGGCACTCAGATACTGGCTGGTGATCAGCATCCTTGGCATCGGCTGGGGCATGTCCTTCATGTTCAACGCCATATTGCTGCGGGAACTGGGGCCGCTTTCGGTGTCGATGGGCCGGGTCGCCTTCGGTGCGCTGGGGTGCTGGGTTTACGTCGCGGGCGCCCGCCTGCCGGTGCATCTGACCGCAAGGAGGGCGCTTGGGCTGTTGGGCTTTGGTGCGCTCAGCTATGCCGGACCATTCGCGTTTTACGCACTGGCGCAACAGCATATCGCCTCAGGCGTTGCCGGGATCGTCAACGCGACGACACCTGCCTTTGCGGTCATCGTCTCGCATTACTGGCCGGGTGGTGAACGCGCGACATGGCTGAAATCTCTCGGGGTCGTCTGCGGCTTTTCTGGCATTGTGCTGCTGTCATTGCCTGTACTGCGCGCCGGGGCGACGTCCGAGTTCTGGGCCATCCTGCTGACCGTTTGCGCCCCGATCTGTTATGCGTTCTCCTTCAATCTCGCGCGGGCTTTCCGCGACATGCAACCCGTGGTGCTGGTTGCGCTGGCCCTGACAGGTGCGACGCTGGCCATCACACCGCTTGCGCTGTGGCAGGAAGGGCTGTCACATGTGACGCGGACCGAGACATGGCTGTCGCTGATGATGATCGGATTTGTTCTGACCTCGGCCGCCTTTATTACCTTCTACTGGCTGTTGCCCAAGGTCGGGCCTACCAACATGTCGACCGTGACACTGGTTGCACCGGTCTCGGCGCTGGTGCTGGGAACATGGGTGCTGGGAGAGGTGCTGCTCCCTGAGCATCTGATGGGCATGGTGGCGATCCTGCTGGGCCTGTTGCTGATCGACGGGCGTATTGTTCGGCGCTGGCGGTCCGGGGTGCAGGACAAAGATCAACCAACAGGTTGAATATGCGGAATCCGGCATTTTGCCCGGGATTGAGCAATTCGCGACGATCATGCGGGATTCTAATTTGAAAATATTATTAATAATAACAGCAGCTTGATTGGCAAAATGCTGACCCTTCAAGATCGTTGACTCTGCGCCCCGTGCGCCTTAGCACCATGCCCAAGACTGTGCGAGGAAAACGCCCGTGACCGATGACGACCAAAAGCAGCGTATGGCGCAGCTGGAGGCCAAGATCGATGCGGCGAAAAAGGCCAAACAGCCAAAGGCCCGCGCAGATGCTGACATATCCGGGGGCGAGCTTGCCTGGAGGATGGTCATCGAAATGGTATCCGGTCTGGGGATCGGATTTGGCATCGGATACGGGCTGGACAGCCTGCTCGGGACGATCCCGATCTTTCTGGTGCTGTTCACATTGCTGGGCCTTGTCGCGGGCGTGAAGGTTATGCTCCGCAGCGCGAAAGAGGCTCAAGAGAAACAAGCGGCGGCGACGGCTGCCGAGAAGGACGAGAGGGACTGAACGTGGCGACTGAGACCACCGCAGCAGAAGGCAGCAGCCTGGTATTCCACCCGATGGACCAGTTCATCGTCAAGCCGTTGTTCGGCGACGGTGCGGTGGGCATGTTCACAGTCACCAACGTGACCCTGTGGCTGTTCTTCGCGGTGCTTGCTGTTGCGGCTCTGCTGGTTCTGCCTACATCGAAACGCGCGATTGTGCCCAGCCGGATGCAGTCGATCGCCGAGCTGACCTACGGCTTCATCTACAAGATGCTGGAAGACATCTGCGGCAAGGAAGGCGTCAAGTTCTTCCCCTATGTCATGACCTTGTTCATGTTCATCGTCTCCGCGAACTTCCTGGGCCTGATCCCGACCTCGTTTACAACCACGTCACACTTCGCGGTCACCATCCCGCTGGCGCTGGCCGTGTTCCTGACCGTGACCATTCTGGGTTTCGTCAAGAACGGTGCCGGGTTCCTGGGCCTGTTCTGGGTCTCGAGCGCGCCACTGGCACTGCGCCCCATTCTGGCGATCATCGAGCTGATTTCGTACTTCGTGCGCCCCGTCAGCCACTCCATTCGTCTTGCCGGTAACGTCATGGCAGGCCACGCGGTTATCAAGGTGTTCGCGGGCTTTGCCGCGGTTGCCGTGATCTCGCCCGTGTCCGTTCTGGCGATCACCGCAATGTACGGCCTCGAGGTCCTGGTGGCCTTCATCCAGGCCTACGTATTCACCATTCTGACCTGTGTTTATCTGAAAGATGCACTGCATCCTTCCCACTAAGGTCCGATACCCCAACATCGAAACTTCCAATTCGTAAGGAGATACATCATGGAAGGCGATCTCGCACACATCGGCGCAGGCCTGGCAGCAATCGGTTCCGGCGCAGCCGCAATCGGGGTGGGCAATGTTGCAGGCAACTTCCTGGCCGGCGCCCTGCGCAACCCTTCGGCGGCTGCATCGCAGACCGCAACCCTGTTCATCGGTATCGCATTCGCAGAAGCCCTGGGGATCTTCGCATTCCTGGTCTCGCTGCTGCTGATGTTCGCCGTCTAATCTGCGGAACCTGATCCTTACGCGCAGGTGGGTCCAAGCCATAGCGGCCCACCTGTTGTAAAGACAACGTTCCGACGGAGGACATCATGGCGACTGAACCCATTAGCGAAGAAGTAGTTGGCTCGTGCGTCGACTCCTATGGCTCAGCCATCGGGATGCCGCAGCTCTGCTTCGATTGGTTCCCCAACCAGATTTTCTGGCTGGTCATTACGCTGGTCGTCATCTTTCTGGTCCTGTCCCGCGTGGCCTTGCCGCGCATCGCGGCAATCCTGGCTGAACGCCAGGGGACCATTACAAATGACCTGGCTGCGGCCGAAGATCTGAAGGCCAAAGCGGTCGAGGCTGAAGAGGCCTATAACAAGGCACTGGCCGATGCCCGTGCCGAAGCGCAGCGTATCGCTGCCGAAGCACGCGCGGAAATCCAGGCCGATCTGGATGACGCGATTGCCAAGGCGGACGCGGAAATCGCTGCAAAGGCGGCTGAATCGGAAAAGGCAATTGCCGACATCCGTGCCGGTGCGCTGGAAAGCATTCAAGTGGTTGCCAAGGATACGGCAGCTGAACTGGTTACCGCACTGGGCGGCGAGGCGGATGCCAAAGCCATCGACGGTGCAGTTGACGCACAGATGAAAGGATAAGTGACATGCGCAACACTCTTGCTCTTATCCTGACCCTCGGTGCCGCCAGCCCGGCTCTGGCCGCGAGCGGCCCGTTCTTCTCGCTTGGCAATACCGACTTTGTCGTCCTTCTGGGCTTTATCGTCTTCATTGCGGTCCTGTTCTACTTCAAGGTTCCCGGCCTGATCGGCGGTGCCCTGGACAAACGGGCCGAAGGCATCAAGTCGGAACTCGACGAAGCCCGCGCCCTGCACGAAGAAGCCCGCAGCCTGCTGGCCTCGTACGAGCGCAAGCAGCGCGAGGTGCAGACTCAGGCAGACGCGATTGTGGCGGCGGCGAAAGACGATGCGGCACTGGCGGTGGAACAGGCCAAGGTCGATCTGGAGAAATCCATTGCCCGTCGTCTGGCGGCCGCACAGGATCAGATCGCATCGGCCGAAGCTTCGGCCGTAAAGGAAGTCCGTGATCAGGCCATTACGATTGCGGTTTCCGCCGCGAACGCCGTTCTGGCCAAGCAGATGACTGCGACGCAGGCCAACAAGCTGATCGACGCATCCATTGCCGACGTTGGTGAAAAGCTTCACTAACCGTATCACATCGTGATCAAGGAAAACCCGAAAGCCGCTGGCCTTCGGGTTTTTTTGTTTCCGTACAGTCCCGAGTTAAGCCGTCAGGGCTTGCCGGTTTCATGCTCCAGTCGCTGTTGGGCAATCGCCTCGTTCCGCAGCGCTTTCTGCTGATCCGCCAGACATTGTTCAACAAAGCTCAGATGCTGCTCGACCGCCTGCCGCGCCCCCTGCGGATCGCGGTCCTGCAGGGCGGTATTGATGGCGCGGTGCTGTTCCAGAATGGCCTCTCGGTTGGTGCGTTGCTGGAACATCACCTGTCGGTTGTAGAAGACGCCCTGACGCAGCAGATCGTACATCGACCGCATCATGTGCAGCATGACCACGTTGTGGCTGGCTTCGATGATCGCCATGTGGAACTGCGCGTCCAGATTTGCCTCTTCCTCGGCGGCGTTGCGGGCATGGGCGGCTTCCATCTTGTCGATGATCGCCTGCACCACCTTCAGATCGCTTTCTGATCCCAGCCGGGCCGCGCGCTCGGCCGCCAGCCCCTCCATATCCCGCCGAAACGACAGATAGTCGAACACGGCCTCGTCATGGCTGCCGAACAGACGGATCAGACCCGGCGAGAAGGCCGAGCCCAGAACATCGGCAACATAAATGCCAGATCCCGCTTTGGCCGTCAGCAACCCCTGATCCTGCAATTCCGATATCGCGTCACGCAAAGACGGGCGCGAGACACCCATCCGGTCGGCCAGTTCCCTTTCCGCCGGCAGGCGCTCTCCGGGGCGCAGAATCCCGCGCAATATCAGCAATTCGATCTGCCGGACCACGGCCAGAGACAGCTTTTCGCTTTGAACTTTGTGAAAGGGCATCGGTCATCACGTGAAATTGGTCAACTAACATGACCACGTATTCGGCCCATGTGCAAGAATGCGCCATCACGATGATTGAAATAATAGGTCAGCAATATTGACTTTAATGCAAACGTGAATAGCGTGCCGCCGTAACAGGCTGAGGAGGTCGATTGCCATGGACAAGCTTTATGCCACCCGCGCATCCCGGATGAAGGCATCCGAGATCCGCGAATTGCTGAAACTGCTGGATCAGCCGGACATCATTTCCTTTGCAGGCGGCATACCGGACCCGGCGCTGTTCCCGGCGGACGCCTTTGCACAAGCCTTTCAGGCCGCGTTGTCCCCCGAACAAAGGGCGCAGGCCCTGCAGTATTCGGTCAGCGAAGGTTACGTGCCGCTGCGCCAGTGGCTGGGGGATCATATGCGTGCGATCGGGGTCGAATGCGGCATCGACAACATCCTGATCACCTCGGGGTCGCAGCAGGCGCTGGATTATCTGGGTAAGCTGTTCCTGTCGCCCGGGGATACGGCCCTCGTCGGGTGGCCCACCTATCTGGGCGCGCTGGCGGCTTTCAATGCCTACGAGCCGCGTTTTGACAAACTCAGCATCAATGGCAACCGCGGGGCCGACGAATATGCAGCGGCAGCAGGTCAGGGCGCGGTCAAGTTTGCCTACCTGTCCCCGGATTTTGCCAACCCCACCGGCGAAACGGTCGACCTGCGTGGGCGCGAAACCCTGCTGGATCTGGCCGAGGATCTGGACTGCGCGATAATCGAGGACGGCGCCTATCAGGCCCTGCGCTATGACGGCGATCCGATCCCGCCCGTTCTGGCGCTGGAACTGGCCCGCAAAAGGTCGATCGAAGCGTGCCGCACCATCTATTGCGGAAGCTTCTCGAAAACCCTGTCGCCGGGCCTGCGCATGGGTTGGGTGGTGGCGGCCAAACCGGTGATTTCACGGCTGGTGCTGATGAAACAGGCCGCAGATCTGCATTCGGCCACGATCAACCAGATGGCGGTGCACCAGGTGGCACAAGCCTGTTTCGACACGCATATCCCCTTGCTGCGCCGCGTCTATGGCGCGCGTCGCGATGCGATGCTGGCGGCGCTGAAGGAGCACATGCCTGAGGGTGTCGCATGGACCCGCCCCGAAGGCGGCATGTTCATCTGGCTGACCCTGCCGAAAGAGATCAACGGCGCCGACCTGCTGGCGCGGGCATTGGAGACGGTGAAGGTTGCCTTTGTGCCGGGGCACGCGTTTTTCCCCGACGGCTCTGGCACAAACACCATCCGCCTCAGCTTCTCGAACTCGGACGAAGAGACCATCCGTGAAGGCGTACGCCGGTTGGGCGAGGCCCTGCGCGCCTGATCCGGAAAGGAAACGTTAACCAGATTGCCGCAAGACTGCGGCATGATCCGTTTGCTTGCCCTGTTGCTGCTGGCGGCCTGTTCGGCTGGCACGCCCTATTTTCGCAACCTCCCGGCCACCCGTGTTGCCGTCAATGGCAGCGTGTTCGATGTGCGTGTGCGCAACGAACTGGTCGAAGCGGTGCGGGTGAACACGCAATACGCCCCGCGTCTGGGACCGATCCGCGATCGCGCGGCGCTGGCCATGGCGCAGGTATCGGGCTGCCCGATCCTGGACGTGCTGGGCGATGCCGCAGTGACGGTCGGCGTTCTGGGCTGCGACCGGGAAATGGGCGAGCGGCTATTGCTGACGGCGATCTCGCGTCCGAACTATGAGTGTATCAGCTATGGGGGATTCGACTATGCGGTGTATGAATGCACCCCTTATTGAAACGCGCGGATTGTTGCGAGATTTGGCAAGATATTGTGGATAACTCGGATCATTGGTCCATATACTGCGTATCTCCGTTGACACCTCCCCCTTCGGTTGCGCAGACTTCCTACTCATAGGAATCACGGGACCCAGCGGCCATTGCGCTTTAGCAAACTCAAACTGACCGGCTTCAAAAGCTTTGTTGATCCGACCGATCTGATCATCGCGGACGGGTTGACCGGTGTTGTGGGTCCGAATGGATGCGGCAAGTCCAATCTGCTCGAGGCACTGCGCTGGGTCATGGGGGAAAACCGCCCGAAATCCATGCGCGGCGGCGCTATGGAGGATGTGATTTTTGCCGGCGCTGCCACGCGCCCCGCCCGCAATTTCGCCGAAGTGGTCCTGACCATGGACAACTCGGAACGTCTGGCGCCATCCGGGTTCAACGAGAGCGACCAGCTTGAGATCGTCCGCCGCATCACCCGCGATGTGGGCAGCGCCTACAAGACCAACGGCAAGGACGTGCGCGCCCGTGACGTGCAGATGCTGTTCGCCGATGCCTCGACCGGTGCACATTCACCGGCGCTGGTCGGCCAAAACCGCATCGCCGAACTGATCAACGCCAAACCCCGCGCGCGCCGCCGCATTCTTGAAGAGGCGGCGGGTATCTCGGGCCTGTATCAGCGCCGGCACGAGGCCGAGCTGAAATTGAAAGGAACCGAAGCCAACCTGACCCGGGTCGATGATGTGCTGGAACAATTGGGCACCCAACTGGCGCAACTCGCCCGTCAGGCCCGCCAGGCCGCCCGCTATCGCGAGATCGGCGAACAACTGCGGCAGGCTGAAGGGATGTTGCTGTATCGTCGTTGGAAAGAGGCCGACATGGCCCGCCAGCAGGCCGAGGAAAAACTGCGCGAGCGCATCACCGAAGCCTCGCGCGCCGAGGCCGAAGCCCGCGCGGCTGCCGCCAAACGCGCCGAGATCGAAGAAACCCTGCCACCGCTGCGCGAGGAAGAAGCCATCGCCGCCGCCGTCCTGCAGCGCCAGCAGGTTCAGCGCGACCAGCTTTCCGATCAGGAATCCCGCGCACGCCAAACCATCGAAACCCTGACCAACCGCATCAAGCAACTCGGCAACGATATCGAGCGCGAAGCCGGGCTGAACCGCGACGCAGGCGAGATGATCGAGCGTCTGGAATGGGAAGCCCGTGAGCTGGCCAAAGCGGCCGAAGGTCATGACGACAAAGTCTCCGAGGCTGCCGAAATCGCGCGCGAAGCCGCATCCGTGCTGCAGAACCGCGAAGATCACCTGTCGCAGGAAACCGAGGACATGGCCCGCCTCGTCGCCCGCCACCAGTCGGCGCAGCGGCTGGTCGAGGACAGCCGCAAGACCCTGTCCCGCTCTGAGGTCGAAGAAGACAAGGCGCGCGCCGCCGTGGATGAGGCCAAAGCTGCCCTGACCCGTGCCAGCGAAGCCTTTGAGGCCGCGCAGGACGGTGAGGAAGAAGCCCGCGAAGCCGCCGAAGCCGCCGAGGAAGCTCTGGCCTCCGCTGACGAGCTGCGCAACGACACGCAGGCCCGCGAAGCGGAAGCCCGCGCGCAAAGGTCCGAAGCCGAAGGGGAGTTGGGGGCCATTCGCGCGGAAACCATGGCGCTGGCCAAACTGGTCGAACGGGATACGGCCGAAGGCGGGCAGGTGCTTGATCTGCTGCGTGTGGCGCCGGGCTATGAAAAGGCGCTGGGGGCTGCGTTGGCCGACGATCTGCGCGCGCCCCTGGTCGAAGGCGACGGTCCTTCCGGCTGGGTTCAGGTTGCGGGATATGACAATGATCAGCCCTTGCCCGACGGTGCGGAACCGCTGGCGCTGCATGTCTCGGGGCCGGATCGCTTAAGCCGGCGGATCGCACAGATCGGGTTGGTGGATGCCGATCTGGGCGCGCGACTGCAAGCTTCTCTGAAGCCCGGTCAGCGGTTGGTGTCGCGGTCGGGCGATTTGTGGCGCTGGGACGGGTTCCGGGCCTGGGCCGAGGATGCGCCAAGCGCGGCGGCCCTACGGCTTGAACAGCTCAACAAGCTGGAAGAGTTGAAGCAGGAACTGACCCGTACCGAAGCGCAGGCCGATGGTGCCCGCGCCGCGCACGAGGCGCTGTCTCGGCAACTGGCGGACGTGACCGAAGCCGATCGCCGCGCGCGCGAAGCCCGCCGTGCCGCCGATCAGCGCATGGCCGAAACCGCCCGCCTGCTGAGCCGGGCGGAGGCCGACCGCAACCTGGCGCAGGGCAAGCTGGAAACCCTGTCCCTTGCAGTGGATCGCCATAAAGAGGACGCCATGTCCGCCCGGGTCCAGCTGCGCGAGGCCGAAGGCGCATTGAGCGGTCTGGGCGACCTCGACAGTGCCCGGGCGCAGGTCGAGGACATCAAGCAGACGGTCGAGGCGGCGCGGATCACAATGCTGACCCACCGCTCGACCCATGACGAATTGCGCCGAGAGGGCGAGGCGCGGACCCGACGCTCGCAAGAAGTGACGAAAGACCTCAGCGGTTGGAAGCACCGTCTGGAGACGGCGGAAAAGCGTATCTCAGAACTGGCTGAACGCAAGGAAAGCTCGGAAGAGGAACTGTCCGATGCTATGGCCGCCCCCGGCGAGATTGCCGAGGCCCGCGAGGAGTTAAACGAACTGATCGAAGCGGCGGAGGCCCGCCGGGCCGAGGCCGCCGACAAACTGGCTGAGGCCGAGACCCAGCAGCGCGAGGTGGTCCTGGCCGAGCGCGAGGCGGAACGCCATGCCTCGGAAGCCCGCGAATCCCGCGCCGCCGCCGAAGCGCGCTGTGATGCGGCGAAAGAAAGCGTCGTTGCCGCAGCCGAACGCATTGCCGAGGATCAGCAACTGACCCCGAACCAGCTGCTGAACCGGTTGGACACGAACCCCGACCAGATGCCCGCCGCAGATGCGCTGGAGGCCGAAGTGAACCGCCACAAGCGTCAGCGCGACGCGATGGGCGCGGTGAACCTGCGCGCCGAAGAGGATGCCAAGGAGGTTCAGGAGGAGTTCGACACCCTGAACAGCGAAAAGGCCGACCTGGAAGAAGCGATCAAGGCCCTGCGCAGCGGCATCGCCAGCCTCAACCGCGAAGGGCGCGAACGGCTGCTGACCGCATTCGAACAGGTGAACGCGAACTTCGCCATGCTGTTCAAACACCTGTTTGGCGGCGGTGAGGCCAATCTGGTCATGGTCGAAAGCGACGATCCGCTGGACGCGGGGCTTGAGATCATGTGCCAGCCGCCGGGCAAGAAACTCTCGACCCTCAGCCTGCTGTCGGGCGGTGAGCAGACGCTGACGGCGACGGCGCTGATCTTCGGCGTCTTCCTCGCCAACCCCGCACCGATCTGTGTGCTGGACGAAGTTGACGCGCCGCTGGATGACGCCAACGTCACGCGCTTCTGCGATCTGCTGGACGAGATGTGCCGCCAGACCGACACGCGCTTCCTGATCATCACCCACCACGCCGTGACCATGGCGCGGATGGACCGGCTGTTTGGCGTGACCATGCAGGAGCAGGGCGTCAGCCAACTGGTCTCGGTCGACCTCAAGAAGGCCGAGCAGATGGTCGCCTGATCCATCACTGCAATGTCATGCCCAATTCAGACCCGCGCAGGGTAGGGTGGGGCATGACCCGTTTTCTGATCATTGCCCTGCTGACAGCCAGCCCGCTTGCGGCTGCAGAATGGCCCACCAAACCCGGAGACGTCCCCCTGAGCGCGCAGGAATTGGACGCATTGGCGGGCCGCACGCTGACATTCTACGACGACGGAAAATCGAAATACTCGGTGGGAGGGGCCTATTCCTACACCTACGCCAGCGGCGAATCCGCGTTCGGCACCTATTCCATCGCCGAGGACGGCAGCGTTTGCATCGCCTATCGCAACGGCTTCAGCCGCTGTGATCTGTATGTCCGCAGTGGTGAACGGCTGATCATGATTGATCAGAAGGGGAACCGCTATCCGGTGCGGCCGGAGTGAGAGCGAGGCGTGCACCGTCGATCATTTCATCCACTGGCTGCTAGGCGGGCTAAGCTGCCATGCGCTTTATTTGCTATCGCGCTGCAAGCAGCTGATCTTGGAGTTCCCGTAGTAGCTTTCTCTTCATGGCTCGCGCGTAGTCCGCATAGCCGTTCGCGATTTCTACAAATGCGCCGGGCCCAGAAATTACATGGTTCGCATAGTAAGCTTGAACCTCTGTCTCGGCCCCTTCGATCACTAGCCCGTTGACAGTCACGCGCTCGAAAGGAAAGTGTCTGTAAGCGCTTTCTGGCGGGTAGCGGTGGTTGTGGATACCATCACCGGAAACATCGAGAACAAGCCGGTCACACCAAGACACCTCGCTAAGTTTAGTCGCTCCGAAACTAAGCGCAGCGCCTATTGCGGTCGGATATTCGGCCGCTCCGCGCTGATGGACGAACAAGCGCTCAATGAACCCGGACAAATCCTGTTCGTTGTGGATAAATTTCCAAGGAGAGATGATCGTTTGCTGGTGGTAACCACTCCATTCGTAGGCCATCAGCGCAACAGCATCAGGTCTGGACAGGATCACGCTTCGTACTGATGGGTCGGACAGTGCGGCAGCGAGGCCTTCACGCTGCATTTTGTGTTCGGCATCGTCCACGCTGACCGAAACATCGAGTGCAAAAGCAAGGGCAGTCGAGCATTCTGGTTCTTCTGCTGTTGCCGGGCAGGTCGGCAGCAGCGCCAATAGGGCAATGCGTGCCAAAGGGATCATCGTGAAGCGCTCCTTTGCAACGTGTTTGATGAAAGAACGATAGCATATCGCCCGGGATTCGTCAGAATCGGCGTTGCCAGAACACTTGAAGCTTCGGAACATCCTTCTGTGATATGTTCCGGTCTGGGCTCAAAGCAGAGATTTGATCACAACCGCCCCAGCAACTCCGCCGTGGGCCACGCATCCGCAGGCAGCCCCAACCGGACCTGTTCGGCTTGCACCGCAGCGCGTGTCCCAGCGCCCAGAATGCCATCGATCTTGCCCACGTCATGCCCGCGCGCCTGCAGCTTGCCCTGCAACTGCTTCATTTGCGCACCGGACAGGCCCTGCGCCGGATTGCCCGCATTGTAGATCTGCGCGCCTTCAAGGCGTGTTCCGAAATAGGCGGCGGTCAGAACATAGACAAAGCTCTGGTTCCATTCGAAATAAACGTCGAAATTCGGATAGGCCAGAAAGGCCGGGCCCTTGTGACCCTGCGGCAGGATCAGCGAGGCGGGCAAATCCGCCAACGTCCCATCGCGCGCCTGAACGCCCATCGCCTGCCATTCTGACACAGGCCGCGGTTTGCCGGGGCCGGACAGCGACCAATCCATCTGCGCTGGTACCGTGACTTCCTGCAGCCACGGCTGACCCGGTTGCCAGCCCAGATGCGACAGCATCTTTGCCCCCGACATCAGCGCATCGGGCGCGGATGTCTTCAATGAGACCTTGCCGTCGCCGTCCCCATCGACACCGTTTTCCAGAATGTCACGCGGCAGCATCTGCACCATTCCGATCTCGCCCGCCCATGCCCCGGTGGTGCGGGCCGGGTCGAAATTGCCTTGTTGGTACAGCTCGATTGCCACGAAGATTTGCGGCCGGAACAGTTCGGGGCGGCGGCAGTCATGGGCCAGCGTCACTAGCGCGTTGCGGGTGTTGAAATTGCCCTGAAACGCGCCGTAATCGGTCTCGAACGCCCAGAACGCTAACAACACGCCGCGTGAGACGCCGTATTCCCGTTCGATCCGGTCGAACACCGCATCGTATTTTCCTGACATGGCC
Organism: Ruegeria sp. AN11; assembly: GCF_056536005.1. Taxonomy (NCBI): domain Bacteria; kingdom Pseudomonadati; phylum Pseudomonadota; class Alphaproteobacteria; order Rhodobacterales; family Roseobacteraceae; genus Ruegeria; species Ruegeria sp. AN11. The sequence goes on along the minus strand of NZ_JBQFJD010000001.1, from coordinate 2,287,541 downwards.
TTGCCCCGGTCGATCCGGTTCTGCGAGATCAGGCGACGGGAAAACTCGATGAAGGGTTTCTGGAACACGCCCTGCGCCCGGTCGGCTTTCAGCACTGCGCCATCCTGCTGAACACCATTGAAAAAGCCGTCCACGGTGGATGTGTCGAATCCCTGCTCAATGGCTTCGTCTTTCAGGCCCTTTACAAAGGAATTGAACCCGCCGCCGCATTGGGCAAAGGCAGGGGCGGCAAACAGGGTGGCGGCGACCAGGCCGGAAAGAAAACGCATGAGTGTGCCCGTCAGAAAATAAAGTTAAGCCCAACCCACACCGACACGAGGCCCAGTGCAAGCCCCCAAACCCGCCAAAGCATGTCACATGCGCGGAAAACCTCTGTCGCGCCGATCTCGCGCGGGGCTTCGCCATTGACCCATGCCAGATCGCGCACCTGCCCGTCGTAGCTGCGCGGGCCGGCCAGTGCCACGTTCAGCGCCCGCGCCATAGCGGCTTCGGGCCAGCCTGCATTGGGCGAGATATGCTGGCGCGCATCCCCTGTAATTTCAGGCCAGCGGTTCCATTGTCCCGACAACGCCACGATCATCAGACCGGTCAGCCGGGCCGGGATCAGGTTCAGCAGATCGTCGAACCGGGCCGCGGCCCAGCCGAATTCCCGATATTTGTCGTTGCGATAGCCGATCATGCTGTCGGCGGTGTTCACGGTCTTGTAGATCAGCAGGCCCGGAAGCCCCGCGACCAGAAACCAGAAGGCCGGCGCGATCACCCCGTCGCTCAGGTTCTCGGCGGCGCTTTCGATGGCCGAGCGTGCAACCTGCGCCTCGCTCATGTCGCGCGTATCACGCGACACGATCATCGCGACCTTCGCGCGCCCTTCGGGCAGGGATGCTCGCAACCCGTCCGCCACGTCCTTTACATGCGACACAAGCGATTTCTGCGCCAGCAGGATGGCGCAGATCACGACCTCGGCCATCCATCCCAGAAGCGAGAGCGCCCAGCCAATCAGGACCGACGCAACAACCAGCAGGGCGACAACCCCGACACCCTTGAGCCGTCGTCTGGCCCCATGGTTCAGGCGCTTGTCCAGCCAGCCGATTGCATTGCCGATTACCACTGCAGGGTGACGCAACCGCGACCACAGCCAATCCGGTTCACCCAGCGCAGCGTCTAGGGACATGGCGCAGATCAGCACGAACGCGCCAGTCACAGCGCGGCCTCAAGCCTGCCCCAGCCGTTGGCGGGCGGCAGACCAAGACGCAGGTAGGTTTCGGAATAGGGAAAGATGCGGCTCCAGATATGGGCCTGGGCCAGACGGTCCTGCCAGGCGGCGGCATTGTCCACCTCGTAGAGGCGGAACAGGGTCGTTCCCCCGACCAGCCTTGCGCCCTTGTGCGTGACCAGCCTGTCCAGCTGTGCGGCTTCGTCACTCAACCTTGCACGGGTGGCCTCGGCCCAGCCGGTGTCCTGCAGCGCCCGGGTTCCGATACGCAGGGCCGGACCCGATACCGCCCATGGCCCGGTCAGATCGTTCAGTCGGGCGATCATGTCCTTCGGACCGACGGCAAAGCCCAGCCGCAACCCCGCCAGCCCCCAGAACTTGCCAAAGCTTTTCAGAACGATTGTGCCGGGACGGTCCGACAGACGGATCAGTGAGGCGCCGGGTGTGACGTCGCAAAAGCTCTCGTCAATCACAGTCAGCGGAGAATCGGCGTCGCGTTCGGCCCAGATCCGGCCATCCGGGTTGTTGGGGTGCACAATCACCCGAGCCTCGGCCGCGCCGTCCCCGGTGACCGTCCAGCCCTGTGCGGCAAACGCCGCCGAGTGTTCATTATAGGTGGGCATCGTGATCTGGACCCGCCCCGTCGCTGCAAGCGCGGGAATGCGCGCGATCAGGGCCGACGCGCCGGGCGCGGGCAGAATCGCGGCCTCATCGGGAACCGACCAGAACTGGCGCGCAGCCTGGGTCAGACGCTCGAACGCGCCGTGATCGGGCAATTCCGTCCAGTCAGATGGCACCAGCCCGGAAACATCGTAGGGATGAGGGTTGATCCCGGTCGACAGATCAATCCAGTCGCTGCGCGTGCCACCATAGCACCGGATGGCCCCGTCCAGCCCGCCGCCGTGATCCCGGGTGCTGCGCGCGTTCAGGTTGTTATCGCCGCCGATCATGTGAATTCTGCCCCAAAACGCCCGATTCAGCCCGCTTCAAGCGGATTTTTGCCATTTTGACAAGCAAATCCGCGTGATCGGGGTCCCTCAAGGCCGTCATTAACACTTTGTTAAGGAAATCGCGTGATCACGAATTACGGGGGTCGGCACCGTTCACCTTATCAAGTGCCGAGGTTGTTGCAAATGAATGTTCTGATTGTTGAGAGTAACCCCGACCTTGGTCGGGTCTGGAAAAGGCATCTGGAAAGACAAGGCGCGATCGTTACGCTCGTCGCCGGTCAGGAGGCTGCGATCCTTGCGCTTTACGGAACGGCCTTTGACGTCATCGTTCTTGACTTGGTTCTGGAAACCGGCAGCGCGCTGGCGGTCGCGGATTTTGCCAGCTATCGCCGCCCCGAGGCGCGGGTGATCTTTGTCACCAACACAACGTTCTTCTCGGACGGTTCGATCTTTGCCCACAGTCCCAATGCCTGCGCTTATGTGCAAAGCGAAACGCCGCCAGAGGATCTGGCGGCGATGATCGAGCATTACGCGGCGGGTCGCTGATCGCGCCGGTGCGGTTCTGAATAATCCAGCACCGGGTTCACGGGAATGATGCGATGCGGGTTTATGCTGTCGTGGCTATAGTGATAGTGGCGCACGATGTGGTTCATGTTCACCGTCTGCGCGACGCCCGGCCACTGATACAGTTCGCGCGTATAGGCCCAGAGGTTCGGGTAATCGATCAGCCGCCGTTTGTTGCACTTGAAATGCAGATGATAGACTGGATCGAACCGGATCAGGGTGGTGAACAGCCGCCAGTCGGCCTCGGTCACGCGGTCCCCCATTAGGTAGCGGTTCCGGGCCAGCCTCTCCTCCAGCCAGTCCAGCGTGTCGAACAACGGATGCACGGCCGCGTCGTAAGCTTCCTGTGTGGTGGCAAAGCCTGATTTGTAGACACCGTTGTTGAAGTCGGAATAGATGCGGGCGTTGACCGCTTCGATCTCATCCCGCATCGCCTCGGGCCAATAGTCATCGGTATTGCCGGTGATCCCGTTGAAGGCGCTGTTAAACATCCGGATGATTTCCGAGCTTTCGTTCGACACGATCGTCTCCTGCGCCTTGTCCCAAAGGATCGGCACCGTCACACGACCCGAATAGGCAGGATCGGCTTTGGTGTAGATTTGATGCGCATGGGTCAGACCATAAAGCGTGTCGCCCGTGGCACCTTGCGCGTCCGGTTCGAATGTCCACCCCTGATCCAGCATGTCCGGGTTGACCACAGACACGGAGATATGATCGCGAAGACCCTTCAGTTCCCGAAAGATCAGCGTGCGGTGCGCCCAGGGGCAGGCAAAACTGACATACAGGTGATAGCGCCCGCTTTCCGCCGCAAACCCGCCCTTGCCCGACGGGCCGGGGCTGCCATCGGCGGTCAGCCAGTTGCGAAACTGCGCGGCCGAGCGTTTGAAAGCTCCGCCGGTTGATTTGGTGTCATACCAGGTGTCATGCCACGTGCCGTCGATCAACAGGCCCATATCGGCTCCTCCGTTTGCAGTTCCCCAAAACATATGATGCCGCGCCGGACCTTCCTACGTCACCAAGCGCGCAACCGGTCTGCGCCCGTGCACATCCGGCGCTGGGATTTTCGTGCAACAGATCATTGGCAAGCCGCGCCATGTGACCCGGTTCACTGGATTTTTACATCCATGCCCTCACAATAAAGGGCACCGAAGGGGAATTTTTGTATGAGTACGTATGTTTCAAAGGAAATGCGCGCCGAGTTGGACGCTGCGCGAATCGCCACATTGAAGAAAGCCAGCCGTTTGCGGGTGGAGATGGGCGACAATTACTTCAAGATCCTCAAATTGTGGAAAGACGGTTTCTCGGTCGAGGCCGCGACGACCCCGCGCTTGCGCGGGCTGGTCGACATCTATGACGGAGCAACCCACCTGTACCAATGCCTGATCATCGCCGATGAAGAGGAAGCGGGCGAAATGCGCTATGAATTCAAGCGCAACACCGTTGCCGCCGACAGCGCTCCGCTGGATTTCTACCGATCCCCCGATGCGCCGATCGCACTTCTGGGGCATGAGGACTAGGGGCGGACTTCCACCGTCCTACCGTGTTCCGTAAGGCTCAAAAACTGCGCTATCTCGATATTGGAAATTGCAATGCAGCCTGCTGTCCAATCGTCGGGCAAGGTCGGCCCGACAACGCCGATGGGTTGCCAGTGGATGAAAATATCGCCACGGGGATCAACCCCTGCTGCCGCGCCAGGGCGATGCCCTTCGGTTGCGGATAATCAATCCCAATGGACAGGTGAAACGCGCTTTGCGGATTGTCGCGATTGACGGCGAAAATACCCTCGGGCGTATTGCCGTCGCCTCCCCGTACCTTATTGCCATCTGCTGCAAACCCCAGCGCGATATCGGGCTGCATCACCACCGCGCCCTTCAGAGTAGCGGTCAGGCGCCGGGCAGATTTCTCGATCAAAAAGGCCCGGCGCACCTGTTACTGCAAGTCGCCAAACGCCCGTTTCAGCCGGGCGCAGGCGTCTTCGACCCGTGATTTCTGGGTCGCCAGATTGAACCGCTCAAACGTCTCGCCGCCCGTGCCGAAACCGGGGCCCGATGAGGTCGCGATCTTTGCATCCTCGCGCAGGCGGCGGACAAATTCGGCGTGATCCATCCCGGTGCCCGAGAAATCGACCCAGGCCAGATAGGTCGCCTGCAACGGCATCGACCACAGTCCGGGAATTTCGGCGATGGCGGCATCGAACAGTTTCCGGTTGTCGATCAGATGCGCGATCTGCGCATCGACCCATTCCGCCCCCGCAGGGGAATAGGCGGCGGTAACCATGGCAACGCCCAGAGCGGATGGATCATAGTCCAGCGTGTAAAGCCGGTGCCGCATCGTGGCGCGCAGCTTGTCGTCGGGGATGATCAGGTTGCCGGTGCGTTGACCCGCGATGTTGAACGTCTTGGACGCCGCCGTCAGCGTCACCGTCCGGGGCCGCGCCTCGGGGGCGGCGACATCCATCGGCACGAAGGTGTTTCCAGGATAGACCAGATCGTGGTGAACCTCGTCTGAAACCAGAAGCAGTCCGTTGCGTTCGGCAAAGGCAGCTACAGCCCGCAGTTCATCCGGCGTCCAGACCCGGCCCGACGGGTTCTGCGGCGAACACCACAGCAGCAACTTCTCGGACCCGTCCAGCCGCGACTGCGCATCTTCCAGATCCAGCGCGTAAGTATCACCGTCGCGCACCAACGGGCATTCCACGACGCGCCGCCCGGTCTTGTTCACCTTATGGGCAAACTCGTGGTAAACCGGCGGGAAAATGACCACGCCATCACCCGGTTCGCTCCAGACATCCAGACACAGTGCAATGGCATTACCCAGGCCTTGCGCGGACAACACCCAGTCAGTGTCGATTTGCCAGTTGTGCCGGGTTTTCATCCACCAGGCGATGGCCTCAAGGTATTGCGGGTGCTGCCAGGAATACCCGAAAGTCCCTTGATCGGCCGCCGCGCGCACCGCTTCGATCACGCAAGGCGCGGTGGCATAATCGGAATCCGCCGTCCACATCGCCAAACCGTCCCGGGGTGAAACTCCGTACAATTGTTCCATCTTGTCCCACTTGGTACAGTTGGTTTCGCGGCGGTCGATCGGGTCGTTGAAAGTCATGTCTGCTCCATTTGTCACGCCGAAAGCTAGCCACTATTGACACAAGCGCAAGGGGGGCGTTGCGGCTGGGCTCGCGTTGCCCTAAATCAGCCTCATGAAACGTGATATTCTGATCCATCCCGATCCCCGCCTGAAAAAGGTCTGCGCGCCTGTGGCCGACCTGACGGACGCGCTGCGCACGCTGGCCGACGACATGCTGGAGACGATGTATGATGCGCCCGGCATTGGCCTTGCCGCGCCGCAGATCGGCGTGCTCGAGCGGCTGATCGTGCTGGATTGCGTCAAGGAAGAGGGCGAAGCGCCGCGCCCGCTGATCATGTTCAACCCGGAAGTCATCGCCGCCTCGGAAGAAAACAATGTCTATGAGGAAGGCTGCCTGTCGATCCCTGAACAGTATGCCGAAGTGACCCGGCCCAAGGTGGTGGTCGTGGCCTGGATGGACGAGAACGGCAATGCACGCACCGAAACATTTGACGGTTTGTGGGCAACCTGCGTTCAGCATGAGATCGACCACCTGAACGGAAAGTTGTTCATCGACTATCTCAAACCGCTCAAACGCCAGATGATCACCCGCAAGATGCAGAAGCTCAAACGCGAACGGGCCCGGACATGACCGTCCGCACCTGCCTGCCCTGGCCGGACAAGCGCCTGCGCACAAAGGCAGATGACGTCACCGAGATCACCGACGAAATTCGCGCCATCTGGAACGACATGATCGACACGATGGAGGCGATGCCGGGCGTTGGCCTCGCTGCGCCTCAGATCGGCGTCATGCTGCGGCTGGCCGTAGTCGATGGCTCGACCGAGCGGGGCCGGGCGATCCGGCTGGCAAACCCGGAAATCCTGCACAGTTCCATTGAGCTGCGCGAGCATGATGAGGCCAGCCCGAACCTGCCCGGTGTGTCGGCCAACGTGAAGCGTCCGCGCGCGGTGACGGTGAAATACATCAATGAACAGGGCGTCGTCGACCGCCGCGACTTTGTCGGGATCGAGGCGACAAGCGTTCAGCATCAGATCGACCACCTGAACGGACGGATGTATTTCGACCGCCTCAGCAAGGTCAAACGCGACATGCTGCTGCGCAAGGCCAAGAAACTCACGTAGGCCGGGCTTCAGCCCGGCACCCCCCAACCCCCGGAGCCGACGATGCGCATAATCTTCATGGGAACCCCTGATTTCTCGGTCCCGGTGCTGGATGCGCTGGTCGAGGCCGGGCACGAGATCGCCGCCGTCTATTGCCAGCCGCCGCGCCCGGCCGGACGTGGAAAAAAAGACCGTCCGACCCCCGTACATGCCCGCGCCGAGGCGCTGGGCCTGACCGTCCGCCATCCCGTTTCGCTGAAATCAACCGAAGAACAGGCCAAATTCGCGGCACTGAAGGCAGATGTAGCCGTTGTTGTCGCCTATGGGCTGCTCCTGCCGCAACCCGTTCTGGATGCGCCCGCGCGGGGGTGTCTGAACATCCATGCCAGCCTGCTGCCGCGATGGCGCGGCGCCGCCCCGATCCACCGGGCGATCATGTCGGGGGACGCGCAGACTGGTATCTGCATCATGCAGATGGAGGCCGGACTGGATACAGGCCCGGTCCTGCTGCGTCAGGCAACTGATATCGGGCCCGAGGAGACGACGGTCCAATTGCACGACCGGCTGTCTGACATGGGTGCCGGGCTGATTGTCGAAGCGCTTGCCAAACTGCCTGATCTGACACCCGAGCCGCAGCCCGATGATGGCGTGACCTATGCCACCAAGATTGACAAGGCCGAGGCGCGCATCGACTGGGCACGGCCCGCCGTCGAGGTTGATCGCCAGATCCGCGGCCTGTCACCGTTTCCCGGCGCATGGACGGATATCAGCGGCGAGCGCATCAAGCTGCTGGGGTCGCGTCTGGCCGAAGGGCAGGGCGCACCGGGCGAAGTTCTGGATGCAACCCTGCGCGTGGCCTGCGGTGACGGGGCGGTCGAACTGCTGCGCTTGCAAAGGGCGGGCAAAGGCGCGCAGGATAGGGAAACCTTTCTGCGGGGCTGGCCGATCCCAACCGGCACCCGGATGTCTGCGGAGTAAGCTGAATGTTCATGATCCTGATGGGCACCGTCGTGATCGCCGGAATTGTGGGGTATCTGGCTGAAAAGACGGGCTTTACGCATAACGGATATCTGCCCTCGATCATCATCTGCGTTGGCGGGGCTTTTCTGTTCTATTTCGTCCGTATCATGTTCGGCATCAGCTTTGGCCCGCCCGGTCTGGACGCAATGCTGTCCTCCATCGGGGCCCTGATCATCGTGCCGACGCATTGGAGGAAATGACATGCCGGTTGTCGCCTTGATCGTGATCGGAGCCGCCGCAGGTTTCCTCGCCACGCGATTGATGCGGATCGAGGCCGATATTCCCACCACCATGCTGATTGGCATCGTTGGCGCTCTGATTGGCGGCTTTGTGTTGCGGATGCTGGTGACTGTGATGGGCTGGCTTTCCGGCTTCGTCGGCGCTGTTTTGGGCGCGCTTCTGGTGATCTGGCTGTGGCAGAATTACCTGCGGCGCTGATGTCTTGACCTTTCGGTGCGTTAAGGGCCAGATCACGGCCGATCCGCAACGTAAGGAAGTCCAATGCCGCATGATCTGAAACCGGGTGACGTCGCCCTGATGGGTGTCCCGCTGGACCTGCATTCCTCATTCCTGCAAGGTCCGGCCTTTGCCCCGGGCCGCATCCGCGAGGCGTTGCATTCCGGTGCCGCCAATCTGACCGCCGAAGACGGCACCGATCTGGGCGCGACCGACCGGTTCAGGGACACGGGCGATCTGGACGTGTTCGAGATGCGCGGCCAGGAACCCATTGACCGGATCGAAACAGGGGCAGCCGAGCGCATCGCCACAGGCGCGCGGTTGTTGTCGCTGGGCGGCGATCATTCGGTCGCCTTTCCACTGATCAAGGCGCATTCCGAACGGTACGAAGGGCTGAACGTCCTGCATATCGATTCACACCCCGATCTGTATGACGAACAGGATATCGGCCCGCTTGGCCATGGATGCCCCTTTGCCCGCGTGATGGAAAGCTGCCGGATCAACCGTCTGGTGCAAGTTGGCATCCGGACGATGAACACCCATCAGCGAGAGCAGGCCGAAAAGTTCGGGGTCGAGGTCATCGACATGCGCAACTGGCGATCCGACCTGCAGATTTCTTTCGAAGGTCCGGTCTACCTGTCGCTGGATCTGGACGCGCTGGACCCGGCCTTTGCGCCCGGTGTCTCGCATCACGAACCCGGTGGACTCAGCACGCGCGAGGTCATTGACCTGATTAACCGGTTTCAGGGCCAGCTGGTCGGTGCGGATATCGTGGAACTGAACCCGCATCGCGACCCTTATGGCATGACGGCCATGGTCGCGGCCAAGTTTGTCAAGGAAATCGGCGCGCGCCTGCTGCGCCGTTAGCGGTCGTCACAAACCTCGGCTGATCCAAGCCGCGGGGCGGTGCCGGTCGTCATGCCAAACAGTTCGGTCTCGGCCGCGGTCATCCAATGCATGCCCTCGGCCGGGGCTGCGGCCAGCGTGAACCAATAGAACTCCTCGGGCGCGCCGATATCGCGGAAATAGTCCAGATAGCGGTCGTGTTCGGGGTCGGTGGTTGGAATTTCGGTCGCAACGATGCCTGCCCCGCTCCAGCTGTGAACGCCGACGCAGGCGCCCGGCTGCAAAATGCGCCGCTTGCCGGCCAGGAACAGATCCGTTCCGCCAGACGCAATCAGCCCGTTTGACGGAACGATGATGTCGAACCCTGCATCATGCACTGCGCGGCTGAACACCACATTGGCGTCATCGTCCGCCGACCCTTCGATATTCAACAACACCAGCGTCCGGATGTCTGGGTTGCGCGCGACGACCTTTTCAAAGGCGGCAAGCGTGGTGTCATCGATTGTGCCGGTTGCGATGATCTGATCATCCCGGGCGACAAACTGCACAGGCTGGTAAAACGTGCCGCATGACGCCAGCAGGCTCAGGCAGGTGCAAATAATGACTGGCCTGGTTTTCATCCGGAAACTCGCACTGTGATGGCCATGAGGTATCAGCGCGAAGATGGCCCGTCCACCGGTCAGGGCGACACTGCGGCTCAGGCCTGCGCCTTCTTGGGTTTGAACGGGGCCATTCCGGCACGGGCCAGTTCATCGGCACGCTCGTTCTCGGGGTGTCCGGCATGGCCCTTGACCCATTCCCAGGTCACGTCATGGTGCGACTGTGCTTCGTCCAGCCGCTGCCACAGATCGACATTCTTGACCGGTTTCTTGTTCGAGGTCTTCCAGCCGTTTTTCTTCCAGCCGAATATCCAGCCGGTGACGCCGTTTTTGACATAGGCGCTGTCGGTCACGATGGTAATCGCGGACGAACGCTCCAGTGTTTCCAGCGCACTGATCGCGGCCAACAATTCCATCCGGTTGTTGGTGGTTTCGGCCTCTCCGCCGTTCAGTTCACGCTCTTTCAGAATGCGTTCGCCATCCACCGCGCGCAAAAGAACACCCCATCCGCCGGGGCCGGGATTTCCCGAACACGCACCATCGGTGTAGGCAAACAGATCAGGCATGGGCGAAAACCAGAACGAACCCGTCATAGGACCCGGCCAGCCCTTTTCCCATCCCGGTCACGCAACGATCCAGCGTGAAACCGGCATCGGCCAGCGCCGCTTCGATCTCGGGTTGTGAATAATAGGTGTAGTACCGATCCAGATCGTCGCGATGTTCGCCCGTACCCAGTTTCATGCCCAGAAACAACTGGCCGCCGGGTTTCAGCGCCCGGTGGATCGCGCTCAGGTGTCGGGGGAAATCGGCGCGTGGGGCGTGCAGCAGGGAAAAGCTGGCATAGATGCCGTCGTATTCGGCCTCTTCGGTGACGTCCTCGAACGTACCCAGATGCGCATCCACCCCGTTCTCGCCGGCATGGTCCACAAAGGCTGGCGTGGCATCCAGCGCCCTGACCTTCAGGCCCTGCCGCATCAGAAACGCACTGTCCGATCCGGGGCCCGAGCCCAGATCCAGCACGTATCCGCCTGCGCCGACCGCGTCGGCAAAAGCCTGTCGTGCCTCAAGCTGTTCGGCAGGCAGCGGCATCTGCAGATAATCCGATACCCGGCTGGTATAGGCGTCGATCGTTTTCCGGTCCGGCATCACGCAGGTTCCCTCAGTACGCGCGGCACTTTGAACTCCACGTTTTCCACGGCGGTCTCGACCAGTTCGACGGTCACGTCGTAATGATCGCGGAAGGCGTCGATCACCTCGTTGACCAGCACTTCGGGGGCCGAGGCTCCGGCGGTGATAGCGATGCTGGAAATCCCCTCAAGCGCACGCCAGTCGATCTCGGTCGCGCGCTGCACCAGCTGTGCGTAATTGCACCCCGCGCGGGACGCGACCTCGACCAGACGGCGCGAGTTGGACGAGTTCGGTGCGCCCACCACCAGCAGGGCATCGGATTTCGGTGCTACCGACTTGACCGCTTCCTGCCGGTTGGTGGTGGCGTAACAGATGTCTTCCTTGTGCGGACCGACAATGGCGGGGAACCGCGCCTCAAGGGCCGCTACGATATCCCGCGTGTCATCCACCGACAGGGTGGTCTGCGTGACAAAGGCCAGCTTGCCCGGGTCGCGCACCTGTACCTGCGCCACATCGTCGACGGTTTCCACCAGCAGCACCTCGCCATCGGGCAGTTGCCCCATGGTGCCGACAGTCTCGGGATGGCCTTTGTGGCCGATCATGATCATCTGCAGCCCGGCATCCGCGTGGCGCTGTGCCTCGACATGGACCTTGGACACCAGCGGGCAGGTGGCGTCGACATAGATCATCTCGCGTTGGGCGGCTGTTGCGGGAACCGATTTTGGCACACCATGGGCGGAGAAGATCACCGGTCGGTCGTCGGGGCATTCGTCCAGCTCCTCGACAAAGACCGCGCCCTTGTCGCGCAGCCCGTCGACCACGAATTTGTTGTGCACGATCTCGTGGCGCACATAGACAGGCGCGCCCCATTTCTGCAGCGCCATTTCCACGATCTTGATGGCACGGTCCACACCGGCGCAGAAGCCCCGCGGGGCAGCAAGGTAGAGTGTCAGGGGCGGCTTGGTCATTGGGCGGTCTCCTTACGGCACAGGTATTTCTTTTCCTGGCCTTGGTCCAGACAGAACCGCGTCATCGATCTGACATGAATCGGTGTTACCAAGATGGTGTTTCAGCACCTGTTCCTAGTTAAAGAAAGCGCGGCGAGGATCCAGATCCTGACCGCGCATATTTTTTCCCCATCAAGAAAACGTTGGCCGGGTCAGTGCCCGCCAGCGACCGCGACACTGCGCGTCTCAGCGGGCATCTCGCGCGGAGGGCGGCCGATCACGTCGCGCAGGTCCTCGAGTTCGATAAAGTTGTCGGCCTGGCGGCGCAGCTCGTCCGAGATCATCGGCGGCTGGCTACGGATGGTCGAGACGACCGAAACGCGCACGCCTTGGCGTTGCAGGCTGGCAATCAGCGGGCGGAAATCCCCATCGCCCGAGAACAGCACGATATGATCCACGCGCGGTGCCAGTTCCATGGCATCGACAGTAAGCTCGATATCCATGTTCCCTTTGACTTTCCGACGCCCCATGCTGTCGGTGTATTCCTTGGCCGGCTTTGTCACCATGGTGAAGCCGTTATAGTGCAGCCAGTCGACCAGCGGGCGGATGGGTGAGTATTCGTCGTTTTCCAGTAGCGCCGTGTAATAAAAAGCTCTAAGCAGTTTGCCTCTGCGCATGAATTCCTGACGCAGCAACTTGTAGTCGATATCAAAGCCGAGTGCTTTCGCGGCCGCATAAAGATTCGAGCCGTCGATGAACAGCGCCAGCCGTTCGTCCTTGTAAAACATAAATAGGTCCTTCCGGTATAATCCAGAGCGCCGCTTGTTACGTGAGTGAGCGAGTGAGAAAAATTATGGGCACCCCGATACTCCATAATTTAGTGCTTTTAATGTGTATCGCAAGTATGCAATTCGCCGAATATAGGGGGTGTAATGGTTAATTCTTCGTTAATCGCGGTTGTAGCGCTGGGCGCCAATCTCAGTCTGAGAGGAGCCGCGCCGGAAATGACCCTACGTCAATCTCTGGATGCGCTGGCGCACCGGGGTGTGGTGATTCGCTCTGTCAGCCGCTTTTTTGCGACCCCCTGTTTTCCCGCCGGTGCGGGTCCGGATTACGTCAATGCCGCGGCTTTGATCGAAACGGATCTGGCACCGGAAGACCTGCTTCAGATCCTACACGAGGTCGAGCATGAGTTCGGGCGCGAACGCGCGCAGCGCTGGGGGATGCGGACGCTGGATCTGGATCTGGTCTGTTACGGCGACCAGGTGCATCCGGACCGGGCGGAACATGACCGCTGGCGCACCCTGCCGACGCAGGACCAGGCCCGTCAGGCCCCCGACCAATTGATTCTGCCGCACCCACGCCTTCAGGACCGGGCTTTCGTGCTGGTTCCGATGGCGGACGTGGTACCCGACTGGCAGCATCCCGTACTGGACCGGACGGTGACCGAGATGGTCGCAGCTCTGCCGCCTGAAGATGTTGCGCAGGTTACGCCGCTGTGATCCGCGCATTTTCGGTATTTCCCGCTTGTCAATGCCGGGATTCGCGCTTAGATAATCCCCTTCCTGACATGGATTCAGTAACGGAGAGCGCTCAATGGCCCGCGTGACGGTTGAAGACTGCGTAGACAAGGTACCGAACCGGTTCGAACTGGTGATGCTCGCCGCCCATCGTGCGCGCGAGATTTCTGCCGGTGCGTCGATCACCGTGGACCGTGACAACGACAAGAACCCCGTCGTGTCGCTGCGCGAGATTGCGGACGAAACCCAAAGCGCGGATGACCTGCGCGAGCGTCTGATCGAAGCCAACCAGACCCAGATCGAGGTTGATGAGCCGGAAGAAGATCAGATGGCGCTGCTGATGGGTGCGGAATCGGACAAGCCTGCCGATGACGACATGTCGGAAGAAAAGCTCCTGCGCGCTCTGATGGAGGCACAGGGTCAGGGGTAAGCCCAAAGAATGAGGGTGCGGACCGGATGATTTCTGCTGACGACCTGATTGCGCTGGTCCGCAACTACAACCCAAAGACAAATGCTGATCGCATCGCCCGCGCCTATGAGTTCGGGATGCAGATGCACGAAGGGCAGTTCCGCCATTCCGGCGAGCCCTATTTTTCCCATCCGGTTGCCGTTGCCGCCATCCTGACCGAACAGCGTCTGGATGATGCAACGATCATCACGGCGCTGCTGCACGACACGATCGAAGACACCAAAGCCAGCTATGGCAAGGTCTCGGAACTGTTCGGCGATGAGGTCGCCAAACTGGTCGACGGCGTCACCAAGCTGACCAACCTGCAACTCTCCAGCCGCGAAACCAAGCAGGCGGAAAACTTCCGCAAGCTTTTCATGGCCATGTCCAAGGACCTGCGGGTCATTCTGGTCAAGCTGGCTGACCGACTGCACAACATGCGCACCATCAAGGCGATGCGCCCGGAAAAGCAGGTGCAAAAAGCGCGCGAGACGATGGATATCTATGCGCCGCTCGCAGGCCGCATGGGGATGCAGTGGATGCGCGAGGAACTCGAAGACCTCGCCTTCCGCGTCCTGAACCCCGAAGGCCGCCAGTCGATCATTCGCCGCTTCATCACCCTGCAACGCGAAACCGGCGACGTGATCCACCGCATCACCGGCGACATGCGGCATGAGCTGGAAAAGGCGGGCATCGAGGCCGAGGTCTTTGGCCGCGCCAAGAAACCCTATTCGATCTGGCGCAAGATGCAGGAAAAGGATCAGGGCTTCTCGCGCCTCTCGGACATCTACGGATTCCGCATCATCACGCCCAGCGAGGAAGATTGCTATCGCACCCTCGGGGCCATTCACCAGCGCTGGCGCGCGGTGCCCGGTCGGTTCAAGGATTATATCAGCCAGCCGAAATCGAACGGCTACCGCTCGATCCACACCACGGTTTCGGGGCGTGACGGCAAACGGGTCGAAGTTCAGATTCGCACCCGCCAGATGCATGACGTTGCCGAAACCGGTGTCGCCGCGCACTGGTCCTATCGCGATGGCGTGCGCTCGGAAAACCCGTTTGCCGTCGACCCGGCCAAATGGATCGCCAATCTGACCGAACAGTTCGACAACGAGGATGATCACGAAGACTTCCTCGAAGCGGTCAAGTTGGAGATGTATTCCGACCAGGTGTTCTGCTTCACCCCCAAGGGTGACGTGGTGAAACTGCCGCGCGGGGCGACACCGATCGACTTTGCCTATGCCATTCATACCCGCATCGGGCATGCCTGCGTGGGGGCAAAGGTCGATGGTATCCGGGTGCCGCTGTGGACCCGGCTCAAGAACGGACAGTCGGTGGACATCATCACCGCCGATGGCCAGACGCCGCAGGTCACATGGCTGGAGATTGCCGTCACCGGCAAGGCGCGCACTTCGATACGGCGCGCCCTGCGCGAGGTTGACCGCGAGCGGTTCATCAAACTGGGCAAGGAACTGGCCCGCGCCGGGTTCGAACATGTGGGCCGCAAGGCCACCGACAAGGCGCTGGACACCGCCGCCAAGCACCTGCGCCTGAAGGATCGTCATGAATTGCTGGCCCGTCTCGGCAGCGCCGAACTGACCGCGCACGAGGTGGTCAGCGCCGTCTATCCCGAACTGACCCAGGACGACGGCGATGCCATCCCGCAGCGCCGCGCGGTCATCGGGCTTGAGGCGGGGCAGAAATTCGACCGCGCGCCCTGTTGCCAGCCGCTGCCGGGTGAACGCATCGTTGGCATCACCTATCGCGGCAAGGGCGTGGTGGTCCATGCCATCGACTGCGACCGCCTGTCCGAATTCGAGGATGAGCCCGAGCGTTGGGTTGATCTGCACTGGCATCACGGCACCCATCAGGCGGTTTATGGCGCGACACTTGATCTGACCATCGGCAATGATGCCGGTGTGCTGGGGCGAATCTGCACATTGATCGGCGAGAAAAAGGCCAATATCTCGAACCTGGAATTTGTCGACCGAAAACCGGATTTTTACCGCCTGCTGATCAATGTCGAACTGCGTGATCTGGAGCAGTTGCATTCGCTGATGCTGATGCTCGAAGCGGAAAGCGACGTTGCCGCGGTGGAGCGTTTCAGGGATCGGACTAAAACCGCAGTGGCGGCTGGTTGAGAGAGGGTGATCACGAGTGGTTTTCAAGCGCCGAGACCGACGCTCGCCTGCCCGGATCGCTTCGGAATTTGTCTATCCCCGTGGGGGCTGGACCCGTGCCTTTCACTATGTCAAACACCGCGTCCGTCGCCTGCCTGACACGCCCGAACGCATTGCGCGCGGTATCGGGGCAGGGGTCTTTGCCGCGTTCACCCCTTTCTATGGTCTGCACTTTCTGGTCGCGGCGGTCGGCGCGCGGCTGATCAACGGCAATATCCTGGCCTCCCTCAGCGGCACGTTTTTTGGCAATCCTCTTACTTATGTCCCCATCGGTGTGATCTGCCTGCAAACCGGGCATTTCCTGCTGGGAACCGAGTTCGAAAAAAGCGAAACCCGGGGTCTGATGGGCAAGTTCGCCGATGCCATGGGCGATCTGAAGGACAATTTCTTCGCGATGTTCACGGACCGGGTCGCAGACTGGGACGGACTGAGTATCTTCTATAGCGAGGTATTTTATCCCTACATGATCGGCGGCGTCCTCCCGGGCCTTCTGGCCGGGATAATCTGCGGGTATCTCAGCCTGCCGCTGATCCGCAAATACCAGCAGCGCCGCCGGGCGAAGATCAAGGCGAAGTTTGAAGAAATCAAACGGCTGGCCGGTGCAAAGACTGCCGTTCCCGAAACAAAGCCTCTAGGCTCGGGCCAAAACCAGAAAAAGGAATCGCGTGATGTCTGACAACTATCTGCGTCTGGGCGTGAATATCGACCACGTGGCCACCGTGCGCAACGCCCGTGGCGGGGACTATCCCGACCCTCTACGCGCCGCAAGGTTCGCGGAAGAGGCGGGCGCGGACGGCATCACCGCGCATTTGCGCGAAGATCGCCGCCATATCTCGGACGCCGATATCGACGGGCTGATGGAGGTTCTGACCGTGCCCCTGAATTTCGAAATGGCCGCGACCGACGAGATGCAAAAAATTGCCCTGCGCCACAAACCGCACGCAGTGTGCATCGTTCCGGAAAAGCGTGAGGAACGCACCACCGAAGGCGGGCTCGAAGTCGCGCGCGAGGAAAACAAGCTGGCCCATTTCATCGCCCCCCTGCGCGATGTCGGCTGCCGCGTGTCGATCTTCATCGCCGCCGACAAGCGCCAGATCGACGCCGCCCACCGTATCGGTGCCGAGGTGATCGAACTGCATACCGGCGCCTATTGCGATTTCCACGCCGAAGGCCGCATGGAAGACGCCGCGCGCGAGCTGGAAGCGCTGCGCGAGATGTCCACATACGCCCATTCGCTGGGGCTCGAAGTTCACGCGGGCCATGGCCTGACCTATGAATCGGTCAAACCCGTTGCCGCTTTCCCCGAGGTGCGCGAACTCAATATCGGCCATTTCCTGATCGGCGAGGCGATTTTCCGGGGCCTAACACCAGCGATTGCCGAGATGCGCCGCCTGATGGATGAGGCGCGCGCATGATCACGCCCGCCTTTGTCGCGATCTGGTTTGCCTGGCTGATGGCCGGGGGCTCTCCGGGTCCGGCGACGATGGGCATCGCGGGCACCGCCATGAACGAAGGCCGTCGCGCGGGCCTGGTGTTTGCACTGGGAATCTGCGCCGGTTCCGCTGCATGGGGCGTCGCGGCGGCGTTCGGGCTGTCGGCGATCATGCTGGCCAATGTCTGGGTGTTCGAGGTGATCCGTTATATCGGCGTGGCTTATCTGGGCTGGCTGGCCCTCAAGGCCCTGCGCTGCGCCTTGTCCGCGGATGAGGTCGCGCTGGGCAACCCGGTCACTGGCTCGCTCCGCACGATCTTCGCCAAAGGTGCCGCCATCCACCTGACCAACCCCAAGGCGATCCTCAGCTGGGGCTCGATCTACGCCATCGTCGCCCCGAACGATGCCAGCCTTGCGATGCTGCTGGGTTATTTTGCAATGCTCTACGCAGGCTCACTGCTGATCTTCATCGGCTACGCTTTCCTGTTCTCGTCCGAGCGCATGGTTCGCTCCTACCGCCGCGCCCGCCGCTGGTTCGATTTCGCCTTTGCCGGTTTCTTTGGCGTGGCGAGTTACAAGATACTGACGGTGCGGGTGTCGTGATGCGAGAAAATTTCACTCTAACGCTTCTCGTTTGAAACGCCTCTCGTTTGACGCGTAACCTCTTGGAAAATAGAAAATAGAAAATAGAAAATAGAAAATAGAAAAATGAAAAAACCGAGTCTCCAGAATTTTGCTCTATGGTTGATTGCATTACGCGTAGCTATGGTATTCATTGATTTGCTATCTTTAGCGTTTTTTAACTTTGAGATTTCGTCATTTGCAGTTTCGATCGCACCGGTATTCGGAGCGGCGGTGGCCTCGGGGCAAAAGTATGTCCGCGAGAACGGGCGATTGTTGGCAGCTAGCCAGGCATGGCGATTTGCGGTGCTGGCGACTCTGGTTTTCATTTGTGTAGAAGCCGTTGTGACATCTACTCTCGGTCTGATCTTAGTCGGGCCAACCTTTTACTACGTTTTTACCTCTGTACTCTCCAGCGGCAGTAGTGGGGTATTCATTGGCGTGATGCTTTTCTATATCGTTATTGTCTTCATTTCGGTCCGAATTTTCTTTTCCATGGCGGCAAAAAGAGAACTTAAAGCACTGGAAAAGAACGCTCAAAAGGGAATGTAACGTTTGATCCTGGGCATCGGCACAGACCTCGCAAATATCGACCGCATTCAGGGCACGCTCGACCGGTTCGGCGACCGGTTCCGCAACCGTGTTTTCACCGACACCGAACAGCGCAAGGCCGAGCGCCGCCGCGACACCGCCGGAACCTACGCCAAACGCTGGGCCGCGAAAGAGGCGTGTTCCAAGGCGCTGGGCACTGGTCTGCGCATGGGCATTGCGTGGAAGGACATGGCCGTGACCAATCTGCGCACCGGCCAGCCCGTTATGCACGTCACCGGCTGGGCCGCTGAACGGCTGAAGGAAATAACGCCCGAAGGTTATGAGGCCATCATCCACGTCACCCTGACGGACGACCACCCTTGGGCGCAGGCCTTTGTTGTGATCGAGGCGCGCCCCGTTCAAGATCGCCTCGCGCAGCCTTGACTTGCCCCCGGCCGACCCGCATGTAGCAACCCAATAAGCCAAGGACCGGAGAGCAGTATGGCCGAGGAAGCCAAATCAGGTAACGCCGTCTGGGAGACGATCAAAACCATCGTCTATGCCCTGCTGATCGCGGGCATTTTCCGTACCCTGTTCTTTCAGCCCTTCTGGATCCCGTCCGGCTCGATGAAGCCCACCTTGCTGATCGGCGACTTCCTGTTCGTGAACAAGATGGCCTACGGCTACTCCTACGCGTCCTGCCCCAGCGTGATCATTCCCAGCGTCGGTCTGAACATCGATGCCGAGGATATCTGCGGCTGGATGCAGGGGGATGACAATACGCGCATCTGGGGCGGCGAGCCCGATCGCGGCGATGTCATCGTCTTCCGCCATCCGGTCACCGGTCGCGACTTCATCAAACGGTTGATCGGCCTGCCCGGCGACCGCATTCAGGTCCGAGACGGGGTAATCATTCTGAACGGCACTCCCGTGCAGCAAACCCCCGACGGCGTGTTCACCGAAATCGCCGAACCGCAAGGCCCGCAGGGTCTGCGCCCGCGCTGCGAAAACGGCCCTGTCGGCATTGGTGGTGCCTGCGAAAAAAGCCGCCTGATCGAAACCCTGCCGAACGGTGCTTCCTACGAGGTGCTGAACATCCGCAATCAGGGGTCCGACAACACCGGCATCTACACCGTGCCCGAAGGCCAATATTTCTTCATGGGCGACAACCGCGACAATTCCAGCGACAGCCGCGTGCCACAGTCCGCAGGCGGTGTCGGCTATGTTCCTTATGAAAACCTGATCGGCCGCGCCGACCGGATCATGTTCTCGTCCGCGGGCCGTTCGATGCTGTTCTTCTGGACCTGGCGGGGCGACCGCTTCTTCAAGGCTGTCAATTGAAGCTATCAGCCGAAATAAGAGCCTTCCAGCAGCGTTTGGGGTACGAGTTCAAAAGCCCCGAACTGCTGCTGCGCGCGCTGACCCACGGATCGGTGTCCTCGACGACACGGCCCGACAATCAACGGCTCGAGTTTCTGGGCGACCGGGTCCTGGGCCTGGTGATGGCCACCGCCTTGCTTGAGGCGGACAAGAATGCCTCCGAAGGCCAACTGGCCCCGCGATTCAACGCACTTGTTCGCAAAGAGGCCTGCGCCGACGTGGCCCGCCAAATCGATCTGGGCGCGGTCCTGAAACTGGGCCGGTCCGAGATGCTGTCCGGCGGGCGCCGCAAACAGGCCTTGCTGGGTGACGCGATGGAGGCGGTGATCGCCGCCGTCTACCGCGATGCGGGGTTTGAGGCGGCCCGCGATGTCATCCTCGCGCTCTGGGGCGATCGTATTCACAAGGTCGAGGCGGACGCCCGCGACGCGAAAACCGCGCTGCAGGAATGGGCGCAGGCCCGCGGTCAAAAGCCGCCCGCTTACGTCGAAGTCAAGCGCAGCGGTCCGGATCACGCCCCGGTCTTCACCATTGCCGCCCGTCTGCAGGACGGAACCGAAGCGCAGGCCACCGCCGGGTCAAAGCGGCAGGCGGAACAGGCGGCAGCCAAGGCGCTGCTGGAAAATCTCGCGAAATAACCCGACAGGGATCCGTCTTCATCTGGCCGAAAATATCCCGGGGGTGAGCCCGGATGACATCCGGGCGAGGGGGCTGGCCCCCTACCGGTCGGATTGGCGCGGCCGATCCGACGCTTAGACCACCCGGATATACGCGGTCAGCCCGGTTTTCTGATGCTCGATTACATGGCAATGAAACGCCCAGTCGCCGGGATTGTCCGCGACCAGCGCGATCTCGGCCACTTCGTCCTTCAGCAACAGCATCGTGTCGGTCATCAGGGGTGGAAGTTGGCGCAGGTTCGATTTCAGCGGCACAAAGGCCAGCCCGTGCAGGTGGATCGGATGCAGATTAGGCGATTCGTTGCGCAGCCGAAGCACATAGGTTTTGCCCATCTCCAATGTGGCCAGCGGACCGACACCCTGGGCCGCATCGCCGGGCCATGGAGTCCTGTTGACCGACCAGAAATTGTAACCCAGCGAACCGCAGAACCCGTTATTGGGAGCGCCACCCTCGGGTGTCCAGCCAAAGACGAATTCGTGCACCTCGGCCCGCGCCAGATCCGGCCTGGCGACCGGGTTGATGGGCAGGGGGCGCAGGTCCCGCAAGTCCCGCGAAAGCGTGGCTCCAACAGACCGCAGTCGCGCCATGGCAACCGGTGCACTTCCTGGCAGTTTCGCCATCAGATCGACGGTCCGCCCCTCACCGGCAGGCATCACAACGGCAAAATCGACCCGTTGGCCGGGACCGACAAGCAAGGGGTCTTCCACGCCGGGCATCGGCAGCGCGATTTCGACCGGATGACCGTCCCAGGCGATAATCCGCGCCTCGGCCCCGGCCAGATGCAGCTTGTAGATGCGGGTCGTATCCGAATTGAGAACCCGCAGCCGCACCAGGCTGCCCGCCGGATGATCATAGGCCGGCCCCGTCAGCCAGTTCGCCGTCTGAATATTTCCGATCGTACCCGCCCGCGCGGCCCCGCGCGCGGTAAAGGCAGGCAGAAACTGCCCATCCTCGCCCAGACGGAAATCCCGCAGGTTGATCACCTGCTCACTGTCAAAGCCGGTGTCTTCGGCCTCGGCGATGACCATCACCCCGGTCAGCCCATGGGCCATCTGCTCCATCGTCATGCAATGCGGGTGATACCAATAGGTTCCGGCATCCGGTGGCGTGAATTCATAGGTAAAGACCTCATCCGTTCCGATCGGCATCTGGGTCAGATAAGGCACCCCGTCCATCTGGTTGGCAATCCGCATACCGTGCCAGTGCATGGCGGTGTAATCTGGCAGAGTGTTGCGCACCGGCAGGCGCATCACCTCACCCTGCGTGCCATACAGAACCGGCGGCGGTGCGTCGGGTGACAGGCTGACCATGCCCGTGGTCACCTGATCCTTAAGCGCAAAGCTGGCCGGTTGAATGACCAGTTCCTGCCCGTCTGCTGCCAGTCCCAATCCACCCAGACTCAATGCGCCTGCGGTAGCCCCGCTGCCCAAAAGAAACTCACGGCGTTTCATATGTGCCTCATTTTCGGATTTGATCGCCTGGCTGGGTTCGGCTGAGCGCACGGTATTCGTGCCATCCCGGACGCATGGCGGCAATGCGACAAATCCCTCTGGCCCGCATGGCCAATCTGCTATAGGGATGCGCAGTTGCAAACAGGATCGCATTGAACATGACCACACGCGCCGGATTTATCGCCCTGATCGGAGAGCCCAACGCAGGCAAATCCACCCTGCTGAACCGCATGGTCGGGGCGAAGGTTTCCATCGTGACACACAAGGTGCAGACCACCCGTACCCGAATTCGCGGCGTGGCGATGGAAGGCGACGCGCAACTGGTCTTTGTCGACACGCCGGGCCTGTTCAAGCCCCGCCGCCGCCTGGACCGCGCCATGGTCGCCGCCGCTTGGGGCGGGGCGGCGGATGCCGATGTCGTCGTGCTGATGGTGGAGGCCCATCGCGGCATCACCGAAGGGGTCGAGCGTATACTCGAAGGTCTCGAGGAGATCGGACAGGGCCGCGCAGTCGCGCTGGCCATCAACAAGATCGACAAGGTGCCGTCCGAGAAACTTCTGACCCTGACAAAAGATCTGAACGCACGCTATCCGTTTGCCGAAACCTTCATGATTTCGGCGGAAAAGGGCCATGGCGTCGATGACCTGCGCAAATGGCTGGCCTCGGAATTGCCCGAAGGCCCGTGGCTTTACCCCGAGGATCAGATCGCCGATCTGCCCCTGCGCATGATCGCCGCCGAGATGACGCGCGAGAAACTGACCCTGCGCCTGCATCAGGAACTGCCGTACCAGCTGACCGTCGAGACCGAGAACTGGGAAGAACGCAAGGACGGTTCCGCCAAAATCGATCAGGTCATCTATGTCATGCGCGATGGCCACAAGGGCATCGTGCTGGGCAAGCGGGGCGAGACGATCAAGGCCGTCAGCCAGGCCGCGCGGGCAGAGTTGGAAGAGTTCCTCGACCGCAAAATCCACCTGTTCCTGCAGGTGAAAGTCCGGCCCAACTGGCTTGAGGAATCCGAACGCTATTCGGAAATGGGTCTGGATTTCAAAGACGGCAACGCATGACCCGCCTGACGGCGGAATTCTGGGTCCATGCCTATCTGGCGCGGCTTCGCTTTCAGGAAATTCCTGCCTTCGTCGTGGCCCATGGCGACGACACGGCAGGCGCGGTGCTGATCAAGCTGAACACGCTTGACGGGCAGGCCACGGCCTTCCAGCGCAGCTTTGATCTGATGAGCGGCGAACGCAAATGGGTCGAACTGTCCGGCGGCCCCGAGCCGGACGTGGACGCCGCCATCCAGCGCCAACGCAGCTTTGACCCCGATCTCTGGGTGATCGAGGTCGAGGACCGGCAGGGTCGGCACCTGTTGGGGGAAGAGGGGTTGGAATGATTCCTGCTTCGAAGGGTCTTTGACGCGCGGATCAAAGCGTCTATTTTGAACCTGCTCCTGGCCAGAACGGACTGGCCTATCCGGGAAACAACACAAGACGATGAGGTGTTTGCGTGGCTGAAACACTCGCTGAGAAACTGGAAAAATCCGAGCTTGGCCACTGGATGCAGCGGTTCGAGGGCTTCATGGTTTTCGTCGGAGTCTTCGGCCCGTTCGCCACCCTTCCGCAATTGATCAAGCTCTACTTTACTCACTCCCAGCACGCCACCGGTCAGTCACTGCTTTCGTGGTCGCTCTATGCCGGTCTGTCGTTTCTGTGGTTCGCCTACGGGCTGGTGGTCGGCAAACTGCCGATTTACGTGGGCAACGGAATCTCGATGGTGCTGAATCTGCTCATGGTCATCGGCATCCTGATCCACGCGGGCGTGACGTTCTGACCCCGCATTCTGTGGAACCACTCTGGCCTTACCACCCGCCGCTTTTCTGCGTGACATCGTGCCCGGTGGCGCTGAGCGTGTCACCGGCAAACGGTTTCACCTTGGGCGCAAACGCCTGAAAATAAGGCTGCGATTGCACATGGGCCAATGTCTCGGCACTGTCCCAGCGTCCCCAGTGAAACCGGGACACACCATCATCGGCCACCGCGACCTGATAGGTGAACTTCCCCACAGCCTCGGGGTCGGCGTCGATCGCCGCGATGAACGTGTTTACGGCTTCCAGCCATTCAGTCTCGTCGCCATCGTAGCGATATGTGATTGTAATTCCGCGCATCGGATCTCATCATTATTTAACTCTAGTGTTAATTAGAGAGTGATATCGCCTGCACGTCAAGCTTTCATGGTTGCGGTCCAGACCCGCCACAGGTCAAATGGGCACAGCAAACGGCACGGGGCCCATTTGGACTGGCGCGATCACGGAATACTTCTGACCTCTCGCCGCCACGGCGAAACGGCGGCGATTATCGAGGTCTTTACCCAGACCCATGGACGTCATGCCGGTGTCGTACGTGGCGGGGCCAGCCGCAAGATTGCGCCGATCCTGCAGCCCGGCGCGCAGCTGGATGTGCTGTGGCGGGCGCGGCTTGAAGAACATATCGGAACTTTTCAGGTCGAACCCCTGCGATCGCGCGCGGCGGCGGCCTTTTCCGGACGTCTGGCGCTGGCCGGGCTGAACACGGTGTTGTCGCTTCTGTCCTTCTGCCTGCCCGAGCGGGAACCGCATCCGGGCATCTACAAGCAGACCGAACAACTGATGGATCTGCTGGGGCAGGATGACATCTGGCCACTGGCCTATCTGCGCTGGGAGCTGGCCCTGCTGGAAGAACTGGGTTTTGGCCTCGACCTGTCGGCCTGTGCGGCGACCGGCGCAACCGAAGGGTTGATCTATGTCTCGCCTAAATCGGGCCGGGCCGTCAGTGCCGCTGGCGCCGGAGAATGGGCCGACCGGTTGTTGCCGCTGCCCCCCTGCCTGCGAGGCGAAGGGCAGGCACCGGATGCCGAGATCGTCGAAGGGTTGAAAACAACGGGCTATTTTCTGGAACACCGGGTAGCGCCTGCACTGGGCCACCACCCCTTGCCGGCGGCCCGGGCGCGGTTTCTGGATCAGCTCACTCGGCGGCTTTGAACACCATCTCGTGCCCGTCCTCATTGCGCAGGATCAGCACGTCGCCCGACACTTCGGACTGGGTCATCGCCAGCAGGGCCGCGAAATAGAACCCTTCGGCCTCAAGCCCCGCACAGGCCGCGCGGGTTGCGTTCAGGTCGGTGACCTCGAACCACGGATAAGGCGCGTTCAAGGTGCCGCTGTAGCTGTTGCAAGGTGCGTTGCCTTCGATCCTGCCCTCTTCGGGGAACCGCAGCAGGGCGCTGGCTTCAAATGACTGCCCGTCGATTTCCTGCAAGGTCCATGTGCGGTCCGCCGCGCCATAGGCGGCCACGGATTCGTCCTTGTTGCATTGCAGCAACGCCAGCAGGGGCAGAGTCAGGATCAGGCGTATCATGACGGTATCTTATCCTTTTGCGCATGTTGGCGAAACCTGTGTGGTCCAGATCAATAAGGTATCTCGCCGCTCAGCAATTCAGCGCGCACCTCGCTTCGGGGCCGCCAGTTATACTTGGTATCCTTGCGCACCGGTGCCCAGTGCAAGGCGCCGCTGTTGCGCCACGGGTCTAGGATAATGCCGTCATACAACGACGCCCCAGTGGCGCTGATCGACGCCGAATGGTGGATGATCCGGAACGCCGTCGGCGGAGATGTGGCCCAGTTCAGGTCAAGCGTGCGGAAATCCTCCTGTCGCAGCCGCTTCGTCATGGCCTCGGCCCAGTCATTGCACAACCCATATTCGCGAAAACCGTTGATGACCTTGGCGTTGTGGATGATGGCCGGATCCTCGACCTGCCATTCCCGCGCCAGACGCTGCGAATAGGTGTAAGCGATTGTGGCGGCCCTTTGCGCCTCGGCCGGGTCAACGTCGGGGCCGAGGCCTCCGATCGCTTGCGCCAGCGCGTCGATGTCGCTTTGGCCCGCTGTCGGCTGCGTGGTCGCGCAGCCGCTCAGGGCGATCGCGGTTAGGGTCACCCAAAGTGCAAGAAATATTCTGGTCATTCTTTGTTTACCAACTGCCCGTGTGGTTCCGTCTGTTCCACGGGATGCTCTACCCCAGTTTCGCGCGGAATCAGAGGGGGAAATTTTCATGCCCCGATTCAGAGGCACATCCTGGTAGGCAACCGAGTTCGCCAGGGTTTGCGCATGTGAAATACGAACGACCGGAAGGTCCAGGCGCGTGCAAATCCGACAAAACAAGAAAAGACCCGGTGCAAGACCGGGTCCAGTTGGGGAAACAGAGATGCCGAAAACCGGTCAGCCGAGCAGACGTCGCGCGATAACCTGAGCCTGAATTTCGGCAGCTCCTTCGAAAATGTTCAGAATGCGCGCATCACACAGCACGCGGCTGATCTTGTATTCCAGCGCAAAGCCGTTGCCGCCATGAATTTGCAGCCCGTTATCCGCTGCCGCCCATGCGACACGCGCGCCCAGCAGCTTGGCCATTCCGGCCTCAAGGTCGCAGCGCTGGCCATGGTCTTTTTCCCAGGCGCTGAAGTAGGTCAGCTGCCGCGCGATCATGATCTCGACCGCCATCATGGCCAGCTTGCCCGACACACGCGGGAAGTTGATCAGAGATTTGCCAAACTGTTTGCGGTCCTGCGCGTATTGCATTGCAATATCCAGCGCGCTTTGGGCGACACCAATGGCGCGCGCAGCGGTTTGGATGCGTGCGCTTTCGAAGGTTTCCATCAGCTGTTTAAAGCCTTTGCCTTCTTCGCCGCCCAACAGGTTCTCACCTTTGACTTTGAACCCGTCAAAACCAAGTTCGTATTCTTTCATACCGCGATAGCCCAGCACCTCGATCTCACCGCCGGTCATGCCGGGGGTGGGGAAGGGGTTTTCATCCGTACCGGGCGTCTTTTCCGCCAGGAACATGGACAATCCGCGGTGATCGGTGGTGTCGGGATTGGTGCGCGCCAGCAGGGTCATCACATGGGTGCGCGCCGCATGCGTGATCCAGGTTTTGTTGCCGGTGATCTTGAAATCACCGTTCTCGTCCTTGACCGCACGGGTGCGCAGGCTGCCAAGGTCCGAGCCGGTGTTGGGTTCGGTGAACACGGCAGTCGGCAGAATCTCGGCGCTGGCTATCTTGGGCAACCATTGCGCTTTTTGCTCATCCGTGCCGCCCGCAATGATCAGTTCAGCCGCGATCTCGGACCGGGTTCCCAGAGAACCAACGCCGATATAGCCGCGTGACAGTTCCTCGGACACCACACACATCGAGGCTTTGGATAGACCGAACCCACCGAATTCTTCGGGAATGGTCAGGCCGAAGACGCCCATTTCCGCCAGTTCTTCAATGATCTCGATCGGGATCAGTTCATCCTTGAGGTGCCAGTCATGCGCGTTCGGTTCGACCTTTTCCTGCGCATAGCGGCGGAACTGGTCGCGGATCATTTCAAGCTCTTCGTCCAGACCCGAGGCGCCGAACATGGTGGCGCCGGACTGATCCTGCATCAGCGCGACCAGACGGCTGCGTGCGGCCTGTGAATTGGCCTGTGCCATCAGGGTTTGAACTTCGGAACACTGGAACCCGGACAACGCGTCCCAGCCCAGCCCCAGATCCTGCAGGCGCACAACCTCGCCTTGGTTCATCGGAATGCCGCCCGCGACCTGATGCAAGTATTCGCCAAAGGCGATCTGGTGTAGCAGCTGTTCGATTTCACCGAACTTGCCGTCGGCCTCCAGCGTTTCGGCCCAACGCTGCATCTGTTGCAGGGATTGATTATAGGTAGCCAGCCATGCAAGGCCGTGCGCGGCGGTCTGGTTGGCTTCGATCAGTGCCCCAGAAATCTTACCGTCAGCGCTGACCATATCGCGGACGGATTCCCGCGCCCGTTCAAAAACCGCCTCGACCGCCGGAACGGCAGCTCGGGTCAGGGTCAGCAGATCGGGCAAAATCGCAGGTGTCGTCATCTGGGTCATATCCTGTCCGTCATGGGCCATGAATCACGTCCTTCTCTGGGTCGTCTGGTCATATCATGCTGCACGTGCAGCGCAACAAAAATACGAAATTGGCAGGTAAAAAGTTCAAAAATTACCCGATGAGTTTTGCAGTGCAGAGAAATCTGGGAGTGGTATCAACGAGGCATGACATGGCTTTCAATACTCTCGACACAGGATCTGGCGCTGGCCGTTTCGATTGCCTTTCTTGCCGGCTGCATCAAGGGAATGGTCGGATTTGCCATGCCCATGGTTCTGGTTTCGGGGCTGAGCATCTTCCTGCCGCCCGAATGGGCCGTGGCCGGGCTGATCCTGCCAACTTTGGTCACAAACGGAGTTCAGGCGTTGCGCGAAGGTGTCCCCGCAGCGGTGTCGTCCATCCGACGGTTCCGTGTGTTTCTGATCGTGGGGCTGCTGTTTTTGTTGGCGGGTGCCCAACTGGTCAGCCTGGTTCCGCCGCGAACGTTGTTGCTGATGATCGGCGCACCGGTGACGTTCTTTGCGCTGATTCAGGTCTTGGGATCAAAGCTGACATTGTCGAAACCTTCAGCCTGGATTGAGGCGGCGATGGGTTCGGTTGCCGGTTTCGTGGGCGGTATGTCAGGAATCTGGGGGCCGCCGACCGTGATGTACCTGACGGCCCTCAACACGCCGAAGGCAGATCAGATGCGGGTTCAGGGCGTCGTTTACGGGCTGGGTGCGGTGGCGCTGGTTTTTGCCCATCTGGGATCAGGCATCCTGCGCATGGAAACGGCCGCATTTTCCGGTTTTCTGATCGCACCGGCGGTCATTGGGTTGTGGGCAGGGCTGAAGCTCCAGGCACGGATTGATCAGGCTCGGTTCCGCAAGGTGACGTTGATCGTGTTGCTGATCGGCGGTCTGAATCTGCTTCGCCGGGGGCTGACGGGTTGAAGGATCAGGCCCGGCTGTCCGCGTAGCGGAACGAGAAGTAGAGGATCAGCATCAGGAAAAACAAACCAGAGATATCGCCAATCAAGAAGGCGATGTATTCCGCCGTGGCGCTGCCAAAGGCCATGTTGGTCAGGATCGACACCAGAAACGACGTGACAATCCCCACACCCATGACACAGGCCCAGCATGGCCGTTTGCCGGGCCGGGGAAATAGGTCCCAACCAAGCCCCTTACACAGATAAAACACCGCAGGTGCGGTCGCGACGGCGATGACCATCGCCATCAGGCGGCTGGGCAGGAACACGTCCCATCCGCCGACATAAGCGAAGACGATGAAAA
Source organism: Ruegeria sp. AN11 (assembly GCF_056536005.1). Taxonomy (NCBI): domain Bacteria; kingdom Pseudomonadati; phylum Pseudomonadota; class Alphaproteobacteria; order Rhodobacterales; family Roseobacteraceae; genus Ruegeria; species Ruegeria sp. AN11. Next base: position 2,258,200 of record NZ_JBQFJD010000001.1, on the reverse strand, counting down.
CACCCGGCAGCAGTGCAAAAACGGCGCGCCATCCCAACAGCCAGGCGGCCAGAACCCGTACGCCATGCGGCAGAAACAACAGGCTGGCCCGGCTGGGGTATTCAGGAAAAAACACGTTCTGAAGGGGCATCAAAACCTCAAACGTGAGGAACGATACCACCACATAGGCCAAAGAGGCGTAGAAGGTTTCGGTAGCCCATTTTCGCACGACAATCAGCCGTCGTCACGAAACGCGGCGGCTTCATCTGGGTGCATGAACGATATACCGCCCCCGGTTGGCGCTGCCGCTTTGTGACAGATACCCTTTCTTGACCAGCGATTTCAGCGCGCGGAAGAATGTCGGGCGCGAAACGCTTTTGACAAGGGTGTGTTCGATCAAACCGAAAGTGCGCACTTCCTCGTCGGATTTGGACAGTTCCTCGGCGGCATAGTAGATATCGCGCTCAACCGGAGAGAGCTTCTCGAGGCCCAGCGTTCGTTCCATGCTCTGCATGAGTTTGCGCAATTCAGTGAGTTTCGAAATTTCCGTCATGATTTTCCGTTTTCCCCTTAGTCAGGTTTCAGTCACCCGTGGTGATGAGAAACATGCAGTGTGGTGCTGTATTTGGCATGTCTCATATTGACACTCATCCCTCTGGGACTAAACTGGTTTCCTGATTAGGCTGCTCAATTTCCAAGGTGAGTGAGTTCTTGAGAGCTGCCCAAAAGTTCTTTCAGTTGCGGCCCGGTGCGTTTCGTGCCGGGCACTTTTTTGACCTAAATGAAAACGTGGGTAGCGCAATTTACCGCATCAGGCAATGCAATTGCCAACACATATGGGTGAATACATCTATATGGCGAGCAGTGCTGCGCCTTTCACCCGGGTCCGGATGAAATCAGGGGCGCGGTGGCCCCTGAAATTGCCTTATCCGATTGCGACGGCTTTGATGTCTTCGTCGATAAAGGGCAGATATTGCTCAAAGTTTTCGGCAAACATCTGCACCAGTTTTTCAGCCTGTTTGTCGAAGGCTGCCTGATCGTCCCATGTGCGGCGCGGGTCCAGCAGGACTTCGGGCACACCGGGAACCGAGACCGGAACGTCAAAGCCAAAGCTGGCATCCTTGCGGAACTCCGCATCCGCCAGCGACCCTTCCAGCGCCGCAGTCAGCAGCGCGCGGGTTGCCTTGATGGGCATCCGGCTGCCAACGCCGTAAGCGCCTCCGGTCCAGCCGGTGTTCACCAGCCAGCAGGTCGCGCCGTGCTGGGCAATCTTGTCCCGCAGCAGGTTGCCGTAGGCCTCGGGGCGGCGCGGCATGAAAGGTGCGCCAAAGCAGGTCGAGAATGTGGGCTGAGGCTCGGTAATGCCACGCTCGGTACCGGCGACTTTCGACGTGAAGCCTGACAGGAAGTGATACATCGCCTGCGCCGGTGTCAGCCGCGCAATCGGGGGCAGAACACCAAATGCGTCGCAGGTCAGCATGATGATATTCTTTGGATGGCCGCCCAACGCCGATTTCGATGCGTTCGAGATATATTCCAGCGGATAGGCGCAACGCATGTTCGCTGTCAGGGAATCGTCGTCGAAATCCAGTTTTTTGGTCTCGGGATCGAAGACCATGTTCTCGATCACCGTGCCGAATTTCGTGGTGGTGGCGTAAATCTCGGGTTCTGCCTCGGCATTCAGGTTGATGGTCTTGGCATAGCAGCCACCTTCGAAGTTGAAAGTGCCGCGGTCGGACCAGCCGTGCTCGTCATCGCCGATCAGCACGCGGGACGGGTCGGCGGACAAGGTGGTTTTGCCGGTGCCGGACAGGCCGAAGAACACGGCGGTATCAACCGGGTTGCCCACAGCATGGTTGGCCGAGCAGTGCATCGGCATCACGCCCTTTTCGGGCAGCATGTAGTTCAGCAGGGTAAAGACAGACTTTTTGTTCTCACCTGCATATTCTGTGCCGCCGATCAGGATCAGCTTGCGGTCGAAGTTCAGCGCAATCACGGTCTCGCTGCGGCAGCCGTGCTTTTTCGGGTCCGCGCTGAAACTGGGGCAGTTGATGACGGTGAAATCCGCGGTGAACTCGTCCAGGTCAGCGCGGTCCGGCCGTCGCAGCAGGTGGCGGATAAAAAGGTTGTGCCAGGCCAATTCGGTGACCATGCGCACGTTGATCGAATAGGCCGGATCGGCCCCACCGACCAGGTCCTGCACGAAATAGTCGCGACCCTTCATATGGGCCAGCATATCTTCATATAGCGCGTCAAAGCCCTTGGCGGTCATTGCGGCGTTGTTTTCCCACCAGATGGTGTCGGCGACGCTGTCGGTTTTGACAACATGCTTGTCTTTCGGAGACCGGCCTGTGAATTTGCCAGTCGTAACCAGAAACGCGCCGCCATTGCCCAGCGTGCCCTCGCCGCGCTTCAGCGCCTCTTCGATCAGCGCAGGTTCCATGAAGTTGTAATAGACATTGCCCAGACCCTCGATGCCCTGATCCTCGAGGCGGAATTGCGGGTTAACCCGTCCAGATGTCATGTGTGTCTTCTCCTGTGGCGGCGCGAAGGCTGTTTGGCCTTATGCGCTCTTGGGGCAGTATGCCGGGAAAAACCGGCGGATGGGCGGGTCTTATCACGGTCATTTAGGGCATGAACAGGACGGTTTGGCGCAGTTAGCGCAACCAAGTACAAGTTTAGCGCCACCAAGAATTTTCCGCCAAAAATCTGGGCGGCAATTTGCGGGCAGCAAGGCAAATTTGCCGCAAGCTTGCCCCAAGAAAGGCACGATTCGCAGTTACGGATTGATTCGGCGTCCTAAAAACGCCAACAATGCCTTACAAATAAGCCAATTATTGCAAGAGTGAGCAGGAATAGGGATGAACCCGATGTCAAAGATTGCACTGGTGGATGACGACAGGAACATTCTGACGTCGGTATCCATGACGCTCGAAGCCGAGGGTTTTGAGGTCGAAACATATAATGACGGGCAGGCTGCCCTGGATGCATTCAACAAGAAATTGCCGGACATGGCCGTGCTGGACATCAAGATGCCCCGCATGGACGGCATGGACCTGTTGCAAAGGCTGCGCCAGAAAACTCAGATGCCGGTGATCTTCCTGACATCCAAGGATGACGAGATCGACGAGGTTCTGGGCCTTCGCATGGGCGCGGATGACTATGTCAAAAAGCCTTTTTCACAGCGTCTTCTGGTTGAACGTATCCGCGCGTTGCTGCGCCGGCAGGAAGCGACCGAGGGCGATGTGTCCGCTGCCGCCTCGGGTGATGCCAAGGTCATGGAGCGGGGTGAACTTCGGATGGATCCGCTGCGCCACGCCGTAAGCTGGAAGGGCACCGATGTTTCGCTGACAGTGACCGAGTTCCTGTTGTTGCAGGCGCTGGCGCAGAGACCGGGGTTCGTCAAAAGCCGCGATCAGTTGATGGATGTGGCCTATGACGATCAGGTTTATGTCGACGACCGCACCATCGACAGCCACATCAAGCGGCTGCGCAAGAAAATGCGCGCGGCAGATCCTGAGTTTTCGGCCATCGAAACCCTGTACGGCATCGGGTACAGATACAACGAAGAATAAGAATAGCCTTCTGATAAGGGGTAGCCGGGTCTCGTGCGCGATACCGAACAAGCTAATGCGCTGCGCGACGGAGATGTCGTTCTGGGGGATGACTGGGTCATCCCGCATGATCCCGAGTCCCATGAACTCAGGGCAACGCGGTCGCGACGCAATCTGTTTTCTCTGCGCGGCTCTCCTCTGGCGCGCAAGATCATCACGTTCAACCTGATCGCCCTGGTCATTCTTGTGACCGGGTTGCTGTATCTGGACGATTCACGCAAGGAGCGGGTCCAGCAGACGGCGCGCAATCTGGTGGGTGATGCCCAGCTGGTCAGCAACGTGTTCGAAACCCAGCTGCGTCAGGCGGATTCCGACGGCCCCCGGGACGCTGCTGATCTGGATGTCAGGGACACGTTGTCCGGACTTACACTGCCCGATGGCGGCGAGGTCTTCATTTATGATGCCCAGGGCACCCTGATCGGCTGGACCCGAGGCGCTTCGCTGCCGGCGCAAATGCCTCTCGGGTTGGAGTCAGGGGCCGATGCGCCAACCGGCAGTACAGTTATCAGTGACGGTCTCAATGCCGTCTGGATGGGTCTGACGACAGTATTCACGAAACCGCAGGAAACCGATCCACCGACGCTTGCACAACGCGTACAGGAAATCATCCCGCAGGCATTGCTGGGCAATGTTCAAATGCAGGCGGTTCAGGATGATGCAGGGGAAACCGCAATCGTGGCGGCTGCGCCCATTCTGTTTGACGGAAGCCCGGTCGGTGCCGTTGCCATGGCCGGTCCGGCCGGTGAGATTGATGCGCTTGCCCGGCAGGAGCAGGAGCGCATTCTGCAGATGTTCGTGGTGGCCCTGCTGGTGTCTGTCGGCCTGAGCCTTGTTCTTGCATCAACCATCGCCAACCCGCTTGCGGATCTGGCGGCGGCTGCCGAGATGGGCAGGGACAGGGGGGCTGGTGTCAATCCGGGCCGCATTCGAATTCCCGACCTCAGCGCCCGCCCCGATGAAATCGGGCAGCTCAGCGGAGCGCTGCGAGGGATGGTGACCGCGCTTTACAACCGGATCGATGCGAACGAGCAGTTTGCGGCGGACGTGGCGCATGAAATCAAGAACCCGCTTGCAAGCCTGCAATCGGCAGTCGGGACGCTTCGCATGGTCAAACGCGACGACCAGCGCGAGAAACTTTTGGGCGTGATCGAACATGACGTGCGGCGCCTGGACCGGTTGGTCAGTGATATTTCCAACGCATCCCGACTGGATGCCGAACTGGTCAAGGAAGAGGAGCAGCCCTTTGATCTGCTCAAGCTGCTGGGCAATCTTGGGCAGTATCTGGGCGAAGACGCGCGGTCGAAAGGGATCGACTACATCACCGATCTGCCGCCCGACCCGATTGTGATCAACGGGCTTGAGGCGCGACTGGCACAGGTTTTCGTCAATCTGATCACCAATGCGATTTCCTTCTGTGAGGAAAGCGATGCCATTCGGGTCTGGGTACGACAGCGCGAGAACCGGGTTCTGGTGGTGGTGGAAGATACCGGTCCGGGCATACCCGATCAGGCGCTGACCAAAGTGTTCAAACGCTTCTACTCGCAGCGCCCGGTCGAGCATTTTGGGAACAACTCGGGCTTGGGACTTGCGATTTCAAAACAGATTGTCGAGGCCCACGGCGGTGTGATCTGGGCGGAGAACATCCGTCCGACCGAAGCGGACATAACTTCGGATCCTTTGGGCGCCCGGTTTGTTGTCGGGCTTCCTTTGTAGGCATATGTCCAGCCCGACCCTTTCTGCCATCGAACAACAGAACACAGCTTGTATCCATGCCGCTTGCGTCAGCATCGAAGGGCACGGCCTTCTGATCGTGGGGCGTTCTGGCGCGGGCAAGTCGTCACTGGCGCTGCAGATGATGGCGCTCGGGGCACGGCTTGTTGCGGACGACCGGGTCAATCTGCATGTACGGGATGGCCATGTGATCGCCGACGCCGTTCCGGAGCTGCGGGGCGTGATCGAGGCGCGTGGTATCGGCCTGTTGCGCGCAGACTCTAAGGGTCCGGTTCCTGTCAGCCTCGTTGTGGATCTGGACCAGAGCGAACCCGCACGTCTGCCCGAGCCACGGATGGTGGTTCTGCTGGGGCATCCTGTTCCCTTGCTTTGGGGCGGTGAAGTCCCCAATTTGGCCGCAGCATTGGTACAATTTATGAAAATGGGACGAATGGATCCGGAATGGCCCGGGAACTGACAGCACAGCGGCGTATCGTTCTGGTCACCGGGCCTTCGGGTGCCGGACGTTCGACCGCAATCCATGTTCTCGAAGATCTGGGCTTTGAAGCCATCGACAACCTGCCCATGGGGCTGTTGACACGCCTTCTGGATGGCCCGGAAAGCGACCGGCCCATGGCGCTTGGGATCGACGCGCGCAACCGCGATTTTTCAACCATCGGATTCATTGAACTGGTGGCGAAACTCAGCCGGATGGAACAGGTCGATCTGACCACCCTTTATCTGGATTGCAGCGATGACGTGCTGCTGCGACGCTTTTCCGAAACCCGCCGGCGGCACCCGGTGGCAAGGGATTCCAGCCCCGAATCCGGCGTACGCCAGGAAAAGGAGCTGCTGGCCCCGATCTGCGAAATTGCCGATACGCTGATCGACTCGACAGCACTGAATGTCCATCAGTTGCGCGATGAGGTCGAGCGATGGTTCGCACCTCAGGGCGGCCGACATCTGGCGGTGTCGATTGAATCCTTTTCGTACAAGCGCGGCCTGCCAAGGGGACTGGACATGGTGTTTGACTGCCGGTTTCTGGCCAATCCGTACTGGCGCCCTGAATTGCGCGCGGCCGATGGTAGAAACCCGGATGTTGCAAGCTATGTTCAGTCGGATATGAACTACGGACCGTTCTTCGACAAGGTCGTCGATCTGCTCAGGCTTTTGCTGCCGGCCTTCCGGGCCGAGGGCAAGGCGCATCTTTCGGTTGCGTTTGGCTGCACAGGTGGGCAACATCGTTCGGTCGCGATGGCCGAAGCGGTCGCAAAGGCCCTTGCGGAAGAGAGCCAGCAGGTGGCAATCAGACACCGCGAAATGGAACGACGTTCGTTGAATGTGAGGCCGGATTGATCGGGATCGTAATTGTAGCGCATGGCAGGCTGGCCGAAGAGTACCTGGCCGCGATGCAGCACGTGGTCGGGACACAGCCGGGTCTTGTCGCGATACCGATCGAGGCCGATCATGATCGCGACGCCAAACAAAGCGAAATATGCCGTGCCGCGGATCAGGTCGACGCTGGCGATGGTGTCGTTGTCGTGACTGACCTGTTTGGCGGCAGCCCGTCGAATCTGAGCATGCGGGCCTGCGCCCCGCAGGATCGTCGCATACTTTACGGCGCAAACCTTCCCATGTTGATCAAACTGGCCAAAAGCCGCCACTTGCCCGTCGGCGATGCCGTCCGGCAAGCGATTGAGGCTGGACGAAAATATATCAATGCGCAGAATGTCACGTTGGACTAAAATCGGATTAATTGACCATGACCACCCGAAGCTTGAAAATTATTAACGAAAAGGGCCTACACGCCCGTGCCTCAGCCAAGCTGGTCGAGGTGGTCGAGGGATTTGATGCCAGTGCCGAGGTTTCGCGGGACGGACTTTCTGCATCCGGTGACAGTATTATGGGCCTTTTGATGTTGGCAGCATCGCGCGGAACCACTATTGACGTCGAGACGTCCGGACCGGATGCTGAGGCGTTGGCGGAAGCCTTGGAAACTTTGGTGAACGACAAGTTCGGAGAGGGATTCTGAGCCGGTCCTGCCAGGACAGGAAGAACGGGAAAACCAGGAATTGGCGGAAACAACGCACGAGACCAAGACGAACCCGGTGGTAGATGGGGCCGGTGAACAAGGCGAAATCTATGATCGCAGAACGCTGACCTACGCCAACTCGTTTGACGATGCCTGGACTTCGGCTGCCATTCGGGTCATCGAATGGTGCACCGGAAAACTGACCATTTTGCGAATGGTCAATAAATTCGAAAAAAAGAACGAGTTGTACCGCGGCCAGCGTTTTTGGGGCGGCGCGCTCGAGGTGATGGGCATCAAACTGACCACGCCGCAGGAACAGATCGATCGCATTCCCAAGGAAGGCCCGGTCGTTGTGGTCGCCAACCACCCCCATGGCATGGTTGACGGCATGATTTTTGCCGAACTGATCGGCCGCGTGCGCAGCGATTATCGCATCCTGACCCGCTCGGTTCTGACCGGCCTGGATGAAGCTGCGACATCGTTCATGATCGCGGTTCCGTTTCCGCACGATCCCGAAGCCCAGGCCAAGATGCTGGAAATGCGCGGCAAGGCGATGGAACACCTCAAGAATGGCGGCGTGGTAGCCTTGTTCCCTTCGGGCGTGGTGATGTCTTCGGACAGTTGGTTCGGTCCCGCACAGGAACGGGAGTGGAACGTTTTTACGGCCAAGATGATCCGCCGGTCCGGTGCTCAGGTCGTGCCGATCTTTTTTCCTGGTTGCAACTCGCGCTGGTATCAGATCGCAAACCGTGTTTCCCCGATCCTGCGTCAGGGGCTGCTGCTGCACGAGATCGTAAGGTCCTGCAACAAACCGCAGTCTCCGGTCATCGGTGATCCGATTTCGCAGGACGACATGCAGCTGCTCGAAAAAGACCCGCGCGGGTTCATGGCATGGCTTAGAAAGCACACCTTGGCTCTGGGTGGTGGGACCAGGGCCTGATCCGCGTCTTCATCTGGCTGAAAATATCCCGGGGGTGAGCCCGGATGAAATCCGGGCGAGGGGGCTGGCCCCCTGTGCGTCAGCGCGTTGGTATTGGGACTTCGCCACGATAGTCATAAAACCCGCGCTCGGTCTTTCGCCCCAGCCAGCCGGCCTCGACATACTTTGTCAGCAGTGGACACGGACGGTACTTTGTGTCGGCCAGACCCTCATGCAACACATTCATGATCGCCAGGCATGTGTCCAGGCCGATGAAATCCGCCAGCTCCAGCGGCCCCATCGGATGATTGGCGCCCAGCTTCATTGACTGGTCGATGGACTGAACGCTACCGACACCCTCATACAATGTATAAACCGCCTCGTTGATCATCGGCATCAGGATCCGGTTCACGATGAAGGCCGGAAAATCTTCGGCGCTGGCCGCGGTCTTGCCCAACCGGTCCACAACAGCTTTGCAGGCTTTGTAGGTCGCTTCATCCGTTGCGATGCCGCGGATCAACTCGACCAGCTGCATCACTGGTACAGGGTTCATGAAGTGAAAGCCCATGAACCGTTCCGGACGGTCGGTTCGGCTGGCAAGACGCGTGATCGAAATGGAAGAGGTATTCGAGGTCAGGATCGTATGGGGCTGCAGATGCGGTTGAAGGTCCTCGAAAATGGCCTGCTTGATCGTTTCGCGTTCGGTCGCGGCCTCGATCACAAGATCGGTTTGACCCAGTTTAGGCAATTCAAGCGTGGTATCGATGCGCAAAAGGGCGGCCTGCATGGCCTCGTCGGTGATCTTTCCGCGGGACACCTGCCGGGCAAGATTGCCTTCGATCGTCGCCAGAGCATTGTCCAGCGCCTCCTGGCTGACGTCGGTCAAAAGGACGTCATATTCCGCCAGCGCCAAAACATGGGCGATGCCATTGCCCATCTGGCCCGCGCCGATCACTCCGACTGATTTTACATCCATGTTCAGGTGCCTTTGTCCCATAGGTTGATCCGACACTATCGGCAGATCGGGGCGGGCGGCAAGGGGTTGGATCAGGCTGAATTTGCTTCAAATGCGCACATTAGGGTTTTATCAATTCCTGCGGCCGCAAGATGGCACCCGGGTGAAAAACAGGTGGGTGTTATGAGCTATCTTCAGGTCGGCTCGGGCCGGGTCGATGTTGCCGTTTGCCAATATGAACAATCCAGGCTCTGGTTTCGCGGGCCTGAGAAGCGACCGGACAAGTCCTCAGTGGTTTGTGTTGGCGGCGACGAAACATTCGGGCGGTTCGTGGATCAGCCGTTCCCTTCAGTGTTGGAAGGGCGTGTGGGAAAGTGTTGTGTCAATCTGGGCAGCCTGTTTGCCGGGGCCGAGGCGTTGGTGCGAGATCAAGGGATACTGAACCTGGTGAATGGTTCCGGGCTGTGCGTGTTGCAGATCCCCGGGCTTGCCGGTCAGTCGAACCCATTTTATCGGGTGCATCCCCGCCGAAATGATAGGTTTCTTGAGCCGACGCGTAGGCTCGTAGATCTTTATCCTGAAGTTGATTTCACAGAATTTCACTTTGTGAAGCATCTTTTGACGCGGCTATTGGACCTTGGGGCCGCCCGGTTTGCGTTGTTAGCCCAGGGTTTGCAGGATCAGTGGTGCCAAAGCCTGCAGTCCTTTCTCGAGCGTGTTGGACCGCCAGTGATCTTGCTGTGGCTGCGCGTGCACAGGCAATCGCCATGCGATGTTGGCGGGCAATTGCTGGTCGACAGGCCAATGGTCGAGCAATTCCGATCGCATTGCGCGGGTATCGTCGAGTTGTCGGTCTGCGTTGCCGGCGCTTCAGACGAACTTGAGGACGTGCTGTTCGGAACATTGCAGCAGCCCATGGCAGAGCACATGATCGGCCCGGCCGCACACAGGGGCCATCGCGGATGCTCTGGTGCCGGTTATTCAAGATCTGAACTGAAAAAGGCCCGCCTTGCGGCGGGCCTTGAAGATTTCTCGTCGAGAAAATTGTGTTCTTGATCAGCCAAGCTTTTCGGTCAGTTCCGGAACGGCCTGGAACAGGTCGGCAACCAGTCCGAAGTCGGCGACCTGGAAGATCGGCGCTTCTTCATCCTTGTTGATTGCGACGATGACCTTCGAGTCCTTCATCCCAGCCAGGTGCTGGATCGCGCCCGAGATGCCGACGGCAACGTACAGGTCCGGAGCCACGACCTTACCGGTCTGACCCACCTGCCAGTCGTTCGGAGCGTAACCCGAGTCGACCGCCGCGCGCGATGCGCCAACAGCAGCACCCAGCTTGTCAGCCAGAGCTTCAATCAGTTTGAAGTCTTCTTCGGAGCCAACACCGCGGCCACCTGAAACAACAACGCCAGCCGAGGTCAGCTCGGGGCGGTCGCTGGCCGCAACCTTGTCCTCGACCCAGGACGACAGGCCCGGATTTTCGCCGACCGAGATGGTCTCGACCGGGGCCGAACCACCTTCGCCCGCCGCGTCAAAGCTGGCGGTCCGCAGGGTGACGACCTTTTTGGCGTCGTTCGATTTCACGGTCTGGATCGCGTTGCCTGCATAGATCGGGCGTTCGAAGGTCGAGCCGTCGACAACGCCAGATGCATCCGAGATCACCATCACGTCCAGCAGCGCTGCAACGCGCGGCATCACGTTCTTTGCGTCGGTGGTGGCGGGTGCCACGATGTGCTCGTACCCGTCGGCCAGACCCACCATCAGCGCTGCGGTCGATTCCGCCAGGCGGTGGCCCAGCGAAGCGTCTTCGGCAACCAGAACCTTGGAAACGCCGTCGATCTTGGCAGCAGCTTCACCAGCGGCAGCGGCGGAACCGCCAGCGGCCAGAACGGTTACATCGCCCAGAACTTTCGCGGCATTGACGGCCTTGGCGGTGGCGTCCAGCGACAGCTCACCATTGTTGACTTCAGCGAGAAGAAGAACAGCCATTACACAGCCCCCGCTTCTTTGAGTTTCTCGACCAGCTCGTCGACCGAGCCCACGATGATGCCCGCAGCGCGTGCCGGCGGCTCTTCGGTCTTGACGATTTCCAGACGCGGAGTGACGTCGACGCCGTAATCGGCGGCGGTTTTCTCGTCCAGCGGCTTTTTCTTCGCCTTCATGATGTTGGGCAGCGACGCATAGCGCGGCTCGTTCAGACGCAGATCAACGGTCACGATGGTCGGCATCTTGACGCTGATGGTCTGCAGGCCGCCGTCCACCTCGCGGGTGATCTTGGCGGTGTCGCCTTCAATGTCCAGCTCGGACGCGAAGGTGCCCTGGCTCCAGCCCAGCAGGGCCGACAGCATCTGGCCAGTGGCGTTCATGTCGTTGTCGATCGCCTGCTTACCCGCCAGAACGATGCCCGGCTGTTCTTCCTCGACCACTTTGGCAAGGATCTTGGCAACGGCCAGCGGTTCGATGTCCTGATGCACGTCATCGGCAGCAACGACCAGAATGGCGCGGTCCGCGCCCATGGCCAGAGCGGTCCGCAGCGTCTCCTGCGCCTGCTTCACGCCGATCGAGACGGCCACGACTTCCTCAGCTTTGCCAGCCTCTTTCAGGCGGATCGCCTCTTCCACTGCAATCTCGTCGAACGGGTTCATCGACATCTTTACATTGGCGAGATCAACACCGCTCCCGTCCGCCTTCACGCGAACCTTCACGTTGTAGTCAATCACGCGCTTGACAGGCACAAGTACCTTCATTTTTGCGTACGCTCCTTACAAAAACGGCAAGCCGCGTCGCGACTCCACCAATGCTCTCGGGGTGTAGATAGCGTCTCAATCCGCGCGACAACAGAGCAAAATCGTCACGTCGTAAGCTTGAGACGTCGCGTTTCATGATTTTTTTACGTAACGGTAGTGTCGCAGTGGGAACGGGTTAGTGCGCGACGGGACGAGTGGCGGACCGGAACAGACGCTTTACTGTGATTGTCGGGCCGAGGCCTCACCCTTCCGGTCGCCACCGGGTCTACAGGACACCGTGCCGCTTTCAGCGGTTCGCGCCCGGAACCCACAAAACGTCAGCCTGGCCGTCGTTGTTGGCGCAGCGGGCGGCGACGAAGAACCAATCGCTCAGCCGGTTCAAATATTTCACGGCGACTACGTTGACGGGCTCCATATTGGACAGTTCGACCACCAGACGCTCGGCACGCCGCGACACCGTGCGACATACATGCAATTGCGCCGCCAGCCGGGTGCCGCCCGGCAGGATGAAACTGCGCAGCGGCTCCAGCCGTTCGTTCATGGAGTCGATCTCGGCTTCCAGCCGGTCGATCTGTGCCGGAGCGATCCGCAATGGCGGGTAATCCGCCTCGGCATCCTTTTCCATATCTGGACGGCACAGATCAGCGCCCAGATCGAACAGATCGTTCTGGATGCGCGCCAGCGCTGCTTCGACATCGCCATCGGCTTCCGCGCGGGCGACGCCGACAAAGGCGTTCAGTTCGTCCACCGTGCCATAGCCAGCCACACGGCCCGAGTATTTGGCGACCCGTTCGCCATTGCCAAGCGCGGTTTTGCCATCGTCGCCTGTGCGCGTGTAGATTTTGTTCAGAACAACCATTTATTGCCCTCCCTGTCCGCGCAGATAGACGTAGAGCACAATCAGCACCACGGCAATGAACTGAAACAGGATGCGCAGGCGCATCATCTTGTTGCTTTTGTGGGCCGCTTCGGTCCCACCTTTGCCAAAGTTTGCAATGCCCAAAGCCAAAACGACGACAACTGCCGCCATGGCCAAAAGCAAGACCAGCATGATCAGGTCCATGGAGCCCTCGTCCGCGTTTGTTTTCACGCCTCCATCTAGCGGGCGCAGCGGCAAAAGCGAATGGGTTTTTGTGTCTCAGCCCAATGACAGAATGCGATCTATGGTTTTTGTGGACAAAACCCGGCGCAGATACCCGGCGATGTAGGTGGGCGTGGTGACGTAATAGCGCGCGCGCGGTCTTTTCGCGCTCACGGCAATCGCGAGTTTGTCGGTCACGGCTGATGCGGGCAGTTCAAACCGGTCGGGGCCAGAAGATTCGTAGAGTCGTGTCAGCAGCGAAGTTTCGTATTTTTCCCGCAATGCCGAGTTTTCCCAGTCGATGAACCGTTCAAACACCGGGATCGAGTTTTCCCGAATCTTCGAAGTGATCGGCCCGGGTTCGATCAGGACGACCTTAATATCGGTATCCCTGAGCTCCAGCCGCAGGGTGTCGGTCAGACCCTCGATCGCGTATTTCGTCGCGACATACGCACCGCGCCAGGGGAACGCGACCAGTCCAAGCACCGATGAGCATTGTACTATACGACCGTGACCCTGACGCCGCATCACCGGGATGACCTGCCGGGTCAGTTCGTGCCAGCCAAATACATTGGATTCGAATATGACGCGCAACCCATCCGTCGGCACGTCTTCTATCGCACCGGGCAATCCATGTGCACCATTGTTGAACAGTGCATCCAGCGTGCCGCCGGTCGACTCAAGCACCTGTGCCAGGCCTGTTCGGATACTATCCGCATCTGCATAATCGATTCGCGGACTGTCAAAGCCCTGTGCCCTCAGCCTGTCGCAGTCGCGCTGTTGGCGGCAGGCCGCGAAGACTCGCCAGCCGCGGGCGCGCATCCCATGAGCCGCATCCAGGCCAATACCGGAAGAGCAGCCTGTGATCAGAATGGATTTCTGCATGTCATCCCCGAGATGTTCTTTTGCCAAAAGCTATGGCGCGGTCCCGGTCAGGACAATGACATCGCTGTGTCAGTATTCTGTTTTTCGGATCAGTGAGGCGGAAATCCATCCGATCTGTTGCCCGGGCAACACGCGCAGCCGCAGCCAGCCGGTTCCCGAATCGCCAATCACTTCGACCTTCTGTCCGATCGAAACCTTGCCAACGACCGGATAGATCGTGCCGGGCCCATCGCGCATGTTGACGCGGGTGCCCGTAACTTCGCGGATGTCTTTTGCGGGCTCGGTGGGGGCAACGGTCTGCGAAACCCCGTCGGGCACCTCAGGTGTGATCTGACGCAGCGCTGCCGCACCCTGATCCAGAGACGCCAGAGAGAATGTCGCGGCCTGATCGCCAAACAGGAACAGGTCTGAACTCAGCCCAACAGCAACCTGCGTCAGCTGCGCCTGAGTATCGACCTGAACAGGCGCCGGTTCAGGTTCCGGCTTTGGCTTCTCGGGTTCGACCGGCTTAATAGCGGCTTTTTTCACAAGGTCTTCCGCCGGGGCCGGAGCAATCGGCTTTGGTGCGGGTTTGGGAACTGACGCCACTTGCACAGGTTTTTCCGCGCGCGGGCCGCGCGGCTCGAAATTGGGGCCGCCGCTCATCACGTAGAAGCTCCATCCGAGCAGAGCAAAGGTAACTAGTATAAGGCGCGTCATGACGCAATCCCCCGGGTAATCGCAACAACAAACAGGCAGCATTCAATTGATGAAAGTTTAGCATAGCTTGGGGATTGAGTCGAAAGATGGGGGAAATCCGGGGCTTGCCTCCCCGTGTTGCAAAAAGCGCGACTTGTCCCCAGTAAATTGCGCGCTGCTTGCTTTACCACGCCGCGCTTGCGTCGTATCACATCATATATGAACGACACGATCGACGACCCCAACATGGAGACCCCCGGCAACGGGGGTGAGGTAGCCGAACCGCTGCGCCGCGCGATTGGCGAACGCTATCTGACCTATGCGCTGTCCACCATTATGCATCGGGCCTTGCCCGATGCGCGGGATGGGTTGAAACCGGTCCACCGGCGAATCCTCTATGCGATGAGAGAGCTGCGACTCAGCGCAACCGGAGGATTCAGGAAGTCGGCCAAGATTTCCGGCGATGTGATGGGCAACTATCACCCGCACGGGGACGCCGCGATTTACGACGCGATGGCGCGTCTGGCGCAGGACTTCAACGTCCGTTACCCGCTGGTCGACGGGCAGGGGAATTTCGGCAATATCGACGGCGACAACCCGGCGGCCTCGCGATATACCGAGGCGCGGATGACCATCGTGGCCGAGGCGCTGCTTGAGGGGCTGAACGAAGACGCCGTCGATTTCCGCGACAACTATGATGGCACCCTGACTGAGCCGGTCGTGCTCCCCGCGCAGTTCCCGAACCTTTTGGCCAACGGGGCCAGTGGTATCGCGGTGGGGATGGCCACGAACATCCCGCCGCACAACATCTCGGAACTCTGCGACGCCTGTCTGCATCTGATCAGGACACCCGACGCCCGCGACGACACGTTGTTGAACTATGTTCCCGGCCCGGACTTCCCGACCGGCGGCGTGATTGTCGAGCCGCCAGAGAATATCGCACAGGCGTATCGGACCGGGCGCGGTTCGTTTCGTCTGCGCTGCAAGTTCGAGGTCGAGGATCTGGGGCGAGGTCAGTGGCAGATCGTTGTTACCGAGATCCCCTATCAGGTTCAGAAATCGAAACTGATCGAAAAGATCGCCGAACTGATCCAGACCAAGAAAATCCCGATCCTCGCGGATGTGCGCGACGAATCTGCCGATGACATTCGCCTGATCCTGGAACCACGCTCCAAGAACGTGGATCCCGAGGTGCTGATGGGCATGCTCTACCGCAACTCGGATCTTGAGGTGCGGTTCAGCCTGAACATGAACGTGCTGATCGACGGGGTGACACCCAAGGTTTGCTCGATGAAGGAAGTGCTGCGCGCTTTCCTTGATCACCGGCAAGAGGTGCTGATCCGCCGCTCGCGTCACCGTCTGGGCAAGATCGACCATCGGTTGGAGGTGTTGGAGGGCTTTATCGTCGCGTTCCTCAACCTCGACCGGGTGATCGACATCATCCGCTATGATGATGACCCCAAAGCCGCGCTGATGCGCGAAGATTGGGGCATAGATCATGTCCGCGCGACCAACGAGGCCGACTATGTCTCGCCCAAGCCGGGCGAGGGCGAACTGTCCGAGGTTCAGGTCGACGCGATCCTCAACATGCGCCTGCGCAGCCTGCGCCGTCTGGAAGAGATGGAGCTGGTTCGCGAACGTGACGAATTGATGCTGGAGCGCGCCAACCTTGAAGACCTGCTGGCCGATGAGGGCCTGCAATGGGCCAAAATCGCCGAGCAGCTGAAAGAGACCAAGAAGACATTCGGCAAAGACTACGAAGGCGGCGCGCGCCGGACGCGGTTCGCCGAAGCGGGGCAGGTCGAGGAAGTGCCGCTAGAGGCGATGATCGACCGCGAGCCGATTACGGTCGTCTGCTCTCAGATGGGGTGGATTCGCGCCATGACCGGCCATATCGACCTGAAGCGTGAACTGAAGTTCAAGGATGGCGACGGCCCACGATTCATTTTCCACGCCGAAACGACTGATCGCCTGCTGGTGTTTGCCTCGAACGGGCGGTTCTACACGGTCAGCGCCGCCAACCTGCCCGGCGGGCGGGGCATGGGCGAGCCGCTGCGCCTGATGGTTGACCTGCCGAATGAGGCGCAGATCATCGACATTTTCATTCACAAGCCAGGCCGAAGGCTGCTTGTCGCATCGGATGCGGGCAACGGCTTTATGGTGCCCGAGGATGATGTGCTGGCCCAGACCCGCAACGGCAAACAGGTGCTGAACGTCAAAGGCGACGAAACCGCGATGATCTGTAAGCCGGTGGATGGGGATCACGTGGCCGTTGTGTCTCAGAACGGCAAGTTCCTTGTGTTCCCGACTGAAGACCTGCCCGAGATGACACGCGGCAAGGGCGTGCGCCTTCAGAAATATAACATGGCACGCGGCCGCCAGGGCACGCTGGAGCTGGATGGCGGGTTGTCCGACATCACCACTTTCAACTGGGAAGAGGGCCTGAAGTGGTCGATGGGTGGTGACAAGACCCGGCACGAGGCCGATATGTCCCAGTGGCTGGCCAAACGTGCCAGCGTTGGTAAAAAACCTCCCTATGGCTTCCCGCGCGACTATAAATTCTCGTGATCAGGGCGCGCTTACGGGTGGATTTCTGCCGATACGACTTGGCACAGGCCGTATCGGTGCGCTAGATCAAAGAAAAACAGGCCTATCGAGACGAGAACATGTTGCGCATTCTGACCCTGATCACCGGATTGGCCCTGATGGCCGCCTGCACCCAGACGCAGGTTTATGAAGAGCCAGAATCGCTGGGCGAATTCAAGCTGCGGGTCAACTATGCTTTTGCCGAAAAGGCGGTGCAAGGCCCAGTGTCGCGGGATGCGACGCCTGATGAATGGACCGAGGCGATCCAGAACGCGGTCGACATTCGCCTGGGTCGCTACTCTGGCGCACAGGAATATGACATCGGTATCAGTCTGGAAGGCTATATGCTGGCGCCTCCGGGCATTCCGGTAATCTACAATCCCAAAAGCACGGCGATTGTTCTGGTAAACGTGTACGATGTGAACAAGAAAGAGTTTCTGGCCAAGGGCAAACAGTTTCAGGTTCTTGAGGACACGACCGGCGGAAGTGCCCTGAAAGGCTCGGGGCACGAGCGGACCAAAGAAGAGCAGATGAGCGGGCTTGCCCTGAAAGTCGCCGACCGGGTTGAGGAGTGGCTGGCCGAGGAACACAAGGACAATGGCTGGTTTGATCGGCGGCCCGATCTGATCCGGCCGCTCGAATCCGGGGATGTTACGCAAAATCCGGCATAAGGGGCCGCTTTTCCCTCAGGATGTGCTTGATTTTCCCCTTTGAACCAAATATCTCGCGCGCGCAGATGTAACCACGGGACCAAGGGTCCCCCAAATCGCAAAAGGGCGCCTGAGGAATGGCAAAGGAAAAATTTGAGCGTACAAAACCGCACGTCAACATCGGCACGATTGGCCACGTTGACCATGGTAAGACCACGCTGACGGCGGCAATCACCAAGTATTTCGGTGACTTCAAAGCGTATGACCAGATTGACGGTGCGCCGGAAGAGAAAGCGCGCGGCATCACCATCTCGACCGCCCACGTGGAATACGAGACCGATGCGCGCCACTATGCGCACGTTGACTGCCCCGGCCACGCCGACTACGTCAAGAACATGATCACCGGTGCTGCCCAGATGGACGGCGCGATCCTGGTTGTGAACGCCGCTGACGGCCCGATGCCGCAGACCCGCGAGCACATCCTGCTGGGCCGCCAGGTTGGCATCCCGAAGATGGTCGTGTTCATGAACAAGGTTGACCAGGTCGACGACGAAGAGCTGCTGGAACTGGTTGAGATGGAAGTTCGCGAACTGCTGTCCAGCTACGACTACCCCGGCGACGATATTCCGATCATCGCAGGTTCAGCTCTGGCGGCGATGGAAGGCAACAACCCGGAAATCGGCGAAGCGAAGATCCGCGAACTGATGGCGGCTGTTGATGAGTATATCGACACCCCGAGCGCGCTGTTGATCAGCCGTTCCTGATGCCGATCGAAGACGTGTTCTCGATCTCGGGCCGTGGTACCGTTGTGACCGGTCGTGTTGAGCGTGGCGTGATCAACGTTGGCGACGAGATCGAAATCGTTGGTATCCGCGACACCGCGAAAACCACCTGCACCGGTGTGGAAATGTTCCGCAAGCTGCTGGACCGTGGTGAAGCCGGCGACAACATCGGCGCCCTGCTGCGCGGTGTTGACCGTGACGGTGTTGAGCGTGGCCAGGTTCTGTGTAAGCCGGGTTCGGTGACACCGCACACCAAGTTCGAAGCCGAAGCCTACATCCTGACCAAGGAAGAAGGCGGCCGTCACACCCCGTTCTTCGCGAACTACCGTCCGCAGTTCTACTTCCGTACGACGGACGTGACCGGCACCGTGACCCTGGCCGAAGGCACCGAGATGGTCATGCCCGGCGACAACGTGTCGTTCGGCGTTGAGCTGATCGCACCGATCGCGATGGAGAACGGTCTGCGTTTCGCCATCCGCGAAGGCGGCCGCACCGTCGGCGCCGGCGTTGTGTCGAAGATCATCGAGTAATTCGCATCTGCGAAAAGCTACGGAAAGGGCGTCCCACGGGACGCCCTTTTTGCTAAGTGCCCCACCGAGATTGTTCGGGGAACAATCTCGGGAAGCATCGGTTTTGGCGCCAGGCTTGAAGCTTACGATCTGCATGCACGCATTGGTCAAAACTTTCCCTTGCCACCCACCCCCCAAACCCTTATACGCGGCATCCTGCAAGTCCCCCGGCTGAGTCGGGGGATTCGCATGTCTGTAATTCATCCACCAGGTCCAAGGTGACCCGTTTACGGGGCCTTCTGGTGTTTTGAGCAAAGGAAAAAGGCGATGAACGCCCAAGAACTGCGTGACAAGACCCCGGACCAGCTCCGCGAGGAACTGGCCAACCTGAAGAAAGAGAGCTTTAACCTGCGCTTTCAACAGGCAACCGGTCAGCTGGAAAGCACTGCCGGCATCAAAGCGGCCCGCCGCAACGCTGCCCGCGTCAAAACCATTCTGAACGAAAAGGCCGCTGCCGCGGCATCCGAGGAGTAATCAGATGCCCAAGCGTATCCTGCAAGGCACCGTGACCAGCGACGCCAACGAACAGACAGTAACCGTATCTGTCGAGCGCCGCTTCAAGCACCCGCTGCTGCACAAAACCGTCCGTAAGTCCAAGAAATACCGGGCTCATGACGAAAAGAACGCCTTCAAGGTCGGCGATACAGTCCGCATCATCGAATGCGCGCCGAAATCGAAGACGAAACGTTGGGAAGTTCTGGAAGCGTAAGCTTCCGGGATTTTTCCATTTGTCGAAACCCTGGGGGATTTAACAAGACCAGCCCCCACAGGTCGGGAGAAACCACATGATCCAGATGCAGACCAATCTGGATGTCGCTGACAACTCCGGCGCACGCCGAGTTCAGTGCATCAAGGTCCTGGGTGGTTCCAAGCGTAAATACGCCTCCGTCGGCGACATCATTGTCGTCTCGGTGAAGGAAGCCATCCCGCGCGGTCGCGTAAAGAAAGGTGACGTCCGCAAGGCCGTCGTCGTACGCACCGCCAAGGAAGTCCGTCGCGAAGACGGTACCGCGATCCGCTTTGATCGCAACGCCGCCGTCATCCTGAACAACAACAACGAGCCCGTAGGTACCCGTATCTTTGGCCCGGTTGTTCGTGAACTGCGCGCGAAGAACTTCATGAAAATCATCTCGCTCGCTCCGGAGGTGCTGTAATCATGGCTGCCAAACTCCGCAAAGGCGACAAGGTCGTCGTGCTGGCCGGCAAGGACAAGGGCAAAGAGGGAACCATTTCCTCGGTTGACCCCAAAGCCGGCAAAGCAGTTGTAGATGGCATCAACATCGCCATCCGCCACACCCGCCAGTCGCAAACCTCGCAAGGTGGTCGTCTGCCCCAGGCAAACCCGATCGACCTGTCGAACCTGGCTCTGCTGGACAAGAACGGTAAAGCAACCCGCGTTGGCTTCCGCATGGAAGGCGACAAGAAGGTGCGCTTCGCCAAGACCACGGGAGACGTGATCGATGCTTGATTCCGCAAAATACACCCCGCGTCTGAAAGCTCAGTATGCTGAAACCATCCGTGCCGCTCTGAAAGAAGAGTTTGGCTACAAGAACGACATGCAGCTGCCCAAGCTGGAAAAGATCGTTCTGAACATCGGTTGTGGTGCTGAGGCCGTCAAAGACTCGAAGAAAGCGAAAGCTGCTGTCGAGGATTTGACTGCAATTGCTGGTCAACAGGCCGTTGCAACCAAGGCGAAGAAGTCGATCGCGGGTTTCCGCGTCCGTGAAGACATGCCGCTGGGCGCGAAAGTGACCCTGCGCGGTGATCGGATGTACGAATTCCTGGATCGTCTGATCACCATCGCGATGCCTCGCGTTCGTGACTTCCGCGGTGTTAAGCCTTCTTTCGACGGTCGTGGCAACTTTGCCATGGGCATGAAAGAGCACATCGTGTTCCCGGAAATCGACTTCGACAAAGTCGACGAGGTCTGGGGCCTGGATATCGTAATTGCCACCACAGCGAAAACCGACGCTGAAGCGAAGAGCCTGTTGAAAGCATTCAACATGCCGTTCAACGCGTAAGCGCCGGGAGGATTGAGACATGGCTAAAAAAGCAATGATCGAACGCGAGAAAAAGCGCGAACGCCTGGTGGCCAAATATGCCGCAAAGCGTGCCGAGCTGAAAGAAATCGCAAATGACGAGAGCCGCCCGATGGAGGAGCGTTTCAAAGCGCGTCTGAAACTGGCGAAACTGCCGCGCAACAGCTCGGCGACCCGTCTGCACAACCGCTGTCAGCTGACCGGCCGTCCCCACGCTTACTACCGTAAGCTGAAGGTCAGCCGTATCGCGCTGCGCGAGCTGGGTTCTGCTGGTCAGATCCCCGGCATGGTGAAATCGAGCTGGTAAGGGAGACATAGATATGAATGATCCTATCGGCGATATGCTCACCCGTATCCGCAACGCGCAAATGCGCGGCAAGTCCACCGTTTCCACCCCGGCTTCCAAGCTGCGCGGTTGGGTTCTGGACGTGCTGGCGGACGAAGGTTACATCCGTGGCTACGAAAACACGACCGGTGAAAACGGTCACCCGGCCATCGAAATCAGCCTGAAGTACTACGAAGGCACCCCTGTCATTCGCGAACTGAAGCGGGTCTCGAAGCCCGGCCGCCGCGTATACATGGGCGTCAATGACATTCCGCAGGTCCGTCAGGGTCTGGGCGTGTCGATTGTCAGCACTCCGAAAGGTGTGATGTCGGACGCAAACGCTCGCTCCAACAATGTTGGTGGCGAAGTGCTCTGCACCGTCTTCTAAGGAGGTCTGCAATGTCTCGTATTGGTAAAAAGCCGGTCGAGCTGCCCAGCGGCGTTACCGCCTCTGTGTCTGGCCAGACCATCGAAGTGAAAGGTCCGAAAGGCACCCGCAGCTTCACCGCCACCGACGACGTGACGCTGTCGGTTGAAGACAACGTGGTCAAGATCGACCCCCGTGGCATGTCCAAGCGTGCCCGTCAGCAGTGGGGCATGAGCCGCACAATGGTTGCCAACCTGGTAACCGGTGTGACGACTGGCTTCAAAAAAGAGCTGGAGATCCAGGGTGTTGGTTACCGGGCTCAGATGCAGGGCAACACCCTGAAGCTGAACCTGGGCTACAGCCACGATGTTGATTTCACTGCTCCGGAAGGTGTCACCATCACCGCGCCGAAGCAGACCGAGATCGTTGTGGAAGGTATCGACCAGCAGCTGGTGGGCGAAACCGCGGCCAAAATCCGCGAGTGGCGCCGTCCCGAGCCGTACAAAGGCAAGGGCATCCGCTACAAGGGCGAGTTCATCTTCCGCAAGGAAGGCAAGAAGAAGTAAGGACGCAGACAATGGCAAACAGCAAAAGAACCCTGTTTCTGAAGCGCCGCCTGCGCGTTCGGAACAAACTTCGCAAGGTCAACGCGGGTCGTCCGCGTCTGTCCGTACACCGTTCGAACAAGAACATCAGCGTTCAGCTGATCGACGACGTACGTGGCGTGACCCTGGCTTCGGCCTCGACCCTGGAAAAAGACCTGGGTGTTGTTGGCAAGAACAACGTCGAAGCGGCCACCAAAGTGGGCGCGGCCATCGCCGAGCGTGCCAAGAAGGCAGGCGTCGAAGAGGCCTATTTCGATCGTGGTGGCTTCCTGTTCCATGGCAAGGTGAAGGCAGTAGCCGACGCCGCGCGTGAAGGTGGTCTGAAGATCTAAGACTTGCGGGCGGGTTTCGATCCGCCCCGATGATCCGGGAGCCCTGACGTTAGTCGGGGCTCACTTGGATTGAACTAAACGGCGCCATAAGCGCCACATGAGAAAAGGGATGCCAAATGGCAGAACGTGAAAACCGTCGGGGCCGTGGTCGCGACCGTGAAGAAGCACCGGAATTTGCAGATCGTCTGGTCGCAATCAACCGCGTGTCGAAAACCGTAAAAGGTGGTAAGCGCTTTGGCTTCGCCGCTCTGGTGGTTGTCGGCGATCAGAAAGGCCGCGTCGGCTTTGGCAAAGGTAAAGCAAAAGAAGTACCTGAGGCCATCCGTAAGGCGACTGAACAAGCCAAGCGCCAGATGATCCGCGTGCAGCTGCGCGAAGGTCGTACCCTGCACCACGACATCGAAGGCCGTCACGGCGCCGGTAAAGTGGTTATGCGCACCGCACCTGAAGGTACTGGTATCATCGCCGGTGGTCCGATGCGTGCCGTGTTCGAAATGCTGGGCGTCAAGGACGTTGTGTCCAAGTCGCTGGGCTCGCAGAACCCGTACAACATGATCCGCGCCACCATCAACGGCCTGCAGAAAGAGCAGAGCCCGCGTTCGGTTGCCGCACGTCGTGGTAAAAAAGTCGCCGACATCCTGCCCAAGCGGGACGAAGCACCGGCTGCTGCTGAAGCAGAAGCGTAAGGAGAGCGAACCATGGCAAAAACCATCGTCGTCAAGCAGGTCGGTTCCCCGATCCGCCGCCCCGCCGAACAGCGCGCGACCCTGATCGGTCTGGGCCTGAACAAGATGCACAAGACCCGTGAGCTGGAAGATACCCCTTCAGTTCGCGGCATGATCCGCAAGATCCCGCATCTGGTAGAGATCGTCGAAGAGCGCGGCTAAGCGCGATACCTTCGAATGAATTGAAACGCCCCTGTCCTCGGTTTGGGGCGTTTTTTTTGCACCTTTGGTTTGCGGTTACATCCGCAAATAGATCTGGATCCGGCTCGCGCCATACAGACCGCGTAATGAACGCTTGCCGTCTGCCCTGTGGGCGGCGTTCAAAGACGACCACGCTGTCGTAGAAAGTTATACTGTCTGTAGTCCTGGTTATGTTGGTCACCTCATAATCCTCTCGGACATGTTGAGCGTTCAATTCGTCAATTTTCGTTTTGGCAAACTCGATAAATGTGCCCTCGCGCCGAAGACCTCCGCCAAATTTGGGCCAGTAAGAGGTGTGCATGTCCTCCACCAAATAGACACCATTGGAGGAAACACGCTCATACAACGTGTCAAATGTCTTGATGACGTGAGAATTCACGTGACTTCCGTCGTCTATGACGATGTCAAAGCCCTCATATTGGTCAACAACATCAGCCAGGAATTTCTCGTTGTCCTGGCTGCCGATACGTACATTGAAGTTCTCACCAGCGTGTTTTTCGCATTCGGGGTTAATGTCTATCCCGACAACTTGCGAACTCCTGTGAAAACACTCGCGCCACATACGCAGCGAGCCGCCTCCGTGAACCCCAATTTCCAGAATCTTAATAGGTCGATCGCGAAACCGGTCGAAATTGCGCTCATAGATGTCAAAATAGTGCAGCCACTTGTGCAGGCGCTGTTCACCGTTGTTCTAAAAGTGCCGGTGTAGCAATCCTTTGCTGTTCATTCGGTCAAATTCCTTGATTAGAGTTTGCTGGACATTGCCGTTCGCGGGGCTGATTTTCTACAGCAAATACTTTGAACTATGAGACCTTGCGCCTCGTTCTCTGTGACGATGGGGGTTATTCCAAAAACGCATACCGGCTAGACCGAAACTTGCGTTGTTAGCGTTATCCTCTGCGCCTATCTGAGCCTTGTCCCAAAAGGAACAAGACAAGCAACTCCGGGGAATACGCCCCGGTCAGAAAGGAACTCAGAAATGGCACATACCGCAACACTGACTCATAACGGTTTCAACTTCTCCACCCGCTTCGCAAACTTCGTTGAACGCGTGAAGGCAGCCCGCGCGCAGGCGGCCGAATACAACCGGACCTATGCCGAACTTCAGCGCCTGACCAACCGCGAGCTGGACGATATCGGCATTCGCCGTTGCGACATTGCGGACATCGCGCACAAGCACGCCTACTGCGTGTAAGACCACGCACCACCCGATCCAGAGGCGCCGCTATGGCGCCTCTTTTGTTTTGGGAGCCGCGTATGCCACAGGAGCAGGTTATTTCCTGAACCCCGTTGCGAAAGCGCGCGGGATAGGTCAAGTGCTGAAAGGGTCGTTTCAGTTTGACGGAAAGGCCGGGCATGGCGCGGGAATTTCAGATCGGGATGCTATGGGTCGATGGCCCGCTGAGCTTTCTGGAGCAGCTCTGCATCAAATCGTTTCTGGATGCTGGCCAGCACGTGCGCCTTTATACATACGGCGATGTGCCCAACATTCCCGACGGAGCCGAACGGCGCGATGCGCGGGAGGTCATGCCCGACGAAAACATCATCACGCATAAGCGAACCGGCAGCCCCGCAGTACACGCGGACAGGTTTCGTTATCGCATGCTGGCGCAGCATCAAGATCTGATCTGGGCGGATACTGATGCGTATTGTGTCAAGCCGTTCACCACGGAAAACGGCCACTTCCACGGCCGCCTCGCTGCGCATGAGATCAACAATGGTGTTCTTAGGTTGCCGCCGGACAGCCCGACACTCTATGATCTGATCGACTACACTGAAAACCCTTATCGTATTCCGCCGTGGCTGCCGTCGAAGCTGCGGGCCGAGCTGATACGCGATGCCCTGGACGGCAACCCCAAACATGCCGGTGAAATGCCCTGGGGCGTTTGGGGCCCCCGAGCACTGACCTGGCTGTTGCAGCAGAATGGTGAGGATCGTTTCTCGTTTCCTACCCAAGTCCTTTATCCGGTGTCTTACAAGGAACGGCGCGTCATGAGCCGGGCCAATGGCGGTGCCGAGCGATTCATCACAGATGAGACGATGTCGATCCATTTCTACGGCCGTCGCATGCGGTCATTCATCTTCAACAGGTTTTCCGGCATTCCGCACCCCGAAAGCCTGGTGGGTCAGCTTGTGAAAAAGCATGGCATCGATCCACATGCGGCGCCGCTCCGGCCGAAGGGCGTTATCGAAGACGAAATGGCTGAGGGTGACGAATAACATCTGACCCGTCCCGCAGGCTTGCCAACTGGCATTAACGGGCCTATACGCCTGCGGTGGCCTTGCGCCATACGAATCAAAAACCAAGAAATGCCGTGTTTGGCCCATCACGCTTCGGGGGCCACATCCGGCTTAGGAGAAGCGAAATGAAACTGCACGAATTGCGCGACAATCCTGGCGCCACACCGAAACGCACCCGCGTTGGCCGTGGTCCGGGTTCCGGCAAAGGTAAAATGGGTGGCCGTGGTATCAAAGGCCAGAAATCCCGTTCGGGTGTGGCCATCAATGGCTACGAAGGCGGCCAGATGCCGCTGTACCAGCGCCTACCCAAGCGCGGCTTCAGCAAGCCGAACCGCAAGGAATTCGCCGTTATCAACCTGGGCCTGATCCAGAAGTTCGTCGAAGCCGGCAAACTGGACGCCAAGGCTGCGATCACCGAGGACGCACTGGTTGCTTCCGGTCTGGTGCGCCGCAAGCTGGACGGCATCCGTGTTCTGGCCAAGGGCGAAATCAGCGCCAAAGTGAACCTGGAAGTCACCGGTGCTTCGAAAGCTGCCGTTGAGGCAGTTGAAAAAGCGGGCGGTTCACTGACGGTCACAAAAGCCGCTGCGGCAGAGTAAGCGCTTGTGAGCGGGCAAAGACCCGCTTACATAGACCTCAGAGTTTTCCAAGACGCCGCCCGAGCCGGAAAACGGTTCCGGGCGGTGTTTTCATAAGAGAGACCGATTTATGGTATCAGCAGCAGAACAAATGGCAGCCAACACAAGCTGGGCTGCCCTTGGCAAAGCCACCGATCTGCGCAACCGCATCCTGTTCACGCTGGGTTTGCTGATCGTCTATCGCCTGGGCACCTTCATTCCGGTGCCGGGGATCGACGGTCAAGCGCTGCGTGAGTTCATGGAGCAGGCGGGGCAAGGCATTGGCGGCATGGTTTCGATGTTCACCGGCGGGGCGCTTGGGCGGATGGGCATCTTTGCCCTCGGCATCATGCCCTACATCTCGGCCTCGATCATCGTGCAGCTGCTGACATCGATGGTTCCCGCGCTCGAACAGCTCAAGAAAGAGGGCGAGCAGGGGCGCAAGAAAATCAACCAGTATACCCGTTTCGGCACCGTGGCGCTGGCCACGGTTCAGGCCTATGGCCTGGCTGTTTCGCTGGAATCGGGGGATCTGGCGACCGATCCGGGGCTCTATTTCCGCATGTCGACCATGATCACGCTGGTTGGCGGCACCATGTTCCTGATGTGGCTGGGTGAACAGATCACCGCGCGCGGCATCGGCAACGGTATCTCTCTGATCATCTTTGTCGGCATCATCGCCGAAGTTCCGGCCGCGCTGGCGCAGTTCTTTGCCAGCGGACGCAGCGGTGCGATCAGCCCCGCCGTGATCATTGGTGTAATCGTAATGGTCATCGCCGTGATCACCTTTGTGGTGTTCATGGAGCGGGCCCTGCGCAAGATCCACATCCAGTATCCGCGCCGTCAGGCTGGCATGAAGATCTATGAAGGCGGTTCCAGCCATCTTCCGGTCAAGGTGAACCCGGCCGGCGTTATCCCGGCAATCTTCGCAAGTTCGCTGCTGCTTCTGCCGGTGACGATCTCGACCTTCTCGTCGGGTGCGGCCAGCGGTCCTGTGATGTCGTGGTTGCTGGCGAATTTTGGCCCCGGGCAACCGCTCTACCTGCTGTTCTTTGCATCGATGATCGTGTTCTTCGCATATTTCTACACGTTCAACGTGTCGTTCAAACCGGACGATGTGGCGGACAACCTGAAAAAGCAGAACGGCTTTGTTCCTGGCATCCGTCCGGGCAAGAAAACGGCAGAGTATCTGGAATACGTGGTCAACCGCGTTCTGGTACTGGGTTCGGGCTATCTGGCGGCGGTCTGTCTGCTGCCTGAAATTCTGCGGGGCCAGTTCGCCATTCCGTTCTATTTTGGCGGCACCTCGGTTCTGATTATCGTCTCTGTGACCATGGACACGATCCAACAGGTCCAGAGCCACTTGCTGGCGCACCAATACGAAGGGCTTATCGAAAAGTCCCAACTGCGCGGCAAAGGCAAGAAACGCGGCAGGAAGGGACCGTCTCGTCGATGAACATTATTCTTCTTGGCCCCCCCGGGGCAGGTAAAGGGACGCAGGCGCGTCACCTGGTCGAGACACGCGGCATGGTGCAGCTGAGCACCGGCGACATGCTGCGCGAAGCGAAAACCTCGGGCACCGAGATGGGTAAGAAAGTTGCCGCGATCATGGACGCCGGCAAACTTGTCACCGATGAGATCGTGATCGGCCTGATCGAAGAGAAACTGACTACCGAAACAGGGGCCGGTTTCATCTTCGACGGGTTCCCCCGCACGCTGGCGCAAGCCGATGCGCTGTCGGCATTGCTGGCCAAACTGGGCCAGTCGCTGCACACCGTAATTGAGATGCGCGTCGATGACGAAGCGTTGGTATCCCGGATCACGGCACGCTCGACCTGCGGTGGGTGTGGCGAAGTCTATAACGACATCACCAAACCGATCCCGGCGGATGGAAAGTGCACCAATTGCGGCAAGGAAAATGATTTCCAGCGTCGCGCGGATGACAACGAAGACAGCCTGCGCACGCGCCTGATGGAATACTACAAAAAGACCTCGCCGCTGATTGGCTATTACTATGCCAAGGGTGATCTGCGGCCGGTCAATGGCCTGGCTGAAATCAAAGAAGTGACAGCCTCGATCGAGGCCATCCTGGGCTGATTTCAGGTTGGGGCTTGACGGCCCCTTCAAAAGCCCATATCGACCCCCATCCCTATAGGGAATCAAGACCGTAGACGGGATTCGTTCCGTTTGCCCCGACCACCTCAAATAATGCTGGACCCTCTGGCGGCACTGCCACGGTCAAGCGTTGTGAAAAAAGGTTCTGGAGTTACGGAACCGCAACGAAAAGGAAAGTGACACGTGGCACGTATTGCCGGCGTAAACATCCCGACTGCAAAGCGGGTACCAATCGCCCTCACATATATCACCGGTATCGGAAACACCTCGGCGCAGGCCATCTGCGAAGCCGTGGGCATCGAAGCGCACCGTCGCGTCAATGAACTGTCCGACGCCGAAGTTCTGGCCATCCGTGAACACATCGACGCCAACTACACCGTCGAAGGTGACCTGCGTCGTGAAGTTCAGATGAACGTCAAGCGCCTGATGGACCTGGGGTGCTACCGCGGTCTGCGTCACCGCCGCAACCTGCCGGTTCGCGGTCAGCGTACCCACACAAATGCTCGTACCCGCAAAGGCCCCGCAAAGGCCATCGCTGGTAAGAAGAAATAAGGGAGGGTCTGACTGATGGCACGTGACAAGACTCGCGTTAAGCGCAAAGAGCGTAAGAACATCGCATCGGGCGTTGCCCATGTGAACTCGACCTTCAACAACACCAAGATCCTGATCTCGGACGTACAAGGCAACGCCATCTCGTGGTCGTCTGCCGGTACCATGGGCTTCAAGGGATCGCGGAAATCGACGCCATACGCCGCTCAGATGGCTGCAGAAGACGCAGGCAAGAAGGCGCAGGAACACGGCGTCAAGACGCTCGAAGTCGAAGTTCAGGGCCCCGGTTCGGGTCGTGAATCGGCTCTGCGCGCACTGGCTGCAGTGGGCTTCAACATCACGTCGATCCGCGACGTGACACCGATCGCTCACAACGGTTGCCGCCCGCCGAAGCGCCGCCGCGTCTAAGCGATTTCGAATTTGGCTGGGGCTGTGTTTCTGCACGGCCCCAGCACGTCATTTTGAACCTCGGGCGTCTGCACCTTGTTGGTCATGGGGCGCGGACAGGAATGGAGGGATTACATGATCCACAAGAATTGGGCAGAATTGATCAAGCCGACCCAGCTGGAAGGCAAGCCGGGCAACGACCCTGCGCGTCAGGCGACCCTGGTTGCTGAACCGCTGGAGCGTGGCTTTGGTCTGACCCTGGGCAACGCCCTGCGCCGCGTCCTGATGAGCTCGCTTCAAGGTGCGGCCATCACCAGCGTCCAGATCGACAACGTATTGCACGAGTTCTCGTCCGTGGCGGGCGTTCGTGAAGACGTCACCGACATTATCCTGAACCTCAAGCAGGTCGCCCTGCGCATGGAAGTCGAAGGCCCCAAGCGCCTGTCGATCAATGCCAAAGGCCCCGCTGTCGTCACCGCTGGCGACATCAGCGAAAGCGCCGGCATTGAGGTTCTGAACCGCGATCACGTCATCTGCCACCTGGACGATGGCGCCGACCTGTTCATGGAACTGACCGTCAACACCGGCAAGGGCTACGTCTCGGCTGAAAAGAACAAGCCGGAAGACGCACCCATCGGCCTGATCCCGATCGACGCGATCTATTCGCCGGTCAAAAAGGTTGCTTACGACGTTCAGCCGACTCGTGAAGGTCAGGTTCTGGACTACGACAAGCTGACCATGAAGATCGAAACCGACGGATCGATCACTCCGGATGATGCGCTGGCCTTTGCCGCGCGTATCCTGCAGGACCAGCTGTCGATCTTCGTCAACTTTGACGAGCCGGAATCGGCTGGCCGCCAGGACGAAGACGATGGTCTGGAATTCAACCCGCTGCTGCTGAAGAAAGTGGACGAGCTGGAGCTGTCGGTCCGTTCGGCAAACTGCCTGAAGAATGACAACATCGTCTATATCGGCGACCTGATCCAGAAGACCGAAGCCGAGATGCTGCGCACCCCGAACTTCGGCCGCAAGTCGCTGAACGAGATCAAAGAAGTGCTGTCCGGCATGGGTCTGCACCTCGGCATGGATGTCGAGGACTGGCCGCCCGACAACATCGAAGATCTGGCGAAGAAATTCGAAGACGCCTTTTAAGGCGGTGCCGGGCTGAAGCCCGGCCTACTTCAGACTACATCGTAGGGCGGGCTTCAGCCCGCCACGCGAAAGACAAATGCCCGGACGACCGGGGACAACAAGGGCACTTCCGCTCCAAGGAGAGCCGGTGACACGCATCGCCGGCCAGACAAAGCAAAACGCGAAAGAAGGAACAAGAAAATGCGTCACGCACGTGGTTACCGCCGCCTGAACCGTACTCATGAGCACCGCAAGGCGCTGTTTGCGAACATGGCTGGCTCGCTCATCGAGCATGAGCAAATCAAAACGACTCTGCCGAAGGCAAAAGAACTGCGCCCGATCATCGAAAAGCTGGTCACGTTGGGCAAGCGCGGCGACCTGCACGCCCGCCGTCAGGCAGCTTCGCAGCTGAAAGAAGACAAAGACGTCGCAAAGCTGTTCGAAGTTCTGGGCCCCCGCTATGCCGAGCGTCAGGGCGGGTATGTCCGCATCCTGAAAGCTGGCTTCCGCTATGGCGACATGGCACCGATGGCGATCATCGAATTCGTTGATCGTGACGTTGATGCCAAAGGCGCGGCTGACAAAGCCCGCGTTGCCGCCGAAGAGGCTGCTGACGAAGAATAAGAAAGCCTGGCTTTCTGATCTGAACCCCCGTGTCCCGGACGCGGGGGTTTTTTCATTTTTTGCCCCCTAACTGTCGCAAAGAACACATTTGCGGTGAAATCCGTTTATGAAACCCTGAACCTTTAAGGTCACGCTTCAAGGTGAGTGAGGAGGACGGATGATGGCAATCCCTGATGAAATACCAAGCGAACTCACGGGCCCGTCTGTCTGGACCGGTCAGGCCATGCGCACGCGACAGCGCGAATGGATCATCGATCTGTCGGCCGACGACATTGAGGATCTTGAGCAGGCCGCTAATCACTATTTGAGCCTGGGAAGTGATATTGGTGAGATCACGAAGGCCACTTTCCCTTTGCAAAGATTTGACCGACATCTGGCGCTGCTAAGAGAGAAGCTGATCAACGGGATCGGGTTCGAAGTGATCCGCGGCCTTCCGGTGCAGGACTATACGCAAAAGATGGCAGCTACGATTTTCTGCGGTGTTGGTGCCCATTTGGGCTCGGCCCGTTCGCAGAATGCTCAGGGGCACATTCTGGGCCACGTCCGCGATATCGGTGCGGATGCGAACGATCCCAATACCCGGATCTATCAAACGCATGAACGCCAGACATTTCACACCGACAGCGCAGATATTGTTGGCCTGCTTTGTCTGCGTGAGGCCAAAGAGGGCGGAGACTCGCTGCTGGTGAGTGCTGAAACGATCTATAACAGGATGCGATCCGAATGCCCGGAATTGCTGGAACTGTTGTTTGAACCCCTTGCGACCGACAGAAGAGGGGAGGTGCCGGACGGCATGAAGCCCTACATGACGATTCCACCATTTTCCTGGCACGACGGCAAGCTGACAGTGTTTTATCAAAGGCAGTATATCGACAGTGCTCAGCGTTTTCCGGACGCGATGCGGCTTACACCGGATCACGTTGAGGCGCTGGATCGCTTTGATGCGCTGGCGAATGACCCCGACCTTTGCCTGACCATGCGGTTACAGCCTGGGGACATGCAGTTCGTGTACAACCACTCGCAACTGCATGACCGCACTGGCTTTGTGGATTGGCCTAACCCATCTGAACGGCGGCACTTGTTGAGACTGTGGCTGTCGCCCGAGGGAGACCGTGAGTTACCCGATGTATTCAGGCAGCGGTACGGAACAATTGCGGTCGGACAACGCGGCGGGATCATCACGGAAGGAACGCGGCTGCACGCGCCGTTGGACTGACCGCCCACAGGTGCTGCGCGGAAGCTTGCATTACTGCCCGTGTAGACGCATATCCGATGGACCATTAATCGACGGATGGATCATGCGGAAAGTTCTCTGTTCTCTGATGCTGGCGACGCTAGCCGTGTCAGCTAATGCCGAAACAAAAGTGCCGACATCGCAGGCCGAAATAAGCCTGGGATTTGCCCCGGTGGTCAAACAGGCTGCTCCGGCCGTCGTCAACATCTACGCCAAGATCGTAACGCAAGGCCGGGCCAATCCGTTTTTCTCGGACCCGTTCTTTCAGGAGTTCTTCGGCAGAGGATTTGCCGAACCGCAGCCGCGGGTTCAGAACTCGCTGGGGTCCGGCGTCATTCTGTCTGCGGACGGCTATGTTGTGTCAAATTACCATGTTGTCGGCATGGCGACGGAAATCCGTGTGGTGACAACGGACCGGCGCGAGTATTCAGCGCAAGTGGTTCTGGGCGATCAGGAAAGCGACATTGCCATTCTTCGGCTGGAAGAGGCCGCTGAACTGCCGCATCTGAACTTTCGCGATTCCGATCAGGTCGAGGTGGGCGAACTGGCGCTGGCCATCGGCAATCCGTTTGGAGTGGGTCAAACCGTATCGTCCGGCATAATTTCCGGGCTGGCACGAACCGGAACAGCAACGGGAAATGCGCGCGGGTACTTTATCCAGACAGATGCGGCGATCAATCCGGGTAACTCCGGTGGGGCGCTGATTGACGTGAACGGTGATCTGATCGGGATCAACACCTCGATCCTGACCCGGTCGGGCGGATCCAACGGCATTGGCTTTGCCATTCCGGCAAATCTGGTTGCCGAATTCCTGCGGCAGGCGAAGTCCGGCAACGAGAGCTTTGTCAGCCCCTGGGCCGGGATGGCGGGCCAGCATATGAGCGCCGATATCGCCGAATCGCTGGGTCTGGCCATTCCACTGGGCGTGGTGATCTCGGACCTGCATGACCTCAGCCCGCTGGCTGCGGCCGGGTTGCGGGTTGGCGATGTTGTCACCCATGTTGACGGGGATGAGGTAAATTCGCCTGCCGAGATGAAATTCCGGATGTCGGTTGCCGGTGTCGGGGGAACCTCGGTTCTGACCCGTCTGCGCGGAGACAAAAGCGCGGATGTGATAGTGGATTTGGTCCGCGCTCCGGACAGTCCGCCCGCCGATGAGACCACATTGGATGACAAAACCGTTCTGCCCAACCTGACCGTCGCCCGGATCAATCCCGCACTGATCTCGCAGTTGGGATTGGTTCTGTCACAGACCGGCATTGTTGTGGTTGATCCGGGCTCATTGGGAGCACGCGCCGGTCTGAGGCCCGGAGACGTCCTGAGCAGCATCAATGACACTGAGATTGAGCAGCCCGGCGATGTCGTCGAGGCGCTGACTGACCCCGGGCGCCGGGTGCAAATGAACGTTCAGCGCGGTGGACGCGCGGTTTCGTTGCGGTTTCGGCTCTGACCCGTGAGTGATCTGTTCGATACCGGGGCACCCGAGCCCGCAACCGCGCCGCATCGCCCCTTGGCGGACCGGCTGCGTCCCAAGACGCTGGGTGAGGTGATCGGACAAGAGCCGGTGCTTGGCCCGGACGCACCCCTGGGCGTCATGCTGGCCGCTGGTAGCCTGTCGAGTTTGGTGTTCTGGGGGCCACCGGGGGTAGGCAAGACCACGATTGCGCGGTTGCTGGCACAAGAGACTGATCTGCATTTTGTCCAGATCAGCGCGATTTTCACCGGTGTTCCGGACCTGAAAAAAGTGTTCGAGGCAGCAAGGATACGGCGTCAGAACGGGCAGGGCACCCTTTTGTTCGTTGATGAAATCCATCGGTTCAACAAGGCCCAGCAGGACGGGTTTCTTCCGCATATGGAGGATGGCACGATCCTGCTGGTGGGGGCGACCACGGAAAACCCTTCGTTCGAACTGAATGCGGCTGTTCTCAGCCGTGCACAGGTGCTGGTGCTCGAACGGCTGAGCCTTGCCGATCTGGAACGTCTGACGAGGCGGGCCGAAAAAGATCTTGGCCGCGCCTTGCCCCTGACGCCTGCCGCCCGGGATGCCTTGCAGGAGATGGCGGACGGAGACGGTCGCGCGTTGCTGAACCTGATTGAGCAGGTTGCGGCGTGGAAGGTCGACGCACCGCTTGACCCGGAGGCGCTGTCCACGCGGTTGATGCGGCGTGCCGCGAAATACGACAAATCGGGGGACGAGCATTACAACCTGATCTCGGCCCTGCACAAATCAGTTCGCGGTTCGGATCCGGATGCGGCGCTGTATTGGTTTGCACGTATGCTGACGGGGGGCGAGGATCCAAGGTATCTGGCCCGCCGGATTACCCGGATGGCGGTTGAGGATATCGGACTGGCCGACCCGCAGGCGCAGTCGATCTGCCTGCATGCGTGGGAGGTATACGAGCGGCTGGGCTCTCCGGAAGGAGAATTGGCCCTGGCGCAGGCGCTGGTCTATCTGGCGCTGGCGCCAAAATCGAACGGCGCCTATGTCGGCTACAAGGCGGCGATGCGTCTGGCCAAACAATCCGGCAGCGAGCCGCCGCCAAAGCACATCCTGAATGCGCCCACGACACTGATGAAGGATCAGGGCTATGGGGCTGGCTATGCCTATGACCATGATGCCGAGGATGGATTCTCGGGCCAGAACTACTTTCCGGAAACGATGAAGCGGCCGATGCTGTACCAGCCGGTCGAGCGGGGATTCGAGCGGGAACTGAAAAAGCGGCTGGACTATTTCGCAAAGCTGCGCGCGCAGCGGAACGAGAACTAGGGCTGGCTTGACTCTTGCTGCTTTGCGCGCGACAGACGCGCATGTTTTCTAACACACTGACATCGGTGAAATCCGGGCGGGCCAGTCGCGCGGTGCAAGGGGCAATGGCATGAGTGGCGTACAGATGATCACCGTCGCAGAGGACGACAGCGACCAGCGGCTGGACCGTTGGTTGCGCCGCATGTTCCCGCATGTCGGGCAGGGCCGTATCGAAAAGATGTGCCGCAAGGGCGAGCTGCGGATTGACGGCGGTCGGGCCAAGGCCTCGACCCGGCTTGAGGCCGGGCAGGTCGTGCGGGTTCCGCCCTTGCCGGACGCTAATCACAAGCCGGTTGAGGTCAAACGCCGGATCTCGGATGCGGATGCAAAGATGATCCAATCCTGCGTGATCTACCGCGACGATCACGTTCTGGCCCTGAACAAACCCCATGGACTGCCGGTGCAGGGCGGCAGTGGTCAGACCCGCCATGTCGACAGCCTGTCCGAGGCGCTGCGGTTCGGTTATGAGGAAAACCCCCGTCTGGTACACCGTCTGGACAAGGACACCTCGGGCGTTTTGCTTTTGGCAAGAACGCGCGAAGCGGCCAAGGGTCTGACAGCCGCGTTCCGACACCGCGACACGCGCAAGATTTACTGGGGCCTGGTCGCCGGGGTGCCGACTCCGTATCTGGGGGAGATCAAAACTGGTCTGGTAAAAGCCCCGGGCCACGGCAAGAAAGGTGAAGGCGAGAAGATGATCGCCGTTCACCTGAACGACCTTGACGGTACACCGGGCGCGAAGCGGGCGCATACCCTGTACGCGACGCTGTACCGGGTTGCCGGGCGCGCTGCGTGGGTTGCCATGGAACCCGTTACAGGCCGCACCCATCAGCTGCGCGCGCATATGGCCGCCATCGGGCATCCGATCATTGGCGATGGCAAATATGGCGGTTCGGGTCAGGAAAACCTTGGCGATGGCTGGGGTGCGCAATTGGGCGGGATTATCAGCAAAAAGCTGCACCTGCATGCCCGGCAGGCGTCGTTTGAACATCCGGTGA
Source organism: Ruegeria sp. AN11 (assembly GCF_056536005.1). Lineage (NCBI taxonomy): Bacteria > Pseudomonadati > Pseudomonadota > Alphaproteobacteria > Rhodobacterales > Roseobacteraceae > Ruegeria > Ruegeria sp. AN11. The sequence goes on along the minus strand of NZ_JBQFJD010000001.1, from coordinate 2,221,720 downwards.
CGCGCAAGACTATCACCGTCAAGGCCCCGTTGCCGGATCATATGAAACACAGCTGGGATACTTTCGGCTGGACCGAGGATCTGGCCTCGGACGATCCGTTTGAGGATTTGCAATGACCTCACCATTGCGGCTGGTCCTTTTCGACGTCGATGGTACGCTTGTCGACAGTCAGGCCAGTATCGTCTCGGCCATGACCGCCAGTTTTGACGCTTTGGGCCTGACTGTGCCGGATCGTTCCGCGATCCTGTCGATTGTCGGGTTGTCGCTGCCGGTCGCTCTGTCCCGTCTGGCGCATGATCACCCGGTTTCGGTTCAGGAAAAACTGGTGGATGGATACAAGGAAGCCTATCACGACCAGCGTCTGAGGCAGGGTGCTGCAAACTCGCCCCTCTATCCCGGTGCCCGGGAGGTGCTGGAGGTGCTGCACGGAATACCCGAGGTCTTGCTGGGGGTCGCCACCGGAAAGTCGCAACGCGGGCTGGATGCGTTGATCGAGGCGCACGGTTTGGAGCGGTTCTTTGTCACCCGTCAGGTGGCAGATCATCACCCTTCGAAACCGCATCCGTCGATGATCGATACAGCGCGCGCGGAAACCGGTGTCGACCGGCGAAATACGGCCATGATTGGCGATACCCGCTTTGACATGGATATGGCCAGCGCGGCTGGCGTGACAGGTATCGGTGTGGCCTGGGGATACCACGACACCGCAGAACTGGAACACGCTGCGCAGGTGATCGAAACATTTGATCAGCTGCCGCCGGCGCTGCACAGTATTTGGGGATGACGGTATGAGCGACTGGAAACCGAAACGGTTCTGGACCGAAAGCGCGGTGGCTGAAACCGAAGAAGGCTTCACCGTCGAACTGGACGGGCGTCAGGTCAGAACCCCGGCCAAGGCGGCGCTGGTTCTGCCGACGCACGCAATGGCAACCGCTGTGGCTACGGAATGGGACGCGCAGGAAAAAGAGGTTGATCCGACCTCCATGCCGTTTACCCGATCGGCAAATGCGGCAATCGACAAGGTCCGCCATCAGCATGCCGAAGTGGCCGACATGCTGGCGGACTACGGCGATTCGGACTTGTTGTGTTACCGTGCCACGCACCCGCTGGAGTTGCAGCAGCGGCAGGCGGGGCAATGGGATCCGGCGCTGGACTGGGCGGAAAAGACCTTGTCCGCGCGGCTTGTATCCTTCGAGGGTGTTCTGCATCAACCGCAATCCGACGATGCGCTGGCGACTCTGCGGCGGCAAGTTCATGAGCTTGGTGAGTTTCAGCTTGCCGGGTTTCACGACCTTGTGAGCCTGTCCGGGTCCTTGATTCTGGGTTTTGCCGCAGCGCGGAATTGGCGCAAACCGGACGAGATATGGCGCATTTCGCGATTGGACGAAATCTGGCAGATCGAGCAATGGGGTCATGACGACGAGGCGCATGAAGCCTCGGAGGTCAAGAAATCCGCCTTTTTACACGCCAAACGCTTTTTCGATCTATCGGTTTGATCCTTCAAAGACAGTATTTTAGTGCGTCGCGCGCGGCCGCGCGGCGTCTGATATCGTTTTCGCTGATCCAACCCTTGACGTTTGTTTATGAATGCGACCAAACTCGTGGCCACTAAAGGGGAGACACCTTTGGGGTAACCTTTCCGGCAAAATGCTGCCGGACAGAACCGCCCCCGAGTGGGGCGGACAATCAGGAAGAGGTAAAAATGAAAAAATCCGTAATCTTGGGCGTGGCGACGATTGCTGGCCTGGCTGCTGGCGCCGCCGCGGCAGGAACCGCAGATGACGTCAAGGCACGCGGCAAACTGAACTGTGGCGTGGCCACCGGTGTACCCGGTTTCGCCAGCCCGGACGCCAATGGTGAATGGCAAGGCTTTGATGTGGCCGTGTGCCGCGCCGTAGCAGCCGCCGTTCTGAACGATCCGACTGCAGTTGAGTTCATTCCGACCACCGGCAAGACACGCTTTACCGCGCTGGCTTCGGGTGAGATCGACATGCTGGCCCGGAACACCACCTGGACCTTCAGCCGCGACGTTGACCTGAAATTCGAATTCGTCGGCGTCAACTACTATGACGGTCAGGGTTTCATGGTTCCCAAGGCACTGGGCGTAAGCTCGGCCAAGGAACTGGACGGTGCGACCGTCTGCATTCAGACCGGCACCACAACCGAGCTCAACCTGGCGGATTTCTTCCGCATCAACAACATGAGCTACGAGCCGGTTCCGATCGAAACCAACGCCGAAGCGCAGCAGCAGTATCTGGCTGGTGCCTGTGACGTCTACACCACCGACGCATCGGGTCTGGCTGCCACCCGCGCCACATTCGAGAATGCCGGTGATCACGTGATCCTGCCGGAAATCATCTCGAAAGAGCCGCTGGGTCCGCTGGTTCGTCATGGCGACCACGAGTGGGGCGATGTTGTCCGCTGGACTCTGAACGCGCTGATCGCAGCCGAGGAAATGGGCGTGACATCGGCCAATATCGATGAAATGTCCGCTGGAACCGACAATCCGGAAGTGAACCGTCTGCTGGGCAGCGAAGGCACTCTGGGTGAAATGCTGGGTCTGGACGCTGAATGGGCCCGTCGCGCCATCAAGGTCGGCGGCAACTACGGCGAAATCTTTGCCAAGAACATCGGTGAGGAAACCCCGATTGGCCTGGCACGCGGTCTGAACGCACAATGGATCGAAGGTGGCCTGCTGTACGCACCGCCTTTCCGCTAAAATCCACGGAAAAGGGCGCAGGGCAACCTGCGCCCTTTTTCAATCAATAAGAAACACGCCCGGAAACGTCCGAGCAGAGATCAACTCTGCCGACAAAAGACCGGGATGCACGGGGATAAACATAGGTCATGACGACTCTCACTGACCCGCCGAAGGAGCAGTTCCGGCTGTCCATGCTCCTTTACGATACGCGGTACCGATCTGCGACCATTCAGGTCATTGCTATGATCGGTTTCATGCTTCTGGCAGCCTGGATTATTAACAACACCATTCAGAACCTCGAAACGCTGGGCAGAACAGTCGGGTTCGACTTTTTCGCCGAACCAGCCAGCTATGACATCAACCAGCGCCTGCTGGAATATGACTCGCAGGATACCCATCTGCGCGCGGCCTTTATCGGGCTGCTGAACACGCTGGTTGTTGCAGTTCTGGGCTGTATCACGGCAACAATCATCGGTGTCATGGTTGGTGTTCTGCGTCTGTCGAACAACTGGCTGATCGCGCGGATTATGACGGTTTATGTCGAAATGTTCCGCAACGTTCCGGTCCTGCTTTGGATCGTGTTCGCTATGGCGATCCTGATTGAAAGCCTGCCTGCGCCGCGCGCATTCCGGGGTGAAAATCCAGAAGCCACGATGGATCTATTCGGCACTGTTGCTGTGACCAACCGCGGGGTCTACATCCCCGAGTTTCTGTTCTCGCGCAGCCTGGGCGACATCCACCTGTTCGGGACATCAAGTCTGCGTTTTGACGTCTCGCTGGACCTGATCGCTTTCCTGATCGTGCTTGGCGGCAGCATCTTTGCCATGCGCAAAGTGTCGGCCTGGGCCAATGCCACGCAGGAAAAGACCGGTGACCGTCCGACCATCTGGTACATCCAATTGGGCCTGCTGTTCGTGCCATCGGCCATCCTGCTGGGCGCGCTGGGCTTCCACCTGGGCTATCCCGAGCTGAAGGGCTTTAACTTCACCGGCGGCACCCACCTACGGAACTCGCTGATCGCCCTGTGGCTGGCCCTGTCGCTGTACACGGCGGCTTTCATCGCCGAGATCGTTCGCGCCGGTATTCTGGCCATCTCGAAGGGTCAGACCGAGGCCGCATCCGCACTGGGTCTGCGCCCGGGCCGGACCATGCGTCTGGTGATCCTGCCGCAGGCGTTGCGAGTGATCATCCCGCCGATGATCTCGAACTATCTGAACCTGACCAAGAACTCGTCGCTGGCGATCGCGGTCGGATATATGGACATCACGGGGACGCTGGGCGGTATCACCATGAACCAGACCGGCCGCGAGCTGGAATGCGTTCTGCTGCTGATGCTGGTCTACCTGACCATCTCGCTGAGCATTTCGGCGGTGATGAACTGGTACAACAACCGTGTCAAACTGGTGGAGCGGTAATATGAGTGATGTTTCATTTGTCCGCACGGAAATGTTGCCGGAACAGACACCACCTGCATCCGAGGTCGGTGTGCTGGGATGGATTAGGCATAACCTGTTCTCAAGCTGGCTGAACTCAATCCTGACGCTCATCTCGCTGTATTTCATCTACTATGTGCTCTCCAACATTCTGTCCTGGACGTTCGAATCCGTTTGGAACGCCAATTCCCTGTCGGAATGTCGTGAGATCATGATGGCGACCTGGGGCGATACTCATGGCCATGCCTGCTGGGGCGTGATCAAGGACCGGTGGCTGCAGTTGCTGTACGGGTTTTATCCACCTTATCCGGCGCATCCGGACGCAACGTGGTCTAATCCGCCTGAATCGGGCAGCTGGCCGGCCTATTTCCGGCCGAACCTGACATTCATCCTGTTGTTGGTTGCGATTGCGCCGGTGTTGTTCACCAAAGTGCCGCGCAAGCTGTTGATCGTGACGGCGGCTTATCCGTTCCTGCTGCCTTGGCTGATGTGGGGCGGGTCGATCTGGGGACCGCTGATGGTCGCTGCCGGGTTCGCAATCGGTTATTTCGCCTACAAGGTTGTGCTTCCAATGGCGGGGTCCCTGACGGCGTTAATCCTTGCAGTCGCGCTGCCCATTCTGTGGTGGTTGTTTGCTGCTGGCGCAGTTGCTGACGCGGTCGACTCTGTCATTCCAATTGGTATAGCGACTGTCGAAAGCCGCGACTTTGGCGGTTTCATGCTGGCGATCCTGCTGGGTGTTGTGGCCATTGGCGTCTCGCTTCCCATCGGCATCGTGCTGGCGCTCGGTCGTCAGTCTGATCTGATGATCGTCAAATACCTCTGCGTGGGCTTTATCGAGTTCATTCGGGGCGTGCCGCTGATCACCCTGCTGTTCGTGGCCTCGCTGCTGCTGAACCTGTTCCTGCCGCCGGGGACCAACTTTGACATCATCCTGAGGGTGATGATCATGATGACTCTGTTCTCGGCCGCTTATATGGCCGAGGTGATCCGGGGTGGTCTGGCGGCGCTGCCGCGGGGTCAGTACGAAGGGGCTGACAGTCTTGGGCTGAACTACTGGCAGGCGCAGCGGCTGATCATCATGCCGCAGGCGCTGAAAATCTCGATCCCGGGCATCGTGAGCACGTTCATCGGTATCTTCAAGGATACGACACTGGTTTCGATCATCGGTCTGTTCGACGTGATCGGCCTGACCAACGGCATCCGCGCCGATACCGCGTGGAACGGCGTCTACTGGGAACTGTTTGCCTTTATCGGCGTTTTGTTCTTCGTCGTCTGCTTCTCCATGTCCCGTTATTCCATGTATCTGGAGCGCAAGCTTCAGACTGGCCATCGTTAAGGAGTTCAACACATGTCTGAACTTGCAATTGACCGTGAAATCGATCGATCGAAAATGCAGGTGAGCGACGAGGTCGCCATCGAAATCACCAACATGAACAAATGGTACGGGGCCTTCCACGTGCTGCGCGACATCAATCTGACCGTCAATCAGGGCGAGCGGATCGTGATCGCGGGGCCTTCGGGGTCAGGCAAATCCACCCTGATCCGCTGCCTGAACGCGCTGGAGGAACACCAGCAGGGCAAGATCGTTGTGGATGGAACCGTTCTGTCGAATGACCTCAAGAACATCGACAAGATCCGGTCCGAGGTTGGCATGGTGTTCCAGCACTTCAACCTGTTCCCGCACCTGACCATTCTGGAAAACTGCACGCTGGCCCCGATCTGGGTGCGCAAGACGCCCAAGAAAGAGGCCGAAGAGCGCGCGATGCATTTCCTGGAAAAGGTCAAGATTCCGGAACAGGCCGACAAGTATCCCGGCCAGCTGTCCGGTGGTCAGCAGCAGCGTGTGGCGATTGCCCGCTCGCTGTGCATGATGCCTCGGATCATGTTGTTCGATGAACCGACATCGGCGCTGGACCCCGAGATGATCAAAGAGGTGCTCGACACCATGATCGAGCTGGCCGAAGAAGGCATGACCATGCTGTGTGTGACCCACGAGATGGGCTTTGCCCGTCAGGTCGCCAACCGCGTGATCTTTATGGATGCCGGCCAGATCGTGGAACAGAACGAACCGGAAGAGTTCTTCAATAACCCCAAAAGCGAGCGGACCAAGCTGTTCCTCAGCCAGATTCTGGGGCACTGAACCTGCAATTAAATCCGGAAAAAGGCGGGGTCTGGCCCCGCCTTTTTCAGTTCAAAAGTTCGCGCGGGATTGCGAAGCCCAGGACCTTGCCGCTGTGCCGCTGCAAGCCTCTCCAGGTGTTGATGTCAAATCGAATAACCGTCGTCGCGCAGGTGGGATAGTCGTAGAACCGCACATGGTCCGGTGGGTATTTCACAATCTGATCCGCAAAGGCGGCAATACCGGGATTATGACCCAGCAACAGTACGGTGCGTCCGGTCGCCTGTTGCAATACCTTCATCATTTCAGCGGGATCGGCCAGATACAGGTCGCGGGTGAAGTTGGTCCTGGCAGCAGTCAGCCCCATCCTGTCCCAGGTTTCGCGGGTCCGAGTGGCCGAAGAACTCAGAACTTCATCCGGAAGCCAGGCGTTTCGTGACAGCCATTTCCCGACGACCGGGGCTGATTTGCGCCCTCGCTTGTTCAGCGGGCGATCATGGTCGTTGCTCAGCGGATTGTCCCAACTGGACTTGGCGTGACGGGTCAGGATCAGGGTGCGGGTCATGATGGGTGAAAGGCCTTCATATGATGCGCAGATTGTTCTGCCAGCCGCCCGGCACCCGCACTTAGCGGGCAGGCAAGTCGCGCGAGACAACCGCCAGCCATGCAGGTCTGGCCTTCTGGCGTAGTCAGGTGTGCATGGCAGGTGTTGACGTCGTAGAAGCTGTGGGTGGACAAAGCGCCAACCGGGCAAGCCGACGTGCAGGGGGCATGGCAGGTGGCGCAGGGGCTTGGCCCTTCGGCGGCAGGTATCGGGAACTCATCGACAAAATGCAGCGCACCGCGGAACGAGATCATCATGCCGACGGCGTCATGCACCAATGCGCCAACCGGACTTTGAAACGTGCGCCCGGACTTCAAGGCCCAGTCGATGAACGGTGTGTAGGGCGGCCCGCTGAACGGATAGTACGGCGTGGCACCCAGCGCGCCAGCCATCGCGCCGACAACCCGCAAGGACCATCTGTCGACCGGGTCCGCCTGCCCATCCGCCCATTCGGGCGACGCCTTCAAAACCGGCCAGAATGTCTGCGCCGCGCCCAGCAGGATCAGGGTGCCGCCATCCAGCTGCTTGGCGCCGCTATGCCGGGGGTGCTGCGCACCCATCACGACCAGGCCCGACCGATCAGCGGCTGCTCTCACGTCGGAGTATGTCACTTGCGCCGAAACGGCAGCGTCAAGCTCCATCCCAGCCGGGTTGGTTGTTCGTCCCGCCATTGCAGTCCCACCTTCATCCTGTCATGCCCGTCACCTGGCTGCGCCACATAGGTGCCCATCAATCGATCCCAGACCGACAGCGCAAAGCCGTAATTGCTGTCATGTTCTTCCCTGTGCACCGAATGGTGAACCCGGTGCATGTCAGGCGTCACAAGAACCCTACGCAACACCGCGTCCACGGCAAGGGGGAGTTTGATGTTGGAGTGATTGAACAGCGCGGTTCCGTTCAACAGAACCTCGAACAGAACAACGGCAAGTGCACTGGGACCCAATGCATAAACCAGCGCTATTTTCAGTATCATGGACAGTGCGATTTCGATGGGATGAAATCGCACGGCGGTTGTTACATCCATGTCCCTGTCCGCGTGATGCACCCTGTGCAGCCGCCAGAGGATCGGCACCTTGTGTGTCACCAGATGCTGCAGCCAGATCGCATAGTCCAGAATCAGCACGCTCAGAAGAATTTCAAGCCATCCGGGCCAGTCGGTCCTGTTAAAAAGCCCAATCCCGTGATGTCCGGCGTCCACCGCCGCCCCTACGGCCAGCAACGGGACCCAGATTGCCATAACCCTCAGCGTCAGGGTGTTGAGAAGCGTTATGGCAAGATTGGTTTGCCAGCGCCGTCGTTTCGAGCAATCTAGCAAACGTCTGGGTGCAAATGTCTCGGCAATTGCGAAAACCGCAAAAAGCCCAAGGAAAATTCCCAGCCGAATAATGGATTCGTGCTCCATATATTCACATTCAGGCATATTAAAGCCCGAGACAAGACCGGGAAATTCACATAGGCGTCAGTCCGGCCGGATCAGAGAGCCCGCACCGTGTTCGGTGAACAATTCCAGCAATACGGCATTTGGGGCACGGCCATCCAGGATGACAACCGCCCGAACGCCACTGTGCAGCGCGTCCAGAGCGGTTTCCGTTTTTGGGATCATGCCGCCGGCAATCGTGCCTTCGCGGGTCATCTCGCGGATCTGTCCGGCTTTGAGTTCGGTTACCACCTCTCCGGCTGCATTCTTGACGCCGGATACATCGGTCAGCAGCAACAGTCGATCCGCCTTCAGGGCCGACGCGATGGCTCCGGCAGCGGTATCGCCGTTCACGTTGAAGGTTTCACCGTCTTTGCCTGCTCCGAGCGGCGCAATCACGGGGATTACATCATGCGAGAAAAGATCATGCAGCAGTTTGGGATTCATCTCGGATGGTGTGCCGACGAAGCCCAACGAGGAATCCGTCTGCTCGCAAACCATCAGATTGGCGTCCTTGCCGGACAGCCCGACCGCCGTTCCGCCCTGACGGTTGATGGCCTGCACGATCCGTTTGTTGACAAGGCCAGACAGCACCATCTCGACGACTTCGACCGTGGCCTTATCGGTGACCCGCTTGCCATTCACGAAATCCGACTGGATGTCCAACTGATCAAGCATCGCGTTGATCATGGGTCCGCCACCATGCACGATGACCGGGTTTACCCCGACCTGCCGCATTAGCACGACATCGCGGGCAAAGCTTTCCATCGCCTCGTCGCTGCCCATGGCGTGACCGCCCAGTTTGATCACGACGATCGCGCCGTCATACCGCTGCAGGTAGGGCAGTGCGCTATTCAGAGTGGCGGCGGTGGCAATCCAGTCCCGGTTCATGTCTCGTGTCTTCATGGCTTAGGTCCTTCTGGCGAACCGTGTTAGGGCCTTTGGACGGTGCTGCCAAGGGCGAAGCTACTCAAGATGTGCAATGATCGAGCGCAGGGTCGGTATTCCGTCCCCTTTCTCGGAGGAGGTCAGCACAATCTCGGGGTAGGCGGCAGGGTGTTTAGACAGCGCGGTGCGGACCTGATCCAGCACCTTCTCACGCTCCTTGGCCTTGACCTTGTCGGCCTTGGTCATGACGCATTGAAAGGTCACGGCGCTGGTATCCAGCAGCTTCATGATCTCGTCGTCCACAGGTTTTACTCCATGGCGCGAGTCGATCAATACAAAAGCGCGGCGCAGGGTTTGACGTCCGCTGAGGTACTGTTTCAGCAGTCGCTGCCATTTCTCGACTACTTTGACCGGCGCGTTGGCATAACCGTAACCGGGCAGGTCAACCAGATAGAGGTCGGGCCCTTGCGTGAAAAAGTTGATCTCCTGCGTGCGGCCGGGCGTATTCGATGCGCGCGCCAATCCCTTGGTCCCGGTCAGCGCGTTGATCAGGCTGGATTTCCCCACGTTCGAGCGGCCCGCAAAACACACCTCAAGCCGGTCGGGGGCGGGCAGGCCGTCCATGGCAACCACGCCTTTGACGAATTCGGACGGGCCAGCAAACAGCTTGCGCCCGGTTTCCTGCGCAATCGCATCCGGCGCGTCCGCCATTGGAAAAGGAAGCGTGCTCATACCGGTTCTACCTTGTCGCCGACACGGATATCTCCGCCCTGGATAACTTCGGCGTAGACGCCAAAATCCTGATGATCCCAAGCGTTCAGGGCGCCCAGCGTGTCTGCATCCCGCGTGCCGGTTTCCGGGTTGGCGGTCGTGGCCAGACAGCGCGTGATACGTTCCCGAACGCGCAGAACGCCCTGACCGATGCGAATGTCGCGGTTCAGCCAGTCAAACTCTTCCCACAGGGGCAGCCCGTCGAACCAGATGTTGCCGCGCCAGCGGACAAGGGATAGATCCTGCCCCAGCTTCTGCTCGACCGCCCGGTGCGAGGCCATATTGCACAGGCTGATCGAGGGGAAGTCACTGTCGGTCATTCCCCGTCCCGGAACCCGGATAATCCGTGCCGACGCAGCCCTGTCGACGGGCATCAGCGGTTTGACCCAGTCCAGAAAATCATCCTGCTGCGTGTCGGGATCGAAGCTGATCTCGGGGCGCCGCGGGTGGTTGAGCGTCACGGTGCCGCCGTTCATCCGGGCCGATATGGCCGCCAGTTGCGGGGCTTTGGAGCAGCGGCTGAAATTGGCACAGGGCGCCCATTCCGAACCATCGGCTTTTGACGCCTCGTGTGCGACGGCCCAAACGCGATCCCCGGGCATTGTCTGCCCGGGGGTCACGGTTACATCACTCAGGCTTTCCCGCCCGTGACTTTTGATTGGATGCCGCCAGAGGCTGGTGACAGACCCGCTCATTTGTCATCCGTCTTCGGGGTCCGCTTGAACCCGGACTTGATGTTGCCGAACACGTCCGGCGTGTAGCCCTGGCTGCGCATGATCAGGTACTGCTGCGTGAACGTGATCGTGTTGTTCGCAATCCAGTAAACCACCAGGCCGCTGGCAAACCCGCCCAGCATGAACATGAAGACCCACGGCATCCAGGCAAAGATCATCGCCTGTGTCGCATCCGTTGGTGCCGGGTTCAGTTTCTGCTGCAGCCACATCGAGATACCCAGCAGCAGTGGCAAGATACCGATGAAAATCAGCGCCATCAGCGTATCAGGCTGCGGTCCGGCCCAGGGCAGCCAGCCAAAGAAGTTGAAGATCGAGGTCGGGTCCGGCGCGCTGAGGTCCTGGAATGGGCCAAACCAGGGGGCCTGACGCAGTTCAATGGTGACAAAGATCACTTTATACAGCGAGAAGAAGATCGGGATCTGCATCAGGATCGGCAAACAGCCAGCGGCCGGGTTCACCTTTTCCTTTTTGTACAGCTCCATCATGCCCTGCTGCATCTTCTGACGATCGTCGCCGGCAGCCTCTTTCAGGGCCTCCATCTGCGGCTGAAGTTCCTTCATCTTGGCCATCGAGACGTAGGACTTGAACGCCAGCGGGAACAGGATCGCCTTGATGATCAGGGTCAGGCCGATGATCGACCAGCCCATATTGCCGATCAGCACATTGATATTGTGCAGCAGCCAGAAGATCGGCTTGGTCAGGAAGTAGAACCAGCCCCAATCGATGCTGTCCACGAACTTCTGCACACCTTCCGCCTGATACTCGCGGATGGTTTCCCATTCCTTGGCGCCTGCAAACAGGCGGGTGGTGACTTCCTCGGTCGCGCCGGGCGCAACGGACAGGGTCGGCAGCACGGTTTCGGTTTGATAAATCTTGCGGCGCGCGTCGTATTTTGCCGCCGCCTTGAAGGCCGAACCTTCAGCCGGGATCAGGGTGGTCATCCAGTAGTGATCCGTAAAGCCGACCCAGCCACCTTCCTTGATCTGAAAGACTTCGGCTTGCGCGCGTTCATTCGGATCAATGTCGAAGTCGCGGACATCGCCATAATCGATCTCGTCCAGAACGCCGTCCGCCATGACCATGACGCCTTCGTGCAGGATAAAGAAGTTCTTCAGGCCCGGCAGGTCACCATCCTCACCCATCCCGTGGCGCGCCAAAATGCCATAGGGCGCCATGCCAACTTCGGACTGCGTGGTATTCTCGACCGATTGCGTGACCGAGAACATGTAGTCTTCATCAACCGACACGGTGCGTCGGAAGATCAGGCCCTTACCGTTGTCCCAGACCAGTGTGACCGGGCTGTCGACGGTAAGCGTGTCGCCTTGTTCAGTCGACCAGAGCGTGTTCGGCCCAGGGACATCCGCGCCGGCAACGCCCGCCCCGGGCGCCCAGCCATACAAGGCGTAATAGGCAGAATCGGACCCGACGGGCGAAAGCAGCTCGACGATCGGGGCGCCTGCTTCGATCGAGACCTTGTAGTCTTTCAGAAACAGCTCATCGATGCGCCCGCCGGCCAGGGACATGCTGCCAGACAGGCGAGGCGTGTCGATCTGAATGCGCGGGGCCTCGGCTTCGGCTTGTGCTTCTTCTGTGACAGCAGATGCATCGCCGACGGCTGTGTCACCCGCTGCGCTCGGAGTCTGAAGCTCACTGCCCTCGGAGGCGCTGACTTCCACCTGATCCGGTGTCGGTGCCTGTTCCGGGGGTGGGAAAAGGACGAACCAGACGAGGATCACCAGAAAGCTGAGCGCGGTTGCGAGGATGAGATTCTTGTTCTGATCGTCCATCTGGGACAGCCACCTTGAGCTGGGAAACACACCGGAGGTGTTCAACAGAGTGCAGCCCCAAAGGTCAAGTGGAATCGCCCGTCAATTTGCCACCGGAAGGGATTGCGCCTTGCAAAATCCCGGATTTCATCCGGTTTGCCGTCCAATCCCGGGAACCTTGTTCACTTTTGCGCGGTGCGAAGCGATCCAGTCGAGCGTCTGCTCGAGTGGCATCGGTTTGCCAATTCCGAACCCCTGCACATGATTGCAGCCAAGCTGCGCCATCAGGGCATGCTCGCCCGGGGTTTCCACCCCTTCGGCCAGTGTTTCCAGGTTAAGCCGTTCCGCCATCGTCAGGATGGCACTGGCCAATTGTTGCTGACCGGGATCCCGATCGGATTTTGTCACAAAGGACCGGTCGATCTTGATCCGCGAAACATCAAAGCGCTTAATGGACGCGATCGAGGCATGACCGGTGCCGAAATCATCCAGATCGATACAGCATCCCAGCGCGGCCATTCCGGTCACATTGCGGGTGATGACGTCATCGGGGCGTTTGGCAAATACCGTTTCGAGGATTTCGACCGCAAGCCTGTCCGGTGTCAGGTCAAACTGGTCCAGTTCCCATTTCAGGCGATCCATGAGCCCCGGGTCGCGGAGTTCATCGGACGAGAAATTGATACCGATCCGAGGAACCACAACGCCAGCCCGGTCCCAGGCCTGCATGGCAGTAAACGCATGGTGGCACATCGCATGGCCCAGCCGTTCCATCAGTTCCGCCTGCTGGGCGAAGGGTAGAAACACCTGCGGGCCCAACACACCTTTTTGCGGATGCTCCCACCGGGCCAGTGCCTCAAAACCTGTGACGCGCCCTGTGTCTGTCGAGATTTGAGGCTGAAACCAGGGGCGAATTTCACCATTGTCCAACGCTGCCTCGAAATCCTTGCGCAGGTTTGTGCGGATCCGGGACCGGCGGCGCGTTTCGACGGAATAGGCCCGAATGGTCGAAGGGCCGTTTCTTTGTGCTTCGGCAAGTGCGGCGTTCGCCGCCTCGATCCCGTCGGTTGCGTCACCGTCGAAGTCATGAGGCATCAGGCAAAACCCGATCGAGCACGAGACGCAAAGCCCGGCACCATTCAGCATGATCGGTTCTTCGATAGCAGTTTGGATGCGGCCGGACATCTGAATGCAGGATTCCAGGTCAAGATGCGGAGATGCCCCAAGACCCAAAGCGATTTTGTCTCTGCCGTCCCGGGTCACGATGTCCTAGGACCGGATCGTGGACAAGGTCCGGCTGCAGGCCAGTTCGGCGATATGGGCGGCCGCCGCCTGCCCGTGCAGGTCTAGCAGCGACCCATAGTCATCCAGTGAAATCACGAAACAGGCCGAGCTTTCCATATTTTTCCTCGCGCCATCCAGCAGGTTCCCCAACCTGGTACGAAACACCTGTTCCGGCATCATCCCGCCAGAGTTGTCGCGAAGTGAATTCCCAATTGCAGGCCAGATATTTGCAGCGCTCGCTCCGGCATGGATCAGGGGCAAGCCCAATGCGACGATCAACAGCACTTGCTCTCCGCCGATCCAGAAGGCTGCAAGGCTGAGTGCCGGTATGAAGGCCAGTGCGGAAGGGCCGTTCAGGCCCGCGACAATCGTGTTGAGGACTCGTTTAAAGATTAATCGGTTCCGCATTGGTTCTAACGGCCTTCAGCTTGGACTCAGCGCGCAAGCCCAACCGTAGGAAACCAAACTGAGTCAGTCGTTAACGCAGACGCGGAATTTCGTCCGATTTTTCGTTTTTTTGACCCGGATCAAGCGAAAGATTCGCGAAATCGAACAATTTCGGGTCCAGCAGATGCGAGGGCCGCGCGTTTGTCAGGGCCCGGAACATCACCTGACGCCGGCCGGGGCTGTTCTTTTCCCACTGATCGAGAATCTGTTTCACCTGTTGGCGCTGCAAGCCGTCCTGACTGCCGCAGAGGTCACAGGGGATGATGGGATAGTTCATGGCGGTTGCGAATTTCGCGCAATCGGCCTCGGCCACATGGGCGAGGGGGCGGAAAACGAACAGGTCGCCCTCTTCATTCACAAGTTTAGGCGGCATGGTGGCCAGACGCCCGCCGTGGAAGAGGTTCATGAAGAAGGTTTCGAGGATGTCGTCACGGTGATGACCCAGTACCACGGCCGAGCAGCCCTCTTCCCGGGCGATGCGATACAGGTTTCCACGGCGCAGGCGTGAACACAGTGCGCAATAGGTGCGGCCCTGCGGAACCTTGTCCATCACGACGGAATAGGTGTCCTGATATTCGATGCGGTGCGGAACACCCATTCGTTCGAGAAACTCGGGTAGAACGGTGGCGGGAAAACCCGGCTGACCCTGATCCAGATTGCAGGCCAGAAGGTCGACCGGCAGCAGTCCGCGCCATTTCAACTCGTGGAGAACCGCAAGAAGGGTATAGCTGTCCTTGCCGCCTGACAGGCAAATCAGCCAGCGGGGCGGTTTGCCATCCTTGTCATGGGCGGACGGGTCCACCATCCCGTAATGCTCAATGGCCTCACGGGTCTGGCGCACGATGCGCTTGCGCAGCTTTTTGAACTCGGTCGTCGAGGGCGCACCAGCAAAAAGCGGGTGGATATCGTCAGCTTCGTCAAACATGGGCTGCCCCTACAGCAGTTGCGGCAACCGGGCAAGTGGGCGGGTCAGCCCAGACGCGCCAGCAGGGCGTCGGTGTCCAGTCCTGTGACCGATCCCGGGATGCGACCGCTTTCACCTGACAGGCGCGTGGCAATAAACCCGTCGGCAACCGCGCCAGGGGCATGTCGCACCAACTGCGCCGCCGCCAACAAAAGTGCTGTACGCTCGGCGAACCACCGTGCCTCTGCCTCGGGTGGCAGGTCGGGCCAACGGTCGCGATGCGCCTTCAACGCTGCGTCATAGCCCCGGTCTGCACCTCTTGCGGCGTCCAACTCGGCTTGCAGTACCTCTGCGGCCAGCGGTTCTCTGATCAGGGTGCGCAGAATGTCGAGGCAGATCACGTTGCCTGACCCCTCCCAAATGCTGTTTAGCGGGGCTTCCCGATAGAGCAGGGGCAGAGGGGTATCCTCGACATAGCCCGTGCCGCCCAGCACCTCCATCGCCTCGACCACGACAACCGGACAGCGCTTGTTGTTCAGGAATTTGGCCAGTGCGACGCTGATGCGGGCAAAGGACCTGTCTTCGGGCGACCTGCCTTCGAATGCCTTCGCAACCCGCATCCCCAACGTCAGAGCGCTCTCCCAATCCAGTGCCAGGTCGGCCAGCACGGCGCGCATCAGGGGCTGGTCGATCAGACGGCGCTGAAACGCGGTTCGGTGGCTGACCCAATGATGTGCCTCGGACAGGGCGGCACGCATCAGTCCGGCCGGAGCCATGGCAGTGCCCAGCCGGGTGTGGTGCACCATTTCGATGATGGTCTGCACGCCAGCGCCTACGTCGCCCAGCTGATAGGCCAGCGCGTCGTGGTATTCGATTTCGGCAGAGGCGTTGGATCTGTTGCCCAGCTTATCCTTCAGACGCATCAGATGGATCGCGTTGCGCTCGCCCTCCAACCAGCGGGGAACAAGGAAACAGGTCAGCCCACCCGGCGTCTGCGCCAGCGTCAGGAAGCCATCCGACATCGGGGCCGAGCAGAACCATTTGTGACCGCGCAGACGCCAGTGATGGCCATCGCGGGTGGCAATGGTGGTATTGGTGCGTACGTCCGAGCCACCCTGTTTCTCAGTCATAGCCATACCCAACGTGGCGCAGGCTTTTTGGTCGATCGGACGCGTCGACGGATCATAGCTGTGGGCCATGAGTTTTGGGCGCCAGACCGAGGCGATCTGCTGATTGACCTCAAGCGCCGGGATTGCCGCATAGGTCATGGTCATCGGGCAACAATGACCCGGCTCGACCTGTCCCGCCAAGTAGACCATGGCTGCGTGGGTGGCGTGCCCACCCGGCTGACCGTCCCAGGCCATTGCGGCGTAACCGGCGGACTGGCTGATCTGCATCATCTGGTGGTAAGCGGGGTGAAACCGCACCTCGTCCAGACGCCGACCGCCCTGATCGAATACCCGGAGTTCGGGCGGCTGTCGGTTGGCTTCGCGCCCCAACTCTCGTGTTTCGGCACGTCCAAGTGTTTCGCCGAAAGCCGCCAAAGGCACTGCGCGCGCGCCGGACATGTCCACCGTGTCTAGAAGCACCGGGTCGCAGGCCCACAGGTCAATGTCACCACGAATTTGCGGTTGGTTGTGGACGGTGTGCGTGGGCAGAGTGCGGCGTGCGTCTGGTGGCATCAGAACCTCGGGTTGGACTGATCCGAATGTTGAGCGCAGGTTCAACCGGGTCAAGTCTGACCGGGGGTCATTAAGTTCTGCTCTGCTCGTCAGGGCGTTCCGGCACGGGATCGTAGCCGTCACCGCCCCAAGGGTGGCATCGGCCAATCCGTCGGGCGGCCAGCCACGCGCCCTTGATCGCACCGTGTTTTTCCAATGCTTCAAGCGCATAGGCCGAACACGTGGGCTGATAGCGGCAGTTGAACCCGACCCAGGGGCTGAAAACCAGCCGATAAGCCCTGACAGGCAGGGCAAGGATATGAGAGAACAGGGTCATTTCCGCCCGCCGTGGATTTTGCGCAGCGCATAGCGGAGGTCATCCAGAAGGGCGTCAAACGGGCGCGCGGCGGTCACTTCGGCGCGACCGACCAGTACATAGTCCCACCCATCAAGCCCACTGACGGGCAGCACAGCGCGGGCGGCCTCGCGCAAACGCCGCTTGGCGCGATTGCGGGCAACGGCATTGCCGACCTTCTTTGAACAGGTGAACCCGACGCGAATTCCGGTCGCTTCGTCAGGCGCGCGTTTGCGGCCCTGCACCATCATCGAGGATGTGCCCTGCCTGCGCGCGCGCGCGGCTTTCAGGAAATCGGATCGTTTCCTGAGAATGGTCAGAGTTTCAGGCGCGCAAACGGACGCCGCCGGGGGCGTTTCCCCGGGCTGGTCCTTACCATCCACGAGGGGCCTCCGGCGGCGTCATGTTCATAACCTGACAGGTCGAGCGGTTTACGCGCTCAGCGACTTGCGGCCACGTGCGCGGCGCGCATTCAGGATCTTGCGGCCGGCCTTTGTGGCCATGCGCGCGCGGAAACCGTGGCGGCGTTTGCGAACCAGGTTCGAAGGCTGATAGGTGCGTTTCATCGCTCCGTCTCCAATCTATGCGGTCGGGTGCGGCGCGGATTCGCCTGCCCGTGGTGTTCGAAGCCCGTCCTCTACTGGGTAGCGGGGGGTAAGTCAAACCCCAAGGTGGGGGTTTTGGCGGCTTTTGCAACAATTCTGTAACCCAGCCCGTGAAAAGGTTTCAAAAAGACAGGTCAGCGGCCCCAAACCCTCACATTCCCGGACAAAAACATCAAGGCAGCGTGAGGCCCCTGTTGCCGAGGCGCCATGCGGCGCATGTTGTTTGCAGAATGAAACACACGAAACCGGACAGCCACATGAGTGATGCAACTCAGGCCCCGCGCAGAGGGCTTGCGCGACATATTCCGTTGCTGGTGATTCTTACCGTTGCAGCGGTGGGGTTTTTCACACTGGGCGACTATCTGACGTTCGAAACTCTGCGCGACAACCGCGAGGCGCTTTTGGCGTGGCGTGACGCCAATTACTGGGCAATGGCCGGTGCTTTCGTGACGATTTACATCGTCATCGTGGCATTTTCTTTGCCGGGTGCGGCGGTGGCCTCGATGACGGGCGGGTTCCTGTTCGGACTAATCGCCGGAACCGTCTTTAACGTATTTGCGGCCACGGTCGGTGCATCGGTGATCTTTCTGGCCGCGCGCTGGGGGTTGGGCGAAGCCCTGACGGCCCGCCTCGAATCTTCGGAGGGCAGCATCAAAAAGCTCAAGGACAATTTGCGCGAGAATGAAATTCCGGTGCTTTTTCTGCTGCGCCTTGTACCCGTCGTGCCGTTTTTCGTGGCCAACCTTGTGCCCGCTCTGGTGGGCGTGAAATTCCGCAATTTTCTGATCACTACGGCGCTGGGCATTATCCCCGGAGGGATTGTGTACACCTGGATCGGCGTGGGGCTGGGCGGTGTGTTCGACCGGGGCGAGACGCCTGACGTTTCGCTGCTGTGGGAACCCTTTGTCATAGGTCCCATCATCGGCTTGTGTGTGCTGGCCGCTTTGCCGATTGTCATCAAATCCGTTCGAGGCCGAAAGGACGCCTGATTCATGCAAGATCTGAATGCCGATATCCTGGTGATCGGAGCCGGGTCAGGGGGGTTGTCCTTGGCCGCAGGGGCCAGCCAGATGGGGGCAAACGTCATCCTGCTGGAAGGCCACAAGATGGGCGGCGATTGCCTGAACTTCGGATGTGTTCCGTCCAAAGCCCTGATTGCCAGCGCCAACGCAGCCCATGCGCAGGCCCATGCCTCGGTGCTGGGCGTGGCGGATGTGGCTCCGCAGGTGGATTATGCTGCGGCCAAGGATCACGTCCGGGACGTTATCGCCCAGATCGAACCGATGGACAGCCAGGAGCGGTTCGAGGGCTTTGGCGTCAAAGTTATCCGCGAATATGGCAGTTTTGTTTCTCCGACCCATGTGCAGGCGGGTGGTCACCTGATCACTGCGCGGCGTGTGGTGATCGCAACGGGTTCTTCCCCCCTGGTGCCGCCGATCCCCGGGTTGGATCAGGTGCCGTATTTCACCAACGAGACCATCTTTGACCTGCGCGACAAGCCCGATCACCTTCTGATCATCGGCGGCGGGCCCATCGGCATGGAAATGGCGCAGGCCCATATTCGGCTGGGATGCAAAGTCACTGTGATCGAAGGGATGACAGCACTGGGCAAGGATGACCCTGAAGCGGCCGAGGTTGTTTTGGAGACTTTGCGGGCGGAAGGCGTGGTGATTCACGAAACGGCATTGGTCGCGCAGATCAGGGGCAACGCTGGCACGATTGAGGTAGTGACCGAGAATGGTGACGTCTTCTCGGGCTCGCATCTGTTGCTGGCGGCGGGGCGCAAGGCAAACACAGACCGCCTGAACCTTGAAGCCGCCGGGATCGAACTGTCCCCTACCGGGGTCAAGGTTAACGAGGCGTTGCGGACCACCAATCGCAAGGTCTATGCCATCGGTGACGTCGCCGGTGGGCTGCAATTCACCCATGTAGCCGGGTATCAGGCAGGGATTGTCATCCGCTCGGCGCTGTTCGGCCTGCCGTCCAAGGCGAAGACGGCGCATATCCCGTGGGCCACCTATACTGATCCGGAACTGGCGCAGGTTGGCCTGACCGAAGCGCAGGCGCATGCACACCATGGTGACAAGGTCGAGGTCGCCCGTTTTGACTATCATCACAATGACAGGGCGATTTCCCAGCGGAAAACGAAAGGCTTCATTAAGGTCATGGTCGTAAAAGGCCGGCCCGTGGGTGTTACAATCGTGGGTCATCAGGCGGGCGAACTGATCAACTTGTGGTCGCTGGCCCTGGCCAATAATCTGAAGATGGGTCAGGTCGCCGCGATGGTGTCCCCCTATCCGACGATCGGAGAGCTTAACAAACGCGCGGCGGGCGCTTATTTCTCGCCAAGGCTGTTTGAGAATCAGGCAGTTAAACGAGTGGTCAGGTTCGTCCAGCGCTGGATCCCCTGACCGGGAAAGGAGCGCATATTGAACTCGCTGTCGGGCCGATTTCTGATCCTGACGACGGTCTTCGTGATGTTGGCCGAGGTGCTGATCTTTGTGCCATCGATTGCGCGGTTCCGCGAAGATTTCCTGCTGAACCGGCTTGAACGGGCCCAGATCGCCTCGCTGGCGTTGCTGGCTGATGACATGCTGGCCGAAGATCTGGAGGCCGAACTTCTGGCCAATGCGGGCGTCTACAATGTGGTGTTGCGGCGTGACGAGGTGCGTCAGCTGATGCTGTCCTCACCGATCCCCGAGCCGATCACCAAGACGTACGATCTGCGCGACGCGAGCCCTTGGGTTCTGATCCGGGACGCGATGGCCCGGCTGTTCACTCCGGAAAACGAAGTCATCCGAGTGATAGGCGAGCCGGTCAAGGGTGCCGGGCTGCTGATCGAAGTGACGATCGACAGCGCGCCGCTGCGCATGGCGATGACGGACTACGGCCTGCGAATTCTGGGGCTGTCCTTCGTGATCTCTATCATCACCGCTTTTTTTCTGTTTCTTGCGGTGCGTGTCGTTCTGGTGCGCCCGATCAAAAGCGTGGTCGGATACATGCAGCGCTATGCCAGCGCACCTGAGGATGCGCGCGGCATCATCTCGCCGGATTCCCGGGTGACGGAACTCAGGGAAGCCGAGGAGGCCCTGCAAATGTTGCAGAAGGAACTGACGCAGGCCCTGAAACAGCGTGAACGCTTGGCTCAGTTGGGTGGGGCCGTGGCCAAGGTCAGTCACGATTTGCGCAACATCCTGACCTCGGCACAATTGTTCACGGACCGCATCGAAGCCAGTGACGATCCGGTGGTTCGGCGTCTGGCCCCCAAGCTGGTGAATTCGATCACCCGTGCGGTGTCCTTATGTGAAAGCACGCTGGCATTTGGCCGCGCCGAGGAACCGGCACCCACATTGACCATGGTCCGGTTGCGCGATGTCGGTGAAGATGTTGTGGCCAGTGAAAGGCTGGCGGTTGCCGATTCTTGCGTGGAAATTGTCAATAACCTGCCGCAGGACCTGATCGCCCGCGCCGACCCCGAGCAGATGTTCCGGGTCATGATGAATCTTGTCCGCAACGCCCGTCAGGCGCTTGTCGCCTCGGGCAAACCCGGGAAGATCACGGTAGAAGGCCGTGAAGACGACGACAGCTGGTGCGTTGAAATCCGCGACAACGGTCCGGGCCTGCCCCCGAAAGCGCGGGAAAACCTGTTTACCCCGTTTCAGGGCGGCGTCCGCAAAGGAGGTTCGGGCTTGGGCCTCGCGATATCGCAGGAACTGGTGCGCGGACATGGCGGGGATCTGGTGCTGAAGCACACAGGTCCTGACGGAACCACCTTTGAAATAAGCCTGCCACGCGGCGACCGGACTTTTTGAAAGTTTTTTTGAGAATCGACTTGCACGTCCCCGGACCTGGGTCTAAATACCGCCTCACCAACGCGGACCGATAGCTCAGCTGGATAGAGTACTTGACTACGAATCAAGGGGTCGGGGGTTCGAATCCTCCTCGGTCCGCCACTTGGTGATTTCCCTGAATTTTGTTGAACAACACTAGGTCGCTAGAACCTTTGCGTTATATGATTGTATCCGCGCTAGCGGGTTTCATTGAATTTTCGCCAATGACACCAGTATACTTTCATTAAGTGGTATTTTTTGTCGTAGTTTCATGTCGGCGCTCAGCGGAATACTGGCAAAGAAGCTGGTAGATAATCTTGGTCCGGGACGACACGGTGACGGTTCTGGCTTGTATCTTGTTGTAGATCCATCGGGCGCACGGTGTTGGATCGTACGTGTTTCGGTCAAAGGGCATAGAACCGCACGGGCGCGCCGCTTCGAACGGACTTAGGTTTAGGCGGCGCGGATGTCGTCGCACTGAAACAGGCTCGAGAACGAGCCATCGAATTGCGGCGAATAGCGAAAGCGCGGTGGATCCCGCGCTTCAACGCCAAGCGCGAAATTCCAACTTTTGAAGAACTCAGCCGGCTGGTTCACGTTGGCCGCCTGCCAACATGGAAGAATGCCAAGCATGGCCAGCAATGGCTCAACACTTTGCGCTATTATGCGGTCCCCAAAATCGGACGCATGCCTGTGGGCAGCATTGATCAGCCCGAAGTGCTGATGTGCCTGTCGCCCATCTGGACCGAGAAACACGAAACCGCAAGCGACTGTCGCTGCGGAAAAGGACGGTACTCGACGTGGCGAAGTCCAACGGCATTCGCCCCGGCGAGAACCCGGTGACCGCAATCCGCGAAGGTAAGATGCTGCCCAACGTCAAAGCCAAGGTCCAGCACCATGACGCGATGCGTGGCGAGAGGTGCCCGCGTTCTAAACCGAGTTGCAGACCCGCTCTGCTGTGGCTGCCAAGGCGCTCATATTTGCCTTAAAACAGCGTTCGATGTGTTCTGTGTGACATACAAAAGCCGGCTTCGGGTTACTCGTAACATTACTTGCGAATCCTAAATAGTCGAAACTATTTTGCGATAATTTCCAATACAGGAACTAGAATAACGTATCTCTTGATGGGCAGCGCGCTCGCGTGCTTCACTTTTGTGGCTATGTCAGCCTCAAGTTTCGCTGGCCAAAAAGGACCGGAAGGCGCGACCTTCCCGAAAAAAATTCCAAGCGCACCACCGTCCGAAAGGGTGAGAAAAACAAGCGCGGAAGTTTCCCAATATGGAGATACCAGATGAAAAGAATTGCAACGCTACTAGGAAGTGCTTCGGTCGCGATTGCCGGCCCGGCTATGGCCGCAGATATCGTGATCGGTGTGCCGAACTGGGCCTCGGTGAATGCCACGGCACATATTCTTGAGGTGGTGATCGAAGAAAACCTTGGTCTGGACGTGGAACTGCAAAACGGCACGAATCCGATTGTCTTCGAAGCCATGGACAGCGGCTCGATGCACGTCCACCCAGAAGTGTGGATGCCCAACCAGCAAAACCTGCATGACACATATGTCAAAGAAAATGGCACGGTTGTCATGAACCAAAACCCGGTTCAGGCCGAGCAGGGCATGTGTGTCCCGACCTACATCGCTGAACAGCATGACATCAAGTCAATTGACGACCTGAGTGACCCGGACAAGATGGCGATCTTCGATACAGACGGGAATGGTACGCCTGAGGTCTGGATCGGTGCTCCGGGCTGGGCTTCGACCGTTGTCGAGAAGATTCGGGCCAAATCTTATGGCTATGATCAGATATTCGACCTGACGGAATACGAGGAAACCATCGCCTATGCCAACCTGGCAAACGCGACCAAGGCGGGCGATCCGTGGATCGGGTTCTGCTACAGCCCCCACTATATCTTCGTGACCCAAGACCTGACGGTTCTTGAAGAGCCGGCTCATGACCCTGCCACCTGGACAATTGTTCAGCCCACCGATGACCCGGATTGGCTGTCGAAATCCGAAGCGTCCACGGCCTGGAACGGCGCAACTCTTCACCTGCACTACGCGAAAGAGCTGGAAGAGAGTTATCCTGAAGTGGCCGCTCTGTTCAGCAACTATCAGATGTCAGGAGATGATCTGAGCGCGATGGGCAAGGCTCTGGCTGTAGACAACGTCGAAGCCGCGGATTTTGCCAAGCAGTGGGTGGCAGAGAACGAAGATACCGTGATCGGCTGGCTAACCAACTAAACTACGACCTTGCAGGCCGTCGCGGAAAATCGCGGCGGCCTTTTTTCTGTTGGGCAGGGCTATGCCCTGTGGGGGATAAATGGACGAACCTGTCGTAAAACTGGAAAACGTTTGGAAGATCTTCGGCGCACGTGCTGAAGAGGCAATGCAAGCTGTCCGAGACGAAGGAATCGGCAAGCCGGAAGTTTTGGAACGGTTCAACTGCGTTGTCGGTGTTCAGGGTGCCACATTCGAAGTGCCGCGTGGCGAAATCTTCTGCATCATGGGGTTGTCCGGTTCGGGCAAGTCCACGTTGGTACGACACGTGAACAGATTGATCGAGCCGACGGCCGGCCGGATCGAAATCCTGGGTCACGATGTATCGAAACTATCGGAATCCGAATTGCGCCGCATTCGCGCCCAGCAAATCGGCATGGTCTTTCAACATATGGCGCTTATGCCTCATCGTTCCGTCCGCGATAACGTGGCTTACCCCCTGGAGATCAGAAAGGTCCCGAAATCCAAACGTTGGGCTGTTTCGGATCACGCTTTGAGCCTGGTAAACCTAACGGGTTATGAGGACCGCCTGCCCAAGGAGCTTTCCGGCGGGATGCAGCAACGCGTGGGGATCGCGCGGGCGCTGGCGTCGGACCCCGAAATCCTGTTGATGGATGAACCCTTTTCCGCCCTTGACCCTTTGATCCGCCTGCAGTTGCAGGACCAGTTCAAGGCGCTTGTAGCGCAGCTAAAAAAGACCACGCTGTTCATCACTCATGATCTGGATGAAGCCATTCGCATAGGTCACCGAATTGCGATCATGAAAGATGGGGTGATCGTACAGATCGGCACGCCGGAGGATATCGTCATGAACCCATCCGACGATTACGTGCGCGAATTTGTTCAGGGCATCTCCAAGCTCAAACTGGTCAAAGCGCATTCCATCATGGAACCGATGGACAGCTATTCAGGGCCACTCGACGGTGCGCCCAGGGCGGACGAAGGCGCGGATCTGGACCAACTGATCGATCTGGCCGTGAATTCGGAATTGCCGGTCGTCATAACGGATGCGGGCAGTGACGTGGGTGTCGTGACCAAGCCACGCCTGTTGCGTGGTATTCAGGGGGGCAAAAATGACTGACGCAACTTCTGAGCTTAAAGTAACGGCCGCCTCTGACATCGAGGTTGATCGCGAGGCTCTTGATATTTCCATCAAGAAGTTCGCTGGTCCGAACGGAGCCTATTACGTCAACGCCTTTCACAAAATCCACGACGCTACCAGTGCAATTCCCAACACGTTCAACACGTGGGCGGCGGTGCTGGGGCCGTTCTGGTCCGCGTCACGGGCCATTTGGGGCATGTTCTGGACGTTTCTGATCCTCGAGATCATCGCGTGGGTCCAAATCGGCAGAGGCGCGTGGGGCAATCCGGGTGCAGACTTTGCAGAGCGTGCCGCCCGTCAGCAAGAGCGCGCAGCCGAACTGCTGGCCCGAGCGGCGGACGCAACTGAAAAGGCGGATATCGATCGGTTCACCAAGCTGGCTGAGAACATTCAGAAAGCGGCTGATACCAGCTTGGAAAGGGCCGCTGCTGCCCAGTCCGAGGCCACGGGTATTCTTATCACCGGGTTGCTGATGTTGCTGGTTTTCAAGGTGGTTCAGGGTTTGTATGCCGACCGAGTCTACGAAAAACAGTATTCAAACTGGCGTATCGACCCGGGCAGCACGGAAAGCGGACGCTCGACCCGAAACACGGTTTTGGGCGCAATCCTTGTCGCCGCCATTGGTCCCTTGATCGTTTACAAGTTCACCGTAAACGCGTCGCTTCCTTTGCTGGATGCTTTCCCCGAGCAGCAGGTATCCGCGATGATATTGGGAGAGGGCAACGGCACGTTGTTCTCAAACCTGGCTGGCTGGATGGAAGAAAAGATAGACGCGGCCGCTGCAGCAGGGGGCGACGTCTTCGACGGGATAGTAGCCGGTGTGCGTTCTGTTCTTGATGCGTTGACAGTGGCACTTATCGGCTCACCTTGGCCAGTTGTCATGCTGGTCATCTGTGTGACCGCATGGCGCGCGGCGGGACCAAGGGTTGCCATCTTCACCGCAGCTTCGTTGGCCTATATCGCTTTGCTGGGATATTGGGACGTAGCGATGGAAACCGTTGCGCTGGTGGGTGCGGCGGTGTTGCTCTGCGTTGTCTTCGGCATTCCGCTGGGTATCTGGTTTGGCAAGTCTAAGCGCGCTTATCGCGCGGCGGAACCGGTGCTGGACTTGATGCAGACCCTTCCGGCCTTCGTTTACCTTATCCCGATCATTGCCTTCTTTGGCACCGGCAACCCGCCGGGCATTCTGGCCACGATCATCTTCGGAATGCCGCCGGTTATTCGACTGACGGCACTGGGCATGCGTGGGGTTCCGGAGAGCATCAAGGAAGCCGCCGTCGCCTTTGGGGCCTCGAAATGGCAGTTGCTGAAAGATGTTGAAATCCCGCTGGCATTGCCATCGATCATGACAGGTGTGAACCAGACAATTCTGATGTGTCTGTCCATGGTCGTAATCATCTCGCTGATAGGTGGTGGCGGCTTGGGCAAAGAAATCCTGGAGGCACTGCAATATGCCGCCAAGGGGCCGGGCCTGCTGGGCGGCTTCGCAATTCTGTTCCTCGCCATGGTCATGGACAGGATCGTGCAAGGCGCATTCCGGCGAGAAGACGAGAAAATCTAACCATCTGCGCCCCCGGTTCTTTCCGGGGGCGTTTTTCATTGACCGGAGAAAACAATGGCCGATCGCTACGAACAGTCCATGATGGACAATCTGTATTGGTGGGGCGTGCCTACTCTGTTTCGTTGCCCCAATGTCGGGCCCAAGGGGCAGGACATTGCATTGGCAGGCGTGCCGCACTCAACCGGAAACGGCACGACCGAGAGGGACCAGCATTTGGGCCCACGCGCCTTGCGGCACGTCTCGGCCGTTCAGCGCAGGGTGCATTCAGTTTTCGAGATCGACCCATGGAACAGCGCGCGGATTGCCGATGTGGGGGATGTGCCGTTCCCGAAGGCGAACGACAATGAGGATTGCATTGAACGGATCACCGAATTCTACAAGGACATCGACGCGGCCGGTGCACGCCCGGTTTCTGTCGGCGGAGATCACTCCATCACTGGTGGGATAGTACAGGCTTTGGGATGTGGAAAACTGGCAGGCGGAGAACCTGTCAGTTTCCTGCATCTGGACGCCCACACGGATGTTTTTACCAAGGTTGACCACTTCCTGGGGGCCAAGAAATCAGCGGCACACTGGGGGGCTTATCTGGCCGATCAGGGGCAGGTGGATCCGACCCGTTCGATGCAGATCGGCTTGCGGGGCCATCCACGCAGTCTGGACTGGCTGCAGCCTTCTTACGACTATGGCTACAACATCGTCACAATGCGCGAATTTCGTCAGCGTGGGCTGGAGGACGTTGTAGCCCAAACCAAAGAGGTGCTGGGCGACCGGCCGGTTTACATCACCTTCGATCTGGATTGCCTTGATCCAACCGTTGCGCCCGCAGTCTCTAACCTTGAGCCGGGTGAAAAGGGGTTTGACATCGATGAGGCGGTTGGAATCCTGAGGGCGGCGCGCGGGCTGAACATCGTGGGCGGTGATGTGGTTTGCATGATGCCCACAAAAGACAGCCCCAACAACATCACTGCCCTGACCGCCGCAGCAGTGATGTTCGAGATGATTTCGATGATTGCCGAGAATGTTGCCGAGGATTAACTGCGGCGCGCCTCGACAGCTTGGGCCAGAACACAAAGCAATTCGAACATCAGCGAGATACCCAGCCACGCTGTCCCACCCTCAGGATCGAAGGGTGGCGACACTTCGACAAGATCGGCACCGACAAGGTTCAGGCCAGCCATCTTGCGAATGACCTGCTGGGCCTGAAAACTGTTGGGCCCGCCAATTTCGGGTGTTCCGGTGCCGGGCGCATAGGTCGGGTCCACGAAGTCGATGTCATAGGTGCAGTAGGTCGGCTCCGTTCCGACAATGCTGCGCACTTCATTCATCACATCGTCGATGCCCCGGTCGAACAGTTCTTCGATGCGGATGATACGGATGCCCTGCGCTTCACCCCATTCGATGTCTTCGGTGTTGTATGCCGTGCCGCGGATTCCGACCTGAACAAAGCGTTTGGGGTCCACCAACCCTTCCTCAACAGCGCGGCGGAAGGGGGTGCCGTGCGTGAATTTGTGGCCGCCGAAATAGGTGTCGAACAAATCCGTGTGACTGTCGAACTGGATGAGACCAACCGGGCCCGAGGCGGCCAGGGCACGCAGGACGGGCAGGGTGGTCAAGTGATCCCCTCCGGCGGTCAATGGCGTGATTTTGCGCGCTTTCAGCTTCGAGTAGAAGCTCGTGACCCGATCCAGCGTGTCTTCTATGTCGACCGGATTGGGGGCGACATCTCCTAGGTCCGCGCAATTCACCTGCGAGAACGGCACGACGCCCGTGACCGGGTTCATCGCCCTGATCATCGTGGAGTAATCGCGCAGTTGCCGCGGGCCATGCCGTGCGCCCGGCCGATTGGTGGTACCGCCGTCCCAAGGGATGCCGACAAGGCCCAATTCGACGTCCGAGATGCGTTCGTGGTCCATATCCAGAACGGGCAGGCGCATGAATGACGGTATGCCCGCAAACCTGGCAAGCTCCATGGCTGAATCCGGTTGAAAAAATGAATCGGCCATGGCTTCCCATCCTCTGCAAGTTTCTTCAGTGACCCTAGCGGTTCAGCAACGGGCTGGGAATGCCTGTAAGACTTCAGGTCAGGATTCGAAAACGTCGGCGAATTTCGGCGTCCTGCTCGGGGGTGAGATACTCGGGGTGATGCGAGCTCAAAACCTCTCTGGCGACTTGCCGGGCGGATGACCATGCGTCCCTCGCACCTTCGGTTTCCCATGTGCGCGGCTCCTGGCGATCAGCGAGCTGAGGATAAAAGTAATCTCTCTCCATTGCTTCATATGTATGTGCGCTGCCCAGAAAGTGCCCGTCACCCAAAACCGATTTGCAAATGGCGTCAAAGCCGAGATTCGCTTCGGTGACCTCGATCCCGCGCAAGACCCGATAGGTGTGAGAGTGCATTTCGTTGTCCAGCACAAAGGCCTCGAAACTTGCACCCAACAGGGACGCAGTCATGCCTGAACTTTCATAAATCAGGTTGCCACCGGCCAATGCGGCTGCAAGCGACGTGATGCCTTTTTCAGCCCCGTACTGGGCATCAATGGCCTTGGCATCTGCCATCGAAGCGGCCACGCCCGAAGGCAGTCCTAGCCAGTTCGTGATCTGCGCCGAGGCGGCATTCAGGATCGCTGTCTCGCCGCTGCCGCCTGCAAATGAACCGGTTCTGAGGTCTACGATGAAGGGCCAATTGGAAAAAACCATCGGAAAGCCGGGTTTGATCGTGTTGACCATCACGAGACTGGCAAGCGTTTCGGCCAGTGACTGCGCCAGAAATCCGGCCAGGGTCGCCGGAGCGGTTGCGCCCGCTTGCGCAGCCGTGATGCAGGACATTGGTATGTTATGGGCGATGCACTCATAAACGACGTCCACCGCGTCTTCGCCATATCGCATCGGTGAAATAACCGGGCTGATGTGCGCTTTCAGGAAAGGACGTTTGGCGAACTCACCGACCCCTCCGGCGACGATGTCCAGCATCTCGACAATGGGGCGGACATGTTTGGCCAGCGTGAAAGAGGTGGCGACCGGTTTGGTCGTATTCCGCACCAAGGCGTAAACCGTATTGACGTCCAGATCAAACACGTCCGGGACATCCGTTGCCACGCAGCACCGGGTGAACCAACTGACATTGGCCAGTGTGTCCTGTAGTCGGGTGAAGTCATGCAGATCAACCAATGTAGAGGGACGATAAAGCCCACTGTCAATGTCGAGCGTCTGAACAGCCGCGCCGCCAGTGCCAAAGTACACACGATCCCCGCCCACATCGATAGACCGGCTTTCATCCCGGCCATGGAACATGAAACTTTTGGCAGCGAAATTAATGGCTTGCTGGACCATTGAACGTGGGAAAACCAGCCGCCCCGGTTCCCGGTCCCGTGCCCCTGCGGCCCTTAGGTCGGCGGCAAGCCTATCTGGTACATTGCCCATGCCCAGCTCTTCCAGGAGCCGCAGGGCGGTATCAAATACCTGTTCTATTTCCACGTGGTTCAAAGGTTTGTACGAACCACCTGTCTGACCGGGTGGGCAGGGATCGAATGCTGGCTTGGCTGCACGCTGTGCGTGCCGCGCTTTCCGACCGCTGCGTTTTGAGCCCTCCGATGACATGTATCCCAATCTCTTTGCGTCTTCGTTGCACCGTAAGGCGCAAAACACACGGGCATCAAAGGAGAATTGCCGATTTCAGAATCCGAAATTGCGGTTTCGATTTTACAGTACCGGCGACTGCCCTGTTGTCTGCCCAACCCGTTATTCAGCAAGACTTGTGCCGAAACCGAGGGAGCAAAGACCATGAAGTCGCGTACCAGAGTCGTTGTGATCGGAGGCGGGATCGCTGGATGTTCGACGCTGTACCACCTGACCCAAGAGGGTTGGACAGATGTGGTTTTGGTTGAACGGAACGAACTGACCTCGGGCACGACCTGGCATTCGGCCGCACAGGTCACAAATTTCGGGATGAACCAGACCATGGTGGGTCTGAAGTCTCATTCGATCCGCCTGTACAAGGAACTGGCCGACGATCCGGATTACCCGATCAATTACCATCACGGAGACGGCGGAATACGTCTGGCGAATATAGAAGCGCAGATGCAGGGCTACCGTCACTTCGCATCCATGGCGCGGGGCATGGATGTACATTTCGAGGTGATCGATGCGGATGAATGCGCCCGCCGCCACCCGTTGATTTCGACCGACAACCTGATCGGTGGGCTATGGGATCCGTTGGACGGTGACATCGACCCGGCCCAACTGTGTCAGGCCCTCGCGCGACGGGCGCGCAAAGCCGGTGCGGAAGTGTACAGAAACACGCCTGTAACAGCTTTGACGCAGCACAACGACGATACCTGGACCGTGCATACCGAGCACGGAGACATCGACTGCGACATAATCGTCAACGCCTGTGGTTACCGGGTCAACGAGGTTGGCACCATGATGGGAGTTCATCATCCCGTGTCCTCCATGGAACATCAGTATTTTCTGACCGAAGAGATCGAGGCCATCCGGGATGCCGGGCACCGGATGCCGCTGCTGCGCTGCCCAATCAGCGACTACTATTGCCGACAGGAAAAGAACGGTCTCTTGCTCGGGTTCTACGAGCAGGGGTGCAAAACATGGGGAATGGACGGGATCGATCCAAACTTCGTGAACGCACTTTGTCCGGATGATCTGGACCGTGTAACTGATGTGCTCGAGGGTGCATTTGCGCGGATGCCTGCCTTGATGGAGGTGGGCATTCACACGGTCGTAAACGGGCCGATCACTTATTCAATTGATGGTGCCCCGTTGGTTGGGCCGATCCCGGGCAAGCGCAATGCGTACTGCATCATTGGTCTGCGAGCCGGGTTGGGCGAAGGCGGCGGGCACGGGTGGCTGTTGGCACAGCAGATCGTGCATGGTGAGGCATGTTATGACACTTGGTGCCTCGACCCGAGGAGGTTTACAGGGCACGCGAACGTAGAACTCACTGCTCTGAAGGCGATTGAGGATTATCAGAACGAATTCAGGTTCCACTTTCCACATGAACACCGCCCAGCCGGCCGTCCCGCCAAAACGACGCCTCTGACGCCTGTTCTCGCATCCGAAGGGGCGGAGTTCACGGTAGTCAATGGATGGGAAAGGGTGGATTACATCAAACCTCACCCTGATTTCGCGCCGTCACTCAGTTTCGATTTTGACGAAACCTTCGATCTGGTTGCTGCCGAAGTCGATAACGTTCGCACTGGTGTCGGGTTGGCGGAAGTAAACGGGTTCAACCGGATTGAGATCACCGGAGTGGACAGGCACGCGTTTCTGGATCGGATGTTTTGCGGAGTTGTGGGTAAGCGCGAAGGGCGTGTTGGGTTGGGCTATCTGCTGAACCATCACGGTATGGTCAAGGCGGAAGCAACTGTTGCCAATCTCCCTGCCAGTGATCGCGGTCCAGCACGGGTTTGGTATGGCTCTGCCGCAGCGAGCGAGTATCACGATATGGACTGGCTACAGAAGCATCTGCGCAACGATGAAGACGTTCAGATGCGCAGCTTGACGAATGACCAAACCATTCTGGTTTTGGCTGGCCCCAAGTCGCGCACTGTGCTTTCTGACTGTGCCAGAGGTGATTGGTCTGCGGACGCATTCCCCTGGCTCAGCGTACGAGAGTGCTTTGTCGGCATCGCTCCTGCCACGGTCATGAACCTTAGTTTCTCGGGAGAGTTGGCCTATGAGATCCATGTCCCAAACGCCTCTCTCTATGCGGCCTATCTTGCGCTGCGGGAGGCGGGCGAAGGGTACGGGCTGAACCTGTTTGGTGCCAGAGCGGTTGACTCGATGCGCATGGAAAAAAGCTTCCTGCACTGGAAAGCCGATTTGATCACCGAATTTGATCCTTGGGAAACGGGGCTGGACAGGTTTGTGCGTCTGGACAAGGGCGAATTTATTGGGCGTGAGGCGCTGTTGAAGCGGCAGTCAGAAGGGCTTCGCCGCAAGCTGGTTCCCCTGCGCATTGATGCAACGCGTGGTCCGGCGCATCCCGGCGCGTCTGTCATGCTGGGCGATAAGGTCGTGGGGACTGTTACCTCTGGGGAATGGGGTCATCGTACAGGATTGAACCTGGCGCATGTATTTGTTGATCCGTTCATCTCTGAGGTTGGCAGCGAAATGGAGCTGGATAGTTGCGGGCAGCGTTTTGGCGCGACTGTCATAACGTCCAGCCCGTACGATCCGGATTTTGCCCGTATGAAAGCTTAGAAACGACATCTCAGCCAACTTCATTGTTGCCGCAAGGGCGAATCTTTGCTTCGCTAGTTTCGAACAAATCGAAACAATGGTCAGTTGCCGTGTCCAAATCGCTGAGCCTTAGGTGGCTGGAAGTTTTTCAGTTGATCGCCAAGTCCGGATCGATTCAGAAGGTTGCATCCGAAACGGATTTGTCGATCAGTACAGTATCCAACCATCTGCGCAGCCTTGAAAACGCGCTGGGCATCGAATTGGTCGACCATGGACGCCGTCCAATGGGGCTAACGCCAGCAGGAGAAGTGTTTGCCCGCTACGTCCGTGAAGGCCTGACCGTATTGAAACGTGGCGAAGCCGAGATCCGTACGGGCAACTGGCAGCACGCGACGGACCTGCGATTGGCTTTGATTGACGATTTCGACAACCAGATCGCGCCCGATCTCGTTCGGTTTTTGGCTCAGGCTCTTCCGCGCTGCAATTTCCGGCACTTCACACGCCCCAGTCACGAGATTCTCGCCAAACTACAAGAGCATAAATTGGACGTTGGTGTTGCCACAAGGCCGCCGGGACGCACTGAGGGGCTGATCGAATACCCTTTGATGCGCGATCCTTTCATCGTCGTTCTTCCCAACAAGTTTGAAGGTTCGCCCGAAGAGTTGTTTACACCAGAGGCGGAATTGCCTTTGTTAAGGTATTCGCGTGACTACGTGATTGGCAAACAAATCGAAATTCAGTTGGCCCGAAGCAAGTTCAGCCTGCCCAACCGGTTTGAACTTGAATGTAATCAGTCCATCATCGGCCTGGTTGCACAGGGCAGCGGATGGGCTATCACAACGGCGGCGTGTTTTCACCGAACGCAGCGGTTTCACAACAGTGTCAAAGCCATGCCGTTTCCTGGCAGGAACTTTGTGCGGACAGTGTCACTTTTTACGACCGAAGTGTACCCGGCGACTACATCACTGCTGATCCAGAAGGCCATGGGAAAACTGATCCGGCAGCATTTTACAAGACCGATGTGCGCCAGGCACACCTGGCTGAAAAACGAATTCCGCACCATGGAAATGGACATTGCCTAGCCACCATCAATGACTGGCAGTTCTGGCATTCCAAAAAAACAAAACGCGGTTCTGATACCGGCCCGTCGGCATCTTCTGTGGTTCCGTTTGAGAACCCAAAAACTTCCCATGGGTCCAAACCAGAACCCGTCAGATCGATTTCCCGTCGGTCCTTCGGTTCTGAAACGGAACACTAAAAATTACCACTCCCTGCTACGTTAGGCAGGCATCCTAGAATACCGCGCGCTGCTGCCGCCATCGGACAATTTGCAATTCAGCACAGGACCGGGACCAAGCTTAACTATGAATGTCCGCTCTGTTCGCGACTCGGTGGTTTCTGTGGAATTGTCGAACGTTTTCTCAATGATATCGAAGCTACAGTCGAGAATTGGGTTTGTTTCTGGGTGCTGATGCCAAGCCGATATAAAAGTTACTTGTGTCAATGGGCCGCCCAAGTCCAACATGACGTGGTACTTTTGGTAGTATGGCAAGAAAATTTTTCAGAAATTCATCCAATAGATATATGTATAGCGGAAAATTTAGGCTCCTCCTCGGTCCGCCACTTGGTATTCTGTAAGGCACACATGGTTCTGGCGCCAGCGACAAAGCCTCGCCGTTTTCACCTCATTCCTTTCATCCAGCGTCCAAAAACCGAATTCATAGATCCTGACTTCCTAGTAGCAAAATCAGGGCCGACATGCGGATCAGGCTGGCACCGATTCATCCTAATAAAGAAATCCAGAACTTGGCTCGTCAGAAGTGCTCGGCGGCAATCAATGCACGGCAAGTTGACCTGTGCGAACGTCGCATTTGGTGGAGAGCTACCATCAACAAAATAGCCCCAAAGCACCAGAACACAGTCATCTGGCAGCGGTATTGTAAGTGGACAGCATCTTCTTCAAGGCGAAGTATGAGGCTTTCGGAGTACGTTTCATCGTATCGAAATCCACATCAACCAGACCGAAGCGTTTTTCGTACCCCAAGGCCCATTCGTAATTGTCCAGCAGAGACCAAACAAAGTACCCCTTGACGGAAACGCCCTGATCGAGAGCCTCCTGAACGGCGGCAAAGTGCTGATCCAGATAGCTGATACGATCATCGTCTTGTTGGCGCTCGGGGCTGGCCATGCCGTTTTCGGTCACATAGATCGGAAGGTCGCCAGTGTATTCTTGCGCTGTTCGGATCAGGAACCGGCTCAGCGCGGCTGGGTCGATTTCCCATCCCATTTGGGTCTTGGGCAAGGGCCCGGGGATTTCGGTCAGACTGGGCCAGGCGGTGTCCGCAGGGGCGATCAGTTTGCGGGTGTAGTAGTTCAATCCACACCAGTCGACAGGAGCGCCGATGATGTCGAAATCATCCTGCCAGCCGGGCGGAAGGTGGGGTTCCAACCCTTCCAGCACATTTTGAGGATAGGTCTTGTTGAACACGCCACTCAGGAAGAACCGGTTATAGATTCCATCATAGAGATCAGCGGCCTGCCGCGCTTGCGGACTGTCATCGGCGGGTTCGGCCCATTCAAGATTGAACACACCGCCCAGATTGGACATGCCCAGACTGCGCATTGCCTGAATCGCGTGGCCATGGGCCAGCAGGACGTGATGCATGGCTCGAGCTGTGGCCCGAATGTCCCGCAATCCCGGGGCGTGATGTCCTTCGAAATGACTCAGCCAGCTGACGCACCAAGGCTCATTGATAGGGGCAACGCTGTACATTCGGTCGCCAATCCGTCCCATGATGACCTCGGTGAAATCGGCAAACCAACTGGCGATGTCCCGGTTGCGCCAACCGCCCAGGTCAGCCAGAGCCGACGGCAGTTCCCAGTGATAAAGCGTCGCGCACGGGCGGATGCCACGCTCCAGCGCCGCATCAGTCAGCCGGTCGTAATAGTCCAAACCTTCCTGATTGATCGGTCCGCGCCCCTCGGGCATCACGCGTGCCCAGCTGGTCGAGAAGCGATAGCAATCAAAACCTGCGTTGCGCACAAGATCGAAATCCTGTTCAAACCGGTTCAGGTGATCGCAGGCCAGATTCCCATTTTCCCCCCGCACGACGTTGCCGGGCGTCGCGGCAAACGTATCCCAATGGGTGGACCCTGCACCGCCTTGGGCGTGACCTTCGATTTGATAGGCCGACGTGGCGACCCCAAACAGGAAATCAGACGGAAAATCGTTTCGCGTAAAGTTCATCTTCAGAACCTGTCGGGTGCAGGGCCGGTTGACTTGCCGACAACCAGCTCCGCCTCAAGCAATCTGGTTTTGACCGGGTCCTCAGGCGATTTGATCCGCTCGATAAGCATCTCGGCGGCCAGTTCTCCTGCGTGTCGCACTGAAGAGCGCGTGGCTGTGAAAATGGGGACGTCCTGCCCGTTCTTTAGGTAAGAAAGGTCATCGTCATGAGCGATGACCGAGACATCCCGACCGATCCGGAGGCCCGCCTCGTCCAGCGCCCGCCGTACTCCGATCGCTGAAATCATCGAGGACGCCAGAATGGCAGTCGGCGGTTCATCCAATTGCAGCATGTCGTGGGTTTCGCGGTGGCCGTAGACTTCGGTCATCTCGGCGCTTCGCATCAGTTGCGGGTCCGAGGTCAAGCCTGCCTGTTCCAGGGCCTGCTGGTACCCTGTACGGCGTCGTTGCGCGAAATCCATATCTTCAAGCCCGTTGATCAGGGCGATCCGGCGATGCCCTAAATCGATCAGGAACTGTGTGGCGCGCAGGAACGAGCTTTTGTTGTTTACGTCAATCCAGTCATATTGCACATCCGCCCCCGTCGAACGCCCATGCACGATGAACGGTACCGCCATCCGCGACAGCAGATCAATTCGGTGTTCGTTGACTTTGGGGCCCTGCAAAACGACGCCATCCACGGCACCGCGCTGAAACAAACTGCGATAGGCCCCTTCGATCGACGTATCATCGGCGGTGGTGAACATCATGTCATAGCCATGCGCCGCGTATGTCCGAGCGGCACCAGCAACAAAGTCACCGAAGATTGGGTTCACCATCTCGTGCTGGGACGAACTGGGGATGACATGCCCGATCACCATGGATTTGCCGGTCGCCAGCCCCTTGGCGCGGATGTTCGGGCGATAGCCATGTTTGGCAGCAGCAGCCTGAACGCGCATCCGGGTTTCCTCGCTCACTTCGGGGTAGCCGTTCAGAGCGCGGCTGACCGTCGTTTGCGAAAGGGCAAGAATTTCCGAGAGCTGCTTCAGGTTCATGATTGTTTCAAAGCGCCTTCAAGTTTTGGCTGTTACCTGTTGTGTGGTCAAATGCTCGTTCCGTCAACCCGTTTCAATCAGCCTTTTGATTATTAGCGTTTTGCAACGCGAATATTGACAGGCGGGAAATGTTAGCGGATAAACTGCATATCCAAAGCGCTTTGGATGCTGAGTCTCTGTGGCGCAAGGAACTGTTGGGAGGAAAATTCATGAGAAACGCGCTTTATGCAGGTGTGGCCACATTTGCTTTGCTGTCCGGAGGCGTCCAGGCGCAGGGCGAGATGATCCACGCCGTGGGCGAGGGCGGCTTTGACTGGGACGGCTTTCAGGCCTTTGCGGACGCCCATGACCTGGCCGGTCAGGACCTTACCATTTTCGGGCCGTGGCTTGCGGGCGAAGGGAAGTCATTCGAAAATCTGGTCGCCTATTTTGATGAGGCCACCGGAGCGAATTCCAGCTATGTCGGATCGGACTCGCTGGAGCAGCAGATCCTGATTGATGCGGCCGCTGGCTCCGCTCCGAACTTGACGGTTTTCCCGCAGCCGGGTCTCGCCGCGAACATGGCCAAGAACGGATACCTGACGCCGCTTGCCGAAGGGTCGGCGGACTGGATCAAGGACAATTTCGCTGCCGGCCAGTCCTGGGTCGATTTGGGAACCTTTGAAAACGCCGATGGCGCCAAAGATTTCTACGGCTTTTTCTTCAACGTCAACGTGAAGTCGCTGGTCTGGTACATCCCGGAAAACTTCGAAGACTTCGGGTACGACGTCCCGCAGACCATGGAAGAGTTCAAGGCGCTGATGGATCAGATGGTCGAGGATGGCGAGACGCCGCTTTGCGTGGGGCTTGCATCCGGCGGTGCGACCGGGTGGCCCGCGACCGACTGGGTCGAGGACCTGATGTTGCGTACACAGCCGCCCGAAGTCTACGACCAGTGGGTCTCGAATGAGATGAAGTTCGATGATCCGCGCGTGATCGCGGCGATTGAGGAATACGGCAGCTTTACCCGCAACGACGACTATGTCGTGGGCAACGCCGACGACACCGCCGCGATTGACTTCCGCGACAGCCCCAAGGGTCTGTTCGACAGCCCGCCTGCCTGCATGATGCACCGTCAGGCGTCGTTCATTCCCGCCTATTTCCCGGAAGGGACCGAATTGGGTGTAGATGCCGATTTCTTCTACTTCCCGGCCTATGCCGAGAAAGATCTGGGAACTCCGGTTCTGGGTGCGGGCACGTTGTTCACGATCACGAACCCGAACCCGGCGGCCGAGGTGTTCATGGAGTTCCTCAAAACGCCCTTCGCGCATGAGATCATGATGTCTCAGGACGGATTCCTGACGCCGCATCTGGGGGCAAATCCCGAGAATTACGCCAATGATACCCAGCGGGGACAGGGTGAAATCCTGACCAACGCAACCACGTTCCGCTTTGACGGGTCGGACCTGATGCCGGGCGCGGTCGGCGCGGGTACGTTCTGGACCGGTATGGTCGACTATTCCTCGGGTGCGAAGGACGCAGCCACAATTGCCGGAGAAATCCAGTCTTCGTGGGATGCTGCGAAGTAAGTGACGGCTGGGGCGGCCCTGACGCCGCCCCAATTTCCAAACCAACGAGGGCATCATGACACCGGCACTTCAGGGCCTGCTGACCATCGCCATCGGTGTGTCGGGTTGCGTGGGTTACTTCTACCTCTCCAACCAGTTTCTGGACAAAGTCCTGTTCCCGCCGCGCGGGCCCAACGCAGGGCGCAACATCAACCGGGCGAACATGATCCGGCCCTGGTTGTTCCTGTTCCCGGCACTTGCTGCGCTGGGCTTGTACCTGGCATACCCGGTGGTCGAGACGCTGCGCCTGTCGCTCACTGAACGCGTGCCCGGCGGTGGGTACAGATGGGTAGGCCTTGATAACTACACCCAGATGGCCAAAGAGCCGAAATTCTGGGAGGCCATGCGCAACAACATGTTCTGGCTGATCGTTGTGCCGGCCATGTCCACCGCTTTCGGCCTGCTGGTTGCACAACTGACCGACCGCATCCGATGGGGTAATTTTGCCAAATCGCTGATCTTTATGCCAATGGCGATTTCATTCGTCGGCGCTTCGGTGATCTGGAAACTCGTCTATGACGCGCGCCCGGCGGAACAGGACCAGATCGGCATCCTGAACGCGCTTTATATCTTCTTTGGCGGCACCGAACCGCAGACATGGCTGACGGTTCCGTTCTGGAACAGTTTCTTCCTGATGATTGTTCTGGTTTGGATTCAGACCGGGTTTGCCATGGTGATCCTGTCGGCCGCCCTTCGCGGCATCCCCGAAGAAACTGTCGAGGCCGCCATCCTGGATGGCGCGAACCCGTTTCAGATTTTTTTCAAGATCAAGGTGCCGCAGATCAAAACCACGATTCTGGTCGTCTGGACGACGATCACCATTACCGTGCTGAAAGTCTTCGACATCGTCTTTGCCATGACCAACGGCCAGTGGGAGACACAGGTTCTGGCCAACTACATGTATGACAAGCTGTTTCGCGCCAACGACTGGGGGGTGGGCTCGGCCTCGGCCATGGTGATCATGTTGCTGGTCACACCGATCCTGATCTGGAATGTGCGCAATGCGCGCAA
Organism: Ruegeria sp. AN11; assembly: GCF_056536005.1. Classification (NCBI taxonomy): domain Bacteria; kingdom Pseudomonadati; phylum Pseudomonadota; class Alphaproteobacteria; order Rhodobacterales; family Roseobacteraceae; genus Ruegeria; species Ruegeria sp. AN11. The sequence goes on along the minus strand of NZ_JBQFJD010000001.1, from coordinate 2,182,166 downwards.
GGAGATGGAGTAGGCCATGAACGATATTGCGGGAACCAGACCGGCGCTGCGCTGGGTCGTTCATGCCTCGGTCGTCTTTCTGGTGGTCCTGTGGATCATTCCGACGCTTGGTCTGCTGATCTCATCCTTCCGGACGGCGGACCAGATTTCCAGCAGCGGTTGGTGGCGGTCTCTCTTTCCGTCCGAGCAGAATCTGACACTGCGCAGCGCGGCACCCGAAACGCAGGTGTTGGAGAATGAGCTTTACGTAATCCAGGGGCAGCTGTTTGGCGATGAAGAGCAAATCAGGATTTCAGGCTGGGGCATCAGCGCTCGCGAAATTGACGCCTTCGCCCCCGGTGAAACCGCCGAGCTGCGCGGAGGCGGCACAATCACAGTCGATGCAGACGGCAACTATCGGATGGAGAATACCGAAGAATTCAGCGGCAAGCGCGGCGCGCGTGTATTTGTGACGGCTGAATTGCCGCCTGAGTTTACATTGGACAACTACAAAAAAGTTCTGTTGGACCAAAGCAGTACGGACAGTATGGCAAAGGCGTTCTTCAACACGCTGACAGTCACAATTCCCGCGACGATCATTCCAATCCTTGTTGCAGCCTTTGCAGCTTATGCCCTGGCGTGGATGGAGTTTCCGGGCCGGGCTTTGCTGATCGCCGCTGTGGTTGGCCTGTTGGTGGTTCCGTTGCAACTGGCGTTGATTCCGCTGTTGAAATTCCACCTGAGTATCGGGGTTGGGAAAGGTTATCTGGGCGTTTGGTTGGCGCATACGGGCTTTGGCATGCCGCTGGCGATCTACCTACTGCGCAACTACATGGCTGGATTGCCACGTGATCTGATCGAGAATGCGCGGGTCGACGGGGCGACCGAGTTCCAGATCTTCACCAAGCTGATCCTGCCGCTTAGCTTCCCGGCGCTCGCGTCCTTCGCAATCTTCCAGTTCTTGTGGACGTGGAACGATCTTCTGGTGGCCAAGGTCTTCCTGATCGACGCAACCGGCCAGACCACGGTGATGACCAACCGCATTGTAGAGCTTTTGGGCACCCGTGGCGGCAACTGGGAAATTCTGGCGACCGCAGCCTTTGTGTCGATCTTTGTGCCATTGGTCGTTTTCTTCGCAATGCAAAAATACCTGGTCCGGGGCCTGCTGGCCGGGTCCGTTAAATAGAGGCGTCTGATGAACGTGCAGAACACTGTGGAACTTTCCAAATCAACAAAGGCCACGTCAGACTGGTGGCGCGGCGGAGTGATCTATCAGATCTATCCGCGCAGTTTTCAGGACAGCAATGGCGACGGCATCGGAGACCTGAAAGGTATCACCCGGCGTCTGGATTACATCGCTTCGCTAGGTGTTGACGCGATCTGGATTTCGCCCTTCTTCAAATCTCCGATGAAGGATTTCGGCTATGACGTCAGCGATTACCGCGACGTTGATCCGATGTTCGGGTCATTGCAGGATTTTCGCGAACTGCTCGATCAGGCCCATGCCAAGGGGCTTAAAGTGATGATCGATCTGGTGCTTTCACACACATCAGACCAGCACCCGTGGTTCATCGAAAGCCGTGCCAGCCGGGAAAACCCGAAATCCGACTGGTATGTTTGGGCCGATCCGAGGCCGGATGGCACACCGCCCAACAACTGGTTGTCGATCTTTGGCGGTTCTGCGTGGCAGTGGGACCCGCGCCGCCTGCAATACTATTTTCACAATTTCCTCACGTCGCAGCCGGACCTGAACTTCCACAATGCACACGTTCAGGACGCCTTGCTGGATGTTGCCCGGTTCTGGCTTGAGATGGGCGTGGACGGGTTTCGTCTGGACACGATCAATTTCTATTTCCACGACAAACAGTTGCGCGACAACCCGGCGCTTTCGATCGAAGAGCGCAACGCGTCAATCGCGCCAGCGGTGAACCCCTATAACCACCAAAACCACCTGTATTCCAAAAGTCGGCCTGAAAACATTGCCTTCCTTGAACGCTTGCGGGCGCTGACAGACGAATATGATGGTCGCGCCTGCCTGGGCGAGGTTGGCGATGCGCAGCGTGGGTTGGAAATCATGGGTGAGTACACGTCCGGCGACAAGCGGATGCACATGTGCTACGCCTTCGAGTTTCTCGAAAAACGCGCACTGTCGGCTGATTATGCGAAACAGGTTTTTGATCAGCTTCAGGCCAAAGCCGGGGATGCGTGGCCGTGCTGGGCGTTCTCGAACCACGACGTGCCACGCCACGCCTCGCGCTGGGGCCTGGACGATGCGGCCATTCGACAGCACGCAGTCTTGATGATGTGCCTGCGCGGTTCCGCCTGTCTGTATCAGGGCGAGGAGCTGGGCCTGCACGAGGCCGATGTTCCGTTTGAAAAACTGCAAGACCCTTACGGCATTGAGTTCTGGCCCGAATTCAAGGGCCGGGATGGCTGCCGTACGCCGATGGTCTGGACGGCGCAAGACGAACATTCGGGCTTTAGTACGGGTGAGCCGTGGCTACCGGTCAGTCCCATGCAATCCGAACGGGCCGTGGACCGGCTGGAGGTGGACGATCAATCGATGCTCCACCACTATCGCCGCGCAATTGCGTTGCGCCATGCTCATCCTGCGCTCGCCTCGGGCACGCAATCCGATATGAACCAGGTCGGTCCGGCCCTGACGTTCTACCGCGAAGACGCTTCTGAAACGGTGTATTGCGCGTTCAACCTTGGAACAGAAGCAAGACAGATCGAACTGCCAGAAGGCAACTGGCGGGTCATCGGGCAAGACCTGGGCGGTGTTGATGGCGAACGCGTCGTGACGCTGCAACCTTCGCAATTCTGCCTGATGGTTAAGGACAAGGGGTAAACCATGTCGGAACTCAAGCTTACAGATGTGGCGAAGTCCTATGGTCCGGTCGATGTACTGAAGCATATCGATCTGGACATCGAGAAAGGCGAGTTGATCGTCTTCGTCGGCCCTTCGGGGTGCGGCAAATCTACCTTGTTGCGGATGATTGCCGGGTTGGAAAAGATTACTGGAGGAACGCTGGAAATCGAAGGGCAGGTCATGAACGATGTGCCGCCCGCCCAGCGAGGCATAGCGATGGTGTTTCAGTCCTACGCGCTCTATCCACATTTGACCGTGCGCGAGAACATGGCGTTTGCGCTCAAGATCGCCAAGATGCCCGCCGCCGAGATCGATGCCGCCGTCGAACGCGCCGCACAGACCCTTCAGCTGGATCCGCTTCTGGATCGACTGCCCAAGGCCCTGTCGGGAGGTCAACGCCAGCGTGTCGCCATCGGGCGGGCCATTGTACGGGACCCCAAGGTCTATCTGTTCGACGAGCCGCTCTCAAATCTTGACGCTGCGTTGCGCGTTGCAACCCGTATCGAGATCGCGCGGCTGAAAGAGGCAATGCCCGACAGCACCATGATCTACGTGACCCATGATCAGGTCGAAGCGATGACCCTGGCCAGTCGGATCGTGGTTCTGGCCAACAAGGGCATTGCGCAGGTGGGCACACCGCTGGAACTGTACGAAACACCGGACAACGAATTCGTGGCGCAGTTTATCGGCTCGCCGTCCATGAACTTGATGCCCGGCAAAATATCCGGGACCGGGGCACAGACATCGGTCAAACTTGATGCGGGCGGCACGGCAGTTTCATCCATTCCAACCAATCCCGATCAAATGGGTCTGCCGGTAAACGTTGGCGTACGCCCCGAAGACTTTTTCGCCGACGATGCCTCTGGGTTTCTGGACGGCAATGTCGGTTTCATCGAAGCCTTGGGAGAAGTCACCCTGCTGTATTTGGCCAGCAGGGCAGGGGCCGAAGGCATCGTCGCCAAGTTTCCGGGTGTCGAACGAAGTCTGCGTGGACAAAATGTCAAACTGAACGCTGATCCGGGCAAGGTGCATCTATTTCACAATGGCTTATCTTTGCGGAAATAATGATCGGCCACCCAATCAATGTTGTGAGAATGGGAGCGCAATTCATCTGGGCCTGACTTTGCCCACTTGGCTTGGCCAATGCATCCATCATCAAAGCACAGAGAAAAGTCGAGAATTTTCTAGTCTGGCAAATATCGTTCAAGCAGAGCATCTACCAGCCCTTCTTGAAGGCGGTAGCCTGTCGCCTGGTCAACACGCAGAATGTCTTCAATGATTATAAATTGCTCCATGCCAGTCGTCATGGACAACCGCATCGCCAAGTCTTTAATTTCCTTGGGTTTCATAGATTTTTGCGCTGGTTCAAGTGCCTCAGCAAAAGCAGCAACCCGTCTCGCGCCCCGCATTTTGGTCGTACCCTGCTCAAGCGATGCTTTCAGAGACTCTGCAAGAAACTGCCGGAAATAAGCTTCATGTTCGCGTGAGAAGTCCAGATAGTAACGCGCGACTGCGTGTACTCGAACCCGGACATCATGAACCCCCTGAAGCAGCTCAGACGTTGGTTTGACTTCAATGTCCAGAGTCGCATCCAAAGCCAATACGCCCGGATCGGAAAAGTATCGGTAGACCGTCGCACGACTGATTTTGGCATGTTCAGCCACTTTTGCCAGCGTCACTTCCTGTCCCTCCGACATCAGTTCACGGGCGGCCGAAAGAAGCGCATCACGAGTTCGTTTAATTTGGTTTGTTCGGCGCGCCAAGTTAACTCCTTTTATAATACACTTGTCTCATAAGTGGATTTATGTATCATAATGGTATTAACTTTCGAGTAAAGGGAGTAGCTGCAATGACTGAACCTCGCCCTCGGGTTTATCATCTTCTTGGAAATCTTCTGACATTCCATGCTTTTCCCAGCGAAACAGGAAATCGATGTACAATTGTCGAGATCAAAACGGCGCCGGGGGCCGGCGCACCGCCCAACCATCATGCTGGTGAAGATGAAAGCTTTTATGTGCTTGATGGGGAATTCGAGTTTCTTGTGAACGGCGAAACCCACAGTGTAGTAAGTGGTGATTTTGTAAAAGTGCCGGACGGGGCCGTTCACGCCTTTACATGTACCGGAGCGAGGCCCGGTCGATTGCTCTGCATTAATGCGCCTGGCGCTATGCATGACACGTTCTTCACTGAAGCTGGTGAAGCCATGCCCGACGGAACAACAGACATTCCTGCCCCGGATGGACCACCGGATATTCCCGCAATCATGGCCGTAGCCGACAGGGTTGGAATGACGATTCTGGTGCCCACCGAAGTCCCCAGCTAACAGAATTTCAGTTTGGACCTGGAAGGAGCTTATCAGATGCTTCCGGGTCCAAACTCGCGCATGCATTGGTCTCTAGTTGCTCGCTCGCCTCGCCATGCGTGAGCTTCTGCTACGCATTGCCTTGCGGAGGGTCATTTCTCAAGGGGAAAGGTCGTCGTTAGATGAGCCAAAGTTGAATCCAATTTTGCTTAGATTGACCTTCTGCACCCGGTTCACGCTCTGACTTGCCAGTCGGGGACTATTCCTATCGACTGCAAGCTGACACATTTGGTCGCAACAGTCATTTTGGCGACAATGCGCCGCCAAGGTCGAAGTGGTTTGGAAACATTGAGCTCAAGAAGCGGAAGATGATCCTTATTGCCTCGGTTCGGTCAAAAGAATCCGGGTGCAGCAGGTAATCGGTCCACATCCCTTCCAGCATAGCAAGCGTGCCATGAGTTGCGTCACGTGCAACCTGATTGGGGTGTTCGATTTCAGCTTCCTTTGCAATCCGGGCGAACGCGTTGAAAACAAGGTTCCGTAGCTTCGCGTCGCGCGTGTCGGAGAAGGCGGCTATTGCCGCTCGGTTTCTGGCTTCACCGCGAAACGCGTACCAAATTGAAACGCTTTTTTTGTTGAGGATGGTTTCACCCAAATCACCCCGAACAATCATCTCGATATGCTCCTGGCCAGTTTGCCCGGTCGTTTCCAGCAAGGCATAAATGCCATTGTAGTATTGCTCGGACGAATAACGGGCGGCTTCGTTAACCAGGTTGTCCTTGCCGCCGAAATGAAGGTGAATCATGCCGCGGGACAGCTCGGCGCGCTGGATGATTTCGCTTACGGATGTCTCTGAAATACCCTTCTCTGCGACCGAGTCGAGCACCGCTTCGATCAGGGACAGGCGATTTCGTTCGCGTATTTCTTGTCGTCTTCCGGTCATTTGGTCAGGCGGTTCTGTTTGTTTTCAGCCTATTGCGGTGCCTTTTAGCGGCCATTGTGAATTTGGCCAGCCCTAGTTGTGAAATTATCTGTTGACACAGCTGGCCTGAAAATTCCAGATTTAAATGGACGATTGTCCATTTTGTGATGTATGTCGTCGCACCACCGCAAGCAAAACTCAGCAGGGAAGCATGTCTGGAGTCATAAGAAGCGAAACGGGCAAGGGCCTGGCACTGAGCGCGCCTGCGACGCTCTATGTCGGCCTGCTTGTCGCTGTGCCTCTTTGCATTCTGGTGGCCTACAGCTTTTGGGCCCAGACCTATGTCGAGATTGACCGCACCCTGACTTGGGCGAACTACCAAGAGGCGTTCACCGACCCCTTGGTGCGGCACCTGATGATCCGGTCGGTTGCAATAGCGGGGGCGGTGACGCTGGCGACGGTGTGTTTGGCCTATCCCATCGCCTATTTCATCGCGTTTCGGACGCAGAAGAAGACCCTGTGGCTATTGCTGATCACCATCCCCTTTTGGAGCAGTTACCTGCTGCGGGTGTTCAGCTGGAAACTGGTCCTTGGTTTTAACGGCGTGATGAACTCCGCCTTGATTTCGCTGGGGTTGATAGAGGAACCGCTGACATTCCTGCTCTACAACGAGTTTGCCGTTGTGCTCACGCTTGCGCATGCCTGGGCGCCGTTTGCGATCCTGCCGATTTATGTGTCGCTCCAAAAGATCGACCGCAGCCTGTTGGAGGCCGCGACCGACCTGGGTTGCAGCAAACTTGAAAGGTTTGTTCGCGTGACACTGCCCCTGACGGTGCCGGGGATCATCGCGGCTTGCCTGATCATTTTCATCCCGACTGTGGGCGACTATGTCACCCCGGCTCTGGTCGGTGGATCGCAGGGCAAAATGGTGGCGAACCTGATCCAGGTACAGTTTGGCGCCGCCAATAACTGGCCATTGGGCGCAACCCTGTCTCTGCTGGCCATGCTTTCGGTCGGCTGCGTCGCGATCCTGTTCGTGGTGGTCGTCACCGCCTTGGGGCGGAGGATTCGATGACCAAGGCATTTCGTATCCCGTGGTTGCTTGTCTATGCCATCGCCTACCTGGTATTTCTCTACCTGCCGGTTCTGCTTTTGCCGCTGTTTTCGTTCAATGACGGAACCATCGTGGCCTTCCCGCTAAAGGGCTTCACGTTGAAGTGGTACGCGCAGTTGGGTCAGCAGGACACGCTGTTGCAGGCGATGGTGAACTCGCTGATCGTGGGCAGCGTGACCGCCCTGCTGGCAACGTCGCTGGGCCTGTTCGCCGCGCGCGCTTATGTCCGGTATCGCTTCACGGGGCGGGAGTTGTCCGAGGGATTGGTCATGCTTCCTTTGGTCATCCCCGGCATCATCGTTGCCAGTTCGATGCTGGTTCTGTTCATCAGCATCGGGCTGAAACCATCGCTGACGACCGTAATTCTTGGCCATGTTTTCGTGGCTCTGCCCTTCGCAGTGTCGATCATGAAATCCGCCTTCGACGATTTCGACCAGTCTTTGGAGGAGGCCGCCTTCGACCTTGGCGAAAGCGTTGTAGGGACGTTTCGGCGCGTCACTCTGCCAATTGTTGCTCCGGGCATCATCGCCAGCTTGCTGGTTACGTTCACCGTGTCCTTTGACGAATTCGTGCTGGCCTTCTTCCTGTCCGGCAACAGCCCGACACTGCCGGTCTATATCTGGAGCCAGATCCGGTTCCCCGCAAAGCTGCCCAACACGCTGGCCCTGGGATCGCTGCTTTTGCTCTCGTCGGTCCTGCTGCTGCTGATTGCCGAATACTTCCGCCGCCGATCCACGCAATCTTCGGATTGAAGCCAAAGGAACAAACAAGATGAGCGAACAGAACATCATCGAGATTAAGGGCGTCGAAAAACGCTTTGGGTCCTTTGTGGCGGTGTCCGATCTGAACCTGACTTTGAAAGAGGGTGAGTTCTTTTCGCTGCTGGGGCCATCGGGTTGCGGAAAGACGACGGCTTTACGCATTATCGCGGGATTTCAGGATCACGAAGAAGGTGAAGTCCGGATCGATGGACGCACCATGGGCGAGGTGCCCGCAAACAAACGCCCGACAAATATGGTGTTCCAAAGCTATGCGATCTTTCCGCATCTGAATGTGGGCGACAATGTCGGGTTCGGTTTGCGCAAGACAAAGCTGTCGCGGAAGGAAATCAAGGAACGCGTTGCCGAAGCGCTTGAGATGGTGGAACTTGGCGGCTTGCAGGACCGCAAGGCCAATGAGTTGTCGGGCGGTCAGCGTCAACGTGTGGCGCTTGCACGGGCGCTGGTCATGCGGCCAAAGGTGTTGTTGCTGGATGAACCACTGTCCGCGCTGGACAAAAACCTGCGCGAAGCGATGCAGTTGGAAATGCGCCGCCTGCAGCAGAAGCTTGGCATTACCTTCGTGATGGTGACGCATGATCAATACGAAGCGATGACCATGTCCGACCGCATCGGTGTGATGTTCGCCGGTCAACTCAAACAGGTCGACAGGCCCGAGGTGCTGTACTCGCAGCCATGCAACCGGGAAGTGGCCGCTTTCATCGGCGGCATGAATTTCCTGAATGCTGACGTGACTGCTGAAAACGCCGACACGCTGGACGTGAATGTTCAAGGGTTTGGCTCGATGACAATTGGGGTGAACCCGAATGTTCAGGTGCATGACAAAGATCTGCTGGTCGGCGTTCGGCCTGAGCAGTTGAAAATCAGCGCGGAAAAACCGGATGGATATGACGCGAATGTTCAGGGCAAGGTGTCGGACGTCGCCTTCTATGGCGAAAGCGTCCACTATTATGTGCGCGTCGACGGGTTGCCGGAAAGCATCGCCGTTGCAGTGCCAAACTACTTTCACACAGTCGATCACAACCGGGGCGATACTGTCTGGCTTGGCGTTCAATGCGCCTCAGTGATCGACTTGGGCAAACGTGAATCTTTGGGAGGAGAGAAATGAGTAAAGCAGCATCAATCGCGGCAGCCGTGGTTGCCACTTTTACCGCAAGCCAAGCGCTGGCTAACGCGGCGGACCTGACCGTCTTCGACTGGTCCGGATACGAGGATCAGGGGTTCTACGGCGACTATGTCGAAAAGTACGGCGGCGCGCCCAGCTATACCTATTTCGGCAGCGTGGAAGAAGCGTTCACCAAGCTTCAGTCCGGGTTTGAAGCCGATCTGGCCCATCCCTGCACGGATGCGCTGAGGAAATGGGTCGCGGCGGATATGCTAAAGCCGATCGACACGAGCAAACTTGAAAACTGGGACAAGCTGATGCCCAAGATCAAGGAAGTCGATGGCATCACGATCGACGGGCAGACCTATATGGTGCCGTTCGAATGGGGCAACACCGGCCTGATTTATCGCACCGACATGATTTCGGCGGATGATGTGTCGCTGCAATTGCTCGCGGATCCTGCCTATCAGGGCAAGGTTGCCATTCCGGATGCTGCCTCCAGCGCATTTGCCATGGCCGCGTTGGCAACAGGGGCCTCCAGCTATACAGATATGAGCGACGAGGAATTCCAGAAGGCGGCGGATTACCTGCGCGCGATTCATCCCAATGTGCGCTTCTACTGGTCCGATGCGGGACAATTGGACCAGGCGATTGCCAGTGGCGAGGTGACACTGGGTTGGGGCTGGAACCAGTCGGAACTGAACCTGATCTGGAACGAAACCCCGGCCGTCATGATGCGTGATGTGGACAAGGGTATCGCCACCTGGGTCTGCGGCTATGTGCATCTGAAATCCGCCAAGCAGTCGGATGAGCAGGTCTATGACATGCTGAACGCGCTCAGCTCTGCCGCCAGCGGCAAGTACATCATCGAAAGCTGGGGGTATGCCCATGCCAACGAAGACGCGTTTGCACAAGCAGACCCGGAGCTGATCGAAACCTATGGTTTCTCGGACGTGGACAGCTTCTTTGAGGGCAGCCTGTTCTTCGACGCGGTCAACCCCGAGCTGGAAGCCAAGATGCTGAAAGAGTTCGAGCGCATCAAAGCAGGCTTCTAAGCAGACCTTAACAACACAACCGGGAATGGCGGGACAGACGGTCCCTCCATTCCCACGACAACATTTCCAATTTTCTGGAGGAAGCGCGGCAATGTCAGGCGCTGACGGATATTCTGTTCTTTTCGAACCGGTTCGGATCGGGCCAGTGACGGCCCGAAACCGGTTCTACCAGGTGCCCCACTGCAACGGCATGGGGCATCTCAGACCTCAGGCCGAGGCTGCCATGCGGGCGATGAAGGCCGAGGGTGGTTGGGCTGTCGTGTCCAATCAAGAGACGGAAATCCATCCGACGTCCGACCTGTCGCCTTTCGCCGAAAACCGGCTCTGGGATGAGCGGGATATTCCCGCCCTGCGCCTGATGACCGAGGCGGTGCACGAGAAGGGCTCGCTGGCGGCCATCGAACTGGCGCACAACGGCCACCATGCGCAAAACCACCTGAGCCGCGCGCCCTTGCTGGCCCCATCAGAGCTCGCCCTGCAGACCGCGTATCCCAAGCAGGCCCGCGCGATGGATAAGTCTGACATTCGCGAGTTTCGCCGGTGGCACCGTGCGGCGGCGCGACGCTCGCGTGAGGCGGGTTTCGATATTGTTTATATCTATGCCGGTCATCACATGACCCTGCCGCATCACTTTCTGTTGCCGCAGTTCAACGACCGGACCGATGAATATGGCGGTTCGTTGGAAAACCGGGTGCGCCTGACCCGAGAGCTACTGGAAGAAACCAAAGAAGAGGTCGGCGATGATTGTGCCATCGCCCTTCGGTTCGCGGTCGACGAAATGCTGGGGCCCGACGGGATGCAGGCGCAGGAAGAAGGCCGGGCCGTTGTTGAACTGCTGGCAGAACTGCCGGATCTCTGGGACGTCAACGTCGCGAATTGGAGCAATGACTCTGCGACAACCCGTTTTGAACCCCGCGACGGTTTTCAAACCTCGTATATCGAGTTCGTCAAACAGGTCACGTCCAAGCCGGTTGTTGGTGTCGGGCGCTTTACGTCTCCGGACCTGATGGTGTCGCTGGTCAAGAAAGGTATCCTTGATTTCATCGGGGCGGCACGACCGTCCATTGCCGATCCGTTTCTTCCCAACAAAATCAAGGAAGGTCGCATCGAAGAAATCCGCGAGTGCATTGGATGCAATATCTGCGTTTCAGCGGATTCCTTGGGAGTGCCCATCCGGTGTACTCAGAACCCGACTATGGGCGAAGAGTGGCGGCGCGGTTGGCATCCTGAAATCATTGAGCGCCGGGGAAAAGAGGAAGCCGCGCTTGTTGTTGGCAGCGGGCCAGCCGGGCTGGAATGCGCCATGCAACTGGCGCGTCGTGGCTACGACGTAACTCTGGCCGAAGCAAAGCAAGAGCTTGGCGGCCGCGTATTGCAGGAGTCCGGCCTGACCGGCCTGTCTGCCTGGAAACGCGTGGCAGATCACAGGATCTACGACCTGCAACAACGCGGGAACGTTCAACTGTTCACCGACAGCCGCTTGTCGGCGAATGAGGTTGTTGAGCTAGGCATTCCCAACGTCTTTCTGGCAACCGGTTCAACTTGGCGGCGGGATGGTCGCGGGAAATCCGCATTTCGCGGCATAGCAATAGAGGCTGGCACCCGGGTTTTCACTCCGGACGACATCATGTCAGGGCAGGTGCCGCAGGGCGGTCCTGTTCTGATCTATGACGATGATCAGGCCTATCTTGGTGGCGTGCTGGCGGATCATCTGGCTCAGGCCGGGCGTGAGGTTGTCTTTGTGACCCCGGCCTCGATGGTTTCGCCATTTACCGAATTGACGTTGGAACAGATCAAAGTTCAGCGCAGTCTGTTGGAAAAGGGCGTTCGATTGGTTCTGTCCAAGACCTTGGCCAGCATCGCGCCCGGTCAGGCAAAAGTACAATGCGCCTATACCGGCCGAGAACAATCCATCGAATGCAGTTCTGTGGTTTTGATCACGCAGCGAACGCGAGAAACCGGCCTCTATGATGAACTTCGTGGTTTGACCGACAGCCCGATGAAAAAGCTGGAACTGATCGGCGACGCGGCAAACCCCGGTTTGATCGCGGACGCTGTATTCTCGGGTCACATGGCTGCCAGGAATTTCGAACGCGACGCGGGCGACATCGACCGCGAGTATTTCCGCCGGGAAATCGTTTCCCTTGAAGCTGAATGAGGTGCGCCATGCCAAAAGATGACTTGCAAGTAATGCGCGAACTGATGGAGGCGCAGCGGGAAGGGTTCGCCTTGCCGCGCCATTTCTATACCTCTCAGGCGGTTTATGACAACGACATCAGTACGTTCTGGAACCGCAACTGGATCTGGGTCGGGCATGTCAGCCAGATCGCTGAACCGGGTGACTATTTCCTGTTCGATTACGGCCCCGAGTCCGTGATCATCGTTCGGGATCGCGAGGGCGAGGTGCGCGCGCATCTGAATGTCTGCCGTCACCGGGGATCGCGGGTTTGCATTGAACAGAAAGGCAAGGCGCGCAGTTTCATTTGCCCCTATCACGCGTGGACCTTCGACCTGAACGGCAAGCTGCGAAACGGGCGATCAATGGGCCCGGACTTTGATCCCGGCCAGTACGGGTTGTTCCCGGTTCAGGTGAAGATTTTCCAGGGCCTGATTTTTGTCTGTGTCGCTGAAGACGCCCCGCCTTTGGATGCAGCGCTGGAAAGGCTGGCCCCGCTTTCAAAGCCATTCGACCTAGAGAACCTGAAGGTCGCGCATGAAGCCTCATATCCGGTTCCGGCAAATTGGAAGCTGGCCTTGGAGAACTATCTGGAATGCTATCACTGCGCACCATCCCACCAGGATTATTCCCGCAGCCATTCCCTGAAAGACCCGGCGCAAGTTCTGGAATTCAGCGGGGCACTTCACGAGCGGATGGAAGAAGCCGGAATTCCCGCTGAACAACTGGACCTCACCGGGGAAAATGCAGTTGCGCCCGGCGCAGATGTCTATTGGCGGCGCTACCCGCTGTTCCCCGGCTACATGACGGGCAGCAAGGATGGCGCGCCTCTGGCGCCACCCTTGGGTGATCTGAAAACTCACGATGGCGGCGCCACCGATCTGGGGGTTGGGATGCTCAACTACTTCCTCGTCTACGCAGATCACGTAGTTGGTTATCGGTTCGTCCCACGCGCCCTTCAGGAAACGGACATTCAGATCGTCTGGTACGTGCGCGGCGACGCTGAAGAAGGTCGCGACTATGACAAGGATGCACTGACATGGCTTTGGCATGTCACGTCGCTCGATGACGAACGGATCATCCGCCACAATCAGGAAGGCGTGAATTCACACCATTTCGTCCCGGGGCCGCTGTCCGAGATGGAATGGAGCATTCCCGGCTTCTATCGCAACTACTTCAGCATGATCTGAGACGCGCAAAATTCGGAGAAGAACGATGACAGAAATTACGCAGCGCAGATCACGACGGCGCGGGGGCGGGCGTGAAGCACGCGCGGCCGTACGGACCAGCAATACCGCCTCGCAGGCAATCTGGCCCGGCATCCCCGGTGGCCGATACAAGCCGCTGTCAGACGCCGATATGGCACGAATCCACGAAGCCGCGCTCGGCATTCTGGAACGCACAGGCGTCGGCGATCCCACGCAGGAAGTCCTTGATCTTGTGCTGCCCAAGGGGGCGACAGTGAACGAGCACGGCAGGCTGTGCTTTCCGCGCGCCCTGATAGAGGACCTGTTGGCCAAGGCCGCCAGTGAATTCTATGTCCACGCACGCGGATCGCGGGCCGGCAAGGACGACATGCATTGCACCAAGGACAAGGTGTACTACGCAAACTCCGGCACCGCTGTGACAACGTTTGACGCCGAAACGCGCAGCTACCGGCCATCAACCCTCAAGGATATTTATGATTTCACCCGTCTGGTGGATCGGCTCGACAATATTCACATGACCGGCGACACGGTTCTGGCAACGGATGTTCCGCAGGATTACGAGCATGACATGAGCATGCTCTATGCCATCCTGGCGGGTAGCGAAAAACCGTCCTGCCTGACCTTCCGCACGCGCGAGCATATTCAGGACGCGATCCATCTGTTCGATCTGGCTTCGGGCGGGGAGGGCAAGTTCCTTGAAAAGCCCTCAGTCATCTTTGGTGGCTGCCCAATCGTTTCTCCCCTTCGCTTTGGGCGGGATAATCTGGAGATCCTGATCGATACCGCGAAAATGGGTCTCGTTTGCGATCTTGCAGTTCCGCCGCAAGCCGGGGCGACATCACCCGCGCCGCTGGCGGGGACCTTGGCGCAGGCGGTGGCCGAGACCCTGTCATGCGTCGCCATTGCCAACCTGCTCAACCCGGGCACACCGGTCGTCTTCGCGGCCTGGCCCTTCATCACCGACCTGCGCACCGGGTCGTTCACGGGCGGCAGCGGTGAACAGGCGCTGATTTCGGCCGCAGCCATTCAGATGGGCAATTTTTACAACCTGCCGACCAGCGTCGGATGTGGCATGACGGATTCCAAGATCCCCGACGCGCAATATGGTCTGGAAAAGGCGCTGACCTTCGCCTTGGCGGCCCATGCCGGGGCCAACCGGCTCTGCGAATTTGGCGGGATGGTCGGCAGCCTGATGGGGTGCAGCTTCGAGTCCATGGTCATCGACAATGAGGCCGCCGGAATGATCTCGCGAACGCTCCGTGGAATTGAAGTGAGCGACGAGACGCTTTCCGTCGACGTCATCCATGAATGCGCGATTGACCCCGGCCACTTCCTCGGCAACGCGCAGACCTTGCAATACATGGAGACCGAATATGTCTATCCGACCCTGTTAGACCGGGAACTGACCGACACATGGGAAAAAGCCGGGCGTCAGGACATGTTTGAACGCAGCCGCTCGGTGGTGGATGACATTCTGTCCAATCACTACCCGAACTACTTTGGCAGCAAGGCCGATGCGGAAGTGCGTTCGAGGTTCCCGATCAAACTGCCGCCCGAGGCGATGCGGGCGGGGTGAAATCTGCGGTTAACAGCAAAGGCATCGCAACGTGCAGGATTGCGATGCCGCGCTGTTGTAGTGCCTAAGTCCAAAACGCGCCCTTGTGCGTCAGGTCTTTGATTGCCAGACGGCCTCCAATTTCAAGAAGGCCGAACGCCTGGTTCAACTCGCCTACTGACTTGCCAAATCCAACCACCCTTCTTCGGGTTCTGAAACCGCTAGGCAAGGCAATCATGAACCCGCCGGCCCCTCCGCTTGCGTCTCGTGGTTCAAGCGGCGCAGGTCGTTTATCATTGCTTTGGCCAGCGAGATGCACATGAGCAGCAACACTACGCTGAACGGTAGCGCGCCAATGATCATCGAATTGGTCAAAGCCTCTAACCCGCCGCCACCGGCAATCAGCAAGGTTCCAATGACAAGCGTCAGCAGCGCGCCCCAGATAACGCGATGAAGCAAACCGGTGTCTTCAGACCCACCGGACATGATCGTGTTCATCACGAGAATGCCGGAGTCGGCGGACGTGACGAGGAAGGTCATGGTCAACACCACACACATGACGCTCATGATGATGAGGAAGTCGCCCGAAATCATTTCCCCCAAGGTGACAAACAGTGTCGCTGTTGTTGATGCGGCAAGGATTGACCCGTTGGCGTCCCCATTCAGCTCCATATCGATAGCGGCCCCACCCAGAATGGCCATCCAGGCGAAGCACACAAGGGACGGAGCAATAACCGCGCCAAGGATGAATTCGCGCACCGTGCGCCCCTTCGAGATACGCGCCAGAAAAAGACCCACGAAAGGCGAGAACGCGATCCACCACGCCCAATAGAAGGTCGTCCATCCGGCCTGCCATTCAAACAAGCGCCCCTGTGTGCCCGCGTCATAAGCCGCAGTCTTGGTTGCGTCGGAAAGATTGGCGGTATCGTTTCTCAACCCTTCCAGGAAGGCAGCTTTTGTACCCCAGGCATCTGTTGCGCCCGCAAACAGCTCTTCGACAAAGGGAGCCGCCTCGGCCGGCAGTACGGACGCGTACTCGATCTCCGATATTGGGCGATAAGCCTGAAAACTCAGCGAGATGAAGTTCTTGACGTAGTCGACCAGCGCCGTTGCATAAGTCGTTGCGGCAAACGCAAACGAGCCAAAAACAATGAACACTGCCAGCAATACCAGGGACAACAGCAGGTTGATGTTCGACAGGTATTTGACGCCGCGCCCCACACCAGAAACGGCCGAGAGTGTCGACATCATCATGACCAGAACCAGCGCCGTGATCAGTCCGGCGGTCGACGGCTTCATTGCGGTCGGCGCACTTTCCACAAGCCAATTCGCGCCGGTAATCAGAAACGCGCCATCGACCAGTTGAGAAACGCCATAACCGATCGTCACAGCCACGCCGAGTATCGTCGCCACGACGCCGAGTATATCGATCACATGGCCTGCAATTCCGTTGGAGTATTCTCCGAGCAACGGTGTCAGCGCCGTCCGAATTGTCAGCGGCATGCCCCGGGTATTGGCGTAGTAAGCAAGGCTCAGGCCGGTGACCACGTAAATTGCCCAAGCGTGAAAGCCGGTGTGCAAAAACGTATAGCGGTAAGCGCCTTCAATTGCCTCCTCACTTTTTGGAGCAACTTGCCCGGAAACGGTCAGTGGATTTGTCTCCCACAAACCCAGTGGTTCAGCGGTTGCGTAGACCATAAGACCCACGCCGAGACCCGCGCCAAACATCATCGAAAACCATGAAAAGTTTGAAAATTCCGGCGTCTCAACTTCTGCCCCAAGCCGCATTCGCCCGGTCGCCGGAACAAGCGCAACAAGAAAAAGGAAGAATACAAACAGACCGACCGAAATGTTGTAAAAGGCGTTGAATTCGGCCAGCAACCCTGACTTCCAAGAACGCAACGTGTCGTTTGCAGATAGCGGCCAAACCAACGCCCACAGGACCAGCAGCGAAACCGAGAATTTGCTGAACAGCGCAATCGGCAGGTTATATCCTTTGTAAAACCCGGTCCGCTGCGTTTCTATTTTGAGGTCTGTGAAGGGGTCCTCAAGCGCCATATTCTAACGGTCTCACATAGGTTGACTGTTTCACTTATGGCGCCGCAGCGCTAATCCCTTTGCAAGAACGCGCGACGCTTTCGACAACCAAAGAATAGACCCGAACAACAACTGGTTTCCACCTTCACGTTTTCTGGTTGGTCAGATGTCTCACAGAAAGTCTCGGTAATTCTGTTGGTTGGGTATTGTGCCAAACATCCTGGTGTTGATCGTGGCAGGTTCCGGGTGGCGCAGTTTTTTGTGTTGGTTCATCAGTTGCACGCAGCGTGCCGTTGTCAGCTTGGCGTGTGTGAACACACGCGGCCAAACTCCAATCTGAAATGACCATTGGGGATCAAATCAAACGCCATGGGAAGGCGGAACGTGTACGCCTCATAATCAAATCGATCGGGTGCGTAACAAACCCGCTCGGTTCAGGCCGCCATGTGCCATAATATCTCGGACCACAGTCACTCAGATGCGATCAACACATTGGATACCAAGCTCGCCACTACGATTATCGCCGATATCTCGGACAGCACTCCGTTCTATGAGTCGATGGAGGATGATCAGGCGCGGAAGCTGATTCAATTCGAGATCGACAGGCTGCGCGATGTGACAAGAAAATTTGGCGGAATTGACGTGGGGCAGAAAGGGGATGACGTCCTTTGCTACTTCTTCGATCACGACGCTGCCGTTCACGCGGCGCTTGAGATGGTCAGCAAGCCCCCGGGAACGGTGCTGTCCGTTCATGCAGGGGTCCACAAGGGCCCCATCGTCATTGCCGAGAATGATATATTCGGCGAAACCGTAAACCTGACGGCGCGGCTGGCGGCGGCGGCCAACCCGGGCGAAGCCTGTCTGAGCGAAACCGTTGTGACCGGATTGCGATCGAACATCCGAAAGCAGTTGATCCCGATTGGAGCGCTGCGCCTGAAAGGCGTCAGCGATCCGGTCAGGGCTTATTCCCTGGTTGCAGCTACAGACGGCCTGAGTACGGTCATGCATTCGCCAACCCGATCCGGCGATGTTCCGCTGGGACAACAGGGCGAGAGTTTCACGCTTGTGCTGTATCACGACGACCAGTCCTGGAGGTGCAGGGAGGGCGAAGAGCTTAGCATCGGAAGGTCCAACCAGTGCGACGTGATATTGCCTCAGCCCTGGGTTTCGCGGCTGCATGCCGTATTCAGCGTCAAAAGCGGCAAGCTTACGCTGACCGACCGAAGTTCGTCCGGAACCTTTGTTCAGATCGAAAACGCAAGGGAAATCCAGCTGAAGCGAGAGACCGTCATGCTGGCTGACAGCGGGCTGATATCGCCGGCGCTACCTGTCCTGCACACCGATGCGCGCCCGTTGGAGTTTGAAATCGTCCGCCGCTGAATATGATCTGTGTACCGTATTCCCGCTTGTGTGGCGAAAGTCTCAGAAGGAAACCTGCATTTATGTTAGGATCGGCGCGAAAGGTTGTTCTCAGCAAACTTCAGGAGGGAAAGATGTATTTGAATTCTTCTGGAAACCAAGTGCGCCGGGGCTGTCTTATCTTTGGGGCGATCACCTTGTTCGGCAGCATGACCGCCTATGCGCAGTCCACGATGCCCAACGCCTGCCCGGTGGACGGGTGCGAGGTTCAGATTGTTTCGGTCGAAAAAAACGGTGAAGAACTGGTGGTTACCTACGAGGCGAATTTCACGCCTGATGTGTCAAAGAACCACTTTCACGCCTGGTGGGGTGACAGCTATTCGGTCGAACAGGTTGGCCGCAATGCCCAGAGCGATTTCAAAGTTGAACAGGGCCGCTGGCACCGGCATGACGAATACCCGAGCTATGTCACCAAAGAGGCGGCTTCCACGGCAGCGCGCGACGGAGGCACGATGATGTGCGTGACTGCCGCCGATCGGGACCACAATATCCTGGATGCGACCAAGTTCCATTGCGTTGACGTGAAAGAGCATCTCTAAGACGCAGACCGCAACATGAGTTTTCCTGCGTTCATTGGCCGATATGCCGTCGAAAGGGAAATAGCCAGCGGAGGTTTTGCGGCAGTTGTCCTGGCGCGGGACGAGGAGCTGGAGGTTCCTGTAACCCTCAAGATCCTCCATTCGAATCTGGCCGCCAATGAAAGCGTCATAGCGCATTTTCTTGAGGAGGCGCGCTTGCTGCGGCGCATCCGGTCACCGCGTGTCGTGTCGGTTCATGACGTAGGGCGGCTGGAAGACGGTCGTCCTTATTTTGTTATGGATTATGCGGACCGTGGGACTCTGGCCGAGCGGCTTAAGCAATTGGACCCCGCCGTGCTGGCAAGGCGCGAGGGTCTGGGCACTCTGATCGATGCACTGGCGGATGGCTTATCGGCGGTTCACGAGGCGAATGTCGTTCATCGTGATGTCAAACCCGCGAATGTTTTGCTGCAAAGGGTCAAACGCAGCAGGGACAACGGCAACTCAGCCTCGTTTGAAGCACTGGTAGAGCCGGACGAACGCGTCTTTTTAGCCGATCTCGGCATCGCCAAGGATCTTGCGATCGATGTGACCGGCGCGACCATGATGGCCGGCACCCCGTTGTATCAGGCCCCGGAACAGGCTGAACATGGGCATCCTGTCACGCCGATGACGGATATCTATTCCGCCAGCGCGTTGATGTGGCATGTCTTGACCGGCAGGCCGCCGCCGCCGTTCCATCGTGTTTCTGAACACATTTCCGGGCTGCCGGACATGTGGCGCGACTGCATTGAACACGGCATGGCGATGGACCCCGAAGCCCGGTTTCAGGAAATGTTATCCTGGCGCAGTGCAATGAACGATGCGCTGGATCGCGACCGGCGCGAGGCCGCATCCGAAGCTGTGACCCAGATTTCGGAAAGCCGGGTGGAATGCCCCTATAAAGGGCTTGCTGCCTTTCAGCCCGAAGATTCAGGTTACTTCTTCGGGCGAGAGGATCTGGTCGAGGACCTCGTCAGTCGGCTTCAAAAAAGTCGCATTCTGGTGTTGGGCGGTTCGTCGGGCAGTGGCAAATCCTCGGTCCTGCGGGCTGGTCTGCTGCCGGCGGTTGCTGCAAATGCGATGCCGGGCAGTGAAAACTGGCGGGTTTGCATCTTTACGCCAGGTCGGGATCCGATGACTGATCTGTATTTTCAGCTGATCGGGGACAATTCGCATCTGACGGCCCAGATTTCCCTGAACGATTTTGTCGCCTATCCCAGCGCCGCGCGCCGTCTGGCAACCGCCAACAAGGGCGAGCTACTGATTTGTATCGACCAGTTTGAAGAACTGTTCACGCTGGTCACGCAAGAGCGCAGAGGCAAGTTCATCGAAGCCCTGTCGGTGATGACCGATCCAGCCGACAGCCGCGTGCGCATCGTGCTGACAATCCGGGCGGACTTCTATGCGTCCTGCGCTGAAATCCCCTGGCTTGCTGATCGCATTTCCGACAACCAGTTGCTGGTCGGCCCCATGACGCGCCCCGAGTTGCGCAGGGCGATCAGCGAACCTGCGCGCGCGGCCGGGTTGCATATGGACAGATCTCTGATCGACGCCATTGTTGATGAGGCCGGGCGAGAGGCCGGTTCGCTGCCACTGGTGGCGCATTCCCTCTATGAAACGTGGAGCAGGCGCAAAGGCGCGGTTATGTCACTGGACGGCTATCGGCAGTCTGGCGGGGTCACGGGCGCGATCAGCCAGACGGCCGAGACGCTTTATTCGAACAGTTTTGACAAGAAACAGCAGGCGGCAACGCAACGGCTGTTTCTGCGTTTGGTCACTCCGGGCGAAGGCACACCCGATACGCGCCGGTTGCTGCCGATAGACGATGTCGAGCGTGACATTGATCCGGACACGACGCGGCGGGTTGTCGAGGCTTTGACGGATGCACGGCTTTTGACGGTGGATGAAAAGTCCGTGCAGATCGCGCATGAAGCGCTGCTTCGAACCTGGCCACGATTGGAGTCGTGGATCGAGGACAGCCGCGACGATCTGCGCATGCGCCAAAGGATTCAGCACGACGCGGCAGAGTGGCAGGCGGAAGACCGAGAACCGGATCTGCTGTATCGCGGAACCCGGTTGCTGGCTTCGCTGGAATGGTCCGAAAGCCATGAAAACGTGCTGGGCGGTCAGGAACGCGATTTTCTGGACGCGGCGCGGGAGGCGCGCGAACGGGCTCTGGCCGTCTCCAACCAGCGCAGGATGCGGCGGCGGCGTATCAACCAGATTGCGGTGGGCGCTCTTGCCTTGCTCGCCGCAGGCGCGACGGCAGCTTCTTTTCTGGCGCTTCGCGCCTCGCAGCTTGCAGAAAGCAATCGTGAGATGGCCGTTGCAGCCACCGCCGAAGCCAACGAGCGGTTTGCCCGCGCGTTGGGTGCGGCCGCGAACGGCTTGTCGCAAACCGATCCGCTGCTTGCCCTTTCCCTAAGCGCCGAGGCCATCGCCCGCGCCAAATCCGCCGGTTCCACGTCCGAGGCGCGGACCGCAATGCTGATGGCGCGGCAGCAACTTGAAAGACCCGGCCTGATCCCGTTGGGCAGCCCGCTGACAGTTGGCGATGCTCAGACCATGGCCTTTGACCCTTCGGGCCTGAGAGTTGCCGTGGGGCTGCGCGACGGGCGTATCGTTCTCCACAGTTCCAGCGCAGACGAGGGTGTTCTGGCGGAACTTGTGGGGCATTCGGGTGGAATCAGAGACCTCGCCTTTTCACCCGACGGAACGTTGCTTGTTTCTGCGGCGACCGATGGGGATGTCCGCCTGTGGAATGTCACCCCATCCCGGACCGGCCCGGTCACGACACTGTTTTCCGGCGATGACGTGGCATTTGGCGTGGCTTTCGATGCAAGCGGCCAACGGGTCGCCTCGGCCACCGGCGACGGCACTGTCCGGCTGTGGGATGTCTTGACGGGGATGCAGATCGGCGCACCGCTGGCAAAAATGCCGCTGGGGTTCAAAAGGGTGGCGTTTTCGCCTGTGTCCGACGGGTTGGTCGCGGGTAATGTGGATGGTGCCATTTTCGGCTGGGTGGACCAGGAAGGTGCCCCGGCGTTTCTGCCCATCCCGGGCGGCCCGCTTGGACCTGATCCGGATCATCTGTCCTTTGACAGCACCGGAAGTTCCTTCGCCGTATCACACACCAACGGCAAGGTTTCGACAATCGGGTTTCCGCAAGGCGCGCCGATCATCGAACGGTTCCCAGATGCGGGACCCATAGTTGCAGCCACTTTCTCGGGTCCTGAAAACGTTTTGATTGGCGCCAGTGCCGATGGAACCCTGCGCATGGAAAGTGCGGCCCTGTCGCCATTGGGTGACGTGGTGCAGGCGCACAGTCAGAGTATCTTGGATATCGGAGTGGCGCGCGAAATGCCGGTGTTGGCGACACTAGGCCGGGATCAGCAGGTTCGTCTGTGGCGGGTCAACCCGGAACCGGGCGATGGCGATATGCTGGCCTTGCCGGACGGGACGAAAGCGCTGGGGGTAGCGTACAGCCCGAATGGCACGTCGATTGCCGTGGGCGACGACAACGGCAAAGTCTGGATCTGGCATGTCGGGTCGGCGATGAAACCCATGTTGCTAAGGGAGCACGGCAATCAGGTCTGGGCCGCGGCGTTTTCAGCTGATGGCCAAATGCTTGTGACAGGTGACAGAGACGGCGACATTCGTGTCTGGGACACTGCGACCATGCAGTCAAAGCAGCGTTTTAATCTGGGCAAGACGCCGGTCTGGTCGGTAGCGGCTGCGGGACCTTCTGCGTTCTTCGCGGCAACTGGGTCCGGACTGTTTCGCTTGGATGTGTCTGAGAGCATCGCCGTCAACCCGGTTGAACCGGGCGAAATCGCCCTGAACCGCGTCGCGGTTTCGCCCGACGAAACCCGCGTTGCTGCCGCGTCACCGGACGGAAAACTCTACATCTGGATAACGGCCAGTAATCAGTTGGAACGGGTTATCGAAGCGGACGATAATACCGTGTGGAGCGTTGCTTTCAGTGCCGACAGCGCGCGGATCGCATCCGCCTCGAGCGACGAGGTGGTCAAGATCTGGGACGTGCAAACCGGCGCTGAACTGGCATCATTTGGTGGCCATAAGGGCGGCGCGACCGATCTTGCCTTTCTGGCGGATGGCGCAACATTGGTCGCCATCGACAGATCCGGTGAGCTTCATTGGTGGGATACGGTTGCCAATTGGCGGCTCATGCCTGTCCAAAGGGTACATAAGGGACCAAGCTGGCGTATCGCTCTGGCGCCCGGCGGCCAGACCTTTGCGACATCGGGTGAAGAGGGAACCGTCCGTATCTGGGACAGGCTGAGCCTGGAGATTGCCTGTGCGCTGGGCGGCCCGACTTTCGACAAGAGGCGCAGGGGACAGTATCTGGGCAGCGCGGAACCATCGACAAGTTGCGATCGACCGGAGCGTTAGCGCGCGTCTGGCGGCTCACTTTCTTCAAAACGCCCGATGTAGTAGTCTGCGCCAATGGGAAGAAGGAGGCCGCTGCAATGGACTACTACGACCTTGGAAACTACTCCCGGCCGGTTTCGACCACGTCAAACGAGGCGCAACTTTGGTTCGACCGGGGCCTGGCCTGGACGTATGCCTACAATCACGAAGAAGCAATCGCGTGTTTTCGTAAAGCCGTGGGCGCTGATCCCGGTTGCGCCATGGCCCATTGGGGCATCGCCTATTGTATCGGCCCCAACTACAACAAACCCTGGGAGGCTTTCGAGGAAGAGGAAAAGCCTGACTGCATCGATGTGGCCGGTGCCTCGGTCAAGACCGCCTTGGCGTTGCTGGATGACGTTACTCCGGCCGAACGTGCCCTGATCGAAGCGTTGTCGGTGCGCTATCCCGAGACGGCAGAGATTGCGGACTTTGCGCCTTGGAATGACGCCTTTGCCAATGCCATGCGCGAGGTCCATGCAAAACACCCAAACGATCCGGATATCTGCGCGATTTTTGCCGAGGCGATCATGAACCGCACACCCTGGCAGCTTTGGGATTTGCCGACAGGACAACCGGCCGAGGGTGCAGACACCGAAGAGGCCATCGCCGTTCTCGACAAGGCATTCGAAACGCTTCCGGGTGCCTGGGCACATGCCGGGCTGTTGCACATGTATATTCACCTTATGGAGATGTCCCCGCACCCCGAGCGGGCATTGCGCCATGGCGATGTGCTGAGCACTTTGGTGCCTGATGCGGGCCATCTGCTGCATATGCCGACCCACGTGGACGTGCTTTGCGGGGATTACATGAATGTGGTGCTGCGCAACGAAGCGGCAATTGTGGCGGACCGGAAGTTTCTGAAACGCGAAGGAGCGGACAATTTCTATTCGGTCTACCGGTGTCACAACTACCATTTTAAAATCTACGGCGCGATGTTTCTGGGTCAGCCCTCTGCCGCGCTGGAAGCGGCCGATGAACTGATCGCGACCCTGCCGTCAGAAACGCTGCGCCCGATGGCAGACTGGTTCGAGGGTTTCATCCCGATGAAACAGCACGTGTTGATCCGGTTCGGGCGATGGCAGGATATTCTGGATCAGTCTTTGCCCGACGATGAAGAGCTGTACAGCGTCACGCGCGCTATGATGCGGTACGCGCGAACGGTGGCGCTGGCCAATACTCAGCGTCTGGACGAAGCAGAGACCGAACGCGATCTGTTCTATCAGGCGCTGCATCGGGTGCCGGACAGCCGGATGCTGTTCAACAACACCTGCCGCGATATCCTGAAGGTGGCCGAACAGATGATGCTGGGCGAGTTGGCCTATCATCAGGGTCAGTTTGAAACGGCCTTTGAACACCTGCGCAAATCGGTCGGGATCGACGATAACCTGCCATACGACGAGCCGTGGGGCTGGATGCAGCCGACCCGCCATGCGCTGGGCGCGCTGTTACTTGAACAGGGGCAGGTCGAAGAAGCCGAGGCGGTTTATCGTGCCGATTTGGGGCTTGATGCAACGCTCAGCCGGGCCTGTCAGCATCCGGGCAATGTCTGGAGCCTGCATGGTTTGCATGAATGTTTGACGCGGCGTGGTGAAACGGTGGAGGCAGCGCATATCAAGCTGCAACTCGACAAGGCGGTTGCGCGTGCGGACGTTCCGATCCGCGCGTCCTGCTACTGTCGTCAGAAAAACCTGGCCGCAGCGTAAATGCCCCAGTGTCGAAGGCGCGGGGCAAACCGGCCCCACACCGTTGACGGCCTTAGCCTTGTTCAATGACTTTGCGGGCCACCCGGAAACACTCCAGCGCCTGCGGTACGCCGCAATAGATGCCGATCACGTGAATGATTGCCCGGATTTCTTCGGTGGTGACTCCGTTGTTGATGGCGCCCCGGCAGTGGATTTCCCATTCATGCATCTTGCCGAGCGCGCCGATCATTGACAGGTTCATCATCGAACGCGTCTTTGCGTCGATGACGTCATCGCCCCAACCAAACCCCCAGCACCACGCGGTCATGGCTTCCTGAAAAGGGCGGGTGAAATCGTCGGCGGCTGCCAGATTTTTCTCGACATATTCAGCGCCCAGCGTTGCTTTTCGCTGTTCCAATCCTATCAGAAAAAGGTCTTCGTCAAAGATGTTCGCCATTCGGAACCTCCGGTTGGTTTGGGTGAATTCAGGGCTTCAAGCGATGCCTGTACAGGTGATCATAATGCGGCTTCATCCGGCGATGAACCTGCCGGACCCTTTCGGGTGCATCTTCGATCGAGATGTGCTTGCGTGGCTGTGGCGCAAGGCCGGTGGAGTTGGCCAGATTGGCGTGAAACGATCCGCCATCCCACCAGCTGTGGGCAGACGGATCGCCGCCAGCTTCCCAGGTCAGAGCGTCTTCAATGAATGGTATGCCTATGGAATCGCAAAACTTTTGCGTCATGCTATGCGGATCTTCCAGCAAGTCGTCGCTGTCGATCACGGGCGGCGGGGTGCCGTTCAGCGCTGTCAGCAGATCAAAAAGGGCGCGTTGTTCGGGGAAGCCGACTTCGCCTTCGGCAAAGTCTGGCCATTGCCGGTACATGGAAGTGATCGTTTTGGCAGGATCGCGGATCAGGAAAGCGTGAGTGAAATGAGACAGCAGCTCAGCATCCCACATGTGGTTGATATAATGCGGAAAATCCTTGAGGAACACCGGCCCCTTGCGCGCGCGCGTCTGGATGACTTCCCAGACACTTTCAAGGGTCAGGCCCGGCGTGGTCTTTTCGCCCGGCCGAAAGCGATGCCAAAGCGGTTCTTCGCCCTGATACCACGCTTCACCGAAGGGTTCGTGCAGGCAATCAAGATCGCCGCGCTGGCGCATCATCCACTCGAAGGCCGTCGAGGTTGACCGGGGTACAGCCCAGAGCGCGAAGATTTGGTGCATTTGAACGACCTTTCGACTGCCATTCTTGTCTTTGTACAAGGCAAAGTCCCGGCTACAGACGCCGCAGAAGCTGCCCGTGAGGTGTTTGGGGTGCGATGCCAAGCGATTTGAAGATGCGCCAGTACAGCGCGATGTCGTGGCCGATCACGGGCTTGCCGATTGCGGCCTCGAGATCATCGGCCAGATGCAAGGGACGTTGCGGAAGACCGCCCGGACCGGTTCGGAAATTGCACATGCCGTTGATCAGGATCGCGTCGGCCTTCGGGGCTTTGTCGGCAACATATTCGAAACTGCGGCGGGCCAGATCGCCGTCGAACACCCAGCGATGGCTGTTGACCTCTTCCTGGCTGGAAAACCAACCCTGATCGTGAAAATTGCCGGCCCAGACCACGTCAAACCCGGCCTCGCGCAGGAAGCCGACAGTGCCCTGCCACCATTCGGGCCAGTGATAGGCCGCGTTAAGGGCGACCTTCTCGATGTTCATGTCCCGAAGCGCTTCGACCATGGCATAGCCTGCCATGTGAAACTCCGTGCCGTGTTTGTCGGACAAATCAGCACAGTGCTGCCGCACCCCGTCGGCGCCCAGCCCGCAGGCATGGACCCAGTTCGACCCGACCTGACCGCAGACATCCACGCCATTGCGTGACATGCAATGCACGAAATCTTCGAGCATGCCGAAGTTCTTTTTCCGCTGATCCAGCCCGTGGACGTAATCCGGGACATGCAGCATCCAGCCATGAACGCCGACGGTTTCGGGGCACATGCGCAGGAAGTCCGATGGCGCGGCATCGAAATCGAACGGCGGAGAGGTGAAGCCGACCTGATAAGGAAAAAGCTTGTGTTCAGGCCGCCATTCTCCGGGCATCAGCATAATCGGCCTTTCCTTTCGAAGACTGAGAAAATTTGACGCCTTCCCTGGGACAGAGGCACCGGCGTCATTCGACGGCCTCGCGCATCCATTGTTGCAATTTGGCGATCGAATGTTCCGACATCACGCCGCAACCCGGGTCCAGCACCAGCGGGCCGGGACGATAGCCGCGCGACTTGAGCCCGCGGTGCACGGATTCGACAAGGCGGATGTCTTCCTCGACCGTAGTTTCCCGGTCCTGTACGGCCAGTTGTCGGATCACTGCGCTTTCCGAACCGCCCTCGGTATACCAGCCCCGCCAGACGGTGCAGTGATCGGCATCGTTGGCGCGCCAGTGATAGGTGTTCAGCACGTTGCCCGGGTAGCACTGGAACGAGAACATCGGCCACAGAAACCATGACTGGTAATCGCCCGCATGCGGTACTGACAGGTCAATAGGGTAGGTCATCTTTTCCAGGCTCTGACATTCGGTCGTGTGACGCAGCACATAGCCGTCGCTTGCGTCGGGCTGGATGTCATAGGTCTCGGGCTTGACCACGCCTTCCGCAAAGGTCGGGTGATTGGTCGGGCAGTGATAGCATTCCGAGTAGTTTTCGATGCTGACCTTCCAGTTGCAGTTTTCCGGAATTTCCACCCATTCCAGCGGTTCCAGATTGTCGATGTTCGGAACAAAGGCGCGGATTTCTTCGCGCACACCGGGATACCATTCATCCATAGGCGCGGCGTCATCATCGAGGTTGACGAAGATGAAACCGTTAAACACCTCGGTCCGGACAGAGGTCAGGCAGATGGCGCTGCGGTCAAAGCCGGGGACGGATTTGATGTTGGGGCCCGCGCGCAACTGGCCGGACAGCTCATAGGTCCAGGCGTGATAGGGGCAGACAACGACGCGGGTGTTGCCCGCTCCGGTGACCATCTCGTGCGCACGATGCTGGCAGACGTTGTAAAAGGTGCGGATTTCGCCATCGCGGCCGCGGATGCAGAACAGGTTTTGCCCGGCGATCTCGAAGGCGAAGTAATCCCCGGTCTCGCGGACCTGCGCGATGTGGCCCGCGAACTGCCACGTTCGGGCCAGCAGACCCTGCAACTCCTGCCCGAATATGGCGGGATCGGTATAGTATCGGGCGTCAAGGGAATGGGTCAGGGGGGCGTTCATTCGGGCTCCTCCGCGTAGAGGCCAAGTTGGTGTCTGCGTTGGTGAAACCGTTCCACCCGTTCAACGATCTCATCGCTGGACACCGCGATCACGAAGGACAGCAGCGTTTCCAGAAGCGCGATGGTTGAAACGGAGGACGGGAAGAACTGCGGTGTGTCGGCGGCGACGACAAAACCGTGATGTGCGTTCAGGATCACCGGGCTGGCCGGGCTGTCCGAGATGCCAACGACGGTCAGGCCTTGCTGGCGGGCCAGCTTGATCGCTTCGATCACCTCGGTCCGGTAGGGGCGGCAGGTGATCGCGATCAAAACGTCCTGTTCATCGGCCCAGGCCAGATCATCCACCGGGGTCGAGCCGGGTCGCGGGATGGCGTGGAACTGTTTCATCCCTGTCGAGGCCAGATAGGTGAAATTGCGCGCGTTCGAGTTGTTGACGCCGACGCCCAGCGTGAAGATCTGGCGGCTGTTCCAGATGTCTTCTGCGGCAGCTTTCAGCTTTGTGGCGTCGATACCGGCAAAGGTTTCTTCGATGTTGCGAATCGCGGCGCCGACCATATCGGCGTAAAGCCCGCCCAGTTCGCCCGACTTGCCAATGTCCTGCAACCAGCGGGCACGGTCGGGAAACGACACGCTGCCCTTGCGAATCGCTTCGCGGAAGGGCGCGCGGAAATCCTCGTACCCATCGAAGCCGACCTGACGCGCCATGCGGACAAAGGTGTTGGGCTTCACTTTTGCCGCTTCGGCAATCTCGCGCACGGTCGAGACTCCAACGTCGCTTGGGTTTTCCAGCACATAACGCGCGGCTTTCTGCGCCTCAGGGGTGAGGGCGTCCCACTCCTGACTCAGGCGGTTCAGAACGATTGATGATACATTTGTGTCATTCATGATTGACGATGGTACATTTGTGGAATTAGCCTGTCGAGCAGAAACGCGACTCGGGAAGAGGAAAAATCATGTCCGGGAACGAATTGCCGTCACAGGCCCGTGTGGTCATCGTCGGAGGCGGTGTTATGGGGGTCGGTCTGGCCTATCATCTGGCGCATGAAGGGTGGGGCGGTGATACCGTCCTGCTGGAGAAGGCTGAACTGACCAGCGGCAGCACCTGGCATGCGGCGGGCCAGATCACGCATTCGACCTCGAGCTTTGGGCTGGGCAAATGCGTGGACTACAACATCGGCCTGTATTCCGGCCAGCTGGAGGCTGAGACCGGCCAACCCGTCACATGGCATGGCTGCGGCTCGTTCCGGCTGGCCTATACCGAGGACGAGATGGACTGGCTGCGGCATACGCTGTCGGTGGGCCGGTCGCTGGGGTTCAACATCGAGCTGGTCGGCCCCGAGAAGGTCGCCGAGCTGCATCCGTTCTATAATCTCGAGGGCGTTCTGGGTGCGCTCTATACGCCAGATGACGGGCATGTGGATCCGACCAATGTAACAATGGCGATGGCGACCGGCGCGCGTCAGAAAGGCGTGCGAATCTTCCGCAATTGCCGCGCCACCAACATCACGCAGGCCGAAAATGGCCAGTGGGTGGTCGAGACCGAGTTGGGCACCATCACCTGCGAGCATGTGGTGAACGCGGGCGGCACCTATGCCCGGCAGATGGGTGAATGGTCCGGTTTGCAACTGCCGATGACTTCGATGACCCACCATTACTTCGTGACCGAGCCGGTGCCGGAGTTCCAGAACCTGGATAAGGAGCTGCCGGTGATCCGCGATGACCGCAAAGTCTCAGGCTATATCCGGATGGAGCAGCAGCGCGGGCTGATCGGGATTTATGAGAAGGAAAACCCGAACTCGGTCTGGCACGATCATTGCCCGTGGGAATACGAGAACTGGCTGTTCGACGCGGATTACGACCGGGTGATGCCGTGGCTAGAGGAAAGCCTGAACCGGATGCCGATCTTTGCCGAGCTGGGCATTCAGCGCGATGTGCATGGGGCAATCTCACACCCTCCGGATGGCAACCCTCTGATCGGGCCCGCGCCCGGTGTTCAGAACTACTGGTGTTGCTGCGGGACCCAGATCGGGATCGGCTGGGGGCCGGGGCTGACCCGCGAACTGGCGCGCTGGATGGTGCATGGCGCTGCTGATATTTCGATGCGCGAGTATGACCCGCGCCGGTTTGGCAGCTATGCGACCAAGGACTGGCAGGTGATCAAGGCCGAGGAAGACTACTGTCTGCGCCACGAAATCCCCTTCCCGCATTTCAACCGTCTGGCGGGGCGCCCGATCAAGCCGTCCCCTCTGTATGAGTTGCTGAAATCCAAAGGCGCGGTGCACGAGGAGGTCTATGGTTTCGAACGCCCCCGCTGGTTCGCGCGGGACGGCGTGGAGCAGCGCGATCACTATTCCTTCCGCCGTACACCTGCCGATGACATGGTCGCGGCTGAAGTCAAAGCGGTGCGCGAACGCGTGGGTATCATGGATGTCACCGCCTTTACCAAGGTCGAGGTCTCGGGGCCGGATGCCTATGCCCTGCTGGACCGGCTGACCGCCAACCGGATGCCGCAGAAGGTCGGCTCGATCACGCTGACCCACATGCTGAACCGGCGTGGGCGGATCGAGTTGGAGACGACAATTGTCCGCACGGCCGAGGATCGGTTCTATCTGGTCTGTGCGGCGTTCTTCGAACAGCGCCTGCTGGATCATCTGGCGCAACAGCGCGCAGGTGAGGATGTTCAGATCACCGCATTGTCCGCAGACTGGTCGGCCCTGTCGCTGAACGGTCCCCGCTCGCGGGACGTGTTGGCGCGTTGCACCGACGCCGATCTGACCAATGCCGGGTTCCGCTGGCTTTCAGCGCAGGAGATCGCCATCGCGGGCCACAAGGTCTGGGCCTTCCGCATGTCCTATGCCGGAGAGCTGGGCTGGGAACTGCACATGCCCAACGCGGCCTGCCTGGATGTCTACAACGCGTTGTGGGTGGCAGGCGAGGCCCATGGCATCACCGATTATGGCAGCTTTGCCATGAACGTGATGCGGATGGAGAAGGCCTTCAAGGGCGCGGGTGAACTGACCAACGAGGTCACGTTGGCCGAGGCAGGCGTGCTGCGCTTTGCCCGGACGGACAAGGACTACCTGGGTAAGGACAAGACCCTGAACACTGACCTGCCCTGGGTGTGTGCATATCTCGAAATCGAGCCGGATGGTGTTGCGGATGGCCATGGTGGAGAAGCCGTGATGCTGGACGGGCGTGTCGTGGGGTCGACCGCTTCGGTGGTCTATGGTCACACAGTCGGCAAGATCCTGGCCTTTGCCTATGTCAAACCCGACGCGGCCGTGCCCGGAACCGCAGTAGAGGTCGTGATCCACGGCAAGCCCCGCGCGGGCCGTATTCTTGGTCAGCCGGCCTATGACCCCGAAAGCCTGTTGCCCCGCACAGACGCAATAATGGAGACCGCGTGATGAGCCTGCCCGATACGATGAAAGCCATGGTCACGATGGGTCACGGCGGGCTGGAGCAGATGGTGCTGCACACGGACTGGCCGCGCCCCAATCCCGCCGCCGGAGAAGTTCTGATCAAGGTCGCCGCCTGCGGTCTGAACAACACTGACGTGAACACGCGATCCGGCTGGTATTCCAAGACCGTGACTGATGCGACAACCGGCGGCGCCTTCGAAGAGGTTGGCGAAGAGGATCCCACATGGGGTGGCAATCCCATCACTTTCCCCCGTATTCAGGGCGCGGATATCTGCGGACACATCGTGGCCGTGGGCGAAGGTGTCGACCCCAGGCTGATCGGCGAACGCGTCATTACCGATGGATGGCTGCGCGACCCGGCGGACCCGGGCAATATGGACAAGACCGGGTATTTCGGATCCGAGCGGGATGGCGGTTTTGCGGAATATGCCACGACACTGGCCGTGAACGCGGTGCCGATCACTTCGGATCTTTCGGATGCAGAACTGGCAACGTTTTCATGCTCTTACTCGACGGCCGAAGGGATGCTGACCCGGGCCAACGTGACCGACAGGGACACGGTGCTGGTGCCGGGCGCGTCCGGCGGTGTTGGGGGCGCTCTGGTTCAGTTGGCCAAGCGCCGCGGTGCGCGCGTGATCGCGCTGGCGACCGAGGCGAAGCATGCCGATGTGGCGGAACTTGGCCCTAACGTGATCCTGCCCCGCGGACCGGAAAACCTGCGGGCAGCGCTGGGCGACGAGAAGATCACCGTGGTTGCCGATGTGGTGGGTGGCCCCTACTGGCCGACCCTGATCGACATTCTGGAACGAGGTGGTCGGTATACCTGTTCCGGCGCTATTGCGGGCCCGATAGTCGAGTTTGACCTGCGGACTTTCTATCTGCGCGACCTGACCTTTACCGGCTCGACCGTGATCGACCCGCAGGTGATGCGGAACCTCGTGAAGTATATCGAAGCCGGAGAGATCAGGCCCGCGCTGGCCGCGACCTTTCCGCTGGAAAAGTTACGCGAGGCGCAGGCCGCCTTCATCGCCAAACAACACACCGGCAATATTGTGGTGATCCCATGACGCTTGATGACGTACTGGAAGCGGCCCGGTTGGTGCATCAGGCGCATCCTGATCTTGCCGCTTTCGGGGCCTGGCCCGATGATCTGACCCCCACAGGTCTGCAGCCTGCGCCGATACCGGCGACCGATCTGGTGCGTGACTTTGCCGAGGACGGCGGGGAGCCGACCCGCGATCTGGTCGCGGCGATCAAGGCGACGGCGCATCTGGCGCAGTGGAAGCTGACCTATACCGAAGAGGAGGTCGGCGCGGATTTCCTGAACCGCTTTGGGTACTACGAACTCTTTGGTCCGACAGGGCATTTCCACTCGACTCAGCTGCGGGGCTACGTCGCGTATTGGGGTGCCGGCCTGAACTATGATTGGCATAGCCATCAGGCTGAGGAGCTGTATCTGACCCTGGCGGGCGGGGCGGTGTTCCGGGTCGACGGAAACGAGGCCTTCGTCGGCTCTAACGAAACGCGGCATCACGAAAGCTGGCAAAGCCACGCCATGACCACGACAGAACAGCCGATCCTGACCTTTGTCCTGTGGCGCGGCGACGGGATGGGCGATCTGCCCAGAATGGACGCTGCATGAAGATCAACCGTATCCGCGTCTTCCAGACCGGGCTGCCCTATGTAGGTGGCACGTATGTCTGGGGTGCGGGCAACGCGATTGAAACCGCTATTGCGTCGGTGGTCGTGATCGACACCGATGCCGGATTGCAGGGCTGTGGGGAGTTCACGCCCTGTGGCGAGAACTACATGGTGGCGCATTCCGAAGGTGTTCCTGCACTCGCACGTCTGGTGGCACCAAAGCTGCTGGGGGAAGACCCGCGTCAGGTCGGGCGGATCGAACGGCTTCTGGATCATCTGGTGCAGGGGCACGGCTATGCCAAGGCCCCGTTCGATGCCGCATGCTGGGATATTCTGGGGCAGGCCTGTGATCAACCGGTGTGGATGCTGCTGGGCGGTAAGCTAACCGACGGTGCGCCGATGTACCGGGTGGCCCCACAAAAGGCGGTGGACGAGACCGTGGCCGAGATGGCTCGCTACCGGGATCAGGGCTATCGCCAGTTTCAGGTCAAAGTCGGGGGCGATTGGGCCAGCGACATCGACCGCATACGCAGTACAGTGCCTTTGCTGAAACCGGGCGAAAAGGCCATGGCCGATGCCAACCAAGGCTGGCGCGTGGACAATGCGATCCGGGTGGCGCGTGCCACGCGTGATCTGGATTTCATTCTGGAACAGCCCTGCCGCACCTATGAAGAATGCCAGCAGGTGCGCCGTGTCGCCGAACAGCCGATGAAGCTGGACGAATGTCTGACCGGCATCCACATGGCGCAGCGGATCGTGGCGGATCGCGGGGCCGAGATCTGCTGTCTGAAGATCTCGAACCTCGGGGGGCTCAGCAAGGCGCGGCGCGTGCGGGATTATCTGGTCGATAACCGAATTCCGGTGGTCAGTGAGGAGACCTGGGGTGGCGAGATCACATCCTCGGTCCTGGCGCATTTCGCGGCCTCGACCCCGGCAGAGTATCTGCAGAACACCACCGATCTGATGAATTACAACACCAGGTCGACCGGAATCGGCGGTCCGGCGTCGCGGGATGGCAAGCTTTACGCCTCTGATACGCCAGGACTGGGCGTAACCCCTGATTTCGAAAGCCTCGGCGCGCCGATAGAGGAGTTCCGCCTATGAGACCACAAGCAACGGCTACTCAAATGATTGACGACGCCCGTGTTCGGGTGACGCGATTTGACTTTGCGCCCGGTGGGGAAACCGGATGGCATCGGCACGAGATGGATTATGTCATCACCGCCATCTCCGATTGCCACATGCGGCTGGAATTGCCCGATGGCTCGGTCAATGACGTGACGGTCCCGGCCGGATCCGCGTATCGGCGCGATGAAGGGGTCGAGCATAACGTTATCAATATCGGGGACAGCCCCATGTCCTTTGTCGAAGTGGAACTGAAATGAAGATCACCCGGATATCGGTCTATCACGTCGATCTGCCGTTGGAGCATCCCTATTGGTTGTCCGGCGGGCGGCTCAAGTTCGAGGTGCTGGATGCAACGCTGGTCAAAGTCGAAACGGATGAGGGCCTGACCGGCTGGGGCGAGGGCACGCCCTGGGGCCACACGTACGTGCCCGCGCACGGGCCGGGTATCCGCGCGGGAATCGAGACGATGGCGCCCTTCGTTCTGGGCCTGGATCCGCGCAAAGTGTTGGATGTGGAACGTGCCATGGATCTTGCCTTACCCGGACATCTCTATGCAAAAAGCCCGATCGACATGGCCTGCTGGGACATCGCCGGTCAGGCGGCGGGCCTGCCCATTGCCGACCTTATGGGCGGCGGATCACGAACACCGCGTCCGATTGCTTCGTCCGTGGGTGCGAAGACCGTGGAGGAAACCCGCGCGGTGATCGAGTGCTATCGCAGCCGGGGCTACATCGCCCATTCGGTGAAAATTGGTGGAGATGTCGAACGCGACATTGCCCGTGTTCGCGATGTCGAAAGCATCCGGCGACCGGGTGAGATCATCCTTTATGACGTCAACCGGGGTTGGACCCGGCAACAGGCGCTGCGGGTGATGAGTGCCTGCGAGGACCTGAACGTCACGTTCGAACAACCCGGCGAGACGCTGGATGATATCGCCGCTATCTCGGGCCGTCATGCCTCGCCCGTGTCAGTCGACGAAAGCCTCGTCACCCTGCAGGACGCCGCCCGCATTGCCCGCGATGGCCTGGCCGAGGTGTTCGGGATCAAGCTGAACCGTGTCGGCGGCCTGACCAAGGCGGCGCGGATTCGTGATATCGCGCTGGCCCATGGTATCGACATGTTCGTGATGGCCACGGGCGGGTCGGTTCTGGCGGACACCGAAGCGCTGCATCTGGCCGCGACCATCCCGGATGACAACTGCCACGCGGTCTGGGCCTGTCAGGATATGATCACCCTCGACATCGCTGGCGGGCGCGGTCCGCGTAACATTGATGGCTACCTGCATCTGCCCGAAACGCCCGGCCTTGGTGTTTCGCCGGACGAGGATGCGCTAGGCGATCCGGTCGGAGCCTACCAATGAGGATCACCAAGATAACGCTCTGGTCTGTCGACCTGACAAGTCACGAAACCTATCACATGGCCGAGGGCAAGACCTGCGCGACAGTCAAAAGTCATATCCTGTGTCTGGAAACGGATACCGGCTTGAAAGGCTGGGGCGAGGTCTGCCCGATCCCGCATTACCTTCCCGCCTATGCCGATGGGGTTCCCGCAGCTGTGGCCGAGATGGGGTCGGAAATTCTTGGCATGTCTCCTTTCGGTGTCGATGCGCCCATGCGCAAGCTGGATGGGTTTCTGCAGGGGCATCTCTATGCCAAATCCATCGTGGATCTGGCGCTGTGGGACCTGTTTGGCAAGGCCTCGGGTCAGCCGGTCTATGCGCTGCTGGGCGGGCGGACACAGGCGGATATGCCGCTGTACCACTCGATTACCTGCATCGCGCCAGATGACATGGCGCGGATCGCCAAGACCGCATACCAGACCGGCATTCGCCAGTTTCAGGTCAAGCTGGGCGTCGAAGGCGAC
Source organism: Ruegeria sp. AN11 (assembly GCF_056536005.1). Lineage (NCBI taxonomy): Bacteria > Pseudomonadati > Pseudomonadota > Alphaproteobacteria > Rhodobacterales > Roseobacteraceae > Ruegeria > Ruegeria sp. AN11. Next base: position 2,145,664 of record NZ_JBQFJD010000001.1, on the reverse strand, counting down.
TGGCAGGCTGACGCCGAGCGGCTGATCAAGGTGCGCGAGGCCGTGGGGTCGGGACCGCTGGTTTATGGCGACTGGAATTGCGGGGCATCGCGGCTGCAGGCGACGCGCACGGGCCGGGCGGTGGCGCATCTGGATGTGATGCTGGAACAGCCCTGCAAAACGCTAGAGGACTGCGCGGCGGTGCGCCAGGCCACCGGCCTGCCGATGAAGATCGACGAAAACGCTCATGATCTGGCCTCGCTGTTGCAGGCGCATGCGCTGGGCTGCATGGATGCCGTCGCTTTGAAAATCTCGAAATTCGGCGGGCTGTCGGCCATGCGCCGGGCGCGGGATCTGACCGTGCATCTGGGGGCCGAGATTTGCGCCGAATGCACCTGGGGGTCGGATATCGTGACGGCGGCAGCGCTGCATTTCGCGGCGTCGACACCGGCTGCGTCGCTGATGAATACCTGCGACCTGTCTTCCTATGTCTCCCCGCGCGTCTGCCCGGACGCACCAAACCGTGAAAATGGCCGGATTGCCCCGCCTGAGGGTCCGGGGTTAGGTGTTACACCGGACCCGGAGGTTCTTGGCTCCCCAATATTGGAGATCGTTTGAGATGCTGAAAATCAATACGCAATCCGAATGGATCGCCCGCGCGAACGAGGTTCTTCCCGCCGGCGGGTTTGGCAATTTCGATCCGGGTATCATCATCGCCCGCGGCGAAGGCAGCCGCGTCTGGGATGAGGATGGCAAGGAATATGTCGATTACCTGATCGGCTCGGGGCCGATGCTGCTGGGCCATGGCCACCCCGAGGTGATGGAGGCGGTGCTGGAGCAATTGCCCAAGGGTATGACCTTTTTTGCCAACAATGCAAAGGGTGTCGAGCTGGCCGAAGCGATTGTCGATGCGGTGCCGTGTTGCGAGCAGATCCGCTTTGTCGCCTCGGGCGGTGAGGCGGATATGTATGCGATCCGGCTGGCCCGCGCCTATACCGGTCGCGACAAGATCCTGAAATTCGAAGGCGGTTATCACGGTATGAGCGCCGAGGCGCAGATGAGCCTGGCCCCCAGCCGCGAGGTCAACTTCCCACAGGCCGTGCCCGACAGCGCCGGTATCCCGCAGGGCGTGGCCGACCAGATGCTGATCGCGCCTTTCAATGATCTGGAGGCGGTGTCGAACCTGTTGAATGAACATGGCGACATTGCGGCCATCATGGTCGAGCCGCTGCAGCGGATCATCCCGCCTGAACCGGGATATCTGCAGGGGCTGCGCGATCTGTGCGACAAGCACAGTGTTCTGCTGATCTTCGATGAGATCGTGACCGGGTTTCGTCTGGCCTATGGCGGTGCGCAGGAGAAATACGGTGTGACGCCCGATATCTGCACGCTGGGCAAGATCACCGGTGGCGGTTTTCCCCTGGCGGCTCTTGGTGCCAGCGCCGAGATCATGAAGCATTTCGACAAGGCGAAGGTGGGCGAAGAGGGCTGGCTCATGCAGTTGGGCACGCTGTCCGGCAATCCGATCGCGTCCGTGGCCGGTTTGAAAACCATGGAGGTTCTGCGCCGCGACGGTGTCTATGACAAGCTGCGCGCAACCGGAAAGGCGCTACAGACCATGCAGTCTGAAGCGCTGAGCGCCGCCGGTATCCCACACCGGATTTGCGGCGATGAGACACTGTTCGACATCTATTTCACCGCCAACACTTGCCGGGACTACCGCAGCGCGAAACATGATGATCCCCAGCGCAACGTCGTCTACAACGCCGCCTTGCGCGAGGCGGGTATCTTCAAGGCGCCGGGCAAGCTGTACCCGTCGCTGGCCGTGACCGAGGCTGATCTGGAACACACACGTGCGGCGGTGGCAAAGGCGGTTGCGGCCATCGTCTAAGGGTTTTGGCGCCCTGCGATCAGGTTTGCCCGGGCTTGCGCAATGGCCGGTGTTCTGCGCAAGTCGCATCTGAGTGGTGTCCCGGGATACCGCTCTTCAGGATCGAACCCAACAAGCTTGGTCCCCAGAAATGTCGCAGATCATATTCTGCACCCGCCGGACTGGGCCGAAGCCATGAAACAGGGGCTGAGACACCATGACATGCTGTTTGTCGGCGTGCACTGCCCGGTGCCTGAGCTGATCCGCAGAGAGGCAGCCCGCGGTGACCGTCCGCCCGGCAGCGCGGAACAGGACCAGCGGACAATTCACAAAGGCCGGCAATACGATCTGGAGGTCGACGCGATGGACGGGGTGGATGCCAACGTGGACGCGATCCTTGCGGCGTGGCGCAGCGGCACGCGCAAATCAGAATTCGCGATCTAGCGTTGGGGGGCTTGACGTTTAGCCGCGCGGCTGTGCCGCCGGGTAGACGCCCAGAATTTCAACGTTGGTCGTGAAGTGTTCCAGCTCGTCCATGGCCAATTGCACGTTGCGGTCCTCGGGGTGCCCAACGATGTCGGCGTAGAACTGGGTCGCGGTGAACGAGCCGTCGATCATATAGCTTTCCAGCTTGGTCATGTTGATGCCGTTTGTCGCAAAACCGCCCATCGCCTTGTAAAGGGCGGCCGGGATGTTGCGCACCTGAAACACGAAGCTGGTGATCATGCCGTGATCCCCGCGTGGCGTCAGGTCGGACTGCCGAGACATGACCAGAAACCGGGTGGTGTTGTTGTCGCGGTCCTCGATATGGCGGGCCAGCACGTTCAGGCGGTAGATTTCTGCCGCAAGCTCGCTGGCAAGGGCCGCCGAATGCAGCTCGGCCTGTTCTGAAACCTCGCGCGCGGCACGGGCGTTGTCGGGGCTGACGCGGCCGCGAATGCCATGTTCCTTCAGAAATCCCGCGCATTGCGGAAGCAGCACCAGATGCGAATGCGCCTCGGTGATGTCTTCAAGCTTTGCGCCCGGAACGCCCAAAAGGTTGATGTGGACGCGCACGAAGGCCTCATCGATGATGTGCAGCCCGCTGTGCGGCAGCAGCCGGTGAATGTCGGCCACCCGGCCATAGGTCGTGTTCTCGACCGGCAACATCGCCAGATCCGCGTCACCGGCGCGAACCGATTCGATCACATCCTCGAAAGTGCGGCAAGGCAGGGCCTCCATATCGGGGCGCGCGTTGCGGCAAGCTTCGTGGCTGTAGGCGCCGGGCTCACCCTGAAATGCGATGCGATTGGTCATTTGGTCGATTCCGTGCAACAAGTTCTTGATTTGGGCGTTTAGTCGCGGTGTCTATACCTTGCCTCTTGCAAGGGGAAGCCTTAGACACCCCGCAGACAGCTGAAATGGACTCGCGATCAATGTTCGACACGATGACAGTTACCAAGGCCGCCGCAGGCCTGTTCGGCACCTTCCTGGTGCTTCTTCTGGCCAAATGGGGGGCAGATGTTCTCTATAGTGTAGATGCCCATGGCGCCGAAGCCGCCTATGTCATCGAAACCGAAAGCTCGGGCGAAAGCGCCGACGGCGAAGAAGTGGTATTCGAGGACATGCTGGCAGCGGCCGATCCTGAAAAGGGTGCGAAGGTATTCCGCAAGTGCACCGCCTGCCACAAGCTGGAAGACGGCGCCAACGGCACTGGCCCATATCTGTACGCGATTGTGGATCGTCCGGTTGCGTCCGCCAAGGGCTTTACCGGCTATTCCGCATCCATGCAGGCCCATGGCGGCAACTGGACGCCAGAGGCGCTGGATGCCTTCCTGACAAGACCCAGCAGCTACATTTCCGGCACCTCGATGAGCTTTGCCGGCCTGAAGAAGCCGCAGGAACGTGCCGACCTGATTGCCTATCTGCAGACCATCGGCAACTGATCGGCCGATCGGATGAACCGAATTCAAAGCCGCTGCCCCGTGCAGCGGCTTTATTTTTTGTCTAAGGACAACTTCACAATCCGTTCACGCGTTCTAAACTTGCAACTTACAGTTCTGGCCTTTTAGCTGTCGGTCACAACAATGAAGACGGAAACGACCAAGAGGATGAGCACCATGAAATCCCTTCTGTCCAGTAATCTCAAATTGCACGCCCGGTCCTGGGCTGCCGTTGTGGGGGTTTCTGCCGCTCTGGTCGTGGGGGCCGCGAATCTGGCCGGGGCCGTTGAGGAGGGCGTGACGCGCAGCCACGGGTATTCCTATTTTGGCAATCTCGACTACCCGCCCGATTATCCGCATCTGAACTATGTCAATCCCGAAGCCCCCAAGGGGGGCGAGCTGTCGCTGGCGGGGTCTGGCACCTTCGACTCGCTTAATCCTTATTCGCGCAAGGGCCGCGCCGGGGCGCTGACGTCGATCCAGTATGATGCGCTGATCGACAGCGCGTCAGACAGTGTGGGGCAGTATTACGGTCTGCTTGCACACAGCATGGAGTATGATGAAGGGCGCAATTACGTGATTTTCCACATGCGACCGGAGGCGACGTTTTGGGATGGAACACCGGTGACAGCCGAGGATGTGGTCTACAGCCATCGCCTGTTCATCGAGCAGGGGTTGCCATCTTATGCGCAGGCCGTCGGTCGCATGGTGACAGGGGCCGAAGCGCTGGACGATTACACGGTGAAATTTTCCTTTAGCCCGGAAGTGACGCGCCGCGGGCTGATCGAAACGGTCGGGTCGACGCCGGTATTCTCGAAAGCCTGGTTCGAGGCTGACGAATCCCGCCGTCTGGACGAGCCCCGGCTTGAGGTTGCCGTGGGGTCCGGGCCTTACAAGCTGGACAGTTACGACATCAACCGGCGCATCGTCTACAAACGCCGGGACGATTACTGGGGCAAGGATCTGCCGATCAACGTTGGCCGCAACAACTACGACACCATTCGTATCGAGTATTTCGCCGATCAGACTGCCGCGTTCGAGGGGTTCAAGGCTGGTGAATACACCATGCGGATCGAAAGTGACCCCAAGCTTTGGGCCTCGAGCTATGATTTTCCGAAGCTGACCCAAGGAACGGTCGTCCGCGATGAGATTGCGGATGGCAGCCCTCCGACGCCTTCCGGGTTTGTGTTCAATCTGGGTAAACCGCAATTCGAAGACAAAAAGGTGCGGCAGGCGCTGGCGCTGGCCTTTAACTTTGAATGGGCCAATGAATCGCTGATGTTCGGCTTGAACGCACCGCGCAATTCCTTTGTTCAGGACACCCATATTGAGGCCAAGGGGCCGCCGGAGGGGGCTGAACTGGCCTTTCTGGAAAACCTTGGCGATATCGTGCCGGATGAGGTTCTGAGCGAACCGGCCCTGGTAATGCACGAGTCCAGTTCGGCGCGCCTGAACGATCGGCGAAACTTGCGGGCGGCCTCGAAGCTGCTGGATGAGGCTGGCTGGCCGGTTGGAGATGGCAATCTGCGCCGAAACGAACAGGGTCAGACGCTGAAGGTGAACATTCCTTATTCTTCCAGCATTCCGACCTCGACCGCGACGATGATCGAGACCTTTGTTCAGAACCTGCAGGCCATTGGTGTGGATGCAACGGCGGAAAAGGTGGATCCGTCGCAATACACGCTGCGCCGGCGCGAGCGGGACTATGACATGATCCATTCCACCCAGTACGGGGCATTCCTGTCCACGGGTGGCGGGCTCAGCCAGATGTACGGCTCGAAAGAGGCTGCGTTCAGCCTTTTCAATCCGGCCGGTCTGGCCAGCCCATTGGTGGATGCGGTGATCGAAGCCTCGTTCGATACCACGAATCAGGCAGAACAGGACGCGGCGTTGATGGCGCTTGACCGCGTGTTGCGGTATGAGTTTTTCGTGATCCCGGATGGATACGTTGCGGACTATTGGACGGCTTACTACGACATGTATGAATACCCGGAAAACCTGCCTCCGTTCAGCCTTGGTTATCTGGATTTGTGGTGGATCAATCCGGAAAAAGAGGCGGCTCTGAAAGCGAAAGGCGCGCTGCGATAACATGGGCGCGTATATTCTAAGACGCCTGTTGCTGGTCATTCCGACCCTTCTGGGCATCATGATTGTTAACTTCACGCTGGTGCAGTTCGTGCCGGGCGGGCCGGTTGAACAGATCATCGCCCAGATCGAAGGGCAGGGCGATGTGTTTGCCGGATTTGCAGGCGGTGGCGATTCCGGGGCGGCCTCGGAACCTGCCGGGGGCGCCTTTGACGACAAATATGTCGGCGCGCGGGGGCTGCCGCCTGAATTCATTGCCGAACTGGAGAAAGAGTTCGGCTTCGACAAGCCTCCGCTCCAGCGCTTTCTGAGCATGATGGGCAACTACCTGACGCTGGATTTCGGCGAGAGCTATTTCCGGTCCATCAGCGTCATCGATCTGGTGCTGGAAAAGATGCCGGTTTCGATCTCGCTGGGTCTTTGGTCGACCCTGATCGCCTATCTGGTGTCGATCCCGCTGGGCATCCGCAAAGCCATCAAGGACGGATCGACCTTTGATACCTGGACCAGCGGAACCATCATTGTGGCCTACGCCATTCCCGGTTTCCTGTTCGCCATCCTGCTGCTGGTGCTGTTTGCGGGCGGATCCTACTGGCAGATTTTCCCGCTGCGGGGGCTGACATCGGACAATTGGGACAGCCTCAGCCTGATTGGCAAGATTGCGGACTATTTCTGGCACATTGCCCTGCCGATCATTGCGCTGACGATTTCGGCGTTTGCAACGCTGACGCTGCTGACCAAGAACTCGTTCCTGGATGAAATCAAGAAGCAATATGTGATGACCGCCCGCGCCAAGGGCCTGAGCGAGCGCAAGGTTCTGTACGGTCATGTGTTCCGCAATGCGATGCTTATCGTGATTGCGGGCTTTCCGGCGGTGTTCATCGGGGTGTTCTTTGGCGGCTCGATCATCATTGAGACCATATTCTCGCTGGACGGGCTGGGACGGTTGGGGTTCGAGGCCGCGGTGGCGCGTGATTACCCGGTAATATTCGGCACGCTGTTCATCTTTGGTCTGATGGGGCTGGTGGTCGGCATCATCAGCGATCTGATGTACGTGGTGGTCGACCCGCGCATCGATTTCGAAAAGCGGGAGGGGTAAATGGCGCTGTCCCCACTCAACCAGCGCCGCTGGCGCAACTTCCGGCGCAATGGTCGCGCGTTCTGGTCGCTGATCATCTTCTCGGTTCTGTTCGGCCTGTCGCTGTTCGCCGAGTTCATCGCCAACGACAAACCGATTCTGGTGAAATACCGGGGCGAGTTCTTCACGCCGGTGTTCAATTTCTACGCCGAAACCGAATTTGGCGGGGATTTCCAGACCGAAGCCATTTATCGCGACCCCGAGGTGAGATGCCTGATCGACAGCGGTGGTCTTGATCAGTGTTTTGACGATCCCGAGCGGATCATCGAAGAAATCGATGCCGGCACTTTTCAGGCGGACGGGTTCGAGCGGGGCTGGGCGATCTGGCCGCCAATTCCGTACTCCTACAATACCAGTGTCGACCGGCCGGGTGCGGCACCGCTGCCGCCGAACGGGCAGAATCTGCTGGGCACCGACGACACCAAACGTGATGTTCTGGCGCGCGTAATCTACGGGTTCCGGCTGTCTATCCTGTTCACGCTGGTCGTCACCGGCGCGGCCAGCCTGATCGGGGTGTTTGCAGGGGCCATCCAGGGCTATTTCGGCGGCTGGCTGGATCTGATCTTTCAGCGGATCATCGAAATCTGGTCCGCGACACCGTCGCTCTATGTCATCATAATCATGTTTGCGGTTCTGGGGCGAAGTTTCTGGTTGCTGGTCATCCTGATGATCCTGTTCAGCTGGACCGGGCTGGTCGGGGTTGTGCGGGCGGAATTCCTGCGTGCGCGCAACCTTGAATATGTCCGCGCGGCCAAGGCGCTCGGCGTCGGCAACATGACGATCATGTTCCGGCACATGTTGCCCAACGCGATGGTGGCCATGCTGACCTTCATGCCATTTATCGTGACCGGCACCATCGCGGGGCTGGCCAGCCTTGATTTTCTGGGTTTCGGCCTGCCGTCCTCGGCCCCGTCACTGGGCGAACTGACCTTGCAGGCAAAACAGAACCTGCAGGCGCCGTGGCTGGCCTTCACCGCGTTCTTCACCTTTGCCATCATGCTGTCGCTGCTGGTTTTCATCTTTGAAGGCGTGCGGGATGCGTTTGACCCCAGAAAGACGTTTTCATGAGCTTGTTGGATGTGAATAACCTCAGGGTCTCGTTCCGGCAGGACGGGCAGGTTTCCGCGGCGGTCAGGGGTGTGTCCTTCACCGTCGACCGGGGCGAAACGGTCGCGCTGGTTGGGGAATCGGGGTCGGGCAAGTCTGTAACGGCGCTGAGCACGGTTTCACTTTTGGGTGACAGCGCGATTGTCGAAGGTTCGGTCACGTATGAAGGTCAGGAAATGATCGGCGCGTCCGAGGACAGGCTGATGGATTTGCGCGGCAACGATATCAGTTTCATCTTTCAGGAGCCGATGACCTCGCTCAACCCGCTGCACACGATCCAGAAGCAGATGGCCGAGTCGCTGGCCCTGCATCAGGGTGTAACCGGCGACGAAGCGCGCGAACGGATTGTGGAACTGCTGATCAAGGTTGGCATCCGCGACCCGAGGGATCGGCTGGACAGTTATCCGCACCAGTTGTCCGGCGGACAGCGCCAGCGGGTGATGATCGCGATGGCGCTGGCCAACAAGCCGGACATCCTGATTGCGGATGAGCCGACAACCGCGCTGGATGTCACAATTCAGGCGCAGATCCTGGAGTTGCTGGCTGACCTGCAGAAGTCCGAAAACATGGGGATGCTGTTCATCACCCACGATCTGGGTATCGTGCGGCGGATCGCCGACCGGGTGTGCGTGATGAAGGACGGCGAGATTGTCGAAACCGGCGTGACCGCCGAAATCTTCGACAACCCGCAGCACCCCTACACGCGCAAGCTGCTGGCGGCGGAACCGTCGGGCGAACCCGATCCGGTGGCCGCCGATGCCGAGGAAGTGGCGCGGACGAACCACCTGAAAGTGTGGTTTCCGATTCAGCGCGGGTTCTTCAAGCGGACGGTGGGCCATGTGAAGGCCGTCAACGATGCGACGCTGTCGGTGCGCGCGGGTGAGACGCTGGGGATCGTGGGCGAAAGCGGGTCGGGCAAGACCACGCTGGCACTGGCGATCATGCGGCTGATTGCCTCTGAAGGCGGGATTACATTCCGCGATCAGGACGTGCGCCGCTGGTCCACGCGTGAATTGCGCCGTCTGCGCAAGGATATGCAGATCGTGTTTCAGGACCCGTTCGGCAGCCTCAGCCCCCGCATGACCTGCCAGCAGATCATTGCCGAGGGCTTGGCGATCCACAACGTTGACCCGCACCGCGCGCCGCGCGAACTGGTGGCCGAAGTGATGACCGAAGTCGGTCTGGACCCGGCGGCGATGGACCGGTATCCGCACGAGTTTTCCGGCGGTCAGCGTCAGCGCATCGCCATCGCGCGGGCCATGGTGCTGCGGCCCAAACTGCTGGTGCTGGATGAGCCGACCAGCGCGCTGGACATGACGGTGCAGGTGCAGATCGTCGATCTGCTGCGCGATCTGCAAAAGAAATACGGGCTGGCCTATCTGTTCATCAGTCACGACCTGAAGGTGGTGCGCGCCATGTCGCACAACGTTATCGTTATGCGAAATGGCGACGTGGTCGAGATGGGCCGGGCCGAGGACCTGTTCGAGAATGCCCAGACCGATTACACCCGAGAACTGATCGCGGCGGCGGGCTGAGAGCAGCCCGCAAAGGTGCGTCAGGCGTTGGCCGTTTCACGCGATGCCGATTTCGGCACCGGTCCGCGCAGTTCCTGATAGTGATCGAAGCTGAGTTTGACCCAGCCGGTACCGCGCGTGGCACTGGCAAGGGTGCGGTGCAGCTCATCCTCGGCCACGGCGGGAAGCTGGGCGTTGAAGATCTCCCAGCCCGAGGCATTTGGGTTGCCTTCGAAACCCAGAACCTGCCCCTGGAGCGAGCTGATCGTCGGCACCAGGTCGCCCACAAAATCCGACGGCAGGTGGATCTCGGCGTTCAGGATCGGTTGCAGGACAACGGGTTTGCCCTGCGGCAGTGCCTCGCGCACGGCATTCTTTCCCGCAGTGCGGAAGGCATAGTCCGAACTGTCCACGTTGTGGTGCTTGCCATCGCTCAGCGTGACTTTGACATCGACAACGGGAAAGCCTTCGGGGCCTTCAACCAGCGCGTCCTTCGCGCCGTGTTCAACCGACGGAATGTAGTTCTTTGGGACCGCGCCGCCTTTGACAACCTCTTCGAACTGAAAGCCCGATCCGCGCGGCATGGGCGCGACCGTGATCACGACGTCAGCGAACTGACCGGCACCGCCCGATTGCTTGCGGTGTCTGTGACGATGTTCAACCGGTGTCCGGATGGTTTCGCGATAGGCAGTTTCGACCTGATCCGCCTCGATTTCGATCCCGAAGTCTTCTGCCAGCTTGGCGGTGACGCGCCGCATATGCTGAGGGCCCTGCGAGCCTAGAATCGCGTGACCGCTCAGTTCGTCCTGTTCGAGGGTCAGGCCGGGGTCGATTTCGACCAGGCGGCTCAGCGCGTTGGACAGGCGTACGTCGTCCCGTTCATGCGCCGGTGAGACGATCTGCCGATGCGCCGCGGGACGCGAGGTGGCCCAGTCCGGCAGAGGCGTGGCGGAGGAACTGTCGTAAATGTTGCCCGGATTGAGGTGATCGGACTTGACGGCGAGACCGATCTGACCGGCCTCAAGCGCGCCGATCTGGGTCTTGGCGTCCAGCGTGGTCAGGTTGCCGACGGTTTCGCCGCCCAACGCCTCATGCGCGGTGACGCCTTCGCCAAGGCCGCGCAGCACGATGATCTTGCCAATGTGTTTTTTCACGTCGGCGAACCCGGCAATGGCGCGGGCATTGTCTGCGGCCTCATCCCGCCCGGCGGCGATGTCGAACTCGGGCGCTTCGTGGCGCAGGGCTTTCATCAGGCGGGTCAGGCCGTTGCCGTGGCTGGCGGCGCCCAGGCAAGCGGGGATCAGCTGGTGGTTCTGCAGAACCTGTGCGGCCAGTTCAAAAACCTCTTCGTTGGGGGGCTGCTTGTCCTCAATCAGCTGTTCCAGCAGCTTGTCGTCGAAGTCGGACAGGGTTTCTAGCAATTCCGTGCGCGCTTCCTGTTCGCGGTCCTCGACCGATTGAGGCAGTTCGATCAGGGCCGAGGGCTGGCCTTCCTGATATTTCCACGCCCGCTCGGATATCAGATCAACCGCGCCGATGATGGCCTCGCCGTCGCGAATGGGCACCTGCCGTAGCGCGATATGATGGGTGCAATAGGTTTGCAGGGCCGCGATGATATCGCGGATGCGGCCGTTGGGGTTGTCCATCCGGTTGATGAACAGGAAGCAGGGAATCCCTGCTTCTTCGACCAGTCTGAGATAGGGGGCGCACAGCACCGCGGCGTCCGGGTCAGGCGGAACCACCACAACCGCCGCGTCCGAGATTGCCATGGCAGGACCGACATAGGCCAGGGAATCCCCGCCGCCATCCACGTCGATGGCGCACCACGGCTCGTCCAAATAAGAAAAACCGTGCAGATGCACGGTTCCGGATACGTCGAATGTCGTTGGCCGACCATCAAGGCGGCTGATGGCCTCGACCAGGGTGGATTTGCCCGATTGACTGGGGCCGAGGACGGTGAAAACGCGCATGAGTGCTGTCCCTCTTTCAGGTTTAAGAACGACTGCGCGATATCGGCTGCCTTGCGCTGACGCGCAGGGGTCAATTGCCTGAAAACGGATCTGCCTCGGGGTTGGGGCGGCTTGCCGCCCGCGTTCTTAAGTTTGCGGAATACCCCCTGTCTGCGTCAACCCCCCCTCTGTCCGAAGTCAATCAGATGGCCGAACTGTGGCCTGCCTTGCTGAGGTCATAGGCGTCAAAGCTGCGGGCGATCATCCGGGTCAGGGCACGGGCCTCGGGCGGGATGAAAAGACCGTCCCCGGTCACCTGCAGCAACCCGTCGAACGCATCGTTGGCCGTGTTGAACATGCCCTGCAGTTCCCCGACCGAGATGTCGTGGTCACGCAGGATTTCAGACGAATCGATCCGGAAATCACACATCAGCGCCTCGATCAGGCGGGCGCGCAGGATGTCCTGCCCCTTGAACAGGTGCCCGCGCGAGGTCGAGAACTGGCCGTTCCGGATGGCCTTGGTATGCGCTGACGTCGCTGGCGCGTTCTGGGCGTACCCTTGCGGAAACTTTGAGATCGAGCTGGCACCAACGCCGATCAGAACCTCGGCCTGATCGTCGGTATAGCCTTGAAAGTTCCGTTTGAGCTTTCCGGTCTGCAGTGCACGGGTCAGCCCGTCATCCTGCGTCGCGAAATGGTCGATACCAATCTCGGCGTAATCGTCCCACATGAACAGGCGGCGCGCGGTATCGAACAGGTCAAGCCGCTGTTCCGGCGTCGGCAGCGCGTCCGAGGGGATAAGCTGCTGGCGTTTGGCCATCCAAGGCACATGGGCATAGCCATAGAGCGCCACGCGGTCCGGGCTGAGCGACAGCAGCTTTTGTACGCTTTCGGTCATCCGGGTCTTGGTCTGATGCGGCAGCCCATACAGGATATCGGCGTTCAGGCTGGTGATGCCGCGTGCGCGGATCATGTCGATTGCCTTGCGCGTGGTGTCATAGCTTTGGATGCGGCCGATGGTTTTCTGGATTTCGTCGTCGAAATCCTGCACCCCGATCGAGGCGCGATTCATGCCGGCCTCGGCCAGGGCGTCCAGCCGTGCTTCGTCGATTTCGTTCGGGTCGATCTCGACCGAGTACTCGGCGTCCGGGCCCAGCGGCACGATGTCCAGAATCCGCGCTGCCAGATCGCGCATCAAATCGGCGTTCAGCAGGGTTGGCGTGCCGCCGCCCCAGTGCAGCCGCGACAGGGTGACGCCCTCGGGCAGGCGCGCGGCCAGCAGATCAAGCTCGGCCTTCAGAACGTCAACATAAGCGATGACGGGGTTGTCGGTCTGTGTTCCCTGGGTTCGGCAGGCGCAGAACCAGCACAGTCTGCGGCAAAAGGGGACATGGATGTAAAGGGACACGGCGCTTCCGGGCTGAATGCCCGAAATCCAGTCGCCAAACATGCCTGATCCCACATCGTTGCTGAAGTGGGGCGCTGTCGGGTAGCTTGTGTAACGCGGAACTTTAGCGTCAAATAGTCCAAGCTGTGCTAATTGTGGTTTCACTATCATGGCGATACCGTTAAGGGACGGCCTTCAACAAGACCTTGACTGAGATCAAGTGGAAACGCGAATGAACCTGAATTCCCAATTTGACCACTCGAATTGTGCGGACTGCCCGATCCGGCACCGTGCCGTGTGTGCCCATTGCGAACCCGACGAGCTTGTGGAACTGGAAGAGATCAAGTTCTACCGCAGTTTCGAGGCCGGGCAGACAATCATCTGGTCCGGCGATCAGATGAATTTTGTCGGCTCCGTGGTTTCGGGCATCGCCTCGCTGACGCAGACGATGGAAGATGGCCGGACCCAGATGGTGGGCCTGTTGCTGCCCAGCGACTTTGTGGGCCGTCCGGGACGCGAAACTGCGCCCTATGACGTTCAGGCCACAACTGATCTGGTGATGTGCTGTTTCCGCAAGAAACCGTTCGAAGAATTGATGAGCACAACCCCGCATATCGCGCACCGGCTGCTGCAGATGACGCTGGATGAGCTGGACGCGGCCCGCGAGTGGATGCTTGTCCTTGGGCGCAAAACCGCGCGCGAGAAGATTGCCAGCCTGTTGTCGATCATCGCGCGGCGCGATGCTTCGGTGGCCCAGAAAAGCAACTCCGGTCCAATGGTGTTTGATCTGCCGCTCACGCGTGAGGCGATGGCGGACTATCTGGGGCTTACACTGGAAACGGTCAGCCGTCAGATGTCGGCGCTGAAAAAAGACGGCGTCATTACACTGGACGGAAAACGCCACGTGACCATTCCGGACATGGCGCGCCTCATGGATGAGGCCGGCGATGATGCGGACGGCGGTTTTCTGGTCTGACACCCGATACGCAAAAGGAGATTCGGATGGAGTTCACCAGCCTGCTTGCAATGTTGTTCATCGGCGCAATCGCCGGATGGCTTTCAGGCAAGATCATGGAAGGCCGGGGTTTTGGCCTGTTCGGCAATATCATCATCGGGATCGTCGGCGCGTTTCTTGCGGGCGCGATTTTCCCGGCCTTGGGCTTTTCGGTTGGCGGTGGGCTATTCTCGTCGATCTTTTTCGCAACCATCGGTGCGGTGATCCTGCTGTTCGTGATCGGCCTGATCCGGCGCAACTAGTTTAGAATACTGCCCCAATGAAAGGGGCAGTATCTGCAAGCCGCACGTCCCTTCGGATCAATGGGCCAAAAAGACCGGCACAACGGATTGTTCCAGCATGTTGCGGGTGGCACCGCCCAAAATGGCCTCGCGGAACCGCGAATGGCCATAAGCGCCCATGACGATCAGGTCAGCCTCGGTATCGCCAGCATGGCGGTTGAGGATGTCCGAGACGCGGGTCATGGTTTTGCTCAGCACGTCAATTTCGCATTTCACCCCGTGCCGGGCCAGCATTTGTGACAACAATCCGCCCGGGTCCGAGCGGTCTGGTCCGTGGCGCGGCGGATCGATGACGACGATGCGCACCAGGTCCGCCTGTTTCAGGAAGGGCAGGGCGCGGCGGATGGCCCGCATGGCCTCGACGCTTTCATTCCATCCGATCAGAACGGTTTTGGGTTTCTCGAACGGCGTCACATCATCGGGCACAACCAGAACCGGTGCGTGGCCTTCGAACATGGCGGCTTCTATGATGGGCTCGGCCTCGGCCGCGCGATCTTCGCCATAAGGCTGCGGCAGCACAACCAGATCGGAAAACCGTGCGCGATGGGCCACGTGGCGGCCGATATCGGCAATCTGGGCCACGCCGTTTTCCGCGGACCAGCGGATCCCGGTTTTGCCCAGGTAGTTCTTTGCATACTCCAGAACAGCGTCGGAATCGGCATTGGCGCGGCTGAGCGTCTCCTGAAGGATCAAGGCGTTTGCGCCAGCGTAATAGTAGCCGGTCTGGCTACGATCAACGCCGAGACACAGCGCTTCGACATGCGCGTCCTGCGCGTTTGCCAGAGCTACAAGCTGGGCCAGTGCCGCGTTCGCCTGCTTTGTCTCTGTCATGACTGTTAGAAGGGATTTGTAAGCCATTTTGACCTCACTCGATGTGCGCGGGGGGCAAGCTGCGACCAGTTAACCCACTCAATTGTTTATCACTGCCACGGAAAACAGGCTATTGTCTTGACACAGATCAAAGCAGCTATGGCCCTTGTCAGACAGAACAGCGGCCAGTCAAATGGGTTTCGTGCGGCGTCAAGAATCGCACGGGGCATGCAAAGGGACGCAATATGTCAAATTACATCAAGCTGATCGTGCTTGGTCTGATCGTGATTTTTGCCGCGATCGGGTCCAACTATGCACGGGATTTGGCGTATCAGGTGCACGCGATTCTGGTGATGCTGATCGCCGTTGGATTGTTCATCTGGACGCTTCGAAACACAGATGAGCCAGATATTCTCGTAGACCGCTCGGCCGAGTACATGGATGACGTGATCCGCTATGGCGTGATCGCAACTGCCTTCTGGGGCGTGGTCGGGTTTATTGCAGGAACTTTCATTGCGTTTCAGTTGGCCTTTCCGGCACTGAATTTCGAATGGGCCCAAGGATATCTGAACTTCGGCCGTTTGCGTCCGCTGCACACATCGGCGGTGATTTTTGCCTTTGGTGGCAACGCCTTGATCGCAACCTCGTTCTATGTTGTGCAGCGCACCAGCGCCGCGCGCCTGTGGGGTGGCAATCTGGCGTGGTTCGTCTTCTGGGGCTATCAGCTGTTCATCGTGCTGGCGGCAACCGGCTATGTCCTTGGCGGTACGCAATCCAAGGAATACGCCGAACCCGAGTGGTATGTTGACCTGTGGCTGACAATTGTCTGGGTCGCCTATCTGGCCGTTTATCTGGGCACGATCATCAAGCGGAAAGAGCCCCATATCTACGTGGCCAACTGGTTCTATCTGGCGTTCATCGTCACTGTCGCAATGCTGCACCTGGTGAACAACATGACCATCCCTGTCAGCATCTGGGGTTCGAAATCGGTCATCGTCTGGTCGGGTGTTCAGGACGCCATGATCCAGTGGTGGTATGGCCACAACGCCGTGGGCTTCTTCCTGACTGCGGGCTTCCTGGGCATGATGTACTACTTCATCCCGAAACAGGCCGAGCGCCCCGTGTTCTCGTACAAGCTGTCGATCATCCACTTCTGGGCGCTGATCTTCCTGTATATCTGGGCCGGTCCGCACCACCTGCACTATACGGCGCTGCCTGACTGGGCGTCGACGCTGGGTATGGTGTTCTCGGTGATCCTGTGGATGCCGTCCTGGGGTGGCATGATCAACGGTCTGATGACCCTGTCGGGTGCATGGGACAAGTTGCGTACAGACCCGGTGATCCGCATGATGGTGATCTCGGTCGGTTTCTACGGCATGTCCACCTTTGAAGGCCCGATGATGTCGATCCGCGCCGTGAACAGCCTGTCTCACTATACCGACTGGACCATTGGTCACGTGCACTCGGGTGCGCTGGGTTGGAACGGCATGATCACCTTTGGTGCGCTGTACTTCCTGGTGCCTGTTCTGTGGAAGCGGGAACGCCTGTACTCGCTGCAGATGGTCAGCTGGCACTTCTGGCTCGCGACTATCGGCATCGTGCTCTACGCCGCGTCGATGTGGGTGACCGGTATCATGGAAGGCCTGATGTGGCGTGAAGTGGATGCCAACGGCTTCCTGGTGAACTCGTTCGCCGACACCGTGGCCGCCAAGTTCCCGATGTATGTGGTTCGTGCTCTGGGTGGCGTTCTGTTCGTCGCTGGCGCTGTGATCATGTGCTACAACCTGTGGATGACTGTGCGGAAAGCGCCGGCCAAAGAGGCCAGCCTGACCGTCTCGGTCCCGGCTGAATAAGGAGGGCCGGAGCTATGGCAATTCTCGACAAACACAAGATCCTCGAGACCAACGCGACCCTCCTGCTGATCTTCAGCTTTCTGGTCGTGACCATCGGCGGCATCGTGCAGATCGCGCCCCTGTTCTACCTTGAGAACACCATCGAGAAGGTGGAGGGCATGCGTCCTTACACCCCTCTCGAGATGGCGGGGCGTGAGATCTACATCCGCGAAGGCTGCTATACCTGCCACAGCCAGATGATCCGTCCGATGCGGGACGAGGTCGAACGCTATGGCCACTACTCGCTGGCGGCTGAATCGATGTATGACCACCCGTTCCAGTGGGGGTCGAAACGCACCGGGCCCGATCTGGCCCGCGTCGGCGGCCGGTATTCGGATCAGTGGCAGGTGGACCACCTGCGTGATCCGCAGTCGGTGGTGCCGGAATCGGTGATGCCGAAATACGGCTTCCTCGAGCATCGCAAGATCGATGGCAAATACATTGGCGACATCATGAAAGCGAACGCGATGGTCGGCACGCCCTACACCGACGAGATGTTGGAAAACGCCGTGGCGGACTTCCGCGCTCAGGCCGATCCGGACAGCGACTATGACGGGCTGCTGGAACGCTATGGCGACAAGGTCAACGTGCGCAACTTCGACGGTCAGCCCGAACTGACCGAAGCCGATGCGCTGGTCGCCTATCTGCAGATGCTGGGAACGCTGGTCGATTTCTCGACCTTCACCCCGGACGCAAGCCGCTAAGGGAGGATCGTGATGGAAGAGTACACCCTTCTCAGGCAGTTCGCGGACAGCTGGATGCTGCTTGTGCTGTTTGTCTTCTTTGTGGGCATCATCATCTGGGTTTTCCGCCCCGGTGCCAGCAAGGAATACAATGACACCGCCAACATCCCCTTCCGGCATCAAGACAAACCCGCCACATCCAAGGAGGCGCGGCAATGAGCAAGACACCTGAAAAACAGCCGGGTGATCCGAACACCACCGGCCACAGCTGGGACGGGATTGAGGAATTCGACAATCCGATGCCGCGCTGGTGGCTGTGGACCTTCTACGCCACCATCGTCTGGGGTGTGATTTACACGATCATGTATCCGGCATGGCCTCTGGTACAGTCGGCAACCGCCGGTGTCATGGGCTGGTCTTCTCGGGCGCTGGTGCAGCAGGAGATGGTTGCATTCGAAGAAGCAAATGCGCCTTGGAACGCCAAGCTGGTGGAAACGCCGCTGGAAGACATCGCCAAGGATGCCGAATTGCAGCAATACGCCGTCAACTCGGGTGGCGCCGTGTTCCGCACGTGGTGCGCACAGTGCCACGGCTCGGGTGCGCAGGGTGCGCCGGGCTTCCCGAACCTGTTGGATGACGCCTGGTTGTGGGGCGGTTCGCTCGAGGATATCGAGTACACTGTGGCTTATGGCATTCGAAACGAAGAAAGCGACGATGCGCGCTATTCCGAAATGCCTGCCTTTGGTGAAATCCTCGAAGCGGAAGAGATCACGCAGGTGGTTCAGTATGTCATGTCCCTGACCAACGCCCAGACCGACGATGCTTCGGCACAGGCTGGCAAGGTCGTGTTCGAGGACAACTGCGCGTCCTGCCATGGCGAGGACGGGACCGGCGACGTCACGCAAGGTGCACCGAACCTGACCGACGCGATCTGGCTGTTCGGCGGCTCGGAAGAGGCGCTGACCGAGACGGTTACGTACAGCCGCTTCGGGGTCATGCCCGCGTGGGAAAACCGCCTGACCGAGGCACAGATCCGCGCCGTTTCGGCTTACGTCCACCAGCTGGGTGGCGGTCAATAAAGATAAGTGAACACCTTCGGGCGGTTCGCCGCCCGAAGGCTTAGGCACCGGCTGTTCCATCTGTTCGCGCGTTTCCTGAACAGCCGGTGCCGACTTTCCCGAGAATAGAACCAGGACTTGCCCGGGTCCAGTTTCCGGTGTGGCCATCTTCGTCGGATGTCACCGATTAACCTGCCGGTTTTCCGGTTTGCGGCCTATCCTTTCTTCGCTGAAACCGACCGAAAATGTGCTAGGTGTGACAAAAGGTGTCTGCCCGATGCGCATTTGACACATGTCAAAGTTGGTCAGCGCATGATCTGGGAAAAGACGCCTGATCAAAGCCAGACGTGGAGCCAGCCCGTGAGCGATTCCGACCCTGCCCCCAGCCTTTATGCAGCACGTGAGCCGATTTTCCCGCGGCGCGTGTCGGGTCCATTCCGTAACCTGAAATGGATCATCATGGCTGTGACCCTGGGGATTTATTACATCACCCCATGGTTCAGATGGGACCGGGGTCCCAGCCTGCCGGATCAGGCCGTGTTGCTGGATCTTGCGAACCGGCGATTCTATTTCTTCTGGATCGAAATCTGGCCGCACGAGTTCTATTTTGTCGCCGGCTTGCTGATCATGGCGGGGCTTGGACTGTTCCTGTTCACCTCGGCCCTGGGCCGGGTCTGGTGCGGATATGCCTGCCCGCAGACGGTGTGGACCGACCTGTTCATTCTGGTCGAGCGCTGGATCGAGGGCGACCGGAACGCACGTTTGCGGCTGCATCGGCAGAAGAAACTGGATTTCCGCAAGGCCCGCCTGCGGGCGACGAAATGGGGGGCGTGGTTTCTGATCGGACTGGCCACCGGCGGGGCCTGGATCTTTTACTTCGCGGATGCACCGACACTGGCGCGGGATCTGGTGACGGGCAACGCGCATCCGATCGCCTACACAACCATGTTGATCCTGACAGGTACGACTTTTCTGTTCGGCGGGTTTGCCCGTGAACAGATCTGCATTTACGCCTGCCCCTGGCCCCGTATTCAGGCGGCAATGATGGATGAAGACACGCTGGTCGTCGGCTACCGCGAATGGCGGGGCGAGCCGCGCGGCAAGGGCAAGCGGACCGCTGACACGGAATTGGGCGATTGTATCGACTGCATGGCTTGCGTGAATGTCTGCCCGGTTGGCATCGACATCCGCGACGGTCAGCAATTGGAGTGCATCACCTGCGCGCTCTGCATTGATGCCTGTGATGACATGATGGCCAAAATCGGCAAGCCGCGCGGCCTGATCGATTATATGGCGCTGAGCGACGAGGCGCATGAACGCTCGGGGCAGCCGGCCAAGAATGTTTGGAAGCACATTCTGCGCCCGCGCACGATCATGTACACCGCGCTGTGGGCGCTGGTTGGGTTAGGCCTGTTGTTTGCCCTGTTCATCCGTTCCGACATCGACCTGACCGTGGCGCCGGTACGCAATCCGACCTTTGTCACCCTGTCAGACGGCACGATCCGCAATACCTACGACGTGCGTCTGCGCAACAAACATGGCGAGGATCGGTTGTTTAAACTGTCCCTGACCGGAGACCCGGCCATGCGGCTGGAGATTGAAGGAACGATCATAGACACTGTGAATGTCAGCGCGGATACGGCACAATTGAGCCGCGTTTACATAACCGCCCTGAAGGACACCGACCCAGCCAACACCGACGCGACGCCGGTTCGTATCTGGGTCGAGGATCTGATCAGCGGTGAACGCGCGTACAAGGACACCACGTTCAACGGACGAGGGAACTGAGAATGGCAGAACGACAGTTTACCGGAAAGCACGCGCTGGCCGTGTTTGTCGCCGCCTTCGGCGTGATCATCGGTGTTAATCTTGTACTGGCCTACAGTGCGGTCAAAACCTTTCCCGGGCTCGAGGTCAAAAACTCGTATGTCGCCAGCCAGGAGTTCAACGAGCGTCTGCAGGAACAGCAGGCGCTGGGTTGGGACGTGCGGGCCGAGACCAAGGGCGGCTTGCTGATCCTGCACATCAACGACGCGCAAGGCGAGCCGGTCAGGGTCGATCAATTGCAGGCCGTTGTGGGGCGGGCGACCCATGTGCGCGAGGATTTCACCCCCGACTTTGTGTTTGACGGAACCGCATATTCCACCCCGGCGACCCTTGGAGAGGGCAACTGGAACATCCGGCTTGTCGCCAAGGATGGCGAAGGGGCGACCTTCTCGCAGCGTATTCCGCTTTACGTCAAAGGCTAGGCTGATGACGGCGCAACCCTCACCCGGAACCATGGCCTGTCCCGGCTGCGTCGCGGCCCCGGCCGAGCCTGGGCGTACGGTTCCCGAGGATGTCCAGATCGCCCTGTCCCTGCCTGGCATTCACTGTTCGGCCTGCATCTCGACGATCGAGCGGGAACTGAACGCGCTTCCGGGCGTCGAGGATGCGCGGGTCAACCTGACCCTGAAACGGGCGATGATTAAGGCCGCGCCTGAGATCCGCGCCGCCGATCTGATCCCGGTGCTGAAACAGGCGGGGTTTGAGGCGCATGAACTGGATACCGGTGCGCTGTCGGCCACGCAGACGGACAAGGCGGGCCGGGATTTGCTGATGCGGCTGGCGGTGGCCGGGTTTGCGTCGATGAACGTGATGCTGCTGTCGGTGTCGGTCTGGTCCGGGGCCACGGACGCGACGCGCGACATGTTCCACTGGATTTCGGCGGCCATTGCGTTGCCTGCCATCGCCTTTTCAGCGCAGCCGTTCTTCGCCAATGCCTGGAGCGCCCTGCGCGTGCGCCGTCTGAACATGGATGTGCCGATCGTGCTGGCCATCCTGCTGGCGTTGATCACCTCGCTTTGGGAAACTGCGCTGAGCGGCAAACATGCCTATTTCGACGCTGCGCTGACGCTGACATTCTTCCTGCTGGCCGGACGGTATCTGGATTATCGCACGCGCGCCGCTGCCCGGTCCGCGGCCGAGGAACTGACGGCGCTTGAAGTGCCGCGCGCCATCCGGCTGGTCGACGGCACGGAAGAGGAGGTGGCCGTCGCGACGCTGGCCGTCGGTGACCTGATCCTCGTTCGGCCCGGTGGCCGTATGCCCGTGGACGGAGAGATCGTTTCGGGCCGGTCGGAACTTGACCGCTCGTTGCTGACCGGGGAAACCCTGCCGGTTTTTGCCGAAGCTGGGCTGACAGTCAGCGCGGGCGAGGTCAATCTGACCGGTCCGCTGACGATCCGGGCGACAGCGGTGGGCGAGGACACCTCGCTGCACCGGATGGCCGATCTGGTGGCCATCGCTGAATCGGGCCGGTCGCGGTATACCTCGCTGGCTGACAAGGCGGCCAAGCTGTATGCGCCCGGGGTGCACGTCCTATCGGCGCTCAGTTTTGTGGGCTGGTACATCTATTCCGGCGATATCCGCACGGCGCTGAACATTGCGGCGGCGGTTCTGATCATCACCTGCCCCTGTGCGCTGGGGCTGGCGGTGCCTGCGGTGACGACGGCGGCATCGGGGCGGCTGTTCCGTAAGGGTATGTTGATCAAACACGCTACAGCGCTGGAGCGTCTGGCCGAGGTGGATACTGTTGTCTTCGACAAGACCGGCACGCTGACATCGGGTGCGCCCGAACTGACCAATCTGGCGGATCATTCCCGTTCCGATCTGGAAGTTGCGCTGGCGCTGGCCGAGGCGTCGGCGCATCCGCTTTCCGTCGCGTTGGCCAAAGCGGCGCGTGACGCGGGTATCAGGCCGGCCTGCCTTGACGCTGTGGTCGAAGTGCCAGGTTTTGGCACCGAAGGCGAACACAAAGGACAGCGCGTTCGGCTGGGCCGGGCGAATTGGGTCGGAGCCGAATCCGGCACCCAGACGTCAGCATGGCTTGCGGTCGGGAGCTGTAAACCCGTGCCGTTCGTGTTCGCGGACGCTCTGCGACCGGGCGCGGCCAGCGCGGTTGAGGCGTTCAGGAAAGCGGGCAAGGATGTGATCCTGATTTCAGGCGATACACGGGCTGCAGTGGAAAAGCTGGCTGGAAATCTGGGTATCGCAAACTGGGTGGCCGAAGCGCTGCCACAGGACAAGGCGCAGCGTGTTCAGGACCTGCGCGACAACGGGAAAAAGGTTCTGATGGTGGGGGATGGCCTGAACGATACCGCCGCCCTTGCGGTGGCGCATGTGTCGATCTCGCCCGCCTCGGCGCTGGATGCGGCGCGGGTTGCCTCGGATATCGTGCTGTTGGGCAACGACCTGTCGCCCATCGCCGATGCCTGCGACACGGCCACAAAAGCGACCAGACGGATTCGTGAAAACTTCCAGATCGCAACCGTGTATAATGTCATCGCGGTGCCCCTGGCGGTGGCCGGGCTTGCAACGCCGCTGATCGCGGCGCTGGCGATGTCGACCTCGTCCATCACCGTGTCCCTGAACGCCTTGCGGCTGAGGTGATCTGATGGAAGTTCTGGCCTATCTCATTCCGATTTCGCTGCTTTTGGGCGGTGTCGGTCTTGTAGCCTTTGTCTATACCGTGCGGTCGAACCAGTACGACGATCCCGAAGGCGATGCCCGGCGGATTCTGAGCGACGAATGGGACGACAAGCCCAAGCCCTAACCGCCCTTGAAATTGCCGCAATGCCCGGCTATGTCGGGCGCATCCGCTAGCAGAGAGACAAAGCCTCATGGCCACCACAAACCCGATCCAGTTCATCCAGCAGGTCCGTGCCGAAGTATCCAAGGTCGTCTGGCCGACCCGGCGCGAGGTGCTGTTGACCACGGTCATGGTGTTCATCATGGCGGCGCTGACGGCCGTGTTCTTTGCGCTGGTGGATCTGGGCATTCGCGGCGGGCTGCAGCTGATTCTGGGCGCGTTCAGCTAAGACGGGACCGGCAGTGCGGAAACGCGGCTGCCCCCTTGCGCCGCGCGCAATGTCAGAGTAGTTCACGCGGAACTATCCGGAATGGGCGTGCGGCGATTCGGGCTGCGCGCCGCTTTTTGTTCCGGGTCTCGTGACAGAATTTCAATGACGGTACATCCGGATGTGCGGATGCGACCTAAGGCAAACAAGGACGGCAGGTTCATGGCGAAACGGTGGTACTCGGTCAGCGTTCTTTCGAATTTCGAAAAGAAGATCGCAGAGCAGATCCGCACGTCGGTGGCCGAGCAGGGCCTTGAGGACGATATCGACGAAGTTCTGGTGCCCACCGAAGAGGTGATCGAAGTGCGCCGGGGCAAGAAGGTTACGACCGAGCGCCGCTTCATGCCCGGCTATGTGCTGGTGCATATGGAAATGTCCGATCAGGGCTATCACCTGGTCAACTCGATCAACCGCGTCACCGGTTTCCTGGGTCCGCAGGGCCGCCCGATGCCGATGCGCGACGCAGAGGTGAACCAGATTCTGAACCGTGTTCAGGAAGGTGAAGAAGCGCCCAAGCTGATGATCACTTTCGAGATCGGCGAAAAGGTTAAGGTCAACGATGGCCCGTTCGAGGATTTCGACGGCATGGTCGAAGGCGTGGACGACGAGAACCAGAAGCTGAAGGTCTCGGTCTCGATCTTTGGCCGGGAAACCCCGGTCGAGCTGGACTTCACGCAGGTGACCAAGCAGAGCTGACAAGCTCGCCAACGCGTTTCGAAGCGCCGCGATGCCTTGGGCAACGTGGCGCTTTTTTTGTTGTGCCGGGCCAGTGAATCAGGCCCAGGCAAAAACTGCAGGTTACTTCCCCAGCAAGGAAGGTGCTTTACGGTTATGGTCGGCCGGGGATCAGTTGTTGTTTTTGAAGAACCGTCAGAATGTCGAGAATGGTCGAAGGGCTGACATCCACCGATCCTTCCAAAAAAACACCAAGCCCGCCCTCTCCGATCTCCTTTGGACCGCCATTGTCGTAAGTGGGGTCAAGGGACGCGAGTTCGGGGGGTAATTCCGGGCACAAGGGGGTTTCGTTCAATACAAGGTCAACAGCGGCCAGCATAAGTTCCTTTGCCGACTCGAGCGTGTCATCCTCCAGAAGCTGTTCGCGCTGTTCTTCCGGGGCCGCAAGCGTCAGGTCGATGAGTTTGAAGTAGGCACAATTGTCACGCAGTTCGACGGTCGCTTCGGTGGACATGTTCGCCAGGATTGCCCTTTTCTGTTCACCCCGCTGAAAGTCGCGTTCACTGGTCCGGCTGCATTCGAAAATCGTGATGGTCACGTCGCCATCCAGATCGATCGCATCGTCCAGAGCTTGCAGGCTCAAATCGTCCAGGCGCACTTGCAGGCCACAGTTGTCGATTATGGCATTGTCCGCCAATCGCTCGGGCACCGTTTTCTGGATTTCGCGCAGATCGAGAAGGGCGCCCACCCCGATCCGAGTGGGCGCAACTGCGGTCAGGCTCAGATCAAGCTTGTATGGCAGTTCCGTTTCCCGGACCTGCTGGGTTGCATCGATGACAAAAGTCACTTCTTGTGCGCCGGACGAATGGGCACCCAGCGCTGCGGCCATCAGGGCCGGGAAAACCAACCAACGTCTCATTTGGCAAACTCCAATACGCCGAGGTCCTGCAGCCCACCAAGGACTTTGACGATGGTCTCTGCGCTGACATCAGCCGATCCGGTGATGGCTGCGCCCAGCCCGCCGGGCGCAATCTCGCGCGTGCCTCCGGATTCATAATTCGGGTCGAGAACCGTGAATTCCTCGGGCAAGGGCGGACAGACCGGGTTGGCAGCCAAAAACTCGCCACCCTTTTCAAGGACAGCTTCATTAATGCGGCTGGTCAGGCCGAAGAGGTTGGAGACAGCGCCGATGAACCCGCGCGGGTTCAGATCAACGTCTTCGATACTGAATGTAAGGCACTGGCCTTTCACCTCTGCCTTGGCGACGGCAACCGCGTCCACGGTTCCCCCGAAATAACGAAAGCCCGGTTCCTGGCGCCGGTTGCAGGTTGTAAATCGTGCACGGGCCGAGCCTTCGACCCTGACGGTGTCATCCTTGGCAGTGACATCCCGGATCTCGAGGTAGATTTGGCGTTTGCAGCTTTCTTCAAGCGGACCCGTCAGTATCTGGGGGGCCTTTTCCTGCAAGCCGCGCAAGTCCATGAACGCCCTCAACCGCAAGCGGGTAGGGCTGGCTTCTTCTAGGCCGCTGTAGACCGTGAAAGGCACCGGAATGTCGCGAACGGGGACTTCCTTGGTGAACTTGATCTGAAACCGACCGGCGTAACTGGCGGGGTCGATCCCTGTTGCGCCGGAGGACGCCGTGCTGTTGATGCCGTCGGTTTGGGTTGCCGATCCAGACCCTTCGCCCTGATCCTGAGCCCTGCTGCCACAGCCCGGCAGCATGGCAAAAAGAACGCAGATCAGTAATCCCTTGTTCAGCCGAGATGATCCCATCCCTGACCACCTCTTTTGTGTCCAAGTTTCACCAAGATACCCACCTGCGTCTCCGACGCAACTTATGTATTCAACAAAATCATTTTGTTCCGTCAGTTCCCTGGCCTCACCGAAGCCCGACTGGTATACAAATGGGTCACTTGGGAATAGGGTGCCAGCCACTTGCCAACCCCTCCGTTCCGCTGTACATGCCGCCTCTATCGTCTTCGGGCGAGATTCTCTCGTGGGAGATTGCAGGGATCGCGATCCCGGATCGGACCACGCAACATAATCTGGGTGAGACGCGTTTCACCTAAGTTGAAAGGAAAACCAAATGGCCAAGAAGCTTGCTGGTACAATGAAGCTGCAGGTTCCTGCAGGTCAGGCGAACCCGTCGCCGCCAGTTGGTCCGGCGCTGGGTCAGCGCGGCATCAACATCATGGAATTCTGCAAGGCGTTCAACGCCAAGACCGCAGACATGGAGCCCGGCGCTCCGTGCCCGACCGTGATCACCTACTATCAGGACAAGTCCTTCACCATGGACATCAAGACGCCGCCTGCGTCTTACTACCTGAAAAAAGCGGCTGGCCTTAAGCCGGTTGGCAAGCGTAACCGTCCCCGCGGCGCGGAAAACCCAGGTCGTGAGACCGTGGCAACCGTGACCTCGAAGCAGGTTCGTGAAATCGCCGAAGCCAAAATGAAAGATCTGAACGCCAACGATGTCGAAGGCGCAATGCAGATTATCCTGGGCTCGGCCCGCTCCATGGGCATCGAGGTGAAATAAGATGGCAAAACTCGGTAAACGTACCCGCGCTGCGCGCGAAGCTGTCGCCGGCAAGGAAAACCTGTCGGTCGAAGAAGCCGTTGCCCTGGTCAAAGGCAATGCAACCTCGAAATTCGACGAGACCATCGAAATCGCTCTGAACCTGGGCGTTGACACCCGTCACGCAGACCAGATGGTGCGCGGCGTTGTCGGCCTGCCGAACGGCACCGGCAAAGACATGCGCGTTGCTGTTTTCGCTCGTGGCCCCAAGGCTGACGAAGCGAAAGAAGCAGGCGCAGATATCGTCGGTGCAGAAGACCTGATGGAAACCATTCAGGGCGGCACCATCGAATTCGACCGCTGCATCGCAACCCCGGACATGATGCCGATCGTTGGCCGTCTGGGTAAGGTTCTGGGTCCTCGCAACCTGATGCCGAACCCGAAGGTCGGCACCGTGACCATGGACGTGAAAGCGGCCGTGGAAGCAGCCAAGGGCGGTGAAGTTCAGTTCAAGGCGGAAAAAGGCGGCGTTGTGCACGCCGGTGTTGGCAAAGCTTCGTTCGACGAAGCCAAGCTGGTCGAAAACGTCCGCGCATTTGTCTCGGCTGTTGCCAAAGCCAAGCCGTCGGGCGCCAAAGGCACCTACATGAAGAAAATCGCGCTGAGTTCGACCATGGGCCCGGGCGTGACTGTTGATGTTGCGCAGGCTTCGGGCGAATAAGCCTCAGCCTCTGCAAAAACACGAAATAACCCGGGTGGTGCCAGCCATCCGGGTTCTTTCGTTTTTGGGTCGCTTGAATTCCAGTAGATGCCGGATCAACCTGAACTTCGGGGCAGGTTGAATGCCTGTTTCAGCCGTATCACCAGCCGGGTGCGCCGGTGGTCTTCGAATTCGCTGCAAACATGGCTTGGCTGGCTAAGAAACAGCCAGTCCTTGAGCAGGCGTCCGCGAATGCAGAAATCCAGAATGTCCATATTGATTGGATGGCGGTACTGGCGGAAGAACATGTCCTTGTTTCGTTTCAGGATGCCGCTGCGATCCACATCTGACGGCTGACTGTCGCGGAGTATGTCGGCCTTCAGGAAGTCGACGATGTCGTATACGGCCAGCTTTTCGCGTGCCTCGGTGAAATCCAGCCCGATGGTTTTCCCTTGCCCCATGATCAGGTTGAGACCGTGAAAATCGCCATGCGCGAACACCTGAATATCCGGCGTCCCTTTCAGGCGCGCGGCCTCGGCCAGCATCGTGTTGATCATTCGCTGACTTGTGCCGGCAAGATTGGCGGGCAGGTTTTCCGACAGGTCCCGGATGCTGTCGGTCATCCATTTGGGCCGGAACCCATAGTCTTTTGGCGGGCGAAACCCGTGCAGATCGTTCAGCCATGCTCCGGCGCGGCGATAGACCTGGGCGACCTGATCGTTGTCGGGGCTGTTGTAGATCAGATCGACGGCGGTGGGGCGTTTGATGTATTCGGTGACCATGAAGTCACCTGCGGAGGAGAGGTAGATCGGACGCACAACCTGCGACGTCTTCTTGTCGTCGAAGTATTCGGCAAGCTGACAGAGCAAATTATACTCCTTGCGTAGCCGGTCGGTTATGGGGGCTTGGGTGTCGGCCTTCAGCGCGTACATCGCCCCTTGGGTTTCAAGCTTAAGAACAAGCCGTGTTTCGGGGAAATCGTGAGACCGGTAGATACAGGAATGTTCGCGGATGGGGTCGATCTTGCCACTTCGGGAAAGCTGATCCAGATATTGGGATGTCCGGTCGCGCTCTTGTTGAGAAAGGATCAGCATTTTAAGGACGCGCGCCAGTTCGGATCGGGATCGGGGTTATAGACTTTGACAGGACCGCAGTGCGTCCTTGGTGTCAATGTGCGGTTGGCGCGATTTATCCTTGTTAGAACCGGTGCAGACACGCCCGGGAAACCCGTTTTTCGTGCAATTTACCTCTTGGAAACCGAGCGTGTCTGCCCTAAGTAGGACTACGAAGTAAAGCGTGCGATTCGTCGTGCGCTTTATTTTGTTTCGTCCAAGACGGTGGGTGGGGCCATACGGTTCCTTAATTCCCTGCCTGAGACGGGTAAGACCAAAGAATTCTGAGGGTCCCACCCTCGGGCGAGTTTTGGCCAATCCCGTAACAACGGACCTGAACGCCGGGGCGCAAGCCGCGGCAAATATGAGCCGGGATGTCTGACATCCCTAACTTGGAGAGAACTGTGGATAGAGCCCAGAAAGAGAAAGTGGTCGAGGAACTCGGCCAAATCTTCGAAAGCTCTGGCGTCGTAGTGGTTTCGCACTACGCCGGTCTGACAGTTGCCGAGATGCAGGACCTTCGCGCACGTGCTCGTGACGCGGGTGGCTCCGTGCGTGTTGCCAAGAACAGGCTCGCCAAAATCGCCCTTGAGGGTAAGCCGTGTGCAAGCATGGCCGACCTGCTGACAGGGATGACCGTTCTGACCTATTCCGAGGACCCCGTGGCAGCAGCCAAGGTGGCCGAGGACTTCGCCAAGGATAACAAGAATTTTGAAATCCTCGGCGGTGCAATGGGCGAGAACGCTCTGGACCGCAAAGGCGTTGAAGCCGTTTCGAAAATGCCGTCGCGTGAGGAGCTTATTGCTTCGATCGTGGGCTGCATTGGCGCACCTGCTTCGAACATCGCCGGCGCGATTGGCGCACCTGCAAGCAACATCGCAAGCATCCTTTCCACCATCGAAGAGAAGGCGGAAGCTGCGTAAGCGGTTGGCACTGAATGATCTGCGTGGGGCATTTGCCCTGACGTTGGAACACACACTGTAAAACGGAAAGAGCTAATACAATGGCTGATCTGAAAGCACTCGCAGAAAGCATCGTGGGTCTGACCCTGCTGGAAGCACAAGAACTGAAAACCATCCTCAAAGACGAGTACGGCATCGAGCCCGCAGCAGGCGGCGCAGTTGTCATGGCAGCTGGTGGCGACGCCGCCGGTGGCGCAGCTGAGGAAGAAAAAACCGAATTCGACGTCGTTCTGAAGAACGCCGGCGCTTCGAAAATCAACGTGATCAAAGAAGTTCGCGGCATCACCGGTCTGGGCCTGAAAGAAGCCAAGGAACTGGTCGAAGCCGGCGGCAAGATCAAAGAAGGCGTGTCGAAAGACGAAGCCGAAGAAGTCAAAGGCAAGCTGGAAGCAGCTGGCGCAGAGGTCGAACTGGCCTAAGCCCTTTGTCTGGTGCGTCGCTGATGCGCCTGAAAATTTGGCTGGGTCCGGAGAAATCCGGGTCCAGCCGAACCTGTCTTAGAAAGGGCCTCATGGGTTGGGGCGTTTTCTAAGACACGGTTGTCGGATCGGGAGGCCGCCTTCGGGACGGTGGCCATGAATTGATCCGGACGTGTCGTCTCGAATGTGCAAGATGCCGGGGCCCGACGGTGTCTTTGCCCGCTGAGAACATCGAAAGGTGACATCTGACATGGCTCAAACGTTCCTTGGCCAGAAACGTCTTCGTAAATATTACGGCAAAATCCGCGAAGTGCTGGAGATGCCGAACCTCATTGAGGTCCAGAAATCTTCTTATGATCTTTTCCTGCGCTCCGGCGATGCAGAACAGCCCACAGACGGCGAAGGCATCAAAGGTGTGTTCCAGTCGGTTTTCCCGATCAAGGATTTCAACGAAACCTCCGTTCTGGAGTTCGTGAAATACGATTTGGAAAAACCCAAATACGACGTCGAAGAGTGCATGCAGCGCGACATGACCTACAGCGCTCCGCTGAAGGTAACCCTGCGCCTGATCGTGTTTGATGTCGACGAGGACACTGGCGCCAAGTCGGTCAAGGACATCAAGGAACAGGACGTGTTCATGGGCGACATGCCCCTGATGACGCCGAACGGAACGTTCATCGTGAACGGTACCGAGCGTGTGATCGTGTCCCAGATGCACCGTTCGCCCGGTGTTTTCTTTGACCACGACAAGGGCAAGACCCATTCCTCGGGCAAGCTGCTGTTTGCCTGCCGCATCATCCCGTATCGCGGCAGCTGGCTGGACTTCGAGTTCGACGCCAAGGACATCGTGTTCGCCCGTATCGACCGTCGCCGCAAACTGCCTGTGACAACCCTGCTGTATGCGCTGGGTCTGGATCAGGAAGCGATCATGGACGCGTATTACAACACCGTGTCCTATAAGCTGGACAAGAAAAAGGGCTGGATCGCGCCGTTCTTTCCCGAGCGTGTACGCGGTACCCGTCCGACCTATGACCTGATCGACGCGAAATCCGGTGAAGTGATTGCCGAAGCGGGCAAGAAAGTCACGCCGCGCGCGGTCAAGAAACTGATTGACGAGGGCGCCGTCACCGACCTGCTCGTTCCGTTCGATCATATCGTTGGCAAGTTCGTCGCCAAGGACATCATCAACGAAGAAACCGGTGCGATCTATGTCGAAGCCGGTGATGAACTGACCCTGGAATATGACAAGGACGGCGACCTGATCGGCGGTACCGTCAAGGAACTGCTGGATGCGGGCTTCAAAGACATCCCGGTTCTGGACATCGACAACGTCAACGTCGGCCCCTACATGCGCAACACCATGGCGCAGGACAAGAACATGGGCCGCGAAAGCGCGCTGATGGACATCTACCGCGTCATGCGTCCGGGCGAGCCGCCCACCGTCGAGGCTGCGTCGGCCCTGTTCGACACCCTTTTCTTCGACAGCGAGCGTTATGACCTGTCCGCCGTCGGCCGTGTGAAGATGAACATGCGTCTGGCACTGGACGCGCCGGACACCCTGCGCACCCTGCGCCGCGAAGACATCGTGGCCTGCATCAAGGCGCTGGTTGAACTGCGTGACGGCAAGGGCGACGTGGACGATATCGACCACCTCGGCAACCGTCGTGTGCGTTCGGTCGGCGAACTGATGGAAAACCAGTACCGCGTCGGTCTGCTGCGTATGGAGCGCGCGATCAAAGAGCGTATGTCGTCGGTCGAGATTGACACCGTCATGCCGCAAGACCTGATCAACGCGAAACCGGCTGCGGCTGCTGTTCGTGAATTCTTCGGCTCGTCGCAGCTGTCGCAGTTCATGGACCAGACCAACCCGCTGTCGGAAGTCACCCACAAACGCCGTCTCTCGGCGCTTGGCCCCGGTGGTCTGACGCGTGAGCGTGCAGGCTTTGAGGTTCGTGACGTACACCCGACCCACTATGGCCGGATGTGCCCGATTGAAACGCCGGAAGGTCCGAACATTGGTCTGATCAACTCGTTGGCTACCTTTGCCCGCGTGAACAAGTATGGCTTCATCGAAACACCGTACCGCGTCGTCAAAGACGCCGAAGTGACCGATGAGGTTCACTACATGTCCGCGACCGAGGAAATGCGCCACACCGTGGCGCAGGCGAACGCGACGCTGGATGAGAACGGCAAGTTCATCAACGATCTGGTTTCGACCCGTCAGGCCGGTGACTACACCCTCGCCCCGCGCGAGAATGTGGACCTGATCGACGTGTCGCCGAAGCAGCTGGTCTCGGTCGCTGCATCGCTGATCCCGTTCCTTGAAAATGACGACGCCAACCGCGCTCTGATGGGCTCGAACATGCAACGTCAGGCGGTTCCGCTGCTGCGCGCTGAGGCGCCGCTGGTCGGTACCGGTATCGAGGAAAAGGTTGCGATTGACTCGGGTGCTGCGATCCAGGCGAAGCGCGCCGGTATCATCGACCAGGTCGATGCCCAGCGTATCGTTATCCGTGCCACCGAGGATCTGGAACTGGGCGACGCTGGCGTTGACATCTATCGTCTGCGCAAATTCCAGCGTTCGAACCAGAACACCTGCATCAACCAGCGTCCGCTGATCAAGGTGGGTGACACCGTCCAGAAGGGCGAGGTCATTGCCGATGGTCCGTCGACCGATATGGGTGAACTGGCCCTTGGTAAAAACGTGGTCGTCGCGTTCATGCCGTGGAACGGTTACAACTACGAAGACTCGATCCTGATCTCGGAACGTATCGCGCGTGATGACGTCTTTACCTCGGTCCATATCGAGGAGTTTGAAGTCGCTGCCCGTGACACGAAGCTGGGCCCGGAAGAGATCACCCGCGACATCCCGAACGTCGGTGAAGAAGCGCTGCGCAACCTCGACGAGGCGGGCATCGTTTACATCGGTGCGGATGTTGAGCCGGGCGATATTCTGGTCGGCAAGATCACTCCGAAGGGCGAAAGCCCGATGACCCCGGAAGAAAAGCTGCTGCGCGCCATCTTTGGTGAAAAAGCATCTGACGTGCGCGACACCTCGCTGCGCGTGAAGCCGGGCGATTACGGTACGGTCGTTGAGGTTCGCGTCTTCAACCGTCACGGCGTCGAGAAAGACGAGCGTGCGCTGCAGATCGAGCGTGAGGAAGTCGAACGTCTGGCCCGCGACCGGGACGACGAGCTGGCGATCCTTGACCGCAACATCTATGCGCGTCTGCAGGGTCTGATCCTGGGTAAAACCGCTGTCAAAGGCCCGAAAGGCGTCAAGGCAGGGTCGGTGATCACCGAGGACCTGCTGGAAACCCTGACCCGTGGTCAGTGGTGGCAGCTGGCACTGGAAGGTGAGCAGGACGCACAGATCGTTGAAGCTCTGAACGAGCAGTACGAAGTGCAAAAGCGTGCTCTGGACGCCCGTTTCGAGGACAAGGTCGAGAAAGTCCGTCGTGGCGACGACCTGCCGCCGGGTGTGATGAAGATGGTCAAGGTCTTCATCGCCGTGAAGCGTAAGCTGCAGCCGGGCGACAAGATGGCCGGTCGTCACGGGAACAAAGGTGTGATTTCCAAGGTTGTACCGATGGAAGACATGCCGTTCCTGGCCGATGGTACGCCGGTTGACTTCTGTCTGAACCCGCTGGGCGTGCCTTCGCGTATGAACGTTGGTCAGATCCTTGAAACCCACATGGGTTGGGCCGCGCGCGGTCTGGGTCTGAACATCGATGATGCTCTGGGTGAATACCGTCGGTCCGGCGATCTGACCCCGGTTCGCGAAGCGATGAAGCTGGCCTATGGCGAAGATGTCTACGAAGAAGGCATCACCGGTCTGGACGAGGATGGCCTGATTGAGGCTGCGGGCAACGTGACCCGCGGTGTTCCGATCGCAACCCCGGTCTTCGACGGTGCCAAAGAGGCTGACGTCAACGACGCGCTGGTGCGTGCGGGCTTCTCGGAAAGCGGTCAGTCGGTTCTGTTCGACGGTCGCACCGGTGAGCAATTTGCACGTCCGGTGACCGTGGGCATCAAGTACCTGCTGAAACTGCACCACCTGGTGGATGACAAGATCCACGCGCGTTCAACCGGGCCGTACAGCCTGGTTACCCAGCAGCCGCTGGGTGGTAAGGCGCAGTTCGGTGGTCAGCGCTTTGGTGAGATGGAGGTTTGGGCTCTGGAAGCTTACGGCGCCGCCTACACCCTGCAGGAGATGCTCACCGTGAAATCGGATGACGTCGCCGGCCGGACCAAGGTCTATGAGTCGATCGTCAAGGGCGAGGATAACTTTGAAGCGGGCGTACCGGAATCGTTCAACGTTCTGGTTAAAGAAGTCCGTGGCCTCGGCCTGAATATGGAACTCCTGGATGCGGAGGTTGAGGAGTAAGGGCGCTGCCCTTTCTCCCGTCCCCCCTTCCGCAAGATTTGAGGTAACAAATGAACCAGGAAATCACCAACAACCCGTTCAACCCGCTGACGCCCCCGAAAGTCTTCGACGAGATCAAGGTCTCGTTGGCGTCGCCCGAGCGGATCCTGTCTTGGTCCTATGGCGAGATCAAGAAACCCGAAACCATCAACTACCGGACGTTCAAGCCCGAGCGTGACGGCCTGTTCTGTGCGCGTATCTTTGGCCCGATCAAAGATTACGAATGTCTTTGCGGCAAATATAAGCGGATGAAGTATCGCGGCGTTGTCTGCGAGAAATGCGGTGTGGAAGTCACCCTGCAGAAAGTCCGCCGTGAGCGTATGGGCCACATCGAACTGGCCGCGCCTGTTGCACACATCTGGTTCCTGAAGTCGCTGCCGTCCCGCATCGGTCTGATGCTGGACATGACTCTGCGCGATCTGGAACGCGTTCTGTACTTTGAAAACTATGTCGTCATCGAGCCCGGTCTGACCGACCTGACCTACGGCCAGATGCTGACCGAAGAAGAGTACATGGATGCGCAGGATGCTTATGGCATGGATGCGTTCACCGCGAATATCGGTGCTGAAGCCATCCGCGAGATGCTGGCCCAGATCGATCTGGAAGCCGAAGCCGAGCAGCTGCGTGCTGATCTGGCCGAAGCAACCGGCGAGCTGAAGCCCAAGAAAATCATCAAGCGTCTGAAGGTTGTTGAATCCTTCCTCGAGTCGGGCAACCGTCCCGAGTGGATGGTGATGACCGTGATCCCGGTTATCCCGCCGGAACTGCGTCCGCTGGTTCCGCTGGATGGTGGCCGTTTCGCGACCTCGGATCTGAACGATCTGTATCGCCGCGTCATCAACCGGAACAACCGTCTGAAGCGTCTGATCGAACTGCGTGCACCTGACATCATCGTCCGCAACGAAAAGCGGATGCTGCAGGAATCCGTGGATGCTCTGTTCGACAACGGCCGTCGTGGCCGCGTGATCACCGGCGCCAACAAGCGCCCGCTGAAATCGCTGTCGGACATGCTGAAAGGGAAACAGGGCCGCTTCCGTCAGAACCTTCTGGGTAAACGCGTCGACTTCTCGGGCCGTTCGGTCATCGTGACCGGTCCGGAACTCAAGCTGCACCAGTGTGGTCTGCCCAAGAAGATGGCGCTGGAACTGTTCAAGCCGTTCATCTACTCGCGCCTTGAAGCCAAGGGTCTGTCTTCGACCGTGAAACAGGCGAAGAAACTGGTCGAGAAAGAGCGTCCCGAAGTGTGGGATATCCTCGACGAGGTGATCCGCGAACACCCTGTCATGCTGAACCGTGCGCCGACGCTGCACCGTCTTGGCATTCAGGCGTTCGAGCCGGTCCTGATCGAAGGTAAAGCCATCCAGCTTCACCCGCTGGTCTGTTCGGCCTTTAACGCCGACTTTGACGGGGACCAGATGGCCGTTCACGTCCCGCTTAGCCTTGAGGCCCAGCTGGAAGCCCGTGTTTTGATGATGTCGACGAACAACGTTCTGTCGCCTGCAAACGGCGCACCGATCATCGTTCCGTCGCAGGACATGATCTTGGGTCTGTACTATGTGACCCTGGAACGCGAAGGCATGCCGGGCGAAGGCAAGGTCTTTGGTTCGATCGACGAGGTTCAGCATGCGCTGGACGCGGGTGAAGTGCACCTGCACTCGAAAATCACCGCGCGGATCACGCAGATCGACGACGAAGGCAACGAAGTTCAGAAGCGCTATGAAACCACTCCGGGCCGTCTGCGTCTGGGTGCGTTGCTGCCGATGAACAACAAGGCGCCGTTCGAGCTGGTCAACCGCCTGCTGCGGAAGAAAGAAGTGCAGCAGGTGATCGACACCGTCTACCGTTACTGCGGTCAGAAAGAGTCGGTCATTTTTTGTGACCAGATCATGTCGATGGGCTTCAAGGAAGCGTTCAAGGCGGGCATCTCGTTCGGTAAGGACGACATGGTCATCCCGAACGACAAGTGGGGCATCGTTGATGACACCCGCAACCAGGTGAAAGACTTTGAACAGCAGTACATGGACGGCCTGATCACTCAGGGCGAAAAGTACAACAAGGTTGTCGATGCCTGGTCGAAGTGTAACGACCGCGTGACTGAGGCAATGATGAGCACCATCTCGGACGTCGCCAAGGCCGAAGACGGGTCGGACATGGAGCCGAACTCGGTCTACATGATGGCCCACTCGGGCGCGCGTGGCTCGGTCACTCAGATGAAACAGCTGGGCGGTATGCGCGGCCTGATGGCCAAGCCGAACGGTGACATCATCGAGACGCCTATCATCTCGAACTTCAAGGAAGGTCTGACCGTTCTTGAATACTTCAACTCGACCCATGGTGCCCGTAAGGGTCTGTCGGATACCGCTCTGAAGACGGCGAACTCGGGTTACCTGACCCGTCGTCTGGTGGACGTGGCGCAGGACTGCATCGTGCGCGAGATCGATTGCGGCACCGACCGTGCGATCACTGCCGAAGCGGCCGTCAACGATGGTGAGGTCGTCGCCTCGCTGGCCGAGCGTATTCTGGGCCGTGTGGCCGCTGACGATATCCTGCGTCCGGGTACGGAAGAGGTGATCGTGGCTGCTGGTCAGCTGATCGACGAGCGTATGGCCGACACCATTGATGAGGCCGGTGTTCAGTCGACCCGCATCCGCTCGCCTCTGACCTGTGAGTCCGAGGAAGGCGTTTGTGCCACCTGCTATGGTCGTGACCTGGCGCGCGGTACGATGGTGAACACTGGCGAAGCTGTCGGCATCATCGCAGCCCAGTCCATCGGTGAACCCGGTACGCAGCTGACGATGCGGACCTTCCACATCGGTGGTGTTGCGCAAGGTGGCCAGCAGTCGTTCCAGGAAGCCAACCAGGAAGGTGTTGTCACATTTGAGAACCCGCAGATTCTGATCAATGCCGCAGGTGAAAGCCTGGTCATGGGCCGGAACATGAAGCTGGTGATCAACGACGAACATGGCGAAGAGCGTGCCAGCTTCAAACTGGGCTACGGCTCGAAGCTGTTCGTCAAGGACGGCACCAAGGTGGCTCGTGGCGACAAGCTGTTCGAGTGGGATCCGTACACCCTGCCGATCATCGCCGAGAAAGCCGGTACTGCAAAATACGTCGATCTGGTTTCGGGCCTTGCCGTCCGCGACGAGACCGACGAAGCAACCGGCATGACCCAGAAGATCGTGATCGACTGGCGCGCGGCCCCCAAAGGCAGCGACCTCAAGCCCGAGATCATTCTGGTCGGTGAAGATGGCGAGCCGGTCCGCAACGATGCGGGCAACCCGGTTCACTATCCGATGTCGGTGGATGCGATCCTGTCGGTCGAAGATGGTCAGAAGATCGAAGCCGGTGACGTCGTTGCGCGTATCCCGCGTGAAGGCGCCAAGACCAAGGACATCACCGGTGGTCTGCCGCGTGTGGCCGAACTGTTCGAAGCCCGTCGTCCGAAAGATCACGCGATCATCGCAGAAGCCGATGGTTACGTGCGCTTTGGACGCGACTACAAGAACAAGCGCCGCATCAGCATCGAACCGGCTGATGAGTCACTGGAGCCGATCGAGTACATGGTGCCCAAGGGCAAGCACATCCCGGTTGTGGAAGGTGACTTCGTCCAGAAGGGTGACTACATCATGGACGGCAACCCGGCACCTCATGACATCCTGTCCATTATGGGTGTCGAGGCTCTGGCGAACTACATGATCGACGAAGTGCAGGACGTTTATCGTCTGCAGGGCGTGAAGATCAACGACAAGCACATCGAGGTTATCGTGCGCCAGATGCTGCAGAAGTGGGAGATCCTGGATTCAGGCGACACCACCCTGCTGAAGGGCGAGCATGTCGACAAGCAGGAGTTCGACGCGGCGAACGAGAAGACCATCGCCCGCGGTGGTCGTCCGGCACAGGGCGAGCCGATCCTCTTGGGGATCACCAAGGCCTCGCTGCAGACGCGTTCGTTCATCTCGGCGGCGTCGTTCCAGGAAACCACCCGCGTGCTGACCGAAGCCTCGGTTCAGGGCAAGAAGGACAAGCTGGTTGGCCTGAAAGAGAACGTCATCGTCGGCCGCCTGATCCCGGCCGGTACCGGTGGTGCCACCCAGGCAGTGCGTCAGGTTGCCCAGTCGCGCGACAATGTCGTGATCGAAGCCCGCCGGGAAGAGGCCGAAGCGGCCGCTGCCCTGGCAGCGCCGATGATCGACGACGACATGGTTGGCGACGAGCTGGACGTGCTGGTGGAAACACCGGAAAGCCGCGAGTGAGCGCCATAAAATGCTGAAGATCAGGCCCCGCGAAATCGCGGGGCCTTTTTCTTTGTGAGGCCACCACCGCCATTTTTCTTAAGTCTCAAGAACGCGTCGGGCTTTGGCGCTGGCAAAATTTTCCTAAGTTTTGGGTGGTCTTGCAGATATTCAATAAGGCCGCGCTGCAATGTGGTAAGCTTAAGACTTGATGCTGGGGGCGAAAATGCTCAAGTTTGACCGGGAAACCGCCAAGATATTGGACGTTGCCTATCAGGGTGCCGACATTATTCGAAGAAGACGCGCTTCTTTTGATGCTCTCAATCCAAGTCCGGGCGAGACCATCTTGGATATTGGTTGCGGAAATGGTCTGCTGACCGCAGAGCTCGCGCGCGCAGTTGGCCCGTCGGGTCGGATCGTGGGCGTGGATCCAAGTAAAGATATGCTGGCGGTCGGAAAGAACAGATGCCTGGATTACTCCTGCGTTGAGTTTCTTGAAGGTGTTGCCGGTAATCTGCCACTAGCGGATGAAATCGCTGATAAAGCTGTTTCTGTTCAAGTATTTGAGTATGTTGAAGATATAGGGGCGGCCTTCGGCGAGGCGATGCGTTGCCTCAAACCTGCAGGGCGGTTTGTGATCAGCGATCTTCATTTCGGCAGTCTCATTTGGTTCAGCGATGAACCGGAAAGAATGCAGCTTGTGCTTTCCATCTGGAACGAACACTTCGCCAGTGGAACAGTTCCGGAACGACTGCCAGCCCTAATCAGGGAAAGCGGGCATAGTGTGGAGGATGTCGTATCGATCACGATGACGGATCATCAGTTAAAGCCGGATGGGATTGCTATCATGATGATGCATCTCATGAAGCAATTTGTAGTGAACAGTGCAAAAATTGAGTCAGCTGTCGCACAAGCTTGGTTCGACGAACAAGTCAGACTTGCGGAGCAGGGTCGCTTTTTCTTTTCGGTTTCGCAGTTTGTTGTCGTGGCGCGGAAATCAAGCTGAACCGTGAAATTGAGTGCGAGCGCGCGCGGTCGTCGCATGAACATGAACTTCGATAAGCGGCCGCCAACTTTGGGCTGCAATCAATTGGTGTGTTTTTAAAGCCTCCGCAGGGGAATGCTGAACCCTGGTTGCCAACGCAGCCCGATGACCTTTCGGCGTCGCTGGTATGAGTTGACAAAACTGGTCCCAAAAGCGCCAATGCCTCGATTGATTTGAGACCGGGCCTGATTGAAATGACCCCAAACCTAAAAGGCGCCTTGCTGATGATGGGCAGCATGGCCGCGTTTACCGTGAATGACACGCTGGTGAAGGTGGCGCTTGATGATTTGCCGCTGTTTCAACTGGTTGCGTTGCGCGGGTTGCTGGCCTCGTGTCTGGTGTTCATTCTCGCCCGGCATCTTGGGGCGTTGCACCTGAATTTCTCGCACCATGACAAGTGGCTGGTCGCGCTGCGCTGTCTCAGCGAATTGTCGGCAACGTTCTTTTTCCTGACCGCGCTGAAGCATATGCCGCTGGCGAATGTCACTGCCGTGCTGCAGGCGCTTCCGCTGACGGTCACCCTGGGTGCCGCGCTTTTCTTTTCCGAACATATCGGTTGGCGGCGTATTACCGCGATTGCCATGGGCTTTGCCGGAATGTTGCTGATCGTCCGTCCCGGCCCGGACGGGTTCAGTATCTATGCGCTTTATGCGCTGATCGCTGTTGCTTCGGTCACGGCGCGCGATCTGATCACGCGGCGTATGTCGGCGGATGTGCCATCGATGGTTGTGACATTGGCGACATCGTTTTCGATCACGACCGCGGCCGCGGTTGCTTCGGTCGTTGAAGGATGGGTGCCAGTCACGGCCGGCTCTGGCCTGCTGGTTGCATCGGCCGCGGTGTTTGTTCTGATGGGGTATTTGTTGAGCGTCATGGTGATGCGGGTTGGTGAGGTCGGATTTGTTGCGCCCTTCCGGTATTCCAGCCTGATCTGGGCGCTGGGGTTAGGCTGGACCGTTTTCGGCGACTGGCCGGATGCCGTGACAATGCTTGGCGCGGCTTTGGTCGTGGGCGCGGGCCTGTTTACACTGTTCCGCGAGCGGTCGCATCAACCGGCGGAATGAACCCTCCGAACGACGTTTTGGTCAATGGCAAAGCGCGCAATGAACTCGCCTTCCTGTTCGGGGCTGAGGTCTGACAGACCGGCCTTGCTGTTGCGGGTCTGGGGCGAGTCGTTGAACTGATTCAGTGAACGCACCCACATGGGCGCGTCCGGATAGCTGACAACGGGCATGCGCCGAGCGATCTTGTTGTGGGCGAAATTCATGATCGTCAGCGGGCAACCGCCCTGAACGTGCATTCCCAATCCGGCGGTGACGAGATCGCTGTATACATTCAACGCCCGAATACCTATCGCGTCCATGCGGGCCAGAAATCCGTTGTTGAAATCAATGCCGACCGCAGGGTTGTTTTCAAAAAGTACCCGGCAATCCTGCGCCGCAAGACGAAGCCGTTCGACGAAGTCGACGGAAACGGCGTCATCGTCATCATGGGGAAACTGTAGGCAGGGTTGGTCCGGGTCCTGACGTGCAGCGTTCAGGATATCCTGCATGACCCTGCGATGTCGGGCAGGCTTTCTTTCGATGATCCGGACCTGACGAATGTTGGCCGTCAGGTCTTGCAGCCGGTCACGGTCCTGTGTGGGCATGCAGTCCCCGATAACGATCAGAAGCTGGAAATCTTCATCGGTCTGTTCCCGAAAACAGGGCAGGGTGCTGGATTCGAACAGCCTGAACCGTTCTTCCAGCCGCCTGGGACTGTAAAGATAACGCCGCCTGTCCTCCGGGGTCTTGTGTTCGATCTGAAAACCGCCGAGGGCAGGATAGGAAAAGCGGCACAGGCCGATGACTTGCATTGGATGTCCGGAAGCTAGGGTCTTGCCGGGACTATGCCCCTGCATTAGGTGCATCGCAAGCGGCAGACCGCTCCTTTGTCGCGGCCGCGAAAGCCGGTTTGACAGGGCACTGTTGACACTTGGGCCGACTCCCCCTATTACGCGCGTCATCTCGGTACCGGGGGCCGCCCCATAACCGATTTCAGTAATGAACTGGTCAAGGCCCGGACAATTTTGCAGTTCGCGCCCTCTGATAACAAACCGCGACGTTCACCTCGGAATGGGAACGCTCGCGGGTTTTGCGCTTGTGGACGCATGAGTGCAGCAAGTTTAACCGCACGCAACGCGCGTGCATGTCATGTGTGTTGCAAAACGGGGAAGAAACCGGAATGCCAACTATTCAACAGCTGATCCGCAAGCCGCGGCAGCCGAAAGTAAAACGCTCGAAGTCCATGCACCTGGAGCAGTGCCCGCAGAAACGCGGTGTCTGCACACGTGTTTACACCACCACACCGAAGAAGCCGAACTCGGCTATGCGTAAGGTTGCCAAGGTGCGCCTGACCAACGGGTTCGAAGTCATCTCGTACATCCCGGGTGAAAGCCACAACCTGCAGGAGCACTCGGTTGTTCTGATCCGTGGCGGCCGTGTGAAAGACCTTCCCGGTGTGCGTTACCACATCCTGCGCGGTGTTCTGGATACTCAGGGCGTCAAAGATCGTAAGCAACGCCGTTCGAAATACGGCGCGAAGCGTCCCAAGTAAGAAGGAGAGGCTGATATGTCACGTCGACACGCCGCCGAAAAACGCGAAGTCCTGCCTGACGCCAAATTTGGCGACAAGGTGCTGACCAAATTCATGAACAACCTGATGATCGACGGCAAGAAGTCGGTCGCAGAGCGCATCGTCTACAACGCGTTTGACCGCGTTGAGAACAAGATCAAGCGCGCCCCGGTCGAAGTGTTTCACGAAGCGCTCGACAACATCAAACCGTCGGTCGAGGTTCGCTCGCGCCGGGTTGGTGGTGCAACCTATCAGGTTCCGGTCGAAGTGCGCCCCGAGCGCCGCGAAGCTCTGGCCATCCGCTGG
Organism: Ruegeria sp. AN11; assembly: GCF_056536005.1. Taxonomy (NCBI): domain Bacteria; kingdom Pseudomonadati; phylum Pseudomonadota; class Alphaproteobacteria; order Rhodobacterales; family Roseobacteraceae; genus Ruegeria; species Ruegeria sp. AN11. The sequence continues at coordinate 2,103,068 of NZ_JBQFJD010000001.1, read as the reverse complement.
CTGATCACCGCCGCCCGTGGCCGCAATGAAAACACCATGGAAGAGCGCCTTGCAGGCGAACTGTTGGACGCCGTTCAGTCCCGCGGTACCGCCGTCAAGAAACGCGAAGACACCCACAAGATGGCCGAGGCGAACAAAGCCTTCAGCCATTACCGTTGGTAATCCCAGAGGCTTATCCAAATGGCACGCGAATATCCGCTCGAACTATACCGCAACTTCGGTATCATGGCGCACATCGACGCAGGTAAGACCACCTGCTCGGAGCGTATCCTGTATTACACTGGTAAATCCCACAACATCGGTGAGGTGCACGATGGTGCAGCCACCATGGACTGGATGGAGCAGGAGCAGGAACGCGGCATCACCATCACTTCGGCTGCGACCACCACCTTCTGGGAGCGCACCGAGGACGGTCAGACCGCCGATACCCCAAAGCACCGCCTGAACATCATCGACACCCCCGGCCACGTTGACTTCACCATTGAAGTTGAGCGTTCGCTGGCGGTTCTCGACGGTGCCGTCTGCGTTCTGGACGCAAACGCCGGTGTTGAGCCCCAGACCGAAACCGTGTGGCGTCAGGCTGACCGCTACAAGGTTCCGCGTATGGTTTTCGTCAACAAGATGGACAAGATCGGCGCAGACTTCTTCAACTGCGTTCGCATGATCGAAGACCGCACCGGCGCACGCGCTGTTCCGGTTGGTATTCCGATCGGCGCCGAGTCCGAACTGGAAGGCCTGATCGACCTGGTCACCATGGAAGAGTGGCTGTGGCAGGGTGAAGACCTTGGCGCAAGCTGGGTCAAGGCCCCGATCCGTGACAGCCTGAAAGACATGGCTGACGAATGGCGCGGCAAGATGATCGAAGCGGCCGTCGAAGAAGACGACGACGCGATGATGGCCTACCTGGAAGGCGAAGAGCCCGATGTTCCGACCCTGCGCAATCTTCTGCGCAAGGGCACGCTGGCGCTGCACTTCGTTCCGGTTCTGGGTGGTTCGGCGTTCAAGAACAAAGGTGTTCAGCCGCTGCTCAACGCTGTGATCGATTATCTGCCCAGCCCGCTGGACGTTGTCGATTACATGGGCTTCAAACCCGGTGACGAGGAAGAAGTTCGTAACATCGCACGTCGTGCCGACGACAACATGGCCTTCTCGGGCCTGGCGTTCAAAATCATGAACGACCCCTTCGTCGGTTCGCTGACCTTCACCCGGATCTATTCGGGTGTCATGAACAAGGGCGACTCGATCCTGAACTCGACCAAAGGCAAAAAAGAGCGCATCGGTCGTATGATGATGATGCACTCGAACAACCGGGAAGAGATCGAAGAAGCGTTTGCAGGCGACATCATCGCGCTGGCGGGTCTGAAAGACACCACCACCGGTGACACCCTGTGTGACGCGAAGGATCCGGTGGTTCTGGAAACCATGACCTTCCCCGATCCGGTAATCGAGATCGCGGTCGAGCCCAAAACCAAGGGCGACCAGGAGAAGATGTCCCAGGGTCTGGCCCGTCTGGCCGCCGAAGACCCGTCCTTCCGCGTGGAAACCGACCTGGAATCGGGTCAGACCATCATGAAGGGCATGGGCGAACTTCACCTGGATATCCTGGTCGACCGTCTGAAGCGTGAGTTCAAGGTTGAAGCGAACATTGGTGCACCGCAGGTGGCCTACCGTGAAACCATCTCGATGCCTGTCGAGCACACCTACACCCACAAGAAACAGTCGGGTGGTTCGGGTCAGTTCGCGGAAGTCAAGCTGGAGATCCAACCCACTGAGGCGGGCGAAGGCTATTCGTTCGAAAGCCGCATCGTTGGTGGTGCCGTTCCGAAGGAATACATCCCCGGCGTTGAAAAAGGCATCAACTCGGTCATGGACAGCGGCCCGCTGGCTGGCTTCCCCGTGATCGACTTCAAGGTTGCCCTGCTGGACGGTAAGTTCCACGACGTTGACTCGAGCGTTCTGGCGTTCGAAATCGCATCGCGGATGTGTATGCGTGAAGGCATGCGCAAAGCCGGCGCGAAACTGCTGGAACCGATCATGAAGGTCGAAGTGATCACCCCGGAAGAATACACCGGCGGTATCATCGGTGACCTGACCTCGCGTCGTGGCCAGGTGTCTGGACAAGAGCCGCGCGGCAACGCAATCGCGATCGACGCGTTTGTTCCGCTGGCGAACATGTTCGGCTACATCAACACCCTGCGTTCGATGTCGTCGGGCCGTGCCCAGTTCACCATGCAGTTCGACCACTACGATCCGGTTCCGCAAAACATCTCGGACGAGATCCAGGCGAAATACGCATAAGCGAAGATTTGAGGGAGCTCGGGTAACGGGCTCCCTTCATTACCGAAAAAGGAGGCCATCATGGCAAAGGAAAAGTTTGAGCGTACAAAACCGCACGTCAACATCGGCACGATTGGCCACGTTGACCATGGTAAGACCACGCTGACGGCGGCAATCACCAAGTATTTCGGTGACTTCAAAGCGTATGACCAGATTGACGGTGCGCCGGAAGAGAAAGCGCGCGGCATCACCATCTCGACCGCCCACGTGGAATACGAGACCGATGCGCGCCACTATGCGCACGTTGACTGCCCCGGCCACGCCGACTACGTCAAGAACATGATCACCGGTGCTGCCCAGATGGACGGCGCGATCCTGGTTGTGAACGCCGCTGACGGCCCGATGCCGCAGACCCGCGAGCACATCCTGCTGGGCCGCCAGGTTGGCATCCCGAAGATGGTCGTGTTCATGAACAAGGTTGACCAGGTCGACGACGAAGAGCTGCTGGAACTGGTTGAGATGGAAGTTCGCGAACTGCTGTCCAGCTACGACTACCCCGGCGACGATATTCCGATCATCGCAGGTTCAGCTCTGGCGGCGATGGAAGGCAACAACCCGGAAATCGGCGAAGCGAAGATCCGCGAACTGATGGCGGCTGTTGATGAGTATATCGACACCCCCGAGCGCGCTGTTGATCAGCCGTTCCTGATGCCGATCGAAGACGTGTTCTCGATCTCGGGCCGTGGTACCGTTGTGACCGGTCGTGTTGAGCGTGGCGTGATCAACGTTGGCGACGAGATCGAAATCGTTGGTATCCGCGACACCGCGAAAACCACCTGCACCGGTGTGGAAATGTTCCGCAAGCTGCTGGACCGTGGTGAAGCCGGCGACAACATCGGCGCCCTGCTGCGCGGTGTTGACCGTGACGGTGTTGAGCGTGGCCAGGTTCTGTGTAAGCCGGGTTCGGTGACACCGCACACCAAGTTCGAAGCCGAAGCCTACATCCTGACCAAGGAAGAAGGCGGCCGTCACACCCCGTTCTTCGCGAACTACCGTCCGCAGTTCTACTTCCGTACGACGGACGTGACCGGCACCGTGACCCTGGCCGAAGGCACCGAGATGGTCATGCCCGGCGACAACGTGTCGTTCGGCGTTGAGCTGATCGCACCGATCGCGATGGAGAACGGTCTGCGTTTCGCCATCCGCGAAGGCGGCCGCACCGTCGGCGCCGGCGTTGTGTCGAAGATCATCGAGTAATTCGCATCTGCGAAAAGCTACGGAAAGGGCGTCCTTCGGGGCGCCCTTTTTGTGTTTTTCCAGAGCCTTCTGTAATGCTAACTTCTTTCGTATTGAGACATTGCAATTAGAAAGAGGTCCTAAGATGCACTTTTCGGCGCGTTCAGTTTGTCTTGTCGCAGCAGTTGCTCTCTCAGCTACCTCGGCGTCCTCACAACAAATCGCGGACAGGATTTATCTCGGCGGGCCAATCGTTACGATGAACGACGCGGCCCCTTCCGCCGAAGCCGTCGCAGTTAAAGATGGGCGCATTCTTGCCGTTGGGTCGCTGTCTGACTTGTCGGCGCATCAGGGTGAAGAAACCGAAACCTATGATCTGGAAGGGCGCGCGATGCTTCCAGGTTTCGTCGATAGCCACGGGCATGTCGTTTTGGGCGGGGTGCAGGCTTTGTCCGCTAACCTTCTTGCGCCACCGGACGGGGAGGTCACTGATATCGCCAGTCTGCAATCCACACTGACTGACTGGGCCGAGGAGAATGCGCAGGCCGTTGAAAAGGTCAAAATGATTATCGGCTTCGGTTACGACAATGCGCAACTAAAGGAACTGCGTCACCCAACACGACAAGAGTTGGACGTGGTGTCCGAGGACCTGCCCGTTGTCATTATTCATCAGTCTGGGCACCTGGGTGTGGCAAACTCGAAAGCCCTGGAGTTGGCAGGTATCACAGCGGCCTCAGAGGCTCCTCCGGGCGGTGTCATTCAACGCGATGAGGCCGGGGAACCAAATGGTGTTCTGGAAGAATACGCGTTCTTTTCGGTTCTGGTGCCGATATTGGGGAGTCTGGGCGAGGAAGGTCTGGCAGCATTTGCCCGAGCCGGAACCAAACTTTGGGCAAAGTTTGGGTATACGACCGGGCAAGAAGGCCGGTCATCGGGTGAAATCGTCGAAGCTCTCAAGAAAGTTGCCGCCGAAGAAGGACTTCCTATCGACGTTGTCGCGTTTCCAGATGTTCTTGAGTCGAGGGAGTATATTGGCGCAAACACCTCGGCGGATTATGACAACAGGGTTCGGGTAGGTGGCTGCAAGCTGACAATTGACGGATCGCCGCAGGGCTTCACGGCTTTGCGGGATCGACCCTATTACGATCCGGTTGGCAACTATGCAGCTGGGTATGCAGGATACTCCGCCATCACGATGGAGCAACTCCAGGATGCCGTGAACTGGTGTTTCGAGAACGGTTTCCAGATCCTCGTGCATTCCAACGGTGAAGGGGCATCTGACATGCTGATTGCGGCCCTCGAAGAGGCGCAGATAAAGTATGGGGATCCGGGCAACCGCCCTGTTCTGGTTCACGGTCAGTTTCTGCGAGAGGACCAGGTTGCCAGCATAAAACGGTTGGGAGTGTTCCCGACGCTTTTCCCTATGCACACATTTTACTGGGGTGATTGGCACCGGGAACACACAGTCGGTCCAGTGAATGCCGACAATATCTCTCCAACAGGGTGGCTGCGTGAGCGGGACATGATGTTCGGCACGCATCACGATGCCCCGGTCGCCTTTCCGGACAGTATGCGTGTCCTTGCGGCGACGGTTACACGTCGAACACGGTCTGGTGACATTCTTGGGCCGCACCAGAGGGTTGATGTGATGACTGCGTTGAAAGCCATGACAATTTGGCCCGCCTGGCAACATTTCGAAGAAGATCAGAAGGGCTCAATCGAAGTTGGAAAAGTCGCCGATTTCGTCATTTTGTCCGACGATCCAACTGCTGTTGATCCCGAGAAGCTGGCCGAACTTGAAGTACTTGTGACCATAAAGGGGGACGAAGTTGTCTATGAGGCCGAAGACGGTATCAGGGAAGGCAATCTGCAATTCTCGCCGTTTTCGAATGATCCAGTAATCGCGCACCTTTTTCTGCATGCGGTTTATCAAGGGATGAAGGTCGAAACCCCATGGCTCGTGCGGAATTAACATGAGTTTTTTCGCGGAAAGCTGAGGCTTTTTGTCGAAGATCATCGAGTAAATCGCATCTGCGAAATGCTACGGAAAGGGCGCCCTGCGGGACGCCCTTTTTTGCTTCGTACACGGCCGAGACTTCTTCGCGAATGAACTCGGGGTGCGGACTCTGCTGAACATAAGGCCGTTCCACTCCTGCAAGCGGTTTGCCCTGCGGACCGGACCGCCCGTTTTCAGAAACGCCGCTCGAAGCCCAGCTCAAACTCGGTTTCCATATAGCTGTAGGCCCTGATATCAGACTGAGTTCGGTTGTATTCCAGTTGCATGAACGGCGAGAAGCCGTTGCCAAAAAACAGATCGTTTTTTTCGACCCTGACTGCCGTACCCCACGACTTCTCGTCCGGCGAGGCGGTGAGGATCGGGCTGGGTGATTGGAATATCCTGTTTTCAAGATAGACGGACGGACGAAACGTGAAGCCGCCGCGTGTGTCGACCTGACCAAACAGGGTCAATCGCTTGCGCAAGTAATTGTCCAGATCGCCTTCGACTGACTTGTCCTGGATCAGCGCGCTCAACCCGATGGATCCCCGCCCGCCGATGGACCGGCGGACACCAAGTTCGGCCTGAAACTCATGACCGTCCAGCGCGCTGTTTGTCGGGTTGTGCAGGCGCGACGCGGATACAAGGCCAAAGACAGATCCCCCGAGCAGGTTTCTGCGTTCGAACGCAGTTTCCAGAGCGATGCGGTTTTCGAACACATTGCCGCCGACAAGTCGGGTCGAGAGGGCCGGCCCGAAAGACACGGTGGTCAACGAGGCGAGGGTGCGCAGACCGAACCTTCCGACAAAAATGTAGTCATCGTAGTTCGAGGTTCGCGCCTCGGTCACGTCAAACGCCAATGATGCAAATGCAACGGTATCGAGGGTGGAAAAGGACAGGTCGACCGGTTTGCGGAAATTCGCAGCTCCGGTGACGCGCAGGCCGAGCTCGGTCGAGGTGTCGCGGTCCAACGTGAACGGCAGCTTCAGCCCGAACAGGTTCAGTGTGATCTGGTCCGTGTCGTATTTGCGCGGATTGCCGACGGTGGTCAGGCCGAGGCTGAGATCCCAGTCGAACCCCCGGCGGGCGTCGATCTGCCGGATGTAGCTGAGAACACGGGCGCGCACAGGGTCCGGCAGATCGCCGGAAAGAACGACAAAGAACTCGTTTCGTGCCCGGTCCCACTGATGGGCCAGAAAGAATGCGCGGGCAAGTTCCAGCCTGACCCGCACGAGATTCGGATTGGCCGCCAGTATCGAGGAGAACTTTTCGATTGCAGCTTGCGGTTGTCCGCGTTGCAGATCCGCAAGGCCACTTAGAAACAAAGCTTCGATTTCCGTTTCGTCGACAAACGCAGCGACTGGAACTTTGTTTTCTGACTGGGCGCGGACCTCGGTATTGGGTAACAGGACAAACAGAAAGCTGAGGGCGGTAAGCAGAATACGGGTCAAGAACAAGCCTTTTTGGACGTCATCCGGCGCCAGAACGAAATTGAGCGGCGCGGTCTATTATTGTTGTTGCGGGAAACCATTTTTGCCGTGAAAACAAAATTTTGCGTCAATTCGGCCCACGGTGCCTGTCGCATTTTCAACAACAAAAACATATCCTATAGATTGCACGGGCGGCATCACTTGCGCCGTATGGGTGAGTAACTAATGTGCCGTTTCAGATTTGACTATGGAGCAGTTATGAATTCCCAAACACGTTGCCTGATTGCAGCATTCATCCCCGTATTATTCCTTGGCGCATGCGGCGGAGCCGCCGGTCTTGATTTTGATGGCGGCGGCGGTGGTGATTCGTCCTCTGGTGGTGGAAATTCTGCCGAAGGGCCGATTTCAACAACGCTGGCGCAGAAAATCAATCTGCCGCAGGATGGCACTGCAACCTTGAATGGCAGGGCAGTCGTGCAGGCGTATTCGTCAAATCAGGTGAATGGTCAAGTCATCGTTCAAAACCAGACTGGCCCGATTCCATCGGATCTGACGCTGATTACAAGCGGCGGAAACATCGTTGCGGCGACGGCTGTTTCGGGGGGATCCAGTTTCAATCTGGACAGCCGCAATGGTGACAGGATTGATCAGGGTACGGCAGCGGTCACCTTCAACTCTCCGGATTTGAATTCCGGTGCAACCATTCTGGACCCAACCCGGACACGGTTCGAGTATCAGACCTTTGGCGCGTGGTTGCATGACCGGAACCAGCCGTCCGGTACTGCGGGCGCCGGGTCCTATGGCTCGGTTACGCCGACCGCCGACATGCCGCGCGGGCAGACCGCCAGCTATCAGGGTGCCAGCACCGGGATTGCACGGCGCGCCGATGGAACCCACTATCAGACGGTTTCCGAAGTCAATGTGTCGACAGATTTCTCCACCGTTTCGATGAGCAGCACCAATACCGTGGCAGACAGCCTGCTGGTCGGAGGGGGCACCGGTCTCGCCCCAGAGCTGGATTTCGCAGGTACCGGCAGCGTTTCGAACTCGGGGTTCGTGGCGAATGTCGCCGGTTCGGGAACCAGCGGTCAGGCCCATGGTGTTTTCTACGGCCCCAATGCGGAAGAAGTTGGCGGAACATTCCAGACCACTGGCGCGAACGGTGTGTCTTATATCGGAGCGTTCGGCGCAGATTGATCACCCTGCAAGAGCCTTCCTGTGTAAAGGCTCTTGCTATCAGGGCTGAATGCCGGTGTCCCAAGCCTGTTACATGCGGGCTTGGGTTTCGTTGCCAAGAGTTCCCCAGGGTTCTCTGGCCGCGATGACGCCTAGAGTGCGGAGTTTGCGGCCGCCCGGACTGCCTGAATGTTTGCACCGTATACTTCGGGTCGGGAGACCGAGCCGCCCTTGAATACGGCGGAACCGGCGACCAGTACGTCCGCCCCGGCGGCTGCGACCAACGGTGCCGTCTGGGGATCAACGCCGCCATCAATCTCGATGTGAACCGGGCGATCACCGATCATCTGCCGCAGGCGGCGGATCTTTGCGGTCATATCGATGAATTTCTGGCCACCAAATCCAGGGTTCACCGTCATGACGCAAACGAGGTCCGTCAGGTCCAGCAGATGCTCGACCGCCTCGGCAGGAGTTCCCGGGTTCAGCGCAACGCCCGCTTTCATCCCGGCGGCTCGGATCGCCTGTAAGGTGCGGTGCGTATGTGGGCCTGCCTCGACATGGGCGGTCAGGATGTCGGCACCCGCATCGGCATAAGCCTGAATGTAGGGGTCGACCGGCGTGATCATCAGATGCACGTCCATCACTGTCTTCACATGCGGGCGGAATGCCGTTACCGCAGGCGGACCAAAGGTCAGGTTCGGCACAAAATGACCGTCCATCACATCGACATGCACCCAGTCGGCGCCCTGGGCCTCGATCGCCTGAATTTCTTGTCCGAAATTGGCGAAATCGGCGGACAGGATGGATGGGGCAATCTTGATGGAACGGTCAAAGCTCATGGCTGGCCTCGTGCGCAGGTAACTTGTTGCCCGCGCATATAGCCGCGATTGATGCCAAAGGGTAGGCCCAATCCCGCGTTTGCGGGGCTTGGAGCCGGGTGGCCGATACTTGCAGCACGGATCGCAGTTACAAAACTTTCATCGAACCGACACATCCCCGTTGAGTGCCGTCTGTAGCTGGCCACCAACACGATTTGGGGGTGGCACGTGCTGCGTATCGAAAAACTGACCAAGCGATTTGGTGACAACGTTGCTGTCGATGCGGCAACGCTGGATGTGGACAAACCTTGCATGATCGGGATCATCGGCCGGTCCGGGGCGGGTAAATCGACGCTGTTGCGAATGCTCAACCGGTTAACCGATTCCAGCAATGGCCGCATTCTGTACGAAGGCCGCGATGTTACCCGACTGAAAGGCCGGGAAAAACGGTCCTGGCAGGCCGAGTGCGCGATGATTTTCCAGCAGTTCAATCTGGTGCCGCGCATGGATGTCGTGTCGAACGTGCTGCACGGGACGCTGAACCGACACTCGACACTGGCGACGATATTCAACCTGTTCCCGATGGAGGATATCCATCGCGCCATCGACATAATGGATCGTCTTGGCATTGCCGAACATGCGCCAAAGCGGGCTGAGGCCCTGTCGGGGGGGCAGCAGCAACGCGTCGCCATCGCACGTGCCCTGATGCAGGATCCCAGGATTATTCTGGCCGACGAACCTATCGCCTCGCTGGACCCGATGAATGCGCAGGTCGTGATGCAGGCCCTGCGCCGTATCCACGAAGAGGACGGCCGCACCGTCATCGCAAACCTTCACACGCTGGACACCGCGCGCCGCTATTGCGACCGCGTGGTTGGCATGCGTGACGGGCGCATCGTGTTTGACGGGTTGCCCGAGCAGCTGACCACCGGGGTTGCCCGCGAAATCTATGGCGCCGACGCCAGCTTCTCGGAAGAGGCGACATCGACCGAGATCGAAACGCTCGGCGCCACCCAGAAGGCCCTGATGGAAGCCGAGGCCACCATCTGAGCCACCCCCACGACCTTTCATCGCCCGGCCCGATGAGAGGTCGGGGCAATCAAACTGGAGAGAGACAGATGAAAAAACTAATGGCTGCCCTTGTTGCGACCACTGCCATGGCCGCACCTGCAATGGCTCAGGACATCAGCGAATTCCGCATCGGTATTCTGGGCGGCGAAAACGCTCAGGACCGTCTGAACAACAACGAGTGCCTGCGGGAATACACCGAAGAAGCGCTGGGCGTTGAGACCAAGCTGTTTGCCCCTGCCGACTATAACGGCGTTATTCAGGGTCTGCTGGGCGGCACCATCGACATGGCATGGTTGGGCGCGTCGGGCTACGCAAAAACCTATCTGAGCGATCCTGAGGCGGTTGAGCCGGTTCTGGTCAAAGTGAATGTCGACGGCGGCTACGGCTACTATTCGATCGGGTTTGCACGCAAGGACAGCGGCATCACCTCGCTGGATGACATGAAGGGCAAGACCTTTGGTTTTGGTGACCCGAACTCGACCTCGGGCTATCTGATCCCGTCGATCGAAATCCCGCAGGCCACTGGTGCGACCATGGATTCGGGCGACTACTTTGGTGAAGTGAAGTTCACCGGCGGTCACGAGCAGACCATCGTTGCAGTCAACAATGGCGACGTTGACGGTGGCGTTACCTGGGCTGACGGTCTGGGCAACTGGGAAGACGGCTACAACTCGGGTGCCCTGCGCCGCGCTGTTGATGCCGGTCTGGTCGACATGAACGACATGGTCGAAATCTGGAAATCCAAGCCGATCCCGGAAGGTCCGGTAGTTCTGCGCACCGCGCTGCCTGCGGATGTCAAAGAAAAGATGACTGCCCTGATGGCTGGCCTGCATGAGAAAGACCGCGAATGCTTCTACGGTGTTGCCGCGGGTGAGGCAAAAGCGTTCGAGCCGATCACGCATGACGCCTACGAAATCATCATCGAAGCACGCAAGCTTAAGTCCAACTAAGCCTGCCTATCCAATGATCGGGGTCTGGTTCGATACCGGACCCCGTTTTCCCCTCAGGAGCATTCCATGACAGACCTGACTGCAGGGTCCCAAAGCGTCGATCAGATCCGCGACGAATATACAGCGATGACGCGACGCAAGAGGGTCTATGGTGGTATCCTTCTGATCTTGTTCGTGGCTTTGATGGCTGCGGGATTCCGCACTGCCGACAGCCGCAATGCGGGGAGCTTCACCGACGGCTGGCATCGCATTCTGGACTATCCGGCCGAGGTGTTGTCGGAAGCCTGGGAAAAGATCGGCGCTATGCCGGCGAACCTTGTCGAGTTTTTTCCCGCATTGATCGAGACACTGAACATCGCGGCGGCGGCAACTTTGGTTGGGACCATCGGCGGAACGTTTCTGGCGCTGATGTCGACGCGGGGCATGGCGCTTTGGCCATCCCTGATCCCGGTCTTCCGCCGGATCTCGGATATCTTCCGCGCCATTCCCGAGATCGTGATTGCACTGGTTCTGATCTTCATTCTGGGTGGTGGCCCGATCCCGGCGATGATCGCCATTGCCATTCACACGGCGGGTGCGCTGGGCAAGCTGTTCTCGGAGGTCAATGAAAACGCCTCGCTCAAACCGGTGGAAGGATTGCAGTCGGTCGGAGCCAACTGGTCACAACGCATGTATCTGGGCGTGATCCCGCAAGTCGGTCCGAATTATGTCAGCTACGCCCTGCTGCGTTTTGAGATCAACATTCGCGCCTCGGCCATTCTGGGCTTCGTCGGTGCGGGTGGTCTGGGCTACGAGTTGCGCAACGCCATGTCCTGGGGGCAGGGGCGTTACGATGAGGCCGCGGCCATCTTCATCCTGCTTTTCGTCACCATCGTTATCGTGGATCAGCTGTCCGGGCTGCTGCGCGACCGCCTGACCCACGGGTCGGAAAAAGGAGCTACGGCATGAGTACCTTTGCCACCGACCTGTCGATAGATGACCTCAAGGCCGAGGCCGACCGCCTGTTCAGCCGCAAGCGTATCGTGAACTTTGGATTGCCGGGATTGGTTGTCCTGTACCTGATCTATGTCTTCTTTGCCTTTGACGTGCCAGGGCTGGCCGAACGCGCCAATTGGGAAAACGGCAAGACGCTGGTTTCGGATAGCTACAGCTACAAAACCCATGTCGAGCGCGACAACCGCAATGGTGAAGTTTCGGTTGCCATCGAGGGTGAGCGCAAGGGTGCCTATCCCGAGGGGACCGCGCCGGATTGGGTCGCGTTGGGTGAGACGACCGTAATCGATCTGGAAGACGGACACGTTGTGCGCTTTGGTCCTGAGACGGTCGAGTACGACATCCCGGGTTATGGTAGGGTACGCGCGACACCCAGCCGATCCGCTGGCGTGCAGGCGGAATTGCCGTCAGAGGATGTGCCTGAATGGATCAATGTCTCCAAGAACCGTTTGGCGATCACGACGGATGCGGGCCGTCTGACGGTTACCCGCAACCGATCAGAAGTATTCCGCTATTTCACTGGTTGGGAGCTGTTCTGGTTCACGCTGGATAGCCCGTATTACGGAAAATCCTTCTCGGAGTTGATGGGGCGTGCCGCATCAGGTGAAGCCGGTGCGATCTTCAATGACTTCTGGACCAACAAGATGTGGCGGCATCAGGATGTGGCCTGGGCGATCTTTGAGACCATTCTGATGGCCTTTCTGGGAACCCTTGGGGCTGGCCTGATCGCATTGCCGCTGGCCTTCATGGCGACGCGCAATTTCAATCCGTTGCGGTCGGTACGCTTTATCACGCGCCGGGTGTTCGATTTTGTCCGTGGCGTGGACGCATTGATCTGGACGGTTGTTCTGGCCCGGGCCTTTGGTCCCGGCCCGTTGACGGGGGCACTGGCCATTCTGGTGACGGACACAGGCACATTCGGCAAGATTTTCTCGGAGGCGTTGGAAAATGTGGATCAGAAGCAGATCGAAGGCGTGCAATCCACCGGAGCGAACGCGCCACAGCGCTATCGCTTTGGGGTGATCCCGCAGATCACTCCGGTGTTGTTGAGCCAGTTGCTTTACTTCCTCGAATCCAACACCCGCAGCGCTACCGTGATCGGTGCGATCACCGGCGGCGGGATCGGCCTGCTGCTGACGCAGGCCATCATCACGCAAAAAGACTGGGAAGAGGTCGCCTATTACATCGTCCTGATCATCCTGATGGTGATGTTGATGGATTGGTTCTCGGGCTGGCTGCGCCGACGTCTGATCCAGGGTGAAACCGGAAAGACGCGCAAACCGCGGGATCGCAAGGGCAAGCCGTTCCTATTGCCGTGACCTAAGAACAAGGACAAAAAGACCATGGCGCGACTGCGTTCCGACCAGCCGTTCATCCATCCCGATTGCCAGATTGCCGGCAGCACCTTTGGCGAGTTTGTCGAGATCGGTGCCGGTACCCGCGTGGCGAATTCCGAGTTCGGCGATTACTCCTATTGCGACCGGACCTGCGACATCGCCAATGCCCGGATCGGCAAGTTTGCGAACATCGCCAGCTTCACTCGGATCGGGGCGACCGATCATCCGATGGAGAAAGCCTCGCTGCATCATTTCCACTATCGGTCAGCTGACTATTGGGACGATGCCGAGGACGATGCCGACTGGTTTGCCCATCGCGCGGGTCGCACAGCGTTTATCGGCCATGACACGTGGATTGGTCATGCCGCGATCATCAAGCCCGAGGTTACCATCGGCCATGGCGCGGTCGTCGCCTCTGGTGCGGTTGTCACCAAGGATGTAGCGCCATACACGATTGTTGCTGGTGTGACTGCACAACCAGTGTGTCGTCGCTTTCCCGAGGATATTGCAGATCGCATGATGGCACTGGCCTGGTGGGATTGGGACAACAGCAGGCTTCGTATTGCCCTGCCAGATTTCCGTGCCATGTCTGCCGAAGCATTTCTGGAAAAACACGAGGCGTGATCAAGTCAGCCAAGACGGCTCCCGCGCCTGCGGGGACATCGGCTGCGCCGACGCCCCTTGGCGGCCTTGGGCCCGGCGCCGCGCATTGCGCGGCGCTATGCCCAACGGGATGAGGCCTCCGTCAGGAGGTTGAAGACGGGCGGGAGCAATCCCGTTTTATTCTTCGCTTAGGGTTAGTGTTACGCGCTCACCCGCGAATACGGTCTTGCCATATTCAACGGGCTGTCCGTCAGGATCAGCGTTTATCCCCAGCGAATGCAGCACGGGGGCACCTTCGGTCAAATGCAAATGCAGTGCCTGCGTTGCGCTGGCGGACCGCGCGGTCAGGCGGGTCGAAATACGGGTGTAATCCGGTACACCGCAGGTTTGCAGGGCCTTTGTCACCGATGCGTTTTCGGACAGGGCGTCCAGTAGGTCGGGAAATCGCTCTGCCGGAAAGACGCTCTGAAACAGACCCACAGGTTGCCCGTCAGCCAGAGACAAGCCGTCATAGACATGAACCGGGTCACCTGTTTGCAGGCCGAGCGCTTCCGCTTCGGCCTCATCAGATGTGCGGGTCGTCAGGGCCAGTACCCGTTTGCCCGGGATCTTGCCGCTGGCCGAGATGTTCTTGTGATATCTGACACGTTTGCCAATCGGGTAGTCGGTGGGGCGGGCCGAAACAAACACGCCTGCACCGCGCCGGGCGTGGACCAACCCATGCTCGGCCAGATCGGACAAAGCCCGTCGAACGGTATGCCGGTTTACGCCATGGGTTGCGGCCAATTGCGCTTCGGTCGGCAGGCGGTCGCCGGTGTTGTAGCGGCCCTCGGCTATGTCCGAGGTCAGGGTCAGGGCGATGCTTTTCCAGATCGGTGTTTTGCTCATGTCATAAAAACTTCACGGCTGCGGAGATTGCGACTCGAGATCAACAGGTGTAATATTTGTCTAGTTGTATAGTAAAAATAGACAACCTGGCCAAGAGGCTTTGATGGTGGAACAGACAGATAAATCAGCCGAAACCAGGCAGGCATGGATGGGTGTGCTGGCCCGGGCGCCGCAGGATGCCCTGATGGCGCTATGGGACGGCCTGCAGCTGAACCCGACATATGAATGGCTGCGTGCGCCCGAAATCGGTGGCGTCATGGTGCGCGGTCGCACGGGTGGCACGGGTGCCCCGTTTAATCTGGGTGAGATGACAGTGACGCGATGCTCACTGGTGCTGGAGGATGGCACGGTCGGGCACGGCTATGTTCAGGGCCGATCCCGGGATAAGGCCCGAACGGCGGCTCTGGTCGATGCGCTGATGCAGACCGGGTCTGCCGACATGGTCCGGGCAAAAGTGATTGATCCGCTCGCACGGGAGATGCAGGCCACCAAGACGGCACGTGCGGCCAAGGCAGCGGCCACCAAAGTCGAGTTCTTCACCATGGTACGCGGAGAAAATCAATGAGCGCGCAAACCCAATTCTCGGGTGGGTTCCTAAATGCGCCGATTGATGCCGCACATGCCTTTCGTGCGGCAATGACCGTCATGGCGCGACCCGGAGAGGTGCGTGACCTGACTGGTGCTGAACCCCCTGCACCTTTGTCCATAGCGGCGGGTACGTTGCTGTTGACCCTATGTGATCCTGAAACCCGCGTTCACCTTGCTGGGGAGGCTGATACCGAAGCGGTGCGGAAATGGCTGACCTTCCATACCGGAGCGCCGATTGTTCCCGCGGCCGAGGCCGATTTCTCGGTTGGCCGCTGGGAAGATCTCATGCCGCTGAACTCCTACCGGATTGGCACGCCGGAATATCCCGACCGGTCTGCCACGCTGATCGTGGAATGCGACGCGCTCGAACAGCAGGGCGCGGCACTCAGCGGGCCGGGCATCAAGGAGGTGGCGCATCTGTCGCTGCCGGACGTCTCGGCTTTGCAAGGCAATGCGGCGCTCTACCCGCTGGGATGTGACTTCTTTTTCACCTGTGGCACCCAGGTCGCGGCATTGCCGCGCAGCACGCAGATCAGGGCAGAGGGTTAAGCGATGTATGTTGCTGTCAAAGGTGGCGAGAAAGCCATCGAAAACGCCCATGCCTGGTTGGCCGAGGAACGGCGCGGATCAACGGATGTTACCGAGCTGAGCCTTGCGCAGATCCGGGAACAACTGAGCCTCGCCGTGAACCGCGTGATGGCCGAAGGGTCCCTGTTCGATCCAGATCTTGCGGCGCTGGCGATCAAACAGGCGCGCGGTGATCTGATCGAGGCGATTTTCCTGATCCGGGCCTATCGCACGACACTGCCGCGGTTTGGTTATTCCAGTCCGGTTGAGACGGGTGGCATGGCATGTGATCGCCGCATCTCGGCCACCTTCAAGGATGCGCCGGGTGGACAAGTTCTTGGGCCGACTTTTGATTACACGCACCGTCTGCTGGATTTCAAACTGGCCGCTGACGGAGAGGTGGCTGCTGCGCCCGAAGGGTCTGCCAGGCAGGAACCAACACCGCATATCACCGAATTCCTGAAGGGTGAGGATATCATTCAGGATGAACCGCCCAGCGACGAGACACCGGGAGACCTGACACGCGAGCCGATGGAGTTCCCGTCTAACCGGCCACTGCGCCTGCAATCCCTAACGCGCGGGGATGAGGGGTTTGTGCTGGGCATGGCTTACTCGACCCAGCGCGGCTATGCCCGCAATCATGCGTTCGTGGGAGAGTTGCGGATTGGCAAGGTCGCGGTCGAGATGGACATCCCAGAGTTGGGCTTTTCCATCGAGATTGGCGAGGTCGAACTGACCGAATGCGAAACGGTGAACCAGTTCAAAGGGTCCAAAACCGAACCGCCGCAGTTTACGCGCGGCTATGGTCTGGTCTTCGGCCAGTCCGAGCGAAAGTCCATCGCAATGGCTCTGGTTGACCGTGCCCTGCGCTGGAAAGAACTGGGCGAGGACGATCTGGGCGCCCCGGCCCAGGACGAGGAGTTTGTTCTGAGCCACGCGGACAACATTCAGGCCACGGGCTTTCTCGAGCATATCAAGTTGCCGCACTACGTGGATTTCCAGTCTGAACTGGAATTGGTGCGAAAACTGCGCCGGGAAGCCGAAGAACGGATTACAGGGAAGGAGGCAGCAGAATGAAGGCGGTTGTTTTTGATATTGGCGGTGTACTGGTCGACTGGAAACCGCATCTGGCCTGGGCCGAGGCGCTTGGGTCGGAAGACGCCGCACATGCGTTTATCGAACGTACGGACTTCCTGGCGCGCAATGCGCGCGGAGACAATGGCGAGCGTTTTGCCGATCTGGCACAGGAACTTGACGATCCGCAGGACCAGCGCCTTTTTGCGGCATATGTAGGATTGTACACGCGTACCGTTGAAAACGCGATCCATGGAACCTGGGATGTTCTGGACCGGCTCAGGGCGCAGGGTACTCCAGTTCATGCCATCACCAACTGGTCAGCCGAAACCTGGCCAGAAGGACTGAAGGTGCACCCGCGTCTGGGCGAGGTGTTCGGAACATTGGTCGTTTCGGGGCAGGAGGGCGTGATGAAGCCCGACGCGCGAATTTTCGAACTGCTTTGCGCTCGTGCCGGTATTGCGCCCGAGGAGTGTGTGTTCATCGATGACGGTCTGCACAATGTCGAAGGCGCGCGTGCGGTTGGCATGGATGGTATTCACTTTACGACGCCGCGGGCGCTGGAGGCAGAACTGACCGAAAGGGGTTTCCTGTGACGGGGTTCAGGATTGTCCGTCCGGGGCGAAGTGAGCTGGGGAACGCTCCGGTGTATCCGCGCGGGCTGGCGGATTTTTGCCGAGAGAGGTCTGCGTCGGAGCGCCGATCGCGCTCCATTCGTCTGTTGGGTCGCGTTGTTGCGCCTCACGTCGCCGTTTTGCATGGCGGGTGTGCCAAAGCAAATAGAAGAAAACGATCAATAAGAACGAACCAATTAACATTACGTCCACAAAAACACCAAAAAACAAAACGATACGCCAAATGACTGAGTATAACTTCGCATATCTGGACGAACAAACCAAGCGAATGATACGCCGGGCCATCCTCAAAGGCCTTGCCATTCCGGGCTATCAGGTGCCGTTTGCCAGCCGTGAAATGCCGATGCCTTACGGCTGGGGCACCGGGGGTGTGCAGGTTTCAGCGGCGACGTTGACGCCTGATGACACGTTCAAAGTGATCGATCAGGGCGCGGATGACACGACGAATGCGGTGTCGATCCGCAAGTTCTTCGAGAATACGGCGGGCGTCGCGACAACCGAAGAGACGGCCAAGGCCACAGTCATTCAGACCCGCCACCGCATCCCCGAGGCGAAGCTGACCAAAGATCAGATACTTGTCTATCAGGTGCCGATCCCGGAGCCGCTGCGTTTTCTGGAGCCGCGCGAGACAGAGACGCGCAAGATGCACAGCCTTGAGGAATACGGGCTTATGCATGTGAAGCTGTATGAGGATATCAGCCAGCACGGCGCGATTTCGACCGCGTATGCCTATCCGGTCAAGGTGTCGGGCCGCTATGTCATGGACCCGTCGCCGATCCCGAAATTCGACAACCCCAAGCTTGAAATGGATGCGATCCAGCTGTTTGGCGCGGGCCGGGAGCAGCGGATTTACGCGGTCCCGCCGCACACCAAAGTCGTGAGCCTCGATTTCGAAGACCATCCGTTTGAAGCGACGAAGGCCGACCATCCGTGCAATCTGTGCGGGGCCGAGGACAGCTATCTGGACGAGGTGATCATGGATGATGCGGGCAACCGGATGTTTGTTTGTTCTGACACTGACTATTGCCGGTCACGCCGTGAGGCAGGCCATGTGGGCCGATTTGCTGAGGAGAGCGCGGCATGACCCCTTTGTTGCAGGTCAAAGGCATCCGGAAACGCTATGGTGCACGGATCGGGTGCATGGATGTAAGCTTCGACCTCTACCCTGGCGAGGTGATGGGGATCGTGGGCGAAAGCGGGTCAGGCAAGTCGACCCTTCTGAACTGCCTGGCGGGGCATCTGGAACCGGATGCGGGTCAGGTGATCTTTGAAACTCGGGCGAATGGACCGGTTGACACCGTTACCATGTCGGAACCCGAACGTCGGATGCTTGGCCGTACCGACTGGGCTTTTGTGCATCAGCATGCGCGGGATGGTTTGCGCATGTCGGTCAGTGCCGGCGGCAATATCGGCGAGCGGCTGATGGCGGTCGGCGATCGTCACTACGGCAATATCCGCCACAAGGCCATCGACTGGCTGGGCCGGGTCGAAATCGAGGCAGAGCGTGTCGATGACCGCCCGACCGCGTTTTCGGGCGGGATGCAGCAGCGGTTGCAGATCGCGCGGAATCTGGTGACCGGACCGCGGCTGGTGTTCATGGATGAGCCAACCGGCGGACTGGATGTCTCGGTTCAGGCGCGTCTGCTGGATCTGCTGCGTGGGCTTGTGCGTGAAATGGGGCTGAGCGCCATTATTGTCACCCATGATCTGGCCGTGGTGCGCCTGCTGGCAGACCGGCTGATAGTGATGAAGGATGGTCGCGTGGTCGAAGCTGGGTTGACGGATCAGGTGCTGGACGACCCGCAACACGCCTATACGCAGCTGCTTGTGTCGAGCGTTCTGCAGGTTTGACTATTTGGGAAAAGATGAAGTGCGATGATTGAGTTAGTCAACGTGAGCAAGAGCTTCACCCTGCACAATCAGGGCGGCGCGGTGATCCCGGTGATGGAAGGTGCCTGTCTGCAAGTCGGACCGGGTGAATGCGTGGCCCTGACCGGAGCCTCCGGAGCGGGCAAGTCGACCCTGATGCGGCTGATCTACGGAAATTATCTGGCCGCCTCGGGTCAGGTGCGGGTCGGCGGGGTGGATGTGGCGCGGGCTGAACCGCGCGAGATTTTGGCGTTACGGCGAGAGACGTTGGGCTATGTCAGCCAGTTCCTGCGCGTGGTGCCCCGGGTGCCGACGCTTGAGGTAGTGGCCGAGCCGTTGTTGGCGGTTGGCTGCGACAGGCAGGCGGCCTTGGACCGCGCGGCCGGGTTGCTGCGGCGTCTGAGTATTCCCGAACGCCTTTGGACACTCAGCCCGACGACATTTTCGGGCGGCGAACAGCAGCGGGTGAACATCGCGCGTGGTCTTGCGCATGAATATCCTGCCATGCTGCTGGACGAGCCTACAGCCAGTCTGGATGCGCAAAATCGTGAAACCGTCCTGTCGCTGATCCAGGAGGCGAAGGAGCGCGGCGCTGCGATTGTCGGGATTTTCCACGATGTCGCGGCGCGGGAGCGGGTGTGCGATCGCGAGGTCAACGTCTCGGATTTCACGCCGGGGGTGGCTGCATGACCTTGGCCCCCGTCATAGCGATTGTTGGCCCTTCGGGTGTGGGCAAGGACAGTGTGATGGAGGCGTTGGAGGCGCGGGTGGACGGCATTCAGCGGGTGCGGCGGGTGATCACGCGACCCGAAGGCGAAGGCGGTGAAGATTTCGAACGTGTTCCGGTCGAGATGTTCCGACTAATGGCACAGGATGGCGCGTTTGCGCTGCATTGGTGCGCCCATGGGTTGCAGTACGGAATTCCGGGCGGGGTCGCGGATCAGCGCCGCAGGGCCGAGGCGTTGCTGGTCAACCTGTCGCGTGCGGTCCTGTTGCAGGCGCAGGATGTGTTTGGTGAGCTGATTGTCGTGACGCTGACCGCAGATCCGGACGTTCTGGCACAACGCCTGTCGGCGCGCGGACGTGAAAGTGCAGCGGAACAAGCGCGTCGTCTGGGTCGGGCGGAGGCTCCGCTGCCCGAAGGTTTGAACCGGGTGATCGAAATCGACAACTCAGGGCCCCTTGATGCCACAGTGGATGAGATCCTGTCCCGGCTTCAGCCGGAAAGAGCGTAGCGATGGATCAGATGGAACCGACCGTCTTCAGCCTCGCCCACCAATGCCAAGTCGTCGATCCGAAACGGGTTTGGCAGCATCGGTTCAAGGTGTGTTGCAAGCGCTGCCTGAACGCTGCGAAGGGTGGGTTTGTCCAGTTTGCCGCTAAGCGTGATGTGAAATCGGAACGAATCCAACACGTAAGGGTAGCCCCAGTTGACCAGATTGGCGTCCTGTTCCGGTGTCAGGCCGTTGCCACGACGGCGGGCCAGATCCGCGTCGGTCGCAGGGGCGCGGAACGTATCAAGATCGCGAACACAAGCGGCGGCCAGTTCGCCAAGTTTCGCGGTGTCTCCCAAGGGGCACAGGGCGAGGAAGCGGCCGAGCCGCGCAATCTCCAGACCCTCCAACTTGACCGGAGCGTAGGATGCCGCCAGTCGTATGCAGGCGTCCTGCAGTTCTGCGGCTGTTCGGGTTTTGTGCAGGCGGAAGGGCGGTTTCATCGTCGCATGCAGGCCGTATTTGCGCGGAACCTCGGTGACGGTGGCTACGTCAACGCCGTCCACGGACGGATGCGCTGCCACGGAGCCCGTTTCCATGTTCCAACCCAACCAGCTTGTTGCGAACCTTGTCCAGTCCGCGTCGCCGGGTGGCGCAAAATAGATCGCGTATCGCGTGAATGTCACATTGGCCTCCTACCTGTGTGGCCGATCCATAGCCCAAACTGCGTGAAGTTCAGATGACAGAAGAATTGATCCTTGCCAATGCGACGCTTGTTTTGCCCGATGAAACGGTTACGGGCAGCATTCGCATCCTCGGCGAAACCATTGCTCAGGTCGATACTGGGGTGGCAGTCCCCAAGGGGGCGGCGGATTGCGAAGGCGATTACGTCAGCCCCGGTCTTGTCGAATTGCATACCGACAATCTGGAGCGTCACATTCAGCCGCGTCCAAACGTACACTGGCCGCACGCCGCGGCCATCATTGCCCATGATGCGGAACTTGCTAGCACCGGCATTACGACCGTCTTTGATGCCATGCGCGTGGGTTCCATACCTTCGGGCGCGGGGCGTTACGGAAAATATGCCCGGGGTTTGTCGCGCGAGCTGTGGCAGTTGCGCGAGCAGGACGCATTGAAGATCAGCCATTTTCTGCATTTGCGGGCCGAGGTCTGTTCGGAAACGCTGATCGAGGAGTTGGCCGAATTCGGCCCCGAAGATCGTGTCGGGCTGGTCTCGCTGATGGATCATACGCCGGGGCAGCGGCAGTTCCGGGACATGAACAAGCTTGAAGCCTATCTGAAGGGCAAATACGCGATGGATGACGCGATGTTCACGCGGCACGTGGCCCAGCTCAGGGGGCTGCGGGAACGCAATGGTGACAAACACGAAACCGAGGCGGTCAAGGCCGCCCGTAGGTTCGGTGCGGTTCTTGCCAGCCATGACGACACCACAGCAGATCAGGTTCGTATCTCAGCCGGTCACGGCATTCGTCTGGCCGAGTTTCCCACAACGGTCGAGGCGGCGCAGGCCTGCCATGCGCATGACATCAAGGTTATGATGGGCGCGCCGAACGTGATCCGGGGTGGTTCGCATTCGGGCAATGTGGCCGCCCGTGATCTGGCCGAACTTGGACATCTGGATATTCTGTCTTCGGACTACGTGCCGTCGGCGCTGCTGCTGTCCGCCACGATGCTGGGTGAGCTGTGGGGCAACATGGCGCAGGGCCTGAAGACAGTGACACAGACCCCCGCGCAGGCCGCCGGTCTGGCCGATCGGGGTGAACTGCGCGCGGGTTTGCGTGCCGATCTGATCCGCTTTCGCCTGCGCGATGGTATTCCGGCGCTGAGCGCGGCTTGGTCGCGAGGGCGCCGCGTCGCTTAGAGCGGCAGGGTAAAGGCCGCTCAGGTCCTGTAGAACAGATAGCGGTCCGGGGCTATGGTCTCGGGTCCGGCAAATTGCTTGAATCCCACCAGGGGCTGGCCGGAGATCAGCAATCCGCCCGGCAGCATGACCCGCGCGATCAGCGGGCTGAGGCGGGTGGCCTCGGCAACATCCTCTTCCTTGATGCCGCGTCCGAAATCATAGTGGGCCATGGCGATGCAGGGGCCGTTTTCTGCCAGCTTTTCCAGCATCGGTTCTGCCTCGCCCTGCAGAAAATCTTCGGCCGGGGGTGTGCTGGAGGGATGGCATTGCAACACGCGATCCATGACCCAGATGCGCCGGTCGGGCAGGATCTCCCGCAAATGGTCATAGGTCCGGCCATTGCCAAGTCCCATATCCAGAATATCCCCAGGTGTTTCGGCGATCCGGGCTGCAGCCCAGTTCAGACCGTCGCGTTGCGCGGTCAGGCGGCGCAGCATGGAATCAAGTCGGCTCATCGGGTACTCCGTGGGTGTATCGGATGGGGGGGGCGACCCAGATTTCTGTGGGTCCGTCCAGCAATCTGGCCAGCAGGGTTTCGGTAAATCGCCAGATGTCTGGATCGTGCACCAGGTGGTGGGTCAGCACGCCAAACGGTTCGGCATTGTCCGCGCGACCTTCGCGCCGGTCGCGCAGGAAGCCTGCGGTTCGGGTGATCAGTATGTCCGGATCAACAAGTCCCCGTGTCCCACGCCAGTCGATCGGGTCCAGATGGGTATTCACCTGTTCCAGACCAGGCGCGGCCAGCCTTGACGCACGCGGCGTTGCCGTTGACAGAATGCGATAGCCGAGATCGGGCAAAACCTGCGCCACTTCGGGGGTGATGCGGTTCCATGGCGGAACGAAAACACGCCTGAGCCGGTCGCCGAACAGTTTGTGCAGAGTCGAAAACCCAGCCCCCGCGTCCTGCGCAATTTGCGCCATTGGACGATGCAGGCGGAATTCAGCTTTTTTCTCGGTGGTCGGCGCATGGTTTTGATGGGACCACCCGTGCACCACCGGGACCAGTTCGGAATGCTGCGCGACATAATCGACCAGGGCTTGGTCTGCGTCGCGGGGGATTACGGCAAGATGTACGGGCAGGCCGATGCGGCAAGACAGAGCCGACAGGGTTTCAAGCTGCGGCGTCACGGTTACCGCATCGTCGTCCCGCCACCAAAGCGGCAGGGTCAACTCTGCATCCGACCAGAGTTTCAGTTCGTGTGTCAGAGGGTTCCAGTTTGCGGTCATCGGCACCGCTCCAGCAGCGTTTTCGTGATCTCGACGGCTTTCCGTGCGCCATCGAACCCTTGTGTCGGAACCACGCGTGCACCGTCTGACAAGACTGTGCCGACAGCCTCGGCCAGAGCAGTGCCGCTTAACCGGGCGCTGGGCAGCACCCCGATGCCCAGAAGATCTGCAAGGCTTTGAGCGCGCAAACCCTGTTCGACCTCATTGCCGTCGTCAAAGGGTATGAAAACCGCCGGCGTTCCGCTTTGCAGAATATCCAGCGCAGTGTTGTAACCGCACATGCTGACCGAAGCGGCGGCAATTGGAAGCATTTCACGAAAATCCGGCCGGACCGGTTCCAGCGTGATGTTGGTGCCTTCGGCCTGTTTCGACAGATCGGCGATGCGCGCGCTTGCGTCTCGTCCGCCGACCAGCAGGCGCCAGCGCCTGTCTGGCATCTTTTGGGCGGCCTCGATGGCCGCGCGAAAGATCGGCTGGCCCACCGATCCGCCACCGGCGCTGACGATGACCTCGTCCCGGCCGACGCCGTCCGCGTGCGGTTGCGGTGCCGGTGGGGCAACAAAACCGGTGTAGTGCAACCGCTCGGACAGCTCAGCCGTGACAGGCCAACTGACATCCAGTTTCGTGAATTTTGGGTCCGAGTGGACAAGGATGCCGTCATAGTACCGCATCACCATCGCAAGTGCGCGATGAGCTTTCTCTGGTTTGGAGGGCGGCGCAAGGATGTCGCGGATCGACCCCAGAATCAGCGGGCGGCGCGGCAGGCCATGTGCTGCTTCAAGGGCAGCCGTGAACTCTCGGGCCAGCGAGCGCCGACCAAACGGAAACAGTTCGGTGATCAGAACATCCGGCTGAAAACGCCGAACGGCCTGCGTCAGCGCGACGATCCGGGCTGACAGATATATGTCGTCCGCAACAGAGCCTGTTTCGGTCAGAAGTCGCGTGAAGTCCGTTCCATCCGACCGCAGGGGAGGCAGCCCGAAAAGCGTCAGCCCCGCACTGTTCAGTTGCGGTGCGGGCATCCCGCCAGATACGACCAACACCTCAGCCCCGTCCCGCGCATAGGCGCGCCCAAGTGTCAGGGCACGGCTGAGATGACCAGTGCCCAACAGGTGCGTGACTACGATCAGAACCTTCATGAACTGCCCTTCGGGCGCAGCAGGCGAACTGGTTCGGGATCAGGGTGCATGTTTCTCATGTCGACGATATACAGCCGGTTGCGCTTGATTTTGAAGGGTGCGGGGCCGTTAAAGTCCCACCCCCAGGCCTGCGCCAGAATGACCCGCATGATACCGATATGGCAGACGGCAAGTGTGTCCCTTTGCAGGCCTGACAGCCAAGGGGCCAGACGGGCTCGGACGTCGGACGGGCTTTCTCCGTTTGGGGGGCGGAAATCCCATCCCCAGTCCTCGATATGGCGGTAACCGCTGCTGGCATCTGCGATCAGGTCAACGCCACGCTTACCCTCCCAGGCCCCCCAGTTCATTTCGATCAGGGCGTCTGATGTCTGCGGCGCGCGTCCGGACACCAGTCGCGCCGTTTCGCTTGCACGCGTCAGAGGGCTGGACCACAGCTCGGCCGTGTCCCACGGGGAAGGGAGGGCGGAACCCGAAAGCTCGGCTTGCGCGTCGTCATCCAGTGCAATATCGCTGCGCCCCTGAATGCGCCCCGCACGGTTCCAATGCGTGTGGCCATGGCGAAGAAGGGCAAGCCGGGTCATGTAGGCACCCCCAATAGCGGGCGGGCGTGTTGCCAGAAGCGCCTGGTGGCTTCGGGCATCAGGTTGCGCGCTGCCACATGCGCGCGCGCGTTTTCTCCCAGCGCGCGGCGCAGGACCGAGTCATTCAGCAACAGCTGCATCCGGTCGGCCAGGCCTTGAGCGCCCGCTTCGACAGTCGGATGGTCCGAGGGGGCCAGAACATCGCAAACACCGGGTCTGTCCTGCGCAACAACCGGAAGGCCACAGGCCTGAGCCTCAAGATAGATCATGCCATAGGCTTCGTTCACGCCGGGCCAGACAAGAAAGGACGACTTTAGGTAGGCAGTTTGGACCCCGGCCCGGTCCAGCAGACCCAGAATACGCACCTTCCCGTTAAACCGGGCCATCAGTGCTTCGACTTCGGGTCGGGCGGGCCCATCGCCAACGATATTTAAGGCCCATTCCCCGTCAAGCTGGGCCAGTGCGTCGGCAAGAACCCGGTACGAGGTCAGCTTGTCGCCATGCCGCATCATGCCGACCGCCAGCATGGGCCCGTTGCGTTCCGAAACGGCGGGCAGATCTGCAATGGGCAGAAACGGCGGCAACTCGGCCAGGATTTGATCGCCAAATCGGTCCCGTTCCAGCGTGATCAGGTCGTTGGCGGTGTGATAGTAGATCACCCGCGCCGCATCGCAGGCCCGGTGCGCAGCGCTGGCAAAATCGGCCCATGGGCCGTTCAGCCGGCTGGAGGCGCGGGTGCTTTCTAGTTGCACATACGGAATACCCCGGGCCTTGCAGACCTGTGGCCCCAGCAGATCAGGGGCCTTGTAATAATTATGATAGGTCACCCACAGAGCCGTTTCGGCTGGCATCGTGTCCAGAACGCGTTCCACTTCGACCCGTGCCGCGGCATGCAGCGCCTGCTGGATTCCGGTATCTCCGGTCTTGTCATAGATGCGGAGCGTGGAAACGAGGTCGACCTTGTCCCCCTGCGCGCCGATCGCCTTCATTAGATTGCGCGCCATTTCGCGGTCGCCCGAGGGAACCGGGCTGTCCGGAGATTTCATGGGGGCGTAAAAGGCAACCCGTGCCATCAGGCAGGTTCCAGACACAAGGCGTTCAGGCGGGCGGACAGCCGGGCAATGCCGGGATCCATTTGGAATTCGGTGATCAGGCGCTTGTAAGCCGCCGCAGCCATTCTGGCCGCCTCTTCCGGATCGGCGGCAACACCGGACATTGCGGATGCCAGCGCTGCGGGATCATCGTCCGCCAGAACACCGTGCACGCCGGTCTCGATGAACTCGGGAATGGCGGAAACCGGGGTGGACAGGATTGGCAACTGCTGAGAGGCCGCTTCCATCAACACGTTGGGCAAACCATCACGGTCGCCGTCCACCGCAATCCGGCTGGGAAGAACAAACAGGTCGGCACGCCGCATCGCCTCGATCACTTCGGGCTGATCGCAGGCACCTTTCCAGCTGATCCGGTCCGCCAAACCCGCAGCGACGGCCCGTTCCTGCAGCTGTTTGTTCAATGAACCGCCCCCGATATGGGTCCAGTGCCAGTCCAGTGCATCCGGTAACAGGGCGAATGCGTCGATCAGTCGGTCAAACCCTTTTTTTTCGACCAACCGGCCGACGGACAGCATGTGAAACGGGTCGTTTGCGGCCCGGATCATACGGTTGGGAGGGGACGGAAAGCGCGACAGATCCAGCCCGTGATAGATCAGTTCAATCCGCGCGGGATCATCAGAAAGCCCACGCAGGTGTTTTGCGCCAATTGCGGTGCAAGTGGCCCCGAAGGTGGCACCAAACGTGTCGGACCGCAGTTTTTCCCGCTTCTCCCATTCTGGTGAGGTCCAGATGTCCTTGGCGTGGGCGGAAAAGCTCCACGGCAATCCCCGCATGATCGCGGCATATCGCGCGACCGAGGAGGGCGTGTGCATGAAATGCGCATAAAGCGCCAGCGTTTGCTCCGGCAGTTCGGCGGCCAGAACGCAGGCCTGCCCGAAGCGCCGGATGCGATTGTGACTAGGGTCGCGGCGCAGATCATCGCGCCAGACGCGGTATGCCTGGCTGTAGCCAGGCAAAGCCCGCGCCACAAGACGGGCAGCCCAGACACGGCCGGGTTCTTCGTACAAGTACTCGGGCAGGTAATGGACACGACCCTGAAATCGGTCGTGCAGAGGGTGGCGCTTGACATCCGTTGGGCGGCGCAGGGACCAAATCTCAAAGCGGTGGCCAGCCTCTTGCAGGGCCACCAGTTCCTGGGCGATGAACGTCTCGGACAGGCGCGGCCAACCTTTGACCAGCACCGCCAGTTTCGGCAGGTCTGCGGTCATCCGGTGGCCCGATCCCGTTTGCGGCCCAGCAGAACCTCAATGCGATCGGTCACGTAATCCAGCCCGCCCAACAATCCGCCCCGGATGGCTTCTGACGGCAGCGGCTGGTGCGGAATATTGCGAATGGCCTGGATCATTGCCTCGGTTGTCAACCCTTCCCGGCGTTCGTCCAGCATGCGGATCAGGCCCAGGTTTTCGGCCCGGGAAGCCCGGATCCACTGTTCCAGGCGCGGTGTCGTGCGCGGTACGATGACCGCACGTTTGTCAAAGGACAGAACCTCGCAAAAGGTGTTGTACCCGCCCATGCAGACAACTCCGGTGGCGCCGGCAAACAGGGTTTCAATCTGCGATTCAAATCCTACCGCGGTAACACGCCCATCAAGCGCGGCAACGCGCGTTTCGAACTCTTCCCGCAATTCGCCCGACAGGAACGGTCCGTAGACCAGCACCGCCCTTGGCGACAGGTCGGGGTCGCTTTCGTAAGCGGACAGCACCAGATTGACGAGCGCCTTGCCGTCTCCGCCGCCGCCGGGCGTGATCAGCACGTAAGGCTGCTTGGGTGGGTCGCCAACGGGGCCAAGATCGCGCCTAAGATAACCTGTCCAGTGAATACGGGACTGCGCCGCCGGGCTGAGCGGCAGCCCCTTGGTCGGATCGTAGACCGATCGCAAGCCGTATACCCAGATTTCGTCGTAAAACCGCTCCGTCGCGGCCACTGCGTCCTTTCTGGCCCACTCGGCGGCCAGAACCTCGGGCTCGTCCAGAACATCCCGCAGACCCAAGACAAGCCGTGTCCGGCGCGAACGTTCAAGGGTTTCCAATGTGCGCAGCAACTCGCCCCGAAACCCTGTCGGCTCTTTGTCCACGATAAAGACGTCGGGATCGTACTGCTCGACCGCGGTCTGAATCAGGCGCGCGCGCAGCTCTGTGACTTCTTCGATGCCCATGCCAATGGTCTGCGAGGCATATGAACCGTCGGCCCGCTTGGTGACGCCGGGCAGGCGCACATGGTCGACGCGGCGTGGAAACGTAAACCGCCCCGCCACGGGCGAGCCCGTCAGGATCAGCGCGGAGGCCGTCGGATCTGCCTGGGTGATTGCGGCGGCCAGCGCACGGGAACGGCGCAAATGGCCCAACCCGAACGTATCGTGGCTGTAAAACAAAATGCGCGGCGCGCGGCCGGATATCTCACTATGTCGTTCTAGGCTCATGCCTTCGCCCGTTTTTTTGTCATTTCGGTGCAGTATCCGCGCAAATGCACCCGTATCTTATTATTTCAGTCTCTGCCCGCCAAACGAGCGCTGCCCGACCTGCAAATGCGCCATGCATTGCGATTTGGCAACATCAATTCCAGAGCAGAACAGGCGCGTGGCACCGGATTGTCCCGCCCAAACCGGTCTGACGGTGTTCACTTGTTACAGGATTGGTCATATTCAGTTTTTGTCAGGTTGAAAACAGCCTTGTCCAAAACTGTGCGCCAGGAACACGGCTGGACACTTTATCGAGATGGGAAGGTTGGATAATTTGAACACCTGTAAACGCTTGAGTATTCTGTGCGGCAACATGCGAACTGGACCTAAACCCATGCACTTCAAACTGTTTGCCGCGCTGGTTTTCACTTTCTGGGCAGTGCTTGCTACCGGAACGGGGGCCGTCGCTCAGACATCTTTGATTCCGGGATACCCGACTGCTGGCGACACCAGTGCCGAGACGAGCGCCGACGGAGACATAGCCGCAGCCATCCGCGCCGCGACCGAAGCTGGCGCAAGCGTGATCGTGATCGACAGCGCCGGGCAGGTCGCAACTGCCGGAACCACCGGAGCCGCCGGTGCGGCTGCGGGTGCTGAGAACGACCCGATGGGTGAAGGCTCGCAACTGATGAAGGCGCAGGAGAGGTTCAGGACTTTCCGGGAGTCGGTTCAGTCGCGGCTGGAGGCGTTACCCTATTCGATCTTCGAAGTGCAGTACATTCTGCGCCAGACCAGCCCGGACGGGCGGATCATGACCTATGTCGAGGTTCTGGCCTGGAATGTCCTGTTCCTGCTGCTGGGACGGTGGCTGTCCATCGAGATTTACGGCAAGCGTATCGCGCGGCGTATCGTGGTGGCGCGATCCAAGGACAACCCCCAGGGGTACCGTGAGAAGATGCCGTTCCTGGTGTTCCGTTTCCTGATGGGGATCGGGGCCACCGTGTTTGCCATGTTGCTGGCGCTGATCGTGGGGTATCTGTTTCTTGGCGAGGCCGAGGACATCTCGATCCAGTTCACGGTCACAGCCATCTTCACGGCGTTCTTCCTGTCGCGGACAGTGTCGGATCTGTGGCGGATGGTCCTGTCGCCCTACCTGAGCCAATACCGACTGCCACCCTTTTCCGACAGGGACGCAAAGCGGTTGTACATCTGGGCTTCGGCCATCGCGACCTATGACATTTCGGTCGTTCTGTTTTCCACCTGGGTTGCCGATTTCGGGCTGAACTACAACGTCTACGCGATGGTCTACGGAAGTCTGACGATGCTGGGCGCTGTCGCCAATGTCTTCATGATCCTATTCAATGCCCGTGCTATCTCGAACGCCATTCGCGGCGGACGCGCGCCGGATCAGGTGTCGTGGATATTGCGGTTCATCTCGTTCGCCTGGGCTCCTGTGCTGATCGTGTATCTGGTGTTCAGCTGGCTGAAACTGGCCGTGGATCTGTTGCTGGAAAATCAGAACTCAATACCGATTGTCGCCAGCAGCTATCTCATTTTCATGTCCGTCGTGATTGCTTACGGCGCCATGAACTATCTGTTGGAGCGGTATTTCGACCGTAACCGTCAGATCGAGGAAATGAACGCCCGCGCGGAAGAGGCCGAAACCGAAGAGGGGCAAGGCGCAGCGGAAACACCTGAAGCTGAGCAGAGAAAGCACACCATCCTGACCTACGAGGATCTGGCCCGGCGCGTTGCGGGCATTCTGGCCTTTGTGGTTGGTGCCTACGCACTGGTGGTGATCTGGAACCCGGACGCCAACTGGAGCGAGGATCTTCCGATCGAGCGGGTGCTCGATGTGATGGTAATCATCTTCATGGGCTATATCCTGTTCCATTTCTTCCGCATCTGGATCGATTCCAAAATCGCCGAAGAAGAGGTCGAT
Source organism: Ruegeria sp. AN11 (assembly GCF_056536005.1). Classification (NCBI taxonomy): domain Bacteria; kingdom Pseudomonadati; phylum Pseudomonadota; class Alphaproteobacteria; order Rhodobacterales; family Roseobacteraceae; genus Ruegeria; species Ruegeria sp. AN11. The sequence goes on along the minus strand of NZ_JBQFJD010000001.1, from coordinate 2,072,023 downwards.
GTCGGCGAAGCGGAACTGGGCGATGAAGGCGGCGAAGGGGGGCAAAGCCGTCTGGCCACCCTGCTGCCGCTGTTCCGCGGTGCGATCCTTGCAGTTGTCGTCGTGACCATAGTTCTGATTGTGCTGATGGAGCTGGGCATCAACGTCAGTCCGCTGTTCGCGGGTGCCGGTGTTGTTGGTCTGGCCGTCGGGTTCGGCTCGCAAACGCTGGTGCGGGACATCTTCTCGGGCGCGTTTTTCCTGATGGATGATGCCTTCCGTAAAGGCGAATATATCGATATCGGCGACGTGAAGGGGACAGTTGAGAAAATCTCGGTCCGGTCCTTCCAGCTGCGCCACCATCTTGGGGCGCTCAACACCATTCCGTTTGGCGAGATCAAGGTGCTGACCAACTACTCACGCGACTGGGTGATCATGAAGCTGCCGCTGCGTGTGACCTATGACACCGATGTCGAGCAAGTGCGCAAGCTAATCAAGAAGCTGGGCCAGCAGTTGCTGAGCGATCCGGTGATCGGCGAGAACTTCATTCAGCCATTGAAATCGCAAGGCGTGATCGAGATGCAGGATTCAGCGATGATCATCCGGGTCAAGTTCATGACCAAGCCGGGCGACCAGTGGTTGGTGCGCAAGAAGGTCTATCAGGAAATTCGCGAGCTGTTCGCGCGCGAGGGCATTCGTTTCGCCCACCGCGAGGTCACCGTGCGTCTGGCCGATGACAAGAATGCCGAGGACCTGACGCCCAAGCAGCGCGAGGCCGTAACAGGCGCAGTGCAGGCGGCGATTGATGAAGACTATCTTGACGATATTGGCCCGGGCGGCGGCGATGACAGATAGCGCATCCTCCCGCCCCTTTGACCGGCGTCTCTGACGAGACGCCAGCAAAGAGTTGGGCTGGGACGCGCGTCCCGCGCAGCGGTGGCTCTTTGGATGAGTGGGATAAACTGACACGCCTTTGAGCCACGGCGGGCCGAGAACGTGCAGAGCGGTTGGGGTTTTTGCGAGCGAGGGTCTGTCGGAAAAGCGTCAGGCAGACAGACCAGCCCACTGCGGCGGGGAGGTGCCAAGCCTTGATGCGGGCAGCGGCCAGTGCATCCTGGCAGTCCCGACGCTCAGCGCGGATTTCAGGCGGTGGCCAGGCCCCCAACCCGAAACCTCGGTAGCCTGGGCATAGTCCTGCGGGGTGGCACCCTGCATCTCGACCTCGGGGTCGGATTTGCTGAGTGCCACCAGCAACTCTGCGGTGCGTGCAAGTGACAGTTTGGCGTGCATCACCGGGTTCCCCCGCGCGGCCTGAGCAAGCGCCGACAGGATTGATGCGGCCATCAGGTAACCGGTGGCGTGATCCAGCGCCTGCACGGGCAGGGGGGTAGGCTTGTCCGCCTGCGCCCAGATGCGCCCGGCATCGGCGATCCCGGCGCTCATCTGGACAAGGCTGTCAAACCCGCGTCGGGTCGACCAGGGGCCTTGCCACCCATAGGCGTCCAGTGTCACCTCAACCCGGTTCGGGGCCAGTTCCTCCCGTTTGGTTTTGGTCAATCCAAGCGCGTCCAGTGCGCCGGGACGATAGCCGTGAACAAAGACGTCCGCCTCGGCCAGTAGGTCATGCAACTTTTGAACCCCGGCAGGAGATTTCAAGTTCAGATAGGTGCATCGTTTGCCCAGCGAGATGTCGGGAATGACCCCGGGCTCGTCCCAACCGGGGGGATCGATCCGCAGCACTTCAGCGCCGAATCCGGCGAGGGTTCGGGTGGAAACCGGGCCAGCCAGAACGCGGGTCAGATCAAGGACCCGCAAGCCAGCGAGTGGCCGTTCTGCTGTGGCATTTGGCCGGTCGCGCAGGGTGACTATTCGCGGGGTTTCCCAGGTAATCAGCGGGTCGCGCGACACGGCACGGCCCTGAGGATGTTCAAGCCATTCCACCCGGCTGCGCATGGCAGCGGCAACACCGCCTTCGGCAACAATTGCGCTTTCAAGTTCCGAAATCGCCCACTGCCTGACCGCCTGGGATACGGCTTCCCGATCTGCGGGTGTATCCAGAACCTTGAGGGCCGCGCTGCGGTGGTGCGGCAGGTTGGTGTGCAACCGGATCCAACCGTCCGATGCCCTGTAGTTGCCGGCAACCGCATCCCACAGGTCCGGCATCTGCCAGCCATCGGGTTTGAACGAAAACCCGAACCAGAGCGATGCCAGGCGGTGATCGACGGTGATTTCCGGTGGCTTCGCGGACAGGTTCAGGGCTGAAGTCAATGAAGCAAGCTCTTGCCCGATTGCGGCAAAGCTGGCCGTGGCAAGCTCTGACACCGCAAACACGCTTGAAAGTGCGCCGTTCCCGGTAGTCCGATAGCTGTCTGCGGCGGGAAGGGACGACAGAAGGCTCATTGCTGATAGGGGTCCAGACTGTCGCGAAGCCCGTCGCCAAGGAAGTTGAAGGCCAGCACCACGACGATGATCGGCAGCATCGGGATGGCTGTCCATGGGTAGATCTCGATCGAGGCGAGGTTCTGTGCGTCGTTCAACATCACGCCCCAACTGACCGCCGGAGCCCGCAGGCCAAGGCCGAGGAAACTGAGCGCCGTTTCCCCGAGGATCATTGCCGGGATCGACAATGTGGCCGAGGCGATCAAGTGTGACATGAAGTTCGGCAAAAGGTGCTTGCGGATCACCCGCCCCGAGCTTGCGCCCATCATTTCCGCCGCGCGTACGTATTCCTCTTCGCGCAGGGACAGGAACTTGGCGCGAACGGATCGGGCGAGACCGGGCCAGTCGAGAATGCCGAGAATGATCGAGATGATGAAGAACACCGCCACCGGGCTCCAGTTCGACGGGACCGCAGCGGACAAGGCCAGCCACAGAGGCAGCTCCGGCAGCGAGCGCAGGATTTCGATCACCCGGTTGATGGTCCAGTCGATCCTGCCGCCGAAATATCCCGCCATCGACCCGAACAGGATACCCAGAAAGAACGACACCGAAATACCGATGAGGCCCACGGTCAGCGACAGTTGCGCGCCGTAAAGGATGCGGCTGAACACGTCCCGGCCCAGCCGATCCGAGCCCCAAAGGAACAGCGTGGCGCCCTCGGGGGCGCAGAACAGGTGCCTGTTTGTTTTGATCAGTCCTGCCAGCTTGTATTCGGACCCTTCACAGAAGAACCGGATCGGGCGTGGGTCTTCGGTGTCGGGGACGAATTTCCACTGAAAGGTCTCAAGATCAGCTTCGGCTACAATGGGATAGACGTAAGGCCCGACAAATTCACCTTCGTGGAACCAGTTGACGCTTTGGGGCGGGGCATAGAGGTGTTCGCCATTGCGGTCGTTCGGCCCGTAAGGCGCAATGAAGCCGGCGAAGGGCAGCATCAGATAGCATAGCAGCAGGAAGATACCCGAAATCAGGCCCAGCTTATGGGTCCGGAACTTGCGCCAGACCAGAACCCAGTTCGGCGCGTCCAAATCCGCGCGTTCGAGTTGTTGGATCGAGGCTTCGGGATCGAACGGGGCGTCGTCGACATAGCGGCCGTCAGGAAGTTTGCTCATGCTTCACGGCCCTCGTATCGGATGCGCGGGTCCAGCATGACCAGCAGGATGTCGGAGATCATCGTCCCGATCAGGGTCAGCAGGGCGACGAACATCAGGATGAAGGCCGACAGGAACTGATCCTGTGTCTTAAGCGCGGTCAGCAGGGTCGGGCCGATGGTTTGCAGGCCCAGAACGACCGACACAAGTACCGATCCCGACACCATCGAGGGCAGCAGGTTGCCGATGTCCGCCACAAACGGGTTGAAGGCAACGCGTAACGGGTATTTCGTCAGCATCCGCGACGGGGCCATGCCCTTGGCGATGGCGGTTTCGACATATGGCTTGCCCAACTCGTCCAGCATATTGGCCCGCAAACGCTGCATCATCGCGGATGCGCCTGAGGTGCCGATGACAAAGGTCGGAACAATCAGGTGGACAAGAATGGACTTCAGCTTGTCCCAACTCATCGGCTGGCCTTCGAAGGATGGGTCCATCAGCCCGCCGATGGGCAGGTTGAAATAGCGGTGGCCGTAATAGAACAGGATCAGCGCCAGAAGAAAGTTTGGCGTGGCGAGACCAAGATAGCCAACAAAGGCCGAGGTGTAGTCGATCCAGGTCCGCGACTTTGCAGCAGCCAAAACACCCAGCGGCAGGGCCACTGCATAGACGAAAAGGATCGCGGCCAGGTTGACCACGACCGTCAGCCACAGCGTGTCACCCACGATTTCGGACACGGGGCGGTCGAATTCAAAGGACCAGCCGTAATTGCCCTGCAACAATCCTTCGAACCCGTGGGGACCGGGCCAGAACCCCATCCAGATCAGGTATTGCTCCGGCATCGACCGGTCCAGCGCGTATTCCTTGCGCAGAAACTCGGCCTTGGCCACGCCGGCCGACTGGCCCGAGGCCTGCAATTCAGCAATCTGGTTGCTGAGATAGTCGCCGGGCGGAAGGTTGATGATCACGAAGATCAAAACCGACACCACCAGCAGTGTCAGCAGCATCGTGAAAAAGCGGTACACCGCGTAGCGCAGCATGATCATTTAGCTGCTCCTGTCAGTCGGCGAAAAAGAACTCGTCTGGCCGGTGGACGCCGAAATGCGCACCGGGTTCCCACGCCCACATGGCTTGCTGAGGTACATTGCGCAGACGGTTCGAAACCACGATCGGTTGCGGTGCACCGTTCAGAATACCGATGGCGTAAAGCTGATCGGCATGAATTTTCAGCATTTCGGTCCAGACCGCCTGACGCTCTTCGTCGGTTGTGGCGATTTCCCATTTGTGGGCCAGTTCCATTAACCGCTCTGCCTCAGGCATGTCTGGTGACTCGCCCGCTTCGCCACCTGTCTGATGATACTGCCCCCATTTCGGCCACGCCAGAAACACCTGATCGGTCGGGGCCAGATAGGCGGGGGAAGTGTGATTTTGCGGGATACCGTCATCCCAGCCAAACCAGACGGATGCCATCGTATTACCCGAGAAGACGCGGTTGCGCAGGATGTCCCGGTCCAGCGGGCGCATGACCAGCTTGACGCCAACTTCGCGCCAGGTGTCGGTGACGATCTGCAATGCGTTTTCAACTTCTTGCCGTTCGCCAGCGGTTTCGATCACCAGTTCCATCGGACGTCCGTCAGGCAGCAATCGGATTCCATTGTTATCCCGCTTGTCCAGCCCGGCCTCGTCCAGAAGGGCATTGGCCTGCTCGATGTCGAACTGCGCCCAGGCCTGTGCATTTTCTTCGTTGTAGAAAGGTGAGGCAGGCAGCACCGACATCGCACCGGGCTGGGCCAGCTTGAAGTAAAGCGCCTGGTTGATCGTCTGGCGGTCAATTGCGAGTGAAAGGGCGCGGCGCACGCGCACATCGCGCAACACTTCGCGCCAGCCATCATCCGAGTAATTCAAGTTCGGGTAGATTGCGATCTGTGACGCCACCCCGGTTTTCCAAAGCAGTGTCTTGTAGTTTCCCTTCTCCTCACCCTTTTTCAGGATTGATGCGTCACGGAAAGCCAGCCCGCGCCCCTGCAAATCGGTCTCACCCGCGTTGGTCTTGGCTGCGACAAGGCCGGGGGCGACGATCTCCATCTCGACCACGTCGATATAGGGCAGTTGCACGCCCTTGGAGTCGATGCGGTGATAGTAAGGGTTGCGGACAAAGTTGTGCCGGATCTTCTTGCCCGAGCTCGCGTTCAGCCAGGGTTGCAGGGTTGGCAGTTCGTGATTGTCGAATTTATAGAGGTTATCCAGCTTGTTGTGCAGCGCGGCCCAGCTTTTGACCCTTGCATCGTCAACCTGAAAGGCCAGATCTTCGGCATCTGCAAACTTCTCATGATATTGCTTGAGGAAGGCGGACGGGCGGTAAATGAAGGGGGGGCGGGCCTGCGCCAAAGATTGAAGGAAATTCGGGTTCGGATCGTCCCATTCGTACATGATTGTCCGTTCGTCCGGGAATGTCACGGTCGGCAACTTGCCTTCGACTTGCAGGAAATCCGGCGGACCGGAGGGGCTGAGGAGTTCATTGTTGGCCACATCCTCCCACCAGTAGCGAAAATCTTCCGAGGTGAAGGGAGAGCCGTCGGACCATTTGTGCCCTTCGCGCAGATGCAGCGTGAACTTGCGGTTGTCTTCGTTGTCGAATGAGGCCAGCAGGTCCGGGACAATTTCATAATTCTGGTCGAAACCGACCAGGCGGGCATACCCATAGACGACCATCTGGCGGATGTCCTTGGATCGCGTCACCATCGTGCGCAAAGTTCCGCCGGGCGTGCCGAATTCACGCCCCTTTGCGGCCAGATCAACGATCAGGGGGTCCTTCGGCAAACGCTCCTGAACCGGGGGCAGGTTGCCTGCGTTGACTTCAGTGGCCCAGAATTCGCTTTCCTGTGGTGTCGGAACGGTCTCTGCCGTGGCGGGCAGCATCCAGGTCAGGGCCAGCGACGCGGCCAGAAACAGGGGACGAGTGGTTTTAAACATGGCAACGTACCTTATGGCCGGGCTCCAGCTCTATCAATGAGGGTACCACGGTGTCAGAGAAACGAAAGGCTTCTTCCCAGCTGCTCGGTGCCCCCGCGCCCAAAGCGACCAGTTTCAGGTCGATGGGGCGGTTGATGTCAGGTTCCGGTTGAGCGGCAATCAGCGCTTTGGTGTAAGGGTGGCGGGGATTGTAAAACAGGGTCTCAGGCGGGGCTTGTTCGACGATCAGTCCCCGTCGCATCACGGCGACCTCATCAGCGATGCGCGCCACGACGGCAAGGTCGTGGGAGATGAAGAAATAGGACAGGTTCAGACTGTCCTGTAGATTCTCCAGCAATGTCAGGATCTGTTCCTGCACCGACACGTCCAGTGCTGAGGTCGGCTCGTCACAGACGATCAGCAACGGGTCCAGCATCATGGCGCGGGCAATCGACAGGCGCTGGCGCTGACCACCGGAAAACGCATGCGGGTAGCGTTTGAGCATGTCCGCGTTCAAACCGACCCGTTGCAGCATCTCGGCCGCCTTGTCCCGCTGTTCGGAAACAGACCCGATGCGGTGGATTTCCAACGGCTCGGTCATGGCGTCCTGAATGCGCATGCGCGGGCTAAGCGAACTGTAGGGATCCTGAAACACCATCTGCGCATTGCGTTGAAACGCGGTGCGCTGTGCGCGTGTCATCTTGTGGACCGTGATCGGATCGGCATCAGCCGAAGTGCGGAACAGCACTTCGCCGCCCGGATCAGGTAGCTCGGCGCCCAAGGCGATGCGGGCGGCGGTGGTCTTGCCTGACCCGCTTTCGCCTACAACGGCCAGCGTTTTGCCCCGGGCCAGCTGCAGATCGACACCCTGACAGGCGAAGATTTTCTTGTCGTCCTGCCAACCCTTGCTTGAACGCATGGTGTAAGTCTTGCTGACGTCCTTCATCTGCAGGATCAGATCATCCTGCGGCATCGGCAGGCCGACGGCATCCTTGTCCGGGATTTCCGGTGCGGCATCAAACAGTTGCCGCGTGTATGGGTGCGCGGGCGCATTCAGCATCGGCTCGGCCGGACCGGCCTCCATCACGCGACCCTTGTGCATGACGACAACCTGCTCGGCCATGTTGGCGACAACGCCCAAGTCATGCGTGACCAGGATCAGCGCCATGCCGGTTTCTTTTTGTAGCTCCTTGATCAGCCCCAGAACCTGCGCCTGCGTCGTCACGTCCAGCGCGGTGGTCGGTTCATCTGCGATCAGCAATTCGGGTTTCGAGACCATCGCCATGGCGATCATCGCCCGCTGCCGCATGCCGCCGGACAATTCGAAAGGGTAAGAATCATATGCCCGCTGAGGGTCGGGAAACCCGACGCGCTCGAACTGGGTCAGAACCTCTTTGCGAGCCTGCGCCTCGGACGCACCGCGATGCAGCCAGAGAACCTCGCTGACCTGATTGCCGATCTTGTGCAATGGAGAGAGGGATCGCATCGGCTCCTGAAATATCATCGAAACGCGATTGCCGCGAATATCGCGCATCTGGCGTTCGTTGATTCGGGTCAGGTCCACCAGACCCTTGGAATCATTCAAGGTAATTGTTCCGCTGCGAATCTGGGCCGTGCGCGGTAGAATGCGCAACGCTGCCCGGCAGGAAATGGTTTTGCCCGATCCGGATTCTCCGACCAAAGCAAGCGTTTGCCCCGCCTCGACGTCAAAATTCACGCCTTTGACAACAGATTCCGCACTGCCAAAGCCAATGCTGAGGTCTTGGACAGACAACAAAGCATTCATGCAGGTTTACCACCTGTTTGACCGTAGGTCGGCATCGGCTTGTTCGACTCCCTGTGTTTTTTGGCTCAGTTTCGCGCGGTTAGTGCCGCATAGTCAAACCGTTCTTGGGCCCAAACGTCGCGGAAACGTGAAACCGGGGGCAATTTATCTACACAAAGTCTTGAGTTCTTGTCATCTAGGGCAGTGTCGGCCACATCTTGTCTGTCGACTGCCATCAAGGAGAGACTTGCCCCGTGTCCGACAATCAAAGCCGTCTGGATCTGTTCATCGACCGCATGGTGTCACAGCGCGCCTGCCTGGATTTTGCCATTGCGCAAACCCGCAGCATGCCGGGTCCCGTGTTTGAGCTCGGGCTGGGCAACGGGCGAACCTATCATCACATGATCGGTCGTATTCAGGATCGCCCGGTTTATGTTTTTGAACGGGCGGTTGCGTCGCACCCGGAGTCCACACCGCCCGACGATCGGGTGATCCTTGGCGACGTGCGGGAAACTCTGCCCGCGTCGGTCGACCGTTTTGGCGCATCGGCCAGCTTGATACATGCGGATCTGGGCGGGCATAACAGGGCCAAGAACGATGCGTTCGCACGATTTGTATCGCCGCTGATCGAGCCGCTTCTGGCCGAGGGCGGATTGATGGTGTCCAGTGATCGCATGTATTTCCAGGCCCTAACCGAAGTGCCGCTGCCGGCAGGTGCTGTGGAAGGCCGCTGTTTCATTTATCGCCGCTGATCCGGGCCACAGGAAAGAGCGCCAATGCTGTTTTATGACTGCTCAACCGCCCCCAACCCGCGCCGGGCTCGCATGTTCATCGCTGAAAAAGGGCTTGATATTGAAACCCGGCACATCTCGATCGCTGATCGAGAGCAGTTGAGCGACGATTTCAAAGCGGTAAATCCAAGGGCAACGGTGCCGGTTCTGGTGACGGATGGCGGCACAGTCCTGACCGAAAACCTTGGAATCGCTGCCTATCTTGAAGCGCGCTTTCCCAATCCGCCTTTGTTGGGCCGTGGTCCGGACGATAAGGGCCTTGTTCTGATGTGGAACAGTATTGTCGAGCAACAGGGCGGCGCCCCGATTGCCGAAGTGCTGCGCAACACCAATCCCTTCTTTCGGGACCGGGCGATCCCAGGACCGGTCAACTACGCGCAGATCCCCAAACTGGCGCAGCGCGGCACCGACCGTGTAGCACAGTTTTTCGATCTTCTGGAGCAGCGCTTGCGAAACAGCGCATTCTTGGCCGGGGCAGAGTTTTCACTGGCGGATATTTCGGCTTTTGTTTTTGTAGATTTTGCGCGGGTCATCAGAACGCGCATACCTCAGGAAAACACGGCGACGCTGGCATGGTTCGAGGGGATCAAGGAACGACCCAGCGCCAACCTTTGAAGCCAAGGTTTCAGGAAGCGTAGACCACCCAGGCCCAGACCATGGCGACGTAAGTCAGGTTGTGCATGAACTGATCCAGCCCGGCAGCCCGCCAGAATGCCGCCTGATTGGGCTGCAGTTGCCGCTTGTCCGAGTACCGGGCCTTGGCAAAGTCTATGTTGAAATGCACGAACCATTCCAGAACGGCGATAACAAGGATGAAAGCTATCGCGGTCCCGAACAGCAGAAACACAATAGCAGACCCCGCCGCATGCACCGCTGCATGCTGCGCGCGTCCCAAATGCATATATTCCCCGCGGCCCGACAGCATTTTTGCTGTCTGGAGATAAAAATCCGCGAACATATGTTTGACCTGCAATAAGCAAATCATCAGCAACACCGCGCCAAGTGTAGCAGTCAAAATCGCCTTCCCCATATCAGTCTGTCTCAAACTCTAGGTGCTAAATTGGGCTCGCGCAAATGAACTAGTTCACACAAGGTGGGAATTTTCGATCAATTGGAAACTATTTGCGTCTTTTGTTGGGATTGCGGTAAATTCGTACTGCTGAATTTAAAGATTACCATGACGTACGGGTCGATGACCTGAAGTAGGGGCGGGTTCAATAGAAAGAACGATTTTCCGGTTTATTTGGAAGTACTCCAAACGCGATCAGCTGGTGCTGCTGGCCGTGACGGCGACACTGTTTCCATTGCTTTACCTGACGCTGGAACTGCCCAAGCGCATCATCAATGACGCCATCGGCGCAACCAGCAGCGTGGTCGAGGTCTGGGGCTACAGCCTGACGCAGACCAATTTCCTGATCATCCTGTGCTTTGCATTTCTGGCCTCGGTTCTGGCGCATGGTTTGATGAAGATGCGCATCAACACGATGAAGGGGATCCTTAGCGAACGGATGTTGCGCCGGTTCCGCTATCAGCTGATCAACAGCGCGCTGCGTTTTCCGCAACCTTATTTCGAGCGGGTCAGCCAGGGTGAACTGGTCTCGATGGTCACAGCCGAAAGCGAGCCGATGGGCGGGTTGATGGGCGATGCGATCAGCCAGCCGGTGTTGCAGGCCGGACAGATGATCACGATCCTGTCGTTCCTGTTTCTGCAAAGCGTCTGGTTCGGATTGGCAGCAGTGGCGCTGATCCCCTTGCAGGCCTGGCTTATCCCGCGCCTGCAACAGCAGATCAACCTGCTGAACAAGAAACGCATTCAGGAAGTGCGCGTGCTTGCGGCCCAGATTGGTGAAAACGCGGCGGGCGCATCGACTTTGCGGTCAAACGGCGGCTGGCGGTATCGTCGCGCGATGGTCTCGGATCAGCTGGGGCGGCTGTTCGGCATCCGGTTCGAGATCTACCAAAAGAAGTTTTTTATGAAATTCATAAACAACTTCATCTCGCAGCTGACGCCGTTCATGTTCTATCTGGTTGGCGGGCTTCTGGTGCTTCAGGGGGCGGTCTCGCTGGGGGCGCTGGTCGCGGCCTTGGCTGCCTACAAGGACCTGAGTTCCCCGTGGAAGGAACTGCTGACCTATTACAACCAGACACAGGACATGTCCCTGCGCTGGGACGTGGTGGTCGAACGCTTTGCGCCTTCGGGAATGCTGGATGAAAGACTATTCGACGGCGAACCTGAAACACGCCCGCATCTGAACGGTGATATCCATCTGAACCATGTCTCGGTGCGCGATATGGATGGAAATCAGGTGCTGGACGATCTGAATCTTACGTTTCCGGGTGGAAAGACGGTTGGTATTTCCGCCCCCAGCGAGGAAGACCGGCGTGCATTGGCGGAACTGCTGACACGGGAAATCCTGCCAAGTGCCGGGCGCGTTGAAATCGGGGGGCAGAACCTGGCCGACATGCATCAGGGGGTTGTGGCGGCTCGGATCGGGTATGCCACGTCGCGGCCCGTGATGTTTCAGGGAACGCTGGGCGACAACGTCATGATGCCGATGCGGTTCAAGCCATTGTCGGACGGGCCGGCCGATCCCGGATTTGCCGAAACCCAGCGTGCCGGAAACAGCCCCGATCCGTTCCGGGCAGATTGGCTGGATCCCTCACTGGCCGGTCTGGACAATGCGCAGGCACTGCGTGCGTGGTGGCTGCAACTGGTCGAGGGTATGGGCTCTGGCGCGGCCCTGTTCCAGCGGGGCAGCGAGCAGACATTCGATGCAGCCGAGCACCCCGAGCTGGCGGCAAAACTGGTCGAACTGCGCCCGGTGGTGCAGCAGGCCGTTCGGCAGAATGGGTTGGAACAGCAGGCGCTGATTTTCGGTCGAGATATCTATAACCCGGCTTTGCCTGTGGCCGAAAACCTGCTGTTTGCCACCCCGCGCGTCCGGGTCACGCAGGATCTTCTGGCGCGCCAATCCGTGTTTCTTGGGCAATTACGCGAACTCGGACTGGATGAAACGCTGGTCAGCCTGACCCGGGACGTGATCGACATGCTGCGCCAGATCTTTGGGCTGGATGGAACCGATCACCCTCTGTTCCGCAAACTTGGCCTTGAAGCCCAGACCTATGAGGCCGCGGTCGAGCTGATAGACCGCACCCGGGACGAAGGCGCGACAGGGCTGAACGATGAACAGCTGGCAAACCTGCTGGCGGTGCCGTTGGTGATCTCGGCCGAACAGATCGGGCCGGCCTTTACCAATGAACTGAAGGACCGGATTCTCGAGTTGCGTCACAGCCATTCTGACAAACTGCTTGAGACATTGCATGACGTCTTCGTGCCGCTGGATGAGGGCGAGTTTGCACCGGGGCTGACCGTGATGGAGAACGCCCTTTTTGGCAAGGTCAGCCAGGTTGGAGGGGCCCGGTCCGACGAGTTGCGCAAGGTGATTGTCGATGTGCTGTCCGAAAAAGGCGCGCGTCCACTGGTGATCGAACTGATCTACAACGTTCCGGTTGCGCTCGGCGGGCAAAACCTTCCGGCCGTTTTTGCCGAACCATTGGCCTTTACCCGTGCAACGATCAAGAAGCCGGACGTTCTGGTCCTTGAGAACGCGCTGGCCAGTTATGACATGAAAACCAAAGTGGCGGTTTACAAGAACCTGCGCGAGTTGCTGCCGGACACCACGGTTGTCTACTTGAATGATCAGTTCCAGAATCCGGATGCATTCGACATGCATGTGGAAATCAGGCAAGGTCGTGTCGTTTCAGGGGAGGGACCGATCGACGTGGAGGAAGACAGCGCCGCCTCAGCCGACCTTGCACGCAAACTGCGGGCATTGGAGCAGACGCCATTGTTCTCGGGTCTGAACCGCAGACAGCTGCGCCTGCTTGCATTTGGTGCGCGCTGGTTCGAGGCCGCGAAAGGCGAGGTGATCTTTCTGAAAGACGACCAGCCGACGGATGGGGCCTACGTTGTTCTTGAGGGCGAGGCGGGTTTGTACCTGCCGCAACAGGACGAACCGGATCAGTTGATCACCAAGGTCGGACCCGGCGCGCTGGTTGGCGAACTTGGCCTGATCCGCAAAGAGCCGCGCGCGCTGAGCATGATTGCCGAAACCGATCTGTCCTGCCTGCGTATCGGTGAAGAAGAATTCCTTGCCGTCGTCGAAAACGATGCCGCAACCGCGTTCAAGCTGTTGCAGGTTATTGCCGGTTACGTTTCGAACTAGATGCCGCCCTCGGGGTTGCAGAACAGGTCATAGAGCAATGTGATGACCTGTGCGGTATTGCCGTCTTTCAGCGTGTAGTAGATTGTCTTGCCATCCCGCCGGGTCGAGACCAGGTTTTCCTCGCGCAAGCGGGCAAGCATCTGGCTGACTGCCGCTTGCCTTAGCTGCAACAGCTCCTCCAGTTGCCCTACAGATTTTTCGCCATCGCCCAGATGGCACAGGATCATCAAACGGCCTTCATGGGCCAGCGTCTTGAGAAATGCGGCCGCGCGGGCGGCGCTTTCGCTCATATCCGCAGGTTTTTCAGGGCTCAGTTGTTGGGACTGCACTTCCTTGAACGTCACGCGCGACCTGTCTACTAGTCTGTATTGTCAGCATTATGCCTGATTACAGTCGTGATTGTCACCCCTCGACAGCCGGTGCGCCGCCCTGAAATGCGTTGCCGTTGACGTAGTCACAAGGTGCCTCCTGCATCTGCAGGTGCAGGCCATCCCCGGTATAGGGGTGCGCGCGGGCCAGTTCTTCATTGACGTCGATCCCGAGGCCGGCAGCAGTGGGCGGGATCACGAATCCATTGTCCACCTGCAAACTGCCGTTGATCAACTGGTTGTGGAACGGGGTTTCAATGGTTTCCAGCAGCAACAAGTTGGGTATGGATGCGGCCAGATGGATATTCGCGGCCCATTCCACAGGCCCCGCGTATAGGTGAGGTGCCATCTGTGCGTTGAAGATCTCGGCCATGGCGGCGACTTTCTTCATCTCCCATATCCCACCTGCGCGTCCCAGCGCGGGTTGCAGGATTTCTGCCGCGCCAGCCCGCAGAACCGCCCCGAACTCGGCCTTTGTGGTCATCCGCTCGCCTGTTGCCACCGGAATGCGGACGTTGCGGGCAACGCGCGCCATGTCTTCGATCATGTCCGGCGGTGTGGGTTCTTCGAACCAGAGCGGCAAGTACGGCTCGAGCGCCTGACCCAGTCGGATGGCCCCCGCTGTGTTGAACTGGCCGTGGGTTCCGAACAGCAGGTCGGCCTTGTCCCCGACCGCCTCGCGTATGGCTTTACAGAACGCCACCGACATCGAGATATCGGACATCGCCGGCATATGGCCTCCGCGCATCGTGTAAGGACCAGCCGGGTCGAACTTAACCGCGGTGAAGCCGCGCCGGACCATTTCGGCCGCGCTTTCCGCCGCCTGATCGGGTGACGTCCAGAAATCGGTCAGATTGTGCCGGGGCAGGGGGTACAGATATGTATAGGCGCGAATGCGTTCATTCATCAGCCCGCCTAGCAGGGCGTAAACCGGGCGGTCCCGGTCCTTGCCCAAGATGTCCCAGCACGCGATTTCAAGCCCGGAGAACGCGCCCATGACCGTCAGGTCCGGACGCTGGGTGAAGCCGCTTGAATAGGCGCGGCGGAACATCAGCTCGATGTTCTCCGGGCTCTCGCCCAGCATGTGCCGTTCGAACACGTCCCGGATGACATGTTTCATGGCCTCCGGGCCAACCGACGAGGCGTAACATTCCCCCCAGCCGATGATCCCGGTATCGGTCGTGACCTTGACCAGTATCCAGTAACGTCCGCCCCAACCTGGGGCCGGAGGTGCCGTGACGATAATATCGAGATCCTGCAGTTTCATCAGCTGCCCTCCTGCCGGGTCGCGTTAGTTCTGGTCGAAGATAATGACGTTGCGTTTGGCCGAGCCGGTCTTCGTGTCGGCAATCGCCTCGTTGATCTGGTCCAGGGTCCAGCGCCCCGAGATCAGTTCATCCAGCTTCAGCCGCCCCTGTTCGTACAGGTCGATCATCCAGGGGATGTCGCGCTGAATGACCACATCGCCCATTTTCGATCCGACCAGGCCCTGTCCCAATGCGGCAAGGATGACGGGCTCGTAGGTGGACTGATCGCCGGAATGTGGCATGCCGATCATGACGGCTTTGCCGCCGCGCCCAAGGTAACGCGGGGCCTGATCATAGGCCGGTATCGCGCCGACGGTAATCAGAACAGCATCCGCCCCGCGCCCGCCCAAAGCCTTGTATGCAGCCTTCCAGGGTTCGGCCAGGCTGCCCAGCACGCCATGAGTCGCGCCAAACTCTTTGGCGATTTCCAGTTTCTCTTTGGTCATGTCCACAGCCACGATGCGCCGCGCCCCGGCAAGCCGTGCGCCCTGTATCGCGTTCAGGCCTACGCCCCCGGCGCCTATCACGACCACGTCCTGACCCGGGCGCAAACCGGCCGCGTTGACGGCTGCGCCAACGCCCGTGATCACGCCGCAGGACAACAGGCTGGCAACGTCCTTGGGCAGCGATTCCGGGATTTTGACGATCTGCCTGTGGCTGACGACCACCTTTTCCGCGAAAGCGCCGCAGGCCATGGCCTGTTCAAGCGGACCGTTGTCGGCTGTACGCAGCGGTCCCTTGACCGTGTCGTAAGGGGTTTCACAGATCGTGGGTTTGCCGCCGGCGCAGGACGGGCAGGACCCGCAGGCCCGGATCAGCGTGACAACGACCGGGTCGCCCACCTGGAATCCGCCTGCGTCCTTGCCCACCGCCGATATGATGCCAGCCGCCTCGTGCCCGTAAACGGCAGGCAGAAACCCGCCCCACGCGCCACTGGCGTATGTTATGTCGGAATGACAGATCGCGACGGCGTGCAGGGTCACTTCGACCTCGCCATTGCCCGGAGCCGAAATCCGGACACCTTCAATAACAAGCGGTTCCCCGAACGCATGGCATACAGCGGCTTTGATGGTTTGCATTGTTGTTAACTCTCCCTTTCGCACACGGTGGCGTTATGGCGCGCAGGCTGCAAGGCGGAATCCGTCATCGCGATGTCGTTGTTACGCCACAAGCGGGCGCGCCCGGGAAAACAACACGAAACCTGCAATCATCAGGACTAGGGCAAGAAGAAACGGCGCCCCGGGCAAATAGATAGCTGTGTCCGGTCGCACGAAATGCGCGAATACGCCGGTCATCAGCAACGGAGAGATAATCATCGACAGAGCATGGAGTGAGGTCAGAACGCCCTGCAGTTCGCCCTGTTGGGAATCCGGAGTGGCCCGCGACATCATGGCCTGCAGGGCCGGGGTGATCACGGCGCCAAAGGCCGTGATCGGGATCAGGATCAGGGCGACAGTTCCGTTGGTCAGAAACGCCAACAGCAAGAAACTGATTATCTCGAATCCCATGCCGTAGATGATGGTTGCCCGCTCGCCCAGATATCGCGTGGCCGGGCGGATCAGACCGCCCTGCACGGCCGCCATGGCCATGCCGTAGACCCCAAGCGACACCCCGATCATCTGCGGTGACCAGCCAAAGCGCTCAGTCGTGAAATACGACCAGATTGCGGGGTAGACATAGATTGACACCGAATACAGGAAATAGACCCACAACAACGGTCGAATTCCCGGCAGTCCGGCGATGGCGCGCAACGAATTTGCGGTATTGGCACGTCGCCAGCTGAATGCGCGCCGGGTCTTGTCCGTGATCGTTTCCGGCATCACGAACAGACCGACGACGAAGGTCAGCGCAGACAATCCCGCCGCCGCCCAGAACGGCGCGCGGGTTCCGTATTCACTCAGCACACCGCCCAGAACCGGCCCAAGCACGAAGCCAACGCCAAAGGCGGCCCCGATCAGTCCGAAATTGGCGGCTTTCTCGTGTGGCTTTGACACGTCCGCCATGAAAGCCGCCGCGGTTGCGTGGGTGGCGGCGGTGATGCCGCCAATGATGCGCCCGGCAAGAAGCAGCCAGATACTGCCTGCAACCGCCATGACCACGTAGTCCAACGCCATGACAAACAGCGACACCAGAAGAACCGTGCGCCGACCATAAGCATCAGAAAGATTTCCCAAAATGGGGCTGAACACAAACTGCATTGCAGCGAATGCGGTGCTGAGAATCCCGCCCCAGATCGCAGCACTGGCCAGCGTTCCTGCCTGAACCTCGAGGATCAGTTCGGGCATGATGGGCATCACCAGACCGATGCCCATGGCGTCGATCATCACGATGCTGAGAACAAACAGAAATGGCAGACGCATGAGTACCGGTTTCATTGGTTTCTGCGCGGACCCTAGCGACCGGCCGCAGGGAAGGGAACATCCCTGTACCGTGTCGTGACGTGCGGTCAGCCGGGTTCAGAGTCCATGCTCGATCTCGCTCAGCAGTTTGGCCAGCTTTTCCGGCTGCGCGAAAAACGGTGAATGCGAACTGTCGATGGTGTGACGCAGGTTCGGCGGCGCGCAGTGGCTCATCGTTTCCTGGTATTCGGTCGGTATCGTATGATCGTCGGTTGTACGGATATATGCCTTTTTGACGCCGGCGTATCTTTCGGACAGCGGCAAAGGGGTGTCCTGAGGCCGGATTGGCTGAGGGCACATTCGTGCCAGCGCATATTGGGTCGTGCCGGTCGGGCAGTCGTGATAAAACAGATCCTGCACCCGGTCTGGATGAACGGTGTAGGACAGGCCGTCGGCAGATTTGTCCACGGCGTCAACAATCAGTTGCCGGGGCGCGCGTTTTCGCATCTCGACCATCGACAAGCCGTCATGCGGCACATACGCGCAAAGATAGATCAGGCCCCGCATCGCGTTTGGCTGAGCCTCGGCGGCGGCGCTGATCGGATATCCGCCCCAGGAATGCCCGACGATGAGTGTTTCCGGTGTTGTGGCCGCCAGAACAGCGTCCCGACACCCGTCCAGCGTAACGTCGCAGATGCGGGTCGGGTCGGAACCGTGGCTGGGCAGATCGATGGCATGGGCGGAATGCCCCAGACGTTCAAGTGCGGGGATAAGATCGCGCCAGCACCATGCGCCATGACAGGACCCGTGGATCAGCAAAAAATCCGCCACAGTCGTCTCTCCTTCAGACATGTCCGACATCGGACAGGAAGCGTCGCAACAAGGCGGCGTATTGCTTGGGGTGTTCGACACAGGGCAGATGTCCCGCCTTGCGCATCAGTTCAAACCGGGAGCCGGGGATCAGGTCGACTGTTTCTCTGACCAGATCGGGCGGGGTCGAGCCGTCCTCGCTGCCGGCGATGCCCAATGTGGGCAGGCGCAATCCGCTGGTCGGCGTATAGAAATCGGTGCCCGATATGGCAGCGCAGCACCCCAGATAACCTTCGACCGGTTGGCGAACCATCATGTTGCGCCACAGCAGATGATCCGCCGATGTGCGATAAGCCTTCGAAAACCACCGTTCCATCGTTGCATCGGCCAGCGCTTCGATCCCGCCAGCTCGCACCGCGGCCATGCGATCCTGCCAGATGGCCAGGGTCGCGATTTTGGCGGCGGTGTTTGATAGAACCAGCGCGCGGATTTGATCCATCCTTTTGACGGCCAGGCCTTGGGCGATCATGCCGCCGATGGACAGGCCGACGAACACGCAATTCCGGACACCAAGATGGTCCAGAAGGGCCTCGGTATCCCTTATCAAGGCGCCCATCGAATACGGGCCGGGAGGCTGCGAAGACAATCCGTGACCACGCTTGTCGAAACGGATGATCCGCAGGCCATCCGGCAGATGCGGCAGGACGCTGTCCCAAAGGCGCAGATCGGTCCCAAGGGAATTGGCAAACACGATCGGTGCCCCGTCCGGGTTGCCGTCCGTTTGGTAATGCAGTTGCACGTCACCAAGATCGGCGATTTGCATGATTTCGGTCCCTGTCGATTCAGAGTTCGGGGTCAACTTGCACGGATTGCCGCCTGCTGTCAGGTCAGGAATTCCAACGCCTGGCCAAAAACTTGCGGATCGGCATTTCCGCCGGATGCCACTACAATGACCGCGTCGCCCTGAATCTCGTCCTTTCGGAACAAGGCTGCCGCCAATGACACGGCCCCGCCCGGTTCCAGCGCGATCTTGAGGCGCAAAAAAGCCTGCGCCATTGCCCGCAGGGCTTCTTCCTCGGATACCGCCAGCCCGGGACCGCACAAACGCTGAAGGATCGGGAAGGTGATCCGGCCGGGTTGGGGGGTCAGGATTGCATCGCACAGATTGCCCGCTGCCGCCGTGTTCTTTTCGATGCGGCCGCTTTCCAACGATCGTTTGACATCATCAAAGCCTTCCGGCTCGCACGGGCGAACCCGCAGGTCAGGCGCGTGTTTTTCCAAAGCCAAGGCAATGCCCGATGACAGGCCGCCGCCGCCGCAACACACCAGAACGTCCGCATTGGCAACCCCGGCTTCGGCTGCCTGACGAGCAATCTCAAGCCCCGTGGTGCCCTGTCCGGCGATTACTTGCGGTTCGTCGTAGGGCCGGATCAGCGTCAGCCCACGTTCCTGCGCCAGACTTTCTCCGATCTCCTCGCGACTTTCTGTTGTGCGGTCGTAGAGAACAACCTCGGCCCCCAATGCGCGGGTGTTTTCGATCTTCAGCCGTGGCGCGTCTGAGGGCATGATGATGACCGATGATATCCCGTGCCGGGACGCGGCCAGCGCAACCCCCTGCGCATGGTTGCCCGAGGAATAGGCAATGACGCCGCGCTGCCGGTCACTTTCTTCCAGCGCCGAGATTGCCGACCACGCGCCGCGAAACTTGAAACTGCCGGTATGTTGCAGGCATTCGGGTTTCACCAGCACCCGCCGGCCTGCGATTTCGTCCAGAAAGGGCGAGGTCAGGATCGGTGTTTCCCGCACATGTCCCCGCAGTCGGGTGGCGGCGGCTTCGATCAGATCAATGGTGCTCATGCGGCGTCCAGTACTTTGCGAATGACGGTCAGCGAAGGGGGCTCGTCCAGAAAGGGAACATGCCCGCGATCCGGCACCTCAGCCACGATAAGCCCGGGGTGACGAGTTTGCATTTGGGCAAGTGTTTCCCTTCCCAGAATGTCCGAGTTTGCGCCACGGATGACACCAACCGGCAAATCGCGCAAGGCCTCGAACAACGGCCACAAATCCGGCACCACACCGGCAGCGGCTTGTTCGATCAGCGCGGTCCGCAAGGCGGGGTCGTAGCGCAACGACAGATGCCCGCCCTGATCTTCGTACTGAAACTCGGCCTGCCGTCGCCAGATGCTCAGAGGGACACCGGGGAAATGAGGGTCCATAGCCTGTTTCAGTTGCCGTGCCGCCTGATCCAGTGTTCTGGAAACCGGCGGTTTGCCGACGTATTCCATGATCTTGGCAATGCCTGCAGGTTCAATGACCGGGCCGACATCGTTCAGGATAACGCCGGCCAACCTGTGGCGATGGCTGATTGCCAGCGCCATCGCGATCAGCCCGCCGCGGGACGTCCCCAGAATGACCACCCGGTCGAGGGCCAGATGATCCAGCAATTCGATTGCGTCCAGCGCCTCGCGCTGGATGTTGTAGTTCGCGTGGTCCGGGTCATGATCGGATTGACCTCGCCCGCGATAATCCATTGTGATCATGCGGTAATCGGCCATGTGGGGCGCAAGGAAAGAAAAATCCCGACCATTGCGCGTCAATCCTGCCAGACACAGGACCGGAGCGCCTGTGCCATTGTCCTCATAATAGATGTGCCTGTTGTCCGAGGTCGTGAAAAACGGCATCAAAGACCGGCCAGCTTTGGGATCGAAGTCAAGTCGGACAGAATATGAGCAGGAGCCCACGGCAATCGGTCCTGGGGTTCGCCTGCGCGGTTGACCCAGGCAGTCACGAACCCGTATCCGCTGGCTCCGGCGGCGTCCCAGCCATTGGAGCTGACGAACAGGACCTCATCCCGTTCACAGCCAAAGCGTTGCTGCACAAGATCGTAGACTTTCGCATTTGGTTTGAAGACACCAACGGTTTCGACCGACAGCACGTCGTCCAGCAGATCGCCGACGCCGGCCGACTGCACGGCACCTTCCAGCATCGGCGGAGATCCGTTGGACAGGATGGCGGTCTGTAAACCACCCGCTTTCAATGCCTTCAGCATCTTGGGCACTTCCGGATAGGACTGCAGTTGCCAGTACAAATCCAGTAGCCTCTGTCGCAGGGCGGCATTGCCATTCAGCCCCGTGGCTTCCAATGCCCAATCAAGCCCGTCCTGCGTCACGTCCCAAAAATCGGCATGCGCGTCTGTTATCGCCCGCAACCAGGTATATTGCAGCTGTTTCAGGCGCCAGAAATTGGCCAGCTCGGGCCATTTCTGCTGTAGCGCCTCGAACTCCGGTTCACCTGCGGCCTGCCTTGCGGCGGCGGTGACATCGAACAACGTACCATAGGCATCAAAAACACAGGTGGAAATTGCCATCGGACCCTCACTGCCATTCGGCGGCAGGTTGGCACAGGAGTTTCGTGGGTTAAAGGGGCAAGGGTTTACATTATCGTGTCATACCCTAGGTTGACCGGTTCATTCCTTACCCGGTCGGAGTTCAATATGACTGAAATCAAACAAGGCGACACAGTGCGCATCCATTATACCGGCACCTTGCTGGACGGATCCGTCTTCGACAGTTCCGAGGGGCGCGATCCGCTGGAGTTCGTCGTTGGCTCGGGCCAGATCATTCCCGGCCTCGACACGGCCATGCCGGGTCTGGCGGCAGGCGACAAAAAACGGGTCGAAATCGCCTGTGTGGAAGCCTATGGGCCGATCAACCCGGCGATGCGTCAGGCCATCCCGCGCGAAGGCATCCCGGATGATATTCCGCTGGAACCTGGTACTCAGCTGCAGATGCAGACACCTGACGGGCAAGCTTTACCTGTTACCGTTGTCGATGCGGACGAGGCCACAGTTACCCTTGACGGGAACCATCCCCTGGCGGGACAAGACCTGATCTTTGAGATTGAGGTGGTTTCGGTAAACTGACCGGAAAAGGCGAAAAGACCGTCAGCCTGCAATCATGCCGATAAGGCGATCCACAGCTTCACGCACCGGTGGCTGAGTCAAAAAGACAAACAGCACCAGAAGGGATGTCAGCGTCAGTAACATGACACGACCCCGATTGGTCAGGAGTCCCGACTTGCGCCGGACCTGAGGTCCGCGCGCGTTGTTTGCAATGATCTGGTCTAGCTTGCTCATAAGCCAATCCCTGCCGCCGAAAGATGGTCAAATCTAGGCGTCGGCAGGGAAAGATATGGTCACATCGCCTCGGGCTGCGGCATTCCAAGGATATGGAAACCGCCATCAACACGGATGATTTCGCCTGATGTGCAGGACCCGGCGTCCGACGCCAGATAGACCGCAGTGCCGCCCACAGCCTCAAGCGTCGCGTTCGATCGCATCGGCGCGTTTTGATCGCAGAACTTGTAGGTCTTGCGAGCGCCGCCAATTGCGGCCCCGGCCAGCGTTTTCATCGGCCCGGGAGAGATTGCGTTGACGCGAATACCGTCGGGGCCGAGATCGTTGGCCAGGTAGCGGGTCGCCGATTCCAGTGCCGCCTTGGCCACACCCATTACGTTGTAGTTGGGAACAACCTTGTTGGACCCCTGATAGGTCAGGGTCAGCAAGGTGCCACCATTGTCCTTCATAAGCGGATATGCCCGGCGCGCGACCTCGATAAATGAATAGGCCGAGACATCCAGCGAGTGTTTGAAGTTCGCGCGGGTCGTGTTCAGAAACCGGCCGGTCAGTTCGTTCTTGTCGGAATAGGCGATGGCGTGCACGACGAAATCGATGGTCGGCCACCGCTCGCCAAGTTCGCCAAAAGCGCGGTCCAGCGAGGCGTCGTCGGTGACGTCCGCATCTACCATGAAATCGCTGCCGAGGCTTTGTGCCAGCGGCTCCAGACGCTTTCCGAACGCCTCACCTTGATAGGTGAACGCCAGTTCGGCACCGGCCTCATGCATCGCCTTGGCAATGCCCCACGCAATCGAGCGGTCATTCGCCACGCCCATGATCAGGCCGCGTTTGCCTTTGAGAAGATCCGACATAATAGTCACCCGTTATACCTGGACAGGATCATGGAGCCGTTGGTGCCACCAAAGCCGAAGCTGTTGGTCATCACGCTGTCCAGGCCTGCGTTTTCAACCACCTGAGTTGCAATTTCACCGGGCAGGATGCCGTCGGAAAGTGTGTCGACATTGATCGACGGAGTAATGAAGTCATTGTCCAGCATCAAAAGGCAGAAAATCGCCTCAAGCGCGCCGGCTGCGCCTTGCGCATGGCCCGTCATCGATTTGGTCGACGAAATCGGCGGTACGCTGCCCTCACCGAAGATACGGCGAACGGCCTCAACCTCGCCCACATCGCCGACCGGGGTCGAGGTGCCGTGGGCGTTGATGTAATCGACCTTACGGCCTTCGGGCAGGGTGGACAGGGCCAGGCGCATCGCACGCTCGCCGCCTTCACCGGACGGTGCAACCATGTCATGTCCGTCGGATGTCGCGGCATAACCCGTGACCTCGGCATAGATCTTCGCGCCGCGTGCCAGTGCATGTTCCAGGTCTTCCAGAACGACGATGCCGCCGCCGCCGGAAATCACGAAACCGTCACGGTTCTGATCGAATGCACGCGAGGCTTTTTCGGGGGTGTCGTTGTATTTGGAGGACATCGCACCCATCGCGTCGAACAGACAGGACAGGGTCCAGTCCAGTTCCTCGCCGCCGCCTGCAAACATCACATCCTGCTTGCCCAGCATGATCTGTTCCGCCGCGTTGCCGATACAATGCAGCGACGTCGAGCAGGCCGACGTGATGGAATAGTTGATACCCTTGATCTTGAACGCTGTCGCAAGGTTCGCCGAAATTGTCGAGCACATGCATTTCGGCACCGCAAAGGGGCCGATCCGCTTTGTGGCACCGTTTTTCAGCACAGTCTGATGCGCTGTCAGCATGGCGCTGGTCGATGGTCCACCGGAGCCGGCGACAAGACCCGTGCGCGGGTTGACGACCTGGTCTTCGGTCAGGCCGGCGTCTTCAATCGCCTGGCTCATGGCGATGTGCGCGTATGCGGCACCAGGGCCCATGAAACGAAGGGTGCGCTTGTCCACATGCTCGGCCACGTCGATCTTGAGCGTTCCGGCGATCTGGCTGCGAAATCCGTGTTCGACCATCTGTTCGTTGGCTTCGATCCCGGATTTACCTGCCTTGAGCGAGGCGAGAACCTCTTCGGCATTGTTGCCGATCGAGGAAACGACCCCCAGACCGGTGACGACGACGCGACGCATAAGCGTACTCCTGTATTCCGTTCCTTGTTACCAGTCCGTCAGCCGGGTTCAGCTTTCGGACAGCGCAACTTTCATGTCCTTGACCTGATAAATCACTTCGCCGTCGGCTTCGACCCGGCCATCCGCCACACCCATGGTCAGACGGCGGGTTTGTACGGCTTTGGTGAAATCCACATAATATGTCAGCATCTTGCGGTCGGGGCGCACCATTCCGGTCAGCTTGACCTCACCCACGCCCAATGCGTATCCGCGACCCTGCCAGCCGCGCCAGCCCAAATTGAAGCCGGTCAGCTGCCATAGCCCGTCCAGACCCAGGCAGCCTGGCATGATCGGGTTGCCGGGGAAATGGCAGTCAAAGAACCACAGGTCAGGATTGATGTCGAATTCTGCCACCACATGGCCTTTGCCATGTGCGCCGCCATCGCCGGAAATGTCGGTGATCCGGTCCATCATCAGCATCGGTGGGGCAGGTAATTGCGCGTTCCCGGGGCCGAATAATTCGCCACGGGCGCATTTCAGCAGATCATCCTTGTCAAAACTGCTCGGGAATTGGGCCATTCTGCCGCCTCTCCTGCCAGGGGTCCGTTCGTTATATCTGGCCTCGTCTAGCACCCGTTTGCAAGGGCCTGCAAGAGTTGTGGTCCATATCATGTCGCGCTCAGCCCATTCTTTGCGAATGAATTTCATTTGAAATTGTGGGGGCGAAGCACTTATATGTAAGTCAGCCAGAATTGCGGGTATCGGAAATCATGACACCTCAAAGCCAGAACAGAGCCACGACTTGGCTTGTAGACGCCGGATTGCGCCCGACGCGCCAGCGTGTTGCTTTGGCTGAACTGCTTGTCGGCGACGGAAAACACCGTCACGTCACCGCCGAAAGCCTGTTTGATGCGGCGAAGAAAAATGGCGACGCCGTATCGCTGGCGACCGTGTACAACACGCTGCGCGCCTTTTGCGACGCCGGTGTTCTGCAGGAAATCACCGTGGACGGGTCAAAAAGCTATTTTGACACCAACACGCACGACCACCCGCACTTCTTCTGGGAAGACGAAGGCCGGCTGAGCGATGCGCCCTCGGATCAGTTGGTGATCCAGCGTCTTCCCGAAGCGCCTGAAGGGGTCGAGATCGCGTCGGTCGACGTTGTTATCCGCCTTCGCAAAACACAGTAACACCTCTCAACCGCCGAGTTCAGTCAGAGCCTGTTCCGCCTTTTGAACATTGCTGTCCGCCGGACCGATTCCGTGACGTGCCAGAACCACGGGTTCTGCCGCTTCCGGGTTGGATATCGGCTTGCTGGTCAGCGGTCGCCCGTCATAGCTGAAATGGCTGTGCGGGATGGCGTAGCTGATTGCGATTCCCTCGCCGTGGGCGGCAAGGCTGCGCTGGATTTCCAGCGAGGCCGCGCGGTGCGCGACGGTGGGCGACAACCCGTTTTGCCGGAACAGGCCCAGAACATGCTGCGCCGACAAACCCTCCTGAGACAGGATTAGGGGGTGCGATTCCAATTCCTTCAGTGAAATTGTGTCGTTGCCCGTCAGAATATGCTCGGGCGGCATCACCGCGTGGGGGATGTTGTCGAACAGGATGCGCCGCGAGAAACCGGCAT
This sequence comes from Ruegeria sp. AN11, assembly GCF_056536005.1. Taxonomy (NCBI): domain Bacteria; kingdom Pseudomonadati; phylum Pseudomonadota; class Alphaproteobacteria; order Rhodobacterales; family Roseobacteraceae; genus Ruegeria; species Ruegeria sp. AN11. The sequence goes on along the minus strand of NZ_JBQFJD010000001.1, from coordinate 2,046,129 downwards.
CCATGCTCAGCCCATAGGTCAGAGCAATGTCAATGCGCCCATCTATCATTCCCGAAATCAGTCCCTCGAATCCGTCCACCTGATAAGTGATCGCGACGTCAGGCAGGGCATTCCGAAGAAGGTGCAAAGCCGGAGCCATCAGGAAAGGGGCCAGGTCCACGAAACACCCGATCCGCAGCGTCGCCGCGCCGGTGTTGGTCTGGTCCGACGATTCCAGCCGCGCGGCACGGTCCAGCAGCGCCTCAGCCTCGCCGATAAACCGGCGGCCCTGTGGCGTGACGGCCATCGCGGCGCCTCGCTTGCGGGCAAAAAGCGGATACCCCAATTGCGACTCGACCCGCGTCAGAGCGGTGGACAGCGCGGGTTGCGAGACATTGAGCTGCTGAGCCGCCGCAGACAGGCTGCCGTAGCGGCCGATTGCGCAGATATATTCATAATGTCGGAGCGTAACGTATAACATACCCTTAATTCTAAGTTCGAAAGATATTATTTGAACAGAATTAATTTTCATGTGCAGATCGGGCAGGGAACGCACGGAGACCGAGATGACACACCCCCTTGTTACACAGGAAATGATTGACACCTTTCAGGAAGACGGCGTGGTCCTGATCAAAGGCCTATTTGCCGATCACGTAGAGGCTCTGCGCGACGGGGTGGCAGCAAACATGGCCAAGCCTGGACCGTATGCGTCCGACAACCATAAACGGGGCGAGACCGGACTGTTTTTTGACGATTACTGCAACTGGTCGCGAATCGGACAGTTTGAAGACGTGATCCGCAACTCGCCGGCTGCCGAGGTGGCTGCAGACTTGATGCAGTCGCGCAGTGTTCAGATGTTTCATGATCACGTGCTGGTCAAGGAACCAGGCACCTCGATGGCGACCCCATGGCACCAGGATGGTCCCTATTACTTTGTTGATGGCCAGCAAACGATCAGCTTCTGGTCGCCACTTGATCCGGTCAAGCAGGCAACCTTGCGCTGCGTTGCCGGGTCGCACCGGTGGGAAAAAGAAGTCCTGCCGACACGATGGGTTTCCGAGGAAGGGTTCTTTGCGGATGAAGGCCAGTACATCCCCGTGCCCGATCCGGATGCCGAAGGCATGCGGATCGTCGAGTTCGAGATGGAGCCGGGAGATGCGGTCGCCTTCAATTACCGCACACTGCATGGAGCGCGGGGCAATCAGTCGGACAGCCGCCGCCGGGCGTTTTCGTTGCGGCTGGTCGGTGACGACGCACGCTATGTCGAGCGCCCGGGCCGGACTTCGCCCCCGTTTCCGGGGCATGACATGCAGCCGGGGCAACGTCTGCGCGAAGACTGGTTTCCGGTCTTGTTGCAGCGGTAGGGGACTCTGCCCCCATCGCCACAATGCCGCGCTTCCACTGCGGCATTTTCAAACAGACGAAAAGCTTGTCAGAACCATTGTCCCGATTCCATCAGGCCCAGATCGAGCAATTGCTGCGAGGTCCATTCAAACGGCACTGAATTCTGCCAGCGGAAGGTCGGGATATCGAATGTGGAACCGGCATTGCTTTTAAGGGCCTTGGCGGCGCGGAAGGAACAAATCGCGGCCGTCAGGTTATGATGCCAGGGGCACGAATACGTGTTGTATTCCGCCTCGTTAAAGCTGTGGTCCGGCAGAAGCGTCAGGGTCTTTTTCGCCATGAACAAGGAAATCCTGTCAATGCGGCGGCGTTCGTAGGGGATGTGATCCTCGAACCGCCACCGCAGGCCACCTGACATGTCCAGTTGGCGTTCAAGCGGATGTCCGTCAGCATCGTGGCGGGCGTGCGCGTAGTATCCGGTTCGGTCCAGCATGGCGTGATCGGGGGCGACACCGTTGGGATATACGGTCAGGTCCTCGGCATAAAGGTCGATCACGTGGCACAGCATCGCATTGCGGCGCTCTTCGGTGTGGAACGTCAGCATTTCGCCGATGCTTCGGGTCTCGCAAAACGGAAAGAACAGGTACTCGGCGTTGTAGCAGTAGTACAGCCACAACCCCGGCGCGGCCTGGATGATCCGATTGAGGGCGTCAAAGACAACGGTTCTTGGCGCGCAGGTCTGATCTACCCGGTGAATGCGTTCGGACAGTTCCGGGTCCAGTTGAAACTCCGGCGGCATCAAAGCGATCAGGGATTTGAAGCCAAGGTTCAGATGGTGGCGGATGGTTCCGTCAAGTTCGACGTCGTCCTCGGCGATGATCAGGGCAATGGGTCCCTTGGCGAGGGCGGCGCTGCCGGACTGCATAAAAGTGTCGAGGGTCTTGTAGTGCATCGCCTGTCTTGATCCGCCGTGCTGGAATTGCCGGCCAAAATCGGTTAATCGCGTCGGCATTGCAAGCGGCGTTCTATGGGTATAGACGACGCCGATCCCGCGAATGCAAAGGCCGTTTTCATGTCAGAACCCAAGAAGCTGTACATCAAGACCTATGGTTGCCAGATGAACGTCTACGACAGCGAGCGTATGGCCGAAACTCTGGGCGGGAAGGGCTATGTCGAAACCAAAAGTCCGGATGACGCGGATATGATCCTGCTGAACACCTGCCATATCCGGGAAAAAGCCGCCGAAAAGGTCTATTCCGAATTGGGCCGGTTCAAGGGGTTGAAGGCCGAAAAACCCGATCTCAAGATTGGCGTTGCGGGCTGTGTGGCCCAGGCCGAGGGTGAAGAGATCATGCGCCGCCAGCCTCTGGTCGATCTGGTTGTGGGGCCGCAAAGCTATCACCGCCTGCCCGAGATGGAGGCGAAGACCCGCGCGGGCGAAAAGGCGTTGGATACGGATTTTCCGGAAGAGGACAAGTTCGAGAAGCTCAAGAACCGTCCAAAGGCCAGCCGTGGGCCAACTGCATTTCTGACCGTTCAGGAAGGTTGTGACAAGTTCTGTGCCTTCTGCGTTGTTCCCTACACGCGGGGGGCCGAAGTCAGCCGGCCTGCGGACCGTATCATCCGCGAGGCGCAGGATCTGGTTGACCGCGGCGTGCGCGAAATCACCCTGCTGGGACAGAACGTCAATGCCTATCACGGTGCGGGCCCGAACGGGGATGTGTCGCTTGCCGACCTGATCTGGGAGTTGAACAAGGTCGACGGGCTGGAGCGTATTCGCTTTACCACATCGCACCCCAATGACATGGCGGATGACCTGATCGAGGCGCATGGAACCTGCGAAAAACTGATGCCGTATCTGCACCTGCCAGTGCAGTCGGGATCGGACAGGATCCTCAAGCGCATGAACCGCAGCCATACCGCCGAAAGCTATCTGCGCCTGATCGAACGTATCCGCGCTGCGCGGCCGGATATCGTCATGTCCGGCGATTTCATCGTGGGCTTTCCGGAGGAAACCGAACAGGATTTCCAGGAGACCATAGAACTGGTCGAGCAGGTCCGGTATGGATATGCCTATTCTTTCAAGTATTCGACGCGCCCCGGCACACCGGCCGCCGAGCGGCAACAGGTCGACCCGCAAGCGGCGGATGATCGTCTGCAGCGTCTGCAGGCGCTGATCACCCGCCATCAGCGCGAGATCCAGGATGACATGGTCGGCAGAAAAGTACGGGTTTTGTTTGAAAAACCAGGGCGTTTGCCGGGCCAGATGGTCGGAAAATCCGAGTATCTGCATTCGGTTCACGTTACGGGCACCGATATTATGGCGGGCGATCTGAGGGACGTGCTGATCACCGAATCCGGTGCAAACTCGCTTGCGGGCGAAGTGATCTGAGGTTGTTGTTATCCATGGCGCAGACACCATAACTGGTGTTTGTTTCCAAAATTTACCCTTGATTTATCGTTGCGAACTATGGTCGAGGAAACCCAGTCTTTCCTTGGGGCGGTTCCCACGCGCCTTTTTGGAGCGGATATGCGTTGGTCCGATGGTCCGTTCGGCGCAAAGGAGGGTACGAGGGAAAAAGCGAGCACATTCGGTTTCACCCAGGTTTTGGGCAGCATTGCCTTTGGCCCTTTTGATGGTGTTTCAAGCCGGTTCCAGCCCCGCCAGCGATCGCAACGGCGATGTTGCTGATGCTGAAGTGATCAGCGCAAAACGGTACGGCGATGATGTCAGCGCGTTCTACCTCGGGCTCAGTGCCGGATACGGGGGCGAGGGGGATGACAGGTTTGGCCTCAGAACTCCTGCCGGCACCACGACTGTCGGCGATCTCACCCTGAGCGGTTCTTATGGCGGAATTCGAGGCGGGTGGCGCGGCAGCCTGCCTATCAGCGGCCGGCGCAACTATGTCTACGGGTTAGAGCTCGGGTACGATTTCGGATCATTGGAAGACAGTGTTTCCACTCAAGTTGGGTCCGTTGCCGTCACGGGCAGCTCCGAAATTTCCGATATCCTGTCAGTCCGGTTTCGTAATGGCGTGACAAACCGGGGCGGAAATATTCTGTATTTCGTGTCACTCGGGTACGTGCAGGGCGATGTGACCACCTCCAACAGCTTTGGCCCCGTATCCCGCATTCAGTCCTTTGAGGAAAGCGACCAGCGCGGCGGGTTCTCGGTCAGTGTCGGGGCAGAGCACTTCCTGTCCGATAACTGGTCGATTACCGGTGAATATGAATTTGTTCAGTTCCAGTCGAAAGACGTGACGTTCGACTCGGGCTTTTCCACAAAATCCACGCCCAAGTACCAGGGGCTTCGGTTCGGTCTGAATTACCGGTTCTGAGGGCGCATTCCACCAAACGCGACCCAAGGCGCAAGGGGACGGTCGGCGGCGCTTTTGCAATGCGTCGGGGAAAATTTGAAACTCTGTCTTGCGCCCGACAAGAATTGTTGTCTACGCTGATTTTGAAACGCCAAGACAGGAGAACGGATTGGCCATCGGTGCCCTGACCCCACCGCAAAATGACATGCCCCGTAACGAGGCGCTTGTTGAATTTCCCGACAACCGACTGTTGATTGATCTATGCGGCGAATATGACCGCAATCTGGCCGATATCGAACAGAAGCTTTCTGTTCAGATCGTGCGCCGGGGAAATCAATTGGTCGTAATGGGCGATGAAGATGCGCAAAAGCAAGCCCTGGAGGTGCTGCAGGCCCTGTACACCCGGCTGGAAGGCGGGCGCGAGGTCATGCCGGCCGATGTCGACAGGGAACTGCGGATGGGCAATTCCGAGGCCGAGACCGGAACGCGCGACGGCGATCAGCTTGAAATGTTCAAAGGCGGCACTGTCGAGATCAAGACGCGCAAAAAGCTGGTCGAACCGCGCACTGATGCCCAAAAAGCCTATGTCCGCTCGTTGTTCAACAACGAATTGGCCTTTGGAATCGGGCCTGCGGGAACCGGCAAGACATACCTTGCTGTCGCCGCCGGGGTGTCGATGTTCATCGGCGGGCAGGTCGACCGGATCATCCTCAGCCGACCCGCAGTCGAGGCCGGTGAAAAGCTGGGCTATCTGCCGGGCGACATGAAGGACAAGGTAGATCCTTACATGCAGCCTCTGTACGACGCGCTGAATGATTTCCTGCCCGGCAAGCAACTGGCCAAGCTGATCGAGGAAAAGCGAATCGAAATCGCGCCGCTGGCGTTCATGCGGGGTCGCACATTGGCCAATGCCTTTGTGGTGCTGGACGAGGCGCAAAACGCGACCACCATGCAGATGAAGATGTTTTTGACCCGACTGGGCGAAGGCAGCCGCATGGTCATCACCGGGGACCGGTCTCAGGTGGACCTGCCGCGCGGTGTTCAGTCGGGTTTGCGGGATGCGGAACGGCTGCTCAAGTCGATTCCCAACATCAGTTTCAACTATTTCACTTCCAAGGACGTTGTCCGCCACCCGCTTGTCGCCGCCATCATCGAAGCGTATGAGGCCGACGCGGGCCGGGACACAGAGTGACCAAGGCGCCCGCTGCACAGGCATTGGGTGAAAGGCATGAACCTGGAAATAACGGTCGAAGACGCACGCTGGTCAGGGCTGGAGCCTTTGGCCCAAAGGGCGATCATTGGTGCTCTGACCCATTGCGGGCTTGAGTCCGATGAGTGTGAAATCAGCCTGCTGGGATGTGATGACGCCCGAATTGCCGATCTGAATTCGGAATTTCGGGGAAAGCCGGTGCCGACAAACGTGCTGAGCTGGCCCGCCGAGGATCTTTCACCGGCGGACCCAGGCGGAATCCCCGCACAACCAAGTCCGGACTTCACGGGTGAGATCGTGCTGGGGGATATCGCCATAGCCTTCGAGACCTGCGAGCGCGAGGCCGCAGAGGCGGGCAAATCCATGGGCGATCACGTGACACATCTGATCGTTCACGGTGTGTTGCATTTGCTGGGGTATGATCACATTCGTGACCCTGACGCCACTTTGATGGAGGCGGTCGAGGTCGAGATACTTGGCAAAATGGGTATTGATGACCCATATAATGTATGAATGGGGCCTCGGGCCCGCACAGTTGGAACAGGATAATGGGCGATACAGACGGCAGTTCTATGGCGGCGCAAAGCGCGCAACCAGAGGATGGCAACATTGAAAGTAAAGATAAATCCGGACTTTTTTCCCGGATCGTGGATGCATTTACATCGCAGAGTGACGACACCGCTAGCGTGGCCAACGGACATGACACCGACATGATTCAGCCCCGCGGCATGATCAACCTTCGCCGTATGCGGGTCGAGGATGTTGCAATCCCGTCTGCGGATATCGTCGCGGTCCCGTCAACGATCAGCAAGGATGAACTGGCGCAGCTGTTTCGTGACAGCGGATTGTCACGGATACCGGTTTACGACGGGACCCTGGACACGCCCTTGGGGTTTGTGCACCTCAAGGATTTTGCTCTGACCCACGGGTTCAACGGCGGGTCGGCTGAATTTGACCTTGTGTCGATGCTGCGCACGCTTCTTTTTGTGCCGCCATCGATGCCGATCGGGGTTCTGCTGACAAAGATGCAGACGGAGCGCCGCCATATGGCGCTGGTGATCGACGAATACGGTGGGGTTGATGGCCTGCTGACCATCGAAGACCTGATCGAACAGGTTGTGGGTGAGATCGCCGACGAACATGATGCCGATGAAAGTCAGTTGTGGGTTCAGGAGAAGCCCGGGTGCTATGTCGTTCAGGCGAAGGTCCCGCTTGAGGATTTCGAGGCCGAAATCGGACGTTCGCTGACCAGCCACGAAGATGTCGATGAAGAAGAGATCGATACGCTGGGTGGTCTGGTCTTCATGTTGTCCGGGCGCGTCCCGACCAGGGGAGAGGTCGTACTGCACCCCGAAGGCCCCGAATTCGAAGTCATCGACGCCGATCCCCGGCGCATCAAGCGATTGCGTGTCATGTTGCCGGATCAGGTTGCATGAACCCTGCCAAAGGCTGGCCCTTCCTTTTGAGGGTGGCGCTGGCCGGGTTGCTTGGGGCGCTGGCCGCGTTTGGCCTGGCGCCGTTCGGATATTGGTTGGCAACTCTGGTTGCCCTGATATTGATCGCGCTTTTGTTTCTGACAACAGAAACAAAGGCGCGCGCCTGTTGGATGGGATGGGCCTTTGGCACCGGCTATTTCGCGCACGCGCTGTCCTGGATTGTCGAGCCGTTTCAGGTTGACGCCGCGCGCCACGCCTGGATGGCGCCCTTTGCGCTGGTATTCCTGGCCGGCGGGCTGGCGTTGTTCTGGGCTTTGGCGTTTCGTGTCTCGCGGCACCCCGGCGCTCCGGCGATTTTGCAGGCGTGTTTGCTGGCGACCGCAATTTCATTGGTGGAACTGGCACGCGGATATGTGCTCACAGGTTTTCCCTGGGCAGGGCTGGCGCAGATATGGGTCGGTACACCTGTGGCGCAACTGCTGTCGCTGATCGGGCCTTACGGCTTGGGCGCGATGACTCTTTTTGCCACCCTGCCTTTGGGCGCGGGCCTGACCAAGCGCGAAGACACTCGGGACCCGGCAGTGCCAATTGCGATGACGGCTGGGCTTGCGATTCTGGCCGGGGTATATGCGCTCAGCAGGCCCAATGTGACTGACACCGATCACGTCGTGCGTTTGGTGCAGCCCAATGCACCGCAACACCAGAAATGGGATCCGGATTTCACGCCGCTGTTTTTTGCGCGGCAGGTAGAATTTACTGCCGCTGAACCGCGCCCCGATCTGATTGTCTGGCCCGAAACATCCGTACCGGCGTGGCTGAGCGGGGCGCAACCTTATCTGAACGCCGTCGCAGATGCCGCCCAGGGTGTCCCGGTTGTTCTGGGTATCCAGCGCAGTGATGGCGCCCGTATCTACAATTCCATGATCTTGCTGGATCAGGATGGCCAGCAGCAGGGGCTGTATGACAAGCATCACCTTGCGCCATTCGGGGAATATGTGCCTTTCGGGAATCTGATGGCTCGTTTCGGAATTCACGGCATGGCCACGACTACGGGCAACGGTTTCAGTTCCGGACCCGGGCCAGCCCTGTTGGATACGGGCATGCTCGGCCGGGCGTTGCCGCTTATCTGTTACGAGGCGGTGTTTACTCAGGACGTCCTGTCGGCCCCGGGGCGCGCGGATTACCTGCTGCAAATCACCAACGACGCGTGGTTCGGAACACGATCCGGCCCTTACCAGCATCTGGCGCAGGCCCAGATGCGCGCGATTGAGACGGGCCTGCCGATGATGCGGTCAGCCAACACCGGAGTATCGGCCATGATTGACCCGCTGGGACGCATCACAAGCGCATTGCCCCTGGGGAAGGCAGGCTACGTGGATGCACGGCTACCGGCCCCCCTGACGGAAACTTTTTATTCGCGCATTGGGGATAGTCCGGTGCTTTTGGCTTTATTGGCCATGTTTTCGGTGTCCTGGCTGCTTGCCAGGCGGGCCGGATCATAAATGCGGATTGACCCTTCTGGCCGGGCGATTTATGCATCCTGATGCCTGTCACAACGGCTTCCTGGCGTGATGGGGAAATCTTAATGGAGCACTTTCATGTCCCGACAAAACTATACCTTTACTTCGGAGTCTGTTTCCGAAGGGCACCCGGACAAGGTCTGCGACCGCATCTCCGATGCTGTGCTTGATGCATTTCTGAACGAAGAACCCGAAGCGCGTGTCGCCTGCGAGACATTCGCGACGACCAATCGAGTTGTAATCGGAGGCGAGGTCGGTCTTTCAGATCAGGACCGTTTGCACGAATATATGGGCCGTATCGACGAGATCGCGCGCGCCTGCGTAAAGGATATCGGGTACGAGCAGGACAAGTTTCACCACGAAACGGTCGAAGTCACCAACCTGCTGCACGAACAATCCGCGCATATCGCGCAAGGCGTGGATGCGTCGGGCAACAAGGATGAAGGCGCCGGTGATCAGGGGATCATGTTCGGTTATGCCACCACGGAAACGCCTGCGCTGATGCCTGCACCGATCCAGTACTCGCACGCGATCCTGCGTCGTCTTGCGGAGGTTCGCAAAAATGGCACCGAGCCTGCGCTTGGGCCGGATGCAAAATCACAACTGTCGGTGATTTATCGCGACGGCCAGCCGGTCGGCGTCAGTTCCATCGTATTGTCGACACAGCACCTGGACGAGGCGCTGTCTTCGAACGACATCCGCGCCATTGTCGAACCTTACATCCGGGAAACCCTGCCCGAAGGCTGGTTGTCGGCTGACACAGAATGGCACGTTAACCCCACGGGTAAATTCGTCATTGGCGGACCGGACGGTGATGCGGGGCTGACGGGTCGCAAGATTATTGTGGACACCTATGGCGGCGCCGCGCCGCATGGGGGCGGGGCGTTTTCGGGCAAGGATCCGACCAAGGTCGACCGCTCGGCAGCCTATGCCGCGCGCTATCTGGCCAAAAACGTCGTTGCCGCCGGAATGGCCGAGCGCTGCACAATCCAGTTGAGCTATGCGATCGGTGTTTCAAAACCCCTGTCTATCTATGCCGATACTCACGGCACTGGCGAGATCGAGGATGCAGCGATAGAAAATGCCGTCGGGCAGGTCATGGACCTGACGCCACGCGGTATCCGGACGCATCTGGAACTGAACAAACCGATCTACCAACGCACCGCAGCCTACGGCCATTTCGGGCGCGAGCCGGAGGCGGATGGCGGTTTCAGTTGGGAGCGCACCGACTTGGTGGATGCGCTGAAAGCCGCGGTCTGACCGGAAATTAACGGGGGACGCGCCCATCAGGGCGCGTTCTTTTTTGTTTGAAGACACCTCGGGGGTGTAGGGTCTGGCCTTCGCCCTCTGACCCTTGCAATGCCCGGGCGCGGGCAGTATGGGCACCGCCATGAGCACCGAGACCCCGCAACGCCCGCGCAGAAACTTCTATGGCCGCTTCAAGGGCAAGACCCTGAAGCCCAGCCAAAAGACCTATCTGAATGAAGACCTCGCAGCATTGTCACCTGGTGCGGTTGACTGGGACACCAACCCCGAACGGAACCCTCTGGACTTGCAGGCGCTGTTTGGCGGCCGGGACGTCTGGCTTGAAGTCGGGTTTGGCGGCGGTGAACACCTGGTTCATCAGGCCCAAAACAACCCCGGTGTCGGCATCATCGGGGCCGAGCCCTACATTAACGGCGTTGCCATGCTGCTGGGGAAAATTCGCCGGGCCGAGGTTGAGAATCTCGCCATCCATCCCGGCGATGCGCGTGATTTGTTCGACGTGCTGCCCGAGGCAAGCATCTCGCGCGCCTTTCTGCTTTACCCGGACCCGTGGCCGAAAACCCGGCACCACCGCCGCCGCTTCGTCACGCCTGAACATCTGGAACCCTTGGCGCGCACCCTCAAGCCGGGGTCGATTTTTCGCGTGGCGACCGACATTCCGGACTTTGTGCGGCAGACACTCGAGGAAGTTCCGCGCGCCGGTTTCGAATGGTTGGCGGAACGCCCGCAGGACTGGCGTACGCCATGGGACGACTGGATTTCCACCCGGTATGAACAAAAAGCCCTGCGGGAGGGGCGTACACCGCATTACCTGACGTTCCGCAAAACCTGAGCGCTAAGGCGCGGGGTCCCGCAGGTTGGGAAAGGCCCTGCCTTTGGCAAACCACGCCAGCCCGAACGCCCAAAGCGCGATGGTTTCCACAAAGAAGGTCAGATTGTGGGACTTCCACCCTCTCTGGGCGCCTTCGCCGGAAAACGCGATAATTCCCAGCACCAGAACACACAGCAGGATCGTGATGCCGCACAACGTATACAACGTGTTGCGCCGTCTTTTTGTCTCGATCAATTGACCGTTTTTGATGTGACGCTCGGGAACCACGCGGCGCAGAACAAACAGACAATAAAGGCCCAGATAGATAAACAAGATACCGGCAGACCAGGCATGCAAATGCGGGGCACCGGAAAACAGCGTGAAAAATGCTTCGGGATCGGGGTCAGACAAGACCGGTGGCGGTGTTTGGTTCACATCGGCAAAAATACGCGACTGGAAGCTGACCGGTTCTTCGCAGCCAGACCCGCTTGTCGGGAATACCGCAACAAAGCAGGCACCTAATCCGGCAATAAAGGACCCAAGATCCTCAAGCCAGTGGTCACCGGTATAAGCGATCAGAAAACCACCGATGAATATCAGTAATCCGACAAAAATCGCCCCCAGAAACTGGGCGTAATAAAAGTGGCTGATGCTGTCACGAAAACAGCTGCCGCCAAATATTGCGCCACTGGCAAGAATTATTGGCAGGCCGAAGGCGACCAACCCGACCAGAAAGGCCAGGCGCATCTGCAGAACACTGTCAGTCTTCAAGGGGTCTTCGGGCTGAAAGTAGGTTTCGGTTCCCTTGGAAAGCATGGATCGAAGCTGTGACATGATTAGACCTCGGAGTGATTTGTGTGAATCAAAACGAATGCGTCCTAAATGTCGCCACAATAGCCTGAAACTTGCTGATGCCCCAAATTCTGTTCAATCTTGCGGTCGCATTGCCGCTGGACCAACCGGCCCCAATTCGCTAATCGGCTTGAGCACTGATAGCGCAAAAGGAGACCCCATGTCCGGACACGGAACGCCCATCCCGATGACGTCGCATCCCTGCGGCCCGCTGACCGGCACGGCAGAGGTGCCCGGCGACAAGTCGATCTCGCATCGGTCGCTGATTCTGGGCGCGATGGCGGTTGGCGAAACAAGAATTTCGGGTTTGCTGGAGGGCGAGGATGTTCTGGACACCGCCAAGGCCATGCGGGCCTTTGGGGCCGAAGTCACGGATCACGGCGGCGGCGAATGGACCGTGCATGGCGTCGGGGTTGGCGGCTTTGCCGAGCCCGATCAGGTTATCGACTGCGGCAACTCGGGCACCGGAGTGCGCCTGATCATGGGGGCGATGGCGACGTCGCCTATCACCGCGACCTTTACCGGCGACGCCAGCCTGAACAAGCGTCCCATGGCGCGGGTCACCGATCCGCTGGCGCTGTTTGGCACGCAATCTGTCGGTCGTTCCGGCGGGCGTCTGCCGATGACAATCGTGGGCGCGGCCGAGCCAGTGCCGGTTCGCTACGAAGTTCCCGTCCCCTCGGCTCAGGTCAAGTCGGCCGTCCTGCTGGCCGGTCTGAACGCACCGGGCAAGACCGTGGTGATCGAAAAAGAAGCCACCCGCGACCATTCCGAACGGATGCTGGCCGGTTTCGGAGCGGAGATTACGGTTGAGGACACGGACGAGGGTCGCGTGATCACGCTGACCGGTCGCCCCGAGTTGAAGCCGCAGGTTATTGCCGTTCCGCGGGATCCGTCCAGCGCGGCCTTCCCGGTTTGCGCGGCGCTGATCACGCCCGGTTCTGACGTACTGGTTCCGGGTATCGGTCTGAACCCGACCCGTGCGGGGCTGTTCACGACTTTGCGCGAGATGGGCGCAGACCTGACATATGAGAATGAGCGCGAAGAGGGCGGCGAACCAGTCGCCGATCTGCGCGCCAAATATTCACCCAACATGAAGGGCATCAACGTGCCACCGGAACGCGCGGCCTCGATGATCGACGAATACCCGGTGCTGTCTGTGGTAGCGGCCAATGCCACCGGCACCATGATGATGGGCGGCGTCAAGGAACTGCGCGTCAAGGAAAGCGATCGCATCGACGCCATGGCGCGCGGGCTGCGCGCCAATGGCGTGACAGTGGACGAGGGCGACGACTGGTGGTCGGTCGAGGGCCTCGGCATCGGTAACGTCCCAGGCGGCGGCACATGTGAGAGCTTTCTCGACCACCGCATTGCCATGTCCTTTATGGTCATGGGCATGGGTGCGAAATCTCCGGTATCTGTCGATGACGGCGGCCCAATCGCGACCTCATTCCCGATTTTCGAACCACTTATGGCGGCCTTGGGGGCGAAGGTCGAGCGTACATGAGTTTTACGGTCGCCATAGACGGTCCTGCGGCGGCGGGTAAGGGCACGATTTCCAAAGGTGTCGCTGAACATTTTGGCTTTGCGCATCTGGACACGGGGCTGCTGTATCGTGCCGTGGGCAGGCACACGCTGGTTGGTGTGGACCCGGTTGCGGCGGCGCTTGCGTTGACCGCTGAAGAACTGGCTCAGGGTGATCTGCGAACGGCCGAGATTGCACAGGCGGCCTCGAAAGTTGCGGTGATCCCCGAAGTGCGCGCCGCGTTGGTGGATTTCCAGCGCACCTTTGCCCGCCGGGCGGGAGGGGCCGTGCTGGACGGCCGCGATATCGGAACCGTGATATGTCCGGCGGCGGAAGTGAAACTGTTCGTCACCGCCAGTGCCGAGGTGCGAGCAGAGCGTCGCTATCTTGAACTCAGCGCAAAAGGGGCTGATGTCACACGCGATCAGGTCCTGGCGGATGTACGGGAGCGTGACGCGCGGGATGCGGAACGCAGCGCGGCGCCGATGAGGCCCGCAGATGACGCGGTTCTGCTCGATACCTCTGATCTGAGTATCGAAGCTGCATTGGAACAGGCCATAGAGGTCATCAAACAAAGGCGACCCGCGACACCGTAGTGCCGCGGGCTGCCTGATTACAGTTCGCCGACGGCGATGCTTTTGATGCTTGCCCACTGGTCGTCAGCTGTTTTTGCCGTGGCGGTGACGTCCTTCAGGAACGCAGCGCGGGTATCGGCGTTCAGGAACAGGTACAGTTTTCCATCAGCCACCAGATACTGATCCGGGTCGCCGTCGAACTTCTTGCCCACGGACACGCCATACGAGCAGAATCCGCCATGCTGCGGAAGATAGGCGGCCGGGTTGGCCTCGAACGCTTCGCGGTTCGCGGCGCTGGTGAAGTAGTACGACGCTCCGTCGTAGGTGGCGGAATGGGTTGCAAAACCCTCTACCGGGTTGCCGTCATTGACCAGCGCGACCAGATCGACGCCATGGGCCGCCAAAGGTGCGCCCGCTGCCGAGATGCCGTTCGAAACGTTGATTTCATCGGCGGCAAAGGCCGGGGCAGCGATCAGCGGCAGGGTTGCGATCAGGGTGGTCAGGACCAGATTTTTCATTGCATTTCCTTTCGTGTTCAGGTTCGGGCTGGCTGGTGCGCCAACCGCTGAAACAAAGATAGGCGGCTGTTCTTGTACGAACTATCGCAGTAAGGCCGTCAGATTTTGCAGATCGTTCAAAGATAGGGCTTGCCGGGAATACTCTTCACCAAGCTTTGTTTGGCCAGTGAAAAGGTGGCTTTCTATTGTGAAGGAATAGCCTGCAGGAGAAGTGCCATGATCCGACTAGCCGTATTGCTGATTTTTCTGGCCGGAGGACTGGCGGCTCAGGACAGGCAGGCACCCGAGCCGGCAATGGATTACGAGCGTCTGGGCAAGATCATCTTTGCGATTGACCCAGAAGCGCAACCGCAGGGCCCCGGATTTCAGATGACGGTTGCGGATTATCCGATGTTGGTGGTGACAGACATTCATGCCGATCGGATGCGCGCCATGGTCCCGATCCGCAGTGCCGAGGGGCTGTCGGATGATGATCTGCGGCGCATGATGCAGGCCAATTTCGACAGTACGCTGGATGCGCGTTACGCGATCGCCAATGGCACTTTGTGGGCTGCGTTCATCCACCCGTTGTCTTCACTGAGAAAAGACCAGTTGATCTCGGGGCTGGCCCAGACTGTGAACATCGCCGCGACCTACGGCACCCTTTATACCGGTGGTGCGGCAGAGTTCGGAGGCGGCGACAGTACCGACCTGCAGCGCGCCCTGATCGAAGAGCTTTTGAAGAAGGGCGAGGAAATCTGATCCGCGCCCGAAATGGGTTTTTTCCTGATACTGCCCTGTTTCGCAGGGACCCACGTTCTGAAGACGATGTACAGCACCGTGGCGACTGGCGCGCCATGGTTTCATGTGGTGCCGGGAGCAAAACGATGAGTGTTTTCCGTTGCGATTTCGGACGCATGGACGGGTCTGAATGCCATATTTTCATAGGCTCTAGCTGAAAGCAGGAAAACTGCTATAGTTTCCCGCAGCGAAAAGGGAAGGCTGCCACACAAGCCCAAAAACAAAAAAGGGCAGGCAGCCAAAAAATCCCCCAAGCCAACAGGGACAGAAATACATGAATAATCGTTTAAGTAAAATCACCATCGTAGGTGGTGGTACGGCTGGTTGGATGACCGCCTTGATCCTGGAAATGGTGCTTTCACGCACGTCAGCACCCAAGGATCGCCCGCGTATCTGCCTGATCGAAAGCCCGAATATCGCCACCGTTGGTGTTGGCGAAGCCACGGTTCCGCGCATGCCCGTCACGCTCCGCCAGGCGGGCATTTCAGAGCGGGATTTTTTCCGCGAGACCAACGCATCGTTCAAGCTGGGTGTGAAATTCTGCAACTGGAACAAGGACACCAAGGGCAATCGCATCGACTACGTGAACCCTTTTGCCCATGGTCAGATGCTGGAGGGGTTGGAGGCCGCCGAATATTTCCTGCGCTTTGGCAATGGGGATCGGGACTTTACGCAATCAATCTCGCCACACGATGATCTGGCCCGATTGTGTAAAGGCGCACGGCAACTGGGTCAGCCGGAATTTGAGCAGCGCTTTGGCTATGCGTATCATCTGGATGCCGTAAAGTTCGCAGGCATGCTGACCAAGGTCTGCACCAAGCGTGGTGTGGAGCATATACAGGATGAAGTGCAGTCAGTAGAGCTGGATGAAAAGGGCAATGTCAGCCACCTGATGTTGGACCGCAAAGGCCGCCATGACGTCGAGATGGTCGTCGATTGTACCGGTTTTCGCGGGTTGATCATCAACAAGGCACTTGGCGAGCCGTTTATGGATTATTCGGATTATCTGCCAAACGACCGCGCCATGGCGTTGCAGATCGAGCATCCCAACCCGGAAAAGATCGAAAGCGTTACGCGGTCTACCGCACTGGGCGCAGGGTGGACATGGCGGGTGCCGCTTTATAACCGTGTGGGCACCGGTTATGTGTTCTCGTCGGCACACCGCACGGATGATCAGGCGGCGGATGAATACCTCGAATGGCTGGGGGACAGCGGCAAGGGGGCGACGCCACGTGTGATCCCGATGCGTATCGGTCGCGTCCGCAACGCCTGGGTCAAAAACTGTGTGGCGATCGGTCTTTCCGGTGGTTTTATTGAGCCATTGGAAAGTACCGCGATCCATATGATTGATCATGCAGTACGCTGGTTCGCCGAACACCTGCCCACACGCGACATGGAGCCGTCCTTGCGCGCCAGGTATAATCGGCAGATGGACAAGCTTTATGGCGAAGTTCTGGAATTCATCTGTCTGCATTACCAACTGGGCAACCGCACGGACGACCAATACTGGATCGATGCACGCACCGAGATGAAAGTACCGGATCGGTTGGCCGAAAACCTGAAATTGTGGCAGCACCGGCTTCCGATGCAGCACGATGTCGAGTTTGCAACGCTGTTTGACCACCGGGTCTATCAGACGGTTCTTTTGGGCAAGCAGGTCTATGATACGGGCTATGGTGAAGGCATCCGTGATCGGCTGCGACCGTTGAACCGACCGATTTGGTTCCAGTGGTGGAAGGGCGCGAAGGGGCACCTTGCACAGATCCTCAAAACGATGCCGGATCACAAAACGCTGCTGCGCGATATCCGGGGAGAACTGGAGAGACCAGCCTTTGGAAAGGCAGCTGCAGTGAAACCTACAGTGGCCATGCCGGGTGCGGTCCCTGCTCCGGCGGTGATCCACAACATGCCCAATTTTGCCGAAATCCAAAGCGGCGCGAAGGATTTGCAGCTGTTCTAAAATTCCCCGCCTCTCAGAAAGAGGGGTTGGAAGGACTTATGAGGGGCAGAGCTTCGAAACTCTGCCCCTGTTGCGTTCACTCGGGTGTTATGAGGACCGCCATTATCGGAGCCGCCGAGCGAAGTGATCTGACGCTATAGCGCGGATCCCTCGCGCATCTCGTCCTGTTCGGTCGGCGTCGGCGTATGGTTGAACACGAAGGCCGTGCGGCAAGCGTCTTCCCCTCCCAGCGCTTCGATCTTGCGGCGCTGGTCGGCAAAAGCGCGGGCGTTGATCTCCTCCGGATCGCAGATTTCGTGCAAGCGGCGCGCACCCTCAGCCAGCGCGGCGGCAACGTCGGGGTCGTTTACCCGATCCACCGCGCGGTTCACCAGTTCGTGCGGGTCGGTTTCCAGATCGAATAACTGCGGTGGTTGACCAACGTAGTGGACATATTTCCAGCGGCCCCAGCGCACCATGAAACTGCCGGTTTTTGAACCGCCATCATGGTACTCACTGAAACCGGTACGGTTCGGGTCGTCAGGCGCATTGGCGATGGTACGCAGCGACAGGCCGGGCTGGCCGGCGTTCCCTTCGTCATCGGCAACACCACAGACCTCGCGGGCGGTGGCGGCTATATCGGTCAGGTTTGTGCAGGTCGAAGCGGTGCGGCCTGCGGGAATACCGGGACCGGCAGCGATCATAGGCACACCGGCGCTGGCTTCGTACATGACCATCTTGGTCCAGAAACCCTGATCCCCCATCATGTCGCCATGGTCCGACACATATAGGATAACGGTATTGTCCAATTGTCCGCTGGAATCCAGCGCGGCAACCACGCGGCCGACGCAGTGATCCATGAACGAGGTCAGGCCGTAATAGGCAACCTTTGCTTCGCGCATCTTCTGTTCATCAAAATAGTCCTCGTAGTTGAAGAAGGCGGCGATATTGCGCAGCTCTTCATGGTCAGGCAGGCCTTCGCCGTAACCGACCGGCAGGTCCATGTCGGCGGGGTCGTAAAGGTTGTACCATTCCTCAGGGCAGGTCAGCGGGTAATGCGGGCTGACCAGCGAAACAAAGGCGGCCCAGGGCTGCTCGCGGCGCTTGGGATCCGCCAGCCAAGCCTCGGCGGCGTTTGTGACGCCCCTGTCGTATTCGGTATAGGTGCTGCTGCCGGCACCTACGTCGCCTGCCAGTTCAGCGGCTGAATCGTAAGGCGGTGGGTTTTCCCGTAGCAGACCGACGGGCCATCCGACGCCGCCGACCACGTGCATTGGAATGATTTCTTCCGAAAACCCGTTGTCATCGTCGGCCGACCGAAAATGAAGTTTGCCGATGGAAACCACTTCGCGCCCGGCGTCGCGCAGCTGCCGCATCCAGCTGCGGGGGTCTCCGGCGTAGGGCGAGGCGCTGTCCCAATTGCCGGTGCGGTGCACCCATTCACCTGTGGCCAGCGCTGCGCGGGTCGGGACACACATTGGCGACGGCGTGTAGGCGGCCCGGAACATCGTGCCCCGTGCGGCCAGCGCATCCAGATGCGGAGTTTTTACGATCGGGTGCCCTGCGCAACCCATGGCATCCTTGCGATGTTCGTCCGAAATGATGACAAGAAAATTCGTATTTTGCTGAGTCATGGGGTCCTCCGCCTCACTTCATACCGTCGGGTCGGGCCTGGTCGCAGGTTTGATTGCGACATTCCGGGAAAGTGATTTGGGGCCATTTGCGCAGTTGCGTCCTTCTGCACGAAATGTAATGTCATAACATATCGATTTGTTTTTAAGCAAAGGCGGAAATATGGGCGCGACTTCCTCTGGGGGTGTCAGCCGGGGCAGGCACAGGCGGCGAAATCAAAACACCAGTCTCCATCGCAGGATAAGAGGCGGTTCACCAATGCGGGCTTATGACGCGCTGCCGCCTGAATTGCGTCAGTGGCTTGCAGCCGCCTGCCTTCCGTGGAGCCCGGCTTCCGCAAAGCGGATCTGGATTCGTGCAGGCGGAACCCATAATCCGGAAGCGGCGAAAACCCGGCTGGATGCAATTGAAAGGGCAATGCTGAAGCGGGACGCCCGGATCTGGAAGCCAAAATTCGATCAGCCGGGGCGGCAGGATCGCGCCCAATAGGCCATTTACCTTGGAAATATGGGCTTTCCACTTGCGCCGGTCAGCAAATCCGCCTATACGCGCGCTGTCTGTACAAGGGCGGTCAACGTCCGGATGACGTATCTGAGCAGGGCCGGGTCACCTCGGCCCTTTGTGTTTGTGTAATCGGATGCGCCCCGGATCACGTCCGAAGACGTCATGAAACAAGACCGGCGGAGACAACCGCTCGGCCAGTAAAAACGTATGTAAAGGAAAACAACGCCACATGGCTAACGCATCCATGGAGGAATTCGAAGCCCTCCTTAATGAAAGCTTCGAAATGGACACACCCGAAGAGGGTTCTGTTGTCAAAGGCAAGATTCTGGCGATTGAAGCCGGTCAGGCCATCATCGACGTCGGCTACAAAATGGAAGGCCGCGTTGATCTGAAAGAATTCGCAAATCCCGGCGAAGCTCCTGAAATCGCTGTTGGTGACGAGGTCGAAGTATACCTGCGTGCCGCAGAAAACGCCCGTGGCGAAGCCGTCATCTCGCGCGAGATGGCCCGCCGTGAAGAGGCATGGGACCGTCTGGAAAAAGCATATGCAGACGACCAGCGCGTCGAAGGTGCAATCTTCGGTCGCGTCAAAGGTGGCTTCACCGTCGATCTGGGTGGCGCAGTTGCGTTCCTGCCCGGCTCGCAGGTTGACGTCCGCCCCGTGCGCGACGCTGGCCCGCTGATGGGTCTGAAGCAGCCGTTCCAGATTCTGAAAATGGACCGCCGCCGTGGCAACATCGTTGTTTCGCGCCGCGCTATCCTGGAAGAATCGCGTGCCGAACAGCGCGCCGAGGTTATCGGCAACCTGTCCGAAGGTCAGACCGTCGAGGGTGTCGTCAAGAACATCACCGAATACGGTGCATTTGTTGACCTGGGCGGCGTTGACGGCCTGCTGCACGTCACCGACATGGCATGGCGCCGTGTGAACCACCCGTCCGAGATCCTGACGATCGGCGAAACCATCAAGGTTCAGGTCATCAAGATCAACAAAGAGACCCACCGCATCAGCCTGGGCATGAAGCAGCTGCAGGAAGATCCGTGGGATCTGGTTGCTGCCAAGTACCCGCTGGGCTCGGTCCATCAGGGTCGCGTCACCAACATCACCGACTACGGCGCGTTCGTCGAGCTGGAAGCTGGTGTCGAAGGTCTGGTGCACGTGTCCGAGATGTCCTGGACCAAGAAAAACGTCCACCCCGGCAAGATCGTTTCGACCAGCCAGGAAGTCGACGTCATGGTTCTGGAAATCGACGGCGCCAAGCGTCGCGTGTCTCTGGGCCTGAAGCAGACTCAGCGCAACCCATGGGAAGTGTTTGCAGAAACACACCCCGAGGGCACCGAGGTCGAAGGCGAAGTCAAGAACATCACCGAATTCGGTCTGTTCATTGGCCTCGAAGGCGACATCGACGGCATGGTTCACCTCAGCGACCTGTCCTGGGACGAGCGTGGCGAGGATGCGATCCAGAACTACCGCAAAGGCGACATGGTTTCGGCCGTCGTTTCGGAAGTTGACGTGGAAAAAGAGCGTATCTCGCTGTCGATCAAAGCCCTGGGCGGTGACAAGTTCGCCGAAGCCGTGGGCGGTGTGAAGCGTGGCTCGGTCATCACCGTTGAAGTCACCGCGATCGAAGATGGCGGCATCGAGGTGGAATATGAGGGCATGAAGTCCTTCATCCGCCGTTCGGATCTGTCGCGTGACCGTGCCGAGCAGCGCCCCGAGCGTTTCTCGACCGGTGACAAGGTCGACGTCCGCGTCACCAACGTCGACAGCAAGACTCGCCGTCTGGGCCTGTCGATCAAAGCACGCGAGATTGCCGAAGAGAAAGAGGCCGTGGAACAGTACGGTTCCTCCGACTCGGGCGCATCGCTGGGCGATATCCTGGGTGCGGCGCTGAAATCCGGCGACTAAACCTCAGGCTGTTCGAAGCAGTCGAATTTCGGCCCCGCACGTCAGTGCGGGGCCGTTTTTGTTGCGAATCAACATGTTCTGATTTCCAGGCCCAACTCGGGCAACAGGCGTTCCTTGGAGCCCGGAATCAGGCTCGCAGGCAAAAAATTGCGTGAGAATATGGCAAAATGATGCCTCGGCACGCGGAGTTTGCGTTCCCCCGTTCAGCGTTTTTTCTTATACTGTCCAAAACAATAGACATGGTAATCCGGTCGCCTGGGAGGGTAATGCCTATGATCCGTTCAGAATTGATTCAGAAAATCGCCGACGAGAACCCGCATCTTTATCAGCGTGACGTTGAACGGATCGTGAATACCGTTTTCGAGGAAGTGACCGATGCTATGGCCCGTGGCGACCGGGTCGAACTGCGCGGATTTGGCGCTTTTTCTGTCAAACAGCGGGACGCGCGCGTCGGCCGCAATCCCAGAACCGGTGAGACCGTGCAGGTCGAGGAAAAATGTGTACCGTTTTTCAAGACAGGCAAGTTGCTAAGGGACCGTTTGAACGGTAAAGCCTGACCTTATGATGCGCTACATTCGATATGCTTTTCTTGCGGTCCTCGGGATCACCCTGATCTCGATTTCGCTGGCCAATCGCGAAATGGTTGAACTCAAGCTTATGCCGGATGCCTTGTCCGAGCTGGCTGGCTTCAACCTCAGCACCTCGTTGCCGCTGTTCCTAGTTGTTCTTGGGGGCGTGGTTGCCGGGCTGGTCATAGGCTTTCTTTGGGAGTGGCTGCGCGAACACAAGCACCGCCGCGACGCGACGGCCAGCAAAGGCGAAGTGCGCAAACTTGAGCGTGAGGTCAAGAAGCTCAAGAAAAAGCAGAATCAAGGTCAGGATGAGGTTCTGGCTCTGCTGGACGAGGCCAGCTAAGCGGCATGTCTACTGAAATTAGTGTGAAAATCTGCGGCCTGACCGCCCCGGCTCAGGTGCGCGCGGCCGTAGATGCTGGTGCACGATACCTGGGATTCAACTTCTTTCCCAAGTCGCCCCGGTATGTCACGCCCGAACAGGCGGCTGCGTTGATGGCTGACGTGCCGGTTGGCGTGGCCAAGGTGGCCCTGGTCGTGAACCCCTCGGACGATCTGCTGGACAGTATCACTCAGGCGGCGCCCTTCGATATGTTGCAATTGCACGGCAGCGAAAGTGCTGAGCGTGTGCGCGAGGTCAAGGAACGTTACGGCTTGCCGGTGATGAAGGTCATCGGTGTGGCAGATGCCGAAGATCTGGCCGCAATCGATATCTACAGCGACGTCGCGGACCAGCTTCTGATTGATGCCAAAGCCCCCAAGAACGCGGTCTTGCCGGGCGGTAACGGGCTGGCGTTTGACTGGCGGTTGCTGGCTGGGCGCAAATACTGGCGTAAGCCATGGATGCTGGCCGGCGGTTTGAACCCGGAAAACGTGGCCGAGGCCATTCGGATGACGGGAGCACGGCAGGTAGATGTCGCCTCAGGTGTTGAAAGTGCTCCGGGGATCAAGGATTCGGGCCTGATCAACGCCTTTATCGAAGCCACCCGGTGATCTGATCGGGCCGCCATCGCGTATCTCCTGTCAAGGAGTATGAATGGATGCTGGCCGCAATCGGTGGAGTTGCCCTGAAAAACTGGTATCACGCGCCCGAGTTCTTCTGGCGCGCGCGCCAGGCTTATTTGCAGGCCCGTGACGATCCGCTGTGCCTGCGGGTGGAACTGTTCCCACATCAGGGCCTGTATTTTTCGCTGAGCGTCTGGCACGACGCCGAGGCCATGCTGACATTCGCCCAGTCCGGCCCGCATCGGCGCGTTGTGCAGGCGGCCTCCCGGTTGGCGGAGGTGCATGAGTTCCATCATTTCAACTGTATTGCCGTGCCAAGCAGAGACCAGGCGCTGCGGGTTTGGTCTCAGCATGTTCATGCGGCTGAATGATACGTTTTGCCATGGCAAATCCCGCCGCCACCTCCTATGAACAACGGGTACGACGAGGGAGACACCCATGGCCAACGATCTTTTCAATTCCTTCATGTCCGGGCCCGACGAACAGGGCCGTTTCGGCATCTTCGGCGGACGGTTCGTCAGCGAAACGCTGATGCCCCTGATCCTGTCGCTGGAAGAGGAATATGAGAAGGCCAAGGACGATGCGACCTTCTGGGCCGAGATGGACGATCTGTGGGCCAACTATGTTGGCCGCCCGTCGCCGCTGTACTTCGCGGAACGCCTGACCGAACATCTGGGTGGTGCAAAGATTTACCTGAAGCGTGACGAGCTGAACCACACCGGCGCGCATAAGATCAACAACGTGCTGGGCCAGATCATTCTGGCGCGGCGCATGGGCAAGACCCGGATCATCGCTGAAACCGGGGCAGGGCAGCACGGCGTAGCCACCGCCACCGTCTGCGCCAAGTTCGGATTGAAGTGCGTGGTCTACATGGGGGCCCATGACGTGCAGCGTCAGGCTCCGAACGTGTTCCGCATGCGCCTGCTGGGGGCCGAGGTGATCCCTGTGACTTCCGGTCGCGGGACACTGAAAGATGCAATGAACGACGCGCTGCGCGACTGGGTGACCAACGTGCGCGATACGTTCTACTGCATTGGAACGGTTGCTGGTCCGCACCCGTATCCGGCGATGGTGCGCGATTTTCAGTCGATCATCGGCAAGGAAGCCAAGGAACAGATGATGAAGGCCGAAGGCCGTCTGCCCGATACGATCATCGCCGCCATCGGTGGTGGGTCGAACGCGATGGGCCTGTTCTACCCATTTCTCGACGACAAGTCCGTGAATATCATCGGCGTCGAGGCGGGCGGTAAAGGCGTGAACGAAAAGATGGAGCATTGCGCTTCTCTGACCGGTGGTCGTCCGGGCGTTTTGCATGGCAACCGAACCTATCTGCTGCAGGATGACGACGGCCAGATTCTTGAAGGCTATTCCATTTCCGCTGGTCTGGACTACCCAGGCATCGGGCCAGAACATTCATGGCTGCACGAGGTAGGGCGTGCGCAATATGTCTCGATCACGGACAAAGAGGCGCTGGAAGCGTTCCAGCTGTGCTGCGCAACCGAAGGCATCATCCCGGCACTCGAACCCAGCCACGCACTGGCCCATGTGATGAAGATTGCCCCGGAACTGCCTAACGATCACCTGATCTGCATGAACATGTGCGGACGCGGCGACAAGGATGTTCAGACGGTTGCGAAATACCTGAACTTTGACATGTCCGATACCGAAGGCCGCGAGGCAATCTAAGCCTCTGATTTCGTCAGCGTAAGCCAGACAGATGTTGCACGGCGGTGGGTCCGAGAATCATTGGACCTGCCCCGGTCGCCATACTGCTTTCACTGTCTCGCAATTGCGGAAAATGAAGCGCTTTGGCGCGGATTGTCTGGCTTTTGCCGGGTTAGCTTGCAGTGCCGAAACAGCCCTCCTGTAAGGTCTGGTTAGAAAGCTGCTGTGTTTTACCAGGATTTTTCCGCCAACCCTCAGCATTATTTGCCAAATAGGCGCCGGGATAATCCCTGCCGCAAGCGCCAGATTCGGCGCATCTGGCAAATTCGATACACGCGAAATAATTGAGATGTGGTGAATCTGTACAGCGTTTTGAATTTGAATAAACTCACTGGCACTTCGCAACTTCTGGTTGCTAATCATAATGTGCCCCGGACGGTGTCAGAACTCAGTTGCGCGTTCGGAATGGCATGTCATAAGGCGCATATCCTTGTGTTATGCCCCTATCGGGTTTGTTGGAGGTTGGGATGGTTAACTCCTTTTTTAGTAGGCTGCTTGGCCTTGTCTGTTTGGTTTCAGTCGTTCTGTTCGGCAGCAGCAAGGAAGGCGCGGCCTTTGGTGGGGCTACCTTCTTCAATACACCCATTGCGTCACCCAATGGCGGTTCCGTCCAATTTACCAACATCCCCGGCGCAACGACTGCATTTGTCGCCCTCAGCGGCAGCGGCCAGGCACCGGGCGGTGCGATTTACTTTGGTGGCGGGATCACGCCGTCTCCGATCATCACTCCGGCCGGATTGACCAACCTCGGTTGGCTGAACCCAACCATTCTCAGCCAGGACGGCGCAGACAGTACATATGCCGCCGACGGTTACATGGGGATCATTTTCACGGCTCAGGAAACCCCGGGTGGGCCGCTTTACAGATACGAACTGGCCCTGTCGGGTGTGACGAACACGCAGATCATCAGCACCCGGACGCTGGTGGATACGACCCAGCCCACGGCTTCGGTCGGGGCGCTGACTGCGACAGGAAACGGCACCTTTACCGCGACAATCACCCTCAGCGAACCCAGCACCGACTTTGTTGCCAGTGATCTTTTGGTGGTGAACGCAACCGCGACCATGACCGGTTCGGGTGTCGATTACGTTGCCACACTGACACCGCAGAACAATGGTACGATCGAGCTTTCGGTTCCGGCCGGAGTTTTCACCGACGCCGCAGGCAATCTTAATCTGGCGTCGAACACTGTTACAACCGTGCAGGCCGCAACAAACACGCAGCGTTTGATTCAGGCCTTTCAGAATGCCCGCGCGAACAGCCTGGTTTCCAACCAGCCCAACCTGACGCGGTTTCTGCAACAGTCCGGCGCGGGAGCGTTCGATGCGTCCGTATCTCAGGGCGCCGGGTTTCTGAACTTTGCCAGCGATCCGACCTTGCCCATCTGGCTGAATGTCACAGGCAACTGGAGTTCGCAGGACGACTTTGACAGCAGCTATGCTTTGGCGGTTCTCGGGGCGCACCATCAGGTTAATCAGAACCTGTTGGTCGGTGCGATGCTGCAGTTGGACTATGCCGAAACCGAAAACGGCGCGTCCGAGATTGACGGCACCGGGTGGTTTGTTGGTCCGTATGTCGTGGCGAAACTGCCCGAGCATCCGATCTATTTCGAAGGACGTGCGCTTTACGGGAAAGCTGACAATGAGGTATCGCCTCTGGGCACATACTCGGACAAATTCGACAGTGACCGCTGGCTGGTGCAGTCGCGGGTCACAGGCGAAATCCAGCGCGGGGCGCTGACCCTGATGCCGCTTCTGGATCTGAGCTATGTCAGCGATGATGCCGAGGCCTATGCGGACAGTCTGGGCAATCCGATTTCGGCCCAGGATTTCAGCCTGACGACCGTTCAGTTGGGAATGGATTTCAGCCACCCGATCTCCGTCGCACGTGGCAGCATGATTCTGACGGGCGGTCTGTCCGGCGTCTGGAGCAGCACATCAGGCACCGGCACCGTGCCGGGCGTCGCCCCGATCGGGGACACCACACGCGGCAGGGTCGATCTGGGTCTTGATTACAGGTTGCAGAACAACAGCCTGCTTGCGGCAGGTGTGTTTTACGACGGCATCGGCGAAAGCGGATTTGAAAGCTACAGCGTCGATCTGACGTGGCAGATCAACTTCTGACCGATTGAATCCTTGAAGTCCCGGATCCGTCCGGGACTTCTTTTTCTAAAAAATAAGCCGAAACGGATTCTAAAGACCGACGAAGGGTCAGGACCCGGCTTTGTGCTGTTGAAGGATGTCCAGCGGCACAATGTCCAATGCGCGCTGATGCGTGGCCTCAAGATGAACCCTCGGGGCGCAGCCCTCGTCATGGGCCTGCAGGAACCGACCCGCACACAGACACCAGGTATCGCCGGGCTTGAGGCCCGCGAAATCGAATTCGGGGCGTGGGGTGCTCAGGTCATTTCCGACATATTTGGAATAGGCGAGGAATTCGGCTGTCATAACAGCACAAACCGTATGGCTGCCCTGGTCTTCGGGGCAGGTATTGCAGGCCCCGTCCCGGAAGAATCCGGTCAGCGGATCACGCGAACAGGGGGCAAGGACACCCCCCAGCACATTGATGCTGTCCTGTTTTTGCATAGAGGCATCCTACAGGGTTTGGGCGATCTTGCGGAACATTTCTATATTCTGATCGCTGACACCGGGTTCGCGGAATTTGCGATCGGCTCCGGTGGTGACAATCAGGACATCCCGCGGCCGATCGAAATAGATGTATTGCCCATAGACGCCGCGCGCCAGAAATTCGCCCTCATGCGCGTTTTTGGGGATCCACCATTGATATCCATAGCCGATCTTGCCGGTTTCGGTTGGGGCACTTGGCCATGTCGACTCGGTAATCCAGTCGGCGGGAACAATCTGCTCGCCGCTTCGGGAACCGTCTTGCAGTATCATCTGTCCGAACCGGGCAAAGTCGCGTGTTGTAAAGTTCAACCCGCCAAGAACAAACGCGACACCGGCCCCATCCGTGATGTAGTACCCATCGCGTTCCAGCCCCAAAGGCTGAATGATCCTTTCGGTCAACAGCTCGGTAACACTGCGCCCGGTCGCGCCGCGAATGACCATACCGATCACATGCGTGTCGATTGATACATATTGCCAGGTGTCACCCGGCGCGGCAAAGCTGTCCTTCAGGGACGCGGCGAAGTCGTCCAACTCCCCGCCCAGCGCCACGACACGGCCCATCCGATTGATGTCCGAGTTGTAATCCAGATAGTCCTCGTCAAATGTCACGCCGCTGGCCATGTTCAGGACATTGCGGATCGTGGCGCCGTCATAAGCGCTGCCGGCCAGTTTGGGCGCATATTTCACCACAGGATCGTCCAGCGAGTCGATTGCCCCCTCGGCCAACAGAAGGCCGAACAGGGCGGACAGATAGCTTTTGGCGACGGACCACGATATCCGCCGATCGTCCGGGCCGGTGTCCAGATAGTATTCTTCGAACCGGATCTGGCCTTTCTGCATCACCAGCAGGGATGTCACAGCGCGCTCCCCGATCCATTGATCGGTTCCCTCAGGCAGATCAAAGCCCGGTCCATAGGGCAGTTCCCATGTCGGGCCGCTCCCGCGCGGCAGATCGACCGTCAGAAAGGCGTCGCTCATGTGCGAGAAATTGTGAACGATCCGCTCTTCCGAGAACAGGGAATTGACCGCCAGAAGCCGCTCGATCTCTTCCCGTTTCCACAGGCCAACGACGACGGCCGCCAAAACCAGCGCCAGAACAATGCGCAACAGCCATCTGAATACAGTTCTCATTCGTCCCCTCCACCTGATCAACACAATAGAAAAGAGGTCCGGGACCTTTCGCAATCCGAACGTTGCGGCAGCAGGTGATTTACCGAAACTTGTCCAACAGCTTTTGCATCGGTGACCGGTCATCCGGAGCCGGAATAGGCTCAGGGTCGGTCGCGGCTTTTGGTGTGGGCTTTTCCGGTGTCTTTGACGACCGCGCAGGCGCCGTCCGCAAAGCCACGGCATTCATGAATTTCCCGCTTTCCCCTTCGGCAAGATATTGGGCCCCGTCCGAAACGCCCCGCAGGACGTCTTCCAGCCAGTTGGCGTCAGCCTTGGCAAAATCGCTTAGCACATAGGCCGAGACCATTTCCTTGCGCCCCGGATGGCCAATCCCTAGCCGTACCCGGTCATAGGCAGGACTGATGTGTTCGTGGATGGATCGCAGCCCGTTATGCCCCGCGTGACCACCGCCGGCCTTGACCCGCACCTTTCCGGGGGCCAGGTCCAGTTCATCATGAAAGACGGTCACGTCAACCGACTCGAGCTTGTAAAACCGCATCGCTTCACCAACGGACTGGCCGGATCGGTTCATGAAGGTTTGCGGTTTCAGCAGCAGAATTTTGTCCGTGCCGAGACGACCTTCGCAGACCTCGGCCTGAAACTTTGAACGCCAGGGACCAAACCCGTGATCCTCGGCGATGCGGTCCAGTGCCATGAAGCCGATGTTGTGACGGTTTCCAGAGTATTTTGAACCGGGATTCCCCAGGCCGACAAACAGCTTCATCATTTCGTCCTTACATGTCGCGGGCCAATACCTGAATACGTATCAGGTTCATCGCACGGTTCGCCACCGCCTTTCCAGTCCCGCCCGGCCAAAAGAAAAACGGGGCTCTGAAAGAACCCCGTTTCATATCCAGAACCAAAAGGTTCCGAAATTATTCTTCAGCGCCGATTACTTCGACTTCGTCGGCTGCAACTTCGCCCTCTTCGCCGTCTTCATCGTCGCTGGACGTCAGACCGGTCGGAGCCGAAATGTTCGCGATCACGAAGTCACGGTCGATGGTCGGCTTGGTGCCGGCCGGCAGGTCAACCGACGAAATCGTCACAACGTCGTTGATGTTCAGACCGGTCAGATCGACGGTGATCTTTTCAGGAATTTCACCGGCGGTGCACATCAGTTCGACTTCCGGACGAACAACGGTCAGAACGCCGCCCTTCTTGATGCCGGGCGCTTCTTCTTCGTTGATGAACTCAACCGGAATGAACAGAGCGATCTTGGTGGTCCGGCGCAGGCGCATCAGGTCCAGGTGGGTCGGCAGGTCTTTGACGACGTCACGCTGAACGTCGCGGCAGATGACGCGGACGTCTTCGTGGCCTTCAACCTTCAGGTTCCACAGGGTCGACTTGAACCGGCCGGCTTTCAGACGCTTGAACAGGACGTTGAACGGGATCTGGATCGGCAGCGGCTCTTTGTCGCCACCAAAAACAATGCCCGGAACCATGCCGTCGCGGCGTGCCTGACGAGCGGCGCCCTTGCCTGTCCCCGTCCGTTCCAGAGCTACGAGATCAGGAATCTCTCCAGCCATGATAATTCTCCAATGTTAGGGCGGGCATCCTCCAAGGCTGTATGCCCGCGTGAAGCCGCGTCCTTAGCTTGATTCATTGGGTTTGGAAAGGGGTTTTTGACGGATTGTCATTTTGCGAGGCTCTGCCTCGCGCTCCGGGATATTTGGGGCCAGATGAAAAACGGATCCGGTCTTCATCTGGCTAAAAATATCCCGGGGGAGACGCCCGTAGGGCGGCGGGGGCAGAGCCCCTGACAACAGCGGCCCTCTCAGTTCTGCCAGCGACCACCGAAGTCTTCTGGGATCAGCAGGTTGTGGCGCCCCAGATTGCTAACATTGCGTTCGCCGCACAGCGCCATGGTGGTGTCCAGTTCCTTGTGGATGACGTCCAGCGCCGTGGTTACGCCTTTCTGACCCATCGCCCCAAGGCCATAGACAAAGGCGCGGCCGATATATGTACCCTTGGCCCCCAGCGCCAGTGCCTTCAGAACGTCCTGACCCGAACGGATGCCACTGTCCATATGCACTTCGATGTCTCCGCCAACGGCGTCCATGATCTGCGGCAGCATTCGGATGGAACTGAGCGCACCATCCAACTGGCGACCGCCGTGGTTCGAGACCACAATGGCATCCGCCCCGAGCTTTGCGGCCATCTTCGCATCTTCGGCATCCAGAATACCTTTCAGGATAACCTTCCCGCCCCATTGCTCCATCAGCTTTTCGACCTTGCCCCAATCTAGGCTTGGGTCGAATTGTTCGGCAGTCCAGGCCCCCAGCGAGGATGCGTCAGAAACGCCATGCGCATGTCCGACGATATTGCCGAACTCGCGTCGGCTGGCGCCCAGCATCTCGATTCCCCAGGCCCACTTCGTCATCAGGTTGGCGATTGTTTTGGCCGTCAATTTCGGCGGGGCGGACAAACCGTTCTTGAGGTCCTTGTGCCGCTGGCCGAGGATTTGCAGGTCGAGTGTGATCACCAATGCCGAGCATTTGGCGTCCTTGGCCCGCTGGATCAGGCGATTAATGTAGTCCTGATCCTTCATCGTATAAAGCTGGAACCAGAACGGCTTGCCCGTGTTCTCGGCCACATCCTCGATAGAATTGATTGACATTGTCGATAGGGTGAAGGGTACGCCGAAATCTTCCGCTGCCTTGGCCGCTTTTATTTCGCCATCTGCGTGTTGCATGCCGGTCAGCCCCACGGGCGCCAGCGCGACCGGCATCGCTACGTCTTGCCCGATCATCTGCGACGCGGTCGAACGCCCGGACATGTCTACTGCAACCCGTTGGCGCAGGCGGATGTCCTCGAAATCCGAGGTGTTTTCGCGAAAGGTCTGCTCGGTCCAGCTGCCGCTTTCAGCGTAGTCGTAGAACATCCGTGGCACGCGGCGTTCATAGATGCGTCTGAGGTCTTCAATCGTTGTAATGACTGGCATGATTCCGGGCCCCGGTAGCTTTGGTTAATTTTCTTTACCAATTTCTCTTGCGCTCTGCAACGTATCTCTGGCAGCAAAAAAACCGCAGCTCGCAAAGGCGGGCTGCGGTTGACGCATGAGACGAGTTTTGTCGGCGGATCAGGCCGAATGTGCACCGTCCGCCAGTGACCGGACGAAGCTTAGGATCTGGTCGACCGGCTTTCCCTCGGCAATCTGGCTGACAATGGCTGAACCGACCACGGCGCCATCAGCTATGCTTGCGATTGCCTTCGACTTTTCGGGTGTATTGATGCCAAAGCCCACAATAACCGGCAGATCTGTCTCCGATTTGATCCGAGCCACCTCAGGACCGACATTGGTGGCCTGCGCCTCGGCAGCGCCGGTGATGCCGGTGATCGAGACGTAATACACAAAGCCCGATGTATTCTGAAGGACGCGGGGCAGGCGCTTGTCGTCGGTTGTGGGCGTTGCAAGCCGGATAAAGTTCAGGCCGGCGGCCTGCGCGGGCAGGCACAGTTCGGCATCCTCTTCCGGGGGCAGGTCTACAACGATCAGGCCATCGATTCCGGCGGATTTAGCCTCGGCCAGAAAGTCGTCGACACCTCGGCTGTAGATCGGGTTGTAGTATCCCATCAGGACAATCGGGGTCGTATCATCTGTTTCACGGAAAGCCCGCGCCAGATCCAGAGTGCGCTGCAGGGTCATTCCCCCGTCCAGCGCGCGCTGGCCTGCAGCCTGAATCGTAGGGCCATCAGCCATCGGGTCCGTGAAGGGCAGGCCCAGTTCGATCACATCGACACCGGCGCCCGGCAGACCTTTCACGATCTCAAGCGAGGTGTCGAAATCGGGATCCCCGGCCATGACGTAGGAAACAAAGGCCTTCCTGCCTTCGGCCTTGAGGGCGGCGAACTTGGCGTCGATACGGGTCATCTTCTGTCCTTGCATTCAGGTTTGAACCTGATGTGCAGAAACTTTGCCCGGAAATCAATCCCGTCAAGGCTGAATGGTTCAGAACGCGTAATGATATCTGACCAGGGCCGAGTTGACACCCGGGTTGTCGTCCTGGGTGCTGGCGTTGGATTTGTGGGTAATCGCGAAGGACAGCTTGTTGCCATTGTTCAACGTATATCCAAGGCCAACAAGGCTGCGGATCTGGAACTCTCCGCCCAGATCGTTCAACGAGTCGCCTTCGGAAAAGTACCCTGGCATGACGCTGCCTTCAACGAACCATCGGTCAGCGAAGGTGTAGAACCCGATCAACCCGATCCCGATATGAACATCACCAGCGGTATCCACCGTCAGGGCGCTGCCCCAGGTCGCGGACACGCGGGTGGCTTCGTAAAAGGGGCGGTGTTGGTACTCGAGCGAGAAAGCGGCTTCATCGTCTGCGTCGCTGTCGGAGAAATCCGAATACCCAGCGCCAAAGATGATGGTTTGAGCGTACGCTGCCGGAGCGGCCATTATCAGCACAAGGGCTGCAACAAAACTCTTCATAACGGTTGATCACTATCTGGTTGTTTGCAACGTCTTACATGGTGAGCTTAGAGCGCAGGATTCAATGCGGGCAAGATCACGGATGTCGAACGATTTCGTGATGTTGCATTTTGGATCAGGCCGCCATCTTTCGCTCTGGCTTGCGCATTGACCCGGACCTGCATAGAAGCACCCCTCGAATGGCATTAGGAGACCGTCATGGGCTTTAAAATGGGAATCGTGGGTTTGCCGAATGTGGGTAAGTCGACCCTCTTCAACGCGCTGACCAAAACCGCGGCTGCACAGGCTGCGAATTTCCCGTTCTGCACGATCGAACCCAATGTGGGCGATGTGGCCGTGCCCGATGATCGGCTGGACAAGCTCGCCGCGATTGCAAGCTCGAAACAGATCATCCCGACGCGGATGACGTTCGTTGATATCGCCGGTCTGGTTAAAGGTGCCTCGAAAGGCGAGGGGCTTGGAAACCAGTTTCTGGCCAACATTCGGGAAACCGACGCCATTGCCCATGTGCTGCGCTGTTTCGAAGACGGAGATGTGACCCATGTGGATGGCCGTGTCGATCCGGTAGCTGATGCGGACACGATTGAGACCGAGCTGATGCTGGCCGATCTGGAAAGCATCGAAAAGCGCCGCGCCAATCTGGTGCGCAAGCTGAAAGGCAGTGACAAAGAGGCACAGCAACAGGACCGCTTGCTGGCCCAAGCGCAAGCGATGCTGGAAAGCGGCAAGCCCGCGCGTCTGGTTGAAGTGTCAGGCGAAGATGCCAAGGCCTGGAAGATGCTGCAACTGCTGACCACCAAGCCGGTGCTCTATGTTTGCAACGTGTCCGAAGAAGAAGCTGCCGAAGGTAATGAGTACTCGGCGAAGGTGGCCGAAATGGCCGCTGCTCAGGGTAATGCTCACGTTATCATCAGCGCCAAGATCGAAGAAGAGATCAGCCTGCTGGAAGCGGACGAAGCCCAGATGTTCCTTGAGGAAATGGGCCTGGAAGAACCCGGTCTCGATCGTCTGATCCGAGCAGGTTACGACCTGCTGAAACTGGAAACCTATTTCACCGTCGGCCCGAAAGAGGCCCGCGCCTGGACCATCCGCACCGGCACCGCCGCGCCGCAGGCCGCTGGCGTGATCCATGGGGATTTCGAAAAAGGCTTCATCCGTGCCGAGACCATCGCCTATGACGACTACATCGCTGCCAATGGCGAACAGGGTGCGAAAGAAGCAGGCAAGATGCGGGCCGAGGGCAAGGGCTACATCGTCAAGGACGGCGATGTGATGCACTTCTTGTTCAACACGTAAATCAATCAGGCTGCGGCAAGTTTTCAGAGCGCTTCGTTTAAGCTGCACTGGGTGATCAGCCACCTGCCGTCAGCCTGCTTATATAGGATATTCAAAGAGGTACCCTGGCCGGTCGTACCTTCGCTGTAACGAGCGAGGCACCAACCGACATTGTCATTGATATCAGCGTGCACAATTTCGATGACTTTGTCTTCGCCGCCTTCCTCAACCCACTCCGAATGGATATCTTCTATGGCTTGTCGCCCGATCGCTGCAGGGCCATAGGGTGAAAACAACTCTGCGTTTTCTGCAAAGTACGACGCGCATCCGGCGGCATCATTTGATCGATACCTATCGACGTATCCGTCATACAATTCTTGAAAAACGTCCTTTGCCGTCACTATGCGCTCCGTGCGTTCGTACGCTCGTTTCATTAGAGGTAAGTTGACCAAGCGAGGCAAGAACTCTGTATTGCCGGGTCGCAGGCAGAGACGGCGCTTTTCCTTTGGAAAAATGCGGTTAGAGTGTCATTTTGCCCGACGTTGGAATGCTAAAGCATGATCGAAATCCGCGACCTTCAACTCCTCAGCGCCTTGGCGCGGCAACGCCATTTCGCCAAGGCGGCCGAGGAATGCGGGATTTCACAACCCGCGTTTTCCATGCGCATCCGCAATCTCGAAGATCGGCTGGGAGTTTCAATTGTCCGCCGGGCCAACCGGTTTCAGGGCCTGACCGAAGAGGGCGAGATGATCGTCCGCCGTGCGCGGCGTATCCTCGATGACGCAAAGGCGCTGGAACAGCAGGTGCTGGCCGCGCGGGGTGAGATTACGGGCACGTTGATTCTGGGCGTGATCCCTACCGCGATTGCCTTTACCGGACGCCTCATCAAACGCCTTCAGCAAGCTCATCCACGCATTTTGTCGCGGATCGAAACCATGTCGGCCTCGGCCATTCAGCACCGGCTGGACGAAGGCAGTCTGGATGCGGGCATCACCTACGGCGACAGTATCGGCACCGACTTGCGGCAGGTCCAGCCGCTGTATGAAGAAACCTATGTGCTGCTGGTCCCGTCCCACATGACCGAGGAAACCGGCCCTATTCCGTGGGCTCGGGTGGCTGAATTTCCGATCAGCCTCCTGGAGCCGCAGATGCAGAACCGACGCATTCTGGATCGGATTTTCGCCGAACAGGGCCTGCATCCCCACGTCGTCGCCGAAACCAGTGGCTTTACCGCATCGATGGTGATGGCGCGCGAGGGGCTGGCAGCTACGGTTGTGCCTCGCGTTCTGGTTCGGGCGTTGGGTGATCTGAAGGGAACCAAAGTGCTGCCCTTGGTCGACCCGATTGTCAGCAAACCGATTTGTCTGGCGACCCTCAGTCGTGACCCGGAATTGCCAACGGTCGAGGCTTTGCGTGCCGTGGTGACGTCTTTACGGTGATAAACTGTCGTTATCGTGCGATTGAATTTGGCGATTTGACGATATGCTATTCTGATGAGACACGGAGCCTCAATCGGAGGGCATCATGGCACCATTAGACACCAAGCCATCAGGCGCACCCAAGGGCGTCTGGAAGTCAGGTAAAGGCAAAGGGCGGCACACGCCCAAAGGCCGTCAGTTCACGGATGAGGCGCAGGCGGAGATTCATCGCCTGCTGGGCGATCGCCCGCGCCGCCGCGACCTGCTGATCGAATTCCTGCATTTGATTCAGGACGAACACGGCCATATCAGCGCCGACCACATCGCCGCGCTTGCGGTTGAGATGCGGATCGGACAGGCCGAGATTTATGAGACTGCGACCTTCTACGCCCATTTCGATGTTGTGAAAGAAGGCGAGACCCCTCCGCCTGCGCTGACGATCCGTGTCTGTGATTCCCTGTCCTGTGAAATGGCCGGTGCCCAGCAGCTGCAGAAGGCGCTGGAAGACGGTCTGGACCCGGCAGAGGTGCGTGTGGTGCGCGCGCCGTGCATGGGCCGTTGTGATACCGCGCCGGTGCTCGAAATCGGTCACAACCATATCGACCATGCGACCCCCGAAAAGGTGCAGGCTGCGATTGCTGCGGGCGACACTCACGCCCATCTGCCCGGCTACGAAGCCTTCGCTGCTTATGAGGCAAACGGCGGTTACGCCAAGCTGAAAGAGCTGCGCGACGGTGGTGACTGGGAGAAAGTGCAGGAAGACATCCTGTCCTCGGGCCTGCGCGGTCTTGGCGGCGCCGGCTTCCCATCCGGCAAGAAGTGGGGCTTTGTTCGAATGAACGAGGGCACACGCTATCTGGCCGTGAACGGGGACGAGGGCGAGCCTGGCACGTTCAAAGACCGCTACTATCTGGAACGCACGCCGCATGTCTTCCTTGAGGGCATGCTGATTGCCGCCTGGGCGGTCGAGGCCGAGACCTGCTTCATCTACATGCGCGACGAGTATCCGGCGGTACTGGAAATCCTGGCCCGTGAGATTGCCGCGCTGGAACAGGCCGGGATCGTCGAAAAAGGTTACATCGACCTGCGTCGCGGTGCTGGCGCATACATTTGCGGTGAAGAATCCGCGATGATCGAGTCGATCGAAGGCAAAAAGGGCCTGCCGCGTCACCGTCCTCCATTTGTGGCGCAGGTAGGGGTCTTCAACCGTCCGACCTTGGTGCACAATGTCGAGACGCTGTATTGGGTCTCGAAGATCTGCCGTGAGGGGCCGCAGATTCTGAATTCAGTTGAAAAGAATGGTCGCAAGGGCTTGCGGAGCTACTCTGTCTCGGGCCGAGTAACCAACCCCGGTGTTTACCTGCTGCCTGCGGGTTCGACCATTCTTGACGTGATTGATGCCGCCGGCGGCATGGCCGAAGGTCATGCGTTCAAGGCGTATCAACCGGGCGGGCCGTCGTCAGGTCTTCTCCCCTCCAGTATCGACGACGTCCCGCTCGACTTTGACACCCTGCAGCCGTTGGGCACCTTCATCGGGTCTGCCGCTGTGGTGGTTCTGTCCGATCAGGACACGGCCCGCGATGCGGCGCTGAACATGCTGCGGTTCTTCGAGGATGAAAGCTGTGGTCAGTGCACGCCCTGCCGGGCGGGCTGCGAAAAGGCGGTGAAGCTGATGCAGGCCGACAAGTGGGATCAGGACTTGCTCAAAGATCTGTGCCAGGTCATGGGCGACGCGTCCATCTGCGGCTTGGGGCAAGCGGCCCCGAACCCGATCCGCCTTGTCATGAAGCATTTCGCTGACGAAATCTGAGGGAGACAGAGCCATGCTTGATGCAAGCCCAACTAAGACCGTCACCTTCAACCTGAACGGCGAAGACGTCACCGTCCCCGAGGGCTGGACCATCTGGGAAGCCGCCAAGGGGCAGGGGTTCACTATCCCGCACCTGTGCCACAAGCCGCAGCCGGGCTATCGCCCGGACGGCAACTGCCGCGCCTGTATGGTCGAGGTGGAAGGCGAGCGCACGCTGGTCGCCTCGTGCATCCGTCCGGCGGCGGACGGGATGGTCGTTAAGACCGACTCGGAGCGTGCCGAGAAATCGCGCGCCATGGTTGTGGAGCTGCTGGTTGCCGACCAGCCCGAGGAGGCACACGACACCTCGAGCCACTTCTGGGACATGGCCAAGCTGACCGATGTCAGCGACAGCCGTTTCCCGGCGAAAGAGGCCGATAAAATCCCGCTGCTGGATGACAGCCACGTTGCGATGCGCGTCAATCTGGATGCCTGCATCAACTGCAACCTCTGCGTCCGGGCCTGTCGCGAAGTGCAGGTCAATGACGTGATCGGCATGGCCGGTCGTGGCCATACGGCGCAGGTCGTGTTCGACCAGAACGATCCGATGGGCGCGTCGACCTGTGTGGCGTGTGGCGAATGCGTTCAGGCCTGCCCAACCGGGGCGCTGATGCCCGCGACCGTGCTGGACGATCACCAGCACGGCGACAGTAAGGACTACGATAGCGAAACCGAAAGCGTCTGCCCGTTCTGCGGCGTGGGCTGCAAGGTTTCGCTGAAGGTCAAGGACGGTAAGGTCAAGTATGTCGAGGGCATCAACGGCCCGGCAAACGAAGGCCGTTTGTGCGTCAAAGGGCGGTTCGGCTTTGACTACATCCACCACCCGCACCGTCTGACCAAGCCGCTGATCCGCCGCGAAGACGCCCCCGAGAAGGGCCTGAACGTCGATCCCGGCGATCTAAGTACCCATTTCCGCGAAGCGACTTGGGAAGAGGCGATGGATCTTGCCGCCACCAAGTTGAAGGTGCTTCGCGACGAAGACCCGCGCAGCGTTGCAGGCTTTGGTTCGGCCAAATGCACCAACGAAGAAGCCTATCTGTTCCAGAAGTTCATCCGTCAGGGTTTCAAGCACAACAACGTCGACCACTGCACACGTCTGTGTCACGCGTCGTCAGTTGCTGCTCTGATTGAGAACGTCGGTTCCGGGGCAGTGACCGCGACCTTCAACGAGATCGAAAACGCGGATGTGGCGATCATCATCGGTTCGAACCCGATCGAAAACCACCCGGTTGCGGCGACTTACTTCAAGCAGTTCGCCAAGCGCGGCGGCAAGCTGATCGTGATGGACCCGCGCGGCGTCGGTATGCGCAAGTTTGCCGACGAAATGCTGCAGTTCCGTCCGGGTGCTGATGTCTCGATGCTGAACGCGATCATGAACGTGATCGTCGAGGAAGAGCTGTATGACAGCCAGTACATCCACCGCTGGACCGAGAACTGGGAAGCCGAGAAAGAGCATCTGCGCCAGTTCACGCCCGAGGCGATGTCGCCGATCTGCGGCATCGAACCGGATCAGCTGCGCCGTGTCGCGCGCACCTTTGCGCAGGCCAAGGCCGGCCTGATCTTCTGGGGCATGGGCGTCAGCCAGCACATCCACGGCACAGACAACTCTCGCTGCCTGATCTCGTTGGCTCTGATGACCGGCAACGTCGGTAAACCCGGCGCGGGTCTGCACCCGCTGCGCGGTCAGAACAACGTGCAGGGTGCATCCGATGCGGGCCTGATCCCGATGTTCCTGCCGGATTACCAGACCGTGACGGACGATGGCATTCGCGCCAAGTTCAACGAGGTCTGGAACTCGGACGACTTCTCGAACGAGAAGGGCCTGACCGTGACCGAGATCATCGACCAGATTTATGCGCGCAACATCAAGGGCATGTATATTCTGGGCGAAAACCCGGCCATGTCCGACCCGGATGTGAATCACGCGCGTGACGCGCTGGCCAAGCTGGACTTGATGATCGTGCAGGACATCTTCCTGACCGAGACGGCGAACTATGCCGACATCATCCTGCCCGCCTCGGCGCTGTATGAAAAGAACGGCACTGTGTCGAACACCAACCGTCAGGTGCAGCGGGTGCGGCCTGCCGTGACACCTCCGGGTGAGGCGCGCGAAGACTGGAAGATCACTGTCGATCTGGCGCAGCGGATCGGGCTGAACTGGGACTATACGGACGTGTCTCAGGTCTTCAATGAAATGAAGCTGACCATGGCGTCGCTTGACAACATCACGTGGGATAGGCTTGAGACCGAAACCATCACCTACCCGTCGCTCAGCGAGACCGATCCGGGGCAGGCGATTGTATTCGGTGACGGATTCCCGCGCGCAGATGGCCGGGCCCGGTTTACCCCGGCTAGCGTCATCCCGCCGGATGAAGCGCCGGATGACGAGTACCCGATGATCGCCACCACCGGCCGTCAGTTGGAACACTGGCACACCGGGTCGATGACCCGCCGTTCTAATGTTCTCGACGCTGTTGAGCCGGAAGCGAACTGTTCGATGAACCCTCGCACGCTCAAGCTGATGGGGATCGAACCGGGTGAAATGATCCGGCTGACCACCCGGCGCGGGACGATTGACATCATGGTTCGGGCGGACCGGGCGATCGCCGAAGACATGGTCTTCATCCCGTTTGCCTATGTCGAAGCGGCGGCGAACATTCTCACCAACTCGGCCATTGATCCATACGGGAAAATCCCCGAGTTCAAATTCTCGGCCATTCGCGTTGAAAAGATCGGGGATGCCATCGCGGCGGAATAAGCGCTGCGAGCGGTAAGAATTCAAGGGCGGTTCTGATCAGAGCCGCCCTTTCGTGTTTCACACCATCCTGTGCCGGTCATGCCTGTCCAAAACTGTGCAACGTCAGTTGCGCCTCAACGCGCCGCAGTCGCCAAGGAGCAAGGCAGGAAGGCGAAAAAAAGCGCTTTGGCACAGGACAAAACAAACTTACACACTTGTCCAGATGGTTCTGGAACCGCACCTGGCCCTAGTAGTCGCGTTCGAAAAAGACGCCCAAACCTGTTTCACCACGCCCGTCGACCGTACCACGCACGGTGAAACTGTCGGTGACATCCAGATTCAGGTTCACTTCGGTGTCGCCTTCGGTGTTGACCGTGAAATCAGTGTAGAGGTTGTCGCTCAGATAAGCGCCTGCGCCCAGACGGCCCGCACCGCCTTCCGAAGCACCAATGTCGACCGTATCCACGCCCGTCGCATCCCGCAGCCCTTTGGTTGCGTCCCCGCCTGCACCACTGAGTTGCGCCAGCGACGCCGCCATTTGCGCGATCACAAAGGGCGAAAGTTCGGAAAAGCGATTGCCGAACAACAATATCGCCAGGGCCTCTTCCGCAGGGCGTTCAGGGTCGGAAAATATGTCGACCTGAGGCGCATCCAATGGCCCCGCAATTTCAATCGTGGCGGTGCCGTCCGACGTGCTGGTTGAGGATTCGAACTCGATATAGGGTGTCAGATCGCCCTGAAGTGTCACGACACCCTTGGTCAGCGCCAGCCTGCGCCCCAGAATGTCGAAGTTGCCACGGATCAGCTCAATCTGACCGGACGGCACGATGGATGCCGTGGTTCCACCGATGTTGATTCTGCCCCCAAGTTCAGCGTTCACACCGCGGCCCCGCACAAACACGGCTTTGGGGGCCAGCAGGCTGACGTCCAGCGCAATCCGCGAATCGCTTTTGGCTTTGTCGCCGGTCACGACCAGCTGCGCGCGTTCCCGGGTCAGGAAGCCAGCCGCGCTTTCGTTGACATGCGTAATGTTGGGGATGGGTGCCGCGCCCACCGCGCCGGAGGCTGCAGCGAGATTGATGTTGGTCTCGTCGAATGTGATCTGCCCGGCGACCGAGCTGTTGCCCGCCAAAGCGCCGGTCATGGCGACCTGGCCGTTCAGCGTCGTTTCATATAGCAGCCTGTCAGTCAGCACTAGGCTGTTGAGAACGGTCGTGATGTTGGCATTGAAGGGTGGCGTCAGGTCTATTGGGCCGTTGACCGTAAAGGCCCCGCCAGCCTGCATCCCGCCGTTCAGCGCGACGGTAGCGCGGCTTTGCGCCAGGTCGACCGAACCGCTGATCCCCGTCACGGTCTGTCCAGCCGCGGGAATGGCCAGAGCTGTACCGGAGGTTGTAACCGTTCCGCTTAAAGCCGCCAGTGACGGAGCGCCGTTCAAAGCAAGATCAAACCGCGCCTGACCATCGATCTTGTTGGGTGTGATAAACACATTGGCGACGCCAAGGTTCAAACCACCTTGCGCGGCCAGGTCGGCCTGACCGGTGGTCTCGCTAAATGTCCCCGAGACATCGCCGCTGATTTCGGCTGGTCCATCGGCCTTGGCGCTGATGGTCCAGACGCCGTTGTCACGTTTTGCCGTACCCTTGGCCGCTATAGTCCCCGGGAACTCGGGTACGAAACGTTCGATTTTGTTGAACCGGGCGTCAAATTCCAGATCGGCGTTTCCGTCCAGTCCAACATTGCCGTCCAGACTGGCATAGGAGCTGTCAGGGCCTCGCAGGCTAACGGTGCCTTCCAGCCCTGAACCGTCGGGTGCCACATTTCCGGTCAGGGTCAAAGGACCGGAGAGGGTGCTTGCCAACCTGGCCAGGTCATCCAGTCTGACGTTGAAGGTCAATCCCCCGTTTTCGCGGTTTAGTTCACCGGATGCTTCCGCAGATAAGGCCGTTCCCTGCAGACGGAATGCCCGGATATCGACGGTTTCCTCGGTTTTCTCGGCGTCCACCGTCAAAGTCGTGCGGCCCTGAATCAGTTTGTCCAGCGCTTCGATACCGGTCTGGATGTCGCGCGCATCCAGATCGCCCTTGATGTCAAAAGTCCGGTTGGCCAGCGCGGCGGTCCCATTGGCGTCGGCCTGCACCGAACCCGCCAGATCGCGTTTGGCTAGGCCGGAGAACAGCGACAGATCCGGCGCGTTCAACTGCGCCTGTCCGTCAACGGACAGATCCCCTGTCGGATCCTGCACAATCGCCGAGACTTGCGCGTTCAGTGCGGTGCCGTTTACCGTGGCGTTACGGATATCAATTTTGTCGGCGGTCCGGGCGCCATCCCACTCGATAGTGGTCCGACCGGTCAAAAGCGGATCGATGTCCGAAAGCCCTGTTGTGATGTCTTGTCCGATTACGCTGGCTGTTCCGTCAAACTCCAGCGTTTGCACGGTTCCCTGCCCGTCGAGGGTGGCCTGAACTGC
Organism: Ruegeria sp. AN11; assembly: GCF_056536005.1. Lineage (NCBI taxonomy): Bacteria > Pseudomonadati > Pseudomonadota > Alphaproteobacteria > Rhodobacterales > Roseobacteraceae > Ruegeria > Ruegeria sp. AN11. The sequence goes on along the minus strand of NZ_JBQFJD010000001.1, from coordinate 2,003,732 downwards.
GCCGCTCAGTTCGCGCTTTGCCAGACCCGAAAAGACGGAAAGATCCTGCGCGTTGACGCTGGCCTGACCGTCGATGGTCAGGTTCCCGTCCGGTGTCGTGACCTCACCGCTGGCAGCCGCCTGCAAGGTTTCGCCGTTAACTGTAAGGTCACGGATGGTGACGCCGTCCGTGTCGCGCTTTGCATCCACCACAATGCTCGTTTCGCCGGCAATCACCGGATCGATATCGTCCCGGCCGGTCAACAGATCGCGGGCCTCGACGCTCAGCTTACCGTCAAAGCTGCCTTCCAGCGGTGATCCGTTTACCTCGACCCGGGCCGAGACCTGTCCGCCCAGATCAAGCTTGGCCAGTTCCGAGAACCGGGACAGGTCCGTTGCGTCCAGGGTCGCCGTTCCGTCAATCGTCAGACCGCTGGCCAAACCGCTGATCAATGCGTCCGCCCCAAGCGTATATTCCGAACCCACCAGTTCCACCCCTGACAGGGTCAATGACTGATCACTACCGTAGCTGAACAATCCGTCCAGTGTGATGCGATCGCCGAGTGCCGTGTTCAGCCCGGCATCCGCCAGATCGATCCCGTCCAGCGCGGCCTGAATGTCACCTTCGAATTGTAAGGATGCACCTTGTTCCAGTGTTCCCTGGCCGGTGATCTGCGCCCGCTGCAACCCGATTTGCGGCGATTTGAAAGCGTTTGTTGTCAGGCTCAAATCCCACAGGTTGCCGTTCTTCTGATCGAAAAGCGCTGAAATCTGAGCCGCTTCGATAGATGTTTGACCGCCTGAGACTGGCAGCACGACAGTTTCGCCATCCGGTGGAGTTATCCGCCCTTGAAGGGCCGCCAGTTGCAGTACACCGCCAGGGGCAAGCTGCAGCTCTCCCTTCAGCTTCAGCGCCTGCGAGGAAAACTCGAGATCGGAAATGTCCAGCGCGCCGTCCGGCTGCGTCCGGCCATCGACAAACAGACGCGTGTCAGGGCCAAAGAACGTGTCCATGTTTTGCGCCAGAAATGGCGTCAGGTCGCCTTTCAGATCGGTCGTAAAGGCGATGCCGTCACTTGACGCGCCACCCGCCTCCGTGGCCGACCGCAACCGGACCTGTCCTGCGACACGCTGCTGGTTGTCACTGCTCAGGCCGATATCCGCTGTGAAATCTGTAAGGGGACCTGACCCGGTGGCGGTCAGACCGATCGGTGGGCTGTCGGGTATCTTCAGCGCCGTCGAGATCAGCCCGCCCGAATCCTCGACCACTTTCAGGTCCAGACGGATTTCACTGCTCGCGTTCTCAAACCCGGCGGACAGGCTGATCTGGTCGCCGGCCCGGTCCAGTCGCGTGACATCCAGTTTGGTATCCAGCGTGCCGTCTGCCAGCGACAGATTTCCGTTCACGGCAAGCTCGGCCGCGACCCCGATCAGTGGTTGGCCCAGCGACAGCTCGTCTACCCGGATTTCACTGATTTGGATGGCAACGGGCAATTCAGGCAGCTGAAACGGCTTGGTTTCAGCCGAAGGCGCGGGGGTGTCCTTGGTGGTTGCCCCGGGCGCGCGGGCGATGTCGATTTCCTGCGCAGTCAAAGCGTTGACCGAAAAACGGCCGCGGATCAATGCAAGCCGGTTCCAGTCCAGCACTGCATCCTTGATGGTCAGCCAGACGCCTTCGTCATCGGCCACGGTGATTTCTTCGATGGTCGCCCGCGAACTTAGCGCGCCCTGAAGGCCCTTGACCCGGACGTTCTGGTCGTCGCCGGACAGGGTGTCCTGCAGGAAATTCTCCAGCATGCTGCCGCCGCTATCTTCCTGCGCGGTCACGGGCGATGTGATCAGCACCGCGCCGATCAGAACGGGATATGAAAGCCGCCGGATCAAAATGCCTGTCCAATCCCGATATAGAACTGCAGCCCGCTGCCGGTGTCGCCCTGAACCGGCCATGCCAGATCAACGCGCAACGGGCCGAACCCACCCAGATCGTATCTGGCACCGATACCGGCACCGGCATGATACTCGGCACCGCTGCCGATGAAGGATGACGTGTCGACCGTGCCGTAGTCGTAGAACCCGACCAGAGACAGTGAGTCGGTGACCTTGCCACGCACCTCTCCGGACAGGCCGAGAAAGGACTTGCCGCCCGCCACACCGGTTCCCACCGGGATGCCGAGGCTTTCAAAAGGTTGCCCGCGCACGGTTCCCGCGCCGCCCGAGAAGAACAGAAAATCCGGTGTCACCCCGTCCGGAGACGGCCCCAGAACCGACCCCAGCTGCACACGGCCGGCCAGCACCAGCCTGCCGCCGGTTCCGAAACTGGTATAGCCGCGCCCGTCCAGAAAAATGCGCAGGCCGGACTCGGTTTCTGACAGACCCGCAAAAGGCATGGCATTCGCATCCAGATAGAACCCCCGAGTGGCGCTGACCTTGCTGTCGCGCTGGTCCCATTCCGACCGGAAGGGGAGGATGAAATATCTGAACTTGCGCCCTGAGCCGTACGCATCATCCGCATCCGAATACTGGAACCCCGCCGACGCCTCGGCATAAAGCTGGTCCGAGAAGGTGCGCCGCGCACCATATGCCACTGAGGCCACGGTAACGTTGTAGTTTTCGGTGTCGCGCCGCTCCAGCAGGGCGCTCCAAAAGGTGCTGTCGTCGGGGCCCAGCCTGTCTGGCTGATCCAGTCGCAGGCCAATCCGCCCATCGATATTTTCGGCCCCGCCAATGTTGCGGATCGCGGCCTCGAACCTCAGCCGCTGCGCGCGCCTGAACACATTTCGATGGGTCCAGGTCGCGGTCAGATCAAGACCATCGCGTGAGGCAAGCTCGCCCCCGAGTGTTATACGACGCGGGGGCAGGTCCTCGAACGTGGCATCAAAATCAAGCGAGCCATCAGGGTTGGGTTCTTCTCGCTCCTTGATCGAGACAACATTGAACGTCCCGGTGCGGCGCAGACGGGTTCCGACTTTCTGGACTTTTTGGGGGGAGTAGACTTCGCCCGTGGGAAAACCCGCGATCTTTTCGATCGATCTGTGCCGCACGGTGGTGTCGCCATCAATGAACATCCTTCCGAATGTCAGACGCGGGCCGGGCGCCAGATCGATCTCGGCATCCAGCTTGGATTGTTTGTGCCGGGCGACGACCTTTTGCCCTGCAACGTCCGCCTTTGCGTGCCCAGCGTCTTTCCATGCCTGAACACCTGCGGACGTGGCCTGCTGGATCGCGCCCGTTGTCGCACGTTTGCCGGTAGAAAATTCCTGGGGCAATACGGTCAGCGGGGCCAACGGCTGTACAAGCGCTGTTCCGAAGGTAAAGACCGGGCCCGTGTTCACAGTGATGACAGCGCGCTTGATCTGGCTTGGAACGCTCAGCGAACTGAGATCGGCCGCTTCCTGTCCATCTAGTTTGATGCTGACGACCGGGCTGAAATACCCTTCGTCATACAGGATCTGGACGATGGTGCGGTAATCCGAAAGCGCGGCGGACAGTATTTCCAGCGGAGTGTCCAGCCCGCGCGATTTGGCTGTTGTTACCGAAGAGTTTTCCTTGAGGCGGTCCACCACTTCTTTCGGCGCTCCGGGCGCCGTCAACGTGGTTTCCAGCGCCGCCAATGTGGTCGGCGCGATGGCCACGACAACGCCAAACAGCCAGCACTTAAGAATGGCGCGCGGCCTTCTTCCCTGCATCAAATGGCTCCAACTGCCCCAACTCGAAATCACTTTGGCCGCCTTGTACGGTTCGGCGGCTGTTCAACTTCATGTTAGACCATCTGATGGGGTGCAGGAAAAGGGAAATGACGTGCGAATTGCGATTTGAGGCAATCTTTTGTGCGGTCAAATACCCGCATTCCGGAACCAGCGGATCAGGGCGTCGCGGTCCTCGGGCTCCATGAAGGTGACATTTGCAGGCGGCATCGCATGACTGACGCCTGCCTGCAGATAGATCTGCTTTGCGTTTCTTGCGATGTCGCCTTCGGTTTCCAATAGCACGCCCTTGGGTGCCCACAGGATACCCTCCCAGACCGGTTCGCGAGCGTGGCACATGGAGCAGCGGCCCAGCACGATGTCATGCGCCTCTTCGAACCCGTCTGCCGCGGCGAATTTTTGTTCATAAGGCGTCAGCGGCTGCGCTTCGGCCTCTTCCAGCGGTTTGTACATCGGCGCGGTGGACAGCCACATGATAGCGATGAACAGCAAGGCGGTGACCAGCCAGGTCCATGTCGGGTTGCCGGCGCGGGCATGGCGGGTGTTGAAATAGTGCCGGATGGTGACACCCATCAGGAAGACCAGCGCCGCGATGATCCAGTTGTATTCGGTCGCAAAGGCCAGTGGATAGTGGTTCGACAGCATCAGGAACACGACCGGCAGCGTCAGGTAGTTGTTGTGCGTGGACCGCAGCTTGGCGATTTTGCCGTATTTCGGGTCCGGTGTGCGCCCGTTCTTCAGGTCATCCACTACGATGCGCTGGTTGGGCATGATTATGAAGAACACGTTCGCCGTCATGATAGTGGCTGTGAAGGCCCCCAGATGCAGCATCATTGCACGGCCGGTGAAGATCTGGTTGTACCCCCAACCCATTGCCACCAGCAGCACGAACAGCAGCACCATCAAAAGGGTGGGGCGTTCGCCAAGACCGGATTTGCACAGGTAGTCATAGGCCAGCCAGCCCACGGTCAGCGAGGCGGCCGAGATCAGAATCCCCTGCCACAGCGCCAGATCGGCCTTTTGCGCGTCGATCAGATACAGCTCGCCGCCGACCCAATAGACGATCATCAGAAGCGCCGCCCCGCTGAGCCAGGTCGCATAGCTTTCCCATTTGAACCAGGTCAGGTGGTCCGGCATCCGCTCGGGCGCGACCAGGTATTTCTGAATGTGGTAGAAGCCACCGCCATGCACCTGCCATTCCTCGCCATCGGCGGGGCCGGGGATGTCGCGGTTCAGCCCAAGATCCAACGCTATGAAATAAAAGGATGATCCGATCCACGCGATGGCAGTGATCACGTGCAGCCAGCGCACAGCAAAGGCTATCCAGTCCCAGAACACGGCGAGGTCATACATGCAAGAAGTCTCCGATTGCTTGCCGTCACACTAGGCAAAAGGGATTTTCTTCGGTATTCCCGTATATTGTCAAACTGTATCAAAAAAATCGATAAGATGTCTTATCTCGAGAACATCCGTACCTTTGTCCGTGTCTATGATCTGGGCAGCATGTCCGCTGCGGGTCGAGACCTGCGGATCTCCCCTGCCGTAACCTCGGCCCGGATTTCCCAGCTTGAGGATCATCTGGGCGTGCGTCTGTTTCAACGCACCACGCGAAACCTCAGTCCGACCGAACAGGGTCGCGCCTTTTATCCCGGTGCGGTCGCGGTTCTGGATGCGGTGGATGAGGCCGAGGCGCAGGTTGTCCATCTGACCGAAGCGCCAAGGGGATCGCTATTCGTTGCGGCGCCGTTGGGGGTTGGCCGCCGGTTGCTGGCCCCGCATGTGCCTGATTTTCTGTTGGAGTACCCTGAGATTGACGTGCGCCTGCGGCTGACGGACAGATCGGTTGATCTGACCACCGAAGGCCTGGATCTGGCATTTTTCATTGGCCAGCCCGAGGACAGCACCCTGCGGATCAGAAAGATCGCGGATTGCCAGCGGGTACTATGCGCCGCGCCGGATTACGTGGAACGCAGGGGCATGCCGCAGACCGGTGCGGATCTGGTTTCGGACAAGCATGAATGTCTGAACCTTCGTTTCCCCGGCGCGACAGAGTTCCAATGGCTGCTGGAAACACCCGAGGGCCCGAAGCGATACGCTGTATCAGGTCGCTTCGAATGCGATGACGGCGATGTTTTGACCGATTGGGCGTTGTCCGGGCAGGGGATTGCGATGAAACCCGCCTTTGAAGTGGCGGAGCATTTGAAAGCGGGCCGTTTGGTGGCCGTTGCAACGCAGACGCCGCCGGTGCCTGTGCAGATGGCATGCCTCTATACCCATCGCCGCCATCAGGACCCCAAGGCGCGGTTGTTCATGGATTTCATGATTTCACGTATCGGTAAGGTCGTGCGCAGCTCGCAAGCGAAGGGTTGAGCCGAAGCTCCCGCCGCCGTTTGCGCCTTGCAGGCGCGGCACAGCGTTGTGCCCGGCGCCGCGGCAAGGCCGCGGCGCGGTTGCAACCTTTATCAAGGCGGGAACAGTGCCCAGCCCAACCGAAGAGGACACTGAAAGGGTCGGCGACCGGCAGGAGGCGTGCGGAAAGCCGTCAGCTGCCCCGGTAGGTCGAATACCCGTAAGGAGAAAGCAGCAGCGGTACGTGATAATGTGCCTCGGCATCGGACATGCCGAACCGAATGGGAACCTGATCCAGAAACAGCGGATCCTCTGCTGCCTGCCCGGTTGCGCGCAGGTAGTCACCGGCAAAAAAGATCAGCTCGTAAGTTCCGGTTTCAAAGTCTTCCTGCGGCAGGATGGGGCTGTTGGTGCGCCCGTCGGAATTTGTCTCCATCTCGACCAGTTTGCGATGGGAGTTTCCCGACACCTGATACAGTGCGATTTTCAGACCTTCCGCCGGGCACCCGCGCGCCGTGTCCAGAACATGGGTTGTCAGGTAGCCTGCCACAGTGATCTCCTTTGACTGTTTCATCGGGTTTGCCACAGTGTGGCGCAAACATCAAAATGGTGGAAATGCCGAAACAACCGGAAACAGCGTTCGGATTGATTTGATAATCGGATACGAATTTTTAGGCTATTGCATTAATCAGGAAGTTAAACCCGGAACGGAAGACGACATGCAGCCCCCTCGTTACCCCCGCGATATGATCGGATACGGAGCCACCCCGCCCAATGCCAATTGGCCCGGTGGTGCAAGGATCGCGGTGCAGATCGTGCTCAACTACGAAGAGGGCGGCGAGAACTGCGTATTGCACGGCGACAGCGCGTCCGAGGCCTTCCTGTCCGAAATCGTCGGCGCTGCGCAATGGCCAGGGCAGCGTCACTGGAACATGGAATCGATCTATGAATACGGATCACGGGCCGGGTTCTGGCGCCTGCACCGATTGATGAAAGATTTGCCGATCACGGTTTATGGGGTCGCTACCGCACTGGCCCGCTCACCCGATCAGGTGGCCGCGATGAAGTCGGCAGGGTGGGAGATTGCGAGCCACGGATTGAAGTGGGTGGAACACAAGGACATGCCCGAGGCCGAGGAACGGGCCCAGATTGCCGAAGCCGTGCGCCTGCATACCGAAGTCGTGGGTGAGCGCCCGCGCGGCTGGTACACCGGTCGGTGCTCGGAAAACACAGTAAGGCTGGCGGCAGAAGAAGGCGGGATGGCCTATGTCGCGGATACCTATGCCGATGACCTGCCGTACTGGGTTCGGTTCGGTGATCGGCATCAGTTGATCGTGCCTTACACTCTGGACTGCAACGATATGCGCTTTGCAACGCCGCAAGGGTTCAATTCAGGCGATCAGTTCTTCTCCTACCTCAAGGACAGCTTTGATGCGCTTTATGCCGAAGGCGGGGCCGGGGTGCCAAAAATGCTGTCGATTGGCCTGCATTGCCGGTTGATCGGGCGTCCGGGTCGGGTGATGGCCCTTAAACGGTTCCTGGATTACGCGCGCGGGTTTTCGGATGTGTGGTTCGCCACGCGCCTGCAGATCGCAGAACACTGGGCCGCGCATTACCCACCCATACCGCGCGCAAGGCCGACCGAGTTGAGCCGGGAGGACTTTGTGGCCAGCTATGGCGGCATTTTCGAACACTCAGCCTGGATCGCCGAGCGCGCCTTTGATCTGGAACTGGGTCCGGCGCATGACACGGCGGGCGGCCTGCACAATGCCCTGGCCCGCATGTTTCGCTCGGCCACTGAAACGGAAAGGCTTGGCGTGCTGACAGCGCATCCCGATCTCGCGGGCAAGCTTGCGCAGGCTAAACGTCTGACCCAGGAAAGCACGTCCGAGCAGGCCTCGGCCGGGCTGGATGCGTTGACCAACGATGAACGCGCGACTTTCACGGATCTGAATCAGACCTACACGGACAAATTCGGATTTCCGTTCATCATCGCGGTTCGGGATCACGACAAGGCATCGATTCTGGAAGCGTTCAAACGGCGGATCGGGCAGGACCGGGACACTGAATTTGCGGAAGCCTGTCGACAAGTCGAACGGATCGCCGAATTCCGCCTGCGGGATGTGTTGCCGTCATGAGCAATCGGATCGGCCTTCAGCCGCTGACCGCTGATGCGTTTGCCCCATACGGCGATGTGATCGACGTTGCGGGTGAGCCGGACAAGATCATAAATCAGGGCCAATGCGGCCGGTATCACGACCGGGCGGCTCTGGATTTTGCCGACGGGCGCGCCGGGATCAGCCTGTTCAACGCCAACCCACGGGCACTGCCCTATAAGCTCGACATGGTCGAACGGCACCCCGAGGGCAGCCAGGCCTTTATCCCGATGACCCACCAGCCCTTTCTAGTGATCGTCGCGCCGTACGCCGATGGCAAGCCCGGGCGACCGCTGGCTTTTGTGACCCGGCCGGGGCAGGCGGTGAATTACCATCGCGGCACCTGGCACGGGGTCCTGACGCCGCTCCACGCCCCCGGCCTGTTTGCCGTCGTCGACAGGATCGGCGCAGGCGCAAATCTTGAAGAATTCTGGTTCGACACGCCCTATCAGGTCGTGCCGTAGCCAGTTGAAGCCGCAGGATAAGCGGTAAGACCCCCATGAAATCTGACAGGGAGGACAGTACTCATGGCCGACACTTCGATCGGTACGCCCGAACAGCTTCGGGATCCGAACTATACACCCGCATTACACAAGGCGGTTCCCCTTGGGATACAGCACGTTCTGGCGATGTTCGTGTCCAATGTGACGCCCGCGATCATCGTCGCGGGCGCGGCGGGATTCGGATTTGGATCAAATTCGCCCGATTTCCCGGAGCTACTTTATCTGATCCAGATGTCCATGCTGTTTGCCGGGGTCGCTACCCTGCTGCAGACGGTGACACTTGGTCCGGTCGGGGCGGCCTTGCCCATCGTTCAGGGAACAAGCTTTGCCTTTCTGCCCATCATGATCCCGCTTGTGGCCGGTAAGGGCGTCGATGGGCTGGCTGCCCTGTTCGGCGGCGTTCTGATCGGTGGCCTGTTTCACGCCAGCCTCGGGGCGGTGATCGGTAAGATCCGGTTTGCGCTGCCGCCTCTGGTGACCGGGCTGGTCGTAACCATGATAGGTCTGGCGCTGGTCAAGGTAGGTATTCAATACGCGGCTGGCGGCGTTCCGGCGATTGGCACGCCGGAGTACGGCTCGGCCCTGAACTGGTCGGCGGCTCTGGTCGTGATCTTCGTGACCCTTGCGCTCAAGTTCTTTACACTCGGGATGCTGTCGGTTTCGGCGGTGCTGATCGGTCTGGCTGCCGGCTACGTATACGCGCTGATGGTTGGCATGGTGACATTTGAGGCAATCGGTTCAAGCTGGAGCCGCGCCTCGGCCTTCGCATTGCCGATGCCGTTCAAATACGGGTTCGAGTTTTCGTTCGCTGCCGTGATCGGGTTCTGTCTGATGGCCTTTGTTTCGGCCATCGAAACCGTGGGCGATGTGTCCGGTGTGACCAAGGGCGGTGCCGGACGTGAAGCCACCGACAAGGAGATTGCCGGTGCAACCTATGCGGATGGTTTTGGCTCGGCGGTTGCCGGTGTGTTCGGCGGGTTGCCCAACACGTCGTTCAGCCAGAATGTCGGCCTGATCGCCATGACCGGTGTCATGAGCCGCAATGTCGTGACCATTGGTGCGCTGTTTCTGATCCTGTGCGGGCTGGTCCCCAAAGTCGGGGCCATCATCCGCACCGTTCCGATCGAAGTGCTGGGCGGCGGTGTGATCGTCATGTTCGGGATGGTTGTCGCCGCCGGTATATCCATGTTGTCCGATGTCGACTGGAACCGGCGCAATATGGTGATCTTTGCCATCTCGTTGTCCATCGGGTTTGGGCTGCAACTGGAACCGGATGCGGTCCAGCACTTGCCGGAAACTTTGGGCATCTTGATGAAAAGTGGGCTTTTGCCTGCTGCGGTCATCGCAATTGTGCTGAATCTGATCCTGCCCGAAGAACTGGCGGATGAGGCCACCGAAGAAGTGTCAGGCGGAATGGCCGGGCATGGCTCGGGCAGCTTGCCCCACGACTGATCCGTGAATCGCAGCCCGCCGTTTGGCGGGCTGCGTCGACTTCAGCTTGCCGCCATCAGGCGCGCGACATCCAGCATTCGGGCCGAAAAGCCCCATTCATTGTCATACCAGCCAAACACCCTGACCTGCCTGTTTCCCACCATGTGAGTTTCGGGGCCCGCGATCACAAGCGACTCGGGTCGCGTGCGCAGATCGGATGAGACCAGAGGCAGGTCCGTCCAGCCCAGAACAGGCGAGTTTTCGGCCGCTGCGCGCAGCTTTGCGTCAAACACCTCGGGGCTCATCTCGTTTTCCAGGGTCACGATCAGGTCTACGGCCGAAACGCTGGCGGTGGGTACGCGCACCGCGGCGCCCGAGATGCGACCGGCCAGATGAGGCATGACTTCGTCAATCAGATGCGTGGCACTGGTTGTGGTTGGAACCATGGACAGCGCACCCGCACGCGAGCGCGCAAGATCGCCGCGCGGCGCGTCCACCATCGGCTGGCTGTTTGTGTAGCAATGGATCGTTGTCATATGGGCCGCGGTGATGCCGCCGATCCCGTCCAATACCCGCACCAGCGGAGCCAACCCGTTGGTGGTACAGGATGCGTTCGAAACGATCCGGGCATTGCCCAGCTGGTCTTCGTTTGCGCCCAGTACGATGGTGACTTCGGTCGCAGGCGAGGGGCCCGAGATCAGCACCTTGCTGGCACCGGCAGTCAATCCTCGGCTGGCCACATCGGACGTGCGTGCGATACCTGTGCAGTCCAGCAGGACATCGACCCCGGATAGATCCACACGGGTCAGATCCTCGCTGTGGGTCATCGGAACCCGGTGCCCGTCCACGATCAGGGTGTCACCCTCAGCCAGGACCGTTCCGGCGTAAGCGCCAAAGGTGCTGTCGTATTTGAACAGATAGGCGCAGGTCTCAAGCGGGGCGATATCGTTGATCAGCACCAGCTCGACATTGCTGTCTTCCGGCAGGGCCAGAACCTGCCGCAGAATTGTGCGGCCGATACGGCCGAATCCGTTGATCGCGAGTTTCATGGGCAAGCTATGGCAGGCTGACCGGGCGATCTCAATGCCCGTTTCGATACCGTTCTAACCGCAGGAGACCTGCGAGAAAAACTGGCCCGAGATGTTCTGATACATGCTTGAGCGGATAACCTTGCAACCCGTTGCCTGCTGGATCGCCGCTATGGCTTGTATCGTCCGCAGGCGCGGCGGCGGACCAAAGGGGTTCAGATTGTTGTCGTCCCGTGTGGCGCGGTAAATGACCGGAGCGTCTGAAACCTGCGTCACAGCCCATGTACGGCTCATGACAAATACGGATTTGGTTTCTTCCCTGGCCGCAACAGGTGCGGCATCGAACGCCGTCAGGCCGATAACGGCCGCAAGCGCAAACATCGTTCCGCGAAATAACATGGTGCAATCTCCAGTACTATAACCCGAGGATATTTCACCAGATTCAGACGCTTCTGTGAACCCCTGACAGGTAAATGACCATTCTACCCGTTTAACGCCGCGACAGGTTCAGCGGCATGTGACGGTTTACGTCCTTGTAAAGCAGATAGCGGAACCGCCCCGGGCCGCCTGCGTAACAGGCTTGCGGGCAGAAGGCGCGCAGCCACATGTAATCTCCGGCCTCGACCTCGACCCAGTCCTGGTTGAGCCTGTAGACGGCCTTGCCCTCCAACACGTAAAGCCCGTGCTCCATCACGTGGGTTTCGGCAAAGGGGATCACGCCGCCGGGTTTGAAGTTGACGATGTTGACATGCATGTCGTGACGCACATCCTGCGGATCGGCAAAGCGGGTCGTCGACCAGCGCCCTTCGGTGCCGGGCATTTCGATGGGGACCACGTCGCGTTCATTGGTGATGATTGGATCGGGCACGGGCAGGCCGGGGACGGCCTCGTAAGCCTTGCGGACCCAGTGGAATCTTGTCACTTCATCTGCGCGGTTGTGCAGCGTCCAGTCCGAACCCGGCGGGATGTAGGCGTAGCCACCGGTTTCAAGGACATGAACTTCGCCGCCAAGGGTCAGTGTGACCGTGCCCTCGACCACAAAGATCACTCCCTGGGCCTGCGCGTCGGTTTCTGGGCGATCTGATCCGCCGCCGGGCTGAACCTCCATAATGTACTGCGAAAAGGTCTCGGCAAATCCGCTCAGCGGGCGCGAGAGCACCCACAGACGCGTGCCCTCCCAGAATGGCAGGTAACTGGTGACGATGTCGCGCATGGTGCCTTTGGGGATCACCGCGTATGCGTCGGTGAACATGGCGCGGTCTGTCAGAATCTGGTCCTGGCCGGGATGCCCGCCGGATGGGGCGTAATAAGTCGGGTGTGCCATCGAATGCCTCTGGTTCGTATCGGTCGCACTATGCTGGCAATAATCCGGCGGTCCTAGCGCCTGTGTTGCGATAGGTTTGTTCGGGATAATTTGAAGGTGCGCGCCGTGGGGGGCTTGGCCACGGACCAGCGCGAGTATAGTCTTGGGACTAAATCTATTTCAGAACGGTGAGGCGAATATGAAGCCCTGGAAATTGGCAACCTTCGCAGCGGTCATGAGTTTTGGTCTGGGCGTTGCCGCAGACGCCAAACCGCTGTCCCGCATCATATCGGAGATGGGGCTGACCCCTGCGGATTTTGAAGTGGTAAATGCCACGGCGGACCAGTTGCTGACCGGCAGCGCGCGGGCCGGAGATGAACGCAGCTGGGTCAATGACGCCACGGGATCAAAGGGAACGATCCGGGTCCGGGATGTTCGCGGCAACTGCGTTCATCTGCAGCATTTCATTCAGCCCGAAGGCGCGGAGAGTTCCCGCGAGGTCAGAACACGCAGATGCAAGGACGCCAGCGGCAACTGGATTCTGACGCCCTGACCATTTTGCGGCAGATCAGTAACCGCGCGCCCTGTCGACTTCGTGCAGCAGAGGCTGACCGCTGGTCAGGCGCCGGAAATTCTCGGCCACATCGGACAATGCGTTGCCCAGATGCCAGCCCGACACATGCGGGGTGATCGTCACTTGGGGATGCCGCCATAACGGGTTGTCCGAAGGCAGGGGTTCTTGCGAGGTGACGTCCAGAACTGCATGACCCGGTGTACCGCGATCCAGCGCCGCCATCAGCGCGGCTTCGTCGATGAGATCACCGCGCCCGGCATTCAGCAACTGGCTTCCGGGCTTCATCGCATCCAGAAGCGCGGCATCGAACAATCCGATTGTCTGAGGTGTCGATGGCAGAATGGCACAGACATGATCGCACTGGCCCAGCAGGTCGGGCAGCGTGTTCTCGCCGTGCAGGCAGGTCACGCCCTCAATCTGCTTGGGCGAACGGCTCCATCCCATGACCTGGAACCCGACATCGCGCAGCATCCGGGCGGTTCGCGCACCGATATGGCCCAGCCCCAATACCCCGACCACCGTATCAGGGCTGAAGCCGGGCGCGCGCGGCGTCCATTCGGCTCGGCGCTGGGCGGCTTCATAGATTGCCATGTGCCGCTGCCGGCGCAACACATACGCCAGAAACCATTCGGCTATGCCCTGCGCCGGTGCATCCGGTTTCAGGCGGGTGATGCGGACATGATCGGGCAGGCCAAGATTGCTGACGATTGTCTCAACCCCGGCGCCGAGTTTCTGCACGAGTTTCAAATTCGGATAGCGCTTCGGCTGATCCTGGTGCAGGCCGACAAGCGCGATCATCGTGATGTCTGCGGCATCGCCAATCGTATCCGGGGTGCGCACGTCCGCGTCCGGATGGTGTCGCCGGATTTCGCGCGCAATATCATCATCGCTGATCCAGTCGGACAATCCGGTTTCAACCAACAATGCCATTTCGCACCCCCATGTGTTTCGATTTGAACGAATGACGTTCCGTCACCCAACTGGACATCTTTCGGGCAGCTAAGTCATTCTCGGTCCAAAGGTAAAGCCCGGTCCGTCGTCGGATCGCGGAAACATGATCAACAAATGACCCGTGGGATCCGACACCGATGACTGCCATGCCCAGCCAAAAGGCTTTCTTTGACCTTGACCCGGATGGCGTGTTTGTCGGCAACGACCCGGCGCGCGGACCGTGGTCCGCCGATCATTGTCATGCCGGCCCCGTTGCCGGCCTGATCGTCCGCGCGGCCGAGGCTGAAACAGGCCCCGAAAAGATGCTGACCCGGCTGACGGTGGACCTGATCCGGCCATTGCCGCTGGCGGGATTGCGGGTTGCCGCCGAGACCACCCGGCACACACGCACATTGGCGACAACACGGGTCACGGTGCACGATCTGGACAACACGCTGTGCGCAACGGCAACAACAATGCATCTTGTGCGCAAGGATCTGGGCGAGGTTCCCACGGCTGAGGTTCACGCACCTGCATTTCATGATCTCGTGACCGGGGATTTTCCCTTGATGGAGTTGCGGCATGACCTGCACTGTTTTGCGCAGGCCGTGGACGTGGCCTATCCAAAAGGCGGCAATCAGGGCCTTGGTCCCAAGACGATCTGGTTGCGAACGCCGCATTTGCTTGGCACTGAACAGCCTTCGCCTGTTCAGTCGCTGTGTCCGCTGGCCGATTGCGGCAACGGTATCTCGTGCAACGTGCAACCTTCGGGCATGGGGTTTATGAACACGGACCTGACGCTGCACATCCACCGCGAACCTGTTTCGGACTGGTTGGCGGCCGAGTCGGTCTCGCACTGGAAGCCGAACGGAATCGGAATGTCGCAAGCGATCCTGTATGACACGCAGGGGCCAGTGGGTACGGCGTTGCAGACACTCGTTCTGCTTCCACCGCGCTAGCGCATACCCTTCGGATGTTTCGATCCGTGTTGGAAGTGCATTGCCGCAGCGGCCTTCGGCCCCTATGTTCTGGCCATGCGCTGGCTGATTACATTTTTAACCTGTTGCCTGCCGGTTTCGGCAATTCCGCACCCGCATGTCTATATCGATACCGGGCTGGAGTTCATTGTCGATGAGACAGGCCAATTGACTCATGTCCGCGTGACCTGGGTCTATGACGAATTCTATTCCCTTCTGGTTCTGGAAGACCTGAAACTCGATCAGGATGCAGACGGCGTGCTGTCCGAGGCCGAGCAGAAAGTTCTGACCGGTTTCGACATGCAATGGGTCGCAGGCTACAACGGCGATCTTGTCGTCACCGCAGGTGGAACGCCGGTTTCATTGACGGGGCCGTCAGAGCCGTCCGCGACCACCGAAGACGGGCGTATCGTGACAACTCATTTGCGCGAGGTCGAATCTGGCGGCGTATCGGCGGCTGACCTGTCCGCCAAACCTTTCGATGAAACCTTCTACACGGCTTACGAGGTCACGCGCCCGGTGACGATTTCCGGGCCGGATGGCTGCCAGATCGATCGCCGGGAACCCGATATCGATGGACAACTGGCGCAGATGCAGGCCTTTCTGCTGACATTGGATGCAGATGTCGACCTTGAAGAAAATGATATCCCCCTTGTCGGGGAAAGCTTTGCGACCGAGATCCGCGTTTCATGTCCAAATTCCTGATCATTCCGGTCGCGCTGGCCTGTGCCTTGCTGTTGTGGTTCTGGGGCAGCGGCGGGTTCGACCATCTTGCTGCCTGGGCGGCCGGTGAACAACGGGTTTTCCAGAACCAGATCGCGCGTTCCCTGCGCGCCGCGCGCGCGGAACAGCCGGAAGCGGTCGCAACCCTGCTGACGGTTTGTTTCGCCTATGGGTTTTTCCACGCGATCGGCCCGGGACACGGCAAGGTTCTGATCGGCGGCTACGGGCTGGGCCGTCAGGTCGCTTTCTGGCGATTGTCCGCAATCAGTGTTCTGTCCAGTTTGGGGCAGGCGGTAACGGCGATCGTTCTGGTCTATGCCGGGGTGCTGGTGTTTCAGATGTCACGTGAGTCTCTGATCGGGACAACAGAACAGGTGATGGCTCCGATCAGTTATGGGGCCATTGCGGCGATCGGGATGTGGCTTGTCCTGCGTGCGGTTCGCAGTTTCGCCCGACAGCATCGAAACTCACAGTCCTCCGCGCACCGTCATCATGACCACCATGATCACCACCACCACGATCACGGGGAGTGTTCCGAGTGCGGTCACCGCCATGGCCCAAGCCCCGAAGAAGTGGCGAATGTCGGCAGCCTGCGCGAGGCGTTGGTGCTGATCGCGGGGATTGCTGCGCGTCCCTGCACCGGCGCGCTGTTCGTACTGATCGTGACTTGGCAGATGGGTATCGCAATGGTCGGCATCGCCGGGGCATTTGCCATGGCGCTGGGCACTGCGACGGTCACAACCCTTGTGGGCTGGACATCCTTCGGCTTGCGCGGGGGGCTTCTGGCTTCGGCCTCGGCCACGCGGTTCGTTTCCGTGCTGGCCCCGACCATCGAACTGGTGGCGGGTCTGATTATTGCAGTGATCGCAAGCGGGTTGCTGATGCGCGCGCTATAGGTCAGTCGAACACCGGTTCAGGGTATCCGACCCGCGCCAGATAAAGCCCTTGCGGCGGGCAGACCGGGCCACAGGCAGCACGGTCAACGGCCTGCAGAGCATCGCGCACATCTTCTGGTGTCCACGATCCCGCGCCGACCCGTTCCAGCGTGCCGACAAAGCTGCGCACCTGATTGTGCAGGAACGACCGCGCGCGCACGTGGAAGTGCACTTCGGGCCCTGAAAAGCCCTGAACCCGTTCAACCCGCAACTCATCCAGAGATTTGACCGGGCTGGCCGCCTGACAGATCGACGAGCGGAAGGTCGTGAAGTCATGCCGCCCGACCAGCATGTCCGCACCCGCCTGCATCGCGTCGACATCCAGTTGGTGGTTGATCTGCCAGACCTGCCCGCTGTCATGGGTAGCGGGGGCGCGGCGCATCAGGATGCGGAACAGGTATTGCCGTTCGAGTGCTGAAAACCGGGCATGCCAGTCGTCATCCACCCGCGCAGCCTTCACGATGGCCACGGGTTGAGGCTTGAGGTGATAGTTCAGCGCCTCGGACAGGCGATACGGATCCCAGTCTTTCACCAGGTCGCAATGCGCCACCTGTCCCAAAGCATGAACGCCCGCGTCTGTCCGCCCGGCGGCGGCAATTGTGTGCTCGCCCGGCTGGATACGCGACAGCGCGGTCTCGATTGCGCCCTGCACGGACGGCAGGTCCTTTTGCCGCTGCCATCCGGCAAACGGTTCCCCCTGATATTCGACTTTCAGCGCGTATCTTGGCATGTGGCGCTGGTATCGCGCCGCGCCGGTCCGGGCAAGAGCCGGATTGGGAAAAGCTCTGGCAACCTCGGGGCTTGCTACCTATCTTGAGCAAAACAACCATGCGGGGCGGCGGATTGGTCATCTCATCACTGGCAGACAGTCTTGTTCGCGGTGTCGAATCCGTGGGCGACCGCGTGTCTGAAACCCTGTTCGAGCCTGTCATACGTCTGGGCGTCACCGGGCTGGCGCGGTCCGGCAAAACGGTGTTTATCACCTCGCTTGTGGCCAATCTTCTGGATCGGGGCCGCATGACGGGGCTTGTCGCCCAGCAGGAGGGGCGGATCAACGCCGCCTATCTGCAACCACAGCCTGATGACACGGTGCCCCGGTTCGACTTTGAATCTCATCTGTCCGACCTGACCGGCCCCGCGCCGCACTGGCCCGAGAGCACGCGCGCGGTGTCCGAACTGCGCCTGTCATTCAAGGCGCGCCCCGCCGGTTTGCTGGCCGGGTTGCAGGGACCGCGCACCGTTCATCTTGATATCGTGGACTATCCGGGGGAATGGCTGCTGGATCTGGCCCTGTTGGAGAAATCCTATGCGGAATGGTCGCAGGACACGCTGACTCGCATCGAAGACCGGTCCGAAGCAGCGGTTTTCCTGTCACAGATCGGGGCAACCGATCACACTGAGAACCACGATGAGCCGACGGCTCAGGCACTGTCGGCGGCGTTCACGGATTATCTGAACAGGGCGCGGGACAGCGGGTATTACGACTGCACACCGGGGCGGTTCCTGCTGCCGGGCGACCTGGCCGGATCACCGGTTCTGACCTTTGCGCCGTTGCCGGTTGACGGCCCGTCGCGCAGGCGCTCGCTGCACCGCGAGATGGAACGGCGGTTCGAGGCGTACAAGTCGCAGGTGGTCAAACCGTTCTTCCGTGATCATTTCTCGCGCATCGACCGGCAGGTTGTGTTGGTCGACGCGCTGGGCGCAATTCACAAGGGCCCGAAGGCGGTCGAGGACATGCGCCGCGCGATGGCAGATATCCTGTCGGCTTTCCGTCCCGGCCGAAATGCGTGGCTCAGCCAGCTGCTGCTGGGCAAACGGGTCGAGCGTATTCTCTTTGCTGCCACCAAGGCCGATCATCTGCACCACTTGCAACACCCACGCCTGACCGCGATCATGGAGGCGCTGACGCGCGAAGCGCAGGACAGGGCCAAATTCGCCGGAGCCGAGACCGCCGCCCTGTCGCTGGCGTCGCTGCGTGCCACGACGGAAGAAATGCGCAATCACAACGGGTCGGAACTGCCCTGCGTGCGTGGCACTCTGTTGGATACCGGGAACCAGGCTGCCTTTTATGCCGGGGATCTGCCGTCGGATCCCGCTCATCTGCTGGGCCCGGCCCGCGACGGGGCTGAGAACTGGCTGAACGATGATTTCGGTTTCATGACATTTGCCCCGGCGCATCTGACCCTTCGCCCCGGGGACGGGCCGCCGCACATCCGGCTGGACCGGGCCGCCCAGTTTTTGATCGGAGACCGCCTGTGACCGTAAAACTCCGCCCCGCCCGCAGTACGGATGCCGGCACAACCGGTGAAATCCTGCATGGATTCGCGCGCGAAAACGACTGGATGCCCGAGCTGCATTCCTGCGCTGAAACCATCGCGTTTTGCGGCAGGATGATCGATCAGGGTTGGGTCACAGTTGCCGAGACGGACAAGGGCGTCGTGGGTTTTCTGGCGCGTCATGGTGACGAGGTTCACTCCCTCTATCTTGCTGCTGCGGCGCGGGGGCAGGGGATTGGGCGGAAATTGCTGGACCGGGCTAAAATCGAACGATCTCAGCTGTCGCTGTACGCATTTGAGGCAAACAGGCCCGCGCTCAGGTTTTATGAGCGTCACGGATTTGTCGAGGTCGCGCGCGGCGACGGATCGGACAACGACGAAAACCTGCCGGATATCAGGTTTGTCTGGAATGCGGAGGACGGCAACAATGGCTAAAGGCCCGGTTCTGATCGATCTGGAAGCGGATGAACCCGCTGCCGACGTAGCACAGGCGCCGCCCGTTCCCGATGTTGCGCAGCCGCAAGGTCAGGCAATGCAGGCCGCGGCCCGGCTTGCGGCCCGAAAGCATTCTGCCCTGTCCCGGTGGTTCTGGGGGCTGGCGCTGGCCGTTGTGGGCGCGGCGGTTTCGATTGCAGCGTGGGATTTTGCAACGTCGCTGGTGGCGCGTTCGCCTGTTCTGGGGTGGATCGTCACCGGGCTGATTGCGGCGCTGGTATTGGTGACGCTGATCATCGTGATCCGTGAACTGGCGGCTATTGGACGGTTGTCGCGCGTGGATGGAATGCGCCGCGCCGCCGATGCCGCGCTGGCCGAAGCTGATCTGGCGCAGGCGCGGTCGGTCACGAACAGGCTGGTCGCGTTCTACAAGGGCCGCGAAGACACGAGATGGGGCCGCGACAGGCTGGCCGAGCGCATGAGTGAGCAATTCGATGCCAGCGGTCTGCTGTCCCTTGCCGAGGACGAATTGCTTGCCCCGCTCGACGCTGCCGCCAGCCGTGAGGTCGAAGCCGCGGCCAGGCAGGTGGCCACCGTGACCGCGCTTGTACCGCTGGCGCTGGCGGATGTCGCAACGGCGATGCTGGCGTCCCTGCGGATGATCCGGCGCATTGCCGAAATCTACGGAGGCCGCGCCGGTTTTTTTGGCGGATGGCGTTTGACGCGGGCAGTCTTTGTGCATCTGGTCGCCACGGGTGCCGTCGCTGTGGGTGATGATCTGCTGGAGCCGGTTCTGGGCGGCTCAGTCCTCAGCAAACTGTCCCGCCGTTTTGGTGAGGGTCTGGTAAACGGCGCGCTGAGCGCCCGTGTTGGCGTGGCCGCGATGGAAGTCTGCCGTCCGTTGCCCTTTTCCAAACGGCACAAGCCGTCGACCCGCGGCATGATCCGGCGTGCACTGAGCGGCCTGTTCTCGAAAGATTGATCTGACGCAAGGCCATAGTGCTATCCTTCCGCCAAGCTAATGGCGACGGAGGGCCAGCCATGATCGACCACGGTCACAGCCAGAAAGAGATTTCCGCCCGGATCAATGCCCCGCCCGGTCGCGGCGTCCTGCGGGATCTTGTCTATGGCGGGCTGGACGGGTCGGTCACGACCTTTGCCATTGTGTCCGGTGTCGCCGGGGCGGGTCTGTCGCCCTTTGTCATCGTGGCGCTTGGCCTTGCGAACGTACTGGCCGACGGGTTTTCGATGGCGGCGGGGAACTATTCGGGCACCAAGGCCGAACTGGACAATATCCGCCGCATTCGCGCGGTCGAGGAACGCCATATCGACCTTTATCCCGAAGGCGAGCGCGGCGAAGTGCGCGAGATTCTGGCTCAGAAAGGACTTTCGGGCCGCGTTCTGAACGAGGCGACGGATGCCATCACCGATAATCGGGAAAACTGGATCAACCTGATGATCGAAGGCGAATACGGTCTGGGCAGTGTCGAGCCTCATCCGCTCAAGGCTGCAATGGCGACGTTCCTCGCGTTTCTGGTAGCCGGGATGGTTCCGCTGGTTCCGTTCCTGGTGTCCGTCCAGAATGCCTTTGCGGTCTCGGTCTCACTGACCCTTGCGGTTTTCTTCGCCATCGGTGCGATGAAAAGCCGGTGGTCGCTGGCACCTTGGTGGCGGTCGGGGTTTGAGACCTTGTTGATCGGCGGAACGGCGGCGTTGATTGCCTACCTTGTCGGGTCCCTGTTTCACCCCTGACGGCCCGGTTGGCCGTGGGGAATTGGTGTGAAAATGACTTGTTCACCGCTCTTCACACCGGGCGGCAGAACCTCTGGACCATTGCGGGAAGGCGTCTTATAAGCCTGCCATGCATGACCGTCTGGCCATCATTATTCGAATTATATTCCCGGCGCTCTGACCCTCTGAGACGCCGGGCAAAGGTGTTTGAGACTTCGCACCGAACGCTTCGATCCTAGTAAGACCAGATCATCCAAGGGACGCCCCAAATGTGCGCCGACACGATCCAGACACCTGACTACAAAGACACGCTGAACCTGCCCAAAACCGAGTTCCCGATGCGCGCTGGCCTGCCCAAGCGCGAGCCCGCATGGCTGGAGCGGTGGGAATCCATCGGCGTCTATGACCGCTTGCGTGAAAAAGAGGGCCGCACGCCCTTTACGCTGCATGATGGCCCTCCTTACGCGAACGGTCACCTGCATATCGGTCACGCGCTGAACAAAACCATCAAGGACATGATCGTGCGATCCCATCAGATGATGGGTTTCGACGCGCGTTACGTGCCCGGCTGGGACTGTCACGGCCTGCCCATCGAATGGAAAATCGAGGAGCAGTATCGCAAGAAGGGCAAAAACAAGGATGAGGTGAACATCGTCGACTTCCGTCAGGAATGCCGCAAGTTTGCCGAGGGCTGGATCGACGTCCAGCGCGAAGAGTTCAAGCGTCTGGGTATCACAGGCAACTGGCCCGATCCCTATATCACCATGGACTATCATGCCGAGGCCGTGATCGCCGACGAGTTCATGAAGTTCCTGATGAACGGCACGCTCTATCAGGGCTCGAAGCCCGTCATGTGGTCGCCCATCGAGAAAACTGCGCTGGCCGAGGCTGAGGTCGAATATCACGACAAGGAAAGCTTCACCATCTGGGTGAAGTTTAAGGTCGTGAATGCGGGCGATCTGGATGACGCTTTTGTGGTGATCTGGACCACGACGCCTTGGACCATGCCGTCGAACAAAGCGGTCGTGTACGGCAAGGACATCTCTTATGGCCTTTATGAAGTCACCGGAGCGCCGGAGGAATGTTGGGCCAATGTGGGCGACAAATTCCTGCTGGCCGACAATCTGGCCGCCGATGTGCTTGGCCGCGCCCGCCTGAACGACGACCAATGGACCCGCGTCCGCGATGTGACTGCCGATGAACTGGAAGGTGTCCAGCTGACCCACCCGCTGGCCGGCGACGAGGGTGGCAATGGTGAATGGGACGACATCCGTGACTTCCGCGCCGCTGAGTTCGTAACCGACACCGAAGGCACAGGTTTCGTTCACTGTGCACCGTCCCACGGGATGGAAGAATTCGAGCTGTACCGCGATCTGGGGATGCTGGAACAGGTCATCACCTACAACGTGATGGACGATGGCTCATTCCGTGCTGATCTGCCGTTCTTTGGAGGCAAATTCATCCTGTCCCGCAAGGGCGGTGAGGGTGATGCGAACAAAGCCGTGATCGACAAGCTGGTCGAGGTTGGTGGACTGCTGGCGCGGGGCAAGATCAAACACAGCTACCCGCATTCGTGGCGCTCGAAGGCTCCGATCATCTATCGCAACACGCCGCAGTGGTTTGCCTCGGTCGACCGCAAGCTGGATGACGGTATGGGCGAGATGGGCGACACCATCCGCGAACGGGCCCTGCGCTCCATCGACGAGCTGGTGAAGTGGACCCCGCAGACCGGTCGCAACCGCCTGTATTCGATGATCGAAGCGCGCCCGGACTGGGTTCTGTCCCGCCAGCGCGCCTGGGGCGTGCCGCTGACCTGCTTCACCAAAAAGGGTGCTCTGCCGACCGACGCAGATTATCTGCTGCGCAACGCAGACCTGAACGCGCGTATCAAAGCGGCGTTCGAGAAGGATGGCGCGGATATCTGGTACACTGACGGGTTCAAAGAGCAGGTGCTGGACGGCATTGCCAACCCGGACGACTACGATCAGGTGTTCGACGTGCTGGACGTGTGGTTCGACTCGGGCTCGACCCACGCTTTTGTTCTGCGCGACCGCGAGGACGGCACCGAAGACGGCATCGCCGATGTCTACATGGAAGGGACCGACCAGCATCGTGGTTGGTTCCATTCGTCCATGCTGCAGGCCTGCGGCACCAAAGGCCGGGCGCCTTATCGCAACGTTGTGACCCACGGCTTCACGCTGGATGCCAAGGGCAACAAGATGTCCAAATCGCTGGGCAACACCATCGTGCCGGAAGAGGTCATCAAGCAATATGGTGCCGATATCCTGCGCCTTTGGGTGGCTCAGACCGACTATACCGCCGACCAGCGGATCGGGCCGGAAATCCTCAAAGGCACCGCCGACAGCTATCGCCGCCTGCGCAACACCATGCGGTTCATGCTGGGTTCGCTGGCTGACTTCTCCGAGGCGGATCGCGTCGCGCCCGAGGATATGCCGCGACTGGAGCGTTGGGTTCTCAGCCGTCTGGCCGATCTGGATGAGCAAGTACGCAAGGGCTACGCCGCGTTCGACTTCCAGGGCGTGTTCAGTGCCGTATTCACCTTTGCGACCGTCGATCTGTCATCGTTCTATTTCGATATTCGCAAGGATGCGCTGTATTGCGATGGCGACACGCTGCGCCGCCGGTCCGCGCGCACCGTGCTGGATACCCTGTTCCACCGCCTGACCACCTGGCTGGCGCCGGTCCTGGTCTTCACCATGGAGGAAGTCTGGCTGGAACGGTTCCCGGGCGACGACAGTTCAGTCCATCTGGTGGACTTCCCCGAGACGCCTGCCGACTGGCGCAACGCCGAGCTTGAGACAGCCATGGCCAAGATCCGCCGGGTGCGCCGTGCTGTGACCGCTGCGCTGGAAGTGCAGCGCCAGGACAAGGTCATCGGCTCCAGCCTGGAGGCGGCGCCGATCGTATATATCGAAGACTCCGAAACCCGCGATCTGCTGGCAACGTTTGATGTGGATGACATGTGCATCACCTCTGGTCTGTCGGTGACCGGCGATCCGGCCCCGGCCGAGGCGTTTCGCGTGCCCGAGATCGAAGGCGTCGGAGTGGTGTTCGAAAAGGCGGAAGGCGCGAAGTGCCAACGGTGCTGGAAGATCCTGCCTGACGTGGGCCGCCACGCGCATGACGACGTTTGCGGGCGCTGCGACGAAGCGCTGGGCTGATCCGTTACCGGCGGCTATGGGGCAGGGCCTTTAGTGAGGCTCTGCCTTTCTCCGAAAGGTATATTGAACAAAAGACGGGCGAATTGTCCGGAATCGGGTTGCGGTGGCTGTGACCTGTCTGTCAGCATGACCGCATGGGAACGATTGCGGTAGACACACGGTTTGGGCGCCTCGGCATCGTCGAGGAAGACGAGGCAATCACGGGGCTGATTTGGGACGGGTCCGACGATGCCCCTGATACGCCGTTGCTCCGCGAGGCGGCGGCGCAGATGCGGGCCTACGACCAGAAGCGCCTGCAAAGGTTCGATCTGCCCTATCACGTAAAGGGATCAGAGTTTCAGCGCCGGGTCTGCGACGCAATGTTCGCGATCCCGCTGGGTGAGACCCGGACTTATGGCGAGTTGGCGGCGGAGCTGGGCTATTCGGCGCAGGCGGTGGGGCGCGGCTGTGGCGGGAATCCGATCCCGGTGATCATCCCATGCCACCGCGTTTTGGGGGCAAATGGAAGGATGGTCGGGTTTTCCGGGTGCGGGGGTGTCGAGACCAAGGTTGCCCTGTTGCGCCACGAAGGAGCTGCCAGCCTGCTTATCTGAACAGTGGAAACCTGTTGCAATCGCCCGGATTGCGGCCCAACTTATATTCGATACTGAATTTGAAGGACCGCATTGAATGACCACTGAAGCAGACCTTGCAGCCCGCAAAAAGGCAATTATCGACCGGCTGATGTCGCTTGAAGCGCAGGAGCTTGCCACGGCGCAGGCGCATTATGATGCGTTTCTGAAAGATTCGCAGCTGGATGACCGTGAAGGACATGACAAGGACGACATCGCTGCCTCGCGCGAGAATGCAGATCTGGCGGCAGCTTTCGACGCGCCGGTCCATGCCCATCATGCCAAGATCGACGTGATCGAAAACACTGATTTCAGCCTGACCGACACGGTGCAGCCCGGCGCGGTGATCAAATTCAACAACCGGCGGTTTGTTGTGTGTGTTTCAACGACGCGGTTTGACGTCGACGGCAACACCTATATGGGCATTTCCATGCAAAGCCCGATCTATCTGGCCATGGCGGGCCTGCAGGAGGGTGATGTGTTCACCCATAATGGCACCGAATTCGAAGTGCAGGAGGTCCTGTAATTTCAGCTATCGCGCGCGGGTACCATCTGCTGAGCGATGCCCGCGAAGGTCAGGTACAGGCTGGTGATGACCAGCCCCCAGTGGGCCCAGCTTTCGGGATGGAAATCGACCCAAGCCGCCCATCCTGCAAAGAACGTCCAGGCCAGGGCCATTGGCAACGTCAGATTGCGCCAGCGTTCGGTCCGGACCGGATGAACGAATTTTAGCGGCAGGAACATTGCCAATGATAGCAGCGTGACCAGCAGCAGGATCACCCAGAAATTCGGTTCGAGTGCGAAGATCACGATGACGAACATGTTCCAGCAGCCGGGGAAACCCGAAAACGAGTTGTCCTTGGTCTTCATTCGCGTATCCGCGAAATACATGGCACTGGCAAAAGTGATAACGATGATGGCGAACCAGCCGGTCCAGCCGTCCATCAGACCCGATTTGAACAGTGCAAAGGCGGGGATGAACACGTAAGTCAGGTAGTCGATGATCAGGTCCAGCAGGACGCCATCGAACTCGGGCGCGTTTTTCTTGACGTGATAGTGGCGGGCCAGCGGGCCGTCGATACCGTCCACGATGAACGAGACCACAAGCCAGAGATACATCAGGCTCCATTTTTCTTCGACGGCGGCCAGCATGGCAAGCATTGCAAAAACGGCACCGGTGGCGGTGAACAGATGAACGCTAAGGGCTTTGAATCTCAATGTCATGGGGGTGTCATGGACGATGCGGCCACGAGATGCAAAGCAAAAAGTCTCCAATGACCAAACGCCGGCGAATGGCTGTGGTGATCCGGTTCAGGCCTTGGGATGAGCCCGGTTGTAGACTTCCATCAGGCGCGCGCTGTCGACTGCCGTGTAGGTCTGCGTGGTCGAAAGCGACGCATGCCCCAGCAATTCCTGAATTGCGCGCAGATCACCACCCGCCGACAGAAGATGCGTAGCAAAGCTGTGCCTAAGTGCATGTGGGGTGGCTGTGGCAGGCAGGCCCAGCTGCATCCGTGCCTTCGCCATGACGCCCTGGATTGCGCGTGGGTTCAGCGGCCCGCCTCGCACACCGCGAAACAAAGCTTCTGAGGGCACCAGGGAATGAGGACAAAGCGACGTGTACCGTTCCACGGCCTGCCGGGCGACTGGCAGAACCGGCACGATCCTCTCCTTCCCGCCCTTGCCCAGAATCCGCAGTGTTGCTGGCAGAGGCACATCCCTACCCGTCAGGGACAGGGCTTCGGATATCCGCAATCCGCACCCGTAAAGCAGTGTGACCACCGCCATGTCCCGGGCCGCGACCCAATCCGAGCTGGATTGCAGTTCGACCGTATCAATCATCGCGCGCGCCGCATCTTCGGCAAGCGGACGGGGCAGTTTTTGGGTGTATTTGGGCGCGCGGGTCGACAGAACGGCGGTGGGTTCAAAGCCTTCGCGCTCGGCCAGCCAGCGATAAAAGCTTTTGACGGCGGACAGTTTGCGTGCCAGCGACCGTGCCCCCACGCCGCTACCGCGCTGATCCGCCATCCAGGCCCGCATGTCCGAAACCGTGATCCGTTCAAGCGCGGCCAGCCCCTGCTGCCCGTTATGGTGCAGGGTCATGAAGGACAAAAAGTCGGTGACATCGCCGCGATAGGCGGATTGCGTGTTCTCCGACCGTCCGGCCAGCGCGGCAAGCCCGTCAAGCCAGTGCTGCAGCGCATCGCGGCAGGCCGGAGAAATCAGGCTCACGACAGCCAGTGGCGCATGGAGCGTTCAAATACGCCTGCGAAAAAGGTCAGAAGGTCGGTGCCCAGTTGTGGAGTGAAATGTCGTGGATCCCGGGCGCCCATAACGATCATGCCCGGCAGGCGACCAGTGCCCAGGTTCAGCCGCAGGCAGGCTTCGGACCGCAAATGCCCCGCCTGCGCACCATAGATCCTGCGGCTGTGTTGACGGGTTTCGCGCAAGATGACATCCCGCGCGGATCTGCTGCGATCACTGTTGAGGTACGCGTCGACAAAGCCGGGCTCGACCACAGCCAGAACGCCCCCCAGCTTTTCGATGGCGGGATCGTTTTGTTCGATTGTGGTTTCCAGAACCAGAGTGATCTGGTCCACGCGCAAAATATCGGCCACGTCACTGCCCAGGGCGCGCAGGAATTCTTCGAACTCGACGGGCTCCAGCAGGCGCAAAATGGCGCGGTGTACTTGATTTGTGCCCGCAAGGTTCTCGTAAGCCGCCGCGATGACCGAGCGGTGGGTGTCTTCCAGCCGGTCCAGCCGCGCTTCAAGCCGCTGCATGGCGATGCCGCGCAGGTCGATGACATTTTCGCCACGCGCCTGTTCGTTCGCGGCCACCAGGGCCTGCATCAGGTCCTTGTCATCCAGCACAGCGTCTGGTTCAGCCAGAATCGCGGCGCGAAGGCTATCCTCGAGTTTGGGGTTACTGCTCATATCCCGTCCGGTCTTTTTTTGTTGTGCCGGACTATAACATGGCTTGCCGCGATTGCCTTGGAAAAAATGCAGCTTTGACGGGTTTTCTCAGGTCTGATGCGGGGGCTCCCGCCTGCCTGCGCCTGATCGGGGATCAGGCCTCGGCCGTTGGGCCGGGCGCGCCGCCAGACGGCGCCGCGCGGTTGTGCAATGGATCAGAGGATTTTCTGGCCGGTCTTGGCCCAGTCGGCCAGGAAGGTCTCGAGACCCTTGTCGGTCAGCGGGTGATCGGCCAGTTTCTTGATGACGGCGGGCGGTGCTGTGATCACGTCGGCACCGATGCGCGCGCTGTCGGTCACATGGTTCACGGTGCGGATCGAGGCGGCCAGAATTTCAGTTTCGAACCCGTAATTGTCATAAACCTGACGGATGTCGGCGATCAGATCCATGCCATCGAGGTTGATGTCGTCCAGACGTCCGATGAAGGGCGAGATGAAGGTCGCACCAGCCTTGGCTGCCAGAATGGCCTGGTTGGTGGAGAAGCAGAGAGTCACGTTGACCATCTGGCCTTCGTCGGTCAGCGTTTTGCATGTTTTCAGACCAGCCCATGTCAGCGGCACTTTTACAGCGATGTTGGGGGCGATCTTGGCCAGCTTGCGGCCTTCGGCGATCATGTCGTCGGCTTCGGTTGCGACCACTTCGGCAGACACAGGCCCGTCGACCAGATCGCAGATTTCCTTGGTCACTTCCAGAATGTCGCGGCCCGACTTCAGGATCAGCGACGGGTTGGTGGTTACGCCGTCCACCATGCCCAGATCGTTCAGTTCGGCGATGGCATCGATCTCGGCGGTGTCTACAAAGAATTTCATGAGGGCAGTCCTTTGATGGGTTGGCCTTGGTTGCGGATGGCTTTACCTCAAAGAGACCCATGCTGGAACCCCCTGCGAAGGATATGCCGTGAGCGCTAACGGATTTTTCGACGAAGGAGACCTGGTTGCGGTGCTGACGACGCAGCCGCTGGACCGGACGTTGGACTATAAGGTGCCCGAGGGTGGGTGCTTTCTGGGGGCGTTTGTCGAAGTACCATTGGGGCCGCGCAAGGTTCTTGGCGTGGTCTGGGGGCCGGGGCAGGGGGGCTTTGACCTTGCCAAGGCGCGGTCGGTCATACGTGTGCTCGAGGTTGCGCCGATGCGAGAGGAGATGCGCGTGTTTCTGGGGCGGGTGGCCGATTACACGCTGACGCCGATGCCCGCGATGCTGCGTCTGGCGACCCGCGCGCCGGGGCTGGGTGATCCGCCGTCTATGCGCAAGATATATCGCCTTGGCGAAGGTCAATCTGACCGGATGACGGATGCACGTACCCGCGTGCTGGAAGTGTTGCGCGACTATGGAGGGCTGGCCTTTACGCTGAAGGAGCTGGCTGAACAGGCGGGGGTGACGTCCTCGGTCGTCAAGGGCTTGGTCAAGCAAGGCGCGGTTCGGGAAGAGGACAGCCCGCGAGATCTGCCCTATCCGCGTCTGGACCCGGATTTACCTGGAAAGGAGCTGACAGATGATCAGGCAGAGGCGGTCGCGCGGCTGCAAGCCGGGCAGCGGACGGGGAATTATGGCACGACGTTACTGAAGGGCGTGACCGGGTCCGGCAAGACCGAGGTGTATCTGGAAGCGGTGGCCGAGACTTTGCGGCAAGGGCGGCAGGCGCTGGTCTTGCTGCCAGAGATTGCCCTGACTGCCGAGTTTCTGACCCGGGTCGAGGCAAGGTTTGGCGCGCGGCCGGCCGAATGGCACTCGGGCGCGACCATGACCGAACGCCGCCGGGTCTGGCGGATGGTCGGGCAGGGGGATGCGCAACTGGTGGTCGGCGCCCGGTCGGCGCTGTTCCTGCCGTTTCGCAATCTGGGCCTGGTTGTCGTCGATGAGGAACATGATACCTCTTACAAGCAAGAGGATGGCGTGCATTACAGCGCCCGCGACATGGCGGTCCTGCGCGCGGCGATCTGTGGCGCGCGGGTGATTCTGGCCAGTGCCACGCCCTCATTGGAAAGCTGGGCCAACGCCGAGGCCGGGAAATACGAGCGTCTCGATCTGACGTCGCGGTTCGGGGCGGCAGTCCTGCCCGAGATGAAGCCCATCGACATGCGCGCCGAACAGATGCAGGCAGGGACGTGGATTTCCCCGTCCCTGCGGCAGGCCGTGCGGCAGCGGATCGAGAAGGGTGAACAATCGCTGCTGTTCATCAACCGCCGTGGCTACGCGCCGGTGACGCTCTGCCGCGCTTGCGGTGAACAGATTGCCTGTGATCACTGTGACGCGCGGATGGTCGAGCATCGCTTTTTGAAACGCCTTATGTGCCATCAATGCGGCGAAACCAAACCGATGCCCGAGACCTGTCCGTCCTGCGGGGTCGAAGGCAAACTGGCCCCGGTCGGGCCGGGAATCGAGCGGCTGGCGGAAGAGGCCGAAGCGACCTTTCCCGAGGCGAAGATCGCGATGCTCAGTTCCGACCTGTTCGGCTCGGCGCGGGCGCTGAAGGCCAAGATTGCAGAGATTGCCGAAGGCGACGCGGATCTTATCATCGGGACACAGCTGGTGGCCAAAGGGCACAACTTTCCAAAGCTGACGCTGGTCGGAGTTATCGACGCGGATCTCAGCCTGCATGGCGCAGACCTGCGGGCTGCCGAGCGGACCTTCCAGTTGATGCGGCAGGTTGCGGGTCGGGCCGGTCGGGCCGACAAGCCCGGGCAGGCGCTGTTGCAGACCTTTCAACCGGAACATCCTGTCATCCGCGCCATTCTGTCCGGCGATGAAGAAGGTTTCTGGAAGGCCGAGGCCGCCGGGCGGCAGGCGGCAGGCGTGCCGCCTTATGGCCGCATGGCTGGAATTGTTCTGTCGGGCCCAGAGGTCGGCCCGGTTTTCGACATCGGCAATGCCATGGCCCGCAATGACGCGCCGCTGCGTGACGTGGGCGCGCAGGTGTTTGGTCCGGCCCCGGCGCCCATCGCCCGCATCCGTGGCCGCCACAGGGTGCGGCTGCTGGTCAAAGCGCCGAAGGGCGCGCCCATTCAGGACGCCATCGCGCGCTGGATCGCGCCTTTGCGCCTGAAAGGCGATATCCGACTTTCCGTGGATATCGACCCGCAAAGCTTCTACTGACGTCTGCATCTGCGCAGGCCTGCTGTGCGCATGCCGCTTCCCTCTCGCCAAACTGTTCAAATGGGCGTAGAGGGAGTCCCATGCTGAAACCCATGCCGCTTTCTGAGGCGCAGAGCCTTCCGTTCTGGCGCCGTCCGGTCACGCTCCTTTTCGTGATGGCATTGACCATGCCCATCGCGTTCAACGCGTGGAGCGCGCTGTTGAACAACTTTGTCATCGAGGTGGCGAATTTTGACGGTGCGGATATCGGTTTGCTGCATACGGTGCGGGAAATTCCGGGCTTTCTCGCCGTCGGCGTGATTGCCGTGATCCTGTTCATTCGCGAACAGGTGCTGGCGATGATCTCCCTGATGCTGCTGGGTGTTGCAACGGCCGTCACCGCTTGGTTTCCCAGCCTTGGCGGGTTGCTGTTTGTGACGCTGTTCAGTTCGATCGGCTTTCACTACTACGAAACGGTAAACCAGTCGCTGCAACTGCAATGGTTGCCCAAAGACCGCGCGCCGCAAGTGCTGGGATGGCTGGTGGCGATGGGGTCTGCCTCGACTCTGGTGGTCTACGGCCTGATCGTTCTGACATGGGACCGGTTCGATCTGTCCTACAACACGGTATTCATGGCGGCCGGGGGGCTGACGGCGCTGCTCGGCTTGTTGTGCCTGGTCGCTTACCCGCAATTCGATGCGCCGACGCCGCAGACAAAGAAGATCATACTCCGCCGCCGGTATTGGCTGTACTATGCGCTGCAATTCATGGCCGGGGCCCGGCGGCAGATTTTCATTGTTTTCGCCGGTTTCATGATGGTCGAGAAGTTCGGTTTTGACGTGCACGAACTGACAGGGCTGTATCTGATCAATCTGCTGATCAACATGACCGCTGCGCCCATGTTGGGCAAAGCGGTGGCGATGTTCGGCGAACGCCGCACGCTGATTTTTGAGTATACCGGTCTGGCGATCGTGTTCGCGGCCTATGGCGGTATCTACTGGTTTGGCTGGGGCGTGCTGCTGGCCGCAATCCTATACGTGATCGACCACGTACTGTTCGCGCTGGCATTGGCGTTGAAGACCTATTTCCAGAAGATCGCCGACCCGGCGGATATTGCGCCCACGGCGGCGGTGGCTTTCACGATCAACCATATCGCGGCTGTGTTCCTGCCTGCATTGCTGGGGCTCCTGTGGGTTGTCTCGCCCGGCGCCGTTTTCGGGCTGGCTGCTGCCATGGCGCTGGTCTCGCTGGGTCTGTCCCTGCTGATCCCGCGTCACCCGGAACCGGGCAACGAAACCATCCTGTCGAAATACGCCCCCGCCCCCGCCGAATAGGCGCCAGCGCTTGACCTTGGCGGCCGGTGGCCCTAGGCGAAGTGCGAGATTGGACAGGAGGCCTCGATGCCCACATTCACTGCGCTCACGACACTGAACGGGAAGAAAGCCGCCGAAAGCCTGGGCGAAGCGATGGAGCGTCTGGACCCGGAACCAACTGGCGTGGGCGTGTTCGAGGTCGAAGACGACTCGGGCCTGTGGGAGGTTGGCGGTTACTTCACCGAAGCCCCCGATGAAACCGCGCTGGCCGTTCTGGCCGCTGCGTTCGGGGCGAAGCCCTTTGTCGTTTCGGAACTGCCCGAAACCGACTGGGTCGCGCATGTCCGCCGGGAACTGGCACCGGTCGAGGCGGGGCGGTTCTTTGTCTATGGCAGCCATGATGCGGACAAGCTGCCCGAAGGCCGTATCCCTCTGCTGATCGAGGCCGCGATGGCGTTTGGCACGGGGCACCATGGCACGACCCTTGGATGCCTCAAGGCGTTGGATCGGTTGCTTGACGAAGGGTTCTCGGCGGCGAAAGTGGCAGATATCGGCTGTGGCACCGCTGTTCTGGCAATGGCCGCCGCGCGGGTCTGGAACGGGCAGTTTCTGGCCAGCGATATTGACCAGGTCGCGGTTGACGTGGCCGAGGCCAACCTGAAGGCAAACGGGATGTCCGGTCAGGTGCTCTGTATCGAGGCGGCGGGCTTCGATCACCCCGAACTGCAATCGCATGCGCCCTATGACCTGATCTTTGCGAATATTCTGAAAGGTCCGCTGGTGGCTCTGGCACCGGAAATTTCAGCGAATCTGCGCTCTGGAGGCTACGCGATTCTGTCAGGGATTCTGAACGAACAGGCCGATGACGTCGTTTCCGTTTATTTACAAAATGGGTTCAATACCCATCATCGCGGCCAGATTGGTGACTGGACGACGCTGATCTTAAGCAAACAGGGCTAATTCAGGGCCATTTGCAGGAGTTTTGTGGTTTTTTGCCTCTTTTTTGTCGCAATCTGTTTCTACCGTCATTCAAGTCAGCGGGGGGCGGTTTTAGGAGGCTGCCATGACGGTAAAACAACTGGAGTTCGATCAGCGCGTCAATCGCCTGAACAAGAAGCACAGCAAGATGAGCCACGGCTATCGTGCGACGATGCGCAAGGATGGTCTGGTGGTGATGAAACCACAACGCGTCAGATCGGCGATCCCTGCAAAGGTTCTGCTGTTCTGCATCTGCGGGTTCTTTGCCTTCAAGGCGTTTCTGCTGTCCAGCCTTGGTCCGAACGGTTATGACCACCGCATTGACACCCTAAGCCAGGGCACCTCGGTTGAGCAGGCGGGAGCCTGGATCATGCAGGTGGACCCGATGACAGAGTTTCTCTCGGTTCAGCTTAACAAAGTCCTCTACTGACTTGGCCTGAATCAAAAAACACCGCGCTGCTTCTGGCTGCGCGGTGTTTTTTTTGCTCCGTAAAGGAGCTGTGAGTGGGCGTTTGCCGTCTTAGCGGCGGCCTTCGGCAACGACGTCGATGTCGCCACGGCACAGGCCGATATCTTCCAGTTCACGGTCGGTCAGACCGCTCAGCGCGTTGCGGGTAACGCGGGCGTCATTCCATTCGACAACGGCGTTGACGACCGCTGCGAAAGTTTCACCGATACGGCCAACGAGGCCGAACGAGCCAGTGGCGGTGCGGGTTGTGTCCAGTGCAGCCATATCCTGTTTCCTTCTGGTTTGTGTTACTGTCTGATCTTGCGATCTGCCGGGCATCTAGTGATGTCATATCGCCGGCACAAGAGCGGAATTTGCATGTGTCCTATGCAATTTCTGCAGAGCTCGAGTTTCATTAAATTCCCTTAAATCATTGATGAATTTCCCTTTCATTAGGTGGCGGAAACAGGACATTCCGGGTCGCAAAAAGGGTCCATCCGTCGCCGTTGAGACAGGTCTGTCGTTTTTGGCCTTTGGGTCAATTCGCTTGGAAAATGTTCTTGCTTCGTGCTAGTTGATAAAAAAATCACACGAACCCGAGCAGGCCAAAGGCACAACATGCGAATTCTAGGCATTGATCCGGGGCTGAGAACCCTGGGATGGGGCATCATCGAATCACATGGCAGCCGTCTGAGCCATGTCGCCAACGGGTTGTGCAAGTCGGACGGGGACGATCTGGGTGAACGCCTTTTGTCCCTGCACAACCAGATCGTCGAGGTCATAGCCGAGTATCGACCGGATCAGGCCGCGATCGAGCAGACATTCGTCAACAAGGACGGGGCCGGAACGCTGAAACTGGGTCAGGCGCGCGGCGTGGCGTTGCTGACGCTGGCGAAGGCCGGTTTGACGGTCGGGGAATATGCGCCCAACCGGGTCAAGAAAACCGTGGTCGGTGTGGGTCACGCCGAAAAAGAGCAGGTGCTGCATATGGTCAAGCTGCAACTGCCGGGGTGTCAGCCCAAAGGGGCGGACGCGGCGGATGCGCTGGCGATTGCTATCTGTCATTCCTATTACGGCGCGGCGCCTCAGGCGCGGATGAAAGAGGTGCGGGCATGATCGGAAAATTGACCGGGCGGCTGGATTATCGCGCGGCAGACCACGTGCTGATTGATGTGCGCGGGGTCGGCTATATCGTCTACTGTTCGGACCGGACCATGGCGGCACTACCGGGTGTGGGTGAGGGCGTCTCGATCTACACCGAGATGGTCGTGCGTGAGGACCTCATGCAGCTTTACGGGTTTCTGTCGCTGGTCGAAAAGGAATGGCATCGCTTGCTGTGTTCGGTGCAGGGCGTTGGGGCCAAGGTCTCGCTAGCCATTCTGTCCGCACTGGGACCGGACGGGGTCAGCCGCGCCATTGCGTTGGGTGACTGGGGTGCGGTCAAGGCGGCCAAGGGTGTCGGACCTAAGACGGCGCAGCGAATTGTGCTGGACCTCAAGGACAAGGCTCCGGGCGTGATGGCAATGGGCGGCACGGTGACAGAGGCGATGAACGGTCCCGAACTGGAAGTGGTCGAATCGTCCGAACCTGCACCAGTCGCCAAACCGACGGTCAGGCCAGTCTCGGGTTCGGCGGCTGCTACTGCGGGGGCTTTGTCGGCCCTGTCCAACTTGGGGTATGGACCGTCCGAGGCAGCATCGGCCGTGGCCGAAGCCGCAGCCAACCTGCCCGACGCGGATGAGGCGGAACTGATCCGGGCCGCTTTGAAACTGCTTGCTCCGAAAGGGTGAATGAATGGTAGACGCCGATCCCGCCCTGCGCCCTGACCCGTTGCCGGAAGACAATGACCGTGCGCTGCGTCCGCAGGGGCTGGACGAATTTGTCGGTCAGGCCGAGGCAAGAGCCAATCTGCGCATCTTCATCCAGTCAGCCCGCCAGCGGGGCGAGGCGATGGATCACACGTTGTTCCATGGCCCGCCGGGGCTTGGGAAAACCACGCTGGCGCAGATCATGGCGCGCGAGCTGGGGGTGAATTTCCGCATGACTTCGGGCCCCGTGCTGGCCAAGGCGGGCGATCTGGCGGCGATCCTGACCAATCTGGAATCTCGGGACGTATTATTCATCGACGAAATCCACCGTCTGAACCCGGCTGTTGAAGAGGTGCTGTATCCGGCGATGGAGGATTTCGAGCTGGATCTGGTGATCGGTGAAGGTCCTGCAGCGCGCACCGTGCGGATCGAATTGCAGCCCTTCACTCTGGTGGGCGCTACGACCCGCATGGGGCTGCTGACCACGCCTTTGCGCGACCGGTTTGGTATTCCAACGCGGTTGCAGTTCTACACGGTCGACGAACTGCACGAGATCGTCACCCGCAACGCGCGCAAGCTGGGTGCTCCGGCTGATGATGAAGGCGCGCGCGAGATCGCCCGGCGTTCGCGTGGAACCCCCCGGATCGCCGGGCGGCTGCTGCGGCGCGTGGTCGATTTTGCCATTGTCGAGGGCGATGGACGGATTACACGTGATCTGGCCGATGGTGCCCTGACGCGTCTGGGTGTGGACAACCTGGGGCTGGATGGCGCGGACCGGCGTTATCTGAAGCTGATCGCCGAGAATTACACGGGCGGCCCTGTGGGAATCGAAACCTTGTCGGCGGCGCTGTCAGAAAGCCGGGATTCGCTTGAAGAAGTGATTGAGCCCTATTTGTTGCAGCAGGGACTGATACAGCGCACTCCGCGTGGACGGATGCTGGCGCAGAAGGCATGGACCCATTTGGGAATGGCCGCGCCCCGTGGGCAGAGAGATCTGTTTGGTTGATGCGGTGCGCCATGGGTTTTATGCCTTCGGCGAGAGTATTTTTGAAAAGATGAAGGGTCGGCCGTGACACCGGAAGAAATCAAAGCACTTTTTACGCGTGAAAACGGCGAGTTCCTGTTCGCGCGTTGGGGGCGACCGATCGTGCCGATCGTCTTTGGCGTCGAAGATGATACGCTTTCAGTGATCAAGGGTGCGTTCGAGGCGGTTGTCGCGCTGGCTGGCCACAAGATGGCCGAGACCGATCCGGAACTGGGCGCGAACTGCATGGTCTTCTTTTTTCGCGACTGGCAGGAATTGCAGGAGGTGCCCGATCTGGACCGTCTGATCCCTGATCTGACCCCTCTGGTCGGGCGGCTGATGGAGGCGGATGCCAACCAGTACCGTATATTCCGGTTCGAGGAGGACGGGACCATCCGGGCGGCGTTCGTGTTTTTGAAGATGGATGGCGAATTGTCCAAAATTCCTGCCGAAACGCTTGCGCTGGGGCAGGTGGTACAGACCGTTTTGTTGTGGTCCGATGCTGCGTTCCGGTCGCAGTCTCCGCTGGCCGTGGCTGGCGAGACGACAATTCTGCGCCCTGAAATCGCTGCGCTGATCCGGGCCGCCTATGATCCGATTTTGCCGGGAATGGCGCAGGATGCGTCCCACGCATTGCGATTGTTTGCGCGTCTGGAGCAGCCACAATGAAGCACGTCTTTCCCATTCGTGTCTATTACGAAGACACCGACATGGGTGGTGTTGTCTATCATGCGAATTACCTGCGTTTTATTGAACGGGCACGGTCGGACTGGGTGCGCAACCTCGGCAATGACCAGAACGCGATGCGGGATCAGGGGATTGTCTGGGTCGTGCGCCGGATCGAGGCGGATTATCTGTCGCCGGCCAAATTTGATGATGAACTGATCGTCGAGACCGAGATGATTTCGATTTCAGGAGTGCGCCTGACCATGGCGCAGCTTGTTCGGCGCGGCCAAACCGAGATTTTCCGCGCCACCGTGACCGCTGTTTGCATCAATAGCGAGGGCAAGCCGATCCGTCTTCCGGCAGAGATTCGCGCATTGATGTAACAATTTACTCAGCCGGGGTGGTTCTGTTGGCTTTTCGATACCAACTGCGTTAGCGTTTGGCAAAACAAGGCCAAATGGCTGTCAGGCAAAACAAAGAGCAGGTTCATGGAAGCTGAAACGCTGGCGCTGGCGCAGGAGATCGACTTCTCCATGTGGGGGCTGTTTGCCCGCGCGACATTTATCGTCAAACTGGTGATGCTGATACTGGTCGTTGCATCGTTCTGGTCCTGGGCGATCATCATTCAAAAACTGATCAATTACCGCGCAGCGCGACGCGAAGCGCAGGTTTTTGATGAATCCTTCTGGTCCGGCAATCCGCTGGATGAGCTGTTTGAACAGATCGGGACGCGACCGGACGGCAGTTCCGAGAAGATATTCGCCGCCGGCATGATCGAGTGGCGCAGGTCACACCGGACCGACGGCGGCTTGATTGCCGGCGCGACGGCACGGATTGACCGGTCGATGGATGTGGCCATCGCAAAAGAGGCGGAAACACTGCAAAAAGGTCTGCCCATATTGGCCACGGTCGGCTCGACCGCGCCATTTATCGGTTTGTTCGGCACCGTATGGGGCATCATGAACGCCTTTATTGAGATCGCCGAGCAGCAGAACACCAACCTTGCCGTTGTCGCGCCCGGTATTGCCGAAGCGCTTCTGGCCACCGGTCTGGGCCTGCTGGCCGCGATCCCGGCGGTGATTTTCTACAACAAGCTCAGCGCGGACAGTGATCGGATCGTTGGCGGGTATGAAGCCTTTGCCGACGAATTCGCCACCATCCTGTCGCGGCAGTTGGACAGCTGAGATGGGTGCGGCGGTTCAGCAACCCTCGGGCGGAAACGGCCGCAGGCGGGGGCGGCGGCGTGGTCGCGCCCAGCCGATGGCCGAGATCAACGTGACGCCATTTGTAGATGTCATGCTTGTGCTGCTCATCATCTTCATGGTGGCGGCCCCGCTGTTGACCGTGGGGGTGCCCGTGGACCTGCCCAAGACGGCGGCCAGTGCCCTGCCGGGTGACAATGAGGAACCGCTGACCGTAACACTGACAGCAGACGGGCGGGTGCAGATCCAGACCACGGACGTCGCGCGTGCCGATCTGATCGGAAAACTCAGGGCCATTGCGGTTGAGCGAACCAGTGACCGGGTGTTCTTGCGGGCGGACGGCGCAATTCCCTACGCGCAGGTGATGCAGGTGATGGGGGCGCTGAATGCCGGCGGGTTTTCGAATGTGGGCCTTGTGACCGATTCCGGCGGGCCGACATTTGACGAAGGTGGAGAGTGAGGCCGCGCGGTGGATACCGGCACCAAGATCTCGGCGATTGCCCACGTAGGTCTGATCGGATGGGCGCTGTTTGGCGGCACGTTCCGGTCCGAACCTTTGCCTATGGCAGTTCAGGAGGTATCTGTGGTCACGGCTGAACAGTTTGCTGCGATGACTGCGCAACGTGACGCGCCCCAGGTTCCGTCGCCGCCCGCTGAATTGCAGCCGCCTGAAGAGCCCGAAGTGGCCAACGCCCCTGAACCGACACCCGAAGAACAACCAGAACCCGAGCCGATTGTCGCGTCCGAGCCCGAGCCTGATCCTTTGCCCGAGCCGGTGGAAGCCCCGCCCGAGCCGGAAGTGATCGAACAACCCCCGACGCTGGACCAACCTGATCCGGAAGTCGCTGCGTTGCCGACGCCGGGTCCGGAATCCCTGCCCAATTCCGCTGACAAGGTTGCGCCCGAGCCGGTGGCCCCGCCGCCGCCCGAGGCAAAACCGGATGACATCGAAACCCCCGCCGTATCCCTGGATGAAGGGGCCGAGACCCAGCAGGAGCAACAGGATCAGACCGCGCCCGAGGAAGCCACGGATCAGATCGTGACCGAGGCGGAAGAGACGCAGGAATTGTCGCCCCAGACTTCCCCGCGCCCCCGAACGCGTCCCAGCCGCCCGCAACCTCCGGCCGAACCCGTGGTGGCCGAAGCCCCGGAAGCCCCCGAAGAACCGGCGCAAAGTGACCAGCAGGCCATCGAGGATGCGCTGGCCGATGCGTTGGGACAGAATGACGAACCATCGGGGCCACCGCTGACCAGTGGTGAAAAGGACGCGATGCGGCTGGCGGTATCGAAATGCTGGAATGTCGGATCGTTGTCGACGGACGCCTTGCAGACAGTCGTTGTGGTCGGCTTTTCTCTGACCCCGGATGGTAAGGTTGTTGGCGGCAGCTTGCAGTTGCTCGACAGCTCAGGCGGCTCTTCAGGGGCTGCAAAACAGGCCTACGAGGCCGCTCGGCGCGCTATTTTGCGTTGCGGAGCCAAAGGATACGACCTGCCTGCTGACAAATACGCGCAGTGGCAGGATATTGAGATTACATTCAATCCCGAGAGGATGCGGATCAAATGATGAAACTTCTGACCAGCCTCTTTATTGGCCTGACGCTTCTGTCGGCGCCGGTTTTTGCACAAAGCGGGCCGCTGCGGTTGGAATTGGATCAGGGTATTATCGAACCCTTGCCCTTTGCCGTTCCAAATTTCGTACCGGACAGTCCTACCGCGGCGCAATACGCGCAGGACATCTCGCGCGTTGTTGCGGCGGATCTGACTGGCACCGGGCTGTTTCGCGAAATCTCATCGGATGCGTTCATCAGTCAGGTGACAAGCTTCGAGGCCCCGCTTCAGTTTGCGGACTGGAA
Organism: Ruegeria sp. AN11; assembly: GCF_056536005.1. Classification (NCBI taxonomy): domain Bacteria; kingdom Pseudomonadati; phylum Pseudomonadota; class Alphaproteobacteria; order Rhodobacterales; family Roseobacteraceae; genus Ruegeria; species Ruegeria sp. AN11. The sequence goes on along the minus strand of NZ_JBQFJD010000001.1, from coordinate 1,963,566 downwards.
GGCCATCAATGCCGAAGCGTTGGTGACGGGCGCGGTCAACGTGTCAGGCAAAAAGCTGACCGTCCGTTTCCGGGTCTGGGATGTTTTCTCGGGTCAGGAACTGGGCAGCGGGTTGCAGTTTGCAGGCACCACGGATGGCTGGCGGCGCATGGCGCATAAAGTGGCCGATCAGGTTTATAGCCGGGTGACAGGCGAGGGCGGATATTTCGACAGCCGGGTTGCGTTTGTGTCGGAAAGCGGCCCCAAGGACCAGCGCCTGAAACGGCTGGCGATCATGGATTACGACGGAGCCAATGTTCAGTATCTGACCGACAGCTCTGCCATCGTTCTGGCCCCGCGCTTTTCCCCTACCGGCGAGCAGTTGCTTTACACAAGTTACGAAAGCGGCAGCCCCCGGATTTACGTTCTGGACGTGGGCCGGGTCAAACGGCGTGAACTCAAGACGCAGGACGGCACGATGAGTTTCTCGCCGCGCTTCTCGCCGGATGGGCGCTCGATCGTCTATTCGCTGATTCAGGGCGGTAATACCGACCTTTGGAAGATGGACCTTGCGTCGGGCCAAAGCGTCCGCCTGACGAACACGCCCGCAATCGAAACCGCCCCCAGCTATTCGCCGGACGGTTCGCAGATCGTGTTCGAAAGCGACCGCTCGGGCACGCCGCAACTCTACATCATGCCCGCCGGCGGGGGTGAGCCGACGCGCATCAGTTTTGGGCAGGGCCGGTATGGCACGCCGGTCTGGTCGCCGCGTGGTGACCTGATCGCCTTCACCAAGCAGAACAAGGGCCGTTTCCACATCGGTGTCATGCGTACGGACGGCAGTGAAGAACGCTTGCTGACCTCGTCCTTCCTGGACGAAGGCCCCACATGGTCGCCCAATGGTCGCGTGATCATGTTCACCCGCGAGACCCAGGGCGCAAGCGGACGGGCGACGCTGTATTCGGTGGATATTTCGGGCCGGAACCTGCGCCCGGTCCGCACGCCGGATGGCGGCAGCGACCCGTCCTGGGGGCCTTTGCAGAATTGATCGGGTCAGCGGATCGGCAAAGTTCACATGAAACTCTGGCTGTGCTAAAGAGACGGCAATAAACAAACAAATCCACGAGGCACCTGAAATGAACGTATTGGGCAAAATCCTGGCCTTGGGCGCGCTGAGCGTGATCGCGGCCTGTACCAACAATGATCCATCGGCACTGGGCGGCGGCGCAGGCGGCAGCGGTTCGATCCTGCCGGGATCGCCAAGCGACCCACGCTCGCCTGCCTATTTCCAGCAAACGGTCGGGGACCGGGTGCTGTTCGAGGTCGACCAATCCACCCTGACCGCCCAGGCGCAGACCGTTCTGCAGGGGCAGGCCGACTGGCTGATGGCAAACCCGGATTTTGTGGCGATGATCGAAGGTCACGCCGACGAACAGGGCACACGCGAATACAACCTTGCGCTGGGCGCGCGCCGGGCGAACGCCGCGCGTGAATATCTGATCTCGCGGGGGGTGGCGGGTAGCCGTCTGACCACGGTCAGCTATGGCAAGGAACGCCCGATCGAGATTTGCAGCACCGAGGATTGCTATTCCAAGAATCGCCGCGCGGTGACGGTGCTGACCGGCTCAACACTGGGGTAAGATGATGCGAATTGCAGGATGGGTTCTGGCGGCGGTCGTGCTGAGCGCCGGCGTGGCAAAGGCGCAGGATCAGCAGACGCTGGCGGATATCCGGCAGGAACTGACAGTGCTGCACGTGGAAATCCAGCGCCTAAAGCGCGAGTTTTCGACCACCGGCTCCCCGGCTCCGAACCTGTCCGGCAGTTCCGTACTGGAACGCGTTGACGCCATCGAGGCCGAGTTACAGCGCCTGACCCGGCAGACTGAACAGCTGAACCAACGTATCCAGAGCGTTGTGACCGATGGCACCAATCGAATTGGCGATCTGGAATTCCGACTGGTCGAACTGGAAGGGGGCGATCTCAGCACGTTGGGCGAAACGTCGACCCTAGGTGGGGAAACCGCGACCGATGTCGCCGTCGCTCCTACGCCGATTGAGCCGACCAACTCGGGTCAGGGTGAACTTGCCGTGGGTGAACGCGCTGATTTTGATGCAGCGTCGCAGGCGCTGGCTGATGGTGACTTTCAGTCTGCCGCAGATGGATTCGCGCAATTCGACACCTCGTATCCCGGCAGTCCGCTTGCACCCGAGGCGCATCTGAAACGTGGCCAGGCGCTGGAAGGTCTGGGCGATACCCGGGAAGCCGCCCGGGCATTCCTGGCGAGCTTTACCGGTGATTCCGAAGGGGCCTTTGCCCCCGAAGCGCTGTTTGAACTGGGGGCCGCGCTGGGGCGATTGGGACAAACCGATCAGGCCTGTATCACGTTGGGCGAGGTTGGGGTGCGTTTCCCATCCTCCAGCACGGTCTCGGACGCCACGCAGGAAATGGCGTCTCTGGGTTGTTCTTGACCCGAAGTGCAGCTTCTCTGACAGCTCAGATCCGCGAGCGACTGCCGAAAACACTGCCGCGCCGTATCGGTGTGGCGGTTTCGGGCGGCGGCGACTCGGTTGCGCTGATGCATCTTCTGCATGGCATAGCACAGGCTGAAGGGGTGACAGTTCTGGCAGCAACCGTGAATCATGGCCTGCGGCCTGAAGCAGCGGCCGAGGCAGAAACGGTGGCCGCGCAGGCAGGAAGCCTTGGGCTGTCGCATGATACTCTGGTCTGGCAAGGGTGGGGTGGCAGCGGAAACCTGCAGGATCAGGCCCGTCAGGCGCGTTACGCGTTGCTGACGGAATGGGCCGGTCGCAATGGGGTGGAGGCCATTGCCCTTGGGCACACGGCAGACGATCAGGCCGAAACCGTTCTGATGAGGCTGGCGCGCGCGGCCGGCGTCACCGGCCTGTCATCGATGCCGTCTGTTCGCGCACGAGACGGGGTTTTGCTGCTTCGACCGATGCTGGATATCTCGCGTCAGGAACTGCGCACTTATCTACGCGAGATCGGCGCTGATTGGATCGAGGACCCGTCGAATCACGATACCCGATTTGACCGGATCAAGGTGCGGCAGGCTCTGGCAAGCCTTGAACCAATTGGCATCACCGCGCAGTCTCTGGCCCGGGTGGCTGAAAATCTTGCACAAGCCCGTGATGCTTTGGCGCGGTATACGCAGGAATCCGCGCGCAAGATCACCGAAGTGAAAGACGGCGCTGTCTGCATTGATCCCGCAGGCTTTGCGGCGTTGCCGCGCGAGATCCAGCGCCGCCTTCTGGTCGCAACCATCAACTGGATCGCGGGAGAGGGGTATCCGCCGCGCCAGTCAAATGTGGATCAGGCGCTGGAAGCATTATTGAATCGCCGGACCAGCACCATCGGAGGCTGTCTGGTCTTCACAGAACGCGATAATGCGTGGATTTGCAGGGAACTAAAGGCGCTTCAGGGTGTAACGGCCGCGTGTAACCAGCCTTGGGACCGACGCTGGGTGGTGTCCGGCCCCACAATTCCAGATGCCGAAATCCGCGCGCTGGGCGAGGACGGGCTGAAACAACTGCTGGATTGGCGTGAAGCACGCTTGCCCCGGCGCGCACTGATGTCCACGCCTGCGGTCTGGACAGGCGATACGGTCGTGTCTGCCCCGCTTTCCGGATCTCCAAATGGCTGGCATGCCGAAATGATGCCAAATTGGCCCGAGTTTTATGCTATGATTTTATCGCATTGAACCTGCCACAATCCTCTCTATTTTAAGGAGCAAGCGGCGGATCCTCACCTGCCGAAATCTGTTGGGAGATTTTTCTTGGGCAACGCTCGTAATATCGCTTTCTGGGTCGTTCTTTTTCTGCTGATCCTGGCATTGTTTAATCTGTTCAGCGGACCGGGCGGTTCGCTTCAGAATAACGAAAGAACCTATTCCGACTTTGTCAGCGCTGTTGAGGGTGGCGAAGTCAAGAATGTGACACTGGACGGCGAGCAGATTCGCTATACCACGCAAAGTGGTGCCAGCTATGTCACCATCAAGCCCGGCGATGCCGAAGTCACCAAACTGCTGATCGACAAGAACATCCCCGTGCGCGCTGAAAAGCAGCAACAGTCGGGTTTCCAGTCGTTCCTGATCACACTGCTGCCCTTCCTGCTGCTGATCGGTGTCTGGGTCTATTTCATGAACCGGATGCAGGGCGGCGGCAAAGGCGGCGCGATGGGCTTTGGCAAGTCGAAGGCCAAGATGCTGACAGAAAAGCATGGCCGCGTGACATTTGACGACGTGGCGGGGATCGACGAGGCGAAGGAAGAACTGGAAGAGATTGTCGAGTTTCTGCGCAACCCGCAGAAATTCTCACGTCTTGGCGGCAAGATCCCGAAAGGCGCGCTGCTGGTTGGCCCTCCGGGTACCGGTAAAACGCTGCTGGCCCGCGCGATTGCGGGTGAGGCGGGCGTGCCGTTCTTCACCATCTCGGGTTCAGACTTCGTTGAAATGTTCGTGGGTGTCGGCGCGTCCCGTGTGCGCGACATGTTCGAGCAGGCCAAGAAAAACGCGCCCTGTATCGTCTTCATTGACGAAATCGACGCCGTGGGTCGCCATCGTGGCGCCGGTTATGGCGGTGGTAACGACGAACGCGAACAAACCCTCAACCAGTTGCTGGTCGAGATGGACGGGTTCGAGGCCAACGAAGGCGTGATCATTCTTGCGGCCACCAACCGTAAAGACGTTCTGGACCCCGCGCTGCTGCGTCCGGGCCGTTTCGACCGTCAGGTCACTGTGGGTAATCCGGACATCAAAGGCCGTGAGAAGATCCTGGGTGTCCACGCCCGCAAGACGCCTCTGGGCCCCGATGTCGACCTGCGTATCATTGCACGCGGTACGCCGGGTTTCTCGGGTGCTGATCTGGCGAACCTCGTGAACGAGGCCGCACTGATGGCCGCCCGTGTGGGCCGCCGCTTTGTCACCATGGAAGATTTCGAGAATGCGAAAGACAAGGTGATGATGGGGGCCGAGCGCCGCTCGATGGTTCTGACACAGGACCAGAAGGAAAAGACCGCTTATCACGAGGCCGGTCACGCCGTGGTCGGCCTGACCCTGCCGCTGTGCGATCCGGTCTACAAGGCGACGATCATCCCGCGCGGTGGTGCGCTGGGTATGGTGGTTTCGCTGCCGGAAATGGACCGCCTGAACTATCACCGCGATGAGTGTGAGCAGAAGCTGGCCATGACCATGGCGGGCAAAGCCGCCGAGGTGATCAAATACGGTGAAGACCATGTGTCGAACGGTCCGGCCGGTGACATCATGCAGGCCAGCCAGCTGGCGCGCGCCATGGTGATGCGCTGGGGCATGTCCGACAAGGTCGGCAATATCGACTATGCCGAGGCGCATGAGGGGTATTCAGGCAACACGGCCGGATTCTCGGTTTCCGCCCACACCAAGGAACTGATCGAGGAAGAGGTGAAGCGCCTGATTCAGCAGGGTTATGAGCGCGCGCTCGAAATCCTGCACGAGAACGGTGAAAGCTGGGAACGCCTGGCACAGGGCTTGCTGGAATACGAAACGCTGACAGGTGACGAGATAAAGCGCGTCATGAACGGCGAATCGCCCGGCGAGGGGGATGACGAAGGCGACAACACCGACGAGGGTAGCGCGCCCAGTGTCACCGCGATCCCGAAAACCAAGGTCAAGAAGTCTCCGCCCGAAGGCGGGATGGAGCCGGAACCCTCGGCATAACAAACGGACCCGGGCAATGTCCCGGGTCTTTTTTCTTTCCAATCACCTGAAACTGGGTTTCTGTGCCGCGTTATCGCACACAGCCTGAAAGGGGTGACATGCCCGTATTGCGCCAAACCGAATACACCGCCGAAGTGACCTGGCTGGGGCACGTTCCTGCTGGCAATAGCATTCGGGCCAAGTCGGTCCAGACGCTGGATCTGGATTTCGCGGGTGATCCCGGCGCGCGGCACGAAGGTGTGAACCGGGCCTCCTGCGTTCGCATGACAAACCTGTATCCGAAGGGAACAGAAATTCGAAATGTCCGGCAGTTGTCGGTATTGTCAGCCGAGCAACTGGACGAGATTGCCGCCGAGATGAGCCTCACCCGGCTGGACCCGTCCTATCTGGGCGCCAGCCTTGTGTTGCGCGGAATTCCCGATTTCACCCATGTGCCGCCAAGTTCCCGTCTGCAGGCCGTAAATGGCCTGACGCTAACGATCGATATGGAAAACCGTCCCTGCATCATTCCGGGACGCGAGGTGGAAGCCGACCTGCCGGGACATGGCCCTGCCTTCAAACCGGCGGCACAGGGGCGCAGGGGCGTGACCGCCTGGGTCGAACGCCCGGGTCAATTGAAGCTGGGTGACAGCATGAAACTGTTCGTGCCGGATCAGCGGGCCTGGGCACCTTCCGGTACCGGCGTTTCCGATTAGAAACGCGGTAAACACCCCGACGCCGTTTCGCGGCACAATTATGTCGGAATCCATAGCCATCCGTTTTGTACACGACGGTATGGATTGCACAGCGCCGACGCTCAGCGTCGGTTTTGCACGGCATTCAACCAGGGACCCTGCCCAATGAGCTACAAATCCGACATCGAAATCGCCCGCGAAGCGAACAAAAAGCCGATTCAGGAAATCGGCGCTAAAATCGGCATCGAGTCCGCAGACCTGCTGCCATACGGTCACGACAAAGCAAAGGTCAGCCAGGACTTCATCAACTCGGTGCAGGACCGTGAAGATGGCAAGCTGATCCTGGTGACCGCGATCAACCCAACCCCGGCAGGTGAAGGCAAAACCACTACCACCGTTGGTCTGGGCGACGGCCTGAACCGCATCGGCAAGAATGCGATGATCTGTATCCGCGAAGCCTCGCTGGGCCCGAACTTCGGGATGAAGGGCGGCGCTGCAGGTGGCGGTTACGCGCAGATTGTTCCGATGGAGGAAATGAACCTTCACTTCACCGGTGACTTCCACGCCATCACCTCGGCTCACTCGCTGCTGTCGGCCATGATCGACAACCACATCTACTGGGGCAACGAGCAGGCCATTGACATGCGCCGCGTCGTGTGGCGCCGCGTGGTCGACATGAACGACCGTGCCCTGCGTCAGATCACCTGCTCGCTGGGCGGTGTCTCGAACGGTTTCCCGCGTGAAGCAGGCTATGACATCACCGTGGCATCTGAAGTCATGGCGATCCTGTGCCTGGCAAACGATCTGAATGACCTGGAGAAACGCCTGGGCGACATCATCGTCGCTTACCGCCGCGACAAGACGCCGGTCTACTGCCGCGACATCAAGGCTGAGGGCGCAATGACCGTTCTGCTGAAGGACGCCATGCAGCCGAACCTGGTGCAGACGCTGGAAAACAACCCGGCCTTCGTTCACGGCGGTCCTTTCGCGAACATCGCGCACGGCTGTAACTCGGTCATCGCCACAAAGACCGCTCTGAAAGTCGCCGACTATGTCGTGACCGAAGCGGGCTTTGGTGCCGATCTGGGTGCCGAAAAGTTCATGAACATCAAATGCCGCAAGGCGGGCATCGCTCCGTCTGCTGTCGTGCTGGTTGCCACCGTGCGCGCGATGAAGATGAACGGCGGCGTTGCCAAGGCCGATCTGGGTGCCGAGAATGTTGATGCCGTGAAGTCGGGCTGTGCCAACCTGGGCCGCCATATCGAGAACGTGAAGTCCTTCGGTGTGCCGGTCGTCGTCGCGATCAACCACTTCGTCACCGACACCGACGCCGAAGTGCAGGCCGTCAAGGACTATTGTGCCGAGCACGGGGTTGAGGCGGTTTTGTCCCGTCACTGGGAACTGGGCTCGGAGGGATCCGAGGATCTGGCCAAAAAGGTTGTGGAAATCGCCGATGCCGGTACTGCGAACTTCTCGCCGATCTATCCGGACGACATGCCGCTGTTCGAAAAAGTCGAGACCATCGCCAAGCGCATCTACCGCGCTGACGAGGTGCTGGCGGATTCCAAGATCCGCAACCAGCTGAAGGAATGGGAAGCCGCCGGTTACGGCAACTTGCCGGTCTGCATGGCAAAAACCCAGTATTCGTTCTCGACCGATCCGTCCCTGCGTGGCGCGCCCACCGGCCACTCGGTTCCGGTGCGCGAGGTTCGCCTGTCCGCGGGTGCCGGTTTCATCGTGGTTGTCTGTGGTGAGATCATGACCATGCCCGGTCTGCCGCGCAATCCCGCCGCGGAAACCATCTGCCTCAATGACGCAGGTGAGATCGAGGGCTTGTTCTAAGCCGCTGAATGAGACATCTCGTGGTCCGGGGAATCCCCGGGCCATGAGGAGATTGCGATGCCCACTCTGACACTGCCGCAAGACTGTCTTTCCATGCAGGAATTGCGGGTTCAGATCGACAAGCTAGACCGCCAACTGATTGAGATGTTGGTGACGCGCGCAACTTACATTGACCGCGCGTCCGAGCTGAAACCGGGCGAGGGTCTTCCGGCCCGAATTCCTGATCGAGTTGAAGATGTGGTGCAAAAGGTACGTGTGAGCTCGGACAGACTGGGTATGGACCCTGATCTTGCCGAAAATCTGTGGCGTATCTTGATTGATTGGTCGATTGCACGCGAAGAAAGTGTGCTCGGCCCTGACTGAATGACCGGGCGCTTCTGGCGCCCGATCCGCTTTTGAAAGAAGGGATCAAAGGATGGTAGCTCAAGTCATCGACGGCAAGGCCTTTGCGGCCAAAGTCCGCGCGCAGGTGGCCGATCAGGTTGCAAAGCTGAAAGAGGAAAACGGCATCACGCCCGGCCTGGCCGTGGTTCTGGTGGGCGAGGACCCGGCAAGCCAGGTCTATGTCCGTTCAAAGGGCAAAATGACCGTCGAGGTCGGCATGAACTCGTACGAGCACAAGCTGGATGCCGAGACCTCGGAGGCAGACCTGCTGGCGTTGATCGACAAGCTGAACAACGATCCCGCCGTGCACGGGATTCTGGTTCAGCTTCCGCTGCCCAAGCATCTGAACGAGGATCTGGTGATCAACTCGATCGACCCGGCCAAGGACGTGGATGGGTTCCATATCTCGAATGTGGGCCTGTTGGGTACCGGTCAGAAGTCGATGGTGCCCTGCACCCCGCTGGGTTGCCTGATGATGCTGCGCGACCACCATGGGTCACTGTCGGGTATGGATGCTGTTGTGATCGGCCGGTCGAACATCGTCGGCAAGCCGATGGCGCAACTGTTGCTGGGTGACAGCTGCACCGTGACCATCGCGCATTCGCGCACCAAGGACCTGCCGGACGTCGTGCGCCGCGCCGATATCGTGGTTGCCGCCGTGGGCCGCCCCGAGATGGTGCCGGGCGACTGGATCAAGGAAGGGGCGACCGTGATCGATGTGGGCATCAACCGGATCGAGCGCGACGGCAAGAACAAGCTGGTCGGAGACGTCGACTATGCCAGTGCGGCCGAACGCGCCGGTGCGATCACGCCGGTTCCGGGCGGCGTTGGCCCGATGACCATCGCTTGCTTGCTGGCCAACACGCTGACAGCGTGCTGCCGCGCGAACGGTTTACCTGAACCCGAGGGTCTGACCGCCTGATCGCGAAAGATTCCGCGCAATTTAAGCGCGCAACCGATGCTTTGGAACGGCCGGGCAGGGGAAACCTTCCCGGCCGTTTCCTCATTGAGAGACAACATTAATTTTGAATAAACGGGTTTGAATGTGATCAAATCGGTGATAAGTTATTAAATCCAGTTGGTTAAATGCGAAATGCATGCCGCTCGAAGTGATTGTAACGGACCTCAGCGGATTGCCCGTCGGAACAATATGAAGTCAAAACTGAACCTGATCATAGCCGCTTGCACCCTTCAACGCGTGGTGGCTGGATTGGTTTTCGTTCCGCTGCTGGCTTACACTTTTCCACCTTTTTTGGACGTCGCATTGCCGTTCGGCATGCGATTGACATTCTGGGCCGGTGTCATGGCACTGGCAATCGCCGCGACATGGCTTTCCAGAAAGTTCATCTATGAACATCTGTCTCAGGACTATCTTTCGGCCCGAGACGTTGTCTTCTCTGCCGTCATCCTGATCCTGTTTACACCGGCATTGTGGCTTTTGGCCTGGCTGCTGTTCACGATTGGCGGACAGGAAGCCCCAGGTGCGCTGGCGGTCTTACCTTACGGGGTGCTGTTCTCGACCGGCCTGATTCTGGTCGGCCGGACGGAACCCGGACATCCAAAGCCGACCGGAGTGCCAGAGCAGATGCCGCGTCTGGTCAGACGTCTTCCGGCGGGTTTTCAGGGCCGGATCTATCGTCTGACGGTTCGGGATCACAATGTGGATGTCGTCACCTCTGAGGGTACGTTTACCATTCGATCGCGTTTTACGGATGCGATCGACGAGATGGAGCCGATCCCCGGTCATTGCACACACCGATCCCATTGGGTGACTGATGATGCAATTGTCAGCACCGAACGGACCGACGGAAAGACTTTCGTCCGGCTGCGTAACGGCGACCTTGTGCCGGTCAGCCGAAAATACAGACCCATGTTGGAACAGGACGGGCTGATCTGAACTAGCGCGGCATGGGAATGATCTGTGGCTGTGGCCCGGTCAGAATGGCTTTGGCCTGTTTGTCCATCAAGCCGGCCAAGGCCGCGTCGGTACTGCGCAGACCGCCCGTAAACGTACCGTAGGCCGGCATTATCAAACGCGCCTGATCCAGCAGGAACGCCGGCCGGGTGATGGACCGGCCACGCACGCGTAAGCTCGCCTTGGGGTGGTAGTGGCCCGAAACCTCGGCCCGGCCAGAGGGTTCGGCGATGTGGCGGAATACCAACGGTCCAAAGGAGCACTCGGACAAATGCGTTCCGCCCAGTTCGACAGGTCCGGGATCGTGGTTGCCTTCGATCCAGATCCAGTCCCGGCCGGCCTGCAGGGTGACGATCTGCAATTGATGGTCCGGGATCAATGACTGTGCGGCGTCCAGATCGTCGAAGCTGTCACCCAGGCAAATGACCGTCTCGGCGCGGGTGTGGTGCAGGTCCGCCGCCAGCCGCGTCAGCGTGTCCTGTGTGTCATAGGGCGGCAGCGCGGCCCCGCCGCGCCGGGCCATCCGCTCGGACTTGCCCAGATGCAGGTCGGACACGCACAGCAATTTCCGATCGGGCCACCACAACGCCCCGGACCCCAAAGCGTGCAGGGATAGACCGGCAAAGGTAAACAACAGGCTGTTCATGATCCGTTCTTTGCCTTTTTCCCGACCCAAGGCAAGCGGATTAACCGCTCTCTAATCCCGCAGCCTGCAAAAGCCGCGCGCTTTCCTCGGCCAATAGCCGTTCTTCGGCGGCCCCTTTGACGGGCACTTTGCCGACCTCAAGAAACAGCGGCGCGGCCAGGGGGGAAACTCTGTCCAGCCGAAGAAGATCGATGCGGTCGCCGATGCGCGCAATCATTTCCTCGATCCGTCCGAAATCTACCAGACCACGCATGGCCTCTTCGCGTGTGATCTGCATCAACAGGTGGTCCGGGTCATATTTCAGCAGCGTGTCATACAGTATGTCAGACGAGAACGTTGCCTGCCGCCCGCTCTTGCGCTGGCCGCCGGTGTTCCGTTCGATCAGCCCCGCGATTGTCGCCGAGGCGCGAAAGGTACGCTTCATCACCGCGTTGCCCGCCAGCCATGTCTCGAGCCCCGCCCGCAATGCTCTGTGTTCGAACAGGGGGCGCGGATCGGTCACCGCATCCAGTCCCCAGATCAGCGTGGCATAGTCGGTGGCGACAAAGCCCAATGGTGCCAGCCCGGTTTCCTCCATCCGTTTGGTCAGCAGCAGGCCCAGCGTTTGCTGGGCGTTTCGCCCGGCAAATCCGTAGACACACAGGTTTTCGCGCCTGTCATTGGGAAAACTTTCGATCAGCAGCCGGTCGCGTTGGGGCAGACGGGACATGTTGCGTTGCAGGGCCAGCCACTCGGCGGTGTGCGGCGGCAATTGCGGCCAGTTGTCCTGGGCAAACATCCGCAGGATGCGGTCGCTTAACTGCGTGGAAGTGGCAAACTTCGTGCCGGAAAACGTTGCGATCTTGGGTTTGCGATCAGCGCGGCGACTGACCTCGACAACCATCTCGCGGAGGCCTTCATAGCGGACGATCTGCCCGCCGATCAGAAAGGTATCACCCTGCGTCAGCGAAGCGGCAAAGCCCTCTTCGACCTCACCCAGGGGTTTGCCGCCCCGGTTGCGTTTCAGGCGCACTTTCAGGGTGTCGGTATCCTGAATCGTGCCCAGATTCATACGGATGCGCTGCGCCGCGCGCGGGTCGCGCAGTTGCCAACGGCCATCGGGGCGCTGCTGCAGTCGTTGCCAGCGGTCATAGGCGCGCAGGGCGTATCCCCCAGTGGCACAGAACTCCAGACAGGCGTCGAACTCAGGACGCGACAGTTGGGCAAAAGGCCCTGCCATCGTCATTTCCGCATAAAGGTCGTCCGCATCGAACGGCCCTGCGGCGGCGGCAATCAGAATGTGCTGGCACAACACGTCCCTTGGGCCGCGCCCGCGCGGTTCGCCATCCAGATCATGCGCCTGGACGGCTTCAAGCGCTGCGACGCATTCGACAACCTCGAACCGGTTGGCAGGCACCAGCAAAGCCTTGGAGGGGGCGTTGTATCGATGATTGGCGCGACCAATGCGTTGCACCAGTCGCTTGACGTTCTTGGGCGCGCCGATCTGGATCACCAGATCCACATCACCCCAGTCGATGCCCAGATCCAGGCTGCCAGTGCAGACAATGGCGCGCAACTCTCCGCGCACCATTGCGGCTTCAACCCTTTCGCGTTGCTGCCGGTCCAGACTGCCATGATGAATGCCGATGGGCAGACCTTCGTCATTTGCGAGCCACAGGTTGTGAAAAAAGATCTCGGCCTGTGCGCGGGTGTTATGAAAGATCAATGTCGTCTTGTGTTGCCGGACCTGCTCCAGCACGGCCGGAATGGCATAGGCCGCGCCGCCGCCGGACCATGGTGGCATCTCGGTCGTTTCCAGCATCGAGATATCCGGGTCAGGGCCGGGGTCGGCCTGAATGATCCGGCAGGTGTCAGGGTGGCGGGCAAGAAACCGGGCGATGGCATCGGGGTCTTCGACAGTTGCCGACAGGCCCACACGACGCAGGGCAGGGCACAGGCTTTGCAGGCGCGCCAGTGCCAGCATCAACTGATCGCCGCGTTTGCTTTCGGAAAGGGCGTGGATCTCGTCAACGATCACCCGCTGCACGCCTTTGAACATGCGCGGCGCGTCCTCGTACGAGGTTAGCAGCGCCAAACTTTCGGGCGTCGTCAGCAGGATATGCGGCGGATCCACGCGCTGGCGTTTCTTTTGCGTGGCCGAGGTGTCGCCGGTCCGGTCTTCGATCCGGATCGGCAGGCCGATTTCGTCCGCCGGGCCACGCAGATTGCGCCGGATATCCGCAGCCAGCGCCTTGAGCGGCGAGACATAGAGTGTGTGCAGGCCCTCATGCGTGCCATCGGCCAGTTCCGCCAGCGTCGGCAGGAAGCCGGCCATGGTCTTGCCGCCACCTGTGGGTGCGATCAGCAATGTCGCCGGGTCTTGTGCCCGGTCGAACATGTCCTGCTGATGCGGGTGGATGGACCAGCCTTTGGCTGAAAACCAGTCGGTGATCCGGGCGGGAATCTGCGTCATTTGCGCAGATTAACCGCCCTCGCGCCTGATTGGCACGGCGTTATTTGACGATTTTCTCGTCTTTGACGAACATGTTTGCCCAGGCCCGGTCGATCAGGTCGGGGCTCATCTGATAAGGAATACCTTCGAATTCGCAGATTGCGATCATCTGATCGATCAGGAAGATCGGCTGATAGTTCGCATAGATGTTGTTGATCGTCGGGTATTTGACTTTCAACAGATGCACCAGCGCGGCCTCGTCCAGCGGCATGCCGCGTTTGCGGGCGACCATGGCGAAGATTTTCAGGAAGTTTTCCTGGTTCGGACCGTCGATCTTGATCTTGAAGAAGATCCGGCGCAGGGCGGCCTGGTCAAAGATCTCGTTCGGGTGGAAGTTGGTCGAGAAGATGACCAGTGTGTCAAAGGGAACTTCAAACTTTTCACCCGATTGAAGGCCAAGGATGTCCTTGTTTTCTTCCAGCGGAACGATCCAGCGGTTGACCAGCGCCTGAGGCGGTTCCGCCTGACGGCCAAGGTCGTCGACAATGAAGATCCCGCCCGTCGATTTCAACTGCAGCGGCGCCTGATAGGTGCGCGCGGTCGGATTGTAGACCAGATCAAGCATGCTGAGAGACAGTTCGCCCCCGGTCACAACCGTCGGGCGCTCGCACTGAACATAGCGCGAGTCGAACCGTTTGCGGCGGCGCAGGCTGTTGGGGTCATCGGGTTCCTGTTCGATCGCGGTATGCACGATCGGGTCATAGACGGTGATCACCTGCCCGGCGTATTCGATGGCCCAGGGCACATAGACATTGTCCCCCAGCGCGTCGCGGATACCGTTCGAGATCGAGGATTTACCATTGCCCGGCGGGCCATACATCAGGATCGACCGGCCGGCGCTGACCGCCGGGCCCAAATGGTCAAGCAGGCTGTCGGGCAGAACCAGATGACCCATCGCACCGGTCAGTTGCTCACGCGTAACCTGAATGTTGCGAATCGACTGGCGCTTGACCTGCTCGCGATACACGTCCAGCGGTACTGGCATGGCGCCGAAATACTCCGACTGGCTCAACGCGTCCAACGCACGTGCCTTCCCCGCATCGGTCAGTTGGTACCCCATTTCGTTGCCGCTGTTGGCGTTCAGGGTGCCGGTCGCCTCAAGCAGTTTCTGATCGCGGGTGATATCGACCAGTTCCTGCGTAACGGAACCCGGAAGACAGATGGCTGCGGCGATCTCGGACACGGTGTCGACGTTCTTGCGAAAGATCGTCTTGAGCAAAATGTCCCGCATCATCACTAACGGAAGCTGCATTTCACCCAGCCCCTTTGGGGCAGGGGGGGCCATAACGGAAGTGGTCTGCATATTCATGAGCGTGGCTCGTCTATCCCGGTTTCACGTCAACCGGCCCTGAACGGGCCGCTTGCGGAAAATTTGGCCCGCCTTTGTGGCAGGACCAAGGCGGGGGCAAGGCGCGCTGATGATAGTTCACGAACCGTAAACAGTTCCCAAAATCAGATACATGGCCAAAGCGCCTGCTAGGGCCAAACCCATTGGAAATTGCCGGCCACGGTCCCAGCTTTCCCAATGCGGTGCAATACTGCGCAGACGGGTGTTCTTGGCCAGGCGATGGGTTGCCACGGCGGCCAGAAGGGTCGCTGTCAGAACGGCCAACAGGATAAAAGCGTCGGCAAACCAGACGAAAGGAGAGGCTGCAGCAAGGAACTTGGCGTCTCCCGCACCCATGACCCCTGCCGCGTTCAGGACGATGCCAACAAGCAGAACAATGACAATATGCAGCAGTTGCCACAGATAGAGGGGCAAAGTGACGGGTAAGGGGCCAATACTCCCGCTTAACCACTCCTGCGACCACGGCGGCATGACAAACAGGCCGATGACGGCATATACTATCGCCAGCGCCAGAACCGCGTGATTCTTGATCCGCATTTCACGCATATCAGTGAAAGCGACGTAAAAGCAGATTGGCAGCACAAATGGCAGGAACCACGCAGCTGCAACCGCAGGGATATGCATCAATCAGGCTTCCTCGAGCGCACGCAGCGAACGGACGGCTTCGTCGAAATGTTGCGGGTGGGTGGCAATGGCTTCGCGGAACAGGTTCTTGGCCGTGTTCACATCCCCTTGCTTGACCGCCGAGATCCCCATCGTATTCAGCAACTGGGCGCGCTCGATCTGGGTCATTGGAATGACCGGCATGGTGTAGTTTCTCTGGGCCGATCTGGCCAGAACAAGGTTGTTCTTGGCGGTGAACAGGGATTTGTCGTGCCGGATCGCTTCAGTAAACAGGCGTTCGGCCTCGGCATACTGGCCGCGTGTCAGCTTGGAATAACCCCAGTTGTTCATCACACTGCCCGGGCGCGTCGTCAGGCCCACGGCGGTTTCGTAGAAATGATCCGCCCGCTTCCAGCTTTCCTGCGAATCCGCCACCAACGCCTCGAGACGATAGCGCTTGAATGTCTCAAATGTGGGTGGGACTGAATCCAGCACAGCCTCGGCCTCTTTCCAGTTGCCGCCGCGAACCAGCGCGTCGGCATACTCGACCTTGTCCGCGTTGGTCGAGCCTTTCATGCCTGTGACCTTCTTCCATGCGGCAGAAGCTTCGGTTGTGCGTTTGGCGCGTGACAGAGATATCGCCAGACCCCGCTGCAGGTCGATGCGATCAGGGTTTTTGGTGGCCGCATTGTGGAAATATGTGACCGCCTCGTTCGGGTCGGCCGCACTCAGCAACACGTCATTCAGATTGGTTTCATCAATGACGTTTACTTCCTGAAATGTACGCTCGACCTTTTCTTCTTCGGTCTCTTTGGCGCATGCCGATACAATCAATCCGCATATGACGATCGACGGAATCAAGAATTGTTGGCGCATTTTTGCGTCCTTTACTGCTCTTGCCTCTGGTTACGGGAGCTTGCGAAGCGTAAATTGCCCGTCGCCTTGCTGCTCCAGCGTATATTCTTGTTCTTGTGAGGTATTATTATCAGGATTTTCCATTTTTGCGAGTGCTAACCGCAGATTGTCGCGGATTGCGTCACTTTCGCCATTGTCCAGCGCATAAGCGCGCTGAAACACCTGGGCCGCTTCGGGATATTGCCCGGTTTCCATCAGCAGAACGCCCAGATTATTCCACGCCACCGGCCAATCGGTATCATCCTTGACGGCCCGTCTCAGCAGGGTTTCGGCTTGGCCAAGGCGCTTCAGGCCCAGATTTGCCGTGCCCATCGATGTCAGGATTTGCGGCGTCATCCCCTGTTCCAGAGCGGCGCGGGTAAAGGACTTGAGCGCCAGTTCGTACTCGCCGGCGGCCATCAAGCGGTTTCCAACCTCAATTTCGTCTTCGGCCTGTCCCCCGCGGTCAATGCCCGGAGCCTCCAGATCGCCGGAACGATCGGTCTCTGTGCAAGAGGCCACCATGGCGAAAACCAGGGTGACCTGAAAGATGCGGCGGAGCCCGGTCCGGGCGCAGCATCGAAATGGGTTCATCAGGTTACTACCGGCCGAAAGTCGAAATAACGTTTGCCGAAGGCCCGACAAGAATAACCAGCAAAGGCGGAACTGTCAGTCCCATTGTGACAAGCGTCATTTTGGTTGGCAGCTTGTTCGCAGCCTCTTCCGCGCGCATGACGCGCTTGTCGCGCATCTCGCCCGCATACACCCGCAGGGCTTCTGCAATTGATGTACCAAAAGTCGCCGACTGGATCATCACCGTGACGAACGAGTTGACGTCCTGCACGCCACAACGGGTGCCAAAGTCACGCAGGACGGTATCCTTGTCCTTACCCGCTTTCATTTCGTAAGCGACGATCTCGAACTCCTGCGAAATGTCGGGGTACGAGGCTTTCATTTCGTTGGACACCCGGACTATGGCTTGATCGAGGGACTGACCAGCCTCCACACAGACCAGCATCAGGTCAAGCGTGTCGGGAAAGGCTTGCGTAATCTTCTCTTTCCGCTCTTCGATGCGGCGCGTGATCCAGTATTTGGGGATCATGTAGCCGACACCGCCGGGCACCAGCACGCGCACCAGAATTTGCTGGGCGGTGAATTCCTGCGTTCCCGCGAACACCGTTACCAGCAGAACGCCGACAATGATGCCGATGATCCCAAGGGAGAACTGTGCAAAGTGGAAAAACCGCACCGCATCCTTGGTCTGGTACCCTGCCTGCCGCAGCTTGAGCTGCATTGCCGACAGCTCTTCCTGATCTTTCGGTTCCAGAAAGGTCGCGAATTTTTCAAGCTGCTCGTTCCGACCGGCGTTCCGCAACTGGTCTTTCTTGGCCTTTTTTCCCTTCTTGGGCGCGGCATTCGAACGCTGCAACTTCTTGAGCGGATCCTCGGGCTGGTTCAGCATCAGAGGGATAGTGACCAGGATCATGAACAACCCCAGAACACCGACCACGATCAGTGGTCCGAACTCGCCCAGATGCTCGGTCAGCAAGTCATTGATGCGGGTCAGGAATTCCATTGCCGTGCCCTCAAACCTTGATGTTGGTGATGATTTTCATGACGATCAGGTTCAGCGTCAGCGTGATGCCAACAAAGAAACACATCGGAATGAACCATGGATGGTCGAGAACGCCGTCGTAATAACCGGGATCCTTGACCAGTATGAAAGCCAGACAGCCCAGCGGGAAGGCCGACAGGAATTTACCGGACCACTGTGCCTCGGCCGTGATCGCCTTGACGCGGCGAAACAGGCGGAATCGGGCACGGATAACCTGTGCAAGACCGGCCAGAATCTCTGCGAGGTTACCGCCGGATTGCTGCTGGATGCCCACGGCAACCGCCAAAAACCGCAAATCCTGCATGTCCAGACGTTCGGCCATGTCTTTCAAGGCTTCGCCAACGTCGCGGCCATAGGCGCATTCATCGGCGATGACGCCAAACTCGGTTCCCAGCGGGTCCTGAACCTCGGTGGCAACAACCTGAATCGTTGAGACGAAGGGGTTGCCGACACGCAGCGAGCGAACCATCAGTTCCACGGCTTCGGGCAATTGTTCTTCGATCATGCCCATGCGTTTCTTGGCCTTTTGGTTCACCCACGCATAAACGCTGCCAACACCGATTGCGACGGAAATGGCCGCCCGTAAGGCGGTATCGGTGGCTGTGCCGATGCTAAGCCCCATGAACGCGACCCCGGATACAAGGCACATGATCATGATCAATTGACGGGGCGAAAACGCAATCGCCGCCTTCTGCGCCTTGTCGGCCAGAAGGGAATAGAGCGGGATGCTCTGCGATTTCATATGCTGCTGCATTTCCTTGCGCAGCTGTTCCAGAACCTGTTCACGCCCGACACCTTTGTCGAGCATGTCGAGGCGGCGGTTTACCCGGCTGTTAAGGCTGATGGATTTGCCGAACGCGACCAGGTAGATACCTTCGACCAGGGCCAGAACGCCCACGAAGATCGCGACATAGATCAATGCCTCCATAGGCAGTTGCATATCCTTGATCTCCTACATTGTGGTTGGGTCGTAAATGGACGCGGGCAGGTCAAAGCCCCACAGACGGAAGCGCTCGGAGTAGTGGCTGCGCACGCCGGTTGCGGTGAAGTGACCGATAATCTTGTTGTCAGGTGTCAGGCCAACACGTTGAAAACGAAAGATTTCCTGCATGGAAATCACATCGCCTTCCATCCCGGTGATCTCGGTGATCGATGTCATGCGGCGCGAACCGTCCTGCAAGCGGCTGGCCTGTACGATCAGGTTCACAGCGCTGGCAATCTGGCTGCGCACGGCCTTGATCGGCATCTCGATCCCGGCCATCGCGATCATGTTTTCCAGACGCGAGATCCCGTCGCGGGCCGAGTTGGCGTGGATCGTGGTCATTGACCCGTCGTGGCCGGTGTTCATGGCCTGCAACATGTCGATCACCTCGGCACCGCGCGTCTCACCCACGATGATACGGTCGGGGCGCATCCGCAGGGCGTTTTTGAGACAGTCTCGCGGGCTGACCTCACCTTTGCCTTCTACGTTGGGCGGGCGACTTTCCATCCGGCCCACATGGGTCTGCTGCAGCTGAAGTTCGGCTGTATCCTCGATCGTCAGGATGCGTTCGGCGTCGTCAATGAAGCTGGACAAGGCGTTCAATGTGGTCGTTTTACCAGAACCTGTACCACCCGATACGATAACGTTCAGGCGCGTAGACACCGCAGCTTGAAGATAGGCAGCCATTTCTTCGCTGAACGCACCGAAATTGACCAGATCATCGATGCCCAGCTTGTCCTTTTTGAACTTACGAATGGATACCAGAGATCCGTCCACCGCAATCGGCGGCACCATGGCGTTGAAACGCGATCCGTCAGCAAGACGGGCGTCAACATAAGGGTTGGATTCATCGACCCGGCGACCCACGGCGGACACGATCTTGTCGATGATCCGCATCAGGTGCTTTTCGTCCTTGAAGGTGATGTCGCTGAGTTGAAGCTTGCCATCGCGTTCCACGAAGATCTGCTGCGGTCCGTTCACCAGAATATCGTTGACCGTGTCATCCTGCAGCAAGGTTTCCAAAGGCCCAAGCCCGGTGACCTCGTCATAAAGTTCCTTGTTGAGCTGTGAACGGTCTTCGCGGTTCAGAACGATGTTGCGCGATTCGAGAACTTCGCTGGCAATGGCGCTGATTTCGGCCCGAAGCTCAGCCTCGGCGGCTGATTCCAGCGCCGAGAGGTTCAGGTTTTCAAGCAATTCGCGATGCAGATCGATCTTGATTTCACTCAAGCGTTCCTTGCGCTTGCGGTCACGGTCGGAAGATGAGGCCTCGGCGGCCTTTTTTTGCACCGGTTTGCGGACAACCGCCGTTGTGGCAGAGGCAGGAGCGTTTGCCGCGGCCGGGGTGGCCTCTGGGGCTTTGGCCGCAGTCTTGACCGGCTGCGCATCAGGCTGCTTCTTGTATCTCGAAAACATGACGGCTGTCCCCTTGAGAAGTTGTTACGCGGCTTCCGCGTTGCTCGAGCCCAGGCTGTGAAGCGACTTGGCCAGTTTGGCGATTTCCCGCCGCAGTGGGTTCTTGGCGGCAGATTTTGCAAGCGGCAGGCCGTGATCGCCGGCTTGCAGAACAGGTTTGCCACCTTCGGGCAGTTGCAGATCGATGGAGATTCCCAGGCTTTCGCCCATGCGCTTGACCCGGCCCTTGCCGTTCAGATCCGTGAATTTTGGCGCCCGGTTCAATGCAAAGCGCAGCTTGTTGAAGGGCAGCTCCTCGGCCTGCAAGGCACGCTTCAGGCGCAGCGCGTTCTGGGCGGACCGCATATCCAGCTCGATCAGTGCAAAATAGACATGCGCCGCCGCCAGCACCGTTTCGGACCAGTGCACCAGCGTTTTTGGCATATCCACGACCACATAGTCGAAATGCTTGCGTGCGGTGTCGATGACGCGCTGAATATCCTCCGGCGTAATCAGGTCCAGCGGCACAATGTCGGAAGGCGAGGTCAGAACCTGCAGTTTTTCTTCATATGTCTGCAGCGCCTGGGAAAAAACATCGTCGTCCATGGACGCCGTGTCCGACAGCATTTCAAACACTGTCTCGCGACGCGGCAGGTCCAGATAGGTGGAAACTGTGCCAAATTGCAGATCCAGGTCAATCAGGCAGACGGTCGGTGCTTCTTTGTCCGAAACCGTAGCCAGTTCCCAGGCAAGATTGACCGCCAGAGTGGTCGAACCTATGCCTCCGGCCAGGCCGTGCACCACAAACAGCGCGCCTTCTTTTGATTCGCCCTGGGTCAGCGGAACTGCCGCCGCCTGGGGCGCGGCAACCGGATCGGGCTGTTTCATGCGCTCGATGGCTTCCTGCAACTCGCCTTCGGGCAGCGGGTACGGGACAAATTCATCGGCACCTTTGCGCAGCAGCTGATGCAGCGACGCAGGTGTGACATCTTCGGCGATCAGAACAACTTTGATTTTCTTGTCCTTGGCGCGGGTGATGATTTCACCCATCAGCGTCAGGTTGTCTTCGTCTTCCCCGTCGATTGCAAGTGCCACAAATTCAAGAGAATCTGCCTCGGGCTGGCCGAAAAAAGCCAGTGCCTCAGCAAATCCAAGATCGCCCCAGCGTTCACCCAGCGCAACTTCCATGTCTTCGATCAACAGATCGAAGTTCTGGACATCACGGCTGATTGTGCAGGCCAGAATGGCGTTATTTTCGTCTTGCTGCGTGGCGCTTGTCATTAACACAATCCTCGTAGTGAGGGCTTGGCAAATCTTACAAACACAAGCGGTCTGGTCGGATTGGCTGTCGCCCCGATGCGGTCAAATCTGGCCGCAGGTCACCCAATTGTTGACAACGTCTCTTGGAAGTTGGGCGAGAATTGGGCGTAAAAGAACAAATTGTAGGGAATTGGGCGACGATGTCGCCCAAAACCAGTTTATTGTTCGGATGTAACGCCAAGGTTTGTTGCGCTGCTCAGTTGTGTTGCGTAAGTCGCGCTCGCAACATACTCGCGATAGACGACCTGGGCGTACTTGCCGTCCAGAATCAGCGGATCGCGATCCAAGAAGCCCGACACCTCGGTCACGGTACGGCGGTTGCGCCGATCCCGGTTTGGCGTGTCGATCAGCGGGCGCGCTTTGCCAAAGGACACAACGGCCTCTAGGCGCGATCGCGAGATGCCCTGCTGAATCAGGAAGGCAACCGCAGCATTGGCGCGCCGTTGACCCAAAGCCTTGTTATAGGCCGTTGAGCCGACAGCATCCGTGTGGCCGTACACGCGGAACCGAGCCTCAGGGAATTGCTTGATCCAATCCGCCTGCTGCGCCAGGATCCGCTGTGCCGAAGCATCCAGTTGCGAACTGTTGAAGGCAAAATTGATCTGGGTTGGAACCTCGGCCGCAAACCGCTGAGCCAGGATCTGGGCATAGGACAACTCACCATTCATCACCTGGATATTGTTGAGAGTTGCGTTGCCGAAAGCGCCCGAATCGATTTCGTAGCCCGCTTCCCGTGTACAGCCTGCGACAGCGACCGACAGACATAGTGTCATCATCCACTTTTGCATGGGTCCTATCCTCCTCATCAATCCAGGACGTAGCCGTAAGAGCTGCCATAGCCCTGTTTGGCCACTTCTGTTGCGGCGCCTGCACCGGCACGTGTTGTCCGGGCGGTCTTGCCATTCACGAACAGATCGAATTCGCTGGGCGGTTTGACCCGATCGGTGGGCAGAGCTAGGGCCTCACCCCGCGTCGGCGACACAAGATGTGCGGTGATGATAATAACCAGTTCGCTTTGCTCGCGCTGGTATTCGGCGCTCCGGAACAGGGCACCCAGGACAGGCACATCGCCAAGCCACGGGATCTGGTTGTTCAGGTCGGCAAAGTTGTCCTGGATCAGCCCGGCGATAGCAAAGCTCTCACCGTCGCGCAGTTCAACCGTCGTGCTGGTCTGGCGTGTGATAAAGCTTGGAACGTTGTCGCCATTGATCGTGAAGTTCGAGCTGTTATCGATCGCCGAGACAGACGCGGCCATCTCCAGATTGATCAGATCGCCGTCGACAACACGTGGGATGAAGTCTATTTCGACACCGAAGGCCTTGTATTCAATGGTAACGACACCATCGTCCTGCGGAACCGGGATGGGTACTTCGCCGCCGGCCAGGAATGTCGCTTCTTGCCCGGACAGTGCTGACAGGTTGGGTTCAGCCAGGCTGCGGGCCAGGCCTTTGGCCTCAAGGGCCTCCAGCAACAGGCGAACCTGGGTCGAACCTGCGCCAAATCCAAACAGGATCGCACCTGTGTTGGACTGCACGGCGGGAATGTTGTTGCTCAGTGCGTTCTGCAATGCCAGCGAGTTGTTCAGCGTGTTGATACCGCCGGTCACATCGCCGCCACCGAAGCCCAGCGATGCTGACAGGCTCTTGGCGACCGAGCGGTTCATCTCTGCAAACCGGACTTTCAGCATGACCTGCTGCACGCCGCCAACGCTCATAAGGTTCGAAACGCGTTCCGGGGCATAACGCTCCGCCAGTTCCAGCGCGCGGGCCAGCTTTGCCGAGCTGGACACGGTGCCGGACAGCACGATGCCGTCATTTGCCGTACGCACCTCGACCCGCTCATCGGGCAGGATCTGGCGCAGCCTTTCCTTGAATTCGGTCACATCCGGTGCCACACGAACGCGAACGTTCGTGATCAGATTGCCGACGCCATCGAACAACGTCAGCGTTGTGATGCCAGGAGCCTTACCAAGAACATAGATCGTGCGGTCCGAAAGCGACGAGATGTCGGCGATACCCGCGTTGGCGATGCTCAGTTCTGCGAACGGCTCTTCACTCTCAACAACAATTGCGCGATTCATAGGGACATCCAGCGTTTCCGCTGTGCCTTTTTTAACCACGCGAATATTTTGTGCCCAGGCGGCATCGCCGACCGGGCTCACAACAAGCGCCAACCCCAGCAGGGTTGCGCTGATCCAGGAACGTATTGTCATGTGACCTGCCTCTCCGATCACGCCTCGTTTTTGGGTCTATCGCCCTCTAATACGAAACACTGCGCGAATTCAGAATTTATTGCAATAATCAATGGTTTCTGGATTGTTCCTTATGTGGGGAATGGGCAACAATCAAAATAGAAAGAGCCGCGCAGATTGCGCGACTCAAGTCCGTAACGCTCTGATTTAACGTCAGTTTGTGCAGGGAATTGGGGTTTCGACGATCTCTCCGCCGCGGCGAGTCCGGATCGTACACACTCTTTCCTGGGCTTTTTTCGGAGCAGGCGCCGCCTCTTTAATACCCAACAGTTTTCGCTGGTCGACTTCGATTGCCGCGGTGATGGCCTCGTCCTGGACCCCAACCAAGGCAAGGGACAGGCGGCCGGTACTCTGGGCCTGGGCCAGCGAGATGGCCTGTTCCGGTGTAACGGCCACCGTGACCGTACGTGCAATCGTTGTGCCCGTGACGTCCGAGCCTGCGGACTGATCAATAGCAACCAGTCTGATACTAGGAAGGATCAAACGTGTGAGTTCACCGCTGGCACCCTCGACCGTGCCTCGCAACGAGCCGGTCCAGATAATGTCGACGTCGTCTCCTGGGCGCAGAAATCCGGATACGCCGGACGCAACATCAACGCTGATGGCAAAGGCCCGCTTGCCTTTTTCCAGGCGCGAGGTCAGACCCGCGGCTTCGCCCGGCCGGGTAATCTTGACCTCCATGATCGCTTCGTCTTTTTCCATGGCCCTCATGACATAACGCTCATTGTCTCCGGTCTCGGGGAACAGGACGGTCATTTCCGTGAATGTGCCCTCGGGGATCGCGTTTTCGGGCCAATCGACGATACGCACATCTTCTTCCTTTACGCGTTCGCCATACTTTAGCGAACGGTTGGACACGATGACGCTGACGGTCGGAATTACATTGACGTTCGCGTTTGCCAAAGCTTCCTGGGCTGCCAAACGCTCGCGTGCGAGAGCATCCTGATAGGCGGCGATATAGTTGCGCGCCATGTAAACCGCGCCGCCGGCCAGAGCCACCCCGACGATCAGAACAAGACCAAACACAGCTCGCATGCGCGCACCTCATATTTTCGATGGCCAGAGTCATTTCGGCCAGTGGGAAACTTTGAAACAGCTTATTTCCTAAACAGGAATTGTGTCGAAATGTAGGACAAAGAAGACATTTCTATCACTGTTCCACGATTGTAGGGCGAGTTGGCAACACACTCAGGTCAAGCGCAGGCCCCGGGGGGCTACGTTTCAAACGTCCAGCGTGAAGAGCCCAGAGTTGGCTGAACTATGCTTGGAAACCTTAGGCAGTAGCTCAGCTACCGCCGCCCGCGGTCCCTGAAACAACGATCCCGCCAGGCGCGTTGTTGGATCCGGTACTGATGGTCGCGCTGGACATCGCCGAGCTGGTGTTCCCGCTCAGGCTGATGGTTGCTGTCTGGATACCGAAGTAAATCAGTGTCGCAAGCGCAATGATTATGGCAGTCAGAACGACCCAGTCGACGGTGACAGCACCGTCTTCAGAGGTGATAAAGGTTTTCGTGAACCTGATCATTGCGGGTCGCTCCAGTAAAGCAGGGTCGGGGCAGAACCGACCAATAGAATCTGTTCATGTACAACCTTTGCTGATGCACACATTATGTTTTGCTTTGCCGGAATGGCGTGAATTGGGCAAAACATTGAATAATATGACGTATTTGGATTTCTTTGAGGTGCGCATGGCCGTGACCGCGCCTGATTTTCGCTCGGTTGCCAAATCGCCGATGCCTTGCCTGGCCGGTTCTTGAGTTCACGGTTCCAAAAGAAAAGCCGCGCCAGTGTTGGCGCGGCCTGTTTCCAGTTCTGGGAATTGTCTGGCTTAGTTGGTGCCCGAACCGGTGATACCACCTGAAACGGTACCATCGCTGGTGCCGGTGTTAATGGTTGCGCTGCTCAGCGCGGCGTTCACGTCGGTTGCCATGCCCTGTGCGCCGTTGGCGATCTGCTGGTAGGCCACGGTGCCCAGGCCGATGACTGCTGCGGTCAGAACGACCCAGTCAACTGTCACGGCGCCGTCTTCGTCTTTGCGGAAGTTCTTGATGAACTTGATCATGTTACGTCCCTCCTAAAGGATCTAAGTCAATTAACCTTGGCGTCTTTCAGAGCTTTCTCTCTCAGTCCGCTCATGACCGTCTCGGTATGGATATATGTTTGACTGTTGTGCGTGGCAGGAATTGGGCCAAACACAGTTTTTTTGCGCTTCGTCTTAACTTTTTGGTCACGAATTCGATATCTAATTGAAAAAGAACAAAAAAAATTTTCAACGTGACGGTATTGACCTTCGCAAGAGATGCAAAATTGCGCCAAATGAGGCGAAATTGCCCCAATTCGCTTTGTTTTTCTGGCCTTGCGGCCGGATTCGAGGTTCAAATTCATAAAAAGAAAACAAGAGGCAGGCAAAAAATGAATCTCCGGTACGCAATCACATGCGCCGGCGTGTCGGCATTTCTGATATCGGGCACGGTTCCGGTGATCGCCGCCGATATCGAGCCGAGAGGCGTCTATAAAAGGATCAAGGCGCCAAAGCCCGGCGCGCGCCCGCGTATCACCGTTCAGATCACGGCTGAAGAACATGCATCCCAGCCTTTTGCCCCCAGCACCGGGGCCGAGCTTGAAACGCCTGAAGTGGTCAAGCGCACCGCGCTTCCGCCCGAGAACCTGCCGGGGTCGAACAGCCCTGAAAAACCTGTCGGCTCCTACACCGCCTTCTGGGACAAGATCTCGCCGGAACTGGCTGAGGCCGGGGCAGGGCGGCTGGATATGGCGATCAATGCGCTTTCATCCACAAATGTTGCTTCACCACGTTTGCAGACCCTTCAAAATATCGCACAGCTGCAGGGGATCGACATTCTGCGCTCGACAGTGGGAACCAAGGTTTCCCCGGCGCTTGTCCTTGCGGTGATTTCCGTGGAATCGGCCGGCCGGGCGGATGCTGTCAGTTCAGCCGGTGCGCAAGGACTGATGCAACTGATGCCCGCCACGGCCGAAAGGTTCGGTGTTGAGGACAGTTTTCAGCCCTCGCAGAATATCGCGGGCGGTGTGAAATACCTGAACTGGCTGATGGGGGAATTCAAAAACGACCCGATTTTGGTGCTGGCCGGATATAATGCGGGCGAAGGAGCCGTTCGCAAACACAGTGGTGTGCCGCCTTATGCGGAAACCCGCGATTACGTGCCAAAAGTGCTTGCGGCGTTTCAGGTGGCGCGCGCGTTGTGCTCGACCCCGCCGGAACTGATCTCGGATGGCTGCGTATTTCAGACGCTAAACTGAAAATGGCCCGCGAGTCGGCGGGCCATTCAATATCAGGTCAATCAGCCGACGATCGTGGCCTGGGTCGAGGCCCGCATATCGTCTTCACTGACACCGTCGGCCAGTTCGACAATCTTCAGGCCGCCTTCAACCACATCCAGCACGCCCAGATTGGTGATGATGCGATCAACGACGCCCTTACCTGTCAGCGGCAAGGTGCATTCCTTAAGCACTTTTGAATCGCCATGTTTGTTGGTGTGATCCATGACCACGATCACACGACCGACGCCGGCGACCAGATCCATCGCGCCGCCCATACCCTTGACCAGCTTGCCGGGGATCATCCAGTTGGCCAGATCGCCCTTTTCGTCCACTTCCATGGCACCCAGAATCGCCGCAGCGATCTTGCCGCCCCGGATCATGGCAAAGGACGTGGCGCTGTCGAAGTAGGACGTGCGGGACAGTTCGGTGATCGTCTGCTTGCCCGCGTTGATCAGGTCGGGGTCTTCTTCACCCTCGAACGGGAATGGACCCATGCCCAGCATGCCGTTCTCGGATTGCAGAGTGATGTCCTTGTCCCCCACATAGTTTGCCACCAGCGTCGGAATGCCGATGCCGAGGTTCACATACATGCCGTCTTCCAGCTCTTCCGCCGCGCGTGCGGCCATCTGATTGCGGTCCCAGGGCATTATGCGTCCTCCTTCTTGCGGGTGGTGCGCTGTTCGATGCGCTTTTCGTGGCTCCCCTGAATGATGCGGTGCACGTAGATGCCGGGCAGATGGATCCCATCCGGGTCGAGCGAGCCGCGCGGCACGATCTCTTCAACCTCGGCGATGCAGATCTTGCCGCAGGTCGCGGCAGGTACATTGAAGTTGCGTGCAGTCTTGCGGAAAATCAGGTTGCCGGTGTCATCGGCCTTCCAGGCTTTGACGATGGCGAGATCGGCAAAAATGCCTTCCTCCATGATGTAGGTCTCGCCGTTGAAGTCCTTGTGTTCCTTGCCGTCGGCAATCACGGTACCCACGCCGGTCTTGGTGTAAAAGCCGGGGATGCCCGCGCCGCCTGCGCGCATACGCTCGGCCAGAGTGCCTTGCGGGTTGAACTCCAGCTCCAACTCGCCGCTCAGGTACTGGCGCATGAATTCGGCGTTTTCACCGACATACGAGCTGATCATCTTTTTGACCTGCTTCGTCTGCAGCAGGATGCCGATACCGAAATCGTCGACCCCGGCGTTGTTGCTGGCAAAAGTCAGATCCTTGGCGCCCGATTCCCGGATCGCCTCAAGCAGCAGTTCGGGAATACCGCACAGGCCGAAACCGCCCGCCGCAATCAGCATGCCATCCGACAGCACCCCATCGAGCGCGTCAGTGGCATTGGCATAGATTTTCTTCATGGAAAACTCCCCCAATGACATGGTGATGCGGCAGGTTGTGCCGCCACGTCACGGGGAAGTCAATGAAACCAGAGGGCAATGGTATTTCTACCTAGCCCCGTCTCAGCCCGCCTTCTTGGCTGTCTTCTTGGCAGCGGCC
This sequence comes from Ruegeria sp. AN11, assembly GCF_056536005.1. Classification (NCBI taxonomy): domain Bacteria; kingdom Pseudomonadati; phylum Pseudomonadota; class Alphaproteobacteria; order Rhodobacterales; family Roseobacteraceae; genus Ruegeria; species Ruegeria sp. AN11. The sequence goes on along the minus strand of NZ_JBQFJD010000001.1, from coordinate 1,934,726 downwards.
TTCTTCTTTGGCGCAGCTTTTTTCTTGGTGCCCTTCTTGGCCGCACGCTCGTTGACCAGTTCAACGGCCATTTCCTGCGTCACGTCTTCGGGTTTTACGTCCTTGGGAATGGTCGCGTTGACTTTCTCCCATTTCACATACGGCCCGTAGCGCCCGTCCAGAACCTGCATCGCGCCGCCATCGGGATGCTCGCCCAGTTCCTTCAGCGGTTTGGCCGCCGCACTACGGCCCCGACCGGGGTTGGCCCGTTTTTCGGCCAGCAGTTCCACGGCCCGGTTCATCCCGATCTCGAACACGTCATTAGGGTCTTTGAGGTTGGCGTAAACCGGTTTGGCTTCATCGGCCAGTTGATGCATCAGGTAAGGCCCGAAGCGACCGAAATTCGCGCTGATCATTCCGCCTTCGGGGTGTTCGCCGATCTGGCGGGGCAGGCTGAGAAGGGTCAGCGCCTTGTCCAAATCCATGTCATCCTTGCTCCAGCCACGCGGCAGCGACGCACGGGGTGGTTTTTTGTTCTCCGGCGTCGGCTCGCCACGCTGGACATAAGGACCAAAGCGGCCGGATTTCAGCCAGATCTCATCACCCGCATCCTCGCCCAGAAGACGTTCGTCGCCTTCCGCGCCTTCACCGGCGATCGGACGGGTATACGTGCATTCCGGGTAGTTGCCGCACCCGACGAATCCGCCGGTGCGCGACGTCTTCAGGTGCAATTGCCCCACGCCGCATTTCGGGCAGATACGCGGATCCGACCCGTCCTCGCGCGGCGGATAAAGCTGCGGTGCCAGCGCTTCGTCCAGCTTGTCCAGCACTTCCGAAATGCGCAGCTCCGAGGTCTCGCCAATTGCAGCCGAAAACTCGCGCCAGAACTTGCCCAACAGATCCTTGTAGTCGCGATCCCCGGCGCTGACGTCGTCCAGCTGTTCTTCCAGATTGGCGGTGAACTCATAGCCCACGTACTGACGGAAGAAATTCAGCAGGAAGATGGTGACGATGCGGCCCTTTTCTTCAGGGATCAGCCGGTTTTTGTCCTTGCGCACATATTCCCGGTCCTGGATCGTCGTCACGATCGAGGCATAGGTCGAAGGGCGACCGATCCCCAATTCCTCCATCCGTTTGACCAAAGTGGCCTCGGTGTAACGCGGGGGCGGTTGGGTGTGATGTTGCAGGGCCAGAACGGCTTCATTCTCGGACAGGATGGCGGCCTTGTCATCGTTCGTGGCCTTTGTGTGCTGATCCCGCAATGAGGTCTTGGCAAACGGGGCAGGGTCCCCCTTCATGATCTGAGGCAGGCGTTTTTCGTCGTCATCCGTGACGTCATCGCGGCCCTCTTCATAGACGCGCATGAACCCGTCGAACAAAACCACCTGCCCGGTGGCGCGCAGACCGACCTGACCGTCGGCGCTGCCAATCTCGACCGTGGTCCGCTCCAGCCGGGCGGCGGCCATCTGGCAGGCGATTGTACGTTTCCAGATCAGATCATAAAGCTTGCGCTGATCCTCATCCGTGACCTTCAGCGCCTTGGCATCGCGGGTCATATCCGTCGGGCGGATACATTCATGCGCTTCCTGAGCGTTCTTGGCCTTGTTCTTATACATGCGCGGGCTGTCTGGCACGTATTCTGCGCCATATCGGTCGGCGATGGCGTCGCGGGTGGCAGTCACAGCTTCGGGTGCCATGTCGATGCCGTCAGTCCGCATATATGTAATGTAACCCGCCTCATACAGCCGCTGCGCCACCTGCATCGCGTGGCGGGCTCCCATGCCGAACTTGCGGCTGGCTTCCTGCTGCAGCGTGGATGTCATGAACGGCGCGCTTGGGTTGCGGGCGGCAGGCTTGGCCTCGACTGATGTCACGCTCAACGCGCGGCTGGTGATGGCCTGAACTGCCAATTCGGCTTGTGTCGAATTGGTCAGGTCGTGCTTGTCCAGCTTTTTTCCGGCCAGCGTGACCAGCCGGGCCTCGTAGGTCTGGCCGCGGGGCGTTTCGAACAAGGCCCGCACCGACCAGTATTCGACCGGCTTGAACGCCTCGATCTCCATCTCGCGCTCGACGATCAACCGCAGACAGACCGACTGCACCCGGCCAGCCGACCGCGCGCCGGGCAGCTTGCGCCACAGAACGGGTGACAGGTTGAACCCCACCAGGTAATCCAGCGCACGGCGGGCCAGATAAGCCTCGACCAGCGGCATGTCCACCTGACGCGGGTTCTGCATCGCCTGCGTCACAGCCTCTTTGGTGATGGCGTTGAATGTAACCCGGCTGACCGGTGTGTCTTTCTTGATCGAGCGCCGCTTGGTCAGCGCTTCCTGCAGGTGCCAGCTGATTGCTTCGCCCTCGCGATCGGGGTCAGTGGCCAGGATCAGCGCATTGTCGTCCTTAAGTGCGTCGGCGATGGCCTTGACGTGCTTGCGGCTGTCATTGCCGACTTCCCATTTCATCGAGAATTCATGCTCTGGATCAACCGATCCATCCTTCGGCGGCAAGTCGCGTACATGGCCGTACGAGGCCAGAACGGTGTAGTCGGGGCCCAGATATTTGTTGATCGTTTTTGCTTTGGCCGGAGATTCTACAACAACTACAGGCATTTAAGATGAATCCTTGCTCGACAGGCTTTGCGCTTTGTATGGCGGTGCAAAATGTGTGCGGCAAGATCGAATTGTCAATGCGTACCTTGCCGCATCCAGTTTTTCCCGCAATTTCAGGGCTCTGGCCGGGCCAAATTTCTTCAAACAGACGGGGCCAAGCAAAAGCCGGTGATCAGGCTACTCGCGAAAGCAGGCCGCCCGCCTGCCGCTGGATTCGTCCGTCCAGTTCCAGATCCAGCAAGGCCGGGGCGATGGCCTCGGCCGAGGCGGCAATGTCCCGGATCAACTGGTCTTCGGCCACTGGCGAAGGACCCAGCCGCGCCAGAATTTCGGCCTGCAAGACTGACGCCTCTGGCATTGCAGGGGCGTCAGACGAAGGTTGAAGGCTTAGCGGAAGTTCCGGCGCCTCTGCCACAGATTGTTGCGGCGGCAGCGCGTCAATCACGTCTTGCGCGGAACGGACCAGCGTTGCGCCATCGCGGATCAGCAGATTGCACCCGGCGGCGCGGGCATCGAACGGGTGGCCGGGTACGGCCAGAACCTCGCGCCCCTGATCCAGCGCGTCCCGCGCCGTGATCAGACTGCCGGATTTTGCCGCCGCCTCGACCACCACAACCGCCTGCGCGAGGCCCGAGATGATGCGGTTGCGCCGCGGGAAATGCCGTGCCTGCGGCGTCACCCCCATCGGCTGTTCGGACAATCGCAGGCCCTTGCGTGCAATATCGTTCGCAAGATCGGTATTTTCCGCCGGATAAACAACGTCGACCCCGCCTGCCAGAACAGCCACCGTCCCGGTGTCCAGCGACGCGATGTGCGCGGATGTGTCGATGCCGCGCGCCATGCCTGAGACGACCGTATAACCGCACGCCCCAAGCTCTTTCGCCAGGTTCCGGGCCATACGCCCCCCGAGGGACGAGCAGTTGCGCGCGCCGACCAAAGCAATTGCGGGTTTTGCCAGTACGCTGATGTCACCGATGGCCCACAGCATCGGGGGTGCATCAGACAGGGTCGACAGGGAAGCGGGGAAGTCAGCGGCCCCAAGGCACAGAAGCCGCGCTTTTGCGGCTTTTGCAGCCCTGAGTTCCGCCTCAATCACGCCGGGTGGGCATATTTCATAGTCTTCGATCCCGGCGGCGCGTGCCATTTCCGGCAACGCGGCCAGCGCATTCTGCGCCGAGCCATGTTCGCGCAACAGTCGCCGGAATGTTGCCGGGCCAACCTTGCGTGAGCGCAACAGACGGAGCCAGGAAAACCGGTCCTCTTCCGTGGTGGGTGGGAGTGGGGGGTGATAGGAAGAAAGCTGCTCTTCAGTCATCCGTTGCTCCGCCTGATTGCAGAACTGGTTTACGGGATGCGGGGTTAACAGCCTGTAAATCGTTGAAAATTATATGCTATTTGCACAGGTGGTGTACTTTGGTTGCAGGATAACCATCGGAAAGTAAAAAGAAAAACCGCGATAGCTTTCCTTGCGCAGTTCGCGGTCATTCCAATGCAGAAATCAAAAAATCAGGCGCAGTGTTAACCCTGCGCCCTTGAGTCTCCAATTGATTCCCGCTCAGGCGGCCGATCCGCCCACTGTCAGGCCATCCATCAGAACGGTTGGTTGGCCGACCCCTACGGGCACCCATTGCCCGTCCTTGCCGCAGGTGCCCATGCCCGGGTCCAGCTCCATGTCATTCCCAAGCCCGCGAATGCGCTTCAGGGCGGAAGGGCCATCCCCGATCAGCGTCGCGCCCTTGACTGGCGCACCGATCTTGCCGTTCTCGACCCGATACGCCTCGGTGCAGGAGAAAACGAACTTGCCGTTGGTGATATCCACCTGGCCACCGCCGAAGCCCACGGCCCAGATACCGTCCTTGATGTCCGCAACCAGGGCGGCAGGGTCCGCATCGCCTCCCAGCATGATCGTGTTGGTCATGCGTGGCATTGGCTTGTGCGCATAGCTTTGCCGCCGCCCGTTGCCGGTGGGCGCGACATTCATCAGCCGTGCGTTCTGGCGGTCCTGCATATACCCCGTCAGTATTCCGTCTTCGATCAGAACCGTGCGGGAACTGGGCGTGCCTTCGTCGTCCACCGTGATCGAGCCACGCCGGTCCGCGATGGTGCCGTCATCGACGACAGTCACACCCCTGGACGCGATCGGTTGCCCCATCAGCCCGGCAAAGGCTGAACTGCCCTTGCGATTGAAATCCCCTTCAAGCCCGTGCCCAATCGCCTCGTGCAGCAGGATACCGGGCCAGCCGGGGCCGAGGGCCACTTCCATCACACCGGCCGGGGCAGGGACTGCGTCCAGGTTGACCAGAGCGATGCGCAATGCCTCGCGCGCCTTGTCCTGCCAGTCCGCCGGATCGATCAGCCCATCCAGACCGACACGGCCACCGCCGCCTGCCGAACCGCTTTCGCGGCGTCCGTTCTGCTCCACGATGACCGAGATGTTCAGACGGGTCATCGGGCGCACGTCGCGCACCAGAACGCCATCAGGGCGCAGAATCTCAACCTCCTGTACTGCGGCTGCGATGGTTGCGCTGACCTGAACCACCCGGGGGTCGAGATCGCGGGAAAACGCATCAATCTCGCGCAGCGTCTCGATTTTGACCGGAAAGCTGGCGGTTTCGATCGGATCCTCATCTGTGTAAAGCCGCTTGTTGGTCGCCCGCGGTGCCTCGGCCAGCGTGCCACCGCCATCCCCGACCGCCAGCTGCGCGGTCTCGGCCGCCCGTTTCAGCGCGGGGATCGAAACGTCCGTGGAATGCGCATATCCGGCAACTTCGCCCTGCACGGCGCGCAGTCCGAATCCTTCGGACGCATCATAAGACGCGGTGCGCAGGCGACCGTCATCAAAGACCAGAGATTCGGATTTGCGGCGTTCCACGAACAGCTCGCCATCCTCGGCCCCCGCCGTTGCCGATTGCAGCACCGCAAGCGCTTCATCATGCGGAATTGCGGTTTCAAAGGGGCGAAACGGGTCGTTTGACATGGCTTGGGGCCTTTCCGGTTTGATCCAGATCAAAAATAGCGTCTGTTTGACGCAAGCATTTTGCTTTATCTACCCGCAGGAATATGGTTTTTAACGCGGCCAAAGACAACGGGAGAGGTGTGGCCGATTCACACCTTTTCGCCAGGGACGCAAAGATCAAACGATCAGGACAGAAAATGAAGAATGCTTTGATGCTTTCGGGGTTTATGACAGCCCTCTCCAGCCTTCCCGCCATGGCTCAGGAGCTTGAGATTATCGGCAAGCCGACCGATGGCGGCATGGGTTTCCAGCCCGCCGCCACCAGCCTGGCCGAAGGCATTCGGGATCTGGATGGGATGATTCTGGTCATCATCACCGCCGTTTGCTTGCTGGTTGGTGGCCTGCTGCTTTACTGCATCGTGCGCTACAATCAGCGCGTTAACCCGAAGCCAGCCGGTTTCTCTCACTACACCCCGGTCGAGATCGCCTGGACGCTTGGCCCGATCCTGATTCTGGTCTTCATTGGCGCCTTCTCGCTGCCGGTTCTGTTCAAGCAGCAGGAAATTCCCGAAGGCGACGTGGTGATCAAGGTTGTCGGCAACCAGTGGTACTGGACCTATGAATACGTCGATCACGACTTTGCGTTCGACAGCTACCTGCTGGGCCACCCGGCCACCCTGGACGAAGGTGCCCGCCCAGCTGACGCTGACGTGACGCCGTTTGTTTTGGACGACGCGATGCGCGCCAAGCTGGCCGATTCCGGATACAGCGACGATGAATGGCTGTTGGCCACCGACACTGCGGTTGTCGTTCCGGTGAACAAGGTCGTCGTCATGCAGGTGACCGCATCCGATGTGATCCACTCGTGGACGATCCCGTCCTTCGGCGTGAAGCAGGACGGTGTACCCGGTCGTCTGGCCGAGCTGTGGTTCGAGGCCGACAAGGAAGGCATCTATTTCGGCCAGTGTTCGGAACTGTGCGGCAAAGACCACGCCTATATGCCGATCACCGTCAAGGTCGTCAGCCAGGAAGCCTATGATGAATGGCTGAAGAGTGCGATCGACGAATACGCAGGCCTGCCGCAATCCTATCAGATTGCTGCCAAGTAAACGCGACAGGGCGGGCTGGCCCCGCCTGAAACAACATGCAGGCTGCGCGGTAATCGCGCAGCTTTCGCCCACAAAGGACCGGAAATGAGCGACGCAAGCTTCAATGCCAGCACCGTGACCGCGAAGGGATACGCGGACGAGGCCAGCTTTGGCGATTATTTCGCCCTGCTGAAGCCGCGTGTGATGTCTCTGGTCGTGTTCACCGCGCTGGTCGGTCTGCTGGCGGCTCCGGTTTCCGTGAATCCCGTGGTCGGTTTTTGCGCCATTCTGTTCATTGCCATAGGTGGCGGTGCGTCCGGCGCGCTGAACATGTGGTGGGATGCGGACATCGACAAGGTGATGAAACGCACCAAGGGTCGTCCCATCCCGTCCGGCAAGGTTGAACCGGGTGAGGCGATGGCGCTAGGCCTCGCGTTGTCGGGCATGTCGGTCATCATGCTGGCGCTGGCTACGAACATCTTTGCCGGTGCGTTTCTTGCCTTTACTATCTTTTTCTATGTCGTGATCTACACGATGTGGCTAAAGCGCCTGACGCCGCAGAACATCGTGATCGGCGGCGCGGCCGGAGCGTTCCCGCCGGTGATCGGCTGGGTTGCCGCCACAGGCTCCATGACGCTTGAGCCGTGGCTGATGTTCGCTCTGACCTTCATGTGGACGCCGCCGCATTTCTGGGCGCTGGCCTTGTTCATGCGCACGGATTACGACGATGCCGGTGTTCCGATGCTGACGGTCACTCATGGGCGACGCGCGACCCGTGTGCATATCCTGATCTATACTGCGCTGCTGGCCATTCTAGCGGTTGGCACGGCCTTCTCGGGCATTGGCGGCCCGGTCTATCTGACCGTCGCCCTTGTTCTGAATGCGCTGTTCCTGCGCGGCGCATGGCGGATTTCCCGCCGCACCGAAGACGATGCCGAGGCGGACAATTTCAAGGTCGAGCGTGGCTTTTTCAAACTGTCGCTGTTGTATCTGTTCCTGCATTTCGGCGCCATTCTCGTGGAAGCGCTGCTGAAGCCCTATGGGCTGGGAGGCTGGTCATGAGCCTGCGCAAGAGCCACGAGTTGCACCACCGCCGTTTCAGCCGCAATCTGGGCGTGGGGCTGACCCTCGCCGCATTCATCGTGATCATCTTCGGCCTGACCATCGCCAAGGTTTCCAGCAGTTCCTTCACGGGTCCCGCTGTCGAGGTGCAGAACTGATGGCGATGTCGGGTCCTCAAAAAACGGTTGTGCAACTGGTCGGTGTGGTCGTCCTGATGGGCGGTTTGGCCTGGGCTGCGGTGCCGTTTTACAACTGGTTCTGCAGGGTTACGGGCTTTGGCGGCACCACCGGCGTCGCGCAGCAAGCCCCTGATGATATTCTCGACCGCATGGTCACGATCCGTTTCGACGGCTCCAAGGCCAAGGGCATGCCGTGGGAGTTCAAGCCCGTCGAACGCGAGATGAAGGTCCGCATCGGGGAAACCGGGCTGGCCTTTTACGAGGCCTACAATCCGACCGACAAACCCATTGCCGGGCAGGCGTCCTATAACGTGACGCCGTATTCGGCAGGCGGGTATTTCCAGAAGATCGCCTGCTTCTGCTTTGACGAGCAGGTATTGCAGCCGGGTGAGCGGGTCGAGATGCCCGTAACCTTCTTTGTCGACCCCGAAATCGTCGAAGACCCCGAAGCACAGTATGTTCATACGATCACTCTGTCGTATACATTCTACGAAATCGACCTGCCCGAGGGCTATGCCGCCCTTGACGTGCAGGCAGACACAAATACGAACTAACGCCTTAAGGTGAGGGACACTGATGGCACACGCTAAAGACCATGACTACCACATTCTGAACCCCTCGATCTGGCCGCTTGTTGGCGCCGTCGGTGGTTTTGTGATGCTGTTTGGAGCCGTCCTGTGGATGCACGGAATCACTCCGTGGATATTCTGGGCCGGTCTGGTGGCCGTTCTCTACACCATGTTCGCCTGGTGGTCCGAAGTGGTGGTTGAAAGCCGTCAGGGCGACCACACGCCAGTTGTCCGTATCGGTCTGCGCTATGGCTTCATTCTGTTCGTGATGTCCGAGGTGATGTTCTTCTTTGCCTGGTTCTGGTCGTTCTTCAAACATCGGATGTACCCGATGTACGACTATGCCGGCACCGAATACATCCAGCCGGACATCCACGCGGTTGACCCGTTCCACCTGCCGCTGATCAACACGCTGGTTCTGCTGTTGTCGGGCTGCGCGATCACCTGGGCGCACCACGCGCTTGTGCACGGCAATGACCGAAAGGCACTGGTGCAGGGTCTGGCAATCGGTATCGCGCTGGGTATTGCGTTTACCTTCCTGCAGGGTTTCGAATATTACGAACTGCTGGCCCACGGTGGTTGGGAATTCGGCGGCGATCAGTTCTATTCGAACTTCTTCATGGCAACCGGGTTCCATGGCGCACACGTGATCATCGGCACCATCTTCCTGACGGTCTGTCTGATCCGCGCACTGAAAGGCGATTTCACGCCCGAGAAACACGTCGGTTTCGAAGCGGCCGCCTGGTATTGGCACTTCGTGGACGTTGTCTGGCTGTTCCTGTTCTTTGCCGTCTACATCTGGGGTCAGGCCCCGCTGATGTAACTCCGCTTTGGTGATCCAATTGCAAAAGCCGCCCTTTGGGGCGGCTTTTTCTCTATCCGGGGCGCAAGATTGCGCCCCATACAATTGCTTGGTTGCAATTCGGGTCGCACGCCCCTTAACAAGACGCCGGTTCCTGCAATGAGGTTTGCCCAAGCCATGCGCCGCTTTCTGTTTCTGCTGATCTTCGGCCTTGCCGGTCTGGGCGTGCTGGTGTCGCTGGGCGTCTGGCAGGTGCAGAGACTTGCGTGGAAACAGGGGATCCTGGCCGAGATCGAAAGCCGGATCTCAGCCGAGCCCGTTGCTTTGCCTCCGCAGGTTTCGGAGGATGCCGACAAGTATCTGCCGGTCACTGTCTCTGGCGAAATGGAACCGGGCGAAATCCATGTTCTGGTTTCGGTCAAGCAGGTTGGGGCCGGGTATCGCATCATCCAGTCCTTCAGTACCGCGGATCGGACAATTCTGGTGGACCGGGGTTTCGTCCGGACCACTGCCAAGCAGGCGGAGCGTTCGACCGGGCCTATGGAGATCACCGGCAATCTGCACTGGCCCGATGAGATCGACAGCTATACGCCCGATCCGGACATCGATGACAACATCTGGTTTGCCCGGGATGTGCCAAATCTGGCCGCGGCGCTGGGAGCGGAGCCGGTGCTGTTGATTGCCCGCACGAAAACCGACCCGAATGTAACGCCTTTGCCAGTGGATGCGGCGGGTATCCCGAACGATCATTTGCAATATGCAATCACCTGGTTTGGTCTGGCTCTGGTCTGGGCCGCGATGACCGGGTACTTCCTGTGGCGCAGCCGTGCCAATACTGAGAGTGACGCGACATGAAATACATCTCGACCCGTGGGCAGGCGCCCGAACTGACCTTTGAAGAGGCGATGCTGACCGGACTGGCCCGCGATGGCGGCCTGTACCTGCCTGCCGAAATTCCGGTAATGTCACAGGACGAGATCGCCGCTCTGGCCGGTCTGTCCTATGAAGAAATCGCGTTCCGCGTGATGTGGCCCTATGTCAGCGGCTCGTTTGCCGAAGATGAGTTCAAGGAAATCATCGCCCGTGCTTACGAAGGTTTCGGCCATGATGCCCGGGCACCATTGAAGCAGCTAAACGAAAACCATTTCCTGCTGGAATTGTTCCACGGCCCGACGCTGGCATTCAAGGATTTCGCGATGCAGTTGATCGGTCAGCTGTTCCAGGTCGCTCTGAAACGGCGGGGCGATCGGGTGACCATCGTCGGCGCGACCAGCGGCGACACCGGATCGGCGGCCATCGAGGCGTTCCGGGGTCTGGATGCCGTGGACGTATTCATCTTGTATCCGCATGGCCGCGTGTCCGAGGTGCAGCGCCGTCAGATGACCACACCCGCCGATGGCAACGTGCATGCGCTTGCCGTGGATGGGGATTTCGACGATTGCCAGGCCGCGCTGAAGGATATGTTCAACGATTTCGACTTCCGCGATGGTGTGAAACTGGCGGGCGTGAACTCGATCAACTTTGCCCGTGTTCTGGCGCAGATCGTCTATTACTTTTCGGCGGCTGTCAGCCTCGGAGCCCCGCACCGCAAGGTCAGCTTTACCGTCCCCACCGGCAATTTCGGTGACATCTTCGCGGGCTATCTGGCCAAACGCATGGGGCTTCCAATCGACCGTCTGGTCGTGGCCACGAACCAGAACGACATCCTGCACCGTTGCCTGTCGGGCGAGGGGTATTTCAAGGGCGAAACCATCCCTTCGATCAGCCCGTCGATGGATATTCAGGTCAGCTCGAACTTCGAACGCGCGTTGTATTATGCCTATGGCGAAGACGGCGCCGCAGTGGCCCAATTGATGGACGAACTAAAGACGGGCGGCTTCAACGTCAGCCAGGGCGCGATGGAGGCCTTGCGTGAAAGCTTCGACTCCGGTCGCGTGTCCGAAGACGAAACGCTTGCGACGATCAAGAACACGCTCGCCCACAGCGCCGAGCTGGTTTGCCCGCATACCGCCGTCGGTGTCAGGGTCGCCGAAGCGCACCGCACGGCGGACGTGCCGATGATCACACTGGCCACCGCGCACCCGGCGAAATTCCCGGCTGCGGTCGAGAAGGCGAGCGGCGTGCATCCGCCTCTTCCATCCCGCATGTCTGATCTGTATGAACGTCCGGAACGGGTGACCCGCATTGCCAACGATCTGGGTGCCCTCGAGGATCATATCAGAAGGCATATTGCTGAGTGACTGTCAGACAGGACCAACTGAAGAACGGGTTTCGTATCGTCAGTGAACATATGCCGGGGCTGCAATCGGCGGCCATCGGTATCTGGGTAACCGCCGGCGGGCGGCACGAGCGGATCGAGCAGAACGGCATCGCCCATTTCCTTGAACACATGGCGTTCAAGGGAACCAAGCGGCGTTCCGCACTGCAGATCGCCGAGGCGATCGAAGATGTGGGCGGCTATATCAATGCCTACACCTCGCGCGAAGTAACGGCTTATTACGCACGTGTCCTGAAAGACGACGTGGCGCTGGCCATGGATGTCATCGGCGACATTGTCCTGAATCCGGTTTTCGACCCGCGCGAGATCGAAGTCGAGCGCGGCGTCATCCTGCAGGAGATCGGTCAGGCCTATGACACGCCCGACGACGTGATCTTTGACTGGTTGCAGGAGCAGAGCTATCACGACCAGCCCCTTGGCCGGACCATTCTCGGCCCAACCGAAAGGGTCAGTTCGTTCTCGCGCGAGGATCTGTCGGGCTTCGTGGCAGAGCATTACGGCCCGGATCAGATGATCCTGTCCGCCGCCGGCGCTGTGGATCACGATGCGCTGAAGAAACTGGCCGAGGAGATGTTTGGCCATCTGACACCCAGAACCGGCCTGATCGCCGAGCCTGCGCGGTTCACCGGCGGTGAGGCGCGGCAGGAAAAAGCGCTGGAACAGGCCCATTTCGCACTGGCGCTGGAAAGCCCCGGCTATCGTGACGATGCGATCTATACCGCACAGATCTACTCGACCGCACTGGGTGGCGGCATGTCCTCGCGTCTGTTTCAGGAAGTGCGCGAGACGCGCGGGCTTTGCTACACGATTTTCGCGCAGACAGGTGCCTATGCCGATACCGGGACAACCACGATCTATGCCGGAACATCGGCCGATCAGGTTGGCGAACTGGCAACGATCACCATCGACGAGATGAAGCGCGCCGCCGAAGATATGAGCGAGGAAGAGGTCGCCCGTGCCCGTGCGCAGATGAAGGCGGGGATGCTGATGGGGCTGGAAAGCCCCTCGAACCGCGCCGAACGTCTGGCGCGGCTGGTGCAGATCTGGGGCAGGGTGCCCTCGCTCGAAGATACCGTCGCCAAGATCGACGCCGTCAGCACCGAGGACGTCCGCGTCTTCGCCGAACAGATGGCCGTACAGGCCCCGGCAGCGCTGGCGCTCTATGGTCCGGTCTCGGGCGCGCCTACGCTGGCGCAATTGCAGGAGAGGCGTGCGGCGTGATGCTGTTGGGCAGACGCAAGCTGAAACTCGAAACCGAGCGGCTGAGCCTGCGTCCGCCTGTGCATTCCGATTTCAATGACTGGGCCGCGTTGCGGCGGGCGTCGCGAGATTATCTGACCCCGTGGGAGCCGATCTGGGCCCAGGATCACCTGAGCCGCAAATCCTTCACCAACCGGGTCTACTGGGCGCAGCGCTCGGTCGGCAGCAGTACCGCGATCCCGTTGTTCCTGTTTCGCCGCAGCGACAACGTACTGCTGGGGGCGATCACGCTGGACAACATCCGGCGTGGCCCGGCGCAGGCCGGAACGCTTGGCTATTGGACGGGTCAGGCGTTTGCCCGGCAGGGGTATATGCGCGAGGCCATCGGCGCGGTTGTGCACCACGCCTTTACACGCCTTGACCTGAGCCGGATCGAGGCTGCCTGCCTTCCTGAAAACAATGCCTCGCGCGGGTTGCTGGAAAGCTCGGGGTTCAAATACGAAGGCGTGGCGCAGTCATATCTGCAGATCAACGGGCGCTGGCGGACGCATGTTCTTTATGCCAGCCTGCGTTCGGACCGGCGCGGCAAGACCGACGCCGGGTAGGTGGCCCCAAAGGGGCCATCGGGGGCTCTGCCCCCGGCCGCGGCAAGCCGCGTCTCCCCCGGGATATTCTTGGCCAGATGAACAAGGGGCATGACTTGGTCGCGTTCTGCGCTACACTCTCCTCATGCGCTGGGTGGTTCTGGCATTGATGGTAATCTCGGGAGCGGTGTCGGCGCAGGAGCGGCGACCGAGCCATTGTATTGCCATTGCAGACGCGGCACCGGGCATTGAGTATCTGCATAAGGCTGCGTGGACCGACCCGGTGCCCGAGTTTTCGGTGCGCATCAGTTACATTGCCCACGCATCGTTTCTGATACAGACACGGGGTGGCTTGAACTCGGTCACCGATTTCACCGGTTTCATCGGCAGCGCCGATCTGATCCCCGACGTGGTTACGATGAACCACGCCCACAATACGCACTGGACGGCGCATCCGGATCCTGCCATCCCCCATGTCCTGCCGGGTTGGGGCGAATTCGGGCAGGGGATCGAACACTATCTTGATCTTGGTGAATTGGTGGTGCGCAACGTGTCGACCGATATCCGATCGACCCTGGGTGGGGTCGAGACCAAGGGCAATTCTATTTTCGTATTCGAGGTCGAAGGCCTGTGCATCGGCCATCTGGGGCATCTGCACCATGTCCCTTCGGACGAGCAGTTTGCCGCGTTGGGACGTTTGGATGTGGTGATGGCGGCCGTGGATGGAGGCACGACCATGCCCCTGCCCGAGATGATCACTGTCCTCAAGCGCCTCAAAAGCTCGGTTATCATACCGATGCACTGGTTCTCGGGGTTTTCGCTGGATCGGTTCCTGATTGACATCCGGGATACATTCCCGGTGGAGCGTGACGGGGTTTCCGAGATCACGGTGTCGCTCAAAACGCTCCCCGACCGGCCAACCGTCGTGGTGCTGGAGCCGCAGTACCTGATTGATCTGGAATAAGACTTGTTGCAGCCGCGTGAGTTGGGCAAGGAAGGGGCATGATATTTAATCCCGCCGATGAAACCCTTGCCCGAAGGATCGAGGCTGAACTGGGTGACGCGATCCTGCGCCCTGTCGCGGCGCGATATCTGGAAGAACCGCGCCGCCGGTTTGCCGGGCATGTCGGCCTGCTGGCCGCGCCGCGCACGGTTCACGAGGTGGCGGGCCTGATCCGCATCGCATCCGACGCACGGGTGTCGGTTGTTCCTTATGGCGGCGGAACGGGACTGGTCGGCGGGCAAGTGATGCCGGACGGACCGCCGCCGCTGCTAATATCGCTTGAGCGGATGACGGCCATCCGGGCGGTCTATCCGTCCGAGAACGTGCTGGTGGCCGAGGCTGGGGCGATTCTTGCCGATGTCCAGGCAGCTGCCGAAAGCGCCGACCGCCTGTTCCCTCTGTCCCTTGCCGCGCAGGGGTCTTGTCGCATCGGCGGGAATCTCGCGACCAATGCAGGTGGGGTGAACGTGCTGCGCTACGGTAATGCGCGTGATCTGTGCCTGGGTCTTGAGGCGGTGCTGCCGAATGGCGACATCTGGAACGGGCTCAGCCGGTTGCGCAAGGACAACACCGGCTATGATCTGCGCAACCTGTTGATCGGGTCGGAAGGGACGCTGGGGATCATCACGGCGGCCGCACTGAAGCTGTTTCCGCGCCCGGCCGGTATTGGAACCGCGATGTTTCAGGTGACGTCTGCGCAGGCCGCCATCGATCTTCTGGCGCTTGCGCGGGACCAGTTCGGCGAAGCGGTATCGACGTTCGAACTGATCCACCGGCAGGGGCTGGAGTTTCTGTCCGAAGTTCTGCCCGCCATCCGGCAACCCTTTGCGGTGCCGCCGGAATGGTGTGTGCTGATCGAACTGGGCTTGTCGCGCGGGCTTTCTCCGACAGACACGCTTGCGGACCTTTTTGAACAGGCAAGTCAGCGCGGCTTGGTCAGCGATGGTGTGATTGCCCAGAACGAAACACAGCGTCACGAGTTGTGGTCAGTGCGCGAAGACATCCCCGAGGCGAACCGGATGATCGGCTCGGTCTCCAGCCACGATATCTCGATCCCGATTTCGCGTGTCCCCGAGTTCATTCGGCGCGGCGCGGAGATTGTGGCCGGGCTTGGGCCGTACCGGATCAATTGTTTTGGACATCTCGGGGACGGGAACCTGCACTATAACGTGTTCCCGCCAAAGGGCCGCGACAGATCCGAATTCGATGCGCAACGGGCCGAGGTCAAGCATGCGGTGCATGAGCTAGTGCACGAATTCGAAGGGTCCGTCAGCGCTGAACACGGGGTCGGGCGGCTGAAAACAGATGATCTTCAGCGCTATGGAGAGCCCGCCAAGCTGTCAGTAATGCGGGCGATCAAGGCGGCACTTGACCCCAATGGGATCATGAACCCGGGTGCTGTCCTGAAGGCATAGCTGCGGCCCGTGTGATACGGGCCGCGCACTGCACTTAAGAGTCAGGCAGGATCACCTTGTCGATAACGTGGATGACGCCATTGGACGTCTCGATATCGGCCTGAACAACATTCGCGTCGTTGATCATCACGCCATTGTCCAGATCGATCGTGACCTCGCCACCCTGAACGGTTGCGGCTTTCATGTCGTCGGACAGGTCGCCGGACATCACCTTGCCGGGCACCACGTGGTAGGTCAGAACGGCGACAAGCTGGTCCTTGTTCTCGGGTTTCAGCAGGGTCTCAACCGTGCCTTCGGGCAGGGCGGCAAAGGCCTCGTCTGTGGGGGCGAAAACGGTGAACGGCCCTTCACCTTTCAACGTGTCGACAAGCTCGGCGGCCTGAACGGCTGCAACGAGGGTTTCAAAGCTTCCGGCGCCGACCGCTGTGTCAACGATGTCCTTGGAATGGCCGTCAGCGTAAGCAGCTGTTCCGACGAAAAGGCTTGCTGCACCGGCGATTGCGAGTTTGCGAAACATGGTCTGTAATCCCTTGATGGAATGCCGTTGTTGGCATCCTCTGGGCTACGCGCCGCTCTCAAGAAGAGATCACTGAATATGTCGATAAGTTTGGGTTGAACACAATGTGAACCGCGCTAAGCCGGCGCGGTCGCATATTTCCATTCACGGTTTTGTGATTGAATCGAGGCTCACAGCCCCTCGAATTCACACAGGACGTGGACATCCATGCCCATGCCTTCCAGCACCTTGCGGCCGCCCAGATCGGGCAGGTCGATGATGAATGAGCATGACACGATCTCGCCGCCCAGCCGTTCGATCAGCTTGATGCCGGCAGCGGCGGTGCCGCCGGTGGCCAGCAGGTCATCGACGACAAGGATCTTTTCACCGGGCTGAATGGCGTCGTCATGGATTTCGACGATCGCCTCGCCGTATTCCAGTTTGTAGTCCTGGCTGATCGTGGTACCGGGCAGCTTGCCTTTCTTGCGGATCGGGACAAATCCGACGCTCAGCTGATGCGCTATCGCTCCGCCCAGGATGAATCCGCGCGCCTCAAGTCCCACGACCTTGTCGATCTGCTCGCCCGCATAAGGGTGCAGCATCTGGTCGATGGCCATGCGAAACCCACGCGGGTCTGCAAACAGCGTGGTGACGTCCCGGAACATGATCCCTTCATGGGGGAAATCAACGATGGTGCGGATATAATCCTTGACCGTAGTGTGTTTGGGCATGCGCGACCCCTTGCCTCGTGCTACGCGGGGTGTTTGGCCTATCCGTGCCTTTCACGCAAGCAAAGTTTGGCTTTTCGGGCTCACCTGCGGCGCTTTGGCAGCGCCATGGGAAGGCCGTAGTAGCAGTAACGTCCCACAGGCAGCCACGACAGATGCGGCTTGCGCCAGTTGGGCTGATCTTTCAGGAGAAACGCCTGAGCGACGTTAAGGTTCATTGCTACAAGTCCTGTTTTATTGTTATGCACACGATATCTACATTCTCTATGCAATGTATATACAATGCGCAGCTAAAGGAATCGAGAATTTGACAGGGTCCAGAGGCGTGACACAGAAAATCGGTAAAGGTTCTACCAGGAAAAACAGTCAGTTGGTTCTGCGGCTGGACAGAGATGAGCGTGACGCTTTTGTCGAGTTATGTAAAGAGCTGGACACCTCGGCGGCGCGCGAAATCCGACGCTTCATTCGTGGGTTCATGAAGGAACACGCCGAGGGGTAGCGTCAGGCGGGGCGGCGCAGAATGGCGGTTGCAAATCCCATTCCGATCAACGCCAATCCGCCGAACCGGGTCATTGCGGTGATGACATTGGCACGTCCGATCATCAGGCGCAGTCGGTCGGCCAGCAGCGCATAGGCCAGCGCGTTCAGCCAGGCCAGCCCGACAAATGTAGCTATCAGGATCGTGAACTGCGGGCCCAGCGGGTCATCCGGGCGCAGGAACTGCGGCACAAAAGCGATGAAAAAGGCGATGGACTTGGGGTTCAGCGCCGTCACGGCCGCCGCATGGCCAAAAACGCCGCGCGCCGTCACCTCGCGTTCTGTGCGGACGGTGCTCAGCCCGCCAGACGGGGCGCTGCGCAGAAGTTTGATACCCAGCCAGACCAGATAGGCCGCCCCGACCCATTTCAGAACGGAAAACAAGGTGGCCGAGGCAAGAACCAGCGCCCCAAGTCCCAGCAGGGATGCCGTCATCGCCAGCAGATCGCCAAGCGCCACGCCGGTGGCCGAGGCGACGGCGACACTGCGCCCTTTCGACAAGGCGTAGCTGAGTATCAGCAAAACCGTCGGCCCGGGGATCAGCAGCAGGGCGGTGGAAGCGGCGACAAAGGCCAGCCATAGATCTGTCGACATGAGGCATCCTGTAATTTCGTCTCACAGAAAGACTTGCCGCGCGGTTGCCGTCAAGCCTTACGTGGTTCGGTTGCCCATCGCATCAGCGCCTCAAGCGGGCCCCGCTTGAAGCGGCGGAACCACATCAGTGCAAAAAGTGTCGATGCAGCGCAGAACAGCAGTGCGTACCCCACGATCTGCGGCGCGGTCAGGGAACCGTCCAGCAATCCGGCCTCATCAAGAATGCCCATCCCGATCAGGATATGTGCCATGTACAGGGTCAGGCTCTGCCTGCCCGGCGCCACCAGGGCAGGGGCCAGTTTTGCCCGCTCGATCACTGGCCATAGTTTGAGTGACAGCCCGATAATCAGACATGCCGTCCCCGCGCCCGCCATGACATAGAACGGACCGGGCGGGATGGATTCAGTGCCCAGCCAGGCCTTCAGTTCGGGGTCGTGGATCAGCATTTGCGGAAATTGCGCCAGAACGGCGGCGGCGAAACCCCAGATGATCAGGCGGTGTTGAATGCACAGAGTTTGCAACTGTGTCCTCCCGATCGCCATCCCGATCAACAAGAACGCGGTCCAGGGCAGGACCGGATGCCAGCCATTAAACAGTGCGTTGCGTAGGAACCCGGGCAAGGTCCACAGGTCGGTGTAGGTCAGGGAGGTCCGGTCCCAGCCCCGGTCATAGTCGAAACTGAGCATCGCAAGCACCGACAGTGCGACAATCCCAAACGCGCCCAGCCACAAGCCGCGCGTCGTGGCGGTCAGGAACGCCGCGCCGGCAACAAAATACAGCGCGTAGAAATGCAGGATGTCCGCGTCGAACACGGTCATGTTGATCAGGCCCAGCCCGAATAGAAATGCGGCGCGGCGCAACAGCAGACTGGCAGAAATTTGCGACAACCCGATGCCAACCCCAGCCAGCACCACAAACAGCGCAGCCGCGCGCCCCTCCAGCGCATCGACCAGAGCCGAGGCCCAGTCACGGCCCGGTTCCACGCCGGCTGCAATTCGGAAATTGACCAGCACCATGCCGCAAAAGGCCAAGTAGCGGGCGGCATCCAGCGCCTTGAGACGTGTCATCGGTCCTCACATTTGGCGGTGGCCGGCTAAATATTTGCCGCCACACGATAATCTTCGTCAACATGGAGAGGTCGCCGCGCGTTTCAACCATGTAAAGTGCGAAACCTGCGCTGGCTGGCTTCGTGGCAACAGATTAAGATTCAATAAAGCACTGTACCCGAGCCTTGAAATACGGCTCAAAGCGTCAGACCTGTCATGCAAGCCTGAGTGTCGGAGGGGCCAATGGTACAGACGCAACACGCAAAACCGGATGCAAAAGCTGCTGTACCGGGTATCGCCCGGATCCGGCGCGCATTGACCGGGCTCGTTCTGGCCGGGGCCGTTCTGTATATCGGCGCGGTCAGCTACATGTACCTCAACCAGAAGTCACTGCTGTTCAAGCCCGAGGGCGAACTGCCCGAACCTGCTGCGATCGGGCTGGCGGATGTCGATGTGATCTCGCTGCCGATGTCCTACGGCACGGTATTGACGGCCTGGTCCGCGCCTTCGGCCATAGACGACGCGCCGACCGTTTTGTTCTTTCATGGTCAGTCCGGGAATCTTGGTGACCGGTCCGAACGGTTTCGCGAAATCCTGAACAGCGGATACGGGCTGCTTGCGCCCAGCTATCGCGGGTTTCCCGGAAGCGGGGGCGAGCCATCCGAACAGGTGCTGATTTCCGACGGGGTGCACCTGTTCGACAGGCTGAGCAGCGCTGGCGAGACCGTTGTCCTGCACGGCCAAAGCCTTGGAACCGGGGTCGCGGCCGCGGTGGCCGAACAGCGCCCGGATGCCAGACTGCTCGTGCTTGAGGCGCCGTTTACCGCAACGGTCGACGTCGCGGCCGAGCGGTATCCCTGGTTGCCGGTCTCAACCCTGATGAAAGATCAATTCGCGACGCGGGACATCATCGACGATGTTGCCGTGCCGACCCTGATCTTCCACGGCACGATGGACGAAACCATCCCGCTGCATCATGCTGAAGCATTGGCGGCTCTGGCCGGGGATACGGCGCAGCTTCATGTGATCCCCGACGGTACGCATAACGATCTCTGGTCGCGCGGCCTTTGGGACGTGGTCGAACAGAGCCTGACAAAAAACTGACGTCAGAGGACCCGCCCGGCGACCGCATCCAGTTTGGCAAGCAACACAGGGTCGCGCTTTTCCGGTGCGGTCAGAATCGCAAACTCCAGCGCCCGGTCGCAGCCATGCGGGCAGGGCGCACGCTCGGCCCCTAGCAAGGCCGGCAACCCCTTGACCAGCGCGCGGCCCTTTTCGGCATTGCCGGTCAGGGTGGCGATAATCGTGGTCACGTCAACCTCGCCGTGATCGGGATGCCAGCTGTCGTAGTCCGTGACCATGGCAACGGATGCGTAACAAAGCTCGGCCTCGCGGGCCAGTTTGGCCTCGGGCATGTTGGTCATGCCGATGACATCACAGCCCCAGTGCTTGCGATACATCTTCGATTCCGCCAGCGAGGAGAACTGCGGCCCCTCCATCGCCAGATAGGTGCCGCCGCGATGCACGGTGATGCCAGCCGATTTGCCTGCGGTCTCGCACGCATCGCCCAGACGCGGGCAGGTGGGATGGGCAACGCTGACATGGGCCACGCAGCCGGTTCCGAAAAAGCTCTTCTCGCGCGCAAAAGTTCGGTCAATGAACTGATCTACAATAACAAAATCGCCGGGTGCCATGTGTTCGCGAAACGAACCGCAGGCCGAAACCGAGATCACATCCGTCACACCCAGCCGCTTGAGCGCGTCGATATTGGCGCGATAGGGCACCTCGGTCGGCGAATGCACATGCCCCCGTCCGTGCCGGGGCAGGAACGCCATCTTGATCCCCTCAAGAGATCCGGTCAGAATCTGGTCCGACGGTGCCCCCCATGGCGTTTCGACACTGACCCATTGTGCATTTTCCAGCCCGTCAATGTCATAAATGCCCGATCCGCCAATGACGGCAATCTTTGTCTGGGTCACGTCGTTTCTCCGATCCAAAATTTCTTTCCTGAAATTTCTGAGGCGCCAGCGGCCATTTGACAAGTGGTTTCAACCGATTGTGCGCCTGACCCTGTGGACCGTGATCTCGCTATGTGCTCAGCGCATGGCAGGTTCCCGCCAGATGCTGTACCTCGCGGGGGAAATGGCGGGTACAAAGGCGCGCTTCGCGCGAGCCAATCAAAACCGACAGGACCGTCCAATGCCCCGAGCCTTGCTGGCAAGTTTTGCCAATCGCCTTGCCATACCCGATCTGCGCTGGATGCCGGACGAAGGCTTCACCCTGTCGCGTATCCGGATCGAGCTGCTTTCGGGGCTGACCGTCGCCCTGGCACTGGTGCCCGAGGCCGTGGCTTTTGCCTTCGTTGCTGGCGTACACCCCCTGGTCGGATTGTACGCCGCGTTCCTTGTCGGTCTGATCACCGCTCTGATCGGCGGCCGCCCCGGCATGATCTCGGGTGCAACCGGCGCTCTGGCCGTGGTCATGGTCGCGCTGGTGGCGGAGCACGGGGTCGAGTACCTGTTCGCCACAGTTGTTCTGATGGGTATCCTGCAGGTCATTGCGGGGGCGATGCATTGGGGGCGGTTTATCCGGCTGGTGCCGCATCCGGTGATGCTGGGCTTCGTGAACGGACTGGCGATTGTGATTTTTCTGGCCCAGATGGGGCAGTTCAAGGTGCCGGGAACCATGGAAAACACCGGTCACGGCATGGGCGGCGGTGAATGGCTGTCGGGCATGCAACTTTATACCATGCTGGGTCTTGTTGTTTTGACCATGGCGGTCATCTGGGTAATGCCACGTATCACGCGTATTGTGCCGGCCCCGCTGGCTGGCATCGTGGTTGTCGCCGCGCTGGTGATCGGCTTTGGGCTGGACGTGCCGCGCGTCGGCGATCTGGCCTCGATTGAAGGCAGCTTGCCCGCCTTCCACATCCCGATGGTGCCGTTGAACTGGGAAACCTTCGAGATCATTCTGCCTTATGCAGTCATTCTGGCGGCGATCGGATTGATCGAATCTCTTCTGACCCTGAACCTCGTGGGCGAGATAACCGGCAAGCGCGGCGGCGCCTCGCAGGAATGTATCGCGCAGGGCGCAGCCAATGTCGTGACCGGTTTCTTCGGCGGCATGGGCGGCTGTGCAATGATCGGCCAGTCGATGATCAACGTGAAATCCGGAGGGCGCACACGTGTCGCGGGGATCGCGGCCGCCCTGTTCCTGCTGGTGTTCATTCTGTTTGCCGCCCCCCTGATCGAACAGATCCCGCTGGCGGCACTGGTGGGTGTGATGTTCATGGTCGTGATCGGCACCTTTGCGTGGAACTCGTTCAACATCATGCGCAAAGTGCCTCTGACAGACGCGTTTGTGATCGTACTGGTTACTGTCGTGACAGTGATGGAGGACCTTGCGGTCGCCGTTGTCGTCGGCGTGATTGTCTCGGCGCTGGCCTATGCCTGGAACAACGCCAAACGCATCCATGCGGTCACCCGCGATTCCGAGACTGAAAAAGGCGCCAAGGTCTATGAAATTCAGGGGCCGCTTTTCTTTGGGTCGTCGGAAGGCTTCCTTGAAATCTTCGACGTGCAGAACGACCCCGAAACCGTGATTATCGATTTCGCCGCCAGCCGGGTTGTGGATCAGTCCGCCTTGCAGGCCATCGAGAATATCGCGGCCAAATACGAGGCGGCAGACAAGCGGGTCATGCTGCGCCACCTGAGCCGGGATTGCCACAAACTGCTCAACAAAGCCGGACATCTGATGGTCGATAGCGACGACGACCCGGATTACGAACTGGCGGTCGACTATTCGGTTCGTACCGGTATATTGGGCGGCCACTGATTTTTGCGAGGCTCTGCCTCGCGCTCCGGGATATTTGGGGCCAGATGAATGAAGGATCCGTTTCTTCACCTGGCCGAAAATATCCCGGGGGAGTCGCGGCTTGCCGCGGCGGGGGCAGCGCCCCCCTTTGTGTGCGGCCTCAATCGTCCGGGCGTTCGAGCGCGAACAGCTCAGTAACAACCGAGTAGTCCCGATAACCAAGACGGGCCAGCGGTTTGAACGAGGTGACGTCAAATCGCCCGTCGCGGATATGCGCGTCATCGAGATGAACACCGATGACTTCTCCGAACACCACCCGGTTGGCCTCTCCGGGCAGGGTCACGATCTTTGTCAATCGGCATTCCAGAGCCGCAGGCGCGCCCTTGATCCGGGCGCAGGGGATGGTTTCACACTCGATCGGTGTCAGCCCGGCATGGGCGAATTCGTCAATTTCCTTCGGCAGACCTGCCGAACTGGCATTCATGGCATCCTGATCGGCATGCGCCACAACGTTCACGCAGAAAACGCCGGTGGCCTCGATATTGGCAATACTGTCCTTGCCGCCGTCCTGATCGTGCTTGGTGCCGGTAGTGGCAAACATTACCTGAGGCGGCGTGTACGCGACCCCGTTGAAGAAGGAATAGGGCGCTAGATTGTTGATCCCATCCGCATCGCGCGTCGAAATCCAGCCGATCGGGCGGGGGGTGATGATGGCGTTGAAGGGGTTGTGCGGCAGGCCGTGGCCGTCTTCGGGGCGATAGAACATCAAGGTCTCCAAGCGTTTGCCCAAGGCGTATCGAAGTGCTAGGGCGAATTCCAGCAAGGAAAAGAGGGCGCGCGTGCAGCAATTCAAGATCAGGCCGGAACAGCCGGATGACTGGTGGGAGGTCGAGGCGCTTTATGACCTGTGCTTTGCACCCGGTCGTGAGGCTCTGTCTTCCTATCGTCTGCGCGATGATGTGCCACCGGTGGCGGGCCTGTCGCTTGTTGCCCGCGACGGGCAGGGTATTCTGGCCGGTGCGATCCGGTTCTGGCCGGTCCATGTCGGCGATCATGATGCATTGTTGCTGGGTCCAGTGGCGGTTCACCCGACCCATCAGGGCGAGGGTCTTGGCGGTTTCCTGATCCACCAGGGGTTGCAGGCCGGGCGCGAGAAAGGCTGGGCGCGGGTCATGCTGGTGGGGGACGCGCCCTATTACTCGCGGTTTGGTTTTTCGCTGCTGAAGCATGTGGAAATGCCGCCGCCAACAAATCCTGACCGTGTTTTGGGGCTGGAACTTGTGCCCGGAAAATGGGGCGGGGTGCAGGGCCTCGTATCACGCTGGACCCGCTGAACTATTGAAACGGCCCTGCTGAATGCCGATCTTTCTGACTGAGGAGGAGGCAGATGCAGAACGTGGTTCTTGTTGAAGAACTGGATGCCGACGCTGAACTGGATCGGCTTGCAGGGCATTACCGGTCCGCCGGTGGCGCGGGGGTGAAACTGCTTAATGCGCTTGGCGGATCAGCAGAATCTCTGCTGGATCAGTTGCCTGAGCCCGTGCGTCTGGGTCTGACCGGCGCGACGGAGCAGGCGCTTTGGATTGCCATGCATGCCGCAGAAGGATCGCGCCGGGCGATACCCGACCAGCAACCTTGGGTGAATACCGTCGTCAGCACGGCCATGGGAGCGGCAGGTGGTATGGGCGGTCTGTCGACGGCCCTGATGGAGTTGCCCGCAACAACGGCCATGCTGCTGCGCGCCATTCAGGGGGCCGCTGCCCGCGAAGGATTTGATCCGTCCGAGGAAGGTGTGAAATTCGATTGCGTCCGGGTCCTGTCTGCCGCAGGGCCCCTTTCAGATGATGACGGGGCTGATCTGGGGTTCTATTCCGTGCGCTTGACGTTGACCGGACCGGCCATGCAGCGCCTGATCGCGGCGGTTGCACCGCGCCTGTCGGTGGTTCTGGGCCAGAAACTGGCGGCCCAGTCCATTCCGGTTCTGGGTGCTTTGGCCGGAGGCAGCACGAACTATGTCTATTCCCGTTACTATCAACAGATTGCCCGTGTCCATTTCGGATTGCGCCGACTGGCGGTGGATGCTGACATCCCGCATGACGAACTTGTGCGCCGCTTGGCTTCGCGAATGAAATAACGCCCGACTTTTGCAGCCCCGCTTGGTAAGTACCGCATCATGTGGTATGTTTACCCTCAGCAGACCCAAAATAAGAGCAGAAATTCGGTCTGAAAAACAGGCGTTAATACCATTTGAAAGGCGGTAGCGTGAACAACGCGAAGCATTCGCCAACTTCTCGGCGCAAGGCCGGGGCTTGTCCTGTCCATTCACAGGCGGCAGCACTGTGCTACCGGATCCATCAAAACCGGCCCGAGATCCTTTTAATCACCACCCGCCGCTCCGGGCGCTGGATCATACCCAGAGGCTGGCCAATCCTGGGGCTCAGCCCGTCAGAAACCGCCGAGCGGGAGGCGTGGGAAGAAGCGGGCGCTGTCGGTCGGTGCGACAAAAAGGCGATGGGGCGGTATACTTACATCAAGCACCGTTCCAAGAAACGGACACTTTTGTGCGAAGTTGATGTGTTCGCGATGCTGGTAAGCTCACTGGCTTCGGATTTCCCGGAAAGCGACGAGCGTAAGCGGGAATGGTGCGTTCCGGAAAAGGCAGCTTTAAGGGTCAATTCGCCGGAACTTTCCGTATTGTTGCGAGATTTTGGGCAATATCCCTGCCAACTTCTGGCCGGAAGGGCTTGATATTACGGTATTGGTCGGTATCTATTTTGTAACACGTATTTTGGGCGAAACATGATTCAGTACGCATTGAAATGCAACAACGGCCATACATTTGAAAGTTGGTTTCAATCGGCCGCCGCCTACGACAAACTTGCAGCTGCGGGCATGGTGACATGCGCGGTTTGCGGGTGTGTGCAGGTGGAAAAGGCGATCATGACCCCCCGTGTCCGGCCCGCCCGCAATGCCGTGGCGCGCCCGGAATCCGCGCCGGCCGAGCCCGCGCCGATCAATGTTGCAAAACCATCGCTTGAGATCGAAAAGATCCTGACGCAACTGCGCCGCCAGGTGGAAGAGAATTCGGATTACGTCGGTAAGGATTTCGCATCCGAGGCCCGCAAGATTCACCTGGGCGAAGCGCCCGACCGTGCCATTTATGGCGAGGCCAAGGCGGAAGAGGCCAAAGCCCTGATCGAAGACGGTGTTCCGGTCGCCCCGCTGCCATTTGTTCCCAGCCGAAAGACGAACTGACCCGTGCGGGTTGTTATCACCGGGGCCAACCGCGGTATTGGAAAGGCTCTGGCCGACAGGTACCGGAACAGGGGTGATGACGTCATCGGAACCGCGCGCGATGACAGTGCGCAGATTAAGCTGGACGTCGCAGAACCCGCTCACCACGCTGCCATGGCTGAACGGCTGATTGGTCAACCTGTTGATCTGCTGATCTGCAATGCAGGCGTCTATCTCGACAAAGGACACGGCATCGAAGAATACCCGGCAGACATGTGGGCGCAGACATTCGCGACCAATGTCACCGGCGTCTTTCTGACGGTCCAGTCCCTGTTGCCGAACCTGCGTGCGGCCAAAGGCAGGATCGCAATTCTGTCCTCGCAAATGGCTTCGCACACGCGCGCGCCCGGTGGCAGCTATATCTATCGTGCATCCAAGGCCGCTGCGCTGAATTTGGGGCGGAATCTGGCGGCAGATCTGCAGGGTGAGGGCATTGCCGTCGGCATCTATCACCCCGGCTGGGTGCAGACCGATATGGGTGGCTCGGCGGCCGCCATCACCGTGGATCAGGCCGTTGAGGGCCTGATCGAACGTTTCGACACGCTGAACCTGGACAGTTCAGGGTGTTTTGAAACCTATGACGGTCAGGCGCACCCTTACTGAGTGGCCAGTGCCGCCTTGGGAATCTCGTAAACCTCGCCGGGATCGATGAAGATCACCATCATGTCGCCACGCGTTTCGGAGGTTATTTTCGATGTCGAGCTGCTGGATTCCGGCTCGCCATTGGTGAAATAGATTTGCCGCACTTCGCCGGTGCTCAGTTGAACGGCCAGTGTCGCGGTTCCATCGTCGCGGCGACGCAGCTCGGCGTTGCACGAGCGCAGAGGTTCACCGGCAATGGCGGCGCAGGGAACGGTGCCCAATGCGTTCTTGCCATCGGTTCCGGCCAGTGTCGCGGATTGTGCAAGAGCGGACGAGGACAAAAGGGCAAAGGCAGCAGCAAGACGGTACATGAAAAAACCTCGTGAAGGATGTGTCAGACGCAGGCTGGCACCGCAGGAACCCATTGTAAAGTCGGCCTGCGCGCCAATCAGGACATCTTTGCGCCCTTGCCCTTGCGCCCCCCCTCGCTTATGAGGCTCGGGACCAGAAATAAAAGGCGCGGAGACACCTGCCCCCATGCCCGTACTCGTGATGAAATTCGGTGGCACTTCGGTTGCCAATCTCGACCGCATCCGCCGCGCGGCCAAGCGCGTGGGCGTTGAAGTAGCAAAGGGCTATGACGTGATCGTCATTGTCTCGGCCATGTCGGGCAAGACCAACGAACTGGTGGGCTGGGTCGACGAAACATCGCCGTTGTACGACGCGCGCGAATATGATGCGGTCGTATCTTCAGGGGAAAACGTTACTGCTGGCCTTATGGCGCTGACACTGCAGGAAATGGACGTGCCCGCGCGCAGCTGGCAGGGCTGGCAGGTTCCGCTGCTGACCACAAGCGCACACAGCCAGGCCCGGATCGAAGACATTCCGACCGGCAACATCAACCAGAAATTCGCCGAAGGCATGAAAGTTGCCGTGGTCGCGGGCTTTCAGGGCATCAGCCCCGAGGGTCGGATCACCACGCTGGGCCGGGGTGGTTCGGACACCACGGCAGTGGCCTTTGCCGCAGCCTTCGATGCCGAACGCTGCGACATTTATACGGACGTGGACGGGGTTTACACCACGGATCCGCGCATCTGTGAAAAAGCGCGCAAGCTGGACCGGATCGCGTTCGAAGAGATGCTGGAACTTGCCTCGCTGGGGGCGAAGGTCTTGCAGACCCGTTCGGTCGAACTGGCCATGCGTTACAAGGTGAAACTGCGCGTTCTTTCAAGTTTCGAAGAACAATCCGACGAGGCCGGCACTCTGGTCTGCGACGAGGAGGATATCATGGAATCCAATGTTGTGGCCGGTGTGGCCTATTCCCGCGACGAAGCCAAAATGACCGTGGTGTCCGTGGCCGACCGCCCCGGCATCGCCACGACCATCTTCACCGCGCTCAGCGACGAAGGCGTGAATGTCGACATGATCGTTCAGAACATTTCGGACGAAGGCCGGACCGACATGACGTTCTCTTGCCCGACCGACCAGGTTGCCCGCGCCGAAAAGGCATTGCATGCCATCAAGGAAAAGGGCGAGCTGAACTACGCCGAGCTGGTCACCGACAATGACGTCTGCAAGGTATCGGTTGTCGGTATCGGTATGCGTTCGCAATCGGGTGTGGCAGCGAAAATGTTCAAGGTACTCTCGGATGAGGGGATCAACATTAAGGTCATTACAACCTCCGAGATCAAGATTTCTGTTCTGGTCGACCGGAAATACATGGAACTTGCTGTTCAGGCACTGCATGATGCCTTTGAACTGGACAAGGCGGCCTGAGCATTTCAGCCAAGGGTTTTGCCTGACACCGTAAATTGGTTTGGCCATGGCGGACGGCACCGAAACTGAATCCCGCAAGCTGCTGGGGCGGCTGCGCGAAGAAATGGCGAGCGAGGCCGCCGGTCAGGAACGTCTTGACCGGATCACGCATCTGATCGCCGACAGTATCCGTGCCGAGGTCTGCTCGATCTACCTGTTCCGCGATCAGGAAACGCTGGAGCTGTGCGCCACCGAAGGGTTGTCGCCCGAGGCGGTACACAAGACCCGCATGCGCATGGGCGAAGGTCTGGTGGGCCGGGTGGCGAAGTCGGGCAAGGTGGTCAACACTGCAAACGCCCCTTCGGCGAAGGGCTTCCGCTACATGCCAGAAACGGGTGAAGAGCGGTTTTCGTCCTTCCTGGGCGTTCCGGTGCAAAGGCTTGGCGAAAAACTGGGCGTGCTGGTCGTACAATCACGCGAGGCGCGCGAGTTTTCCGCCGACGAGATTTATGCGCTGGAAGTGGTCGCAATGGTTCTGGCCGAGATGGCCGAGCTTGGCGCCTTTGTCGGCGAGGGCGCGGCCCTGTCGCCGCTGCACCAGCAATCGGTCCAGCTGACCGGTGGTCCGGCGCAGGAAGGATCGGCCGAAGGCCATGTCTGGCTGCATGAACCGCGCGTTGTCGTGACAAACCCGATCGCGGACGACCCCCACCGCGAACGCGAGCGCCTGACCGAAGCGGTCGATGAATTGCGGGTGGGCGTCGACAAGATGCTCGAAATCTCGCAGGGCGGCGACAAGGAACAGTTGCAGGTTTTGGAAGCCTATCGCATGTTTGCCAACTCCAAGGGCTGGATGCGTCGGATGGAGGAAGACATCGCCCGCGGTCTCAGCGCCGAAGCTGCGGTAGAAAAGGAACAGTCTCAGGCCCGCGCGCGGATGGAGCAGGTGACAGACCCGTACCTGCGCGAACGGCTGGCGGACCTTGACGATCTCAGCAATCGGCTGCTGCGCATTCTGACCGGGCAGGGCAACACCAACGGGGCGGACCTGCCGCCCGATCCGATCCTGATTGCCCGCAATATCGGTCCAGGCGATCTTCTGGAATACGGGCGGTCGCTGAAAGGCATCGTTCTCGAGGAAGGCTCCGTCGGCAGCCACGCCACCATCGTCGCCCGGGCACTGGCGATTCCGCTTGTGGTGCATGTTGGTCGCATCACGACCGAGGCCCTGAACGGAGACCACATTCTGGTCGACGGCGACAACGGCGTCGTGCATCTGCGCCCCGAAGACACAGTAGTCAGCGCCTTCCGCGACAAGATCGCCATGCAGGCCAAGGCGCAGGAACGCTATGCCTCGATTCGCGATACCCCGACCGTTACCCGCGATGGAGAGCGGATCCATCTGGTGATGAACGCGGGCCTGATGGCCGACCTGCCGTCGCTGGGTAATTCCGGGGCCGAAGGCGTGGGCCTGTTCCGGACCGAGCTGCAATTCCTGATCCGCAACCAGATGCCCAAACGATCGGAGCTGGTGACGCAATATCAGCGTGTGCTGGATGCGGCGGGGGAAAAGCGCGTTGTGTTCCGCACGCTGGATATCGGGTCCGACAAGGTTCTGCCTTACATGAAGCACGTGGCCGAACCGAACCCGGCTTTGGGTTGGCGTGCGATCCGCGTGGGTCTGGACAAGCGCGGCGTGATGCGCATGCAGCTGCAGGCGCTGCTGCGCGCCGCCAACGGCCGCCCGCTGACCATCATGTTCCCGTTCGTGGCGCAGGCCGACGAATTCCGCGAAGCCCGCTGGGAGGTCAACAAGACCATCGAGCGGGAAAAACGTCTGGGCCATGTCCTGCCTGAGACGCTTGAAGTGGGCGCGATGCTTGAAACGCCGTCGCTGGCCTTCGCCCCGCAAAAATTCTTTGACGAGGTCGATTTCATTTCGATCGGCGGCAACGACCTGAAACAGTTCTTCTTTGCGGCCGACCGCGAAAACGAACTGGTGCGCCGCCGTTATGACACGCTGAACGTCAGCTTCCTCAGCTTCATCGAACGTATTGTCGAGCGTTGCAACATCTCGAACACACCGCTCAGTTTCTGCGGTGAGGACGCCGGGCGCCCGGTCGAGGCGCTGTGCCTTGCGGCCATGGGCATCCGGTCGCTGTCGATGCGTCCGGCCTCGATCGGCCCGGTCAAAAGCGTTCTGCTGCGGGCAAACCTGCAGGAAGTGCGCAAAATCATCGCCGATGCCCGGCATCGCGGCGAACAGTCGGTGCGGCCCTCGGTTATGGAATGGTTGCGAAATCAGGGTTGATCTTTGCGCCTGCTTTGCCTATTCACCTCACGAGTGTTAGCGATAACATAACCTACGATACCGGTATTGCAGCGATCTGGTGCTAAGGTGATCCGAATGTGTTCTGAAGGAGCCCGGTCATGGTTTCACGCGTAATTCCCGTCAACCCGTTCGACCTTGTGCTGTTTGGTGCATCAGGCGATCTGGCGCAGCGCAAGATCCTTCCGGGCCTGTATCACCGTTTCGAAGTCGGGCAGATGCCGGACGAGGCGCGGATCATCGGCACCGCCCGCACGGAAATGGACAGCGACGGTTTCCGCGATCAGGTGCGCGCATCGATGCAGGAATTCGCGCCGGAGTTCAAAGCAGAAACGCTGGATCGTTTCCTCGAGCGGGTGGAATACGTGCCAGTCGACGCGCTGGGCGAAAAGGGCTGGGACAAGCTGGGCAAGGTCCTGCGCGACGATGTTGTCCGGGCGTTCTATCTGTCGGTGGGCCCCAGCCTGTTTGCCGGGATTGCGCAGCGGCTGCAGGATAACGGCCTGGCCACACCGGACAGCCGTATCGTGGTGGAAAAACCCTTTGGCCACGATCTGGCCTCGGCCCGCGCCCTGAATGAGGGGCTGCGCGCCTGTTTCGAGGAACATCAGATCTATCGGATCGACCATTATCTGGGCAAGGAAACCGTGCAGAACCTGATGGCTCTGCGCTTTGCCAATTCCCTGTTCGAGCCGCTTTGGAACTCTACCCATATAGATCACGTTCAGATCACCGTGGCCGAAACGGTAGGGGTCGAGGGGCGCGGTGCGTACTACGATCAGTCCGGCGCCATGCGTGACATGATCCAGAACCACCTGGTCCAGCTTCTGTGCCTGACGGCGATGGAGCCGCCTTCGAAATTCTCACCCAATTCGGTACGTGACGAAAAGGTCAAGGTGATCGAGGCGCTGGAACCCGTCGCACCGGCCGACATTGCCCGCGGTCAATACCGGGCGGTTCATGGCAAAGGCGGCTATGTCGATCATGTCGGCAACCCCGCCAGCCGCACCGAAAGCTTCAT
Organism: Ruegeria sp. AN11; assembly: GCF_056536005.1. Classification (NCBI taxonomy): domain Bacteria; kingdom Pseudomonadati; phylum Pseudomonadota; class Alphaproteobacteria; order Rhodobacterales; family Roseobacteraceae; genus Ruegeria; species Ruegeria sp. AN11. Next base: position 1,902,810 of record NZ_JBQFJD010000001.1, on the reverse strand, counting down.
CGCGCTGAAGGTCCATCTGGGCAACTGGCGCTGGGCGGGCGTGCCGTTCTATCTGCGCACCGGGAAACGCCTGCGCGCCCGTGAATCCGAGATCGCGGTATTTTTCCGTGACCCGCCACACACGATTTTCCCCAATGTCGGTCACTTGCGCGGCAACGTATTGGTGATCCGCCTGCAACCGGACGAAGGTATCACCCTGCGTACCACCATCAAGGATCCCGGTCCGGGCGGTTTCCGCCTGTCGGATGTGGCGCTGGACATGAGCTTTGCTGACGCCCTGGGCGCCGAAGCACAAGCGCCGGACGCGTACGAGCGTCTGGTGATGGACGTCATCCGAGGCGACCAGACCCTGTTCATGCGCGGGGACGAAGCCGAGGCCGCCTGGGCCTGGGTCGACCCGATCATTCAGGGCTGGGAAAACCGCGGTGACCGCCCGGCGCGTTACGATCAGGGCAGCTCTGGCCCCGAGGAAGCATTGATGCTGATGCATCGCGATGGCCGCCGCTGGCGTCAGATCGGAGGTTAAACATGGTTAACTCTGTCATCACCGATGTCACCCAACGGATCATTGACCGCAGCGCCCCCTTGCGCGGCCCGCATCTGGATCGGATGGAGCAGGCAAGATCAAAGGGCCCGGCCCGCGCACATCTGTCCTGCAGCGGTCAGGCCCACGCCTATGCGGGCGCGGGACCGGATCAACAGGCCATGGTCACCGGAACCGCTGGAAATTTGGGGATCGTTACCGCCTATAACGACATGCTTTCCGCCCATCAGCCGTTCGAACGCTACCCGGCCCTGATCCGCGACGCGATCCGCGCAGCGGGTGGCACGGCGCAGGTCGCGGGCGGTGTACCGGCCATGTGCGACGGCGTCACGCAGGGCGAGGCCGGAATGGAGCTGTCGCTATTTTCCCGCGATGTCATCGCGCTGGCCACAGGTGTGGCCCTCAGCCACAACACGTTTGACGCAGCCGTCTTTCTGGGTGTTTGTGACAAGATCGTCCCCGGTCTGGTGATCGGTGCGCAGTCATTCGGCCACCTGCCGGCGGTCTTCCTGCCAGCCGGTCCCATGACCAGCGGGTTGCCCAACGACGAAAAAGCCAAGGTCCGCCAACAATTCGCCGCCGGCGAGGTCGGGCGCGATGCGCTCATGGCCGCTGAGATCGCCGCCTATCACGGCCCCGGCACCTGCACCTTCTATGGCACCGCCAACACCAACCAGATGCTGATGGAGTTCATGGGCCTGCATCTGCCGGGCTCCAGCTTCGTCAATCCCAACACACCCTTGCGCGACGCCCTGACCGAAGAAGGCGCCCGTCGCGCCCTGTCGCTGAGTGCGTTGGGCAACAACTACACGCCGGTCTATCAGATCCTGGACGAGCGCGCCTTTGTGAACGGCATCGTCGGGTTGATGGCCACCGGCGGCTCGACCAACCTGCTGATCCATCTGATCGCGATGGCGCGGGCAGGCGGTATCGTTTTGGATTGGCAGGATTTTTCCGACATTTCCGCCGTCGTTCCCCTGGTTGCGCGGGTCTATCCAAACGGTCTGGCCGACGTGAACCATTTCCACGCCGCAGGCGGTCTGGGCTATTGCATCGGAACCCTGTTGGAAGACGGCCTGCTGCATCCCGATACGCTGACCGTTGCGGGGCAGGGCCTGCACAACTACACGAAAGAACCCAAGCTGGTCGGTGGCGAACTGATCTGGGAAGACGGCGCGGGCCACAGCCTGAACGAAAAGATCGTGCGCCCGGCCAAAGACCCGTTCCAGCCCACTGGCGGCCTGTCCCGCCTGACCGGCAATCTGGGTACTGCCGTCATGAAGGTCTCCGCCGTCGCCCCCGAACATCAGGTGGTCGAGGCTCCGGTCCGCGTGTTCCACGATCAGGACGAGGTCAAAGCCGCCTTCAAGGCCGGAGAATTCACCGGTGACGTCATTGTCGTCGTCCGCTTTCAGGGTCCAAAGGCCAACGGCATGCCCGAACTGCACTCGCTGACGCCGATCCTGTCGATCCTGCAGGGCAGGGGACAAAAGGTGGCGCTGGTCACCGATGGCCGCATGTCCGGTGCGTCCGGCAAAGTCCCCGCTGCGATCCATGTCTGCCCCGAGGCGCTGGATGGCGGTGCCATCGCGTATCTGCAGGACGGCGACCTGCTGCGCGTCGACGCAGTGAAGGGGGAGTTGGAGATTCTGACGCCCGGCGTTCTGGACCGCACACCAGTCACCGCGGACCTTTCGGCCAACCAACACGGCACCGGGCGGGACCTGTTTACGGCGTTCCGCGGCAACGTCGGCTCAGCCGATGCTGGCGCCAGTATTTTCGGAGCCTGAGCCATGACATCCAAAACCCAACGTACCCGCGAAATCTGCGCCCTGGCACCCATTATCCCGGTACTTGTGATCGACGATGCGGCACAGGCCCGCCCGCTGGCCGAAGCGCTCGTGGCCGGTGGTCTGCCCGCGCTCGAGGTTACCTTGCGTACGCCTGCCGCGTTGGACGCCATCCGCGCCATGGCGCAGGTGCCCGGCGGTGTTGTTGGCGCGGGTACGCTGGTCACACCCGATGACGTTCGTGCGGCGAAAGAAGCGGGCGCGCAGTTCGGCGTCTCGCCCGGTGCAACCGACGCCCTGATTGCCGCCTGCGAGGCCGAGGGCCTGCCCCTGCTGCCCGGCGCGGCCACTGCCAGCGAAGCGATGCGCCTGCTGGAACAGGGCTATGACATGCTGAAATTCTTCCCGGCCGAGGCCTCGGGCGGCGCGCCTGCGCTGAAGGCCATCGGTGCGCCCCTGCCGCAGATCAGCTTCTGCCCGACCGGTGGCGTCTCGCCCGCGAATGCGCGCGATTACCTGTCGCTGTCCAACGTTGTCTGCGCTGGCGGCAGTTGGGTTGCGCCAAAGCAAATGGTGCTGAATGGCGACTGGCCCGGCATCGAGTCACTTGCGCGCGAGGCCTCGCAACTGGTGGATTGACGCGGCCGCAACCTGCGTTAGGTTAGGCGCCAATTCAGGCAAGGCGACCCATGACACAGCAAGTTTCCCTCGCGCGGGGGCGCGAATATCTGGCCATCCCCGGCCCCTCGGTCATGCCCGATGCGGTGCTGCAGGCCATGCATCGCCCATCGCCCAATATCTACGACGGCGAACTGATCGACATGATGCCGGCGCTGACCGCCGACCTGCGCCGCGTCGCGCGCACGCAGCATGACGTGGCCATCTATATCGCCAACGGCCACGGCACGTGGGAGGCCGCACTGTCCAATGTGATCGCACCGGGAGAAACCGTTCTGGCCCCTGCGTCGGGCCGGTTTACCCATGGCTGGGCCGAAATGGCCGAGGGCATCGGAGCGCAGGTCGACCTGATCGATTTCGGAACCGCCTCGTCGTGGGATTTTGACCGCATCGCCGAAGCTCTACACGCCGATAAAGAACACCGCTACAAGGCGGTGCTGGCGGTTCATGTCGATACCTCCAGTTCGGTGCGCAACGACATCCCGGCCCTTCGCGCTCTGCTGGACGAACTTGACCACCCCGCGCTGCTTATGGCCGATTGCATCGCCTCGCTGGGCTGCGAACGGTTCGAGATGGATCACTGGGGGGTCGATGTCATGGTCACGGCCTGCCAGAAGGGCCTGATGACCCCCGCCGGTACGGGCTTTGTTTTCTTCAATGACAAAGCACAGGCCAAACGCGCAGCCATGCCTCGCGTGTCGCAATACTGGGACTGGCAGCCGCGCGCCAATCCCGACCTGTTCTACCAGTATTTCAACGGCACTGCGCCGACGCATCACCTTTACGGCCTGCGCGCCGCGCTGGACCTGATCCATGCCGAAGGGCTCGACCAGGTGTGGGTCCGCCACGAACGCCTTTCACAGGCGATCTGGAGCGCTTGTGAGATTTGGGCGCAGGGCGGTGCGCTGCAGCTCAATGTCGCCGACCGCGCCTTTCGCAGCCACGCCGTCACGGCCCTGCGCCTGACCGACGGTCAGGGCACGACGCTGCGCAGCTTTACCGAGCGAGAGCTGGGTTTGACCTTGGGAATCGGTCTGGGGATGGAGGACTGGGACGGCTGTTTCCGGCTTGGCCACATGGGCCATGTGAACGCTCAGATGGTTATGGCGATGCTGGGCGGAATGGAAACCGCCATGGCCGCCCTGAATATCCCGCGCGGCAAAGGGGCGCTCGAAGCTGCGGCAGCAACGCTGGCGGGCTAGTCCGAAAAGAACCGTCTTTTCAATTGGCTGACAATATCCCCGGGGGGAATCGCGCCCCGGGCACAGCGTTTCAGCCGGGTTCCGCCCTTGCCGCTGCAAGCGCCCCGGGCAGCGCGGCCGCAAAGGCGTCCAGATCGGCCTTCGCACCGCAACTAATGCGAATGCAACGGTTCTGTGGTGCGGCAAAGGGCATCCGCACAAAGATACCCTGCGCCACCAGCGCATCCAGAACCGCTTTGGCAAAAACCCCATCCCGCCCGCAATCGATGGCAACAAAATTGGTGGCCGATGGCAGGGGCACCAACCCGTTCTCCCGCGCGATCGCGCCAATCCTGTCGCGCGCCTCGGCAATCCGCCCCTGAACGTTGAACAGCCATGCGTCGTCCCGCAACGCCGCCAGCGCCCCGGCTTGCGCCGCCCGGTTCATTCCGAAATGATTGCGCACCTTGTTGAAGGCTGCAATCAGCCCTGGTGCTGCAATGGCGTACCCGACCCGTGCCCCGGCCATTCCATACCCCTTGGAAAAAGTCCGCATCCGGATCACGCGCGGATCATCCGCCGCGACCGGCGCTGCCGTTGCTTCCGGTGCGCATTCGACATAGGCCTCGTCAAGCACCAGCAGGCAGCCATTGGGCAATTCGTCCAGCGCGGTCACGATATCGGCACCCGCATGCCAGCTTCCCATCGGATTGTCGGGATTGGCCAGGTAGACCAGCTTGGCATCCACTTCTGCCGCCTTGGCAAACAGCGCCACCGGATCTTCTTGATCCTTTGCATAAGGCACCTTGTGAAGCACGCCGCCAAAGCCTGCGACATGGTAATTGAAGGTCGGATAGGCCCCGTCCGAGGTCACAACCGCATCCCCGGGCTCGACAAGCAGCCGAACCAGATAGCCCAATAGCCCGTCGATCCCTTCACCCACCACGACATTCTTCACGGACACGGCATGATGATCGGCGAGGGCATGGCGCAGATCGTGGTTTTCGGGATCGCCATACATCCAGATCTCGCTCGCGGCGCGTTGCATCGCCTCAATGGCGCAGGGCGAGGGACCAAACACGCTCTCATTCGCGCCCAGTCGGGCCACGAACGGCGCACCGCGGTCACGCTCCTGCGTTTCGGGCCCGACAAACGGGACGGTGGCGGGCAGGGATCGGGCAAGCGGGGTGTAGCGCGGATCAGTCATATGCGCAGATAAGCGCAGGGCGGCGGGTTGGGCAAGCATCAGGTCAGATGATCTGCCCTCACGTCGTGGTGGAACTGGCCATGCCTTTCAGGGCATGATCGGCGAAACAGGATCTGGGAGGCCTCGCATGGCGCGCGTATCCGTCGAATATAAAGACCACATTGCCCACGTCACGCTGACCCGGGGCGACAAGATGAACGCGCTGGACGATGCGATGATTAAAGCCATCCTGGCCGCCGGTCAGGAAGTCGCGGCCTCGGACGCAAGGGCCGTTGTTCTGTCGGGCGAAGGCAAAAGCTTCTGTGCAGGTCTCGACATGGCAAGCTTTGCCAAGATGGCCCATATGGACCCGACCGAATGGCTGATGACGCGCAGCCACCATGACGCCAACGAGATGCAGGAGCTTGCGCTGATCTGGCGGCGGGTGCCGGTGCCGGTGATCTGCGCCATTCAGGGCGTGGCCTATGGCGGCGGTCTGCAAATCGCTCTGGGCGCGGATATCCGTATCGCCCATCCCGAAAGCAAGCTGGCCGTGATGGAGATGAAATGGGGCATTATCCCCGACATGGGCGGGATGGTCCTGTTGCCGCAACTTGTCCGCTCGGACGTGTTGCGCCTGCTGACCTATACAGCCCGCCCCATCGGCGCCCAGCAAGCCGCCGATTGGGGGCTTGTTACCAGACTGTCGGATGATCCAATGACCGAGGCGCTGGCTCTGGCCGAAAATATCGCGGGCAAAAGCCCCTCGGCCATCCGTGCCGCCAAGCGACTGATCGAAGTGGCCGAATGCAAGGCCCGCGCAGAGGTGCTGATGGAGGAATCGGCGGAACAGGTGGAACTGATCGGCAAACCGGATCAGATCGAGGTCATCTCGGCCCAGATGCAGGGCCGCAAGCCCGAGTTCAAGTGATCACCGCATGAACGCCCGGCGCGCATCACGGGCCATGTTGTAACGCATCTCAAGATCGGCGATGCGCGCCATGGCCGCTTTTCGGTCTGCGGCATCGGTCAGACCGGCATAGACCTGTCGGGCCGCGTCCAGTTCATTCCTGAGGCTGAATTCTTCGGGCAGCACACCGGCCTGCGCCATGATCCGGTGCCCGGCCGCAATGGCCGGATCGCTCTGGGCCTCGGTCGAACGATCGGGCAAGGGCTGACCTTCGCCGTTCAGCCCCTCTAGCTGACCTTCCGCCTGCGCCTTTTTGATCTGGCGTTCCACCAGTTTTCCAAGTGATCCAAGCATCGCAGGATTATACGCGACCATTGATGCAGACGAAAGCGTTCACCGGGTCCGTTTCGTAACCAGATAAGCAATGCCGCCTGCCGCCAGTCCCCAGACCGCCGCGCCCAAGCCGAACACGGTGATACCGGAAGCAGTGATTGCAAATGTCAGGATCGCCGCTTCCCGTTCGGCAGGAACTTCCAGCGCCGCAGAGGTCGCGTTTGCCATGACACCGATCAACGCTATCCCGGTCAATGTTCCCATCAGCAACGGGTCGGCATGGGCGGCAAACCCGGTGATCGCCACGGCAAAAATGCCGAACAGACAGTAGAATAAGCCTGCCATGACCGCGGACCAGTAGCGCAGGTCCCGGTCTGGATGGCTGTCCTCGTTCGAACACATGGCGGCGGTGATGGCGGCCAGACAGGTGGCAGGGGCTCCGAATGGCGCGGACAGAATGCTGGCCCCGCCGACGGCCGAGAACAGCCTGCTAGCTTCGGGTGCATAACCAAAACTGCGCATCACCGCGATGCCGGGGATATTCTGCGTGGCCATGGTCACGATGAACAGCGGAAGCCCGATGCCTATGGCAGAGGCCACCGAGAATGTCGGCATTGTCCAGACCGGCGCGGCGACCAGATGTTCAGGTCGAACCGGGCTGTCTCCGGCATTCAGGACGACGAGGGCCGCCGCCGCAACCGCGGCCGGCACCGCGATCAACCGATTGATCCGGCCGGCGACAAACCACGTTACGATGACCGGCAATGCCTGCCAGGGCAGCTCAACCGCCGCCTTGAATGGCACAATACACAGCGGCAGCAGAACCCCGCCCAGCATGGCCTGAGCCAGCGTTGTCGGGATCGCAGCCGCCAACCGCCCCAAAGGACGCCACAGGCCTGCCAGAACGGTCAGCGCTCCGGCGCACAGAAACGCGCCGACAGCCCCTGAAAAACCGGCGGCAGGGGTGGCAGAAACCGCCAGCAAAGCAGCGCCGGGTGTTGACCAGGCCACGCTTATCGGCTGCCGATACCAGAGGCTGAGGACTATGGCTGCCAGCCCCATTGCAACCGCAGCCATCATCAGGCCGGACGCAGCCTCAGTTGCCGAGGCACCCATGGCGGCAAGGCCCTGTAAAACAATCGGGAATGAGCTGAAAAACCCAACCACCGCCACCACCAGGCCGGTCGAAATCGTCTGCACGGGGGGATGGGAATGCGCCATTTCTGCCTCGGGGTTGTTTGGGCAAATTGCTAACAATTGCAAGCAGTCGGGAACAAGGGGAAAGCCGTGTCACCAAAAGAAAACCCCGCCGACAGGTGGCGGGGTTCGGGATTTGAGTATTTGGGAAAAGATGAAGATCAGGCGATTTCTGCCAAACGGGCAAGGGCCTCGTTCAGCTTTGCTTCTTCTTCTTCGCGGGCGGCGAGGTTGGCTTTGGCTTCCTCAACCACTTCTTCCGGGGCCGAAGCCACGAATTTGGGGTTGTTCAGGCGCCCACGCAGGCCGCCCAGTTCTTTGGCCAGCTTGGCCTTGGCTTTCTCAAGTCGTTCCTTTTCCGCGCCGATATCTATGATATCCGCCAGCGGCAGGCCGAAGGACGCGCCGGGTGCGGCAATCGAGATTGTGCCTTTGGGTAGATCTTCTGCGTTGGTCAGGCTGTCGATCCGCGCAAGGCGCTTGATCAGCGCCTCGTTGCGGTCCCATGCGGCCTGGCCGTTGGCGTCGATCTCGGTCACCAGCATCGGCACGTACAGACCAGCAGGCACCCGCATCTGAGCACGGGCTGAGCGGGTGTTTTCGATCACCGAGATCACCCAGTTCATCTCACGATCCGCATCCGCGTCGATCAGGTCGGCCGCAGAATAGGTCGGCCAGTCGGCGTGGACCACCATCTTGGCGCGGTTGCCTGTCAGGCCCCAGAGTTCCTCGGTGATAAAGGGCATGATCGGGTGCAGCAGAACCATGCACTGATCCAGAACCCAGCGCATGGTGGTGCGGGTTTCAGCCTGAGCCGCAGCATCATCACCCTGCAGCAACGGTTTGGATAGTTCCACATACCAGTCGCAGACCTTGCCCCAGACAAAGGCATAAAGCCCGTTGGCCGCGTCGTTGAAGCGGTAGCTTTCCAGCGCCGCGTCAACCTCTTCGCGCACGCGGGCGGTTTCGCCGATGATCCAGCGGTTTACGGCGGCCTTGGGTTTCAGGTCGGCCACGTCCAGTTGCGGCACGGCGTCGGTGAAGACCTCGTTCATCTCGGCAAAACGGACGGCGTTCCAAAGTTTGGTGCCGAAATTGCGATAGCCGGTGATGCGTTCCTTGGACAGTTTCAGCACGCCGCCAATCGCTGCCATCGAGGCGTTGGTGAACCGCAGCGCGTCGGCGCCGAATTCGTCCACGATCTCCAGCGGGTCGATGACGTTGCCGGTGGTCTTGGACATTTTCTTGCCCTTCTCGTCGCGGACGAGTTGGTGCAGGTAGACGGTGTGGAACGGGATCTGATCGACCACGGCCAGTTGCATCATCATCATCCGGGCGACCCAGAAGAACAGGATGTCGAAGCCGGTGATCAGAACGTCCGTGGGGAAGTAGCGTTCCAGTTCCTCGGTCTGCTCGGGCCAGCCCAGAGTGCCGATGGGCCAGAGGCCGGAGGAGAACCAGGTGTCCAGGACGTCAGGGTCGCGCCAGACCGGGTAAACCAGCTTGGTCGGGTCCTGTTCGATTGCATATTGTGCAAGGCTTTCGGCGAATTGATGAATCGCCTCCTGCTTGTCGGCGACTTCAATAACTGTCGCGTGGCTCAGAGGGCTGGGGATGTTAGCATTGTCGTCCAAGAATTTCTCGGTTACCGCTTCAAGGCTGGATGCACATTCCATAACGTTGCCACGGTGCAGCATGCCGCCTTCGTTCAGCAAACGGCCCATCTCGACCAGATCAAGATTGCCGTCGTTTTCGTCGTCAATGAAGTCTTCGGCAGACAGGTCGAGACCATACCAAACCGGAATCTGATGCCCCCACCACAGCTGGCGCGAGATGCACCAAGGCTCGATGTTTTCCAGCCAGTGGTAATAGGTCTTCTCGCCAGACTCGGGGATGATCTTGACCGTGCCGTCCTTGACCGCATCCAGCGCGGGGCCAACGACCTTGGCGGCGTCGACGAACCACTGGTCGGTGAACATCGGCTCGATGACCACTTTCGAGCGGTCGCCGAAGGGCTGCATAATCGGTTTGCGCTCGACCAGCGGCACCAGCTTGTCCGCGCCTTCGTGCTCCGGTTTCAAAGCGGTCGAGCCCAAACGCGGGTCATCTGCGCGGCACATGACGGCCAGACCGTCGTTGGTGATCTCTTCCACCACCTTGGCGCGCGCCTCGAACCGGTCGAGCCCGCGCAGGTGATCGGGGATCAGGTTGATCGCGTCGATCTCGTTCTCGGTAAACTCACGCCCGCGTGCGTATTCCTGCGCCTTGTCGGCCTCTTCGGCGTAAGGAGCCCCATCGGCCCGCATCGCGCCTTTGGTGCCCATCAGGCGATACATCGGAATGCCGCCGCGCTTAGCGACCATGTTGTCGTTGAAGTCATGCGCGCCGGTGATCTTCACCGCTCCCGAGCCAAAACCGGGGTCCGGGTAGTCATCGGTGATGATCGGAATCTGGCGGCGGTGCTCTTTCGGGCCAACCGGGATTTCGCAGAGCTTGCCAACGATGGGTGCATACCGCTCGTCCGAGGGGTGAACCGCAACCGCACCATCGCCCAGCATAGTCTCGGGCCGGGTTGTCGCGATTGAAATGTAATCCCGCTCCTCCCGGAGGATCACATTCCCATCTTCATCTTTTTCCAAATACTCATATGTCTCGCCACCGGCGAGCGGGTATTTGAAGTGCCACATATGACCCGCGACCTCGATGTTCTCGACCTCAAGGTCCGAGATCGCGGTCTCGAAATGCGGGTCCCAGTTGACCAGCCGCTTGCCGCGATAGATCAGGCCCTTTTCGTACATGTCGACAAAGACTTTGATCACCGCGTCGTGAAAATTCGCAGAGTTTTCGTGCCCCGTGCGCGGGTCGCGCGGCGCGCCTGCCATGGTGAAGGCATTGCGCGACCAGTCGCAGGATGATCCCAGGCGCTTTAGCTGCTCGATGATCGTGCCCCCGTATTCGCCCTTCCATTCCCAGACCTTGTCCAGAAATGCTTCACGCCCCAGCTCGCGGCGCCCCGGCTGCTGGGTGGCGGCCAGCATCTTTTCCACCTGCATCTGCGTGGCGATGCCGGCGTGGTCCTGACCGGGCTGCCACAGCGTGTCAAAGCCACGCATCCGGTGCCAGCGGGTCAGAATATCTTGAAGGGTGTTGTTGAACGCATGGCCCACATGCAGCGCGCCGGTGACATTGGGCGGCGGGATCATGATGGTAAAGCTTTCGTCGCGCGAGCGGTTAGCGCCTGCCTTGAAGGCTCCGGCCTGTTCCCAGGCCTTGTAGATGCGGGCCTCGGCCTCGGCCGCGTTGAATGTCTTTTCCATCGCCATGGGATGCGTCCTGCGTCAACAAAATCGGGTCAGCGCTTGCAATAGCGAATGCACGCAGGAAGGGGAAGGGCGTCTGTGCTAACCGGCCATCCCAAATCGGTCTTTGAAATAGGTATCAACGCGCTGATAGGCTGGATCGTGGAAATCCAGCGTCAGCAGCGAATGGTCCTTGCCCGCATACTCAATCGTTTCGAGGTTCTCGCCAAAGGCGCTTTCCAGCGACCGCATCAGTTTTTGGGGCGACAGGTTGTCTTTGGCGTACCGCATCGCCAGACCGGGGCCTTTTTGTGCCATGCCCGCGCGCGCGTCTAGGATATCCTGCGAGCTCATATGCAGCTTGTCGCCGCCAAAGATCGGCAATGCGGGTTGGCTGGCCACGCCGCCAAGAACCGCGTCGTCGGCCATCAAGGTCAGAGCAAAGCTGCCGGTCAGGCACATGCCGATGACACCAACGCCCGCGCTGCCTTCCTGATCCCGGATATGACCCGCCAGCGCCCGCATCCAGCCCGCAACCGGGCTTTGGCGGCCTTTCGCGAACATGTTGATCTCGCGCCGGACGCAGAACAGCCGGGCAAAATTCCTGCCCGTCTGAGTTTTGCCGAACGTACCGAACAGGTGCGGAAGATACACCCGGAACCCCGAGTTGTTCAGCCGCTGCGCCAGTTCCAGCGTTTCCGGCCCGATCCCCGGCAGTTCCTGCAGGATCATGATCGGTGGACCTTCGCCCCCGACGTAAACGTCATGCGTGGCTTCTGTGCCGGTGCTGATAGGGGCGGTGAACGGGAATACGGCGTCATGTGTCCAGGTCATGGCGCCGACGCTATACCATTGGGATGCTGCTGGAAATCGAATTTCTTCGCGATCGACTGGACATCGCATATGCGGGGGCTAACCTCGCAGCCACAGCAGCCTGAAAGGGACAGCAATGGAAAAGTTCGGCAAAAGCCAGCCGGTCAAACGGACCGAAGATCACCGCTTTCTGACCGGGCAGGGGCGCTACATGGACGATGCCGTGCCGGACAATGCCCTGTATGCGGCCTTCTTCCGCAGCCCGGTTGCGCATGCGCGGATCATAGCGCTGGATCTGGATGCTGCGCGGCAGGTGGATGGGGTCCGCCTGGTCATGACGCTGGACGATCTGGCCGCGACCGGGATCGACACTGTAATGAACGCGGCGATCATGCCCAACCGGGATGGCTCGCAAGGCGCGGCGCCACAGCGGCAAATGCTTGCCAAAGACCGTGTGCGCTTTGTGGGTGAGCCCGTCGTTGCAGTGATTGCCGAGACGCAGCTTCAGGCGCAGGACGCGGTCGAGCTGATCTTGATGGAGACCGATGACCTGCCCGCCAAGCTGGATGTGGATGCGGGCGGAGAGCCGCTGCATCCCGAAGCCCCGGATAACCGCGCCTTTGACTGGGGGCTTGGCGATGAAACCGCGACCGAAGCCGCCTTTCAGTCCGCCGCCCATACCGTGGCGCTGAATGTGGCGGACAACCGGGTCATCATCAACTCGATCGAGCCGCGCGGCTGTCAGGCCAGATGGTCGGACGGCCGGCTGCACTTCGCCTACGGCGGTCAGGGTGTCTGGGCGATGCGGGGGCAACTGGCGCAGAAACTGAAGCTTGAAACCGAGGCGATCCGTGTCACCACGCCGGATGTGGGTGGCGGGTTTGGCATGAAGGTGATGCCCTATCCCGAATATTTCTGTGTCTGCGTTGCCGCCATGAAACTGGGGCAACCCGTGCACTGGATGTCCGACCGGTCCGAAGCGATGCTGTCCGATCATCATGGTCGCGATCTGACGTCTTTGGCCGAACTGGCTTTCGACGACAATCTCAGGATCACGGCTTACCGGGTCCACAGCAAGGTTAACCTTGGCGCCCATAACAGTCATTTCGGGCAGGCCATCCAGACCAGCCTGTTCAGCAAGGTGCTGATGGGTGTCTATGATGTTCAGACCACATATCTGCGGGTCGAAGGGTTCTACACCAACACCACGCAGGTCGACGCCTATCGCGGCGCGGGCCGGCCCGAGGCGATCTATGTCCTCGAACGGGTCATGGACCGCGCCGCGCGCGAACTGGGTGTCGATCCGTGGGAACTGCGGCGCAGGAACTTCATCAAACCTGCGGACTTCCCCTACAAAACCGCAACAGGGGAAACCTATGACGTCGGCGATTTCGACATGGTTCTCAGCCGCGCTGGCGAGCAGACCCGAGGCTTTGCCGCCCGAAAGGCCGCCGATGCTGAACGCGGCCTGATCCGGGGGCAGGGGCTTTGTTACTATATCGAAAGCATTCTGGGCGACCCTTCCGAAAACGCGAAGATCGAGTTCCGCGAGGATGGAATGGTGAACATGTGCGTTGGCACTCAATCGAATGGGCAGGGACACGAGACGGCCTACACTCACTTCCTGTCGGATCAGGCCGGGATACCAATGGACCGGATCGTGGTGGTCCAGGGCGATACCGACCGTCTGGCGCATGGCGGTGGGACGGGCGGATCCCGCTCGGTGACGGTGCAAAACACGGCAACGCTGGCCACAATCGACGTCATGATCGCCGCATTCACGCCTTATCTGGCCGGTAAGATGGGGGTCGAGGAAAACCAAGTGATTTTTGACCACGAAACCTTTCGGGCGCCGGGGTCCAACCTGACACCCACCCTGACCGAGGCCGCCGAGATGGCCCGCGCCGATGGCCGTACCGACCTGTTGCAACACACGGCACGCGCCGATCTGGAGGCGCGCAGCTATCCCAACGGCGCACATGTTGCCGAAGTCGTGATCGATTCTTTCACCGGGGAAACCTGGGTCGACCGCTATACAGTGGTTGATGATTTCGGAAACCTTATCAATCCGATGCTGGCCGAGGGGCAGGTGCATGGCGGAGTGGTGCAGGGCATTGGCCAGGCACTGAACGAACGAGTGGTGCATGATGCGCAGGGGCAACTGCTCACGGCTTCGTTGATGGATTACGCCTTGCCCCGTGCCGCCGGGATACCCATGATTAAGTTTACCTCGGCGCCGGTTCCGTCAACTTCCAACCCGATGGGGATGAAAGGATGCGGTGAGGCCGGGACCGTGGGCGCGCTGGCCGCTGTTGCAAACGCGGTTCAGGATGCGCTCTGGGATCATGGGGTACGGCAGGCGGACATGCCTTTCACACCTCACAGAGTATGGGAGATGCTGACACATGGTTCTGTCGCGGCTGAGTAGAAAGGTTCTGGGATGGCTAGGACGGCCGCTTCGCTCCGAGCACTCGGCCGAGGCGCTGCACCGCGAGCCAATCAGCCATGTCATCATTCTGGACGGCACCATGTCCACGCTGGAGCCGGGCCTTGAGACACATGCCGGTCAGACCTATCGCCTGTGTCGGGAAATGGGCAGCCAAGTCTCGGTCTTTTACGAATCCGGTGTGCAATGGGAAAGCTGGAAGTCCTCGCTGGATGTGATGATGGGGCGCGGCATCAATCGCCAGATCAGGCGTGCCTACGGCTATCTTGCCTCGCGGTACAAGCCCGGCGACCGGATCTACTTCATCGGATATTCCCGTGGCGCGTACGGTGTGCGCAGTCTTGCCGGTGTCATCGACATGATTGGCCTGCTCAAGGCCGAGCATGCCACCGAACGCAACATCAAACAGGCTTATCGCCATTATGAATGCAATCCAGGTGGAGCCGCGGCAGGTGATTTCCGGCGCAAGTTCTGCCATGACGAAATTGCGATAGAAATGGTTGGCGTCTGGGATACGGTCAAGGCGCTGGGCCTGCGCCTGCCCATGCTGTGGCGCTGGGCCGAGGATCGGCACGCGTTTCACCACCACAAGCTTGGTCCCTCGACCCGCCACGGCTATCACGCTCTGGCGCTGGATGAGACGCGCGAAGTGTTCGAACCGGTCCTGTGGAAATGTACGCCCGAGTTCCGCGGCCATGTCGAACAGGTCTGGTTCCGCGGCACCCATGGCGATGTCGGCGGGCAACTGAACGGCTTTGAAGAGGCGCGCCCACTCAGCAACATCTCCCTGATCTGGATGCTGGACAAGGCAGAACTGCATGGTCTGCCCTTGCCGGACGGTTGGCGCGAGCGTTTCCCGGTCGATGCGTCCGCCAGATCAGTCGGGACATGGAGGGGCTGGGGCAAGATCTTCCTTCTGCGCAAGCATCGCAAGGTCGGTCGGGACCGCTCGGAACATCTGCACGTGTCGGTTTCACCGGATGATCTGCCGGGGTGGGTGCCCATGCCCAACTTGTCCTCTCATCCGGCGCAATAACCGCGACCGGCCATCCACCGCCGCCGGCGCTGCAAAATGTTGAATGCCCCCAATCAATCGCCTGGATCACGCAGCGACACTGTCACGTCATCCATGACATAGAACCTGTTCTGATCTGCCGAGGCGCTGACGGAAACATCAACGAACCCTTCATTGTCAGGAGTGCCGTCAAGGTCGCGCAGGTTCGCCTCGGCAAATGGCGCCTCTAATGAAGCGTCACCCAAGACTGCGAGGCGATAAACCATGTCGTCCGGAAACATCGAGATCAGAACCGTGTGCCTGTCGCCGATGCTGTAGCTGCCCACCGGTGTATCAAACATGGAAATCTGGCCATTGTTGAAAACGACCCGGCCGAAATACCGCCCCACGACACCGCTATCTACGATCATTCCGCCATCATCCAGAATCTGCCCCTGCCACGTGATGTAGATCGGCGCGGTTTCGTCGCTGATCGGTGACGTCCGGAAAGTGATATGGTCGCCGGACGTCTCTGTTGCAGGTGGCCGCTCACGGATACTCAGGGAAAGATCGCCGGCAATGGCGTCTTCGGCGGATACGAAGAAGAACTCTTCTGATCCGACACTGATACTGTCGCCGGCGGGTGGCCCTGGCGGGTTGGACAGTGGCGACTGTCCGGGCGTCCCGCTCTCGAAATCCGCGTGAAAAATGGTGCTGCAAGATGTCGGCAATACGGCGGCGCAAAGGATGAGTGTGGAAGAATTGATAAATTTCATAGGACACTCCGAAACAAGAACGGACCCCAAGCGGTTTCAATACAATGCCGCCGGTGGATGCCTTCAGAATACCACAACCTGCATCGACCCGCCCAACGCCGCCCAAGAGCTGACCTGTTCCGGCTTCCGCGCGAATTTGCCACGCAGTGTCATGTCGCCCTGGGTGCTGTGGTGTGACGCGCCAAACTCGTACCCATCAGCAATCGCAGAACACACCAGAACGCGCCACATCTGCCGATTAGCCCCGCGCTCTGTCTGAATTATGTCGGGAGGATTAATTTGCCTAACTACGGGGAACCCCCAATACCGCAGCCCCGCTCGATTTGTTAGTTATCAGATAACGGAGCAACCACACACACACCTCCGTCCAACACTACACGGGGGGCTGGCCGAATAGACCCCCTCACTCATGCCAGCCCCTCAACCCTTTCCCAAAACCAAAGTGTATATGACAGGCATCGGACATCCGGTTGCAGGTTGCGCCCGATCGAAACATCCTGGACACTTTCGAAGCTTCAACCTCAGCGCTCAGAGAGAATCTTTCCGGGCAATAGACGTCCCTCTTGGTTCTCCGTTTCTTCAGCACAACCGTGGGTCCGCTCAGATATGTAGGTTCAAGAGTAGCCCGCCAGATAAGCCATTGGTTGAAATGCTGATTGAACGAAGCCCGATCAGATAATCCTTTTGACTCGGATCACCGCCATCGCCATCATTCACACAAGAATACCAGAATGCGATTTTGGCCCCTCCCTGCTGTGAAAGTTCATGCAGTCGGCATGTGATAGGAGGAATTTATGAAAAGATTACCCACATGGACAGCTGCTCTCGCCACTTGGGCAGTTCCAGCGCTGCCTGTTGCAGCCCAGTCGAGCGACTGGAATTACGAAGCCACGATTTATCTGTTCATGCCAGAGACAAAAACGTCACTGGATTCGCCGAACGGCAACATCGATGCAACGCTGAGTTTTTCGGACGCGCTCAGCAAGTTGGACCTCGCCTTCATGGGTGCCTTCGCGGCCAGTAACGGCCGGTGGAGTCTGTTGACTGATTACAACTACACCAAGCTTTCCATTGACAACGACCTGTCCGGGCCTGCGTTCTCCGGCGTGGAAACGTCCCTCAAGACGCAGTTCCTGAGCGGCTACGTTGGTTACCGCGTCTACGAAGACCCAACTTTGAAACTGGATCTGGCAGGAGGGTTCAGGTGGTTCAACACGGAAACCGAATTCACGCTGTCCCCGGGGGCATTGCCTGGGACGACCAGTACCGTAGACGCCAGTTGGACAGACCCTGTCATAGGTCTCCGCGCCCGCTATGCGATTTCTGATCGCTGGTCCGGTACGGCCTTTCTGGACTACGGAGGGTTCCGAAGTGGCAGCGAGACCTGGCAAATTTTGCTGACGGCGGATTATGCCATAAACGACCGATGGATGATCAGAGGCGGATACCGCCATATTTCGTTTGATCACGAAGTGAATGGTAACGACTTTGACTTCAGCCAGTCCGGCCTGCTGATCGGCGCGACATACGCTTTCAATTAGGTGTTCCTGTGTGTGGCGGATAAATTTCGCTTTTGATTTCAGCAGGTCGCTTCAATTGTTTCGCTGTGGCCATCTCCCGAAACGAAGCGCAGCTCTTTTGTGGTGCAAGTGCGTGAAGTCGTGGCACTGAGGTGCCCGATCATTGGTTGGCGATCAGGTTATCAAGGCGAACGGGTCGAGCGCGCGACGGCCGAAGTAGGGATATATCATGAGTGGAATTGGTAGGCGTTTGAAAAGAGCAGTTAGGGACATCGCCGTTGGCGATTACGAGAACGCGGTGACAGCAATCTTCCAGGCTTTTGATGCGACGGGGAAAAAGCGATACCCGTCAAAAGGATCAGGTCATAGGTTCAAAAAGCTGCTGGAAGACCAAGAGGAAATCGTTTGGGAGATTGCCTTCAGTGTCAGAGTAATAGGCACGAAATTTGAAGGCCTTACGATGCCGGAAGCGATGTGGAAATTGGTTAGAAACCCCATCGTGCACGAAGGTGAGTTCAGTAAGCGCATTAGTTTTGAGGGTGGTTATGAGCGGCTTCCAGTGGGAGAGAATTGGAACCTGCCACCAAGATTTCTGACAGGCCTGGCAACTGCAGCTATATCGGCTAAGGAAAATTCGGACGAGCAAGAAGATTTGGCCTTTAAGTTCAATTTCTTTGGCCGGGATATTCCTGCCCAGAGTTTGTGGGGCGCCGAAGAATGGATCAGGGCCGAGTTAGAGAATATTCACCGCCGCAAAGCAGAAAAGGTTGCACTGCGCCGAGCTGATGAACAATCCCACAAACGCTGATCAACAATAAGGAGGATCAGGTCTGAAACTTTGACGAAAGCGGAGCACCTCTTCGGATGCACTTCTGGCCAGTTTTGAATGCTCATCGAAAAACTGTGTATCATGGTGTGCGAACGGAGACATTCGCGCTCTGTGAACTGGAAAATAGGGAAATAATGCTGATTAAGCTTACAAATGTATTGAGCCTACTTACCGCGGTGACAGCTTTTTCGCCTGCGATCGGGCAAACCCCTCAGTCTTCGACTCTTTTTTTAAACGTCGATGTTTTTGACAGTCGAAATGCAACTGTGATCGAAAATGCTAACGTCCGGGTCACGGGCAACTTTATCGCCGAGGTTTCGACCACTGAGTTGCCACCCGAAGCCGCAACTGTAATTGACGGTGGCGGGCGCATGCTCGTTCCCGGTCTGATCGATGGGCACAATCACATCATGCTGGGTGCCAGTCCCATTGCACTCGCCTACAATCTGCATTGGACCTATGTCGGCGCGTTGGCGACGCGGGAGGCTGAGGCCATGCTGATGCGCGGCTTCACGACCCTGCGGGACGCCGGAGGGCCTTGCTACGGTATTGCTCAGGCCATTGATGAAGGCATCATACCTGGGCCGCGCATATTTTGTTCCGGGCATTTCATAGGGCAGACGTCCGGGCATTTTGACTTTCGTTTGTACAACGAAACCCACCCGAGGCAGCGTGGCGAGCGTAGTTTTTTCGAGACGCAGTGGTCATTCATCGCAGACGGTGTGCCGGAAGTTCGTGCCATGACCCGCGAGGCGTTGCGGCTAGGGGCGACCCAAATCAAACTAAGCCTGGGAGGTGGCAACTCCAGCCCCTATGACCCACTTGATACCACGCATTACTCAGTCGAGGAGATCCGTGCTGCGGTGGATGCGGCCGAGGATTGGAATACCTATGTTCTGGTGCACGCATATTCAGACGAGTCGGTTATGCGAGCGCTGGCCGGCGGTGTAAAAAGCATTGATCATGGCAATTTGATCAAGGAAGAAGCGACCATCGCGGCAATTCGAGATGCGGGCGCTATCCTCAATCCACAGTTCCTGATCTTCACACCAGACGATGAGATGCTGGCAGGAGGAGACCCGGACACCATCGCCAAGGGCGCACCAGTCCGAGACAATGTGGAGACCTTCGTCTCGCTCATCCAGAAGTACGACCTGCCGATTGCCTTTGGGGTCGACCTATTTGGCTCACCGGCGCTTCTTGCTATGCAGAATCTGGAGTTCGAGCGTCGCGGAAGATGGTGGTCAGGAGCGAAAGTTTTGCAGCAAGCGACATTCAATACCGCTGAACTCCTTGCCCTCTCCGGGCCACGAAACCCTTACCACGAAGGCAAACTCGGAGTTATTGAACCCGGGGCTTATGCCGATCTTGTGCTGGTGGATGGCAACCCGGTGGAGGATATCAATCTGATGGTCGATCCAGAGGCCAACTTCTCGGTTATCATGAAGGATGGTGTGATCTACAAAAACAGTCTTGAGTGAAGCGGCCGCTCAGGCGCAATGTGCGATTTGAACGCAAGATTCAGTCAAGTCCGTGGTAGGTGTACACACTCAGTTCGAAAGTTTGGCAGTGAATAGCAGTGAGAGGGCTCAAAAATCCAACCAGACGCGGTGACAATGGAGAACCGCCGTCAATGAACCGAGGCTCGTCGACCGCTTATCCCGAAAAGAGGCATTTGCCCCGATTAGAAAATGAACTCACAGAGCCCAACAGAGTTCTTTGAAGACCTAAAGATCGGTCTGGAAGACTACACGCGTTTCATGGGAAAACTCGGTCCAAGCCGAAGTGAGCGATGCAACACCATGAAATTTCTCACGCTTGCGAATGAAGTCGGAATTGGAGATTACAGTGAGTGGTGAAGAGAACAAACCCATCCCAGCACATGTGGAACTAGATCCCGATCACGAAGATGCCATTGTTCGGTGGTGCAACCGCATGATCCGCCACGGTGTCAGGGCATTGTCGGTGCTGATGCTCGGAATCATTCTGATGGCAATTATTGACGCCGGTTTCACAACCTACCAAAAGTTGCTGGAACCGCCTGTCTACATCTTGGAAGTCAGTGACCTTCTCACGGTTTTCAGCGCCGTGCTGGTCGTTCTCATTGCGATAGAAATCTATACAAATATTACACTATATTTGACCGCCGACGTCATCCACATCAAGCTTGTTGTCGCAACAGCCTTGATGGCTGTAGCTCGAAAAATCATCACGCTAGACGACAAAAATTTGGAACCTCAGTACTTTCTTGGTTACGCAGCAATCGGTCTTGCGCTGGGCGTAACCTACTGGCTTATAGCCAGAAAACCATGAGTCACTCGGATCTTTTGTTGCCATCGCTTCTGTGAAGCTGTTTCCTGAACATGAAATAGAAACCTCGTCAGCCCATGCGTTCCTGATTAACCCCCGACTAATCCGTGGATTAACCGGACTTTGCCGACATAAACCCTAATGCCGGAAGCAAAGAAGGTCAGCTTGGTTGTTGCAGCACCATTGGCGGGTGGCTTATTCTGATCGTTTCATGGGTCCAGAGCCCGCACGCCGTTTGAAGCAAAGCGGTAAACGAAACGCCCGCTAGAAGGATTTCTGCTATCTTGAGCACTCTCCATTTTCTGGAAGCGCCGCAAATTACGGATTCCCCTCTCGAAATGACGCTTATTGGCTGCACCGCATTTGCACGCATTTTGCACGTTGCAGAAACAATCTTGCCGGCGAATGCAGCACTTTGCAGTGCTTTCTTGCGGTTTGACTGTTTGGGAGAAGCCTAATTTTTAATTATTATCAGGAAGTTATGGTGCTGCTGGAGAGAATTGAACTCTCGACCTCTCCCTTACCAAGGGAGTGCTCTACCTCTGAGCTACAGCAGCGCTGTGGGCGGGTGATTAGACTCAAACGAAACGCTACGCAAGGGTGTCTGGACGGTTTTTTTCGCCTCCTGTAGAGAAAGGTCATGGCAGACAACAAATCACCCAAAAAACGCGGCAATTCCGGGGACGCGCGGGAAGAGCGACTGAAAGCGGCGCTCAAGGCGAATATGGCGCGGCGCAAGGCGCAGGCCAAGGCGCGTGCGGCATCCGATGACAAGGCCGATAAGGAAGAGGGATAAGAGCAGATGGATTCGATTCTGGTGACGGGCAACGGCCCTCTCAATGGTCAGATACCGATTGCGGGGGCCAAAAACGCGTGTCTGACGCTGATGCCCGCAACCTTGCTGAGCGAAGAACCGCTTACGCTGACCAACGCACCGCGGTTGAGCGACATCAAGACCATGACCACGCTGCTGCAGTCGCTGGGGGCCGAGGTGTCCGCGCTGCAGGACGGTCAGGTGATCGCGATGTCCAGTCACACCCTGACCAGTCATGTCGCCGACTACGATATCGTGCGTAAGATGCGCGCCTCGAACCTAGTGCTTGGCCCGTTGCTGGCCCGCTTTGGCGAGGCGGTCGTGTCGCTGCCCGGCGGCTGCGCGATCGGTGCGCGGCCCATGGATCTGCACGTTGAAGGGCTAGAAGCGCTGGGCGCCGAGATCGCGCTGAAAGACGGTTACCTGCACGCCAGCGCGCCGGGCGGCCTGAAGGGCGCCGTGCACGAGATGCGCTTCGCCTCGGTCGGGGCGACTGAAAACATCGTCATGGCCGCGACGCTGGCCAAGGGCACCACGGTCCTGAAAAACGCAGCCCGAGAGCCTGAAATCGTCGATCTGGTCGAATGCCTGCGCAAGATGGGCGCGCAAATCTCGGGTGAGGGCACGTCGACCATCGAAATTCAGGGTGTCGACCGGCTGCATGGCGCGACGCATCAGGTGGTGACCGACCGGATTGAACTGGGCACCTACATGTTGGCCCCCGCGATCTGCGGTGGCGAGGTTGAGTTGCTGGGCGGCCGGATGTCTCTGGTCGAATCCTTCGCGGCCAAGCTGGATGCGGCCGGCATCAACGTGAGTGAGACCGAAAAGGGCTTGAAGGTCGCGCGCAAGAATGGCCGCGTCAGCGCCGTGGACGTTGTCACGGAACCTTTCCCGGGCTTTCCCACCGACCTGCAGGCGCAGATGATGGCGCTGATGTGCACGGCCGAAGGTACCTCTGTCCTGGAAGAGCGGATTTTCGAGAACCGTTTCATGCACGCCCCCGAACTGGTCCGCATGGGCGCGCATATCGAGGTGCATGGCGGCACGGCGACCGTCACTGG
This sequence comes from Ruegeria sp. AN11, assembly GCF_056536005.1. NCBI lineage: Bacteria > Pseudomonadati > Pseudomonadota > Alphaproteobacteria > Rhodobacterales > Roseobacteraceae > Ruegeria > Ruegeria sp. AN11. Next base: position 1,880,126 of record NZ_JBQFJD010000001.1, on the reverse strand, counting down.
TGTTGAAAAGCTCAAAGGGGCGCCGGTCATGGCGACGGACCTGCGGGCCTCGGTGTCGCTGATCCTTGCCGGAATGGCGGCGGAAGGCGAAACAACGGTCAGCCGGGTCTATCATCTGGACCGCGGATATGAACATGTGGTGCGCAAGCTGGAAGGCGTGGGCGCAAAGATTGAACGGATCAAGGGCGAATGACAGACGCAAGTTTCGAAGACGGGCGCGAGGCGCCGCTGAATCTGGGGGCCGAGGACGGCGATGACTTGCAGGTGATCTCGACCCTTGCACAGGACGCGGTTTTCCCTGCGACCGAGATGAAATGGCAACCTTCGCAGCGCCGCTTTGGCCTGCTGCTCAACCGCTTCCGCTGGGAAGACAAGGACGCAGCCGACCGCCGGGGCCGCCCGTTTGAGCGCGTGCAATCCGTGCTGGTGTTCGACTCGGTCCTGTCTGTTGCCAGCCAGGGTGTCGACCGCAGCGAAAAGGATACGGTGATGTCACTGCTGTCGGTCGATTTTGAACCGGGCGAAGAAGGCGCGGGTCAGGTGTTGCTGACGCTGGCCGGGGACGGTGCGATTCGGCTGACGGTCGAGGCGCTGGATGCCACGCTCAAGGACGTCACGCGCCCTTACCGGGCCCCGTCCGGGCATGCCCCGCACCATCCCGAATAGATGCAGAACAAGCGCGGCATATCTCAGGCGTTTTCCGCCGCGCCTGAAGGTGTCATTCTGCGCCGCGCTACCGTTTTCGACGTGTTCGACATCAGCCGGGTTCTGATCCGGTCGATCACCCAGCTTTGCACGGCAGATCATCAGAACGACCCCCGGGCCATCGCGCAATGGACGGAAAACAAGGACCCGGCCACGATCCGGGGCTGGATCAAACCCGGTTCGCAGATCTGGCTGGCCGAGCGGGCCGGGCAGTTGGCTGCTGTCGGCGGTTTGTTTGAAACCGGAGAGATCACTCTGCTTTACATCGATCCGGATCATACCGGCTGTGGTCTTGGTTCGGCATTGTTGAACCGCATGGAACAGGAACTGATCGCTGCGGGATGTTCCGATGCCCGACTTGAGGCAACGCAAACCGCGCAAGATTTCTATCTGCGCCGCGGCTGGCAGGCCACCGGGCAGTGTTGCGACCGCATGGATCTGTCCTGCTTTGCCATGCGCAAATCGCTGCACCCAGGCGACTGAGGGTTGAGGCCCGCCCCTCCCGGCGATATGTCCCGCGTCAAACGTCCGGAGTGCCAGATCATGCCCGTTTTCCTCGATACGACCGCGCCCGACTTCGAAAGCGCCTTTCAGACACTGTTGTCCGCCAAACGCGAGGACAGTCCGGATGTGGATGCGGTGGTTGCGCAGATCATCGACGATGTGCGCACCCGGGGCGATGCGGCGGTGATCGAGCTGACCTCAAGGTTTGACCGGCTGGACCTGACACCGGAAACCATGGCCTTTTCTGCGGCTGAAATCTCAGCAGCGGTTGCACAGGTTTCGGCCGACGACCGCGCGGCGCTGGAACTGGCGGCGGATCGCATCCGTGCCTATCACGAAAAACAGCTGCCGCAGGACGAAAATTGGACTGATGAGGCCGGGGCGACGCTGGGCTGGCGCTGGACAGCGGTTTCGGCAGCAGGGCTCTATGTGCCGGGCGGGCTTGCGTCCTATCCCTCTTCCGTTCTGATGAACGCCATCCCCGCCAAGGTCGCCGGGGTTGAACGTCTGGCCATCGTGGTGCCGACACCGGACGGGCAGGTGAACCCGCTGGTCCTGCTGGCCGCACAACTATCCGGTGTGGACGAGGTGTATCGCATCGGCGGTGCACAGGCGATTGCCGCGTTGGCCTACGGGACAAAGACCATCGCGCCCGTGGACAAGATCACCGGTCCGGGCAATGCTTTTGTCGCGGCGGCCAAGCGCCGGGTCTTTGGCAAGGTCGGCATCGACATGATCGCGGGCCCGTCCGAGATTCTGGTGATCGCCGACAAGGACAATGACCCCGACTGGATCGCGCTGGACCTCCTCAGCCAGGCCGAACATGACGAAAGCGCGCAGTCGATCCTTATCACTGACGACGCCGCATTCGGGCAGGCGGTCGCGCAGGCGGTCGAAAAGCGCCTCCAGACCTTGCAGCGCCGCGCGATTGCCGGGGCCAGTTGGCGCGATTTCGGTGCCGTCATTACCGTCCGCGATCTGGAACAGGCCGCCGCGCTGTCAAATCGCATCGCACCCGAACATCTTGAGCTTTGCGTGGCCGACCCGGTGGCGCTGAGCGCCAAAACCGTTCACGCGGGTGCCATTTTCCTTGGCCAATACACGCCCGAGGCCATAGGCGATTATGTCGGCGGCCCCAACCACGTGCTGCCGACTGCGCGTTCCGCCCGGTTTTCCTCGGGTCTCAGTGTGATGGATTTCCTCAAGCGCACCACGCTCAGCCACATGACGCCCGAAGCCCTGCGCGCGATCGGACCCGCCGCCGAGCAATTGGCCACATCGGAAAGCCTTGAGGCGCACGGGCTGTCCGTCACGGCCCGCCTCAGGCGGCTGAACGGGTAAAGCTATGGCCTGCGGGCCACAGCCGACCCGACCCTGGCCGGGGACGGGTTTCGGGGCGCTCGATTGACCGCTAAACCGTTCACCGACCAGCAAGGATCAGTCTATTGGAACGTGTGGCGACCCTGTGGATCGGAGAACGGTTCAGCTTTCTGGAACATTTGTGCCTGAAATCCTTCGCCGACGTGGATCAGACGCCGATCGTCTACCATTACGGCGATCTGCGGGACATTCCGGACTATATTGAAGCCCGCGACGCGCGTGAGATATTCGACACTCCCGAGATTATCCGCGACCCTGTCACCCGGTCGGCGGCCGTGCATGCCGATCTGTTCCGACTGAAACTGCTGGAGCAGACAGATTACATCTGGGCTGACACCGACGCCTACGCCCTGCGCCCGTTTGAAACCGAAAACGGCTACCTGTTCCCCAAGGCCAACCGCAAAACCCGCCGCATCATGAATGGCGTGCTGGCCTTGCCCGGCGACAGCCCGGCCTTGCGGAACATGTGCGATTTCGCTTTCGACAGCGATCTGGTTCCGCCCTGGTGGAGCGATCAGAAAAAGACCAACTACCTGGAACTCTACGGCAAATCCACGCATTGGAGCCTGCCCATCTTCAGCTTCGGCCCGCCCATGCTGTTCCACTACATCTTCCAAACACCCGAACACGAGATGAGCGTTCCCCGTACGCTGCTCTACCCGATCCCGCTGCGCCACCGGTCGCTGTGGAATGAGCCGGACCTGTCCAAACTGGACACCCTGAACTGGCAGCAGCAGATGTCGGTCCATTTCTTTGGGTCGTGGTTCCGCAGGATCTTCTCGGGGCGCCCGATCAATCCGGGATCACTGGTCGACACGCTGCTGCGCAAGCACGGAATCGACCCCTCGGACCACCCTTTGTGACAGGGCCCGCGGCATCCGAACCCACGCATTGCCCATTCAGAACTCTTACGATAAGTCTGGCCAGACCTGAACGGACCAAATGATCAATGACCCGTATTTCGCATATCGAACTGGACGACCGAAACCTGCCTCCGCCGACCCCCGAGATCGAGCAGGAGCGTAAGGTCGCGATCTATGATCTGCTTGAAGAGAACACCTTCACGCTGCCCCAGCGCGACGGTCGCACCGTGCCTGACGGCCCGTATCACCTGCAATTGTCGATCCGCGACAAACGGCTGGTCTTCGACATCGAAACCGAGACCAGCGAAAAGGCGGCCGAGTTTCACCTGTCGCTGGGTCCGTTCCGGCAAGTGGTCAAGGATTACTTCCAGATCTGCGAAAGCTATTTCGATGCCGTGAAGACCCTGCCGCCCAGCCAGATCGAAACCATCGACATGGCCCGGCGCGGTATCCACAACGAAGGCAGCCGCGTGCTGCAGGAACGGCTGGAAGGGAAGGCCGACATCGATACCGATACCGCCCGCCGCCTGTTCACGCTGATCTGCGTGTTGCATTTCGGAGGCTGACGCGTGAAGCCGTTGCCGCAGTCGGTCCTGTTTTGTTGCGACCACAACGCGGTCCGGTCTCCCATGGCCGAAGGGATCATGAAAAAGTTCTATGGCACCGGCACCTATGTTCAGTCTGCCGGCGTGCATAACGATCTGGAAATCGACGGGTTCTGCATTGCCGCCTGTCAGGAGATCGATGTCGAACTGTCGCGCCACCGCTCTCGGTCGTTCGACGAGATGGAAGAATGGGGCGATGACCTCAGTTCCTTCGATCTGGTGGTGGCGTTGTCGCCTGCCAGTCAACGCAAGGCGCTGGAACTGACCCGTGTTTTTCACCTCGATGTCGATTATTGGCCAATAATGGACCCTACCGGACTGGGCGAGACACGCGAACAAAAGCTACATCACTACCGTCAGACCCGCGATCAGATCATTCAGCATCTGAAAGATCGCTGGGGCGAACCAACGGAGAGATCATGAACGCGACCGTCAAAACCTATTTCGAAGCCTTCAACGCCGGTGACGTGGACGGCATGCTGGCCTGTTTGTCCGATGATGTGGCCCATCACGTGAACGAAGGCCAGATCCGTGTCGGCAAGGAAAAATTTGCAGCCTTCTGTGCTCATATGAACCGCTGCTACCGCGAGAACCTGACCGATATCGTGGTTTTCGAGGCCGAGGGTGGCACCCGCGCCGCCGCCGAGTTCATCGTCAACGGCACCTATCTGGAAACGGATGAAGGGTTGCCGCGAGCCAACGGCCAGACCTACCGCCTGCCCGCAGGGTCCTTCTTTGACCTCAAGGACGGCAAAATCACCCGGGTTACCACCTTCTACAATCTTGCCGACTGGACCCGTCAGGTCGCAAATGCCTGAGGTGAGCGAGGTCCGCACCCTGACCGGCGCGGCACTGGAGGCCGCGCTGGATGATGTGGCGCGCCTTCGGATCCAGGTGTTCCGCGCCTGGCCCTATCTCTATGACGGTGATCTGGATTACGAACGAAAGTATCTGCAATCCTACCGCGACAGCGACCGCGCCATAATGGTCGGCGCCTTCGACGGCGACCGCCTGATCGGCGCATCGACCGGCGCACCGCTGACCGACCACGCCGACGATTTCGCGGCGGCGTTCGACGGAACCGGGCTGGATCTGGGTGACATCTTCTATTGTGCGGAATCCGTGTTGTTACCCGACTATCGCGGGCAGGGCGTTGGCCACAAGTTCTTCGACCTGCGCGAAGCCCACGCCCGCAGCCACGGGTTTTCTAAATGCGCGTTCTGCGGCGTCCAGCGTCCTGCCGACCACCCGATGCGCCCCGAAACATACCGGCCGCTCGACGCCTTCTGGCACGCGCGCGGATACGCACCGCTTCCCGGCGTCATCGCGCAGTTTTCGTGGAAGGATATCGGGGAAAAGGGCGAGACCCAGAAGCCTTTGCAATTCTGGATCAGGGATTTGTAGGCCGTTTTGGTCGCTTGCCGACAAAACAGCCATTCATCGTGTCAACGCGGTGAGTGAGCAGTTGTTCAGGCTGAGCTTACTCGTCCAAATCGCCGCTATGCCTTCGAGGAAGGCAGCCAGTGTCTCATTTGCCACGCCGCGCCAGCTCATGAGGCCGAACCCGGCATCCAGTGGGTTCTTTTCGGGATGGCCGACACCTAAGTACAGCGCGCTATGGCGGGGTCGGGTGATCTGACCGCTAATCGTTGCCTTCCTGTCTCGGCTCTAAGTGGTTGCGTAGTTCGACAATTCGAAGGAATTGCGCTGTACAGTCCGCCACCTCCGCATCTAATGTCCCAGCAACTTTGAACCGGGGACACATCGATGAAAGTCGCAACTGCCGCATACGATCTCGACTGGCTCGCCAGTTGGAGCCAGTACGAGGACAAGCTGGACCGCTGGGTCGCCGAGGCCACTGGGCAGGGCGCCGACCTGCTGGTCTTTCCCGAATACGGCGCGATGGAATTGTCGACGCTGGACGGGGCCGGGGTGGCCGGTGATCTGGAACGCTCGATCCAGGCGGTGTCCGGGCGGATGGAAGACGTACAAAACCTGCACACCCGCCTCGCGCAGACGTACAAAACATACATTCTGGGTGCATCGGCCCCGGTGATTGACGGTTCGGGCCGCCCCGTGAACCGGGCCGTTTTCTATGCGCCGGACGGTGGTGTCGCGCATCAGGACAAGCAAATCATGACCCGGTTCGAGCGTGAGATCTGGGACATTGCCCCCGGTGGTCCGCTCAGGCTTTTCGACACCGCACTTGGCAAAATCGGTATCCTCATTTGCTATGACAGCGAGTTTCCCCTGCTGGGTCGCGCCCTGAACGAAGCCGATCTTATCCTGGTGCCATCCTGCACCGAGGCGTTGTCAGGATATTGGCGCGTTCGCATCGGTGCGATGTCAAGAGCGTTGGAAAATCAATGTGTTACGGTTATGTCGTCGCTGGTTGGGCGTAACGATTGGTCCGAGGCGGTAGACATGAACACCGGCACAGGTGGCATATTCGGCCCGCCCGACAAGGGCTTTCCCCAGACCGGAGTGCTGGCCGAAGGCACCCTGAACCAACCGGGTTGGACCTATGCGGATATCGATCTGTCCGCCATTGCCGAGGTTCGCGCCGATGGCCATGTTCTGAACAGAACCCACTGGGACGAACAGCCACCCCGCGCCGAATCGGTCACAATATCCAGCCTTTAGATGATTCCGCCCTTGAAATAAGGCCGAAATAGGCTCATTTAAGCGCACATCCCTGTAGATTCTGCAGGTGCAACGTAATGATGGAGACAACATGGCCAAGGAAGATACGCTCGAATTTCCCGGTGTCGTGAAGGAACTCCTGCCTAATGCGACGTTTCGGGTCGAGCTGGAAAACGGCCATGAAATCATCGCACATACGGCAGGGAAGATGCGCAAGAACCGCATCCGTGTTCTAGCCGGCGACAAGGTTCAGGTCGAGATGACCCCTTATGATCTGACCAAGGGTCGGATCAACTACCGCTTCAAATAACGCCTGCCGCAATGGCGTTTATTCTCGGATCGGGCAGCCCAAGACGGCTGGACCTGTTGGCCCAGCTTGGCGTGCAGCCCGATGCCATCCGCGCGCCCGATATCGACGAAACGCCCCTGAAGGGCGAATTGCCGATTCCCTATTGCAGCCGCATCACTCGCGCAAAAGTGCAGGCAGTTCAATCGGATAGCGATGACGTCACCCTGTGCGCGGACACCACCGTGGCGCTGGGCCGCCGCATTCTGGGCAAACCCGAGGATGTGGGGCAGGCGGCTGAATTTCTGCACGCCCTGTCCGGTCGGCGCCATCGCGTGATCACCTCGGTCGCCGTGCGGCGCGGAGAGCGGATCCTGCAGCGTGACGTGGTTTCCCAAGTCAAGGTCAAGCGTTTGTCTGACATTGAAATCAACGCCTATCTGGCGACCGGAGACTGGAAGGGCAAAGCTGGCGCTTACGCCATTCAGGGTCCTGCCGGGGCGTTCATCCCGTGGATTTCCGGCTCTTTCACCGGTATCGTCGGCCTGCCCCTTTCCGAAACCGCCGCTCTTTTGCAAGGCATCGGCTATCCCCTGTATCGTGAGGTATCATGAAGGGTCGTACCATCGTTCTGGATCACATCGACGACCGCGAGGCTGCCGCACTGATGGTAGACGGCAAGCTGGACGATTTCCTGATTGCCGCAGACGCCCCCGTGCCGGGTACGATTTACCGCGCACGTGCCGACCGCCCGGTCAAAGGGCAGGGCGGAATGTTCCTGACCACGCCCGACGGCCCCGCGTTTCTGCGTCAGGTCAAAGGTCTGGCCCCCGGCACATCGATGCTGGTGCAGGTCACAGGGTATGCGGAACCGGGTAAGGCGCTGCCGGTTACGGACCGCGTCCTGTTCAAAAGCCGCTATGCGATCATCACGCCCGATGCGCCGGGCTTGAACATCTCGCGCTCGATCCGGGACGAGGATGAGCGCGATCGGCTTCTGGAGATCGCGCATGAAAGCATGGACGGCAGTGACTACGGCCTCATCCTGCGCTCGTGTTGCCAGGGCGAGAACGCCAACGAAATCGCCGCAGACATCAGCGCCATGCTGGCCAATGCCGACCAGGTCATGAACGACCCCGGGACCGAGCCGGAGTTGCTGCTGGAAGGCGACAGCCCACACGTTCTGGCATGGCGCGACTGGACTGATCCGGCCGAGGTTGTAACCCAGTCCGGAAGCTTCGAAACCCATGGTGTGCTTGACGCGCTGGATGTAGCGCGCGGTATTTCCGAACCACTTCCCGGTGGTGGTCATCTTTACATTCAACCGACACGCGCGTTGGTGGCGGTGGATGTGAATACCGGGGCCGACACGTCGCTTGCAGCCGGAACAAAAGCCAATTTCGCCTGTGCCAAGACACTGGCGCGCGCATTGCGCGTGCGCGGTCTGGGTGGGCAGATCACGCTGGATCTCGCCCCCATGCCCAAGAAGGATCGCAGAGGCTTCGAAGGGGCTCTGCGCGCTGCATTCAAAGCCGACGGCATCGAGACCACTCTGGCGGGCTGGACGCCTCTGGGCCACTATGAGTTGCAACGCAAACGCGGACGCATTCCCCTGTCCGAGGTGCTGAAATGAGCTGTCCGATCTGTGGTGAAGACACCGTGACCAGGTTCCGTCCCTTCTGTTCAAAGCGCTGTGCCGACATCGATCTGGCCAAGTGGCTGAACGGCTCCTATGCGGTCGCTTCCCAGCGGGAAGAGGACGAAGAGGCAGATGTCTCCGGGGAGAATTCCGAGCCGCCAAGGCCGCATTGAAAAAATCTCAAAAAGCCTCTGGACACTGCGTGGTGCAAGTCATAGAAGGCCTCCACCCAACGACGAAAGTCGTTCCCGTGCCCGGGTAGCTCAGGGGTAGAGCAGTGGATTGAAAATCCTCGTGTCGGTGGTTCGATTCCGCCCCCGGGCACCACTAATCTTCATCATCTGTATGATGTTTATAAGAAATCCATGTGGAAGGTGGATTTTGTCCACCTAAGTATCCACCCAATCGGCCCCGGGTGCTCACAATTCTTCGTTCGGTTCCACAGTCGATCCCCTGCTGAGGGAGGCCTACGGCAGAAGGTTACAGTGAAGCCCACAAATACACCGGTCTAGCCGATCCGCCCAGAGACCCAATCGAGTGACTGCTTCTATACTGCAGTGGTTCAGATGCGACCTGATAGACGCTGCCAGAAAACGGCCAACTTTCAGATTACATCAAATTAATTCTTCTGTGAAAGCGATGAGGGTCCCTGTTTGACCTTTTTCTTTGGCCCGGTGCTAAGACCGCCATGCAACCGGCAGCGTCGTTTACCTGGTATCACTCGGGCCTGACATTGGCCGCCGGTACGGGTTTTTGCTCCGCACGTCGGGCGTTCTGACTTGGGCAGCGGGTCACCGTTTTCATTCAAGCCCAGCTCAGCCATCCGTTTGCAATTTACGCCGTGGCACTGTGAGCAATCCCTCCGATAGTTTGGGTGCTTGTGCGCCTCTGCTGGGCACGGTCGCCAACGTGACCAAATTTCACACCAATCAATGGGATCGCCTTGAAAGAGCGAACGTATTTTGACTTCCAGCTTTGTCGGTCTCCCCATCAATAAACAACAGCATTTATTAACATAGTCTGCAAACCCCATGACGCGTGAAAATTGTTCGTCCGTGGTCTTCGCAAGGTCCCTGCCGACATCTCGCCGTCGCGTTTGCAACTTTGTTTTGGACCACCCCGCGAGCGGACAGGTGGCGCAGCGCCACCACCACCCCCGCCCCTTTTAGGGGAGGTGGTGGTAGCGCAACTGTTTTTGGGGGTGTTAGCGTCACCTTGCGCCACCCATGATTTTTGGGTGGTGGCGCACATCATACCGTTGCCCATTCGCCTACCTCCACAGTTGGGACAGGCTTGCGTTGAGCACCTGTTTTCTGCCCTGTGACCAACGCCCCGGATTTCAGCCAAGTCTCGATTATTTTCTTGATACGCTGGCAGTCGGCTTGGGCGTCTACGAATAGAAACCCTTACCTAAAGACAGCTTGTGCCACAGCGGCATCAAGTCGACCATTTTGTATGTCGCTTGCGCAGATGTCGTAAGCTACATACACGCCCCATTTTCCCTGCCAACTTGCGGCAAACGAGCCCGCATTTAAGCGCCCCGGAAAACAGTGCTTTCCAAAGTGCCAGTAGTTGTATCGGGAATTCGTCTCCTCAATTGCCGCTCAGTGACAATCAACACTAACGAAGAAAGAGGCCATTCGATCAAGATCTCGCACCGCAAGGTTTGGTTCAGCGAATTACGTGAACCGAGCACCTGGCGTGATGCACGACTCTGTTCGCAGTGGAACCTAGAAATATGTCCTCAAAACCAGGCTTGTGCGAGGCCAAGACGATGCAATCCGCGTCGCTCTCATTTGCGAAGTCGACAATAGCCCTGCCCGCATGCCCAGAGATAAGCCGAGTTTCCGCGCCTGGAATTTCAGAAGCTGTTTGATGCAGGTTTTCCAGGATTTCATGCCGCGTATTGGCAAGTACTTCGCTGGGAATCTGAGACCCTACATACGCCGGAATTGGCTCTTGGACGTGTATCACAGTGAATACAGCGTCCGCATCAGCCAATTGGCGCGCGGCTTCAAACGACGCTTGTGTGTCGTATTCTTGGTCCAGAGCAACCGGGATCAGGATGTTCTTGTACATTTGACCTCCTATCTACTTCTCTGATGATTTCAATCTGGTTTAGTCGGCAGTAGGAAATCTAAACCGGCTCAGACTTTGAAGATTTCCCTGCGCTCTTTGTAGCGGCTGCAACATCATCAACTGTTTGCTCAACAGCTTCAGCCTCGGTTTCAGCGACATATGCTGCACAACGGGCCACGGTTTCGAACCATTCCTGCGCGTCAGCAACCAATCGCTCCGTCGAGTGGCGCTGCCATTCCGCCATACTCTGAAGGGCTTTAGAAGGATCGGACGGGTTCGCGGAAGACACATTGCGTGCAGCTTTTAGAGCCGTCCGGACCGCCTCATGACGCCGTTCGAACCAATGCTGTGCAAAGGCCTCGGTTTCTTCGAGCAATTTCTCTTGCGCGTCCCAAAATTGTTCGATCTGGGCACCGAAGGCCGGATTGCCAGAAATGGGCGGCTGCATTTGCTTGAAAACATCCAAAAGTGAGGTCGGGCTATTTGTGTTGGATTTCTTTGTCGGCATCGAAAATTCCTCCGCATTTTCTGAATGAGCTCTTTTGCCACCTGCGGCGCGCTTTCGCCTTAATACAGATCAATATCCCTTATTTTTAGGACCTTCGGCTAAAGCTGCGACGGGACAGTCGCAATCTCTCCGACATCGGTTCCTAGCAGGCCGGGTTGGAGTTAGAGTAGTCTAGACAAGAACTTAACGCTTGGTTTTCTATGCACATTGCCGGCTTTCTGATTACCCTTGGTGTCCTTTTCCTTGCCGGATTGGCGGCCGATCAACTTGGCCGGGCCACGCATCTTCCTCGTGTTACAACCTTACTGTTCCTCGGCCTGATTGCCGGGAACGCAGGATTCGGGGTGATCCCGGTCGACGTTGCCAAGTGGTTCGATGAGATCTCCATTGTTGCCTTGACGATGGTCGCGTTTCTTCTTGGAGGATCTTTGACCCGCAAAAACCTGGTTCGGCATGGCCGAGCCATTCTGACGATTTCGATTTCAATCGTGGTTGCAACCCTTGTTATTGTGTCGGTTGGACTGACCGCGATTGGCGTACCGTTCGGGTTGGCGTTGGTGCTGGCGGCAATTGGCACGGCTACAGCTCCGGCCGCCATTGCAGACGTGATCAAACAATCTGGGGTGTCCAACAGCTTTACCGAAACATTAAAGGGCGTAGTCGCAATTGATGACGCTTGGGGTCTGATCGTTTTCAGCATCGCCTTGGTTCTGGCCGGTCATTCGGATGGTTGGGCCACCGTCACGACCACAGCGATGTGGGATTTCGGAGGGGCGATACTATTGGGTACCGCACTGGGCGTGCCATCCGCTTACCTGACAGGCCGCTTGAAACCCGGAGAACCCATGCAGGCAGAAGCAGTGGGCATAGTCTTTCTGACAGCGGGCCTCGCGCTTTGGCTGGAGGTTTCATTCTTGGTAGCAGGCATGGTTGCGGGCGCGGTTATCGGAAATCTTGCGCGCCATCACGACCGTGCTTTTCATGAGATCGAGCACATTCAGTGGCCGTTCATGATTCTGTTCTTTCTGCTGGCTGGCGCCACGTTGGACATTGAAGCCTTCGGCTTGATGGGCTGGGCTGGTGCACTTTTTCTGTTTTTGCGCGCCGTGGCCCGCCTGGTCGGAGGTTACTGCGGAGCAAGACTTGGCGGCCTGCCTCGCCGTGAGACCCGCTGGTACGGTCCCGCTTTGTTGCCACAGGCCGGTGTTGCGGTCGGAATGGCCCTTGTAGCTGGAGAGCAATTTCCGCATTGGGCCGCGTCGATCATGGCCATTACTCTGGCCAGTACTGTGGCCTTCGAGGTGTTGGGGCCGCCGTTGACTCTCATGTCGATCAGACGCACGGCGGATACCGACTAGCGGATTGGTCAGCGCCTATTCAGACTGGATCGATTCAAGAAAAGCGAGCAAATTCGCCAACGGCAGGCCAACCATCATAGATTGCCCATTGGGCAAAGCCACCGCGATTTGCTGGTCTGTCTCGAACACCGCGCCAAAGATTGGCATTTCGCCCCCATGAGCGAGCAATTGTGAACGACCATCAATCTGTTCAGCTATGCGAACTATCGGAAACACACCGTCGTTTTCGCCCGCCAATTTGGTAAGGTCGGGTGTTCGAATAGCCAACATTTCGGCCATTGGCCCGTCTCCGGTCGCTTCGAAACCGTGACATTGCCAGCAATACGTCCGGTACAAATCACTTCCCTCACTGAGGCGGACCTCCTGCGCTAGTGCAGGCCCCGTGACTAACAGTGCCAGTAAAATCCCTCGATAAACCTGCATATTCTCCTCCTGTCCGTCGTCAGGGATTTTGGGACAGATGGCCGGCTGAGCTAAGAGAGGATCTGGCGCATCTGTTTGGTTTGATTATGCGGCGGATTTGCGGTGAAGCAAGCGCTGGGTTTCGATTGTCTTCCGTTTGATCCTTTCTCGTTGTTTCAGAATGGTGTGGCCGCGCTCGAAGTAGACATCGGCCGGGGTGAGGTTTTGCAGGCTCTCATGATTGCGCCGGTGGTTGTAGTGATCGACGAAAGCATCGATCTGCTGCCTGAGATCACCGGGCAGGTAGTAGTTTTCCAGCAAGATACGGTTCTCTCGACATGCCGACGTGCGGGAATGAGTTATTGTGGGCCAATGGTACTCGCGGAAATGGCACGACTTGAGCGCGATCGCGATGTCCAGCTGAAGTTATTGCAGGAAGGTGAGCATGTGTTAGAGCTTGGCTCGATGAGCCGCAATCATTTCTGGTTCAGACGCCTTGCGATCGAAGTTGCCATAGCCGGACGCGACCCCACAGAGGCGAGCCGGCACGCTGAAGCATTGGCAGATTTCACTCGCGCTCAGCCTCTCCCGTGGACCGACCAATACATATTGTTGGGTCAAAAATTCGCTCAGGAACACTCTTAGGTTGGTTGCGTTCTGAGAGGGCAATCTCGCGCCCACTAGCACCAGCGGTTGAGGCTGAAAAGCCGTCCATGTTCCCGATTTTCATGCGATTGCAACTTGTCCTTTCTGCCGCGAACAGCGGATTGTTTCCCACCACGACCTAAAGGGTTCAGGTCGAGCGATTGATGGAACCGCTGAATGGGTTTGTGAGCTTTGCAAAGGTATCAACAGAAAAGCGACGCCCATTCACATCGCACAAATGCAGGCAGAACGTCTAAGGTACAAGCACCGCTGCTCCTTGCAGCTTGCCTTCCCGAAGGTGATCAAGCGCGTCGTTTGCTTTCTCAAGAGGATAAGGAATTACTTCCGTCCGAACACTTGCAGCTTCAGCAAGAGTAAAAAATTCTCTGCCATCCTGACGCGTAAGGTTTGCGACGGAGGCTATTGATCGCTCTTCCCAAAGATCGGCGTACGGGAAACTTGGAATATCGCTCATGTGGATTCCCCCACAAATAACACGGCCTCCCTTGCGCACAGACTTTAACGAAGCAGGCACCAAAGCTCCGACTGGAGCGAAAACTATTGCGGCATCCAATTGTGATGGTGACGTCTCCGAAGAGCCTCCTGCCCAACTTGCACCAAGGTTTCGCGCAAAATTTTGCGCGGCTATATCGCTATCTCGAGTAAAGGCGAAAACTTCAATACCCTGATGTTTCGCAATCTGGCAAAGAATGTGTGCGGCGGCGCCGAAACCATAGATGCCCAGTGTCTGGACCTTGCCTGCGAGTTTTAAACTTCGGTAGCCGATTAAGCCCGCACATAAAAGAGGTGCCAGGGAAACGGGGTCAGCTTTTTCGGACAATGGGAAAACAAACTTGGCATCAGCGACACAGTACTCGGCGTATCCTCCATTGATCGTATAGCCAGTAAACCCAGGGTGATCGCACAGATTTTCCCGTCCTTCGTGGCAATAAGAGCAATTCCCACACGTACGCCCGAGCCAGGGCACACCAACGCGCTGCCCTTCTTGGTACCCTTCGACATTGGTCCCCAATCTTTCGATGCAGCCAACGATCTCGTGCCCAGGGATAAGCGGGAGCTTTGGTTCAGAAAGATCGCCGTCAATAACGTGCAAGTCGGTTCGACACACGCCACATGCCAGAACTTTGATAAGCACCTGGTTGGCGGCGGGTTTCGGGGTCGGAACATTTCTGAGTTCCAGTCTTGAGACGGCATTGCCAAAAACCATTGCTCGCATACTTTTTTCCTCTGGATCTCCTTTGTTGCTGACATTGACGCTGCGCATTGCAGAAATTCTGAATGCGTCGGTACCACAGAATAGTATCCGGTCCGTTTGCTTTATTTTAGCGTACGGTAATCACCGTGCAGTCTGCACGCTGATTGACTTTTTGCGAAACGCTGCCTTGAAAGATCCGTTGAACCCGGCCCAAGCCGCGGTGGCCTATAACTATTGTGTCTGCACCGATTTCACTGGCCATTTTTAGGATGCCTTCATCGTAATCCCCATTGTTTACCCGTGTCGAAACGCTCTTCGCGCCTGCATCCTTCGCGCGTCGCGCCGCTCCATCAACGATTTTCTCGCCAATCACTGTGATGATACGCTCTCTGTCTGCGCGTGACAGGGGGCCCGAAAATACCGCGTCAATATTGGATGGAATGTCGCCCAAATGAAGCTTCACATCGCTTTTGACTTGCTGAACCAAGTGCTCGACCTCAGTCATGCGGCCCAATTCTTCAATGCGAGCGCCATGTTGAAGAACATGGCCGATAGTCATTGGCACATCCAGTCTGAGCGCTAGGTCTGTAGCGAATTCAACGGCACGATCAGCTGTTTCAGAGCCGTCAGTTGCGACCAAGATATTCGAAATCATGGTTTCCCCTCCGTTTTGAAAGGCCAAGACTGACGGGTATCAGAGGAAGATGCATTGATGCAGGTCAATAGACTCAGTGAACTCGAAACTTGCGATTTCCGCCGTTGCCAACCTTTTGATCGAGGTTCGAGTGGTGTTGAAGCCTGGAGGTTTGCCGTGAAAAGCGGTTTGTTCAAACGCATGTAACTTCAGCTAAATCTGCAATTGGTTTTGCTAAGATAATGCAAAGTTGACTATTATTTGATTGGGCCTTGATCTAGGATGCATAGTCTGTGTGGTTGGTAGCGGGTCTGAGGTTGTGCTGTCTTCGGACGCAAGTACCAGTCTGTTTGAAAGATTTCGCTTATGCCACAAGAGCCAACTAAAGATCCCGGCAATGGGCCAAAATGGCCAGAGTGGATTTATTATGTTGCGCTTGTTGCCACGATGGGAACTTTAATTGTCGCAAGTTTCTTTGCGCCGCCTACCGAACTGACCGCTACGACGATTTCATATAGCGGCGTGAAAGAGATCATTCGTGCGGGACGGGTTCGTTCAGCAGAATTAAGTGATCACAGCATAACGGTTCGCGCTACCTCTGCAAACGGGGATGATGAGCAAGCTTTCCGGGCCGTTGTGCCAAGCCAGAGCGACCCGGATTTGTTGGCGCTGCTGGAAGATAACGGTGTTGATGTTACTGCGATTGAACCATCTGGAACCTCGGTCTTCGTCTATCTTATTCCGTGGATATTTATCCTGGCCCTGTATTTCTGGTTTCAAAGACGAATGACGGGCGGGATAGCCGGCGGTCCGGGAGGTATTTCTGGTGGTCTACTAAGCGGTCGTTTCTCAAAACCAAACGAAGCTGGAAGAAAGGTAACCTTCGAAGATGTCGCGGGGCAGGATCAGGCTAAGCGCGAAGTAATAGAGTTAGTAGAGTTTTTACGCGACCCAGAGCGTTTTGCCCGTGTCGGCGCTGAGGTCCCACATGGGGTTTTGCTTGTTGGCCCCCCGGGGACGGGCAAAACGCTTCTGGCCAAAGCCCTTGCCGGCGAGGCCGACGTACCATTCTTTTCGACATCTGGTTCCGAGTTTATTGAGATTTTCGTCGGCGTTGGCGCAGGAAGGGTGCGTAAACTCTTTGAAGAGGCGCGTAAGGCCGCTCCCTCTATTATTTTTATCGATGAGTTGGACAGCGTCGGACGTACTCGTGGAACAGGGCTTGGCGGTGGTCATGATGAACGGGAGCAGACACTGAACCAGATACTTGCCGAGCTTGATGGATTTAGTGGCCGAGAATCTGTTGTTGTGCTGGCGGCGACCAATCGGCCAGATGTGCTGGACCCAGCCTTACTCCGGCCTGGCCGTTTCGACCGCCATGTAACACTGAACTTGCCTGAGAAAGATGCCCGGCGGGCTATTCTTGACATACATGCAAGAAAACTGCCGCTTGAAGATACTGGCGACCTGGGTTGGATCGCGGCAGGAACGCCGGGGTTCTCGGGGGCTGACCTGAAAAACTTGCTTAATGAGGCCGCAATCGGAGCAGCGCGGCGAAGAGCTGATCTGATTTCTCGCAACGACCTTGATGAAGCGCGTGACAAAGTGATGATGGGGACTGTCCGCACTCTTGCGATACGACCCGAAGAAAGGCACCGTCTTGCCGTGCACGAGGCTGGCCACACCGCCGTTTGCTATTTCACGCCAGAAGCTGACCCCTTGTACAAAGTGACGATTATTCCGCGAGGTCACGCGCTTGGGGGGACACACTCATTGCCGGAAGCAGAGCGTCATACCCTTAGTGAAACGTTTCTCAGAGATCAGATTGTTGCTTTGCTTGCGGGGCGAGCGGCAGAGCAACTGTTCCTGGGAACGGTCAGTTCCGGCGCTGACGACGACATCCGACGGGCTACCGAAACCGCCAGAAGTATGGTGACAAGGTGGGGGATGACCGAAGAACTCGGCCCAATCGACCTGAGGCAAAGCGACGACCACCCATTTCTGGGACGTACAATCGCGCAGCCGACGAACATAGCTGATACAACGGCAGCACAAGTAGACCGGGCAGTTATGAAAATGCTCATTGACGCCGAAGCCAGAGCAATTTCCACTCTCGAAGAGCACAAGCCCGAGGTCGAGACGTTGATTGCAGCGCTTGAAAAAAATGAAACTCTGGACTTCTCTGAAATTCAGGCCTGCCTGGATCCAGAACGTACAATTGAGCAGCCGCAGCAAACTCGGAGTTCGGTGACCAAAATACCGGCGGTTCCGCAGAACTGATACCAAGATTATCAACTACTGTGTTCGCTGGCCACGCAACAAATGTTCAACTTCTTTGGTTCAGTGCAGACAGCAAAGTCAGGCCAACGGTGCTTGAGCCAAATCAATGTGGCGCGCCAGTTGAACAGCTACGGTTCTCAAGTTGGGAGGCCAAAAAGATTTCGATAGAATATGCCGAAATCTGTCAGCGGTAGCGCAGGCCGAGACCAACGTATTCGTGGAAAACGGACATTTTGCTGTACAAGGCGCCGCGCTATGCGAATTTTACAACGGAGAGTCTAGCCGACAGTCAATGGCAAGTGTGAAACACTGGAGAAGTAATCGTTTTCGCAAATTAACCTTGTGAACTGGGCAGCCTAGGCGATGAACAAACCTCAACCGACACGAGCAATTAGCCGATCCAGTCGCATGATCGACTTCAGCCCATTGGCTCGTCGGTACGCGAAGGCTAGGGTTTGGAGTTTGAATCGACAGAACCCCTCTGTTGTTCAATCGACGCTGTTGACTAGGCTTGTTCGCCGCGCGTCTAAAACGAAGTTCGGACAAGCCCATGGCTTTGACCAAATCTCCAAACTCAGAGACTACCAGCAGCGAGTGCCTATCCGCCAATACGTCGAGTTCTGGCAGGAGTGGTGGCAGGCAAGATACCCCGATCTCATCGACCAAACTTGGCCGGGGCGAATTCCGCATTTTGCAATGACCTCGGGGACAACAACGGGTCGCTCCAAATACATTCCATATTCGACCGAGATGCGGCGTTCTGCGGCGCGCGGATTTCTAGATCTTCTGTGTCACCACTTTGTTAATCGACCGGGCAGCAGGGTGCTGGGGGGCTCTGTACTTGGTTTGACCGGCCCAACTGACTTGCAGCACGCCACTCCAGAGGTGGATGTGGGTTCCGTCAGTGCCATCACTGCAGGTGCAATGCCAAACTGGTTTGAGGGTCGAGTGTTGCCAACCCCCGATATTGCCGGGATCGCAGATTGGGAGGAAAAGATCCGCCGTCTGGCACCCCTATCTTTGCAGAGAGACGTGCGTTTTTTGGGGGGTTCACCAAACTGGTTGCTTATCTTTTTGGACGAACTCGCAAAAGATCGGGACACTTCGGGAGTAAAACTAGTCGATTGGTATCCAAACCTAGAGCTTATCGTACACGGTGGCGTAAATTTCGCTCCGTACCGGCAGCGGTTTGTGGCGCTGATGCAGGGAGGCCACGCAGAAACACGAGAGATGTACTCTGCCAGCGAGGGCGTATTTGCCTACGCCGACCGAGGCGACGGGGAGGGTATGCGCCTGCACCTGAATGGTCATGTGTTTTTTGAGTTTATTCCGGCGGAACAGCTCCATTCCAAAAATCCCGAACGGTACTGGGTTGGAAACATTGAAACCGGAGTTGATTACGCCTTGGCAATTTCGACAGCCGCCGGACTGTGGTCGTATATTGTAGGGGATATTGTGCGCTTCTTGGATCTCTCGCCACCGCGCTTGTTGGTGGTCGGGCGAGTGGAAAACGGGTTGTCCGTCTTCGGTGAACATCTGATTGAAGCGGAAATCGCGGAGGCAGTAGCTGTGGCCGCATCGAACACAGGACTCTCCGTTGTCGACTATAGCGTGGGCGCAGTCTGCGAAGATCAGCGCAATCGCCATCTCTATCTCGTCGAAGTAGAGGGAGAACCTCATCCGAATGCTGCGGAAACGTTCGCTTCAAAAGTCGACAAAGTCTTGTGCAGCCGAAATGAAGATTATTCCGAGTTACGTGCAAGAGGTCTCGCTCTTACAGCACCAGTGGTGAATTTCGTTTCCTCGGGAGGGTTCCTCAGATGGATGAAATCTCGTCGTGGCTTGGGCGGTCAATATAAGGTTCCCAGGATCGTGACAGATGCCAGTTTGTTCGATGACATGCGCAAGGCGATTTTGAGCCAGTCAAACGAAGGTCAAACTCATGACGGTTGAGGTGATTTGGCAAGACCCCAGCTTACCCAGACTGATCACGCGATCGGATGAACCTTCGGCGGCAACCGTTGAATTGCTCGGACATACAGTCTGGGGGAGCCGATCCACGAAATACCGCATTATTGATGTCCCAAATAAGTTGGCTCGGTTGCGTGACCCAAGTTTTTTCGTTTTGTCTGATGCCGGGCAAGAGCTTTGCGTTTTCGTTCTGGATAAGTGTCTGAAATTGTTAGCGGGGAAAAGGTGCCATGGTTTCCACTTTGTAATGGCCTCGACTAGGCCTGATAGACAGCACGAGGGACTTGCAGGGCAGCTGATTGAGCATGTTCGGAATTATTGCACCTCGACCGTCGGGACACCGGGGTTTGGATTTGCCTATGTCGAAGAAACGACTGAATACTCGCTCCACCTATCGGATCAGATTGGTCATGCGGTTGAGGCCAACATACCTCTGGCTCTTTTTTCGCGGTTTTTTCCGCGCAAGGATCCAAAAGTGGGCATGGTCCGTCCCGAGGAAGCGGAACAGGTTTTGGCCGAGTTGGAGCAGGCTTATCAAGACCACGAATTGACCGACTTCCGCTCTTCATTCAAATCGGATGAGTGTTTTGCTGTAAGAGAAGGAGACGCGATAATAGCGCTTGCTCAGGCAGAACTGTTGAGGTGGTCGATCGTCTCGATGCCCGGAATCCAAGGGGCATTTTTGCTTAGGATTCTCCCATATTTGCCTGGGCTAAGTAGCGTTTTCTGTTTGCAGG
The DNA here is from genome assembly GCF_056536005.1 of Ruegeria sp. AN11. Taxonomy (NCBI): domain Bacteria; kingdom Pseudomonadati; phylum Pseudomonadota; class Alphaproteobacteria; order Rhodobacterales; family Roseobacteraceae; genus Ruegeria; species Ruegeria sp. AN11. The sequence continues at coordinate 1,859,671 of NZ_JBQFJD010000001.1, read as the reverse complement.
ATCTTAGGGTCGTCAGATTTGGAAATCTGGTCGTGAAAGAGGGACAGGAAGCGGTGTTCTTTAAGCTATTGGAAGCCTGCTTGCATCATTACCAAGCCAAGATTGGCCTGATAATGCTTGATGAACGAAGCGGCGTTTTACGTCGCATTCAAGAATGTGGAAAAATGGGCCTCTTATCTCATGCCATGTCAGGCTCAGCCAAATTGAGGATCGACGTAGTCGGAATGGGCGAGGATATGATCGCGAAGTTGCGAAACGGTCCTGTAATGGTGAGTGCTGGTGACGTCTTCTGATTGGTCACTCGCCAACTATCTTGCGTCCCAGCGAACCGGGTATGATCTTGAAGAACAATGCCACAGCCTTATTGAAAAAACCCGGGATACAGATTGGTTGGTTTTTTTCTACGGCGCGTATCGCGGTAACCGCGACATCATTCGGCTCGCTCCACATCCACTTTGGGATCTTGACGGATTCTACTGTTCCACCTGCTGCGGCCTGAAATCCCGTGTGTGTGAAGCCGGGGCACACAGCGGTAACGTGCACGCCGCTTGGTTTCATTTCCGCCCGCAATGCGATTGAGAACTGAGCAAGGTACGATTTCAAAGGGTAGTACAGTGTTCCTCCTGCGTGAGGTGGAACAAATGCCGCCAGCGAGGATACGTTTATGATCCGCCCTGATCTTTTTTCCTGCATTGCGGGAGCAATAAGATAGCATAGTCGCACTGGAGCCGCGCCCATGACTTCGATGGTTTCTCGATGCCTGTCCCATTCCACCTCACACAGATTTCCAGGAACGCCGAACCCGGCATTGTTCACAAGGATGTCCACTTGGATGTTTTGCTCAATCAGATAATCGAACAAACTTTGAGGCGTCTCAGGGATAGCAAGGTCTCCAACCCAAACTTGGACGTCTATTCCGTATTTTGATCGCAGTTGTGACGCCAACAATTGTAGGGGATCATTCCGACGTGCGACGATGAGTAAATTGACGCCTTCGGATGCGTATTCTTCCGCAAATGCCCGCCCAATCCCCGAAGATGCTCCTGTAATGAGCGCCGTTCTGTTGTCTAGCGGTTCCAACGTCACGCGCTCCTAAAGGTTCAGGATCTCACGCATTTCGGCAAGACAACCCAGCAGGAAGTCAATCTGCTCGCGTTCGTGTTGACAGGTCATTACAAACCTGATGCGAGCCTGGCCGAGCGCAACAGCGGGGTAACGAGCATGTGGTGCGACGATACCGCGATGTCTAAGCAGGCGGGTAACCTCGGCCGCTTTTAGTTCGTCGCCAATCAAGGTTGGGACAATGTGTGCTTCGCTGCCAAGAGTTTCATACCCACGGGATTCCACTTCACGTCTGAAGTAAAATGCATTCTCAAGCGCTTTTTCGCGTCTCCAGGGCTCGCGTTCAGCAAGGTCGATAGCTTCGGTTACCCCGGCTGCGATGGCTGGCGGCAATGGTGCGGAGAAGATGTATGTCCGTGCAGAAATACGCAAAAAGTCGATTACTTCCTGATCCCCGGAAACATATCCACCAACGCCTCCAAAAGCCTTTGTAAATGTACCCATTTGCAAGTCCACGTCGGTTGAAGCGACCCCGTGGTGTTCTAGGCTACCCCGACCATTAGCCCCGAGCATGCCGACCCCGTGTGCGTCATCGATCATCAGCATGGCGTTGTGCTCGCGAGCCAAATCAGCCATCGTCGGGATTGGTGCTATGTCTCCATCCATGCTAAACACACCGTCGCTTACGATAAATTTGGATGGCATTTTCGACTCGCCAATTGCCTCAGCGAGGTGTTTCATATTCTTGTGTGGGAACCTGCTGATCTTCGCCTTTGCGAGGCGGACACCGTCTACGACGCTTGCGTGGTTCAGTTCTTCACTAAATACCTCCCAACCAACGGCGTCATTTTCTCCAAGTTTTTCTTGGCCGGGATGGCCAAGATGGGTCTCGGCCAAAGACTGGAGAAAGTCTACTTTCATAAGCGCTGGGATCACCCCGACGTTAGCCATGTACCCTGCCGCAAAACAAATAGCGTCTGCTTGGCCAACGAATTCGGCTATACGCTGCTCAAGCGCTCTATGAACATCGATGTTCGCTGCCATCTGTCGTGATCCACCGGAACCCAGCCCATAGCGCTCCAGCGCTTTCTGGGCAGTTGCTTTGACATCTGGGTGGTTCGAAAGGCCAAGAAGGTTGTTGGAGCAAAACAGCAGATGATCTCGACCGTCGACCCATATCACAGGCTCGGTCGTCGCGCTGTTTACGATAGGGTTGTTTGGGTACAGCCCTGAGTTTTGCACGAGTTTCGTCAAAGACTTTATTCGTGCGGCTGGTGAAGAAGCAGTTCCTGCCATCAGTCGAACCTTTCTTTCCAAGCCTCGAATTGTTGAGCAACTCAAGACGCACTCCGACAGGTTAACCCGCCCAACGTTGATTGAAATTGATTTGAATCATGGAGGTTTTGAACGCGATCTCAGAAGATGGAACATGTTTGAGAAGTCGCCAACCAGCGGGGTGGATGTAGCGCTGTGCCAGACGATTCCCGAAGCATTCGAAGCAAGGGTCAACGATACGCCCGATAGCCCCGCCTATATTCAGTTCGTGAACGGTGCCTGGCAGACACTGACTTGGCGCATGGTGAATGAACGGGTTGTCAAACGCCGTGCAGCCTTCGCGCAAGCTGATTTGCGCGCCGGGGATCGGATCGGGATTTTCTTACCGAACTGTGTCGATTGGATAGTCACTGATCTGGCGGCCATGTGCGAGGGGTTGGTAACTGTTCCGGTCTACACGCGGGATAGTGTTGCCAATATTTGCCACGTTCTGCGCGACAGCGGTGCAGTTTTATGTGTGACCGACAGTATCGATAGATGGGAAGATTTGGGGTCTGAACGTAAGTCCTTGACCGTATTGAAACAAGTCTGGCTGGTCAGTGGGGAAGGGCCGAATAAAGGTCGAGCGATGGTTTGCCCCGACATAGAGATCGGAAGTTACAAAGAAGATCGAGGTGAATTTGGTTCGCCAGATGATTTGGCGACACTTATTTACACCTCCGGCACTACGGGGCCTCCTAAGGGTGTGATGCTAACTTACAAAGCGCTCCTCTGGAACGCGGCGACTGTGGGCGAAATCAATCCAATTTCCGAAAAGGACTTATTCCTATCTGTCCTTCCTTTGGCCCACGCATTCGAGAGAACCCTAGGCTATATCTGTCCCATGCTTGCGAACAGCCCGGTGGCTTTCGCGCGCTCCATTCAAGACTTGGCTGAAGACATGCGGGCTCTGCATCCGACCGTCATGCTTGCGGTGCCGAGACTCTTCGAGAGAGTCCATGACAAAGTGATTTCGGAAGCAGAAGGTTCGGTAATAGCCAGCAGGCTGTTAGCTTGGACAGAGGCAATCGGCTGGCGCCGTCGGCAAGTCGTTGAAAATAAACTGCCGCCTCCTTCTATTGTGGCTAACCTTTATTGGACCCTGATCGGTAGACGTGTCAGCAGGCGTGTGCACGAAGCTTTCGGGGGGCATATTAGAATGCTGGTTTGCGGTGGTGCGCCTTTGTCCGCAGATACGTCTCGGTTTTTCGCAGCAATGGAAATCCCGCTGCTTCAGGGGTACGGACTCACAGAGGCTGGACCTGCAGTAACCGGGTCGACAATTGATGATCGTCGCTGTGACAGCGTCGGCTTCACGCTTCCGGGCAGCGAACTAAAAATAGGTGATCGGCAAGAACTGTTGATCCACTCACCGAGCGCTATGATCGGCTACTGGAATAACCCAGACGCGACAAACGATGCCTTCGATCAAGATCATTGGCTTCGTACAGGCGATGCGGCCGAGATAATCGATGAGCGTGTTTATATAAGGGGAAGAATAAAGGACATCCTCGTGCTATCGACCGGGGAAAACGTCAATCCAACGCCTATAGAAGCAGCTCTGGCTGCCGATCCTCTGATCGAACAGGTCTGTGTGTTGGGTGATAGCAAGCCATGGTGCTCGGCGGTTGTCGTTGTAAATGCACCGAAATTCCAAGCTTGGTGCGAAAAGACGGATGTTTCCTTAGCTAACCCAATGTCCGAAGAAGTTCGACGGAATTTGGTTGAATATCTAACAAATAGATTGGAAGATACCCCGCCCTTTGCCCGCATCCGCGACATTGTCATCGAGACTGAACCCTGGGGTCTAGAAAACGGTCTAATCACGCCGACACTAAAGCCTAAGCGAGCTAGAGTTCTAGCAAGGTATGAGAAAGCACTCTCAGATCTTTACCGCTGAGTACAAATTTCTTGTTGCGCCTAACCACCTTTGGCGCGCGCAATGCAGGTTCTTTTTGTCTAAAATCGGGTGGCAAATAAGAAAACGGTGTGAACTTTCATACGAATCTTGTCCATCTTCATCTGACCCACATCAAGGAGTCGGACGGGACTCGAATGCTAAGATTGGAATGTTAAGTAGCGAAGCTGTTTTTCGCTTTTTGCTGCCCGCTCCAATAGCCGTTTTCGAAGTCGGTGAAAAAAGCGGAGTTAGTACCCATAAGGACACCGCCTTGTTTCAAATCTTAAAGGGCAAAAGACTCAATTTTAGTGGGCTTGAGACTATGAAAAAACTTACGGCAGTAATCCTGGTTGGCTCCGTGTTTTATTCGTTTCAGAGTTTGGCGGAAACAGTTCCGACACAAGGCGAAGATCTATTCATCGCACACTGCGCCAAATGCCATGGGGTTGATGCACAGGGAAATGGGCCTGCGGCGACGGCCGTGAAAACACAACCTCCGGATTTGACCAAGATTGCCGACCGAAGAAGCGGTGTTTGGCCTATGCTAGAAGTGATGTCAATCTTGGATGGCTATCTAAAAACAACGACCCCACGTGAGGACATGCCCGTTATCGCCGAGCTAAGCGAAGGCTCCACGGTCGAATTTGATACGGGAAATGGCTTGGTTGCAGAAGTTCCTGCCAAACTCATCGCGTTGACCGAGTACCTGGAGAGCATTCAATCTCCCAAGCCGCTTAGGTACGTGCCGTGAACACCTAGCCGAAAAAGACTTTTCTAGGTCGCCGGAGGCAAAGATGATTGTTGAAGACCAAAGCGAAGTGGTGGCTTTCCTTTCGGACCCAGCCACGTACGGCATCAATGAGAAAATCGACGTTATCGAAACACATATATCAATCGTATTTCTCGCCGGAGATCGAGCATACAAGCTCAAGAAGGCGGTCTATTTGCCTTATGCAGACTTCTCAACTTCTGAAATTCGGTCAGAGGCATGCGCAAAGGAGTTGCAACTTAACAAAATCACTTCGCCTGAAATCTATCTCGGCGTACGGCACATTACTCGAAGCGGTTCAGTGTTGAATTTGGACGGGCAGGGCGAGTTTGTTGACGCAGTTGTTGAGATGGTACGCTTCGATCAAGATGCAATTCTGGACAAAATGGCTGTGCGGGGAGAGTTGACCTCCAACGTAATGAGTGTCCTGGCCAAGACGATCGCCAAAGCTCATCAGTTGGCAAAAAAAGTCCAAGCCAATGGGCGTGAAAATATCGAAGCCGTCCTGGAAATTAATCATGCGGGGTTTCAGCAAAGTTCGGTGTTTTCCAAGGCTGAAGTTGACCTAATTGACGGGGCTTTTCACGCGGACTTGAAGCAGAGGGCACCTATCCTCGACAAACGCGCCGCGCGTGGTTGCGTTAGACTGTGCCATGGCGACCTTCATCTTCGAAACATTTGCCTCTTCGGCGGTCGCCCGAGACTCTTCGACTGTATCGATTTCAATGACCAACTGGCGACTGTTGACGTTCTTTACGATCTCGCCTTCCTAGCTATGGACCTTTGGCACAGGGATTTACGACAGTTCGCGAACCTCGTCGTAAATCACTATCTAGATATTACAGAGGAAGAAGACGGTTACCCTTGTTTGCCGTTTTTTATTGCTCTTCGAGCAGCGGTCCGAGCGCATGTCCTTGCGACCCAATCCGAAGACCCACACATCGAAGACGCAAACGCCAAGCGGCAAGAAGCCCGCAGTTACTACGAGCTGGCAATGTCTCTCTTTTGTGCCTCAAAGCCGCGCTTGGTCGCGATCGGCGGGTTTAGTGGTAGCGGCAAGTCGACTATGTCGATTGCAATTGCTCCTGCCATCGGATCTGCACCGGGCGCAAGAGTGATAGAAAGTGACAAGACCCGCAAAGCAATGTTCGGGTGCGATCCACACACCAAGTTACCGGATCATGCCTATGAGCCTGAGGTTTCGGATAGAGTTTATGGTTCAATGGCGCAGAGAGCCGGCTCACTTTTGAGCGGTGGGAGCGCGGTGGTGGTCGACGCCGTTTACGATCGCCCAGGCCGAAGGGAGGAAGTCGAACAGGTCGCGCGGGAAGCTTGTGTTCGCTTCGACGGCATCTGGTTAACCGCGGCGCCGGGAGAACTCAAACGACGCGTTCAAACACGGCCTCAATCAGCTTCTGATGCGACTCCGAGAGTGCTTGAAAGGCAGTTGCAAAAGCACTTGGGTCCGATTGATTGGAACCATATTAAGACCTCTTGTACGATAGAAGAAACGCGGTTGAAGATTTTGAAAACGTTGGCCTGAAATTGTCAGAAGAACTTGGCTAGAGGCGGAGCAGGGGGCTTTCGTAGCCTCAGCTTATGAATAAAAGATCGCCATTAAAGTACTACAAAACCAGCCCCGAGATCATTCGGCTGGCCCTAGGATCTGCGGATCTGCACCTTGGTATCTTCCGACTTTGCCAGTGTGACCTTAGGAATATTGATGGTCAGCACTCCATCCTTCAGGAGTGCATCGACACTGTCGGCATCCGCGTCCGGCGGCAGCCGAAAAGACCGGCTGAAAGAGCCATACTGCCTCTCGGAGAAGAACCATGTCTCACCTTTCTCTTCGCGCTTGGTTTGCTTTTCGCCCTTCAGCGTTACAACACCTTCATGAACACTCAAGTCGATGTCTTCTTCAGCCACCCCTGGCAGTTCGACGCTGATACGGTAAGTGTTATCCGAACCTGACGCCTCCGATGCAGGGGCCAACCATTCGGATACTCGCGTCCCCACCTGCCGAAGGGGTTCATAAAGCGAAGGCCAGAAGCCGCTGGTGTGAGATTTCTCAACCATTTCCATGTTCTCCTCTCTGATAGGTTGGAGAGATATTGAGCTGGTCGCCGTTCCACGTCCTTGATGCGGATCAAAAGGGAATGGCTGCAAAGTCCGCAGAGCAGACGATCAGTCAAATTTGCCGAGCGTCCGCTTTGAGAAAGCGGACTTTGACTTTTGGACAATAATGCGCGCGCAAGGCGAGGTCATAAGGACAAGGATTGATCTGATCGCCAAGCACTCACGTAACATTATTACTCAAGTATAAAGGGAGTGAGTAACATGACTAAGTTTTTTGTCGGTGCAACTGTCTCGATGCTGCTGACTGCGCCTGTTGCATTCGCTGGGCCAGGGCAGGGAAATACTGGAAACGGAAATAGTGATCTCGCGCAGTCGATGGCAGCAGCAGTGTCGGGTGGTGGTGCAACATTGGGCCGGGACCTTGGCGGTAAAGGCAGAGGTACAGCCTCCGTTGTAAGCGGTGGTGGAACCGGCGGCTGGGGCAATGAAGGCAGCGCTAGTGCCGTTGGTCTTGCTGACGGCCAAGTCTCCAATCGTGGTGGCGATCGCGGTCGGTAATAGGATGTGGGACCTGCGCGATTTTTATCCCGGGTCATACAAAGCTGTTGTGATAGTCTCCGCGATCGCTGGCAGACTATCACTCAACCGAATTTAATCTCTGATTAGAAGTGCCCATTTCCTGATACAGCCCAGCACTCCCACCGCTGGGTATGACGTTGATAGGACCAAATGTACTTAAAGACCGGTTCCAACTGATTTTGCTTCCATTTAAGGAACAAAAAAAATTGATTGTTTACGGAACGTGGGCCTTTTTGTTTTCACGGGTAAAATTAGGAAATTCCACTTCTGATGACCCCCTCGGTAGCGCAGGTTTTTTTCTGGCCCAGGGAACCTACGTATTTGTTTACTACCGCACACAGCCGTGTTGCCTCGTGCCCTCTAGAACTGGCAGCGCGGGTTTTTTTGGTCCAGTGGAGCAATGTGTACGTATTTTAATTACTACCAACCACGGACGACCGGCGTTTCGCCTTATCGTTTTGCCAAATGGCGGAGCGCCTACTAAGTTTATTTTTTCGGGTCTGTGGGTTTGGTTTCAGTTAGATCTGGGAGAAAAACCATGGATAGTAGTTTCAACATAAAATCGGCATGGGCTTCGGTAATGGATGAAACCAAAAACCCACTTAAGAACCAATCTTTGTCTACTGCACATTTTTTGATGCAAATGTTGGCTTGGATGTGGAGTGCGATTTTCTCGCTCATAGTTGGAAGCTACTTCGTTTTCGGCGTTACCGCAGCGGCTCACATGTTGCTCATTGGTGGGCTGTTTGTGACGTTGATAGTATTCCGAAAGGCTGAAGCGACAGACTTAGACGACTAGAAAGTTCGTGGCTCCTATAGTTGACCGGGTGGACCTACGAGTTCCGTTCCCCCAGGCGATGGATGCGCAGGCGCTTCCACAACATACGCACCCAACCGCTCAGGCACTGTCGCGCTCTGATCCTGCAAACTGGGCTTGGAACAACATTCCTGCTGCTGTTTCAGCTTACAGTTCAGGTCCAAAAGCGGACCTTCCAGTCACATTGTACAACTACTATGCAAACCAGTTTCGAACAGAAAGCAAACCCTCACAAGGCCTTCGGGCGCCGCAGTGCAGCTAATGGCGGCTTCGTCCGCAAAGCAGTCGTTCAGGCCGATTGCAGCGAATAGCTGCTCAGAGCCCATACCGGAAGTGATCCGGGTAAAACGTTCGCGGGTGCAGCAACGATGCCAGCCGAGGTATTCAACTGCGGAGCAGAAATAAAAGCGGCCGTTCATGCAAAGCGCGGCGAATTTTGAAGTACCAAGGTCCGACTTGCGGACTTAGCCGCCTTTGGCCGATACGTACTGGTGGTCCGTTTTGGTGTGTTTAACCGGCAGTCGCCATGTCGGCCCTAGCGTCACGTATGATCGACCAAGATGAGTGTAGAAACAGTCCGGCAATCCCAAAGGCTACGAGCAAATCCGGCCAACCATTGCCGAGCCACGCGACAAAAACCGCTGCCACAACGACCGCAGCATTGCCGATAGCGTCATTGCGTGAAAACAGCCAAACGGCCCGCATATTAGCATCGCCTTTGCGGAACTTCATGAGCGGCAGTACCGCGAGAATGTTCACGACCAGAGCAACGATACCGAATACCCCCATCAGGGTCGGGTCTGGCATGGTCTGGGTGAACACGCGCCAAACCGTTGTTGCGAGCACACCCAATCCGAGCGTGCCGAGGAAAACGCCTTGGATCAAAGCTGAGCGCGCCCGCCAGACAAGGCTCCAGCCAATTGCAAGCAGGCCAAGAAACGTGATGAGACCGTCGCCAATGAAGTCGAGCGCATCGGCTTTGACTGCCTGCGACCCCGCAATAAACCCACCGATCATTTCAATCACGCCGTAGCCGACATTTAGCAACACGACGATCCAGAGCGCCCGACGGTATGCCGGGTCTTGATGCACCGCCCCGGGCTGAGCGTCCTCGCCATCCTTGATACGATCAAATCCGTAGCCTGTTGTCGCGACCGCTTCTTCAATCTCGGGCAAACGCGCCTCAGGGACTGTGAGGGTCATGATATGTGTGGCTGCCGACACCTTAACTGCGTCCGGCGCAATGCCCGCGGTCTGTGCCGCGCGTTCGATCTGCGCTGCATCCTTGGCGCAGTCCATGCCCGAGACACGGTAGCGAATTGGTAAGGCTTCAGAAATCAGGGCACCCGTCATAGTGCTACAGTAGAGGCGGCGGGTATCACAGCCAACCCGTGAGCGGCCATTGGTCGCGAGCGCAGCATTGGCAAAATGGGCTCGAAGCGGACTTGCGGCGCCGCAGCAGGTCGCATTCAAACCCAGTCCCGAAAGCGGTCATTACGAGAATTGAGATGATCCTGCGTTTGCACCAGCTTGTCCCTGTGAGCCGACATTCGATTTTCGGAAGCTGTCTTTCGCATAATCCGGGCTGACTTACTGCTCAGAGCCCAAAGCAGCAACTAAAATCAAAAGAAAACCATGCCGCAAATCCGGCAATTTCTTGAAACCTTGCCAGACGCATTCAAAATCTGCGATCCTATTATGAATCGGCTTCAGACTGTTTAAAATTCCAGTTGACCCTGATCGGAGGCAATTGCAATGGCTTTTTCCGCGCAAAATAAAAACTGTATTTTGGCGTTCATATCTACGGTTTTTTTGGCTTCGGCAAACACTGTGGTCGCGCAGAGCAATGATCCATCCCAATGGTCGAGGACCGAGCCGTTTCCTAACCAAACTGTTTATTATCCGGGAACCGAGTCTCTTGGTCCTGACGAAATGCGAGTTGTTGCCTGTGGAACCGGTATGCCTCAGCCGCGCCTAAAGCAAGCTGCGGCATGTTTCTTAGTTGAATTGGGTAATGGCGAAAAGTTCATCTTCGACATGGGAGAGGGATCCTATGAACGGATCATGGCGCTTGGGATTCCACTGGATCAGCTGGATAAAGTCTTCTTGGGCCACCTGCACCTAGATCACGCTGGTGATTTTCCGGCCTTTTACTTCACCGGCCCCGTAAACAACCGCCTAACGCCTGTTCGTCTTTGGGGACCCGAAGGCATCAAACCTGAGTGGGGAACAAAGTCTTGGGCAGATCACATGAAGAAAATGTGGGCATGGGAAGAAGCGACTCGTGGGGCGGCGGTCGATCCCCGTGGGTTACAACTTGAGGTCAACGAATTCGATTGGAAAATCGTAAATAACGTCATTTTTGACGAAAACGGTGTTCAGGTCAGAACCCTGCCGGCCATACATGGTGAACAAGCAGTGAGTTTTCTGCTTGAATGGAACGGACTAAAATTTGCTTTTTCGTCTGATACGCTTCCAACACGATGGTGGAGAGAGCATGCGGCGGGTGCGGACCTTGCAATCCATGAGTGCTTCACCCCTCCCGAATTCATGATCGAGAAATATGGGTTTGCGCCTTCCGAAGCAATTTTTGTGGGCTCTCAGGGGCACACTTCCGCACAAGCATTCGGTAAGATCATGTCTGAAACTGAACCAAGATTGGCGGTTTGTTACCACTTCCAAAACGATCATGACATTGCGCTGGCTGTCTATTCAGCAATACGAGAGACATATGATGGGCCATTGGACTTGGCGGCGGACTTCATGACCTGGAACGTAACCAAAGATAGTATTCGTACTCGCCAAGGAGTGCCCAACGAAGAGTCTTTCCCGGCACCAGTGCAAATGCCCAAGCAACCGCCTGACTCAGCTGCAGAGTTCCCGTTCTCCGAATTTGATCTCGAGAGCATGGACCGCGAAGCGGCCAAAGCTACAAACGAAATGATCAGAGCATTCAACGAACGCACAGGAAATGACGAAGTCGGAGCCTATACCAGCATTCCCTTCCAAGAGTGAATAAGGCGTCCGAGCACCCCAAAGAATTGGAAGTACCGAGGTCGGCTTTGTCCGCAACTCAGACGCTCGACACCCGCGCAGGGAACGACCGGTTTTGAATTGCGCCGATTTGGCACACTTGAACGTCCGCTTTCGGGAATTTGCGCCGCACTGCCGCGACGTAGACCTTGATTTGATGGACGTGCGGCCACCAAGTTTGCTGCATTAGCATCAGGCGGGTTTGTCCGCATAGCAGTCATTCATGACAAGTGCAGCGTATGACCGCTTTGAGCCCCAAGCAGTCGCTTGCTACAGGCAGTGCAAGAACGCAGCAGTGATCCAAATGCCCGCGCCGTCTTGATCTGGGATGACAGACAGCCCGGGCCATAGTCTGGTCATGGGACTGCCCAGACTATTTGGAATGCGAAATTGGACATGCGTAGTTAACCAGAATGGCTTGGCTACTCATTTACGACAGTGTTGTCCCACCTAGTGACCAACTACTCGCACAATGGGACCCTGTCTTCAGAGGCGTGACGGCAAGATCTGATACACAAGCAAACATGTAACACGCGGGAAAAATTACTTTATCGCGCGTAAAAAATGTTGAATTGTTGTTTTTTTAGATTCAAGTATCGGCGTGTGTAGCAAGTTTGTATTGTCAATTTTGCTCACGTAGTAGCCAGATCTGTCTGGTTAGCCTCCTGGAGACGAAAGTGAGTGGCGTCGCCGGGAGGCAATTTTTTTTGCTGAATGGTCCTCTTAGAAAAAGGTCGAGTTCGGGCGCACACAGCACTCCTATGACCCCTCCTCGCAGGTGTCAGTCTCGCTCGCAGAAACTTCCAACATTCAAGTACCGAAGGCCAATGGCTTTTGTGCAAAAGCCACGTCAGCAGCGAATTGCGGAGACGACTTTAACAAAGATCCATTTTTAGTGGCCATTCGTACACTACTTGAACAATGGAGGTGTCGTGCAGGTCGTTTGGTTCAAACGAGATTTGCGGGTAACGGATCATCCGGCACTAGCGCAAGCGTCTGAGGTCGGGCCAGTTCTGCCACTCTATGTGGTTGAAACTGAGCTTTGGCAGCAACCCGACGCGTCAACACGGCAGTGGAACTTTGTTGCTGAGACAATCGCTGGGTTACGAAAAGACCTTGGGAAACTGGGCCAGCCGCTCATTGTGCGCATCGGGCAAATTGTGGAGGTCCTTTCCCAGTTAAAAGATCGTGGTCTTATCGACGAGCTCTGGTCACATGAGGAAACTGGAAATAATTGGACGTATCAGCGGGACCGTCAGGTCGCTGCGTGGTGCAGGGAGCATGGCGTGCGGTGGCGCGAAGTACAAAACCATGGCGTTTTTCGGAGGCTCAAGTCTCGCGACGGCTGGGCGGAAAGTTGGGATAGGTTTATGGCTCTGCCCGTTTCTTCACCAGTTGCGCTAGAGCATATCGGCGTAGAACCAGGATACATTCCCACGGGGCACGACCTCGGCTTGCGGGATGATCTATGCGTTGGTCGTCAGCAGGTGGACGAGCTGCGGGTTTGGAACGTCTGAACAGCTTTCTGACCCGCCGTGGCAAAAGATACCAACGCGAAATGTCCAGCCCCTTGCAGGGGGTTGTTGCGTGTTCGCGGCTATCGCCCCACCTGGCTTGGGGTGCGCTTTCGATGCGCGAGGTGTCGCAAGCGACTGAAAAGCAGAGACGAAGATTGCCGCCGCAAGCAAAGGACTGGCGCAAATCGCTTCGCTCTTTCTCGGGCCGATTGCATTGGCATTGCCATTTTATTCAAAAACTTGAGGATGAACCTCGGATTGAGTTTGAAAATCTGCATCTGCTCTACGACGATCTTCGACCGAAAGCGCCAGATGCCGAACTCTTGGCTGCATGGTCCAACGGCGAAACGGGCTATCCTTTCTTGGACGCATGTATGCGGTCGTTGCAAGCAACGGGGTGGCTCAACTTTCGGATGCGCGCGATGGTGATGGCCGCGGCGAGTTATCACCTCTGGCTGGATTGGCGGGCCCCGGGTGAGCATTTGGCGCGCATGTTTACTGACTACGAGCCGGGCATTCACTGGAACCAGGTGCAGATGCAATCAGGCACCACCGGCATCAATACTGTTCGCATCTATAATCCGGTTAAGCAGGGCTATGATCAGGATCCAGAAGGATTGTTCATTCGGACATGGTTGCCGGAATTGTCCCACATCACTGATCAGCATATCCATGAACCTTGGAAAGCTCACGGCGCGAAACAAATCATTGGAACGCTTTATCCAGCGCGTGTTTTTGACCATCTCGCAGCGGCTAAGGCCGCGCGCGAGCGGGTTTGGAGCGTCCGCCGAAGCGCGGAGTTTCGCTCCGAAGCGCGAGCCATCGTGACAAAACACGCGAGCCGAAAGACCAGGCGGAGTGCTCGCAAAGTCGCGCGGGCTTCTCAAGATCAAATGCAACTCGGCCTGCCTTTGGGGGACCATTGGTGAAGATGCGAAAGAGAGCCGATTTACCCCAGAAAATCTGCCCGGTCTGTCAGCGCCCTTTCACTTGGCGCAAGAAATGGGGAAAAGTTTGGGATGAAGTGAATTACTGCTCGAAAAAATGCAGGTCGGCCGCATGACCGAGATTTTTCCAGAACTTGGGGAAGCGAAAGAGACGATCAGTTTCAAGCCCACACGAACCAATGGCCTTAAAAGGCTGAAGCAGTTCGTAGGACGCGCCGGTCGGCATTACGCAGGTAAGCGGAACTACGATTTTGGGACCGATCAACGCAGCAATGTATCGGGTTTGTCACCTTGGGTGCGCCACCGTTTGATAACGGAACAAGAGGTACTGGCAACTGTACTAGCGTCACATAATCCCGACGCGGCGGAGAAGTTCGTTCAAGAAGTGTTCTGGCGCACTTACTTCAAGGGCTGGCTGGAACAGAGGCCCAGCGTCTGGGCACATTATCAACGGGATCTGTTGAGCGCTTTAGAGCGACTAAAATTCGATCAGGGCTTAGAGATCCGTTTCAACGATGCAGTGAACGGCAATACCGGCATCGACTGTTTCGATCATTGGGCGCGGGAACTGGTGACGACCGGTTACCTCCACAACCATGCGCGCATGTGGTTTGCATCAATTTGGATTTTCACGCTCCACATACCCTGGCATCTTGGCGCGGACTTCTTTTTGCGGCATTTGCTGGATGGCGATCCCGCGTCAAACACGCTGAGCTGGCGGTGGGTCGGCGGATTGCACACGAAAGGCAAAACCTACCTCGCGCGACCCGATAATATTGCCAAATACACGCAAGGACGGTTTCAACCAAAAGGCCTCGCCAAATTTGCAGAACCGTTGACCGAGCCGGTAGATCACCCGCTCATTCCACTTTCTATCCCGCTCATTCCCGCAGACAGCCCTTATCTGTTGCTGTTGACAGAGGATGATCTGTCAAGTGACTGCTTAGTGCGGACATCGCCTGCTGCCGCGATTGGACTTTTGGCGACGCATGGTCGGTCTCCAAACCCGATGGGGGACGCCGCAAAGGATTTTGCCAAGGGCGCGATGAACAGCGCCCTGGAACCCCATGGAAAACACGCGAAATCAGCTGAGGATTGGTGTGGTCCGTTGATCGAGGCAGCACGGAATGCCGGCGTCACGACCATTGCAACAGCCTATGTGCCTGTCGGCCCCACTCGGTCATGGCTGGATCGTGCGGAGCCTTTATTGAGAGACGCAGGCCTATCATTGAATAGGATAATGCTGCCGTACGACGCTATGACATGGCCTCATGCAAGGGCCGGATTCTTCAGCCTTCGAAAGAAGATCCCGTCGCTCTTAGGCCAATTGAACCTAGCCACCCAACAAAGAGAATAGCTCGTGTCCTCTGCAGTCCTTCTACTCCCCAACCAATTGTTTGCCCAACACCCGGGTCTGTCCGCCGGGCCAGACACTGTTGTGCTTTTCGAAGACCCGCTGTTCTTTGGCGATGCGCATTACCCAGCCACGATGCATAAACAAAAGCTTTGGCTGCACCGCGCCTCTATGGCGCGCTATCGCGATGGCTTGGTCGCTAAGGGCATTGATGCCGCGATCTGGCCCTTTGAGCGGCAGTCGGGCGCGTGCCTGCGACTTTTTCAAAACCTACGTGATCGCGGTGTCAGCCAAATGATGATAGCTGATCCGGTAGACTTCATTGCGGAAAGACGTTTGCGGGCGGCGGCTAGCAATACCGGCATCACGCTCGACATCAAGCCATCGCCTGGCTTTCTGAATACGCGGGCCGACAATCTGGATTGGTCTCTCGGTCGAAAACGTTGGCTCATGGCTGAGTTCTACAAAAGCCAACGCCGACGCTTGAACGTTTTGATGGACAGCGGTCAACCGACGGGGGGACAGTGGAGCTTTGACGAGGAAAACCGCAAGAAAGTGCCCAAGGCGCTGTTAGGCAGCCTGCCTTGGATCGATTGGCCTTCCCATGACGCAGTTGATGAAGCCGCAAAAGCAAGCGTTCTTGCTGATTTTCCAGAAGCATTGGGCAGCCTGGATACGTTGTATTATCCGACATCACACAAAGCTGCGTCCGACTGGCTGGCGCAGTTTCTGGAACGGCGGTTCGAACGTTTTGGCGACTATGAAGATGCCATTGTTGAGGGCGAAAACTGGCTATGGCACGCCGTTCTCACGCCAGCATTGAACATAGGATTGTTGGCGCCAAAACAAGTTTTGGACGCTGCCCTGGCGCATGCGGATCGCAAGGGCATTCCCTTGAATTCGGTAGAAGGTTTTATCCGCCAGATCATTGGCTGGCGCGAGTTTATGCGCGCGACTTATGAGAGCCTGGGTGTGCCGATGCGCACTACAAATCATTGGGGCCATCACCGCCCAATGCCCTGCGCTTTCTACGACGGAACCACTGGTATTGATCCGCTGGACGACACGATCAAAAGGGTGCTCAAGACAGGGTATTGTCATCATATTGAACGCCTCATGGTTTTGGGTGGATTTATGTTTCTGTGCGAAATTGATCCGGATCATGTCTATCGCTGGTTCATGGAAATGTTCGTCGACAGCTATGATTGGGTTATGGTTCCTAATGCCTACGCGATGAGCCAGCATGCCGATGGCGGGTTGATCACCACCAAACCGTACTTTTCGGGTTCAAACTATGTTCGCAAAATGAGCCATTGGGGAAAGGGGCCTTGGTCCGACATTTGGGACGGGCTTTATTGGCGCTTTATTCTGAAACACAGCGATAGACTGACTGGCAATCCCCGATGGGCGATGATGTGCCGTACGGCTGGGCGAATGTCACCAGAGGTCAAAAGCAACCACTTGAAGATGGCTGAAGCTTTTTTGCGACGGATGACATAAGCATGAACACTATGGTGGCGCATCACAGATATTGAGGTCACATCCCGTGATCAGCTTTGGGACTGGCTGAGCACGCATTTTGCCCAACGTGATAGCGTCCGCCTGATCACGTGGAAGGCGGCACATCCGCAGAAATATGTCAGTCGGGACGAGGTGCTGGATGCGCTGATCGCGCATGGTTGGATTGATGGAAGACGATTTACAATCGATGAAGACCGGACGGCGCAACTGATCAGCCCGCGAAAGCAGCAAGCTTGGTCCAAAAGCTACAAAGATAGGGCGGAGCGCCTTGGGCAAGAAGGCATAGTGCACCCCGCCGGAGAGGCTTCCATACAAGCCGGTAAAGCTTCAGGGCTTTGGAACTTTTGACGATGTCGATGCTCTTATCGTCCCAGACGATTTATCCGTTGTATTGAACCTGGACAAATGGGAGCGATTGCCCCCGTCTTACCGACGCAATGTCCTGCGCTGGATTAAGGTCGCCAAGTACCCGACAACGCGCCAACGGCGGATCGATAACACGGTCGTAACCACGCACACCGGCGAAAGAATGCAGCAAATGTAGCGCCGTCAGGTTTGTTCTTAGTCCCTAGTTGGAACTTGAACTTTCGTATCGCGTTAGAGCAACGCAGCCAAAATTTTGGTTTGGAGTAGCCGCCACGGAGGTCGCCGTCCGCTTAAGCAATGAATTTTCGCGTTTGTGGCACTACGGTCCAAGTGCTCAGACTTAAGTTCGCGCCAATTCCGCCTCGTTGAGAGGCTGCAAACGGGAAACCCGATGCAATGCCGCGCAGCCTTTGACGCGCCTAAAAGGCCACGCTGCATCAGCGATTTTCGAAAGTCCAATGTTGGAAATTTTCGCAGAGCAGTTACCTAGCAGACAGCTGCGAATGACCAAACTGAGCCCAAAGCGGACGAGCGGTGATTTCAAGCCCAATTGAACCGTGCCAATTTCATGTAAAAGGGATGCCAGGTTCATACTATACTCTATTGTGCCTCATACGAGGCCGAGGTCAGAGGAGTTACTATGAAAACAGCTGTTGTGACCGGCGCCGCGGGAGGGATGGGGCAAGCCATCTGCCGCCAATTGCCGGCAGTCGGTTTCCACGTTGTTGGACTGGACCTCAATGAGGAGGGTTTAGGTGAACTGGCGACAGAATTAGGTTCGAATTTCACGCCAATCTGCGTTGACTTAACTGATCATTCGGCTATCGCTCAGGCGTTTGATGGCATTAAGACAACGCATGGCGGTCTGGATGCTTTGGTAAACAATGCAGGCACCTGCTTCATGTCCGACTTCCCGCACATTCCGCCCGAGGAACTCGAAAAGCAGATGGCAATCAATTTTAATTCTGCTTTCTATTGCTGCCAGCAGGCGGTCCAATTGATGTTGGAACGCGAAGGAAGCAAAAAGATTGTCAATATCTCATCGAACGGAGCTTACAATTTCGATGTTTTTGACCCTCCGCACTACCGTGCGTCAAAGGCTGCGATGGATACTCTAACAAAAGACCTCGCCCGTCGATACGCAAAGGATAAAATCTGTGTAAATTCTCTGGCACCTGCCATGACTGAGACACCGTTGTTCAATGTCTTGACCGAGGAAGTCTTGAAGAAAGCCGTTAGTGCCATGCCACATGGTCATGCGATGCTACCTGAGCAAATCGCCTCTTGGGTTGGTTTTCTCATTTCACCGGCAGGGGATGTTTCCAGTGGGAATGTGATTATTCTGAACCAAGGGCGCGACGTCAGATAATTCTTTGGTGCGACATCACTTTCCGGAAAAATGGTCCAAGGGGTGGGATCAGCTGTAGACTTCTGGTGCTTTCTTCAGAACAGCCCACTGCTTTGGACAATGCCCATAGATTACAAAGGCATCTCGCTCGGATGCCAGACGCATCAACCTGTCTGCGCTGGCAATTGCTGCATCTTCGTCCCAAGACCCGGCAAACTTCTCGTCGATTTCTGCTGGTCGGGAAATCGCATCACTGGTCAATAAAATCGCCCTCGACGGAAGATCGACCATTACCGCGATCTGGCCAGGCGCATGACCGGGTGCCATCAAAACGAAGATACCTGGCCCAATCTCTACGTCGTCATCAATAACCAGGTAATCCTGCTCGGGCCATTCCATCGGCCGCATATCGCCCCAATACAAGGGGCGAGGTAAGGCTCGCTCGGCAGAGGAGATGAGAATGGGACTGTTTGGAAAGTCGCCCAATGCACCGATATGGTCGATATGGGAGTGCGTACAAATCTGTAATGCAATGTCTGACGGAATAAGCCCGAGTTTTGCCAGCTGTGCGCGTGGCAGATTATCTGGTTCGCACTTCAGAACCTCGCCAAACTCGAACAATCGATCTTCTTTGACCGCGGCGTCGGTATCAATGGCGTATTTTTCAGGAAATCCAGTGTCGATGAGTATTGCTTCTCCCAAATCTGTTCGGATCAGAAACCCGCAGATACCTATGATGCGGCCAGTGGAATGGACCTTGAACAGCCCGTAGTCCAAAACCACAAGGTCAATCGGTCGCCCTTTGACAAATCCCTCTGCTTGCAAAGACTCTCTCCCTGATTGACTACAAAGATTTTGAGTAGAGCATGAAAGTCAAGATACACACACTTTTTCAATACCTACTGGATACCACGGAAGCGGATCCAGAAGCTTTCGTTGGGTTTTCCTTGTCCGAGTCGCCGCGTTTGGGTGAGTTCATGGATGCGCTGGATCCAGCGCTGCCGTTGGATTGGAACCAAAAGAGCTTTCGGGGTCTGCCTGCTTTACGACGGCATGTTTTGGACCGCGCTGGCTTGTATGATGTTTGCAAGCCAGACGACG
The DNA here is from genome assembly GCF_056536005.1 of Ruegeria sp. AN11. Classification (NCBI taxonomy): domain Bacteria; kingdom Pseudomonadati; phylum Pseudomonadota; class Alphaproteobacteria; order Rhodobacterales; family Roseobacteraceae; genus Ruegeria; species Ruegeria sp. AN11. Next base: position 1,839,967 of record NZ_JBQFJD010000001.1, on the reverse strand, counting down.
TTCTGATCACCGCCGGCGCCGCGGAAGCCAATTATCTTGCATTCATGCAATTGGTCCAACCGGGCGACGAAGTCGTAACGGAACGCCCGGGCTGGCCACAAGCGGGCGTATTGGCAGAGGCAGTTGGCGCGACGCTAAAAGTTGTCGACCGCGAAGAGAGGGCTGGTTGGGTATTGCCGCTCGACAAAGTTGAGGCCGCAGTAACAGCGCGCACGCGGCTCATCTTTATGACCAACCCCAATAACCCCACCGGGCAGTTGATGACACAAGCAGAGCTGGAAAGGCTTGTCCAAATCGCAGATCGCGTAGGTGCATGGCTGGTTGTTGACGAGGTTTACGCGGGATTGGAGTGGGACGGGTCCCGTGCCCCTTCGATTGCTGGTTTGTATCCAAGGGGTATCACGACGGGCAGCGTTTCCAAGGCACTGGGGCTCCAGGGGCTACGCACCGGCTGGATGATATGCCGTGATTCAGATCTCATTTGGGACGCTATTATTCTGCGGGAAAACTCGAGCGAAATTATGAATATTCTTGGCGAAGTCATTGCCGAAATCGCCTTGAGGTCTGACCAATATAATCAGGCTTTGAAAATTGCACGGGCAGCTGGGATGAAAACGCTGGAACGCCTGGATAGGTTTGTTGCCGATCAGCCCAACCTCGATTGGGTCAAACCTCAGGCTGGATTAATTGGTTTGGCACGGCTCGATGGGATTGATGGCGACGTGTTCGCCAAACGCTTGCTCGCCGATCCCTATCGGACATTTCTACTACCGGGTTCGTCTTACGGGATGCAGAACCACATCCGACTGGGTGTGGGGGGAGGTGCTGCTGCCAACCTCGACCTTGGCCTAGAGCGCATGGGCGAACTATTGGCAAACTGGTAGATTTAGGACACTCATTTCGACGGTTCGGGCTGCAAAGTCGGTCAAATAACGTTGCCCGTCCCAAGCTGACACTAAGCCCAATTTTGGTGCAAGTTAACCTGCCATACGCTGAAAGCTTTCTCGCTAGAATAGCGCTGGTTGCGCGCTAGTTCACGTGGAGTAACCGATTCATAACCAAGGTTCGAAATGACAGGTTGGACAACTGAAAACGTCCAAGACTATCCGCGACCACCTGCGCTGCGGGCAGTGCCTCATCGAGTGCGGATCGAGCTCGGCGGTCAAACAATCGTGGAAACCGATCAGGCGTTTCAGGTTCTCGAAACCCACCACGCCCCCACGTATTATATTCCGCCGCAAGACATTGATGCCGTTCTGACAAAGGCCTCGGGTAGATCATTCTGCGAGTGGAAGGGTGTTGCGAGCTACTGGGACGTTCAGAGCGGGGCAGCTGCGGCTAAGAAAGCTGCGTGGAGTTATGCTGCACCAACCATCAAATTTGAACGGATTAAGGGCTATCTCGCCTTTTACGCCGGACTTATGGACGCTTGTTTTGTTGGTGAGTACCGGGTGATCCCGCAACCCGGGGACTTCTATGGAGGTTGGGTCACCGAAAACTTGAAGGGTCGCATAAAAGGCGCTCCGGGCACGGAATTTTGGTGAGTACTGATGACCGACCCTAAATCCTCACCAACCCCTTTGGCAGTTCCTACAAGCCGTTTGGTCCGTGTTGCCGGTTTAAGCAGCATGACGGCAGGCATTGCGGGGAACATGGCAGCACGCGCCCTAAGAGAGATCGGTCGCGGCGCGCGACCCGATATGCGTGGATTGTTGATGACACCCGGCAACGTGACACGAGTCGCGGATCAACTCGCTCGCATGCGAGGCGCCGCGATGAAGGTGGGTCAGTTGATTTCGATGGATGCAGGTGAGGTCTTGCCGCCTGAACTGGCTGACATCATGGCGCGTTTACGAGATCAGGCGCATTTCATGCCACCGAAACAATTGCGCGACGTCCTGAACCGAGCTTGGGGTGCAGATTGGCGAAAATCCTTCAAAGATTTTAACGTTAGGCCCATAGCGGCAGCGAGCATTGGGCAAGTACATCGTGCGACATTGAAAGACGGGCGCGACGTGGCGATCAAAGTGCAATATCCCGGTATCGCGCGCAGTATCGACAGCGATGTTGCCAACGTGGCTGCTTTGGTTCGGATGTCGGGTCTGCTCCCCAAAAGGTTTGATCTGGGTCCGTATATCCAAGAGGCGCGCAGACAATTACATGAAGAAGCGGATTATGAACGCGAGGGGCAACACCTGCGCTATTTTGCTGAACTGTTACAGGCAGATGAAGCTTTCGAAGTCCCAGAGTTCTATCCGGATTGGAGCAATTCAGAAGTTCTGACGATGTCCTTTCTGGAAGGTCGCCCAATCGAAGCAGTGAGTGATGCGACCAAATTGGAACGCAATCAAGTATCCGAGGCACTGGTCGATCTCACGCTACGCGAGATTTTTGACTTCGGCATCATTCAAAGCGATCCAAACTTTGCCAATTACCGATACAACCCAGATAATGGGAAGATTAGTCTCTTGGATTTTGGCGCGTCACGTGCGCTGCAACCATATGCAATCGATAGTTACGCGCATCTGTTACGCGCAGGGTTACTAGAGGATGATGCAGATCTTCGTAGGGCTGCGATCCAAATGAAGCTTATTGCAGACGACGGCCCATACGACGACCGCATCCTCGGAATGATCCGCAGCGTTTTTGACGCAATCCTATCTGCGGATGAATTTGATTTCTCCGACCGAGCGCTCTCCAACCACTTGAACAAAGAAGGCATGGCTTTGGCTGAGGCCGGGTATTTCCCACACCAGCTTCCAATGGATGTTCTTTACCTTCAGCGAAAGATTGGAGGGATGTTCTTATTGGCCACTCGATTGAATGCCTCGTTGCCTGTGAAGACACTTCTTGCAAAGTACGTCAACTAACCCAAAACTTCCGACGACAGACAGGAATGACCAGCATATACTCGCGCCTAGGGCAGCATAGCCCGCAAAGCTGTTGCTGGCAGTAAGTGCAGCGAAGGTCCGCGCCGAGTCCATATGAATAATGACGATACGGAATATGTAAGTGTTTGTACTCGAGAAATAGTGAAAATTCATTTTGCATTACGATGGTTAAGAGAGGCTTGGGAGTTTGTCACCAGCGTCTCTTTGGGTTGGCGAAATCCAGGTTTCAGCAGATATCACGTCCGAGAAAACAAGCTGCGTGAGTCGGCCTGATGGATCTTGGCCTTATCTGACGCGCAGAGTTGGTTCTTCGTATTTGCTGGTAGTCAGGTAACGTTAGGTTGGGAGTGCGATATGGAATTACCGACACTGACATACGAAATGATAGCCGTACTGAGTCTATTGTCTTTTACCGTCTTACTTTTTGTTACCGAGATTATACGGATCGATGTCGCAGCAATTCTTGTAATGGTGCTGCTTGGTGCACTGAGCTATCTCCCGGGGCTGGGTAATCTTGCCAATATATCAAAGCTCTTTGAAGGTTTTTCCTCGAACGCAGTGATGTCCATCATCGCAGTTATGGTAATCGGGGCTGGGCTTGATAAGACGGGGCTTATGTCAAAGGTTGCGGCCCTGATCCTCAAGAATGGAGGCACGACAGAGGCTCGGATAATCCCGATAATTTCAACTACGGTTGGTGTGATCAGCTCTTTCATGCAGAACGTGGGAGCTGCTGCGCTTTTTCTGCCCGTTGTGAGCCGCATCTCAGCGCGTACAGAAATACCGATGAGTCGGTTGCTTATGCCCATGGGGTTTTGCGCGATTCTGGGTGGTACGATCACATTGGTCGGGTCGTCGCCTCTCATCCTTTTGAACGACCTGATTGTTTCGGCAAACTCATCTCTTCCGGCTAACCAACAAATGGAGACATTTGGGTTGTTTTCAGTCACGCCTATCGGTGTGATGCTGGTGCTGACAGGGGTGCTTTACTTTGTGCTCTTTGGTCGTTGGGTTCTTCCAGCGCAGCGAGAGCGTGGAGAAGACGCAAGCTCAGCCCGGTCCATGCAGACCTACGTCGAAAACACCTATGGGCTTAGGGCTGATATGTTCGAGATACGTGTTCCAGAAGGTTCGATCTTGATTGGACAAACGCTCGCGGATGTCATGGTCGCCCATAATTTATACATTCTCGGCACATCCTATCGCGGCCACAAGGTCATCGCGCCGATGGCTGATACCAAGATCGAAGCGCCAGCGCGGCTTGCAGTGCTTGGCCTGCGCCGTGTGGTTGAGCATCAGTTCGCTGAGCCTTATGGCTTAGAGATTCTGCCCCAACTGGATGTCTTTGCAGATGATTTCGCCGCGACCCAATCAGGGGTGGCAGAGGTTGTTATTCCGCCCGGTTCTTCAGTGATCGGCCAGACTCCGATTGATTTGCGTCTCCGTCAGACACATGGTTTGTCTCTGTTGGCCATTCAGCGCGGCGAAGAAACACTGAGCCATGTAGAAACGGAAGATCATTCAGCCACGCATATCGGGCAAGTCCCTTTGCAGGCGGGTGATACGTGTGTCGTGCACGTGCAATGGGACCGTCTGACACGACTGAAGTCAGACAGGGATTTTGTCGTCGTAACTTCGGACTTTCCCCAAGAAGAGTTACGCCCACACAAGGTCGGATGGGCGCTTGCTTTCTTCCTAATAGCGTTGAGCTTAATTCTGTTTTCTGATCTGCGCTTGTCATTATGCCTGTTGATCGGCGCTATTGGGATGGTGTTGAGCCGGGTGCTCTCGATTGACGAAGCCTACGAGTCGATAAGTTGGAGCACAGTCTTTCTACTGGCTTCGCTGATCCCGTTGGGCCAAGCAGTTCAGAACACTGGCACTGCGGATTGGATTGCCGCGCATGTGTTAGCCCTCCTGAAGGGGTGGCCGATCTGGTCTTTGCAAGCAGGGATCGCCGTTTTGGCAACGGCGTTCACGCTGGTCATGTCCAACGTAGGTGCAACTGTTCTGCTGGTGCCGCTGGCGGTTTCTATTGCCGTATCGGCGGGTGGTAACCCGGCCGTATTTGCTCTCACCGTGGCAATTTCAACGTCCAACTCATTTTTGATCCCCACACACCAGGTGAATGCGTTGATCATGGGCCCAGCAGGCTATCGGGTGGTCGATTTCGTTCGCTCGGGCGGAATCATGACTCTCCTTTTCTTGGTTGTTTCAATGACCGGACTTGCGCTTTTCTTCTGAGCCGCTTCTCGGCGACCCGTACAATGAACTCTGCTTCAGCTCAGAAGAACTGGCAAGATGAGGTCTTGGAGGCCAATCCTTTTGTTGGAGCAGAAAATCCGAGATCTATACAAATGGACTTTCGCTGCGAGAAAGAGAAGAAGGGCGGCGAACAAATGCAAACCTGACGTCGACATACGCTGGTACTGGACCGTCTTTGTTTTATCGATCACTGTTGCTTGGCCAATACCGTCGGCATATTGGAGAGTTCACAATGAAGTTCCTTCGAACACCTGACCATCGGTTTGACGGGTTGCCAGATTTCGCATTCGGCCCGAATTATCTTGATGTGGATAATACCGAAGGCGGTCGTCTCCGAATGCACTATTTGGACGAGGGACCGGAACAGGCACCGCCCGTATTGTTGATGCACGGAGAGCCAACCTGGTGCTTCCTGTATCGGCACATGATTCCGTTATTCAAAGATGCGGGCCATCGAGTACTGTCTCCTGATTTGATTGGGTTTGGACGGTCGGACAAGCCCACCGAGCGATCCGACTACACCTACCAACGCCATGTAGACTGGATGTCCGAGTGGTTGCGGAAAGTTGACCTGACTGGCATCACATTGGTGTGTCAGGACTGGGGCGGACTCATTGGCTTGCGGCTGGTTGCGAGTATGCCCGAGCGTTTCTCTCGTGTGGTTGTGGCGAACACGGCCCTACCTACCGGTGACGTGCCCTTGGGTGAGGCATTTCTTTCATGGCGGGAATATTCACAATCTGTGCCTGAATTTAATTCGGGCCGTATCGTATTTGGCGGCACAACATCGAAGATTTCAGATGAAGAGGTTGCAGCCTATAACGCACCGTTTCCGGATTCGCGCTATCTGGCAGGCGCTCGCGAGTTTCCAGTGTTGGTGCCCGACTCGCCTGACAATCCAGCTTCTGAAGCCAACCGAGCCGCATGGGAAACCCTCAAGACCCTAAACACCCCGTTTCTGACTGTTTTTGGAGAAGACGACAGGGTCATGGCGGGGGTAGACAAACTGTTCCAAAAGTCGATCCCTGGGGCAGTTGGTCAAAATCATACTGTTTTGCCTAAAGCGGGGCATTTCATTCAAGAAGATGCTGGGGCAGAGCTAGCAAACGCGACTTTGAAATTCATTGAGCAAACATAACGGCTGTCAGATTAGTGACTTCCCCTGCGGCCTCAACTCACGCCAAATTTGCGACGCAAATGCTCAGCTAAGGCCGTTATGCGACGTGGTTGGGCTCGGCTCGGCGGAAACATCATTTGCAAAGGTTTCGGCGGTGGGAGGAAGTCGCGCAAGACAGAAACAAGTTTGCCAGATCGAACATCTTCGCCGACATCCAGCTCCGACTTCAAGACGACCCCATGACCTGCAATCGCCCATTCGCGGATGAGTGAACCATCATTGACTATTCGATTTCCTTTTACCGATACGCGCTGGGCATTTGGTCCTGATCCAAACTCCCAAACGTTGTCGATTATGTCGCCAAACCTCATAACCAAGCAGTTGTGGTTCAATAGATCTTCTGGTTTTTCAGGCGTTCCGAATAAGGCTAGGTAACTTGGGGAGGCACATACGAAACGTTGGTAGCTTCCTAAATTTCGTAATCTGAGCGAGCTGTCTGTGATGTTGCCGAAGCGAACGGCGAGGTCAAAACCCCGGCCTACAAGGTCGACGTAGCCGTCCGAGAGGGACAGTTCGATTGAGACGGCAGGGTTCTCTTCGGTGAATTCGGCAATAACCTCGGAAACAAAGCTCCGCCCCAAATCGATAGGCGCGCTTATGCGAATTGGACCAGACAAAGTTTCGGCGCCGTGCCGAACAAGCGTATCCAGGTCCGCAACCTCACTGAGTACGTTTCTTGCTCCATCGGCTAGTGTACGGCCTTCTTCGGTCAGGCTAATAGAACGAGTGGTGCGGTTGAACAAAACCACTCCGTAGTGTGCCTCCAGAGCCGCGAGTCGCTCGGACACTGTCGTGCTCGACATCCCTGTTGCGCGCGCTGCGGCCACAAGACTGCCTTTCTCGGCTATAGTCAGAAACAAGCGAAGATTGTCTAAAAGCATTAAACGGAATTTCCGGATTATATGTTCGATCTCGCCCTGTTTATCCCGAAAAGACTGCGGCGTAAATCTAGCGCATCGCTCAAGAACACAAGGGACCTATTCCAATGGCCAAGCTGACAATTGTCGCCAACATCAAAGCCAACCCCGACAAGATCGACCTTGTAAAGGGTGAGTTGATCAAGCTCATCGACATAACCCGTGCCGAAGAGGGTTGCATTAACTACGACCTGCATCAGGACAACGGCAACCCGGCCCATTTCGTATTCTACGAAAACTGGCAAAGCCGGGAGCTTTGGCAAACCCACATGGGTGCTCAGCACCTTGCGGCTTACCTGGAAGCAACAGAGGGTGCCGTTGCAGAATTCACGTTGAATGAAATGACAGTCATCGGTTGATACAAAACCGAACAAAGGAGCACTTTATGAAAGCCGTGGGATACCGTGAGACAGGGTCGATTGATCGGGCGGACGCCTTAATCGACTTCGAGGCCGACAAACCGACGCCGAAGGGGCATGACTTGTTGGTGAAAGTGCAGGCCGTTTCAGTGAACCCGGTCGATACGAAAATTCGGCAAAAACGTGCTCCTGTAGGTCCAGCACCTGATATTTTGGGGTGGGACGCAGTAGGCATCGTCGAAGCAGTTGGCGAAACGGTTGAGACTTTCCGTCCGGGAGATGCAGTTTGGTATGCCGGGGCAATAGACCGACCGGGAACCAATGCCGAGTTTCATCTGGTGGATGAACGTATTGTCGGAGCCGCGCCAAAATCCATACCGGCGAAAGCGGCTGCGGCGATGCCGCTAACGACGCTTACTGCCTTTGAGATGCTGTTCGACCGCTTGCGAGTCCAAGATGCCGTTTCCGGCGGAACCAATACGTTGCTGGTTATTGGTGGCGCAGGCGGTGTCGGGTCAATCACCATTCAATTGGCGCGGGCTCTCACTGACTTGACAGTGATAGCGACGGCGTCCCGACCCGAGACACAAGACTGGGTTCGAGGGCTGGGCGCACACCACGTCATCAACCACGCAGAACATTTTGGCACACAACTCGAGGCTCTGGGTATCGAAAATGTGGATTTCGTCTATTCAACAAACCATTCCCAGCTTTATGCGTCTCAAGCTGGAGAGGTGATGACACCTCAAGGTCGCTTTGGGTTGATTGATGATCCTGAAACCTTCGACATCGCGCCGTTCAAACCCAAATCGATCTCATTGCATTGGGAGTTCATGTACACTCGGTCGCTTTTTGGGACTGGCGAAATGAACCGTCAAAGCGAAATCCTGAATCAGGTCGCCGCGTTGATAGATGATGGAGGGATCAGATCTACAGCGACCGAAACACTTGGTAGGATCAATGCTACAAACTTAATAAAAGCGCATGCTATCCTCGAAAGCGGCAAGGCCAAAGGAAAGCTCGTGCTTGAGGGTTTTTAGATGAGAATTGAGCGACTGGATCATGTGAATATCGTGACCACAAGGTTGCCTGAGATGGTTACTTGGTATGAAGAGGTCCTGGGTTTAAAACTCGGGGCCCGCCCTGATTTTCCGTTTCCCGGAGCTTGGTTGTATGCGGGTGATGACGCCGTGGTCCACCTTGTGGGTCACGAAGGAACACCTAACGTCGGCTCCGAAGTGAAGCTCAAGCTCGAGCATTTTGCGCTCTCAGCCACGGGCTTGAGCGCATTCGAAGAAAAACTGAGCTCGAGTCAGATCAAGTACCGCAAAACTGACGTCCCGGGCGCTCGAATGGTCCAAATCCATGTGGCCGATCCTGATGGAAATCATATTCATATAGACTTCGAAGAAATCGAGTAAGGGACAAACCCTCGAAATAGTCGGAACGCAAAATCAAGCGCGTAGCTTCTTGCCAGTTAGTGGTCGAGATCTTTGCCAGGTTGTTTCCAAGAATTATGCGGACCAACGTTTTTGGGCGGTACAAACGTCGATTTGGAGATCAGCATGCCGGACCTCGGAACAAACAAAAAAAACGTCATTGCTTTCTACGAAATGATGTTCAACGAGTGTCGACCTGCCGAGGCCATAGCAACCTTTGTTGGTGATACCTATACGCAGCACAACCCGCATGTTGGCGACGGCAAGCAAGCCTTTGTCGAGTACTTCGAGCGCATGGCTGCTGAATACCCGGGAAAGCGTGTGGATATCAAACGTGCCTTTGCTGAAGACGACCACGTTATTCTGCATTGCCACCAAATCTGGCCCGATGGTCTCGAGTACGCAGGGATCGATATTTTTCGCCTGGATGTCGATGGGAAGGTTGTCGAGCACTGGGACGTTCTTCAGGAGGTTCCGGCAAACAGCGAGAACGAAAACGGCATGTTTTGACTTATCCATTCTGACAGCGGTGCATGGAACTTCGAAAGGCCCTGTCGGCCAAACCACCATAGTCAAGGGGCATAAGTCTGATCCAAGAAATCCGCCGAAGCGTATCTATCAAGAACCAATAAGGAAGGAGATAAATATGCTCCCGAAGAGTATTCTTGCGGCGACCCTTGGATTATTTGCAGCTACTTCGCTTCAGGCTGGTGTACAAATTCGCTTTATAGAAGGCGCACCCAAAGACCGTTTTGTTTTGAAAAATGTCGGAGCTTGCGAAGTAGAAGCCTCGACCGTCAAAATTGACTTGTCGCAATCTGCCGGGCGTCTGATTTTCGACGTTACCCAAAAGGGTGCGGGCGTGGAGGTATTCCAACCTCTCGAATTCGTTGAGGGTGCGGATGCTCTGCGTCAAATTCCAGCGGTCGTGGATGGGCAAGATACAATTGAGCTTGAGATCGCCTCCCTCGGAGTCGGGGACAATCTCGCCTTTACCATCGATGTCGATGACACTATCGGGCAACGCGAAATCACCGTAACAGGGTCGGAGATCGCAGGCGCCACGGTGTCATATACCGATGCGGATGAGACTAATACTGCGACCTTCTCTTCCGAAGCACTTGTGAACGTGACGACCAAGGACTGCTAAAAGCTATCCAACAATGTCGAATTGGTTGATCCGCATAGCATTCCTTGCGCTGATGGTGGGAGGCGGCATCCTGATCGGGACACTGACTGCACCCGGCGATTGGTATGCACAGCTTTCTAAACCGGCTTTCAATCCACCAAATTGGATTTTTGGGCCGGTTTGGACGGTGCTTTATGTCTTGATCGCTATGGCGGGTTGGCGCCAGTTTGAAACAGACCGAAGCTCGACCGCCATGAAGCTGTGGTGGGCACAGATGGGTCTGAACTTTTTGTGGTCCCCGACCTTTTTCGTACTGCAACTGCCGTGGTTTGCCTTTTTGGTCATTGTCGCGTTGTTGGCTGTCATCGTTGTGTTCATCGTTAAGGTCAGGAATTCGGATCGGATTTCTGCACTAGCCTTCCTGCCGTACTTTGCATGGGTCGCATTTGCCACTGTCTTGAACCTTTCTATTACAATACTGAACTGAGAAAGAACGATATGCGTGGAAACTTCGCTGGGCTCGTTTCAGGTCTTGTTATCATCGGATTTACAATGGCACAGGCTGATGGAAATCTTGCCGAAGACTTCTCTAAGTCTCCGGAGAAGCGTTGGGACTTCGTTGCCGACACCGTCATGGGAGGAGTTTCTTCAGGTCAGGTGCAGTTTAGTTCGGAAGGTGATGTTGCATTCGCACGGTTGACCGGAACCGTCAGTACAGAAAACAACGGCGGCTTCATCCAGTTCCGACGCAAGTTGACTGACAGGCCAGATGCAAGTGTATCAGGCGTCAGGCTGTTGGTACGGGGGAACGGCGAGCTGTACTTTGTTCACCTCAGAACACGTGGCACGGTGCTTCCGTGGCAATACTATCAGGCCGAGTTCGCAACTTCTGACGAATGGACCGAAGTCTCTTTACCTCTGTCAGGCTTCAAGGCATCAGGTGCCATGTTACGCGCTATTCCCGTTGCAGACGCAATCACTTCAGTTGGAGTTGTAGCCTTCGGGCGCGATCACGAGGCCCGCGTAGATGTAAGCGAGATTGGTTTCTACTGAAGGTCAGGTTCCTAATTTTACCTCTGTTGCCAGCCAATGTGAAACTTGAGGTTGTCTTGTCTGAGGGTGATGATTTCGCAAAAAACCTCGACCGTCCAATTAGGGGCTGGCGGTTTTGACGCAACATCATTTCAAACGTACTCTGGCAGCGGCCAAGCGCAAACGAGGACCATGTCTGATCCCGAGAACAGAAGTGACTCCGCCGCGGAACATTCGTCGCGTGCTGTAGCCGATGGTATCGGCGTGGCAACGGAGGAATTCAGAATTTCGATGCCAATAGGGATCGGAGCAGTTTTGGCTGCACTTGCCTCTTTGGCCACATGCTATTCTGGAATTCTGTTGACTTATTTGGTTGGCTATGAAGCGCTTTCAATAAATCCACATGCGCAAGCCGTGCTCATGTGGGTGTTTGCTTTGTTGGCGGTCAGTTTCTTGTGGAGAGACCGGAAACGGCATGCCAAAGAGCTTCCACTCGTCCTTGGTGGAATTGCTGCCGCTATACTGATTATCACACTGTATTTTGGCTATGACGAACGCGTAGAAGCGCTCGCCTATGTGCTTTTGGTGATTGCGGCTTTGCTAAACCAAAACTTCATTCTCGACGCGTTAAACCACACGGTTCGTAACCAGACGCGTGAAATAGAGGCTTTGAACGAAAGGCTGACAGAGAAGGTGAAGCGCCAGGAAGGCGAGATTGACAGGCTAGGGCGACTTAAACAATTCCTTGCTCCTCAGGTGGCGGAGCTTGTCGTAGAAGAAAACTCTGACGAGCTTCTTAGGACCCATCGTCAATACATCTCTTGCCTATTCTGCGACATCCGGAATTTCACCGCCATTTCCGAGGCGATTGAGCCGGAAGATGTCATTACCCTTCTCCAGCAATTCCACGATGACGTCGGTCAGTTAGTTGCCCAACACAAGGGGACGATTGGATACCGAGCTGGAGATGGTTTGATGGTCTTCTTCAATGATCCGGTTCCCTGCGAGCAACCCGTCCTGCAAGCCGTGCGGTTGGCTAAAGCAATAAGCGAAGCCTTTGACAGAATTCGAGCACCCTGGCTGAGGCTTGGGCATGCGATGGGTTTGGGTATCGGGATCAGCAGCGGTTACGCAACCCTTGGGCTTATCGGGTTTCATGGTCGGGCCGACTATACCGCTATCGGCGGCGTGGTGATCACTGCATCGAGGCTTTGCGATTTTGCCAGCGACGGGCAGATCCTTTTGAACCAACGGGCGCTATTAGACATAGAAGATTATGTGGAGACAGAAGAACTGGAAGAAAGAGAGCTGAAGGGGATCGGTAACCCCGTGCAGATTTTTCGTGTTCTCAGTCTCTCTGATCAGGCAAATTGATGCGCATTGTCGTTAGGAGATCACGCGTTCTTTGCATTGAATCTTCGCGACACCGATACACCTTTGCATTGCAGTTTCTAGGAGCATCTAGATTGATTGCAAGAACCATAGCCTTGTTGATCTTTGCTGTGTCTACCCCGGCCACAGCATTGCATCTTCGCGAAACAGGGCACTACGAGCTCAATCAACCCGCAAGTCTTGACTACGATCCAACGTTTTGCGGGCTGTGGATTGCGAACGAGGGACCCGAGGCAATTCTCGTTACGTTGCAAGGGGATCAATTGCGCCGAATATCCAGTGATCTCTTCCGGATCAAAGCAATTGCTATCGAAGGGGATCACTTGTTGGTTGGCGACGGTCTTGGAAGACTCCAACGTGTCACCAAGGAAGGAACCGCTTTAGGAACACCCTTTGAACTTGAAGGTGGGTTTGCGGATACTGAAGGGATCGCGATCAATGCCAAAGGGCAGATTGTGACCGTGGAAGATGACCCTGAACGATTATCTTGGTTCACTTCAGAGGGTGCTTTGACGGCAAGGTTGGATACCATGAAGCTTTCTCCTCCGTTGAGTGAGGCGCAAGGAATCGCGATTGATCCGCGTACCGGTCACATGTTGATTGTTGATGATTGGGAAGGGTCAAACAGCTTGTATGAGTTCACGGCAGACGGCCAACTACTCGCCCAGCAAAGCTTGTTGGAGTTTGGAACCGACCCGGAAGGCATCGCCATCAGGCCAGGATCAAACCAATTGTTCGTGGCATTCGACGGTGGCGCAAAGATTGTGACATTTGACTACACGCCCACCTTGCCTGAAGGATCACCGCCGCTTCCCCCGGGCGGAGATTGCATGATGTTCTAACAATTTGGCTTCGTATTCTGGTTGGCGTTGGTATTTCTTAGTCCCGTTCGCTGTCCAAAACTTTGCGTATGAGCGTCAGATTCGGCAGCGAATTGTGAAATGGATCGAACCCGAGTTCGGACAATACTGGACCAAGCGCTTTTGACATCTGTTCCATACAAGCACTCAAAAACTCCGCGCCTTGCGGCGTGGACCGGGCAATTTTCGAACGCTTGTCATTGGGGTTGGCTTCAAGGGTAATTAGGGCATGATTTTCAAGGCTGGAGAGCATGTGCGTCATCGACGTCTTGGGCACTTGAAACGCGTTCGATAGCTGTAGCGGAGTTTCTCCGTCGGGGCGCCGGACCAGGTGGCCCAATATGCCAAATTGGGTTGCGGTCATTCTGCCAGGTAAGAACGCTTCTAGCTTGGTCGAGATCAACTGATTGATGATCCCGACCTCGGTGAAGAACCGGTAGACTTCGTTGGTCTCATCTTCAGGCTTCATTCAGAATTCGTGTCTCTAGAGTCCAGCGGGGCGTGGCAATTGGTTCAGGCCCATACCCCATACGGTTTTGGCGTCCACGGAGCCAGCGCGTCATGCGGCGTGCGTGTAGCGAGAAACGCAACCGCGCCGGTTGCCGCCAGTATTGTGCCTCCGCCTAGAATCTTTAGAAAACGTCTTCGATTTGGCATCTTGACTCTCCAATAGTACGATATCGAACTAAATTAATCCGAAATCGTACTATTGCAACCCCGTCGATGCAGTGATTGGTTGAGTGACCTGAAAAAAGTAAGTCAGAACTGCCGGACTTAACGATGGACTGCCGTGTTAGGCAGGTATTCGGAGCGCCTTCGGTGCCTAAAACAAGCATCTATTTTAGTTGATTTATGACCGGATGTGAGAAGATCAGAGGCTGTTAAGCCGATGCTTTTCAAGTATCCCGCAAAGCATAGCCTGTGCTTGCAGCCTGTGTTCTCGATGACGTTCACGGGCGGTATCTGGACGACCTTCACTAATCGCTTGAAAAACAACCCGGTGATCTTCATTGGATTTGACGGGCAGGGGCCTGATGAACAACGTCGTTGCGCGCGCGCGGCGTACCTGGTCGCTCATCATGGCGACAATCGCTTCGACCCGTTTGTTGCCGCCCAACCTAACAAGCTCCTGATGAAACAACTCGTCGGCCTCGGCCCAGGCTTCAAGGTCTTCGGCCTCGATGGCTTGGTCCATCTTTGCAATTGATCCGGCAAGTACTGTCAGTTCATCTTCTGAATAACCCGCTTCGGCAGCGCGCTGTGCTGCGAGGCTCTCGAGTTCCGTCAATATGTCGTAAATTTCACGCATATCATCTGATGAAACGGGCAGTATCCGCACGCCCTTGCGGGGTCGCATTTCCAGCAATCCCTTGCTTTCCAACATCAGCGCAGCTTCCCGTATCGGGGTGCGGGACATGCCAAGGGTCTCGGCGAGTTCTGACTCCAGATGGTCAGTTCCGGCCGCAAGTTCGCCAGACAGGATCATCCGCCGCAAATCCCTAACAGCGCGTTGTGTATTGGAAAGAGTTTTTGCGTCCTGATCCTTCACGGCGTCTCCAGGTTGATCTTTCGTCCCTCCGCAGCTGAGAGATAGATATTATCTTCAATGCGGATCACATCCAAATAATCTCGGGCCGTGTTTTCCAGCGGCGTGCCCCGTAGAAGGCCCGAAATGACGTGAGTTTGCAAGGCGTGGACGCAGTCTCCTCCAAATCCATCATGATCGCTTGGAGGCAAAATCTGCTGTCGCTCCTGTTTTCCAAAACCGCGGAATTCTACTGAACCGTCGCCGTAAAGAACCAGTGATCCTTCTGTTCCTTCGATGAGAGCTTCGCCCATGGTCTGACGCGGGTTTTTGGCGCGGTGGTCAAGGCATCTGTTGCCATCGAACAGAGCTTTCAAACCGTTGGGGTGGTCAAACAGGATGTAACCTGCATCCTCGCCCGAGATAACGGGGTTAACTTGGCGCAAGTCTGCATAAACTGCGCTGGGCGCATCGAACAAAAATCGGAATGTGTCTACCCAGTGAACAGCAGTTTCATGTACCAGAAAACGTGGCATGTCCTGAAAGTACGGCTGCCGGTCAAGGTAGGCGCGCGGTCCCTGGCCGTCGCCGGGCCGAAGCCGGAAAGTCGCTTGTAGAGGTGTGCCAATTCGACCCTCGGTCATAGCCACCTTGATTGCACGATACCAAGGCTGAAAGCGAAAGTTCTCGTGTACAACAATAGTTGCACCAACCACTTCAGCCTCTGAGACGATCTTCTTAGCTTCATCCAATGACATGCAGAAAGGTTTTTGGCAGATCAGCCACATTATGCCCGAATGCAGCGCAGTTCGAATGGCGTCGGCTTGCGCCACAGGTGGAAGAATGATGTCCACGAGATCTGGTTTTTCCGCCTCCAGCATTTTTGACAGATCATCGTAAGCGGCCAGTCCTGTTTCTTTCGCTTTGCCTATATCACGGTTGCAGGATGCAACCGGAACCGCTCCGGGCATTCGGGACCAGCTTTCGTAGTGGAACCTGCTGAAATACCCCGCACCCACACACGCGACTCTGATGGTTTGTCGAGTGTTCATGCCCACAATGCTTCCAATACCGACGCGGCTGCATCCTGCGTTCCGGCGGAGCCACCTAGGTCACGCGTTAGGTTCTTTCCGTTCGCAATCACCTTTTCCACGGCTTCACGCAATCGTTCGCCGTCATTGGACAGGCCTGGGTGATCATGGGTCAAACCCAACCATTCAAGCATCATTGCTGCGGACAGGATCATCGCAAAAGGGTTGGCAATACCCTGTCCTGCGATGTCTGGAGCGGAACCATGGCAGGGTTGGAATACAGCGTGATTCAACCCGATATCCGCTGATGGAGCCAGTCCAAGACCGCCCATAAGACCTGCACCAAGGTCGGAGAGGATGTCTCCGAACATGTTCTCGGTCACCAAGACATCGAACTCCCAAGGTTTTTGGACCATCCACAGTGCGGTGGCATCAACATAAGCATGGTCTGCCTGCAAATCGGGATGGTGGGCGGCTTCTGCATCAAACATCGATCTGAAGAATGCAAAGGCGCGGAATACATTGGCTTTGTCGACACATGTAACTCGACCCCGGCCGCGCCCGGTTCTTTTGCGGTTCTGGGCGAGTTCAAACGCGAAACGGAACAGTTTTTCGGACACCTCACGAGTGATCAGCAAAGTTTCACGTGCTTCGTGTTCAGTAACTTCGCCAGCGCCTTGGGTGAAGAACAGTCCTTCTGTGCTTTCGCGTATCAAGACAAAGTCGATCTCTTTTCCGGGGGGCAGCGCCAAGGGGGTCATTTGTCCGCTGCATACCTTCACCGGTCGCACACCTGCAAAAAGTCCCAGTTGCTTTCGCAGATCGATCTGCGGTGAAATCTCGGTTCCGTCAGGGTAGCGAACATCCGGCAAACCCATTGCAGAGAGCAGAATCGCGTCGGCGTTGCGTGCAGTTTCGAGTGACCCGGTAGGAAACGATTCTCCAGTTTTTGCGTAGTGGGATGCGCCTGCCGGCGCGTCCGTAAACACCAATTCGTAGCTGGGATTGTTGCTTGAGAGCCGGCGCAGAATTTCAAGAGTAGGGGCCATAATTTCAGGGCCGATTCCGTCGCCGTGGAACACTGCCACATCATAATTCTTTTTCATCTTAGCCCGCTTCCTTCCCGTTTCGTATTCATAGCGCGATTGCAGATCTCACTACAGTCCGTTGACAACGCATTCTTTAATGTATACGCAAATAAATGCAATAATAAACGCAAAGATGTTTGGGAGGACTTGGAAATGAAACTAAAGCTAGGGCAGTTGGCGGCCGCGGCTGTGATGGCGACCGGTATTGCAGGCGCAGCTGCTGCGCAGGATTACCCCTATCGAGATATCACCACAGCCGTGGTCTGGGGGGCCGGTGGCGGAACGGACACGATCAACCGAATGATCATGGCCGAGATGGAAAAACACCTTCCGGTCTCGATCAATGTGATCAACCAAACAGGTGGTGTCGCAGGCTCCAACGGGATGGTCTACGTGATGAACCAACCAGACGATGGCTATACACTCGTCGGTTTGTCTGAATCGAACGTCACCGCTGCTGTGCAGGGTGGTTGGGATAAGAAATTTGACTTCTGGTATCCGTTCATTGTTGGCGGATCACCTGATCTGATCTCGGTTCCGGCGGACAGTCCTTACAATACTCTGGAAGAACTGGTCGACGCTGCGAAAGCCGCTCCTGGCACTATTCCAGCGGCGGCTTCCGGCGCAGGTTCGATCCACCACTTGAACCTTCTGGCCATCGAAAAAGGGTCCGGTGCAGAATTCAAGTTTGTTCCATACAAAGGCTCAGCGCCAGGGCAGGAAGCAGCGATAGCGGGTGAAGTTGCGTTGGTTGTGACTTCTCTAGCTGAACAGGCCCCGTTGATCGAAGGCGGTCAACTTAAACCGCTTGCGATGTTGACGCCCGAAGATGCGCAGATTGCAGGGGCAACAGTGCCTTCTGCCTTTGGTATTTATGACGGTCTCGATCAGTATTTGCCGCTCAAACAGGCCATCGGGTTTGCAGTTCACAGTTCAGCCGGGGACGACGTAAAGGCCGCGCTTGGTGATGCCTTCGAGCAAGCGATTGCCTCCGACACCGTGGCTGAATGGGCCTCTGCAAACAATTATGATGTCGGTGGTCAACACGGCGAAGAAGCTCAAGAGCTGTTTGCGAACCTCGAAGCTACCTTTGCCTATACCTTGCAAGATCTGGGCGCAGCGACCGTCGATCCGGCGTCGCTGGGTATCGAGAAGCCATAATCCGATCACTTTTGAAAGGGCGCGCCTGATCGCGCCCTTTCCGACAAGAGGCAGGCAATGGACAAACCTGACGATACACTGATCATGCGGGCGCGCGATTTCTGGGCATCGATTGGTCTGATAGCAATTTCCACCTTTTTCCTTTGGAAGACGTCGGACATCCCGCTTTGGGGTGAAAACCGCGCAGGTGTAAGTGGATCTGATTGGTACAACTCGGCTGCAATTGTACCGCTGTTCATCTTCGGTGGATTACTTGTTTTGTCCCTCGTCTTGCTGGCTATTTCGATCCGTTCAGGTGGAGCCCAAAACGCGCTCAGTGCTTTGGGGATCGGATGGGATAAGTCGGAAGCCTATCGAGCATCAACAATCGGCCTGATCCTTCTTGCATATGTCGTCGGACTAGTCCCCAGAGTGGACTTCATTCTGTGTTCTGGGTTGCTGATTACAGCTTTGACTTACGGCTACTACGGAGGTCATGCGCGGCGTGCTTTGGTGGCCTGTGTCGCAGTTGTCGTCACCGGTTTGTTTGCGTTCGCCGTGTTTCCTGCTCAGGCGGATTGGAATGCACACGGTGATGATTGGTTCACTCTGGCCTTGTGGGTCGCGTTAACACTAGTGGTGTTGACCAAAGCGACTTCCGAACGGGTTTTGCGGTTCGTTCCATTGGTGGCAATACTTGCCCCGCTCATCCTCGTATGTGCGATGGCCTTTATTTTCCGGCAGAACGTGCCCGCGCGCGGCGGGCTGATCTTCAAGCAAATCGAATACCACTACTACGTGACGCTTCGTCCGCCATGGAAAGACTGACCGGATGGACTTTATTCTTTCGCAACTGGCTGGATTTGGGACTGCATTCGTGGGCCTGGCAGTGGACCCGCTGACCTATCTGTATTTGATTGCATCCGTATTCCTGGGCATCACGTTCGGCGCATTGCCCGGCCTTACGGCAACCCTGGCCGTGACGATCCTGACGGGCTTCTTCGGCAACAAAATCCCGCTCGACTATTCGCTCATCGCTTTGCTCGGGGCCTATGTCGGCGCGATTTACGGCGGCTCTTACCCGTCTATTTTGCTGAACATTCCGGGCACGGCAGCCAGCGCGGCAACAGCCATGGATGGTTACCCTCTGGCCAAAGCGGGCCGAGGGGGCGAAGCACTTGGGCTGACCACGACGGCCAGTTTCATTGGCACAGTTATCGGGACCATCACACTTTTGATTTTCGTCTGGGCGCTGCTTTTGGTTTCAAAGAACATCGCAAGCCCGGAGAAAGCATTGCTGGCCCTCTTCGGCATTCTGCTTTCTGGCACTTTGATGAGCGAAGACCTGGTGATTAAGGGATGGATCGCCGGTCTGATCGGGCTTGCGATGTCCATGGTGGGACTCGACCCTTTGTTGTCTGAACCGCGCTATACTTTCGGCTGGTCTTACCTGTTGAGCGGGTTTCAGGTCGTGCCGGTTTTGATGGGGGCCTTTGCGATCCCCCAAATCATTGACGGTTTGACGCACGTTGAGGCCGGGAAAGTTCTGGCCCTGAAAGGTCGTATCCTTCCGAACCTTCGCTCAATTCGACGCTACCTGCCCACCATTGGCCGGTCAGGCGTGATTGGGACAGGGGTCGGAGCACTTCCCGGAGTAGGCGAAGATGTAGCCGGTTGGGTCAGCTACGGTGTTGGCAAGACCTTATCTACCGAGGGCGACAAGTACGGAAAAGGCTCCTTGGAAGGTCTGTTGTGCTCTGAGACTGCAAACAACGCCTGTATTGGCGGCGCGCTGATCCCGCTGTTGGTGTTGGGCATTCCCGGTTCACCACCCGCCGCCGCTTTGATGGGGGCCTTCAAGATCAACAACGTGATCCCGGGCCCGACGATAGACCCCGAAATCATTCTGCGCGTGGTTGCAATCCTGGTGTTGGCCTCGCTGACGATGTTCCTGATGGGGCTTTTCACCGCTCGGGTATTTATCAAAATACTTGCCATCCCGCAGACCATCTTTTTGCCCGTCGTTATGGTTCTGACAACAATTGGGTCTTTCAGCGTTGGTGGGGGCATCAATGATCTTTATCTGATGCTTGGCGTCGGCGCAGTTGCCTATTTCATGAACCTGATGAAATACCCAATCGCGCCTTTGGTTATCGGGGTTATTCTGGGCAGTCTGTTCGATGAAACCTTCCGCCGGTCGCTGTTCTTGTCGGACGGGGATCTTTCGGTCTTCTTTTCACGACCCGGTGCGGCCATTCTGCTGGTGCTCAACATTGGTCTGATCCTCAGCCAACTGCCCGTCGCAAAGCGCGCTTACTCACGCCTAAAAGGAATTTCTGTCTGATGTTTGCGGTTACTGTCACCTTCACTCTCAAACCCGGTACGAGAGCAGCTTTCTTGCCGCTGATGGTCGAAAACGCTTCAATTTCTTTGCGTGAAGAACCCGGATGCCATCAGTTTGACGTTTGCCTCGGCGACGATCCCGAGACAGTTTTTCTCTATGAGGTTTATGATGACAGCGTGGCGTTCTCTGCCCACCTAGAAAGCGCGCATTTTCAATCCTTTGATGCGGCAGTGGCTTATATGATCGCCACCAAGGTAGTTCACCAGTATTCCGAGGTCATCCGATGAACGATTGGGAAATTCACGCCGTGAAATACGCGGATCGAAATGCCCGGACGCGAGCTGATAGTTTCATCATCGATGACAATCACAACGCGCCTCATGCGATGGATTACTTCGTTTGGGTGCTCAAACGCGGCAAAAAAGTCATTCTGGTCGATACTGGCTACGACTCCGATGAGGCTGCCGCCCGTGGTCGTCCCATCGCGATGGACCCTCGCGAGGCTTTGCGGCCTCTAGGCATCGCGCCGGAAGCGGTGACTGAGGTCATCGTGACCCACCTTCATTATGACCACGCAGGGGGGGTGCATATGTTCCCTAACGCGAAGTTGCACATGCAGTCGGCGGAAATGGCCTTCGCTACAGGTCCCTGCATGTGCCATGATCACCTGCGTGCGCCTTTCACGGCTGACCATGTCTGCGAGGTCGTAAAGCGTCTCTATTCAGGCCAGGTCATATTCTACGACGGAGAAGCCGAGATTGCAGATGGGGTTACGGTACACTGCATCGGTGGGCATTCGCGCGGGTTGCAATGTGTTCGCGTAAGAACGGCAGCCGGGTGGATGGTGCTCGCCTCTGATGCCTCGCATTACTACGAGAATTTCATGGCACGCAAAGCCTTTCCCATCGTCGTCGATTTGCAGGAAATGATGGATGGTTTCAAGACCCTGGAGAGGTTGGCCTCGCATCCTCGACTTATCGTGCCCGGCCATGATCCACTTGTGCGTGAGATTTTTCCCGTCGGTGCGGCACCACATATCCATAGGTTGGATCCAGGACCGACGAGGGACATTGAATTATGAAAATCGGTGTCATTGCAGACGACTTCACTGGTGCGAGTGATATTGCGAACACCTTGGCCAAGGGCGTTGAGCCGGAAGGTGGATTACGAACGGCTCAGTTCCCGGGTATTCCAACGACCCCAGCCGACGAGGAGATCGAAGCGGGTGTGATCTCACTCAAGAGCCGCACCGCACCGACTGAGGAAGCGGTAGCGGACAGCTTGCGCGCTCTGCGGTGGCTTAAAGATCAAGGATGCGAGCAGTTCATCTTTAAGTATTGCTCCACATTCGATTCCACTAAAGAAGGAAACATCGGCCCCGTTGCGGAAGCGTTGGCTAATGAACTGAGTGCGCAAAAGGTGGTTTTCTGTCCGGCCTTTCCCACCACGGGGCGTACGGTTTATCAGGGCCATCTTTTTGTGCTTGGCAAGCCGTTGAACGAGTCTGGGATGGAAAATCACCCTCTTACTCCGATGACGGATGCCAACATCAGGCGTTGGTTGCAGCATCAGACCGAAGAAGCGGTTGGGTTAGTGCCAGTTGACACCGTGAAGCAAGGGCTAGAGGCGATTGCTGATGCTTTGCAGAACGCAAACGAACGCTTTGTAATCGGTGATGCGATCTCGGACGAGGATTTGCTGGCCTGGGGTGAGGCTCTGAAGGATGCCCAGCTCATTACCGGGGGATCCGGGATAGCATTGGGTCTACCCAGAAACTTCGTCAGAAGAGCGTCGTCCAAAAGAGGTGGTAGTGTGTTCACAGGTATCGCTGGACCCGCCGCCATCCTTGCAGGATCATGTTCAGGTGCGACCCGCGGACAGATCGATGTTCATGCGGAATCCAATCCGACGTTCGCCATCAATGTTCCGGGTGTCATGTCCGGGGATGTGACTAAGCAAACGCTTCTGGATTTCTTTGAAAAGCATTCAGGTGAGGCCCCCCTCGCTTACTCATCAGGAAGCCCGGAAGAGGTGCGCGCGATCCAAAGTCAATTCGGACAGGAAACTGTGGCGGAAAAGCTGGACAATCTCTTTGCTGAAACTACCCGGGAACTTGTCCAAACGGGCTATAAGCGCCTTGTCGTTGCCGGAGGGGAGACGTCGGGAGCTGTCGCCAAGGTCGTATCTGAGGCACTGGGGTCTCCTGCCATGTCAATTGGTCCAGAGATCGACCCGGGCGTACCTGTCCTGAGCGTCGGAAAAACTGAAACCATTGCGCTGGCTCTAAAATCTGGAAACTTTGGCGCTCCGGACTTTTTCGCGAAGGCGCTCAGAATGATGGAGGCAGGCAAATGAGTTCGGATGAATCGGCTTTGCGGCAGCAGATGTCAGAGCTATGCGCCTCGCTGTTTGAGCGTGGATTTTCCGTCGGCACTGCGGGCAATGTCTCGGCACGTCTTGATGACGGGATCCTCATGACACCAACCAACTCCACCTTGGGGAATATCGATCCCGAGCGCATCGCCAAGATTGATTTGGATGGGCACCACGTCTCCGGCGACAAGCCGACCAAGGAAGTTTTTCTGCACCAAGCCTTCTATGAGACGCGGCCAGAAGCGGGCGCCGTGGTTCATCTGCATTCGACCTGGGCCACTGCTCTGTCCTGCCTGGAAGACACCGATCCCAATGACTGTATTCCACCGCTTACACCATACGTGGTCATGCGCGTCGGCACGGTCAAACTGGTTCCATACGTCAAGCCGGGTGATCCGAAATCCGGTGATTTGATCCGCGAATTGGGCGGCAAGTATAGTGCGGTTCTGTTGGCTAATCACGGCCCCGTCGTTTCAGGAAAGGATCTGTTCTCAGCGGTCTGTGCAGCAGAAGAGCTGGAAGAAACAGCCAAGTTACTCTTGGCACTGCGAGGTATGCCAACCCGAATGTTGGATGTAGCTCAAGTCGTAGAACTAAAAGAGACTTTCGGAAGGATTTAAGCCGACACCAAAATGGTGAGTGAGCAAGCTTTTGGGCAAATCGCGCAAATTTTTGCGCAAACGTCGCGCAAAGTTGTGGGCGAGCTCACTTGAATTTCATGAATTAAATCAATAGCATAGGCGCGGCGATATGCGCAAACCCACAACAGGTTGTAGGTGCTCCCAAAGCTTTGCATTTCGCCCAAAGATTTGCATCTTTGGCGCAAAGCTTTGGCCACGGTAACCTCCCATTGTCGGAGATCGAAGCTCAATAAATGTCGGCGAAGTTTTGTCTGGTTGCCTTCTGGTAACGCCGTTCGGGTGAAAACTTACCAATTGCTATTGCCGGACCGAAACGGGTGTTACAAATCAAGCTTTGAATTTTTTGAGATGTCGAGCGACGCCACTGTTCGTCTTCTGTGCGAGGACGGTCAGTGACCGTGCTTAACGACCGGGATGAGAATTGCGCGCGGGGTATTCTACGGGTCTACGGCGAACGAGAAGAGAAATTAGTTTGGGCTACTTGGTAGCGATCGGATATATGAATCCGTTCACCGGGTAGAAACTGCCATACCGGCCCGGCTGACTTTCGACCCGGACCAGCGTCCAGTCATTGTTTTTGGATACGTCCCTGACGCCCATTTTCAATGATACCTTATTGCGGTGCCAGTTCGCGTGGTTCACGATAACTTCCCGCTCGGTGACAATGTCGGACACGACAGCCACATGGCCCAACGGCATCCCTCGGGTAGCCCGAAACGACATCACCGCACCGACAACCGGTTCATTGCCCCGCTGAAAAATATTGTGCGCCTTGCTCCACCAGTCCTTGGCGTTGCCGCGAATTTCGATGCCGCTGAGGCTTCGTGCATAGGGTACGCACCACACCCTTTGCCCCCGGGCCTGCTTTTGTGAAACCTCGCGCAACGCCATTGACTGACGTTCCGGATTGAGTTCCCTTTCGGATGGGTTTTGGGCACAGGCAGAAACAAGAATGAAAAGCCCCAACGCAATCGCGGTTCGGGCAGTGCCGAGCAAAATCGGCAGGTTTGTATTCGTTTTGCGGGCGCTGGTGTGCAAGTCGCTTCTTTGCCTGTTCGAAGACTTTCGAGGCTTTTACGGTAATCCAATCTGAAATGAAAAGAGGGTTGCCAATTCCCCGGCAAGATTTTGCCAGTTCCCTGCACCGAGTTTAGGCCAAGAGCCGAGGTGGAAGACGTATTTCCCAAAAGAAGATTGAGCACTGTGTAGCCGAAAGAACCCTCCGCCAATTGGATGGCGAAGGGTATGTGCAGACTACGGAGCCTAACCAAAGATTACTTTGTCATCTCCGGCTGCATGATCAGTGCGACCGCAATCGCCTTACCATCGAGCGGCTTTGCGATTCCGGGCCTCAACTCAAGCTGCATCCAGAATTGCGACAGGGTCAAAAGCTCAGGGGTGCGGTGTCTGCTTGTTTGTCGGAACTAACTTGAACTTGGGTAAAAAGCCCGATGACCTCGATTTTCATATGGTTCATTTTTCTTTCCTATCTTTGGTTCATTTGCGCACGCACAGATTTGATCCCCAACGCGGATGCGCGGTAAGGACTGCCGTTTTTCGAACGAATGAAACGGCGCTTCAAAAGGCGCTTGAAGACGCCAAGGCTGCAGTCGGTCAGGACATGACCGTCGCGCGTGTAACAAGTGACGTCGTGGATTTTGCCGTTTTCTAGGCGTTCGAAGTGGATCGCCCCGCCAAGGGCGAGTTCGTGCAAAACACGTTGCTCGTGCTTTGAGATATTCATTGGGATGTCTCGATCTTACGAAATCACAGAAACAGGTTCACTCAGCATCGCGCGTGAGTGTGCCTATCAATGTTTGTGTTCCTGAATTTGGGTCGCCAGGAACGGGCGTTAGGCCCGGGTCTCTTTCATAAAATCTCCGTTGCACGAAGCGGTATGCCTCAGGCGGTTGTCGACTTAGTCATCCGCCCGTCATGTGTCAAGTCGTATGAAAAATAGTCCTGGTGCGCCCATTTCTGGCATCTTCGCAGGACTCGTGAACGTCTCTTCCGGCGCAAGAAACATGCAGTAATGTTGCTGCATATTGAAGCCATGAAAGATGATCAGCTCGACCTAATCTTCAAGGCACTTTCCGACAGCACCCGCCGCCGCATCATCGACCGTCTGAGCAGGCAACCTGCCCAGTCGCTGTTCGAAGTTTGCGCCGCATCGGTTGCGGAGGATGGTGTTGCGTTGTCCCGGCAGACGGTTTCCCAGCATCTGGCGGTGTTGGAGAAGGCAGGCTTGATCGAAGTTGAATGGAAGGGTCGGACAAAAACGCACTCCTTGCGCGTGAGCGATGAGCACATCGCGGCTGCATCATGGCTCACAAATTACAAACCAAACGGATCCAAGACATGAAAATCTATGTAACCAGCATATTTGTTGATGACCAAGACAAAGCTGAGAAGTTTTACACTGAAACCCTGGGGTTCAAGGTCAAGCACAATATCTCATTGGGCGAAAACCGTTGGGTGACGGTCGTATCAAAGGAAGATCCCGAAGGGACTGAGTTGCTGCTTGAACCAAGCGACCACCCGGCGGTGGGGCCTTACAAAGCAGCCCTTGTTGCAGACGGCATCGCCGCACATTCATTTCAGGTCCGGGACCTTGATGCTGAGTACAAGAGGCTGAAAAATCTGGGCGTGGATTTCGTCACCGAACCGATGGATGCGGGGGCAGTTCACATGGCTGTTTTTGATGACACGTGCGGAAATCTCATTCAGCTCATCCAAATGAAGGACGTCGCCCCCGCCTGAGGCTCGTGCGGATCAGTTTGCGATAGGCGCGAACGACGGAATACCTTTCTCCCGAAGATGATGGGATCGCTGTTGCCAACACAATTCAACGCGCGCATGTCGAGCACACGCATCGACAAGTCCCAAACGCTTTCTTTGTTGAATCCAGATTTTTCAATGAAGTGCTAACAGAACACCTGAAAAAGGTGCCGACGGCAGCTCGCTTCGTCATGTGTGTTTTGGCACGGCTCATCTGAAATGATCGGATCATGTGCCCTTGGGCTGTTTGCGGGGCAACGCTGATTCCGGGACCCGCGAAGAAAACTCAGTGACTTCTATCTCATGCTCTCTA
The DNA here is from genome assembly GCF_056536005.1 of Ruegeria sp. AN11. Lineage (NCBI taxonomy): Bacteria > Pseudomonadati > Pseudomonadota > Alphaproteobacteria > Rhodobacterales > Roseobacteraceae > Ruegeria > Ruegeria sp. AN11. The sequence continues at coordinate 1,813,273 of NZ_JBQFJD010000001.1, read as the reverse complement.
AACTCGAACCTGGTACTTTTCATGAGTTGACTGGGGAGCTTAACCTCACGTGGGTGAAAAAAGACCATCAGGAGAGACGGCAGGTCCTGCGTCGTCATCCGCGCAAATTGAGGGGTTCAGCGTCGCTGATCAGCAGGCGCGGTTCGAAGCGACTGCGCGGGTTATGCAGGCAATCTCCGAGACCAAGGATGACGTGCAACCGGTCTGCGATCTGATTGTAACGCTGGCAAAAGATCTCTGCGACGCTTTCTTCGCCGGTCTGGTTCTGGGGCGAGAAGGGGGTGCCCTTCAGCAACTGGTGGCCAGCGTTAATCTGCACCCGGACATTCAACAGCTCTGGCTCGACGGTAAGTACACCATGGAGCCGGGCAATTCCCTTGTGACCGATACCATTCTCAGCGGCGAGACCAAACGCGTTGTCGATATGGGAGATACCGATTTTCACAAGTCCGGTGATGAGCGTTTCAAGCTGATTGTCGACACACATGGATGCCGCAGCAATCTGTTTGTTCCATTGAAACTGGATGGCTCGGCAATCGGGTGTTTGATGTTGGCGCGCAACGAAGTGCGCCCATACACCGATGATCAGGTTCGGCTGGTGGAAACATTCGCCGCGCAAGCCGTGATCGCAATCGAGAATGTTCGCCAATTCCGCGAATTGCAGACCCGCCTGGCGCGCGAGGGCGCCACGCGCGAAGTGCTTGAGGTAATTAGCCGTTCTCGGGAGGATGAAGCTCCGGTCTTTAAAACGATCCTCGAAAACACCGCCCGGCTGTGTGAAACCGATGTCGCGACGCTGAGCCTTTTGAATGAAGCGGGAACGCATCTAGAATACGCCGCCCATTACGGCGATCAATTGGCCACGTACGAGGTCGGTGTTGATCGCTGGTCGTTGGACTCAAATCTTCAGATTGCCGAGTCTGTGCGGGAAGCGCGGGTTATTCACAACGTCGATTTACGCCTGACAGACCATTACATTAACGGGGACCCTTGGCGCCGTCAGTTGGTTGATGAAGAAGGTGTCCGCTCGTTTCTGACAGTCCCTCTGATTTCAGTGGACGGCGACCCGGTTGGCGTCATCGGGATTTATCGGCGCGAAGTACGCCCTTTCACCGATGACGAGATTGCTTTGGTCGAGAGCTTTGCAGCTCAGGCTGTCATCGCCATCGACAATACACGCCAAATGACAGAGCTGCACACTCAGTTGGAACGCAAAACGGCGACGCGGGAAGTTCTGACAGTGATCAGCAAAAGCCGGGACGACGATGCGCGGGTCTTTGAGGTGGTTCTTCAGCAGGCCACTCAGGTTTGTGGTGCGGATCAGGCCGCACTCATTCTGGTAAACTCTGCTGGAACCTGCGGAAGGCTCGTGGCGGCTTGGGGTCACCAAAAAGAAGGGGCTGAAATAGGAACGGAGTGGCCTCTCGAAGGTTCGTTTACAGCCGCTATCGCAATACGAACAGGTCAGGTAGTTCGCGTCGACGATATAGCTGACACAGATTACTATCGCTCGGGCAATCCAACGGCGGTTGCGATGGTTGAGGTAGAAGGCATTCGGTCCCGCGTCGCAGTTCCGTTGATGCAGGGGGGGCAGGCCATCGGGGCCATCGCGGTCAGCCGCCGCGAGGTGCGTCCATTCGCCGACCCTGATGTGCAGCTAATCGATGAATTCGCCAGACACGCGGTGATTGCCATCGAGAACACGCGCCAGTTTCGCGAAGTTCAGGAACGGCTTGAGCGGGAGAAAGCGTCGCGAGAAATCCTTGAAGTCATCAGCCGCAGCCGCGACGACGACAAGCCGGTCTTCCACAGCATTCTCGAAAATGCCAGCCGTTTGTGCAAGGCACCGCTGGCCTTCTTGTGTGTCGCTGATCACGAACGCGGTCTTGCAACGATCCCGGCCAATATTGGCGCGAGAACCGATTTTGATGAAGCGCTCAGGGAATTCACCGAGCCTTTGACACGTACGGAACTGATCGCAATCAGGCCCATGGTCGATGGGCAGGTCATTCGTCGGGACAACATCGCCGATGATCCGCTTTATTACCGGGACCGCGACCCGAAACGGGTTCAGATGGTCGAGATCGAAGGAGCACGCTCGGTTCTTGCGGTTCCGTTGATGAAAGGCGGCACCGGACTTGGGGTGATCGTGCTCTATCGCCGTGAAGTTGCACCGTTCTCAGATGACGACGTCGCTCTGGTCCAGACCTTTGCGGCCCAGGCCGTGATAGCAATGGAGAATGTTCGCCAGTTTCGGGAGGTCCAGGACCGCACGGCGGAAGTTACGCAAGCGCTGGAATACCAGACGTCCACATCTGAAGTGCTGCGGGTTATTTCGGCGTCACCAAATGAGTTGTCGCCCGTTCTCGATGCCATCCTCAAAGAGGCGTCGCGTATCTGCGAGTTGCAGGATGCCTATGTTGCGATGTTGAATCCGGACGACGGACTATTTCACGTTCACTCGACGCTCACTCAGGACACGGCTTTTGCGGACTACGTCAAATCACACCCTATTTCGCCCAGTGAGAGCGGTGTAAGCGGGCGGGCCATTCTGTCCAAGCGCACAATCTATATCGAAGATGTCGAAGCGGACCCGTCCTACACATGGATGGAAGAAAGCGGCGTCGGTGAATACAAATCACTGCTTGGGGTGCCGTTGGTCAAGAACAGCAAGGTCGTGGGCGTGTTATCGCTCGGGTCGCCGGAAGTTTCCGGGTTTTCCAAGAAACAGATTCAGTTGCTTCAAACTTTCGCAGACCAGGCCATTATCGCCATCACAAACGCGAACCTATTCCGCGAGGTTGAGAAACGCACTGCGGAAGTAGAGCAAGCGCTGGAATACCAGACCGCCACGTCAGACGTGTTGTCGGTCATATCGCGCTCTCCGAACGAGTTGGAGCCGGTACTTGAGGAAATCCTGAAGGTCGCAAGCCGGATCTGCGAACCAAAATACGCAGCGATTTCGATCCTCAATCCGGAAGATAACCTTTACCACACGGACATCATGCTCGATTTTGACAGTGTTTTCATGAAGTTCATGAAGGCCAACCCTGTTCCGGCCGGTCACGGGAGCGGAATTGGCCAAACAGCAGCTCGAGGGGAAACAGTCTATTACAAGGACACGGAAGCTGACGAATACGCATGGAAAGAGGCAGCTCGCATCGGAAAGTACCGTTCGCTGCTAGGTGTCCCGCTAATCAAGGGAAAAGTGGTGGTCGGTGTGATCGTGCTCTGCCACGACAAGGTCGCGCCATTCAATTCAAAGCAGATCTCTCTATTAGAGACTTTTGCGGCCCAGGCCGTGATTGCGATCAACAATACCCAGTTGTTCGAAGAAGTTCAGGCACGTACGGCCGAAGTGGAAGAGACACTGAAGTACCAGACAGCCACGTCAGAAGTGCTGGATGTCATCTCCCGCTCGCCCAACGATCTGCCGCCGGTGCTGGATGCCATCCTCGAGGTTTCTTCGCGCATATGTTCACCGGAATATGCATTCTTCGCGATGCGGGACCCAGACGACGGGCTGTACCGGGTGGTCATGTCCCACAACGTGAGCGATGCGTTTCTGACGTTCCTGTCAGACAACCCCATAGCTCCCGAAGAAGGCTCGTGCATCGGGCGAACGGCGTTGCATGGAAAAACAGTCTACATCGAGGATACGCGCAACGATCCGACTTACACATGGAAACAAGCGGCCGAGATGGGCGATTACCTGACCACTTTGGGCGTTCCGCTTGTCAAAAATGGTCTGACGCTTGGGGTCATCGTCATGGCGCACCGGCAGGCTTCGGCGTTTAACGACAAACAGATCAGCCTTTTGGAAACCTTTGCGTCTCAGGCACTGATCGCCATCAACAACACGCAGCTTTTCGAAGAAGTGCAGGCACGCACCGCAGAAGTCGAAGAGGCCTTGCAGTACCAAACTGCCACGACTGAAGTTCTCGAGGTGATTTCCCGATCTCCTGACGCATTGGAACCCGTGCTGGAAGCGTTGCTGGCGGTTTCGTCCCGTATCTGCCGTCTTCAGGATGCCTTCGTCGCCTTGAAGAAACCAGAGGATGGGAAGTATCATTTCTTTGCGGGGCACAACCTGTCAGACGGATTTACCGAGTTTCTGAAGGCGCACCCATTTGAACCGGGGAACTCATCGGCGACCGCGCGTGCACTTCTTCGTGGACAGGCCGACTATGTCGAGGATACGCAGGCAGACCCTCTTTATGATCCGGTTCTGAAGTCGAACCTCGAAGGGTATCGATCCGTTCTTTCCGTGCCTCTGATACGTAACGGCGCCACAATTGGTGTCATCAGCATGGGCAGCCGAACGGCTGCTGCTTTTGACGAAAAGCAAATCAAGCAAATGGAGACATTCGCGTCGCAGGCGATTATCGCGATCCAGAATTCTCAATTGTTCAATGACACGCAAACTGCGCTCGCGCGTCAAACGGCGAGTGCTGATGTACTACGGGTGATCAGCCAATCGCCTACGGATACAACGCCTGTTTTTGAGATGATCGTAGAGTCCGCGACCCGGCTTGTTTCGTGTGATATGGCGATAGCAACCTTGGCCGATGAGTCATCCTGGTGGCAAGTGGCCGTGGCTTCACCGCACGGGTTGATACGCGACTTCGGACAGTCCCGTCACCCGCTTGATCCACAAGACAATTTCCAGTCATCGGTACTAATGTCGGGAAGAACACGGCATGTTTCCGACTTTTCATCACATGAACTGCCGAGATTGGCGAAAAAACTGCATAAGGAAAACGGAACCGAGGCTTACCTGGGTGTTCCGTTGATGCGTGGCGGCACCTGCCTGGGTGGCCTTGTGTTCATCAGGAAAACGAAAAAGCCATTTTCGGATGACGATATTGCCATGGCGGAATCTTTTGCCGACCAGGCCGTCATAGCAATTGAGAATGTGCGCCTATTCCGAGAGGCCGAAGAAGCGCGCAAGGCCGCGGAAGAGGCCAACGAAGCCAAAAGCGCTTTTCTGGCCACCATGTCCCACGAAATCAGAACCCCGATGAACGCCGTGATCGGAATGAGCGGGCTTTTGATGGACACCGAGTTGGATGCGGAGCAGAGCGATTATGCCAATACGATCCGCGACAGTGGCGATGCGCTATTGGGTATCATCAACGAGATTCTCGATTTCTCAAAAATCGAGGCCGGGCAAATGGATATCGAGAACCATCCGTTCGACTTGCGTGAATGCATAGAAAGCGCGCTGGATTTGATCAGCGGCAAAGCTGCCGAAAAACAGCTCGATTTGGCCTATGAGTTCGACGATGCCCTGCCCCCGGCGATCAGCGCCGACTTGACCCGATTGCGGCAAATTCTGCTGAACCTTCTGTCTAACGCCGTGAAGTTCACCGAAAGCGGCGAAGTGGTTCTGTCCGTTGAACGATCAGCCAAGGAGCAGGGCGCGTTGGAACTCACGTTCAAAGTTCGCGACACCGGAATTGGCCTGTCTGACAAGGGCATGCGCCGTCTGTTTCAATCTTTCAGCCAGGCAGACAGTTCAACGACCCGCAAATATGGTGGCACTGGTCTGGGTCTTGCGATCTCCAAGCGTCTTGCAGAGCTTATGGGTGGGACAATGTGGGCGGAAAGCGAAGGCGAAGGGCGTGGTTCTACCTTTTTGTTCAAGATCCGGGCCAAAGCGGCGAAACCAGTGAAGTCATCGTCTCGCAATCTGGTTGGCGTTCAGCCCGAGCTTGAGGGCAAGCGTATTCTGATGGTGGACGACAACGCCACCAATCGCAAAATCCTGGCTCTCCAAACCGAGAAGTGGGGCACCCAAACCACGACGTGTGAAACCCCGTCCGAAGCGCTGGGCCTGCTGGGAAAGGCCGACCGGTTCGATCTTGCCATCCTCGACATGCATATGCCGGAAATGGATGGAGAGGAACTTGCAGGAAAGATCCGCACAAAGCGGCCGGCACTGCCGATGATCCTATTCAGTTCACTCGGCCAGCGCGACGTGGATCTTGAGGACGGGTTGTTTGCCGCCAACCTTGCCAAACCGTTACGTCAATCGCAGCTATTTGATACGTTGGTCACATTGTTTGCGACCCAAAAGGTGCAATTGAAAGTGGCCAAACCACCGGACAAACCCCAAACAGACCCCGATATGGCAAAGCGCTACCCACTGCGCATATTGCTGGCGGAAGACAATTTGGTGAACCAGAAACTCGCCCTCCGCTTGTTGGAGCAGATGGGGTATCGCGCGGATTTGGCCAGCAACGGCGCTGAGGCCGTTGAAAGCGTAAACCGACAAACATACGACGTCGTGTTCATGGATGTGCAGATGCCCGAAATGGACGGGTTGGAGGCGTCCCGCCGGATCAACAAGGCGTTCCCCGATGGCAGCCGTCCTCGCATAATTGCCATGACTGCGAACGCGATGCAGGGCGATCGCGAGATGTGCCTGGACGCCGGTATGGATGATTACATCACCAAACCGATCCGAGTCCCCGTTTTAATTGAAGCCCTTTTGAACTCCCCCCGAACAAGAAGGTGATCCATGACAGATAGCCCAATTGATCATGAAATCTTCATGGAACTCAAAGACGCGACAGGCGAAGACTTTGCTGCCGAGCTTGTGAACACCTTTCTCGACGAAGCCCCCGGAATGATAAGCGAATTGAAGGCAGCCGCGGGCGCGGCCGATGCCGACAGATACCGTCGGGCCGCACATTCCATCAAATCCAATGCAAGCACATTTGGTGCAACGGCGCTTGCCGAACTGGCCAGGAAAGTCGAGCTTGGAAAGCCGCCCGTGGCCGGTGATCTTACGGATGCGAACGCGTTGGAGGCGGCCCTTAACTCCGCAGCAGCGGCGCTTCGGAGCTTGATTGATGACTGACGCCCCCGGACATCTGCTCATTGTCGACGACAACAAGGTCAATCGCCTGCTGTTGTCCCGGAATGTCGAGCTTTTGGGTCACCAGGCTTCGGTGGCGGAAAACGGTCGGGTTGCGATGGAGATGCTGTCCAGTCAGCCTTTCGACCTGCTTCTTCTCGATATTGAAATGCCGGAAATGGACGGATTCCAGGTTCTTGAGGCGATCAAGTCGGACACCGACCTGCGCGATTTGCCGGTGATTGTGACCTCATCTGTCGAAGGGCTCGACAATGTGGTGCGCTGCATTGAATTGGGGGCCGAAGACTACTTGCCGAAACCGGTCAACAAGACGCTTCTCAGTGCACGCGTTTCCAGTGGCCTCGAAAAGAAAAGACTGCGGGACGAACAGAAGCGTCTGCTTGAACGCTTTGCAACCACCGAAGTAGCCCAGGACCTGCAAGCGTCCGGCTTCGCCATCGGCGGCAAACGTGCCAACGCGTCGGTTTTGTTTTGCGATATCCGGGGCTTCACGACGTTGTCGGAAAACCTCGCGCCGGAAGAAACCATTGATCTGCTCAATATCTTCTACACTTTGATGTTCGAGGCTGTGACCAGCAATGGCGGCATTGTCAGCCTGATGCTGGGCGACGGTTTGATGGCGCTTTTTGGGGTTCCGCAACCCCTGCCCAACTCTGCGCAAAGTGCGGTGGCGGCGGGACATGAGATGCACAACATGATCGAAATTTTAAATCTCGAACGGCGCGCGGAAGGGAAAGATGCCTTGAAGATCGGCATCGGAATCGCAACCGGCGAGGTTGTTGCCGGATATGCCGGCACGGACAACCGGGCGACGTATACTTGCATCGGATCGACCGTAAACCTTGCGGCCCGTCTTGAAGCGGAAACCCAGCGAACCGGTAGCCGAATTTTGATAGATCAGGAAACACTGGCGCTGTTGGAAGGTGCCCATGTGGAAAAGACATTCGGCGCAACGAAGATAAAAGGTTTCTCTGATACGTTCGACATTCACGCGCTATGACCATCCGTGCAAACCTGGGGCCAATGCTTTTTTTGATTGGTTTCAGAGGTGTGAAGCCAACATTGTGGACGTTCCCAAAACATCTGTTGGATAGACGGTGGTTTGCGATGTTGGCGCTTTTCGGAATAGATCGGCGTAGAAGCCACGACAGTATCTACGCCCTCGTCGATTATGTTTGGCGTGTTCGGAGGCAGGGGCGTTTTCAAACAAACTTCTCGTTCCAAATCCCTACACGCTGATGGTCGCGGTTTTCATATTCCGCGATAGCCTGAAAAATATCCCGATCCACCGGCCCCTCCCGATCTTCTCCATAGTCCGTCATTCGCATTGTGAACCATGCGGTCATCCCGCCCGGTGGCAAAGTGGCGAAGCGAGGGAAGACTGGGTCACTCTTCGCAGCCTGCCAAGTGCTGGGCAAATCAGGGTCCAGGATGAAACCGCGTGCTATGCCGACCGCATCCACATCCCCTGATTTGACTGCCGCGTCTGCTTCCGCGCGATGCTTGAACCCTCCGGTCACCATGAGTGGGGTCTTGATCAACCGCCGTGCGGCGCGCGCGAAGTCGAGGAAGTAGGGACCTTTGGTTGACCGTTCGGAACTAGATGGCGCGCCGGGAAAATAGGTCCCGCCGCTGATGTCCAGCAGATCGACGCCTTTGCCGTCCAACCCGGCAACCACCCTGAGCGCGTCTTGTTCCGTCAGTCCGCCGTCAAGCTGGTCAGTGGCGCTCAGTTTGACCGCGACTGTGAAATCAGACGGCACCGCAGAGCGCACAGACTCAACGGTTTCGATCAGCAACCGCATCCGCGCGTGGATCGGGCCACCATAGGCATCCGTTCGACGGTTGAAGAGGGGGGAGAGGAACTGGCTCAACAAAAATCCGTGCGCTGCATGGATCTGGACACCGCCAAACCCCAGATCGGCAGACCGACGGGCTGTGCGGGCAAATTTTTCTGGAATGGTCCTGATCTCGGCAAGCGACATGGCTTCACTGCTGAAATCAGGGAAATCGATAGCGCTTGGGCCTTTGGGATGACCGATCGGTCGATGCGCGAGCGCCCCGGCGTGGCCAAGTTGCAGCCAAAGCTGCGCCCCGTTGACCGAGCCACGGCGGGCCAGATCCCGGAAAGCCGCCATATCGGCCGCCTCGTCGAGCACGAGATTACCCGGTTTTTCGGGGTAACGCGGATCCCCCTGCACTTCACCGATGATCGACGCCGCCAAACCACCCTCGGCCCAGCGTTCATAGAGACGCATCTGGGCGGCGGTCGGGTTGCCCCGGCCATCCGCCAGCGAATCCGACATGGCCGATTTGACGATCCGGTTCTTCAAAACACGCCCGTTCGGCAGGGTGAACGGGCTAAAAAGGGAGGTGTTCGAAGCGATGGGCAAGGTATTTCTCCTTGGTTTATTGGCCTCCACCATAGATAATTTGGAAAGTTTGCGCCGACAATCCGGTATCTTGGATCAACTTTTAATAGTTTTTGGAATAAATGTCGCAAAAAACGGAACTGGAAATCCTTCTGGCCGTGGTTGACCACGGCAGTTTTTCGGCCGCGGCCCGCGTGTTGGGGTACACCCCGTCTGCGGTGGGCAAACGGGTGCACCTGTTGGAGCAGAGGTTGCGGGTGCCGCTTCTTGTCCGCTCGACCCGGCGCATGGCATTGACGGAGGCCGGACAACGATATGTAGAGGAAGCGAGGGATCTTCTTGCCCGCCTGACAGCCCTGGAAGAGGACATTGCCGATGATGCCGGCAACCTGCGCGGTGTGATCCGTGTGACAAGCTCGGCGGCTCTTGGCCAGTTACATGTTGTCCCTCTGGTGGTCGAATTCATGGAGCTTAATCCCGAAGTCGAAATCGAGCTGTTGCTGACGGACAAGATCATTGATCTGGTGGGCGATGGCTTCGATCTCGCAATCCGCAGCGGCATCTTGCCGGACTCGTCCCTCGTGTCACGGAAACTGATGGACAATCAGCGGATCCCATGTGCCGCGCCCGGTTATCTTGAGCGGAGCGGAGTTCCACTGGAACCCGAGGACCTGACTGCGCACAGATGCCTGCGCCTCGGGCCGGAAAAATATCTGTCGGATTGGGGCTTCAAACGAACGGGTGGCGGCATGTCGCGGCTCGGGTCGGGGTTTTCCTGCAATAGTCTGGAAGCGCTCCGTTCGGCGTGCTGTGCGGGACGCGGCATAGCGTGGTTGCCGGAGTTTCTGATATCCGACGACTTGCGCACAGGTCGCCTGTGTCCGGTTCTGTCGGATCGCGCGGAGCCTAGCGCCGGCGGTGGGGTCTTCGTACTGCGACCGGAAATGCCCTTCCTGCCACGGCGCGTTCGGGCCCTGATTGACTTCCTCGTGGATGGTTTCGCGGACAAGGTATTCGGTCACGGATAGCAGGCTGAAAATTTGGCTGGCCTTTTCAAATTGATTTCCGAACAGCCACAGCCCGGTTGCCGTCGGATTGGAGATGGAATCCGGGATCAAGAAGAAGACCCATAGTTCCGGTCCGAATTGCAAGGATCGGCGCAAGCTGGTCGAAATCAAACCGGCATTACTTGGGTCGCAATTTCACGCCGAGGTGAGACGTCTTTGACCAAGGGGCCTCACCCTGCAAAACGCTGCGATCAGAGGGTGTCAGTCCCTAACAAGGCCGATGCTCGGTTGTTGCATTGGTTTCCCATCTGTCAATCCGCTCACCTTTTCGATGATGGCATCGGCGTCAATGCAGTGGTGACGATAGAGGTCGCCGATCGTGCCGGTCTGACCGAAGTGCTCGACACCCATTGGAATCGTCGGATGTCCATGCACGGACCCCAGCCAGGACAGGGTCGCAGGATGCCCGTCGATCACCGTGATCAGTTTGCAGTGACGCGGAAGGTCAGACATCAGGGCTTCGATGTGGGACAGCGCCGCCTTGTTTCCGCGTGACCGTGCCCGTTGGGCGGCGGTCCATCCGGCATTCAACCGATCGGCGGACGTGACGGCCAGAACACCGATGTCCCGACGGCCTTCACCAATTGCTCCTGCGGCTTTGATCGCCTCTGGTGCAATTGCCCCTTGATAGGCGATTACGACCTCGCAATTGGGCCCAGGTTTGCGTAGCCAATAGGCCCCATCGATCGCACCCTGACGGAATTCGTCGTCCACGCGTTTGCCGGGCTGTTCGATCGGGTTGGTCGTCAGGCGCAGGTAGATCGACCCTCCGGTTTCATCACGCAGCCAGGTGCGCTCGTCCGGTTGTCCCTCGCCGTCGCGCTGGATGTAGTCGAAGGCCCATTCCATGATCACCGCCAACTCGTCGGCAAAGGCAGGTTCAAATGCGGCCAGCCCATCCTGGCTCATCCCGATCAGGGGGGTGCCGACGGACTGGTGCGCCCCACCTTCCGGAGCCAGTGTAACCCCCGACGGCGTGCCCACCAGTATGAAGCGCGCGTCCTGGTAGCAGGCATAGTTCAATGCATCGAGTCCGCGGCAGACAAAGGGGTCATAAACCGTTCCAATCGGGATCAGCCGCTTTCCAAACAGGGAATGCGAAAGACCCGCCGCGCCCAGCAACAGCATCAGATTCATTTCAGCGATCCCGAGTTCGATATGCTGCCCTTCCGGCGTGAACTCCCATTTGGCCGTCGAGGGGATACGATGTTCGACAAAGGCGTCGGTCTGTTCGGAACGCGCGAAAAGCTTGCGACGGTTCACCCATGGCCCAAGATTGGTGGTGCCGGTTACGTCAGGCGACGTTGTCACAATGCGTTCGGCCAGTTGGCTGTCGCCCTTGGACAAGGCGTCCAGAATCTTGCCGAAAGCCATCTGGGTTGAAATCTCACGGCTGGTGTCGATCCCTATTGGCGGCACATCCAGCTTGTCATCAAGATAGCGCCGAGGACCTTTGGCAAAGAATGGCGCTTTGGACAGGAAGTCTTTCAGGGCTTCAGGGTCCTCAACTGCAGCGAGCGGATTCCATTCCTCACCCTCAAGCACGCCCATATGGGCCTGCCACGCGGCAAACTGACTGTTGTTCATCAACCCGCCGTGGTTGTCCTTGTGACCGGCAATGGGCGTGCCCCAGCCCTTTACCGTATAGGCTAGAAAGCAAGTCGGGCGATCATGGTCGATCGCGGCAAATGTCCGGGACATGGTCTCGACGCAGTTGCCACCGAGGTTTTCCATCAAGGCCGCCAGTTCCGCGTCCGTGCGCCGTTCGATAAGCGCCGTGACGTCTCCCTGATCGCCCAGATCGTCCATCAGGCGCTGGCGCCACACCGCACCTCCCATGAACGTTAGGGCCGAATAGTCCTGATTGGGGCAGGCGTCGATCCAGTTCCGCAACCGGTCCCCTCCGGGCTCTTCGAATGCAGCGCGTTGCAGGACGCCGTATTTCACGCGTACGACATCCCAGCCAAAAGCATCAAAGATCTTCTCGATCCGCGCGAACAGCCCTTCGCGTACGATCCCATCCAGTGACTGGCGGTTGTAGTCGATGATCCACCAAGTGTTGCGCAGGTCGTTCTTCCACCCTTCCTGCAACGCCTCGTAGATATTGCCTTCGTCCAATTCGGCATCGCCGACCAGTGCAACCATGCGACCCAATGGGGCGTCTGCACCCCAGCTTTTGGCCTTGATGTAATCCTGAATGATCGAGGCAAACGAGGTGATTGCGACACCCAGGCCCACTGACCCGGTCGAGAAGTCTACGTCATCGATATCCTTGGTTCGGCTGGGGTAGCTCTGAACACCGCCAAATCCGCGGAAGTTTTCCATTTTCTCGCGGGTCTGGTTGCCCATGAGGTACTGCATCGCGTGAAAGACCGGCGACGCGTGGGGTTTGACGGCGACCCTGTCCTCCGGCCGCAGGGCCGAGAAATAGAGCGCCGTCATGATCGATACCATCGAGGCGGACGAAGCCTGATGACCACCGATCTTGATCCCATCCACCTTGGGCCGGACATGATTGGCATGGTGGATCATCCAATGCGACAACCACAGCAGGCGTTGTTCAACGATTTTCAACTGGGTGGGATCAATGTGCATGGCGGTCTCCGGGTTCAGGCGGCGCTGCGGGCAGGGTAGGGCAAAGCCTGCTCCAGGTCTGCAAGGATGTCTTCGACGTCTTCAAGCCCGACTGACAGGCGGATCAGGCCATCGCTGATTCCATGCTCGGCCCGCTCTTCCGGGGTGTATGTCGAATGGGTCATCGAGGCCGGGTGCTGGATCAGGGTTTCCGCATCGCCCAGCGAGACTGCGCGTTGGATCATGGTCAGTCGGTTCATGAATTCGATCCCGCCGGACAGGCCGGATTTGATTTCAAACGCAATCATGGCTCCGGGCTGCGACATCTGGCGCTGCGCAACATCATGTTGGGCAAAACTCTTGAGACCAGGGAAAGATACGTCACCGACAGCGGGGTGGGCCTCGAGATATTCAGCGACAACTTCAGCCGATGCGCAGTGGCGGTCGATCCGCAAATTCAGGGTCTTCAGCCCTCGCAGGATCAGCATCGCGTTGAAGGGCGCCATCACCGCGCCGGTCATGTCCTTCATCCCGACCAGGCGGATCTCGGCAATCTGTTCCGCCGAGCCCACAACCAGGCCAGCAACCACGTCTCCGTGCCCGCCAAGGTATTTTGTGGCGGAATGCAGAACGATGTCGGCACCGTGTTCAATCGGTCGGGTCAGATATGGGCTGGCATAAGTGTTGTCGACCACGACCTTTGCGCCGACCGTGTGCGCGATCTTTGCATGGGCGGCAATGTCCACAAGCCGCATATTCGGGTTTGCCGGCGTTTCGAAATAGACCACACGCGTTTTGTCCGACACAGCGGCACGCAGGTTTTCAGGGTCCGTCATATCGACATGCGTGATCGTGACACCCCATTTCGCCAACCCGTGGCGCATGAACGCAAAGGTGCAGCCATAGAGTGTCTTGTCGACGATAACTTCGTCGCCTGGCGACAGCAGGGTCCAAAGCACTGCGGTAATGGCACCCATGCCGCTGGAAAGGGCCAGCCCGGCCTCAGCCCCTTCGAGCACCGCAATCCGGCGTTCCAGAAGATCGCACGTGGGGTTCGAAATACGGCTGTAGATATGGCCTTCGCGTTCACCTGCGAACATCTCGCCGCCGGCCTCGGCCGTTTCGAAGGAAAAGGTGGAGGTCAAATGCAGCGGCGGGGTCAGCGCGCCGTCATTTTCCAACGGGTTGTAAGCATGGTGGATGGCGCGGGTAGCAAAGCCGGTTGAGCGGGTCATGACAAACTCCTGATTCCAGTTGGAGCCAGTTTGCACCTTTACATTGGGTGATGGGTTGCGAATTATACTAACATTGAGGTCGAAATTGGCAGGATCTGCCAATCGTGGGAAGGAAAATGGACGCCAAGGACAGACAGATCATCCGTGCCCTCCAACGGGATGGGCGCATGACCAATCAGGATCTTGCGGATGCGGTCAGCCTCTCTCCGTCGCCCTGCCTGCGCCGGGTCAAGAACCTTGAGGCCAGTGGGATCATCAAGGGATACAGCGCCGATGTGGACGCCACCGCATACGGGATGGCTATTACCGTCTTTGTGCGTATCCGGCTGGAGCGGCACAACGAAACGGATGTACAGAATTTTGAAGGGCGGATTCGGATGATCGAGGAAGTTCTCGAATGCCATGTGTTGACCGGTGCCATGGACTATCAGTTGCGCGTTCTTGTTTCGGATCTCGAGGCTTACGAAGACTTTATCCGCAATCGCATTCACCCGATTGGCGGTATCGCCTCCATCGATACCAGCTTTGTCTACGGAACGGTAAAGAAAACAGCCGTTTTCCCATCCACCTGATCGGCGACGCTCTGTCCGTTTCGCGCCCACGTAGATGCACGCGCCTCACATCGAGCTCTGTGGCCAAGGGCTTTGTAAGCCAAGCCTGCCTGGTCCGTTCTGCAGCACCGGAAGGCCGGAGAACCCGTTACCGAAAAGTCGTCTTGCCCGATTGTTTCCTTGTCGCCAGAGTGGCTGAAAAGCAGGAGGGTGGCGTGGCTGGTCACATGCGCGATGCGATCTTTGGTGCGGGCGCAGTCGATTGTTCGACATCGCGGCATCTGGCTGAGGCCGCGCGGGCCGACGCTGCTGGAAAGAAACGTGCTGACAGCCGGGGCCACTCGGCCCGCGGCGGGCAAATTTGGTGAAGGGCAAGAAGGACAGATGACCAAATCCAGCGACCTGTTTCAGCAAGCCCGACAATCGATGCCCGGGGGCATCTCACACCGCTATCGCTGGCGCTTGCCGAACCCGATCTATATCACCCGTGCGCTGGGCGCGCATAAGTGGGACGCTGATGGCAATCGATATATCGATTTCAAGATGGGTGCGGCCAGCCAGATGATGGGCCATTGCCACCCCGAAATTGTCAAAGCCCTGCAGGCGCAAGCGGCGGAAGCGATCTTTGCGGCTGACTGCAACCCGATCGAGGTCGACTGGTCACGCAAGATCTGCGATCTGGTTCCGTCGGTAGAGCGGGTCCGCTTCACCGCGTCCGGAACCGAGGCAACGATGCTGGCCCTGCGCATCGCCCGCGCCTTCACTGGCCGTGACAAGATCCTTCGCGTGGACGGGCATTACCATGGCTGGCATGATCACGTTCTGAAGGGGTCCAAACCGGGATCGGATGTGCCACCGTCACTGGGCGTTCCCGCAGCCGTCGCAGCGCTGACCGACATCTGCCCGCCTGATGCGGACATGTTGAACAGGATGCTCGCCACCAAGGACTATGCTGCGGTGATTGTCGAAGCCTCAGGCGCCAATTACGGTGCAGTGCCGATGGCGCAGGCGGTTCTGGGAGCCGCCCAATCCGCCGCGCATCGAAATGGCGGCCTGCTGATCCTGGATGAGATCATCACTGGTTTCCGCTGGTCTCCCGGTGGGCGTCAGGCCCTGGCCGGTACCACGCCCGACCTGACGACCATGGCCAAGATCGTCACCGGCGGTATGCCGGGAGGTGCCGTCGGCGGCACAGCCGAGGTCATGGCGATGCTCGACCCGTCCGTCACGACCCGGGGACATACCCCGGCTGTGCTGCACCAGGGAACCTTCAACGGGGCGCCCATCGTTGCCGCAACCGGATCGGTGATGATGGACCTTTTGGCGGATGGTTCGGCCCAGGCCCATGCGGACAGGATCGCGGCGGATATTCGGAGTGGCGTGAACGCGCTGTTCTCCAAACACGGCATCGAAGGGTTGTGCTATGGCGAAAGCTCGACGCTCCACCTCTGGTTCGGGCCGCACGAAGGGTCGATGGACGGGATACCCGCCGCGACCATTCGCGGACCCGCACCCAAGCTGGTCGCGGGGCTACAGGATGCTCTGAACCGCAACGGGGTTGACCTGATGTCCGCAATGAGCGCCGTAACATCGGCTGCGCATAGTGACGATGATGTTTCGGATGCACTGAATGCGTTCGACCGGGCACTGGAAGAGATCAAGCCGGTTCTCAACGAGACGCAGTAGCGTCACAGTACCGGGCATTTCACCACATCTGCTTGTGTTTGCGCGTCGATCCGATGCTGACGCCGAACTGCCGCGAAAACGCCTTGGACAAAGACTGTGCGGAGGAATAGCCACAGCGCATCGCAACCTCTTCCAGAACAAGGTTCGTGTGTGCAACCAGGTCGCGGGCGCGCGACAGGCGCATCAACTGGTAATAGCGTTGGGGCGGCATCCCAAGCTCTTTGACAAAGATGCGCGAGATGGACCGAACCGAAAGGTTGGCCCGCCGCGCGAGGTCCACGATTTGCATCGGAGCCTCGACATTTTCTGCCATTATGGAAATGCAGCGCCGCAGTTTTTCCGACCCTTTGGGTTGCATGGCGCTGTGTCCAAGCCCATCGAACCGCGCACCGTCATGCAGGAACATGCTGGCCGCATCATGCGCCAGCGCGTCACCGTATCGTTCCGAAATCAGGGCGATCATCAAATCCATGGCCGTCGAGGCGCCGCCGCAGGTCCAGATCGGACCGTCGCGGACAAATCTGTCCGGCAGGGTCTCGACATTGGGAAACGCCTCCGAAAACTCAGTCAGCGTTTGCCAGTGCAGGGTTGCCCGACGCCCGTCCAGCAATCCCCAGGAAGCAAGAAACCACGCCCCGGTATCCGCCCCGATGACCGTCTCCGCCTGTCTGGTCAGCGCGACGCATTTTCTGCTGGCCGGTTTCGAGGCGTTCTGCCTAAACTCGTCTCCGCCGACCACCATCAACAGATCGCAGGCGCCCGCGTCAACCAGGGTGACGTCCGGCGAAAGACGCAGACCACTGGAGCTGCGAACTGCATCGTCGTCAGGCGTCACAATAGACCAGTGGATGTCGGCGCCGGTCTGATCCCGAACAACGCGCAGCGGCTCCAACAGGCAGGCCAGCAGCATGTTGGAAAATTTGTCAAACAGAAGGACGTTGATTTTGAGCGCCAGCATCTCGTCCGATTTGGGATGTTTTTTGGCAAATTAGGACAACGCCCGCAGAAAATTCAAGACTACGCTTTACCCAATTTGCAGTCGAACCAACCACACCGGCAAAAGGGCCTGACCACCATGCGCAACCGACCGCTTTCGAACATTCGGGTTCTTGATTTCGGCCAATATCTGGCCGGGCCGCTGGTAGGGATGATGTTGGCCGATATGGGGGCGGATGTGATCCGCATCAATCCTCCGGGCGGACCGCGCCTGAAGTCACCCGCATCGGATATGCTGTCACGTGGAAAATCCAACCTGGAATTGGACCTTAAATCGCCAGGCGGTCTTCAGACAGCCCTGCAACTTGTTCAGCGCGCCGATGTTGTCATCGACAATTTCCGGCCGGGTGTGATGAAACGTCTTGGTCTGGGACCGGACGCCTTGCGGCAGGCAAATCCCGCCATTGTTTCACTATCGATGCCCGGCTTTGCCTCGACCGATCCGGAGCTGGCCGATATTGCAGCGTGGGAGGCAGTGATCGCTGCGCGCACAGGGCAGTTCACGGATATGGGCCTGAACCGCCGGCTTATGGGGATCAACCCATCCTTCACTCCGCTGGGGCTGGCTTCGGCCTACGGGGCAACGTTTGGCGCCATGTCGGTGCTGTTTGCACTTCGCGCGCGGGGCAGAAATGGCGGGGATCATATTGAGGTTCCGCTGGCCTCGGCCCTCCTGGAGGGGCTGGTCTACAATTGTCAGCAAATCGAGGACTATCCGGACCGCTACAAATCCCCGCGAGAAGTTGAACTGGAACGGCGCGCGGCAGAAGGTCTGCCGCTGAATCTGGAGTTTTCGGAATTGTCTGAATTCCTCGACCCGTTCTACCGGACCTACCCCTGCGCAGATGGCCGGGGTTTTTATGTTGTGGCATGCAGCATCAAGGGTCATCCTGAACGCGCGCTTCGAACGCTTGGGCTTGGCGATATGGTTGAAAGCCTGCCAGATTTTGACGCCTATCTGGATCAGAAAGACTGGCCCGCGGAATGGTCTATACGCAACTATCCGGTCGGCGTTTCGGACCGCGCCCGCGTATCCACCGCGATGAAAGAGGCCTTTCTGACCCGCCCGGCCCACGAGTGGGAGGCGCTGTTCGGGGCATCGAAAGCACCGGCAACGGCCCAGCGATCCTCACAGGAATGGCTGAATGATCCGCACGCGCTGGCTTCGGGTCTTGTGTTGGAGGTCGAACATCCCGTGCACGGCAGGATGCGCCAGATGGGCAATGTCGCGTGGCTGGCAGAAGATGCCGAGGCTCCGGTCAAGCATGCGGCCAAGCCCGCCGATCTTGCCGCGCTTCTGGCCGAAGCGCCCCGGGTCTCGGCGGTCTTTGATACCGCCGGACAGGGTTGGCTGGACGGGCTGAAGGTTCTGGACCTGACGAATGTCATCGCCGGCCCCACCATCAGCTCGACCCTTGCACGGTTCGGAGCCGAAGTCACTTTGGTACAACCGGTCGACCCTTCGGTAGACCCTTGGAATGCCGTTGTCTTTGGCATGCACGCGCATCGCGGCAAGAAGAGCATCCTTTTGAACCTGCGCAGCAACGAAGGGCAAGAGGCACTGGCGCGCCTGATCGCTGAATCCGACGTCATCACCATGAACGGCACCGATGCGCAGCGCGATGCGCTGGGGTTGTCGCCGGACCGGTTAAAAAGCATCAATCCGAAGCTGATCCTGGTTCAGCTAGACGCATTTGGCGGGCCGAAGATCGGGCCGAAGTCCAACCACCTTGGCTATGACGATCTGGCCCAGGCGGCCACCGGTGTCATGGTGCGTTTTGGCGGCGGCATGGAAACGCCGGAAGAGCACGCGCATTTTGGCACGATCGACGTTTTGACCGGGTACTGTGCCTGCGTGGCGCTTGGTGGGGCGCTGATGCGGCTGGACCAGACAGGAGAGGGCGGTATTGCGCGCGCCTCGCTGGCGGCTGCGGGCAACCTGATTCAGGCCCAGTTCATGTATGATTATGACGGGCGGGCGTCGTTTGACGAACCTTCGGGGCGTCAGGCGCTGGGCTGGGGGCCGTTCTATCATTGCTATAAAGCGGCGGACGGCTGGATATTCTTCGCCGCCCCAACCGAGCGAGAGAAGGCTTTGGCGAATATCCCCGAACTTGCCGAACTTGCCAATCTATCGGAGTTTGAAGTGCAGGCCGACCTGGCATCGCGCTTCCGCGAACGTCCCGTGGCCTTTTGGAAAGCAGCATTCGCCGCTTCGTCCAGCGCCGTTGTTCCATTAGGGTCGCTGCACGAAACCCGCGATGCCGCCCTGCAACCGGAAAGCGGTGGAGCGGTTGATCTGTCACAGGCGACATTCCGCGCGATCCGCCATGACCGGCATCCGATGGGCCGCTGGACTGATCTGGTGGCGCCAAATGCCGTGCGCCCGAAAAAGGGCCGTATCACAGTGCCTTCGCACATGCCAAAATATGGGGCCCACACGCGCGAAATCCTGGCGCGGATCGGGTTGGCCGAAGATGCAATTGATCACATGATCAAGACCGGGGCAGCGGCAATGCAGTGGTCCGACAAATACCTTCCCGAATAAGGGCAGTGGGTCCGGAGTGCTCGGGCTGATCTTGGGCAAGCGGAGTGGGCTGTTAGACCCATCGGTTGGACATCGGTCCGATGCGCGCTCGACGCAGCGCTTTCGGACTAGCAATCTGTCGACCATGGAAAGTGTCACACGATCCTCGCGCGAAACCGTAAGGCCCATGAGTGTCCAGTTCCACGACTGTTATCGTTGACTCGCAGACCGCCCGAGCGTGGACGATTGGCGCGAAGTTGGTGCACAATCAATATGGGATCGCGCTCTCACATCCCCGTTGAACGACACAAAGGATATTCACGCGATTTACCACTCGCTTGGGTCACTGAAAGGGAAAAGATGCACGTTTTTCGCAGTATGATCATAGATGCAAATATCGACCGGGTCTGGCGGGCCGTCCGAAACTTTGACGGGTTAGCAGCCTGGAACCCCGGAGTGGATAAGGCCACATTGGAAAATGGAGCGCCGACCGCGACCGGGTCAATTCGCAGCCTGCAGATTCGCGACGGGACGGTGTTTCGCGAGACCCTGCTTGCGCATTCCGACATCGACCACTTCTATACCTACGACATTCTCGAAAGTCCGCTTCCCGTCGAAGGATACGTTTCGACGCATCGATTTATCCCGATATCACATACAGATCAGACCCTGGGCATTTGGGAAAGCCGATTTAACTGTGCGCCTGATGTCGCAAACGAGATGGACAGTATCGTGGGTGACGCAATCTACATTGGTGGCATGGAAGGTTTGAACCGATATCTCAGGGAGAACCAGCATGACTGACACGCTCGCGCCCCGCGCCATTGTCGGCGTGATGACACCGGCGATGAATACCGTCGTGCAGCCGGAGCTGGAGCTTTTGCGACCGAACGGTGTGACCAACCAGATGCAGCGCTTTCGCCTTGGTGGGGACACTGTGTCGGATGATCTGCCTGACGAAGCGGCCAAGCTGATGGATTGTAACCCCGGGGTAATTGCCGTGGGGCTGACAACGGATGCAGGGGCGGGCGGGCCGGACAAGCTGGCGGCCCGGTGCTCGGAAGTCTCTGACCAGGTGGGCGTGCGTTTGCTGGGCGCTTCGCAGGCCAACTACGCGGCGCTTCGCGCACTTGGGGCGGTGCGGGTCGGAGTTGTCACCCCGTTCAGCGCAGAAGTGGATGCGGTTGTAGAAGCCAATACCGAGGCCGCCGGATTTGAGGTTGCCGCGATCAAAGGAACGGCGGCGCCGACACTCCCCGAGATTTGCGAAACACCGCTTGACGATATTCGCGCCGTCTTCTCTCAGGTGGCTGCATCGGACTGCGATGTCATCCTTCAGGTCGGTACCGCGTTGCCCGTGGTCTCACTGATCGCCGAATTGGAAGCGCGCTATAAAAAACCAATCGTTGCATGCAATGCGGCCGTGTATTGGCAAGCGCTTCGCGCCATCGGCATCAAGGATGCGATCCCGGGCTACGGCACATTGCTGGAGAAACACTGAATGCAGGACCACGTGCAGGTCGCCGTCATCGGTGGCGGCGCCGTAGGGGCGGCTATCCTTTACCATCTTGCCAAGGCGGGCATTGCCGATGCGCTGCTGCTCGAGAAAAATGAGCTGACGGCTGGCTCGACCTGGCATGCGGCAGGCAACATTCCCACTTACGCCAACTCGTGGCTGGGGATGCGCGCGGGCAACTACGCCTGGCGTCTTTACAAGGAACTTGCCACCCACCCGGATGCACCGATTACCTACCGCCACACCAAGGCAATCTGGCCCGCACACACGCCAGAGCGGATGCAGCTGTTTCAGCATTTGTGTGGCGGGTCGCGATCCGCGGGGTTCGAGCTTTCGATGCTGGAACCGTCGGACATTGAGAAGATGCACCCTTACTGGAAGGCGGGGAATGACGTTCTGGGCGGCATTCTGGACCCCTATGAAGGTGATATTGATCCCAGCCAGTTGACGCAGGCCTTGGCCAAACACGCGCGGGACATGGGGGCCGAGGTGCGCCGCTATACCAAAGTCACCGGCCTCAGACAGCGCAGCAGCGGAGACTGGGAGGTCGAAACATCGGCTGGCAGCCTGATTGCGGAAACCGTAATCAATGCGGCGGGATCTAGCGGCGCGCAGATCGCCGCGCTTGCCGGAATGAACCTGCCTGTCGTGACCCTGGAACACCAATACATGGTTACAAGCGCCTTGCCTGAGCTGGACGCGGACAGTGATCTTTTCCCGCTGATCCGGGACCCGGATCTAAGGTTCTACCTGCGCCGGGAACGGAACGCGTTCCTGCTGGGGTCTTACGCGCATGAAGGTCGACCTGTCTGGATGGATGGTGTTCCCGGGGATTTTGACCATCAGCTTTTTGCCGACGATGTCGACGGGATGATGGCGGTGTTCGAGGCTGCATGCAGCCATGTTCCGCTGCTGGAACAAGCCGGTGCACAACGTTTCGTGAATGGCCCCATTCCTTATGCGCCGGATGCTCTGCCGCTTGTCGGTCCGGCTAGTGGCGTACGAAATTTCTTCCACGCGACCGGTGTTCAGATCGGAATCACGCATTCAGCCGCGATTGGCAAGGCAATGGCCGAATGGTTGACCGCAGGCGAAACCGAATGGGATCTGAGCGCTTGGGATCCGCGACGCTTTGGCGACTGGGCATGCGGGGATTATGCGGCGCGCCGGGCGTCGGAGCATTACGATCTGCAATATGCGATCCCTTACCCCCACCGCATTCTGACCTCCGGGCGACCCGTCAGGCAGTCTCCGCTTTACGACCATCTGGTTTCACAGGGCGCGGTCATGGGGCAGATCGGCGGTTGGGAACGTGCCTTCTGGTTTGATCCGGCACCTGGTTCAGAGGCTCATGATCTAAGCTTTGGCGAAGAAGCATGGAATGAGCCGGTCCGCAAGGAATGCGAGGCCGTTCGGGATGCGGTCGGTATCATGGATCATGGCGGCTTTACCAAATTCACGCTCGAAGGTCCGGATGCGGCCGCGGTTTTGAACAGGGTCTTCTGTAGTTCCCTGCCGGACGTTCGACGGGTGCGCCTGTCTTACATGCTGACACCAAACGGAAAGATCTGGTCCGAGGCAACGATCGCCCGGCTGGCCGATGACCGCTTTCTGCTCTGCGGTCCGACACTTGCCGTGGACCGTGACTACGACTGGATCGCGGGACAGATAGGCGACGCCGATGCCACGCTCACCCGGCAGCACGAACGAGATGGCGCACTTCTGGTCATGGGGCCGAAATCCCGTGCGCTTCTTGAGCCTTTGACAAACGGCGACCTGACCCGGCCTTGGATGAGCGTTACCGAGACGACGATCGCCGACGTACCAGTCACCGCCCTCAGGGTGAGTTACGTGGGTGAATTGGGTTGGGAGCTTCATGTCTCTTCCGAGCACCTGACAAAGCTTTACCAGGCCATTTGGGAGGCCGGGCAAAACCACGGTATTCGAAATTTCGGCTCCTACGCGCTGAACGCAATGCGGGTTGAAAAGGGATATCACGGCTGGGCTGCTGATTTTGGCACGGAATACACACTCTTTGACGCGGGGCTGGCGAGCTTTGCCAACCTGAGAAAGGGGCAGTTCACAGGGCGCGAAGCTGTCATGCAGCAAAAGCGCGAGGTGCCAGCCTGGCAATTCATCGGACTTGAAATTACGGACCCTGGCCCAGATCCGTTGCCGTCTGATCCCATTATCCTGGGCGATCGAGCAATCGGTTACCTATCATCCGTGTCGATGGGGTTCCGAAGCGGTCGTCTTATCGCGCTGGGTTATGTGGAAACGGGAACTCTGGACATTGGCCAAAGCTGCCACGTTCAAGCCTTTGGCGCACTTCGATCTGCCGTTCGTCACAACCACCACGTCTATGACCCAGAGAACAAGCGGTTGCGCGCCTGAGTTCCGCAAGCACTGGTTCCTGGTCACGAGCATGGGCGAAATCGTAAAACGTTCGCAGGTGGAAACTTCGAATTGGAAACGGATCGGTTGCCTTTCCAGCACCACGAAAACCGTGGTCCGGAAAATTCCTCACGGAAATCGACGCACTGTGATATAAACAAAATCGAATATTAAGGGGCTGCGAAAAGTTCCTCCATTCTGTTGGTATAGTTGATTTGGGAGGTCACTATGTTTCGGATATCCGCGTGTTTTTTCTCATTGGTGTTTGCGCCGACAATTGCTCTTTCTGACGCCGTACCAAGCAAAGAAGCGGCCGAAGACTTGTTCTCGGACCGACCGTTTTCTCCATATGCCAACCGGACTTTTCCCGAACGCCCGCTTTGGGGGGACACGCACCTTCACACGGGGCTTTCCTTGGATGCGGGCGCTTTCGGGAACACCCTGCTGCCGGACGACGCATGGCGTTTCGCAAAGGGTGAGCAGGTCATTTCGTCCACCGGTCAACCTGTCCGGCTGGCCCGGCCGTTGGATTGGATGGTTCTGACGGATCACACGGACCTGATGGGATTTGCCCCGGATCTGCAAGCTGGCAAGCCCGGTGTTCTTGCCGATCCAAAAGGTCTGGAATGGTACGAGGGCTACAAAGCCGGCGGTGAAGAGGCCGGGAAAACGGCGTTCGACATTATTACCAACTTCTCGCAAATGACGTTGCCGGAAGTTCTTCTCGAGTCCTACAGCCCGGGTGCCGACGCTTTCGCCTTCACATGGGAGAATATTGTTCTGGCGGCCGAGCGGCATAACGACCCTGGCGACTTTACCGCGTTCATCGGGTTCGAGTGGACCTCGGTGCCGAAGGGTTTCAATTTGCATCGAAACGTCATGCTGCGCGATGGGCCGATCAGAGCGCTTCAGATGGTGCCCCCGGTGACGCAGCCGCCTTACGGCGATACGGATCCAAAGGCGCTTTACGCGTGGCTTGAAGAGTATCAGGAAAAAACCGGGGGGCGTGCAGTTGCCTTTGCCCATAACGGCAACCTGTCAAACGGGTGGATGTTCCCGACCGAAGATACATATCACGGCGGTAAGGTCGATGAGGAATACGTGGCGGCCCGTGCGAAATGGGAACCCCACTACGAAGTCACGCAGATCAAGGGTGACGGCGAAGCGCATCCGTTCCTGAGCCCGGATGACGAATTTGCAGACTACGAAAACTGGGATGTAGGCAATCTGGATATCACCGAGCTGAAGACCGATGACATGCTGGCCGGTGAATACGCCCGAGAAGCACTGAAGCGCGGTCTGTTGCTGGAAGAAAAGTTCGGCGTTAACCCCTATAAGTTCGGTATGGGCGGCGCGACGGACAGCCATACGTCTCTGGCCACTGCCGAAGAAGACAACTTCTTTGGAAAATCTGTCAGTGTTGAACCTTCGGCCACGCGGATCAAACATCCTTTCATTGCCAATGATCTGGGTGAAATTCCCGGCGATCTTCTGGTCGCTTCCGGCTACACGGCCGTTTGGGCGACCGAAAACACACGCGCTGCGATCTTTGATGCGTTCAAGCGGCGCGAGACTTATGCAACAACCGGCCCCCGGATCGGCCTGCGGTTCTTTGGCGGATGGGATTTCAATGACGCGGACGTTGAAACCCGTTTCCTTGCAGATGTCGGCTATACCAAAGGGGTCCCGATGGGTTCGGACCTGCGCCCCCGCGAAGGTGATGGTGCGCCCGGATTCCTGATCGCTGCTCTGCGCGACCCGGTTGGTGCCAATCTGGACCGCGTGCAAGTGGTCAAGGGATGGCTCGATTCCGACGGAGCTTTGCAGGAAAAGGTCTACGATGTGGCGTGGTCGGGTGATCGTGTTGCTGATGAAAACGGCAAGGTTCCCGCGGTTGGAAACACCGTGGATGTAGACACCGCAAGCTGGACCAACACAATCGGAACCGCCGAACTGGTTACGGTTTGGTCTGATCCTGATTTCGATCCGAATGCGCGGGCCTTTTACTACGTGCGCGCCATCGAAATCCCCACACCACGCTGGGTGCTGTACGACAAGCTGAGGTTCGGTGCCGAATTGCCGGAAGACGCGGTTCTGACGCATCAGGAGCGCGCGTATTCCTCTCCGATCTGGTACACGCCGGAAGAGTGATCCAATCTGGGGACGGAATTGGAAGCCGGGGAAGGTACCTCTGCCCCGGTGCTGTCACCAACTTTCTGAAACACACAGGGTGTTCGTTTCTTGCAAAACCCAACCGGGTGATGCCAGCATCGATACATAGAACCGGATCGTGTTTTTCTTGCAGGAGCCTTCATGCGATTGTTGAAAGAACCTCTGTTCCATTTCTTCTTGATTGGAGCGGCGATTTTCGTTTGGTTCCATTTGGTTGCGCCGGAAGCCGAGGGTGTTGAAGACATTGATACGATAGCAATCGACGAAAACGATGTTGCGCTGCTGTCAGCACAGTTTGAAGCTAGGTGGAAACGCAGGCCAAGAGAAGCAGAGTTGCAAGCCTTGGTCGATGCATCCATTCGCGAAGAGGTGCTGGTCAGAGAAGCGAGAAAGCTTGGCCTTGATCGCGGCGATACCGTCATCAGGTCCCGGCTGAGCCAAAAGATGGATTTTCTGTCTGAAGCGATCGCCACATCAGTTGTTCCGGATGACGAAGAATTGGAGGCTTTTCTGCAGGAGAACTCTGAACGCTACGCAACATCTGCCAAAGTGGCCTTCACTCAGGTTTTTCTGGGTGAAAAGCCTGGCGACGCAGAAATCGAGCAGGCTCTGACCGCGCTGCGGGCCGAGCGGGAGCCTGATGGCCTTGGAGGCTCGACATTGCTGCCCGCTTCAATGCCCATGACCGCGACAAGAGTCATCGACTCGGTGTTTGGAAATGGGTTTTCCGAAGGTCTGACAACGCTGGATGTGGGTGAATGGACCGGACCGATCCGGTCGGGATATGGGGTGCATCTGGTCAAGGTTGTCGCCATCGAACCCAGCCAACTGCCTTCGTTGGCAGAAATCCACGGTGTGGTACTGCGGGATTGGCGTCGCGCTGCGAGCGAAGATCTGGCGCAGGCGCAATATGAGGCTCTTGCCCGAAACTACGAAATTGTAGCTCCCGATCTTGCAGGCCCGGCCAAATGAGAGCAGTTGTCTGTCTTGTTTTTGCTCTGCTGTTTACCTTGTCGGCAGGTAAGGCTACTGCACATGCGCTTGATCCGGGTTATCTGGAAATTCGCCAAATCGCTTCAGACACGTGGAGCGTTCATTGGCGAAAGCCGGATGTGAACGGTCGACCGATGGCGATTGATGCTGTCCTACCGGATGGCTGCGCCCCGGCGCGGGGCCCGGACCCGGTTTCAGACGGCAGAGCCTGGGTATCTTCATGGGTTGTCGAGTGCGGCGCAGGTATCACTGGCCAACCCATTGCGATTGAGGGGCTAGAGACTCAAAAGAACGACGTATTGGTGCGTTTGCACCCTCTGCAAGCCGAGCCGACGACCCTTCGTTTCACTCCTGATGCCGCCATCCAGAAAATACCTACTGAGCAGACGACGTGGTCAGTCTTTTCCGCGTATTTCCTGTTGGGGTTTGAACACATACTGGAAGGTTGGGATCACCTGCTGTTTGTCTTCGCGCTGTTCATTCTGGTTCGTGACCCATGGAGGCTGGTTGGCGCTGTAACGGCTTTTACAGTTGCGCACTCCATAACTCTGGCGCTTGCAACTTTCGGTGTCCTGAATGTTCCCGGTCCACCGGTCGAGGCTGTAATCGCGCTTTCCATCGTTTTCCTCGCTATGGAGATTGTGAAGGGCGGCGAAGGTCGGTTCCGGTTGTCAAAACAGCAACCCTGGATCGTATGTTTCGGATTTGGGCTTTTGCATGGCCTTGGCTTTGCGGGAGCATTGGCCGAGATCGGACTGCCCTCAAGCGATATTCCGGCGGCTTTGCTTGCCTTCAATGTCGGCGTCGAGGCAGGCCAGCTCAGTTTCATTGGCGCTTTGGCTCTTCTCATAGCGGCGGGGCGATTCATAGCGGTTCCGATTGGTCAAACGGCGACAACTGTTACCGCTTATGGCATTGGCTCAGTGTCGATGTATTGGCTAATAGAACGCGTAAGTGGCTTCTGAACATGTTGGCTGCGGTGCGTGGGCAGGCTATCACGCGCGTTGCATCCACCTTTGGAAATGAAGCCTGATTTGGGCTCATCGTAGTTCTTCATTCAGTCGCGGCGAAAACTGCTTCGCCAACAATACGAAGTCAGCAGGACCAGGGGTAGAGCAAAGCCAGTCTTTCCTACTAGCGCAAAACGGGTCAGGCAAACATCACCATTGCTTCGCGACGAGAAACCATGGGCTTTGCTGCTCTGACAGTTCTTAACTCGCAGAACAAATCCGGAAACAGGAGTTTGATTTCATCGGTTTCAGTGCGCCCAAGCTGGTCACCAAGAAACAGGCTTTCCGATGGAACTCCATTTGCGAAGACCACCTCGTGTGTTTCCAGCAACAGATGGTAGTAGGTGAACGTTGTACGGGAGTAATCCAATGTGACACCCGGAAATCCAATAAGCGCCTTGGCGGGCATCAGGACCTCTCGCTCACCAAAAAGCAGTTCCGCTTTGTAGCCCGATACCAGCAATCTGTGTTGCTGGGAAATCACCAGGGGCCGGTCGTTCCCAAGGACGCCTGTGTCTATTCTCAACGGTTGCAATGACGGATTGCGAAGCAGCATCGAGGGCATGACCTGTCGGCCGCCGATCCAAAGAATTGGCATGTGTCCGCCTGATGCCGTTGTAACCAAGTCTCCCGCTTGCAGGTGTTCAACCAGGACTTCGCCTTGTGGTGTCTGGATCAACGTGCCGCCAACAAAGCAGGGAGGATTGCTGGGATCGAGGTCCCCTTCCGTAATTTTCCAGTTGCCCGTCTGCATCGGGCCGGTGGGATTCGTGGTGTTATAGGCATAGACCTGTCCGCCAACTCTGATGAATTCGCCGGACTCACCGGTGCCGCGATAGTTGCCCTGACCGAGATACGTGTAGGCTTGGAATGTTTGCCCACCGTCGAAAGAAATTGTCGAGCCGCTGATTATCGCAGGCATCGTGGTGTTTTGAACAATCAGATCACCTTGGCCTGTCTCATTGACAGTATGCGCCAATATATCAAACACCGCCGACTTCCCCCGTTCACGCCGTTCAATGCTATATTAGGGCATTATATTCACTTATAGTGATTTTTTGAAAAGTATTGTTTGTGCAATTTGGGTTCGACACGGCCGTCCATCAGCTCTTTGATCGTTTTCTGTGCGGACCAAGCCGTGATCTGCCACGATGCGGCAGGGGGCGGACGAAAACGGCCACTGCGAAGGCAGGATAAGCATCGGCTTCTCGTGGCATCCCACGTTTGCGACTTTGTGTGACGGTATTTTGTGATTACGGTGCCAAGGCAGACGCACTTCTTCAGATTGGCAAGCAATGAAAGTTAACGCGCTATTGGTATCGGCACTTCTGGTCAGCAGCGGCATTGCCATCTGGGGCATTGTCGATCCACAGGGCCTGGGATCCGTTTCTTCCACAGTTGTTTCGATTCAATTCGAAAGCCGGGGCTGGTTCATTATGCTGGAAGCCAGTGCACTTTTGTTGCTGTCGATCTATCTCGCGCTGTCCAGGTTCGGTTCGATACGAATTGGTCCCGAAGGATCAGAGCCCGAGTTTTCCACTGTCGCCTGGATAGCAATGCTGTTTGCGGCGGGTATGGGCGTTGGACTGCTGTTCTTTGGCGCGTCAGAGCCTCTCACGCACTTTTCGGTTATTCGCAACTTCAGCGCCGACCCGGAAGCGGCCAGCCTGGCCATATTTGTCACCTATTTGAACTGGGGCTTTCATGCCTGGGCGATCTATGGCGTCGTCGGGCTGATTATTGCGTATTTTGCATTTCGGAGAGAGCGCTCCTTGCTGTTGAGCGCACCGTTGCTGGACGTTTACGGGGACAAAGCCTGGACCCGAGCGTTGGCGTGGGTTTTCGATTTCTTGTCGGTTGTTGCCATCGCCGTCGGGCTGGCAGGCTCATTGGCGATGGGGGTGTTCCAGATTCAAACGGGATTGGCAGGGGTCCTGGGAATACCAAACTCGTATTCGCTGACCGCGATTATCTTTGTCGTCATGTGCATTGCATTTCTTATCCCACTTCGGCGCGATCTGGGTGAGGGGATGTCCAGGCTGTCCAATCTGGCCATGAGTATCGCAATTGCCCTGCTGGTTTATTTGCTGCTTGTTGGTCCCACGTCCTTCGCGATGAATTCCATCGTTTCCGGTTTTGGCCGGTACGTTTTCCACGTCATACCCGCCGGGTTTTCGACAACCGAGTTTTTCGACGAAACCGTTTCCACATGGTTTCAGGACTGGACGCTGAACTACATGATCTGGTGGCTTGCATGGTCCCCGTTCGTCGGGATTTTCATTGCAAGAATTTCGCGCGGCCGCACGATCCGCGAGTTTCTGACCGGCGTCATCATCGCGCCGACTTTGTTCTCGATCTTCTGGTTTGGCGTTTTCGGCGGGATTGGTATCTTTGACGTTCTGGATGGAAGCGGCCATCTTCTGGAGGTGAACGCCGAAAGCCTCGATGCGACGACATTTGCTTTGTTGCAAGAGTTTCCTCTGCAATACGTGACACAGATCGCAACAATCGCGGCCGCGTTCCTGTTTGTGGTCACCAGTGTTGTCAGCGCCGGATTCACGCTAGCAATGATTGGAACGGGCGGAGATGAAAACCCTTCCCCTGGTGTGCGTACCATCTGGGGCGTGGTACTGGGCGGCCTGGGGCTGGCGATGATTTTTGTGAACGACGTGGCGCTCGTTCGATCCATTATCGCACTGTCAGCCATCGCGTTTGTCTTTATTGTGCCTGTCCTTGTTATTTGCCTTCTCAAGTCGCTGATGAAGGAGGTCACGAAATGACGGGATCAATCGTCGATACGGTGCTGAATGTAACAGTTTTCGCCTATATCGGTTTTTTGATTTGGCTTGCCCTGTACCGCGTTTAGCGCGGTGCGGAGGTAAGAAAACAGTGTCGGTTAAGCGGATTGGGGTGCGTTCGACATAGGCCGAGTTTCGGTATCCGCTGAATTGCTATCTGGGTGTTTTGCGGGCATTACCGACATTCAGAGTTTTGGGCAGACCACATATGTGACCATGCGCTGGCCTGTTATTGGCCGCGACGTCTGTTCCCGTCAGGCCGCGTTGTTCTGACTGGTCTGGCGTTGCTTTTCCGGCCAGAATTCGTCGACCACGACGTAGGCTATGATCACAAAGAACGCAGCGCTGGCGACTTGCAGAACACGCGTGATGCTTTTGACGTCGGCCTCGTCGGAAAACGGTGCAATCGACCCGCCATACACAATCAATGCTGTTGTTATTGCAGACCCGGCAGCGGCAGCCAGTGGAACCTGAGATTTGCCGAGCGCCCCAAGCGTCAGACAAAAGAACAGACAGAGCAGTATAGGCGTCAGAATGACCGGGGCGATCACGTTGATTTCATAGCAGATGATCGACACCGCCGCTCCAAGCAGGTTTGCTGTCAGCATAGCCTTGGCAACGGTCTTCCCCGCTGCGGGCATCGCAGCCAGTTGCTGACTGAGAAGCGCCACAAAGAACAACACCAACAACGCCGACGCGCCGGACACGAAAAACGCCAAAGCAAACGGAACCGTGACAAGCGACATCCTGACGATCCGACGATGCGGGTCAAATTCAGGCGATGACGCTGCTTTTTTTTCAGCAGGCGTTGGGGGTTCAGCGGGGATCAGAACAAACATCAGTG
The DNA here is from genome assembly GCF_056536005.1 of Ruegeria sp. AN11. NCBI lineage: Bacteria > Pseudomonadati > Pseudomonadota > Alphaproteobacteria > Rhodobacterales > Roseobacteraceae > Ruegeria > Ruegeria sp. AN11. The sequence continues at coordinate 1,781,655 of NZ_JBQFJD010000001.1, read as the reverse complement.
TGGATACGAACCCCGCAAACAGAAGGTTCAGTGGGATCCAGAACACCAGCACCAAGGCCAAATCCTGCGATTGCAGCACAAGGTTCGGGATCATCAATGCCCCCATTAGGGCAATGACCCCGGGCAATACTCCTGCGCCTGACACCGACCATATGAACGACAGGATTATTCCGATCGCAACCAGAATCAGAAATACGACGGGATATGGTGCGAATACCGATGACAGCAGAAACGAAAGAAACATCAACCCGATCGAGAAGACAAACAGCTTTGCAAACGCCGTCAAAGGCAACGCGGCCGGTGCCTGAAGAAACAAGGCCGTGAACACGGCACCAACAACCGCAAGGGGCCAACCCAGGAACAGGCCCAACGAGAAGACCCCTGTTACCCCCAATGCAAGCCGGATGACCGAGTTTCTGTCCTCAGTACGCATAAGACAGGATCGAAACCAAACGAATGTAGGTGCGGCCAACCACGTTCAGTAGCGAGTTTTCGCTGAGATACATGATCACGTCCGCCTGCCCGTTGAGTTGAAAACGCAGGTCGTCCTCGGCGCTTCCAGCCTCATACCCGGGCAACACGATCCGAACCGGGAACCGTTCCGGCTCGCGCAGAAAACCCTTGGTGCTTGGCGGGCTTGCCAATTGGCCGGGCTCATCTCCACCGCTCAGGGAAACAGCTGCGCTGAAGCTTTCGATTACACCCGGGACAATCTTGCCGGGGTGCATGTCCAGCACCACGTCGACGGGCGAGCCTACAGATGCTCTGCCAAGGTTGTTTTCGGTAAAATAGGCTTCGATCCAGACGTCGGTCGCATCCAGAAAGGTCAGCAGGTCCTGCCCGGAGCGCGCATATGTTCCGGGCGCGATCAGTAAGTTGGAAATCACACCTGTTGCCGGCGCGCGCAACTCGGTCCATTCAAGATTAAGCTCTGCATCCGCCAGTGCTGCCAGTGCGCGCTGAATTTTGGGGTTTTCCACTCCCTCGCTGCCTAGCCTCTGCTTGGCTTTCTCCAGATCCGCTTTGGCGTTCTCGAAATTCGCCTCTGACTCTGCCAGTTGCCCTCGCGCGTCATCCGCCTTTGAAACCGCGATCAGTCCTTTCTTTTCAAGTGCAAAAACCCGCTCTGTCTGTATGCGCATCGTGTCGAGGTCACTTTGCGCCCTAGCCAGTTTGGCCTGCGCCGCACTTACCTCGGCCGAGGAAGCGCCCACTTCCTGTGTTGCAGCTTCCAGATCCGCTTCTGCCTTTGCGCGATCGATTTCATATGGTCTGGCGTCAATCCGAACCAGCACGTCACCAGCTGAGACGACCTGACCGTTTTCGACCAGAACTTCGGTCACCGTGCCAGTGACCTGCGGCACGATCTGCGTTGCCACGGCCTTGACTCTGGCATTTCCCGTAAACGGAGTTTTCCGGTCGGCAACCAGATACCACACAAGAAAAACAAGAATGACGGCAAGTGTCGTCCATATTGTTTTTCTCATTTTGCTGCTCCTTCAGCAGCGTCTTCCGTTTCGGGTGAGGCGTCGATCCAGACCTTGAACAGCTCGTAGAAGACAGCGAACAGAACCGGTCCCATGAAAATGCCGATCAAGCCGTAGGCCATCATGCCACCGAGAACCCCAATCAGGATCACCAGCATTGGTGTCTCAAGACCTTTTGAGATGAATACCGGACGCAGGAAGCTGTCCATGATGGCGACAGGGATGGCCAATATGGTGAACACCAAAGCCGCACCACCGGACATCGAGCTCCATGCGTAAATAACCACGGGCAATAGCACCAGACCGGGCCCGATCTGAATGATGGACAGGATCAGGCAGATAAACGCCAGCGTCGCCGCGGAACCAATGCCAAACAGAACCAACAGCAACCACACGACGACAGCTTGAATTGCCGCCACTCCGATGACGCCCTTTGTGACATTTCGGATTGTTGCACCCGCCAAAGTCACGAACTCACCCCCGCGTGGCGCAAACACGCGGTTGGCAAATCGCTGCAGACCCTGAACCAGGTTCGGGCCGGGGCTGAACAGGGCTCCCATGATCAAAACCGAAAGGGCCAGTCCCAAAAGCCCGATCCCGATACCCAGAACCTTACCAAAGAGGGATTTGGTCACTTCCAGGATTTGTGTGCCATATTTCGCCAGCGCGCCGTCCAGGTTCCTTTCGAACATCCCCCAGACTTCGGCGATCTTGTTCCCGACCAGGGGCAGCTCCTTGAGACCTTCCGGCGCCGGTGGGACTTTCAATTCACCGCTGTCCGCCTGTTCCGCAAACTCGCCTCCAAGCTCTGCTGCGCCCGATACTGCAGTTGCGACGGGCCCCAATGTCAGAACTAGACCCAGCAAAACCAGAATGGTTGCGGCCAGCGACTTGCGTCCGCCCAACTTGGACTGAAGCCAATCAAAAACCGGATAAAGCGCGACGCAGAGTATCGTAGCCCAGATCACCACGCTTGCCAGCGGCGCGATCATGACCAATGCGCTGTAAAGGAATAACCCAAGAAAAAGCAAGCGAATTGCCAGATCCACAATTCTTGCGTCTTGTGTCTTTTCCATACCGTCCCTCCATTATTCGTTTTCCAAACCTTACACTCAAAAAACGTGATATGTACATTTTTTCAAACATCGTCGCTTGGTATGGGTTTGATGAAGCGTCGAAAAAACGAACTGCGGCTTCAGCACTGCAGTTGTTTTTGAGCGCAGCGTCAGGGCTACGGTCGTTTTACTCGTCTGCTTTTTTGTCATCCTGAGACAGGATCGTGTCCGCAATCGTGGTTGCCGCAGTCACAAAGACACCCAGTCCGACAATGATATAGACCATGGTAAAAATCTTACCTAACGCGGTCTCGGGTGAGAAATCACCGAACCCCACAGTCGAAATCGTCACTACGGAAAAATAGATGGAATCCAGCCAACTCCAGCCTTCTACATAGTGATAAAAAACAGACGCCCAAAGGATCATGCCTATGGTGAAGGCCAAAAGACTCTTCACCCTGCCGTCTTTCAAGGCGACGCCTATCCCGCGTGTTATTCTGGTTAGTGAGTTCATTACGCCCCCGCCCGTAAAATAAATTCATACATAACAGTATTGGAATGAAATACAAAATTTTGATGAGACCGATCCTGCGACGGCTCAAAACTTGCGTTCAGGTTCTTCGCGAACACGCCGCGCAGGAAACCTTCGCATTGGGATCGGATCGGTGTTCGTCGGGTTTTGGCCGACCTGTCCGGTGGCGGAGCCAGCGCTGCTGTTGCTCGCTCCAGAAGTTTCTGCCGCGCGTCTCTATTGCCGACACGCAGTCAGGTCGCTTGCTTCAAACTTCAAGTCGGACGCAAACCGAGAAGCGTTCGTCTTGTTACCGCTCCGGTTGGGGGTTGGCACAAAAGAAGCTCGAGCGAGGGAAGATTCCCAACCGAAGGAATCCGACAGTGCGATCCGAAGCCTAAGGTGGGTAGCCGTAAACGGCTAAGGTTAGCTGAATCATCCGGCGCGTCGAACTTCGATCACTAGCGTCCATTGTCGCGGGTTCGGTCGACTAAACCCCGAAACATCATCTGGTTTCAATGCTGTATGGCGGGGACGAAGTCAGTATAACTAATTCTGTAGTCCTATGTTAAGTATATAATAAATTTAGCTAAATTTAATAGTTACCACGATAGATACCACACAACGATCGATTTCAAGCGAGGCACAGCGCAAGGTGTCATATGACAGAATGTTGGTAAAACAAAATTAGCAGACACTCACACAGATTGCAGCAAACGACTGCTTTGAGCCCAATTTACTTGTCTTTTGCGTCGCGGCGAATGTCGGCTTTGACGAAGGGAAGAACCCCGCGTAGTTGGAAGAGGAAAGCCAAGAACACACTTTCTCAGAGATCTACTGGCGACTGCCGGTTTATGTCATGAAGGTGAGCTAGAGTTTCGCAAAGGCACAACTTCGTGGAATTTGCCGCTTGCGGTGAATTCGGGAGGTCTTTTGCTTGCTCGAACTGTGACGTCATCTAGACCGTTGTCGCGAAATACTTTCTTCACCGACCCGATGACGTCCTCTAGAACAAGCCCCGCCGCCGCACCCGTTGCCAGTTGCACGCGCAGCTCGAAATCGAATTCGCCAGTCTGGATCAACTGGATGCGCTGGGCTTGGTCGTGCTCAAAATCGAAAATCAGTGGCGACAGGGTCACCTCGCCTACGCGAACCAACGTCGCTTGGCGTCCCTCGACCTGCAAACTACGAAACGGCGATCCACAGGGGCAAGCATGCTGGTCAAACCGAATACAGTCACCCAAATCATAGCGGATGAAGGGCTGAACGTCGTTAGCGAGCACGGTCAGCAGAGCGGTCGCAGACAACGTTCCGTCGGGAACGGGTTGCATTGCTTCGTCGACCGCTTCGAGGATAACCCAATCTTCATTCACGTGTTTCCTCCCGTGGCTACACTCGAACGAAAGCGCCAAGCACTCGGTGCACCCATAGGGATCGGCAATGCCGTATTTCAGCGACGGAAAGGCTCGCCCGACTCGTTCGCGGAGATCGTCGGTGAGTGTCTCGCCTCCTGTGGTAATGAACGCCGGTTCGATCCGCAGCCGCCTGGCCTCTTTTTCCTGGACTAGAATGGCCAGCATGCTGGGGTACGTCACGATCCAAGCGATGTTCCCAATCGCATTCAGTCTTTTGACAAGCTGACCAATTGGCTGTTCAGCCTCGACAAAGGTGACACCAAAGCCCTTGGCAAGCCGGGGGTTCAAACGTTGCACTAGTTTGTTGAAACCGTTTCCGGCAAAATGGCCGTTCCCGCCTGTAATCGTCACCCTGTCGCCAAGTTTTCGGACGTCTCGCACAAGCTTCCGATGATATCGTTCGAAGCGTGCCAGCATGATGCCATAGGCATATTCCACGAACGATTCAGACAAGACGATGACGGCAGGTTCGCCCGAAGTCCCGGAGGTCTGAAAAACGGCGACATCGTCGATAGGCACACCAACCTTGCGCAGGTCCCGCAGATGTTCGCGGGCCTTGTCGAGTGGAAGAGAGCGGATTGTCAGCCAGTCGTCGAACTCTGCCATGAGTTCGGGCTTAAGGGTCACCGGTAAGTCGTAAAGTTCGATCTCGGCAGTTGGTGGCAGCGCTGCGTATAGTCGGCGAAACAGAGGTGAGTCACCACGCGCCTTATCCACGAGGCGCCGCAGGTTGCGGAGTTGCTTGGCTTCTATTCGCGTACGTCCGCCCCAACCTGTCCAGAGTCCACCAATCAAATACCCTAATGCTTTATGAAGACTAAGATGCATGTTCTCCGGCATTTCTCGTTTTGTATCCCGCGTCGGAAAAGTCGCTAATTCTTAACTATAGCAAAGAGCTGCGCTGCATTGACCAATGTCAAATCTGACAGTCGCGCAGGATCATAGTCACCTGAGATACCGCGAAAGCGGACATGAGGTCACCAACACCAAACGGCAGCTCCGTCCGCGTTGCTGTCATTGGTTCCCGCTGCAGCGAAAGACTGCTCTGAGTCCCAATGCGTACTATCAATCCCAGTCGCCAACGGGCGATGCATAGCACAGCTCAAAGATAAAGTTGGGTTAAGGCCCGGCATTTTGCGTTCGACATAAATAGAAAGCATGGACCAAAGGACAAGTTGCCGTATTTGCCAATGTGTTGACCCGCCGCCCCCGCTATTACAGTGTGTCGTCATGAAACACCTGCCTGGTTATACCTTTCGTACGGAAGCTCTATCCAAGGTGTACGGGGAAGGGGAAGCCGCCGTCCACGCTCTGCGGGGCGTCGACCTTGAAATCCCGAAAGGTGAGATGGTCGTACTGCTCGGTGCATCAGGCAGCGGGAAGTCCACTTTACTAAATATACTCGGAGGCCTCGATCGCGCATCGGGCGGGCAAGCGTGGTTTGGAGGTACAGAGCTGACAAGCCTTTCGGATCGCGACTTGACGCTATACCGGCGCCATCATGTCGGGTTCGTGTTTCAGTTCTACAATCTCATGCCCAGCCTTACAGCCGAAGAGAATGTGGAATTGGTCACCGAAATTGCACAGAACCCGATGCGACCCGCGGACGCACTGGACCTTGTCGGGCTGGACGCAAGGAAAGATCACTTTCCAGCGCAGCTTTCAGGGGGTGAGCAGCAACGCGTAGCCATCGCGCGTGCCATTGCGAAAACACCCACTGTTTTGTTCTGCGACGAGCCGACCGGAGCGCTCGACAGCCAGACAGGTCGGGCCGTGCTTCGGGTGCTGAAAGACGTCAATGAACGACTGAACACCACTGTTCTCATTGTAACACATGCGGCTGCAACAGCAGATATGGCTGACCGGGTAATAAAGTTTGCAGACGGCATGATCCAAGATGTTCAGGCCAATTCCGAAAAGCTCACACCTGACGAGATCAACTGGTGAGTCCGCTTGACAAGAAAATAGTTCGGACTTTGCGCCGCTTGAAAGGGCAAGCCGTCGCGATAGCCAGTGTTATCGCATTGGGTGTAATGACCCTCGTGATGATGACCGGTTTGGTTGGTACGCTTTCCGAGACACGCAGTACGTATTACGAACGCTACCGCCTTGCGGATGTCTTTGCTCCAGCCGCGCGCGCGCCGCAAACGGTGCTTCAGCATTTGGCCAATCTGCCCGGCGTTACGGCGGTTGAAGGGCGGGTGACTGGCGGGGCTCTGATTACGCTGGAAGAGGCTGGCAGACCCGTGCGCGCCACGGCACTTTCAATACCGCGGGATGCTCGTCCGCTCATCAACAACTACATGCTTACAAGCGGTCGCGCGCCCCGTGTCGGGCGCAATGACGAAGTCTTGCTATTGCAGAGCTTTGCCGACGCCGTTGGTCTGGCACCTGGTGATAGTCTGTCTGCGACGATGAACGGCGCTCGAAGAACCTTTGTTGTTGTCGGATTGGCGCAAAGCCCGGAGTTCATCTACATCGCTGCTCCGGGAGAAATTGTGCCGGACGACACACGCTTTGCCGTTTTGTGGATGTTGGAGGATGCCATGGCAGCAGCCTTCGACATGAAGGGGGCTTTCAACGAAGCGCTGCTCTTGCTCTCAAGAAATGCCAATACGCAGGAGGTGATCGCCGGGGCAAACCGCCTACTCGACAAATATGGAGGTTTGGGCGCTTACGGTTTGGAAGATCAAGCGTCCAACAGGTTCGTGACAGAAGAAATCGCTGGTCTTCGCGCAACAGTAGGGGTGGTGCCGCCGATCTTTCTGGCTATCGCGGCGTTCCTGCTCAATATCGTGATTGCCCGAATGATCCAATCCGAACGAGAACAAATAGGAATACTAAAAGCCTTCGGGTACACCAGCCTTGAAATAGGTGTTCACTATTTCAAGCTTGTTTTGGTGATCGCATTGTGCGGTGCCGTTTTCGGCGGGGCGCTTGGGATTCTGTTGGGGCGCCTCTTGTCGGGTGTTTACCAGACGTACTACAAGTTTCCGTTCCTCGTTTTCCAGATCAGTGCAGGTGCCTTTGCTCTTGGAGTCTCAGTCAGTGTCTTGGCGGCATCCGCAGGCGCAATTCTCGTTCTGAGATCGGTATTCAGTCTGACACCCGCGATCGCTATGCGACCTCCCGCGCCGGTAGATTATAGCAGGACTGGGGCCTTCGGTCCGCGCATAAAAAGGCTTTTGGACCAGCCAACCCGAATGGTGATGCGTCGCATTGTGAGGCAACCCGGCCGTATCCTCGGCGCGATTGTCGGGATTGCCTGCGGGATGGCACTGACTGTTGGTATGGTTAGCATTCTGGCCGGCTTCGACAAGACCATTGATATGACGTTTTCCGTCATTGACCGCAGTGATGCCATGGTCAGTTTTACACATCCGCTGTCCGATACGGTTCAGTATGAGCTTGCATCGCTCGACGGCGTTCATACCGTTGAGCCCGTTCGTGTGGTGCCTGTGTTGTTTCGGCATGGACTGCGCCAGTATCGTGGTGCGGTAAACGGGCTGCAACAAGACGCGCGTCTGAACCGCGCTTTGAAGTCAGACTTGGAACCGGTAGAACTTCACACGAATGGCATTGTGCTTTCGACTGCTTTGGCAAAAGTTTTGAGTGCGGAAATCGGAAATACCATTGAAATTGACGTGCTGGAGGGGCGGCGTCCGAAATTGACTGTACAAGTTACAGGTGTGGCGGAAACTTTGCTTGGATCTCCTGCGTATATGTCCCTCGACGGGCTTAACCGCATACTCAAAGAACCGGGGCGTGTCTCGGCAGTCTACCTGTCGGCGGAATCCGATCGGCTTGAGGCCTTGCAGCTTTACTTTGCAGAACTGCCGCGGGTGGCCGGGATCTCGGTCAAGCGTGATGCGGAGCAAGCGATGCAAAAGATCATGAACGAAGGCGCAGGGTCCACCCGTTATTTGATGGCGCTCATCGCGGCTGTGATCACCTTTGGGATCATCTATAACACCGCGCGCATTTCATTTTCTGAAAGCATGCGTGATCTGGCAAGCCTGCGCGTCATCGGGTTCACGAAGGGCGAAGCATCTTATGTGCTTTTGGGGGAGTTGGCGGTTGTCGTACTCGTTGCTTTGCCTCTCGGAGCACTCATGGGCTACTTTTTGTCGTTTGCGATATCGGCAGGTTTTAGCACCGACATTTATCAGGTCCCAAGCGTGTTTAATCCCAGCGGGTATGGCACTGCGGTGCTGGTGGTTCTGGCTGCTTCAATAGTTTCTGGCTGGATTGTAAAGCGAGATGTGGACCGGGTTGACCTGGTCGAAGCGTTGAAAATTAAGGAGTAGTCCTGATGGCGCAAAAAAAATCACGGTGGGTGCTTTCGATTGTCACCATTGTGATAATTGCGATCGTGTTGCTTGTAGCGTTCTGGCCTCGAGCGGTGGCGGTGGATCTGGCTCAGGTTGAAGTTGGGGACCTAATCGTCACGGTTGATGAAGAGGGGCGCACGCGTGTGCACGATTCATATGTTGTGGCGACACCAGTTGCCGGACGACTGCTCCGCGTTGGTGTGGAGCCGGGTGATCCGGTTGTTGCGGATCAAACGGTCATCGCACGCATGTTGCCCACCAATCCCTCCATGCTTGATGTACGGACGCGCGAACAGGCCCGCGCGGCGGTCACTGCTGCAGAAGCTGCTCTCCGCGTGGCCCGCGCCGATCTAAACAAAGCGGTCGCAGATCTGGCGCTGGCGGAAGAAGATCTGGAACGCGCGGAGTCGCTGATGAAGAACGGCCGCATCAGTGAGGCGGCGTTGGCCCGCGCCGAGCGCGAAGGCCGAGTCGCCCAGGCCGTAGTCGACAGTGCCGAGGCTGCTATTTCGGTTCGAACCGCAGAACTGGCGAATGCGCGTGCTCAGCTGATCGGATTTGATGACCGTGGCATTGCATCGGCACTTACATCACACTCGGACGAAGTGATCCCGCTGCTGGCGCCTGCAACTGGGCGGGTTCTGCAAGTGATACAGCAAAACGAAATTACGCTGCCTGCGGGGGCTCCCATCCTGGAAATCGGCGACATCGACGGAGACCTTGAGGTTGTTGCCGAACTTTTGTCTTCTGACGCTGTTCAGGTGTCCGTGGGCGATCGTGTTATTATTGACGAATGGGGCGGGGGGAAGCCGATTAACGGAGCGGTAGAGCGCATCGATCCGCTTGGATTTACAAAGTTCTCGGCCTTGGGGGTCGAGGAACAGCGCGTAAACGTTGTGATTTCAATGGAAACACCCGATGTATCCACCGGCCGATTGGGCCACGGGTACCGGGTAGAAGTACGGATCGTCATTCAGGAAGATCCGGAAGCGTTGATTATTCCTGCTAGTGCAATGTTCCGGGCGCAGCAAGGCTTGTTTGTGTTTCTGGTCGAGGATGGAAAAATCTTCGAACAACCAATCGAAGTCGCCGCGACCAATGGCGTGCACGCCAGCGTCGCCAGTGGTTTGAACGCGGATGATTTAATTGTTCTCTACCCATCTTCAGGATTGGTTGACGGAACGCGGATCACAAAACGGTAGACATGTCACTAACCCAACCCACTCAGCTTATGTAAAGACGATGATCATGTCACCAAATTGAGGTTCACAGGTCTTTGAACATTATTGGGAATCTACTGCCTTGGCATGAAGAAAGTTTGAGTTGGGCGTTTCTTGTGGTAAGCAGTGAATGGCTCAGATTGTCTCCTGTCCACAAGGGGTCTGGAGGTGTTGAGCGCTCTATGAATGACGCGCAAATCCAAAGATTGGGAGTTTGTTGTCGAACGGTTGGTTTGTCCGCATAGCGGTCGTTCGCCTTGCACGCCGCTTCTCAGGAATGTGGAATAATCTCTCAACTTCTATCGACGGCGTGTGCCGAGCTCGCAAGACAGATTAAGGAACGTCGACACTGGTTCACCGGTTCCGGCATCCAAGCTGGTACCCGATATCGCAATGCGCTTTCAGCCGTTTGGTGTCTGTAGCAGTCCAGTCCGCAGGGGCCGTGACCTCGACCCAGGGCGAGATGTAATCCTGCGCAAAATAGGCGTGTCCATGTCCTGGTGGCGTACCAAAAGATAACGCCATATCGAGGGCCAACTGAAACTGCGTGACTACCGGGATGAAGACGAGTTGCTTTGAAACATCTTCGGCTGGAGGTTCGTTCATCCAGGGCGGTGCCCGCCAAAGGGAACTCGGATCGTAGAAAACGATCGGATCGCTGGAATACTGCAGGAATACGATCCGCATCTCCCCCCAGTCAGCGATGGCTTGAGAGGCATCCGAGAAGTGAGACGCAAATCGGACGAACGATCCGTTCCCAATGATGGGGAGCACCCATGGACTGCCAGGATCGCGCGCGTTTTGCGCTTGCTGCCAGAACCGTGACGGAAACGGCGGGCCGGCCCAGAAGGCTCCATCGATCGGGTCGTCGGCAAGGCGGAAGAGGTTGGTGGCGTACATCGACGACCAGGCACCAAGGCTCAGACCATGCACGTAAAATCTTGGGCGGCGATCCTTTGGCAGCGTCCGCCAATAGGAGTGCACCACGTCGAGAAGCGCGGTCGCCTGATCGAGTCCGGTCCGGGTTTCTAGAACCAGTGCCAGAGGCGATTGTAGGTAGGAATACTGGGCGCTAACCGTCGCGATATCGCCATTGTGCATGTATTCCACCGGATCGTGAGAACCCGGGTCCATCCAACCGGTTCCTGTGGGGCTAGTAACGATCAGAACTTCCCGATCAAAAGCCCTCAGCCGTTTTAGCTCGGCAAGTGCCAGTTCGGCCCGCTCTTGCGGTGACTCGCCGTTCGCCCGGCCGACATAAACCCGAATAGGGTCCAGCGCGGGTTTGCCTGTGAAGGCGGAAATCGCTTCGGCGTCCGGGCCATCCAGGACGAAATCTCGACCAGGTTGACCCATCGCCGCCCAGTCAATCAGAGACGCTTCGGAACCAGCCTGATCCGGTCTTTCGGGCAGGTCAGGCGCGATATCAAACAGCATCTGAGCGGCCTCGAAGCTTTCATCCAGGCCTGTGACCAACCAGTCGAAAATGCCGTCGCGGGTGACGACGAAGAGCAGTAGGGCGACCGTCACAACGCCCAGAACGTTGGCCCGGCGCGGCGGCATGAAGCGATAGAAGCGGTCCCTGACCCATCGGAACAGGGCCGCCACGAACGCGCCGATCAGAAAAAAAAGCGCAAAGGTTCCGGTCCCTGCCAAGAGGATCTGCGCCAGGTGCTTTGCATCTGCAAGCTCCATCCCCATTTTTGCGCGTAGCTCATTCTGCCATTCAAAGCTGAAAGTCAGCGTCCATATTGAAAATCCGGCAACAAGAGCTGCAAAGACAATGTTGCCAACAAGCGCTAGACGTCCGCGCATGCGAGGCAGATCGGCGGCCTGCCAAATCAATTCGAGCACACGTCCCAGTAGGTAGCCAAGCGCCACCAAGATCCCGCCTAATAATCCCTGAACCATTGGCTCGCGTGGAATGAGGGAGGGGGTCAGCGAGGCTGCAAAGAACAGAAGACCTAAAAGCAGGCACGGGAGGGATACTCCGGCAATCAGTGGTCTTATCCACCACACAATCGTTCCTCCACGATCCAGGACAACTCAGCCAGCTTAGTGAAACGCAGCGCGATGGGCCATGTTTATTGTGTGAGTTCCGGGGTATCGCAAGCACCGAAGCTTTTGCGGTCCCTCTCCCTGAGGACGCACATAATATGTGGAACGGACATGTCCGCTTTGGCTCGGAGCGGTCGTTCGCTATGCAGCCAATCAATGACCGCGTTGCGGACAAAGCGGAAATTCGAAGACATGGTAAGAATGACGTATTATCATCGGGTCTGAATGTGCGGCATTCGTAAAATAACGCGTTTTGATTTCAGCAAGTTTTGGGAGGTTTATTATGCTCAGGCACCTAAATTCCGCTTTGTTCTCTTCCATATTTTTAATTTCGGGCGCAGCCGACGCACAGTTTGTACCCTCTGAAGAGTCCCTTCAAAACCTTTACCCCGGCAAAGCCTATTCACCCTATGCTCAGCGCAGCTTTCCATCGCGCGTATTTTGGGGCGACACTCATATTCACACCGGTCTTTCAATGGATGCCGGTCTTTTCGGGAACACGACCGATCTGGACACAATGCTTCGGTTTGCGCGAGGCGAAGAGGTCGTCTCTGCCACGGGGCAGCGTGTTAAATTGGCGCGACCGTTAGACTGGATCGTGACAACGGAACACTCGGATGGAATGGGCATGATCACCGATTTGGCCAAAGGATCTCCCAACATTATGGAATCAGAACAGGGCTCCCGCTGGGCAAAAGGTCTGCAAGACGGCGGTGAGGCGTCTGCTGCAGCAGCTCTGGACCTGATCACTACGTTCTCTCAAGGGAACATGGATCCAGACTTGATCGCAGATTATTCTCCTGGATCGCCTATCTATGCCTCGGTCTGGGAAGACATGATCGCAACCGTGGAATCGTTCAACGATCCGGGAGACTTCACGGCTTTCCACGGCTTTGAGTGGACGTCGCTGATCCGGGGCAACAACATGCACCGCAATATCATTTTTCGTGACAATGCAGATCGGGTCAAACAGGTCCAACCTATGACAACGCAAGCCCCCATTGGTTCTACAGACCCGATGGACTTGTACAAATGGTTGGAGGCTTATGAGGCCGATACCGGCGGACAGGCTTTTGCACTCGCGCACAATGGAAACCTGTCAAACGGCATCATGTTCCCATCTGAAACACGTTACAATGGCGAACCTGTGGACGAAGCCTATGCAATGGCGCGGATGAGATGGGAACCGCTATACGAAATCACCCAGATCAAGGGAGACGGCGAAGCGCACCCCGCACTTAGTCCGGATGACGAGTTTGCGAATTACGAGACTTGGGATGCGGGGAATCTCGATCTAACTGAAGCCAAAACGCCAGATATGCTGTCAGGCGAATATGCGCGCGAGGCGCTAAAGCAGGGGTTCGCTATCGAGGCGCGCACGGGTGTAAACCCATACAAATTTGGCTTGTCCGGCGCGACGGACAGCCATACATCTCTGGCAACCGCTGACAGCGACAATTACTTTGGTAAAGCAACAAATGCCGAACCTTCATTGACACGTGCGTCGCATCCGTTCACCGAAACAGAAAATGGAATTTTCCCCGGTTGGTCATTGGTGGCGTCAGGGTACACAGGTGTCTGGGCCGAAGAGAACACGCGCGCTAGTCTATGGGATGCCATGGTGCGCCGCGAGGTCTATGCCACAACAGGTCCGCGCATGGCTGTGCGGTTCTTTGGGGGATGGGAGTTCGACGAGGATGACATGAGGTCTCGCGCTCCAGCCTTTGTTGGATACGAAAAGGGTGTTCCGATGGGTGGTGATTTGCGAGTGGCAACGTCCGATGCGCCAACTTTCATGGTCTATGCACTACGCGATCCCATCGGGGCCAATCTTGATCGCATCCAGATCGTCAAAGGCTGGATGGACAGCGACGGGAACTTGTCGGAAAAAGTCTATGATGTGGCGTGGTCGGGTGACCGTGAACTGGATGCTGACGGGAAACTGCCAGCAGTGGGCAATACGGTCGACCTGGAAGCGGCAAACTATGTCAACACCATCGGCGCTTCAGAGCTGGGAACGGTCTGGGTGGACCCAGATTTTGATGCCGTCGAACACGCGTTTTACTACGCGCGGGTCATTGAAATCCCGACGCCACGCTGGGTCGTTTACGACAAAGTGCGTCTAGGCGCTGACATTCCTGAAGAAGCGACATTGATCGGACAAGAGCGCGCGTATACGTCACCGATCTGGTATTCACCGAATAATTAAGATAATGCCCATTTTCCTTGCTTTTTGACTGACCGCTTTGGGCTGCGAGCGTTCAATCATGCTCATCGCAGAAAATGGCAGCGCTGAGCCGAAAGCCTAAAGATTCCTACTTTTGCCGAGCTCGTACCTCGGCGGCCCGACGAACTGCGAGTACCGCTGTTGCGTAATCTCCCAAAGAAATCCCTCTGAAAGCGAATGCAGCCGGTTTCTCGCTTAAAGTGGTATCGACTGCTCCCGAGACAATTTCCGTCAAGTCCCCTGTTACTCGCTGATATGGCAGCATTGGTTTGTCGCTTTCAGATTCCTGTTTTCGGTCGTCAACAATAACAGTTTTGAAAGCGGTCATACCCCCTGGAAGCCACGGAATGCAGGCATCTGTAATGGCGGCGAAGGCAGTCGGCTTTAGCCATCGGGCATCCAGAAAAGGTTCGATGGAATAGTCCAAAGTTATTGATGTCACTACCAGATCGGCATCACGCAAGGCGTCCTTGGCACTGGTGGCTGTTTGGGCGTCGAGGTCCATGTCCCGAGCCCGACGACAAAGCTTGTCGACATTCGCTTTGCCACGTCCGAACACACGAATGCTTTTCAAGGGGAAAACCTCGGAAAACGCAACCAAATGGGAGTGAGCTTGCACGCCGGCCCCAACAAAAGCCACTGTCTCAGCATTTGGATCAGCAAGTCGACGCGCGGCGACGACTGACAGTGCCGCTGTTCTAACAGCCGTTACCCAATTTGCCCCTAAGACTGCCCGGAGAACCCCGGTTTGCCCGTCCATTACCATGATAGCGCCGTTAATCGCAGGGAGCCCCTTTGCCGGATTGTTCGGACACACCGTTACCTGTTTGGTCACGATGAACCCATCATCTCCTACTGCCAAGGTCGACATTGCGTACCGTCCATCCCCGGGCAAAATGGCTATCTTGGGGGACGTATGAAGCTGCTTACTTGCCTTGGCTATCAGCGCAGATTCAATCGCGTCGGCAACTTCCGAAGGTTGGATACCTAAACCTTCCAAGTCTTTGTCAGAAAGATAAGTTATTTTGCTTTCAGAAGTCATGTTGGCGCCGCACCGCTTTACAACCCGGCTTCCCGATTAGGCTATTAAGTTGCGTGTTAACATAAGCTTTGGGTGTCTAGATTGGGACTTCACTCGAGTACATTATTCGTTGCATTGGGATTTCTGTTTTCATGCTTACGGTCTCAAGTTGTCTCAAGCCAGTTGAGTTTGAAAATTGTATGCTCTCCTTCGAGACCTTTAAGCGGAACAGTCATTTGCTCGGCAAATTGAAACTCCTGTGATCCGCCCACCATGATCCGTGTGGCATCCGAGACGCGAATGTCACTTGGTGCTGCCAGGGCGGCTATACGTGCTGCTTTGTTGACAACAGTCCCGAAGTGATCAGCATCAGAAGTTATCACTTCGCCGGTATGCAAGCCGATGCGAACCCGCAACTTTGGCTCGTTTGTTTCCGCCGCGTTCGCCTGTTGAATATTTTGAGCTGCCAGCAATGCTGCCCTTGCGGAAGCAAAAGACGACATCACCCCGTCTCCCAGTGATTTCACCGTACGTCCACCACTCCCGACGATCTGCGTTTCGACAAGTCGCAGATGTCTTCCGAGGGCGTCGCTCCAAAGCGTATCACCTATAGCCTCAGCGATTTTTGTGCTGTCCGCGATATCGGTGAACATGATGGTCGCTATACCACTTTGGCCGAGTTCATGGGGTGTAGAGAGGGCGGCATCAAGCAGTTCCTCAAAGCCTCTGGCCTCATACCCAAATCCCTCTACGTTGTTGACCGGTAGGGAATTGTGAACGTGCACAATCTTCCAGGATCCTTTGTCGAGTTTCAGAATGACCGTAGAACGTAGGTGCGCGATCTGTCCTGTTTCAATACCCTCAATGCTTGCTTCCCATTCGACCCAACCGAGTGATCCGCATTCAAATCCTCTCAGGTCTTTTGGGTGCCACTTGAACCGTGGAACCTCACCGATGTATTGCTCCATACCGCGACGCAGCGCATCGCCTTTCCAAGCCTCGCCGTGTGCTGAGCCAAAGTATGACAGGGCAGCGTCATCAGAAAAAAGATGTGCCACCGTCTCTCCATCGCCCCGACCGTAGGCGTTGATCCATCGTGCCACTATAGCGGCGAGTTCCGAAGAGGGGCTGATCGTATCTCTCATGCCAAAACCGTCGCGTCGACGGCCAGAAAACTACTTCGAAAAACATGACCTTCGCACGTCCAGTTCCTTTTGAAGCGTGTCATGGCATAACCTTTTCCCGAGATCTCCATTTCTGAGGTCCTGTCAGTGTAGGCCAAGCCGGAGCGGCTATAAAGACATAGTCAGCTTTGTCCGCAGAGCGGACGTCGGTTGCGATTTCGTGAATGACAGCATCGAGCCCATACCTTCCGTCGATCACACTTCAGTCTTTCGCATGTGCAGTATTACGCGAACCGCATATACCAGAAATTCAGGACTGGATTGTAAAAGGCGGATGAGTGGACCTTGCAGAAATTCTGCTATGCCTGCATTCCATTGTGCAAGACATGGGATACCATAAATCTTTAGGAAAACGGTCGACGGAGTTGCTGAGCATTGGATGCCTTTGAACATGTCATTAGCGAGATTCTCTGGGCAGAGGGTTACTGGACGCGACCATCTTTTAAGGTCGAGCTGACCAAACAAGATAAGGTTGAAATCGGGCGGCCAACTAGTCCGCGCTGGGAGCTTGACGTCATAGCTTACAATGGCCGGGACAACGAACTCTTGATGGTCGAGTGCAAGTCCTATCTGGACAGCAGCGGCGTTAAAGTCTCGGCATTCGATGGCCAAAATGAGAGGGATGCAAAGCGGTATAAGTTATTCAATGAACCAAAAACACTATCCGTAGTTAGCAATAGACTGATCAAGCAACTCGGAAAGCTCGGATTGATACAGGAAAATCCCAAAATCAAATTGGTCTTGGCAGCTGGTAATGTAGCGGGTCCATCCCGCGATTCTCTCCGAACGCACTTTGATGAAATGGGTTGGCTACTATGGGACCAAGCATGGCTGAAAGATCGTCTATTGCGAATTGCTAAAGGCGGTTACGACAATAGCATTGCCGCTGTAACAGCCAAGATGCTGACTAGATAAAACATTGTATGTCGCGTCGAAGAAAATTTCCTGCGATCTGCCAGATTTATCCTCAGGCTCCAAGCTGCTCAGGAGTAATCGGTGCGGTCTCGGAGCAGCCATTCTCTGCAGTGGGTTCAGACAGGTGGTAAGAGCCCAAAGCCGCAATTCAAATAATTAAGTTGGTGACCGCTATAAATTCGGGCTCCAGACCGATTTTAGCCAACGTCTCGTCTCGGAATTTCTCGACGATGAGATACGCGTTCTTTGGGAGACCATGCAACTTGGCCAGATCGTGAGCGTCTTGGAATTTCAAAGTCACTAACTTCTGGCTGTGATTGAAAGTCGGAAAAAAACCAGCACCGATCTAGTTCAGATTTTTCTAGCTGAATTAAGACAGCTTCCAACTTGTACAACAGTTACCCTTTCAACTGTCCTGATGGACAAAAGGCCGATCCGAACTACCTTTGCGTCGGATCTGAGATATCGCGCTATACAGTGATTAAAGGCGAGCTTACCTCAGGGTACAAACAAGGGGACTGCTATTAGGAGCTACATAAGCGCAACAATGCATGCAAGACGCTTTTGGCTTATGCTGATTGCGCTGTCGGTAGTTTTGGCATTTATCTCAAATTCTAGAGTGATTGCTCAGGAGCAATTAGATGAATCGGCAGCGTTGAGTCTGGCTGCTCTTAACAACGAGAGCCCACGCGCCACACTCAGAAAGCTACTAACGCTGCGAACTTCCCTCGAGGAAGCCGTCGAAGTCTATCGAAATCAACGAAATCGAGCGAACGGAAAACGTGTTAGGGAATTGGTAAGCGACCTGTCTTCGTTAGTCGACCTTTCCAAAGTTCCGCCCGCAGCACAGCAAATTACCAGTATCGAGACCGTCAGTTATCTATTGAACATTATTGCTCGAGTGCCGCTGCCGGAGTTATCGGATGTGCCTGGTGTTGACTCCTTTGACAGCAACGGTCGAGGGATCTATCGAATTCCGGGCACTCCTTTGAAAATTGTTCAAATGATGGATGGGCCGCGTGAACTCGAGTTTCTATTTAGCCCGGACACGGTGCAGGTTGCGCCTCGGATCCACAGCTCAGTAATTCATTTTCCAACAAAGCCAGAAGTCCGCATAAACGACTGGCGCAGGGAATTATTGCAGGGCACGGGACCGATGATACCTGGCTGGTTGCAGAGAAACGTCCCTTCAGCACTTACTAAAAGTATTTTAGATACACCATATTGGAAGGTATTGATCGGTCTGATTGCCATACTGTTAGTCTCATCTGCACTGATACTCTGGCATAAGGTGACACGTAATTATTCCACCAAAAGCGTGTTCTCCGATACCCTGCTGCAAATTCTATCTCCAGTCGTAGTGATAATTGCGGCCAGTTCTCTAGCTCGATTTTTTGAGAACCAATTGTTGGTAGTCGGGCGCCTATCGTCGCTTGTTAGTTTAGTTCAAACCTTTGTCACCTACGTTGCGCTAGCATACATCGTCTGGCTTTTAGTTATTGCTGCGACGCAAGGGTTCATGCAGCGTGTAAATAGCGAACAAGAAAGCATAGACAGAAACATGCTTCGACTGATCGGTCGAGTTATTGGCGCAGTCGCTGCGATCATCGTCCTCGCTTTCGGAGCTGACGCTCTCGGGCTTCCAGTACTAAGTGTCATGGCCGGTTTGGGCATCGGCGGAATCGCAGTCGCGTTGGCAGTACGTCCGACACTTGAGAACCTGATTGGTGGTTTCATTCTTTACATAGACCGGCCAATCCGCGTTGGTGATTTTTGCTCATTCGGTGATAGGAGCGGAACAGTCGAGACGATTGGTGTACGCTCGACGCAGATTCGTGCGCTAGATAGGACACTTATCACAATCCCAAATGCTCAATTTGCTGACATGGAGCTGATAAACTGGGCCGAATGTGACCAAATGATGATCGATCACGTGATCGGCTTGCGCTACGAGACTGGCGCTGACCAGCTGCGCTATGTCCTAGCTAAGATCCGCGAAATGTTCCTCGGGCACCCAAGGATCGACAACGATACGATCCGCGTGCGGTTCTACGGCTACGGTGCAAGTTCGCTAGACATCCATATCCGGATCTACGCACGCACGCGGGAATGGAATGATTTTTACGCTGTCCGTGAGGATGTGATGCTACGCATAAAGGACATCGTGGAAGATTCCGGTACAAGTTTCGCTTTTCCTTCTAGCACACTCTATCTAAGCCGCGATGCCGGGCTCGATACTGAAAAAAGCACAAAGGCCGGCGATGAAGTTGACAAGTGGCGGCGAAGTAACCGCCTGCCTTTCCCTAGCTTTTCCAGTCCGGACGAAGCTAAAATGGAGGATCGGCTCTCCTATCCACCAATTGGGTCACCCGACTATGCCGCAACGAACGAAGAACTCGCTAGTGGTGGTGAGAGGCTTTCGGCAGCTGATCCCGAAGAAGAGCCTTGTACCAACGCTTCTAGCTCTTCACAAAAGACCTGACCTGTGAGTTACATACCAACTACGCATCGTAGAAAAGTCACTAGTGCAAACGGCGAAGCGGTTTTCATTTAGTCTTACAGTATTACTGCCCAGTGCCGCGCGGTAGCGAACGGCTAATTTGTCCGCAGAACAGTCATTTAGCCGGCCTTCAACCAACGCCCGCTTTGCGAAAAAAGAAAGCAAAGTGATCCCCCGGAAACCCGCTAAGGGCCGCCGTGGGTTCTGTCTACGAGGGTGGTCTTCGGTTGACGACATAGTCGGCCAACCACTACCAGTAGCCAGTAAATGACGAGTGGGGCAATGCTGATGGCATAGCGTAGCGGTCATAGGCTCATGTTCCGCCAGCGTTTGCACTTGATGGAGAAGCGGCTGTTCACCGCCGGATTCTGGAAGTTTCGCCCTGAATTTCGGCTATTGGGGGTATCTTGTGCACAGCATGATCCAATCGGATCATACGGGGGAAATTTCTCCCTGTGGCCATTGTAAGCGATGTTGTGGTGTCTAGCCCCCTCGTTCGGCACCACTAAATTGAGGTTTCTCTAATAAGGTTTCAGGCACAGGTGGGCGCATGTTCAGAGCATGATGTGGCCGGATCTGGTTGTATTGTCTGAGCCAGACATTGATGGCGACCTGAGCTTGTTTGGTTGTGTGGAACCATTCGGCGTTGAGGACTTCGCGACGGAGTGTTCCGTTGAAGCGTTCGTTGTAGCCATTTTCCCACGGTGACCCTGGGTAGATCTGGATCGGTTGGATACCGACCCGTCGGAGCCACTCCTGAAGCGGTGCAGCGATGAACTCCGGGCCGTTGTCTGAACGAATAAACTCGGGCTTACCGTGTTTCATCAGCAGCCGGTGCAGAACGTCCAGAACGTCAGCTGCATTCATTCTGGGTCGCACTGCCACGCAGAGCGCCTCACGGGTGTACTCATCAAGCACAGTCAGCATCTTGTAGCTCCGCCCACTGCTCAGCTTGTCATGGACAAAATCAATCGCCCAGACATGGTTGGGATGCGTGGGCCTGAGCCGGATGACAGAGCTGCCCTTGTGATAGAGCCGCCTTCGTTTCTTATGCCGATGTGGCAGCTGCAAGCCTTCTTCGCCCCATAATCGTTCGATCTTCTTGTGATTGACCTGCCAGCCCTCTATCCGCAAAAGCGCTGTCACTTTCCGATAACCATATCGTCCGTATTGCTTGGCCAGCCGGATCATCGCCAGGCGCAGCGCATCATCACTAGTAGCCTTGGACCGATAGCGATGACTGGACCGCGCCACACCCAACACTGCGCAGGTTCGACGTTCCGATGTATCCAGCTTTTGGCGGGTGTGGATCACGGCCTGACGCAACCCATCAACCGTCAGGCCTTGGGCTTTAAATGATCCAGGCTCTCCTTCAGGATCAGCTTGTCGAGCTGAAGATCAGCCACGATCTTCTTAAGCCGCTCATTCTCTTTCTGAAGCGCTCGCATCTCTGACAACTGCGGCCGCCCCATGCCGCCAAACTTCTTGCGCCAGTAGTAATACGTCTTGTCTGAAATCCCCGCCTTCCGACAAGCGCTCACAACATCCAAACCATCATGCAAATGCACGTCGATCTCGCGCAAAAGCTTCAACGCATCTTCATCCGAATACCGCTTCCGAGCCATCCATCATCCCTTCCGTGACACCAAAATAGTGGCACAGTTTTACGGGGCTAAGACAAGCTGAACGGCTGAAAGCGCGCTTGCCGGGAGCGAGGTTGGCTCAGATCAACGAATTAGGGCAGGGCGACATTTGGGACGATCAGCGACTAAAAGAGTTGGCTTCTCGAGAGCGAGTGTCCGCCCGTTTTCTGCACCACGAAGCGTTCGAGTTCTTTCCGACGCACAAGTTGCTCATTCGAGGCAACTACCTGCCCGGAGCGCACGATGCCGGCGACGGGTTTTGGCGACGATTGGTCCCTGTCGAGTTCGGGGTTCAAATACCGGAAGAAGAGCGCGTTCCGGATTTGGATTCTCAAATAATCGGTGAGGAATTACCCGGCGTTTTGAATTGGGCCATTGATGGATGCATTGCGTGGCAGCACAAAGGTCTGAAGATCCCGGCAAGTATCAAGGCTTTTAGCAATCTGTACCGAAACGAAACCGACGTCATCGGCCAATGGGAGGCGCAACACTGTAGGCGCGTAGCGTCCGCTGTCACCGGGGTCGGGGATCTTTACGCCAGCTATCGGTTTTTTTGCATGGAAGACGGATTGTCCCCGATGTCAAAGAATCAGTTTTCGCGGCTCATGACGCAGCGTGGTCTCAAGAGAGCGCCGGGTACCTCTATCAGGCGGATCGTGGGCATCGAGTTGTTGGAGGCTGTTAATGACTTTTCTGATTGAAGATCGGGGTGGAGCGGATAAAGCGTATTTTTGCGCTTTTCCCACACCGATTGTCTTAAGCGCCTTTTTGTCCTTAAGGGAGATCCACCGAAATGCGCTTCATACGCTTTTCTGAACGGGTGTCTCCAGAGACTTTCCAAATATTTTCGAACCCCGGGCTCAACGCCCCCCGTGGTAGAGCCAATCCTCGGGGAAGGACCCAAAGCGCCAATCCAAGGGGTGTTTTAGACGTCTGTTCCGGTTCCGGCTGCAGTCGGAAAGGTCAACCTCAGGTGCGAGAGAGGAATGGCTTCTAAAGAGACCTTTGAAACTTGGCCCGTGTTTTGCAGCTGTTTTGTTCAATGGTCAAATCCTGGATGCCTAGGTTTCATCCAATCTCGATTATCTGTTCAGATGCGCCATCGCGAAGCCACTGTTCGAGTTGCTCTAGGCTTCCATTGCGTAGAGCGCTCATCTTTTTCCGGTGCTCTACCGCACACTCCCAGACAACAGCCACGCGATAGCCCGCCTCCCTCGCGGCCCGGATGTTTCGAGCGTCCCTTTCGATGTTTGCTAGGAACTTGGATTCCCATCTGTCGTGAGTTCTGCCCCGCACACTGGCTGCCAGTCTGCAGCCCGAATGCTGATGCCAGAAGCATCCATGCACGAACACGACTGCTCCATACCTCGGGAAAACGATATCGGGCGAGCCGATCGACTTTGACCCGTGCAAGCGGTAGCGCAGGCCACGGGCGTGTAGGCCCCGCCTGACGGCGAGTTCGAGTTTCGTGTTCTTACCGCGATTGCCCTGCATGACCTTGCGGCGCTGCTCGGGCGTCAAGGGATCGTTCATGTCATATTGTCTCTGGCCATTGCCTATCATCCTGGTAGAAGAGTTCCATCAAAAACAGGAGCAATTCCCGGACAATGAAGGAACCCTATCAGGTAGTAGATTTGTTTGCTGGTCCCGGTGGACTGGCGGAAGGGTTTTCCTCGGTTCCGAGTGAAAACGGTCGACCTTTCGAGGTCACGCTTTCTGTTGAGATGGAAGCTTCCGCTCATCGCACGCTGACACTCAGGGCATTCACGCGACGATTTCCGCGCGGTGAGCTTCCAGAACTCTACTATCAGTTTCTATCGGGCGAGCGGACGTTGGAAGATCTTGAGAAGGCGTATCCGCAATACTGGAATGATGCACGCTCCGAAGCCCTGAGACTTGAGCTAGGCAGTGTAGAGGCAAAGAAAATCCTCACTCCGCGCATCGACCGGATCCGTAACGATTCAGGTGGGCGAACGATACTAATTGGGGGGCCGCCCTGTCAGGCCTACTCACTGGTTGGGCGATCGAGAAACGCTGGAAACCAAGACTACGTACCCGAGGACGATGGACGGCATTTTCTTTACAGGGAATACATCCAAATTCTTGATCGTCTCCGGCCCGCAGCATTCGTAATGGAAAACGTTAAGGGTATTCTCTCGTCATCTGTTGCAGGAGCTCAGATCTTCGAGCGCATTCTTGAAGATCTAGGAAAGGTTGGGCACGAGCAAGGTGGCTACAAGCTGGTCGCTCTTGCTGCACCATCGGGCCCATCTCTTGAAACGCTACAGCCACCTTCAGCGCGTGACTTTGTTGTCCGCGCGGAGGAGTTCGGAGTACCGCAGGCGAGGCACCGCGTTTTTGTCGTCGGCCTGCGATCCGACATAGCGGCAGAAACGCGGGTGCCAGTTGACGCACCTTTGCTTAGCCCAAGCAAGCCCGTGACAGTGAGGGATGTTCTCGGGGGCATGCCAGAAGTCCGGAGCGGAATGAGTCGAGAGGATGATGAGAAAGCCTGGCGACATACAGTTTCCAGTGCCGCCTCTGAGTTGATTCAGCTCGCCGGCCAGAGAGGTCAGGATGCAACGCTCAGGTCACTGCGACCATCGCTGAGAGCAATCAAGGCTCAGGTTTCAAAGGCGAACAGGAAGCTCGGCAGAAGTGCCAGAGATTACAGCCTGGGCAAGATTGCCAACGGACACTCGGGGCCACTGCAGGACTTTCTTGCGGATGATCGGCTCATGTCGCTGGCGCAGCATGAAACTAGGGGGCATATGAAATCGGATCTGGCGCGGTACCTGTTCTGCTCAGTTTTCGCCGAGGTACATGGACGAACCGCAAAATCGGCTGATTTTCCGGTACAGTTGGCACCGGATCACCGTAGCTGGAATAGTGGGAAATTTGCGGATCGTTTTAGAGTCCAGATGTGGGAAAGGGCGTCAACAACGGTGACAAGCCATATCTCGAAAGACGGTCACTATTTCATTCATCCTGATCCTACACAGTGCCGAAGCCTGACGGTTCGGGAAGCGGCTCGACTTCAGACGTTTCCAGACAACTATCTTTTCCTTGGAAATCGAACGCAGCAGTACACTCAGGTGGGTAACGCCGTACCCCCATTCCTTGCCGCGCAGATTGCAGAGGCTCTGTTGCGGATCCTACCCTAGGAAACGGGTGCCAAGCGTCGGATCGCCAGAGTCACCAAAATGACATCCTCAAGCGGGCAATCTCCAACTCCGATCAGCGGGTGTAGTTGCCGTAGTGAAGTAAGGCACACCCATAGGGAGCAGACTGGAGTACCGCCATCCTAGGAGGTGTTTTCGAGTTGCTTGTGTTCAGTGAATTCGAGAGATCCTTGCTAGGATTCGCGTCAGACTGTCGCAACTTCAAGTTGTGCAGAGCGGTTGAATTCGGACGCGAAATCCTGTGAGTTTCATGTTATTGAGAGAAAACGGAATTGTCTAAGGACAGCATGAGCAGCATAGCAGACCGGTACCGTGAGCGTATCGAGGAATACTTAAGAGAGCTGGCGGACCCGGACCTCGAGGTCGCGACAGATAAGGCGCGTGAGTTTTTCAGTCCATTTGGTGTAGACGATGAATTACTGGGGCGGGTCAAGGAAGAGATCGCAAGCGAGTTGCTCGAGAGGATAAGGCGGATTCAGGACCCCTACACACTCTCAAAGTCCAGACCTCACTGGTACGACGAGCAGAAGCACAGAGGCGTTCACTGGTCTGCCCTCGCAGGGTATCTTGAGAGCGAGAAGGGTTGGGGCGAGGAGGTTGTCCGTTCCGTCTCCCGGTCTTCCGCTAAGGTGGTTGCGGAGCTTGGAGATCCGGCAGAGGCGGAGTTTGATGTCCGTGGGCTTGTTGTTGGTTACGTCCAATCTGGAAAGACGGCAAACATGACGGGTGTTATCGCTCGTGCGGTTGATGCAGGATACAACCTAGTTGTCGTACTCGCAGGAACCACGGACAAATTGCGACATCAGACGCAGGCACGTCTGGAAGACGATCTGATCAAACGCAACCTCTACAATTGGCAGCCGCTGACCAGTCGTAACGAATATGACACTGACGGGCAGCTTCTCGAAAGCGGCGACTACCAGAGCCAAACAGCCAATCAACTCCCGAACGTTGCGCAGGACGTGGCAATGATAGCGGTGATGAAGAAACTTCCGGCGCAGCTTGAACGCCTCACAAGTGACATACGGAAAAGCCCAGGGCTCATGAAAAACCGTTGGCGCATGCTTGTCATAGATGACGAGGCGGATCAGGCAAGTCCCAACGCTTCGAAAACTGACAATGACCCAACCAAGACTAATCGAAGGATCAGAGAACTTCTCGCCACGCTGCCCACGGTTTCCTATGTGGGCTACACTGCCACGCCATTTGCGAACGTGTTGATCAACCCGTTTCCTGTTGGAGTCACGACGGAGGATGAGCAGTCGCTTGAAGACCTTTATCCGAGGGACTTCCTGATCTCGCTGCCGCGACCAAGAGGCTACTTCGGGGCGGAACAGATCTTCGGACGCGATCCGGTCGATGCCGAGGATGACGGTTCGGATGGTCTCGACGTCATTCGATTTGCAGGGGCAAAAGAGGTGCGACTCCTGACCTCTGTCGACGAGACCCCTCATCTGGAGGATGTGGAGAGCCTACGGGATGCAGTGCGCTGGTTCCTGATAGCGGTTGCAGCCCGGCTTGCGAGAGGACATGACGCCGCCCATGCCTCCATGCTCATACACACATCGCACCGTACGGATGATCACTCAGATCTTGAAAAGCTGATTCAACCAGAGTTCGAACGGCTTACTGCGTCGCCCCACGACATGGCACTACTGAAAGAACTTGAGGAACTCTGGGATCGGGAGTCAGCCAAGGTTAATCCTACTCTTTTCGAAAACGAAAAGGTGGGCTTCGATCAAATTGCAGTTCAACTGCCAGTGGCGGCGGCGCGCCTGCAAATAGCCGTCGAGAACTCCAAAAGCGAGGATCGACTCTCCTATGAAGGTCCACCGACGGCGGTGATCGCGATTGGAGGCAATATCCTGTCGCGCGGTCTGACCCTCGAGGGCCTTACCGTGACCTACTTTGCTCGCCGCCCGAAGCAATACGACACACTGCTCCAGATGGGACGCTGGTTCGGCTACCGGGCAGGTTACGAAGACCTTGTGCGGCTCTGGATGCCCGAGGAAGTGTCCAACGCGTTCCGGCAGCTAGCCCTCGTGGAATATGAGCTTCGCGAGGAGATCTCGGAGTATGCGGCAAGGGGCGCTCGTCCCATAGACTTTGCTGTCCGGATTCGAACCCTTCCTGGATTGCAGGTGACCGCTCGCAATAAGAGCCGTCATGCACGAACCGCAAACATAGACTACCGCGGCCTGCATGTTCAGACCATCCGCTTCCCACGTGTTGATGGAGATACACTGAAACGAAACTGGGCAGCGGGCGCACGCCTTGTCAAGCAATCCGGAATCGAAGCTTCAGGGAAGCTGGGTCGGATAGAATCGGCTGGAATTCTTGAGTTTCTAAGGGATTATTCCGTCCACACCTCACATCGTGATCTCAGTTCCGGCTGGCTAGAGGAGTACGTTCGTGTGAATGCAAACATACTCGGAGAATGGTCTGTGGGCATCTTTGAGCCGGGTGACCGGGCAGTGGGGAAGGCGAGACAGCCCCTCGGCAACGTGGTGCCAAATCTCGCGCGACGATCAAGGCTTGAGAAGACCCGCGATCATGAAGTTGCCGACATCAAGGCCTTGATGTCCCGTCCAGATGTCATGATGGACGTTCCCAAGGAGCAGCTTCCCGATATTGCCGGCTGGCGGGGTTGGGAGTGGGCCCGATTGAAGAAATGGCGGGAAGACCAGCTGGGACAACGGCCCCTGTTACTCCTTTATCCCATCGATAGGAATTCGGTGCCGCTGCCCAAGAAGGACGGAACAAGCAAGCGGGAGCCGCTTGACGCAGTCCACGATGTTCTAGGCCTGGGTATCGTTTTTCCGCAGCTTGGTATCGACGCCGACAGACGGCCCACGAAGTACATACAAGTTGATCTTGGTCGAAGCAGTTTTGCCGACGAGGACGGCGAAGAGGCGGGGGGAGAACAGGATGCCAGCTGAAAATAGCGGTCCTAGTCCAACGTGGCTCGCAGGATCACCGTGGCAGGACTTGCGACTTCACTCCCGGCTTGAACCCGGTTCGGGATTGCGAGTGCAACCGATCGAGCCCTTCACTTCGGATCGAAGAAGGCCTGAGTGGGTACTAACGCCTGAGGACTACGCGGGAATACTCCTGCCCTCAGCGCGAGAGGAATTGGACGATGTTCCGACGGGATCACGGCGCCTACTGATTCAGGAGGATTTCCGAGATGGTCATGCGTGGGTCAGGATAATATGTCTTGATCGCGATCTAGAAACCGTTTTCCTACGTTTCTGTGAATCCGTTCTCGCAGAGATTGCAAGGAATGCCCCAACACCGCTTGCTATTGGTAGAGCGCTCTCACGGTTCCGACGGTTGTTCGAACAGGTAGACTCAGCAATAGACGGCGAGCGCATTGCTGGACTTGTCGCGGAACTTTTTGTTCTTGAATGGCTTGTCGAGAATGGAACCAATGCGGTCCGTGCCTGGCGCGGTCCTTATGGAGAAACACACGATTTTGCTTTTGGAAATCTGCACGTAGAGGTTAAGGCATTACCCGCATCGGGTGAGCGCAAGTGCCGTATCTCAAATATCCATCAGCTGGAGGAGCCGATGGGTGGTAACCTCTTTCTTGCTGGTGTGCGACTTGCTCCCGGGCGAGAAACTATTGGCACGATCCTTGAGAGACTGGTGACCCTCCTACCACACGAAAGTGTAGACGATCTAGAGGCAGCAATCCAAAGTGCCGGCTGCCCTGTCCCGATTACTGAGCCATGGAACCGCCGTGGGTTCGCTCAGGCGCCAGTCGAAGTATGGAGAGTTGATGAAGGTTTTCCGCGGCTCGTTCCAGGGTCGTTTCAGGCCGGCTCCCTTCAACAGGGAGTCACCGATGTACGTTACACTGTTTCTCTTGAAGTGGCCGGAGCAAGCGTCGTAGATCCGAGGCAGTTGATTTCCGTCATTGGCGAGACAGGGGGAGAGTCATCATGAGCCTCCTGCTTCATTCGGAACCTTTCAGCCCTGATGGAAATCTGTCCGCTGAAGGCTTCGAGAACCTTCTGGGGACGCCCTCGCTCGATCTTCTTGCAATCCTTGTCAGGGAGGCAGTGCAGAACTCATGCGACGCGACGAGGTCTGATGCCAAAAAAGCAGAAGTACGCATAAGGATCCGCAGTCTCACTTCGGAACAACGCCTTTACCTGAAGGAGAGAGTCTTTCAGCATCTTCCGGATGAGGATACGGCACGGCAGAACCTCTCTGATGTCGTGTTGGGAGGAGACGATCTCAAGGTTCTGGAGATCGCCGACTATGGAACCACCGGCCTTGCCGGCCCTACTAGAGCGGACGTGCCTCTCGCGGATAACGAAAACCCAGACTTCGTCAACTTCTTTCGCAACATCGGCGCGGCAAGAGACGTAGAGGGTGGAGGCGGCACCTATGGATATGGAAAGGCGACGCTTTATCGTGCCAGCAGTGCGCATACGATCCTGGTAGACACCAGCACGACCGATGCCGGGACGCCAACAAGGCGGTTCATGGCTGCACAGATGGGGAGGGCAGTTCCTGGGCGGACAACCGGGCGCCACTGGTGGGGCATAGGAGCAAACGACGGGCTTACGGTTGAGCCCTTGACTGGCGAAGCGGCATCGGAATGTGCGAAAGAACTTGGTATGCCGGAACGCCCTGATAACTCGACCGGGCTGGGTACGACCGTAATGATCCTCGCGCCGCATCTCCCAGCGGACGGGGATATGGTTGTAGGAGCATTGACCGAATACCTGCTTTGGAACTTCTGGCCTCGGATGATGCAGACCACTCCCGCTGGAAAGAAACTCAGCGCCCACGTTGCGCGCGACGGAGAAACTTGGAAGTCTGTTCCTAACCCCGAGGAGTTCGCGCCACTGGACCTTCTCTGCCATGCGATGAACGCGACCAGGGGCACCGAAACAGACGAATCTGACGTTTCCACAAAAAAGAAATCGATACGTTCCTTCCGACCGGCTCGCGTTCTCGGAACGCTTGCGATCTCGAGCGGTAGAGCTGCAATGAGGAAGTGGCTCCTTCCGCCAAGGTCCGACGGCGACAATGAAGGAGAAGAACAACTACAAAGCATCATACCCACGCGCCTGCGCCACGTTGCTCTTATGCGTCCTGCCCAGCTTGTGGTGCGCTACGAGGTGGGAAAGGAACTCGCAGATTATTCACAGGAGTGGGGCGGAGTGTTCATGTGCTCCGAGGATATTGACATTGAAGGGGCGTTTGCGCGGTCGGAACCACCCGCGCATGATGACTGGCAGCCCGACAGCCTTCCCGCGAAATCTTACGAGCGTCGCTTCGTGAACCTAGCTCTAAAGCGCATTCGCGATGCGATTGCAGGTGAGGGCGACACCACTGAAACGGCTCCCGCGGAAGAAGTTCCGCTTGCGATCCCAGCAACCGCAATGGGTCGTTTGTTGCCCGGCGCCCAGGGCGACGGTGGCGGGCGCGGTTCAAGCGGCCGCGGCGGTAGTGGTGGTATTGGTGGAAGCAGGCGTCCTTTCTCTCAACCTCGCCCGGTCCGTCTATTCGCAGATCTAGATGGGCAGTCTTTAGCGGAGTTCGAGTTCGACCTCCATGCAGATGGAAGATTTAGGAACCTTGAAGCCGTTCCCAAGGTAGTCATAGATGGGAGCGCGCAAGATCCTGACGAGGCAACAGGATACCCGCAAGTACGAGAGTGGCTGGCGCCAGACGGATCTAGCTCGAGCGGTCTCGGTATTGTAGCGCATCAGGAAGGACGATGGCTTGTACGGGTTACCATACCGGGCGATGTGGCCGTCGGTCTTCGTATTCGCGAACCGAGGAGTGTAGTCGATTGACCAGCGCGATTCTCCCATTTCTCACGATCCCGGAAGACCTCGTTCAGATTACGCCGTGGAAAATAGGTCTTTCGACAGGGGAAATACTTGAAGACCCCGAGTTTGTCCCCAACTGGGACAATGCTACAAACCTTCTCGTCAGTCGTGAATTCAGCCTTGATCCTTCCTCCGCGGCAAGCAGCCTTGACATCCCCAATCCAGAGCTCGAAATGCTCGTTTTCGCAGGCACTGGCGCAGGAACTCTTCCATCCGAACGGTGGCTGGCATTCCGGGGCCCTGTAAAGAGTGCGTCCCCTATTTCGATCCAGTTTGAGATTGCTGGTAGTCGTATGGCAGAAAATCTCTTTCTTGACGTAATCATCGGCCTTTCAACGGCCCCAAGCAAGAGAACCTCATCTATAGCTCCGGCCAGAGCAGGTGACATTGTCTGGCGAGAACGACGACGTATCCGCCTTGAAGGCAACGTATCGAGATTTCCGGTTAGCGAGACCGATCTCTCCAGACTGCTCGGCGAGGAATGGCGGGATGCGTTGTGGCGACTGCAGGTGGATTGGAGTGATCCCGCAGCAGATTTCGACACAGCAGTTCGACTGCACGTAAATTCGCAAAACAAGGCCTTCTCCGAGCGGTTCCGGAAGGGCGATCACGAGACGCTTCAAACGGTTATGGCGGACGTCATCGCTCAGATATCAAGGGATTACCTGCGACAAGGCGGCGATCAGGATTTCTTGATCGGAGACATTTCTGAGAGCTCTCTTGCGGGTGTTTCACTCCATTGGCTAGTCACAGCATTTGGCTCTGCCGACGCTGCACGTCGAGATCTCGAAGCTGACTCCGGGCGCTTTCATGCACGTCTGAATGCGTTAGCTGCCGTGGGGGATGAGTAGAATGTTGTTACTTCCGCGCATTGAGCGACATGAGGTAGACCTACTAATCGAAGAATTGAGACGCCGCGATGCAAAGCCCGGCCAAGTGGCTGGAATTGCAGAAGAGCTCGGTCTTCGACCACACTGGAATCGTTCTGGTGGTATGCCTGCAAGTCCGGAGCAACGTGATCTGCTGGCTTCAAGGCTACGACAACTTGCGCAGGATTTTGGATTTCCGCAGCCACCAAAACTTAATGGTCAGCAGGCGTTCGACCGCGCTGCCTGCAGGATACTGGCCGAGGATCCAATGCTAGGCGCTGCCTTCGGCGAAACCATGCGCCCGAACTGTTGGGCTGGCCTAGTTTGTTTCGACGTTCCAGATCTCGCCGTTTGGCGGCATGGTAAAGAAGGCAAGACTATCTCTGTACATAGGTTACTCGGCCGCGAAAGGAACTTCCTCCGCAGGCTTTGGCTTCGTACCAACTCACTTGGCCTAGATTCTATTGAATGTGACAGTCGTTGGAGTCTCGTTGATCAGCTTACAGAGGACGCTGTAGTTCAAATTATCGAGCGGCCATCAATTGCCGCCGACCGTAGGCTCTCCACTGCAATCGGGAAAGGCTGGGTAGAAGCTTCGAGGACCGTTAACGAGATGGAAGACGTCATGCGTATTGTGACCAAGCGTCTTCGAGCGATGGCGGAAGTTCGCGTTTTGAGCATGCTCTCTGACGATGAATTGCAGGTTTTAGTGAGTGAAGCCTTTTCGGTCGCCAAGGTGCATGTACAAGGCAAGCACAATTCGAAATCCTTTACGGCTTCCGCACGGATGGGATCGCTTCCTAAATACACAAAGCCCCAAAAGAGAAAACCGCCATTCTGGAACCCGCTACATTGGGGGAAAGAATCCAATTAGAATTTCAGCCTAGTCCGTCGGGTTTATCAAGATGCGTGGCCAAATCTATTGCTCAAATGCACCATTAGTTTGACGGCAAACGTAAACTGCGTTTTTTTATCGCTTGGGCAAATCATATCGGTTTTCGCTATTTTCAGTATTCACCTGTCACGGGATAGAAATTCTGTGTTCGCAAACCGCTTTGCTACCATTCGTTGCAACCGCGAAGTTCAGAGGCCTTGCCTCACGCAATGCGAGACCAATCCACTGTTCATCTTTCAGATTTGACCGGCCGGGATTTGCTCCCGTCGCGAAGCAAGTTCAAGGGACAGAACGGGGTTAAACTCGCAATTCGAGCGTTTCATTACGTATCCAAACTAGCGCTATCGAAGATCAACGGCAGAACCAAATACCAAATGGCTATACAATTTGAGAAACGAACGCTATCCGAGCAGTGAACCCTTAAACAATACTGCGGTTTGAACCTGATGTCGCGTAAGAACGAGGCCAATACATTGACTTTTAGAGATTTAATTCTTCAGCGGAACGAAGCAATATTAACCCATTTCCGAGATCGTCCGTTTCCGGTCATGTCTGTTTCTCCTAGCTTCCTTGGGGCAATCGAGAAAGAGTACGACGGCATTTTTGAGATGTTACACGACGGTTCGGTAATTCGCTTCGTTAGTAATACAAACCGTAATAAGTCCTTCACAATGGTGAAGCCGGATTTCTCTCGCTACAAGAGAGAGTACGTCGATTTTGTGAATTTGGTGTATCAGCAAAACTTTCGTGAAAACGATGTGCCTAAGGACTTTGATATTGATCATTTGTTGGCCGCCTCGAATGCACCCGACTCGACTTGGGTGCGGTTAGAAGCAATTCCTAGACGTATCAATCGCTCACATGGTGGTGGAGTAGAGAGAAACAATGCCAACTCCCAAATTACCCAGGCAAGGAAGGGTAGCCAACATCGACCGGCTTTAATGAATTGGGTAGTCGCTGCTAAGCTGGCGTCAATAATGTCGCCTCTGTCTCCAAAATCGAAAGACTCGCAAGACAGGTCTGAAGCGATAATAGAGTTTTTTGTCGGTATTGGATTTGAGAGAGCCCATGTCATAGTTGGACTAAAACAATGTCAGCATCAGTTGGTTGAACTGCACACGCCTGCATGACATCAAAGAACGTTTGCTTCTGCCTTCTCAGCGATTTTCAAAACCCCACTTTTAACCTTACTTTTGTCGATATGGGGTTTCGCAGAGCCAAAGCGGTTAGGGCTGCCGAAAGTTGAATGCGCTTGCGTTTTGGTCAGGTGTGCTGCTGCATTGGACGATTTGGGCTAGAAGCCGACCCCAGAATAGGTGCAGCATTTGGCGACGGAACGGAACTCAGCCAAATGTGACAGCTCGAACCAGTTATTCATTGTGTCAACCCACGTCGAGAGGCAGCTTTGTCGATCCGGCCATTTGCAGCGACTGCGACGACAGCGCGTTGCTCAAGGATTGTGGTGCATTATCAAGCTTGTGCGCGATGGGAAACTGACCAAACAGAATGCACAGGACGGGAGAATTATAGGTTGAAATCACACAACAAGTAATACATCAAGAGTTGAATAGATTTGAGGTGATAGTGAAATGAGTAACACAGGTTCGGGTATCGGATATGGCTTTAACGTAGCAGTAGAAAAACTGGCCGAAGAACTCTCAGTTCCGCAAGATCGTTTTGAACAGGTAGAGAAGCGATACAAGGATATCGCGGATTTTTTGCATCGCGATGAGTCCAAAGTCCGTGATTTTGCTCCTGATGTTTATGTACAGGGTTCCTTTGCTCTGGGGACACCGATCAAGCCCGCGTCAACGGATGAGGACTATGACCTCGATATCGTGGTAGCCTTTAAGGGTCTCTCCAAAGAGAAAATTAGTCAGGCTGAGCTGCGTCATCTGCTGAAAGATGAGTTGAAGGCCTATCGCAAAGCTCGTGGCATTCAAAGTGAAGTCGATGAGTCCCGGAGGTGTTGTACTCTCGTTTATGCTGACGGAGCGCAATTTCATATGGATGTCTTACCGGCGGTTCCAAACGAGGATAAGATGCGTGCTGTTCTCTCATCATACCGAACGGATGAGGCGATGGCAGAAGGTGCAATCGCAATTACGGATAGGGAAAAAACCGAGACATATCATATCATCACGGACGATTGGCCGGGAAGTAATCCTCGTGGCTTTGCCACTTGGTTTAAGTCCAGACAGCTTGAACAGTTAAACGAACGTCGTCGAGCTTTCCTAGATGAGCGGGGCAGAGTAACGGCCAGTGTGGAAGATGTCCCTGTGTTCCGAGTTCGTACCCCTCTGCAGTCGGCCATTATGATTTTGAAGCGGCATCGGGACGAGTGGTTCGCCGAGCAAGATGATCAAGATCTAAAGGTGATCAGTATCATTCTGACAACACTTTCAACACATGCGTATGCCGGCGAGACACGAGTGTCCGAGGCAATCGAAAAGATCCTAGGGGATATGCCGCGACATATTGAGGATCGAGATGGATTTTATTGGATCGGTAATCCGACAGACCCTTCAGAGAATTTTGCTGATCGCTGGAAAACTCACCCGGAGCGGGCGGAAGCTTTTTTCGAGTGGCTGGAGGCTGCCCGAGAGCATTTTGGTGCGGTTCGAGGGTTTAGTGATGCAAATATTGTGCTGAATGAACTTTCGCGTAGCCTTGGTGACCCCCTCGCTGCCGCCGCTCGGTTGCGTGTTGCAACTAGTGCTGGATCGCGAGCTGCAACTGTTGCCCCCGCCGCTGCAGCTGGGGCTTCATCGCCCGGCTTAGTATTTGGTGATGAACAGCGTAGACCCACAGAGCCAAAGGGTTTCGGCTGATGCCTGACGCGCCCATGATTGGGCGGCTGATACAAGAGTGCGAAGAACTGTCCGAGTTGGAAGAGAACTTTGATTGGATCCAAGGAGCTGGATTCAGTCAAAACAGCAGTGGTCTGTTGTCGTGGTCATTCACGTTGTTGATAGAGGATAGACAAATACCACTACGCCTGGTTTTTCCCGCCCTCTTTCCAGAGTTACCACCCTTCGTGCTTCCCGCAGATGAAACAGTGAGGCTTTCTCAGCACCAGTATGGCGAAGGTGGTGAGCTTTGCCTCCAATATCGACCCGACAATTGGCATCCAGATTGCAAAAGCATAGATGTGGTTCGGAGTGCGAAAGCGCTTCTTGAGGCGACCCCTGCGAACGCCTCTGTTTCTGTAGTCGAAAGTGACCATCCATCCGATCTGCCGTCATTGCTTGTGGGTTATGAAAGACGGTTCATGTTGCCGTCCGAAACAGCGAGCCTACTGAGAAAACGCCTGGCTGGACGCGCAACCGATCTTCGCTTAACCCTTGAGCAGCGGCTTGCATCAACCGGCACTCAAGCAGCTCTTGTCGCTCGAGTAGCGTCGATTGGCTACGAAACCAATTTGAGTGTTCCAAATGATGGCCCGGGTTTTGGTGGTAAAGTCGTTCATGGAGTGTTGTATCGGCTACCTGGAATTCAGAAGCTACCGGATCTCACACAAGAAAATGTAACCAAGCTGTTGTACTTGCTTCTGCCGCGCTGGTTGCGAGAGTGGATTTCAAGATTTGAAGAAATGCCGGTTGTCTTGTCGAATGGAAAGGATGAGGTTTTGTTCCTCGTTCGAAATAGCGGAGCAAACAGGCAAATAAATCTTTTCTATACGTTCGAGCCACCTCGAGCTAAAGAGCGCAGGTCGCACGGCCAAATATATCGAAAATCCAGCGTCTGCATTATTGGTGCTGGCTCGCTTGGTTCCAAGGTTGCCGCTGGTCTGGCTCGCGAAGGTGTTGGGCACTTCATGTTGCTAGACAACGATGTCCTTTGGTCCGACAACTTGGTACGCAACGAACTTGATGAAATGGACGTAGGCCATCACAAGGCGATTTCACTGGAGCAAAGGTTACGCCGAATAAATCCAAAGGTGCGGGTATCCGCTTTAGGAATGAGTCTGACGTCACAATCGACTGTTCAGAATATTGCAAAACTGGGCGAGATCATTAGTTCCTGTGATCTTGTCATCGAAACGACAGCCGATAGCGCTGTGTTTCGCATGGCTGCAGCTATATGTACTCAAAAGAAGAGGCCGCTTGTTTGGGCGCGGGTTTATGCCGGTGGGATTGGTGGGCTGGTAGCTCGGAGCGTTCCGGCTGAGGATCCGGCCCCTATCCTTGCAGCTGATCAATTGCGTGCCTGGTGTGATGCAAAAGACAAATCGCCCCCAGAAGGATTTCAACGTAACTATGGGGTGCAGGGTGACGACCAAGACGAACCATTATTCGCTTCTGATGGCGATGTCGGCGTAATTGCCAACCGAACATCTCGACATGCCCTGGATGTGCTTTCTACCCCAGAGATGAGAGTCCATCCGGAGCCAGCATACTTTATTGGTCTTCGGAGAGCATGGATTTTTGACCATCCGTTTGACACTCATCCCGTTATCTACAGTTCTAATGGCGGATGGGGCGACGAGGATGCTGAGGAAAGCGGAACCGCAATTGTTCAAGTTATGGAACACCTAGGGATAGAGTATGACACTTAGTCTCCGGTTTCCCCTAACCCACCGGAATGCCATGCGAGCGTGCTTGCAGAAAGGTGGTAGACGAGAGATTGGCGGATGGCTGGCTGCAGAACAGCTTGGGCCTGGAGAATTTGAGCTGGTAGGTTTCACGGTTGACCTTGAAGTCGGGACACACAATCGCTTCGCCAGTCTTCCTATGACGCATGGTGAGCAACTCGATAAGATACTACTTGAGAACGCAGATCGAACAGGACGAGTGGACTATTTGGGCGAGTGGCATTCTCATCCTACATTCCCGCCGATCCCGAGCGATATCGATGTAGCTGCAATGACTAAGATGGTCGAACACAGCGGGCCGTCTTTTGCCACGTTGCTAATTGTTCGGATGCTGAGTGAAGAATTGCTCGAAGCGACCATAACAACTTTTCAACGTGGTTCACCGCCCGAGCAAGGTCGATTGATAACCGAGCACAACCAGCGCACTAAGAGATTTCCTGAGATAGAAATTGTGAACCCGAAAAAGGGTAAGAGTTGATCTCGAAGTATGGAAAGCAACCGCGCAAAGTCACAAAACTTCAAATCTGGAACAGCGCACTGGCCAGTGCCGTTTGAAGAACTTGCAAGATCCTCCCTTAGTCCAAGCTGCCAAATGACCCAATGTCTTTGACAACGGACAACGCGAAAGAAACGATCTAAAATGCTGAAACGACATTTTGACAACTTTCTTACGAAACTCATTGATTGGTGGTTTCGAGTTGCAACGATCGAGCGTTACTTGATCGGAGCGGGCCTCACACTTTTGATTGCTGTTTTTGGCGGCGTTCCCTTGATAATTGAGCTGTTGCGTTTTGTACTGGGGGCGGTGCCAGCAGGTGCCGAGAAGGTAGGTGCGGCGATCAAGACCGTCGATGTCGTCATTTTAGGCATCGCACTCCTCCTTATTATCGCCGGCCTTGTAATTGCGGTCGCAAGATTCGTAGGCGAAGCCCGAGTGCGATCCAAGAAGCGTAACGTTGTGATCGAAGCGCGCGGCCTGCGGGATGATGATGGCAATGCATTGGCCGACACGATTGCGAAGTGTCACGGCGGGGCTGTGACACCAGTTTTGCTGGATTTGCGCAACAGGCTCGATGGTAGAGTGATCGCTCCAGAAAGGGCCTTGGACGACATCATGGCGATGTATCGGTCTTTTCAACAATACCGCAAGGAAGGTGACAGGGCGGATGTGACGACATTCTATGGTGGATTGACGCCGGTCCCTTACACATTTCTGACTGGAGTTCTGCTCGATGACGAGAGTTCCATCGTCACCTATGACTGGGATCGTTCTCAGGAAGCGTGGCGCAAGATCGAAGGTGAAGACGATGGTGCCCACTTCCTCGTGGAAGGGCTCGAAGCGATTTCGGATGCGTCGGAAGTCATTTTGGCGATCACCTTTTCCTATCCAGTCAATGATGAGGATTTGGCAACGACCTTTGCACTACCAACGATCAGATTGACGCTTGATGGTATGTCGTCAGACTCGCATTGGTCGCAAAAGAAACAGAACCGGCTTGCGCAGGACTTCCTCGAGGTTGCCAAGCAACTGAGCGAGAAAGGAGTGCGGCGTATCAATCTAGTGTTGGCAGCCCCCAACAGTGTCGTTTTCACATTCGGCAGGCGCTATGACAAGCGAAACCTCCCTGAAATAGTAGTCTACCAATATCAGCGCGGCGAGAACCCCGCCTACCCTTGGGGCATTTTGATGCCTGTCGCCGGAGAAGAGCGTGCAAAAGTGATGTACACGACGGGTAAGGCTAACCCCTAGCAAAAATATTGGCGCTCTGCGGATTGAGAGCCTGCGGAGAGAGGATTCCGCGTTCAATCTTACCTTGGCAGCGAATGACTGCTACCACCTATCTTCGGAGGGTGAATACTACAATGAGGCGATCCTCGAAATTCATGTTGGCCCTGGAGTGTCGGGTATGTTTGTTAGATCCCTTTGTGACCTCTATTGAGCAAGAAAACACTATAGAGTATTTTGATTAATACCGTACGAATTTGGCCTATAATGGATGCTCAATTCGATTCCTCGACGTGGAATCATACTGGCCTTTCAAGTGTTTGGTAACAAATGGATACCCCAATGGGGGTGCAAGTGGGGGTGCAAAGAAGGCAGGTGTTTTGAGAATTCATAATGATAACAATTGCTTGCTGGATCAGTATGAAGCCGCCCCCGGCACCATTTTATTTCCTAAGCAAACCCATCTGACTGGTCCATTTTGGATGTTAGTGAATCGTTGTCCCGCGATCATCCGGGATAAAGGTTTCAAGTTCCGCGAAGCATTTGCAAGCACCGGAGCGATAATACCTTGTATCAGGTCACATTGCGGTCCTTTCCATGCCGAGACGCAGACGATGACTTCCTAAGTCATTTGATATGTTTGTCCCAACAAGCATCGCGCCTGTTAGCGTGCGCAAGCTTCGAATTTCGTACAAACTGGTACCCGCGGCCGGACTCGAACCGGCACGGCCTTCCGGCCCAGAGATTTTAAGTCTCTTGTGTCTACCATTCCACCACGCGGGCATGCGTGTCGAGCCTAATTCGGGCCTGAAAATCTCAATACGGCCACAAGGCCATGAATACAATGCGCTTCCGCCTCAAATTGTGCCTTGGTCAAATCCAGCACGCCCTCAAGCCCAAGTTGCCGGAGCTAGTCGTGTGATTGGAACAACACCCGCCAATTCGCCAAGCATGCAGTTAGGGTGGATGCTGCTTGCAGCTCAAGTGTAAAAGTGTCCGGTCCTGATGATTGGGGTGGCCCGGACTTCCTCTTTTCGTGTTTGTAGATGCAGCAAGGCGAACAAAATTGCTGCCATTCGAAGTCACAGTTAGAACGGGGTAATATCCCCGCTCGCGATTTACCGCTATTGTACCTTTACACAGAAAACGTATTCCTTATTTTGCATGTTAAATGCTGGAGTTCCAAGGACAGGAGAACCGGAATGCCACTGACAGTCAGGGACATGATGGAGGCCGCCAACGCTGTGGTCGCGCGTATCGATTTTGCCCAAGCTTCGGAACTGCTGCGCGAGGGCGGGTTGCTGCTGGACGTTCGGGATACGCCGGAACTGGAGAGGGCGGGCCGGGCGGTCGGGTCTCATCACATTCCACGCGGGATGCTGGAGTTTAGGGCCGATAGCGGGCTGCCAACTCATGATCCTGAATTGCGCATCGACCGGCCAATCGTCCTGCACTGTGCGTCGGGCGGGCGCGCGGCGCTGGCAGGCAAATTGTTGAAGGACATGGGCTATTCCCGGGTTTACAACCTTGGGGGCCTTACTGATTGGGTCGAAGGGGGCGGCCAGACAGTCGAGCCTGTTGACCCTGGAATGACCTGACCTGAATCAAAGCCATACACATCCTGAGAAACCAATATGTGGTCAGATTCCAAAATAGGACCACACCCAATGATGCGTCTTGCTTCGATGTTGTATTCACTGATTGGAACTGCCCTGGCTGGCTCGGCCGTCATAGCTGTATTGTCTGCTGGCCTGGTTACCACGGGCGCTATTCTGGGGGCCGCTGGCGCAGGATTTGTTGCCGCCATACCGGTTTCATGGCTTGTCGCCAAACGGTTGTATCAGGGTTCGATCTGATCAGGCGTTCAAAAAGGTTCTGACGGCCGCTTCAAATTCGCGCGGTTTTTCGGCGTGCAGCCAGTGGCCTGCGCCCGGAATCTTTGCGAATTTCGCGGCGGGGAAAAGGGCGCGTATCTTGTCGCGGTGCTGCGGCAGAACATAGTCCGAGGCGCCACCGGACAAAAACAGGGCGGGCCCGTTCCAAGTGGCATCGAGTACCGGAAACCCCATGATTTTTGCCATCTCGTTTGCCAGACCGTCCAGGTTCAACAGCCACCGCTGCCCGCTGACATCCAGTGACTGAGTGAAGAAGCTCTGCAACGCTTTTTCGACACCCAGTTCTGCCAGTTGCTGCTCGGCATCCGAGCGCCGGGTCACGCAGGACAGATCGACCGCACGCATGGCTTCGATGAACTGAATCTGACTGTGGCTGTAGGTCACCGGCGCAATGTCGGCCACTACCAGTTTACGCACTTGGGCACCATGCATCAGCGCCAGGGTCATTGCTGCCTTGCCGCCCATGGAGTGGCCGACAACGTCCACGGGACCGCCGACCTGCGCAATGACCTCGGCCAGATCATCGGCCAGGTCCGGATAACCATGCGAGGCGTCCCACTTGCTGTAGGCATGGTTGCGCATGTCCACTGCAATGACCTGTCTTTCGTCCGAAAGCCGCCGCGCAATGACGCCCCAATTACGGGCCGAGCCATAAAGCCCGTGCGCGATCAGAAGAGGAGGGTTCGCGGTCGGTTCGCCATGTACGATCGTGTTCAACATGAGTGCGTGATACCCGGCAGTGAATGAAACGACCAGTCCCATTGTAGCCTGCCTCTGGCCGCGCTACATTTCCCGGTCAGGAGGCACCAATGTCGCAGGACACTGATATTCAGACCCGGATTGCAGGCACGATTGCGTTGCTGCGCGAAAAGCTGGGTGTGCGGGACAAAACCCTGTTGGCCTCGGTCAAAAGAGCCAAACGCCTACTGCCTCGCCGGATCTACAAACAGGCGCTTCTGCTGGCGAATGCGGAACAGATGGCGGCGCATCCTAGGTTGCGGCGGGTTCTGGACACTCCAAAACTTGTCAGCGCGTCCGACGAGGTGCAGGCGTATCTCGGCAGTATTGATCTGGCGGACAGAAGATGGGGCTGGTTTCTGGGGATGCTGGGCGGACTGGCGTTCAACATTCTGGCGCTGAGCGCGCTGCTGCTGCTGTTTCTGTGGTGGCGCGGCCTGATCTGAAGGTAGGTTCTGAGGCAGGATTACCTTGCCAATGTTGAACTAAGTCTTTGGTGTGAAATGACAATGCGCCCAAAACAGATGCGGCGCCACCGGGGCGCCGCTGTCTTGATTGTTCCGAGCCGATCACAGGTTCGGGTAGATCGGGAATCGTGCGCAGAGGTCTGCGACTTCGGCTTTGACCTTGGCCTCGACCGCGCTGTTGCCGTCTTCGCCATTGGCGGCCAGACCGTCGACGACCTCGATGATCCAGTCCGCGATCTGGCGGAATTCGAC
Source organism: Ruegeria sp. AN11 (assembly GCF_056536005.1). Lineage (NCBI taxonomy): Bacteria > Pseudomonadati > Pseudomonadota > Alphaproteobacteria > Rhodobacterales > Roseobacteraceae > Ruegeria > Ruegeria sp. AN11. The sequence goes on along the minus strand of NZ_JBQFJD010000001.1, from coordinate 1,739,618 downwards.
CTCGCCAAAGCCGCGGGTGGTGCCGGCGGGGCTGCCCAGACGGATGCCCGACGTGATGGTCGGCTTTTCCGGGTCAAACGGTACGCCGTTCTTGTTGCAGGTGATATGCGCGCGGCCCAGAGCCTTTTCGGTGGCGTTGCCCTTGACGCCCTTGGGGCGCAGGTCGACCAGCACCACATGGGTGTCGGTGCCATGGGTCACCGTGTCCAGACCGCCCTTGATCAGCTGATCCGACAGGGCCTGCGAATTGACGACAACCTGCTTGATGTAGTCCTTGAAGGCCGGTTGCAGCGCCTCGCCGAAGGCCACGGCCTTGGCCGCGATCACGTGCATCAGCGGGCCGCCCTGAATGCCGGGGAAGATGGCCGAGTTCACTTTCTTTGCGATATCTTCATCATTGGTCAGGATCATGCCGCCACGCGGGCCGCGCAGGGTCTTGTGCGTCGTGGTCGTGGCCACATGCGCATGCGGGAAGGGGCTGGGGTGTTCACCTGCGGCGACCAGACCGGCGAAATGCGCCATGTCGACATGCAGATAGGCGCCGACCATGTCGGCGATCTCGCGCATGCGGGCAAAGTCGATCTGGCGCGGGATGGCCGAGCCGCCGGCGATGATCAGCTTGGGCTGGTGCTCTTTCGCCAGCGCCTCGACCTGATCGTAGTCCAGCATGTTGTCTTCCTTGCGGACGCCGTACTGCACCGCGTGGAACCACTTGCCCGACTGGTTCGGGCGCGCGCCATGGGTCAGGTGACCACCGGCATCCAGGCTCATCCCCAGAATGGTGTCACCGGGTTTGATCAGCGCCTGGAACACGCCCTGGTTGGCCTGAGAGCCCGAGTTCGGCTGCACGTTGGCGAAACCGCAGCCAAACAGCTGCTTGGCGCGGTCGATGGCCAGGTTCTCGGCAATGTCCACGAACTGGCAGCCGCCATAATAGCGCCGCCCGGGATAGCCTTCGGCGTATTTGTTGGTCATCACCGAGCCCTGCGCCTCCATCACTGCGGCGCTGACGATGTTTTCGGACGCAATCAGCTCGATTTCATCGCGCTGGCGCCCCAACTCGGACCGGATCGAGCCGAAAAGCTCAGGATCACGATCCGAAAGAGACTGGGTGAAAAAACCGGTGTCACGAAGATTGGCGTTCATGGGGGCTCCACATGGCTGGGAATAATCTTGCGGATTTCCTATCGGAAACGACATACATGCAAAAGTCGTAAAGCGACGAATTGGCCCGTTATGGCGTCAAGTCTGGCCTATCGGGGAAAGGTATGTTTGTTTCGGAACCAAATGTGCAGCACCGGAAACCCGTTTACATGATTCAGAGAATCGCCTTTCTTGCCAGCGACGCCAAGGTGGCCCAGATTGCGCGGGATGCGCTGGTCGCCCGATACGGCAATGCCGCGCCTCGGGACGCAGATGTTGTGGTCGCGCTTGGGGGCGACGGGTTCATGTTGCACACCCTGCACAACATGCAACATCTGGATACGCCGGTTTATGGCATGAACCGCGGAACCATCGGCTTTCTGATGAACGAGTTCAGTGAAGGTGACCTGATGGAGCGGCTGGCCGCCGCCGAGGAGGAGGTCATCAACCCGCTGGCCATGCGCGCCATGGATCAGTCCGGCAAGATGCACGAAGCGCTTGCAATCAACGAAGTGTCGTTGCTGCGCGCTGGACCGCAGGCCGCGCGGCTGAAAATCAGCGTGGATGGCAGGGTTCGCATGGCTGAACTCATGTGCGACGGGGCTTTGTTGTCCACGCCTGCCGGATCCACTGCCTACAACTACTCGGCCCACGGCCCGATTCTGCCGATCGGGTCGGATGTTCTGGCGCTGACCGCGATTGCCGCATTTCGCCCGCGCCGCTGGCGCGGCGCTCTGTTGCCCAAGATCGCGCATGTCAGGTTTGATGTGATCGAAGCGGATAAACGCCCGGTCATGGCGGATGCGGATTCGAACTCATTCCCAGACATAGATTGGGTTGAAATCCGGTCCGAGCCGTCAATCACACACCGAATTCTGTTCGATCCCGGCCATGGTCTTGAGGAGCGTCTGATTTCGGAGCAGTTTACCTAAACTGTCCAGTTTGAACATTTTTTCGGTTTGTGTGAACCAGTTCACAGGAAAGTGCTTTATCATTCGTTAATCTGAACTTGCCCGGAGAACACGCTAAGGCGGGAGTGAGTGGCCGCCAACAGCGTATTCGAAATGATTGCGCAGTTTTCGCGCTGGCGAGGGTGGGTGGTGCTACGCTCGTCATCAGAAATTCGGGCATATTTTAGTATGCGGACCCCGGGCACAAAAACCCGGGGTCTATTTTTGTCAGCTGCGTTGTCAGGGTTTAGGCCGAGGCTCAGCGTGCCCCTGATTCCATTCTGTCCCACAGCGGAAAACACATCTGCCCGACGCGGGCTTCGATCGCGGCCGCGGCATCAACCGCCAGGTCTTCACGCCACCGCCGCGCAGCGATCTGCACATTGATCGGCTGAGGGCCTTTAGGCAGGCTGGCAAGCCGGGCGGGAACGCATGCGGCCGGCAGACCCAGAAAGTTCATCGCGTACGAGTAGACGGCGCAGCCGAGAACCTCGTGAACACCTTCGGCCCCCTCTGTGTCACGATCGGGTCCAAAGAAGGGTTGCGGCAGAAATGGGGACAGAACCAGCGCGTAGTCCTCCATGAACAGTGACCATTGCCTTGCATAGTGGCTGCGTTCCGCCAGCATGCGGATCAACTCGGTTCCCACGATCGGCGGAAATTCCTGGAAATACACTTCAAAGACATCCCGGATGGTCTGCGACCCGACCGCTTCGATGTCGCTTTTCATCAGGGTCAGAACCTCGCCCATCAGTGCGCGATACCCATTGCGTCCGCAGTCGAACACATCCGGCGTTTCGACTTCGTCTACCTGATAGCCCGCGTCCGTCAGCGCATCGCGTGCGGTTTCCAGCGCCTTTTCAACTTCGGGGTGCAGGTCGTAGCCGTATGTGTTCTTCGTAAATGCAACCCTGATCGGGGTATCCGGGTTCTCGGTCCGCCAGGGCAGGGGAACGTGGAACGGATCCCGCGGGTCAGGGGTAATCAGACAAGGCATGGACAGGTGCAGGTCGGCAGCAGAACGTGCGATCAGCCCCTGCACCGACATGGACTGTGCCAGTAACCCGCGTTCGGCCTGTTGGCTGGGGTTCCAGGCTGGTACCCTGCCCAGACCGGGTTTGACCGTCACCGCGCCGTTGGCAGCTGCCGGAAATCTCAGACTGCCACCGATGTCGTTGCCATGGCCCAGTGCGCCGATGCCGGCCATCACTGCAGCGCCTGCACCGCCAGACGACCCGCCGGGCGAGATGTGCCTGCCCCAGGGGTTGTGCGTGCGACCATAAAGCGGATTGTCGGTGTCCGCGCGGAACGAGAATTCAGGTGTATTCGTCCGGCCGATCACGACCGCGCCTGCCTTCAACAGATTGGCAACCACCGGGGCGTCGTCGGGTGCGATGACATCCTTCAGGGCAGAAACGCCATTTGTTGTCGCGTGGTCCTTCTGGTCCACATTGACCTTGATGGTGACGGGAACACCGTGCAGCGGGCCTGCAGACGCGCCTTTGGCGCGCGCCTTGTCCAGTTCTCGTGCGCGTTTAAGGGCTTGCACACTCAGGTCGTCTACGACCGCATTCAGGTCCGGGTTGATCTCGTGCATCCGGTCCAGCGCGCCTTGCACAGCGGCCTCGGCGCTCAGTGCGCCGCTGCGGGTTTGGCTGGACAATTCGGTGGCGGTTAGTCGCCAGAGTTCTTGATCTGTCATGGGCCCTCTCTGTCTCAGAGTGACAGTAGGGGGCCGGTAACAGGTTGCAAGCGAAAGGCGAAAAGCGGGCGACGGTTTGTCGCCCGTTTCTGGGTTACTGAGCGTAACCGATGGTTTTCAGGGCTTCGGCGATCTCATCCAGAATGGCCGGATCGTCGATGGTTGCGGGCATCTTGTAGTCCTTGCCATCTGCAATCGAGACCATGGTACCCCTAAGGATCTTGCCCGACCGCGTCTTGGGCAAGCGGTCGACCACGACAGCAAGCTTGAACGCCGCAACAGGCCCGATCTTTTCGCGCACCATTTTGACGACATCCTGCACGACCTCGGCGTGATCTTTATCGCAGCCGGCGTTCAGGCACAAAAAGCCAACTGGCATCTGCCCTTTCAGCTGGTCCGAGACGCCGATGACCGCGCATTCGGCGACGTCGGGATGGGCGGCCAGGACCTCTTCCATCCCACCTGTGGACAGGCGGTGGCCGGCCACGTTGATCACGTCGTCGGTGCGCGCCATGATATAGAGATAGCCGTCCTCGTCGATCATCCCCGCGTCACCGGTTTCGTAATAACCGGGGAACTGATCCAAATAGGATTTGCGGAACCGGTCCTCGGCGTTCCAAAGGGTCGGCAGAGTGCCGGGCGGCAGGGGGAGTTTGACCGCGATGGCCCCAAGCTCGCCCGCCTGAACCGGGTGGCCTGCCTCATCCAGAATCTGCACGTCATATCCTGGCATCGGCTTGGCGGGTGATCCCAGCTTGACCGGCAGTTCCTCGATCCCCAGCGGGTTGCCGGCAATGGTCCAGCCCGTTTCGGTCTGCCACCAATGGTCGATCACCGGAACTTTCAGTGCGTTCTGCGCCCATGTGATCGTGTCCGGGTCTGCACGTTCACCTGCCAGGAACAGTGCCCTCAGGCAGGTCAGGTCGTAATTCTTAAGCGTGTCGCCGGAAGGGTCTTCGCGCTTAACAGCGCGGATGGCTGTCGGGGCGGTGAAGAAGCTGCGCACGTTGTGTTCAGAAATCACCCGCCAGAAAGTGCCCGCATCCGGGGTGCCGACCGGTTTACCTTCGAACACGATCGTCGTGTTGCCGTGGATCAGCGGCGCGTAACAGATATAAGAATGACCGACGACCCAGCCCACGTCCGAGGCGGCCCAGAACACATCGCCCGGATCGACGTTGTAGATGTTCTTCATCGACCAGTTCAGCGCTACAAGGTGCCCTGCGGTAGGGCGCACAACACCTTTGGGCGCGCCGGTCGTTCCCGACGTATAAAGGATATAGGCTGGATCGTTGCCATCAACCGGCACACATTCCGCCGGTTCAACGCCGTATTGGAAACCATGCCAGTTGAAATCGCGCCCTTCGATCAGCTGTGCCACTTCCTGTTCGCGCTGGAAGATGACGCAGAATTCGGGCTTGTGACTCGCCATCTCGATGGCGCCGTCCAGTAGCGGCTTGTAGTGCACCACCCGACCGGGTTCCAGCCCGCAAGACGCCGCAATGATCGCCTTTGGTTTCGCGTCGTCGATCCGAACGGCCAGTTCATTGCTGGCAAAACCGCCAAACACGACCGAGTGAACAGCCCCCAACCGCGCGCAGGCCAGCATCGCCTCAAGCGCTTCGGGGATCATGGGCATGTAAATGATGACCCGGTCGCCTTTCTCGATCCCCTTGGCCCGCAGCGCCCCGGCCAGCGTTGCAACGCGGTTGCGCAGTTCGACATATGAGATTTCGCGTTTCGTATGGGTGATCGGGCTGTCGTAGATTATGGCCGTCTGCTCACCCCGACCGTTTTCGACATGCCGGTCCACCGCATTCCAGCAGGTGTTGACCTTGGCGTCACAGAACCATTCATAGAGCGGGGCATTGTCGTCAAACAGCGCTTTGCTTGGCGGCTGTACCCAGTCGATCCCCTTGGCGGCGTCCATCCAGAACGCCTCCGGATCGGATTTCCAACTCTCATAGATGTCCTGATAAGCCACGGCATCGTCCTCCTCAAAATCCCTTGCCAGTGTGTTAGGCATCTGCCGCCTGTCGGACAAGCGGCTGAAATGACGACGCGTCAGTTTACCGCGAATTATTTGCAGATACCGGGAAAATGGGCTGCAAAGTTTTGCAAATCGCCTTCCCGATCAAGGTGAATTCGCAACAAAGCCTTTGTTTTGCAAAACTGCAAATTATTAGTTGCAAATGGCCGCGGAATCACGGAGCGTTCAGTTTCCGGTCTTGGCGTATCGGGGCAAGCTGTCCTGAATATCCAGCCACGGCAGGTGATCTGTATGGAACACGTGAAACCGGGGCGAAACTGTTTCCGGGTTTTCCAGCGTCGCGATGTAAAGGTGGATGTGCACCGTGTCCCCTGCATTGCGGTACGCCATCTGAGTTCCACAGGCCGCGCAGAACAGCCGCTCGACATCCGGAGATGAGCGATAGACCGCAGGTGGATCGCCAGACCAGGTCACCGATTCATGCGGCAATCCGAAAAATGCGGTAACAGGGGCGGCGCAGTTGCGGCGGCAATCTGTGCAGTGGCAATAGCAACTCCACGCTATGTTGCCGTCACTTTCCCAACGAACGGCCTTGCAGTGACAATGCCCCTTCATGGTGCCCCCTCCCGAAAACGGCGGCCTATGTCAGAGCCACCCCATTAACCGTAATGCGCGACCGGGGTTCCGGCAATGGCCGCCATGTTCAACAAGCCGCGCGCCGTGATCGAGGGCGTCACGATATGCGCCTTGTTGCCCATGCCCATCAGAATGGGGCCGACCTCGATTCCGTCCGCTTTCATCTTCAGAATGTTTCGCACCCCGCTGGCGGCATCCGCGTGGGCAAAGATCAATACGTTGGCGGCGCCCTGAAGGCGCGAATTTGGGAAGATACGCGAGCGAAGCTCGGGGTCCAGCGCAACATCCAGGTTCATTTCACCTTCATAGGTGAAGTCCCGAGGTTTGGAGTCCAGAATATCCAGCGCGGCGCGCAGACGTTTGCCAGAACCTTCGGCCTGATTGCCGAATTGCGATTGCGAGCAGAATGCGATTTTGGGCTCAAGTCCGAAACGACGCACGTGGCGGGCCGCCCCGATTGTCGTTTCGGCAAGTTCTTCAGGTGTGGGCAGTTGCCGGACATGTGTGTCGGCAATGAAAAGGGGACCGTCTTCCAGAATCATCAGGGACAGCGCGCCCTGCGCACGAAGATCTCCGTCGTCCAGAACCTGTTCGACATAGTTCAGATGCCAGCGGTATTCGCCAAATGTGCCACAGATCATGCTGTCGGCTTCTTCACGCTGGACCATGATCGCGGCAATCGCGGTCGTGTTGGTCCGCATGATCGCCTTGGCCAGATCCGGTGTGACGCCCCTGCGTTGCATGACCTGATGGTAAGAGTTCCAGTAGTCGTAGTAACGCGGGTCGTTTTCCGGGTTCACGATCTGAAAATCCTGCCCCGGCCGGACAGTCAGGCCCAGCTTTTCGCAGCGTGCATCGATCACCTCGGGTCGGCCAATCAAGATCGGTGTTTCCGTAGTTTCTTCCAGGATCGCCTGTGCCGCGCGCAGAACCCGTTCGTCTTCGCCTTCGGCAAAGACAATTCTGCGCGACGCTGCGGCTGCGGCCTCGAACACCGGACGCATCAGCAGGGCCGATTTGAAAACAGTCTGGTTCAGGCTTTCCTTATAAGCCTCGATATCCGAGATCGGCCGTTTGGCCACGCCACTGGCCATTGCCGCCTTGGCAACCGATGACGATACAACGCCCACCAGACGCGGATCGAACGGTTTCGGAATCAGATAATCCGGCCCGAACGTCAGTTGTTCTCCCTGATAGGCGGCAGCGGCTTCCGCGCTGGTGGTGGCGCGGGCCAGTTCGGCGATGCCATCGACGCAGGCAATCTGCATGTCATCGTTGATCTCGGTCGCGCCGATATCCAGGGCACCGCGAAAGATGAAGGGAAAGCACAGCACGTTGTTGACCTGATTGGGAAAATCGCTGCGGCCCGTTGCGATGATCGCGTCCGGAGCAACCTCTCGGGCGGCATCCGGCAGTATCTCAGGGGTCGGATTGGCCAGGGCAAAGATGATCGGGCGATTTGCCATCTTTCCGACCATCTCGGGCTTCAGGACATTCGGGCCGCTGAGTCCCAGAAACAGATCTGCATCGCCAATTACATCATCCAGTGTGCGCAGGTCTGATTTCTGCGCGAACTGATCTTTGTGTGGGTTCATATCTTCGGCCCGGCCTTCGTAGACCAGCCCGTGAATATCGCACAGCCAGATGTTCTCGCGCTTGACCCCCAGTTTGACCAGCATCATCAGACAGGCAATGCCCGCCGCACCGCCGCCAGTTGACACCACCTTGATGTCTCCGAACTTCTTGCCGGCAACGTGCAGGGCGTTCTTGGCCGCGGCGCCAACGACAATGGCCGTTCCGTGTTGGTCATCGTGAAATACCGGGATGTTCATCCGCTCGCGGCACAGTTTTTCGACGACAAAGCAATCCGGTGCTTTAATGTCCTCCAGATTGATAGCGCCGAAGGTCGGTTCCAGCGCGCAGACGATATCCGCCAGCTTTTCCGGGTCGGGCTGGTCCACTTCGATATCGAAACAGTCGATACCAGCGAATTTCTTGAACAGAACCGCCTTGCCTTCCATCACCGGTTTCGAGGCCAGCGCGCCAATATTGCCAAGCCCCAGAACCGCGGTGCCGTTTGACACGACACCCACCAGGTTCCCGCGCGACGTATAAAGCTCGGCATTGGCGGCATCCGATTTGATCTCAAGGCTGGCCTCGGCCACACCGGGCGAATAGGCACGCGCCAGATCGCGGCCATTGGCCAGCGGTTTGGTCGCTTTTATCTCAAGTTTTCCGGGCTTCGGGTGGGCGTGATAGTCAAGCGCGGCCTGCCGCAGGCTGGGTGTGTCGGACATCGGTGAACAAGCTCCTTCCCGGAATTTGGTTTAGTGTTAAACTATATTTTCTGACTTGGCTATGCGGTCTAATGCGTAGGCCGGAATTGGCCGAGAGTGACAGGCTGGTTGAAATTGTTCGTGGTTCTTTTACACGGAGTGGACTTTCACTGCAGCGAAGCGCAAAATCAGGCATGAGCATAAAAGACAACACGCGGCCGGAGAAGGCCGTTTCAGGCAACCAATCTTCATTTGGAATGGAAAAGTCCGGATTCCGCGTGGCAATCGCGCTGATGGCCCTGATCCTGTGCGCCGTTGTGATTTGGCCCCTGCAGGCCGAGCAGCTCAACCAGGAAGGGGGGCCGTTCGAAACGATTTCGGCCGCCGCGCTGCTTGCTGCCGGGCTGGCGGCACTGGTGCGGTTTCCCGGATTGAAACGTCTGTACATCGGTGTGACCTGCCTGCTTCTGGCCGAGCGAGAGCTGGAAGCAGACATTTATTCCGAAGGAACCGTGCCGTTTATGATACTGAGCGGCCTGGATGACATTCTGGACATGACGCTGATCCGGGTCGTGCTTGCGGTCATCATACTGGGCGGTGCCATTTGGCACGGGGTGCCCAACGCACGGCTTGCGCTGAAACAGCGCGCGCCGTTTTTGCTGATCTTCGTTCTTGCCGGGCTGTCGGCTGTGGTGGCCCAGCTTCTGGAAGAGGTCTCGGGACTTTTTGACGAGACGCTGTCCCCGATTATGGCGATCCGTCTGTTTGCGCTGGAAGAAACGCTCGAGATGTTCTTTTCGATTGGCATTTTGGCCTCTGTTCTGATCGGATGGCCCAAATCGAATATTGAAGAGAAGCCTGATGACCAGCAGCAAAAGTCCGACACTCGCTGAATTCCGTCTGCCCACGAACGAACTGCGCGACGACATCCCGTTTTATACCAGAACGCTGGGGATGCGGATGGATATGATCTATCCCGCCGATGACCCCCGTGTTGCGGTGTTTTCGGGCCATGGCTTGCGATTGCGCATCGAAAAGGACGCGCCCGAGGCGCCCGGGACCTTGCGAATCCTGACCGAGGATCCGGATCGGTTTGCCGATGGCGAGCGTGTGCTGGTCGCCCCCAATGGAACTCGCATAGAAATTGACGACCGCAACCCGCCGCTGGTGATGCCGGAAACGGTGCATTCCTTTGTCGTGCGCAGGCTAAAGGACCAGGCGCCGTGGATCATTGGACGGGCGGGTATGCACTATCGCGATCTGGTGCCTGATCGGCTGGGCGGGTCGATCATCGCCAGCCACATCCGTATCCCCGATGGCGGCCCGGTGCCCGACATGGTGCACTTTCACAAGGTCGGGTTTCAGCTGATCTTCTGTATCCACGGCTGGGTCGATGTTGTGTACGAGGATCAGGGCGAAAAGATGCGCCTGACGGCGGGCGATTGCTTTATCCAGCCTCCGGAAATCCGTCACCGCGTGCTCGAGGCCTCGGACAATGTGCAGGTGATTGAGATCGGTGTACCCGCGGAACATGTCACGGAAATCGATCATGACATGGATCTGCCCACCCCTCATTTCCGGCCCACGCGGGAATGGCAGGGGCAGCGGTTTGTGTACAATCAGGCCAAAGATGCCGAGTGGGGGGAGTTCCGCTTGCCGGGATATATCTGCCGGGACACCACGATTGCGGAAAACACTAAGGGCGTTGCCGGGGTTCAGGTGGTAAAACGGGGGCAGGGCGAACCGGTCTGGGCCAGTCATGATACCGATATCCATTTCACCTTCGTGATGAACGGTCAGGTGACGCTGGAAGGGGAAGGACGTGATCCCTATCGGCTGGAACAGGGCGACGCCTTTGTGATCCCGCCGGGGATGCGCACGCGCCTTGCGGACCCGTCCGATGATGTCGAGCTGCTGGAGGTCACATTGCCCGGGACCTTCAATACAACGCTGGGTTAAGCCAAGATCGGATCAGGAAACATGCGCCGGGGGCTTCAAATCCCCCGGCTCTTTCCATTAGGGTATGGCATTCTGACCAGATGATCAAAAATTGGGAATCACCATGCCTTTGAAAGACGCCGCCCTGTCCGTCCGGGAAAACGCTTACGCGCCGTATTCGAAGTTCAAAGTGGGCGCGGCGATCCGGTCGAAGTCCGGAGTGATCTTTTCCGGCTGCAACGTGGAAAATGTCGCCTACCCGGAAGGCACCTGTGCCGAAGCGGGTGCGATTGCCGCGATGGTGGCCGCGGGTGAGCAGGAACTGGCCGAGGTTTATGTTGTCGCCTCAAGCCCGCAACCGGTACCGCCTTGTGGCGGATGCCGTCAGAAGCTGGCGGAATTCGGCAAGCCGGACGTCAAAGTGACGCTTGCGACAGCAACCGGAACTGAGCTTGAGACAACCATCGGACAGCTTCTGCCCGGCGCGTTCGACGCCTCTCATATGGAGGATGTCTGAACCTATGGACGCCCGTTCGATCATCGCAAAACTGCGCCGGGGTGACGTTCCGACCAGTGCAGAGCTGAACTGGTTCGCCCAGGGTTTGGCCGATGGTGCCGTCAGTGACGCGCAGGCCGGGGCGTTTGCCATGGCAGTTTGCATGGGCAGTCTGGGCGCACAGGGCCGCGCCGATCTGACCGTCGCGATGCGGGACAGTGGAGAGGTGCTGAGCTGGGATCTGGACGGTCCGGTGATCGACAAGCACTCGACCGGTGGGGTCGGGGATTGTGTCAGCCTTGTGCTGGCGCCGGCGCTGGCCGAATGCGGGGCCTATGTTCCGATGATCTCGGGGCGTGGCCTTGGCCATACCGGCGGGACACTGGACAAGCTTGAGGCCATTCCAGGGGTCAGCACCCAAATCAGTCAGGACCGGTTGGAGCAGATATTGCGCGAAACCGGTGCGGCCATCGTCGGCGCAACCGGCCAGATTGCGCCTGCGGACAAACGCCTTTACGCGGTGCGCGACGTGACGGCGACAGTTGAAAGCCTGGATCTGATCACGGCGTCGATCCTGTCGAAAAAGCTGGCAGCGGGCCCGGATGCGTTGGTGCTGGACGTGAAGGTCGGTTCCGGTGCGTTCATGAAAACGCTGGATGATGCTCGAAATCTGGCGCGGGCCTTGACCGAAACAGCAAACGCCGCCGGTTGTCGCACTTCGGCAGTGATCACCGATATGAACCAGCCTCTGGCCTCGGCGCTGGGCAATGCGCTGGAAATAGCCGAGGTGATGAAAACGATGACCAGCGGCCAACCGACGCCTCTTGCCGAGCTTTCCTCCGAATTGGGTGGTGTGTTGCTTAAAGATGCGGGAATGTATGCCTCGATTGACGAGGGGCGCAGGCAAATCGCCGATGTGATCAGGGATGGTCGGGCGGCGGACCGATTTGGCCGCATGATGGCGGCGGTGGGCGGTCCGGTCCATCTTGTCGAAAACTGGGAACGCTTTCTGCCCGAAGCGAATGTCATTCAGGAAGTTGCGGCCCAACACAGCGGCTATATCACAAGCATAGACGGCGAGGCGCTGGGTCTGGCTGTCGTCGCGCTGGGTGGCGGGCGGCAGGTCGAAGCCGACGTCATTGACCCGGCAGTGGGCATTTCTGACATCGTGCGATTGGGGCAGCAGGTATCACAGCGCGAGCCACTGGCCGTGGTGCACGCCGCACGCGAAGACGCGGCCCGGCAAGCCGCAGAGGCGATTTTGCAGGCCATCACGATCAGCGAAACGCCCGCACCGATCCCCGATCTCGTCCATGAAAGGATTACCGCATGAGACGGGCTTTCCTTGTCGTCATGGACTCTGTCGGTATTGGCGGCGCAACGGATGCGGATCAGTTTTTTAACGGCGAGGTCCCTGATACGGGTGCCAACACCGTGGCCCATATCGCGCAGGCCTGCGCGGAAGGGCGGGCCGAAGATGGCCGATCGGGTCCGCTGCACCTGCCCAACCTCGACGCGCTGGGGTTGGGAGCGTCTGTGCGTCTGGCCTCAGGCGATGAAACACCGGGGCTCGAGGTCGAACCAACCGGCCTCTGGGGCTGCGCGCACGAAAATTCGCTGGGCAAGGACACGCCTTCGGGCCACTGGGAACTGGCCGGACTGCCGGTGCCGTGGGACTGGCACTATTTCCCGGACACCACGCCCGCATTCCCCGCTGATCTGAGCCGCGCGGCGGCAGAGGCAGCCGGAACAGACGGGATACTGGGCGATTGCCACGCCTCGGGCACGAAAATCATTGCCGAACTAGGAGCCGAACACATGCGGACGGGCTGGCCGATCTGCTACACCTCGGCCGACAGCGTGTTCCAGATTGCCGCGCATGAGGAAAGCTTTGGCCTCGACCGTCTGCTGCAGATGTGCCGGACGCTGGCCCCGATGCTGCATGACATGAAGATCGGCCGCGTTATCGCGCGCCCGTTTATCGGCTCGCCCGAGGGCGGGTTCACCCGAACCACCAACCGCAAAGATTTTGCCATTCTGCCGCCCGCGCCGGTTTTGACCAACTGGGCTCAGGATGCCGGCCGCCGCGTTCACGCTGTGGGCAAGATCGGCGACATTTTCTCGATGCAGGGGATTGATACTTTGCGCAAGGGCTCGGACGCCGAACTGATGGGGCACCTGTCTGATCTGGTGGACGAAGCTGAAGACGGCAGTCTGACCTTTGCCAATTTTGTCGAGTTTGACAGTCTCTATGGACATCGCCGCGACATCAGCGGCTATGCCCGCGCGCTGGAATGGTTCGACCGCGAAATCGGCGCGATCCTGATAAAACTGCGCCCGGGTGACCTTATGGTGCTGACCGCCGATCATGGAAATGATCCTAGCTGGACCGGCACAGACCACACACGCGAAAAGGTGCCGGTGCTGATCGCAGGGCGGGGCGCAGGGCAGATCGGTGCGGTCAATTTCGCCGATGTCGCCGCCAGCATCGCGCATCACCTGAACATTCCGGCACATGGACCGGGACGGAGTTTTCTATGACTGTCGCAGACCTGCCCAAGATCGAGTTGCATCTGCATCACGAAGGCGCGGCTCCGCCCGCCTTCATTCGCCAACTTGCGCATGAAAAACGCATTGATCTGAGCGGTATTTTCAAGCCCGACGGCTCCTATGACTTCCGCGATTTCGCCCATTTCCTGAGCGTTTATGAGGCTGCCTGCGAAGTACTGAAATCGCCCGAGGATTTCCGCCGACTGACCCTGGCTATTCTGGAAGAAAGCGCTGCCAATGGTGTGGTGTATTCGGAAACCTTCCTGAGCCCCGATTTCTGCGGCGGTGGCGATGTGCACGCCTGGCGCGATTACCTGAATGCCATTCAGGACGCCGCGGATGAGGCTGAGCGCAAGTTCGACATCACCCTGCGCGGCGTCGTCACGTGTGTTCGCCATTTTGGCCCGGACAAGGCGAAACTCAGCGCCCGTTGCGCGGCCGAAACCTCAGGCGACTGGATCACGGGCTTTGGCATGGGCGGCAACGAAGGGGTCGGCGCGCAGGGCGATTTCAAGTGGGCGTTTGATTGCGCCCGCGAGGCAGGATTGCGGCTGACCACCCATGCGGGTGAATTTGGCGGACCGGACAGTGTGCGCGATGCGGTGCGCGCCCTGGGGGTCGAGAGGATCGGACATGGTGTGCGCGCTATCGAAGACCCCGACCTGATGTATGAACTGGTCGACCGGGACATCACGCTTGAGGTTTGTCCGGGGTCCAATGTGGCGCTGGGCCTGTATCCGGATTTCAGCGCCCATCCGATCGCAAAGTTGCGCGATGCGGGCGTCAAGGTCACCGTCTCAACCGACGATCCGCCTTTTTTCCATACCACCATGCGACGTGAATATGAGATGCTGAACGCAGCTTTCGGCTGGGAGGCCGAGGATTTCAGCGCAATGAATGATACGGCCCTCAATGCGGCCTTCTGTGATGAAGACACCCGTGCGCGGGTCCAAAAAAGACTGGAGAAAACATGAGCGAACATCTGACCGTCGTTGATCATCCGCTGGTGCAGCACAAATTGACGCTCATGCGGGACAAGGGTACATCGACCGCCGTTTTCCGGCAGTTGCTGCGGGAAATCACCCTGTTGCTGGCCTATGAGGTCACGCGAGAACTAAAGCTGACGACCCGCAACATCGAAACCCCGATGGAGGAGATGGACGCCCCCATTCTGGCCGGTAAGAAACTGGCATTGGTGTCGATTCTGCGCGCTGGCAACGGGATGCTGGACGGTGTGCTGGAATTGATCCCGTCGGCGCGGGTGGGCTTTGTCGGATTGTATCGCGATGAAAAGACGCTGAAACCTGTCCAGTATTACTTCAAAGCGCCCGAAGGACTGAAAGACCGCCTGGTCATTGCTGTGGATCCGATGCTGGCCACAGGCAACAGTTCAGCCGCTGCGATTGATCTGCTGAAAGAGGCAGGCGCGACCGATATCCGTTTCCTCTGTCTGCTGGCCGCGCCCGAAGGGGTCGCGCGGATGAAAGAGGCCCATCCGGATGTGCATATCGTGACGGCCGCGCTGGATCGCGAACTGAATTCCAAGGGCTATATCATGCCCGGATTGGGCGACGCCGGCGACCGGATGTTCGGTACCAAGTAAGCTGTCTGCGGCGTTTCGGGTGTAAGGTGAGGCACGAAATCCCTGCCCCGCCTACGGCGTATTCGGGGTATTCGTGTCGGAGAGTGTTCAGGTAAATCCCGAACGCTTTATTCACCACAGATGTTTTGCAGCCGGACCCAGTCGCGGTCAGGCAGGACCTGCTCCTGGGATCGGCCCACCATCGGGTCGGCCTCGATCAGGCCCAGAACCGTTTCGCCGGTGATATCACGCGCGTAGGCGTAAGGTGTCGAGGGCAGGGCTGCCTGAGCAAACACGGCCAGCAATTCCTGATCGGGCAGGGATGGGCGCGGTTCCGAAAGGACCTGCTCGGTGTAACTGTCGATGATCTGCGGTGTCAGTTCACCGGTCGTCAGCAACCGGAATGCGGTTGTCGGGCCGGTGCGGTCCAGCAGGTCATCAAGCGGGTCATGTGCCTCGGCCCGAGCGCGTTCGGCGATGACATATCCTGCCGCCACCGCCGGGTCTTCATGATCCTCGACCAGCGTTCGGCTCAGCAGCACCGTGCCGCCGGGCAGGCTAAGGCTGTTCTGCACCCCGGCAGGCAGGATCACGATCTGCCGTACACCGGTCCTTTTTGCCAGCATATCCAGCGCGGCCTTGGCATCTTCCGATACACAGGCGCGCCCGGAGACCCTTTCGATGCGTTGCAGGATGGTATCGCCGATGTCCTGCCGCTTGATCTTGGGAACGACTGAAACAACGTGGCTTTGCAAGGCAACCGGCAGCCAGAGCAACAGCAGGGCCGCCACGGCGGCGACTACCCCGCCGACACTCAGCCAGCGCAGTCGGCCAGGGTGCGGACGTGACCGGTCGATTGCACGTTGCAGCCTGTCGATCGCTTCGATCATCGTGGTTTCGGATTCGGCCAGTTCCAGCGTTTCATCCGGGTCGCCGTCAGGGTTGAAAATGGCCGGGTAGCCGCCCGGATTTTGTCGCTCCAGCGCGGCCAGGGACCAGTGGGTCAGCGCACGGTCATTGAAATCCGATATCGTCAGCGTGGCCTCGCCAATTGACACGACCACCTCGCGCCGCTGCATATCGGGCGAGGGCCGCCACAGACCGGTGGCTTCGATCCGCTGGTACTGTTTTAGGGCCGTCATCGGGGCGAGGTCTGCTCAAAATTATTTTGATCCAGCTTAGCATGATAAATTTACGCGGCGCAAACCTGTTGAACCGTATTTGGCACTTGCGCCCGGTATCCGGATGCGGGGAAATACGCGGGTCCGGCAGCGAAGGCGAAAATTGAACAGAATGCAGACAGGCAACCCATCTTCACCCGTTTTGGCCTCTGGCCTCATGATCGGCGCAATGGCCATCATCGGGGTGATCGACAATGTCGTGGTTCTGGTGGCCGAAACGATCGGTCTGTGGCAATTCCACCTGAGCCGCGCAATATTGATGCTGCCGCTGGTGCTTCTGTTGTCACTGCTTGGGTTGGGCGGATTGCGCCCGATCCGCCCGGGCATTGTTCTTTTGCGAAGCGTCCTGATGACGCTGGCCATGCTGTTTTACTTCTCGTCGCTTGCTTTGATGCCGGTTGCTCAGGCGTTGGCGGGGTTGTTTACGTCCCCGATTTTCGTGTTGCTGATTTCGGCCCTTGGTCTGCGGCAGAAAATCGGGCCCTGGCGAATTCTGGCTGCGCTGCTCGGGTTTCTAGGATTACTTCTGGTTCTGCAACTCAATCCGGCGGATTTCGATGCCAGAACCCTGTTGCCGGTTGCAGGCGGGTTTTTCTATGCGCTTGGGGCGATCCTGACACGGTCCCACTGCGCGCAGGAAAGTACGGTCGTCATGCTTGGGGGGATGGTAATTACACTTGGTATTGCTGGCGCGCTGGGGCTGACGGGGTTCTCGATCTTTCCGGTCGGTGCGGAACCGGGCCCGGAAGGGTTCGTGACCCGTGGCGTGGTCTGGCAGATACAACCCTCGCTTCTTTGGGTGGTGGTCCAGGCCGTAGGGTCAACCATAGCCGTTTTCATGCTGATCAAGGCGTATCAGGTTGGTGAGCCATCCTATGTCGCAATCTTCGAATACTCGGTGATGATCTTCGGTCCTGCGTTTGCGTGGGCGGCCTTCGGCCAATCAATCGATGGCATCCAGATCGTCGGCATCGGGCTGATCGTGCTGACCGGAGCCCTGCTGGGCTGGCGTTCGATGCGCGCGTCGGCGGAACAGGCCGTGGCGTGATCGTTTCCCGGCGCAGGTCGTATGTGTTTGTTCACATCCCCAAAACGGGCGGCACGTCGCTTGCATCGGCGCTGGAACAGAGGGCGACGAAGGATGACATCCTGATCGGAGACACGCCCAAGGCGCGGAACCGTCATCGACGGCAAAAGGGCTTACAGGCCAGGGGGCGGTTGTGGAAACACTCCACGCTGGCGGATATCGACGGGCTTGTCCCGCCCGAGGTGTTGGAGCGCATGTTCACTTTCACGCTGGTCCGCAACCCATGGGATCGGTTTGTCAGTTACTACCATTGGCTGCGGGACCAGAAATTTGACCACCCCGCAGTGTCGCTGGCAAAGGTGTCGTCTTTTGAAGAATTTTTGCTGAAACCGGCCACGCTTAGGTCAATTCAGGCGCATCCCGCGCGGCGCTACATGACGCGGGCAGATGGGCACGAGCAGTGCCGAGCCTTTATTCGGCTTGAGAAGTTCGAGGAGGATGCTGAACCGTTGTTCGAGCATCTCGGTTTCAGGCTGACCCTTCCGCATCTCAACGGGTCCGAAAGAGAGGTGGATTATCGGCAGTACTATTCCACGCGAACCCGAAATGCGGTGTCGGATGCCTGCGCGGAAGATATCGGAAGATTCGACTACCGGTTCCACTCCTGATCCCGTCACCGTTTCCGAATTTCCGGCAAGCCTGTGAAAAACAATCGCATTGTTTGCTGATTGTGGGTCAATTGGGCCGGAACAGGCTCAATTCGGGCTAAAATATGTCAAAACTAAGACAGCGCGCCTGATCACATGATACCCACGTTTCAATGTTTATCTGTGCCAAGGGGGGCTGGGCACGTGTTTGAAGTAGTGAGTGTTACTGATTTATCAGATCATGCGCGGAAGATGGACGACGTCCTGTCGCGCAATGCAACGTTGTCGCGCCGGGGCGGGTTTGTCCAAGGCACCAAGATTGCAACGACCCGAGGCTGGAAGCCGGTGGAACGCATTGCGGCAGGTGATCTTGTCCGAACATTGGACCATGGTTTCAAGGAAGTACGCCGAATTGCGACTGACAGGGTGAGCATCGCAACGGGCGAAACGCGCGCAGAATATCTGCCCGTCTACGTGCCGTCGCGTGCGGCGTATAATGGGCGTCCTGTCTGGCTGATGCCAGAACAGGGGGTGGCGCTGGACATAAGCCGGATTGAACCGGGCACCGAAGGCGTGTCTGTGATCCCGGCCCGGATGCTCAGCGGAATGTGCCGGATGACCTCGCAAGCACCGTCCACAACCTTCGATGTCAGCACGTTTTTTTTCGATTGTGACGAGGTGGTCTTCCTTGAAGGCGGGTTGCAGGCCTATTGCCCGGCAAGTCGCTTTGGATCGCGCGGGTCCCCGGATCAGCCTTCATACCAGATCGCCGAGGCGCAGGACGCCGACCACCTTGTCGATCTGATCGCATACAAGGGCGAACTATCAGCCCTTGCAAACCCGTTGGGTGCGCTGCCCGCGCCCATCCCGCAAGAACCGATTTTTCCCGTCAGGCCACAGTTGGGAGTGCGCCGCCCGGGAAGACCCGGCAGGCCGAATGTGCCAGCCCTGTTCTTGCGGCCTGAATGGCAGACCTAACCAAACACTAAGAAAACGATGCAGGCGCGTATTACGCGCCTGCATCACTTGTTCAGGCGGCCTTGGCCTCGGGCGCGAAGCGGCCATAGAACGTCTGGCCCTTATCGGCCATCTCACGCAGCAGCGGCGGGCAGGCGAACCGTTCGCCGTATTGCGCTGCCAGCTGGTCGCAGCGTTCGGCGGCGTAAGGTGCGCCAATGATGTCCAGCCAGCTTAGTGGGCCACCGGACCACGGGGCAAAACCCCAGGCCAGAATGGCACCCACGTCACCTTCGCGGATATCCTCCAGAACACCTTCTTCCAGCGCGCGGACCGCTTCCAGAACCTGTGCGAACATCAGGCGTTCTTGCACTTCGATCAGGTCGGGCTGATCTTCGGCCAGCGGGTATTTGTCTTGCAGACCTTTCCAATACCCGACGCGCTTGCCCTTTTCGTCATAGTCGAAGAAGCCTGCATTTGCCTTGCGGCCCAGACGTCCCTGTTCTTCCATCCAGAAGATCAGATCGTCCGAGGGGCTTTCGGGATAGGCATCGCCCATCGCCGCCTTGGTTGCGCGGGCAATCTTGGCGCCCAGATCAATCGAGGTCTCATCGGTCAGCTGTACCGGCCCGACCGGGAAACCCAGTTGACGTGCGGCGTTGTCAACCAATGCAGGGCTGACGCCCTCGGTAATCATGCGCGCACCTTCGTTGATGTACGGGATGATGCAGCGGTTGCAGTAGAAGAACCGCGCGTCGTTGACGACGATCGGTGTCTTCCGAATCTGACGCACGTAATCCAGCGCCTTGGCAACCGCACGATCCCCGGTTTCCTTGCCTTTGATGATCTCGACAAGGAACATCTTCTCGACCGGCGAAAAGAAATGGATGCCGATGAACTGATCCGGCCTCACGCTGGCCTTGGCCAGATCGGTGATCGGCAGGGTCGAGGTGTTGGAGGCAAAGATGCAATCTTCGGGAATGATCGCTTCGACCTTTTTGGTCATGTCGGCCTTGACTGCGGGGTCTTCGAATACCGCTTCAATAATCAGGTCGCAGCCTTTCAGATGCTCCAGATCGGGCGTCGCGGTGATGCGGGCCAGCATGGCTTCTTTCTTTTCAGCCGTGACCTTGCCGCGCTTGATACCTTTGTCCAGGTACGCTTCGGTATAGGCCTTACCCTTGTTGGCGGCCTCCTGATCGCGGTCGATGAGAACGACTTCCATCCCGGCCTGAGCGGACACCAGCGCGATGCCCGCGCCCATCATGCCCGCGCCCAGAACACCGATCTTCTTAACCGACTGGTCCGGCACACCCTGAGGTCGCACTGCGCCTTTCTCCAGCGCTTCCTTGTTCAGGAACAGGCTGCGGATCATCGCTGACGAGGACGGGTTCATCAGGATCGAAGTGAACCAGCGCGCCTCGATCCTCAGGGCTGTGTCGAAATCGACCAGAACACCCTCGTAGACCGCGCTCAGCAGGGCCTGAGCGGCCGGGAACGCGCCTTGTGTCTTGCCGTTGACCATCGCCGAAGCGCCAACGTAGTTCATGAAGCCAGCCGGATGGTACGGCGCACCACCGGGCATCTTGTACCCCTTTGCATCCCAAGGCTTGACCAGATCCGCATCGCTGGCGTTCAGCACCCATTCCTTCGCGGCGGCCAGCGGGTCTTCGACGACCTCATCGACCATTCCCGCACCCTTGGCCTTGTTCGGCTCCAGTGTTTTGCCTTCCAGCAATAGCGGAGCCGCACCAACGGCACCCAGCTTGCGGACCATGCGGGTGGTTCCGCCCATGCCCGGGAAGATGCCGATCATGATTTCGGGCAGGCCGATCTTGGCCTTCGGGTTGTCGGCGCAGAAAATGCGATGACAGGCCAGTGGCACCTCAAGCCCGATCCCCAGCGCGGTGCCGGGCAGGGCGGCGGCAATCGGTTTGCCGCCCTTTTTGGTCTTCGGGTCCATTCCCGCCAGTTCGATCTTACGTAGAATGCGATGCCCGTTCATTGTGAAATCGAACATGGCCTGCGCTGGTTCATCGCCCGACTTCTCGCGGATCGATCCCAGCACGTTCAGGTCCATACCGGCGGCAAAGCTGTCCTTGGCCGAGGTGATAACCGCACCCTTGATGTTGTCATCTGACAGAACCTGATCGATCATCTCTTCGATCAGGGCCAGCGCCTCGACGCGCAGGATGTTCATGCTTTTCTCGGGCACGTCCCAGGTGATGATGGCAACGCCGTCGGCGTCCACTTTCATGGTGAAATCAGTCATGTCTCGTCTCCGATCTGGTCAGCCGTCAGCGGGCTGCCGTCTTTGCGGGTGAAGCGAAAGCCGTGGGCATCGAACTTCACCATCATGTCTATGTCGCTGTAATATCCGGTCTCGGCCGGCGTCCGTGTGCCCACCACCAGAAAGGTCGCGGGCGCATCGGTTTTGTTTACAAGGTGATGGCCATTGGCCTCACCTGCGGGCCAGGCGGCGCAATCGCCGGGCTGCATCTCATGCTCGCCATCGTCATCTATCAGCACACAGGTGCCGCTGAGCATGATCGCAAACTCGTCCTGCTCCATATGGTAATGGCGCAGCGAAGACATGCCATCGGGTTCCAGCCGCACGATGTTGACGCCGTACTGTGTCAGCCCGCCTGCATCCCCCACAGGCTGAACAAAGCGGCCATTGCCAGCTTTGGCCAGCTTGCCGGGGTAACCCGAACCGCCCCGGAAAGGGATTTGAGAGAGATTCAGCTTGGGCATCAGACTCGCTCGATAATGGTTGCGGCACCCATGCCGGACGCAATGCAGAGCGTGGCCAGACCGGTTTCCTTGTCCTGACGCTCCAACTCATCCAGAAGCGTGCCGATGATCATTGCGCCGGTTGCACCCAGTGGGTGACCCATCGCGATCGAGCCGCCGTTGACGTTGACCAACGCCGGGTCGACGTCGAATGCCTGCTGGAAGCGCAGCACGACTGAGGCAAAGGCTTCGTTCACTTCGAACAGGTCCAGATCGCTGATCTTCATGCCGTTGTCGGCCAGAATTTTCTCGGTCACAGGAACCGGGCCGGTCAGCATGATGGTCGGGTCGGTACCGATCTTGGCAGTTGCCTTGATGCGCGCGCGCGGCTTGAGGCCGTACTTCTCACCGAACTCCTTGTTCCCGATCAGAACAGCCGCTGCACCGTCCACGATGCCCGAGCTGTTTCCTGCGTGGTGGATGTGGTTGATTTTTTCCAGATGCGGGTATTTCAGCATGGCCACCTTGTCGAAGCCGGGCATCTGCTCACCCATCATCGCAAATGAGGGGTTCAGCGCGCCAAGGCTCTGCATGTCCGTGCCGGGGCGCATATATTCGTCGCGGTCCAGAATGGTCAGCCCGTTCTGGTCCTTTACGGTGATAACCGACTTTTCGAACCGGTTGTCTGCCCATGCTTCTGCTGCGCGCTTTTGGGATTCAACCGCCAGGGCGTCGGCGTCATCCCGGCTGAAGCCATATTCCGTCGCGATGATGTCGGCCGAAATACCCTGCGGGACGAAATACGTGCTCATCGCCAGAGACGGATCAACGGCGATGGCGGCACCATCGCTGCCCATGGGCACGCGGCCCATCATTTCGACACCGCCAGCGATGTAAGCGTCGCCAGCACCGCCTTTCACCTGGTTCGCAGCCAGGTTCACCGCTTCCATGCCAGAGGCGCAGAAACGGTTGATCGCCAGGCCGGGGATCGACTGGTCCAGATCGGACGCCAGCACGGCCGAGCGTGCCAGACAGCCGCCCTGTTCCATCACCTGCGTGACATTGCCCCAGATCACGTCCTCTACGGCGTGGCCTTCGAGGTTGTTGCGATCTTTCATCGCGGTCAGGGTCAGGGCGGACAAGCGCACCGAGGTTACCTCGTGCAGGCTGCCATCCTTGCGGCCCTTGCCGCGCGGGGTGCGCAGAGCGTCATAGATATAGGCTTCGGTCATGGGTCTTCTCCTCAAGCTCGATCCGACGGGTTGCCGGGCATCAGGTCATAGGGGTGTTTCCAGCCGGGCTGCTCGCTGAGGCGTGTCAGCCAGGCGTCGATATTTGGCCAGTCGGCGCGGTCGAAACCGAATGGTTCCGGATAATACAGGTAGCCGCAGCAACTGAGATCTGCATTTGTCACACCGTCCCCGACGATCCAGTCACGACCGGCCAGATGCTGGTTCAGAATCTCGTATGCCGCCTTAAGCCGACCTTGATTGAACGCGATCACATCCGGGTTGCGGTGCTTTTCCGGCAGGAAATTGATCAGAAAACGAGTGAGGCCAGCCATTGAACTTAGTTTGTGATTATCCCACAACACCCAACGGAAAATCTCGTAGTTCTCTTCCCGGTTCCTGCCGCCGAACTTCCCTGATTTCTCAGTCACATATGCCTGAATGGCGCCGGACTGACTGGTGCGGAAATCACGATCAATCAGAAAGGGCGCTTCGCCCATTTCGTTGGCCTCCGCGCGAAATTCACGCGTGCGGGTCTCGCCATTGAAGAAATCGACAAAGACCGGCTCCCACTCCAGCCCCGACATCTCCAAGGCCAGCGCCGCTTTGTAAGAGTTCCCGCTTTCTCCGAAACAATGCAGTTTGATAGTCATGCGATTACCCCTCCCAAGGCGCATGTGGTCAGGTTGGAATTGAGTATTTTGGAAAA
The DNA here is from genome assembly GCF_056536005.1 of Ruegeria sp. AN11. Taxonomy (NCBI): domain Bacteria; kingdom Pseudomonadati; phylum Pseudomonadota; class Alphaproteobacteria; order Rhodobacterales; family Roseobacteraceae; genus Ruegeria; species Ruegeria sp. AN11. The sequence continues at coordinate 1,715,872 of NZ_JBQFJD010000001.1, read as the reverse complement.
GATGAAGAGCCGACATTTACCTTTGATCAACCTTGGTCTGTTTCAATCAACGAGCGGTACAGGCTGGAGAGCCGATGACCGCAAAAGGTGAAGTCGTCCCTGTCCTGATGGCGAGTGCGCCCGGTGGCAGGGGCGCATCAGGCCTTCATCTTTTCAAAAATACTCCCGCCGGAGGCGTCCGGCCTCGATGCGATCGCAGGCGAAGAATTGGCGTATTGCCTCACCGCTTTCGCGCTTCCAGTTCGGAATTGAATATGCGCAGCCGGTGAGTCAGGTTCTCCTCGTCAATGACACTGTTGAAATTCTCGAACAGAAAAGACAGCGCTTCACCCTCGTCCAGCCCCGCTTCGCGGGCGAAACCCTTGAGACGGCGATACCCGTCTTCGGTCATTGCAACCGGAAAGCGGCGGGTTAAGCGAAAGCGTTTCGGCATGTCTTGTCCTCCGGGGACCTGGTTCCGGGCGAAAGTACCCGGAACCAGACTGAGTTCAGAAATTTGCCGCGTCCAGCGCCATTACAGTATCCGCGCCGGTTTGTATCCGGGCCAGATGCATGGATGTGGCACGCAGACGGCGCGCCATATAGAAGCGACCGGTGTTGATCTTTGTCTCGTAGAAGTTCTTGTCCGATGCGCCACTGTCTAGGGCTTCCCGTGCAACCTTTGCCATTTTCGCCCACATCAGGCCCAGGCAGACATGGCCGAACATGTGCATGAAGTCATATGACCCGGACAGCGCGTTGTTCGGATTCTTCATGCCCTCCTGCATGAAGTACATGCCAGCGGCTTGCAGGTCTTTCGACGCAGCTTTCAGCGGTTCGATGAAGGCTTTGTCATAAGCTTCGTCCTTGCCACCGTTTTCCTTGCAGAAAGATTTGACCATTTCAAAGAAGGCCATGACATGCTTGCCGCCATCCTGTGCCAGCTTACGGCCCACAAGGTCCAGCGCCTGAACGCCATTCGCACCTTCGTAGATCATCGCGATCCGGGCGTCGCGTGTGTATTGCGACATGCCCCATTCCTCGATGTAGCCGTGGCCACCATAGACCTGTTGGGCCTGAACGGTCATGTCATAGCCTTCATCCGTCAGGAAGCCTTTGATGACCGGTGTCAGCAGCGAGATCAGCCCGTCCGCGTCCTTATCACCCGAGCGGTGCGCCTTGTCGATCATGGTCGCGCCCCAGAGGATGAACGCACGTGCACCCTCGGTGAAGCTTTTCTGATCCATCAGGTTACGGCGGATGTCGGGGTGAACGATCAGCGGATCGGCGAGGCCGTCCGGGTTCTTCACACCTGTTACGTCGCGGCCCTGCAGGCGGTCTTTGGCATATTCGACAGCGTTCTGATACGCAGCTTCGGCCTGAGACAGGCCTTGCATGCCCACACCCAGACGCGCTTCGTTCATCATGGTGAACATGGCGCGCATGCCTTTGTGTTCTTCTCCCAGCAGCCAGCCGGTCGCCTCGTCATAGTTCATGACGCAGGTTGAGTTGCCGTGGATGCCCATCTTCTCTTCGATCTTGCCGACCGAAACGCCGTTGCGTTCGCCCAGGCTGCCGTCTTCGTTGACGATGAACTTGGGCACGACGAAAAGCGACACGCCCTTGATCCCTTCGGGGCCGCCGGGGATTTTTGCCAGCACCAGGTGGATGATGTTGTCGGCCATGTCGTGATCGCCGGCCGAGATAAAGATCTTCTGACCCGAGATTTTATAGCTGCCGTCGCCCTGCGGTTCTGCTTTGGTGCGCATCAGACCCAGATCGGTGCCGCAATGCGGTTCCGTCAGGTTCATGGTGCCAGTCCATTCACAGCTGACCATGTTGGGCAGGTACATGTTCTTCTGCTCGTCGGTTCCGTGCGCCAAGATCGCAGACGCCGCGCCGTGCGTCAGGCCCTGATACATGGTGAATGCCTGGTTGGAGCCCGAGAACATCTCGCCCACGGCAGTTCCGAGAACATAGGGCATGTTCTGACCGCCATATTCTTCCGGCATGTCGAGGCCCGTCCAACCGCCTTCCTTCATCTGCTCGAAGGCATCTTTGAACCCGGATGGCGTATAGACGATACCGTTTTCCAGCCGACATCCTTCGGTATCGCCAACCACGTTCAGCGGGTGCAGAACATTTGTGGCGATCTTGCCCGCTTCCTCCAGCACGGCGCCGGTGAACTCGGCCTCCAGATCGGAATATCCCGGAATGTCCGAGGTCGAGACTTTCAGTACATCGTGCAAAATGAACTGTGCGTCTTTGATTGGCGCGTTGTAGACGGGCATGTGAAGCTCCCTTAATTCAGATGTCCGGGGGCGGGCGAGATTATTCGGCCGCCTTCTTTTCCTGTTTCATCGAGACGATGACCTTTTCGCCCCAGCGCAACTGCTCTTTCAGATCGTCGATGGCCTGTGTCAGTTCTTCGCGGCGTGCTTCCATGTCTGCCAGACGTTCGCACGCGATCTCATAGGTGCGGGACATCTGTGTCAGTTGCTGATCACCGACGTGATACAGGTCCAGAAGCTGCCGGATTTCTTCCAGGCTGAAGCCAAAGCGCTTGCCACGCAGGATCAGTTTCAGACGGGCACGATCGCGTTTGGTGAACAGACGTTTCTGGCCTTCACGGATAGGAAACAAAAGTTCCTTGGCCTCGTAAAACCGCAAGGTACGTGGTGTGACATCATAGGTCTCGCACATTTCGCGGATGGTCATCAGGTCTTCGGTCATGGTTCAAACTCTCATCACTGGCGTCGTGAAAAAGATTTGCGCAGTTGATGGGCCTCTTACAACATGCAGATGACGTTTACGTAATGCGAACGCTACGTCACAAAAAAGTTGACGTAACATCCGTTCGCGTAAATCCGCGTTTCGGTAATCTTCTTTCCCCTGGGTAAGGGGAAATCTCGCGATTCCACGCTGCGTGTATCGACGTTCTCCACAAGAAAAATCCCGCAGCGGGACCACGGGAGCTTCAGTTTCGACCGAAATGACGCTTGAAAGGTTGTCAGCCCAGAGAATTGGCCGTCTGGTCGCGCAGTTGCTTGAGGGCGTCCATGGCTTCGTCCAGTTGCTGCCTTTGCTGGCGCAACTCCTCCATTTGCCGGTCAGCCATTTCCACAAAAGTTGCCATCTGAGCCTGGTTGCCCTGATGTTCATAGATCAGCAGCCACTGCCGGATCTCTTCCAGCGGGAACCCAAACTTGCGTCCGCGCATGATCAGCGTCATGCGCGCGCGCTCACGGGGGCCGTAATACCTGGAGCGGCCTTCGCGGTCAGGTTGCAGCAACTCGATATATTCGTAGTAGCGCAGGGTACGGGGCGTTACGTCGAACTCGGCGCACATTTCTTTGAATGACAAACGGGTGTCGGACATTCCTCATCTCCTTGCCTGCAACCTATGGAGTCGTAGCGGCAAGCGCAACAGTCGGGCTTGCCCTTTCGCTGAACTGACGATCATAAAGGGCGCGGAAGAAGGAAAATACCGAATGGTAGAAAAATTGGGTTTCGCGCGCCAGTTCATCGAGGCGATTCCACATGCCAGGGCATTGGGCATGGAGCTGACGTATATCGGTGCCGGAGAAGCCGAGATCACCATGCCGTACAACGCGGAACTTGTCGGGGATCCGCGCACCGGCGTCATTCATGGTGGGGCGGTGTTCGCTTTGCTGGACACTTGTAGCGGTGCGGCTGTCATGAGCCATCCGTCCGCGCCGGGTGCCACGGCGACAATTGACCTGCGCATAGACTACATGCGGGCGGCTACGCCGGGGCAGAACATTACAACGCGCGCCAAATGCTATCACATCACGCGCAATGTGGCCTTCGTGCGTGCGACCGCAACGGATGACGATCAGGAACATCCTGTCGCAACCGCATCGGGGTCTTTCACCGTGGAGGGCAGGTAAATGGCGCGCAATCGACCGGAGCCGATGCAGGTGGTCAAGAACCGCCGGGACGCCGCACTGAACGCCATGGTCGATGGGGTGCCGTATATCCGGTTTCTCAACATCACCTTCGACCGGCGTGGGGATGAACTGACGGGTGTTCTGAATTTTGACGAAAAACTGATTGGCAATCCGCTGCTGCCCGCGCTGCACGGTGGGGTCACTGCCGCGTTTTTGGAAGTGACCGGCGTGATCACCCTGTGCTGGGAGACCGTGTTTCCCCGCATCGAAAGCGGAGAGATGAGTGCCGAAGACATTCGGGATGCCAGTTTGCTCCGATACCCGAAAACCATCGATTTCACGGTCGACTACCTGCGTTCGGGCTTGCCGCGCGACGCCTATGCCCGCGCTTACATCAGCCGTTCCGGGCGGCGTTATGCTTCGGTCCGAGTTGAGGCGTGGCAGGACAACCATGCGCGCCTGTTCGCGCAGGCTTCGGGGCATTTCCTGATGCCGCAATCGGATTCGGACGAAGGATAGCCTTGGATGCGGGATGCCTCGGCACCCATCACGCACAGACGGGTGCTGAAGATCGCAGCACCTATCGTTCTGTCCAATGCCACTGTCCCGATACTGGGGGCGGTTGATACTGGTGTTGTCGGGCAGATGGGGCTGGCCGCCCCGATCGGCGCTGTCGGAATGGGCGCGGTCATCCTGTCGGCCATCTACTGGATATTCGGCTTTTTGCGGATGGGCACCACGGGATTGGCTGCACAGGCGCGCGGGGCCGGAGACACGGCGGAAACCGGCGCGCTTCTGATGCGCGGTTTGCTGTTGGGCGGCGCTGCGGGGCTGTTTTTCATTCTGACGCAGGTCTGGGTGCTGTGGGGGGCATTTGCCCTGTCCCCCGCAAGCCCCGAAGTCGAAGCCCTGACCCGGCAATACCTGGAAATCCGGATCTGGGGGGCGCCGGCGACAATTGCGCTTTATGCCGTTACAGGCTGGTTGATCGCGATCGAGCGGACGCGGGGCGTGTTTGTGCTGCAGATCTGGATGAATGGCCTGAATATCCTGCTGGATCTGTGGTTCGTGCTTGGGCTGGGCTGGGGCGTCGAGGGCGTCGCGCTGGCGACACTGATCGCCGAATGGACCGGGTTGGCACTGGGGCTATGGCTCTGCCGTCAGGCATTTGCCGGCAATCAGTGGAGAGACTGGCCGCGCATTTTCGACGGCGCACGGCTGCGGCGGATGATGCAGGTGAACGGCGACATCATGGTGCGGTCCGTCCTTTTGACCGGATCGTTCACCACTTTTCTTTTTGTCGGGTCGGACCTAGGCGACGTCAATCTGGCTGCCAATCAGGTTCTGCTGCAGTTTCTGGAAATCACAGCCTTTGCGCTGGACGGTTTCGCCTTTTCGGCCGAGGCGCTGGTTGGCGGGGCGATCGGGGCAAAGGACCGCTTTCAGGTTCGGCGTGCGTCCGTGATGGCGTCACAATGGGGCGTAGGCGGCGCTTTCGCGCTGGGTCTGGTTTTCTATCTGGCAGGACCCGCGCTGATTGATGTGATGTCCACCTCGCCCGAGGTACGTGAGGCCGCGCGCGAGTTTTTGATCTGGGCTGCGATTGCCCCGGTGATCGGCGTGGCCAGCTGGATGTTCGACGGTATCTACATCGGCGCGACCTGGACCCGGGACATGCGCCAGGCGATGATCCACTCGGTAGGGATCTACGTCCTGTCCCTGTTCATTCTGGTGCCTGCATTTGGCAATCACGGGCTGTGGGCCGCGTTGATGGTTCTGAACATCGCGCGTGGCGTCACGCTGGGATGGCGCTATCCGAAGCTAGAGGCGCAAGTCGCTTAAAGCAGGGTCAGCAGGTTTTCGGGCGGACGCCCGATTGCGGCCTTGTCACCGCGAATGGCAATGGGGCGTTCGATCAGGATCGGGTTTTCGGCCATGGCACGGATCAAGGTATCGTCCGGCGTCGCTTTGTTCAGCCCCAGTTCCCTGAAGCGCTTTTCACCTGTGCGCATCATGTCGATTGCAGCAATGCCCAGTTTCGCCTGCACGGCCCGCAATTCGTCTTCTGACGGTGCGTCCTCCAGATACTTTCGGACACGGGGTTCTGCGCCGTTTTCTTCAAGCAGTGCAAGCCCCGAACGCGATTTCGAACACCGCGGGTTGTGCCAGTATTCCATCACAGCCAATCCTCTCGTTTGCTGCCAACCGCCTGTGCGACATTTTCAAACCCGTCCCGGGCCAGAAGTTCGTCCAGACCCCGGGCGATTTCCGATGCCAGCGACATGCCGCCGTAAACCATGGCCGTATAGAACTGGACGGCCGAGGCACCGGCGCAAATCTTTGCATAGGCCTGTTCCGCGCTGCTGATGCCACCCACGCCGATCAAGGGAATGCGTCCTTCGGTCAGTTGGCTGAGCTGCGCAAGAACGCGGGTCGATTTTTCGAACAAAGGCGCGCCAGACAGGCCACCAGCCTCATCCTTGTGTGCGCTTCTCAGCCCGTCGCGAGACAGGGTGGTATTCGTGGCAATGACCGCGTCAATTCCGGTTTCCAGCGCGATATCGGCGATATCTTGTATCTCTGGTGCCGTCAGGTCCGGAGCAATTTTCAGGAATACGGGAATCGGTGCCGGCAGCGCGTCTCGCGTTTTGACAACACCCGCCAGCAACGCGCCAAGCGCGGCCTTACCCTGCAAGTCTCGCAGTTTCTCGGTGTTGGGGGACGACACGTTGACCGTGGCAAAATCCAGATGGGCGGCACAATGGGCCAGTACTTTGGCAAAATCACCGGGGCGGTCGTCGCTGTCCTTGTTGGCGCCAAGGTTCAATCCGATGACCGCATCGCGGGGACGGCTCGCGAGACGGCGAGCCATGACGTCCATTCCTTCGTTGTTGAAGCCGAAACGGTTGATGGCCGCCTTGTCTTCGGTCAGGCGAAACAGGCGCGGTTTCGGGTTGCCCGGTTGTGGACGCGGTGTCACCGCACCGACTTCAATAAATCCGAACCCGGCCCGCGATAAAGGGCCCAGAACCTCGCCATTCTTGTCGAATCCAGCGGCCAGGCCGACCGGATTGGCCAGCGTCAGACCGGCGACTTGCGTGCGCAGGCGTTGTGAGGTGACAGGGCCGGCAGCCGGGACCAATCCGGCTTTCAAAGCCCGGATCGACATCCTATGGGCAGTTTCGGGGTCCAGCCGGTGCAGGGCTGACAGCCCAAGCTTTTCGATCAGTTTCATCCGAAGGTCCCTCCGACCTGTGCTGGCGAACAACGGATCAGCCGCGAGGTCGAAACAGCCGCCTGACGATGCACCACGGCGGTGCGATAAACGGGGTCGGTTACCATCTCAAGGAAGGCGTGCGCGCTGGGATATCGGGCGATGAACACAGCATCCCAGATTTCGTCGGCGGGGCCTATCAAAGTGGTTTCAAATCCACCGCGCCACAAAATGGACGCTCCGATGCGGGCAACAATGGGCGCGGTTTCCGATCCGTAGTTCTGGTAGGCCTCAGCGCCGGTCAGGCCGGCATATGCCAGCGCGTGTCCGGAAGGGTATTCAGCCTGCGCGCGAAACCTGACCAGGTTGAGCATCTCGATCGGCTGATCGCGATCCAGTGCCTTGAACGCTTCGAACTGCTCACGATCAGGATCGATGAAGCCGGTCATACCATCTCCTTGGGGAACTGGTGTAGCGTTCCGTCAAAGGGCAGGGCGCGGGTCCAGATCACATCGGTCATCCGGATCTGCCGGTAAAGGTGGGGAAACAAGGCACCCCCGCGCGAAACTTCCCATCTCAGATCATCGCCCATGGCGTCGGCGTCGCAGGCCAAGAGGACAAGGCCATCAACTCCGGCAAAATGCTTGGCGGCGGTTTCGGCGGCCTGTTGGGCCGTCGAGAAATGGACAAATCCGTCGGTAACGTCAATCGGCGCGCCGTCTGACGCGCCCTGATCCTGCAGCGTGGTCCATTCATCGGACCTGAAAATCTTGTAAATCAGCATGAGGTGGTGATGCCTTGCACGGCGTGGGGAATCAAGGCGGATTTCCCCCTTTGACTCTTTGTTTCAGTCGGCGCACGATCCCTGCAATCAACGACAGGGAGTTTCATTAATGTTGATCCGTTTTCTGGCATCTACTGCCATTGTGGGCCTGACCGCAGGTGTTGCGGCCGCCGACTACAAACTGACCATTCTGCACACCAATGACTTCCATTCCCGGTTTGAGCCGATCAACAAATATGACAGCGGCTGCGACGCCGAAGACAATGCCGAAGGCAAGTGTTTCGGCGGTTCTGCGCGCCTTGTGACCGCAGTGGAAGAAGCCCGCGGCCGCGCTGAGAATTCGATTCTGGTGGATGGCGGAGATCAGTTTCAGGGTTCGTTGTTTTATACCTACTACAAGGGCAAAGTCGCGGCCGAGTTCATGAACCGGCTGGGTTATGACGCGATGACCGTGGGCAACCACGAATTTGACGACGGCCCTGAAGTGCTGCGCGGTTTCGTCGACTCCGTCGATTTTCCGGTTCTGATGTCCAACGCGAACATTGCTGACGAAGAACTGCTGACCGACAAGATCGCGAAGTCGACGGTTATCGAGGTTGGCGGTGAAAAGATCGGCCTGATCGGCCTGACGCCTCAGGATACGGACGAACTGGCCTCACCCGGGCCAAACGTTACATTTTCCGACCCGGTTCCGGCCGTGCAGGGAGAAGTGGACAAGCTGACCGGCGAAGGCGTCAACAAGATCGTTGTTCTAAGTCACTCGGGCTATGGTGTGGACCAGCGCGTGGCGCAGGAAACCACCGGCGTTGACGTGATCGTAGGGGGGCATTCCAACACGTACCTGTCGAACGTGTCCGACAGGGCCGTCGGGCCTTACCCGACCGTCGTGAATGACGTTCAGATTGTTCAGGCCTACGCCTATGGTAAATTCCTGGGCGAGTTGAATGTGACATTCGACGACGACGGAAATGTGATCGAGGCCGTTGGTGAACCGCTGATCATGGACAACACCGTGACCGAGGATCAGTCCGCGCTGGACCGGATCGCCGAATTGGCGGTTCCTCTGGATGAAATCCGCAACAAGGTTGTGGCCAATGCTGCCGATGCGATTGAAGGCGACCGCGCGATCTGCCGCGTGCAGGAATGCCAGATGGGCAATCTGGTTGCCGATGCAATGCTGGCCCGTGTGGCGGATCAGGGCGTTCAGATCGCCATCGCCAATTCCGGTGGTTTGCGGGCCTCGATCGATCCTGGCGAAGTGACCATGGGCGAGGTTCTGACGGTGCTGCCGTTCCAGAACACATTGTCGACCTTCCAGATCAGCGGTCAGGGGGTCATCGACGCCCTGGAAAACGGCGTGAGCCAGGTTGAAGAAGTCAAAGGCCGCTTCCCACAAGTGGCCGGTCTGGCCTTCACATGGGATCCGTCGGTTGCCCCGAACGAGGGACGCGTAACCGAGGTGATGGTGGCCGAGGGCGATGGATTCGTGCCGATTGACCCGGCGGCGACATATCTGGTCGTGACCAACAACTATGTCCGTAACGGCGGTGACGGCTATTCCATGTTCGAAGGCGACGACAAGAAAGCATATGACTTCGGGCCGGATCTGGCGGATGTCACCGCTGAATATCTGGCCGCGAACGCGCCTTATAAGCCTTATCTGGACGGACGCATCAAGCAGAAGTAAGCATCCCGGCACCAATGACAAAGGCCGCATCCCTGATGCGGCCTTTTCTGTTCGGTGTGTTTTGTGTCAGCTAAGGTCGTATTCCGGCCAAAGCTCGGGATCGAAGCCGTTCAGCATCGGCTGGATGTGGTCTGCGACCTGATTCCAGCCGCCGATTGATTTGGTCGAAATCTTCTTTCGAACCTGATCGATGCTGGCTGTGCGCACCTGCTTTTTGTTCTTTTCCGGGTGCATCATCGTCTCGTGCCATTCGAGGCCAAGGAAGTCCGCAACCTGCCGGCTATAGGTTTCGGGGTCAGCGACGAGCTTTTCATACGGCACGGTCAGAATCCGGTCGCCGAAAATGGTTTCCCAATGGGCGATGTACTTGCGGTACATATTCGCGGAATGCCCGATTGCTTCCAGATTGGACGCATATCTCATACCCGGTGCCGGGAAGCGCCTGATCCATTTCGACAAACCGACATCGCGCGGATCGCGCATCATGTTGATAACTTTCGCATTCGGGAATGCGGAAAGTAAGAAGCCTACCTGCTGGTAGTTATGAGGCAACTTGTCGACAAACGCGATTGATGTCTCCGGGACCGGTGGCATCAGGCGGCGGAAATCTCGGGCAAACTCCTCCGCGTCTTTCGCGTCATAGGCTTTGCCTTCATGGATAAAGTCGTAGGACAAGTCCGGCCCTACAGTCAGTTCCCCACACCCTGCGACATCCGGAATCGAACTCAGCATCATTTCCATGAGCGTCGTCCCGGAGCGAGGTTGGCCGATGACAAAAATCGGGGTCGGCCCATCGACCACCTCGGAGGAGATCGGAGTGTCAATTTCGGGGAACAACTGCACAATGCGTCGAAGTTTCTGGCTTTCGTCGCCGAATTTGTACGGATTCAACTCGTGTTGCAATTCGTTGGCCCGCGCAAACCCGGGCATTGCGGCAGTCAGCCCATGCAGAACGGATGTGATTTGCGCCTTGGCGAACTCAAGCTGCGAGATAGGATGATCGCTGTTGTCGATGGCAGCAGCTACAAGCGGTTCCAGGTCGCGCGCGCGGTCCTCGTCGGCCATGTTGGACAACTGCAATAGTGACGCCACATGAGCGGGATCATTGGTGATGATCCGGTCGAGAATCTCGGCGGCATCCTTTTTCTTGCCTTCCTGATGAAGAATCGATGCTTTTTGGAATGCGACTGCGTTGTCGTCTGGCGCCAGTTCATAAGCGCGATAGGCGTCCTGCCTGCAATTGTCGCTGAACCCAATTCTGTCGTAAGCGCGGGCTCGGGTCGTCAACAGCGTGACATCGTCCGGAGATTTTTTGAGTTTTTCGGTCGCATGCTCAACAATCTCGCGCCAGTTGGATCCTTTGAGTTGGATCTCATCCACAACGCGAACAAGCTCTGCGTTATTGGGAAACTGCTCCAGCATTTTCTCGGCATAAGCCAGCGCGCGCGGGATCTGGCCCGTCTGCATCAGAGCGTTTGCAAGGTTTTCAGCAAACTGAGGGTCATCGGGTTTGCGACGCGCGGCTTCGACGAAATGGGGAATGGACTTCTTGTACTGTTTCAATTCGGTGAAAACAAAACCCGCAATGGCTTGAAAGTCCGTATCCTTTGGAAACTTCTTGATCCCCAACTGCGCTTTTTTAAGTGCCTGCGGCAACTTACCTGCCTCGAGATCACCAAGCGCTTTGCCCTTTAGGGATTTAGCTGTTTGATTTGCCATGTGACCTCGTGTGAACCTGAGCCTGGAGAAAAAAATGTCAGTGGTTCATTACCTATGTGCGGACGGTTTGCAATAACTCTTCCCAACGACGCAATGGCGCAGCTGTTTTCTGCGCGCCCGGCGAACAGCCTTCCGGGCGTTCCCAATTTCAATGTGTGCCCGACCAATCAGGTGCATGTCGTGCGGACCGGTGAAGGAGGCCGCCAGCTTGATCCGATGCGTTGGGGGTTTCTGCCGCATTGGTACAAGGCGCAAAATGATGGCCCTTTGCTGATCAATGCCCGCGCTGAAACACTGGCCCAGAAACCCGCGTTCCGCGCGGCCTGCCGCGAGCGGCGTTGCCTGATTTTGGCGACAGGTTTTTATGAATGGACCAAATCCGACCAAGGACAGAGGTTGCCCTGGTATATCTCGCGCCGCAACAACGAACCGATTGCCTTCGGCGGTGTCTGGCAGGACTGGGGTCCTGACGGTGAACGCCAAAGCACCTGCGCCATCGTCACCACTGCGGCCAACGGAAATCTGGGCAAAATCCATCATCGGATGCCATTGATCCTTGAACCCGACGACTGGGCGCTTTGGCTGGGTGAAGCGGGTAAAGGGGCGGCCCGGCTGATGCGTCCCGGTGCGGAAGATGTGTTGACCTATCATCGGGTTGATCCTGCGGTGAACTCGAACCGGGCCAGCGGCGCAGAACTGATCGAACCAGTCGAGGAGTGAGCTGGCTTTTCTTTCAGCCAAGCCCAAGATAGACCGCAGATATGGTTCTGAAATTCACCACCCTGCCTGACCTCTACACACACGACTTCGATACCGTGATCGATGTGCGAAGCCCTGCGGAATACGCCGAGGATCATTTGCCGGGTGCCATCAATCTGCCGGTTCTGGACAATGAAGAACGGGCGAAAGTCGGCACGATCTACGTTCAGGAAAGCCCGTTTCTGGCCCGCAAGCTGGGCGCGGCTCTGGTGTTTCGCAATGCTGCCGCGCATATCGAAAACAGCCTCAGCCATCACGAGGGAGGATGGCGGCCTCTGGTCTACTGCTGGCGCGGAGGGCAGCGGTCAGGGTCGTTTACTTGGATGCTGCAGCAAATCGGGTGGCGTGCCGACGTAGTTGAAGGTGGCTACCGCACCTACCGCCAGCTGGTGAACCGCTATCTGTACGATGACGTCCTGCCGCACCGCTTTGTGGCGCTGGACGGATATACAGGAACGGCAAAAACCGAATTGCTCGCGCATCTCGCAAAGCGAGGCGTGCAGGTTCTGGACCTTGAGGCGCTGGCCAATCATCGCGGCTCGTTGCTGGGTGAAATGCCCGGAGGACAACCCAGCCAGAAAGGGTTTGAATCCGCATTGTCCGCCGTGCTTTGTCGGATGGACGCCAGTCGGCCAGTGGTCGTCGAGGCCGAGTCTTCCAAAATCGGAAGTCTGATCCTGCCGCCCAGCCTTTGGAACGGGCTGCGAGCGGCTCCTCGTGTCCGAATTGATGCCCCGCTTGCGGCGCGGGCAGATTATCTGGTCGCTGCCTATGATGACATTCTTTCAGATCACGAGCGGATGCGTGACCGGCTGTCACCGCTGCGCTTTCATCGCGGCCATGACGTCGTCGATAACTGGCTGTCCCTGATGGAGGCCGGAGATAAACGTGGTCTGACGCGGGCGCTGATGGATCAGCACTATGATCCGGCCTACGCCAAGTCGCAGAAAGGTAGGGGTGCTCAGGTCATTGCGGAGCTTCAGGCCGACCGGCTGGATACCGACAGTCTTGCCGATGTCGCTGCCCGGATCGAACAGGTTCTGGCCCGGCTTTAAAGACGCAAGCCCAGAGCCTTGGTTAACCGACCGACAATAGCTGCCGGATATCCCGCATCACGAAGTACCGCGCACAGGTCCTGAGCCTGGTCCGGGGCGACCGCAGCCAGCAATCCTCCGGCGGTTTGGGGGTCGAATAGCAAGCCTGCTTTACCTTCCGCGGGCAGTTCCGGAGCAATTGCCCTGTTGTCAGCGAAAATGCTCGACCGGATGCCGTTCGAATACAACTCTTCAGCGCCGACCATTACAGGCACGGCCTCAAGATCCAGTGCTGCACCGCAACCCGAAGCCTCGCACATTCCCTTCAGGTGGCCGGCCAGACCAAAACCCGTGACATCCGTCATCGCATGCGCGCGCCTGAGGATTTCGGCGGCTGTGCCCTGTGGGTGGGTCATGTGGCGAAATGCGGCCGCGACCCACGCGCCATCGGCCTGACCAGCCATTTCAGCGGCCATCAAAACACCGCTGCCAATGGGTTTGGTCAGGATCAGTGCATCCCCCGGCAGACCACCGGCCAGAGTAATAGGTTCCTGGGCGCAAAGACCGATGATGGTGAAACCGATGGTCATCTCATCGCCCATAGAGCTGTGGCCGCCAACAATCTCGGCACCAGCCTGCCGCAGAACGTCGCTGGCGGTTGTCATGATTTCCGTCATCGTGCGGTGCTGCAACGTGGCGGACATGCGGGGCAGGATCACAGTTGCAGTCGCCGCCTGCGGCGCCGCACCCATCGCCCAGATATCACCAAGCGCGTGCACGGCCGCGATGCGCGTCATCAACACGGGGTCTGCGGCGAAGCTGCGCAAGTGATCCGACGTGATGACCTGACGCGCCCCACCCGTTGTCAGCAGGGCCGCATCATCGCCGGGCAGGGGGGTGACATCCGAGCGTTCGGGCGCAGGCAACGTCTGCAAGGCTTGCTGCAAGGCACCACGCCCAACTTTGGCACCGCAACCGCCGCACATCGGTTTGTCACCCAATGCTTCGCGCAAACCGTCCGCATGATGCCCGGGCAGTTTCGGTATTGCCATCTGCGGCAGGTCACGAAATCTGTTCATGAATTTCTGGTCGATGTGGTTTTTCCATTTCCACATCAACGGACCGCTGAATGACGTTCCCAACTTTTCCGCAAGGGCGGACTTCCTGCCCAGCGAAATCAGTTTCAGATAATCTTTCTGCGGCACGTACCGCCGCATCCGTCCCGCTCCCAATGCCGCGCGCAGATTGTCAAACAAAACCGGCGCTTCACGGACCGCATAGACGCCGGCCTTGGGGCGCGGGTTGTCGGACAGGTGCGCGCAATCGCCGGCGGCAAAGATCAAGGGGTGGCTGGACTGCAGATGCGCGTCGACACGGATGTAGCCACCCTGCATCTCTAACCCTGTTTCAGCGATCCAGTCATAGGGTCGCGCACCAGCGGCTCCGGTCACGAACGCGGCTGGGATGTGGCGGCCATCCTCCAGTTCAACATAATCCTTGCCGATCTGGCGAATGGAAGCGTTTTCGAAGATCGCGATCCCCAGGCTTTCCATCGCCTGTCGGATGGTTTCCCCGGCCTTGGGGCCTGTGGCCGTCAAAGCCGTGGCGTTGTCGATCAACGCGACCCGGGCGTCGCGGCCCTGCGCCCGCAACGCATGCGCCATCGCCATGACCAGTTCGACCCCGGCAACACCGCCGCCAATGACCGCGACTGACGCGGGCCCGGGCGTCTTCAGGTAGTCGGCCCAACGTGCCGCAAATAGGCCCAGAGGCTTCGCCGGCACCGCATGTTCCGCAAATCCGGGCAAGGCGGGCATGTCAGAAGTTATGCCCACATTGACCGATGCGACATCAAACGAAACAGGCAGGTGCCCTGAAACGTGAACAACCCGTCTTGCTGGATCCAGGCCGTTTACCGCGCCCAGAATGATGCGCGCCCCGGCAAATCGCGCCAGCTTTACCAGATCGATGTCCAGCTCGTCCCGCCTGTAATGCCCGGCCACATAACCCGGCAACATGCCGGAGTAAGGCGCGGTCGGGCCGGGATTGATGATGGTCAGTCGCGCGCCGGGCAAGGGGTTCATTCCCCACTTGCGCAGCACAAGCGCGTGCGTGTGGCCCCCGCCGATCAGAACCAGATCGCGGGTCAGCGGCAACGAAGGTGTATGCATCAGGGTCAGTTCGCTGTGTGATCCGGGACGTCTTCGACCTGCTCGACCGCGTGGGTGGCCCAAAGCTCATCCTCGCCTGCATCCGGCAGATCGCCGGGCGATTCATGGCGATGAATGTGCCATTTGGCAATGAACAGGGCCGTGATCGGCGCGGTCAGGAACAAAAACAGCGTTATCAGCAGCTCGTGCAGCGACGCGTGATCCTCCAGTAGGACGGAATGAAAGATCGACGCCAGCAGAACGCCCCCAACGCCCAGAGTTGTGGCCTTTGTCGGCGCGTGCAGCCGGGACATCGGATCCTTCAGCTTGATCATGCCAAACGATCCCACGAAACCAAATATGCCCGAGACGATCAGGAAGAAAGCGATGAGAAATTCGAAAATGAAACCCATGTCGCCCTCACTCGATAATGTTGCCACGCAGCATGAAGCGTGCGTAAGCCACCGTTGAAACAAAGCCCAGCATGGCGATGATCATGGCGGATTCAAAGAAGATCTCGGTTCCCAGCCTGAGACCGTAAAGGATCATCAACGCGATGGTGTTGATGACCATGGTATCCAGCGCCAGTACCCGCGTGCCGACACCGTCGGCCGTTACGATCCGCCACAGACACATCATGATCGCCGCGCCAAAACAGGCAAAAGTAAAGTAGATGGCATAGGTGATCATTCGAAAATCTCCTTGAGGCGACGTTCATAGCGTTGCTTGATCTGGTCCCGAACCTCGTCAGTGTTCGGGGCGTCAAGGCAATGGACCAAAAGGTTGTGCCCCTGCGCAGACAGATCGCAGCTGACGGTGCCCGGCGTCATGGTGATCGTTCCGGCCAGCACGGTAATCGCCTCGGGTGTGCGCAGTTCAAGCGGAATACAGACCCAGTTTGGTTGCCGATCACTGTCGCGCTTGAACAGGATGATCCGGGCGACCGCGATATTGGCCATCACAATGTCCCATAGAACGACAAGCATGTATTCCACGATCATCGGCCAGTTGCGCAGTATGGGACGGTCCGGCCAGTAGGGCTGCGTGATGAACGGGATGATGATCCCCAGAATCAGACCAAACACCAGCGAATTCAGCGAGGGTTGGTTGGCAAGCAACATCCACACAAACGTCAGCAGAATGGTCAGATGCGGGTGCGGAAATATCCGGTGTAGCAGTTTGATCATTCTTCACCTCCCATGACGGCCGAGATGTAATTTTCGGGCGAGAACAATTGTCCTGCCGTGCCTTCAGCGTAGGTCAGCGCCGGGCCAGCGAACAAGGTCAACAGCATCAGGCCAAGGACCAATCCGAATACCGCCGTGAATGCCAGCGCCGGTTGAGGTTCGGGCGCAGGCAGAACGACGTCTTCATCTTCATCTTCATCTTCATTTTCGGACTCTGCTGTGTTGTGCTGTGCGTCGTGGCTTTTCCAGAAGATCAGCGACCCGGCCCGGGCCAGTCCGACGATGGTCACAAAAGACCCGATCAGGATCACCGCCCAGATTGCGTTGGCGTCCGGGGCATCCCGCGCGGCGTCCAGTACCAGCAGTTTACCGACAAAACCGGACAGTGGCGGCATACCGGCCAGCGCAATTGCGCCCACGAAGAACAGCGCCGAAATCAATCCGCTTTGCGGCATCGGATTACCGGGCTCAATGGCGCCGCCGCGCCGCTGCATCACAAGGTCGGCCACAAGGAACAAAAGCGCCGTCGCCAGTGTCGAGTGGAAAATGTAATACAGCGCGGCAGCGGTTGCGCCGGGCGAGAACAGCGAAATTGCAATCAGCAAAGTGCCCATCGACGCAATCGCGCAGAATGCGACCAGGCGCGCGATGTGCTGTGCTCCCAGAATGCCGATTGCTCCAACCGCCAGAGTGACCAATGCAGCTGGTTGCAGCCAAGCTCCGACCAGACCTTCTGTCACTGCGACGTCGGGACCAAAATCCAGGGTATAGACCCGCAGGATCGAGTATGCGCCCACCTTGGTCATGATCGCAAATAGCGCGGCCACAGGCAAAGGCGCGTTGGCATAGCTGGCGGGCAGCCAGAAATGCAGCGGCAGAACGGCGGCCTTGATGCAGAAGACCAGCAGCAGCAGTACCGCGCCGACCCGTAGCAAAGCTGTATCTTCAGGTGGAATTTCGGCCACGCGCAGCGCCAGATCGGCCATGTTCAAAGTGCCGGTCACGGAATAGATGGTGCCAAGTGCAAACAGGAACAGGGTCGAGCCAAGCAGGTTGTAGGTGACGTACTGAACCCCGGCTTTCAGCCGTACAGAACCACCTCCGTGCGTCATCAGGCCGTAAGAGGCGATCAGCAGAACTTCGAAGAAAACGAACAGGTTGAACGCGTCTCCGGTCAGAAAGGCGCCACAAACACCCATAAGCTGGAAGTGGAACAGGGCGTGAAAGTGCTTTCCCCTGTCGTCCCAGCCGGAGGCAATGGAATACAGAACGATGGGAAGGGCCAGCAATGCCGTCAGCAGCACCATCATGGCCGACAGTTTGTCCAGCACCAGCACGATCCCGAATGGCGCGGGCCAGTTGCCCAGTTCATAGACCTGAATGTCGCCGCCCGACGCTTTTGCGGTGATGGTCAGGGCGATACCCAGCAGGCCTACGACACCGGCGACCGAAAAGATGCGCTGCAGGTCCAGATGGAATCGCAGTACCATGATGATGAAGGGGG
Source organism: Ruegeria sp. AN11 (assembly GCF_056536005.1). Taxonomy (NCBI): domain Bacteria; kingdom Pseudomonadati; phylum Pseudomonadota; class Alphaproteobacteria; order Rhodobacterales; family Roseobacteraceae; genus Ruegeria; species Ruegeria sp. AN11. The sequence continues at coordinate 1,697,944 of NZ_JBQFJD010000001.1, read as the reverse complement.
CCAGGATCGCGGGCAGGACGATCGGCGCAACGATCCAGTGATTCATGCGTCTTCTCCTGCGCCGTCCACGCTGTCCTGCGCGCTCATGTCGATGTGGTCATCCATGGACGACAGATAGGCGGACAGGGCGATCATCACGATCACCGCCGTCATACCGAACGAGATCACGATGGCCGTCAGCACGAGTGCCTGCGGCAGCGGATCGGTGTAGGGCACGTCCTTGTACTTGTTCAGAACCGCCGGCGCATTCAGCGCCAGCCGCCCGGTGGCAAACAGGAACACATTGACTGCATAGGTCAGCAAAGACAGGCCCAGAATGACGGGGAAAGTCCTGCGACGAAGGATCAGGAAGATCCCGGCTGCGGTCATGACGCCTACGGCAGAGGCTACGAGCGCTTCCATCAGGCCTGCTCCTTCTCTTGGTCTTCTTCTGGCGGATCATCCCGAAGCGGGTTGATATCCATCGGGAACTCCTGCGCCATGCCCGGTTGCCATGCAAACCGTGACAGGCTGTCCAGCGCCAGCATGACAGCACCCAGAACGGCGAGGAATACGCCGGTGTCGAACAGGATGGCAGTGGCCCATTCGAACTCTTCCAGCGGCGGCCAGTGAATGTAGCCGAAATCGCTGGTCAGGAACGGCCTTTCATTGAACCACGCGCCCAGTCCGGTCGCAGCGGCTATCAGAACGCCCCAGCCGATTGTTCCGTGGTAAAAGAACCTCTGCCGTTCAATGGCCCAGGTGTATCCGCTGGCCATGTATTGCATCAGGTAGGCGATCGCGACGATCAGACCCGCGATAAAGCCGCCGCCGGGCTGGTTGTGGCCGCGGAAAAAGATGTAGGCGCCCACCATCAGGGCAATCGGCATCATCACGCGGGTTGCAACCACCATCATAAGCGGGTGCGAGTCGCCCGATTGCGGCCAGTGCGGTTTGCGGTTCAGAAGATAGGCCCGGACATTCGTGCTCAGAACCGCCTCGGTCAGGGCAAAGATGATCAGCGCGGCAATGCCCAGAACGATGATCTCGCCAAAAGTATCAAAGCCCCGGAAGTCGACGAGAATGACGTTGACCACGTTGGTGCCGCCGCCGCCCTTGTACGAGTTCGCCAGATGGAAATCCGATATCGTCGGAAAAGCGAAATCGCGCAGCATCAGCGCATAGATCAAGGCGCCGCTGCCGATCCCCGCCACGACAGAGATCGCCGCATCCCGCCAGCGGCGCTGGGCGCTGCTGTCCCGTGGGGTTTCGGTTGGCAGAAAGTTCAGCGACAGCAACAGCAGGATCATCGTGACCACTTCGACCGAAATCTGCGTCAGCGCCAGATCCGGAGCGGACAGGTAGTTGAACGCCATTGACACGATCAGACCCACAACACCGATCAGCACCAGTGACAACAGGCGGTTGCGGTGGAACCACATGATCGCGAGCGTTGCTCCCACCAGACAGATCCAGCCGATAATCGGTATGATTGGTGCGGGCAGCGGCACCCGGGTCTCAAGCCCGATTGTGCCGGTCGAATAGGCGTAAAAACCCATCCCCACGGTAAAGGCGATCATGATGATGGCATAGCGCGAGATGACGCCATTGTGCAGTTCGTCCGTGACCCACTGGCTGAGTTTTGTCAGCGCGCCTATCACTGCGTCGAAGATGTCTTTTGCCTCGGGCCGGGGCAGCGCATTCCAGACCTGTTCTCCGCGCTTGTGCAGCGACACCAGGAAAAAACCTCCCAGCGTTGCCACGATGGACATGTAAAGCGCCGGAGTAAAGCCATGCCACAGTTTGAGCGAATAGTAGGGCAGCTTCTCTCCGCCGATCACCGCGCTGGAGACAACGGCGACCAGCGGGCCAACGATGGCGGCGGAATACAGACCGATCAGCACAACCAGAACCACAAGAAATGCGGGGGCCAACCACAGCCCTACGGGCGGATCATGCGGATGTGCCGGGTAATCGTCCCGCTCGGGGCCAAGAAAAACGTGGCCCACAAAGCGGAAGGAATAGGCCGCTGAGAAAAGCGCCGCCAACAGGGCCAGACCGGGCACCAGATAATGCGAGTTCAGCCATGTTGTATGGACTGTTTCCTCAAGCATCATTTCCTTGGAAAGGAACCCGTTCAGCGGTGGCAGGCCAGCCATCGACAGGGCTGCAATCGTCCCGATGGTGAAGGTGATCGGCATCAGGTGCCGCAACCCGCCCAGCCGTTTGACGTCACGGGTTCCGGTCTCGTGGTCGACGATCCCTGCGGTCATGAACAGGGCGGCCTTGAAAGTTGCATGGTTGATGATGTGGAAGATGGCGGCCACGGCGGCAATCTTGGTGCCAAAGCCCAGCAGCATGGTCACAAGACCCAGATGCGACACGGTCGAAAACGCCAGCAAGGCCTTGAGGTCATCCTTGAACAGCGCAATGCAGGCACCGATCAACATCGTTACCAGACCGGTTGTTGCCACGATGTAGAACCAGGCCTCGGTCCCGGCCAGAACCGGCCACATCCGCGCCATCAGGAACAGCCCGGCCTTTACCATCGTGGCCGAGTGCAGGTAGGCCGAAACCGGTGTTGGTGCGGCCATCGCGTGCGGCAGCCAGAAATGGAACGGGAACTGCGCTGACTTGGTGAAACAACCCAGCAGGATCAGGATCAGCGCGGGCATGTAGTAGGGCGACGACTGGATCAGCTCCTTGTTCTGGAGGATAACGCTCAGGTCGTAGGACCCCACGATATTACCAAGGATCAGCATCCCGGCGATCATCGCCAGCCCGCCTGATCCGGTGACAGCCAGCGCCATGCGCGCGCCCTGACGCCCCTCGGGCAGGTGCCGCCAGTATCCGATCAGCAGGAAGGAACTGAGCGACGTGAGTTCCCAGAAAATCAACAAAAGCAGAATGTTGTCGGACAGAACGATGCCCACCATCGCGCCCTGGAACAGAAGAAGATAGGTATAGAACTGCCCCATCGGGTCTTCGCGGGACAGGTAGAACCGCGCATAGAGGATGATCAGCAAACCGATCCCCAGGATCAGCAGGGCAAACAGAAACCCCAGCCCGTCCAGCATGAAATTCGCGTTCAGTCCCAGCCCCGGTATCCAGTCGAACCTGGCCGTCACCACCTCGCCGCGCATGACGGACGGAATGTGGATCAGCAGCCCCATCAGTGCCAGAAATGTGGTCAGTCCGGCAGCCGAGGCCGCCGCGTTTCGTCCCGCCCGGATCAGAAGGGCTGGGAACACAGCTCCGAGGAAGGGAAGGGCCGCGATAAGGAATAGGGACAAGTGCGATACTCCGGTCTGGGCGGTCAAAGTGGTATTGATTTTGTAAGGATAATTCTCTGACTGTCCAGCGATTGCAAGATTATGCGCCCGTTTCGGCGTGAAGGGCGCGCGGATTTTCCTTTGGGGCGAAAATGACGCGAACTTGATCCGGCCGATGCCAATTCGACGCGGCAATGTGCTTCGCCCTGTGATAAAACCGATTTGTCGGCATGGGAGCGCGGCGTGGCAGAAAAAGTGAACCTAACGCGAAGGCGGGTAGTTTTGGGTGTTGGTGCCGCCATCGCTGCCGGCTTTGCGATACGGCAGTACCGTCTGATTCCACAGGATTATTCCGGTGGACGGGTTCAGGTCGCCGGCGCGTATCAACAGGCAGTTTCGGGGGACATCCTGCTGGTGGATATCCGTACCCCCCGGGAATGGCGCGCAACCGGGATTGGCAGGGGCGCGCATCCGCTTGATATGCGCCGCGAGGACTTCGTGCAGGCGCTCACGCAGCTTGCAGATGGCGATCGGTCTGCGCCTGTTGCGCTGATCTGCGCCCGCGGCGTCCGGTCGGCGCGGCTGAGCAATCAACTGACGGCTGCCGGTTTTACCAATATTGTCGACGTCCCCGAAGGCATGCTGGGCTCGGCCGCCGGACCGGGTTGGCTGCGCGCAGGGCTGCCGGTCGAAGCTTACAAAGAGGACATTTGATGAAAGCGAAATTCTGGCTGGCGCTGAGCCTTTCATTCGCCGGACAAACGGCTTTGGCCACTTGTGCCGAATCTGAAGGTACGTGCGAGACCCCGTCCGGCGAATACCACATCGAATTGCCAAAGGCCGAAAACCCGCCGCTGGTCGTGTTCCTGCATGGCTATGGCGGCAGCGGCAGCGGTACGATGAAGAACCGCAATATGGTCGATCCGCTGCTCGCGCGTGGCTATGCGGTGATGGCACCCGAAGGGGCAATCAGCAACGGGCGCAAAAGCTGGAACTTCTATCCCGGCTGGGAGGGGCGGGACGATACCGCCTTTCTGACCGAAGTGGTGCAGGACGCAGCCGACCGATTTGGCATCGACAGCGACCGGGTTGTGCTGGGCGGGTTTTCCGCAGGCGGGTTCATGGTGAACTATCTGGCCTGCGATGCGCCAGAGACGTTTTCGGCCTATGTGCCCGTGTCAGGAGGCTTTTGGCGGCCAAATCCCGAAAGCTGCGCAGGGCCGGTCAAGCTGTTTCACACCCATGGCTGGGCAGACAATGTAGTCCCGTTGGAGGGGCGCATACTGGGTGGGGGCCGGTTCCATCAGGGGGATATCTTTGCAGGGTTTGAAATCTGGCGGGAAGCCAATGAATGCCCGGATACCAAACCATCCGGGTTTTCGATCACGGGCAATTTCATGCGCCGAAACTGGACAGGCTGCGCCGAAAACAGCGCGCTGGAGTTTGCGCTGTTTCCTGGTGGTCACGGTGTTCCCAAAGGGTGGGCGGACATGATGGTGGACTGGTACGAAGGCCTGCCCGGAAGCTGATCATTCCGCCGGGGTCATCGTCCCCTTGCCCTCGATTAGGCGTTTCAGTTCGTCACGGTGGCGGCGGGCCGAACGGGTGATTGCGGGTTCGGCGAAGTCCTCGCGCATACCGACCATGCGCCGGGCCGTTCCTGCGGACACGCCGCTAAGCGCGGACAGCGGTATAGCCAGGGCCAGGCTGATGGCGATCGGGGCCAGCCAGACCGATACCAGCCCGGCCAGAATCCCAACGCTCAGTGCGATCCCGCTGATCGTTTCCAGAGCGTGGCACAGAACAAGGGTGCGCAGGCTATAGCTACCGCCGTCGCGGGCTTGCGGGGACCAACCTTTTTGGATGCCCAACGCTGTTCGGAAGACTGCGATCATCTGTTGTACCATCAGGATCGGGGCATAGAGGATCGACAGGATCACCTCGGACAGAAACGAGATGAAAAACCGCCGCCCGCCACCGAAATCGGAATAGCGAACACCGCTAAGGGGCAGGGCCACGACGCCCAGTACCTTGGGCGCCAGCAACATTGCATACATGACCAGAATGATCAGCACGTGGCGGGTTTCAGTCATTTCCGGCCATTGCGGAAATAGCGGGTTGTCTGGGCTGAAATAATGTAGAACCGACGCATCCTCGCCCTGACCGATCAGCGCCCACATGACCAGCAGCGCGAACCACAGCGGTGACATCAGATAGCCGACCGCACCATGAAACATGTGGAAGCGGGACACCGCGCGGAATCCGGCAGAGCCCAGCAGTTTCAGGTGCTGCAGGTTGCCCTGACACCAGCGGCGGTCGCGCATGGCGTGGTCAATCAGGGTGGGCGGTGTCTCTTCATACGATCCGCGAATACGCGGCAGGAAACGCACACCCCAGCCGGCGCGGCGCAGCAACCCGGCCTCGACAAAGTCGTGGCTCATGATCAGTTGGTCCTGCCCACTGAAAGATCGCAGTTTGGGCAGCCCGGCGCAGCAGGCAAAGGCACGGGTTCGAATGATGGCATTGTGGCCCCAGTAGTTGCCTTCCTGCCCGCACCAGCGGGCCAGTCCTTCGGCAAAGGCAATGCCATAAACTCCGTTGGCGAATTGCTGCATCCGGGCAAAGACCGACTGCGCACCGATCAGTTGCGGATAACTCTGGATCAGGCCCGCGCCCGGATCACGCGCCAGAGAATCCGTCAGGCGGGCGATGGCGCGGCCGGTCATCAGGCTGTCGGCATCCAGCACCAGCATCGCATCCCAGTCCGCGCCCCAACGGCTAACCCAGTCGGCGATGTTGCCGACCTTGCGGTCGGTGTTCTGTTCGCGGCGGCGGTAATACAACTCCAGCCCGGGTGCGAGCGAGGTTCGCAGCGCCTCGACGCTGGCCTGTTCCTGCGCGGCAATCTCGGGGTCGCGCGTGTCGGACAGGATGAACATGGCATAGTGATGCTGGCCGCCGCGCGCCCGCAATTCTTCCAGCATGGTCCGGGCATTGCCCAGAACGAACCACGGCACTTCGTTATAGACCGGCATCAACAACGCGACGCGCAGCGGGGTCGGGCGGGTCTGGTGTTTGGGCTGCTCCTGTCGCGCAAGCGACGCCATGCCCAGAAGAACTGTGCAGACCGTGAACGAGATCCAGAAGAAATTGAACGAGATCAGCGTCAGCAGAATGCCCTCGATCAGGTTGATCCCTTCGGCCCCGAACCAGTCGGACATCACCCACAACAGGCCCAGCGTTGCGGCCATCGCGGGTGAAAAAGCCAAGGCGCGCCAGAACCCGGCAGACGGATTGTCCGTCCGGGACGGAACCTGTGCGTCACGGAACCCGGCGCTAAAATCCTGCGCCGGCATGGCCAGAGGCGCCTCGAGGGGCATGATATGCAGATCGCGGTTCATGTGGTCCATCTGTACAGCCAGACCTCGGAGGCCGGTTGTTTTCCGACAAGCAACTGCGCGCGCAGTTCGACATGATCCCGTTCGGCGGGTTCAAATGAAAATGCCAACCGCATCCCGCCGGTATCGGGGTTGCGTTGCAACACACCGTCCGAGGTTTCGGCATGAGGCGAATCCACAAAGATCGAAATCGCCTCGGGGTCGTCGAACAAGTCGCTGGCCTCAAAGTCGATGACGGCCAGACGTCCTTCGCCGAACGTATTTTCGCCCATCGCCGTGTTGATTACCCGGGCCATCGGCGTACGCTGTGGATTGTCGCCCCAGATCAGGCGGTAGGATGTATCGATCTGGCTGCCCGCAGCATACGGGGCAGCCGGTCGCCAATAGGCAACGATGTTGTCGTAGATCTCCTGATCGGCAGGAATTTCGACCAGCGTAACCGAGCCTTTGCCCCAGTCGCCTTTGGGTTCGACCCACAGGCCGGGGCGTTTGTGATAGTTCGCTTCAAGATCAGCGTAATCCGAGAACTCACGCTTCCGTTGCATCAGGCCAAAGCCGACCGGGTTGGTGTCGACGAAGGAGGAAATCTGCAACCGCGTCGGGTTCGCCAGCGGCCGCCACAGCACTTCACCCGCGCCGTTGCGCACCAGCAGCCCGTCGCTGTCATGCACGGCGGGCCGGAAATCGTCGAAGCGGCTGTGATTGGTCTGATCGAACAGGAACATCGAGGTTCCGGGCGCGATGCCCACATGGGTCAGGTCCTCGCGCGGGAAGAGGGTCGCCTCGACCTCCATCACGCAATCCGCGCCTGCGGTGACATCAAAGCGGTACGCGCCTGTCACGCTGGGGCTGTCCATCAGCGCATGGACGATTATGTTGCGTTGGCCCGGCGCGGGGCGCTCCAGCCAGAAACGGATGAATTCGGGGAATTCCTCGCCATCCGGGTCGCCGGTCTTCAGCGCCAGCCCCCGCGCCGATAACCCATAAACCTCATGCAGGCCAATGGCGCGGAAATAGCTGGCACCTTGCCAAACGCAGAACTCATCGGTTTTACCGGGGCGGTGCATCTCGGTGCGCAAGCGCAGACCGGAGAAGCCCAGAGTGTCGTCCACGGGCAGGTGTGGCACGTCTTCGGATTTGTCGAACATCGCCAGATCGAACGCGACCGGCGTCGTCATGCCGTTTTCAACGGTCGAGACCTGAACAGTACGCGGAAAATAAAGGCCCGGGGTAAAGAAATCGACGTTGAAGGGTGTCTCGGTCTCGTACCACAGCGCCCGGTCCAGCCGGAACCGGATCGAGCGATACTGCTGATATGTCAGGTCCTGCCATTCCTGCGGCACCATCTCGCGTTCCGCATAGGGGCGGCTGGCCAGATCGCGGGCAAGCTTAATCACATCATTGCGGTCAAACGGAACCTCACCGCCAGTCGCAAACGCGGATGGGGCAAATGCCAGTGCCGTCGATAAGGTCAGAAATGCGCGGCGTGTAAGAATCATTTCTTAGATTTCCATGGTTGCGATTTGAACCATGCGGCCAGATAGGCCACACCGATGATCATGGCAAAGCCAATTATGTTGGCGGCAAAGACAGCGGCGGAATCCCGCCCGGTCTGGTCCAGCCCGACGCCGATAAGTCGTGCCGCTGCCATCGAAAATACGAAGACTGCCAGCGATTGCTGACCCACCTTGGTGATGACGGTCAGCAGCCATTGCCAGATCCGCGCCGCCACGCCGTGACCCGAGGCGATCAGGCGATGCCCGTGTTCCCCGGCGGCGACCCAGCCCAGATAGGCCAGTGACAGGAAATGGAGATAACGGAACAGTCCGAATTCGGTTTTGCTCCGCAATTCCTCGGTCAGGGGCCAGGCCTTGCGGATCAGCGCGCCCAGTTCCGGTGCTGCGGAATTCACCCAAAGGAACACCTTCCACGAGCCGAAGGGCGCGGACAAGATCAGGAACAGCGCCGCGATCCAGATCAGTGTTTTCGACACAGGCGGCGCGGGAATCCAGCCGCGCATGAATGCAAAACCGGTAAAGAACAGCAATTGCCAGCCAAATGGGTTGAAGAACCACTGGCGGTCCGACCACGGCTCGGCGGGCAGGGCCAGCACTCCGAACTGGGCGACAAGCCAGATCGTGATCGAGGTTGCCGCAACCGCCCAGAAACCGATCCGGGACAGGCCCATGAACAAGGGCATCATCGCAAGAACCACCAGATACATCGGCAGGATGTCGAAATAGTTCGGTACATAGGTGAGTGTGAAAATCCCGACCATCTGCGGCGCAGGATCGTTGAAGAAATGCTGCAGGTTCAGAGACGAGACATAGGTTTTCTCGAGCGTGCCGGTTTGGTCCAGTGCGGCCATGGTCATGGCGACAAAGAAAAACAGGCCGATATGTGCCCAATAGACCTGCCAGATGCGGAAGGCGACCCGGGCGGTGCCCAGCCACCAGCCTTTGCGCAGAAAGGCCCCGCCAAAGGCAATCGCCGAGGCCATGCCGGAACAGAACACAAAAATCTCTGTCGCATCCGAGAAGCCGAAGCGTGCCGGAATCCATTTGGCCCACGGATCGTTCGGGATATGCGCGATCAGAATGATGAACATCGCGATGCCGCGATAGAAATCCAGCCGCGGATCGCGCGTGCTGGCAGGGGTCGCAGCCGAAGCTGCAACCGATGCAAAATCAGTAGCGGGCGAAACAGTCGCCATACGTTCTCTGTCCTTCCTGGTCTTTTTGTTGTTATTCGGCGGGCACGCTTTGCATGTCACCGCTGTCGCGTGCCGCTGCGATCAGTGCCCGACGCGCGAGGGCATAGTTGTCCTCGCCTCCGGCCCGCTTGGCACGACGGTCGTCAAGAATGTGCTCAACCTCATCCAGACGTCCGGCGCGCAGGCCGGAATCGATTGTAATACGTTCAAAAACATCACGTTGCGCATGGCTGCCACCTGCCAGTTGCATTGATCCGCGCGCGGCACACAGATGGTCAAAGGCGGTGCCATGCTGTCCTTCGGCAAATGCCTCAAGACCAAGTGCCGCGGCTACGCCGGGATCGGCCATGCGGCGGGTAGTGTCATCCTTGGCGCGTTTTGCGTCTTGCTGGATGCGGTTCAACATTTTTGCCGTGGCGTCTGCGCGATTGTCGCCGGTCAGCGCCAGCAGGTAATGCAGGTCCGCGAAAATCAAACAGCCATCTTCGGTTCGCGCGGCGGACAAATCGGCCAGTTCTTCCCAACGATTTCCGACATTTACACCCTCAAGTTCCAACCGCATCAGCAACGAGGTTCCGTTCGAGATGTCTCGGTAATCGTCGGTCTTGTCTTGGCGGATGTGGTGATCATACAGCTCCATCACCTGATCGATCTGACCCAGATCAAGATGCATCAGCGCCTTGTGCCACCACACGTGATAGCGGAAGTTGTTGCAGTGCGACCAGGCGTTTTCGCGACCGGCCAGCCAGTCCAGACCCAACTGCGCGTTACCGGTCATCTCATGCACATGCGCGACCGCATGCAGACCCCATGCGTCGTCCGAGACCATCCACAGTGCCTGACGGCCCGCGATTTCGGCCTTTTCATAGGCACCGGTTTCCTCAAGCGCGAACGAGTGGCAGCCCAGCAGGTATCCGCGCCCCGGATGATCTGGCGCATAAGCCGGCAGGATGCGTTCGATCGACCGGCGCATGCCCGGGGAATCGCCCAGCACAAATCGGGTTGCGTGGCTGAGTTTCATGGCCAGCGTATCCTGCGGATGGTCGCGCAGCACCGCTTCGAACTTCTGAACCGCCTGCTCTAACTGACCGGCCAGATAAAGCGCCAGTGCATCGACATAAAGACGTTCGCGGGCCGAGATCGGCTGCCGCGCCATTGCGGCATTTGCAGCCGTCAGCGCTTCGACTGCGACAGGCATCATTTCACGCCGGCCCAGCAATGCCATGAACAATCCTTTGATGGCATGACCCAGCGCAAAATCCGGCTCAAGCTCCAGCACTTTGCCCAAGTGCTGGGGCGTGACCGCTGAATGCGCCATGAACCCAAGCAGAACACCATTCCACGCTTCGACGCTTGCCGGCTGGGTCAAAGTGTTCATTTGTCCAAAAACGTCTTGTTTCATACTTGGGTCCAATCTGATTGCGATATTTGACACTGTTCGATTTATCAGAGTGTGCCGACGGGACGTAACAGTATCGACCCTGCTCTCGAATTGGTGAAAGGCTGTGTGTGTAAAACGCGAAAAAAACCGCCGATTCAAGGGCATGTTTCAGCAACATGCCGCCGAAACGGGCACTGTGTTTCAATCGTCGAAGGGATTTTTGGCGCTCAGAACGGCCTGGGTATCGGCGCCAAATACTGGCGGAGCCGCACGATAGGTGACCGGCGTGCGCGATAAATTGAGCGGATTTCCGATCAGTTGCACCGGTCCGGGTTGCGCTTGCATGGCGATCTGCATGTTGCGGGCCGCCGCCTGATCGGTGGCAAAAACCTGATCCAATGTTTGTACCGGACCAACGGGAACTTTCAGGTTTTCCAGACCCGCGATCACCGTTGCGGTGTCCATGCCTTGCAGGGCAGGCCGCAGCACTGCGTTCAGGGCATCGCGGTTTTCAAGGCGGACCGGGTTTGTTGAAAAACGGGGATCGTCGGCAAGGTCTTCGCGGTTGATGAAACGGCAGAACCTTTGAAACTGTGAGTCATTGCCAACCGCCAGAATGACGTGGCCGTCTGACGTTTCATAGACGTCGTAGGGCACGATATTGGGATGCCCGTTGCCTCGCCGTTGCGGAACGTTGCCGGATGTTAGGTAGTTCACACCTTCGTTGATCAGCCATGCGATCTGCGCGTCGACCAGCGCCAGATCGATCTGCTGTCCTTCGCCGGTCTGGTCGCGGTGCCGTAAAGCCGCCAGTATGCCGACGGTGGCGTACATGCCGCACATCACGTCGGCAATGCCGACACCAACTTTCATCGGCGCGCCTTCGGGGTCGCCGGTCAGCGACATGATCCCGCCATAGCCCTGCGCCATCAGATCATAGCCGGGTTTGCTCGCATTAGGTCCGGTTTGCCCATAGCCCGAGATCGAGCAGTACACGAGCCCCGGAAGCTCCTGTGACAGAGATACATAGTCCAGCCCGTATTTGGCCAGCCCGCCGGGTTTGAAGTTCTCGATCAAAATATCCGCGTACGAAGCCAGTCGCTTGATTTCGGCCTGACCCTTGGCGGTCGTGATATCGATCGCCACTGATTTCTTGTTGCGGTTGGCTGCCATGAAATAAGCACTCAGGTCCGAGCGGTTTCCGTCCGCATCCTCGACATATGGCGGGCCCCACTGCCGTGTGTCGTCGCCACCCGTTGCCGGGTTTTCGATCTTGATGACACTGGCGCCCAAGTCGCCCAGCAATTGCGTGCAGGTCGGCCCGGCCAGAATACGGCTGAGATCCAGAACCTTGACGCCTTTCAGCGGCCCTTCAGATGCGGCCATCGTAACCTCCGCGCTCAATCTCAGCGGCGATGAGCGTGAATGTGTCGGCTTTTACGGCGGCATCCAGTGCAGCGCGCAATTCGGCGCGATTGCGAACAGTGTGGCCATTGCCGCCAAAGGCGCGCCCCATGGCGGCAAAATCGTGGCGGTCGAAGTCAACGCCCCGGTTGCCCATCTGACGCTGGCGCTGCTTTAGCTCAATCAGCGCAAGGCTGGCATCGACAAAGACCAGAAAGATCGGATTGCCACCCATTTCAGCAGCCGTCGAAAGCTCACCGGCGACCATCAGGAAACCGGCGTCGCCGGAAAAGCTGATCACGGGATGGTCCGGTTCTGCCAGTTTCAGGCCTATGGCCATCGGCACGGCGCAGCCCATGGTGCACAGGGCCGAGGATTGTATCAGCCCGCGCGGCTCAGAACATTCCCACATCTGGCTGAGCAGGATGCGATGCGCGCCGCTGTCGGCCGTCGCCAGGGTTTCAGGTGGAAGCGCTGCGCGGGATTCCGCGATCACTGCGGCGGGTCCCCAGTCGTCATCCATCGGGAACGCTTGCGCCAGTGCCGCTTTCACTTGTTCGGGCTCACCACCAGGCCACGTCGCGCGCGCGGGATTGCCCTTGGCGATGGCCTCCAGCGTGGCCGCTGTGTCGGCAACCAGATTGAGCCCGGCCTGATGCATGTAGTGATCGTTGACGACCGCCGAGATGTCGATCACGCGCTTTTCCTCGGGGTCCCAGATCTCGCGCCAGCCGGGGCGCATTTCGATTGGGTCATAACCCAGGCACAGGACCAGATCGGCCTGCTCCACCAATGGCACCAGATGCTTGTCCGCCAGCGGGGACAGCCCTGCAGCGCCCAGACACAGGGGATGATCCTCGGGCACCACACCCTTGGCCTTGTAGGTGGTTACAAAAGGAATTCGGAAGTGCTCAAGAAAGGCCCGCACTACACAGCGCGAGTCGTCATAGAGGACATCAAGCCCGATGATGGCCAGCGGACGCTCGGCGTCGGCGACCCAGCGCCGGGCCTTTTCAAGGCAGTTCCCTTCGGGGGCAACGGCGGCGGGCTTGGTCAGCCGGCGCCGTTTCGTGTTGCTGACACGCGTATCGGCAACCGAGATCGGCACGTCGATATGCACGGGGCCAGGACGTGGCTGATTGGCGAGCGACACGGCCTTGTCTGCGACGATATCCGCGCCCTCGGCGGTCATTACAAACGTGCCCTTCGTGATCGAGCGGTAGACCCGGGAGTGGTCCATAACCTGATGCGTATAGGTCAGCGCTTCGTCCGCGTCGACGCAGCCGGTCAGCACGATCATGGGAACCCGGTCCTGCAGTGCGTTCGCCACCACGTTGATCCCGTTCATCGCACCGGGGCCCAATGTCGCCACCAGAATCGCAGGCGCACCATCGCGATGATGTACCGCCTCGGCCATAAAACCGGCCGAGTTTTCGTGTTTGGCCAGATGAAAGGTTATACCAGCCTTCTCAAGCGCGTCGACCAGTGTCAGAACTTCTCCTCCGGGCATACCGAAAGCATGGCGACAACCGGTCTCGTACAGGCGTTGGGCCAGAATATCCGCCGCGCGGGGTGAAAGGTCCTGCATCCGTCATGCTCCGATACACAAGTTGCACAGCAGATTGCGGAGGACGCCGTCGGACGCAAGGCAGATCACGGCAGTGTGACTATTTGACTGCCGCTTCGGCCACGGCCTGAAACTTTTCGTCCAGTTCCCGGGCAATTTCGCTCAGCTTTGCGCCACCTTCTGAGGCATAGGGAGCAAACACAAATCCGGGCGTTTTATAGGACAGGGTGGCAGTTCCGTCTTCGTTTTCGGTCACGTAAAACCTGATCGGCGCCTCGATCATCGCGTTGGTCGATGTTTCCAGCACGCGCACCGCATAATCGTTGTTGAATGCGCCGATCACCTGGTTGCCGGGAATGGTGATCCCGCGCGCAGCGGCGGCCTTTGTTGGCCCGGCTTGCGTCACCACGATCAGCCCGTTTGCCTTTACCGCTGTTTTGGTGGCGTCCACCAGGTCCTCATATGACTTGTCGGTCACGTAAACCGCCCAGCCTTCGGGGATGTCGGGATCATCAGCCCAAACGGGATAGGCCAGCAGACAGAACAGGACCCGGAGCAATCTCATCACATTGCCTCATTTGGTGTGACTGACCCTGTGATGCCAGAAATTCAGTACTGGCGCATTCACATTCTTGTGGGGTGGCCCGTCGGAGGAGTGCACCGTCCATCAGACGTTCGATTGGAGCCATGAGGCTTTTCGCATCGAAGCGTCCCGCCTGATCAACAAACTCACCTGCTATGCCACTTTGCGTCAGACCGCGCGCCTTTTCAGCAGATAGATATCCATGATCCAGCCATGCTCGGCTCGTGCGCGGGCGCGGGTCTCCAGAATCTCCTGCGCCACCTCGGAAAGTTGGCCATGGATCAGCAGCTCTTCCTTCATGCCGACGAACGCGCCCCACCAGATGTCATAATCCTTCATCTCCAGAGACTGGAACGAGCATTCACCATCCAGCATGACCGCCACCTTGGTCGCGGCTTCGGGCCAGCCCTGTTCGCGAAGCCTTCGGCCAGTCGTGACAACATAAGGCGCGCCAATATCGTTGACCGGAATTCCGTGCGCTGCGGTCAGAGCTTGCAACGCGGTGATGCCGGGGATTACCCTTTTCTGTGGCTGGGGGGTCAGTCGCGCGGCAATTCGCAAAGAACTGTCGTAAAGCGACGGATCACCCCAGATCAATAGCGCCACATTCCGGGTCTCTGGATCAGCCTCCATCGCCTCCTGCCAACGCAGGGCGATGGCGTCGTGCCACTCATCAACACCGCGCAGATAGCCGTCCTCGGCCCGGCGTTCAGGAATGTCGAAATAAGCGATCCGGGGCGGGGTATCTGTCACCTGCGCGATGATCTCTTCACGCAGTCCTGCCAGATCGGCCTTGTTCTCGCCCTTGCGCGGGATCAGGATCAGATCGGCCTCACGGATTGCCTTTGCCCCCTGAAAAGTCACGTGATCCGGGTTGCCCGTGCCAATGCCGATCAGGGACAGCTCATACATTGTCAAACTCCGCCAGCGGGCCATACAGGATCAGGGCCGGGGCTGTGCCGATTTCGGATTGCAACTGTTCCGCCAAAGCGCCGATGGTGGCACGGCGAAGCTTCTGGTCGGGGGTCGAGACGGACTCGGCCATCAATGCCGGAGTATCCAGCGGCAAGCCATGGGAGTGAAGTGCCTCGACTAGCAAGGGGAAGGTGCGTTTGCCCATGAAAACCACTGTTGTCGCGGAAGGGTCCGCCAGTGCGGGCAGATTCAGATCTTCCGGTAACTGGCCGCTGACATCGTGTCCGGTCACAAATTGCACGCGGCGGGCAGTCAGACGACGGGTCAACGGGATGCCCGCTGCCGCCGCGGCCGCAACGGCTGACGGAATGCCGGGAATGATTTCATAGTCGATACCAGCATCCCGCAACGCGACAAGCTCTTCTTCCAGACGACCGAACAAGCCGCCATCACCGGATTTCAGGCGCACGACATGCTGGCCAGTACGGGCATAGTCCACCAGCAATCGGCTGACATGATCCTGTTTCGGCGACGGGCGGCCGGCCCGTTTGCCTACCCCGACCAGATCGGCATCATCGCGCGCATGGGACAGGATTGGGCCACTGCTGAGATCGTCAAACAGCACCGCGTCCGCCTTTTGCAACCGATTCACCGCCTTGAGCGTCATCAACTCGGGATCGCCAGGGCCAGAGCCGATGAAGGAAACAAAACCGCTCATGCCGAGGCCTCGGCTATCAGATGAAAGAAGGTGCCTGTCACGTGTCCGCGTACCGATCCGGTCTGCGGTCCTTCGGTGCCTTCTGCGTCAAACACGCGCGCCAAAGGGGGGTCTGGCTGTTCGACAATCGACGAATAATGAAACTCATGCCCACGCAATGCCGTACCGGCGGCAAGTCCCGGCATCGGCGACAGCAATTCCGCCCGACGATAGCCCAGATTGAATTTGCGTTTTTCGTAAGATGTCACCAGACCCAGCAATCCGGCCATCCGGTGCCGGGTGCCGTCCTTGTCGATCAACCCCTCGCCCAAGGCCATGTAGCCCCCACATTCCCCGTGAACGGGCTTTGTATCGGCATGTTTGCGCAGCCCGGACAGGAACGTATCAGCCGCCGCCAGCGTTCCGGCGTGCAGTTCCGGATACCCGCCGGGCAGCCACACAAGATCAGCATCCGCGGCCGGAGCTTCGTTCGCCAGTGGCGAAAATGGCAGAACTTCAGCCCCTGCTGCGCGCCACCCTTCCAGCAGATGCGGGTAGGTGAACGAAAACGCCGCATCCTGTGCCAATGCGATCCGTTGCGCCGGAGGGCGCGGCAGCGCGGCTGACGATGGCCCTTTCGGGCCTGAGGAAGCTGCAGCCTTGATCGCTTCAAGGTCCACATGTTCGCGCAGGAATGCTGCATACCCGGCAATGGCGCTTTCCAGATCCGGGTGTTCGACCGCCTGAATCAGGCCAAGATGGCGTTCAGGCAAGGTAAGATCACCGCGCCGCGGCAGGACGCCCAGCACCGGCAGACCCGCGCGTTCCATCCCCAGACGGGTCAGGCGTTCATGCCGTGGGCTGGCACAGCGGTTCAGGATTACTCCGGCAAAGGGCAGGTCCGGATTGTACATTCGGAACCCAAGTGCCGTCGCCGCCGCAGATTGCGCCTGACCGCCTACATCCAGCACCAGTACAACGGGCCAGCCCATGCGCTGCGCTGTCTCAGCGCTGGACCCGTGCCCGAGTTCTCCTGGTTTGGCGACGCCATCGAACAGGCCCATCGAGCCTTCGGCCACAACGATATCCGCGCCTTCGGCCTGGGCTGAGATCGCGTTCAGCAAGGGGTCGCCCATCGCCCAACTGTCCAGATTGAACGAGGCCCGCCCGGCTGCCGCCCGATGAAACGCCGGGTCGATATAATCCGGCCCGCTTTTGAACGGCTGAACTGACAAACCATCTTCGGCCAGCGCACGCAAAAGGCCCAGCATGACTGTTGTCTTGCCGGTTCCCGAAGAAGGGGCGGAAATCAGCAATCCCGGGGGGTTAGTCATCGCCGTGGCTCCAGCTCGACCAGGGGCTTTCCGCACTTTGCGGGCGGTAGCGACGATCATAGGTCTTTGAATACAGGCAACTTTCGTCAAACCCTTCACCCGCCAATGCAGGACCGACAAGGATCAGCGCGGTACGCGAAATGCTCTCGTCCAGCGACTCTTTCAATGTGTTCAGCGTCGCGCGGATGATCCTCTCATCCGGCCAGCTTGCCCTATACACGACGGCGACAGGACAATTCGCGCCATAGGCCGGTGTAAGGTCGGCGATCACCTTGTCCAGATTGCCAATCGACAGGTGGATGGCAAGTGTTGCGCCGGTGCGGGCAAAGTTTTCCAGCGTCTCGCCTTCGGGCATGGACGATGCGCGGCCCGGCGTACGGGTCAAAACAACAGATTGTGCCAGTCCGGGCAGGGTCAGTTCCGTGCCAAGCGCCGCGGCGGCCGCGGCGAAGGACGGAACGCCGGGGGTGACGCTGACCGGGATGCCCATCTGTTTCAGGCGCCGGATCTGTTCGCCCATTGCCGACCAGACCGACAGGTCGCCGGAATGCAGCCGCGCCACGTCGTGACCAACCTGATGCGCGGTCTCGATCTCCGCCATGATCTGATCCAGATCCATCGGTGCGGTGTTCACGATCTTCGCGCCTTCGGGGCAATGATCCAGAATTTCTTCGGGCACCAGTGATCCGGCGTACAGGCATACCGGGCAGGACGCGATGATATCGCGCCCGCGCAGCGTCAACAGGTCGGCGGCGCCCGGTCCGGCGCCAATGAAATGAACGGTCATGTTTGTCCTCCGATGGCGACGGCGCAGGTCGCAAGCCGGTCGTCCGAAATCAGTCTGGGTGAGAGAAGCCGCGCCCCGGAACCGGCGGCGGCAAGGGCGGATGCTTCGGCCACGCTGCCGGTGCCATAAGTGGCCCGGCTGCGGTTCGAGCAGGTGAGGGTCCGCTGCCCGGCCAGATCGGCGGGCGCGATGAAATGCAGAGGCAAGGCCAGCTTTTGGGCAAAATCAGTCAGGGCAGTGTGGCCTTGCTTGTCGGCAACAGTGGCCAGCGCATCCACACGATGCCCGGATGCGGCCGCCTTGAATGCCGCCTGCAAACTGTCCGCCGTGGCGGATGACGAAAAGCCAAGGCCCGCGACGATCATAGTGTCACGCTCCATTGCACCACCGGATAAGCGGCCTTCCAGCCGCGACGCGGGCCAAGCGGTGCCGCATGAGACAGGTCAATGCGCAACAGGTCGCCGCCGCGTTCCTCGTGCCATTGGGCCAGCAATGCCTCGCTTTCCAGCGTGACGGCGTTGGCCACCAATCGCGTACCTTGGGGCAAATTGCTCTGCAGCCATTCCAGCAGGTCAACACTCAGCCCGCCGCCAATGAAAACAACGTCAGGCGGGGTCAAGCCATCCAGCGCCCCGGGGGCCGTGCCATGCACCACTTTCAGTCGATCCTGCCCCAGTGTATCGGCATTCCGGCGGATACGCTCGGCCCGGTCGGCGCGAGGCTCGATCGTGGTCGCCGTCAGGCTCGGGTCGCACATCAGCCACTCGATACTGATCGAGCCCGTGCCGCCTCCGATATCCCACAGATGTTCGCCGCGTTGTGGCGCCAGCGCAGACAGGGTCAGCGCGCGGATGGGGCGCTTGGTGATCTGCCCGTCGGTTTCGAATATCTCATCCGGCTTGCCCGAGGCTTTGGGCAGGGCGCGGCCCGCACCCGCGACGTCAAGCCCGACGCAAACCGGGTGCTCGAAGGTTCCCAGAAGCGCCTCGGTGAGCGAGACACTGCGGGCCCGCTCACGCGGGCCGCCAAGCGCCTCCATCACGTGAAGTTGCGTGTCGGCAAAGCCGGTCTCGGTCAGGTAATTGGCCAATTCGGCCACCGCCGCGCCATTGCGCAGCAGCAGGATTGCACGCAATCCCGGGGACAGATGTGGGCGCAGCCGGGTCAGAGGGGCGGCATGCAACCCGAAGGTCAAAGTGCTTTCCAAGGGCCAGCCCAGCCGCGCGGCAGCCAGGGAAAAGGTCGACTGACCCGGCAGGGCCAACCACTCACCGGGATCGAAATTGCGCGCGATCACCGACCCGGCACCGAACCAGAACGGATCACCCGAGGCCAGTACCACAGTGGCGCGACCGCGCAGCCCGGTCAGAATGGGCAACCCATCGGCAAATGGCACTGGCCACGCGATCCGCTCGGCCCCGTTTTCGGGAACCAGCGCCAGATGGCGCGGTGGCCCCATGACGACTTCTGCGCGGTCCAGCACTTGACGGCTTGCCGGCGACAGGCCATCCAGTCCATCTTCGCCCAGTCCAAGAACGGTCAGCCACGGAGCTTCATGCATGTCCCACCTCCTGATCCTTGGCGGCACGACCGAGGCCAACGCGTTGGCCAAGGCGGTTGCCGACCGGGGCATAGCTGCAAACTACTCCTACGCAGGCCGGGTGGACAATCCGCGACCGCAGCCATTGCCGGTCCGGGTGGGCGGGTTTGGCGGGGCGGAAGGGCTGGCGCGTTACATTCGTGATCACGGTGTCAGCCATGTGGTTGATGCCACCCATCCCTTTGCCGCGCAGATGAGCCGGAATGCGGTTCAGGCATGTGATGAAACAGGTATTCCGCTGGCCGCGCTGACCAGGCCAGCCTGGACCCCGCAGAACGGAGATTGCTGGACACACGTGGCGGACATCGCCGCGGCGGTGGATGCCCTGTCCGGGGCGTCTCAGCGCGTTTTTCTTGCGGTAGGCCGGATGCATCTCGGGGATTTCGCCGCCCAGCCCCAGCATCACTACCTGTTGCGGCTGGTGGATAAGCCCGAATCCTTGCCGCTGCCGGATTGCGACGTCGTCGTTTCCCGCGGACCGTTTACGGTGGAGGACGACAGGGCGCTGATGGCGCAGCACGGCACAGAACTGGTGGTGTCCAAGAACGCGGGCGGAACCGGCGCACGGGCCAAACTGGACGCAGCGCGGGCGATGGGCTTGCCGGTGCTGATGATCGATCGTCCGGTCCTGCCGCAGCGAGCCGAGTTGTCGAATGTTGCAGACGTTCTGGACTGGCTGGGTCATTCCTGATCCCTGGCCTGAGTAAACCTTGGCGTGTAGACAATTGGCCCGCGGTCCCTGTCTATCACACGGGTCAGTGAAGATCCGACAATCACCACGGTCTGCATGTCGGCCATGTCAGGTGTCGCCTCGGCAAGGGTCGAGATGCGAATGGCCTCGTCGGGCCGCGTAACCGCTCGGGCGAACAGCATCAGACGCTCTGGCTCACATTCCTCGCGCAGGATTTCCAGTGTCTTTACAAAGCCTTCTGGACGGGACTTGGAGCGAGGGTTATAGAATGCCATCGCGAAGTCCCCCTGCGCGGCCAGACGCAGACGTTTTTCAATCAAAGACCACGGCTTGAGATTGTCGCTGAGGTTGATGGCACAGAAATCATGACCCAGCGGCGCACCGGCGCGGGCCGAAGCGGCCAGCATCGCCGTAATCCCGGGCAGCACGTCAATCGGAATTTCACGCCATTCCGAGGGGCCGTTTTCCAATGCCTCGAACACGGCGGCGGCCATGGCAAAGACACCCGGATCGCCCGAAGACACAACCACCACGCGCTTGCCCTCTGACGCCATCTGCAACGCGTACTGCGACCGGTCGATCTCGACTCGGTTGTCGCTTGCGTGCAGCGTCAGGCCGGTGCGCTCTGCCACCCGGGCGACGTAGGGAATGTATCCGACAACGTCGGTCGCTTCGGCCAATGCAGCCGAAACCTCGGGAGTGACCAGATCCTCATTGCCGGGGCCTAGCCCCGCGATTTTGACCCAGCCGCTCATGGACGACGACCCTGGCCATGGACAACGATGATCGAGAAATAGGGCGTGATCTTGCCGCACGCCTCGGACAGCTTCGTCACTGTTTGGTTCGGCATTTGCGCGTATTCAACGATCCAGGCACGGTCATAAAGCCCGGCTGTCTGCAATGCGCGTTTGACCTTGTCGATATTGCGGCCGATTTTCATCACCACCAGCGCATCCGTCTGGGCCATGCGCTGGGCCAGATCGTCCTCGGGCAGGGTGCCGACCAGTACTGTCAGCACGTCATCGCCCCAGGTTATCGGATCGCCGGTTGCGGTCCACGCGCCCGACATGCCGGTGATGGCGGGCACCACCTCGACCGGAGCGTTGTCGCGCAACCGGCTGTATAGATGCATGAACGAGCCGTAAAAGAACGGGTCACCTTCGCACAGAACCACCACGTCTTCGCCGTTTTCAGACAGCGCCTTTAGATGCGCGGTGCAGTCTTCGTAGAACTCAGACAGCAATTCGTTGTAGCGCGGGTCCGTGACGGGAATTTCCGTGGTGACGGGGTATTCCATCGGGAATTCAACTGCCCCTTCCGGGATCATCCCGTTTACGATCTTGCGGGCCTGACCGCTGCGGCCCGGCTTGCGGAAAAAGGCGACGTGTTTTGCGTTGCGCAGCAGGCGATCCGCCCGAACGCTCATCAGGTCGGGATCGCCGGGGCCAAGGCCCACACCGTATATTGTGCCCATCTTCATTCCGCCCGGCTTGCGATGGCGTTGATCGCTGCCACGGTAATGGCGCTGCCGCCCAGCCTGCCTTTGACGATGCAGGACGGCACGGGCTGCGCTTCCCATAAGGCGTCCTTGGATTCCATCGCGCCGACGAACCCCACGGGGCAGCCGATGATGGCGGCGGGACGGGGGCAGCCGGGGTCTTCCAGCATGTTGAGCAGATGAAAAAGGGCGGTAGGCGCGTTGCCGATGGCGACCAGAGCGCCTTCCAGATGGGGGCGCCACAATTCCAGCGCGGCGGCGGACCGGGTGTTGCTCATCTCGGCGGCCAGCGGGCGCACGCGTTCGTCATGCAGGGTGCAGATCACCTGGTTGTCGGCGGGCAGGCGAAAACGGGTCACGCCTTCGCTGACCATGCGCGCGTCACACAGGATTGGGGCGCCGCTTTCCAGCGCCGTGCGGGCCGCGGTCACAAATCCCGGCGAGAAATGCACGAACTCTTCCAGCCCCACCATTCCGGCGGCATGGATCATGCGAACGGCGACCTGTTCCTCGTCGGCGTCGAACCGGGCCAGATCTGCCTCAGAGCGGATGGTGGCAAAGCTTTCCTTGTAGATCGCGGCACCATCGGTTTCGTATTCATAGGGCATCAGGTCAGGTCCATAGTCATGAGTGTTTCGGGGCTCAGCCCGCGCTGGCTGGGCTCATCCCCCGCGCGGCCCTGATTTACAAGATCAAATCGGCCGTTCCGGCCAATCAAAGTGACGTCGGCCGGGCCCATTCGGGCACATCCCTTGGAGCAACCGGACACGTGCAGTGTGCCGGCCACGCGCGGGGCCAGGGCACGGGCAATGTCGCGGGTTTCTGCCTGCGCCTGAGGGCAGAATGGCGCACCGGGGCAGGCATCTGTGGTCATGAGTGGGTCGGCGTCATCGGTGACAAAGTCTGCAGCAGGTATCGACGCCCCGCCTTCCAGCAGGATCAGCCGCCAGGGAGTGACACGCAGAGCAGTCGCGCCGGTCACCGCGATCAGTTCGGCAAGTGGCTGGGCGGGCAGTTGCCCGAACGCCGCGCCATAGAATGTACCCAGATCGTGAGTGCCAGGCTGAAGCGGATCGCCAGTCGCGGCAGAGTTGCTGCCCTGCCACTCCTGCGGCAGGCCTAGTGCTGCCACGACCCGCGCCATGCGGCGATTTTCCGGGGTGAAGTTCCTTGAGAACCATTGTGCCAACGCGATCAATTGGTCGATCGCCTTGGCCTCGGTGACACGTCGCCCGGTGTCAGACCCGTCCGCGCGCAGGATCAGGCCGTCAGGACCGGTCTCCAGCCGAATATCCGCTGAATCCGCTGCAAGCAGACGGTTCGGGCCGGTGTCGATGGCAAAGCCGAACTTGGCGGGCAAGTCGGGCAATTCACCCAGCCGGTCAGTCAACTCCGTAGTCAGACGGCTGGTCAGATCGCCGGTTTGATACAGCGGCGAGACGAGTATGTTGCGCCGCACTTCAATGCCGGGCTCTGCATCCAGCAAGTCCAGTGCAGAGAGTTTTTGAAGCAGAGGCTGGTGATCAGCTTCGCTCACGCCGCGCAATTGCAGGTTGGCCCGGTTGGTCAGATCGATGGTGCCGTTGCCGAATTGCCCTGCCAGCTCGCACAGGCCCAATGCCTGTTTGGCATCCAGCCGCGCCAGCCGAGGGCGCACACGAACGACCAGCCCGTCGCCGGACATCATCGGTCGATGCGCGCCGGGGCACCAGCCTTGTACGATCGGTGCGCTCATCTCAGACCCTCCAGATCGGCCCGGATCGAGTTCCGGCGCGTGTTCCAAAGCCCGGCCTCCAGCAGCGCGCGGAACCGGTCCTGCATGGCCTGATGCGCTTGCGGGTTGGCCTGTTGCAGGAACGCGTCCACCTCGACATCGCCCAGCGTCGCGTCATGGTAGAGGTCAAAAAGATGTGGCGCGACCGTACCGGACAGGTGGGCAAAAGAAGCCATGTGATCCAGCGTCGCCGCGATCTCGGCCGCCCCGCGGAAACCGTGGCGCTGCATCCCCGCGATCCAGGCGGGATTGGCGGCCCGGGCATGGACGACGCGGCTGATCTCTTCCGGCAGGGTGCGGGCGCGGGGTTTATCCGGATTGGTGTTGTCGAGATGGTAAAGTTGGACCTCGCCGCCGGTAATCTTCTTGGCCGCCGCGAAACCGGCCTCATGCGTGGCATAGTCGTTGGCCAGCAGCAGGTCGGTTTCGGTCAGGTCCTGAAGGTGCACGAAGCTGTCCGCATTGGCGACTTGTCGGGTAATGCCGTCGATATCCTGTGCGACGTGTTCGCCTTCCAGTGCGAATGAACTGGCCTGTAGCCAGGCCTCACCCGCCTGCGTGCGGGCCTCGTCGGTGTAGGTTTCCGACAAGTGTGTCATATTCAGGCCATAACTGCCCGGAGCCGGGCCAAAGACCCGCGGGTTCGGGGTCTGCCCCGCGAAGGGATTCCAGTCCGGTGCTTCGTCCCGTTGGGACAGAGCCCGAACGGCCTGGCCAAATAAAGCGGAGAGCGTCGGGAATACATCCCGGAACAGGCCCGAAACACGCAGGGTCACGTCCAGACGCGGACGGCTGAGGTCGGTAATTGGAAGCACTTCGATGCCTGATACCCGCTCTGATCCCTTGTCCCAGACCGGTTTCACGCCCAGCAGGTGCAGCGCCATCGCGAATTCCTCGCCCGCCGTGCGCATGGTGGCAGACCCCCACAGATCGACGATCAGCCCTTTCGGATAATCGCCTTCCTCCTGCAGGTGCCGCCGAACCAGTTCCTCGGCCAGTTTCACGCCTTGTGTATAAGCCGCGCGGGTCGGGACCGACCGGGGATCGGTAGTGTAGAGGTTCCGCCCAGTGGGCAGCACATCCGATCGTCCCCGATAGGGCGAACCCGACGGGCCAGCCTCAATTCGCTTTCCGGCCAGCGCGTCCAGCAACGCGGTGCGTTCGGCGTGTGCAGATGGCGCGGGGTCGAAATTGCCGGTCATTTCAGGCACGCGGCCAAAAATATGCAGCCCGTCGCCAAACTGGCTTTCCTTGATGTCGCAGACAAAGCGGTCGATGCAAGTGATTGCCTCGGCGATACAGGTGGCCTGGTCAAGACCAAGATCGCTTTCCAGACCGATGGCCTGCGCTTCCTGCCGGATATCTTCCTGCAAGCGGTCGCGTCGTTTGGGGTCAAGCCCGTCTGCGTTCGAGAATTCGTCCAGCAGCGATTCAAGCCGAACCATTCTGTCCGGCGTGCCGCTCTCCTTCATCGGGGGCGGGATGTGACCCAGCGTGACGGCTCCGATCCGGCGCTTGGCCTGTGCGGCTTCGCCTGGGTCGTTGACAATGAAGGGGTAGATCACCGGCAAATCACGGATCAGCGCCTCGGGCCAGCACTCGGCGGACAGGGCAACGGATTTTCCCGGCAGCCATTCCAGAGTGCCATGGGCGCCAATATGGATCAGTGCGTCGGCGTGCAGGCTTTTGCGCAGCCAAAGGTAAAACGCGACATAGCTGTGACGCGGTGTGCGCGAAAGGTCGTGATAGTCGTCATCGCGCAGTTCAGGCGTGCCACGTTCGGGTTGCAGCGCGACCAGCGCCTTGCCCCGGTGAAGCGCGGTGAAATGGAACGCGCCATCAACAAAGGTCGGATCATCCTCGGGCTTGCCCCAGACTGTTTGCAGGTCCGTATTAAGTTGATCCGGCAACATTGCAAGCGCGGCCTGATAATCTTCGAGCGACCAGGAAATCCGGGCGCCCAGCAATGTGTCGGCGATCGGTTCGGCAGGGGCTGTGTCATACCCGGCGCATTGCAAATCTGACAGCATCGCTTCGGCTGACGCCAGCGCATCAAGGCCCACCGCATGGGCCATCTGCCAGTCCTTGCCGGGATAGGTGGACAGGACCAGAACCGGCACCTGTTCCGCTTTGGGCCGGTCGTTCAGGTTCAGCCAACCGGTTACACGATCAATGATCGCTTCGATCCGTTCAGGTTCAGCGCGGTGGGCAAAGCGGGAATACTCCAGGTGCGGATCGCGTTTGCCCGGTTCCTTGAATGAAGCGATGCCCGCCGAGATCCGCCCATCCACTTCGGGCAGCACGACGTGCATGGCAAGGTCGGCGGGCGAAAGACCGCGTTCGGCCGCGGCCCACGCTTTGCGGCGTGAAGTTGCCAGAGCGACCTGGAAAACCGGCACACCAGCCGCGTCAAGCGGAGAGGTTCCCGACGCGCCTTTGCCCGAGAAGGAGGTGGCATTTATGATCGCCGAAGGTTCCAGTGCAACAATGTTTCGGCGCATCCAGTCGGCGGCAACAGGCACTTTGAGGGAAGGGGCAAACATGCCCATTGCCTCGAACCCTCGCGTACGCAGGCTGTGGATCAGCGCGGCGACCGGGGCGGTGTCGGCGGAGGTCAGGTAGGCGCGATAGAAAGTGACAATGATGCGTTTCGCATCGTTCGTAAATGCGGCTTCGACCGGGGTTACGCCGCGGTCAGGGCACCATACACCGCATTCCGGAAGGGTTTTGGCCCCCAACACCGGTCCGGCATAAAGACCTGCCGCCAATGCCATCTGCGCCAAAGCGGCCTGCGCCGCGACCTCGCCGCCGGTGTCGCAGAGATGCGCCAGCCGCCGCAGGGTCGAGACGGGCAGGGTGGAATAGTCGTCCAGCCGGGTATCCTCACGCCCGTCGGCGGGCAGAACCGCCAGCGCGATGCCTTTGGCCTGCGCCAGAGCAAGAACCTGCTGCAGCCCGTATGACCAGTAAGGTACCCCACCAATCAGGCGGATCAGGATACCTTTTGCGCCGTCAAGCGTTTGTTCCACATATGTGTCAACGGACAGAGGGTGTTTCAGCGCCGTCAGATTGGCCAACCGCATCGTCGGCATTCGCCCTTCCGGCCCACCGCCGCGATGCCAGCCTGCCGCGAAAGCACCGAGATCGCTGTCCGAAAAGGACAACATCACCAGATCCGCCGGGCTCTGGCCCAGATCGGTCGGGGGCTCGGTTTCTTCAAGCCCGTGGCTTTCGCGGAAGACGACGTGCATGGCTTACTCGGCGGCCTCGGTCACACCCACGAGGATATCCCGGATTTCGGCCTCTTTGATGTCGTCGTGCTCGGCAATGACCACAAGACGCGAGCGGCGCTCCTCGCCGGGTTCCCAGGGGCGGTCGTACTGATGACGCACCCGGGCACCGACAGCCTGAACCAGCAGACGCATCGGTTTGCCGGCAACTGCCGCATACCCCTTGACGCGCAGGATGTTCAGTTCCCTGGCCAGACGTTCGATCTTGGCAACCAGATCGAGTGGGTCACTTTGCTCCGGCAGTTCGACGATGATGCTTTCGAAATCGTCATGTTCGTGGTCGTGGTGACCGTCGTGATGCGACGGACGCGCGTCCATGTCATCCTCGGCTGCGGCTTCCAGACCGAGCACGACGCGGACGTCTACGACGCCTTCGGCAACCTCTACGACGGGCAGCGGGCGCGGGGCCTCGGCTGCGATGATCTCTTTGGCTTTGGCAACACCCTCTGGCCCGGCCAGATCGGGCTTGGTCAGCAGGATGATATCGGCGCAGGATATCTGATCCTCGAACACCTCGGAAAGAGGCGTTTCGTGGTCGATCGAGTCATCGGCCAGGCGCTGGGCATCCACCGCCTCGACATTCGGAGCGAAGCGACCTGCCGCGACCGCCTCGGCATCGGCCAGAGCGATCACGCCATCCACAGTGATTTTCGAGCGGATATCGGGCCAGTCAAAGGCTTTCAGCAGCGGCTTGGGCAGGGCGAGGCCGGAGGTTTCGATCAGAATGTGATCGGGGCGCGGGTCCAGCGCCATCAGCGCTTCGATGGTCGGAATGAAATCATCGGCCACGGTGCAGCAGATGCAGCCGTTTGCCAGTTCCATGATGTTCTCTGCCGGACAATCGGGAATGGCGCAGGATTTCAGAATATCGCCATCGACGCCCACGTCGCCGAATTCATTGACCACGACCGCCAGACGTTTGCCCTGCGGGTTCTGCATCAGGTGCTTGACCAGCGTTGTCTTCCCCGAGCCCAGAAAGCCGGTGATCACAGTGACGGGTAATTTCTCAAGAGTGCTCATTTCAGGGCTCCAATCGGGGGAATGCGGGAGGCGCAGTTTTTGCGGAAATGTTCGGGGCGCTCACGCCATTTGACCAAGCCGTCCTCGGTCGCCAGATATTTGGTCGCACCGTCGACAATGGCGTCAACGTGTTCGGCTTCGTTCAGGTTCTCATAGACAAAGGTCCAGCGACCCGGTCCACCGCGCAGCACGATCGAGCAGCCCTGATCGCAGTTCGACAGGCATTCGACGGGTTTCAGCGTGATGCCTTCGGGCAGGTCGGCCTGTTGCAGCGCTTTGTGCAGCAATGTGCCGGGGCGTTTTTCATCATCCTCGACGGGCAGTCCACGGCGGCACGTGGTACAGACCAGCAACTCGACTGGTGCGGTCTCGGTCATGTCTCTCATCCCCCCAAATCCTCTTCGCGGGGGACGGGGTTTCATGCGGGCCACGCGTCTGCACATGGACCCGACACCGGAACACCCCGCCCGGTTTCTTCTTCGGGTGCTGGCAGGTCTCCCGGCTTGCGGATGTCAGAGACTTGCTCTGGCAGATGTCCCGCCTTCCCGGCCTTTCGGCCAGTGGCTATGGGCACCCTCTCCGGTCACGGTCGCGGGGGCGGCTGCGTTTGACGGAAAAACCGCTGACGCATTCCCTTTTCATCCATCCAGGGATGGACACCAACGGGTCGGACATGCGGCACAGGCGGGGGACTTGTCAAGCTTCAGGATGCGCGGTTTCGCCGCCGGAAGGAAAAAGCGACCTGAGGTGGTCACTCAGCGGCATCGCCGGGCGTTCACGGCGCCCGAAAACCTGCGTGATTGAGGTGTTCCGTGTGATGTTCGCTGATTTTGGAAGGGGTCGGCGGGAACCGGACGGGCGGGGCGGATTCGGCTTCAGAACCACTGGGGCAGGCCGCGTGTGGACGTTGCGGCGACCAACCGCCTGTCATTTCGGGCATCGCTAAACTGAGGGATTGGGGTTTCGTTGATTAAGTAACCGCCGTTCCGACCGGCTCGGGGTACTCCATTTTAGTATTCGCGCAAGACCCGGCAAAAACGACCGCTTCGAGATCAAATCTGATGGCCGTCTTGCCGTGCACAGAGTAGCCAGATTTTTTGCAAAATTATGCCTCAAACTGCCCTTAGCGGGCGTCGGCGAACAGAATATGCCAGGAAACAAAAAATGAAAAAGTTAGCAGCTTTTCTTGTGTACTTACCCGTCGTTGCAGTTGCGGAAGACCGGGTGTTCGAGTGTGAAGCGGCGGATGCAAAATATCCGGAAATGGCGGCCACGCTGGTCAAATACGAGGGCCAGAACAAAGGGCATATTACCATTGGTGATATCGACAATAAGGCTGAGGTGTATCCCGGCCTCGACACCCTGACTTACCTGTATATCGGTGACGGCTTTACCCTGAATTACAACGTGAATCTCAAGACTGGCACGTTTGACTATTCGGCTTCGGGCAGCAAATCCGGATGGGGCAAAGGCAGCTGCAAGGAAGTTGTGGCCCAGTAATTCGC
The DNA here is from genome assembly GCF_056536005.1 of Ruegeria sp. AN11. NCBI lineage: Bacteria > Pseudomonadati > Pseudomonadota > Alphaproteobacteria > Rhodobacterales > Roseobacteraceae > Ruegeria > Ruegeria sp. AN11. The sequence goes on along the minus strand of NZ_JBQFJD010000001.1, from coordinate 1,668,536 downwards.
TAATGCCCGGTCTGCGGGTTGGGCCTTTCGGTTGCCGAGAAAAGTACTTGCCTGGTTCCGTCCTGAGGCCAATGTAGTTGGCCGTGGACGGAACCCGGTTAAAAGCGGCCGATCCAGTATGTGTCCAGGCCATCTGGGCGGCGTGCCAACCAATCAAAGCTTTTGATCAGCAAGGTTCGGCACGCCCCGAACACGCGGGCGCGATTGATCTGCCGGCGCTGAAGGTATTCGCGTTGGACCAGATATCCCGCGCCACGCGCCATGTTCCGTCATCTTCGAGATGGTAGATATTGATGCCATGGCCGGTGGAAACAGTGGCAGGGCCCGGGTCACGCGGAACATCGGTGGCGGTAAACTCATAACGCTCAAACGCCCAGCTCGCCGCCACAACAAACTCCACTGATTGCTTTTTCCAACGGGTGTGAACGGCGTCGAAATACCCGCGCACCCAAGGCCCGACCTTGGCTTTGCCTTCCATAACAGGCGCGCCGGGTGCGATGAAGACCACGTCATCAGTGACCGTCTCAAGGAATTGATCCAGTTTGTTCGAGTTGATCGCTGCAAGATACGCTACGTGTGCGGCTTGCGGAGTCTCGGCTTTGGTGTCGGGCAGCGCCGGTGTCGCGATAGCCAACCCTATTCCAGTAAAAAGCATGGTTATCCTGATAGTCATATCGGCCTCCAAGCATTTGCGGCGATTGGACCTTGCCGGTTGTTCAAACCCGCCTATCAACGCAAAACGCATTGCAGGACGATCGTATTGCAACGCAATTCGACAGGCTTTTAGGGCAATCGCAATTTCAGATAGCTACACCACTGATTGCTCGTTTTGCATCGGGTGTATTTCTCGACAATAGTTACGTTTGGTGTACCTTGCGAGGCAGGAAAAAATTGCAATCATTAAGTATGTCTACTGAATGATCCTTATTGACTGGCATAAGTTGCCGCCGCTTACGACCCTCAGGGCGTTCGAGGCGACCGGCCGTTTAGGCGGCTATTCTGCTGCGGCGCGTTCACTGAACGTAACCACGGCCGCAATTGCCCAACAGGTGCGAAAGCTTGAGGCTGATCTGGGGATTCCACTTGTGCGCCGAGAGGGCCGCGGACTTGCTTTGACCGAGGCCGGTCGGACGCTGGCCAGCACGCTCAACGACGCATTCGAACAGATCGCAAAAGGCATTGATGATGTGACGGCTCAGGAGGCCGCTCGCGGTGTGAGTGTGTCTACCACTGTCCGATTTGTCGACGCGGTCATCATGCCACGTCTTGGCGGCTTCTGGGCGGAACACCCCGGCATCCAGGTGTCCTTCGCTGCGGAAGGAAACTCGTGGGACGTCGATCTCGAAGCCTTTGACATTGCGATACGCGGAGGCCCGCCAAACCATGTTTGGAGCGGCGCGGCCCAGAAACTGCTTCTAAAGTCGCCGTTCGTATTATGCGGCACACCAGAGCTTGTCAGGTTGGGTGCGAAAAACCTGACCGATGTGCCGTGGATACAGGACAAGAGCATCGGTTCCCAAGTCTTTGAAGGTGTCGTCCGGGACTTCGGCCTGCGCGTCGACGACCTTCAGCTTGTTGATCCGGGGGGATCGAAGTTCGAGCTGGACGCCGCCTTGCAAGGCTACGGATTGCATCTAAGCCCTCTAGTGACCGCCAAAAAGTACCTGGATAAAGGCAGACTGGAAGCTATCGACGTGCCGCCGAAATGGGTGGCCTGCTACTTTGCGGTCTACCGAAAGGGGCGCATTTCCGATCAGGTAGGTGCTTTCTTGAAATGGCTTGAAGTGACGTGCGCACCACTTTCTCAGGAGGCTTGAGAACCTCGAACTGGATTCCGTCCAACGTCATATCGGGCACTGGCCCGTCATTATGTTCACGCTATCGGGCCGGGGGCTGATCAGAGTTGCCTCGTGCAGGATTGGTTTTTTTGATTTCAATCGCTTATCCTTGCCGGGGATCATTTGGAAACAGGAGGTTCACGTGAACAGCTCTATCTCTGATGAGGCGATGGCGCGGCTCCCGTTTTGGGTGACACCTCCGGGGGAAACAGACGGCTTTTTGATCGTTGTTGGGTTTCTTCTTGTCGTTGTCCTGCTGGGCTTCGGCGCATTGTATTTTACCGTGCAGGCTATCCCCGACCGCATGGCGGCAGGCGCGCACAAGGTTCAAATGCAACTGGTTGGTGTGCTTGGGTTGATCTCGCTGTTCACACTGAACAATGCCTTCTGGATCGCCGCCATTCTGATTGCCGCTGTGCCTCTGCACGAGATATTCCCGCTCAGGACCGAAGTGGACCTTTCGGAGAACCACGATGCTTGAGTTGGTATTCTCTGCATTGATCACGATTGTCCCGGATTACCTGTACCGTCGCTACAAGCAGGGCAAGAGATGGGGCCATGAAATAACCCTGTTCAACGTCTGGTATGAATTGCGGTGGGGTTTGACCGCCTGCGCAATACTGGCCGTTACGCTGATCACAGTGATCTTCTATTTTCACCCCTCAACGCGGAACGTGTCCGCCGCATTTCGCACGGTTACCATACTGTCAGATCGCGGTGGCCGCGTCTCAGAGGTCTATGTCGCCAACAATGATGCGGTTAGTGCCGGTGACGCCATTTTCCGGTTGGACACGACCCGACAGGAAGCAGCAGCAGATACCGCTCAACGCCGCATAGAAGAGATCGAGGCCGCATTGGGCCTGACCGCAACAGAAATCGCGGCAGCCGCTGCTGGTGTTGAGGCGGCAGAATCAGATCTTACGCAGGCCACAAGCGATCTGGATCGACGCCTAGAGCTTGCCGAGCGAAACGATACTGTTGTGAGCGAGCAGGAGCTGGAGCGGTTGCAGACGGCAGTGTCCGGGGCGGAGAGCCGTCGCGCAGCCGCACTCGCGGCACTCGATGGTGCCAAGCTTCGCCAAACCTCACTTCTTCCTGCGCAGCTTGAAAGCGCGCGCGCCGTGCTTCGGGAGGCCGAAAACGAGATATCGAAATCAACCGTATTCGCTGAGGTGGACGGGGTTGTGACCCAATTCCTCCTGAAGCCGGGCGACATCGTTAACCCAATTCTGCGTCCCGCTGGTATTCTGGTGCCAGACGTCTCAGGACAAGGGCGTTTCATAGCGGCTTTCGGTCAGATTTCAGCCAGCGTGCTCAAGCCCGGCATGCTGGTGGAAATCACCTGCGCATCCAAACCCTTGACTATAATCCCGATGGTCGTGGACGAGGTGCAAGACGCGATTGCTGCGGGGCAATTCCGACCAGGTGATGCGCTGCTGGATCAGCAGGATCGGGCGCGACCCGGCACTGTGACAGCCTTTCTTGCGCCAATCTTCCCGAAACATCTGGAAGATATCCCCCCGGGAAGTTCATGCGTCGGCGTTGCCTATACAAGCCGGGCGAAGGAAATTGATGCCGGTGAAATAACGGGTTTTTCGGCTTTTCTTGCACGGATTGTGGACGGGATGGGTATCGCAAACGCGATCGTTTTGCGCGCACAGACAATTTTGCTGCCCGTCAAGGCGTTGGTCTTCAATTGAGGCCCAACTCGTTGAGAGGGAGGGCTTTGCCGTAAACGGCAAGGTCAGCAACAATATCCTGTTTCTGTCAGGCTTTTTGGGGGCCTGATATATCTGTCATCTTAACTTTGGCTCCACACTCATAACGCGACCCTTTGCTACTAATAAATCCGCTGAATTCTTCACGCCGGAACGCACATCGAACCGCATCGAAGCGACTGCTTACGCGAAGTCGCCATTCTTTTTGGATTTCCTGCCATCTTGTTTTAGCGCCCTAGAAGACGTGGAAATCAGGAACTAACTGAAATCCGGCAAGTTATTTGGCCTTATGAAGAAGCGGAGATGAACCGTCGCAAAGCGCACCCAGTGACCTTTTTGGAGAGGCAATGATGTCACATCTCATTGGGTGAATATGATATGCTCTAGAAATTCAACCTTGGCGTGTTCTTGAGTTGATCCAGTTCTAGTAAAGCCATTGTTTCTGACAAACTATGGGAGACCTGTTTCGTGGAAATCTTGATAGTATTGGGCGTGGTTCTGGCAGGTGCGGTTTTTTTGGCGCTTCGCAGCAACAAACCTGACAACACGATTGCGCGACCCTGGCAGCCTCGAGTGGGCGAAAAGCCCAAGATAACCACCGGCCCGCAGCAAAGCTCTTCGCAGCTGCCGCGTTTCGACCCAAGCCATACGGTCCCGCGTCCAGAGGTATCGGTATTGACTGGTTCCGCGTATGTAGTTGATGGCGACACTCTGGTGATCAAAAAAACCCAGATCCGTTTGTTTGGTGTAGATGCACCAGAGATGAGCCACCCATATGGAAAGAAAGCGAAGTGGGCGCTGGTGTCCCTCTGCAAAGGACAAAAAATCAGGGCGGAAGTAACCGAGCAGGACACCCACGGGCGAACTGTCGCCAGATGCTTTTTGGAGGATGGTCGTGATTTATCGGCAGAAATGGTCAAACTTGGGCTTGCGATAGACTGGGGAAAGTACTCGGGCGGGAAATATCGATCTTTGGAAATGCCTGATGCTCGAAAAAAGCTCTGGCTCGCAAACGCGCGGCAAAATGGACATATGGGGCTATGGGAGCGATATGAAGCAAAGCAGGCTGCCCGGAAACTGAACAACTAGCTGTAATAGAATGCATCGCCCATGCGCCCCGAATTTGCACGGCCACCGGTACGCGCCGCAAATTGAGCGCCATCAGCGTCCTACTTCTGTGCGGGTCTGGGGGGGTGAGACGGGGGAAAACCGGAGTGTCTTCAAGAAGGTTTGGTGGAGCCTAGGGGAGTCGAACCCCTGACCTCTTGCATGCCATGCAAGCGCTCTCCCAACTGAGCTAAGGCCCCATGCAGGTACCGCCCGTGCGGTGGACGGACGTTTATGAGACGGTGCCGGATAGTGCAAGTCCAAAAAATCGGTTTTGCAAAATTTTTGCCGTCTTGCTGATCCGCAAAAATGAAACGAGGCGGCCGGGGGCCGCCTCGGGACGAATTCAGTTTTCGTCTTCCGATGACATGTCAGTGATGTCGTCCAGCGACACGTTGTCATTGTCATCGTCATCATCCAGCAGATCATCGTCCAGATCGACATCGACGTCATCGTCCAGAGCGATGTCATCGTCAGACTGCGATTCACGCGCCTTGGCGGATGCAGCATCCTCGGCGTCGGCGGCGATCATCCGGCTTTTGCCGGTTTCCATAACCACGATCTCGCCGGTGTAGGGGCTTACGATCGGGTCCTTGTTCAGGTCATAAAACCGCTTGCCAGTGGTCGGGCAAACGCGCTTTACGCCCCATTCTTCCTTGGGCATGTCAAATCCCCTTGATATCAGGTGAGTCGTATCAACGATTCAGGTCACGTGCCACATGCGGCGGGCACTGTCAAAGCCTTTGCGCAGGAGAAGTTGGGATATGGGGAAACATGCATTGCCCGGGACGCCTCCGGTGCCTTTGACATTGCGCAAGTCGGCGCGGGCACGGCGGATCAGTCTGCGGATTTCCCAACTGGACGGGCGGGTCACGCTGACCTTCCCGCAAGGCGTGCCCGAGGCCGAAGCGCTGAGTTTCGCCCGCACAAAAGAAAACTGGATCCGGCAGCATCTGCAGAACCAGCCCGGCCGGACGCCGGTGGAAATCGGCGGTTTCCTTCCAATCGAAGGGTCCGAGCGAAAAATCGTTGCCGCGACGGGGCGAAGGATCCAGATGCATGACGACCAGATCGCGGTTCCTTCGGGGGCCGAGGGGCGACGACTGGCGCGATTCCTCAAGGAACTCGCGCGCGACCGGTTGACAGAAGCTTGCGATGACTATGCCGCCATGTTGGGCCGTCCGTACAAAAGCCTGACCCTTCGGGATACGCGGTCGCGCTGGGGATCGTGCAGTTCCGCCGGTGCGCTGATGTTCTCGTGGCGCCTGATTCTGGCACCCTCAGAAATTTTGCATTATGTCGCGGCCCACGAGGTGGCTCATCTGGTTGAGATGAACCACTCTCCGGCCTTCTGGGCGCAGGTCGAGCGGATTTTCGGACCCTGCAAGGATCAGCGGCGGTGGTTGCGCGACAACGGTGCGCGGCTGCATCAATACCGATTTGAAGCCGGGACGAGTTGACCCGGCTGATATTTGTGATCACATGGGCGCATGTTGAGCACACGTTCCACCGAGTCCCAGACCGCAACGCACGACCGCGTCTACCGGACGCTCAGGTCGCGTATCATGCATGGGGATATTGCCCCGGGGCAGGCGTTGACCCTGCGCGGGATCGGCAAAGAGTTTGGCGTATCTATGACACCGGCCCGCGAGGCGGTGCGCCGTTTGGCGGCCGAAGGGGCCCTGACCCTGTCGTCGTCAGGTCGCGTGTCGACCCCGGAACTTGGCAATGACCGGATCGAGGAACTGGCGGCCTTGCGCGCCCTGCTTGAGGTTGAACTGGCAAGCCGGGCACTGCCGCGGGCGCACATGGCGCTGATTGACCGGCTGCAGAGCATCAACATGACGGTTGCGGAAATGGTAACCAAACGGGATGCGGTCGGGTATATCCGCGCCAATCTTGAGTTCCACCGCACTTTGTACCTTCGGGCGCAGGCGCCGGCGATGCTGGCAATTGCGGAAACCGTTTGGTTGCAACTGGGTCCGACGATGCGCGCGCTCTATGGGCGGCTCAGGCGCACAGAGCCGCCGCACTACCACAAGCTGATCATAGCTGCGCTCAAGGCTGGTGATGAGCCAGGATTACGGCTGGCGGTACGGTCCGATGTGACGCAGGGCTTGCGGTTGCTGGTCAGCTAGGCGGCTTATTGCCGACGATACCCCGGTTGCCCCATTCGCGACAGGCGCAGGCCAGCGACGTTCTGGCTCAAAAGCGCGGTCTGCGTTACTCTGGCCAAAACCACAACAAGAGCAGATTTCAGAAATGATCAATCGACGGACCTTTTCTATGGGGCTTGGGTCGGCGCTGCTGGCCGCCTGTTCCGATATCAGTTCACCTGCGCGCGCGCCGGCTACACGGATGCAGGCTGTGCCCAATGCAGGCTGGGAGGCCTGGGTTGCCGGGTTCAAGGGACGCGCGGCGTCTCAGGGTATTTCGCAGACCACAATCAATCGTGCGTTTCAGGGGGCTGGATATTTGCCCGGCGTGATCGAACGCGACCGCAACCAGGTCGAGTTCAAGCGCTCGCTCGAGGATTATCTGGCCATTGCGGCCTCGGACGAGCGGATCAGCACCGGCAAACAGATCCTGCAGCGCCATGGCGCAACCTTGTCGCAAATTGAAGCCCAATACGGCGTCGACCGTGAAATCGTGGTGGCGGTCTGGGGGCTGGAAAGTCGCTATGGCGCGCGTCGGGGCGATGTGCCGGTGATCTCGGCTCTGTCGACGCTGGCCTACGACGGACGGCGCGGGGAGTTCTTTGAAAAGCAGTTGATCGCAGCGATGAAGATCCTGCAGAACGGCGATACGACGCCCGACAAAATGACCGGCAGCTGGGCCGGGGCGATGGGGCATACCCAATTCATTCCGACGTCGTATCTGGCCTACGCGGTGGATTTCACCGGTGACGGGCGACGGGATATCTGGTCGGACGATCCGACCGACTCACTGGCCTCGACCGCAGCCTATCTGGCGCGCGCCGGTTGGGTGCGGGGCCAGAAGTGGGGTGGCGAGGTCGGAACGGTGTCAGGCACACCTGTCGCAGTGCTGCAGCCGCAGACGCCCGGACCGCGCATCGCGGTGTTCCGCAATTTTCAGGTGATCAAGCGCTACAACAACTCGGACAGCTACGCGATCGGTGTCGGGCATCTGGCCGACCGGATCGCCGGCGGCGCGCCGTTTCAGGCCTCATTCGGTCCGGACGAGAACGGCCTGACCCTCGAGGACCGCAAGGAGTTGCAGCGTCGTTTGACGTCGGCCGGGTATGATACGGAAGGGGCGGATGGTGTGATCGGCAAGAAGTCCGAAGCCGCCATCAGCGACTACCAGCGGGCCAGTGGTCTGGCGGTAACTGGGACACCTTCGGCAGACTTGCTGCGCAGGCTTGGGGGCTGACGGCTCAGGCCGCCAACCCTTTCGATCCGATGTCGAGGAATTTCTGGCGGCGGTCCTTAATCAGGGCCGCTGCGTCTTTGCCTTCCAATTCGGCCAGCATGGCCGTGATTGATGCACGCACTGCCTCAACTGTCGCCGGACGATCACGATGGGCACCGCCCTTGGGCTCGGCGATGATGTGGTCACAGACGCCCAACTTGTGCAGATCCTGCGCGGTCAGGCGCAGGGCCTCGGCCGCTTCGCGCATTTTCTCGGAGTCCTTCCACAGGATCGAGGCGCAGCCTTCGGGTGAGATCACCGAATAGACCGAATGCTCCAGCATCGCGACACGGTTTGCCGTAGCGAACGCAACCGCACCGCCCGAACCGCCTTCGCCGATGATGACCGAGACCAGTGGTACACCGATTTTCAGACACATCTCGGTCGACCGGGCGATTGCTTCGGACTGGCCGCGTTCTTCGGCGCCTTTGCCGGGATAGGCGCCTGCGGTGTCGATCAGCGTGATCACCGGCAGGCCAAAACGGCCAGCCATCTCCATCAGACGTACGGCCTTGCGGTAGCCTTCAGGGCGGGCCATGCCGAAATTGCGTTCAATCCGCGACTTGGTGTCCGAGCCTTTCTCGTGCCCGATCACCATCACCGGCTGGTCTTCGAACCGCGCCAGACCGCCAATCACGGCCAGGTCGTCAGCAAAGCTCCGGTCACCGGCCAGGGGCGTGAACTCGGTAAACAGCGCGTCGACATAATCGTTGCAATGGGGGCGTTCCGGGTGGCGCGCCACCTGACATTTCCGCCACGGGGTCAGATCGCCGTACAGTTCATCCAGAAGTTTGGCCGCCTTGGCGTCCAGCGCAGCAGCTTCTTCGGCCACGTCCATCTCTTCGTTGGCACGGGCCAGCGCGCGCAGTTCCTCGGCCTTGCCTTCGATCTCGGCCAGGGGTTTTTCGAAATCCAGATACTGGGTCATGACGCCTCTCAACGCGGAAGTTCCCCGCTATATGAACTTGCCGCCAGAGGAATGCAACACAAGGCAAGCGGGGTCCTGAACCTGATCCGTAACGGGTATGGCTGTTTCTCAGGCGCAAGGCCATTGGCGCCCGCCTTCAGCATTTAGACACCTTTCTCGCTTTCATCCCGTGTTTTTGGCTCGACAGATCTGACTATCGCTCGTGGCATCGACGGATCCCAGATGTTGATGAACCGCATCCGTAATGTCGCCGAACGGATCGCTGATCAGTTTCCGACCAAGGCTTGGCTGATCTTCAATTAGGGTTTCAGACCTGGGATCGTTCTGAGCCAAATGCCCGGCGATCATGCCCTGCGTCGGCAGAAGAGTGTTTTTGGCTTCTCTGCAAGTAGTCAAAAAATGCGGAAGCAGCCAAACCGCGGCCAAACTAGTGAGTGAGACATGTCATGCAAGTCCATTGTTTTGGGCCATCGTTCGGGCTCAGGATTGGTCCAAGCGAAGATCGTAGCGTTTCAGTGGGTGGGGTGTTGGTTGGTGAGAATTCAGCAAGATTTGTGGTCGCGGAATATGCGATCCCGGTGCGGCAGGAAGAAGGAAGGGAACCGATGACAGCCAGTTACGAAGATCGTATCCTGCGTGTTTTGGCCTACATTCATGACCACCCGGCAGGCGATCTGTCACTGGACACGCTGGCCGACGTCGCCGCCATGTCGCGGTTTCACTGGCATCGTGTGTTTCGCGCCATCACGGGCGAGACCTGTGCGCAGGCCGTGCGCCGGATCAGGTTGCATCGGGCGGCGTGCTGGCTGGTGCAATCCGACAAGCCGGTTGCGCAGGTGGCCACTGATATCGGCTATCACAACCTGAAATCCTTTGCGCGGGCCTTTTCCGAGGCCTATGGCAGCAGCCCCGCCGGTTTTCGCAAGGCCGGGCAATGCCTGCCAGCCAACCCACATTTCAGAACCGGAGAATATCCAATGCACCCTGTTACGAAACGAACCGAACCCGCCCGCCGTGTCGTCGCGCTGCCTCACAAAGGCGCGTATGCCGAGATCGGCAAAAGCTTTGAAGCCTTTGGTGCCTTGTGCGAATCCCGCCAACTGTGGCCGCAGATGGGTCCTGTTATCGGGGTCTACCTCGACAGTCCCGATGACGTGCCCGAAGATCAACTGCGCAGCTATGCCGGTGCCGAACATCGGGGTGGTGCGACCCCCGATGGTATGGAAGCGCTGGAAATCCCCGGCGGCAATACCGCTGTGCTGACCTACAAGGGCCCGTATTCAGGTATTCACGCTGCCTATCACAGCCTGTTCGGCAACTGGCTGCCTGAATCCGGCGAGGAACCGGCGGATCGGCCTTGCTATGAAATTTACCTCAACGATCCGCGCGATACCGCGCCAGAAGACCTGCTGACTGAAATCTGTCTGCCACTGAAATAGCTCAACTCGGCCACAGCACCGGATAAAGCGAGGCCACCAGCAGCACCGCCATGGTCCAGTTGAAGGCCAGCAATCGGCGCGGGTTTGTTAAAACGCGCGCCATCTGTTGCCCAAGTACGGTCCAGACGCTGACCGAGGGAAGGTTGACCGCTCCGAAAACCAGCGCAACCACCATGATCGCACCCAGCGTCTGATCCGGCGTATAAGCGGCAGTTGCTGTCAGGGCCATGGCCCACGCCTTGGGGTTGACCCATTGAAACGAGGCGGCCTGAAGAAACGTCATTGGTGTACCCTTCGCGGCCTGACCCTGCGTCGGCGCGGCATTGGCAATCTTCCACGCCAGATACAGCAGATAAATCACAGAGGCTATTTTGAGTATCGTATAGCTGACCGGATAACGGTCGAAGGCCTGAACCAGCCCGGTTCCCACCAGCAGAACCATGAAGGTAAAGCCCAGCCCGACCCCCAACATGTGCGGGACGGTGCGCCGGAACCCGAAATTGGCACCCGACGCCATCAACATCAGGTTGTTCGGCCCCGGCGTGATCGAGGAAACGAATGCAAAAGCGATCAGGGCGAGTAGAAGTTCATAGGTCATGAAGCGAATAATTGCGGCAAAACCGGCAAATGAAATTGCGTTTTGATGCGTGTTTCCCTTAGTTTTGCAACCAATGACCAAGATTGACGAAATAAACCGCCAAATATTGCGAGAACTGTCCCGGGACGGTCGTATCAGCAACCTGGACCTTGCTGACCGTGTTGGTCTGTCGCCATCTGCTTGTCTGCGCCGCGTGCAGGAGCTGGAACGTGCTGGCGTCATCACGGGTTATCGCGCGGTTCTAAACCCCGCAGCCCTGGGAGTGGGGTTTGTGGCCTATATCGGCGTAGGGTTGGGCGAGCACACCAAAGCCGCGCAGGAAGGGTTCGAGCGCGCATTGCAGCGTGCGCCGGAAGTGGTTGAATGCCACAATATTACCGGAACAATCGAGTATCTGCTGCGGGTGGAGTGTGCCGACCTGCCGTCCTACAAGACTTTTCATACCGAGGTGCTGGGAACCCTGCCGCATGTGACCTCAATTACGTCCTATGTTGTAATGGATTCACCAAAGGACGTAAGGGCCTGACGTTGAGATTGTGAACTTCAACCGACTTGCGAGGTGAATTTTCACGTCCTAGTGTCTTCTCAAGAACCAGGTCGAAAGGGGAGCAACCCCAAAGGACCACACTCAGGGAGAAGACCATGAAACTCTTTCGGATCGGTGCGCTGGCCGCAGTCGCGGCAGTAATCGGCAGCACGGCCATGTCCGCGCCATTGAAACTGCAACCCGCAAACCCGCAGCCCAACGCGAAGGCGGGACTGAATGTGAAATACGCATGGGAGGGGAATCCACCGCGCAAGATTCAGAACCTCGCCAAAGTTGATTTCCTGTTGAAAAAGGCCAAGGCGGGTCCGCCTTTGAGGGGACTGGATTACCGTGACACATCGGATGGTGATCCTGTCATGACTTTCAACGAAGCCTATAATGTGGCGGCGGAGGTTACCGGGTTTATCCGTTTTGACTCCCCCGGTATCTATGAGCTGGAAACCTGGTCCAACGATGGAATTGACGCTTATGTCGGCGGTCAACAGATCGGGTATGTCAACGGACGCCAGGGCTGCGAAGCCAACCAGCGCACCGAGGTCGAAGTGCCAAAGGCCGGGTGGTACCCGCTGAATATTAAGTATTTCCAGAAATACGGAACATCCTGCCTGATGATGAAATGGGGCAAAGCGGGTGAAAAAATGAAATGGACCCCGAACAGCGCATTCGGGCGCTGACGCCAAGCGGGGCAACAGTCGGTTGGCCCAACAGGTCTGTTTGATCGGGCATGTCGGGCTTTTCCCAAAAAATGCACGAATTTTCACAAGGCCGCCTGCAAGTCTTTTTCATCGCACCTATCTTGGGTATGAAAACCACACCCCGGGTGCGATCCCCGGGGTCAACAAAGTAACTGCTGAACCTTCGGGAGCCCGCACATGTTAATTCGACGTCTCGCGCTAGCCGGGCTCTTTCTGGGAATGTTGCCCGCCATGGCGCTGGCGCAATCTGATGAAAACTCTGCGGCGGAACTGTTTGTCGAACTCAACACACTTCAGGATATTGATGACGCCTGCCAGATGACTTTCGTGGTGAGAAATGACACGGGGCAAGGTGTTGACGCTGTTTCGTTTGAAGCCGTGATTTTCGACACCTCCGGAGGCGTGGATCGCCTGACGCTTCTGCTTCTGAGGGACCTTCCCGAGGGCCGTATGCGCGTGCGCCAGTTCAACCTTTCCGGATTGTCCTGCGAGAAGATCGGTCAGGTTCTTTTTAATGGTACGAATTCCTGTCAGGTCAACGGGGCAGAAAGCGACATATGCCGGGAAACGCTGACGCTTGGCAGCCGTGTCGACGTGGAGCTACTGGGATGAGCCCGCTGGTTGCGCTGCGCGAGATCGTGGCCCTGGGTGGGCCGGTGGTTGCGATCCTGATCGTGATGTCGGTGCTGACGCTCGCCGTCACGCTGTACAAGCTCTGGCAGTTTGCCGCGTGCGGCGTGGGTCGGCATCGGGTGCTGTCTCAGGCGCTGGCGGCCTGGGATGCGGGTGATCGGCAGCTTGCGCGTGACCGTCTGACACAAAGCCACAGCTACCTTGCTCCGCTCGTGAATGCGGCGATGGACGCACCGGATGCACCGGGCCTGTCCGAGCGGCTGGATGCCGAGGCCGGGCTGGCGCTGGCGGGGTTAGAGCGGGGTTTTCGCCTGCTTGATACCGTTGCGCAACTCGCGCCGCTGCTGGGGCTGTTCGGAACTGTTCTGGGTATGATCGAAGCGTTCCAGAGCCTGCAATCCGCCGGGGCTTCGGTCGATCCCTCGCTTTTGGCTGGCGGTATCTGGGTTGCGCTGATCACCACGGCAGTCGGGCTGGCGGTCGCTATGCCAACCTCGATGGTGTTGTCGTGGTTCGAAAGCCGGACGGCACGCGAGCGTGTGTTCGCTGACAAGGCACTGCGGACCGTGCTGGTTCCGGGGCAGGGCATTCAGGCCGCGACGGGCAGAGCGCATACCCCGGTCGCGCCCGAACATGCGTAATACCGCACCCTTCGTTCGCCGCCCATTGTCGATGACGCCACTCATTGACGTCATTTTCCTGCTTTTGTTGTTCTTCATGCTGTCCTCGACCTTTTCCCGCTTTGGCGAGATCGAACTAAGCAGCGCAACCAGCGGTGGGGCGGCCTCGGATGCGCCGTCGGAACGCGCTTTCGTGCAATTGGGGGCGACCCGGCTGGTACTGAACGGCGCGCCGGTCACGCCCGAGGAACTGGCGGTCCGGGTCGAAGCGGGTCAGGTTCTGATCAGCATGGACAACGACGCCACAGCACAGCATCTGGTTGATATTCTGGCTCTGCTGCGCGGCCGTGAAGACCTCAGCGTTCTGGTGCTGGAGTAAGGCCATGATCCGCCGTACCCGCCCCAGCCGTAAACGTGATTCCACCATCGCGCTGATCAATGTCATCTTCCTGATGCTGATTTTCTTTCTGATCACGGGCACGCTGGCACCACCAATGGACGGGGACCTTGAACTGGTGAACACGTCCGATCTGGCCGGGCGCGAACCACCCGACGCGCTGGTGCTGCACAGCGATGGAACACTTAGTTTTCGCGGTGCTCCATCCAGCGCCGAGGCCTATATGCAAACACATGATGCAGGTCCGGTACGGATCGTTCCGGACCGCAACGCGCAGGGTCAGCGCCTGATCGAAATCACCACTTCCTTGCGCCGTCTGGGGGCAACATCGGTCTTTGTCGTGACCGAACAGGCGCTCGAATGATCCGCGGGTCTGCCCTGATTGCCGCCGTGGCGATCGCGATTTCGGTGATGGTTCACTTGATGGGGCTTACCCTGACGACACCGGCGCTGCCCGGATCTGAGACACCGGATACCCGGCCTGACAGGGTGGCAATGGGCAATGCCTTCGAGGACCTGGTCGAGCCCGTGGCGGAACCCGTCGAACCCGAGCCTGCTGAAACGCCCGAGCCGCCAGAGGAAACGCCGCCCGAACCCGAACGGACGGAACCGGTTCCGATCACCGAGGCGCTGGTCGCCTCAAACGACCCAAAACCGGTGCCGTCCCCTGATACCGGCGAAGCCGAAATCGTTCAGCCAGAGATTGCAGAGCCGGTCCAGCCTTCAGTTACAGCCGAAGAAGCCGATGGTGACGACAAACCCAGTGCCGATGAAGCCAACTCCGACCCCATTGAGGCGGAAACCGCGGCCAAAGCGCCTCAGGGCGATCCTGATGCAATCGAGGCAGCGGCAGAACCCGAACAGCTTGCCGCTCTGCCTGTCGTACCCGAAGCAGCCGCCACCCCGCCGGTCACGGCCATCGTTCCACCCGTGCAGGAAGCGGTGGAACCGGAGATCGCCGCTCTGTCACCGATACCGGAAGCGGCGGAAACAGTGGAAGAATCTGAAGATTCAGAGCTCGCCGTGACCACCTCAATCAGGCCACGCCTTCCGGACCGGCGACCAACAACGGCACGGCAAGGTGTATTGAAGGGATCGAGGGATTTCAGCGACTTGCGCTTTCCTGATCAGGTAGTCGATTCGCCTTTGACCGTATATCGCCGCGAAGGCATCGATAGGTTCAGGCAGGGCAGCGGGGGATCGCGCTCGGGCGGGCGCGGGCCTGGGAACTCCGATGTAACCAACTATGCCGGGCAGGTTCTGGTACATCTGAATCGTGCACCGGTTGTGTTTGTTTCGGCCCGAGGTTTTGCGCAGGTGTTTTTCCAGATCGATCCCGACGGTTCACTGGCCTGGGTCGAAATCGTGGACAGTTCCGGCTCGCTCGAAGTTGAACGGGCGGCCCGCGAACAGGTCAGGCGCGCAGCGCCGTTCCCACGCCCGCCCAGCGGAACCAGCCGCAAGCTGTCATTCTTCTACCAGAACAACTGATTACGGCGGGAAGTTGATGTCAATCGAACAGGGTGACAGTCGACCCGTTCGTGAGTGCCGTAAATGCGGCTTCGATATCTGACCGCAGATTCCGAACCAAAGACAGCTCCGGAAGATCCTGGGGCGCAAAAAACGCGACCTCACTTGTTTCCATGCCGGGTTCTGGTGCTGTGACGCTGCTTTCCTCGCACAGAAAGAACAGTTTGTAGAAATCCCGTATGTCCGCCGGATACGGGTGGCGTGCCTTGTGTCGCAGCGCGTAAAGCTGACGTGCGCGGACCCGCAGTCCGGCCTCTTCCCAGACTTCGCGTTCAATGTTTTCCGCCGGGGAACTGCCGATATCGGCAAAACCGCCCGGCATCGCCCATCGTCCGTCGCTGCGTTCACGGACCAGAAGGATTCGGCCGTCGCGAATAATTGCGCCGCGAATATCAATGCTGGGCGTTGCGTAACCGCCGGTATGGTCGGATATCAGCCCTTCGATCCGTGACAGCGGGACGTGGCCAAGATCAGCCAGCATGGCGCGCGCCAAAGCGGCGATCTCGTCATAGCGTTCGCGGTCAAAACCGTCCGTGGTAAAGTGCTGCCCGGTCTCGGACAGCGCCAGCAGACGTTTCGCCCGCGCAAGCCAGGTATCCTCCAGCGCGGTCGGATCCTGGCGCATCCCGGTCAGCGACGGCGGTCGCGGCGGGCGCTCATGGGTTGAAAGGCCACGCCCACATGCGCCTCGCAATAGGGTTTGCCCTGTTCAACCGGCAGACCGCAGAACCAGAAATCTTCGGTTGCGGGGTCGCCGACCGGCCATTTGCAGGTTTTCTCGGTCAGTTCCATCAAAGTCAGCTTTTTGGCCTTCTTTTCGACCTCGTTGACCTTGGCCAGCGCTTCGGGGCTGATCTCGTTGGCCGAGGGTTGCGGCGGCAAGGGCTGACCGGCCGGGATGATCTGACGACGGGCCGGAATGGCGGGCTTGGCTTCGGCTGCCGGGGCAGGGGCCGGGCGTGCCGGTTCAGTCTTAGGTGCAGGTTTTTGCTTGGCTTCCGCCTTTGGTTCGGGGGCTGGTTTTTCCTTGGGTTCAGCCTTGGCCGGTGCCGCGCCCGTGGTCCGGTTCGACAGGCCCAGACGGTGCACCTTGCCGATCACGGCGTTGCGGGTCACACCACCCAGTTCCTTGGCGATCTGGCTGGCCGACTGGCCCTCGCCCCACATCTTCTTCAGTAGTTCTACACGCTCGTCAGTCCAGGACATCATTTGCCTTTCAAAAGCGGAAAGCGGCCCCGGATTCGGGCCGCCTTGGGAATTCGTATCAGCCACCTATTTTAATCACTGCAGCCCGAGTTACAAGCTGTCTTCGAATCAGGTTGAGGTCAGATGATGCAAATTCCCGCAGATCAGAATACGCGCCATTTCGGAGTAGTGAACTGGATGGGCCTTTACACGCTGGCGCAGCGCGAGACCCTGCGCTTTCTGGCGGTGTGGACGCAGACTTTGCTGGCCCCGCTGGTGACCGCGGGGTTGTTCCTGCTGATCTTCAATATCGCTATCGGCCCCGGCAGGCCGGACGTGATGGGTGTGCCGTTCCTGATCTTCCTGGCCCCGGGCATCATGATGATGACAGTCATTCAGAACGCCTTTGCCAACACATCATCATCGATGGTGATCGCCAAGGTGCAGGGAAACATTGTCGACACTCTGATGCCTCCGCTTTCGCCGCTGGAGATTTTGCTGGGCTATCTGGCCGGCGGCATCGCACGTGGCGTATTGATAGCCTGCGTTGTCGCCATCGCGCTGGCAGTGGTTCTGGGGCTGGTGCCGCAACACCCGCTGACAGCGCTGATTTTTGTGCTGCTTGGCGGCGCTTTCATGGGGGCACTCGGGCTGCTTGCCGGAATTTTCGCCAACAAATTCGACCAGATGGCGGCGATCACCAATTTCATTGTCACACCGTTGGCCTTTTTGTCGGGCACCTTCTACTCGGTCGAAGCCTTGCCACCGGTGCTAAACCGCCTGAGCCATCTGAATCCCGTCTTTTATCTGATTGACGGGTTGCGTTACGGGATGATCGGCGTGTCCGACAGTTCGCCGTGGCTGGGCATGGCCGTCTGCGCAGGCGCAACGGGCCTGATAGGCGCGCTGACGTGGCAGATGCTGCGCACAGGGTATCGGCTAAAGGCCTAGGCGGCTTCGGCCAGCGCACCCGGCTGCAACGGGACCCGGGGTCGTCCCAGCCTGGGGTGCAACCGTGCAGCTACCGCCCATGCCCCAAACAGGGCAACGCCGCCGGCCGCAAACACGCCTGCAACCGGCGTAGCCAGAAGGACCAGTGAGGCCACGCCCGGCGTCAGAATGCCCGATACGTCCCGATAGCTGGAATAGATAGCTGACATCTCGGTCCGCTCCGACGGTTTCACGGCCATCAGAAATGGCAACCCGGCGCAGATATCCAGCACGATCAGCCAGACCGACCCCAAAACCAGCGCCGCAACCGACGCGGTGGGCCATCCCGCCACCGCCCCGGCGACGACGAAACAGACCCCACAGGCGGCAAAACCCGTCCGAACCGCAGCCCGCAAAGACCGCGCCTGGACCCAGCGCAGAATCAATGGGGCGACAAACAGCATTGCATTGGTTCCCGACAGCAGAATGCCGCCAAGCTGCTCACCCAGCCCGTTCTGAATGGCAAAGATTGGCAGGTAGACCACATAGATCCACCAGCCGCACGAGCGGATCATCGCAAACAGATATCCGGCCACCAGCCGGGGCTGGGAGAAGAAACGAGGCAGAAACGCCAGTGGATTCGTTGCCGGTCCGCGTGCTTTGGTGATCAGTTTGCCATTGCCCAGGCGCATGCTCCAGAACAGGATCAGCATGCCAAAAGAGGCGACCGCGCTGATCACGAAAGGCGCTGGTGCCCATAGTTCCATCAGCAATACGCCGGCCATCGGTCCGCCAGTCCAGCCCAGCGCGCTGTAAAACATGCGGCTGGTTTCGCAGCGTCCAAGTTCGATTTTGCTGATGTAATCCAGCACGTAAGCGTTGAAGCAGACAAATGTCACAACTGTCGCCACCGTGTTTATGGCCAAGGCAGTCACCACGGCGGTCGGGCTGCCCTCGATGGCCAGCACAGCGCTGACCATGAACATCACGCAGCCGATGGTGTACGCCCAGCGCCGCGGAATGAAGCGAATGATGAATGGCACCATCAGACCGGCCGTCAGTGACACGATCCCCACCAGAAAATACACAAAGGAAACCGAAGACGCGTCGCCCAGCGCGCGATACATCACCAGCGGAAAGACCGAAATCAAAATGCCCCGAACAATCGCCTCAAAACCCGCAAGCAGTCCAAACTCGCGAACCGACGGGGCAGGAGCATGGCGGACCCATTCCGGGATTCGGCGTTCGTGCATCGCGTAATCTCTCTAAACAACAAACAACTTCGACCAGAATGCGGGTCTCGGATCAGGTGTCGTGAAGATTTGCGACACCGAGGTCGCCCTCGGGCCAAAGCGTTGGAAGTTTCCGGATATTTTTATTGCCGCGCGCGGGCCTCGCGCCAGACCAGAATCAGGGCGCCGGTCAGGATGATGGCCGAGCCTGCCAAGCTGACCGCATCCGGAATTACGCCAAAAACAGCAAAATCGTACAGGGCGGCAAAGATCAGGGTCGCGTAGCTGATCGGCGCCACGAATGAGGCGTCAGCCCTGGCCATACCGTTGACAAAACAGGCTTGCGCACAGGCCATCAGCCCACCGATCCCCGCCAGAGCGACCCATTGTGCTGCGGTGGGCGGCTGCCAAACCGCAATTACCGCGACCGTTGCGATGCCCAGCCCCATAGAGTTGTTCACCAGCAGAATCTGGATCGGAATTTCACGACCCGAGAGTTTCTTGATAAATATCAGCTCCATCCCGATCACCGCAGCCGCCGTCAGCGCCAAAAGCGCTGCGGACTGAAAACTGGCCGGCGTGGGGCGCAACAGGATCAGCGCGCCTGTCAGGGCCACCGCTGCCGCCAGCCAGCGCCAGGGACCGACCCCCTCTTTCAGAAGTGGGATAGCAAGCATCATCGCAAAGACGGGGTTCAGGAAGGAAATCGCAGTCGCATCCGCTATTGGAATATACGCGACCGAGGCAAACATCAGCGTGACCCCCAACCAGCCAAAGCTGGTCCGCCCGACATGCAGCCCCCAATGAGGTCGCCGCAGGTTCGGACGCAGCGCGAAGACCGCGCTGATGATCACGACAAAGGCAAACAGAAACCGCCCATGGCTGATCTGTATCGGATGCAGCGCCGGACCAAGCGTATCGGTGCCCAGCGCCTTGGCCAGCAGTGTTGTGCCCGCGATCAGCGCGCTTGCAACAAAGATGAGAATAGCCGCAAGGGCAGGGTTCTGGCGCGCCGGGGTCATGGTTCAGCGGTGCGCGACGCAGGGCGAAATGACAAGTGCCAAATGCTTGTGTCAGAGTGAAATTATGCGATCCACTCAATTTCGGGGTTTTCAGAAACCGAAGGTCCCGCTATACGGCCCGCATGATCAAACACGCACATATCCTGCGCCTCCGACGCCGACGCCTGACCGCGTAACCGGCCCAGTTGATCCTTTGTGCTGTTCAAATCAGCGCAATCTCCACCAAATCAGTTGACGAAACCGGGCTTCGTGTATCACTCACGGGGCTTAACCAATCTGAAAAGGATGATCCGATGATCCCGTCCGTTCTGCCGACCTACAATCGCGCACCGCTTTCATTCGTGAAAGGCGAAGGTGCCTGGCTGACCGAGGCGGACGGCCGACGTTTTCTGGACCTCGGCGCCGGGATCGCGGTGAACGCGCTGGGTCACGCGCATCCGGCACTGGTTGCGGCTCTGACGGATCAGGCGCACGCGTTGTGGCATGTTTCGAACCTGTACCAGATCCCTCAACAGCAGGCGCTGGCCGACAAACTGGTCGAACACACATTCGCGGATACCGTATTCTTCACCAATTCCGGTACCGAAGCCTGTGAACTGGCCGTCAAGATGGCTCGGAAGCACTTCTATGACAAAGATCAGCCGGAGCGGATCGAGATCATTACCTTCGAGGGATCTTTTCACGGGCGTTCCTCGGCAGGTATCGCCGCCGCCGGGTCCGAGAAGATGATCAAGGGCTTCGGTCCGCTGCTACCCGGTTTTGTTCATGTAGCCTTCGGCGATCTTGACGGTGTCACAAACGCCATCACTGAACATACAGCCGCGATCATGATCGAACCCGTTCAGGGCGAAGGGGGCATTCGCCCGGTTCCGGATGCGGAACTCAAGGCGCTGCGCCAGATCTGCAACGATAACGGAATCCTGCTGATCCTGGACGAAGTGCAATGCGGTGTCGGCCGTACCGGAAAGCTCTTTGCTCATGAATGGGCGGGTATTACGCCTGATATCATGTTGGTTGCCAAGGGTATAGGAGGGGGCTTCCCGCTGGGTGCCGTGCTGGCAACCGAGGATGCGGCGAACGGCATGACAGCGGGCACACATGGGTCCACCTATGGCGGCAACCCGCTGGGTTGCGCGGTAGGCTGTGCAGTGATCGATCAGGTCGCCGCACCGGCCTTCCTCGAAGGCGTGAACCGCAAGGCCGGCCTGCTGCGCCAGAAACTCGAAAGCCTGATCGCCAATCATCCTGACGTGTTCGAAGAAGTGCGCGGCGCCGGTCTGATGCTGGGCCTCAAATGCAAGCCGACAAACATAGACGTGGTGAATGCCGGCTATGACAACGGGGTCATCACCGTCCCTGCCGCGGATAACGTCATTCGGCTCCTGCCACCGCTCACGCTGACCGAGGACGATATCGCGCAGGCCATGATCCGCCTGGAAAAAGCCGCCCGACAGGTCGAAGCCAGTCTCGCAACCGCCTGATCTTCATCTTTTCCCAAATACTCCGGGGGTCCGGGGGCTGGCCCCCGGCGTCCGACAGCCAAAAGCGAAATGAAATGAACCATTTTCTCGACATCCACAAAACCGATGCAGCAGCCCTGCGCAGCATGATCGACCAAGCCGACGCCATGAAAAAGGCGCGCCTCGGCCGCCCCAAGGCGGCTCATGACGATGAACAGCCTCTCAAGGATCGCATGGTCGCGCTGATCTTCGAAAAACCTTCGACCCGGACCCGCGTGTCGTTTGATGTGGGCGTGCGCCAGATGGGCGGGCAGACCATGGTGCTGTCCGGCAAGGACATGCAGCTGGGCCATGGCGAGACCATCGCCGACACCGCGCGTGTTCTGTCGCGCTATGTCGACATGATCATGATCCGGACCTTTGATGAAACGATCCTGACCGAGATGGCCGAATATTCCGACGTGCCGGTGATCAACGGCCTGACCGATCGTACCCACCCCTGCCAGATCATGGCCGATGTGCTGACCTTCGAAGAACACCGCGGCCCCATCGCCGGCAAAAAGGTTGTCTGGACCGGTGACGGCAACAACGTCTGCGCCTCGTTCCTGCATGCGGCGGGTCAGTTCGGGTTTGATCTGACGTTTACGGGACCCGCTCAATTCGATCCGGAAGAAGAGTTCATGGGCTTTGCCCGCCAAAAGGGCTCGAATATCGTGGTCGAACGTGATCCCTACAAAGCGGTTGAAGGTGCCGATCTGGTGGTCGCCGACACCTGGGTCTCGATGCACGATTCCCAGTCTGCCAAGGAACGCCGTCACAACCTGCTGCGCCCCTATCAGGTCAATGCCGAACTGATGGCCCACGCCAAACCCGACGCGCTGTTCATGCACTGCCTGCCGGCGCACCGGGAAGAGGAAGCCACGTCCGAGGTTATGGATGGCCCGAACTCGGTCATTTTTGATGAGGCCGAAAACCGTCTTCACGCGCAAAAGGCGGTCATGCGCTGGTGTCTGGGTGTTTGACGCCGGAGGGCAATACCGGGGCAGGGCCGTCGCGCCTTGCCCTTTTGATCGTCTGCGCCCATAAACGCTGCAACGCAGAAACGACAGGAGAGCACAATGATCGGACGTTTGAACCACGTCGCCATCGCCGTTCCGGACCTCGAAGCCGCATCCGCGCAATACAGCAACGCGCTGGGCGCAAAGGTTGGCGCGCCTCAGGATGAGCCGGACCACGGTGTAACCGTCGTTTTCATCGAGTTGCCGAACACCAAGATCGAACTGCTCTATCCGCTGGGCGACAACAGCCCGATCAACGGGTTTCTGGAAAAGAACCCTGCGGGCGGCATTCACCATGTGTGTTACGAGGTCGAAGATATCATTGCCGCTCGTGACCACCTGAAGGAAACCGGTGCCCGTGTTCTGGGGTCGGGAGAGCCCAAGATCGGTGCCCACGGCAAACCTGTTCTGTTCCTGCACCCCAAGGATTTCAACGGATGTCTGGTCGAACTCGAGCAGGTCTGACCACAGCCTCAAAGGATCTGATATGACGATCACGGCAGCGATTGTTTTGTTTGCGGTCATCTGGTTCATGACCTTGCTGGTGGTGTTGCCCATCCGGATCAAAACGCAGGGCGATCTGGGCGAGATCGTTCCGGGCACCCATGCGGGTGCTCCGGAAGTGCATCACATGAAGAAAAAGATGTGGATCACCACCGGGATTTCGGCCGTCCTGTGGGCCATCATCGCCGGTATCATCGTGTCCGGCGTGATCTCGGTGCAGGATTTCGACTGGCTGAACCAGCTTGACCGCCAGGGATAGCCCTTACAAGTCCGTGGCTGACAGTTGATGGTAGATATGCGTGAACGTGGCTGCTCCGATAATGGGGATCAGCAGGTTTACAAGCGGCACTGACAGCGGAATTGCCATCAACGTGCCGGCTATCCAGATGGTTGCGGAATGCTTGGCGCGCAGCTTGCGCGCGCCATCGCGGCCCAGCCTGCGCATCGCTGCCAGAGTGAAGTATTCACGCCCCAACAGGAATCCGTTCAGCGCCCAGAAGATAAACGGGGCAAGCGGCGTGAAGATCACGTATAGAACCAGCGCCAGCAGGTTGGCCGCGATCAGAACGCCCAAAAAGTTCACTGTATCCTTCAACGCCTCGGCTACCGGAATTCCTGCAACCGGTGGCAGATTGGGATAGTGCCTGTCCTCGACGGCCTGCGCGACCTCATCCAGAAACATCGACGTGATGGCCGAGGCGACGGGCACCATCAGAAACACGGACAGTACCATCATCAACAGCAGCGAGGAGACACTGAGCAGATCGTTCAGCCACGTGACCTCTCCCAGCAAGGGTAAAGTGGCCTGGTCGCCGACAAGCGCATTGATAAGCCACAGGAAACCGGCATAAGCCACGACCAGCAATGCGAAAGTCAAGCCGACGCCCAGCAGCAGGACCTTGCGGAATCTCGGATCTCCGATCTGGCCGAGCGCCAGAAAGAACGACTGAAAAATAATCATTCAACAACCCATTGCGTCAGTGCCATCACATCCGGGCGCGGGCGCTCCGGTGGTTCCGCTCCTTCTGTCGCGATGTGAATCAGGCCCGCTACACGCTCGTGATCGGCCAGGCCCAGAGCGTCCTTGCAGAACTTGCGGTCATGGACTTGCCAGCCTGACAGCCAGTTCGCGCCCCAGCCGGCGGCCAGCGCCGCGTTCAAAAGCGCCAGACAGACCGCTCCGGCGGAGTAGGTCTGCTCGATGGCGGGAATTTTTTCCGATGGTTTCTGAACCTCGATCACAGCGACGGCCAGATGACCCATGTCGAACTGGCTGCGGGCCTTGGAAATATCTTCAGGCGATTTCCCCAGTCGAGCGCCGCAGTCCCCGGTCAGCTCCGAAAGACGGGCCATCGCCCCTTTTTCCAACACAAGAAAACGCCAGGGCTCGAGCTTGCCATGATCCGGACTGCGAGCCGCGGCCGTAAGCAGAGGCATCAGCTCTTCCCGCGTCGGGGCCGGTGCAATCAGCGTTTTGGCCGGACGTGAGCGGCGGATTTGCAGAAACTCCAGAGCAGCCTGATTCTTGAGAGGCATATGTTAAATTCCTTTACATAGGCAGTTTGTATCTTGGGTGGCACTGCCTCTGATTCAAGGGCAAGCTGTTTTGGTGTCAGATCAATTTCACTCTGTCCCCGTTCATGCAAGGGTGTTGCGAACAGGGAAGCAGGATGGCCAAAGCAAAACTACGAAATTTACCGGATCTGAGCGCACTTGCCGTGCCGGGCAAACAGATTTCGGTCAGGGTTACTCCAAAAGCAGCGCGTGACAGCATTGCGGTGGACGGCACCACTCTGCGTGTCCGTGTCACCGCCGCACCTGAAGACGGAAGGGCAAACAAGGCGGTTCGTAATCTTTTGGCACGCTCCATGGGGATTTCGGCGTCTGCCTTGATCCTGAAGCACGGTCAGACCGCTCGTGACAAAACCTTTGTCTATGATCCCTGAGGTGGCGTTTCGCGTATCTGATAGACCCCCTCAGGCAGGTCTAGCGCCGCCGCCAAGTCGCGCACCTGTTCGGGTGACAGGGTAATTTTCTGAACCTGGTCCGTGCGCGGATCCAATTGTTCAAGCGTCACACATTCTGCGAAACTGTTGATGACGACATCTTCGTTCAAAGGCTTTTCGCCTTCGTCCACCAGGGTAATGACCGTCGAGTCGAATTCATGCTCAATCGAAAACATAAAGGCAAAGTGCAGGGCCGACGCAGGTAATGCAACCCATTGACTGCCAATCAGACGTGGCCGTTCCCGGCATGGCACGCTATGGTTGCGATACGGTATGACCGGTCCAAAGGATTACTGATGCGCCGCCTGATATTTTTGCTGGTTTCTGTTCTGCTGGCGGCCTGCGAAGGCGGTACTTTGCGCGTTTTGCCTGCCGAGGATTGGGACAGCGAAAGCCCGGGTTCTCAGGTCTCGTCCGCAGAGTTCCGCGAAATCAGCCGAGCAGTCGGCAAAGCGGCGCGCACTGAATGCTTGCGACAGTCGGGCAACCGGAACTGCGACTTTACGATCATGGTTGATCTGAACCCACGGGCCCCAGAAAACGCGTTTCAGACATTGGATGATGACGGGCAACCGGTGATCATTTTCACACAGACCATGATCAATTCAGCAAAGAACGCCGACGAACTGGCGTTTGTCATGGGGCACGAGGCCGCGCATCACGTTTTGGGTCACCTTGCCAGGCAGTCGAACAATTCGCAGGAGAGCGCGGTGATTTTCGGTGACCTCGCGCGCCTCGACGGAGGAGATGACGCTGATGTTGAAGCTTGGCAGAAACTGGGGGCACAGGTCGGTGTGCAGGCCTATGTTAAGGATTTCGAGCTTGAGGCCGATCAACTGGGCACCGTCATTACCTATAGGGCGGGATACAACCCCTTGGTAGGGGCAGTGTATTTCAATCGCATTCCTGATCCGGGTGACAAGTTTCTTGGCACCCATCCACCTAACGCGCAGCGTGTGCAGATAGTTCAGGAAACCGCCCGGCAACTGGGGCTGACCCCATGACATCGCTTGTCCGGATGGGCGTTATCCTGACAGATCGCGGTTCGAAATATGCGGTATCCGGTGCGCCAGTTAAGACCCGGGATGAAATCGATGCGGTTTTGAGTGAGCTGAAATCTGACAAGAGCTATGCAAAAGCCACGCACAATACCTGGGCTGCGGTACTGCCGACCGGTGCGCTCAAAGCGGATGACGGCGAAAGCGGGGCCGGAATGGTGATACTGCGAATGATGGAGCGGGCAGGTCTGGACAGCCATCTGATCGTAGTAACGCGCTGGTACGGCGGGAAAAAACTGGGGGGCGACCGCTTCCGGCGCGTGCAGGATGCGACGCGCGCCTATCTGGATCATCAGGCGCCAGCACCTTGACCTGGGTCAAAGGCTGACGCGAACGGGTGCGATATCCTTTCTTGTAACGCGAACGGGAAAGGATGCGTAATGCTCAGCCGTAACACATTGCGACGCCATGCCGGTCTTCTGGACCAGATGGCCACAACTGTCGGAGTTGATCTGGAAGAAGCCGCCATCGCTGGCCAGGTTTCGATCGACGCGATTTCCGATGCCGTTCTGCGCTGCACCGATTGCCCCAATCCCGGCCATTGCGAGAACTTCCTGACCAAAGCGGTAGCCACAAGCCAGACGCCGGAATACTGCCGAAATCAGGAATTGCTGAACAAACTGAAACCCTGAGCGGCCGGATGTACCATGTCACCACTGGGACACATCATGACCCATCTTCGACTGGTCCTGCGCATGGGACAGGCGACCGGCGTAGACATCGCCGCAGCGCATAAGGGCGGGCACCTGACCCAGCGGGACTGGAGCAACATGGTGCAGCGATGCCGGGGCTGTAGCTGGGCCAGTGCTTGTCCTGAATGGCTGGACCGTTGCGAAGACGCGTCCAACGCCCCTGAAATCTGTATGAACAAGGCTCAGTTTGCGGTGCTGAAAGCCCGGCAAAAAGGATGCAAGTGATGGCTTCGGACAGACTTGGAGATATCGACAAGCACTTCTGGCTTACCCGATCGACCGCACGGATCATCGGGGTTTCGTTCTCGGATGCGATGGCCGAAGGGAAACTGTCGCCCCACGGATTTGCCGAAATCGTTACTCGGTGCCGGGCAGCGGATTGCAGCAGCAAATGTGAGTTATGGCTGGCAACGCAGCAGTCCACACCGGAAAAGGCGCCTGATTTCTGCGCAAACGCCTCTGCTCTTGAGGCGCTTAGAAAGTCTTCACAGACGCGAATGTGAGCCGTCGCACAATGGCGGTTTCGATGTCTGCTTGCAGCCGCAGAAGAAAACCTTCTTTGTTGCTTCGGCAGTGTATTTCACCGGCTCCAGCCCGGTTCCTTTGTGAGATCCGTCGCATAAAGGTTGTTTCTTGGACGTACCGCAGGCGCACCAGAAATAGCTTTTACCTTCGGTCACTTCGACCGGATAAGGGCCTTTCTGGGCAATGATCGGGCTGTCGGACATTTGGCTGCTCCGTTGTTGGCTGATGTCATTTCAATAGTTTAGAACATAGGCCTGAAAAGGGTAGCGGTTGTGGAATTTTCAGCGCTCGTGGTCGTCTTTACCAGCGTAACTCTGCCCGAAATAACGAATTTGTGATCTGTTTAGTTGCCAGAACGCCCGCCAACTCTTATTCTGAGATTGGCCCGAAAAACCGGGCAATATCAGAAAAGTAATAGAGGATTGACGGACATGAAACTGAAACTCGCAGCCGTAGGTGCGTTTGCCCTTATTCTGACCGCCTGCTCTCAGCAGGAAGAGCCGGCCCCGGTCTATATCCAGCCTGACTATGACAAATACGGTTCTCCGAGCTGTCCGGCAGGTTATGAACTGGCCACAACCGAAGCGGGTCAGACTGTCTGTAATCCAGTTTCCCAATAAGCCTTTCGCAGGCGGTCCTTTTCAGGGCCGCCTGCAAATCCGTGCCCTGATCTGAATGTACCATTTGCCGGTCGTCACGGCGATTGACGTCTTTTGGTCAGGCCAGTTTTCCCCACAAATCATACTCTCCGGCCTCGTCGACCTCGACAGAAACGATGTCGCCCGGTTTCAGGGTTTCGAAGTTTTCGTCAATGAACAGGTTGCCGTCGATCTCGGGCGCGTCTGCCTTCGTGCGGCATGTGGCGGCGTCTTCGTCGATTTCGTCGACGATGACCTCAATCGTCTGACCAACCTTGGCCGCCAGCTTGGCCTCTGAAATTGCCTGTGCCTTTTCCATGAATCGCTCCCAACGGTCCTGTTTGACGTCAGCAGGAACGTGATCCGGCAGGTCGTTGGACCGGGCACCGTCTACGTTTTCGTATTGAAAGCAGCCAACGCGATCCAGTTGGGCTTCGTCCATCCAGTCCAGCAGGGTCTGGAATTCGGCATCTGTCTCGCCCGGATAACCCACGATAAAGGTCGAACGCAGGGTGATGTCGGGGCAGGTCGCGCGCCATGCGGCGATTTCTTCCAGTGTTTTGGCCGCGGCGGCCGGGCGGGCCATGCGTTTCAGAACATCCGGATGGGCGTGCTGAAAGGGGATGTCCAGATAGGGCAATACATTGCAACCAGCATCCGCCATCAACGGGATCAGTTCGCGCACATGCGGGTAGGGATAGACGTAATGCAGCCGCACCCAGGCTTCCAGCTGTCCCAGCTCGCGCGCCAGATCGGTGATGTGGCTGCGTACCTCGCGGTCTTTCCACGGGTTGACGTCGTATTTGCGATCCAGCCCATAGGCCGAGGTGTCCTGCGAGATTACCAGCAACTCGCGCACACCGCTTTCAACCAGCTTTTCCGCCTCGCGCAGCACCGCATGGGCGGGGCGGCTGGCCAGTTTCCCGCGCATGTCAGGGATGATGCAGAATTTGCATTTGTGGTTACAGCCTTCCGAAATCTTCAGATAGCTGTAGTGGCGTGGTGTCAGTTTGACGCCCGAGGCGGGCATCAGGTCGACGAACGGGTCCGGATCGGGCGGAACAGCGGAATGCACGGCATCCAGCACCTGTTCGTATTGATGTGGGCCGGTGACGGCCATGATCCGCGGGTGATGCTCGCGGATGTAGTCCGGTTCCGCGCCTAGACAGCCCGTCACGATGACCTTGCCGTTTTCCACCAACGCTTCGCCGATTGCATCCAGCGATTCTGCCTTGGCGCTGTCCAGGAACCCGCATGTGTTCACGATGACGGCATCGGCCCCTGAATAATCGGGCGAAATGCCGTACCCTTCGGCACGCAGACGGGTCAGGATACGCTCGCTATCGACCAAAGCCTTGGGGCAGCCCAAGGACACCATACCGATGGTCGGCTGGTTCGGACGGGGCGTATCGGTGATCCGGGCGGCAGGCGCCAGGTCGGGGCGGAGGTTTGGCGGGTTCGTGCTCATGGCGCGGCATATAGTGGGGAACGCTTCCCCTTGCAAATCCCGCTTTTGATTTGAATGATCCCAAGCAAAGAAAAGCCAAAAAGGCGGAGAGCAGAAAGATGAAGTGGTTGTTGCGGATCCTGTTCGTATTCGTTGCCG
This sequence comes from Ruegeria sp. AN11, assembly GCF_056536005.1. NCBI lineage: Bacteria > Pseudomonadati > Pseudomonadota > Alphaproteobacteria > Rhodobacterales > Roseobacteraceae > Ruegeria > Ruegeria sp. AN11. Next base: position 1,639,138 of record NZ_JBQFJD010000001.1, on the reverse strand, counting down.
TAATCGGGCTGGTGATTGGCGCGTTGCTGCTGATGCCGGGCGAAAAACTGGGGTCGATTCTGGCCGAGCAGGTTCGGGCGCAGACAGGTCGCGACCTGAACCTGTCCGGAGACGTGAACCTGTCCTTCTGGCCGGTTCTCGGAATGGAAACCGGGCCCGTCACCTTTGGTAACGTTGCATGGGCCGGACCAGAACCAATGCTGAGCGCGGAACGCCTGATGTTCGGTGTCGATGCAGCGGCGTTGTTGTCCGGTGACATCAGGATCAAACGGGTCGTGGCAGAAAACCCGGTTCTTCGACTGGAAGTGTCGGATGGGCGCGCAAACTGGGAACTTGGCACAGCGACGGCTGCCACTTTGGGTGGCGATCCCGGGGGATCTGCGCCGGATGCCGAAGCTGGCACGGTCACGCTGGAGTTTCTGGAACTGACCCGTGTGCGGCTGATCTACGTCGAAAACGGTGTCACAACGATGGATTTCGCGAATGTCGATTTGTCGGCCAGTTGGCCCGAAGTCACCGCTCCAATGGTGATGGAGGCCAGCATGGCGGTGCCCGGCGGCACCGTGAAGGTCGATCTGAAAATACCCGACCTACCCGCATTTTCGTCTGGAGACGTGACCGCGTTGGAATTGCTGCTTGCGGCGCCGGGTGGTCAGATCGGGTTTGACGGACGGGTCAACCTGGCCGGGGAAATGGACGGCCAGCTTGAGGTCCAGTCGTCAAGCACCGAGAAAATGCTGGCGGCCTTCGGGCGGGCCGGAACTTATGTGCCGCAGGGGCTGGGGCGCGTGGCGAATGTATCCGGTCAGATGACCTATACCAGCGACGGCCGGGTCGCCTTGCGGGATATGACCGCAATTCTGGACAACAACCGCCTGACTGGCGAGGCGGACATTGTCATTTCCGATCCGCCTCAGATCACGGCCCGGCTGAGCGCGGGTGATCTGGATCTGTCTCAGATTACTGGCACCGATGCCTCCACCGGTGGTGGAGCAACCAGTGCATCTGCGCCTGACACGGGTTGGTCCAAAGACCCGATTGATGCATCAGCCCTGGCTTTGGCCAACGGCAATATCCGCCTGACGGCCACCTCGATTGCGGTTCCTGGAATGACATTCGGCCAAAGCGATCTGACCATGAGCCTTGATCGCGCGCGGGCTGTGTTTCAAATGCACCCGGCCACCTTGTTCTCAGGACAGTTGAACGGGCAGATGGTGGTCAACAACCGGAACGGGCTGTCGGTGGGCGGCAACCTTAGGGCTGACGGGATTGACCTGAAGCAGATGCTCTCAACGCTGGCCGGGATCGAACGGCTTTCGGGCACCGGATCGGGAACGCTCGAGTTTCTGGGCGTCGGGCAAACCGAAGACCAGATCATGCGATCCCTCAGCGGGAAAGGGGGCGTCAATGTTGGCAAAGGGGTTATCGCGGGTATCGATCTCGACCGTCTGATGGGCCGGGGGCAGGGCACGGGCGGCACAACGGTTTTCAACAGCTTGTCGGCCATGTTCACCATGGATCAAGGCACGCTGACCAATAACGATCTGCTGATGCTGTTGGATAACTACCGGGCGGATGGAAAAGGTCGCGTCGGGCTGGGTACCCGGGACATCGATTACCTGTTCACCCCGGTCGCATTGCGGGCAAATTCGGGTCAGGGCATTGCCGTGCCGGTGCGGATACAGGGGCCATGGAGCAACCCCTCAATCCGGCCGGACCTGAGCAAGGTGATCGAGGCCGCGGCTGATGCAGAACTCAAGAAGCTTGAAGATGACGCCAAGCAGAAGGTCTTTGAAAAAGTCGGCGGCGAACTGGACACAACGATCACGGACAGTGGCCAAATCGAAGATGCCATCAAGAACAAGCTTGAGGAAGAGGCCAAAAAAGGTCTTCTGAAACTGCTGGGCGCGGACTGAAATGACGGCCCGGTCAGAAATACCCGGGGCGCGACCCGCGCCCCGGTTGTTACATCAGATGGTCTGATCGTAATCGCCGACGCCCGGTTCAGTACGGATGACCGCGTCGATATCCGAAAATATGGCGCGCATCTCGCCTTCGCTCTCGCTGCTTTCGCAAACCACAACAAGGTTGGGCGTGTTCGAAGAGGCGCGTACCAGACCCCAGCTGCCGTTGTCCAGAATGACACGGGCACCGTTGACGGTAACCACCTCTTTGATCGCACGTCCGGCAAAACTTTCGCCAGCGTCGGCCTTGGCGACCAGTTTGTCGACCAGGCGGTTCAGGATATCGTACTTCTCGGTGTCTGCTGCATAGGGTGACATGGTCGGCGTCGACCACGTTTTTGGCAGCGCCTTGCGCAGGTCAGACATGCTTTGATCAGGATTGCGGTCCATCAGTTTACAGATCTCGACCGCCACGCGCATGCCGCAGTCGTAGCCGCGACCAATTGGTTCAGCCAGAAAGTAATGGCCCGATTTCTCGAACCCGGCCAGGGCGTTGATCTCTTTCACGCGGCGCTTCATGTGGCTGTGGCCGGTCTTCCAGTAATCCGCCTTTACGCCATACGCCCGAAGCTCTGGATCACTGGCGAACAGACCCGTGGACTTCACGTCGGCCACGAAGGTCGAATTGGGATAAAGCTTGGCCAGATCGCGGGCCATGATGACGCCGACCTTGTCGGCGAAAATCTCCTCACCCTCGTCATCGACCACACCGCATCGATCGCCATCCCCGTCAAACCCAAGCGCCAGATCGGCGCCGCTGGATTTCACAGTGTCGGACATGTCGTGCAACATCTCCATGGCTTCGGGATTGGGGTTGTAGTTCGGGAAGGTGTAATCCAGCCGGTTGTGGCTAGGCACGACCTCGACGCCCATCCGCTCGAATATTTCAGGGGCAAAGGCCGATGCCGTCCCGTTTCCTGTGGCACACACAACTTTCAGCGGGCGGGATATTCTGAAATCGCCAACCAGATCGTCGATATACGCCTCTTTCACGCCATCGACGAATTCATAAGATCCGCCTTCATGCGGGATACCTTCGCCATTCAGGACGATATCGCGCAGCTCGGACATCTCATCCGGACCATGGGTCAGGGGGCGGTCAAAGCCCATCTTGACGCCGGTCCAGCCGTTCGGGTTGTGGCTGGCCGTGACCATCGCCACGGCAGGCACGTCCAGATGAAACTGCGCGAAATAGGCCATCGGGCTAAGGGCCGGGCCGATATCCTTGACCTGAATACCCGCCTGCATCAGCCCCAGGATCAGCGCGTTCTTGATCGCCAGAGAATAGTCGCGGTAATCGTTGCCCACTGCAATCACCGGTTCAATCCCGCGTCTGCGCATCTGCGTGCCTAGCCCCAGACCAAGCGCGGTCATGCCGGGCAGGTTGATTTCCTCGGGGTATTTCCAGCGGGCGTCATATTCGCGAAACCCGGTGGGTTTGATCATCGCATCGCGCAGAAAGCTCCAGGTGTTAGGGGTCACCTCAGGCGTGGGTTTGGTCATAACTCTTCTCAATCGTTAAATCTGAATCGGGTTTTCTTTGGCCAGCGCATCAAAACGCATCAATGTGGCAATCAGCTGTCCCATCTGGTCCAGCGGAATCATGTTGGGGCCGTCGGACGGCGCGGTATCCGGGTCCTGGTGGGTTTCGATGAACACGGCGCCGACGCCCAGCGAAACCGCCGCACGGGCCATCACCGGCGCGAATTCCCTTTGCCCGCCGGACGAGCCGCCCTTGCCGCCGGGTTGTTGAACCGAATGTGTGGCATCCATCACGACCGGATAGCCGGTTTTGGCCATTTGCGGCAGTGATCGCATGTCGGCCACCAATGTATTGTAGCCAAAGGATGTGCCGCGCTCGGTCAGCAGAATGTTCTGGTTGCCGGTGCTTTCGATCTTGTCGACGATATTACCCATCTCCCACGGCGCCAGGAACTGACCCTTTTTGACATTGACGGCCTTGCCGGTTTCACCAGCGGCCAGCAACATGTCGGTCTGTCGGCACAAGAAGGCGGGGATTTGCAGAATATCCACCGCCTCGGCCGCGACTGCGCACTGGGCCTCGGTGTGGACATCCGTCAGTACCGGTATGCCCATCGAGCTGCGGATGTCGTCCAGCACCTTCAGCCCGGCATCGATGCCCATGCCGCGCTTGCCAGACAATGAGGTGCGGTTCGCCTTGTCATAGGAGGCCTTGAAAATGTACTGCGCGCCTGCGGCATCGCAGGCTTCTTTCATGGTGCGTGCGATCATCTGGGCATGATCGGCGGTTTCAAGCTGGCAGGGGCCGGCGATGACGGTCAGCGGAAGATCGTTGCCAACCGTTAGGTCGGAGATTTTTACATGTTTCATATGTCTTACGAGGATACCTGTTCACGAAGGACCGACGCGGTAAGCGAGATCAACAGGTAGATACCAGCAAACAACAGGAAAGCCAAAATCGTATTTTCGAACTTGCGCGGATAGCTGGGTTCCTGGCTGGGGACGGGGTTGACCGAGACTGTCAGGTACCGAACTTTACGGTTGGCTTCGGTGCGCGTTGTTTCCACTTGCTGCATGGCTGTTTGAAGCATCATGTCCCGCGCCGCCAGATCGGCCTGCGCCATCTGAATCCTGACACTCAGCCGCGCCAGCGATTTTTCGCCTGCCGAGGCATCCAGCATCTCGGCATTCAGTTCCTCCAGCACGACTTCAAGCCGTTCGATATCGGCAGTAACGCCATCGACCTTGGCCTTGTTGGGCCGCAGGTTGTCCAGAAGGGCGGCCAGTTGCAGTTCCTTGTCCTGCAACAAGATCTCGATCTCGTTGATCCGGCCGCGTAGTCCCGCCAGAACGTTTTCGGGATCAAGCACCGCGCCTTCCAGCTGCAGTTCGATCAGCTTTTCCTGCGCCTTGCGCCGCTCTTCCTGGGCGGTTTCAAACCCCCTCATAGCGTCCCGCATCTGGTCTTCGCGTTTCAGTTCGGTCAGGCCGTTGATTGTATCTTCGGCATAGGAAATCAGCCGGTTCGACAGATCAACGGCGATATCCGGATCCGGGGCCGCGACCTCCATCCGGACGATTCCATCCGTGGGGTCGTAGCCGATTGTCACCATGCGCTTGTACAGTTTGTACGTCTCTTCCAGGCTGGCGTCGGGGGACAGCCGCTGCACCGGGTCGATCCAGTCCTGCTTAAAGATTTCAGCAAAGCCGGTATCGCGTTCAAGACGTTGCAGGGCATCCTTGGATTCCAGAAACTCCTGCGTCGCGACCGAGTCCTGTGCTGTCGCAAACTGCGTTCCGGAAAGCAGGCCCCCAATCGAACCGCCGCCACCATCTGCCTGCAGGATCGAAAACGCCGAGTCGCTGGCATACATCGGCGTCGCTACGCGGTAAAAATAATTCCCCACAACAAATGTGGGCAGCAGCACAAACGCAGCCAGGCGGGCAAACAGGGTAAACAATTTCCGTTTGCGACGCCGGGCGACCTCTTTCTGGATCTGGCTGATCTCATAGTTGCGCCGTTCGGTCGGGCTCCACTCCGGGCCGGGCAGGGGATGGGATTTATCTCCGACAGTTTGCGGCAGGTGGACCGTTACCTTGTCCTCGACCTGAGCCGTGCCCTGCTCGTCCTTGTTACCCGCAGCCGCCAGATCCAGCAGGTTGTTGCCCTGAAAAGGGTCGATCCCCTTTTTGCGCAACAGGCGAACCGCGTCATAATCCGACGTGGCCGCCAGCCCGTTCTTCTGTGCCAGCCGTCGTGCCATGCGCAACTGGCGCCCGGTCAGCCCCTCGCGCTTGATTTCGTCCAGTTCAGTTCCGGGCTGTTTACTGTTGGCCGCTTCGGGTGGTTGAGTCGCACTTCGAATACGCGAAATCGCATCTGCGCGCGCATCTGGTGTACCTTCGCCTTGGCGTTTTCGGCGCCAGTTGTATTTTCTAGCCTTGGGTTTGGTAGTCATATAACTGTTTTGCCTCTTCCAAGGTTTCAAACATGTAAAGCTGCCCGTCCACTAGAACCGCTGCCTGACGCGCAAATTTTTCCAGAGTGGTTGGAGAATGCGACACAATCACAAGCGTTGTGGTGCGCAATCTCTCTTTCAGGATCGAGCCCGCTTTCTTGTTGAATTCGACATCGGTTGTGGCGGGCATGCCCTCATCTATCAGGTACATGTCGAAGTCCAGCGCCAGCATCAGCGCAAACGTGAACCGGGCCCGCATGCCGGATGAATAGGTCGCAAGCGGTTGGTTGAAATATTCGCCCAGACCGCACAGCCATTGGCAATATGCCTCGATATAGTCGGGGTCCATGCCGTAGATCTTTGCGATATAGCGCGAGTTTTCCAGCGCCGACATCTTGCCGGAAACCCCTCCGGTAAACCCCATTGGGAAGGACACCTTGCATTCGCGGCGGATCACCCCCTCGTCGGGTTTTTCCAGACCGGCCATCATGTTGATCAGTGTGGTTTTTCCGGTTCCGTTGGGTGCAAGTATCCCAACCGAGCGGCCAAGTTCGATCCGAAAGGAAACACGATCAAGGATCACCTTGCGCCGGGTGCCGGTCCAGAAGGACTTGCTGACATTTTCGAATTCAAGCATTGCTGGCCTGTTTCGCTTCGGAGTTGTGGTCTTTCCTCAATGAAAGAACGCATCGTTTACGAGTTCTTGTTGGCTACATTATGTCGAATTGTGAAACAAATGATCAATGCGCCCCACAAGGTGCTGTGGCTTTTGTGATATAACGGCAGTTGGCGCAGGCGCGCGCGGTCTCTATCTTTCAGCGAAGCCCGTTTGGAAACCTGTCTCAGGAAGTGCTGCCACCAGATGACCACTCTTGCCCAGGAAATCCGGTCCTGCCGGATCTGCGAAGCGCGTTTTGCCGCGACGCAGACCGCGCATGAGCCACGCCCGGTAGTCTGGTTCCGTCCTGGAACGCCGATCCTTGTTGCAGGACAGGCACCGGGCGCGCGGGTGCATGACTCAGGTCGTCCCTTCACAGACCCTTCGGGCGACCGATTGCGCGACTGGTTGGGGATTGATGAGAGCGTGTTTTATGACCGATCCCGTGTTTCAATCGTTCCGATGGCTTTCTGTTTCCCCGGCTATGATGCGCGCAAGGCCGATCTGCCGCCGCCCGCAATCTGTGGCGAGACTTGGCATGACAGAGTCATGCAGGCATTGGGAGCGGTTCCGCTGACCGTTCTGGTCGGTGCCCATGCCCATACCTACCATCTGGGCACGCGTACGTCCGTGACAGAGACGGTTCGGAACTGGCGAGACCACGCGCCGCAGGTCTTTGCCTTGCCTCATCCGTCCTGGCGCAATACGGCATGGCTGAAAAAGAACCCCTGGTTCGAGGCAGACCTGCTGCCGGTTCTGCGCGCCAGGGTGCAAGAGGTTCTGAATGACTGAGACAACGGCCTTGGATGCCGCCCATTCCGCGATGGAGGCTGCCCCACAGGATGACGCAGCCCGGCTGAAGTTCTTTGAACGGCTGGCAGACGCTGAACTGTTCCTGCTGCTGACGGAAGAAGCGCGGGACGATAACGTCTCGCCCGAGGTTTTCGATGTGGCGGACGGACGTTTTGTGCTGGCGTTTGATCGCGAAGACCGGCTTGCCCGGTTTGCAGATCGTCCCGTTCCTTATGTCGCCCTGTCCGGACGGGTTCTGTCATCGCTGCTGGCAGGGCAGCGAATTGGTCTGGGGCTCAACCTCGAGGTCGCTCCGTCCTCGATGCTGATCCCGCCAGAGGCTTTGGGATGGCTGACGGAGACCCTTCAGCATTCCCCGCAAGAGGTTCAGGAACAACTCGCCGAGTTCCTTCCCCCGGCGGGTCTAACGGATGAACTGCTGACTGCCCTTGATACCAAACTGGCGACGGCGGTGGGGTTGGCGCAGGCTGCTTTCCTGGCCGGAACCAGATCGGCCAGCGGAGCATCTGGTCATTTGCTGGGTTTTGTCGGGGCGGTCGAGGGCGCAGAACCGGCCCTTGCCAAAGCCGCGTCCGAAGCGCTGACATTTTCCGGAATCGAAGCTGGCGCGATGGATGTCGGCTTTTTCGCGCCCGGGGACCAAGTCACGTTAAGGTTGGAAAAAGTCGGGCTGCGGTTTGACCTGCCGCAGCCCGAAAAGCGTGATGTCGGGCGCTCTGCGCCCGGTAGTGATCCCGAACGGCCGCCAATTCAGAAGTAATTCGCTAGCCGGATGCTCCCTACCGTGACGGGCAGGGCGGCAAGACTATTCGGCGGCAGGTTCCAGTTTGTCCTGCGTCCGGGTTTCGAAATCGCTGGCGTCGTGACGCTCGTGCAACTGCGTGTGCGGCTCGCCAAAGGCCCGGTTGACCATACGGCCTCGCTGTACCGCGGGCCGCGCATCGACCGCCTTGGCCCAACGCATCAGGTTCTTGTAGGACTCAACGTCCAGGAACTTGGCTGCGCTGTAAAGGCGGCCCAGAACCAGTTGCCCGTACCACGGCCAGATTGCCATATCGGCAATGGTATAGTCTTCGCCCGCGATAAAGGTCTTGTTGGCCAGTTCCCGGTCCAACACGTCCAATTGCCGCTTGGTTTCCATTGCAAACCGATTGATCGGATATTCCCATTTCTCTGGCGCGTATGCATAGAAATGGCCGAACCCGCCGCCTAGATAGGGCGCGCTTCCCATCTGCCAGAACACCCAGCTCATGACTTCCGTGCGTTCAGGCCCTTCCTTGGGCAGAAACGCATCGAATTTCTCGGCCAGATGGAACAGGATCGAGGCACTTTCGAACACGCGCACCGGCTTGTCACCCGACCGGTCCCACAGGGCCGGGATCTTCGAGTTCGGGTTGGCCTCGACAAATCCTGAACTGAACTGATCCCCTTCACCGATATTGATCAGCCACGCATTGTATTCGGCACCCTTGTGCCCCAGCGCCAGCAGTTCTTCCAGCATGACAGTGACCTTGACCCCGTTGGGCGTGGCCAGCGAATAAAGCTGCAGGGGATGCTGTCCGACCGGAAGGTCCTTGTCATGGGTCGCGCCTGCGATCGGGCGATTGATATTGGCGAATTGTCCGCCGCTTTGGCTGTCCCATGTCCAGACCTTCGGGGGTTTATAGGTGGGTTGCTCGCTCATCTCTATCTTGCCTTTCTCAGCAAAGTGGGAGGAATTGTCCGACATCCCAACAGCTAATATTGCAGTCGGCAGAGTCCAACCCCGGTCAACAGGTCTGTTTTGTAACAATGGCTGCAAAACCCGTCACGAAATCTCATTCAACCTCACAGCGGCGCGAGCGGGGCTATGTTTTGACCGTGTATTGCCTATTCTCTGACCAGACCCGCAAAACGGGCGATCCTGCTAACCCCGGACCCAATAGGATTTATGACATGAAACGCTTTGCCTTGTCCCTTGCCACCGCGCTGACCCTGGCCGTGCCCGCCTTTGCCGGCGATCAGTATATTGACGGAACCGGATTTGCCGTCTCTGGCTACGACGTTGTCGCTTATCGCGGCCTGGATCAGGTTCCGGTCGGGCAGTCTCAGCCCGAAGCCGTTCGCGGCAATGCAAACTTCACGGCAGGTTACAATGGTGCCACGTGGGCCTTTTCAACCGCAGAAAACCGCGACAAGTTCCTTGAAAATCCTGCCTATTACGCTCCGCAATATGACGGACATTGCGCCTATGGCGTTTCCAAAGGCGGCAAGGTTCCGGGCAATCCGAACCTGTGGCGCATCGTGGATGACAAGCTGTACCTCAACATCACCGATGTTGTGGTCGGGTTCTGGGAAGAGGACGTGCCTGGCAACATCAATCTGGCCGAAGGCAATTGGCCGGGTATCGAACCCGACGCCGCCTCGACCAGTGTAATCCCAAAGTTCACTTCGGAAGGCCCTGTAACAAACTGAGCCTTACCTGTTTAAAACACCAAAGCCCGGCTCCCCACCGATGCCGGGCTTTGGCTTTGCGGCAAGGGCTCAACTTGCCATGCAATAGTCGTCGCGTGTGCGCTGATCGGATTCGAACCGGATCCTGACACTTTTGGCGCCGGGGAACTTGCGGGCCATGATTGCGTCAGGAACCACAACCTCTCCTGCGCCTGACTCTTTCGACTGAAAACTCAAAACCTCGGTTTCGGCGTGCCGGCAACCGGCCAGGACCGTTGTTGGCAGGGCCACGCGGTTTGCCCCTTCGCAAACTGAGGAGGTCACAAAATAAGTCAGATGCCGACCATTGCACCCGACAGCCTCGGGGATGTGGTCGGACAATGCAGATTGGGCACCTTTCCCGGAGGAAACCGGATCAGCATCTGATTCCTTCGATTGCGACAGGACGTTGCGCAGCATATCCCGGCAGGCGTCGATTGCGGTTGCATCCAGTTCGATGACCCGTTTGCGAATTTTCGGGCGGCGCGGCTTTCGGGCGGCTGACCCGGCAGTCCCTTTTGCAACCATGCCCTCTCGGCGTAGCAGATCATAGGCCGCCTTGGCATTGGCAAAGCCGGAACTGTCACCTTCGGTGTGGTCCGGATGGGCATGAAACGCGATATGTCTCCATGCCTCGCGGATGTCATCGGAATTAGCAGACGGGTCCAGGCCGAGATGTGCCAAAGCATCCTGGCGCGCCCTGATCTTGTCAGCAGGCTCCATACTCAAATCACTCATTAAACACTACACTGAAACCACATTGAGCAGCTTCATGGCTTTGTCAAATTTTCAGGTAAATTTAAGGCGTTGCGGGAACAATGCGGCAATTCCATCTTGGATTGTCCGTCAGGCGCACCCGGAAGGGGCATCCCGTCTGAAATAAAGGAGCCTTCGAAAAAAGCCCCTGTCTGGCGGTGGCCAAACAGGGGCAGAATGGAACGTGCCAACCGGGTCAGGCGACGTTCTGCAATTCAGTTTTCGGCGTAATTCCCAGCGCAAAGCAGACATCACGGGTCAGCTCGGGGCGGTTCAGCGTGTAGAAATGCAGTTTGTCCACGCCGCCCTCCAGCAAGTCCGAGCACAATTCTGTGCACATTGCCGTCGCCAGCAGGTCTTCGCGATCATCACGCACGGCCTTTTCGAAAGCGTTTTCGACCCAGGCCGGAATGCGCGTTCCGCAGCGGCGGGCAAAATTCCGTACGCCCTTCCAGTTCTCGATGGGCAGGATGCCGGGCACGATGGGTTTGTCGATGCCGGCCTTTTCGCACGCGTCGCGGAACCGGAAATAGGTTTCGGCCTCAAAGAAGAATTGTGTCAGGGCCTCTTCCGCGCCTGCGTCCAGTTTGGCCTTGAGCCAATCGATATCCGCCTGCGCGTTGGAGGCTTCTGGGTGGATATCTGGATAGGCGCCGACACGGATCGAGAACATCTCGGTTTCGGCCAGCGCGGAAATCAGCTCGACCGAGCTTGCGAACCCGTCCGGGTGCGGAACGAACTGATCCTGACCCTTGGGCGGATCACCGCGCAGGGCAACGATGTCCTGAACGCCCGCGCGGGCAAACGTGTCGGCGATCTCCAGGGTTTCCTGACGCGAGGCATCGACGCAGGTCAGGTGCGCGGCCACCGGAAGATCCAGCGACTTGTGCAGGGTCGCCACGGCATCGCGTGTCAGTTCGCGTGTGGTGCCGCCTGCACCATAGGTGACAGAGACAAATCGTGGTGCCAGCGGTGCTAGAATGTGAACCGTGTCCCACAACCGAAAGGAAGCTTCGAGCGTCTGCGGCGGAAAGAACTCGAATGAGATATCTGGCTTGGTCATCGTGGCCTCGTCTTAACAACCTGGATCCCTTGTGCCACGTCCCGCTATGTGAGACAAACTCATATAATTCAAGAACAACATGAGTCGAACAGCAATGCACATTGAATTCCGACACCTTCGTACGATCAAGGCGATCCATGATTGCGGTGGACTGGCGCGGGCTGCAGATCAATTGAACATTACCCAGTCTGCGTTAAGCCATCAGATCAAGGGGTTAGAGGATCAGGCCGGTGTTGAACTGTTCCTGCGCCGCTCGAAACCGATGAAGCTTTCGGCGGCGGGTGTGCGCCTGTTGCGTCTGGCCGAACAGATCCTGCCGCAGGTTGAGGCAGCCCAGCACGAGTTTTCATCGCTTCGGGACGGGCGAACCGGGCGCATGCATATCGCAATCGAATGCCACGCCTGTTTCGAATGGCTGTTTCCGGTGCTGGAATCATTCCGGAAATCCTGGGCAGATGTCGACGTGGACATTCGCCCGGGCCTGGCCTTTGACGCGCTTCCGGCTTTGCAGAAAGAAGAGGTCGACCTGGTTGTTTCTTCCGACCCCGAGGACCTGCCGGGTGTCGAGTTCGTGGAACTGTTCGACTACAACGCAGTTTTCGTCGCTGCCTCGGCCCATCCGTTGGCGCAAAAGGAATTTATCGAGGCCGAGGATTTTCGCGGTCAGACCCTGATCACATATCCGGTCGAACGCACGCGGCTGGACGTGTTCAGCCAGTTGCTGATACCCGCCCGTGTGGAGCCTGCATCGATCCGGCAGGTGGAACTGACAGCCGTCATCCTGCTGCTGGTGGCCTCAAACCGCGGTATTTCGGTTCTGCCGGACTGGGTTGTGCGCGAGGTCAAGTACAACTCGGACTACGTCACCCGGCCCCTGACCAGCGAAGGGATCACGCGCAGATTGTACGCGGCGGTCCGGTCAGAAGATCTGGAAAAACCGTTTGTGCAGGAACTGGTCAATCTGGCCCGGACCGAGGCACGCAGGCTTCAGGCGCAATAGGTCCAAGCCACGGCGCAAGCTGTGGGGCTGCTATGCGCATCAACCCTCTTGGCAACGGCGCAATGCATCAGTATACGCGCGGTTTGACCGGACAGGAGCCCATACACAATGGTTGGCAGTGCAAATCTCAACATCATGATCAAGGCCGCGCGTAAGGCGGGGCGTTCTTTGGTCAAGGATTTTCGTGAAGTCGAAAACCTGCAGGTGTCGATGAAGGGTGCCGGAGATTTTGTTTCCAAGGCCGATATTGCAGCCGAGGCGATCCTGAAAGAGGAACTGCTCGGCGCGCGTCCGACCTATGGCTGGCTGGCCGAAGAGGGCGGTTCGATCGACGGCGAAGATCCGACCCGTCGTTGGATTGTGGACCCACTGGACGGCACAACCAACTTTCTCCACGGCCTTCCGCACTGGGCGATTTCCATCGCGCTGGAACACAAGGGCAAGATCGTCGCCGGTGTGATCTACGATGCGGCCAAGGACGAGATGTTCTTTGCCGAAAAGGGCGAAGGCGCATGGATGAATGACCACCGTATCCGGGTTTCGGGCCGGCACCGCATGATCGAATCCGTGTTTTCTACGGGTCTGCCGTTTGGCGGGCGGTCGGATTTGCCCGCGACGTTGCAGGATTTGGCCCGGCTGATGCCGGTGTGCGCCGGCGTACGCCGCTGGGGTGCCGCTGCGCTGGACATGGCCTATGTCGCGGCTGGCCGGTACGAAGGGTTTTGGGAACGCCGCCTGAACGCCTGGGATTTGGCCGCAGGCATCATCATCGTGAAAGAAGCGGGTGGGCTGGTTCAGGCGCTGGACCCTGAGGGCGAAATTCTGTCCGATGGCGAAGTCATCTGCGCCAACGAGCCGATCTTTGACAGTTTCGCCAAGGTGATCCGGGGATAACGGAACATTCCCGCCACAGCGAAATTTTCGATGACGCGCCCCAATCAGGGCGCGTTTCTCGTTTCAGAAGTCGACTTCGATGGCGACGCCGTTTTCGATCGCAAGATCGACCACCGCGCTGGCGACGGCCAAATCCTGCAGTCCCACACCTGTACCATCGAATAACGTGACCTCCTCTGCCGAGGTGCGGCCCGGATGCGTGCCGTTGATGACCTCGCCGATCTGACGAATGTCTTTTTCGGATTTTGCCCCAGCCGCGACCGCGTGCTGGCACTCACCCAGCGTCACCGCCTGCGCGACTTCGTCCGTGAAGACACTGGCGCGAATGATCAGATCCGTTTCCACTTCCTGTTTCCCAACCGTGTCGGTGCCCATGCACGCGACATGCGTGCCATCCGACACATGTTGCGACAGTAGTGAAGGCGCGAAGGACGACGTGATGGTGATGATCACATCCGCTTCGGCCAGACCCGGCAGGTCCACGGCCTCGAACGGCAATCCCGCGTCTTCGGCAACCTTTGCGAGATTGGGCAGCATTTCCGGATGCAGGTTCCAGCCGATGACCTTTTCAAACTTGCGCTGTTCCAGCGCCGCCCGCAGTTGAAAGGCAGCCTGATGCCCTGCGCCAACCATGCCAATCACCTTGGCATCCTTCCGGGCCAGATGGTTGATCGACACGGACGAGGCCGCTGCGGTTCTGAGGGCGGTCAGCAGATTGCCACCAACCATTGCCTTTGCCCGTCCGGTATCCGGGTCAAACAGGAAAACGGTGGACTGATGGTTGATCACACCGTGCGTTTCCAGATTGTTGGGCCAGTATCCCCCGGCCTTCAGGCCCAATGTCATACTTGCCCGGTCAAATCCGCCTTTGAACCCGTATAGCGCATCCGCATGGCCAATGGCTTCGCGCACAACCGGAAAGTTGTATGCATCCCCTGACGCCATCGCGGCAAATACCTGTTCGACAGCCGCATAGCTTTCCTTTCGGCCCATCAGGGCTCCGATTTCCTTTTCGGGAACGATGTACATCGTTTGCGCCTTTCCTGAGTGTTGGCGAAGAACGTAGCAAACGGGGCAGATTGTAAACTGCCCCGTCCGTCAGATTGGATACCGGTCAGTAGGCTTTGCCACGGGCAGAAACCGGCCACAGCGTTTCAACCTTGCCGTCGCGCACACCAACATACCAGTCATGGACGTTGGCCGTCGGGTCGCAATGGCCAGGCACCAGCCGCAGTTTGTCATTCACCTTCAGCGCTCCGTCGGGATCGGAAATCACCCCGTGTTCATCCGAGCATTTGATGTATTCCACATCGTCGCGCCCATAGATAAAGGGCAGCCCGCTATCGACTGACTGGGCCTTGAGACCTGCATCGCAGATCGCCTTGTCGGCTTTGGCATGGCTCATCACGCTGGTCAGGATGAAGAATGCGTTCTCCCATTCCCCCTGATCGATCCGATTGCCGTCCTTGTCGAGGATCCGGCCATAGTCGGCATCCATGAAGGCGTAGGACCCACACTGAAGTTCATTGTAAACGCCAGAATTGGATTCGAAGTAGTAAGACCCCGTGCCACCGCCCGAAACCAGTTCAGGTTCCAGTCCGACGGCCTTCAGCCCCTGCACCGCATCCGCCACCATGGCGATTGCAACATCGAGCTTGGCTTTGCGATCGTCAAAACTGTCCATGTGCTGCATTGCGCCCTGATAGGCCTGAATGCCCAGAAACTTAAGGTTGTCAGCGGCATCAACGGCTTGCGCAATCGCAACCACATCCGCTGTTGTCGTCACACCGCAGCGCCCCGCACCGCAGTCGATTTCGACAAAAACACTCAGTTCCGTTCCGTGCCGCACTGCCGCGGCGGACAGATCGGCGACGTTGTCGATGTCATCCACACAGACGATGACGTGGGCGTCATATTTTGGCAGTCGCGCCAGCCTGTCGATCTTGGCCGGGTCGCGCACCTGATTTGACACCAGAATGTCCTTGATGCCGCCGCGGGCAAACACCTCGGCCTCGGACACTTTCTGGCAGCACACGCCAACCGCGCCGCCGAGCTCTTCCTGCAGTTTGGCAACGTCCACCGATTTGTGCATCTTGCCATGCACCCGGTGGCGCATCCCGTGTGCCTTGGCATAGTCGCCCATCTTGCGGATGTTCCGCTCCAGCGCGTCAAGGTCCAGGATCAGGCAGGGGGTCTGGATTTCGCTTTCATCCATGCCAATGGCGGCGGGGACGTCAAAGCCGACTTCCAGTTCGTCCATGTTCAAAGGTTTGTTCATTGTCATCCTCCTTACCCTGCCAGCCAGGGAAGCTTGTCCAGATCCACATTTCCGCCGGTAATGATCACCCCGACGCGTTTGCCCCGGAACACTTCGGGGTTTTTGAGAATGGTCGCCAGCGGCACCGCCGACGAAGGTTCCATCACCACGCGCAGGTACTTCCATGTCAGTTTCATCGCATCGATGATCTCATCCTCGGTCGCGGTGAAAATGTCGGTCACGTGGTTTGAAACGAAATGCCATGTGTTTTCTTTGAGGGGCACCAGCAGGCCGTCGGCCACCGTCTTGGGCGCGTCATCTGCAATGATCCGACCGGCTTTGAACGAGCGATATGCGTCATCAGCCTGTTCCGGTTCAGCCGCGTAAATCGCGGTTTCCGGGGCCAGGTTGGAGACGGTCAGGCAAGTCCCCGACACCATGCCGCCCCCGCCGATCGGGGCAATGACGGCATCCACGCCATCCGTCTGTTCCAGCAATTCCGCCGAACATGTCGCTTGACCCGCGATGACGCGAGGGTCGTTATAGGGATGCACGAACTCGCCACCGGTTCGGGCCTGTACTTCGGCAAACGTTGCTTCGCGGGACGAAGTCGACGGCTCGCATTCGGTGATCGTACCGCCATAGCGGCGCACCGCGTCCTTTTTGGCCTGCGGTGCAGTGCGGGGCATGACCACGTTGCACGGAATGCCTCGCCGGCCCGCCGCATAGGACAGGGACAGGGCGTGGTTGCCACTGGAATGCGTGCAGACGCCCTTGGCGGACTTCTCTTCGCTCAGCCCGAATACGGCGTTGCACGCACCGCGTACCTTGAAGGCGCCGGCTTCCTGAAAGTTCTCGCATTTGAAGTACAACTGCGCACCGGTGAGGTCATCCAGATATTCCGAACGCATGACCGGAGTGCGGCGGATATGGGGTTTGATCCGCTCATGCGCCGCGCGCATGTCGGCGATGGTCAGATCGGCTGCGGTGACTTGATCCAGCATCTTCGCCTCCTACGCTGCAGCCTGAGCATGGCCGGACGGACCACTGCGATAGTAATCCTGTGCCTCGGCAACACCGCTGCCCAGTTTGATGGGGTAGTTCAGATCGGCCATGGCCATCTCGATCGTGGCAAGGCCAGACAGAACCATAACGTCGGTCAGCGATCCCAGATGCCCGATACGGAACGCCTTGCCGTTTAGTTGCCCCAGACCAACTCCGAACGAGACACCATAGGCGTTGAAGGCGTGGTCGGTCAGGGCGTTACTGTCGAACCCATCGGGAACATAAACCGCGCTGACGGTATCCGAAAACAGATCCGGGCTTTGCGCCACCAGCTTCAGCCCCCACGCATCCACGGCCCGGCGAACGCCCTCGGCCAGACGGAAATGGCGGGCGTAGACATTTTCGAGCCCTTCTTCGAACAACATTTTCAGGCTTTCCCGCATACCGTAGATCAGTTGCAGGGGCGGGGTATATGGAAAGCCGCCGGATGCGTTGGCCGCAAGCATGTCGCGGAAGTCAAAAAAGGTGCGCGGGAGTTTCGCGGATTGCATCGCTTCCAACGCCTTGGGGCTGACGCACAGGATCGCCATTCCGGTTGCCAGCATGAACCCCTTTTGCGAGCCCGACACGGCGATATCGACTCCCCATTGATCAAATTCGAACGGCATCGAGGCAAGCGAGCTGACGCAATCGACCATCAAAAGCGCCGGATGGCCGGCCGCCTCCATGGCATTGCGAACCGCTGCGATGTCCGAGCGCACACCGGTCGCCGTTTCGTTGTGAGTGACTAGTACAGCGCGGATTTGGTGGTTCGTGTCTGCAGCCAGGGCGGCTTGGAACTGATCCGCCGGCGCGCCGCTGCCCCAGGCGCATTCAATGACCTGTACGTCCAGCCCGTGCCGCTCGCACATGTCGATCCAGCGGTGGCTGAAAACGCCATAGCGCGCGACCAGAACCTTGTCGCCGGGGCTGAGCGTGTTGGTTATCGACGCTTCCCACCCTCCGGTTCCGCTGGCCGGGAATGTGATGATCTTGCCATCGGTGGTGCCGAACACCTTCTTTGTGTCCTCCAGCACGGGGGCAAAGGTTTCGACGAAATCCGGCGCACGGTGATCCTGTGTCTGAACATGCATGGCCAGACGCAGACGATCGGGGATGTTGGTCGGGCCGGGTATGAAGACCGGATTCTGGTTTGACATGACTGAGTCCTCCGCTTTGTCAGAATTGTGACTGCGCAGGCGTTAGCTTGCAATTTTCTTGAAAAATATTTTCATTTTTGCAATTAAATATGTAATGCCCTGAAATTATGAGTTTTTTAGTTTCTCAAATTTGTAAGCCGGAATATGGCCTGAAAATTTCCAATCTATGGCCAGGCGAAACTGCGAACAGGAAACAGAAATGAACAGTCAAAAACGGCCACGCGGCAGACCAAAATCCCTGTTCAAGGAAAGTTCTGCCGGGACCATGCAATCGCTGGACCGCGCGCTGGGCGTTCTGAGCGCGGTTGCCCGTTTCGAACGCGCGGCCCTCAGCGATCTGGCCCGTGAAATCGATGTGCCCACGGCCACGACACACAGGATTCTGACGACCCTGCAAAAGCACGGCTATGTGACTTTTGACGATGAACGGCAGGAATGGATGATCGGGATCGAAGCCTACCGGACCGGCGCATCCTTTTTGCGGCGCAACAGTGTTTTGGAGATCGGCCGCCCGATTTTGCGCCGTCTCATGCAGGACAGTGGGGAAACGGCCAATCTGGCGGTACCGGATGGCGCCGAGGTGGTCTTTGTCGGGCAGGTTGAAACATCGAACCCGATCCGCGCGTTCTTTCCGCCAGGGGCGCGAACACCTATGTATGCGTCAGGAACTGGCAAAGCCATACTGGCAGCCATGAAGGAAGCTTCCCTGCAAAAAGTCCTGCGCGGCACGGAACTGACCGCCTTCACCCAGCATACGCAGGTGCCCGAACCGCAGTTGTTGCTGGATTTGGCCAAAACGCGCAGGCGTGGCTGGTCGCTGGACAGGGAAGAACGGTATGAGGGCATGTCCTGCATCGGTGCCGCGATCTACAATGACCGGGGTGAACCCTGCGCGGGAATATCTGTCTCTGGCCCGTCGGTGCGGTTTGACGAAACACGTGCGCCGGAACTTGCAGACCTTGTGAAAAAGGCCGCTGCTGAAATCACGTTCCTGAGCGGGGGGCGCACACCGGATCACTCCGATCTGTCAGACGGGTGATTGACGCCGTCGTTCCAAGGTATTGGCCCATGCGCGCGGGGATTGCCGCCTTCGATACAACCCAGATTGACGCCGCATTCGGCGGGGTCGGACCGGCGCTGGTGATACACGTAGATGCCGCAGGTCTTGCAGAAGTGATGCTTGGCCGTGTGCGTGCCCCAGGTGTACAGGCTGAGGTTCCCAGCACCCTTTAATACGCGCAGACTTTCGGTGGTCGCAGTGACCGCCGCTGCACCGCGCCGCAGGCAGAATGAGCAATCACAACGGGCGGCCGAGGACAGGCCTTCAGGAAACTCGGCCTCGATTTCGACTGCGCCGCAATGGCAGGTGGCTGTCATTCTGGTCATCTGCGAGGCACTTTCGGAATGCGGGATTGGGTCAGCTTGTACTTGTGTTCGGGGTGGGGCGGGTGGCCATGGGTCCGGTTCCAGAAACCGGGTCCGCCCCGGCGCAGCCAAACCGGAATGCACAGCACCAATCCGACCACAAAGCCGCCGGTATGCGCCCAGTAGGCGACACCACCCTCATCAGGATTGCTGGCCAGGCTACCCAAAAACTGCATCCCAAGCCAGATGCCCAGCATGATAAAGGCAGGAATGGTGAAGACACGGAAATAGATGATCAGGATCAGAAGAACATCGACCCGCGCTTTGGGGAACAGCAAGAGGTAACCGCCCATGACACCGGCAATGGCGCCAGAGGCTCCGATGGTCGGCACGATGGAGTCTGGCGCGGTCAGGACATGAATCAGGCCTGCTCCGATGCCCGACAGTACATAGAATAGCAGAAAGGGCAGGTGGCCCATCTCGTCTTCCAGATTGTCGCCGAAGATCCACAGAAACAGCATGTTCCCCGCCAGATGCATCCAGCCGCCATGCAAGAACATCGAGGTCACCAGGGTTTCAAAGCTGAACCCGTCCGTGATGCGCGCGGGGATGACTGCATAGTCGTAGTAAAGCTGGTTGATCAGTCGCGCGTTGTCCATAACGCCGACATAGCTGAGGAAAATCAGGATATTGGCCGCCATCAGAATATAGACGACATACGGCGTGCGCCCCGAAGGGTTATGATCTCGGATCGGAAACATGGGGCGACGCTGGGCTTTTCCCGGCCCAGCGTCAAGACATGCTTACGCCGCACCCCCCAAAAGGGCCGCGTTTCCTCCGGCGGCGGTTGTATCGACGCAGACGTGGCGCTCTCCCAACACGCGGGCGCGGTCGGGCAAGCCCGGGATCAGGGGCAGGATCGGACCGTCCCGTCGCGCCAGAAGGCGTTCGATTTGCCGGGCGGTTTCTTCGTCACCCCACCACAACACGCCCGAAATCCCGGTCAGGTTTTCGATCCGGTGCAGGTCCAGGTTGCCGGTTGCGCAGATGGCGGTGCCGCCAAGGGCCTTTACAGCCTCCGCCTGTGCCCGAGTGGCGTCTTCATCGGGTCCCATGCACAGCAGGGGCGCGCGGGGTGTTTCGCTCAGGCGGTTGGATTCGCCGGTCGGGCCGGGCAGGGAGCGCGTCCGAGTTGGCGCGGCTTGTCCTTCGGGTTTGGGCAGCGTTGTCATGATTGAGTCCCATTGACCCGGGCTTTTCTGTCTGTCCGGCGCGCAGAATCGCGCCATGTAGTTTGGCCCGCCCGCCTTTGGGCCGGTGCCGGATAGCCCTTCTCCTCCAAATGGTTGCGAGCCGACAATCGCGCCGATCTGGTTGCGATTGACGTAGATGTTTCCGGCATGCACCGCCTCGGTCACGTGTTGAACACGGTCGTCAATCCGGGTGTGCAGGCCAAATGTCAGGCCATAGCCGGTCGCGTTGATATCCGCGATCACCTGATCGATTTCGGCGGCCTTAAAGCGGGCGACGTGCAGAACGGGTCCAAAGATCTCGCGCTCCAGTGCGGCTATGCCTGACACTTCGATCAGGGTCGGAGCAACAAATGTGCCTTCGGGCGGAAGGGGCATTTCTTTCAATACGCGGCCGTCGGCGCGGGCGCGGGCCACATGGTCGGCAATGCCCTGCCGCGCGGTTTCATCGATCACCGGGCCGCTGTCAGTCGAAATCAGCCACGGATCGTCCAATTGCAGGGCATTCATGGCACCCTTGAGCATTTTCAGAAGGTCGTCGGCGATATCTTCCTGCACATAGAGACAGCGCAAGGCCGAGCACCTCTGGCCAGCGGACTGAAACGCGCTTTCAATGATGGATTGTACGGCCTGTTCCGGAAGCGCGGTGCTGTCGACGATCATCGCATTCAAACCGCCGGTTTCCGCAATCAGCGGCGTGCCCGGGCGCAGGTTTTCTGCCATGGCGGCGCGGATTTTCAGTGCCGTCGCAGTCGAGCCAGTAAAGGCCACTCCGGATACCCGCGGGTCAGAGGTGAGAGCTGTGCCAACCGACGGCCCACCCGGCAGCAATTGCAGGGCATCGCGGGGCACACCGGCCTCGTGCAGCAATTGCACGGCCCGATGGGCGATCAGCGGCGTTTGCGGAGCGGGTTTGGCCAGAACGGCGTTGCCGGTCGCCAGTGCCGCCGAAATCTGACCCGAGAAAATCGCCAGCGGAAAATTCCACGGACTGATGCAGGTAAAGGTTCCTGCCGGTTTGGCATCGGGAATGTTGGCCGCATAATAGCGCAGGAAATCGACAGCTTCGCGCAGCTCCGCTACCGCGTCGGGCAGGGTCTTACCGGCTTCCCGTGCCAGCAGGGCAAACAGTTCCCCGAAGTTTTGTTCATAAAGATCTGCAGCCCTGTTCAGGGTTTCCTGGCGCTCGGAAGCAGGGGCCTGCCACGGCGCCGCTGAGGCAAGGGCCAGTTCGACATCGTCTGCGCTGGCGGGGGCAACCGCTCCGGGCCGGTCCATCGGTTGCGCCGGGTTAATGACCGGCTCATCCACTTCGGGCGCAGCGTTGTCGGACAGCAGGGGTCGTGCGTACCAGTGATGGGCCCGGAACTTGTCCCTTGCGGCGTCGATCCTGTCCAGCGTGGGCGTGTGATGCAGGTCGAACCCAACCGAGTTTTTTCGCTCGGGCTGGAACAGATCGGGACCGGTGGTCAGCGGCGTGACAGCGTGTTCAATGGATACGAACGGGTCGGCCGCAACTTCTTCCGGGGGGACGTCCTCATCCACAATCTGGTTCACGAAGGACGAGTTCGCACCGTTCTCCAGCAACCGCCGCACCAGATAGGCCAACAGATCGCGATGCGCGCCAACCGGGGCGTAGATACGGCAGCGCGTGTTGCTTTTGTCCTTGACGATCCGGTGCAGGGTTTCGCCCATGCCGTGCAGGCGCTGGAACTCGTACGGCTGGTCGTCGGCCATATGCAGAATCGCGCTGACGGTGTGGGCATTATGCGTGGCAAACTGCGGATAAATCCTGTCCGTCATGCCGAGAAGCTTCCGGGCGTTGGCAATGTACGAGACGTCGGTTGCGGCTTTGCGAGTAAAGACGGGGAACCCGTTCATGCCCTCGACCTGAGCCCGCTTGATCTCGGTATCCCAATAGGCGCCTTTTACCAGCCGCACCATCAGTTTGCGGTCGTGACGTTCGGCCATTTCATAAAGCGTATCCAGAACCAGCCCGGCGCGGGGGCCGTAGGCCTGAACAACGATGCCGAAGCCGTCCCAACCCGCCAATGCGGGTTCAGACATGACAGCCTCAATCACTTGCAGCGACAAGGACAGGCGGTCTGCTTCTTCCGCGTCCACGTTCAGACCCATCCCCGCGGCTTTAGCCAGCAATGCCAGCGCGCGCAAGCGGGGAACGAGTTCATCCATCACCCGCTGTTCCTGCGCCAGCTCATAGCGCGGATGCAGAGCGGACAGTTTCACTGAAATGCCGGGGTTGGCACGGATATCGTCATGGGTGCAGGCATCGGAAATCGCGGTGATGGCGCGGGAATAGGACAGGTGATAACGCGCCGCATCCGCCTCGGTCCGGGCGGCTTCGCCAAGCATGTCATAGGAATATGTGTAGCCCTTCGTCTCCATCCCTTTGGCGCGCGACATGGCCGACTGAATGGTTTCGCCCAGAACGAACTGGCGCCCCATTTCTTTCATCGCCCGTCCGACTGCTGTTCGGATCACCGGTTCACCCAGCCGCTTGATTGCACTGCGCAGCACACCCACGGGCGAGGCCTTGTCTTCATCCAGCACTTTGCCCGTCAGCATCAGCGCCCAGGTCGACGCATTGACCAGCGAGGACGAGGAGTGGCCCAGATGCTTGCCCCAGTCCGACGGTGCGATCTTGTCTTCGATCAGCGCATCGATCGTGTCGGCATCCGGGACGCGTAACAGGGCTTCGGCCAGACACATAAGCGCGATGCCCTCATCAGTGGACAGGCCGTATTCGGCCAGAAACACCTCCATCATGCCCGGCGATGTGCTGGATCGGATATCACGCACCAGTTGCGCCGCCGCCGCGCATATGGCGTTTCGGTCGGCAACCGTCAGGTTTGCCTGTTCGGTCAGGCGTTCCAGTACGGTGTTCTGATCGGCATAAGTTTGGCTGTCGATGACAGAGCGCAGGTTGTGTGACATCTTTCCTCCGGGCTTTTGATGAGTATACCGTCGAAATTTCGGGACAATCGCCTGATTTTTGGCAATACTTGGGTAAATGGACCGTATTTTCGGGTAAGTGCGATGCAAAAAGACTTTTTGGATATTGATCGGTTCGATCAGTCAATTCTGACGATTCTGGCAGAGGACGGACGGGTATCCGTCGCGGATCTGGCTCGGCGGATCGGATTGTCGAAATCGCCGACACAGGCGCGGCTGAAACGGCTTGAGGCTGAAGGCATCATCACGGGCTATCGCGCCTTGCTTGATCCTATCCGCCTTGGACTGGATCATGTCGCGTTCGTCGAGGTACGCATGTCCGACACGCGAGAAAAGGCATTGGCCGAGTTCAACGCGGCGGTGCGCCGGGTGGCCGAGATCGAGCAGGCGCATATGATCGCCTCGAACTTCGACTACCTTCTCAAAGTCCGCACAGGGTCCATGTCTGAATACCGGGCGGTCCTTGCGGAAAAGATCTCGTCCCTGCCACATGTGGCGAATACATCGACTTTTGTCGCGATGGAGGCCGTGAAGGAAACCGGATTGTCCGGGGCCATCGAAAGGATCGGTTGACGAAACCGCGGGATGCACCATCATTGGCAGATGAAACTTCATGCCCTGCCTCTGATTGCCGTACTGGCCGCTTCGGTTGCCAACGCTGAAGAATGTCCGCCAGCGCCCGACCATGTCGAAGACGTCGACCTGCTGATCTCGCAGGTTCAACAGGCACCAAGCGAACAGGCCGCGCGTGAGATTTCTAGCCTGATGTGGGAGTTGTGGCGGGATGCGCCCGATGAAGATGCACAAGCCATGCTGGACAGCGGCATGGCGCGCATCCAACGTCGCGATCTGTCAGGCGCGATACAGGAATTTGATCGGTTGATTGATTATTGCCCATCCTACGCCGAAGGCTACAATCAACGGGCTTTCGCAAATTATCTGCGTTCCAATTTCAAGGCGGCCCTGGTTGACCTTGACCGGGCAATCGAGCTTTCGCCCAACCATGTCGCGGCGATCAGCGGCCGGGCGCTGACACTGCTTGGGTTACACAGAATAGATCAGGCGCGTGAAGCGCTTGATGAAGCGCTGGTTCTAAATCCGTGGCTGGCCGAGCGTCATCTGGCCGGGCCGGGCGGACCGCTGGAACCTCCGGGCGAGGATATCTGATATTTGGTCATCCAGTGAAAATATCCGGGGCGGCTTGAAAAACTGAATGCCCTGGAAACCTTCTTCGATGCGTTTGGCAGAAGGCTTTTTCGAATGGTACCGATTGCTATCTTCGGCAGTTATACGAACACGTTGTTGGCACCGCGTCACCGAAGGCGCATTCCGTCGCTGTCAAACCGATAGGCTTTTTCCGGAGAGAACGACAGGTGCAGTTCTTCGCCTTCCGAAATAGCATGTTGGCCGAACAACCGGGCTGTCACCGAATGCTCATGCACTTTTGCAATGACATTCGTATCGCCGCCCAACTTTTCCACGTGGCTCACGCGTGCGGCCAAGGGGCCGCCATCGGACAGGAACAGGTCTTCGGGACGGATGCCGATGGTGTTCTGCCCTTCGCCATGGACCAGATCTTCCGGCAGGAAATTCATCGAGGGTGAGCCCAGAAAGCCAGCAACGAACTGGTTGGCCGGGTTATTGTACAATTCCATCGGGCTGCCGATCTGTTCGACCCGACCGTCGCGCAGAACGACGATCTTGTCGGCCAGCGTCATGGCCTCGGTCTGATCATGGGTCACGTAGATCATCGATGCATCCAGAGCGCGATGCAGGTTGGCGATCTCGATCCTTGTGTTCATGCGAAGCGCGGCGTCCAGGTTCGAAAGCGGTTCGTCAAACAGAAACAGCTTGGGTTCGCGGACGATCGCCCGGCCGATGGCGACACGCTGCCGTTGGCCACCTGACAGTTCAGACGGAAAACGATCCAGATACGGCTCAAGGTTCAGCATCCGGCTGGCATTGGCGACGCGTTCTTCGATCACCGCTTTGGGCTGTTTTTCCTGTTTCAGCGCCAGCGTCATGTTTCCGCGCACGCTGAGGTGAGGGTAGAGCGCATAGCTCTGGAACACCATAGCGATCCCGCGTTTGGAGGGCGGAACAAGGTTGACCTCCTGGCCGCCGATGCTGATCTGGCCCGAGGATGCATCCTCGAGCCCAGCGATCACACGCAGCAAGGTTGATTTGCCACAACCTGATGGGCCGACGAAGACGACAAATTCACCTTCTTCAACTTCAAGCGTGATGTCTTTCAGGACATGCACATTGCCAAATGATTTGTTTACATTGGTCAGGGTCAGAGCGGTCATTGTGCGGGCTCCTCAAGGGAAACGGGTTGGCCGGTCCGGATGCTTTCATCCGCGGCCAGACAGATGGCGAGCGACTGTACGGCGTCGGTCATATGGCGGGTCAGGTCGATGTCTTCGGCAATAGCGCGCAGCATATAGGCCTGTTCAGCGTCACAAAGCTCCTGATGGCCGGGTTCATCGGGCATTTCGATTGTGCGGTCTCCCTCCGGCGTGTGGACCAGCAGCCCGCCGACTTTCGTATGGCCATCGATATCGGCGGAAGCGCCCTTGTTGCCGTCCGTGATCGAAACGGACCCTTTGGGGGAAACGATATCTTTCACAAAGAACGCGGTTTCGGACATCATCGGGCCCCAGCCCGCTTCGTACCAGCCGACCGATCCATCGTCGAAGATCACCTGAAACTGACCGTAATTGTACATGTCAGGCGCGATCTCATCGGACAGGCGCAAGCCCATGCCATGCACGCGGACAGGGCGCGCGTCAGTGATCTGGCACATCACGTCGACATAGTGCACGCCGCAGTCAACGATGGGCGAGGTGGTCTGCATCAACGCCTTGTGAGTCTCCCATTCTGCGCCCGAAGATTGCTGGTTCAGGTTTAGGCGGAACACATAAGGCCCGCCCAGATCACGCGCCTCGGCAATCAGCCGCATCCATGAAGGGTGGTGGCGCAGGATATACCCGACGACCAGTTTGCGGTTCAGTCGAGTGGCGGTTTCAACCACGCGCTGTGCGTCAGCGACGTTGGTGGCAAGAGGCTTTTCAACGAACACATGCGCACCGGCTTCCATCGCCGCGCAGGCGTAGTCGGCGTGACTGTCCGAGTAGGTGGCGACCACCACCAGATCTGGTTTTGTTTCGGCCAGCGCCGCTGCGAAGTCCGAATAAGCCGGATAACCGGCAAGCTCGGGGTGATCTACACGGCCGGACCGGTTCACCACCCCGACGATCTGGGCGTCGGGGTGGTGGTGGTGAGCCAGCGCGTGGCTCAGCCCCATATTGCCAAGGCCTGCAATCAGAACTCGGGTCATTTGACAGCTCCTGAAGTGATGCCGCGGATCAACTGGCGCGAGAAGATGACGTACAGGATCAGCACCGGCAGGATCGCCATGGACAGCGCTGACAGAACCGCGTTCCAATCGGTCACAAACTGACCGATGAAGACCTGGCTGCCCAGCGTCAGCGTTTTTGTTTCTTCAGCCGGGGCAAGGATCAGCGGGAACCAGAGGTCGTTCCAGATCGGGATCATGTTGAACACGGCCACGGTTGCCATGGCAGGGCGGACGAGGGGCAGCACCAGCCGGAAGAAGATCGTGTATTCCGACAGCCCGTCGATGCGGCCGGCATTCTTCAGGTCATCGCTGACCTGTCGCATGAACTCGGACAGGATAAACACCGCCAACGGCAAACCTTGCGCTGTATAGACCAGTATTAGCGCCCAGAGGCTGTTCACCAGCCCTGTTGCCACCATCATCTCAAGGATTGCGACAGTGCCGATGCGGATCGGGATCATGATCCCAAGCGCCAGGTACAGGCCCATCACCAGGTTGCCCTTGAACTGGTATTCGGACAGCGCATAGGCCGCCATGGCGCCGAACAGCAGGATGAAGAACAGCGATGCCACGGTGACGATCATCGAATTCTGGAAATAAAGGAAGAAATCCCCCTGCTTCATCACCGTCTCATAGCCGATCATCGAAAAGCTTTCCGAATTCGGCAAAGCCAGCGGTTCGCGAAAGATGGCGCGGCGGGATTTGAAGCTGTTGATCAGGATCACGAAGACCGGGAACAGTGCAATCAACGTGTAGAGGATCAGCGCGCCGTGCATCGCGAACATATTGAGGGGGTTATGACGTGCCTTGTTCATCGCTTGCCCCTCACAGTTGATACCGGCGCATCCGGGTCTGGATGCCGAACAGGTAGATGCAGACACCGACGAGGATGATGGCGAACATCGCACCGGCTATTGCGGACCCCATATGCGGATCGCCCAATTGCAATTGGAAGCCGAAGAAGGTGCGGTACATGAAAGTGCCCAGAATGTCGGTCGAGAAATCAGGCCCCGCCAGTGCGCCTTGGGCCGCATAGATCAGGTCGAACGCGTTGAAATTACCAACGAATGTCAGGATCGAGATGATGCCGATAGACGGCAGAATCAGCGGCAGTTTGATTTTCCAGAATGCGGCGGCACCGGTGATGCCATCGATCTCTCCGGCCTCGAGAATTTCTTCCGGAATGGTCAGTAGGGCGGCGTAGATCAGCATCATCGGGATGCCCACGAATTGCCAGACCGAGATCAGCGCCAGCGTGGTCAACGCGTATTCCTCTTTCCCCAGCCACGGTGCGTAAAGAGACTTGAGGCCGATGGCGTCCAACATGGACGGCGCGATGCCCCAGATCGGTGACAGGATAAGCTTCCAAGCGAACCCGACGATCACGAAGCTCAGGAT
Source organism: Ruegeria sp. AN11 (assembly GCF_056536005.1). Lineage (NCBI taxonomy): Bacteria > Pseudomonadati > Pseudomonadota > Alphaproteobacteria > Rhodobacterales > Roseobacteraceae > Ruegeria > Ruegeria sp. AN11. Next base: position 1,610,769 of record NZ_JBQFJD010000001.1, on the reverse strand, counting down.
CGTGGGGATGAAGATGGCCGACCGGTACAATGCTGCAAATCTCAGGCGCGGGTGGCTGAGCAGGGCGGCCAGCGCGATCCCGATGGGGTTCTGCACCAGCATGTGGATCAGGAAGAACCAGAAATTATTGCCCAATGCGTTCCAGAACTGTTCAGACCATATGGGGTCGAAAAACAGCGTTTGGAAATTCTGCAATCCAACGAAGACGCGGCTCTGATCGATTTCGGTGTAAAGCGCCAGACGCAGCGTGTTGAACAGCGGAAAGATCATCACTGCGGTGTAAACCAGCACTGCGGGTGCCAGAAAAACAACGATATGCCAGCGGAAGCGGGGGCGGTTCATCGGACTGCTTTCAATGGAGTGTCGGGTATACCCGGGCGATCATCGCCGCCCGGGTAAGGTTGAGGCCAGACTTACTGGTGCGGCGCGTACCAGGAGGACAGACCCTCCTGCAGTTCTGCGCCCAGTTCCTCGGGGGTGCTGGCGCCTTTGATGGCGGCGACCGATGCGCCCCAGGTTTCGTTTTCAAGGTTCGGCGTGCCGCGCGACAGGATTTGATAGGTCGAGCGGATGGTCGATTCACACTCGTCGCGCCAGCCGACGAATTCCTTGGCCAGCGGGTCCTGCAGTTCTACCGGAGTGTTTGACAGCGGGAAGAAGCCGGGCACGGCGTTGCCGAAAATCTCGGCGAACTCGGGGCTTGCGACCCAGGCCAGGAAGGTTTCTGCCGCTTCGGGATGCTCGGTGGCAGCATTCATGCCAATGCCGATATCGGTGTGGTCCGAGATGTAGCAGGTATCGCCCGCATTTTGGACCGGGGGCTTGAACGCGCCCATTTCGAAATCCGCCTGCGAGTTGAAACCGGCAATCTCCCATGAACCGGCAGGGTAGATCGCAGCGCGGCCCAGCGTGAAGATATTCTGGCTGTCAGGATAGGTCTGCGCCTCGTACCCGTCGCCCAGATATTGGCTCCAACGTGCCAGAGTGGCGTAGGGGGCTGTCCACGGCTCATCGGTCAGTTTCTGCTCGCCCGCGATCAGGGCCTGCCGACCTTCTTCGCCTTTCCAATAGTTCGGACCGATGTTGTTATAGCCCATCGTGGCGGCTTCCCACTGGTCGTTGGTGCCCATCGCCATCGGGATGTAGCTGCCGTCTTCCTTGATCTTGTCGAGCGCGGCAAAGAATTCATCTTCTGTGGTTGGGACTTCAATACCCAGTTCGGCAAACGCATCCTTGTTGTAGATGAAACCATGGATCACCGACGCCATCGGAACGCAGAAGCTGGCCGAGCCGTCATCCGTCTGCCACGCGGACTTGGCCACGTCCGAGAAGTTGCTCATCGCCTCGACCGAGGACAGATCGGTCAGGTGACCAGCTTCGTACAGGGCCAGAGAAGCGTCAAAAGGACGGCAGGTGATCAGATCTCCGGCCGAACCTGCATCGAGCTTCGAGTTCAGAACCGCGTTGTATTCTGCCGGGGCCGACGGGGTGAATTGCAGTTTGATGCCCGGGTTTGCGGCCTCGAACGCCGGAATGATCTGCTCTTGCCACAAAGTCAGGTCGTCATTGCGCCAGCTTTCGATGGTCAGCGTCACATCCTCGGCCATGGCGCCGGTCGCGGCCAGCGTCAAGCCGAGCAAGGCCAGTTTCAGACTTCTATATGTCATTTCTCTCTCCCAGTTGGTTAGCAGTCATGTGTCCTGCGCCAGTGCGGCGCTCAGGTTTCCATTTGCATTGCGCAGTCGCGCGGTTGCTTCGAGTAATGTCAGGTCAAGCGCCGCGATCAGAATGGCGGGTTTTACCTCGCCTTTTGCAATCGCCAGCGCCCGGTTGGCCGTTTCGCTGTGGACGCGGGCGATGCGGCAAACGATGCCGGTGGCCCGGGCGCGCAGCTTGTCATTGTCGGCGTGCAAGTTGACCATCATGCCGTCGTGAACATGACCCAGTTCCAGCGCCATCAGCGTGGACAGCATGTTCAGGGCGATCTTCTGCGCGGTTCCGGCCCCCATGCGGGTCGAACCCGAAACCAGTTCGGGCGGTGTTGCCAGCAGGATCGGAATGTCGGCCTTCTGCAAAAGTGGGCTGCCGGTATTGTTGGCAATACCGATCACGCAGGCGCCGCGCGCACGGGCAATCTCGATGGCTGCCACCGTATAGGCGGTTGAGCCGCTGGCTGAGACCGCGATGACCGTGTCACGCTTGCCTAACGCGCTGAAAGCCTGGTCAAGCCCGTCCTGCAGATCCTCGGCGTCACCGGGCATTTCCACCCCGGTTGGAAGGCCACCGGCCATATGAATGCGCAGTTGGTTGGACGGTATCGAAAAGGTTCCGCCCAGTTCCTGCGCGTCTGCTGCGGCCATCAGGCCGGAAGATCCGGCGGCAGTGTAATGCAGAACTCCGCCTGCCTGAATCGTCCGTGCCATTGCGTGCGCACCCTTTGCGATCGCATCGGCCGCGTCACGTACGGATTGCGCCGCCGCTATCTGGCCCTCGGCCAGCAGCAATGCCGAGGCGGAAAGGTCGCCCGAATCCAGGTTGGCGGCAGCGCTGTGCACTTGTTCTGTTGATGGCAGCGTCAAAGGATTCCCCCTGTTGATCGGTTTACAATACCTATTTAATACCAATTGTCCAAGACTTTATTTTTTTCATGATTTGCCGGCGCTTGGCGCGATAATTGGCAGTTTCTTGTTGATTTCGGTCTAATTCAGTCTTTCAAAAAGCTTAAAGGTATTATAATGGTATTGTCATGACTGAGTCCCTTGCAGATGCTGTTTTGGCCGTGGATGGTGGTGGAACGCGATGCCGCGTTGCCTGCGCCATTGCGGGAAGTGTCTGTCAGGTTGAAGCTGGCTCTGCGAATGTTTCGACGGATTTTAATGGTGCCGTGGGTCAGATTCGGGCCGGGCTTGACGCGTTGGCGGGAAAGCTTGGCGTTGATCCCCGTTCGTTGATCGGCCTGCCTGCGTTTGTCGGTCTCGCCGGTGTGACAGATGCCGCTTTGGCACAAAGACTTAGAGATGCGGTGGGGTTTGCCTGCGCGCGTGTCGAAGACGACAGGCCTGCTGCGGTTCGGGGCGCGCTGGGCGCGCAGGATGGCGTCGTGGTCCATTGCGGAACCGGTTCGTTCCTGGCGTCGCAGCGGAACCGCGTCATGCGGTTCGCGGGTGGCTGGGGCCCCGTTCTTGGTGACGAGGCATCGGCGCAATGGGTTGGCCGGCAAGCATTGTCCCGAACGCTGAGCGCACTTGATGGCGTTCATACCCGGTCCGACCTGACGCGAAGCCTGTTGTCCGATCTTGGGGGCGCGCCCGGTATCGTGCAGTTTGCCGGCAGGGCCACACCATTTCAGTTCGGCGAACTCGCGCCCCAAGTCACGAAAGCTGCCGGAAACGGCGACGTCGCCGCCGTGCGGATCATGCGGGCAGGGGCGGATTATGTCGTGGAAACCGCTGGTCAATTGGGCTGGCAAAGCGGCGTCACGATTTGCCTGACCGGCGGTATTGCAAAGCACTATGCCGATTATCTGCCGCCGGACATGCAATCCTGCATTCGCCCGCCATTGGGAGAGCCTATGGCAGGGGCACTGGAACTGGCGAGGGAGGTTCAGCATGAGTATAACTGATTTCCTGCGCCCCGATGCGTGGCTGGGCCGCGACAACGGTCCCCGTTATGTGCAACTGCGACGCAGATTGCAGGAAGGTGTCGATACGGGCGTGCTGCCGCCGGGCTCTTCGCTGCCTTCCGAGCGGGAACTGGTTGAAATAACAGATCTTTCGCGCGTGACCATCCGAAAGGCCATTCAGGAGCTGGTGCAGGAAGGCGTCATCGAGCAAAGGCAGGGCTCGGGTTCGTTCATTCGCCAGCGATTGCCCCGTGTCGAGCAGTCGCTGACGCACCTGACATCTTTCACTGAGGATATGGCCAGCCGGGGCATGCAAACCACCTCGAAATGGCTGGAGCGCGGAGTGTTCGAGCCGTCTGCCGAGGAAGTGAACGCCCTGAACCTGTCCGAGGGCGAGCAGATTTCCCGTATCTATCGCCTGCGCGAGGCCGATGGCCGACCGCTGGCGTTGGAACGGGCAGCCTTGCCGCTGGACATCCTGCCCAACCCGATCGAAGTGACCACATCCCTGTATGAAGTGCTCGACGATCTGGGGCATCGCCCGGTTCGTGCGGTGCAGAAGATTTCAGCCCTTAACCTGGCGGCGCGCGAAGCGGATTTGCTGGCTGTTCCCGAAGGCGCAGCAGGGCTGAACATAGAACGCATATCATTTCTGAAAAACGGACGGGTCGCGGAACTGACCCGATCCCTCTATCGCGGTGACGCCTACGATTTCGTAGCCGAATTGCGGTTGTAACACGGAAAGGCCGGTACTCTTATGTCCGCAGAAACCACAAAAATGCGCCGGGAGATTCTGGAAATTCCCGACGCGGTCGAACGGCTGCTGTCTCAGGGCGCGGCCCAGATCCAGACGGCGGCCCAACTGGCGCGCGATGCCGATCCGCGTTTTCTGGTGTCAGTGGCGCGCGGTTCGTCCGATCATGTCTGCACTTATCTGAAATACGCCAGCGAGCTACTGCTGGGTTTGCCGGTGGCCTCGGTCGGGCCTTCCGTCAGCTCAATTTATGGCGTTGATCTGAAAGCAGACGGAACACTGTGCCTGTCGGTTTCCCAGTCAGGTCAAAGCCCGGATATCGTCGGAATGACCCGATCGCTCAAGGCGTCAGGCGCGCTTACAATGGCGATCACCAACAACACAGAATCGCGCCTGGCCGAGGTGGCGGACGCGGTGTTGCCGATCCACGCGGGCCCCGAGCTGAGCGTGGCGGCCACCAAGACATTTGTAACATCGCTTGTTGCCGGGCTGTGGCTGCTGGCCGAGATCAAGGGCGATGGTGCGCTGTTGCGCGCCATTCACGCGCTGCCAGATCATCTGGCCGCCGCCGCGCGATGTGACTGGTCTGCCGCAGCCGCGGCCATCGACGGGCGGTCGCTGTTTACTCTTGGCCGCGGACCCTCGCTGGCGATCTCCAACGAAGCCGCCCTCAAGATCAAGGAAACTTGCCAAATCCACGCCGAAAGCTACTCGGCCGCCGAAGTGCTGCATGGACCTGTCTCCATTGTCGACGAGGGGTTTCCAACGATTGTGTTTGCCGCCCGCGACGCCGCCGAGCAAAATGCGGCTGAAGCGGCCGATGCGCTGGCAGAAAAAGGTGCGACCGTGTTTGCAGCGACGGACAAGGTCAAACGGGCCGAACCTTTGCCGGTTGTGCGCACCGATCACTGGCTGACAGATCCGATAACGGCGATCACGGCCTTTTATGGCATGGTCGAAGCCGTAGCTGACAATCGCGGAATTGATCCCGATACCCCGCGACACCTGAAGAAAGTGACCGAGACGGTATGAGCGCCAGCGCGATAACATTCAGAAACGGAAAAATATTTGACGGTGCGCAGTTGCTGAGTGATCGGCCGGTGCGGCTCGTCGGTGGGAACCTGACTATTCTTGGACGCGAACCGGATGCATCGGGCGAAGGGGTCATCGTTAATCTGGGCGGAGATATCCTGAGCCCCGGATATGTCGACCTTCAGGTCAACGGCGGGGACGGGGTGATGTTCAATGACGACCCCTCCGTCGAAACTCTTGGCCGGATAGCTGCGGCACACAAGCGGCTTGGTGTGTCGCATCTGTTGCCGACGCTGATCACCGACACGGCAGAGAAGACGGCGGCTGCCATCGAGGCCGCTGTTCAGGCGATCCGGGCAGGGGTTCCCGGCATTGCCGGCCTTCATCTGGAAGGGCCGCACCTGTCGGTTGCCCGAAAAGGGGCGCATGACGCTTCTTTGATCCGGTCCATGGGGGATGCGGACCTTGATGCGCTGATCAGGGCGGCCGAGTTGCTGCCATGCCTGAAAGTGACGCTCGCCCCCGAGGCAGTGACACTGGAACAGGTCATGGAACTTAAGCAGGTCGGCGCATTGGTGTCGCTGGGCCATAGCGATGCGGATTTCGAAACCTGCCAGCGCTATGCCAAAGCTGGGGCATCTTGCGTCACTCATCTGTTCAACGCGATGAGCCAGATGGGCAATCGCGAGCCTGGCCTTGTTGGCACAGCTTTGGCCAATGGGGGTTTGTCTGCAGGTCTGATCGCCGACGGTATCCACGTGCATCCCGAAGTGATGCGGACCGCCTGGGCTGCCAAAACCGGACCCGGCCGGATCTTTCTTGTCAGTGATGCAATGGCTGTGGCTGGAACGGATCAAACCGAGTTCAAACTGGAGGGGCGTCGCATTACGCGCACAGATGGGCGGCTGACCCTTGGCGATGGAACTTTGGCTGGCGCCGATCTGGATTTGACGACCGCTGTCAGAACCCTGGTTGAACAGGTCGGTGTGCCCTTGCAGGACGCTCTTGTGGCCGCGACTACAACACCTGCACGGAAAATCGGGTTGCCGCCTGCGCCCTTGCAGGCGGACACAATGATCCGGATATCTTCTGACCTGAAATCCTGTACGTGGTTGTCCAAAAGCCTGCCCTCTGCCTGAGGCAGGTTTTTTGATTTCCACCCGGCGAACTGCGCTTGACGCGGTCAGATGCATCGCTTAAACCGCCACCTGCTGAGCGGGCGTCGTATACTGGCTATTACCTCAGCCTTCCAAGCAAGCGTTATGAGTTTCCCAGGCATTCCTGCAGTTGCCAAGCCATTCATATTATGTATTTATTTGATTGATACTCGTTCCTCGAGTTTCCTTGAGTTTCAATTCACTTCCGACAAAAAACTGACAAAACGCCAAAGCTCACAGAGACCTTCGCCCGCAAGGTTCCACAGACAAAAAAGGGCACTGCCAAGCACTGGGATAGCGAGGTCAAAGGGCTCGTTCTATTCGTCGGCAAGCAGTCCAAAACCTGGTACTTCCAGAAAGATGTCGGAGGGCAAACCCGGCGGGTTTTAATCGGCCGGCACCCTCTGATCTCTGCGGACGTCGCACGACAAACTGCATTGGGTTTTGCGTTGGACTGGGGCAGGGGAGCAGGCAGGCAACTGCAGATTGGAGCACCCACTCTTGAGACAGCTATGGAAACTTATCTGGCACGTCCAAAGCTTCGGTCTGAGGCCCACCGGTCCGGGTTGCGGCAGCAGTTCGAGCTTCATTTGAAAGATTGGCTACGCCTGCCGCTGAATGAGATCACAAAATCCATGGTGGTTGAGCGCCATAGGTCGATGGCCGCGACACCGTCCTCCGCAAATCACACTTTGAAGTACTTTCGGACAGTCTGGAATCACGCGCGGCGGGTGCATGATCTGCCGGAAAGCCCAACGATGGCCATAGAGTGGTATGAGGAACAACCAAATGGCTCGATAATTGAGGATTTGAACGCGTGGCGCGAGGCCGTTGATGAGCTCTACAACCCGATCCACAGGGTATTCTACGAATTGCTCTTGTTCACAGGGCTTCGCAAAACCGAGGCACTGACGCTCGAATGGAAGAACGTGCAGAAAGATCACATACATTTGCCGATGACCAAGAACGGGCGCAGTTTTGATCTCCCCATATCGCAAGTGCATCACGAGATACTTGCTCCTTTACGGGGCCTTCATCACCAATGGGTCTTTCCCTCTCCGAAGTCACCGAGTGGCCATTTGAAAGGGCTCCAGCGTATGCAATGGTCCATTCATTCCCATCGTCGGACATTCGCGACGGTCGCCATGGAGGCTGGAATATTGGAAGAGATTGTAGGACGCCTTCTCAATCACACGCCGCTATCAATCACCGGTCAGCGCTACGTGAAGCCGTCGCTAGACGCCCTCACACCAGCGATGGATTCTGTGTGTCGGGAATTGACCCGCAGGACAAGGAGGAACGCGGTGGATTGTAATGTCTAAGCGGGATTGGATTTGGCCTGTCGATTCCGACTTACCTGAATTGGATATGCCATATCCAGCGGAGTTTAGTAGTGAGCCCAGCGAATTCAATACGGAGTTAATTCGCCTCCTGAGAAAGCACTTTGATAAGTACGAACGCTTTGATAACGAAAGCTATGGCTGGATGGCCCATTACCTAAATTTCGACCAAGCTCATGAACTAGACGAGTTCTGGTCATCTAAAGAGGCTCTGGAAGACCTCGCTAGGCTCAGAACACGCCTAAACGAAGCAGGAGAAATCTTGGATCGGCTTCCTACGCCCGTCAGTGATGCGTTTCGCATCGGCGCATTGAATCGGAGTGGTTTGCGAAATCAAAACAAAGTGGCTGATGTTCGTAACGTCTGGTTAAACGATGCAATTGAAGAAACACCACATTGGAAGGCGATGATGGCCGAAGTAGAGTTCTTCAAGAGACTTCGCTACTATATTGAATTGATTAAAGATGCTGAAACTGCTGCTGCTCAGGGCAAGCCGGTCGGGAAGAAGGCAATTGAAGCTTGGCGCTTAGTCTCGGCTTGTGTCAGGCTTTGTGAGCGCCACCCAGACACAATCCGAGTTCCTAAAGCGATGAATGAAGGTGGTCCATTCTATCGATTCCTGTGCGATATGTTCGAGGTGTTTGGTATTGAAGAGCTTCCAACGTCGGCATTTAGAGGCTGGAAAAAACATGTGGGTCGTTAGAAGGATTCTTTCTTTCTGACGACCCATGACGAAAATGCCACCTACGCCTTTTTTGTTCCTAGACATACTCAAAGGAGCAAGGCCATGCAGGCGCACTATCTGACAACACAAGAAGCTGCTCAATACACCGGAATAAGCCAAAGCTATCTCGCAAAACTGCGCATGGGTATCGGTAGCGTTACGGGACCGAGGTTTATTCGGATCGGTTTACGATCCATCCGCTACAAGCGCTCTGATCTCGATGCGTGGATGATTTCGCGAAGCGAAGGTGTCGGGGGAGAGGGCTAATGGCTCGAACGGCTCCATTTACGAAACTTCGCTACCATTGGAAGAGGCGAATTCAAAGTTCAGCTCATCTGGCACCACGAACCAAGCACTTTGCAATGTTCGTCTGCGATCAGTTTGTGTCAAAAGCGAATGGTTGCTTCTGGGCCAGAAATACAACGCTCGCCAGCGCGTTTGGCGTTCATGAGCGCAGCATCCAGCGTTATCTTCGGGAACTCGAAGTGTGCGGTTGGATCACGCGTGTTCGTCGACGCGGCGTTCGTCGCACATTTCAGATCAGCGTGCCGCGAGATGCCGAACGCGACACTGAACACGACATTGAAATACGCAAAAGGGCGACAGACCTGTACCGGAAAGGCGACAACGTTGTCGCGCAAAATAAGAACATAGGAAAGAACATAGAAATCAAGCTCGGTGCGACATGTGGTGGTGCGTATCATTGGTTCGACGAAAGAGACGCATCTGCTCTTCGTGAATGGGAAGCGTTCGTAACTGCCAAGACCGCCTTCAATTTTGAGGCGTTGGTGCAATTGCTGAGAAAGGATGGTTCTATTGCTTTGCCGGCACGTTTCCCAAAATCTGAAGAAGCAGATCGGTATGTTCGGTTCTTTGGCGAAGTCATTCTCAGCAAAGGACAGAGCATTGGTACTGCACCGTCGCCAACTCGATGAAGGTCTCCTTGGGGGGGCATCAAAAGTCTTAGGGCTAAAAGCTAGGGACCGGTGGGGGTAGTCAGATTTTTTCGCGTGAAACTTTTAAGGGGGGGGTCCCACGAATTGTGCACTTAGGGCTGTAAACAGACTTTTTCTACACCGTTCATGGAACTCCGAAAAGAGGAGCAGAACAGACATCAAACTATCGCTGAACATCCGCACCGCGGACAAGGCAGACATTTCGGATAACCGCGTGTACCCTAACTGCATCGATTAGAGAGGCTGTGTAATGACTAATCCGAATGAAGTCGCGCACCATTACCATTCCGGACACCTGCTCCAGCAGATTTCTGATGGTTGCGCTGCGCTGAACCTAACCCCACCATTTTCTCAAGACGCCTTGGCTCCAGTTGACGAGTTTCACGTTGGTGGGCGCCTCGCAACCGAACCGTTTGTGAAGGCTCTTGGCCTTACGCCCGAAAGCCGGGTTATCGATTTTGGATGCGGTCTCGGCGGTCCGGCACGCTATGTCGCGGCAGCTACCGGAGCGCACGTAACCGGCGTTGATTTGACCGCTGAGTTTGTGGAAACCGGACGGACACTCACAGAATGGACAGGGTTATCGGATCGGGTTCAACTTATCGAAGGCAGCGTGCTCGATTTGCCGATAGAAGCTGGTTCCATGGACGCCGCTTATATGATCCACGTTGGCATGAACATCGCGGACAAACTAGGCATAGCGCGCGAGGCGAAACGGGTCCTCAAGCCAGGAGGAATCTTTGCAATTTACGATGTGATGCTAGTCGGAGAGGGACAAATGGACTATCCGGCGCCTTGGGCTTTTTCTTCAGATCAAAGCTCACTTGCATCACCAGAGACGTATGAGGCTGCTTTGAAGTCCGTTGGTTTCGAGGTGAGTGACCGGATCGACCGCACTGAATTTGCCAAACAGTTCTTCGCCGATCTGGCTGCCGCGCAAAGCCGTGCAGATGGCCCTCCACCACTGGGTCTTCATCTTATCATGGGCGATGATACCGCGCTTAAGGTTCAACACATGGTTCGGAACATCGCCGGTGGATTGATTGCTCCGATTGAAATCCACTCTCGCCTCCCAGAGTAATAAACCACTCTATACTATCGGCGAATGCCAGAAAGGTAGGTTGATGGCAGCAGACAATTTCCGACTGACCAAAGAAGCTACTCTCAAATGTGACAGCCATATTGTGCCGGCTATGTTTGGACCACTGGCGCAAGCGACAATGGAGAAGGCGCCGATTTCGTTCCGCGATGGAGACTTAATTTCGAACCTTCTGACGGACGCAGGCTTCCAAATCAGCCGTCATGACGCCTTTGTGCTTGAACGCCGTTTTTGAAGACCTGCGGGAGGTGGACCTCAGAAAGGCGAGTGACGATATTGCTGAAGCGGTTGTGGCAGAAGTGGCCGCTGAGCTGGCCCAGTACGACAAGTCCGGAGTATTGCGCGTTCCACAAGAAGCGCATCTTTTCGTCGCCGAAACGAGAGAGGAGATTCGTCGAGGGCTGAACCAAAGACGGCAGTGCAGACGCAGAGGCCGTTTGCTGCGGCGCAGAGCTCCGGATTCAATTGAATGATTGCTCAGCAGACGGAGTGAACGAACAGAGCTATCTTTCGCTGTTTGGTCTAAAAGCGCGGATTCTCATTGTCTATCTCAGGGCAAAAGCCTTCTTCTACTACAGGATCGATACATAGCTTGCGACGGACGCTCTATTTAGAAAAAAGGCCAGTAGAAGAAAAAACAACAATATTGGGGCCGCAAATATAGCTTTTCTTATCATAAGTTTTAGGGAGCTATTCTTGTTCGGCCCAAACGTTTCGACCTCGTCGTCGTTTAAAGGTGGGAATAGCTCCCTTTTGCTTTGCTTAACCATAGTCAACTCGTAAAAACTATTTATTCTTTTTCAGACCTCACATTAACCGAGTGTTAACGCCCCTATTATTTCCGTTTTAGCGATTTTTTTTTGATCTCTTTTGGAGACAAAAACTTTAAAATTACCGCCATTGTCAACAGTCTTATGTTCCCAGGTGATTCTTTTGGGAGTAACGGCTAAGCTGTTAATGTTAAATTAAAAATATCCACTCCGAAATGTCGGATCGTTGCCACATTCTGGCCCCGTTTTGACAACACTCTTAAGTGTGGCATTTGCACGTCGCCGCTAATCTGTATTTCGCTAAGTAAAAAGGATTTCTTACGTGTTGAACTTCCTTAAAGTGAGTGTCTCCGCACTCGTGCTGTCTGCATTTGTAGTCGCGCCAATCGTGACCGTTTTCGCCACCGATTACGCATATGCAAAAAATGGTAACGGAAAAGGTGGGGGCAACGGCGGCGGAAAAGGGGATAATGGAGGTGGCAACGGTGGCGGAAAGGGCGGCAACAGCGGTGAAAAAGGTGCCAAAAAGGGATGGGGTTCCGACAAAACGCTAAACGGGACAAGAACGAAGTCTGCCAGCAAAAGTCATAAATCAAAGAGCGGCAGTCGTTTGGGTCGGGCTGTGAAGGAAGACTTTCAGGCCTTGGGCCGTAACCTGAAGCAAAACGGTGTCAAAGGTCTATTCAAAGGGAACAAGGCACGGACCACCACAACACGAACAAGTAATGCGAGTGTCGCGCAATCCCCGAGACCACCAAGCAGAAAAGCAAAACTCCTTGATGATGGCACGCTTGCCCCGCGTAACCTCGGCAAATTGAATGGTGCCATTAACTCCAGTGTAAATGCAAAACTCGCGCATATCGCGAACGGACAGTATGCGAAAGGTACAGGGCCGGTGAGCCTGGCCGCTGGCCTCGCCGTAGCCGACGCAAATTTCAATCATGTCATGGGTGAAGATTACGACTTGAGCCCTGAAGAAGTGAAGGAAATTGCTGCGGCGTATGACTATTTGGACACGGCTCCGATGACGCTGGAGGAAGCTGAACAGGTTCTTGCCGATGAGGCGGCCACCCCCGGTACGATTGCGCCCGAAGACTTGGAAACCGCACAAGCGGTGAAAAATGCGCACGACGTAACAACAGATGAAGACGGAAATAAGATAGGGCAGCCGACCGACGATCAGTTGGCGGCCGCGGAGGCGGTGCATGACGCGGAAGCCAGCCTGTTGGGGCACTACAAAGGCGACTTTTCTGACGACACAATCATCGCGGAGGAACAGCAAGACCGCGTCCTTGGCGCCGTCCGCGCCTCCAATCCCGATGAAGAATCGGTAAAAGCCACACTTGGCACTTCGGACGACGGAAGCATTTATGCCGACGGCCAGGAGGACGATGATGCTGATGGAGAACCGGAGGGAATAGTTCAAACCCCGGATGGAGAGGCGGAAGACGAACTTGCAAGTAACGGCTGACCGTAAAGTTAGAGGCGCTAGAGTAAGGATTTAGACGCAATTTTCGAAAGTACCGGCCTCCCGTTGGATTGAAACTGGCCCATTAGTTAGATGGCACTTTCACCAATTTGGGGCCACCTAAAACAAAACTTAGGCGAAACTATTTGGTCCGCTCTGGGCTCAAAGCAGCTATTCTCAGCCGGCCGCTAGGATGACGTTCTGGGCGATCCAGGTCTTTTACTCCACGACGCGAAAAACCTCCCAATATGTTGAGCCGGAAACTATCACTTCCCCCATCTTTTTCCCCCATTCGGCATGCATCTTGATCGAAGCGATTTTATTGAAAAACGCATCCAGTTCGGCGAGATTTTCGATCTCGAATTCGTCTTGAATGATTGCTTCCTTAGCGCCAACCGAACCGGTAAAGATCCGGCTTTTCGACATATCGATATCTGTCTGCGAGCCGATCTGCTCGGCCCATTCTTTGTGAAGCGCCAACGTCTCTGATTTCATTCCGAACTTGGCCTCGCAGGTCCATCGCGCGATCATCATGAGGTGTTCCCTTCTATAAGTGTAAAATGTTCTGACCTGCCCCGTCAGCAACAACCAAGATGACAAGGCAGGCCATATCTAATTCAGTACCTTCGATCTAAGGAGCAATGTTCTGGTTGATGCGAAACAGGTTGTCCGGATCGTACTGACGCTTCAGTTTGAGAAGCCGCTCATAGTTGCCGCCAAAATTCTCCTGCGCGCGCCCAGCATCATCATCATCCATGAAATTGATATACCCGCCAGGCTCGGAGTAAGGCGCTATCGCATCTGAGTAATCACGCACCCACTTGGTATGCGCTGCATCGTCGGCCGGATCGTCAGATGCGGCCAGAACAACCATCGAAAAATTGGCATCCCGATGCCCGAACGCCGTTGCGTCCGCGTCCACGTCGTGACAGGCGCCGTCGATCGGGTAAAGATGCATGGTGGAGCTGACCGTCGGCGCGTTGGGCCCGTGCTTGACGTGGGCGGCGATTGCCTCATCGGTAAGTTCCTTGACGAAATTGCCCTTCCAGTACTGCCGGATGCCCTTTGGAAATAGGCCATCGAAGGCCGCGTTGATAGCTGGATAAGGCACAGGACCGACATGTTCAGCCTTGACCTCGGCGACTTCGTGGAATGCCTTGAACTGCTTTTCTCCTTCTGCCGGATCGCCTGACCAGCAGGCGACGATGGCGCAAAACATGTCGCCGTGGCGATCTTCTGGGATAAAAGGCAGCGGCGGAGCTATCTGGAAGGCTGGAAAGGCTCCCATCTCGCGCGGTGCCGTCTTTATGTAATCTCGGTAGAACTTGAAGATCGTCTCAGTCTCTTCGATCTCAAAGAACATCGGACCCCAGTAAACTGTGTCCACCGGCTGAAGCTTGTACTGGAGTGAGGTGCAGACACCGAAATTGCCGCCGCCACCACGGATCGCCCAAAAAAGATCGGCGTTTTCGTCTTCGCTGGCGATCAGCATCTTGCCATCCGCTGTCACTACGTCCGCCGAAATCAGGTTATCAAGAGAGAGACCATGCCCGCGCGACAGGTAACCGATCCCGCCACCAAGCGTGAGCCCGGCGATGCCCGTCGTCGATATTACGCCGCCCGTCGTGGCAAGGCCAAACGCACTGGTAGCAGAGTTAAAATCGCCCCACGTTGCGCCACCCTCGGCGCGAACTGTCTTTGCGCCAGGATCAACACGGATGCTGCGCATGTGCGACAGGTCGATGACGACCCCTCCGTCATTTGTGCCAAAGCCTGGGCCACTATGCCCGCCGCCACGAACCGACAGGTCGTGCCCATTGTCGCGCGCGTAGTTGACGACCGTCATCACGTCTCCAGCATTGGCGGCCCGCACGATCACAGCGGGCTTTTTGTCGATCATCCCGTTGTGGACCTTACGCGCGTCTTCATAGTTGGCGTCATCCTCAGTTATGACTTCCCCGCGTAAAAAGTCACGGAGTTCACTTAATGTCTTGGCTGTCATAATCTTCCCCCGTCGTTTCAAGTTCACCCGCCTAATAGACGGTTTCCCTAAGAGCCGATCAGTGGACCTGGGTGCACAAAATAAAGGCCGATCGCAAAGAAAGCACTGGTCGGCTTATGAACTGCGATCTTTCGGCAGGCTAACATAGCATAAGAAATAAGCCTAATCTGTCATGCATTGGGCTCGGAAAACTGCTCACTCAATGGACAACCGCAACGGGCTCGATACATTCAATCGCGATTATTGGCAGGCAATTGCCAATCTTGATAGCTTCAACGGGTGATCACCGACAGGAATTGCATATGACCCGCCGACTTGCCGCTATACTTGTCGCCGACATGGTCGGTTACTCCCGGCTCATGGCGGCCGATGAGGAGGGTACGCTTTCTCGGCTCAAAGACCTGCGTCGGGATATTATCGACCCAAGCATCCAAGGGGCCAATGGCCAGATCGTTAAACTTACCGGAGATGGCCTGCTCGCACTATTTAGTTCTGTCGTTGCTGCCGTTGAGGCCGCGGCCGCCCTCCAGAAAGCACTCTCCGCAGCAGAAGCTGCGAACCCAGCAAATCGCCGGATCAGCTTCCGCATCGGATTACATCTTGGCGACGTGATTTTGGACGAGGGCGATATCTACGGCGAAGGGGTCAACCTTGCGGCCCGACTGGAAAGCATGGCCAAGCCGGGCGGCGTTCTAATATCTGACGACGCCTACCGGCAAGTTCGGGGCAAAACTAAGATTTCCTTCGTCGACCTCGGCGACCTCGCACTAAAAAACATTCCTGTGCCCATGCGCGCTTACAAAATGGAAATGGAAGACAAACCTGACG
Organism: Ruegeria sp. AN11; assembly: GCF_056536005.1. Classification (NCBI taxonomy): domain Bacteria; kingdom Pseudomonadati; phylum Pseudomonadota; class Alphaproteobacteria; order Rhodobacterales; family Roseobacteraceae; genus Ruegeria; species Ruegeria sp. AN11. The sequence goes on along the minus strand of NZ_JBQFJD010000001.1, from coordinate 1,595,017 downwards.
ATACGATTATGTCGTTGCAACCTGCCCACAAACCCTCCGTCGCTGTCCTTCCATTCCAGAACATGTCTAATGACCTGGAGCAGGAATATTTCTGCGATGGCGTCTCGGAAGACATCATCACGGAATTATCGCGCTTCCCAGAGCTTTTCGTTATCGCCCGCAACTCTTCGTTCTCGTTCAAAGGCCGCCCGGTCACTCATCACCAGGTCTCTCGTGAACTAGGTGTACGCTACATGCTCGAGGGCAGCATTCGGCGCTCCGCCAACCGTGTTCGTATTACAGCTCAGCTAATTGACTGCACAAATGGAGCACATGTCTGGGCCGAACGCTACGACCGCACACTTGAAGACATTTTCGCGCTGCAGGACGAAATTACACGCAACGTCGTCGGTGCCATCGCCCCTCAGATCTCTATGGCTGAAATCGGCCGAGTTTCCAATGCACATAGCATCGACTTCAACTCGTATGACCTCTCACTTCAGGCAATGGCAATATTTTACGCGGGTGGCTTCCACTCCCAGGAGAAATTCGACGAAGTCATTTTAACCTCCAATCGCGCTATCGATCTCGATCCGCGCAACGTCCAGGCCCATTGGATCAAGGCATATGCCTACCTAATGCGATACTTATATCAGTTCGATGAGGACCCAACTGAAACACTGAATATGGCGGAGAAGAGCGTTGAGCCCCTATTCCGGGGCGGTCAGCTTGACCCACGCGCCCTTTCCGTCCGCGGCATGGTTCGTCACTTCCGCGGCGATTTCGATGGTGCCGAGGCCGACTTTAACTTGGGTTTCCAACTAAACCCGAACTTCGCCCGCAACATCTTCTTTCTGGCATGGCACGAGTCTTTGGTGGGTCGAACCATTGAAGCGCGTGAGCACGCCCAACTCGCACTCCAACTCTCACCACGTGACACGGATCTGTGGGTCGGCGACGCTTACTTGTCGCTTGCTCAGGCAGCCTTCGCTGACGCGGATTTCGAGGACGCCATGCTATGGAGCGAGCGAGCCATCCAGATGACGCCCCGCGCTCCGATCCGCCGCGCAGTGATGATCGCCAGTGCCGCGCATCTCGGTCGACCTGAAATCGGTCGACAACACGAACAGGCGCTCGCAGATTTCGCTCCAGCCTTTCTCGGGAGTATCCTGTCCGGCGACTTGGTCCTCTATCGCCTTCCCCAACACAATGCATTGTTAATCGATGGTCTGCGGAAAGCCGACCGGAAGCGCTAGAAAAACGGCGCATAAACCCAAAAAATCAAGCAAATGAGTGTCTGCTCCGGACTTGAAGCAGTCGTTTGCTCAGCTGGTGTTTCGGCACTCAAAATCTTCCTTCAATTGATGCCTGCTTTGGGCTCGATTCGGTCGTTCGCTGCGCGATACATACCCTCGTACAACGCTGGCCGTACTTGATTGCGCAGGCCACAGTTTAGCTTGGGAACAACCAGACCTGTTCAAGTCGCTAACCGCAAAGAATTTCTGCCTTGCGGACAAAGCAACCATTAGTAACATTTACGCAGCTAAACGGATAAGGGGTTGTATACTAACCAGCTTTGGCTATCACAATGTGCTGCGAACTTTGCTTCCAAGAAAACAGAAGCGCCAGAACTAACTGGCACCGCTGTGAATTAACTTGATGCAGTTCAAGCTGTAAGAAAACCGTCGTACCAGGCCATCAGATCGATTCCGTCGCCCGTAGCGTTTGAGCCATTCAGAGCATCCAGTTCGCCTTCCCATCCGACAGCGAGTTCATAGATCCCAAGGTCTTCTAGAGACGCGAGCGAAAAGTCTGCCAGGTACATGGTGTCGGTCTGTTCAACGATCCCGGTCATTAGCTCGGCATCCAGGGCTGCCTCGTCCCAATGACCTCCGGAAGTGCCGCGCCCGCCACCGCCTTCCGCCGGAATATTATCTCCATACAAAGTCGTAGCTTCTGTCCCAGTGTATACAAGATTGCCCTTCGACTTAGTTGTCAAATCGTTGCCCGCAACATCCCAAAGGGTACCAAATCCCAGCGCGTGGATCATCTCGTGAAGTATCGTGTCATCAAGCACGCCGAGTGCATCGAGAGAGGCCGCATCGGCAAGGTCGATGGTAAGGGTGGCGCCAGCCGGTGTTTCAGCCGTGCCGTTGCCGTCCCAGTCGTTTGCTGCGTAAATATTTGCCGATGCAACCTCTCCACCCAGCGCACCGGTTTCAAGTTTGACTTCGACATAGAGGTCATCAAGCACAAACTCCGTACCATCTGATTTCAAGCCGTTGTCATCGTCCGTAAAGCCATATGCAATGACCGAAGAAAGAAATTCCGCTGCCGCTTCGACATAGCCTTGTATGGTTGTCGCGATCGAAGTGTTCCAGTCTGACCCGTTTCCTACAAATTCGATCTGAAAATTAAACGGATCACTAGTGCCGCGATTGGTATCTACGTTGATAGTATCGTCGAACCCGGTATCGAGAGTGCCCGAAGTGTAGGTAGCTTCCACAGTGCTGCCACCGCCGCCTCCATCACCACCGCCATCATCGCCACCGCCGCCGCCCGGTCGACCACCACCGCCACCGCCGCTGCCACCACCGCCGAAGGGATTGCCCATGTTGAACTCTTGGTAGTCAACGAAGGTTGCGTCGGAGCCTACACTGGTTTGGTTTTCGAAGGCAGAGGGCTGAAGGAGTGCGCGCAACGCCTGGCCATCTGCCGGCGTAACCGGTTCAAGCCCGGTGGGAGCGTGAGCCTGCTCAAAGATACCCAGGCCATCTCTGCCTTCAACATCAGAGCTGCCGAATGGATTGCCCGTGTCGAACACTTGGTTGTCATCGATGGAGCTCTCACTAGCATGATTTTCAGCGGTGGTGGGCTGAAGGAGTGCGCGCAACATCTGGCCGTCTGCCGGCGTAACCGGCTCGGGTCCGTCGGGAGCGTGAGCCTGCTCCAAGATAAATTGATCAATGGCATTAAAGAAGTCGTCAAACAGAATTCGATCAAAACGTTTTGCGTGCATATTGGCTATCTCCGAATTGAAGCCCCCACCAATACATCTGACTATTAGAATAAAATAACGTGCTTTAATGTGCGTGGAATATGCCGTTAACGTCTAGTTTATGTATTGAGCGGTAGTTCTTTAACCAAGCCGTCGCACAATCCTACCCCTGTAAAGGTATAAAATGGGCTCGGTGCGGACATTCGAAGTTCACGACAAGGAGCGAATACCGGCTGTGCGGACAAAGCTGCTATCCATCATGCGCCTTACGTGCAGCGTCAAGACGGCCCAAGCCGCGACAACTCGCTTTCCCAAATTTAAGTATTTCTCACGTGGCATACGAAGACGAGCATCGAAACAGGCTTTTGTGATAGTCTGATGACACCAGCTGGTAAACTTAGGGGGAAAAGATGTCAGATGTTGAAAGTGTAAAGGCGCTCGACGCGTCCATCATTGAAGGGATCAATGCTAAGGATGCGGGTATGGCAACAGCCGCTTATGCCGAAGATGGAGCCCTCATGCCACCTGGTGCTCCTACAATGTCTGGCCACGCTGCCATCCGAGAGTATTGGCAGGCGGCAATTGATGGTGGCCTGGAGAACGTTTTGGCCAATCCGACCGCAGCTCATGTCAGTGGAGACATTGCAGTTACGATGGGGACGCTGACAGGCTCAATGGGTGGGCAAGAACTTGCTGGAAAGTACGTTCTTTACTTTCGAAAAGGCAACGACGGCTGGAAGGTTCAGCGCGACATTTGGAACTTCGACGCATGATGCTGAGAGTGTGCGGAACAGCCTAAGGGTCGATCTAACTGCTTTGCTTTAAAAGGTTTCGCTACTAAAAAGTGACTTACGTAGCGCGGTGACGTGACCATTATCTATGAGGGCACAGCTGCTGGATTATGACGCCATCGCCCACCTTAAGGATAAGACAGGTCTAGTATCCACCGGTAATTCGACCTTAGGCTGGGCATTACACCATATGCCATTAATTGGATTGGTCGAGTTTTTTGTCCATTTTCGCAAAGGACGCAGCCCAAAATTCCGCCAGAAATGCCGCCGCCTCTTGTTCCGAGATTTCTGAACGGTTTCCAGCTACATCAGTTGCTTCGCCGAATGTGTAGCGCAAATCAGTGCCACCATTGATTTCCGTCAGATGATAGGTTTCCGGCAGACTGATGTGCGGACGGGCGGGATCTTGGATCCGCGTCGAAAAGTACTCAAACGGCTCCCAATCAGTGACGCGATAATAAAAGTCTGCCAGCTCATGAGCGCAATGATAGTTAGATCCGGGGGCAAGACGTCCTTGCGGATTTTCCACCGTGACCGTCTTGATGCGGTCCATCCAGTTCTGTTTGAGCTCAGGAGCTACCAGAAATTCCCAAACCACGCCGATAGGCGCGTTGAAATGGTGTCGGAAAGTCCAAACGCCATCCTCTTCGGCGAGATAATGGCGTTGGCGGTTGGCGCGCAGGCGCTCCCACGATTTAGCCAGATCATAGACCTTCATGCGGACTTCACCAAAGTGTTCAATATCCTGCGAAAATGGCTCCATTATTTCACTGATATCCATGGCCTCTGCGGCTGCTTCGCTGAAGAGGGCATAGCTGCGAATGCCCGTACGTTCTGCAACATCTGTCTTGGTCAATCTGTGGACTAGAATGACATCGGCACCGGATATGTCCTTGGTAGGACCCATTTGCATTTCGTCGAATTGGCCATGGTGGGCGATGATTTTGAGGTCCAATGTGCTGACATTTGCGCAAGCATTACAGTTGCACGTTGTGTTCGCGATTATATCCTGGCGTCGTAGCGCAAACGCGTTATAGAGATTTTCGCAAATGGTCAGAAACGTCTCACCCGCTGGAAAATCCTGCCTTGTCGAATACGCCAAAACGGCATCGCCTTCGGTTTTCCAGAAATGCAGCGGGTCTCCAACTTGCTCGAGCAAAACTCCCAGAAGAGATTGTAGGATCGGATTGGCATGATCCATTTCTGAAGAAGTCAGAAATTGTGTGTAGCCGGTAATATCAGCAATAAGCAGATAACCTGTGTGTGTTGTCGTCATATACTCTCTCCCCAAAGAGTACTCGGCACGGATATGTGCGCTCGCTCAAAAAAATACACGCACACATCAATCATGGCCAGACTGTCCAGGCGTTTTCAAAGTCAGACCGACAAGCGCAATGGTTTGGAACACCATCGATCATTGCTGCATAATTTGATGCTTCCAAAGCAATTGTGGCTTGTGCATTGTTAGTAAGAGCTCTGTGAAATTGAAGGGACATCGCGTGAAGATCTATTCCGTATTCGTTTGGTTGCTTGCTCTTAGCTTGACATTTGGAGGCGTTGATTTGGCATCCGCCAAAGAGAAAGGCGGAAACTCAAAAGACAAGAAAGTTCAGCTGGACCGCAAACCAGGCAAGGGCCAGAAAGCTGTGCCTCCAGGACAAGTAAAGAGATATACACGGGGCGCCAAGCTTCCCAGCGACTTGGACTACACGGACATTGGAGACCTTGCAGACTGGAAATTAAAGCCTCCGGGAAAAGGCAATCGTTACATACGCGTCAACGATGAGATTTTGGAAGTTACTGATGACCTGTCAACGGTCGTCGACGCAGTTGGCATCGTCGGAGACCTCGCCAAATAAGAGGGCCTAAAAAACTAAGGATACTTTCAGCACTAGAGCCTAACGTTAAACTTGCGGACAAAGCAGACTGTCAGAGACCTGCCCGTTGGTCCTTAGTTTTGCCAGTTCTTCCGTATTGTCGTGCACGCCTCATTGATCGAAGGCGACAGGCTTCGCAAATTGCTTCAGGCCAACGGACGACTCGATCGAGCAACTTTGCAAGAAGTCTATAGATACCTGATCACAGGTCGCCACATCGACGAACAAATAGTATTTTAGCGTCAGTCAAACACTCTAATGGGTGAGTTCGCCATAATCCGTTCGATTGGAGGCGCTGAACTGGTTCCAAATCTGCTCGCTGAATTTAGACCCAACCCAATCAACTGCACGACCTCCGGCGACCCAGTGAACTTGCTGTGGCTTCCAGAATCGGAGTTCTCAATGTCGGATAGGTCTATGACAAGAACTCCGAATTCTTTTTCAAGTTCCTCCGCATCAGATGCTCCAACCCTAGGGATGCCACCTGCCAATCGGCGTGAGAAGTTCAAAGCACTGTCATCTTCTGACGTCAAAATGAAGATTCTCTCGGTGATCGACTGTGGGATCGCCTCCATGTGGCTTCTGAATAAGTCGATATCGATATCTGGTGAAGCAAGCATGATGTTTTCAACTTTCGTGATGCCTCGCGCGCGACCAGTCTCGACGGAGTTGACAATACCTTCCATAGTTAAAAGGCAACCCATCGAATGAGCGAAGATATTGACACTTGTAGCGTTGGTCTGTTGAAGAACACTTGCAATTTCAGGAAGTTTACTGCGTGCAATCAGCGTGCTGTTTAAGTCGTAGACATACCCAGTTGTCTGAGCAGAAGACGCCCAAGACATTAAAACTGGCACTCCTTCGTATCCAGAGTCCTCAACGAACTGCGCAAGCCTCAAAAGTGCATCAGTGGTAGTGTTATTATAGCCGTGCACAAAGAAAAGGATGGTGCGTTTAGAAGGTGGGCGAGAGTTCAATTCCTTGTTTACTGCGGAAACAAACCCCGCATCGCTCGAATAGACAATAGGGTCGATTATTGTGAACTCCTTGCTGGGATCAGGGGGCAACTTCCTGGGTCGTTTCAATTCACCAATCTTATGCGTGGGGGGAATTGTAACATCGACCGACGCCAAGCCGACTTCTTTTGCTCTGTCTCCTGAGAAAAAAACACCCTGCACGCCTGTTGCTGCCCTGGTCGTCGCCATGAATACCTTTTGCTTCTTCACTCCAACTTGTTCTTCAATGCTGACCTCTGGATTCTTTATCCCGACCAATTCAGGAGGTCGTGAACAAGCACTAATCAGAACCGTTAGCCCCAAGATCAGCAGAGTGAGCTTGAGCAATTGGTTGTATTTGGTCATACGAGCAGCCCTATTTGACTGGTCCAGGGTGATTGTTATCGCATTTAGAAGTATCACGTCCTAAGGCCTCGGAACACCTTCTCTGATGGCTTCCGAAAAGCCGTCCGCCAGGCCGAAGGCCTGAGCTTTTTTAGTGACATCACCCAATCGAAATATCTCTTCGATCGGTAGGTCAGTATTCATGGCGCCATTATCATAAAGAAAATAAGGAAAATACCCGTTAACAATAATTCTCCAATCCATAGGTATTTTGATTCCAATATACCGCGCGAGCTGGACCACAGAACGCGAGCAGTTGGTAAACACCGAATGAAACCAATGTGGTTTTTCCGCGACCCCGTTCGCCGCAGCAACATATCCTTCGATAAGCTTCCTGCGATTTCCGGGCACTGAACTAAGTCTGAAAATGTGAACCCGAGCGTTCTGAATGTTAGAACGCAAACCCACAACATCCTTTTCTTCACTTGCCACGACTGCAATCGAGTGCGCTTTGAAAAAATCCGCAACCGGCGAAAAAGAAACTCCCTTCTCTCGACGCACCTCATTCGACCACGCAAGGTACTGCCCATCTGCGAAACCGAAGCTCAAGATCAAATGAGCCATTGATGGTCCACCCCAATAAGACATAAAAAGATCCACTGTCTCAATCTTCGAAAGATCGTAACTGCGTGTTTCCCATGTCTCCGTTACGTCGGTTTCGCTTCGCCAATCGAAGTTCCGCACATTCTCTAGGGTTAAGATATCCCCTTCAATTGACCCAGTAACCTGTTGCGCGACCTCAGGAGACCAATCCCCATCGGACGGCGGGACCAGCGTGTTCCACCACAAATTCAGTGCAACAAGAGCTGTTGCGAAAACAACGAGCCAGCGCCACCGCGCCCGTGTAAACATTGCGACTAGCGTGCCCATGCCGAAGACTGCGAAACCACCGCAAACGACCCACTTTAGCCACTCAGGTCCGGGAAGTTTGAACCATACAGCGAGAGTTCCCCAAATTACGGAATAAGCCAGGGCAGGAAGAAGCACTGAAACACTTAGAACCGTAAAGACAACTCGCATTCTAGAATGCTCCTCCAAATGATGTGAGCAATCTTTAGCTAGCACGACTAACGCACCACGCGATGTCAAATCGTCAGTTTCTTGAACGAGCAGTTGTAAGAAAAGAGCAGTTGTAAGAAATGAAATCGCTCAAGTGGAAATATCATTTTGATGGATAAAGCTGCAGATCCCTAAACGCAGAAGGTGTCCAGTATCCGCAAAACCTTGTCCCGGTGGCAAAAGACAGCAGACGGTGGTCCCACCTAGTTCGATAACACAAGGCAACCGCAGTGGTTGCTTGGGTAGAACAAGGATATAGCCAATGAAAAACTCTACAAAGAAGTTCGTTATTGCTCCGATCTCAGGGGCAATTCTGATTACAATGGCAGCGACGGCTCAGGCTGACTACGTCGCGGACCAAGCCTTCAAAGGCGCGGTCGTTGGCGCCACTGTCGCTGCCATTGCTGGCGAGAACGTCGTTGGCGGGGCTGCTGCCGGCGCGGCAATTGGCGCCGTGAGCGGCGCGATCAAGAAGGACAATTTAGAAGACGCGCAGGACCGCGCAGAGGAGCGCCGCGACGACCGAAATAGTCACAACGACTAGGAAAAAACTTATGCCCGTCACGGCGGACCAAAGACTGCTTTACTGGCGGTATCTGGTGTCGCGCCGCTGCAGGCCATTGTTTCGCGACTAGAAAAAACACTCGAATATGGATAAGTACTAATGAAGTCTTCCGGTACATCAATTTGTTCAAGATTAGCCTTGTGCTTTCTTGCACCTTTTCTGCTGACTCTGGCCGCAGGATTGCCAACGCCTATTTTTGCGAACGAGCAATCAGTACCGGAAGCAAGTCCAACCTCAGAAATTGAGAAGGCAGAAGTGCCGTATCCTGCGGGGTTCGACGATCCCCGAGTCGAATTGGAGGAGTTTGAGCTTCAATTAATACCACTGACAAAAGATGAATTATCTTCTCTTGCTGTGCGCTGGCAAGAAATCGCGCGCGAGAAAACCAAAGCCGTGGTCGAGGCGACTATCGCGGCAGCAAACGAGGGTGATGGCACATCAGAAGCCGACTTTGACCGCATCCTACGCCTTACTGAAGATCGCAATGAGGCTTTCAAGCGGTTTTCGGCGGTAGTCGGGGGTCTGGACAAGAAGAACGGTGATGAGATGGAAGTGGGCACATACCGCGCTTACCGAAGTGCCATAATCGCAGATGAAACGCAGAGTTCCAGTTGGGAAGACCTGAGTAGAAAAGCTCTCACGTGGGTAAGATCAACTGATGGTGGCGGCAAGTTTGCGATCAGCATGATCTCGCTTTCCGCGTCGTTATTTGCACTTTTTGTCGTGGCCAAAGCTGTGTCGACCTTCTCGTTGCGTGTGTTTAGGCGGATGCGGGGCATGCCGAAGCTGATGCCCGCGTTTTTAGCAAGGGTAATCTATTGGCTTACGATGGGAATTGGATTCCTCGTGGTACTTTCTTCATTGGGTGTCGACATTACGGCGTTATTCGCAATCGTCGGAGGTGGCTCGTTTGTCCTCGCCTTTGCAATGCAAGAAACGCTTGGGAACCTTGCAGCTGGTGTAATGCTAATGATTAACAATCCGTTCGATGAAGGTGACTACATTACAGCTGGAAACACTTCCGGAACGGTCAAGTCCGTTTCTATTGTTTCAACCACTGTCCTGACGCCAGACAATCAGGTCATTGTAATACCGAATTCCATGATTTGGGGTGACGTGATATTGAACTCCACGGCCTCTGATAAACGTCGGGTCGATTTGGTTTTTGGTATCGATTACGGGGATGACCCTGATAAGGCAGCTGAGATTATTCTCCAAGTAGCAAATGCAGACGGACGCGTTTTGGATGACCCGGAGCAGCCGTGGGTGCGCGTGACAAACCTAGGCGAAAGCTCTGTGGATCTTACCGCGCGGCTTTGGTGGAAATCCGATGACTACTGGGAACTGAAATTCGCAATCACTAAAGCCGTCAAGTTGGCCTTTGATGCAAACGATGTTTCCATTCCCTATCCACATACTGTAGAGATTCAAAAAACGCATCGGCCAACATTTCATGCAATTCGCGATGTGCTTGAAGCAGGCTGAGTGCAGGCATTTATAACGGAACCAGAATTAACCTCGGGTGCATGCAGCAGACGTGGTCAAATCAGGCGCCAAGGACTGCTTTGCGGAGTACGAGAACCGCTAAAAACCTAAAATGAGTGCCTGCTTTGGGCTCGAAGCGGATGTTCGATCAAATCAGTTCAATGTCTGCTTTGCGGACAAAGCGCTCGTTCATATCACGTTAACAAACCAAGCTGATCTTGGTCACTCGCTCGCTTCTGCAATGAGCGTTGTCCACGCATCGTGCTGGGACAAGAAAACCCTGCCGTTCAGACCGTCGACAATATGAGACCGCTTGAGTCTGTCCATAACAGGACCCTTAACTTCGGACAGATGTAGGCCGACGCCAAGCTCCTTAAGGCGGTGATTGATCGCCTCGAGAGTTTCCAGCGCTGAGTAGTCCACTTCGTTAACGGCAGAGAACATCAAAACAACATGTTTGACCTTCGTCCGCTCGGCAAGGCGACTGAAGATCAGTTCTTCCAGAAAGCCGGCGTTTACAAAGTAAAGGCTCTCGTCGATGCGCAACGTCAACACCGTAGGTGCGGTTTCGACATCGTGGCGCAGGACATTTCGAAAGTGCTCTGTCCCGGGCACGCGGCCCACTTCCGCAACATGCGGTCGAGACGTCTTGTACAAATGCAAAAGTATTGAAATAGCAACTCCAGACGCGACGCCGACTTCAACACCCAGACTGAGCGTCAGCAAAACCGTTGCAGATACTGCGATGAAGTCCGCACGGGAAAAGTCCCATGTTCTGCGCAATATTGAAAAATCCACAAGGCTCAGAACCGCCACAATGATTGTGGCGGCCAACGTAGCGTTTGGCAGGAAGTACACCAATGGTGTCAACGCCAAGGCGGCGATCGCGAGGCCAAGCGCAGTATAGGCGCCAGCAGCAGGAGTTTCAGCGCCGGCATCGAAATTGACGACTGATCGCGCAAATCCCCCCGTGACCGGGTAGCCTCCTGTGAACGCTGCGCCGATATTGGCTGCGCCCAGTCCAATGAGTTCCTGGTCCGGATCGATCCGTTGACGTTTCTTGGCAGCCAAAGTTTGCGCGACTGAGACGGATTCGACAAAGCCAATCACTGAAATCAGAATCGCCGGAACCAACAGCGCTGCAAGCAAATCGGGCGCAAATCCTGGCAAAGTAAGCGGCGGCAGGCTTTGCGGGACTTCCCCAACGATTTCCACACCCATTTCGACAAGATCTAATGCCCAAACCGCAACCGTAGTAGCAACTACGGCGGCAACAGGTCCCGCCTTCGTCAGAATATCGGCAAGCGCCGCCGGGGCGCCTAGCCTCAATAGTCCGGGTTTTAACCAACGGCGGGCCCCAAAAAGGAAGGCCGTCGCACTGAGACCGATAACAAGCGTAACCCAATTCACCTCGTGCAAATGCGCAGCAATCGATGCGAGTATCTCGAACACTGTATGTCCGTGAGCATTGACACCCAAAATGTGCTTGAGTTGGCTGGCGGCGATCAAGATCCCGGATGCTGTGATAAAACCCGCAATCACCGGGTGGCTCAAAAAATTAGCCAGGAAGCCTAGCCGCAAGAACCCCAAAAGCAACAGGAAACCGCCAGAAAGAAATGCGAGGGTTAGTGCCGCAACCGCGTAGCCTGCCGTGCCTTGTTCAGCAACCTGACCGACCGCTGACGCTGTTAACAGTGAGACAACGGCAACCGGGCCAACGGCTAAGGCGCGACTGGTTCCAAATATTGCGTAAAGCAGAATTGGCGCGATGGATGCGTACAGCCCCGCTTCCGGTGGCAACCCAGCCAAGAGCGCGTAGGCCAAGGATTGGGGTATCAGCATGATGGTGACGATCACCGCCGCCATCAGATCGTTAGAGAGCTCCGCCCGTCCATAGCTGCGAGCCCAACTCAGAACCGGCAGATATTGATTCGCCCGCATCGTTACCTCCCGCTACGCCGCAGTGCCTCGTAGTGCGCGCCACAGCGCTGCAGCGCGCTGACCGCTTCGGCAGTAGCCAAGGACAGGCTCAGGCAGCTCTGCCAACGCCTTAGAAAATTCAATGTGGTTCGCTTCTGTTGCGCCGGAGTGTTTGACCGGCACATAGCGAGCTTGAAGACCTTGAGCCTTGGCGCAGTCTTGGATCTCGCCAAAGGTAGGCTGACCCTTTTCTTCGCCGTCAGGACGGACACAGATTAACGACCGAAATCCAAGCGTTTTGACTTCCGCAAAGTCATCGGCCTCTAATTGGCCGCAAGTACTGAAGTCGTCGGAAATTTGGGTGATTTCCATCGCTCTCATCCTTTCAAAATCAGAGTTTGTTGACCGGAATCTTGAGCATGGGGTTGCCGTCCACGTCCGTTGGCACCTCACCCGCACGCATATTTACCTGAAGTGATGGGATGATCAGCTTCGGCATTGCCAGCTGAGCATCTCGTTCTGTGCGGAACTTGACGAACTCTTCTTTTGATTTGCCACCGCCAACGTGGATGTTGTGGGCTTTCTCATCGCCGACAGTTGTTTCCCAGGCAATGTCCCGCCCGTTTGGTCCGTAGTCATGACACATGAAAAGTCGTGTTTCGTCCGGCAAGCTCAGGACTTTTTGAATGCTATCGTAAAGCGTTGCTGCATCGCCGCCTGGAAAATCTGCGCGCGCCGATCCCCCATCCGGCATGAACAAAGTATCGCCCACAAAAGCCGCATCCCCTGCAACATGTACCATGCAAGCCGGCGTATGGCCGGGGGTGTACATTGTGAACACCTGCATATTGCCAACCATGTACGCATCGCCGTCTTCGAAAAGCTGATCGAACTGGCTGCCATCACGCTGGAACTCGGTACCTTCGTTGAAGACCTTTCCAAACGTGTCCTGCACGATCATGATTTTTGAACCAATGCCGATTTTTCCCCCAAGCTTTTCTTGGATATACGGCGCCGCACTCAAATGATCGGCGTGAACATGGGTCTCAATGATCCATTCCAAATTCAGATCTTGGCTTACGATCTGGCGGATGAGTTCGTCTGCGTGATCGTAAGTGATGCGCCCGGCAGCGTAATCAATGTCCATTACGCTGTCGACAATGGCACATGAGTTCGAGGTTGGATCCTTTACAATATAGCTGATGGTGTTCGTTGCCTCATCGAAGAAGGCCTGAACGTCCGGCTTGATGTTTATGTTCGAGTGATACGTCATCTAACTTTACTCCTGAGAGTTTGAGGCAATGGGTGATTACGCCGCCGACTTAACAGGTCGCGCGAAAAGGAGCCTGCGCAGTACAAACCCGGCAAGAACGGCAACCAGAAAGAGAGCGACTTCCCAACGCCCGGTGCCAAGTGCCGGAATAGCAGCGCCGGGGCAGAAGCCTGCAATTCCCCAACCGACGCCAAAGAGAGCCGAACCACCAACCAGTCGCTTGTCTACGGCCGTCGCGCTTGGAATCTGAAAACGCCCGCCAAAGAGCGGCGTTGTTTGCCGCCAGGCAAGTCTGTAGCCGAAGAAAGTGACCAGGAGCGCACCACCCATAACAAAGGCGAGGCTAGGATCCCACGTCCCGGCAATATCGAAGAAATTCAGAACTTTGGCCGGGTCCATCATGCCCGACACAGCGATGCCAATGCCAAAGATCAGGCCAGTAAACAAAGCAAAAACAAGCTTCATTGCATTAAACTCCAAAGACATGACGGATCAGGAAGACTGTGATTGCAGCTGTGACCATGAAGGTCGGCACTGCCACCAAGGAGCGAAAAGACAGCCGAGATAGTCCGCAAACACCATGCCCTGAAGTGCAGCCAGACCCGAGACTGGCGCCCAGGCCTACGATCACGCCGCCGATCACGATCATAGTTGGGCTGACAGGTACCGTAAGTTCAGGCATCGCACCGGTTGCAGCATAGATCAGGCCCGGTGCGAGGATCATTCCCACAACCAAAGCTGTTCGCCAGGCGAATTCCTCACGGTTTTCTGGGAATGCCAAGCCGGACAAAATGCCCGTCGCACCCATGATGCGTCCAAGTCCGAGCATCAAAAGCACGGATCCAAGTCCAATTGCTAGCCCACCTCCAAATGAGGCGATCGGCGTAAACGCGGTTTCCATCAGGCGTCTCCGGTTGTTCGTGTTGCAACCTGATTACCGACCGGTGCCTTGCTCTTCAGTGACAATGTCACCCAACGCAAAAATTCATGCGCTGTCCGCCAAACGCTCTAATTGAGGTTTGTTCTGGAGGGTAATCCGCCCTCTCGTCTGAAGGATAAGTCCGCGCTTTTGAAAATCGTTCAGTATGCGTGAAACGACCTCACGCGCTGTCCCTAATTCGTTGGCCAAAGCCTGATGCGTCGCCTGGATTTCAGAATGACCTTCTCCCAGCGCCAAAAGGCGCTCTGCCAGTCGAACGTCCATTCTGCCAAAGGCGACATCGTCGACCACGCGCAGAAGATCAATCAACCGACGAGAATAGGCCGAGAAAACGAAGCCGCGAAAACTGTCTTCTTCAGCAGCCAGTCTATCAAAAGAGGTTTTTGGCAATGTGATTGCCGTAACGTCGGTCTCGGCAATACCCTCAGCATTATAAGCTTCCTCGGACAGCATGCAGGCGGTGGTCAGCACACAGCTCTCTCCAGCTTCAACACGATACAGCACGATTTCTCGCCCGGCATCAGAGCTTTGGGAAACGCGTATACGGCCGGCATGCAAAAACATCAGACTGTCCGGGATGTTGTCGGGTCCAAAAACTTGCTGGCCCTGCTTGTATGAAACCACGCGTGCTTCATGTAGAAGTTTATCCCTGACCCGCCGAGGTAGATTTCTCGTGCCAAGAAAGCTTTCGGTCCAATCTCCGACAGTTGTCTTCAATTTTTGTCCTATGCCCTGTGCGTTCGGTTCACTGGTTCCATACAAAGATGCGGTGGCACGCAATCTGGATCAATGGCTCTCTTCGCTTTTCAGACGAGCTAGATCCGAGCATCGCCCAACATTGGCCAGCCCGACTGGCTATTAATGCGCGGCTCAGCTCTTTGGCCGCTTCGGGCTCGGTGCAGACGTTCGCCTGAGTATCGCGAGCGACCGCTATGCGGACATTGCTGCCATCCGCATTTTTACTCCAAAGGACCGCAGTCAGCCCATAGCGGACATCCAAAACTAGTCTTTGCAGTTTCCGAGATGCGGAAAAGCGGACATCGAAATTGCTCAAACTAACGGTCTCTCACCAGTGAACAGCCTGGTCCAATATAGATCACCGAATTCCACATCTCTTCTGTAACTTTGTAGTTGCCGGTTCCTCTTTCTTGGTCGTCTGTTGGGCTGAGTCCTACTGAGGCGGATCTCTTCGGAAAAATCAGCATTTTAGTGTCGAAAAATAAATCCCAAACTGCGTTCATCTTCACTAATACCTCCAGAGGGCTGCGTGCCTTTGAAGATTGCGCGACATTTTTCGTTGGGCGTGAGTGGTGGAACAGCTAAAAAAGGGGTAAATTCACCATTTTGGGAATTTTGCCTATGCCATTTTCGGTTCAGATCATTGCCACCCCAGAAACCAGCGCCTCCAGCGTGTTTGGCCTGTATGACACTTTGGTGGCCGCAGGGCGGGACTGGGAACATCTGGTGAGCGGCGAGGAGCCAGTGCCGGTGTTTGACGTTAGCCTCGTTGGCCCAGACACCAAGGGATTTCGTTGCGGAAGTGGCGTATGGATCGCTCCAGACCAGACATTTAACAACGCAGACGACGCTGATATTGTGGTCGTACCTGGACTGACACTTTCTCCCCACGACCGGCTCGACCCCAAACAACATCCTTGCTTGGGGTGGCTTGCCAAGCGCGACTTGGCCAAGACACGCATAGTGTCAGCCTGTACAGGGGCGGTCTATTTGGCGGAAATAGGTATTTTGGATGGGGTTGAAGCGACCACACATTGGGCTTGGGAAGGCCTTTTTCGGAGGTTTTATCCGAATGTACGGCTTCGCATCGACCGCGGCCTTTGCTTTGCTGATGCGTCTCGCGGACCCGTAACGTCGGGTGGGACAACCGGATGGCAGGAACTCGCTACGTTCCTGATCGCGCATTACGGCGGCACGCAAAGGGCGGTGCGGGCAGCAAAAGTTTGGCTTATGGCCAACCGCGGAGAACTTCAGTCACCATTTAGTTCAATGATCACTACGGCACCTCATGCTGACGCCATTATCTCACGGGCTCAGTTGTGGATTTCCGACAATTACGTCATCGACAACCCAGTCGCAGAAATGGCTAAACGTTCCGGGTTGCCGCCAACTACGTTTGCACGACGCTTCCGCCAAGCCACGAGCAAGTCACCGCAAGATTACGTTTTGGCGCTGCGAATTGAAGAGGCCCGACAGTTGCTTGAAACTACCGCCTGCCCCGTCGCGGAGGTTGGAGAAGCAGTCGGCTATGCCGACGCGCCTTCGTTTAGGAGATTGTTCAAGAGAAAGACAGGAATGACACCTAGCGAACATCGCAAAATGTTCGGTCTGTCTCGGTTTTCTAGCTACTCCTGATGGACGGTGTTCAAGATTGGCATACTATTGACCGCATAGGGCTCGGTGTCGCCTTTCACTGCCTTACACATCGGTGACTACCGGACAACAAGCCCCACTCATCAAAGTCTACAAGACGCCAACCTGCGGCTGTTGTGCCGCATGGGTGGATCACCTGATTTCCGCAGGATTTCGCGCCGATACACTGAACGTGGAACAGGAGCAGCTGTGGTCGCTTAAAGAACAAATGAAAATCTCAGATGTGCTTTCCAGTTGCCACACTGCAATTGTTGGGGACTTTTTTGTCGAAGGTCATGTTCCGGCAGAAGACATAAATCGACTTTTGTCCGAACATCCTGAAGGCCTCGGCCTGACAGTTCCAGGCATGCCGATGGGTTCACCCGGCATGGATTTTTCAGACGAACGAGAACCTTATGAAACCTTGCTCGTTGGTCTGGATGGGACGACGAGTGTGTTTGCTCGACACAGCTGAGAGATTGGATGAAGGGCAATCAGATTTCCCAGCTCCATGTCCAACATTAGTTTGCGCTGATTTCAAAAGGATTCAGCTGCAATCGTTGTGTTTTTTCCACATGGCTGGGTCGTGGCCTTCGGGCACATTGGAGCACGGGTCGTTCGCATACCCTCTTAGAATGCTGTACTGTTGGATTTGATCTGCGCTCAACAGTGGTGTTGTTTGCAGGTGCCGGGACAGATGAACCAGTCGCAACTCGGCCCTGGCAGTTTCGGCCGCTTCAACAAGTTTGTTTAGCTCGGCCAATTCAAGCTGGTCACCGGCAAACGCTTCACTCAACGCCGCCTCGGCCTCAATAAACCGCTCGCCTGCGACGATTGCCTGTTCGCGCATTTCAGAATGGATCGCCTCAATTTTTCTCAGCTGATCCTTCGAGAGTCCAAGTTCATCTTTCAATTCGAGCAAGTGTGCTGGGCCTGGTTTGCCATTCAGCTCCGCTGGTAAAGCAAAACCCCAACCTCCGCCGCGCCGCAACTCTTCTAAATCGGTGTCAGATAAGCTTTTGATGGTCCTGGATTGCAGTCCGGCGTATGGCGTGACTTCAGCGTCGTGAGTGTGACTTTGCGCGAGTGCTACTTGAGAGTATTGGATCGTACAGAGCGCCGTTACAATCAGAAACTTAGGCATAAACTTAATCATGGAGTCTCCTTTCTGGCTCACCCAAATGCTTTCTTCCATACAGTACTTCTGCCCGGCGCAGCGACATTCCTGCTCCTCTTTGACCAGTACGTCGTTCCGGATTCACGTGTATTCTAGGCCGTTGAGACAATAACCTCTGCTTCGATTTCAATTGGGAAGTTGATTGGTAGGCCTGCCACCCCGACCGCCGTACGTGAATGGCGGCCAATCTCTTCTCCAAAGACGTCAATGATCAAATCCGTGAAACCGTTGAGAACCGCAGGCGTATCGCTGAAGCCAGATTTGCAATTTATCATCCCATGAACTCGGCACCACCCCGTTATTCGGTTTAGACTGCCAAGTTCGCGCTTTAGACTGCCGAGAATAGAAAGCCCGACTTTGCGTGCTGAGGCGTAGCCCTCTTCCACAGACACATTTTCTCCGACTGCTCCAAATGGCGCGGCCGGAGTACCGTCTGTTTCTTGTGGTCCATGACCAGATACGAACGCCCGGTCGCCCCGAACGTTAATCCACGGAAATGGCAACACCATACCAACAGGCAATTTTAGCGGCGCAGGTAAAATGATGTTGTGGTCTACCAATCGCTGTTCAGCGTCGATCATGGTACTCTCCCTCGCAGCACTTGCATGGATCTTACCATAAACCATGCCCAAAGTCGGTCTCGACCACCAAACTTTGCAAGGTCCGCTTCGTCCACATTTGAGTCATCTGGCGAAACCGCGGCGAACGGCTGTTGTTGGTTAGGGCAAACCCTGGCCGCGTTCGCGGGCATGAATGACCGCTCATCGTGGTTACGGGTCATCCGGCAAAAAGTCTCAGATGGCCGAGACGGTCCCGAAGCGGCAATCTTTACTAAGAAAGCGAGGTCCTAAGCAGGAAGCTCTCCGCCAGACTGAAGCCATCGCGCGTCGGCTTCCGGAAGCAACTCTGCAAGACGTTTGTGAAACGCAAGAAGGTCTTCGTCTGAAAGCTTGCCCTCCCACTTGCGACTGCTTGCGCTATCGAAGAAGGCTGACGGGTCTTTAAAGGTTGTGGACCGTTGTGTTTCTTCCTTAGCACTCGCGCGTGCATTGGCTTGCATGTTCTCGAACTGCATACTTTCCGCAATTGCGGCCAGCATTTCATCGCCAATTTTCAAACCAAGTACGGAAGCGAGCTTTCTAGTATGAGAGAGCAAATCGCGCCGCATATCGGCGTAATGGAAAATGTGTATGTTGGGATGTTGGATGTTTGACTTGAAGGACTTGAAGTGATGAACGATGGCCTCAAGGGTGATCCCATCGGCCATCTCCTCTCGAACGGTCTCACCAAGAAAAAGGGCGAATGAAGCTGTCGGCTCATCCGGGAACCTGTCTTGGATCAGGTCTTCCTTCAGGTTTGCCACATGTCGGCGCATCGAAAAATGTGCGTCGATTGGGTGTCTGAACACCGCGATGTAGGTGCAATCTGGATCGAAAGGAATGCCGTCAAAAGGCGTATGGGTCTTGATGCATCTTCTGTGGCTTTGAGCTTCGAACATTCGAGCTATGGGGAGTTGATCTCGAAACGCAGGGTCGAGCCAAACCGACAGGTCATCCATGACCTTGTCCATACCTGGCTTTTCAAACAAGAGCGACAGCACAAGGGCTTGCGTCCATGTTGTTCCGCACTTTGGCGGTGTTGCAACAATCACATCTCCTTGGCGCAGCGCGAACATGTCCCAAATCCGATTGTCGGTGAGACGTGTTCTGTACTCGAATGCCTTCCTTGAAGACGCCCGTATCGTCATTCTGATTTCCGCCAATGGACCCTTAATGAAACGATAGCAAGCATGCGGCGCTGAACCTAGAATTTTGATGGCACCCGAGTAGGAAGGCCTTTCAAAGTGCCAAGCGAAAACCTTGCATTCGCGGCTAGAAGCTCGTTTTGCCCTCAAGGCAGTCATACGCGGCACCTTGCTCCAATGCCTGTGCTGCGGTGTAAAGTCGAAATTACAAAGTTCGGTTTTTCGAGGTCCGCTTCTGCCTAATTTACCCAAAAGCAAAAAGCTTGCGTGTCGTTATTCGGTCACTGATGTTCATTGAATATTGATCGCGATTTATGCGCGAAACCCCTAATATCCCTTTGACACTCCTTCACAATGGATACGCGGGAGGATTTTGTTTGGAGCGGTACTTGGCTGCCATACTCGTGGCTGATGTTGTTGGCTATAGCGCGCTTGTCAGTGCTAACGAGGAAGCCGCATTGCACACATATAGGGGCCACTTTAGGGCGCTGGAGCCGCATGTCGGCCTGAATGGCGGACGCCTGTTCAAAAGAACTGGTGACGGTTTTCTTGCAGAGTTTTCCTCGGTTGTAGATGCGCTGGCATGTGCGGAAACGATGCAACGTCAGATGGCTGAGCGGAACGGGGCGCGCGGGCAAAGTCCGGAAATGCAATTCCGTATGGGAATTCACGCGGGCGATGTTTTTGATGACGACGGTGATGTTCTTGGTGACGGCGTCAACATCGCGGCCCGGCTGGAAGGTCTTGCTCCTCCCGGAGGGATCATCGTTTCAGGTCGGGTTTACGAAGATCTTGTGGGTAAGGTGGATGTATCGTTCACCGAATTGGGGCCGCAATATCTGAAGAATATCACACGCCCTGTAACTGCTTACTTGGTACAAACAGCATTTGCCACTGAATCCCCGTTAACTCAATCCCGTCCTGACAGGCCTTCAGTGGCGGTGTTGGCTTTTGACAATCTGTCGCCTGACGCTGAACAGGATTACTTTGCGGAAGGTATTACCGAAGACATCATCACCAGCTTATCCAGAGTGCCCTGGATATTCGTGGTCGCCCGAAACTCTTCTTTTTCTTACAAAGGGCTTTCGGTTGATGTGCGTCGTATCGGCCGAGAGCTTGGTGTCCGCTATATATTGGAAGGGTCCGTTCGCGGCGCTGGTGACCGGTTGCGTGTCACGGGTCAGCTGATTGATGCGGAAACCGGGTCTCATGTTTGGGCGGATCGATACGATGGCAAGCTCGATGATGTTTTCGAGCTTCAGGACCAGATTACCGAGGCTGTCGTTGCTTCGATTGCGCCAGGTATCCGACAAGCTGAAATAGACCGTGCTGCTCACAAGCGCCCTGACACCCTTGGAGCCTATGATCACTTCCTACGTGCGCAGTCCTTGATCTACAGGTTCAAATTCACTGAAGCAGACGACCATTTGTCAAAAGCTCTTTCACTCTCAAGTGAGTACCCATTGGCAAGCGCTCTTCGAGGCTGGATCCGCACTTTGCTATGGAACCCGGATACGCGTCCAAACGAGGCCCGATTTGACTACGCAATTCAGCTGGCACATGAGGCTCTGGCGGCATCACATCTTGACCTAGAGGCGCAAGCATATGCCGGTTACGTACTCGCGTTTCTGTCGGAGGATACAGAGTATGGTTTGTCACTTGTGGATCAAGTCGTCGAGAGAAGCCCAAATTGCGTTTCAGCCTGGGGATCCAGTTGCGTACTGCGTGGCCTGATGGGCCAAGCACAGACGGCACAGGCACATGCCAGGGAGGCGCTCCGACTTAACCCGAATGACCCACTAAACTACCGTGTCCACATGGGTATCAGCCTGTCGCAAATCGCGGAAGGGAACTGGCGCGATCTAAGAGAAACCGCCCAAAAAATGCGTGCATTTCATAATACTGTGACTGTCTTTCGCCTGAACGAACTTGTGGCGGAAATGGCTCACGGCAATGAGAGCCGAGCTAGAGAACTCGCACGTATTCACATGTCGCGGGAACCCGATTTTAGCGTTTCAATGTTCCGGCATATGCGCGCTCGTATCTCTATCGCAAAACCAGAAATCTATGACGCCTACTATGAAATGCTGGCAGCCGCAGGAATTCCTGATTGACGACACCAGTTGTAGACCAGCGGCAAGTCATAGCAAGCATGCAACATGTGGAAACATATTTTTGCCGCTGGAAGAATGCCCAATTTGGTCTGCGAACAGTCGTTGAAGTGAATAGCGGCGAGCGGCAATCGAACTTTCGCGGCGCTCGGCGTGAACGATTGCTCTGCGGACAAAGCTGCCATTGCCACGTTAGATCAGATTAATAGGTTTGCAGTTTCATGTTCTAATCAGAACAGATGCCCATACGTGCGAATTGCATGCTGTCTGTTTTGCAGTTCAAGTTTGGCGTAGATTTTACTTGTGTGGTTTCGAACAGTTTTTTCACTCATTTGAAGACTTCTAGCAATTTCTTTACCACTCATTGCTTGGCAGATGAGTCTCAGCACGTCCTGCTCGCGCTTTGTCAAATCGTTAAAGTCCGTCGTTTGACCGGAAGATGTAAATTCAAGCAAGCTCTTGGAAAAAGCGCGCCAGGCAGGTTCATCGCGTTGAATAATGTGATTTTTTCCCTCTAAAGCAGACATTGTCGCTCTGGGAATTTTCTGAGCGAGATGTTGTCCTTCTTCAAACGGAATAACCTGATCGTTCCTTGAATGGATCACCAGTGTTGGAATTGAAACCTTTGGCAATAGACTTTCAACATTAACGTCAGCGCGCGCCATAAGCAGGTCGGCCCCTGTCTCAGGCAAAACGGTCTTTTGGCAAAGTTCTGTAAACCAAGAGCGTTGTTCGGGCGGCGCACCAGGAAGAAATCTTGATGTAAATACATCTTGAAACGCTGGGTTGTCATTCTCCCAACCCAGGCGAAATACATCGATAACAGTCTTGTAGTTTTTGGCGGCGACCGATCCGCGGTGGTTGCTGCCCCTTGCATAGCCTCCAACGAGTATCATCCCGGCGACTCTGCCGGGATGCCTCAGCGAATACGCGATAGAAGTCGCAGCGCCCTGAGAAATACCCAGAAGATAAATTGGTTCATCTATTTCAGCGGCGTCGATTACAGCTTCGAGATCATCAACCCAGTAATCAATACCCAGATTCTCAACTCGTTTGTCAGATAATCCGCAGCCTCGCTCATCATATCGAACAAGGGTGAATTGACTTTCTAGCAATTCGATCCAGTGAGACCAAATTGGACTGTCTAGATCATAACTGAGATGCGTGAGCCAGTTAGCCGCCTTTACCATTGGTAGGCCGTTTCCGGATTTGCTCCACGCCAGCGACGTACCATCGCTTGAAGAAGTGTATCTAACGGTTCGCATGTCTTTTTTTAGTCGATTTGGGGCAAATGTCCCATCAATTTCCCGTCGGTTTGAGTCTAGCCGGGACATGTGTCCGATAGGTTGAAGGCCAGATGAGTGACACCATTGTGAAACTCAGTTTGGAGGTCATCACATGAATAAGCAATTTGACGCTTCACTACACGCATCGCCGTGTTGGTCCCAAATTTCGCCTGCTCCCTGCGTAGGGCTACATTGTTCCGGCGCTGACGGAAGCCAGTGGCGCAATCTGTTTGCCCGGATGAGCGAAGAAACCAAAACATTAGCACCCGACCTAATAGGAACCCTGTCTAGGGGTCATAAAATCCCGGACGGGCCGTTCACATTGGAAAACGAAGCTGCTTCGATTATCACTGAGATAGAGAAGCTTGGCAGGCCCGCTCACTTGATTGGACACTCGTATGGAGGAGCGCTGGCTTTGCATATCGCCAGAGCTCGACCCGACCTTGTTCGATCACTTTGTCTCTATGAACCAACTCTGTTCAGCCTACTGAAAGCCGGAGAGTTGACTGACGGTTTATTGTATTCCGAGATTGTTAGCCTCACAAACGCAATACGAACGGGCATAGAAGAGGGATGCGAAGAGTTTAGCGCACAGGTTTTCACTGATTTTTGGGGAGGACTTGGCTCTTGGCAAGCCCTGAGTCGTAAACGCAGGTGCGCTATGATTGATTGGGTTCACAAAGCCCCAAGCGATTTCGATGCGCTTCTGAAAGAACCTGACCCAGAATACATTCTTTCTGAGGGAGTTCCCTCTACGATCATTCGCGGATCGCAGACGCATGTGCACACAAAGCGCATCGCTGAACTTCTGGCATCCCAAGGCAAGCTTGTTGAACTAAAGGTTCTGAAAGGTGCTGGCCATTTGGGTCCCTTTACCTTCAAGGAAAGTTTCGAGATGGAGGTGCTGTCGCATATTAGAACTGTTGAGCATCGGTGCAATCGCCGCAAACCACGGCTTGGCGGACTCCGAAATTAAATCCGCTACAAGTATCCAAGATAGTCCCAACGGCAGCAGGAACACTCCGGACAAAGGATCTCGTTCCGGTCCCAACCAGCCAAATGTGCCCGTCAAGAATGCAACCAACGCCAACAGGTACAGGACCGCGAATACGATGGTGGTTGTTCTACAAACTAAGTCGAGCCTCAGCAGATCAAGCCAGTGCTGCGCAGCCGTTTTCAGCTACGCAGCAGACTGCTCACAGTGCGCCTTCGTCGCCCAGGAACTCGATACCAGCTGTCGCGCCATCACTGTAAGCAATGCAATTCCAAGGAGCACGATCCTCGCCAACGCCGACTGTGACCTGTGTTCCCGCCTCGCTAAACGCGGATGAGAGCACCACGACTTGTGAATTGTTCGTTGTGCTGGCTACATCTCGCAAACACGCCTGCTGAGCCGGCGTGAGTTCGGCGGACGCACTGGATGTACTCGTCTCGTCGCAGGCTGCAAGCAATGCGAAACAAGTTGCGCCTGCAATCATCACCATCTTGTTGGACATTTTCTTCTCCCTCTTGTTCCCATGAAATTATTGAAATTGGATGGGCTTGTTTGAAGTTCTCGCGTCAGAGCAGGCTATGGAACATACTTCGACCCTGTGATTTCCCTTCCCAACAACTTGTCGCGGGGGGCTTGGTCGGCGGGACGATATTTCGTTGACTATCGGGGCCGACAATAACGTGTGAAGGCCGAATGACGTCACTGGCAAATGCTAGAGCAAACTCTGGAAAGAGGGCGAGTACGTTTAGTCTGATCATCGCGTCCTCCCAGCGCTCAATCATTGTAAAGTGCTTTCCAACCGCCAGCACTCACTCCAGCAGTCGGAAGGGCTCGGCACAGCGAGCAGCAACGACAACAACGGAGGTAAAATAAAGTTGTGTCGAATTCGCATGTTTGAATCTAATTTCTAATAAATCAATATTTTTTCCGCGCGTAAATTTCTCTACGCTCTCGTGCGATAGGCTTCTGCTTTCAAACAAAAAGGTAAGTGGGAGCGTCCATAAGGGCGAATGTGATCTTTTGGCTCGGCGAGGCGTTCTGAGGCCGCACAGAAACAATGAAGGGATTGAAAGATGGGATTTGGTGAATCCGTTAAGACGTGTTTCTCGAAATACTTCCAGTTTTCCGGGCGGGCGAAACGTTCAGAATACTGGTGGTTCTTCTTGTTTGTAGTTCTCGTGAGTGCCGCTTTAGCTGTGCTGGATACAATCATATTTGGGACTGACCCTGAAACAGGGCAAGGATCTCGGGTCCTGTCCTCTGTTTTCCAACTGACTGTTCTCATACCTATGCTGGCCGCCGGTTGGCGGAGGCTGCACGATACAGGACGACCTGGCTGGTATTTGCTGCTACCGATGGCGCTCAGCATTACAACGCTTTTTGTTATGTTGGGTGGGGTAGCGTTTTTTTCGGTATTGGAGCAAGGGACCGAAAATCCCGATGCATTGCGAGGACCTGCGGCCGTCCTGGGTGTGACCGGTATCGTTGTTGTCTCAATTCTTCAATTGGTTCTGTCCATCCTGATGATCTGGTGGCTGACGCGACCTTCCCAAGAAGGCGCAAACGAATACGGCGAACCTGTTTCTTGACCTGGCTGCCCGGGCAATTGGCTGGAATCTCTGCTGAACGACAGCGCGAACCGTAACTCCATGGAGAGAAAAAATGAGTTTCAAAACGATTTCCACTGGGACGCTGATGGTGGTTATGGCGACTACAGCATCAGCGGAGTGGTCGTTTAGTTCCGGGCCCAATCCCAATGCATTTATTCAATCTGGAAACATGACGCTGGAACTTCAGTGTAACCGTATCCGCTTTGCACCGGCTGGATATGAGGACAGCCAGGACATTGTGGAGAAGCAGGGGCTTTCCATTCGATTTTTGAAGAACGGCACCACCGAAGTTGGGGCATTTCAAGTTGGCGCAGAAAACGCGGCTTTGCAGATCGTCGACAATTTTCCTGTCGAGGTCAGTTTCAATAGTCAAGAGGACTATGGTTTTGTACTGGACCAGCTTGCGGCCAATGCATCGGTTAACCTGTCGATGATTGATCAAGATGTCAGCTACGGAATCTTTGACTTGAAGGGTTCCAGCGCGGCAATCCGGTCCCTTCGTTCCGCCTGCGAGTCAGATATTAATCAGGGGGCCTCCTACGAAGCGCCCGAAGGCATTGTCTATTGTGGTGGCGGGGCGATAGAGCGCGTGATCGAACCCGTAATTTTGGACAATCCAGAGGGGGAGACGCTTCGCAGTGCCGCGCTCAGCTGGCTGTTAAGCAGAATTCAGTGAATGTCTGCATTGTGGACACTTCCACAATTCGTGAAAAAGCTTGGTGAATTTGCGGTTTGAACAATTGCGTTGAGGCCAGAGAGTAACTCCAGCGACAAGTCTGACTTGTTTTCAATAAATTACTCGCGCAACATCTGTGAATGTCCGGAACCAATTGGGAGGTTGGCATGGCGGAGCTACGCGAAATTGGTAAGACAGGGATTAGGGTTCCCCGCATCGGGTTTGGATCGACGGGGTTGGGAAGTATCCCGGAAATCTACGGGTATGAGGTTGAGGAAGAGCGCGCGATTGATACAATTCGGGCAATTCTTTCGCAGCCAAATGCGTTCCTGGACACATCCCGTTGCTATGCCATGGGACGAAGTGAAGAGCGCATAGGTAAAGTCATTCGTGAGCTTGGTGGTTGGCCGGCCGGGCGGGTGCTTTCCACCAAAATCGACCGGGATATGGAAACTGGTGCTTTTGATGCTTCTCAGGCACGTAGATCATTCGAGGAAAGTCTTGCGGCCCTCAGCGTCGACAGCGTTGATATACTCCACGTCCATGATGTCGAATATGCAAATGATCTATCTGAGGTCAAAAGACGGGGTGGCGCCATTGAAGAGTTATTCCGCATCAAGGAGGAAGGTCTGGCAAAGGCGGTCGGAATCGCAGCGGGACGTATCGACTTGATGATGCAAATTTTGGAGGGTTGGGATTTTGACGTAGTCCTGACACACAACCGGCATACGCTGGTAAACGACAACGCGGCACCTCTGATAGAACTCGCGAAGTCACGAGGGGTTTCGATATTGAACGCGGCACCATATTCCGGGGGTGCGCTTGCCCGAGGCAGCGCGATCCATCGCTTTTATGTCTATCGACCTGCAGATGATGAAGTACTTGCGCCAATACGTGCTGTTGAAGAGATATGCGGGCACTACGATGTCCCAGTTGGGGCGGTCGCGTTGCAATACTCGTTGAAAAACGACGACATCACTTCGACGATTTGCGGAGTGACATGGCCTCAGCATGTTCAACAGGCAATGGAATGGGCAGAGTGGTCCATCCCTGAGGGCGTTTGGGAGGATCTCGCTGAGCTCGAAAAAACTTCGAGCAACCCAGAAGCTTAGAGTCGATTTTTGGATAGGATACTGTTCTGCCAATTGACCGCTTTGGGCTCTATCTGGACCTTCGCTGCGCAGAGCATCAGTGACCGCTGTGCGGACAAAGCCGCCGTTAGCCGCACTGCAGGGTTCAAAGACCTTCAGAGTGTCTGCTTGGCGAACAGAGCCGCCATCCGCTCAGCATAAGCCAACTACCGCTCTAAGCCCAAACCGGACATTCAAAACAAGACTTTGCCAATGTGGCTTTACGGAGGAAAGCGGTCATCTATTCAAGCCCCACTTGGTTATGCAAACTGCCCGAGCTGCCAATTGCCTCCTTCCCATGCTGGGTTGTCTGAGCCTACACGGTAGGCGTTAGTCAGTTCACGTAGAGAGATTTGCACCTGCGAAGCCGAGTGCCAGCATCAGAGATGACACGGCTCCAAGCCAAGCTGCAGCAACGCGGAAAGCAATTCCAACCCAAGGTTTCTTAAAGCGTTCTCTGACCCACAAGGACCCCCCCAATAGATACAAAAGACCAACATTGGCCCCGACTAAGGAGCCGGACATTGTGAACAATCTGTCTCTTAACGGCCCTGGCTCCGGGACAGACGCGTCTCCTATCAGAAATGCTCCGACGCAGACCAGTGCGATTGCAAACGGCAACAGTTTTTGGGGAAGAAGCGCGGCCGTCGAACACGCGGCAAAGGCGATTGCAAACATTTTTGCGTCGAGTTCTTCAAATCCGAAAGCTAAAACGAGGCCCGCAATATTCGCCACAAAAAAGCTGGGAAGCAGCCATTGCACCTGTTCCGGTTTGAACCCACCACCAAGCAAAGCAAGGCCCATAATGAGAAGCGCCTGCGGCGGTGTCGAAAAGGGGTGGATCAGCCCGACATAAAAGCCCTCAATACCGGGAAAGGCACTATGGGCCGAGGCAGGCCCCGCGACCAAAATCGCAAGTGGATAGCAGATTAGTCTGCACTTTTTCATTCTCTTAGGCTACACCGGTAAGAAACGCGATCCCGGCAAAAGCGATCAAGCCACCGGCACCCCTCACAGCAACTCTACCTGCAGGCCAGCGAACAAGCAGTCCGAATGCGATCCCAGTAAGGTGAAGCAACCCTGTCGAGATTACAAAGCCGACTGCATATGCAAATGCGTTTACCGTGGCCGGAAGTTCGGTGCCGTGCGCGTAACCATGAAAAATTGCAAAAGACCCCACAATAACCGCACATATCCAAATCGGCGGCTTGACAGCAAAAACGATCATTATTCCCAGTACAACAGCGGAAAGAGCAATGCCTGTTTCTATAGCAGGGATTGGAATACCGATAATTCCTGCTATCGCCCCGAAGGCCATGACCAAAGGAAAAACAACCGGCAAGATCCAGATTGCTGGCGCACCAAGAAACGCACCCCAGATACCAACTGCGACCATTGCAGCCACATGATCCCAACCGAGGATTGGATGCGTAAATCCTGCGACAAAGCCTCCACCATACCCCTCGCCAGAGTGGGCTTGCGCGGCAAAAGCAGTGAAAAAGTAAATCAAAGATATAGTGAGAAAACAGTAAGCTAAACGAGTTGGCAAAACGAACTCCTCATTCAAACAATCTACTGCAATTGTTAAGTCACGCATTCGAATAACTCAACATGACGTCAATGGTAAGTTTCGGCTTGAAGTAATCACTCTCTGCGGTGTGCGGATCGGCTGATTGCAGCCTAAATACTGACCTTCGATGAGCCAATTATTTCGCGCAGTCGCCCATGCCAATTGGACGGGAACGGATAGCGGTCATTGTTGGTGGTCATTCCGAGGCCTTTCGCCTGAAGGTCTGCATTGAGTGGCAGCGGACGTTCGCTGAAATCTTCTGAACGACCGAAGTGCGGGACAAACCGGCCGTCCGAGCGCGGCGGCAATAGTGCCATGTGATCATGCTAAGATCGAATCATTCGGATGACTATTGGAGCTTGGCCTATGAAAATTCTCGAAGTCCGGTCGCAGGCCGAGATAGACGAAGCCGCAACTCTCATGCGAGGTTTGTACGAAGCAGTCAGGTCTCTCAACCATGATGATCTTCAACGCATTGAAGAGTATTATCGAGGTTCGTGGTTTTTTGATCGCTCACCAAAAATCCCAACCGAGTACCGACCGCCGCACGGCGATGTTCTTATTGCCTATCTGGGTGGTCGGCCCGTTGGAACCGTCGCTGTCCGTCGAATGGATCGGGATCATTGCGAACTAAAGTCGATGTTCGTCGCAAATGATTGCCGAAGCAAAGGAGTGGCATCGGCTCTTTGCAAACGTGTGATTGGGTTGGCTAGAGAGCAAGGGTATCACACCGTCAGGCTGATGACGGGCGAACGTCAGGTTACTGCCAGGCGGCTGTACGAAAGGCTTGGTTTCAAGATGGTCACTTCCTGGGATGCCAACCCACACGAAGCCCACGATTATTTCGAGCTAGGCATCGCGTGAATTTGCCGTAGTCAGGCCAATCCTGCGGCTTTGAACCATTCTGCCATGGGCTATCAACGGACAAGGCTCCTTTTGCATAGCTAGTCTATCTTCCTAATTTCACTCACTTGGCGGGCTGGGTTGACGGTCACACCTTCGTGCGACTGCAACTTGATGAAAATCGAAAGCAACAACGGGCTCACACAGCCATTCGTTGCGGCTTTCACAATTGCCCTCACTGGGCCAATTCCCATCGCCGGATGCGAAAGCAACAGTAAACTTTGCTGGTGACTGAGAACCTATCTAACCGCAAAGCTTCGGTGATCCCGCGCTCCTGATTTCCCGGCCAAAGAACATGTGACGAACCCCAGCCCAAAAAGCCGCTGCTTCACACATGGAACAGGGCTTGGAAGATGAGTACATGACCGATCTGGTCAAATCTCGATCATTGAGACGGCGCGCCGCGTCCCTGATAGCCGCTATTTCAGCGTGGCCGGAGGGGTCTTGATCCAAGATGACCCTGCTCCAAGATTGGCCAATAATAACGTTGTCCCGTACCACAACAGCACCATACCACTGATCTCCATGGTCAATTGCGTACTGACGCATCTCGAAAGCACGTTCCATAAATGTGGCATCATTGGGATCGCTTGGTTGAGGTATTCCTTCGCCCGCACTCGTAGAAGTTTGCCCCACGACTGAGCTACTCAATCCGACTGTAAGTGCGCCAAAGCTTGACGCTGCAAGAAAACCACGCCTCGCGAAAACGGGTGCGCTATGCCGGCCTTTCTCACGTTTTCTAATCTGGTCCATTTTGCCAATATCCTTCAGATGCATGCGTCTTCGTCACCACACCACCATTAAGGGACTATGAAATGAGGTCGGTCCCATCCAAGCTGCTATAGGCGCCTTTCACGTGAAACTCGCTACTTCAGACTGCTGGACTGGTCTCAGTCCTCATTTCTTAGCCGCTCCGCCATCTCAGCAAATCCGCGCTGTTCGGCCTGTTCGAGTGGGGTCGTTCCGTCTCGATCGGCAAGCGTTCTGTCAGCACCCGCCGCTAATAATGCATCCAGAACTTTAAGATGATCCGGGCCGCCGTCACCAAGCACAACGGCTTCCATAACTGCAGTCCAGTGCAGATTGTTCACATGGTCCAGAGGCGCGCCAGCGGCGATTAGCCGTCGGACAATCTCTACATGACCGAGATGTGCGGCCGCTATGAGAGCCGTTCCGTCATAAGGGCTGGTTGTTAGGCCGGGATCGTTGCCTAACTCGATGGCGAGCGTCATCAATTCTGGATCGTTTGCAACGGCCGCAATAGTGACCATGTCGTAGGCCTGACCGTCAAACGCATTCATGTCGGCACCGGCCTCAGCGAGTGCACGCAATGCCTCGTCCTCTGAAGCAAAGGCTGCCACATGGGCTGGTGTGCGGCCTCGCGAGTCCCTCGCGTTGACATTTGCCCCCGCCGCAACGAGCTGCCGGATCATTTCTTGGTTGCCGGTGTGAGCGGCTGCGAAGAGACCGTCGTAATTCTCGACTTCACCAACCGAAGGTGGTGTCTGCGCCGTGCCCGCGTTGACGGCGAGAACCATCACAAACGCAAATAGAAAAAGACGAAACATGGCCAATCCTTTTACTCAAATACTGGTGAAAGTCTCCAAGCTCGCAGACCTTCTATCAAGAAATAGCTGCAACGAGCACCAACGACTGCTCAGGGCAGCATAGTCAAAAGCGACTGAACGTCAGGAATGGGCCAATTGCGAAAGTGAGTACGAAGGCCCTTGTCCACCTCAACCCAAGTTAGCCGGACAAGACCATTGAGAGTTAGCTAGGCTAAATTATCTGGCCCGGGATGACGCCAGATTTGCATCGAACCCAATACAGGATGTTGAAAAGGTGCCTCGAACTCAGCACCCAAGCGTCGAGCCAGAGCAAATGATCGTAGATTGTCTTCCACGATCAAGCTGATTGCTGTCGTCCAGCCGAGAGCTGAATACGCAAACTCACGAGCTGCAAACGAGGCTTCGAAAGCGATGCCCTTACCTTCACCGCCTTCGAAAACAGACCAAGCTATTTCTGGTTCAGGCCAACCCTCGGGAAACCACAATACTACAACCCCGAAAGGCTCATCAGAGACGCGGTCGGCCACGATCCAACGACCAAATCCTCGCAAAACCCAATGACCAAAAAGTTCACCGAATTGAGTATAGGCCTCCGAGCGAGAGAACGGCCCCCCGACGGTCAACGACCGTTCCGACATCCGGAACTCGACAAATGGCTCGAAATCAGACGCCAGCGGTGCGCGACGGCGTAGGCGCCGTGTCTCTAGCATTGGGATATCTACGAGGTGCGGTGTCATGTCTTCTCTATTACTGAATACAATTTAGCCTCAATCTGAACGTCACGCTATGACTGCGAAGGGCTCGGTGCAGTCATTGCCGCCAATAAGACGAATGCCCGTTCTTTCAGCAATGGGGACATTCGAACAGTTCCGATTGGAACAGGGACACTTTGATTGTTCAGTGCTTCTATTTGAAAATTGACAGCTTACTTTTCGGCCAAACTCCATTACTTGCCTGCGATTCAGCTGCAGATTTTTTGTTCAACAAAGATCAGTTGCCTGAAAAAAAACAAATCCTCTATTGACCGTAAATTTGGGATGAAATACACCCGCTCGAGCTGAGCGGGCGTCGTATACTGGCTATTACCTCAGCCTTCCAAGCTGATGAAGCGGGTTCGATTCCCGCCGCCCGCTCCAAGAATTTATTTCCGACATATAGCCTGCAAAATGACTATATGTATTTTAATAGTGCATTGAAATATTTGTGAAAGTAGTGATAAAGACGCTTGCCTTCCAAGCTGATGAAGCGGGTTCGATTCCCGCCGCCCGCTCCAGATCAGCCCCGAAAACTCTGCGTCAAATGGCCCATGTGGACCGCTGATTTTTCCATGCGGCTTGACCCTGCCGGTCACTGCCGTCAAGAAAGCGGTCACTCAAAACCGATCAAGACACAAGGGCCAGACATGGCAAGAAGCACGACCGCCAGTCCAGCAACAACACCGGCCCCCGGTGCCAGCGAAGAGCGTAAGGGATCGAGAAAGGTTGGGGTACTGACGTCTCTCTGGCCGTTCATGAAGCCGTATCGGTTGCTGATGATCGGGGCCAGTCTGGCGTTGGTGCTGACCGCGAGCATGACGCTGACACTGCCGCTGGCGGTGCGTCGGGTGGTGGACAATTTCCGCATCGAAGACGGTGAGCTGCTCGATTGGTATTTTCTGGCCGCACTGGGCATCGCGGCGGTGTTGGCGGTCGGAACCGGGGTTCGTTACGCTCTGGTGACGCGGCTGGGTGAGCGTGTGGTTGCCGATATCCGCAAGGCGGTGTTTGACCGTGTGATCGGCATGAGCCCGGAATTTTATGAACGCATCATGACCGGCGAAGTTCTGAGCCGCATCACCACAGACACAACCTTGATTCAATCTGTGTTGGGGTCGTCGGTCTCGATTGCGCTGCGCAACATGCTGCTGTTTTTCGGTGGTCTGGTGCTGATGCTGCTGACCTCGGCCAAGCTGACCAGCATGGTTTTGCTGCTGATCCCGATCGTGGTCGTTCCGATCCTCGTTCTGGGCCGCCGCCTGCGCGTGATCAGCCGCGAGAACCAGGACTGGATCGCCGCTTCGTCAGGCAACGCGGGTGAGGCGCTGGGCGCCGTTCAGACCGTGCAGGCCTTTACCCACGAAGACGCCAGCCGCAAGCAGTTCGGTGACATGACCGAGACTTCGTACGTGGTTTCGCTGCGCCGAATTCAGACCCGTGCGGTGTTGACTGTAATCGTTATTTTCCTAGTGTTTTCCGGCATCGTCGGCGTGTTGTGGATGGGCGCGAATGATGTGCGGAACGGGGTCATGACCGAAGGCGTTCTGATCCAGTTCGTGATCTATTCGATCATCATGGCAGGCTCGGTCGCCGCGCTGTCGGAAATCTGGAGCGAGCTTCAGCGCGCCGCAGGGGCAACCGAACGGCTGGTTGAACTGCTGAACGCCGAAGACACCGTGATCGATCCGGCGCAGGGCCATACACTGCCACAGCCTGTACGGGGCGAAATCCGATTCGAAGACGTGACTTTCCGCTATCCGGCGCGTCCGGACATCGTGGCGCTGGACCACCTGACGTTGCAGGTCAAACCGGGCGAAACGGTTGCTTTCGTTGGTCCGTCCGGGGCAGGCAAGACAACCGTGATCCAGATGATCCAGCGGTTCTATGACCCTGACGGAGGTTATGTCAGCCTCGACGGGGTGAACCTGCGCGATCTGAGCCGTGCCGATTTCCGCCAGCACATGGCGTTGGTGCCTCAGGATCCGGTGATCTTTGCGGCCTCTGCGCGGGAAAACATCCGTTTTGGCCGTCTTGACGCAACCGATGCCGAGGTTGAGGCCGCTGCACGTGCCGCCGCCGCACATGACTTCATCTTGGCGCTGCCGGAAGGCTATGACAGCTTTGTCGGCGAGCGAGGCGTCATGCTGTCTGGCGGACAGAAACAGCGTATCGCGATCGCTCGCGCAATCCTGCGGGACGCGCCGGTTCTGCTGCTGGACGAGGCGACCTCGGCACTGGATGCCGAAAGCGAACGGGCGGTGCAGGGCGCGGTGGATCAGATGCGCGCAGGGCGGACCACGCTGATCGTTGCGCACCGTCTGGCCACAGTTAAAAAGGCCGATCGCATCGTTGTGCTCGAAAGCGGCCGGATCGTGGCGCAGGGCACACATGAGGATCTGGTGGCGCAGGATGGCCTCTATGCACGTTTGGCGCGCCTGCAATTCACGGATGGCGTCGCTGCGGAATAGCCTGACGTATGGGCAATTCCGATTTCGCCGTGGCGTAATTCTACAAATCTTCTGTATCTCTCGATAAGCCGTTGCTTGATAACGCTCGGTTTTGGCCGCATCCTTGCATGCAAAGCAAACCCGCGCGTGACGTGGGAGAGATAAGGGAGGAGCCACATGGCCTTTGTGGGATTGGAAGACAAGGCGAGAATGGAGCAGGAGATGCCGTGGGAGGACCGCGACGTTCCGGTTACCTTCCATCAGTTGCTGTCGCGTACGGCCGGGCGTTTTCCCAACCACAAGGCAATCAGCTTTCAGTTGTTGTCTGGCCCGAAGGACAAGGCGGAGACCCTGACCTGGTCAGAACTGCTGGGCAAGGTTAATCAGGCGGCCAATCTGTTCCGTTCGCTTGGCATCGGGGAAAAGGACGTGGTGGCCTATGTGCTGCCCAACTGTAACGAAACGCTGGTCACTCTGATGGGTGGGGCGGTCGCGGGTATCGTGAATCCGATCAACCCGTTGCTGGAGCCGGAGCAGATCGCGGCCATCCTGCGGGAGACAGGTGCGAAGGTTGTCGTCACGTTGAAGTCATTCCCCAAGGCGGATGTCGCGCAGAAAGTGGAAGAAGCCGTACGGCACGCGCCAAGCGTCAACACCATTCTCGAAATTGATCTGAACCGCTATCTCACGCCTCCGAAATCGTGGCTAGTGCCGTTCCTGCGTCCCAAAATGGGTGACAAGGAGCATCTTGCCCATGCGGACTACAAGGATTTCGGACAAGAGCTGGCCAAACAGCCGACAACACTGACCTTTGAAGACAGCAAGGAAGACCGCGTCGCCTGTTTCTTCCATACCGGAGGGACAACCGGTATGCCAAAGGTCGCGCAGCACAAATATTCCGGTCTGATTTACAATGGCTGGCTGGGCAACACGCTGTTGTTCGATGAACACGACGTCATCATGTGCCCGTTGCCCATGTTCCATGTCTTTGCTGTGCATGTGATCATGATGGCGGCGGTGTCCTCTGGCGCACATGTGATTTTCCCGACGCCTGCAGGGTATCGGGGCGACGGAGTGTTCGACAATTTCTGGAAACTGATCGAACGCTGGAAAGTTACCTTTATCATCACCGTTCCTACCGCGATTTCCGCCAAGATGCAGCGTCCCCTGGATGCTGATATCTCAAGCGTTAAAACCGCCTTTTCGGGTTCGGCCCCGTTGCCGGTGGAGCTGTTCCGCCGGTTCGAGGAAGCGACCGGCGTTACAATTGTCGAAGGTTATGGCCTGACCGAAGCAACCTGCCTTGTTTCGTGCAATCCGGTGGATGGCGAGAAGAAGATCGGCTCGATCGGTATTCCGTTCCCATACACCGACGTCAAAATTCTGCGCGACGGGGCGGATGGCCCGACGGAATGCAACGTAGACGAGATTGGGGAAATCTGTGTTTCGAACCCCGGTGTCTACGCGGGCAATACCTATACCGAAGTGGACAAGAACGTTAACCTCTATCATTTCGACAAGTATCTTCGGACGGGTGACCTGGGGCGGTTTGACGAGGACGGGTATCTGTGGATCACCGGTCGTGCCAAGGACCTGATTATCCGCGGCGGCCACAACATCGATCCGGCCGAGATCGAAGAAGCACTGCTGGGGCACGAGGCGGTCGCCTTTGCGGGCGCAATCGGACAGCCGGACGCGCATTCGGGCGAGGTGCCGTGCGCTTTCGTGGAACTGGTCGACGGGGCCAGCGTGACCGAAGAAGAACTGTTGGAATACTGCAAGGTTCACGTTCACGAGCGTGCAGCGCAGCCCAAGCATATGACAATTCTGGACGAATTGCCAAAAACGGCGGTGGGCAAGGTCTTTAAGCCCGAACTTCGAAAACAGGCGATTACCCGCATCTACAATGGTGCGCTTGAGAAGGCGGGCGTCGACGCGCGCGTGGTTTCCGTGATCGACGACAAAAAGCGCGGGCTCGTCGCACAGCTTGACGCGAACGGCTCATCCGAGGAGGATGTTTCCAAAGTGCTGGGATCGTTCACCCGGCCATGGGAATGGGCTGCCTGACCGCGGAGGGACAATGGATTATGAACGTCTGATCGATGAAGAAACCTGGGCGTTCATAAGACGAACGGCTGAAAGCTATCCCGAAGATGCCGTCGAGTTGTCGATTGACGATCAGCGCCGCGTCTATGACGCGATGTGTCAGGACTTTCGCCAACCCCGGCCGCCGGGCGTAAACACGCAGGACAGGTCCGCCAACGGTGTACCTGTCCGGGTCTATACAGCCGGAGATCCCACCCGCACCGTGGTTTATTTTCACGGCGGCGGGTTTGTCGTGGGGGGCCTGGAAAGCCACGATGACGTCTGTGCCGAAATCTGCGCGCAAACCGGATACCACGTTGTCGCCGTCGACTATCGGCTTTGCCCCGAACATGTGCACCCGGCGCAGTTTCAGGACAGCTGGACTGCGGTCACCTGGGCCGCGCAGGAGTTCGGCGATCCCATGGTACTGGCCGGCGACAGCGCCGGGGGTAATCTGGCGGCAGCGGTTGCACACTATGCGCGCGGGCGACTGGACGACGTTCTGGGGCAGGTCCTGATTTATCCGGCTCTTGGTGGGGACATCTCAAAGGGGTCCTATGTCGAGCATGCGCATGCTCCGCTTTTGACGCAGGAAGAAGTGACGTTCTATGAAAAAGTCCGCTGCGGCGGTTCCTTGCCGGATCATGATCCGACTTTTGCGCCTTTGCACGATTCTGACTTTTCCGGGCTCCCACCAACCGTTGTCGTAACCGCTGATTGCGACCCCTTGCGGGATGACGGGTCAGAATATTGTGAAAGGATCATCGCCGCTGGCGGGCAGGCTTGTTGGATCAACGAACCTGGTCTGGTTCACGGCTATCTGCGCGCCCGAACATCTGTCACGCGCGCAGCAGCCAGCTTTGAACGCATTTCCGTCGCCATCGAGGCGCTGGGGCAGGGCATCTGGTCTTACGACTGATCCCCTGCCTTATTTCAGAAACGCCTTAGCCTTCATTGTGTCGGCGATGGGGGCGCCCAAACGGGAAAGGATTGTCGGGGCAAGCTGTAGCTGGTCGATCACCTGATCGGCTTCAGGTCCCTTTGCGTCCCCAAAGTAATACAGCGCCGTTTCCTGTTGCAGCGGGCTGCGCCCGCCGTGGTGGCCGCGTTCGTCCTGACCGTGATCGGCAGTCACGATGACCTCGTAGCCCAGTTGCCGCCAACGTGGGATGAACGGGGCCAGCATTTCGTCCGCGACGAAACAGGCGTGATCCATCTCTTCGCAATCGTGGTAGAAGCGGTGTCCCATGCTGTCCAGTGTACAGGCGTGAAGCAGCCCGTAATCCAGCCCGTGACGCAGGCAGAGGCTGGTCAGAGTGGCATATAGGTCTACGTCGGACGGCGTCATCTGATTGGCTTTGCCGTAGCCGGTCATGGTGTGGAACCGGCCGTGGTTGATCGTCTTGCTCTCAGGCTCATCATATTCGATGTCGCGGACGTAATCGAACGGATGCCGATTGAAGAATTGCGACCAATAGCTGTGGGTCACGGCGCCGGTCACGCCACCCGCCTCACGGACCTGGCTGAAGACGTCCTTGTGGCTTAGCCGGAACACGTTTCCGTTGCCCGTGCAGCCGTGCTCCTGCGGTGTCACTCCGGTATGGATCGACGCATAGCAACTGGCCGATGTGGATGGCAGAACCGCGCGCAGTTTCCAAACCCGTGCCTCGCCGTTTTCGACCCAGCCTTCAAGGTTGCCGAACAGTCGCCGGAAATTGCGCCACGGAACACCGTCCAGAATGATGAGGAGTAGTTTGCGGTCCATGTCATTGGCCTTTTGATTGAATATTTCAGGCGACCCTAGGGGATTCGCGGTCAGGGTTCTGCCCGTTCGCGCCCCCAATGGCAAAATCCCGACACCTGCCATCGAACAAGGTGCCGGGATTTCAGATTTTCACCGAAAAGTCACGGAAAGGGCAGGGATCAGTTCCCGGCACTTTCCATCTTGCGGTGGGCGACGACCTCTTCCAGCCAGCCCAGATGCATCTCGGGGACCGAGCTGAGCAGCAGGTCGGTATAGTCGTCGAACGGCGGGCTCAGAACCTCGGATTTCGGACCGTACCGGACCACGCGGCCCTGGTACATTACGGCAATCGAATCCGAGATCGCTCGCACTGTCGCCAGATCGTGGGTGATGAACAGATAGGCTACGTCCTCGATCTTCTGCAGGTCCAGCAGCAGCTTCAGGATCCCGTCCGCAACCAGCGGGTCGAGTGCCGAGGTCACCTCGTCACAGATGATCATCTTGGGCTTGGCCGCCAGCGAGCGCGCGATACATACACGCTGTTTCTGACCACCGGACAGTTCCGCCGGGTAGCGGTCGATGAACTTTTCGCCCAGTTCGATCTCATCCAGCAATTCGATGATCCGCTTGCGCTTTTCCGCGCCGCGCATGTTGAAGTAGAACTCCAGCGGGCGGCCGATGATCGTGCCAACCGTTTGACGGGGGTTCATCGCCACGTCGGCCATCTGATAGATCATCTGCAACTCGCGCAGGTCCTCGCGGGAACGCCCCTTTAAGTCGGGCGACAGCTTGCGACCGGCAAAGGTGATCTCTCCGTCGCGCGGCGGCAGCAGGCCAGTGATCACCCGTGCAAGCGTCGATTTACCCGAACCGGAT
The DNA here is from genome assembly GCF_056536005.1 of Ruegeria sp. AN11. Taxonomy (NCBI): domain Bacteria; kingdom Pseudomonadati; phylum Pseudomonadota; class Alphaproteobacteria; order Rhodobacterales; family Roseobacteraceae; genus Ruegeria; species Ruegeria sp. AN11. Next base: position 1,555,684 of record NZ_JBQFJD010000001.1, on the reverse strand, counting down.
TCCCCCACGACCGCCAAGGTCTGCCCCGGATGAAGCTCGACGTTGACGTTGTGCAGCACGTCGAAATTCAGACCCTTGTAGCGCGCGGTGATGCCGTCGACGCTCAGCACCGCTTCGGGTGTGGGCTTCTTTTCTTCGTGTTCGATGGAGCGGACCGAGACCAGCGCCTTGGTGTATTCCTCTTGCGGGTTGTTGATGATCTGATCGGTATTGCCGTATTCGACAGTGTTGCCCATTCGCAAAACCATGATGTCGTCGCTCACCTGCGCAACAACAGCAAGGTCGTGCGTAATGTAGAGCGCGGCAACGCCGGTATCGGCAATGGCTTCCTTGATGGCCATCAGAACATCGATCTGCGTGGTAACGTCCAGCGCCGTGGTGGGTTCGTCGAACACCACCAGATCAGGCTCGGGACACAACGCCAGGGCTGTCATGCAGCGCTGCAACTGACCGCCCGAGACCTGGTGCGGGTAGCGTTCGCCGATATTGTCCGGGTCAGGCAGACCCAGCTTGGCAAACAGCTCCCGTGCGCGGCCTTCGGCCACTTTCCGCGAGAACTTTTTCTGTTCGACTGCGGCCTCAATCACCTGATCCATGATCTTCTTGGCCGGGTTGAACGAGGCTGCGGCGGACTGGGACACATAGGTGACCTCACCCCCCCGCAACTTGCGTATGTCGCCATGCGACGCTTTCAGAATGTCTCGTCCGTTTACCCAGACTTCACCACCGGTGATTTTCACACCGCCCCGGCCATAGGCCATCGACGCCAGTCCGATGGTGGATTTACCGGCGCCGGATTCACCGATCAGGCCCAGCACCTTGCCGGGCGCGAGGTCAAAGCTGACCCCGTGCACGATTTCGATGTCATGAGGCTTTTCGCCCGGCGGGTAGACAGTCGCGCCGATTTTGAGGTCGCGGACCTTGAGAAGGGTATCACTCATCCCCGGCCTCCTTTCAGCGATGTGGTACGGTTCAGAATCCAGTCAGCCACAAGGTTGACCGAGATGGCCAGTGTTGCGATGGCCACAGCGGGGTAGAGCGCTGCGCCAATGCCATAGACGATGCCATCCTTGTTCTCTTTCACGATGCCGCCCCAGTCCGCCAGCGGCGGCTGGACGCCAAGACCCAGGAACGAAAGGGTCGAGATGAACAGAACCATAAAGATGAAACGCAAACCGAACTCGGCCACCAAAGGCGACAGAGCGTTCGGCAGGATTTCCCGAAAGATGATCCAGCCCCGGCCTTCGCCGCGCAGCTTGGCGGCCTCGACATAGTCCATGACGTTGATGTCCACGGCGACAGAGCGTGACAGGCGATAGGGGCGCGTGGCGTCCAGCAGGCCCATCACAAGGATCAGGATCGGGACGGTTACCGGAACGATTGCCAGAATGACCAGCGCCAGGATCAGGGTGGGGATAGACATGACCAGATCAACCGTCCGGCTGAGCGCCTGATCGGCCCATCCGCCCAGAACCGCAGCCAACAGTCCCAAAGACGTGCCGGTAATGAAGCTGAGCAGTGTCGCAGCGGCGGCGATGAAGATCGTTGTCCGACCGCCATAGATCATCCGGGTCAGCAGGTCGCGTCCAATATTGTCGGTGCCCAGCAGATGCTCGGCGCTGGCGGGCTCCCAAACGTCGCCGACGACTTCAGCCATTCCGTAAGGCGCAATCAATGGGGCGGCAATGGCCACAAAGAAATACGCGCCGGTGAACATAAGGCCGATCAATGCCGAAAGAGGAATGTTCTTTATCATTTCGGATGCCTCAGTCTTGGGTTGGCAAGGATCGACACGATATCCGCAACCATGTTCAGGCCGATATAGACCGCCGCGAACACCACGCCGCAGGCCAGAACAACGGGCACGTCACGCTTGGTCACGGCGTCCACAAGATACTGCCCCATGCCGGGATAGACGAACACAACCTCGACGACGACGACACCCACAACCAGATAGGCGAGGTTCAGCATAACCACGTTAACAATCGGCGAAATCGCGTTGGGAAAAGCGTGTCGGGCAATGACTTGAAACGTGCTCAACCCCTTCAGTTCTGCTGTTTCGATATAGGCCGACTGCATCAGGTTCAGAATGGCCGCACGCGTCATGCGCATCATTTGCGCCAATACCACTAGCGTCAGAACGAAGGCCGGCAGCGCAATTGCGTTCAGCTTTTGCCCGAAGGACATGGAATCATTGATCATCGCTAGTGATGAAAACCATCCCAGCTTGACCGAAATATAGTAGATGACAACGTAGCCGATCAGGAACTCCGGGATGGAAACTGTCGTCAGGGTCACCGCGGAAATCAGTTTATCCGGCCAACGGTTACGGTACCGGACGGCAAGCAGCCCCAGAAAGATCGCAAGCGGGACGGACACGATTGCGGCAACACACGCCAGAAACAGAGTGTTCCCAAGTCGTTTTCCAATGCTCTCGGCAATATCGAGCTTGTTGGTGAGTGACTGGCCAAGATCACCCTGAACGATACCTCCCAGCCATTCGAAATAGCGTGTCAGGGCAGGGCGGTTCAGGCCCATCTCCTCTCGCAGGTTGGCCAGGGCTTCAGGCGTTGCGGACTGCCCCAGGACGGCTTGCGCGGCGTCTCCGGGAAGGGCTTCGGTTAGGCCGAAAATCAGGGCCGAAGCGCCGAACAGCAAAAGGATTCCCAGCGCAAGGCGCTGGGAAACCAGTTTGATGATGGGGTGCATTATCCGTAGCCCGTATCAGACGAACCACATTTTGCGGGACATGTTGCCGTTCATCATCTCCTGAGTCGGGTCAGATTCCCAGCCGTCCAGCTGGTTGCTCACGCCTTCGACAAAGTCGTTGAACATCGGACAGATCAGGCCGCCTTCGTTGCGGACCATTTGACCCATCTGGCTATAGATGCCCTTGCGCTTCTCGGCGTCCAACTCCGCGCGCGCGGCGAACAGCAGATCGTCGAACGCCTGAACCTTGAACCGCGTGTCGTTCCAGTCGGCGCTGGACAGATATGCGGTCGAGTACATCTGATCCTGAACCGGACGGCCACCCCAGTACGACGCACAGAACGGCTGAACGTTCCAAACCTCGGACCAGTATCCATCGTTGGGTTCACGCTTGATTTCCAGCGGAATACCCGCCTGCGAAGCGGTTTGCTGGAACAGCGCAGCGGCGTCCACAGCACCCGGGAAGGCACCGTCGGCGACACGCAGAACGATCGGCGAGCCGTCATGGCCGGACTTCTTGTAGTGCTCAGCAGCTTTTTCAACACTGAATTCGCGCTGTTCGATGGTCTCATCAAACAGGGGGTAGGCTGCGTTGATCGGCATGTCATTTCCGATCGAGCCATAGCCGCGCAGCACTTTGTCCACCAGTTCCTCGCGGTTGATGGCGTATTTCAGCGCGGTGCGCAGTTCGTTGTTGTCAAACGGCGCAGTGTCGCAATGCATGATGAAGACATAATGTCCGCGACCAGCAGTCGAGTGCACCGTCAGGTTCGGTGCGCGGCCCAGAAGGTCGGCAACTTTGGGTTCAACACGGTTGACCGCATGGACCTGGCCGGATTGCAGCGCAGCCGTCCGTGCGGTTGCATCGTTGATAACAACGACTTCGACGCTGTCAAAGTTGCCGAAATCGCTGTTCCAGTGGTTTTCATTTTTGGTGAACAGGTGACGGACACCCGGTTCGTCCACTTCCAGCTTGTAAGGGCCGGTACCGATACCCGCACCAGGGTTGTCCATGCCGCCATCCGGCTGAATGATCAGATGGTAGTCGGCCATCAGATAGGGCAGGTCCGCATTCGGCTCGCTCAACGTGACCTGGAAGTTGTCGCCATCGGCCTTCATCGACTCGATGCCTTTCATGATGCCCAGAGCACCCGACTTCGAATCTTCGTTCGAATGACGCTGCATGGTCTTCAGCACGTCTTCGCTGGTCATTGTCTTGCCGTTGTGGAATTCGACACCCTGACGCAGCTTGAAAGTCCAGACCTTGGCATCTGCGCTGCCTTCAACGCTTTCGGCCAGACGCGGTTCGATCGTGCCGTCCGGCGCGACTTCGACCAGCTGGTCTCCGAATTGCTTGCCGTTCTGGAACGGAACCGAACTTGCATAGGTTGCCGGGTCAAGCGAGTTCGTGGATTCGCCGCCCTGCAGGCCGAACTTCAGATCACCGCCCTTTTTCGGGCCTGCCGCACGCGCGGCATCTGCAAACATGGTGCTGGCCATTGCCGCAGTTACACCCAATGCCGCTGCTTTCCCCATGAATTCGCGACGGGTCAGCTTGCCGGCTGTAACCTGTTTGGTCATGTGAGTGAGTTGTTCGTTCATTCAAGAATCTCCCGGTTGGTAGAGTTGCAGGCCCTTTCTGGGCTTTTTATTGACGCACGAGTCAAAGTTCGCGCATTTTAGAGCAGGCGACAAGAACTAAAATTTCAAGAAATGCCGTCCCAGCCTAAAAATGTTGTGTCTCGAAGGTCGCTCATCCAGAGGGAACGCGACCAGATTACTTGTCCTTCAATACTATATCGCGATCCAGGCGTATCTCATCAGTGAAACTTTCTTCACGAAAGGTTTGATAACTGTCGATGTGCGGGCGCAAAATACGTCAGTTTTTTCTGGTTTTGCGGACCGATCTCTGTTCGAAAAAACCAACATCGTGCGACTTCGGGACCAGATCATTCCCGTTCACCCGCGCACCACGACAAGCAGGTCCATAACGTTCGTTCCGGTTGGGCCGGTGACCAGCAATGCGCCTGCTTTGTCCAGAAAGCTCCCGCTGTCGGCCCGCTGCAATGCCTGCTCTGCGCCCTCGCCCCAGGTTGATCCGTCGATAATTGCACCCGCAGCCAGTGTGGGTCCATCGGTTCCATCGGTCCCGCCGACCACCAGTGTCAGCCCCTCGGTCCCGGCGATTTCCCGTGCCAGAGCCAGCGCGAGCGCCTGATTCCGCCCCCCGCGGCCAGGGTTTTGCGGTAGTACAACTGTTGGTTCACCACCAAAAACCATGGCGCCCGTCGACATGGACCGCAACCGCGGCCCCAGCGTCCGGGCAATTTCCAGATAATCGTCGTGCAGACACTCCTCGTTGGCCAGCACCGTGTATCCGGTGTTCGCCGCCAATTCCGCTGCTGCGCCCCGTGCATGTGCATTCGACGCTACGATCCGGGCCGTAGCCTGGTAGGCGTGATCATCGGGCAGTGCGCCGATGCCCGAACCGATGACGTCGAGGTCATCACCGGGCACATCGGATATGGCCAGAACGGTCACGCGCGCGCCCGAAAAACCAGCCAACAGACCGCCGCCCTTGATCCGCGACAGCTTGCGCCGTTCGGCGTTCATGGCGGTAATATCCAGCCCCTCGGACAACAGTCTTTTGTTCAACTGTTCCAGATCGGACAGAGTTTTGCCCGGCACCAGATCCTCGGCCAGCGACGAGGCGCCGCCGGATACCAGCAACAGAAGATGTGATCCGTCCGCCATGTTCTCGACGGCTTCACGCAGGGCTTTGCCGCCCGCAAGACTGCGGTGGTCTGGAACAGGGTGCGAGGCCTCGATCACCTCAACATGCGGAGGCAGGTCGCGGCCGTGATCGTCCTTGGTTACGACAAGTGTCGGCAATGCTCCAAAATGCTCCAGCGCCGCCCGCGCCATGGCCGCTGCCGGTTTGCCCACGGCAAGGATGCGATCGGGCGTCGGGATATCGCTCAACGCCTGTCTAACAGACGTGTATCCATCCACCGCCGAAACGCCGGCCTGCCAGATCCGCTGTGCTTTTTCCGCTTGGGACATCAGTTTTCCACCCAGATTGTGACCGGTCCATCGTTGACCAGTTCGACGGCCATTGTCGCGCCGAATTCTCCTGTTTCGACGGCAACACCCTGAGCCGCCAGTTTGTCTGCAAACGTTTCATAAAGCTGTTTGCCCTGTTCCGGAGGCGCAGCCTCAGAAAATCCTGGTCGGGTGCCGCGAGACGTATCGGCGGCCAGTGTGAACTGACTGACCACGAGGGCCGATCCGCCGATATCTAGCAGCGACCGATTCATCTTTCCGGCGTCGTCCTGAAAGATACGCATTTTGGCAATCTTCTGCGCCAGCTTGTCCGCCTGCTGTTCGTCGTCACCCCGCATAGCACAGACAAGGATCAGCAGACCGGTGCCGGACTGACCGATCATTGTTCCGCCGACCGATACGGATGCGCGCGTCACGCGTTGCAGAAGGGCCCGCATGTCTTCTCTCCTAGTCCATTCTTTTCAGGAACACCGGCGTCAGCCCCGCCAGTCCACGATTTCATCCACGCCTGCGCGGTTTGTTCGGAAACTGTTCGCAGGGTGGTCCCTGTCCGGGTACCCGAAAGATATCGCACACAGGATCAGGCGATCATCCGGGATCTGAAAAAAACGGTGCAGAAATGGGCTGTAAGCCGCCAGCGCCGCCTGGGGAATGGTGGCCACGCCCAGAGCCTGCGCCGCCAGCGTAAACGCCGTGACAAAACCACCGCAATCCATCGCACCGTAAGGGCCTAGCTCGGCCGGGCTGGAAATAATGGCGCAATGGGGCGCACCGAAAAGGGCAAAATTCTCGCTCATTTGCCGCGCCGACGCCGCGCGGTCGCCGCGCTCGATACCGACCGATTCGTACAATGCCCATCCACAGGCACGGCGGCGTTCCTGATAGGTACCTGAATATGAGCTGGGAAAGGGCAGGTCCGGGGCAGGGGTGCCGGTCGCGGCTTCATGCATCATGGCCTGCCGGAAGCGCTCGGTTTCCGCGCCGCTGGTGATAACGACCTGCCAGGGCTGTGCATTACACCAACTTGGCACACGGGACGCGCTGGTCAGGATTTTCCGGATATCACCCCGCGGTACCGGATCTGACAAAAAGGCGCGGCAGGAGTGTCGATCCTCCAGCAAGCCGTTCAATGCCGATAGCGTCACCCGATATCTCCTTCGCCCCAACGCCGCGCAGGATGGCTGCGGGTTGGGCGAAGATCAAGGGTCCGGACGACGGATTGTAAGTCTATTGCTGGCCCGTCGCCGCCAGGTAGCCAACCCCGGCCGCGACCAGAAGTCCAAGCACCACAGCGATCGTGATCTTGATGGCCGACCAGGGCCGTTCCCCCTGAACCCGGCCGGTTCGCCCATTCACTACGAATCGATAGGTCTGACCGCGATATTTGTAGGCCGCCATCCAGACCGGCAGCAGGATATGTTTGAAGGTAACATCCCGCACATCGGTTTCGACCGCATGCACGCGCTGACGGTCGCCCCCGATGTCAAAGCGTACATCCCGTTCTATGACGCGCGCCATATGCGCCCGTGCCTCGGCATACCCGTCCTTCAACTCGACCGTATAGGCTTCGGCCCGAAAGCCTGCCAGGTACTCGGGCTGATAAGGCTCCAGCGCGGGCAGGTCCCAGGGTTCCAGTGCATCGGTGTAACGTTTCGGCAATGAGCGAGACGCGAGCACAAGAACATCATCAAAAAACCGCGCCACGCGGCCCGATTTGGGAGACCATCGCACCTTTGCGACCTGTTGCTGAACCCGCTTCCCATCGCGCATGACCGTTATGGTTTCATAGTAGATCACACCCCGCTCACCGCGATATCGGGATTTGGTATCGGCATCGAACGTCCAGTAGGGCACGTAGATACCCTGCATCTTCCGCCCCTTGCGGGCGTATTCTTTCAGGCCATTCGGGGCGAACCACAGCCGGCCGAGCCAATCACCCATGGCCTTGTGGGCCGAACGTTCATCCAGCGCAAACGGCAATACCCCTTTGGGTTTGATGTGACGGTTCACGCCCGAATCCGTGACTACTGGCGTGGCGCAGAACGGGCATTCCGCCGCGTGCGTGGCGGGGTCGAATTCGACCTGTGCGGCACAGTTCGGGCAGGACAGAACTCGGGTTTCCTCAATCTCGCTGTCTGGCAGTCGATCTGCAACTGCCGCGTCAAAATCCAGCTCACGCAGGCTTGCACCACCCCACGGACCCGCACCAATCGACACCGAGTGCCCACAGTGATCGCAGGTCAACGTGCCGTCGCCGGGATTGAACCGGTAATCAGCGCCACACTGGTTGCATGGAAAGCGGTGTTCGTCTGTTCGTGTAACAGTGAGTTGCTCAGGATCGGTCATTGCCATTTCACCAGGGTTTACTGCCTCTTACAGGCGCGTGTTCAGTTGCTTTCCAAATGGTCATAGAAATCAGATGCCGGAACGACCTGCGATTGGTAGCTGCGTCTGGCGCCATTGCCGAACTCGACTTGAATCAGAATTGTGCCTTCGGGATTGCCGAATAGGTCAAGGCACGCGCCTGACCACTGATCAGCCGCAGCCAGACATATCCGGTTGCCTGACATCTCCGACACATAGGTGGACGTGCGAAGATCGGATAGCGCCCCAAATGACCGGTATTCAGCCCGGCCATTCTGGAATATCCGGAAACCGTCGCCTTTGGTATCGAACAAATCGGCGGCAGCCCCCGGATGAGCCTTGAAAAAACTCTGCCGCGCGGCGTCCACCACGAGCGGAGGAAGAGAGGGCGTGGCCGGTTCGCGGCCCGGTCCCGCACATCCGCTCAGCAAAGCGACGGCGATGAAGACTGGCGCAACAGACCTTCCCATCGGGTCACGCACCCGGCGGCGGCGGCGGGAGAATGGTGAAAAGTTGCGCCAGTTCCTGCACATCACCAGCCTTTTTCCAGCCGTCCTGTCCGGCCGTCCAGACATGCGTGTCGCGGGTGATTTCGCCATCCGCGGCCATACGGCCCATTTTGGCTTTAGAAAACGGCCCACTAACCTGTCCGTCCACCGCGATGTGCCAGACATGTTCCACGGGCGGCGGGGGCGGTGGAGCCACACGCGCCGTCGTTTGCGGAGCAGCGGGGGCGGACGCGCCCCAGGGGCCGCTCGGCTGACCTGCTGCCATGTTCGACATCTGCTGCGCCATCGCCATGCCCATTCCCATACCAAGACCTGCGCCCATACCGCCACCCTGACCGGGGTTGTTGGCGGCGGCGGTCATTGCCTCTGCCGCAGAATACTGGGTGAACTTGCCAAGATCACCCGCCAGTCCCATAGAGGTGCGTTTGTCCAGCGCAGCCTCGACCGCCGGAGGCAGCGAGATGTTTTCGATATAGAACTCGGGCATTTCCAGCCCGTAGCCATCCAGCACCGGCGACACCTCTGCCGCGATCAGCTTGCCCAGATCGGCGGTATTGGCCGCCATGTCCAGAACCGGAATGCCCGACCCGGCGATCACCCGGCTGAACTCCTGCACGATGATGTTGCGGATCTGAAAACTGATCTCGTCCATGGTGAATTCGCCATCGGTTCCGACGATTTCGACCAGGAACTTCGCGGGGTCCTTCACGCGGATCGTGTAGGTGCCATAGGCCCTGATCCGGGTCGGGCCAAATTCGGGATCGCGCAACATGATCGGGTTCTTGGTGCCCCATTTCAGGTCATTGAACCGGGTCGTGTTGACGAAATAGATCTCGGATTTGAACGGAGACTGAAAGCCGTGGTCCCAATGCTGTAGCGTCGTCAGGATCGGCATGTTGTTGGTCTCAAGCATGTAAAGGCCCGGCGTAAACACATCCGCCAGTTGACCCTCGTGCACAAACACCGCCGCCTGACCTTCGCGCACCGTCAGCTTGGCGCCATACTTGATCTCGTGTCCTTCGCGTTCGAACCGCCAGACCATCGTATCCCGGGTGTCATCCACCCAATGAATGACGTCAATGAATTCGCCGGTCAGAAAATCGAAAATTCCCATCTGGGTTCTCCCGTCCTTGAGGTCAGAGCTACTGACCCATCAACTCGCGTGAAATGATACGCACCACGGGCCGGGCATCTTCAACAGAGACGCCAGGCTGCAGACGCGGATCGTAAAGAATAGTCAGCAATTTCTCGTCATGGCTGGTCAGAAGCGCAAACTCGTCATCGTCGTTGAAAATCGACGGTCGCGCTGTGGGGCTGTCGTTGGACAGACCCAGGCCTTGGGCGATTTCCTCGTGAATGCAGCTGCGCCGCACCAGATCAGGCAATTCGGAACGGATCAGCGTGACAGCACGTACGTATTTATACGGTGACGTTCTTGTGGCCGAGGCCAGCACGAAACAGTCGAAGCTGGCGCGGGGATTGGCGATCAGATCCAGCGAGGCCTGACTGATATTCGGTATCAGCTGTTTCACGCGGGCGACGACGTAGGCGCTGTCGTCCTTGCCGGCAAAGAAGACGTGAAAATTGGCCTTGCGACTGACGACCGACACAGGGTGCCCCGTCAGTTTCGCCAGACGTTCGGTGTAGCCTTGGACAAGTTCCGAATCCCGCTTGCGTGTTTCGGGCAGAACTGACGGCCCAAACTCGGTCTGGATGCGCACCGGCCCCGACCAGCGACTGAGCTGCCCATCGGTCTGTCCTGAACCAATCGCCACGGCGTGATCAGGGTATTCACTGTAAAACGCGATGGCTTCGAAATTGCGAGCCAGATCGTCGGCATCATAGGGCGTATCCGGGCCGCCACCGTCCACACGAAGCAATCCGCGTGTCAGCAGATCGCGCTCGACCCGCTGATAGAAACGCGCCAGATCCTGACTTGCCGCAGACGGGGGAACATAGGCATTGGGCTGCGGCGCCGGTTCGGCCGGGCGAGCCTCGGGAACAATTGACGTCGTCAGCGCTTCGTCGCAATTGGCCAGAGCCAACAGCGAAACAAGTCCCAGCAGGACCTTGAGACATTTCAACGGACGCACGCCCCGGCCCGCCTCAGCCCGATACAGCGGTTCCGGCATTGTCGCCAATGCCATCCTTTCGGGCTTTGGCCGCCGCCAGAGTGTCACGCAGTTCAGCCTCCATCTTTTTCAGCTCTTCTTCGGCGGCGGCGCGTTTGGCTTTGCCCTCATCGGCGATGGCAAGGCTTTCGTTGATCGTGCCGATCAGGTCTGCATTGGCCTTTTTGACGGCCTCAATGTCAAAGACACCGCGTTCCATTTCCTCGCGGATCATCTTGTTGGACTGGCGCAGATTGGCCGCGTTCGAGGTCAGCAATTCGTTGGTCAGGTCGTTGGCTTCGCGCACGGCCGAGGCAGCCTCGGCGCTGCGCTGGATTGTGACGGCCTGCGCAAGCTGCGTCTCCCACAGAGGGACTGTGTTGACCAAGGTCGAGTTGATCTTGGTCACCAGCGACTTGTCATTTTCCTGAACCAGACGGATCGATGGCAGCGACTGCATTGTCACCTGTCGGGTCAGCTTCAGGTCGTGAACGCGGCGCTCCAGATCATCGCGCGCGGCGCGCAGATCGCGCAGCTCCTGCGCTTCCATTACCTGTTCGCCCTCAGCGGCGGCCTGAACCTCGGCCTCTTTTTCCGGGATGTCGTGGCTGTCCAGCTCGGTCAGCTTTTCCTCGCCCGCCGCGATGTAAAGCGCCAGTTCGTCATAAAAGCCCAGCGTCTTTTCGTATAGCAAATCCAGCGACTTGATGTCCTTGAGCAGGGTGTGTTCATGCCCCAGAAGATCGTCGGTAATCTTGTCGATCTGGCCTTGCACATCTTCGAACTGCGCTGTGAATTTGGCAAAGGGCGCGGCCTTACCCAGCAATTTCTCCCACCAGCTACGTTCGCGGCGTACGTCCAGCTCACTGACCGAGAACCCGCGGATCGTGGTCACGATATCGCGCAGGCTGTCGCCAGCGGGGCCAACATCCTTGTTGCGTACGTCCGCAAGCATGGCCTGGCTGATCTCTTGCAACTCGGCCTGTGCCGACGAACCAAAGGACACGATCGAATTGGTATTGCCCATGTCGATCTCTTCCATCCGCTTGCGAATTTCGGCGCCGACAGGTTCATCGGCCTCTTCCAGCGGAACAATATCGGCCTTGGGCTCGGGCAGGGCCACGGCAGTCACTTCCTGCACAATCGTTTCAGCTTCAACGGCCTTTTTCTTGATCTCATCGGACATGGGGATATTCCTCGCTCAAATAATGGCCGGTCAGTCCAACCGGACGCCTTCGCGCTGCAGCCTTTCGCGCAGCACTTCAATTTCAACCGTCAGATCACTTCGGTCATCCAATAGCATCTTGCGGGTGCGCGCGGCGAAATTCTGTTCCAGATCATCCAGCAAAGATGAATAATCTGACAAGGCTTGCGCATCGCGGGTGCGCGCGTAGACATCTGCAAACTTGATCGTCGCATCGCGGGCACCCTGCAGATAAACCGTCAGGTATTTGCGGGCACCGGCCAGATCTCGCGGGTCTTCCTCGACTGTGCGGAAAAGATCGCGGGCGGTGTCCTGAAACCGTTCAACCCGGGCTTCGACAGTACGGTCCCCCGCACGTTTGATCGCTTCGGTCATTTCGGAAAGATGGGCTTCGGCGTCTTCCACTACACGTGCGACGCGATCCTGTTGAAAGGTGTCTATACCTTCCATGCCCTTGTCTTTCATCGGATCAAGGCCAAACGAGACCGAGTGCAGAACCGCCGCCGCTGCGCCAAACAGAACAGGCGCCAGCAGGCTGACCTGCGATACCGCCTCGGCATCCAGATACTCGGTCCGGAACGAAGCAAGCGCCACACCCAACCCGGTCAGAATGCTGGCGAAAATCTTGCGTGGAAAGGCGGGGCGGCGGGCTGTGCGACGGGCGTTATAGGCCCCTTCGGCGCGCAGGCCTTCGCGCAGCAGAAACGCAGCAGCCGTCAGCAAACCGGCAGCCACAAGACCCATGGTCATGCCGATGGCACCGTCGTTCAGAGACAGGAACACCAGGGGGATTGCCGGAACGAAAAGAACATTCGCCCGTGCGCCCGCAGGTTCGACCCGCGCACTGTCAAATTGTCCGCGCTTGGGCTGATCCGAAGGTGTCGTATCACCCTGGGGGCTGTATTTTCCGCCGTACTTTTTGGCCATGCGCCTATAGCCCTCCCAGCAGGCCGGTGCATACTCCAAACAACAGCACCAGCAGTGCCGCGTAGGCCAGTTTTTGCACTCCGCTTCCGGACATGGCACCCCCAAGGACTTCCGCGTTCACAGAAAATTTAGTGTATGCGCGGGCTTGGCGCTAGGGGGAAGGTTGTCCGACAGGCGTCACTTGCGAGGTTTCTTGCCGACCGGGGGACGTTTTCGTTGTGGGCGCGTGGTCCGTTTAGCGGTGCCATCGGATTTTTCGCCGCCTTCCAGCCCCAGCTGATCCCGCATCACGCGGCGGCGCACTTCCTCGACCTCGCCGGGCTTCAGGTCGCCCAACTGGAATGGTCCATACGAGACCCGGAGCAGGCGGTTCACCGCATACCCGATATCCTCGATTGCGCGGCGAATCTCGCGGTTCTTGCCTTCGCGCAGGCCGATCGTCAGCCAGGCGTTCGCCCCTTGTTGGCGGTCCAGGGAAACGGTCATCGGCTGAAACCGTTCCCCGTCGATCACCAAACCCTTGCGCAGCGGTTCGAAATCTTCATCCTTCGGCCGGCCGTTCACCCGGACGCGGTATTTGCGCAGCCAACCGGTCGAAGGTAGTTCCAGCTTGCGCTTGATGCCACCGTCATTCGTCAGCAGCAGCAACCCCTCGGAATTGAGGTCAAGCCGCCCGACGCTCATGACCCGGGGCATGTCCTCGGGCAGTTTGTCAAAAATCGTCGCGCGGCCCTTTTCGTCGCGTGTGGTTGTCACCAGCCCAGAAGGTTTGTGATACAGCCAAAGGCGCGAGGGCTCGGGTTCGGATACCGGTTTGCCATCGACCACAATTCTGTCTTTCGAGGTGACATTCAGCGCCGGGCTGTCGATCACCTTGCCATTCACGGCCACGCGACCTGCTTCGATCATGCGTTCAGCCTCGCGGCGCGAGGCGACGCCCGCGCGGGCAAGGACCTTGGCGATCCGGTCGCCGGGAGGAGGGGTGTTGCTCATGGACCCGGCCATAACCTATCCTGCCCGCTTGCGAAAGGCAGGTTTCTGATGCAGTCAGAGATATGGAATTCAGATCGCATATGAGCGCGGCGCTGGAACAGGCCAGATTGGCAGGCGAACGCGGAGAGGTTCCGGTCGGTGCGGTTATCATCGCGCCCGACGGTCGGATTGTTGCGACCGCAGGCAACCGGACGCGCGAGTTGAATGATCCGACCGCCCATGCCGAGATTCTGGCCCTACGCGCTGCCTGCGCCGATGCCGCGTCCGAGCGACTTCCGGATCATGACCTTTATGTCACGCTGGAGCCGTGCGCGATGTGCGCTGCCGCTTTGGCCGCCGCGCGCATCCGGCGTGTTTATTTCGGGGCTGCCGATCCGAAATCGGGCGGTGTGGCACATGGCGCACGGGTCTTTACCCACCCGCAGACGCATCACAAGCCGGATGTTTATGATGGTATCGCAGCCAAAGAATGCGAAACCCTGCTGCTTGAGTTCTTTGCCGATAAGCGGGCCGGCAAGTGATCTTACCCTGACGTGGTTTGAAAGGGTCTAGGTCCAGTCCAAAAGGTAAACTGTCTGGTGCCCGCCGAACCCTTTCAGCTGAACTGGTTTTGGGGCACTGAACTTCAATCCGGCGGTGTTGCCCACCAGCAGCCTTGTCACTTCAGTCACGTGGATTTCGTATGGCCCGCTGACATTCGTAACCCGCGCCGCCTTGTTGACGACGGACCCAAAGAAATCTTCGTCTTTGTGGATGACGTCGCCGGTATGAATCCCAATCCGAAGGCCAAGCGCCGTGTCGACTGTGGCCGACCTGTTTTCCCGTTGGAAATTGACGGCCGCCTGAACTGCGTCATGGACGGACGGAAAAATCGACATGGTGCCGTCGCCGAGCGATTTGACCAGACGCCCCTGATGCGCATGGATCACTTTCTCTGCCAGATCAAAGTGATCCGATATGATTTTGATCCACTCCTGATCGCCCAGTCGCCGTGTGATTTCGGATGATCCGGCAATGTCTGTGAACATGACCGAGGCGGTGCCCTCGCTCTGCTCCTGCGTGAACTCGCGCCGTGCCGCTTCGATCAGCGCATTCAGGGCCTCATGTTCGATCCCGATCTTTTCCATGTTAGAGGTCGGATTGGAGACATGCATCTGCATTATTTTCCAGACGCCGTTTTCCAGATGGAGAACAAAGGTAAATCGGTGCAACGCGGCTTTGCCGTTCGTGGCAAAGGTCATCGTCGCTTCACAATGTGCCCAACCGGCGTTTCCGCACTCGAAGGCTTCCAGCGAATGTTCCTGCCAGGCATAGTCGGGAATTTCTTTCGTATGATCGACGAAACCCTGTCGGAACACCTGCCCGGACCAGGATTCTTCATCCGCCGATCCCTGATAACGCAGGTGTTCCGAAGTTGAGAGCATGTTCTCCAAAACCGCGCGGTCCCTGTCTTGCACGGCCTTGTTCCATCGCCGCACAACCGCGATCAATTCCGGTGAAGGAGAAACCTCGCCGCTCACATCGGACCTATAGTTTAATCGCCTGCATCACTTCAGGCTCGATCACATCGACGCCGGGCAGGCCGTCTTTCAGATCCTGCGCAGATTGCTCAAGGATCGGGAAGGTTTTGTAGTGGCAGGGTATCACGGTCCGAAAATTGAAATAGCGCTTGGACGCATAAGCCGCGCCTTTCATGTCCATGGTGAAATGGCCGCCCGCGGACAGAATGCCGATATCCGGTTTGTAATAGTCGCCCATCCAGTTCATGTCGGCCATGATATCGGTGTCACCAGAGATATACAGCGTTTTGCCCTCGGTGACGATCATGAACCCGACCTCGGTGCCGCCGGTGCGCAGCCCCTCCGGCGTCGAAAAGGTTGAACTGTGCGACGCAGGTACCATCGAAACCTTGATGCCGTTCAGGTCGACCGTGCCGCCTTTGTTGAACCCGACCGTTTCAATGCCTTCAGTTTCGCCCCAAAAACCCATCAGGTCGTATTGGCCGACAACCGGCACGCCCAGGCGCTTCGCCAAGGGAAGGATATCGACCACATGGTCGAAATGGGTATGAGTCAGCAGAATATGCGTGGCCCCTTCGACCGCCGCGTCATGCTGAGTTTCGGGCAGGACGGGGTTACCGCTCAGCCAGGGATCGATCAGCAAGACCTGACCGCTGGTTTCGATGCGGAAACTGCCGTGACCCAACCAGATGATATTCATGAAAATCCTCCCATTCAGACTGTTGGCCTCAGCCTAGCATCGGCTATGTAAAAATCCATGGACTGGATGCAGGAAATCGATGGCTATTGCGAACGACTGTCGCCCGCCTATTGGGCTGAACCGGTCAATGCGCTGACCAATGCCGCCTTCCTGGTTGCAGCATGGGTAATGTGGCGCCGGGTGCGAGGGCAGGGTTTGCCCTTGGCGATGGTGCTGGTCGCAGTGCTCGCCCTGATCGGATTGGGCAGTTTTCTGTTTCACACTCATGCACAGGTTTGGGCGGCTATTGCCGACACAACGCCCATCCTTCTGTTCATTCTGATCTACATCTATGCGGTAAACCGCGACATCTGGCGGATGTCTCCGGGATGGGCGCTGGCCGGCACCGCGCTGTTCATCCCTTATGCGGCTGCGACAATCCCGCTGTTTCGGTTTGTGCCGGGTCTTGGCGGGTCCGCTGCCTACGCGCCGGTCCCGTTGCTGATCCTGATCTATGCTGCATTGTTGCGGTCAAAAAAACCTGTTCTGGCGCGCGGCATGGCCGCCGGGGCAGTACTGCTGATCCTGTCCATCACGTTCCGCGCGCTTGATCCGGCCCTGTGTGCCCAATTCCCGATGGGCACACACTTTATGTGGCATCTGTTGAACGCAACGATGCTGGGTTGGATGATCGAAGTCTACAGAAAGGACCTGGCCGAAAATCAGGTCTGATCGGCGCGAAAAGCATCGGCCAGATGATCGGGCAGGTCGAATTCCCGCAACACCCGCGCGCGCCCTTCGCCAGACATCTTTCGGGCCGTTTTCTCGACGATACTTTGAATCTTCTCGGCCGAATGTTTTGCAGCAAAGGGCTGGAAGTACCATTTGAGAAAGACGAAACAGATCACGTCTTCCAGGGCCTGAACTTCGGCATCGCGTTTGATGCCTTGCTTGCGCAGCATCCGGCCCGCGGCATCGATCTGATCGGTGCCGTAGCCTTCCTTTTTCATCAGGCCCATGACGACTTCGGCATGGTGAACGCCCTGCGCCTTGCGCCAAGCCAGATAACCGGTCCGCCCTTCGGGGTATTCGCTGCGCGCCAGTTTCCAGCGTTCCACGTGCTGACCGCGTGCCGCAATCTGCAGCGCGTCAGAGGCGTCGGGGAACAGCCGCGCAAGCTCCTCGCTCATCCGCTTGCCATAGAGCAGGGCCTCCGGCTCTCCGCCATCCTGGTTGGGATCTTGTATGTTGACTGCGTCGATTGCGTCCAGGACGGCTTGTTTTTGTGCGCTCATGTATGGCTCCATAGTCTGGCAAGTCTGCGCCTGCCGGATCTCCCGGCGAGTCATTTCGCCCTATGGTAGCGGCTTGTCGCAGGGTCCGCAGCATGCAATTGCAGCAACGCCGGATCAGTCGCGCCATATCTGATCCGGCGTTTTCTTCTATTTAGTTTCCGCGAATTGTGGTGTCCTTGGTGACCGGCTGGGTAACCGGTTCGGGGAAGGTCAAGGTGCGGGTCAACGGGGTGAAATCAAAGCCCGAAGCCATTGCTGGCGCAATGGCGGCAGTTGCGGACAAAACGAAGGCGGTGATGAAGGTTTTCATGATCTTTCTCCGGGTTTTGTGCTGTTGCACATGTTAGAAAGTGAACAGCGCAGTTCAGTTTTTCAAGGCGCAAAGTGAACCGTATAGTTCACTTTTTTGCATATGAGATATTCAAAATTGAATGGGGTGCTGCGGACCTGCCATGATCACCTTCGATCATCCGCCGAGTCTGTTGGTCTTGCGACCGGTGCGGCAGACGGGTAAATGCCCCCTAACGCATATGAGGTTTTCCGATGTCGATTGACCAAAGCACCGCCGCCAAGGTGGCCAAACTGGCCCGGATCAAGGTCGAGGACGACGCGCTGCCGGCGCTGGCGTCCGAGTTCAACACCATTCTTGGGTTCATCGAGCAACTCAACGAAGTGGATGTCGAAGGCGTCGAGCCGATGGTCTCGGTCGAGCCGATGCGCCTGAAACGTCGCGAGGATGTGGTCACTGACGGAAACCAGCAGGACAAGGTTCTAGCCAATGCCCCCGACGCCCGCGAAGGCTTTTTCGCAGTCCCCAAAGTGGTGGAGTAAGACATGAGCGATCTGAACAAACTGGGCCTGGCCGAAGCCCGAGACGCGCTGCGCAAGGGTGATGTGACCTCAGTCGAGCTGACCGAAGCCTGCCTGAAAGCAATCGATCAAGCAGATGCTTTGAATGCTTTTGTCCACAAGACGCCCGAGATTGCACTGGAGCGCGCCAAGGCGGCTGATGAGCGGATCAAGGGCGGCGACGCACCGTCGATGTGTGGCTTGCCAATCGGCATCAAGGATCTGTTCTGCACCAAAGGCGTGCCCTCGCAGGCGGCCTCGAAGATTCTGGAAGGTTTCAAGCCGGAATACGAATCCACCGTTTCGCAGCAACTGGCCGATGCGGGCGCGGTTATGCTGGGCAAGCTGAACATGGACGAGTTCGCCATGGGCAGCAGTAACGAAACTTCTGTATATGGCAACGCGGTCAGCCCCTGGCGCCGTGGCAATGACGACGCGCAACTGACACCAGGCGGTTCATCCGGTGGGTCGGCTTCGGCCGTGTCTGCCGACCTTTGCCTAGCGGCAACCGGTACCGATACCGGCGGTTCGATCCGTCAGCCTGCCGCCTTCACCGGCATCACCGGCATCAAGCCGACCTATGGTCGTTGCTCGCGCTGGGGTATCGTCGCCTTTGCCTCTTCGTTGGATCAGGCTGGTCCGATGACCAAGAACGTGCGCGATGCTGCGATCATGCTCGAGGCGATGTGCGGTCACGATCCCAAGGACTCGACCAGTGCCGAACTGGCGGTGCCGAACTTTGAGGCGATGCTGACCGGCGACATCAAGGGCAAAAAAATCGGTATCCCCAAAGAATACCGCATGGATGGAATGCCTGCTGAGATTGAAAAGCTCTGGGCCGAAGGGGCCGAGATGCTGAAAGCAGCGGGTGCCGAGATTGTCGATATTTCGCTGCCGCATACTAAATACGCGTTGCCCGCGTATTACGTGATCGCACCGGCCGAGGCGTCCTCGAACCTTGCGCGTTATGACGGTGTGCGTTATGGCCGCCGCGCGCAACTGGCGCAGGGTGACGGCATCACCGAGATGTACGAAAAGACCCGCGCCGAGGGTTTCGGACATGAGGTGCAGCGCCGTGTCATGATTGGTACTTATGTGCTGTCAGCCGGTTTCTATGACGCCTACTACAACCGCGCTCGCCGCGTTCGGACCCTGATCAAGAAAGATTTCGAGGACGCGTTTGCCGCCGGAATCGATGCGATTCTGACACCTGCGACACCGTCGGCCTCCTTTGGTCTGGGCGAGATGACCGAAGCCGACCCTGTTCAAATGTATTTGAACGACGTGTTCACAGTGACGGTGAATCTGGCCGGTCTGCCCGGTATTTCGGTGCCTGCGGGTCTGGATTCACAAGGTCTGCCCCTTGGCCTGCAACTGATCGGACGTCCGTGGGACGAAGGCGATCTGCTCAACACCGCCTATGCGCTGGAAAACGCGGCCGGTTTCGTGGCCAAGCCGGGGAAATGGTGGTAAGCCTCTGGCAACCAGAGCAGCAGACACGGAGCAGTCACATGCGCTTTTTGCTTCTGATCCCCGCCATCGGCGTGGTGGCGGCTTGCACCGACGTGGCACCAGTGGCCAACACGGGATTCAACACGCCTGATTACCAGGCGCAACGCGAGGCTGAACTGGCCGGGCAGGGACTGGGCGGTAATCCGTTGCTTGGCCCGGTGGAAGTGTCCGCACAACCGCTTGGCGCTCCGGGTGCGGTGACACCCGTGGCGACCGGGGCCAATGCGGACATCGCTTCTCAGACAGCCGCCGCCTTGGCCAGCACTTCTCCGCAGGGCGCATCCACTCCGATCCCGGTGTCCAATGCACAGGGAATTTCCGACGAACAGGATTTTGCGGCCGTATCCAACCGCCGCAGCATCGAATCCGACGCCGCCCTGATCGAACAGAACCGCCAGACATACGAGGTGGTCGCACCAACCGCCGTACCGCAGCGCGGGTCGGACGGACAGCCCAACATCGTTCAATATGCTCTGAACACGTCGAACCCCGTGGGGACCCAGCTTTACAGCCGCGCCGGGTTCAACCTGCAGGCTAAGGCGCAGCGCAACTGCGCGAAATATCCTTCCCCGGATCAGGCACAGATCGATTTTCTGTCAAATGGCGGCCCGCAGCGGGATCGTCAGGGGCTTGACCCGGACGGTGACGGCTATGCTTGCAACTGGGACCCAAGCCCGTTCCGCAGTGCCGTCAGCAACTGATACCCTGACGCCGATCTGGCACCCGTCGCCAAATTTCGGACCGCGCCGCGACGGGTTGAAGCCGTCTTTGGTTGTACTCCACTACACAGCGATGGACAGCGCGCAGGCGGCCTTGGAACGTCTGTGCGATCCGCAGGCCGAAGTCTCCGCACATTACCTGATCGGAAATGATGGCACCCTCTGGCAAATGGTGCCCGAGGAAGACCGCGCATGGCATGCCGGGGCAGGGGAGTGGCTCGGTCAAAGCGATATCAACTCGCGCTCGATCGGGATCGAGCTGGACAATACAGGCTTTCATCCCTTTTCGCACCTTCAGATGAATGTGCTGGAACACCTGTTACCCCAAATCATGACGCGCTGGTCGATCCCGCCGCAAGGCGTGATCGGGCATTCCGACATGGCACCGGGCCGCAAATCAGACCCCGGCCCCCGCTTTGACTGGCCTCGGCTTGAACGTCAGGGGCTTGCGGCGCGGCGAGGGCAGGGAAGCTGCCCTCTGAACGCGTTGAAACACGAGTTCCGCACCAAGGCCCGCTTGGCAGGCTATACCGCTGACACGGATGACGAAACACTCCTCACCACCGTTCGGCTCAGATACCGCCCCTGGGCTAAAGGTCCGCTCACACCCGCTGACCTTGCGCCGATCAGCTGAGCATCCCCCAAACAAATCCGGGCTTTATCTGGCTATAAGTATCCCGGGGTTGAATTGGCCGCAGGCCAAGAAGGGGCTGGCCCCTTCGCACCCTGTCCACTCTTGACGCCACCGCCCCCAAGGCATACCCAACGCCAGCGCGGAGGGCCGGATGGCCGCTGGGGTGCAAGCCCGAGAGGAAAGTCCGGACTCCACAAGACAACGGTGCCGGGTAACGCCCGGGCGGGGCAACCCGACGGAAAGCGCCACAGAAAACAAACCGCCTTGCTTGCAAGGTAAGGATGAAACGGTGGGGTAAGAGCCCACCGCGCCGCTGGCAACAGCGGCGGCACGGCAAGCCCCACCGGGAGCAATGCCAAATAGGGTCCCAGCGCGGGCCGGTCGGCGCAAGCCGATACCGCCGCTATGCGCGTCTTGGCCGAGAGGGACCGGGTTGGCAGCTTGAGCCGCGCAGCAATGTGCGGCCTAGAGGAATGGTCATCGAAGGGGGCAACCCCGGAACAAGATCCGGCTTACAGGCCCTCCGCGCGTATCCTCTTACCCTCCGGGCGGTGTGTAGGCACCGGTCAGGGCTGCCGCTTTTTCCGTGATGGCAACAAAATCCTCTGCCGTCCACGCGCGGACCGTCTCTATCTTGTCGACGGCGCCCGATGCGCCGACGGCCATTCCGACCGCAACTGCGTCGGTGCCGTCAGGTGCCTCACTGATCACAACCACATCGTTCGATCCGGTGGTCATATAGAATGCCAGCAGCTTGCCGCCCACCTTGTCAAGCAGGGCTTTGACCGGCGCGGTGCGGTCCGATGGCTTTTGCAGCATTCCTTTGATGCCGGATTGGGAATAGGTGGCGTACGTTATGAATAAAGGCATTTTCTCCTCCTGGGATCAATGTGACGGAACCCTGAATTCGGCCGGTTCCCTGGCCGTTTGAGCGCCTAGGTGCCGGAAGATATCGCGCTTGCCAGCACCCAGGCACCTGTTGCAATCAAACCGATGCCCGTCGCCGGGATCAGCCAACGGGCTCGGGGCAGAAGTTTTTCCAGCGCAACGTAAATTGCGATGGCGACAATCCAGTAGAGGTTCATGATGCCGCCGACGAACAGCAAGAGCATCAGGGCCCAGCAGCAGCCCAGACAAAATGTCCCGTGAATGACGCCCATGCTGAACGCACCCGATGCGCCGGGCCGATTGTGTTCGGCAAGAAACCGGGCGGGGCTTTCGCAATGTCGCAGACAAGCGGATTTGAGCGATGAAAGCTGATAGAGGCCCGCCGCAATCAGGACACAGCCTGCAAATGCCTTTGACCGGACGGTCATCATGGGGCCATCAGACAGGCCGACATGCTCAAGACCCCATTGCGCCAGTGTCGCAAGCAGGCTGAAGCCCCCCCAGGCGATTAGGTATCCTGCGAGGAACAGCAAGCTGAGGCGGGCCGCATTGGCCTTGTCAGCGCCGACACGTTTGAGGGCCAGAAACAACAGGACAACAGGGGCCGCGCTGGGGGTCATCATGGCGATCATCATGACCCACCACATCAAAAAGATGAGCAGCGCGTAGGGCAGGCTCCATGGCCGGTCGACCGGCATCTGCATGGGCTCACCGATTGGCCGGGCCATCCTTGTCATTTCGACGGCAGACATGTTCATGCCGATCCCGGCAATCGTGTACCATGAGGCCCCGAGAACGATGACCAAGACACTGACCAGAACGATCAGCCTGTCCTGTCGCAGCAACCGCTCAGCGACCGCCACGGGCGGTGCGTCAGAGTTTCGTGTCATGCGACGCCCCTGTTAAGCGCCCAAAACACCGTGGCCGGAAATGTTGAGATGCGCCAAGTGCGCGTGGGTGGCATCAAATGTCAGGCTTATGGCACCCCCGGATGTTCTCGTCGTACCTGCGGCGGATTCCGCGTGGCGGTACTCGAACCCGTTCGGCAGCTGGATGGATGCGCGGTGCGGCGCTCCGGATACGATATGCGGGATCGGGTTGACCTCGACGTCGAAGATACCGTGGACTTTCGCGAACCCCTTGCGTTCCTCGCGATCCCAGTCCAGCTCGATCGGAAGGTACAGAGTTTCGTGTTTCTGCGGGGCCATGGCGCTGTAGACGTACCACATGGTGGCCATTTCATCGGTGTCCTCGCCGGTCATGATCGCTTGCAGGGCCGCCCGCTGATCGGGACTGGCGCTTTCGTCGATGATAAGCTGCATCTGACCGCCGCCTTCGTGGATCGGTCCGGGCCAGTAATAGACGCCGGCAGCGCGTAAGCCCGCCAGATCGGTATCGCCATATTTGCCAGCTTCAATGTCAAAGACGACAACCGCTTCGCAATTCCCATGTGTGGGAAGTACGCTGAACTGGCAAGGACAACCGAAATTGCAGTTACAATTGGCCAGCTCTTCCCCCTGAATAGTCCATTCTGTCATGATAGCCCCCCAGAAAAACATGCCTAAAAACTCTGCTGACAGAGGTTTCGCCTGTTTTCGGTGCCTCAAGCGTTAAGCGCTTAGATGGCTTCTTGGGTCTGTGAACTGGCGGCACGGTATCACGAATTTGTGATCCGGGCAATTGAAGCTCCGCATGTGCGGGAAAGCGCCAATTTTCTGATGGAAATGCGCGAGTGCGTACATGGTTTTTCGTTTTCGTATAGTCTTGTGTCTGCTGAGTTTTCAGTCCGCAACAGTCCAGCCGTTGTCCGACGAATTTCGAAAGCCGGGTTCAAGGACGTCTGAGTAGGTGCGGTGAGGAGTAATTTTTGAATCGGGAGGACGATTATGAGTTTCATGAAAGCACTTGCCTCGGTGGCCGTAGGGTTTGCTGCCGCGAAAGGACTGGAGAAATACAAGCAGATGGGCGGCATGGCTGGCCTGCAGGATGCAATGCAGGGTGCGGGGGGCGGATTTGGCATGGACCAGCTTGGCAAGATGGCCGAGCAGTTCGGCATGCCTGGCGGGGCCGCTGGACTTCAGGAGATGATCGGCAAGCTGGGTATGGTCAACCCGGCTGGTGCCGCCGGGCTGGGCGGTCTGATGAACGCCATGCAGGGCGCGGCAAGGTCGGGCAGCCAGCAAACGGCGGACATGATGGATACCGTGTTCCGGGGAACACCCGGTGGCGCCGTCATGGAGGAGCAGGCCAAGCTGATGCTGCGGGCGATGATTCAGGCGGCCAAGGCGGATGGTGAACTGGACACCCATGAGAAAGAAACAATTCTGGGAGAGTTGGGCGACGACGTCAGCGATGAGGAGCGAGCCTTCGTTCAAGAACAACTGAACGCGCCGATTGATGTCATGGGCTTGGCGGCCGCTGCGGGCGGACCTTTGAAAACACAGATATACGCCACGTCTCTGGCTGCGATTCGCCTGGATAACGCGCGTGAGGCGTCATACCTGCGTCAGCTGGCAACCGCATTGGGGCTGTCGGACGCGGAATGTAATCAGATTCATACCTATATGGGGGCACCGACACTTCCTGCATAAGGCCATCCCACCTTCTGCTGCCTCGATGCGCGCGATAGCCCTTGACATGGGCTGTGCAGCGCGTAAAAGCGCACGCTCATAGGAATTCAACCGAAAGGCCCCTGCCTTTTCGGACGCAGGAGATAACCATGGCGAAGCCGACGACAATCAAGATCCGTCTGAACTCGACCGCGGGCACGGGCCACTTCTACGTGACCAAGAAAAACGCTCGCACCATGACCGAGAAGATGACCATTCGTAAATACGACCCGGTCGCTCGCAAGCATGTCGAGTACAAGGAAGGCAAGATCAAGTAATCTGCCTGTCCATCCGGACACAGTTAAAGGGTTCTGCGAAGCAGGACCCTTTTTTGTTTTTCAACGTTTCACAAGCGCGTTTGTGCTTTCCTATGCACGTCCATGGCCGTTGCAGCAGAGCATCAGCATATGGCCCAATCGCATCGCCGGCGTCTTGCTTTTCGTGGCGACCTGCCGCTACGGTTGAGCAAACCGCCACAAAACGTTGAGCGCCATGAAAAAAATCTTGTTATCTTCGACCCTCGTTCTGAGCCTGTCGGCCTGTGAGGACCCGTTCAACCGCCAGGGCGTTGGTTTTACCGGCATTGATGGTGAACCGCGCACGGTCTCGGAAGTCGAAGGCGCAGTTGCATTTGCACCGCCAGCGACCAATGTACCTGCGGAACTTGCGAAAATTCCGACCGTTTCGGTCGTCTCGGATGAGACTGAATTGTCAAAAATCGCCGGTGTGGCGATTGCCAATGGCGGGCAATCCGATGTCAGCGCGGTTCAATTGTCTACCCAGGGCAACAACCTGTACCTGAGCACTGTCAGCGTAAACGGCACGCTTTTCGGGGTTCTGCGCACCGCCAGCAACGGTGGAAAAGTGGACAGTTCCACCGGAGCGGCGTTTGGCGCCAACACGGAACGGTTCACCGGGTGCCTGCCAGCTGGCGAAGTTTACCGGAAAGGGTCTGACAGTCGCAGCTCCGGTTTTGCGGTGCCGCTGAACTGTAGCTGATACTCGGACTGACAACGAATTTGATTGGGCCCCACCTTTTCGGTGGGGCTTTTTCATTGAGGGCTAGGGTCACGCCATTCCATTATGGTCAGAGAATGGTTCAGCCCGGAATGGGCCATAAGGGCCTGGGACGGTGCGTTGAAACTGGCGACCGAGGCCGTAAGAACGCTTCGGCCCACCTGCCTCAGCCGCGATTTGACGGTTTCCAGCAGCGCTGTGCCGATGCCACGGCGGCGCGCGGCCCTGTCGACGCTGATCTGGTGGAGAACAGCGCGGGTATCAACCGAGTGAAAGGGTGACGCGGGACGCCGGGAAATCTCGAAAATTGCGTAACCCAGCAGCTTGTCGCGTTCGAAAAAACCGACAGCGAACAGGTTGGGTTGCATGAGCCAGGATTGCAGGTAATCGGCCAGCTCGGCATCCGGCGGCAGCGCTGCGTATCTTTCAGGCTGATGTTCCAAATGGAGGTCATGAACCTGGTGCAGCAGGGGTAAAATCAGATGGGCCTGATC
The DNA here is from genome assembly GCF_056536005.1 of Ruegeria sp. AN11. Lineage (NCBI taxonomy): Bacteria > Pseudomonadati > Pseudomonadota > Alphaproteobacteria > Rhodobacterales > Roseobacteraceae > Ruegeria > Ruegeria sp. AN11. Next base: position 1,529,588 of record NZ_JBQFJD010000001.1, on the reverse strand, counting down.
TGGCCGGATATCCTGGATCGTCATTGGTTTTCTTTCCGCAAAAGAAAAGGGCGGGTCTTTCGGACCCGCCCTTTCGTATTGGATTGTGCGCCGCGTTATTCGCGGTTGCCAAACAGCTGGAGCAGGAACATGAACATGTTGATGAAGTCCAGATACAGGCTCAGCGCGCCCATGATGGCGGCTTTGCCCAGCCATTCCTGATCACCCGAGTGGGCCATTTGCAGGTATGTGGCCTTGATGTTCTGCGTGTCATACGCGGTCAGACCGGCAAAGATCAGAACGCCGATGACCGAAATGGCGAAAGCCATGGCAGACGAGGCGATGAAGATGTTGACGATCGACGCCACGATCAGGCCGATCACGCCCATGATCAGGAACGTACCCATCGCCGAAAGGTCTTTTTTGGTGGTGTAACCATACAGCGACAGGCCCGCGAAGGCGATCGCGGTGATCAGGAACACCTGAATGATCGACTGGCCGGTGAAGACCAGGAAGATCCAGCTGATCGATACACCCATGACAGCGGCAAACAGGTAGAACACCGTCTGTGCGCCGGCTGCGGACAGGCGATTGATCCCGGCGCTGAAGCCAAAGATGAAGGCCAGCGGAGCGAACATGATCACCCATTTAAGCGGCGAAGCGAACAGTGCGTATCCGAGCGACGTCAGATACTTGGTCTCGCTCAGCTGAGCTGCCGCGGCAGACGGATCAGTTGTGGTCGCAAGGCCGGCGATGGCCCATGCAGCCAGGAAAGTGATCAGCATGCCCACGGACATGGTGCCGTAGACTTTGTTCATGTGGGCCCGCAGGCCCTCGTCAATCTGGGCGGCGCGCGCACCGGTCGCCGTCCGGATCGTGTCAAATTGTGCCATTAAGGGTCTCCCTTCGCAATTCTGGTTCAGCCCGCAGTTGCAGACCGATTTCCCTGCAAATATCGGAGAGTGAGGCACATGTTTCAAGAGTTTTACGCCCAAAACCTGCTAAAATACTCGACAAATCTGACGGCATTGTTTCAGTTGCCGCCAGATCGCGATGCTTGGCCGGTCAATACAGACGTTTGTGCCAGTTTTCGGGAGCATCCCAGAACGGGCGGGCTGCTTCGCGACTGGCCTCGGTGTGTGTCACGCCGATGTCTTTCAGTGCGTTGCCATCCAGCTTGGCAAGGTCACGACGCTGCCGGGCAAGGCCAAGAAGATCCCGCAATTTGAAGCCTTTCGATGGCTGTTTGCATACGTGCTCGTGTGATGCTGCAATTTGGGTCATAACGATTGTCCTTTCCTTGCTCGGTGATGATTAATGCGGTTTGCATCAACTTCCTTGATTTATATGGATCACTGTGGCACATTTTAAAAATGAATGTTTTTGACGTGAACCATCAGGATTATTGAAATGAGAAATTTGGACATCACCACTTTGCGGTCCTTCGTTGCCGTGGCCGATCAGGGCGGCGTCACACGCGCCGCCGGTTTTCTGCACCTGACGCAATCTGCGGTTTCGATGCAGCTCAAGCGTTTGGAGGAGCTTCTGGGCCTTGAGCTACTGGATCGCAGCGGCAGAACCATCGCGTTGACGGCGTCGGGCGAACAATTGCTGGCCTACGCGCGCCGCATGATCGCCCTGAACGACGAAGTGATCTCGAAACTCACCGATCAGGCTTTCGAAGGCGAAGTCGTGCTGGGCGTGCCGCATGACATTGTTTATCCGGCCATCCCGCGCGTGCTACAGCGTTTCAACGCAGATTTTCCGCGTGTCCGCGTCCAGCTGGTTTCGTCCTATTCGCTGCAACTCAAGGACATGTACAAGCGCGGCGAATGTGATCTGATACTGACGACCGAGGCCTCGGCGGCCGAAGGTGCGGAAACCGTGGCCGAGTTGCCGTTGCGCTGGATTGGAGCTTCTGGCGGGTCGGCGTGGCGCAAGCGCCCATTGCCTTTGGCGCTTGGTCGGCGCTGTTTGTTCCGGCCTCAGGTCATTGCGGCGCTGGACGCGGCGGGTATCCCCTGGGAATTGTCTGTCGAAACAGAAAACGACCGTACAATCGAAGCGACCGTCAGCGCAGATCTTGCCGTTCACGCAATGCTGGATGGAACGGAGGCCGCGCATCTGCAGCAAATCGACTCGGGTGGAGCATTGCCAGAGCTGCCTGCCCACATGATCAACCTTTACGGAGGGGATCCCGGTCGCGGCGCGGTGATCGAGGAGCTGGCGTCGCTGGTTCGTCAGAATTTCCGCATGGTGGGCGGCACACCATTGAAGGCTGTGGTCGGGTGACAGGCCTCAGATCGTGATGACGATCTTGCCGGTTGATTTCCGTTCTTTCAGCAAACGCATGCCCTGTTCCACGTCCTCCAGTGGCAGGGTGTGGCTGATATGCGGTTTGATCCGGCCTTCGGCGCGCCAACGGAACAGCGTGTCAAAGCTGTCGCGCACGATCTGCGGCCTGAATTTCAGATACCCACCGATATAAAGCCCGATTACGGTCAGGTTCTTGACCAGAAGATGGTTGGCCGGAATTTGCGGAACCTCTCCACCCGCAAAGCCGATCGGTAGCAGTCGGCCTTCGGGGTTTGTGGCACGAAAGGCGGCTTTGAACACGTCGCCGCCAATCGCATCATAAACCACGTCCGCCCCACCCAGTTCCCTGACGCGGGCGCGGAGGTCTTCGGAGGCATCCACGAGATGATCCGCACCTGCCGCGCGGGCCACCGCAAGCTTTTTAGAACCACGGGCCTGCGCAATCACTGTCGCGCCCATCAGTTTGCCGATTTCAACGGCAGTCAGGCCGACGCCGCCCGCCGCGCCGGTGACCAAAAGGGTTTCGCCGGGTTGCAGGCGCGCACGATGATCCAGCGCGATATGGCTGGTGCCGTATGCAATCTGAATGGCGGCAGCGTCCTCGAAGTTGATCTGATCGGGCAGGAGAATCGCCCTTTCGGCATCGAATACGCCAAACTCGGCCAATCCACCCTGACCTGAATAGACCGCAACACGGTCCCCGGGCTTCAGATGAGAGACATTGTTTCCAATTTCATCAACAATACCCGCGATCTCCATGCCCAACGTAAACGGAGTATCCGGGGTGTCCTGATAGGTGCCGTTCTGCAAAAGCAGATCCGCAAAATTCAATCCGCACGCTTTAATAGCGACCCGAACCTGATCCCGCCCCGGCTTTGGGACGTCGATGTTGCAGAGCCGGGCTGTTGATTCTCCGGATTGAAGGCGAAAGGCCAGCATCGTCGCGCTCCTTGTTTTTCGCATAGGTCAGCGATGCGGGGGGAATGTCAATCAATTACCAGAGGGCGCGTGAATGATGTATAATAGGGCTTCGTGGATTGTGTCTGTTCGGGAAACAGAACGCTCAAAACCGGCGGTTGTACAACCACAAACCATTATACGATGTTACTGATTCAACCTTCTTGAAAAAAAAGACAAAAGAGGTGATATTGAAATCTGGTGCTGTTTCGGGGGAGCACATTCCTGAATTAGGGAATAGTTAACAGCGGCTCGCTAGGTTGGCGAACACGTTTGTTTTTTTGCGTAACCCCCGGCAGTTGTGTGTGTAGTAGAGGAGAATACCAATGACTCATCACGTCGATGTCCATGTGGGCAAACGCGTAAGGCATCGCCGCTGGCTGATTGGCATGACCCAGCAGCAGCTGGCCGAGCAGGTTGGTATCAAGTTTCAGCAAATCCAGAAATACGAAACCGGGGCCAACCGGATCAGCGCTTCGCGCCTTTGGGACATCGCCGAAGCATTGGATGTGCCGGTCAGCTTTTTCTTTGAGGGTCTGGAAGAAACCCAGAAAGAAGATGCCGGGAAGAAATCGGTGCCTGCCGATCTGATGGGAGATAAGGAAGCTTTGGATCTGGTTCGCTCGTACTACGCGATCCCGGAAAACCAGCGCCGGCGTCTGTTCGAACTGGCGCGTGTTCTCAGTGACGTCGCCTGATCAGCAGGCTTGACTTCGGAACGCGCTGACCGCACGGGTTGCGCATGTATCAAAGTTCAGCAACCGATCTGGAAATCGCCGGGGAAATGGCCGATGCGGCGCGCGCGGCCATACTTCCTTACTTCCGGCAGTCCGATCTTGAAACGTCCAACAAACTGGCTGATGGGTTTGACCCCGTAACCGTCGCTGACCGCGAGGCGGAAAAGGCGATGCGGGCCGTTCTGGCGCGGCGCTGCCCGCAGGATGGTATTTTCGGCGAGGAATTCGGCCGTGCCGACGGCACCAGCGGGCGGACCTGGGTTCTTGATCCGATCGATGGTACGCGAGGGTTCATCAGCGGTACCCCGACATGGGGCGTTTTGATTGCTTTGAGCACGCAGGACGGGCCGATCCTGGGTGTGATTGACCAGCCTTATATTGGTGAGCGGTTCGTGGGGTCCGCACACGCGGCACAGGTCACAGGCCCGACAGGTACCCGACAGCTCAGGACCCGGTCTACGCAATCGCTGGATCAGGCGATGGTGTTCACAACCTTTCCCGAAGTTGGAACGCCTGAAGACCGGGCCGGGTTTGAGGCGGTGTCTCAGCAAGCCAGACTGACCCGTTATGGAATGGACTGTTACGCCTACGCCCTTCTGGCGGCAGGGCAGGTTGATCTGGTGATCGAGGCCGGACTGAACGCTTATGACATTCAGGCGCCGATCGCCGTCATTCAGGCGGCAGGTGGTATCGTGACAGATTGGCAGGGCAGACCGGCCCACAATGGAGGCCGCGCACTGGCGGCTGCCAACCCGGACATCCACGCCTCTGCGCTAGAGATTCTTCGCAATTTCTGAAACCTGTTGATGGCACCCGCAGCCGCCGGTACAGTGCCGATGGCTGGTTCTTGTGTCCGTTTTCCGCCAGCCCATGCACTTCTTGCACGAGACGGACTGATGCAGGAGGGCACAAATTGACTGATACTCTAATAAAGAATGCCGATTTCATTCTGACGATGAATGACGATCGGCAGGAACTAAATGGCGCGGACATCCTGATCCGGGACGGCGTTATTGCTGAATTGGGGCAGGGGCTTACCACAACCGGTGACGTGCACGACGCCAAGGGCTGCGTCGTGACCCCCGGCCTGGTGAATACGCACCACCACCTTTACCAAACTCTGACCCGGGCGGTTCCCGGAGGTCAGGATGCGCTGTTGTTTGGCTGGCTGCAAACACTCTACCCGATCTGGTCCCGCTTTGGCCCGGAAGAGATGTTCGTTTCTGCTCAGATCGGATTGGCAGAACTGGCGCTTTCGGGATGTACGCTCAGTTCCGATCATCTGTATCTTTATCCCAATGGCGCGCGACTGGACGACACCATCGCCGCCGCCGCCGAACTGGGCCTGCGCTTTCATCCGACACGTGGTGCGATGAGTATCGGTGAGAGCGATGGTGGCCTGCCGCCGGACATGTTGGTCGAGGCAGAGCAGGATATTCTGTCTGACATGATCCGGGTTGTGGACAAATTCCACGATCCATCCGAAGGGTCGATGTGCCGCGTCGGTCTGGCCCCGTGCTCACCATTCTCGGTCAGTCGTGAACTGATGCGCGACACGGCGGTGCTGGCACGGGACAAGCGCGTGATGCTGCACACGCATCTGGCTGAAAACGAAGAAGACATTGCCTATTCCCAGTCACAATTCGGATGCCGCCCGGGCCAGTACGCGCAGGATTTGGGGTGGACCGGTTCGGACGTCTGGCACGCCCATTGCGTCAAGCTGGACAGTGCCGAAATCGACCTGTTTGCCCGAACCCGCACCGGTGTTGCGCATTGCCCGTGTTCAAACTGCCGGCTGGGGTCAGGCATCGCGCCGGTCCGCGCAATGCGCGACGCGGGCGTTCCGGTTGCGTTGGGCGTTGACGGGTCGGCCAGCAATGACAGCGGCAATCTGGTGGCCGAGGCCCGGCAGGCGATGCTGTTGCAGCGGGTGGCGAACGGGGCCGACGCCATGTCGGCCCGCGAAGCGCTCGAGATTGCCACCCGTGGCGGTGCGGACGTGCTCAATCGCCCCGATTGCGGGCGGCTTATGCCCGGCAAACGTGCCGATATCGCGATCTGGGATGTATCCGGCATCGAAAGCGCGGGAAGCTGGGATCCGGCCGCCTTGCTGCTTGCGGGGCCGGTTCGGGTCAAACATCTGTTCGTCGAAGGCAGACAAATCGTGCGGGATGGGCACATAACCACGCTGGACATGCCCCGCGTGATCGAACGCCAGAATGAACTTGCGCGGGCGCTTGTCGGATAAGCGGCGATCTCGTCAACTGTTCAGAAATTCCGTTGCCGGTGGAATGCGCCGTCAGGCGTATTCCTTCAAACCGTGACTGGTTTGCCTGCAATCCGGACCTCGGCAATGGCCCGGTCATCCCCCATCATGATGGTTGGGAAAACGGCTTCCCACAGGTCTTCTGCGCAGGCTTCGCGCTGGGCAATGGCCGGGGTCGAGGCCAGGTCGATAACCACCAGATCCGCCTCCATCCCCGGGGCAATATTGCCGATACAATTTTCCATTCGCAGCGACCGGGCCGATCCGACGGTGGCCAGCCACAACAATTGTGCCGCATGTAACGGCGATCCGCGCAACTGGCCGATCTCGTAAGCTGCGGCCATTGTCCGCAACATCGAGAAACTCGAACCTCCGCCGGTATCCGTCGCCAGCCCGACCCGGTGACCGTCCTTCATCAGCCCGGCCATGTCGAACAGGCCCGAGCCTATGAACGTGTTCGAGGTCGGGCAGTGAATCAGGGCCGCATCCAGTTCGCGCAACCGGTCGCGTTCCCGTGGCTCAAGATGAATGGCGTGACCATACAGGCCATGGCTGGCCAGCAGGCCGAACTTTTCGTAGGTGTCCAGGTAATCGCGCGCGTCGGGAAACAGCGACCGGACCCATTCGATCTCATCTGTCTGTTCGCTCAGGTGCGTCTGCATCAGGCAATGTGGGTGCTCGGCCCACAATGCCCCCATAGCTTCAAGCTGTTCCGGGGTCGAAGTTGGTGAAAAACGGGGCGTAATGGCATAGGACAGCCGGTCGATGCCGTGCCACTTCTCCAGCAGTGCTTCGGACTGATCATAGGCCGTCTGCGCCGTGTCGCGCAGACCCTCGGGTGCATTGCGATCCATACAGGTCTTGCCGGCCACGACCCGCTGTCCACGCTGCTGCGCCGCAGTGAAAAAGGCGTCGACGCTTTCCGGGTGGATGGTGCAGAAACTGCACATCGTTGTTGTCCCATGCGCCGTCGTCAGGTCCAGATACCGGTTGGCGATCTCGCTGGCATAGGTGATTTCACCAAACTTCATCTCTTCGGGGAATGTATAGGAGTTCAGCCAATCGATCAGCCGCTTGCCCCAGCTGGCAATCATGGCTGTCTGCGGATAGTGCACATGCGCGTCAACGAACCCTGCCATGATCAGGTGCTGTCCGTGATCGACGATTGCGGCATCCGGATGCGCATCTGTCAGGGTCCGGGTGTCACCTACGGCCGCGATATGGCCGTCATCGATGACGACCGCCTCGCTGATGGTGACGGCATCTGTCGGTTCACCTTCGAAAGGTGAGCCCGAAAAGCTCAGGACACGCCCCTTCAACAGTGTTTTTTGCGCCATTTCCGCTTTCCTCCGCCCGGCTGAGACCGCGAAACACCATAAGCGCGCGGAAGATGCCGGTAAATTGGCGCATTGTCATTGTTTTCCGGTAGCTGCTTCTTCTAATTAGGGGCAAATGGAAATTCGCGGGGGCAGCATATGACAACAGGCTTTGATGAACCCGTAACCGAGTCCGCCGAGGACGAAGATGTCTACGCGCTGGACCGCCGGACTGTGGCAGCCATCCTTTATGCCGTCGATGTAGAAGATCGCGACAAACTCGTCGAATTGATGGAGCCGCTGCACGCGGCTGACATCGCCGATCTTCTGGAGCAGATCAATCCGTTCGATCGTGCCCGGCTGATCCGGCTGTATGACAAGGAGTTCGACGGCGACATTCTTTCCGAACTGGATGAAGTGGTTCGGGAAGAGGTGATTGGCGTTCTGCGCCCGGATGTTCTGGCCGATGCTGTCCGCGATATGGAAAGCGACGATGTCGTCGACCTGCTGGAAGACCTTGAGGAACCTCAGCAGGAAGCCATCCTGGGCGCGCTGGAGCATGCCGAGCGGATCGCGGCCCTGCAGGCGCTGTCTTACCCGGAAAATTCCGCCGGTCGCCTCATGCAGCGCGAAGTGGTCATGGCACCCGAGCATTGGACAGTGGGTCAGGCCATTGATTTCATGCGCGCCAATGACGACCTGCCCGAGCAATTCTATCACGTCATTCTTATCGATCCACGCCTGAAACCGGTGGCGCAGGTCGCCTTGGGAAAACTGATGGCAACCCGGCGCGAAGTTCCGCTGCGCGACATCGCAGAAGAGGAATTCTATACCATCCCCGTCGATCAGGACGAAGAGGATGTGGCCTATGCCTTCAACCAGTACCACCTGATCTCGGCTCCGGTCATGGATGACGATGGGCGGCTGGTGGGTGTAATCACCATCGACGATGCGATGGTTGTTCTGGACGAAGAACACGAGGAAGACATCCTGCGTCTGGCCGGGGTCAGCGACGAAAGCTCGCTGTCCGACAGCGTGGCTGCAACCAGCAGGCGCCGACTGCCGTGGCTGGCGGTGAACCTGTGTACCGCCATCTGTGCCTCGCTGGTGATTTCGCAGTTCGAAGCGGCCATCGACCAACTGGTAGCTCTGGCGATTCTGATGCCGATCGTTGCATCGATGGGCGGCAATGCGGGCACTCAGTCGCTGACGGTTGCCGTGCGGGCACTGGCAACACGCGACCTGACGGGTTCGAACGTTAGGCGCGTGATCCGGCGGGAGTTGCTGGTTGGGATGCTCAACGGTCTGTGTTTTGCGGTCGTTCTGGGCACGGTTGGCATGTTGTGGTTCGATTCGCCGCTATTGGGTGTCGTGATCGGGTCCGCGCTGGTCGTGAACATGATCATCGCGGGCTTTGCAGGTACGGTAGTACCGGTCTTGCTGGACCGTATGGGTGTTGACCCGGCGCTGGCATCTGGAACCTTTGTGACGACAACCACGGATGTGATGGGGTTCTTCATCTTTCTGGGGCTTGCCAGCGTGGTGCTATTGTGACCGAAACGACCGATCTGACAGAAATCAAGGCTGCCGCCCGAAGGGCCGCTTTCGCCCGCCGCAAGGCGGCGTTTGACACGCGCATGCCCGGCGCGGCAGGGCGGTTGTCAGAGGTGCTGGCCGGGTATCGCGGGGTGCCGCTGTCGGGCTACATGCCGATCCGCACCGAGATCGACCCGCTGGCGGCAATGGCCGAGGCGTCGGCCTACGGGCCAGTCGGCGTTCCGGTGATTCAGGCCGCGGGGCAACCACTGAGGTTTTCCCGTTGGACCCCCGATGGTGTTTTGAAAGATGGGCCGTTTGGCGCCAAAGTGCCCGAGGTCGACGATTACTTCGACCCCGAGATCCTGATCGTGCCATTGGTTGCCTTTGACGCGCAGGGCGGCAGGCTGGGTTATGGCGGCGGGTTCTATGATCGCACGCTGGAGGGGCTGCGCGCCAAACGCCCGACGTTGGCCATCGGGTTTGCATTTGATGCGCAGCAGGCCGAGGGGTTGCCTCTGGAAGCGACAGATCAGCCGCTGGACATGGTGATCACTGAAAGCCGCGTTCTGACCTTTTCCGATTGATCGTCAGGCCGGGTTGTTTTCGCGGAAATATTCCCAGGCGTCGACTTCGCGCCCGTCTTCCAGAATGCAGACGCCGAACTGGCCGTTGGCACCGTCCCGGATCTCATACCGTGCGCCGCTTTCCACGCAAAAGGTCGCGGCCGGGTTGGCCAGCTGAGTGGAAGACTCGCCGGAAGAAGGCTGATCACATGCTGCCAGCGGAGCCAGACCAACAATCGCCACAAAGATGCGGAACATACAAATTCTCCTGTGTTGGTTGTATTGACGGTTTGTGCAGACAGTTTAACCGCTTGTGCTTGCCTGATGCCACACTTAGGACGGTTTGAATGAGGATACTTTTTCTGGGTGACGTCATGGGCCGTGCGGGACGCGCGGCCATACAACAGCATCTGCCGCGTCTGCGCGACGAATGGCGGCTGGATTTCGTTGTGGTCAACGGTGAAAACGCCTCGAACGGGATGGGGCTGACAGGTGATCACGCAAAGCTGTTGCTGGATGCGGGGGCCGATTGCCTGACACTGGGCGATCATGCGTTCGACCAGAAAGACATGCTGCAATTCATCGAGAAAGAATCGCGCATCGTGCGACCGGTGAATTTCGCCAAGGGTGCGCCCGGTCGGGGGCATCGTCTGTTCAACGCGCCGGGTGGGCGCAAGGTGCTGGTTGTGCAGGTTTTGGGGCAGGTGTTCATGAAGCGGCCCTTTGACGATCCGTTCTCGGCCATCGAGCCGATTCTCAAGTCGCATCCGCGTGGCGGGCAGGCGCAGGCCATCATTGTCGACATGCATTGCGAGGCAACGTCCGAAAAAATGGCCATGGGTCACTATTGCGACAGGCGTGCCAGCCTTGTGATCGGCACGCACACGCATGTGCCGACGGCAGATGCGCAGATATTGCCGGGCGGCACGGCTTATCTGACGGATGCCGGGATGTGCGGAGACTACGATTCGGTCATCGGCATGGACAAGCAGGAGCCGATGAGGCGGTTTATCACCGGAATGCCCAAGGCCCGGTTCACACCTGCGAATGGCGAAGCCACTCTAAGCGGAGTTTTTGTCGAAACCGATGATCGCGACGGTCAGGCCAAGTCGATTCACATGGTGCGGGTGGGCGGCCGACTGCAACAAGCAGGCCCGCCGGGTGCATGACAGGCTTGCTCAACCCCGAGCAATGCGTGAAACTGCATGTCAGGCGCTCAGGCCGGGTTAGGGTTCGGACAGAATACCACGAATGCAATTCCTTCAATTGACAGACACCGGCAGCGCGATACTGGCGCTTGCGATTGTCGCGGGCATGTTCGTCATGTTCCTGCGCGAAATCTATCCGACCGAGGTCGTTGCCATCGGTGGGGTCGCACTGATGCTGGTAACCGGCATTCTGCCCTACCAAAGCGCGCTTGCGGTCTTGTCCAACCCGGCCCCGTGGACCATCGCCGCGATGTTTATCATCATGGGCGCTCTGGTCCGGACAGGGGCGTTGGACGCCTTTACATCGACGGCGCAGAAACAGGCGCAGGTCAATCCACGAATAGCAATTGGCCTGTTGATGGGGTTCGTCATTCTGGCCTCGGCCGTCGTGTCCAACACACCGGTGGTTGTTGTGATGATCCCGGTGTTCGTACAGATCGCACGAACGCTGAACATGCCCGCCTCGAAGTTGCTGATTCCGCTGAGCTATGCTGCCATTCTGGGCGGAACCTTGACGCTGATCGGCACCTCGACCAATCTTTTGGTCGACGGCGTTGCCCGGGCGCAGGGAATGACCCCCTTTACCATCTTCGAAGTGACCCCGTTGGGGATCGCTCTGGTGATTTACGGAATGATCTACCTGCGCTTCATCGCGCCGCGCCTGCTGCCTGCACGCGACAGTATGGCCACGATGCTCAGCGACCGTTCGAAGATGAAGTTCTTCACCGAAGCGGTGGTGCCGCCTGACAGCAACCTGATCGACCGAGAAGTGATGGGCGTGCAACTGTTCAAACGCCCCGGAGTGCGCCTGATCGACGTGATCCGGGGGGACGAGTCGCTGCGGCGAAATCTGAAGGACGTGAACCTGAAAGTCGGGGATCGCGTTGTTCTGCGGACCGAGATGACCGAGTTGCTCAGCCTTCAGCGCAACAAGGAACTCAAGCGGGTCGATCAGGTTTCCGCTGTCGAAACCAAGACGGTCGAGGTTCTGATCACACCGGGCTGCCGCATGGTTGGCCGAACCCTTGGTGCGCTGCGCCTGCGCCGCCGTTATGGCGTTTACGTGCTGGCCGTGCACCGCCGGAACCAGAATATCGGACGTCAGCTGGATGATCTGATCGTGCGCGTGGGCGACACTCTGCTGCTGGAGGGCGCGCCCGCGGACATTCAGAGATTGGCGGCGGATATGGATATGGTCGATGTTTCCCAACCTTCGGCGCGGGCGTTCCGGCGCAGTCACGCGCCAATTGCCATCGGCGCTCTGGTGGGCATCGTCGCTCTGGCGGCCCTTGGTGTGGCACCGATATTGCTGTTGTCGATCCTTGCGGTTGCCGTCGTTCTGATCACCCGATGCATCGACGCGGATGAGGCGTTTTCCTTTATCGAAGGCCGGCTGCTGGCCCTGATCTTTTCGATGCTGGCAATCGGAGCGGCCCTGGACAAATCCGGCGCCGTGTCCCTGATTGTCGAGGCGATCGCGCCGGGCCTGAGTGCCCTTCCGCCGTTCCTGATTATCTGGGCAGTCTATCTGCTGACATCCGTTCTGACCGAGCTGGTCTCGAACAATGCGGTGGCAGTTGTGGTGACGCCTATCGCTATCGGACTTGCACAAGCGGTCGGCATCGATCCGCGCCCGTTGGTGGTGGCGGTCATGGTGGCGGCGTCCGCGTCTTTTGCGACCCCGATCGGGTATCAGACCAATATGATGGTCTATGGCCCCGGCGGGTATCGGTTTACCGACTTCCTGAAGGTCGGCGTTCCGCTGAACCTGACAGTTGGTTTACTGGCCTCGCTTCTGATCCCGCTGATCTGGCCATTGTAACACCGGCGTGGAACCGCCGAAATTGGCGGGCTGCTCTTGTAAATGCCGATCCGGGCACAATCTTTTCTGCTTAGAGTATCAAAGCAAGGACAGAACAATGCCTTTTCCCAGGATCGGGCAGGTCATCGTCGCCTGCGCAGTATTTTTGACCCTGCTTGGCAGTCAGAGTTCCGCCGGAACTCTGACCGGAACCGCCACATATCGCGAACGGATAGCGGTTCCGCCCAATGCGACCCTCTATGTGCAATTGCAGGATGTTTCGCGTGCGGATGCCCCGGCGCTTACGCTCGCCTCTCAGCGTTTTGCCCTTGATGGTGTACCGGCGACATACGAACTGGCTTACGATGACGCGCTGATCCGTGATGAAATGCGCTATGTCGTCCGTGGATCGATTTTTCTGGGCGACAAGTTATTGTTCACCACCGATACCGCTTATCCCGTGTTGACCGGAGACGCTGGTAACACCGCAGACCTTTTGCTGGTGCAGGCCCGCCCACAGGGCGCGGAAGCTTTGCAAGGGTCGACCTGGGTGGCGATGGGTCTGAACGGTGCGGTTCTGGAAACGGACAAATTCCCCGAAATAACATTTGCTGAAGATGGCAGTTTTTCTGGCAGCGGCGGATGCAATCGCTTTTCCGGTCAGGCAGAGATAGCCGGCACCGATATCGCTTTTCCTGACAACATGGCGGCCACACTGCGGGCTTGCCCACCGCCACAGGATGAGGTCGAGCGGGAGTTCTTCCAGGCACTGCAGGACGTGACCACCTTTGCGTTCAAAGGCGACACGCTGAATTTTCTGAACAGTGCCGGCGAACCGGTCGTGCAGCTAAACCGCGCAAAATAGATCCTCAGGCCACGGCCCGGGACCGTCCTGCGTTGCGGCCTGAGAAAATGCAACCACCCAGAAACGTGCCTTCCAGCGCGTTGTATCCGTGATAGCCGCCGCCGCCAAATCCCGCGACCTCGCCGGCGGCGAAAAGGCCGGGCACGGTCTGCCCGTCTGCGCCGATCATCTGGCTGTCCAGATTGGTTTGCAGACCGCCCAGCGTCTTGCGTGTCAGAACATGCAGTTTGACGGCGACCAGTGGCCCGTTTGAAGGATCAAGGAACTTGTGCGGCTTGGCCGTGCGGATCAGCCGGTCGCCGCGATAGTTGCGCGCCGCCAGGATCGCCATCATCTGTGCATCCTTCGAGAACGGGTTGTCGACCTGCGAATCCCGCGCTTCGATCTGGGCGCGCAAGTGAGCTTCGTCAATCAGGTCATCGCCCAGATGGTTCATGCCCCGCACCAGTTCGGTCAGGGTGTTGGCAACGACGAAATCCTCGCCCTTTTCCTTGAACGCCTCGACCGGCCCGGTGGCTTTTGAGCCGGACAGGACACGTTGACGGATCACCTCTTTCCAACTGCCCGAGGTGAAGTCCGGGTTCTGCTCGGACCCCGAAAGGGCAAATTCCTTCTTGATCACTTTCTGGGTCAGGACAAACCAGCTGTATTCGTACCCAGTTTTCAGGATTTCGCGCAGCGTGCCCAGAGTGTCGAAACCCGGCAGGCAGGGCGGTTCCATCCGGTTGCCCTTGGCATCGAACCACATTGAGCTGGGGCCGGGCAGAATGCGGATTCCGTGGGCTGGCCAGATCGGATCCCAGTTCCGCACGCCCTCGGTGTAGTGCCACATCCGGTCGCCGTTGATGACATGCCCGCCCGCCTTTTCGCTGATCGGGATCATCCGGCCATCGACGTGAAAGGGAACGCCCGCAACCATGTCCTGCGGCGGGGCGCCCAGACGCTCGCGCGGCCAGCTTTTGCGCACCATTTCGAAGTTGCCGCCAATGCCGCCGGACGTGACGATGATTGATGGCGCATAGAACTCGAACTCGCCAACCTCGTCACGGTTGGTCTTACCACCGCGCTGGGCGTCGTCGTCGGCCAGAACCTCGCCCGAAACGCCTTTGGCCGCGCCGTACTGCATGATGATGTGGCTGACCTGATGGCGGAATTCCAACCGGATCAACCCGGCGCTGACATGTTCATGCACCCGGCGGATGAAGTGTTCCAGCACGCCCGGTCCGGTGCCCCATGTAATGTGAAAGCGCGGGACCGAATTTCCATGTCCATCCGCGAAAGATCCGCCGCGTTCGGCCCAGCCCACCACCGGAAACCAGCGCAGGCCCATATGATGCAACCACGGGCGCATCTCGCCAGCGGCAAACTCGACATAGGCTTCTGCCCATTTGCGGGGCCAGAGGTCATCGTCACGGTCAAACTGCGCACTGCCCATCCAATCGCGCAGGGCAAGATCCTGACAGTCGCGGATGCCCATGCGGCGTTGCTCGGGCGTGTCGACCATGAACAATCCGCCAAGGCTCCAGAACGCCTGACCGCCCAGAAAGTGTTCAGGTTCCTGATCAACGATGATCACTTTCTTGCCGCGGTCGCCAAGTTCCGCCGCCGCTGCCAGACCGGCAAGACCGCCGCCAACGACAATTGCATCTGCAGTATTGTTGGTCATGAAATGTCCTTTCAGCGGTTGCGGAACCAGACGAGAAACGGAAGAGCCACGAAATACATTGTGATGCCATAAACGGCCGAGGGCAGGGCCAGCGGGCTGAACCCGCTTTCTGTTCCAGTGATCAAGGCCGCCAGCGTGATACCCAGTGTCGAGTTCTGAATGCCGGTTTCGATGGAAATCGTCTTGCTTTCATTCCACGACAGATTGGCCGCACGCGCCAGCCCCAGTCCGATCAGCAGCAGCGCCAGGTTCAGTGTGACTAGCCCCGCACCCATGATGCCGAGGTTGTCGATGAACAACTGCCAGTTTCCGGCAAGGGCGGCGATGACGATCAGGATGAATAGGATAGTAGCGGTTTTGGCCAGCGCAGGTTCGACCCAGTCGGCAAACCCGGTTGCAAAATGGCGCAGGCCGACACCAATTGCCACGGGCAGGGTGGTGATCAGAAACATGGCGATGGCCAGTCCGCTGATCGACACCTCGGGCGCATCCTCGGCCATGAAATGGCTAATTGACCATGCGGCCAGTACGGGCACGGTCACGATGGACAACAGGCTGATTACGGCGGTCAGACTGACGGATAGCGCGACATCGCCCCTGGCAAGCCGGGACAGGATGTTGCTGGTCACGCCGCCGGGACAAAAGCTCAGCAACATGAAACCGACTGCGATTGCGGGCGGCAAGGCGAACAGCTTGACGACGGCAAAAGCGGTGACGGGCAGCAAAACTACCTGAGACAAGGCACCGATCGCGAACGGATACCGTCGGCTTAGCACGCGACGGAAATCGGCCGCCTCCAGTCCGATACCAAGAGACAGCATGATGATGGCCAACGAAACGGGCAGGCCGACATTGATGAGCAGATCCAAGAACAACTCCTCCCAAAGCTGTTCGGATCAACCTATGCGAGGGGCGACGGATCAGGCAACCACGTCGTTGGGTCAGCCATAGCGCTGAGCGAACCGCCGCAGGATTTCGCCGGGTTGGGTAACGTCGGCGGCGTGGCACAGATCGATCAGCGTTTGCGCATCTTCTGGCGGGAAATAACCGTGGTCTTTGTAGATGTTGATGCGCTGTTCAAAGTCCCCTGCATCCGCCTCGGGGTGGAACTGCGTGGCATAAACGTTTTGCCCCCATCGGATCATCTGGAACGGGCAGGGGTCCGAAGCCACCAGATGCACGCAACCATCCGGCAGGTTCTGGACGGCTTCCTTGTGGCCAACAAAGGCTTCGAATTCTGATTGCAGACCTGCGGTCAGCGGGTCGGCCGCGCCGGCCTCGGTCAGGCGGCAGATCGAAGGGCCGACCGGCTCGCCAAAGCGGTTCTTGCTGACGTCGCCCCCCAGATGTGCGGCCAGAATGCCCAACCCGTAACAACAGCCCATAAAGGGATGATCCAACGCGGTGATCTGCGGCATCAATCCCATGATGGTGTTTTCGATACGAGCATCCAGCGGCGATTTCGAAGCCGGATCGTCACTGACGCAGCCAGGACCTCCCCCCACGATAATGCCCGCGTAGTCCGAAACACTAAGCCCCTCGGGCAAAGTCTCGCAATCCAGCCGGATGCGATGGGTCTGGTCCGCGTGAAGCCCGGTTTTGTCGAGAATCGAGGCGTACTCGGCGTCCGATGCATCAGTTTCAGGGCGCAGTTGCAGGATCAAAAAGCGTTTCATGTTCTGCCCTTACCCGTCAAAGCGGCCAGAACACAAGTATGGCTGGAACCGAAACCGCGATAATCAGGATCTCCAGCGGCAGGCCCATGCGCCAATAGTCGCCGAAACGATATCCGCCCGGCCCAAGAACCAGTGTGTTGTTCTTATGCCCGATGGGCGTCAGGAACGCAGCCGAGGCGGCAACTGCGACTGTCATCAGGAACGGATCCGGCGACACTTCAAGCGTTCGGGCCATCTGGATGCCGACAGGGGCCGCAACGATGGCTGTTGCCGTGTTGTTCAGAACATCCGAAAGGGTCATTGTGACGATCATCAGCACGGTCAGAATGGCCCAGGCCGGCAAGCCGTTTGTCAGTTGTATAAGCGCGTTTGCGATCAATTCGGTGCCGCCTGAAGATTCCAACGCACTGCCCAACGGGATCATGGAACCCAGCAGGACAACGACCGGCCATTCAATATGGTTGTAGATATCGGCAATCGGCATGATTTTGGTCAATACATAGGCGACGACGACCAGTCCCAGGGCAATCGGCAGGTAGATCAGACCGACGCTGGCAGCCAGTACGGCGGCGGCGAAAAGTCCGATGGCAAGCCACGCTTTGTCGTTTGCCGTGACATTCAGCCCGCGCGTGGCCAGCGGAAGACAGCCGAGCCATTCAGTAACGTCCGCCCCCCGATCCCGTGGGCAAAGCAGAAGCAGGATGTCACCCGCTTCAACCTGGGTCTTCCGGACCTGTTCGGTGATGTTGCGGCCTTGACGCGAAATGCCCATCAGTACGGTACTCTGCCGCCAGGCAAGGCCCAGCCCTTGCGCTGTACGGCCCGTGATGCGGGCGCTTTCGGGGGCGACGACTTCGATCACTTCCAACCCGTCGCCTTCGGCGGTCAGCAACTCCTGTCGCCGCGTGTCCGAGAAATCCAGGTTGAGCGCCGTGCGGAACTCATCCAACGCCTCAGGTCGCGCCTCAAGTACCAGCGCGTCGCCCTCGTGCAGCGTGGCATGGGTGGATCGGCCATAACGGCGTTTGCCATCCCGGATCAGCCCGATGATGGCGACGTCCGATTTTTCCGCCACCTCGTAAAGCTCACTGACCCGTTTGCCGATTTGAGGGGACTCGGGCGGAACAGTGAGTTCGGCGATGTACTCGGCCAACGCTTCGGAGGTATCCGTCTGCGGCCCCCGGTCCGGGATCAGTCGCCATCCGATCAGCGCAACAAAGGCCAGCCCGGCAATCGCGGCCAACCCGCCAACGGGGGCGAAATCGAACATGTGGAACGGCTCGCCAAGTGTTTCAGCCCGGATCGATGCAATGATGATGTTGGGCGGGGTGCCGATCAGCGTGGCCATGCCGCCCAGAATCGTGGCAAAACTTAGCGGCATCAGGCTTAGCCCGACCGATCGGCCCGCCTTGCGGGCGGTCTGAATATCCACCGGCATCAGCAGCGCCAGCGCCGCGACGTTGTTCATAAAGGCAGACAGCACGGCCCCGATCCCGCCCATCAGCGCGATATGGGCGCCAAGTCCGCGCGAAGCATCGACCAGGGTGCGGGTGATCAGGAACACCGCGCCAGACCGCACCAACCCGGCTGAGACCACAAGGACCAGCGCAACGATGATCGTGGCCGGATGGCCGAAGCCTGAAAAGGCATTGTCAACGGGCACAACGCCCAGCACAACACCGATCAGAAGCGCCGAGAACGCGACCAGATCGTATCGGAACCTGCCCCACAGAAGCAGTGCAAATACGGTTATGAAAAGTGCGAATAGAATGATCTGGTCAGTCGTCATGAGGCCACCATACCCACGCTTACGGGTTGGACAAGCCGCTCTCTTGATCCTAGGCCCTGCAACCGTCTATATGAGCGCCGAATACGCAATCACTATCACGAGGACGCAACATGGCAGGCCATTCCAAATGGGCCAACATCCAGCACCGCAAGGGGCGTCAGGACGCCGCGCGGTCCAAACTGTTTTCCAAGCTGTCGAAAGAAATCACCGTTGCCGCCAAGATGGGCGATCCCGACCCTGACAAGAACCCGCGCCTGCGTCTGGCGGTGAAAGAGGCCAAGTCGAACTCGGTTCCCAAGGATGTGATCGACCGCGCCATCAAGAAATCGCAGGCGGGCGAGGGCGACGATTACGAAGAAATCCGGTATGAAGGTTATGGCCCCAACGGCGTGGCCGTCATCGTTGAAACGATGACCGACAACCGCAACCGGACCGCATCGACCGTCCGCTCGACCTTTTCGAAGAACGGTGGAAACCTGGGCGAGACCGGGTCGGTCGGCTTCATGTTCGACCGCAAGGGCGAAGTGGTCTACCCGGCCTCGGCAGGTGACGCGGACACCATCTTTGAAGCGGCCATCGAGGCGGGTGCCGAAGACGTCGAAAGCTCGGACGACGGGCACATCATCTGGTGCGCGGATACCGATCTGAACGACGTGTCCAACGCGCTTGAGGCCGCGCTGGGCGAGACCGAGTCGACCAAGCTGGTCTGGAAGCCCACAACAACGACCGAGTTGGGCCTTGAGGACATGCAAAAGCTGATGAAACTGGTTGATGCGCTGGAAGATGACGATGACGTGCAACGCGTCACCACCAATTTCGAGGCCTCGGACGAGGTCATGGCGCAGCTGTAAGGCGTCGTATGACTGATTGAAAAACCCGGCCCGTCAGGCCGGGTTTTTTTGTGCCCTCGGTCTGACGGGTTGTCAGAAGAATGACGAGATGTCTTCCAGCGGTTTCTTTAGTTTTGCAACGGACGGGACGGTCGCGTCTGCAGCGGGATGGCCCACTGCGATGATCATTGTCGGTTTTTCGGAAGCAGGTCGGTTCAGTGCATCATTGAGAAAACGCATGGGGTTAGGGGTGTGTGTTAAAGTGCTGAGCCCGGCGTGGTGCAGCGCCGCCAGCAGAAACCCGGTGGCGATGTTGACGCTTTCTGGGACGTAGTAATTCTTGTACCGGGTACCGTCATCGAACTGCCCCCAACGCTGGGCGAAGACGACAATCAGCCAGGGGGCGACGGTGAGGTGTTCCTTGACATCGTTTGTCCCGATCGGCTCCAGCGCCTTGATCCACTCATCACCAGCACCGCCTGCATAGAACCGGCGTTCCTCCTCCTCGGCCTCCTCCCGGATGCGCTGTTTGAGCCCCGGGTCAGATACGGCCACGAAATGCCATGGCTGATGGTTGGCGCCGGACGGGGCCGTTCCCGCAGTGCGGATGCAACTTTCAATCACCGCGCGCGGAACCGTTCGATCGCAATAGTCGCGGACCGTGTGGCGCTTGCGCATGACGTCATAAAAGCTTTCGGCTGCCGTTGCCATTTCAGCGTCTGTCATATCGCTGCGGTCCGGCAGCGGTAGTGGGGTGTAGTTGAGTCTATCACGTGAAAACATAGTATTCCTCGGGGTATTTAATCTTTGTTTGACGTGGTTATTCCGGGATCAACCACTGGGCGGCGGCTTGTCTGACCGCTTTGGTTAAGGGTTTCAAGGCTGGCGCCAGTACACGGCCCACCTGCCAGCTGAGCGGGATGTCCAAAGGCGTGTCTGGAATGACTTCCTGCAACCGCCCTGCGGCAATCGCCGGACGGACCAGCGTCTCAGGGTTCATGCCCCAACCCAACCCGGCCAAGGCTGCGTCGACAAACCCGTGCGAGGACGGCAGATAGTGCGACGGCGGTGAAATCCGACCGCTGAATTGGCGGGCAATCCAAATCTTCTGCAAATTGTCCTTTCTGTTGAACGTCAGACACGTGGCCCGCGCCAGTGACGTCGCGTCGACACCATTCGGAAACCACTTCGCCATGAAAGCGGGACTGGCTGTCGGCAGATAGCGCAAGACGCCTAGCGGTGTGGTATCGCATCCGGTCACGGGCTGTCCGCCCACGGTGATCGCCGCACTGACCTCGCCGCGCCTGAGCCATTCTGCCGAATGGTCCTGATCATCCACGACCAGATCAAACAAAATACCCCGCGTCTGCGCCATCGCATCAATGAACCATGTCGCAAGAGTGTCCGCCGGAATGGCGATGCGTACTCTTGCTGGTTCCGGACCCTGCTTAAGGGTCAGTTCGCGGGACAACTGCGCCTCAAGAAGGCTGATGTCCTCAGCGTGCCGGGCGATGCGAATACCTGCAGGCGTACCCGAGCAGGGCGTGCCGCGGTTGATCAAAGCGGCACCGACGCGGTCTTCCAGCGCTTTGATCCGTTGTGAAATGGCCGAGGGCGTAACGGCCAGCTCGGAAGCAGCCGCTTCGAAACTGCCGTGACGCAGAATTGCCGACAGGGCGGACAGGTGGTTGGGGTCCAGCAGCATTAGCTGCGCTTAATCTGGATCAACATCTTTAATTTGATAGATCGCCTTGTTGGTTTTAGTCAACGGTCGGAACGCAGGAGGTTTCATGTCCACATCTCTGATCGCCGGTTTTGCCTTGGGCTTTAGCCTGATCCTGGCCATTGGCGCCCAAAACGCCTTTGTCCTGCGGCAGGGTTTGCGTCGCGAACATGTCTTCACCCTTTGTCTGACCTGCGCCGTCTCGGACGCCGTACTGATCGCCGCCGGTGTCGCCGGGTTTGGCTCGCTGGCGCAGGCCGCGCCCTGGTTCGAGCCGGTAATGCGGTATGGTGGAGCCACCTTCCTGACATGGTACGGCCTGCGCAGCCTGCTGTCGGCCTGGCGTGGCGGCGCAGTGATGGAGGTGGGAAATGGGCACCGTACCAGCCTGCGGGCGGCTTTGCTGGCCGTTCTGGCCTTCACATGGCTCAACCCGCATGTATATCTGGATACGGTTGTTCTGATCGGGTCGATATCGGCGCAGTATGACGACCGACTGGGATTTGCGGTCGGAGCCATGCTTTCCAGCTTTGTTTTCTTCTTTTCACTGGGATATGGCGCGCGGATCTTGTCGCCCATTTTCACCCGCCCCCGGGCATGGCAAATTCTTGATGTGGTGATCGGGATCATCATGTTGGCCATTGCACTGAAACTTGTTGCGATGTGAAGGGTTGTCCCGCCGCCGGTTTCGGTGTTCAACCACTGACATGACAACAGCAGCAGTATCCATCCGCCCGATCGCAGGTATGTTCTGGATGTTCTCCGCCGGGCTGTCCTTTGTCATGATGACGGCCCTGGTGAAGACCCTTGGCTCGTCCATGGATCCGATACAGGCGGCCTTTCTGAGGTATGCGCTTGGTTTGGTGTTTCTGCTGCCTGCCTTGCGAACGATCATGGCAACGCATCTGACCAAAAGAGACCTGACTTTGTTCGGGCTGCGGGGGATTATCCACGCCGTGGCGGTCATGCTTTGGTTCTTTGCCATGACCCAGATCCCTTTAGCCGAAGTGACGGCGATGAACTACATGACACCGATTTACGTCACGCTGGGCGCCGCGCTGTTTCTGGGGGAAAAGCTGGCATTTCGCAGGATTGCCGCAATTTTGGTTGCCCTGATGGGGGTTCTGATCATTCTGCGCCCCGGGTTTCGAGAGGTTTCGCCAGGCCATGTCGCTATGTTGGGAACGGCGCTGACTCTTGGCGGGTCTTACCTGTTGGCCAAGCTTCTGGTCCGGGATATCCCGCCTTCGGTCGTGGTCGCGCACTTGTCAATCTGGGTTACAATCGCCCTGATCCCGTTTGCCTATGCCGTCTGGACCCCGCCCAGCCTGCACGATTTGGGTGTATTGTTTCTGATCGCCTGTTTTGCGACAGCCGGTCAATACTTCATGACGCTGGCCCTGCAGGCGGCACCTGTTGCGGTAACCCAGCCGGTCACGTTCCTGCAACTGATCTGGGCAACTTTGATGGGCGCACTGGTATTTCATGAACGGGTTGATGTCTGGGTGGTTGCTGGCGGAACGCTGATCCTCGCTGCCGTCAGTTTCATCTCATGGCGCGAAGCGGTCCTGAACCGCAGTGCCGTAACGCCACCGGGTGTCGGCCCGAAATACTGACGCCGCTCGCTCGGCCTGAACGTTATTGATTGACGAGTCAATAAAACCCCCTTAGCGTTTGGTAAACCCAGCTGCTGAGAGGTAGGCATGCCAAAACTCGGAATGGAACCGATCCGTCGGGATGCAATCGTCCGCGCGACGATTGCCGAGCTTGGTCTGAAAAAGTCCCTCGACGTGACCGTCAGCCAGATCGCCAAACGGGCGGGCATGTCCAGCGCGTTGGCGCATCACTATTTCGGCGGCAAGGATCAGATATTTCTGGCCGCCATGCGCCGCATTCTATCCGATTTCGGTGCCGAAGCCCGCGAGCAACTGAAAGGCGCGGAAGCAGGGGAAAGACCGCAGGCCATTATCCGGGCATGCTTTGCACCCTCGTGTTTCACACCTGATGTGATCGCTGCCTGGATGACCTTTTATGTTCTGGCGCAAACCAATGACGATGCGTTGCGTCTCTGGCAAATCTACCAGTCGCGGATCAGATCCAATCTGATCGACAGCCTGCGACCGCTGATGAGTGACCCGGTTGAAGCTGCCGAGAACATGATTGCCCTGATCGACGGGCTGTATATCCGCGCGGCGCTGAGCGCACCGGAAGAGCCGCAACTGGCCGTTAACCACGCAATGCGTGTCCTCAACACTTTGCTCGAGGCTGAAAAATGACAAAGCCGAACATTCTGATCCTGATGGTGGATCAGCTGAACGGAACCCTCTTTCCCGATGGTCCCGCGGACTGGCTGCATGCGCCCAACCTCAAGAAACTGGCCGCGCGTTCGACCCGTTTTGCAAATGCCTATACCGCGTCGCCCCTTTGTGCGCCCGGTCGGGCCAGTTTCATGTCCGGCCAGTTGCCTTCGCGCACCGGTGTTTACGATAACGCGGCCGAGTTCCGTAGCGATATTCCCACCTACGCGCATCACCTTCGTCGCGCAGGTTACTACACCTGCCTGTCCGGCAAGATGCACTTCGTCGGTCCCGACCAAATGCATGGGTTTGAGGATCGCCTGACCACTGACATCTACCCGGCCGATTTCGGCTGGACACCGGACTATCGCAAACCCGGCGAGCGAATAGACTGGTGGTATCACAACATGGGTTCGGTGACTGGCGCAGGCGTGGCCGAAATATCGAACCAGATGGAGTATGATGACGAGGTTGCCTACAACGCCAAAGCCAAGCTTTACGATCTGGCGCGCGGCAAAGACGACCGCCCCTGGTGCGTGACCGTCAGCTTCACCCACCCGCACGACCCCTATGTTGCCCGGCGCAAGTACTGGGATCTCTACGAGGATT
Organism: Ruegeria sp. AN11; assembly: GCF_056536005.1. Lineage (NCBI taxonomy): Bacteria > Pseudomonadati > Pseudomonadota > Alphaproteobacteria > Rhodobacterales > Roseobacteraceae > Ruegeria > Ruegeria sp. AN11. Next base: position 1,505,451 of record NZ_JBQFJD010000001.1, on the reverse strand, counting down.
GCGAGCATCTTCTGCCAGAGATCGCCGATATCGGCTACGACAATCAGGATCCGCACGCAAAACGGATCTTCGATGCCAATGACTGGCGCAGTTTCGACATTACCGAAGAAGACATCCGCAAATCCCGACGCGCCTATTTCGCCAACATCACCTATCTTGACGACAAGATCGGCGAGATCATCGAGGTGCTGGAAACGACGCGGCAAGAGGCGATCATCATGTTCGTCTCAGACCACGGCGACATGCTGGGCGAGCGGGGCCTGTGGTTCAAAATGAACTTCTACGAAGGCTCGGCACGGGTGCCGCTGATGATCTCGGCCCCTGATCTTCCAACAGGGCGTATCGACGCCCCGGTATCGACCATCGACGTGACACCGACGCTGGGCGCTCTGGCTGGCGTCGACATGGATGAGATCGCGCCCTGGACCGACGGCGAGAACCTTGTTCCCTTGGCTCAGGGCGGCGAGCGCACCGCGCCCGTGGCCATGGAATACGCGGCCGAAGCATCATATGCGCCGCTTGTCTCATTGCGCTACGGCAAGTGGAAATACAACCGCTGCACACTGGACCCGGATCAACTGTTCGACCTTGAGGCCGATCCGCACGAACTGACCAACCTTGCCTTGAACCCCGAACACGCTGGCACACTGCAAACCCTGCGCGCGAAATCCGAGGCGCGCTGGGATCTGGATCGTTTCGACGCAGACGTGCGAGCCAGTCAGGCGCGCCGCTGGGTCGTGTACGAGGCGTTGCGGCAGGGGGGATATTATCCGTGGGATTACCAGCCGCTGCAAAAAGCATCGGAGCGTTACATGCGCAATCACATGGATCTGAATATCGTCGAGGAAAACGCCCGCTTCCCGCGCGGCGAATAACCTCTTCATCTTTTTGAAAATACTCCCGCCGGAGGCAATTGGGTTTTTCAACGAAAAACCTTGGCCCGGCGGGAACAGGAGACCTGAAAATGGAAGCAGATTTTGTCATTGTGGGTGCAGGATCCGCAGGGTGCGCGATGGCCTATCGCCTCAGCGAGGCCGGGGCTTCGGTCCTGGTGATCGAGCATGGTGGCACCGATGCGGGACCGTTCATCCAGATGCCCGCCGCACTCAGCTATCCGATGAACATGTCGCGCTATGACTGGGGCTACAGTTCCGAACCCGAGCCGCATCTGAACAACCGCCGGCTGGCCTGTCCGCGCGGCAAGGTGATTGGCGGATCGTCGTCGATCAACGGTATGGTCTATGTACGCGGTCATGCCCATGACTACGACACCTGGTCGGAAATGGGCGCTGATGGGTGGTCCTATGCGGATGTCCTGCCGTATTTCAAACGAATGGAATCCTGGCACGATGGCGGGCATGGGGGCGATCCGACGTGGCGCGGCACTGACGGGCCGCTGCACGTGTCGCGTGGCCCGCGCGAAAATCCACTGTTCCAGGCCTTTGTCGATGCCGGGCAACAGGCGGGATACCAGGTTACCGGCGACTATAACGGTGAAAAACAGGAAGGGTTCGGCCCGATGGAGCAGACCGTCTGGAAAGGACGGCGCTGGTCTGCTGCGAATGCCTATCTGAAGCCAGCTCTCAAACGGGATAACTGCGACATCCTGCGTGGCCTTGCGACACGTGTCGTAATGGAAAACGGCCGCGCCATGGGCGTCGAATTGGTCCGACGCGGCAAAAAGGAGATCATTCGTGCCCGGCGTGAGGTGGTTCTGGCCGCATCTTCGATAAACTCGCCCAAGCTGCTGATGTTGTCCGGTATCGGACCCGCGGCACATCTGGCTGAACATGGGATCGGCGTAGTCGCGGATCGCCCCGGGGTTGGGGCTAACCTGCAGGATCATCTGGAACTGTATATCCAGCAGGCATCGCTGCAGCCGATCACGCTGTACAAGCACTGGAACCTGTTCAGCAAAGGGCTGATCGGTGCCCAGTGGCTGTTTACTAAAACGGGTCTGGGTGCCTCGAACCAGTTTGAAAGTGCTGCGTTCATTCGCTCGAAACCCGGTGTGCGGTATCCGGATATCCAGTATCATTTCCTGCCGATCGCCGTGCGCTACGACGGGCAGACCGCGGCCGAGGGGCATGGTTTCCAAGCGCATGTCGGTCCCATGCGCTCACCTTCGCGCGGGGCGATAACGCTGCGCTCGGCCCGTGCCGAGGACGCGCCGGTCATTCGCTTCAATTACATGAGCCACGAAGAGGATTGGGCGGACTTCCGCACCTGCATCCGCCTGACCCGCGAGATCTTCGGTCAGGACGCTTTCAAACCCTATGCGGGCAAAGAGATCCAGCCCGGAGCCAGCGTTCAGTCCGACGAGGAATTGAACGAATTCATCGCCGAACATGCCGAAAGTGCGTATCACCCTTGCGGGACATGCCGTATGGGGCGGGCAGACGACAAGAACGCTGTCGTCGACCCGCAGGGGCGTGTGATTGGTGTAGATGGTCTGCGGGTCGCGGACAGTTCGATTTTCCCGCAAATCACCAACGGAAACCTGAATGCGCCATCGATCATGGTGGGCGAGAAAATGTCGGATCACCTGCTGGGCAAGGATGCGTTGCCTAGTTCGAATGACCGGCCATGGGTCCATCCCGAGTGGGAGACCGCTCAGCGTTAACGTTTCTTAACATACCCCGTTGAATGCGTCGCTGGTCAGGGGCATATCGGGGGTATGTTAAGACTTTGTTTGTGTTTTGTTCTGATGCTGCCGCAGATGGTTCTGGCCGCTGACCGGCCAACCGGGACTGTGCGGGTCGTGGACGCGGATACGTGGGATGTCGGTGGGGTCAGGATTCGTCTGTCTGGAATTGACGCCCCCGAATTGGATCCGACATGTCGTGACGCGCAAGGTGTCGAATGGCGCTGTGGCGCGTGGGCAACGCAGGTTGCACGACAAAGGTTCGATGGGCGACCGGCCTTCTGTGAACCGGTGGATCGGGACAGGTATGGCCGTGTGGTTGCTCGTTGTTATGTAGCGGGGAGCGATGCAGCGCTTACGCTGGTCGAGGATGGGCTGGCCTTTGCGTATCGCAAATACTCCCGCGAATATGTGCCGATTGAACAGAGGGCCGCGAAGGAAAAGAAGGGTCTGCACGCAACAGTGATTCCGGTGCCCTGGGTGCACCGCGCCGGGACCGCAGGTTTGCCCCGGCAGGAAACGTGCCAGATCAAGGGAAATATCTCGCCTAGTGGAGAAAAGATTTACCACGTGTCCGGGCAGGCTTTCTATACGGCGACAAAGATCAACAAGGCAAAGGGCGAGCGTTGGTTCTGTGACGCCAGGGCGGCGCGTTTGGCGAGTTGGCGACCTGCAAAGCGGTGAATCCAGCCTTTTGATGTCGCCAATTTGATCCGGGTCAAAGCGGTATCGCCGGAACATGTTTATCCGTGGGGACAACAACATTTCGAGGAGCTTACACGAATGTCTCACACACCACATGAACTGGCCGAAGAGTTTCCGGAAAAGGTCGAAGTGATGAGCCAACTCAAGCAGTCCGACGCGCATTTTGCCCGGCTGTCGGACGAATATCATGAGATCAACCGGACCGTGCATCGGGCCGAGACCAATGTCGAGCCGATGGAGGAACTGGCTGAAGTTGAGTTGCGCAAGAAGCGCGCGGCCTTGAAGGATGAAATCTGGGCGATCCTTTCGAAAAACTGACCCAATCGGGGGCTCTGCCCCCGTCGCGGCAGGCCGCGACTCCCCCGGGATATTTTTTGCCAGATGAAGATCCCGGGGAAAGTTTCAGGTGACTTCGTAGGGCAGCGTTCCTCGGGTATGGGCGTCGATTGTCAGCCTGCGTTCCAGCGGGGGAACGGACCTTTGGTGACAGGTTTGACGTTCGCAAATCCGGCAGGAAATCCCGATCGGTTCATAGGCGCTGGCATTGCTGATATCCAGGTTGTCGGCATAGACCAGAGCCTGCGCGTGACGCACTTCGCACCCCAGTGCAATGGCGTAGCGGCGCACCGGGGCCCCGAATGAACCGCCGGATTTCGATACGTCGCGTGCCAGGGAGATATAACGCACTCCGTCCGGCGTTTCGGCAAGTTGAAGAAGGAAATGACCTGGCGTTTCGAATGCGCGGTGGACATTCCACAGCGGGCAGGCGCCGCCGAAGCGCGCAAATTGCAGTCGTGTGGCTGAATGGCGTTTGGTGATCGTTCCGGCCTGATCCACGCGAACAAAAAAGAAGGGGATGCCTTTGGCTCCGGGCCGTTGCAAAGTGGACAGGCGGTGGGCAACCTGTTCGATCGATGCGCCGAATCTGATGCTGAGCAATTCCAGATCGTGGCGATCCTCTTGCGCGGCGGCCAAGAAGGCACCGTAGGGCATCAGGGAAGCCCCGGCAAAGTAGTTCGCAAGCCCGATTTTGGCGATGGCGCGGGCTTCGTCACTTTGGAAGCGGGCGAAATCCAGGGTTGCTTCAAGTAGTTTGTCCTGAGAAATCAGCGCAACCTGCAGCAGCAACTGAAAGACCTGCGTTTGCGGCGCGGCGCGTGAAGACAGAGAAAGCGTTTTGCTTGCTATGTCATATTTGCGCGTTTCCGAGATGTCCGTGAACTCGACACGGATGCCCCGCTCGGACAGGCTGTTGAGGGCTGCGGCGCGTATGCCTCCGGCTTCTTCCGCGCGTGTTGAAAACCGTTCGGCGGCCCGGTCAACAGCGTCGATATAGTTGTCGCAATAGTGGAAGAAATCGCGCACCTCTTCCCAGGGGCTGGCCTGAATTCGGGAATCCTCGCGCCCCAGGGCCTCGTCCAGCGAGGCCAGCCGTTCGTGCGTCTGGCGATACGTGCGGTGCAATGCAATGAAGGCACGTGCCAGCGCCGGCGCGTTCGATGCAGTCAGTCGCAAGTCGGCAAGAGGGGGCATTGCGTCGTCGAAGACCGGGTCGGCGAGCGCTTCGCGCATATCCGACACCAGCCGTTCGCTGTCACCGGTGCTGAGCTCGGTGACATCCATCCCGAATTCTTGCGCCAGAGCCAGAACAACCGTTGTCGAGATCGGTCGGTTGTTGTTCTCCATCTGGTTTAGATAGGGCAGGGAAACGCCAAGCTTGGTTGCGAATTCCTTTTGCGTCAGGGTCAGGCGCGTGCGCATTTCGCGCAGCTTTGCGCCGGCATAGAGCTTTTGAGTGGCCATGGCGTGTCTTTGCAACTTTTCTTTCAGCGCAGGCTAACTTTGCAAACCGCTGCGTGCAAGAAAGTTCAAAGACCCAGCTGTCGTTCCCGCCAAATGACAAGGCTGATGGCTGCGATGGCCAGAACCGCGGTTGTGAGCATTAGCCAAAGCAACGGCATTGCGCCGGTTTCCTGTGTCAGAAGCGCGCCCGCAAGTGCGCTCAGCGCTGCGCCGCCGCCAAGCATGATCGCTCCGCTCAGACCGGATGCTGTTGCGGCCAGATGGGGGCGAACGGACAGCGAGCCGGATGTTGCATTGGGGATCGCCATGCCGTTGCCGACGCCAACAAATGTCATAAACCCGAAGAAACTGATGGCGGTTCCCAAGCCGGCCAGGAACAGTAGAGCAGACAGGAATACACCAAGCGCGTTCAGCCAGCTTCCCCACAAAACCATCTTGTTGATGCCAAAGCGAACCGAGTAGCGCCCGCTCAGGAAGTTGCCGAAGAAATAGCCAAGTGCTGGCGCGCCGAAATAGATGCCGATTTCTGCCGCGGTCATGCCAAAGACCTCGGTTCCGATGAAGGGGGCGCCGCCGAGATAAGCAAAGAACGCGCCAGACGAAAACGCGGAGGACAGAGAGTATCCCCAGAACCGCGGAGACGTGAGAAGTTCCGGGTATTCCCGAAACTGCTGCAACAGTGTCTTGCCGCTTTTGATGCTGGTTTCACCGAAATCCGAATAGGTCAGCCAGATCGCAAGAGCGCCCACCAGAAAAGGAAACCAGAAGTTGGCTTTCCAGCCAAAGACCTCTTCCAGGATGCCGCCAATTGCTGGACCGATCATCGGAACGACCGCCATGCCCATGGTGACATATCCAATCATCGAGGCGGCTTTGTCCTGTTCGTAAAGGTCGCGAACGGCGGCTCGGCTGAGGACCATCCCGACCACGACAACGGCCTGAGACATTCGAAACGCCAGGAAAATCTCGACATTCGGGGCATAGATGCAGCCTAAAGTCGCCAGCAAAAAAAGCCCGAGCCCCCACAGCATAACGGGCCTGCGCCCGGACTTGTCCGCTATTGGGCCAATCAGTATCTGCAGCACCGCATTTATCAGCAGATACAGGGCAATCGACAACTGCATCACCCGGTATTCCGTCTCAAAATACTCTGCCATGTTGGGCAGGCTGGGCAGAAACAGATTCATGCTCAGGGCCGAAAGCCCCGATAGGATGACCAGTGTTGTGATTGAAGGCGGCGATCTGCGCACCGAGGTCGAGCTGAATTGCATGATGTGCATGTATAGGGGGCGCAGATGAGATTACCATCGGCCTCGCAGCGCCAATCGAAAAATTAGCAAATTTACACTATTCAATGACTTGATTGCCAATAGTTTGCAAATTTGCCGAAAGTTGCTTTGGTCCTTGCATGACTCCGTATAAGGTCCGGCGAAATTTTACAGGGGTTATCGTCATGAAAGACATCCTTTCCGAGCTTGAAGATCGCCGTAACGATGCGCGGCTGGGCGGTGGGCAAAAGCGGATCGATGCGCAGCATGCGCGGGGCAAACTGACGGCACGCGAGCGGATCGAGTTGCTACTGGACGAAGACAGCTTTGAAGAATTCGATATGTTCGTCAGCCATCGTTGCACTGATTTCGGGATGGAAAATCAGAAACCTGCGGGTGACGGTGTTGTGACCGGATGGGGCACAATCAACGGTCGCATGGTCTATGTGTTCAGTCAGGACTTCACGGTTTTTGGCGGCTCGCTGTCTGAAACCCACGCACAGAAGATCTGCAAGATCATGGATATGGCAGTGCAGAACGGAGCCCCGGTGATCGGTATCAACGACTCGGGTGGAGCGCGTATTCAAGAAGGTGTTGCGTCACTGGCGGGTTACGCCGAAGTGTTCCAGCGTAACATTATGGCCTCAGGTGTCGTGCCGCAGATCAGCGTAATCATGGGGCCCTGTGCGGGCGGCGCGGTCTATAGCCCGGCGATGACCGACTTTATCTTCATGGTCAAAGACACTTCCTACATGTTCGTAACCGGTCCCGACGTAGTAAAAACCGTAACGAACGAGGTCGTGACGGCGGAAGAGTTGGGTGGTGCGTCTACTCATACAAAGAAGTCTTCGGTTGCCGACGGTGCATTTGAAAACGATGTCGAGGCGCTGGCCGAAGTGCGCCGTCTGGTTGATTTCCTGCCGCTCAACAACCGCGAAAAGCCGCCCGTGCGTCCGTTCTTTGACGAACCCGATCGCATTGAATCTTCGCTGGATACGTTGGTTCCGGACAACCCGAACACGCCCTACGACATGAAGGAACTGATCGCGAAGGTCGCGGATGAGGGTGATTTCTACGAAATCCAGGAGGATTTCGCGAAGAATATCATCACCGGTTTCATCCGGCTTGAGGGGCAGACCGTTGGCGTCGTGGCCAACCAGCCGATGGTTCTGGCCGGATGTCTGGACATTGACAGCTCGCGCAAGGCCGCACGGTTCGTGCGCTTCTGTGATTGTTTTGAAATTCCGATCCTGACACTTGTCGACGTTCCCGGTTTCCTGCCCGGCACCAGCCAGGAATATGGCGGCGTGATCAAACACGGCGCAAAGCTTCTGTTCGCCTATGGCGAGGCAACGGTTCCGAAAGTAACCGTCATCACGCGCAAGGCTTACGGCGGAGCCTATGACGTGATGGCGTCGAAGCACTTGCGTGGCGATTTCAATTACGCCTGGCCGACAGCCGAGATCGCAGTGATGGGCGCCAAGGGCGCGACCGAAATCATTCACCGCGCTGATCTGGGCGACGCGGACAAGATCGCGCAGCATACGCAGGATTACGAGGATCGCTTTGCCAATCCGTTCGTCGCGGCCGAGCGCGGATTTATTGACGAAGTGATCATGCCACACTCTACGCGTCGCCGTGTCTCGCGGGCATTTGCGAGTTTGCGGAACAAGAAGCTGAAGAACCCGTGGAAAAAGCACGACAATATCCCGCTTTGATGGCCGGGGTGGGGCGGCCCACCTCGAATTGGCGCCGGTCTGCCGAATTTGATGGCGGAACGATTGCGAAGCTGAAAATCCGACTTTGAGGCCGAAACAGGTTTATGGAACAACCAGCCAAAAACAGATTAGCGCGGCGTGTCAACGCTGCGCCCGCGACCCCGGAGAGAGGAGCCTGCCACTGGCAGGGCTGGGGTCGCGCATTTGTTTTAGCTGGCGCATTGCTTGCATCCCCTGCGGAAGTTTTGGCCCAAAGCCTTCTGCCTGTCCCGTCAGGTCAGCCGGTCGAGCTGAGCGATGTTCTGCTGGACAATAACCCAGGTGAATTGTGGCTGAGGTTTCGCTTCATCGCGCCCAAGATCGGTTCGACAGTTGGGCGGATCGGTTATGATGTGGCGTCGGCCGATATGGCGCATCTTTGTGAAATCCTGGCGGTTCCCTATGTGGCGAAGCATGAACTTGAGCCGGCCCTCGTCGTGATTTCCTTTTCCGACCGCGCCACCGAATTCGGTAATGCCGCGCCCGACGCAACGCAGTTTTTCGAGGCCTACCGGTTGGAGGATTCCCGGTGTATCTGGGAAGGGCTCTGATCGTGATCGGTGATTTTCATGACATCAGTGCGTTTCAGAAAAAACCGGCGACCGTGGAGGTGCGCGCAATGAAACCAGCTCTGGTTGGATGTAAGTCCTGTGTCTTTTTCAACATGTTGATGGCCGAGGTTCAGGTATGCTGAAACATCGTGGTTTCCCCGGCCGTCTGTCCGGCACCGATTTCCAGTTCGTCATCCGGCGCGCCAACCCCAAAGGTGTAACGCCTCTGACCCGGCGCGAGCGTTTCCGGGATCGCAAACCAGCGGACCGGCGCGCGGACGCGGCGTTCATGGAAGCGTTGTGGGAACATTTCGGTGACCAGCCGTTTGAGCGTGGCAATTTGGACGCAGGGCGGCTGAGCTGGCTGTTCGGGCGCGAAGTAATTGCGGCAGAAGACCCGTTCGACCCTGCCAGCTACGACGCGTTGCTGGTGATTGATCTGGACGTCGCGCGCCATTCCTTTCCTGAAATCTTCGACGGGGTGCGCTGATCGTGTTTGCCGCCATGTCCCATATCCGCCAAGGGAAAACCCTGCCCGAAGCCGGGCAGGGCCGGTATGGGATGTCAGAAGTTCAACTGCGCCGCCAGTTGGACCCGGTCGCCGTCAAACGTCCGGCCAGTGGGGGCATCGTTCCGTTCGCCAAAGAAGTATTCGGCGCTGAATGTCAGGTTGTCGGTTGCCTGGTAAAAGGCGTTCACATGGATCGTCTCAAGCTCGGTGAAGGACAACGTGCCGGTCGAGGTGGGCAGATCGTAATCTTCGCGACCGTAGGCGATACCGACATTCCATTTCGTACCAATGTGCTGGCGGAACTCGATGGTATAGCCGTCGACGTCATTTGCCCGGCCGTTGACGATGGCATCACCCAGGCCGATCAGGTAGGGGCCAAGCGCCTCACCGTCTACGTAGTTGACCTGAAACAGCCCCCCCTGCCACGGCCGGACCGAGCCCGAGAGGGTAAAGCCTGTCTGATCGACTTCGACCGTGCCGGATTCGGCCTTGCCATAGAGGGCGGATGCGCGGGCAATATATGTGCCGTCGTCGTACTCGATGGCACCGGTGAAAACAGGATTTCTCGAATTGGACGCGCTGACGTTCTCTTCTATCGAAGCCGAGAATGTGGTGTTGGACCCAAGGGTATTGGAGTAGCGCACCTGTGGCACACGAGCGAATGGGATACCGACAGGACCGTTGAATTCAACCGAGGTCGGATAGGTGTCCAGCGGCTGGAAATTGGTCCAGTACTGACCGATCAGCCAGCTATCTCCGATCGTGATATTGGCATGGCGCAGGCGCAGTTCAGCCGCTCCGCCCGAGGCGAACAGATCCAGTTCCAGCTGACCTCCGATTTCGCCGATACCGGAAGGCGTGCTGGTACGCAGCCCGATTCGGGACTGACGAACAGTCGCGCCGAATGTGCCACTGGTCTCGTTTGCAGGCTCACCGATGTTGTTTACGAAGGCGGTGTCACCCTGGTCGTAGTCGAAGTCGTAGAAGAAATCGGCCTTGATATATCCGTAGACGTCCAGAGTGGTGTTGCCGATCCTCAGATCGCCGGTCCCGGCACCGGATTTGGCGGCCTCCAGCGCTTCGACACGGGCGCGCAGGGCATCCAGTTCGGCCTGGGTCTGAGCATCCTGGGCGTTGGCCTTCAATCCGCTGAATCCGAGCGCCGAGACGGCGAGCAGAAGGGCCGTTTTTCTCTTTATTATCATTTGGGTATTTCCTTGTATGCGAGTGTGCACAAGCACAGTTCCACGTCCCAAAATCCGATGGAAATCACGACAACGGGACAAAATGGGCCCGATTTCTCAAGCAATCGTGCGGGAAATCCCAAGCACCTTCACGTGTGGGTGAAAGAGGGTCGTAACGCACGGAAATCGAGAGAAAATTTGGCTTTCGAATTCCAAGGCGTTCGTGATTTGCCTTTTGCCCAAATCGCACTTGGAAGCCAGGTCTGTCACAGGAATGTGACACCTTCTGGTGTGCTGGAATATGGATACGGCAAAGGTCTTGTCGGCGCGAAATTGCGCGGCATTACGCAGGATGGGCAAAATCCAGCCGGTATTCGGGGTGGAAACAATACTTTGTTTGCCGCCGGGATTGTGCCGTGCATGGTGGAAGGGCCGTGCGGCTCTACTTTGCCTGCGTCGCACAAGCACCTACTATTCCGTACCCCTTCCTATCGCGGGCAGGCTTGTGTTCCCCACAATATCCTGCCCGCGTTTTTCTTTTCTCAGACAGTAGGCAACAAGCGGCAAAAAACTGCGCAAAAAGTTTGGTTGCCGCCGTTGTTATTGCATAACAATGCGGGCTTCCGGCATCTGGCCGCAAGGAAACCAAGAAATCTGAAGGGGCAGAAACCATGCAAACCTCACGCATCTTCCTTGTGGTCGCGGCCTGCGCAGGCCTTGCGGCCTGTGGCGAAACCACCGGCGAACAAGCGGTCATCGGCGGCGGAGCGGGCGCCCTGGGCGCGGTCGTTCTGGACGCAAACCCGGTCGTCGGCGCTGCGGTCGGTGCCGCGGGCAACGTACTGTATTGCAAGTCGCAGGGTACCTGCGACTAACTCAAAGCTTTTCGGGGCGCGTTCCGCCCCGTCCGCCATCATGCAGAACGCCGTCGCGGGGGGAGTCCCCTGCGGCGGCGTTTTGCATTTTCAGAACACCAAGCCAAAGGACGTCTCATGTTCAACAAGATCCTGATCGCCAACCGGGGCGAGATCGCCTGCCGGGTCATCAAGACCGCTCGCAAGATGGGTATCGGTACGGTCGCCATTTATTCTGACGCCGACAAGAACGCGTTGCACGTTTCGATGGCTGATGAGGCGGTGCATATCGGACCGCCACCGGCGAACCAGTCCTACATCGTGATCGACAAGGTGATGGATGCCATCCGTCAAAGCGGTGCACAGGCGGTCCATCCCGGCTATGGCTTCTTGTCCGAGAACTCGAAATTCGCCGAAGCGCTTGAGGCCGAAGGCGTCGCTTTTGTCGGCCCCCCGGTGGGTGCCATCGAAAGCATGGGTGACAAGATCACCTCGAAGAAGATCGCGCAGGACGCCGGTGTTTCGACGGTTCCCGGTTACATGGGGCTGATCGAAGATGCCGACGAGGCGGTCAAGATCTCGAACGACATCGGCTATCCCGTCATGATCAAAGCCAGTGCCGGTGGTGGCGGCAAAGGGATGCGGATTGCATGGAATGACGAAGAAGCGCGCGAGGGTTTCCAGTCGTCCAAGAACGAAGCGGCCAATTCCTTCGGCGACGACCGAATTTTCATCGAGAAATTCGTGACCCAGCCGCGGCACATCGAAATTCAGGTTCTTTGCGACAGCCATGGTAACGGCATCTATCTGGGCGAACGCGAATGTTCGATCCAGCGCCGGAACCAGAAAGTGGTGGAAGAGGCACCGTCGCCGTTCCTTGATCCCGAAACACGCAAGGCGATGGGGGAACAGGCGGTCGCGCTGGCAAAGGCCGTGAACTACGCCAGTGCGGGCACTGTGGAATTCATCGTCGATGGGGAAAAGAATTTCTACTTCCTCGAAATGAACACCCGTTTGCAGGTGGAACACCCGGTGACGGAACTGATTACCGGCGTCGATCTGGTGGAACAGATGATCCGCGTGGCCGCAGGTGAGACGCTATCGATTACGCAGGATGACGTGACCCTGACAGGCTGGGCGATCGAAAACCGTCTTTATGCCGAGGATCCGTATCGCAACTTCCTGCCGTCGATTGGCCGTCTGACTCGCTATCGTCCGCCGCAGGAAGTCGCAGCCGGTCCGTTGCTGGTCAATGACAAATGGCAGGGTGAGGCCCCCTCGGGCGAGGCTGCAGTGCGCAATGATACCGGCGTCTATGAGGGCGGCGAGATCAGCATGTATTACGACCCGATGATCGCAAAGCTCTGCACCTGGGCACCAACCCGTGAGCAGGCGATTGAGGCGATGCGCGTGGCGCTGGACAGTTTCGAGGTTGAAGGCATCGGCCACAACCTGCCGTTCCTGTCTGCTGTCATGGATCACCCGAAATTCGTCAGCGGCGACATGACCACAGCGTTTATTGCTGAAGAATATCCAGACGGCTTCGATGGGGTTCAACTGCCCGAGGTCGAGTTGCGGCGGATCGCGGCCTCGTGTTCTGCCATGCACCGGGTTGCCGAAATTCGCCGTACCCGCGTATCGGGCCGGATGGACAACCACGAACGCAAGGTTGGCACCGAATGGACGGTGACGTTGCAGGGGCAGGAGTTTGACACAACGATTGCCGCCGACCCCGGAGGTTCAACGGTGAGCTTCGCGGATGGCACCGTGCACCGTGTGTCCTCAGACTGGACGCCTGGTGATCAACTGGCAGTACTGGATGTGGATGGCAATCCATTGGTGCTGAAGGTGGGCAAGGTTTCGGGCGGGTTCCGCATCCGAAACCGGGGCGCGGATATCAAGGTGCACGTGCGCACGCCGCGTCAGGCCAAACTGGCCAGGCTGATGCCGGAAAAACTGCCGCCGGATACTTCGAAAATGCTGCTGTGCCCGATGCCCGGCCTGATCGTGAAGATCGACGTCGAAGTGGGGCAGGAAGTTCAGGAAGGTCAGGCGCTGTGCACCGTCGAGGCGATGAAGATGGAGAACATCCTTCGCGCCGAGAAAAAAGGCGTGGTCTCGAAGATCAACGCAGGTCCCGGCGACAGTCTCGCCGTGGACGACGTGATCATGGAATTCGAGTGACCATGGCTGCGCTTTTGTCATATCTCCAAGGGCCACCGGCGATCATCGCCGGGGCCAATGGGCTTGGCGAAAGTTCTCAGCCGCCCTCGCGCCGCTCGCGAATCTCGCGTTCGCGCAAGGGGGTCTTGTCGATGGACCGGCCAATCTCGCGCACGCTCCACGGGCTGGGTTTGCGCAGTTTCACGACCCCGTCCTTGTCGACAAACACCATCTGGAATCCACGCGGGCGCAGTTGTGACCGAATGGGCGACCGCGCCTTGGGATCGGTATCCGTCAGCACGATAACGTCGCGGTCGCGCATGGCGTCTTCACCTTCCAGCAGCATGTCGATCTGTTGCTGGAACCGTGGATCGGCAGGTGTATCGGCAAAGACAACGATGGGTCGGCTGACCCATAGGAATTCGTCCAGTTCGCTGTCGCCAGCGGGTCGGACAAAACTGTCATCTGCTGGTGCTGTGCCATCGGCGGCCAGCGCGGCCAGCGGGAATAGTGCCGAGAAAACAAGGGCAAGCGTGCGTGTCATATGGCCTCCTGTTCCAATGAATATAGCCACTGTGCAGGCGATTGCGACCAGCGATTTGCACTCAACGCTCAATTTTCCGCGCCCGGGCCGGATTGAAGGGCGGGATTGAACATACGCGTGCTGTCGCAAACCGGCCGCGCACCGAATTGATAAGAGGAAATCGAAATGACCGACACGAAGGACTGGAAAGCGCTTGCCGAGAAAGAGCTGCGCGGTCGTCCGTTGGATGATCTGACCAAAGAAACGCTGGAAGGCATCGACGTCAAACCGCTGTATACGCCTGCGGACACGGCGGAACTGCCGCATATGGGGTCTTTGCCGGGTTTCGGGCCGTTTACACGCGGTGTGAAGGCGACGATGTACGCAGGCCGTCCGTGGACCATCCGCCAATATGCGGGCTTTTCCACCGCCGAGGAATCGAACGCTTTCTATCGTCGCAACCTGGCGGCCGGTCAGCAGGGCGTGTCGGTGGCCTTCGATCTGGCGACACACCGGGGCTATGACAGTGACCACCCGCGCGTTGTCGGAGACGTGGGTAAAGCCGGTGTGGCCATTGATAGCGTTGAGGACATGAAGATTCTGTTCGACGGCATCCCGCTGGACAAGGTCTCGGTCTCGATGACGATGAACGGCGCGGTGATTCCGATTCTGGCGAGCTTCATCGTTGCGGGCGAAGAACAGGGCCACGACAAGTCCGTCCTGTCCGGCACCATTCAGAACGACATTCTGAAAGAGTTCATGGTGCGCAACACCTATATTTATCCGCCTGAACCGTCGATGAAGATCATCTCGGACATTATCGATTACACGTCGAACGAGATGCCCAAGTTCAACTCGATCTCAATTTCGGGCTATCACATGCAAGAGGCCGGAGCGAACCTGGTGCAGGAACTGGCCTATACGCTGGCTGACGGGCGCGAATATGTTCGTGCCGCGACGCAAGCCGGGATGGACGTGGACAAGTTCGCAGGTCGCCTGTCGTTCTTCTTTGCGATCGGCATGAATTTCTTTATGGAGGCTGCCAAACTGCGTGCCGCGCGGACCCTGTGGCACCGCGTGATGACCGAGTTCGGGGCAAAGTCCGAACGGTCCAAGATGTTGCGCACCCATTGCCAGACTTCCGGCGTGTCGCTGCAGGAACAGGACCCCTATAACAATGTGATCCGTACCGCCTATGAGGCGATGAGCGCGGTTTTGGGCGGCACCCAGTCGCTGCACACAAATGCTTTGGACGAAGCGATTGCGTTGCCGACCGATTTCTCGGCCCGTATCGCGCGGAACACGCAATTGATCCTGCAGGAGGAAACCGGCGTGACGGATGTGGTCGATCCGCTGGCGGGTTCCTACTACGTCGAAAGCCTGACCAACGAGCTGATCGACAAAGCCTGGGCCCTGATGGAAGAGGTCGAGGAGATGGGCGGCATGACCAAGGCCGTGGCCAGCGGCATGCCCAAGCTTCGGATCGAAGAAAGTGCCGCGCGTCGTCAGGCCATGATCGACCGGGGTGACGAGGTGATCGTCGGCGTCAACAAGTACCGCAAGGAACAGGAAGACCCGATCGACATTCTCGACGTCGACAACGTCGCCGTGCGCGAGGCACAGGTTGCCCGTCTGGAGCGCATCCGTGCTACCCGCGATGAGGCCGCCTGCCAACAGGCACTGGACGCGTTGACGAAGACTGCCCAAGAGGGCGGAAACCTGCTGGCTGCTGCGGTCGAGGCCGCCCGCGCCCGCGCATCCGTAGGAGAGATCAGCATGGCAATGGAGAAGGAATTCGGCCGCCACCGCGCCGAAGTGAAAACGCTGGCCGGTGTCTATGGAGCGGCCTATGAGGGTGACGAAGGTTTTGCCGCGATCCAGAAATCCATCGAAGATTTCGCCGAGGCTGAAGGCCGCCGCCCCCGCTTGCTGGTCGTAAAGATGGGCCAGGATGGTCATGACCGGGGTGCCAAGGTGATCGCGACCGCCTTTGCAGATATCGGGTTTGACGTCGACGTTGGGCCTCTGTTCCAGACACCGGCCGAGGCAGCCCAGGATGCCGTCGACAATGACGTCCACGTGGTCGGCATCTCGTCTCAGGCGGCAGGCCACAAGACACTGGCCCCGCAACTGGTCGAGGAACTCAAGAAAGCCGGTGCCGAGGATATCATCGTGATCTGCGGCGGGGTGATCCCACAGCAGGATTATCAGTTCCTCTACGACCACGGCGTCAAAGCGATCTTTGGTCCGGGCACCAATATCCCCGAAGCGGCACAGGATATTCTGCGCCTGATCGGCGAAGCCAAGGGTTAAGGCCCAGACAAGATTTTTCAACGAAGAATCTTGTGGCGCAGATGTCCGAGGACAGCTTTACTGGGAAAGGCAGCGCGTTTCTGCGCTGCCTTTTTTGGTGGAGTGGAAATGGAACTGGATCATCTGGCCGTCGCAGGGGAAACGCTGGAGGCTGCCGCCGCGCATGTCGAGGACGCCTTGGGGGTCAGGCTTGAGACAGGCGGCAAGCATGAGAAATTCGGTACTTATAACAAGCTGCTCGGACTTGAAGATGGCTTGTATCTGGAAGCGATTGCCGTTGACCCGAATGCTGCGCAACCTGAGCGCACCCGGTGGTTCGATCTGGACCGGTTTCAGGGTGCACCGCGCCTGTCCAACTGGATCTGCCGTGTGAAGGATATCGAGGCGGCCACCGTGCCGGGTGGCCCGTTCGACCCGACAGATTTGGAGCGCGGCGCACTGCGCTGGCGCATGATCGTGCCATCGTCCGGGCGCCTGCCTTATGACAACCTCTATCCCGCACTCATACAGTGGCAGGGCGATCTGCACCCCGCGGGAATGTTGCAGGCCAGTGGTTGCCGGTTGCTGAGATTGCTGGTGTCCCATCCCGAAGCCGCGAAACTTGCCCAAAGCACCGGGCCGGTTGAGGGTGTTGAGTTTCACCAGGGCCCGCCGGGTCTGCGCGCTGAATTCGAGACACCAAACGGACGTCGCGTTCTGGAATGAGGGTTCGGCAGGCACAGATTGCGGATGCACCGGCGATTGCTAAAATTACCAACGCGATCATCAGGGATACCCTGGTTACGTTCACAACCGAGGAGCGGTCTACCGCCGGAATTGCAGCCGACATCGAAGCCCGCGGCACGGGGTTTTTGGTGGCAGAACTGGATAGCGAGGTTGTCGGTTTCGCTTCGTATACTCGGTTCCGATCCGGGCCGGGGTATGCCGAATGCCGCGAGCACTCGATTCAACTAGCTCCATCAGCACGTGGCAAGGGGATCGGCCGCGCGTTGATGAGCCGGTTGGAAGAGGTGGCCCGGGCCGACAGCGTCCACGTGCTTGTGGCGGGAATATCCTCGGAAAATCCGGCTGCCATCGCCTTTCACGCTCGCGTCGGTTTTGCCGAAGTCGGACGAATGCCCCAAGTGGGCTGCAAATGGGGCCGCAGGTTGGATCTGGTACTGATGCAGAAAATTATTGGTCAGGACTGATCTGTCGCACCTGACACGCGCGATTTGTGGCGCTAGGGTGCGGCCATGTCGATCTGGACCCGTATATCCGATGCGCTGAGCGCACTGGCACAAGGTGAAAGCCTGACTGCCGTTTTTGAGAAACTGCGCTCACCGCCCGAAAGGTCGGTGGCCTTTACAATCGCTGTGATCGCGCTGGGCGCCAAGATGGCCAAGGCAGACGGGCAGGTGACGCGGGACGAGGTTACGGCCTTTCGCGATGTGTTCCAGATTGCCCGCGAAGACGAAGAAGGCGCGGCGCGGGTGTTCAACATGGCCCGAACCGACGTGGCCGGCTATCAGGACTATGCCCGCAAGATCGCCCGGATGTTCGACGAAGACAGCACGACGTTGTGCGACCTGATGGAAGGCCTGTTTCACATCGCCATGGCCGACGGGTTTTATCACCCGAACGAAAACGAGTTTCTGGAAGAAGTCAGCCGGATATTCGGGCAAACCGACGCTCAGTTTCTGGCGCTGCGCGCCCGGTTCGTGCCGGATGCCCCAAACGATCCGTATACCGTTCTGGGCGTGACAAGGGACATGCCGTTGACCGAAATTCGCAACATCTGGCGCAAGCTAGTGCGCGAAACCCATCCTGACGCCATGATGGCGCGCGGCGTGCCCGAGGAGGCAATCCGGCTGGCCGAGAAAAAGATGATCGACATCAACCGCGCCTGGGACGAAATAAACGGTGCAAAGGTCTGAACGGATGCGTTTGGCGACCTACAATATCGAATGGTTCGCCAACTTGTTTGATCGCCAGGATCGTCTGATCGTCGATGACGGCTGGTCCGGCCGCTATGATGTCACCCGGGCCCAGCAGGTCGAGGCGATCGCCAAGGTTCTGACGGCTATCGACGCAGATGCCATTCTGATCGTTGAGGCCCCAAACACCGGCAAAACGCAGAACACCGTCCGCGCGTTGCAGGGTTTTGCGGAAGCATTCGATTTGCGCACCACTCATGCGGTCATGGGCTTCGCTAATGAAACCCATCAGGAACTGGCACTTTTGTTTGATCCTCAGTTGCTGATGGTGCGCCATGATCCAAAGACGCGGTCTGCGCAGCCATTCGACCATCAGACAGCACCCCGGTTTGACACCGAATTTCGGATTGATCTGGATATCGACGCAACCGAGGATGTTGTGCTTTTTTCAAAGCCACCGATGGAATTGGCGGTGGAAACAAAGTCGGGTGCGAAATTTCGCCTGATTGGGGCACATCTGAAATCCAAAGCGCCGCACGGCGCGGAAAGCCGGGACGAGGCGATCCGGATTTCAATTTCCAACCGGCGCAAACAACTGGCTCAGGCGATCTGGCTGGCCCGGCGCGTCGAACAGCACATTGCCGAGGACGAACCGGTGATTTTGCTGGGTGATCTGAATGACGGCCCGGGCCTGGACGAGTTCGAGAACCTGTTCGGGCGCTCATCCGTCGAGATTTTGTTGCAGTCCGGTTTGTTTGATCCCAATGCCGCAACCGCCTACGGCTCTGTCGGCGGGGAAACACCTTCGACGGCCCGGTTTGTGCGCCGGGACAAGGGAGATTTTCTTGAGGCATTGCTGGATTACATCATGATCAGCGATCCGCTGCGCCAGCGAAATCCGGTCTGGCGAATCTGGCATCCTTTGCGGGACGACGCGATCCGTTCGAACGCGGAATTGCGGGACGCACTGCTGACGGCCTCGGACCATTTTCCCGTAACTCTGGATATTGACCTGTGATCTTTCAACGCCTTCCCGCAGTGCTTATGTTTGGCCGCATGAAACGAGTTCTTTTGATAAGTCTGATCGTGACGTCCACTGCGTTCCCAGCCAGCGCGCAGGAAGATACCGGCAAGTCCCTGATGGAGCGCGGCGCCGAGCTTTTCTTCGAAGGCCTGCGCAAGGAAATGGAGCCCACGCTCGATGATTTGCGCGACCTGGCTGAACAGTTTGGTCCTGCCATGCTGTCCTTTTTTGAGGAAATGGGACCGGCACTGGCAGAAATGACCAAGGAGATACAGGATTGGAGCGTTTATGAGGCACCGGAGATCCTGCCCAATGGCGATATCATCATCCGCCGGAAACCGCAGGACGACACCCCGCAAACTCTTGAGGAAAAACCAGAGCCGGACGAAGGTGTAACGGATATCTGAGCGTTTACAGGGGATTACCCCTTGATGATAACCTTGGTCTCGGACTTCAATGCCTGAGCCAGAGAGCCGAAGCGTGCTTCGGCGGTTTCGTTGAACAGCGGTTCGGCGGCTTTTGGCAAAATCAGATCCAACTGGCGTTTCTTTGGGAAATAACGAAGTTTGCCCATCGTGGCGTCATTCTTCATCCACAGCATTGCGCCAAAACGCATTGCCTTGCCCAGAATCTCGGCCTGCTTCTGACCCTCTTCATCCAGCAGTTCATATTGTGGCGCGAACCGGTTGCCTTCGCGTTTGTTGCGGTAGCGGTGCTGCAACGCCAGACCAATGAACACCCGTTCCGAATGCTTCAGCCCACCCAGGTTGGCGCGGGTCACGTAGTCGAAACAGACCTCTGCCCGATAATCGGGATGAGCGCGCCAACTGACATCGTGCAGAAGGCAAGCGGCCTTGACCAGCCGGACGCGGGTTGACGGGGCCGATTTGAACAGCGGCATGACGAAATCGAACAGATGTTTTCCAAAACCGGGCAGACGGGCGTCCTTGGCTTCCGAAAAGCGGCTGGCCTCGATCAGCGGGTCGCAATCGCGCAGGCTTTGCGGCATCTGTTCGTACAGAAGCCCTTCGCGGATTCCATAGCTTGAAATGGCGATGTCCTTGGGTTTGAAAGTGCGGATCAGTCGGGACAGCACATCCATCGCATAAGGGATAAGCGCCATGCGCGAGCTGGACACACCAGCCCGGCTGCGCAGTTTCTCGGGGTCGCCCTTTTCGATGAACCGGATGGTTTCGTGCACCTGCTTGTGGGTCATCCTGTATTCATGCAGAACGTTCAGCGGATAACCCCGCCGCAGCATGTCCAGCCGTGCAAAGGCGCGCCAGCTGCCGCCCACCAGGAACAGGCGATCCCGCTGGGGGCCCAACTGATCGCGCAGTTCTTCCATGGTGGATTTGATGTGCGCCTTGCGGGCACGACGCCCGCCTTTAATGTCCCGCAATTTCAACGGACCCAGCGCGGATGTCACGCGGCGACCGGTCTGGCCTTCGCCGATCTCGGCCAGTTCCATGGATGAACCGCCAATATCGCAGATCAGACCGTATGCACCCGGCCATCCCAGAAGCACGCCTTGAGCGGAGAAACGGGCCTCTTCCAGACCATCAATGATCGAAACGTGTAGGCCGGTTTCGGCTTTGACCTCGTCGCAAAACTCCTGCCCGTCCTTGGCTTCGCGTACTGCGGCGGTTGCGACAACGTGCAGACCGGGCAGATCAAGGTTGTCGGCCAGATGCTGGAACCGGCGCAGGGCATCCAAGGCGCGAACACGCCCTCTGGGGTTCAGGTGCCCGGTCTCCGACAGACCCGCGCCCAGTTCGCACATCACCTTTTCGTTGTAGAAATACGCGGGTGAGCGGGCCGCCCCGTCAAATATGACCATACGGACCGAGTTCGACCCGACATCGACAACACCGACCCGGGACAAGTCCCTGACGCGGGGATCAGAAAATAGCGGTCTTCCGAAAGGTCCCCAGTCGGGGATGGTGGTATCGATAGTCTGATCCATGTCTTTCCCAGATATTCCTGTCTCAGGATGCGAAATCACCGGATTCGGGTCAATCTCTTCAATGGCCGTCGCCGGCATGGTGTTTCAGAACCCGGATCGCCAGCGCCCGAGTGATGTCGCGTCTTTCCGACAGTGCGAGCTTGTCCAGTTGGGCCACGACCTCTGCCGCCGTTTCGAAACGCCGGTCCATGTGCTTGACCAGATAGGAAATCACCTCGGGTCCGGGGTTGAGCTGCCGGTCCACGAACAGCTTGGCCAGCACGGCCCCCAGAAGGGCGTCATCGGGCGGGTCCAGGGCGACCTGATGGGCGCCTTCGATACGGCTTTGCAAATCGGCCAGAGGCAGCTGCCAAAGCTTCGGCGCCAGCCGTCCGGTCATCAACAGCGCGTGGCCTTCGGCCAGAACAAGATTGTGCAGATGAAACAGCGTTTTCTGTTTTTCAGCGTCGGCTGCGATCATGGGTACATCTTCGACCGCGACCGAAGTCTGGGCCAACTCGGGCACCTCGCCGTGCTTCAGATCGGTGGCCGAAATGATCCGTCCGCCGGTTTCCGCCGCCCATACATGCGACAGATGTGTTTTCCCCGAACCTGCCGGTCCGCTGAGCACCAGTTTGTTGCCTGGCCAGGACGAGGCGGAAATCATTGCCACCGCCAGAGCGTTGGCGGGGGAAACAAAAAAATCCTCGCGTCCCAGCGCGGTTTTCGCCGGAAGGTCAAAGCTGAGCTGGCGTGCCATTCACTTGTCTTCCTGATCCAGCCCTTCCAGCCCGGTATACAGGCGGCTTTCCAGATATTTCGAAGTGGCAAACCGGGCCAGTACGCCGAGTGCTGCGGCGACCGGAACAGCCACCAACATGCCCACAAAACCGAACAGTGCCCCAAACACGGACAGCGCCAGCAGCAGCCAGACCGGATGCAGGCCGACCGAATTGCCGACAAGTTTGGGTGTCAGGAAATTGCCTTCGGTCACTTGCCCAAGTGCGAATACACCAGCGACCAGCCCGATATGGGCCCAGTCACCCCAGAACTGAAACAGCGCCAGCCCGATCGCCAGCGTGCCGCCGATCAGCGCCCCCAGATACGGGATGAAGGTGACGAGTCCGGCAATGAACCCGACAATCAGCCCGAACTGCAGGCCGACAAGCATCAGCGCGATGGCATAGTACGTGCCCAGGATCAGACAGACCGTTCCCATGCCCCGTACGAACGAGGCCAGGACATCATCGATTTCCCCGGCCAGTTTCTTGATTGTCGGCGCATGGTCACGCGGCAAAAGCTCGGCTATTCGAGCAATCATGCGGTCCCAGTCCAGCAGCAGGTAAACGGTAACCACCGGCACGATGACCAGCAAAACGACCACGTTTATTGCCGACCCCAACGAGGCGACGACCGTTTGCAGGACATCGCCGGTCTTCGACTTCAGGGTCTCGCCAAGAGAAACCAGAAACTGATGCGAGTTGGACTGACGGTCCAGCAGGGACGGGAATTGTCGTTCGATAAACCCGCGCAGTTCCTTGAACAGGCTGGGCATGATCTCGACCAGATCGATCAGCTGAGTGATCAATGCGGGAACTACCATCAGGATGGCCAGGACGAAACCCAGCACACCAACGACGGTTATGATGCCCGTCGCCGCCATGCGCGAGAGACCCAAATTTTCAAGCCGATCCGCGACCGGATCCAGAAAATATGCAATCGCACCACCGATGACGAAGGGCAGAAGCACGTCCCCAAGAGCCCACAAAAGAAGGGCAATCACCACTGCGGCGATGCCCCAGTATCTGAGCTGATCCTTAACGGGCAAGGCCATATCGGTCCCCTGAGTTTGGCTCTTGCACGTGTTCTTGGCCCATGCGCGCCCGCGATGCAAGTGGTTCATGCCCGCTGAGATTTTGGGGTGTCAGCTGTGCAATGTTCCCAGTTCGGGGGTTTCCTCATCCGCCGTTTCATCTGACCAGTTTGTGCGCCATATCTCTGCCGACCAGTGCCCGCAATGGACTGCGGGCCGGTCAAAGCCGGGTAGGGGTGGCAATTGGGGTTGGATGACAACATCATGACGCGGCACGGCGAAATACGGAAAGGAATACCGTTCCCGCCCCGAGCGGTTGACGACCCGGTGCGGAGTTGATTTCAACCGTCCCCCCGACCAAAGCTCCAGCATGTCGCCGATATTGACGACAAAGCCTCCGGGCGGGCAATCCGGAGTAATCCAGTCTCCGGCCCGCGTCTGAACCTCAAGCCCGCCGACGGGATCGGGCGCGATGATGGTCAGTGCGTCGGTATCTTTGTGCGGATGAATGCCATAGCCCGCTTCCTCGGCGGCCTGAGGTGGGTAATGCAGCAAAGTCATATTGGTCATCGGATCGCGGAAAGCGTCGCGCAGACTATCCGGCTCAAGCTTCAACCCGACTTCCAGCGCCCCAAGCAAATGGTCTGTTACGCGATCCAGTTCAGCCCAGTAATTCAGGATGACGTCCCGAGCGCCCGAGACTTCGCGTGGCCAGAGATTTGGCCCATAAAGCGCGCAGTCCTGACGGATACGCGCATCCGATGAGGTTTCGAAGTGCAACTTGTAGCCTTCGTATTTGTCGGCGGTCCCCGATCCGTCGTTCGGGGTAAAAAATCCCATGGGAATATAGCCGCGATAATTGTCACGGGTGATGGCCTGATCCCATTTGCTGCTGTCATCGACGCCGAAGATCTCACGAACGCAGTCCCGAACCTGCTCGACCATATCCGGGGGAACGCCGGTGCCTGTAATCGATAGGAAGCCGATGCTGGTGCAAGCGTTCAGGATTTGCTGAACGGTGGTGTCAAAGCCCGGATGAGCCTTGTCGTTCAGGGGGGCAATGTCGATTGTAGGTATATGGTCCATCAGTTGATCCTCACCCCTTGGCGTTCAAGTTCGGCGTGAACCGGGCTCAGGTTCAATTCGTGCACGTCCTGATTGCTTTTGAGGGACAACGCCGCTGCAATTCCGGCGCCCTGACCCATGACAGCACAACAGGCCATGTTTCGGGTCGCGGCATGGGCGACGCGGTCTGCGCCGTGCGAACGCCCCGCCACCAGCAGGCCCTGCACACCTTTTGGCAGCATGGATCGGTAAGGGACCTGCATGTATCGGCCTGTGGTCGGCAAGATCAGGATGCCATAGCCGTCGATGAACTCGGGGTAGATGCCGATCGTGTCTTCGAACCGACCCTGATGGCGGGCGTCATCCTCGGTCATGTTATAGATCGCGTCGATCTTACGGGTGTCGCGGATGCCGATAGTCATTCCAAAGTTCCGCAGACGGGCGTTTTCACAACCGGGCATGAACCGGCGCAGCGCCTCGATGGCCAGCATCGACTGACGTCGGCCTTCGATCTCGCCCCGCGTCAGGCTGTCGGGGTCGGTGCCGTCTATCTCGGCCAGATGGATGAGGTTCATGTAGGTCAGCTCACCCGTGTCATGCATTGCACCCCATGTACCGGCGATGGTGTTCAGATGCGGCGGGATCAGCCCCTCATCAATGGCTTGTTGGAACGGTTTGTGCACGAAGGGTGAGAACATGTCGTCTTCTTTGCCGCTCGTCTCGATATTCCACTCACCGCCGCCGCCCCAGTCCTTATAGGTTTGCGGGTCGGACTTGACACCTTCCATGAATGCGCGTTTGTCGACGCCGGCCAGATGGAACATGACCGAGGCCGCCATCATGTCTTCGCGTGGGGTCTTGTGGGTCGGTGCGCCTGCACGGTGAGCCACA
This sequence comes from Ruegeria sp. AN11, assembly GCF_056536005.1. NCBI lineage: Bacteria > Pseudomonadati > Pseudomonadota > Alphaproteobacteria > Rhodobacterales > Roseobacteraceae > Ruegeria > Ruegeria sp. AN11. The sequence goes on along the minus strand of NZ_JBQFJD010000001.1, from coordinate 1,480,521 downwards.
TCAGCGTCCCCGGTGGCATCAATCACCACCTTGGCCAGTATCGCCTCGCGCCCTGCCTTGGATTCGGTTATGATCCCGGTGATCCTGTTGCCTTCCATGATCGGCGCAACAAACTGACGGTGCAGCATCGGATGCACGCCAGCTTCTTCGACCAGCTTGTCTGCCACCAGTTTGAAGCCCTCGCTGTCGAGCTCATAGCTAAGCGACTGGCTTTCCGGCACCGCAGCGCCCATCTCCTTGGCACGGGTTTCGAACTCCATGCCGATGCCGCCAGCTTCGACCGTCTGTTCGTGGCGATACCAGGCGAAACCTTCGACCCCGACAGCGGTGATGTTCCCCCCCATGCAACCGAAGCGGTCGACCAAGGACACTTCCGCCCCCGCCCGTGCCGCTGCCAGTGCGGCGGCAAGGCCGGCGGGGCCGGAACCTACAACTAGAACGTCGGTCTGATGAACTACGGGGATCTGGCGGGCGGGTTCCTGAATGGTTTGCACGGGGACCTCCTGAGAAAATGTTCCCGCTACCATCTTGAATGCTGACTGGCGGGTCAATCAAAAAACCGACTGCTCCGAGGTCGCAAAATCGCCAATGGCCGATTGCCCCCGGCGGGGCTTTGCAATAAGCAGCTTTGAAGTCGAATTCTCACCTTTGAAGGTCATACAATGCGCCTCAGCCGTTACTTTCTGCCCGTTCTCAAGGAAACCCCCTCGGAGGCCCAGATCGTCAGCCACCGGCTGATGCTGCGCGCCGGGATGATCAAACAGGCCGCGGCCGGGATTTATTCGTGGCTGCCGTTGGGTTTCAAAGTTCTGCGCAAGTTGGAAAACATCGTGCACGAGGAACAGGCGCGGGCGGGTCACATCGCCATCCAGATGCCTATTTTGCAATCCGCGGACCTGTGGCGCGAATCCGGACGTTACGACGATTACGGTCAGGAAATGCTGCGAATGCAGGACCGTCACGGGCGCGACATGTTGTATACGCCGACGGCTGAGGAACTGGTGACCGACATCTTCCGTGGCCATGTCAGCAGCTACAAGGATCTGCCGCTGACCCTCTATCAGATTCAGTGGAAATTCCGCGATGAAATCCGCCCCCGTTTCGGCGTGATGCGTGGTCGTGAATTCTATATGAAGGACGGCTACAATTTCGACCTGAACAAGGAAGACGCGCTGCACGCATATAACCGCCATCTGGTCAGCTACCTGCGCACTTACGAGCGTATGGGGCTGCAAGCCATCCCAATGCGTGCCGATTCCGGCCCCATCGGTGGTGACGACACGCATGAGTTCCTTGTTCTGGCCGATACCGGCGAATCCGAGGTCTTCTATGACAGCGCCGTCACCGATCTGACCTTTGGCGACCGCGTGATCGATTATGACAACCGCGAGCAGTGTCAGGCGATCCTCGAGGAGTTCACCTCGAAATACGCGCGCACCGACGAAACCCATGACGAGGCGCTGTTCAACCAGATCCCGGAAGAGCGCCGCCGCGTCGCGCGCGGAATCGAGGTCGGCCAGATCTTCTATTTCGGCACCAAGTATTCCGAACCGCTGGGTGCAACCGTGCAAGGCCCCGACGGTAAGCCGGTTCCGGTCCACATGGGCAGCCACGGCATCGGTGTCAGCCGCCTGATCGGCGCGATCATCGAAGCCAGCCATGACGACAAGGGCATCATCTGGCCGGAGGGCGTGACCCCGTTCCATTGCGGTATCGTCAACCTGAAACAGGGTGATGAAGAAGCGGATACGGCTTGCGAAAGGATCTACAAGGCACTGACCGCGCTGGGGCTTGAGCCGCTTTATGATGACCGCAACGAGCGGGCAGGGGGCAAATTCGCAACCATGGACCTGATCGGCCTGCCGTGGCGCATCACTGTCGGTCCGCGCGGCCTGAAGAACGGTGTGGTCGAACTGACCAGCCGTCGCACCGGCGAAAGTGAGGAACTGAGCCCCGAGGCCGCGGTCACCAAGATCGCCGGGATTTATGAGCAGATCGCCTGAGCAGACCGACACGCCGCTGATCTCGGTGATCACGGCGACTTACAACCTGCTGTCCCAAGGGCGGCAGGACAGTTTTCTGGGCGTCATCGAATGCATGGCGCGGCAGAACTGCGTTCGGGCCGAGCACGTCATTCAGGATGGCGCTTCGTCGGATGGAACCACTGCGTTTTTGAATGAGGCGACGGCAGACGCCCTGCGTACACGCGTGATCAGTGCACCGGATGCCGGTCTGTACGATGCGATGAACAAGGGGGCACAGGCCGCGCGCGGAACGTATCTGCTGTTCCTGAACTCGGACGACGCCCTGGCGTCAGATGATGTGCTTAACATGGCGGCGGATCGGCTTGAGGCAACCGCGCCCGATTTCCTGTTCGGGTCGACACTGCGCAAACACGCGGACGGATCGGAAAGCCGGGAGAAACGGATGTCACTTACGGCGGTCCTGCAGCGGATGCCGTTCTGCCATAACTCGGTTTTCATAAAACGGGATGTCTTTCTTGCACTGGGCGGACATGACACGCAGTTTCGCGTTGCCGCCGATTACGACCTGATGCTGCGCCTGGTCGGTGGCGGCTATCAGGGTGAGCGGATGGATGATCCGGTCTCGTTGTTCTGGGAAAGAGGTGTGACCAGCGACGATGAGGCAACAGGGCAGGACTATACCCGTGTCTGGATGCAATACTACGCGGATTTCAAGACGGCCCATGGGCTGACGCAGCAGGATTTCTTTGGATACTATCGGCGCGGACACATGCCGGCCAACCTGATGCTTGAAGTTCTGCGTCGACCTGATACGCCCGAGGCGATCAAACTGGCCGCGCGCCATTGCCTGTTTAAGACCCTGCGCCGTTCGGTGCAGTTTTGGCGAAAGTTCTAGTTTCTTAATTCAAGTGCCGTTCCGGGATGGGCGTGCCGCAAGAACTTCTCCATCTGCCTGCCCGCCATGGGCGACGACAATCGGACGCCCAAGCTTACGCACCAGATCCTTGAATTCGAACCCAAGAAAACGCAGTCCACAGACCCGCTCGCCGGATGTTCTGTCGGTGATGCACAGGCGGCCCTTTCGGAATGCCAGCCTGTATCCCTTGTCTTTCAGGATGTCAGCCAGGCTACCCCAGCTTGCCGCGCTGGCGAATAACGGGCGGATTGCTGCGCGCAGCAGAGCCGCTGTTTCGCAATCGAGTTCTGTGGATGCCGTTCGGGCCACAATAGAACCCGACACCTCAGTCTTCCGCTTAATTAACATGAGCGACCCCCGCTCTGAAATGTGTTCCCCATTACAGGGTGTCAAAATTTCTCAGAATAATCAAAATTTGAAATAAAATTACTCTGAAAATGTTGCATTTTGAGTTCAATAATTCACGCAATGCCCGCATTGATATCATAGGTGAAACAATTCAGCGCTGTCTGTGAAGGATGTCACAACTATTGGTATAGCCCGCTTGTTACTCTGTCGCCTTAAGCCCGAGCCCTTCCAGACGGACCGACCGCGTTTGATTCGTTCCGGCATTGCAATTGCCGGGCTGGACACAAGATATCAGAGTGGTAAATCAGTCTGGTTCAGACGGGGGATACGGACGTGCTGAGTTTTGCAACGGTTGTGTATTCCAAGGACTATCCCTTGCTGGAATTGCAGGCGCTGTCATTTGCCCGGTTCGTTGACCCCCGAAGTGTCGCATCGATCCATGTTATCATGAACGACATTGACGAGGCGTCGCTCAGACAGAAGATCGATCCAATCCTGCCGTCTTATGGTCCGTTGCTGCCCAAGGTTAAGGTGCTAAGCGGCGACGACGTATTGCTGGGCACCGGGCATTGTTCAGAACGGCCCTGGCGTGACCGGGTCCTGATCGAGAACCGTTTCCGGATTCCGTTCGCCCGAAAAGGCGGGTGGCGGGGCAACAACGGGTATCGCGCTCAGCAGGTGCTGAAACTGGGTGCCGCACGCGTGGTAGATGCCGAGAATATCGTTATCCTGGATACCAAGAACCTGTTTTTGCGCGCTTTCGAGCAATCTGAGTTCTTTTCACAGGATGGCGCCGCCCAAATCCCGTTCATTCCGGTTCAAAGCGATTTTCACCGCAATTGGTTGTCTGAGAGTTTGGAGGCGCTTGGGGTTAACAAACCCGGTACTACCGATCTTGAAACAACGAACTTTGCGACACCGTTCCCGGTCCGAAGATCGCTTGTTTTGGCGCTGCTGGACGAAATCAATGCGCGTTACGGTTCGGTGCAGGCTCTCTTTGCGTCGCGGCGGCGGCCTTCCGAGTTCATGCTACTTAACGCGTTTTGTATGGGCTCACCTGAAGGTTACGTACCTTGGTTTCAGCCGATTGAAAACAACAGCGTCGGTATGTGGCCCACCTATTCGCAGGACGTTCTGAGCGCGCAGGTGTCACGACTGGACTATCCGCAGTCACTCAGCCTTGGATTGCACAATCGGGCGGTTTCGAAACTGCCCGAAGATCTGCGCGAACGGGTATTCAAGGCATTGGAAAGCCGCGGCATCAGCGACCCGGCCAGAACAAAGGCTGTATTGGATCAAACTTCGGCCCTTTCCGGCTAGCAAAGACACTGGCGGTGACAAGTCGCTTGACCATCCGGGCAAATGCCGAAAGGGTCGCCGCAAACAGAAAAACCGGAGCAGGCATGGCCACCACACCCCCGCCCTTTGCCCCTTTTGAATGGAAAATCGCCTGGCGTTATCTGCGCGCTCGTCGCGCCGAAGGCGGCGTCAGCGTGATGACCTGGATTTCCCTGATCGGGATCACCCTGGCCGTGTTTGCCCTGATCGCGACCCTGGCGGTGCGGTCCGGGTTCCGGTCCGAGTTTGTCGGTACCATTTTGGGAGCCAACGCGCATGTCACCGTCTATTCGGCTGGCCAGGTGGGTCAGCAGGGCAGCGTGGACAGGACGATTGCGGACTTTGACCGCATGGCCGCGCGTATCGCGCAGGTTGACGGGGTCGAGCGGGCCGCGCCGTTGGTCAAGGGACAAGTGCTGATCACCAACCGCGACCGCAGCAGCGGGGTCGAGGTCTTTGGCATTCGCCCCGACGACCTGCGGGATTTGCCGGGTATTGCTGAAAGTGAACAAGCCATTGGTGATCTGTCCGGGTTTCAGGACGGTGAAGAAGTAGTTGCCCTGGGTTCGGGTGTTGCCCGCAGCATCGGGGCGACAGTCGGCGATACGATCAAGCTGACCTCGCCCAACGGGGTCAAAACCGCCTTTGGCACGTCGCCGCGGGTGAATGCTTACCGCGTGGTCTATGTCTTTTCGGCCGGCCGCTACGATATTGACCGGACCAGGGTCTACATGCCGTTTGACAGGGCGCAGAGCTTTTTCAACCGCGAAGGTGTCGCGGACGAGATCGAGGTAATGGTAACGCAGCCCGAGACTCTCAACCCGATCCTGATACCGATACTCGAAGCCGCAGGCGAACGCAGCCAGATCTGGACATGGCAGGACGCTTCGGGCGGGTTCTTGCGCGCGCTCGAGGTAGAGGACAACGTGATGTTCATCATCCTGTCGATCCTGGTGCTGATCGCGGCGATGAATATCGTCTCCGGCCTGATCATGCTGGTCAAGAACAAGGGGCGGGACATCGGCATCCTGCGCACCATCGGTCTGAGTGAAGGGTCCGTTCTGCGGGTGTTTTTCATTTGCGGCGCATTTACCGGCATCATCGGAACGGTGATGGGCGTGGTCCTTGGGTGCCTGTTCGCCATCTATATCGATCCGATCTTTTCCTTCGTGAACTACGTCATGGGAGGCGGTGTCTGGGATCCGTCCATTCGCGGCATCTACGCTTTGCCCGCCGAATTGCACCTGACCGATGTGCTCAAGGCAGTCGCGCTTTCGTTGGGTCTGTCCTTTCTTGTCACCTATTTCCCTGCTCGTCGTGCGGCGCGGCTGAACCCGGTTGAGGCGCTGCGCTATGAATGATGTGACGATGCGGCTGAACGGTCTGACCAAGACCTATCTGAGGGGCACTCCGGGCGAGGTTCAGGTTCTGCGCGGTGCAGATCTGGAACTTCGCGCGGGTGAGGCTGTGGCGCTGGTGGCACCGTCGGGTGCCGGAAAGTCGACGCTTCTGCACATTGCCGGGCTTCTTGATGCCCCCGATGCCGGATCGGTTGAAATTGCGGGTCAGGATGCCTCGGGCAAAGGCGACCGTACCCGCACAGCATTGCGGCGGCGCGATGTGGGATTTGTCTATCAGTTCCACCATCTGCTGCCGGAATTCACGGCGCTTGAGAATATAACCCTTCCGCAACTGGCCAATGGCGTATCCGAAAAAGCTGCCCGTGAACGGGCTATGTCACTGCTGGGGCGGGTTGGGGTTGCGTCCCGCGCCGATCATCGCCCGGCGGCCCTGTCAGGAGGAGAGCAACAGCGCGTTGCATTCTGCCGGGCGCTGGCCAATGCGCCGCGCGTTTTGCTGGCGGATGAACCGACCGGCAATCTGGACCCTGAGACCTCGGATCAGGTTTTCGATGCGCTGATGTCACTTGTGCGGGGTGAGGGGCTTTCGGCGTTGATCGCCACTCACAACCCGGATCTGGCCGCGCGGATGGACCGGATCGTGCGGTTGGACGGCGGTGTTCTCAAGCCAGTTGAGTGATGGCGACGCCAACTGCCATAACAGCAATCCCGCCCGCCCGCATCCAGGTTAGGGGTGTGATCTGGGCGCCAAACAGACCAAAATGGTCAATGGCGGCTGCACTGATCAACTGGCCCAGCAGGACAAAGAACACTGCGTTACCGACGCCAAAATGCGGGGCCACGTGGGTGATGGACAACACATAAAAGGCGACCAGAACGCCGCCGAGGAACAGGTGTTTCGGGGCTTCTGAAATTTTTGAAAGCGCGTCGAAGCCGGGAAACACCAACATGACCAGCGCCGAAGCGGTCAGGGCAACGGCGAACAGAACCACTGCCGCCGTGGTCGGCGACCCGATCAGTTTACCCAAGGCCGCATTCAGACCCGCCAGCAGAGGCACGCCGACTCCGGCTGCCAGCATGATGGCTGCGTATTGTGTCATTGCCCGATCCTTTGCCCTTGTTGCGTTGATCTGGATCATTGCCCCTAGCCGCAGAACGGGCAAGCCTGCAATTGCCAATCCTGACAGGAGATTACGATGAAAATGTCCGCCGCCCGGGTCACATTTCTGACAGCCGTCTTTCTGGCATCACAAGCGCCAGCACAGGATGCCGAAAATGGTGGCCATTTGTACCTGCGCCACTGCGCCACCTGTCACGGGATCGAAGCAACGGGTCAGGGTCCGATGGCCGGTGTCTTGGTTATTCAGCCCACTGACCTGACCAAATTGGCGGATGCAAATGGGGTGTTTCCACGGGCAAGAGTTGTGGCACGGATCGACGGACGCGATCCTCTGGTCTCGCACGGCAGCCCGATGCCTGTGTATGGGCCGTTCTTCGAAGGGCAGGACACGGCGATCAAAACGCATGATGGCCAGCCGATTCTGACGAGCCAGCCAATTGTCGATCTGGTCGCCTATCTGGAAACGCTGCAAAAGTGATGGTGATCAGCTGCAAATGCCGTTGATTTCCGCGCCCCGCCACGGCAGGGCGACGTCGCGCTCGCGCCCCTTCTCGGGCAGCGGTGACAGGTCGAAGTGCACACCCAGCATGTCGTGCAGACGCTGCGTGCGGGCCGCCTGGGGATCCAGCGCCCGGCAGCACACATATTCCTCGACGATCGCGCCCTGTTGTTCGAACCCGTAAGAAAGGAAGTCAGGCGAAGTTTCGAGGTCGAACAAATAGGGATCCTTGCGTCCGCCATGTTCTGCCGCTGCGCGTAATGGATGATACCCGGTGGTTTCGCGGTTCTGCCACTGCCAGACATGGGTCAGTTCATGCGCCAGCAGCATTGCGGCTATCAGGTTCATTTCGTCCGGAAATCCGGACATGTAATTCTCAAGATACCAGTCACGCGAGAAATAGACCCGGTTGAACAGGGCCACTGCGGCAGGGGTGCTGGTGACAAGCCCCTCTTCGGCTGGTGGCAGAATGCGATCCCGGCAGGCCAGACGCGGTCGCGCCTCGCGGTAGTATGTAATGGGCAGCACGGGCGCGCCATCGACAAGTCTGACGCGATCAATGTTCAGGCTTTTGCCCTGAATGGTGTCGGTGAACGCGCGTTCGGTCTCTGTCAGCGGGCGGCTGCAGGACGCAAGCAGAAACAGGGCGACTAGCATAACGCGAGTGATCATGCCTTGCAGCCTAGTACGACGCATTCCGCCTGCAAGGTGATTTTAGAGGCTCATCGCCAGAACACGGCTGATTTCTGTCAACGATCGGCCGGATTGCTCCATCCATGTGTTGAAAGCCTGCTGTACTGCGGCCATTGCCTTTTTCGACGTAGCGGGCCTATCAATGATGCCCTCGGCGATCAGCCGCGCGGTGACGTCCTGTGACAATATAAAACTGTCACGCCCGGCAAACCGCATTGCATATTGAGCCGAAGCCCCTCCAAGGCGCGCCCCGCGTTTGGCCAGCATGGCCAGCAGGCCAATGTAGTCGTGCGAAGGCCAGCCGCCCAGAACCTGACCCGCTCCGCCTTCTTCACGCAGTCCCAGCAGAAACGCGGCGTTGTCCCGAACGGCGGCGATCTTTGTTCCGTTGCGCACGATACGCGTGTCCTGCAGCAGGCTGTCGAACTTTTCGTCGTCCATGAAGGCGCACCGCCCGACATCAAATCCGTCAAATGCCGTTTCGAACCCATCCCACTTGGATTCGATGACTTTCCAGCTGAATCCCGCCTGAAAAATGGTTTTTGTTATTGTCGACAACCAGCGGTCGTCCGGCATGGCGGCCAGCTCAGCGGTGCTTTTGGGTTTGCTCAGCTTTTCCTCCAGCCTGTCAGGGCCGCCATGCCGGCCGGCGGCAATGCTGTAGATTTCGTCAAAATGGCGCATCATTCGGTTCCTCCGGCGCTAGTGTTTCCTTTTTGTTCCTTTCTGGCAAGGGGGCAAGTTGCGCCCGGTTGGCCGGATTCAATAGATCGCGACTATTGCGAAATGCAGAAATTTAGACGGTTTTGCAAAGAAATGCTCGACAAAACAGGGGATTCGGGTTTGTGATTGACTCGTCAATCAATGTCCGGTGCCCTGGCAAACCTCAGCAACAAGCCAGGACGGTGCAGTTGCGTTGCAAAGCGGGTGGGGGAAATCGCGCCAAAAAAGTGAAATTAGCTTAGCTCTGGTGTCAGTGTTCACTTTCCTTTTCCGGCTAAATTTGTGCATGTTGCGACATGGTATTGTCACCAGACAAGTCAGCCGGCGTAAAAACGCGTCGGGGTGGGCAAAACAAAGAAGACAGGGAGAAAAATCATGAAAAAACTGAGTGTAAGCCTTTTGGCCCTTGCGGTCGCGGGATCGGCACAGGCGGCGGATATGGGCGCCGTGGACGAGCCGATCAAGCTGGCAATCAACGAATGGACCGGTCAGCACGTTACAACGCATGTCGCGGGCGAGATGCTGAAGGCCGCAGGATATAACGTTGAATACGTCACAGCGGGCATGATGAACCAGTTCCAGGCGCTGGCCGATGGCGACATCGACGCAACGCTGGAAATCTGGTCGTCTAACGTGTCGGACGAATATGCCAAGAAAATCGACGAAGGCACCGTGGTCGAAATCGGCGATCTTGGGCTGGATGCCAAAGAAGGTATCGCATACCCGGCCCATGTGGCCGATCTGTGCCCCGGCCTGCCTGCTTGGGAAGCGCTGAAAGACTGCGCGCAGGTCTTTGCCACGGCCGAGACACTGCCCGGCGGGCGTCTGGTCGACTATCCTGCAGACTGGGGTACACCCGGCGCCGATCGTATGACGGGTCTTGAGCTGCCTTTCAAAGCGGTTCCTGCGGGCTCGGAAGGTGCTCTGATCGCGGAACTGCGCGCTTCGACTGAACGCAAGTCGCCGCTGCTGATCACATTTTGGCAGCCGCACTGGGCGATGTCGGCCTATGACGTGCAATTCGTTGACCTGCCTGCGGGAGAAGAGGCTTGCTTCAACGATCCGGCCTGGGGTCCGAACCCGAACGCGGTGAATGACTGCGACTTCTCGCCTTCGCGCATCTTCAAAGCCGGTTGGAGCGGCATGGAGGAGAAATGGCCGGCCGCATACGAGATCCTGACCAACTACCAACTGGCGGTCGAAGACCAGCAGCCGATGATGGGTGCAATCGACGTTGATGGCGGCTCGGTCGAAGAAGTTGTCGCTGCTTGGATGGCCGAGAACGAAGGCAAATGGCGTCCGGTCGTCGACGCGGCAACCAAGTGAGCCGCATAAGTGACTGACGCAAACACGCCAGCCATCGCCTGCCGGAATCTCTGGCAGGTCTTTGGCCCTGGTGCTGAAAAAGCCCTGACCGACGCGCTGTCTCGGTCAGGGAACGACTCTGAAAAAGCCGCCGCCGATCTGCGCGAAAACGGGTTAATTCCGGCCGTTCAGGACGCGAATTTCGAAGTCCAGGAGGGCGAGCTTTTCGTTATCATGGGGCTCTCGGGGTCGGGCAAGTCCACGTTGATCCGGTGTATCTCGCAGTTGCTGCCCGGAACGGGCGGAGAAATCCATGTGGACGGCGAAAATGTCATTGGCGCATCAAAGAAGACGCTGACCGAGTTGCGCCGCAAGAAGCTGGGCATGGTGTTCCAGCATTTTGGTCTGTTCCCGCACATGACTGTTGCCGAAAATGTGGCCTACCCGTTGCGTGTTCAGGGCGTTGGCAAAAAGGAACGTCTGGCCCGCGCGCAGGAAGTAATATCGCTGGTCGGATTGGAAGGCCGCGAAGACAGTTTCCCACGCCAGCTTTCGGGCGGTCAGCGCCAGCGTGTTGGCATCGCACGGTCATTGGCCGTGAATCCCGATATCTGGTTTCTGGACGAGCCGTTTTCGGCCCTCGACCCCCTTATCCGCCGCCAGTTGCAGGATGAGTTCCTGCGCATTCAGGCGACGCTGAAGAAATCCATCGTCTTCATCACGCACGACATTCAAGAGGCGCTGAAGCTGGCCGACCGGATAGCGATCATGCGCGACGGCAAGATCGTTCAGATCGGAACGCCCACGGATATCGTGCTGCGCCCGGTCGACGACTACGTGCGCGAATTCTCGAAAGATGTGGCCAAGGGCCAGCACGCCAAGGTCGCCTCGGTCATGCGCGGAGGCGAAAGTGAGTGTGGGCCGGATGATCCGGGACTGACCACGGCGATGACGCTGGACGCCGCCCTTGCACATTGCATGGAACTGTACGAACCGGTGCCTGTGCGTGACGAGGCAGGCAACATCGTCGGTAGTGTCCACCCGTCGGATCTGGCTGCCGCGCTTCAGGTGGATGACACATGACCGCAGCTACGGATATTTCTGCGCATCGGGCGCGGCTGACTGCAGGCGCGCAGGCGGCCCTGATCACCGTGATCGTCGGTGCCGTGTGTCTTGCACTGGAAGGCGTCGCCCCGTGGCTGGTGAAATGGCCCACCGCGTGGGAACTGCCTGCGACCCAATGGGTGGGCGCGTTCCTGGACTGGTTCCTGAACGGTATCAAACCCGCCATGCGGTTGTTTTCCGATCTGATGACCTATCCTATGAATGCGGCCAACTATGTGCTTGCCAATACCCCGTGGCCGATCCTCATCGGTCTTGTCACGGCATTGGGCTGGTATCTCGGCGGCTTGCCGATGGCGGCGTTGGGGTTCTTCGGCCTCACCTTCGTGCTGGCCTCAGGCTACTGGGCCGAGAGCATGAACACCCTGGCGCTGGTCGCTGTCTCGGTGCCGGTCGCGCTGATCGTTGGCGGAGCGATCGGTATCCTCGCGAATGAGGTGCCAAAGGTAAAATCCTTTGTGCAGGCGGTGCTGGACGTGATGCAGACTGTGCCGACTTTTGCCTATCTGACGCCGCTGCTGCTGCTCTTTGGTTTCGGCCCCGTTGTTGGTCTGATCGCCTCGGCAATCTACGCCGCGCCGCCGATGGCGCGAAACGTGATGCTGGGCCTCGAAAGGGTCGAGCCCGAAATCAAAGAGGCTGCCATTATGTCCGGCGGCACCCGGTCTCAGCAACTGTTTCAGGTGGAAATCCCCGCCGCCGCGACGCAGATCATGGTTGGTGTCAACCAATGTCTGATGGCGGCGCTGTCGATGGTGATCATCGCCGCAGTCATCGGCGGATTCAACGATATCGGCTGGGAGGTTCTGCTGACCATGCGCAAGGCGCAGTTCGGTGAATCCCTGCTGGCCGGTCTGGTGATTGTGGTTTTCGCCGTGGTGATCGACCGGATGAGCGGCACTCTGGCGACCGAGCGCAAGCGTTATGACCAACGCGTCGTTTGGGCTGTCCTGGGCTTTACCGTGCTGTTCACGGCCGCCTTTTGGGCATGGCTGCCGAACCCGTCCGAACTGACGCTTCTGGACCCCATGGCCGAAGCGGTCGACAGTGGTCTGACGGCGTTCACGCAGGCGAACGGACCGTGGCTGGATGCGCTCAAGAACAACTCGCTGTTCTATGTTCTGTTGCCGTTGCGGATCGGTCTTGATCAGGCGGTTCTGCCGTTTACCTGGGGGTTCCAGTGGACACCCGGGATGAGTTACGGCCTGTTCGCCGCCGGTGCTGGTATCACCCTGCTGATGGCGTGGCGCGGGCACCTGACCGGTGGACTGGTCGTGTTGATCCTGATTGGCATGCTGGAAACCGGAATTGCCAACCTGCCTTGGCCGTTTGTCCTGACCGGAACCGCCGCCCTTGGCTGGGTTGCGGGCGGCTGGCGTCTGGCAGCGCTGTCGGTGGGGCTGCTCTGCACCATCCTCGTCTCGGGCCTGTGGGAAAGGGCGCTGCTGTCGCTCTACCTCAGCGGTGCTGCGGTGTTTTCCTGCGCCGTAGTTGGCGGGCTGATCGGTCTGGCCAGCGCGGTATGGGAGCCGGTGTGGAAAATCGTCCGCCCGATCTGTGACATGCTGCAGACGATTCCGCTGTTCGTGTTCCTGATCCCGGTGCTGATGGTGTTTCAGATTGGCGAGTTCTCTGCCTTTCTGGCGATCTGCGCCTATGCCATCGTCCCGATGATCCGTTACACGCGGCACGGACTGGTCAATACACCGGAAGAGATGATGGAGGCCGCCATTTCAAGCGGCGCGACCGAGTGGCAGATCATGCGTGACGTGCGTGCGCCTTACGCGGCGCCGACCATCCTGCTGGGGTTGAACCAGACCATCCTTTATGCATTTGCCATGCTGGTGATTGCGGCGCTGATCGGGACAACCGGTCTGGGCCAGTCGATCTATCTGGCGCTGGGGCAGGCCGATGTGGGGCTTGGTATCTCGGCTGGTGCCGCGATGGCCATCCTGGCGCTGATTGCCGACCGCATGGTGCAGGGCTTTGCCGAAGAACGGCGCAAGGCACTGGGCTTGTGAACAAGGGCAGGGGCAGCGTATCTGCCCCTGCGCCCGACTTGATTTCGGACAAGGACCACCCCCGCGCCGCAGCCTAAAACCGGGCGCAATATGTTCGGAGTTTATCATGACCGGTTGGGCCCTCTTCCTTGCAGCGCTGATCACCTTCCTTCTGACTCACGTTGTCCCGGCTCGTCCCGCCGTGCGTGGCAGGTTGATCGAAACGATGGGGCGCAGGCGGTATTTCGCGACCTATTCCGCCTTGTCCCTGCTGGTGCTGGGCTGGCTTGTCGTCGCGGCCGCGCGGGCGCCGTATGTTGAAGTCATACCGCCTTTTGCGCTTTTTCGCTGGATACCTTTGCTGATCATGCCGATAGCCTGCTGGCTGGCCATAGTGGGGCTGTCGATCCAGAACCCGTTTTCGTTCGGAGGGATGGGACACCGCGCCTTTGACCCCGAGAACCCGGGCATCCTGCGCACAACGCGCCATCCGGTTTTGGCAGCGTTGATGTTGTGGGCCGGCGCGCACCTACTGGCCAATGGCAGCCTGTCCCATGTCATCCTTTTCGGGCTATTCGCGGGTTTCGCTGTAATGGGTATGGCGCTGATCGACCGCCGCAAGGCGCGGGCGATGGGTATCGAATGGACGCGTCTGTCGCGCAATACCGCGCGCTTCTCGCTACGCGCACCGCGCCCATGGCCGGGCAAATGGTCCGGTCTTGTCGCGCTTGCCGTATTTGCGGTTCTGCTTCACCTGCACACACCTGTGATTGGCCTTTCCCCTCTGCCTTGACGCGAGGTGTGGCCGAGCACAGACATGCGTGCTATCTGGAATGTCATGTATTTGTACGAAGAGGGTCTCTGAATGTACCTGGCCTATGTCACCACCACCGATCGCGGCGCAACCGACCGCCTGCTGAGCGCTGTGGCCGAGCATCTTCTGAACGCTGACGCGCGGCTGGCTGGTGTGGTTCAGACCAACACCGAATGCGCGGACAGCAGCAAATGCGACATGGACGTCCGGGTGTTGCCCGAGGGTGAGACCATTCGGATTTCCCAGTCTCTGGGCACCCAGTCGCGCGGTTGCCGTCTTGACCCGGCCGCGCTGGAGCAGGCCGTCGGATATGTAACTGCTTCTTTGGACGACAATCCGCAGCTTCTGATTATCAATAAGTTCGGCAAACACGAGGCGGACGGCCGCGGCTTCCGCCCTGTCATCGCTGAAGCCCTGGCGCGGGATATTCCCGTTCTGGTCGGTGTCAACGGCCTGAACAACGAGAAATTTCAGGAGTTCACAGGAGGCGCCGCTGAGGAAATCACACCTGACCTGCAAGAGATCGTCAGCTGGTTCAATCGGGTAACGGCGCAACGCGCGACGGCGGCCTGAGCCAGCCATTCTCGCTGCAACGGCATTGAACCTTCGTGACAACGCGCTCAGTCAGAATTATCGGTTGTTGGCAGGGAGATATGGAGGCGAGTACCGGAATCGAACCGGTGTACACGGATTTGCAATCCGCTGCGTCACCACTCCGCCAACTCGCCTTTTTAAGTAAAATCAATTACTTGCTGTGGTGTGAGAGGCGTTTTAACAGCTTTCGTCTGGGGCGTCCAGAGGATTGATTGCAATTTTGGCATCAGGCTTTGGAAATGCAGTCCCGCATTGTGTGCAAACCGGGCATCATCGGCAAGATTCAGTGCATGAGCCGTTGCTGGCTGGCAAGGGATGTGGCACAAGCCAAACAATCAAGAGAGCAAGTGAGCGATCCAATGACAGACTTCGCAAAACGTCGCCAAACGATGGTCGATACTCAGGTCCGGCCTTCCGATGTCACCAAGTTCCCTATCATCGATGCGATGCTCAGCGTCAAACGCGAGAATTTTGTGCCGCACGCACAGCGCGAAGCCGCATATGTCGAAGATCTGATCGATCTGGGCGACGGGCGGTACATGACCGAACCGCGGACGCTGGCCAAGATGCTGGATGTGCTCAACATTTCCAACAACGAGGTGGTGATGGACATCGCTCCGGCGCTTGGGTATTCGACTGCGGTTGCCGCGCGCATGGCGCAACTGGTCGTCGCTGTCGAGGAAGAGGAAAGCCTGGCCGGCGAAGCGCAGACGCTTTTGATGGAAGCTGACGCCGACAATGCCATCGTGCATGTCGGCCCTCTGGAACAGGGGGCTGGTGAACATGGGCCGTATGACGTGATCATGGTGCAGGGTGGTGTCGAACAGGTTCCGCAGGACTTGCTGGCGCAACTCAAGGATCACGGTCGGATTGCCTGCCTGTTCATGGAGGGTGAACTGGGGGCGGTGCGCATCGGTTATAAATCCGGCGGACGTGTCACCTGGCGCCATGCGTTCAATGCCAGCGCGCCGGTTCTGAAGGCATTTTCGGCCGAAAGTGCATTTTCGCTATAGTCCGAAAGCAGATTATTTCGCTGCCTTGATTAGTTGAAAACAAAGGCGCAAACTGCCCAACGAGCAGTGTTATTTTGATTTGAGAGGACTTGGTTATGCGTGGTACGCCAACTGGTAGACTGGTCAGGGCAGCGGCCTTGACCACCGCCATTGCCTTGAGCGCAATACCCGGCCGCGCGGTCTGGGCCGATAATCTGACCGATGCGTTCATCGGCGCGTACAATACAAGCGGTTTGCTTGAGCAGAACAGGGCGTTGTTGCGTGCGGCGGACGAAGATGTCGCCATTGCGCTGTCAGCGCTGCGGCCGATCATCAACTGGGCCGTCCAGGTAAGCCAGGACTACACCCGTGCACGGACCAATAATGTGGTCACGACCAACGAACCTTCTCGGTTTTTCACGGGGCTGACGCTTAACCAACTCGTGTATGATGGCGGTGCATCGATCTTAGGGAAACAATCGGCTCAAGAAACTGTGCTGGCGACCCGACAGAGCCTGATTGATATCGAGCAGGGGGTTCTGAGCCGGGCGGCAAGTGCCTATCTGGATGTGTTGCTGCAGGAAGAAACTGTGGCCATTCGCCAGAACAACGTCGAGGTTTCGGCAGAGGAACTTCGCGCATCAAATGATCGCTTCGAGGTTGGTGAAGTCACCCGGACTGACGTGGCACTGTCCGAGGCTCAATTGGCTGGCTCACAGGCCGATCTGGCCGTTGCACGTGGCGATCTGGATATCGCGCAAGCTGAATATGTAAATGCGGTCGGTAATGCTCCCGGACGAACAGCCGGTCAGCCAAGTTTGCCCAGTCTGCCTCGCTCCGAAGCGGAAGCGATCAGCCTGGCGCAACGTAACCATCCAGCGATTCTGTCGGCGCAGCATCAGGTGCGAGCGCTGGATCTCATCGTGCAGCAACAACGGGCAAACTTGGGCCCAAACGTTTCCCTAGATGCTGACGCCGGTGTTACAGAACGCTATGACAACAGCGATTACATCAACGATGCCAGTGTCTCGCTAACTTTCAGGCAGCCGATCTATGCCGGTGGCCGACTGGCAGCTAACGTCCGTCGGGCCATGGCGCAACGCGATGGGTCGCGCGCCAATCTGCTGAATGTTCAAAAGAACATTACGCAAGGCGTAACGAACCAGTACGCGGCTTTTCAGGCGGCCAGCGCAAGCTTGAGAGCATCAACCGAACGGGTTCGTGCGTCGCAGGTTGCTTTCGATGGTATCCGTGAGGAAGCGACCTTGGGGGCCCGGACAACGTTGGATGTTCTGAACGCTCAGCAGGATCTACTGGATGCGCAACTCGCCGAAGTCAGATCGCGCACAGAGCGAACCCGCGCAGCCTATGATTTGTTGCAGGCCCAGGGCCTTCTGACCGCAGAACGCCTTGGTCTGGCCGTGCAGATTTATGATCCGACGCTGTACTATAACCTCGTCAAAAAGGCTCCGGCACAGGTCAGCAAGCAAAGCCGTGACCTGGATCGCGTCCTCAAAGCGTTGCGTCGTGACTGACGGGCAATACTATCGGTTGTGAGGTTCGAATTGTTTGGCTACACTTATCCGTAAGGATAGAGCGGTAGAGAACAATGACGGATAATGTCGTAAAAGCAGGGATCGAGGACGTCCTGTCCTCGGTCAAACGTCTGGTCAGCGAAGAAAGCCGCAAGGTTCCCGATCTGGCGTCCAAACGCAAGCCAAGCCGGCTGGTTCTGACCGATTCCCTACGGGTCGATGATCCCGTCAGGGTTGAAAGAAAGCAGGAAGCGCCGGAAGGTGTTCCCGGGTGCGAAGCAGAACGCACCGCAAAACCTCTGGTGCTGAGCGCCAGCGACATCATCAAAAACGGTGAGCGTGAGCCTGCCAATACATCAGTGTTGGAAGACGGGCCCAAAGCAGAGGCCGCGGACGATCTGGCGGGCAGTCTGAGCGCAAAGATCGAGGCGCTTGAGGCCGCCATAGCCCGGACCGAGGACCAGTGGGAGCCTGACGGGAACAGCGATGACGCTTATTCGGGGACGCAGGTCAACCCACTGAGCTGGGATGGGGCAGGCGGGTTCGTGGCTGGATCCGAGCAACTTGACGACCAGATTGGCGAAACTGAAGACGAAAGCTTCTCGGCGACATTTGTACGATCTTCGCAGGCGTCATATTCTGAACGGGCAGAGCCTGAAGCCGATGATCTAGACGATTTGGATGTTCCCACATTGGACGAGGATGCATTGCGGGAACTGGTGGCCGATGTGGTCCGGCAGGAATTGCAGGGTGTTCTTGGGGAACGTATCACGCGAAATCTGCGCAAACTGGTGCGGCGGGAGATCCACCGCGCATTGTCTGCTCAGAACCTCGAATAAACTGTTACTGGCGGGTCGGCGGTGCGGCCAGTGACAGCAACAGGTCCAAATCCATGTGCTGTTCCAGATGATCCGCCAGATCATCCAGCGTCTGTTCCACACCGTCATCGTAGCTGAGGTCTGAAGCCACACCGAACTGCGCCAGATAACTGGCGCGGAAAGTGTCTGACGAAAAGATGCCGTGCAGATAGCTGCCACGGATACGGCCATTTCGACTGGCAGCGCCTTCCGGGCGGCCGTCAATCTCCAGCCAGGCATGGTCACAATCGGCTCCGTCGGTGCGTCCCATATGTATCTCATAGCCGGTGACGGTTTCTCCGCCTGTCAGTGCCTTTGCAGTGCGCAGTCTGACGTGCTTGTCCCCGGCCATGACAGTTTCGACGTCCAGCAGGCCCAACCCGTCGACTTTGCCCGGACGTCCATCGACGCCGTCCGGGTCAGAAATGGTTTTGCCCAGCATCTGATAGCCGCCGCACAGGCCCAGAACGTGGCCGCCGCGGCGGACATGCGCCATAAGGTCCACATCCCAACCCTGTGCCCGGAAATAAGCCAGGTCGCCGATGGTGGACTTGCTGCCGGGCAGCAACACAAGATCGGCATCACCGGGCAGGGCCCGCCCGGCGGGTACGATCTCGACCGTCACGCCGGGTTCGGCCGACAAAGGATCCAGATCGTCAAAATTCGCCATGCGCTCCAGCTGCGGGACAACTACCTTGCACGCCCCGCCACCATGAGAGCGGATGTCCATCATGTCTTCAGCAGGCAGTTTCCAGGCGTCGTGAAACCACGGAACCACGCCCAGACAGGGCCAGCCGGTCCGGGCGGCAATGTCATCGCGCCCTTCATCGAACAGTGAAACATCGCCCTTGAACCGGTTGACGGCGAACCCTTTGATCATTGCAAGATCGCGATCTTCCAGAACGGCCTGCGTTCCGACGATCTGCGCGATCACGCCACCGCGATGGATGTCGCCGACCAGCACCACCGGCACCCCCGTTGCGCAGGCAAACCCCATGTTGGCAATTTCGCCCTTTCTCAGATTGGTTTCGGCCGGGCTGCCCGCACCTTCGATAAGCACCAGATCGGCGTCGCTGCATAACCGGTCAAAGCTTTGCAGCGCGGCGCCCAGTAGTTTGGATTTATCCTTGCGATAGTCGCCAGCCTTCATCGTTCCCGCGCGTTTGCCCTGCACGATAATTTGCGCCCCGGTATCCGTTTCCGGCTTCAGCAGGATCGGGTTCATATCCGTATGCGTCGGTCGTTTCGCAGCCATGGCCTGCAACGCTTGAGCGCGCCCGATCTCGCCACCGTTCTCGGTCACGGCCGCATTGTTTGACATGTTCTGCGGCTTGAACGGAGCAACCTTCAGCCCGCGCTTTGTGAAGGCCCGCGCCAGACCGGCGACCAGAACCGACTTGCCAACATTGCTGCCGGTTCCCTGAATCATGATGGCGCGAACCATGGGCGTCTCCTATACGTTGAGGCGCAGATGACCTGATTTGAGGCCAAAGGGAAAGCCCGGATGAACACGCCCGCGCATCTTTTGATCGGTGCGGCCGCATTTGCGCGACCAGCCCGGGGCCGAACCTTGTCGGCGGCGTTGCTGGGGTCTCTGCTGCCGGATTTGTCGCTCTATCTTATGGCTGGCGTGTCGCTGTTAGTTCTGGGCATTCCCGAACAGGTGGTTTTCGGCCAGCTCTACTATTCGAAATCATGGCAAACGGTCTTTGCCATCGACAATTCCTTCTTTCTGTGGGGGGCGATGTTGCTGATCGGTATCTGGCGCGGCTGGCCCTTACTGATCGTCGCCACCCTGGCCGCGCTATTGCATGTGACAATGGATTTCCTGCTGCACGCAGGGGATGGTCGCCCGCACCTCTGGCCCCTGACGGACTGGGTGTTTGATAGCCCGGTCAGCTATTGGGACAGCACACATCACGCCCTATGGGTCGCGCCTGTGTCCGTCGCGGTCTGTGCAGGTTCATACCTGCTGTTGTGGCAAAGAGGGTTGTCGGTTTCAGCCAAGCTGTTCTTTGCGGCAATGCTGGCAGCCGAGATCTGGGTCGCGCGCCAGTGGCTTTTGTTCTTCTGAAGCGTTCAAAAGAAAAACGCGCCCGTAGTTGGGGGCGCGTTTTTTCACCGGAAGACGCCGTTGATCAGGCGGCTTCAGCTTGCTGTGCGGCGTTGCGACGCTCGCTTTCTTCACGCGACAGCGCGACCGAAGTGCGCACGCCACGGCCAACGAACTCCATCAGTCCGCTGACGACCCGCTCGTTGGGGTCGATACCCGCGCAGGACAGCACCTCGCGACCATCGCGCGAACGGGCCCAGCGGGCGATTTGTTCCGGGCCGTTGCCGTATTTCTTGTCATCGGCAATGGCATCGTCCAAAGCAGCCAAAACAACGGCTGCAAAAAGTTTGCGAGCACGATTGCCTTGCTCGTTGTTAAAGGCAGTGCCGTCAACGAAATCTCTCATCTCGTCAATCCTTGTTGTTCTTGCTCTTGCATTTTCGGCGTGGCGGCTCTTATGACCTATTAGGTGCGATTCGGATACACTTAAAATGCATAGTTGCGTTGCGTCATGTGCATGGCTTGCTGCAAGTGCAGCACTAGGTGTCGTTGTCTTGTCAGGTGTGGTCACGCCAGATATAGGGACGGGAACTGACGCATCAACCGTTTGTGAAGGATTTATGTAATGCCCAAGATAAATGGGAACGAAATTCGCCCCGGCAATGTGCTTGAGCATAACGACGGGCTTTGGGCCGCGGTCAAAGTTGACCACGTAAAGCCCGGTAAAGGTGGTGCTTTTGCCCAAGTCGAACTGCGTAACCTGCGCAACGGCTCGAAGTTGAACGAGCGATTCCGCTCGGCGGACAAGGTCGAACGCGTCCGCCTTGAGCAGAAAGATCAGCAGTTCCTGTACGAATCCGATGGCATGCTGGTGTTCATGGATTCCGAAACCTATGAGCAGATCGAACTGCCTGCCGATCTGCTGGGCGAGCGCCGCCCGTTTCTGCAGGACGGCATGACAATTGTTGTCGAATTTTATGAAAGCGAAGCATTGAACGCCACGCTGCCGCAAAAAGTGACCTGCAAAATTGTCGAGACCGAGCCGGTCGTCAAAGGCCAGACCGCCGCGAATTCGTTCAAGCCGGCCATTCTGGACAACGGTGTCAAGGTCATGGTGCCGCCCTTCATCGGGCAGGACGAAATGATCGTCGTGAACACCGAAACCATGGAATATTCCGAGCGCGCATAACGCGCCCCTTGTTTGAAAAGTGAAAAACCGCGCGGTTCCGTGCCGCGCGGTTTTTCTTACCTACTTCTTTCGATCTGCCGATAGCGCTCGGGGTGGGGGCCGAAAAGCTCGAGCATGAGTTCGTATTTGATGCGGTTTGCGCTGACCTGCCGGTAGAACGCGATCAGGAACGCGGTGGGGCCCTGAATTCGGCCAAGCCCGCTCGTGGCTGCGACGACCGTCCCGACATCCGTTTTGCCGTTCAGCACCAGATAGCCGCCCAGCATCAGCACGCCGACAGTTCCGGCCCCATTGATTACGCTAAGCAGAAACTTGGCGGACAGCTTCCAGAGGAACATTTTTCGCCGGGTCTCATAAATATCATCGAACAAGGCGTCGACCTCTTTCGAGACTGCGTCGATCTCCTCGATGGTCAGCTTGTCGGTTGCGCCCCGCAGGATATGAACACGCTCGGCGACAAAGACGTTCACCTTACGCTGCGAGATCAGCACGATGACGATTTGCGGGACGATCATCGAAAAGGCGATCATGCCCAGACCCGGTTGGGTCGAAGAGATATAGCCGATCACGCTGATCAGAGTTCCGATCTGAACCACGGGGTCTGAAAATGCGCCGCCCGCAAACTTACCCAATTCTTCGGCTTCGGCCGAAATGGCGGTGGTCATGGTTCCCTTGCGAACAGCCTCGCCTGACGCCTTTACATCCGAGGCCCGCACCAGCAATCGCTGGCGGATCATGCGGATCATGTCCTCGCCCAGTGTTCCGGCGCGAAACCCCAAAAGCCATTTCAGCGCGAGGCTGAGCAGAATGACGGACATCATTCCCGTGCCCAGATAAATCAGCTTTTCCGTCGTGACATCGTCCGAGGTGAGGTGGTTGATGATATCGCGCTGAAATTCCAGCGGAACGGCCGCCAGACCTGCGATTGCAATGGACAAAACGATTAGGAAGATCTGCCGCCCGGCGCTGGCACGCCAGATCGCTCTGTATAGCTGAAACATTGAAGCATCCGGTTTGCTGAACTCAAACCAGTGTGACAGCGCGGGTGGCCATGTTCAAAGGGCAGGGCAGAGTTCCTGGGCGCAGTCGTGCCGCTTTGGCAACATGTTAAGGGGCCAATGTAACCTTCGCGTCTTCGGCTGTCATGTCGTCCCCGACGCGGTCCAGGCGCAGGTAGGCGATCCCTAGGCCATTGGACTGGGTGAAAAGGGTCCCGGCAGGTTTTCCGCCTGAGGTAATCGGGGTTCCGACCGCCGCAATGCCATCAACGCTCACCCCGCGCAGACCCTTGCGCAGTTCGGTCTTGTGCTTCATGCGGGCCGTGACTTCCTGCCCAACATAGCAGCCTTTCTTGAAATCCACGCCGTTCAGCGCTTCGAACCCGGCTTCAAGGATAAAGGTGTCGGGTGTCAGTTCGACCCCGGTTTCCGGAATGCAGCGCCGTACCCTTATCGCGTCCCAGTCGGTGCCATCATCGCCGTCCGCCGCCGATGTATAGGCACGCCAGCCCAGTTCGGGATGGCGCGGGTCGGGCAGGGCGCCTTCGGGTGCAGGCCCGGTTCCGCGTTGTACGTTCAAATCACTGTTTTCGATGGTCACATCGGCGCGCAGTTTGTACATGCCCAGCCGTTTGGCCACCCCGTCCGCCAATTCTTCGGCAACGTCCAGCAAAATGGCATCCCCGTCCCGTTTCAGAAAGAAATCGGCCAGATATTTGCCCTGCGGCGTCAGCAATGCAGCGTAGACGAGGCCATGGGCCAGCTTGTTGACGTCATTCGTGACCAGCCCCTGCAAAAAGCTGTCAGTGTCCTTACCGGAAAGGCGCAAAATGCGGCGATTGGGCATGGGGTGGTCCTCGTCATTTCCTTGGGCTCCGTGATATAGGAGTTTCCGTGACCATGACCAGAGGTTAACGGACGTGCCCGCGCCAATCAGCATCGTGATCCCGACCCTGAACGCTGCTGGCTCGCTGCCCGGAACCTTGCAGTCGCTGATGGAGGGGGTGCAGGCGGGTCTTATCCGCGAGTTAGTGATCACCGATGGAGGGTCAACGGATGAGACGTTGGCCATGGCGGACGAGGCCGGAGCCAGGATCGTTGAAGGCGCGCCTTCGCGCGGTGGACAATTGCGGCGCGGATGCCAAACGGCTTCGGCTGAGTGGTTGATGATTTTGCACGCGGATACGGTCCTGCAAAATGGGTGGAGCGACGCGGTGGCCTCACATCTGGAAACCGGTGCACCGGCTGCGTTTCTGTTGCAGTTTCAGGCCCGGGGATTTGCGCCCCGATGGGTCGCCGGCTGGGCCAATCTGCGCAGCCGCCTGTTTGGCTTACCCTATGGCGATCAGGGGTTGCTGGTGCCGCGCAAAACCTATCTTGCTGCTGGCGGCTATAAGGAGCAGCCTTTGATGGAGGATGTCGCGTTGGTCCGGGCGCTGCCGCGCGTGCGCATCCTGCCCGTGCGTGCCGTTACGAGCGCGGAGCGCTATGAGCGTTTGGGCTGGCTGCGTCGGGGAGGGCGGAACCTGTGGCTGGTGTTTCGCTATTTTCTGGGGGCCGATCCGGAACAACTGGCACAGCAGTATCGGCGTTGAATGCGGTGCGCAGTTCGACCAGCGATTTGCCCAGCCGGAACGGAGCGGCGAAACTGACCAGGCACAAAGCGACGATCTGCAGACCCAGAATATGCGCGTTGGCCTGCAGGTATTCCCATTCATCCTTCAGCTTGCCGACCTGTTCGATCAGGTCATCATAGCTTTGCGCCAGAATTAGATAGTCCCCGGCGATTGCAGGCACTTTGCGACGCATGTTGTCGATTGCGGTCTGGGTTTTTTCATCCAACGAGGTGAAGACAAGAAACTGGTCGATGTTGAAAGCGTCGGCCGTGGCGGCCATGTCGCGCATTTCGTCCATGTCGTCCTTGGCCCCGGTTCCGAACAGAAAATGCAGACCTTGTAGCGGCGCTACCTCGTTCGTGACGGCAATGAACAGGGGTAGATCGGCATTGCTGGCGGTTGAGGCCGACAGGAACTCGACCTTGTCGCACAAAACTGCTGTATCCGGGTCATAGGCCGGGTCGCAGAACCGCAGCCGGAACCGCGCGGCGTCGCGGTCAAAGGCCAGCGTTGCTGCATAGGCCACGTCGATCTGCCGGTCCAGCCGCGAACTGTCCGAGGTATAAAGGCCCGCCAGCACCGCCACCAGCGCGCCGATGCCGCCCAGCACGACCCAGACCAAGTCCGCAAGTTTCCAGGCTCGGTGCCCGGCCGGCTTGCGAAACAAGAATGCCGTTCCGACCGAACCCACGAGAAAGAACAGGATCAGCAGTGGCAGCTGGTTTTCCGTAATGAACGTCATGGGTTCAAAGTGTACGGACTGCCGTCCGGCTGGCAACAGTGTTCACGGGCAGTTGTACCGATTGGGATGGGTCGCCATTCGGCAGATGTTAAGACCCTGAACTCTGCCCGAATTTCCGAAAGAG
This sequence comes from Ruegeria sp. AN11, assembly GCF_056536005.1. Classification (NCBI taxonomy): domain Bacteria; kingdom Pseudomonadati; phylum Pseudomonadota; class Alphaproteobacteria; order Rhodobacterales; family Roseobacteraceae; genus Ruegeria; species Ruegeria sp. AN11. The sequence goes on along the minus strand of NZ_JBQFJD010000001.1, from coordinate 1,455,597 downwards.
TTTCGTGCGGTCGAAGGCCTGTTCCAGCTCGTCGGTCCGCGCTTTCACCGAATCCCACAGACGTTCCTGTACTTCGGCAATGGCGCACTCCATCAAAACCAGAATGGCGGCCATCGAGTCCCACGCTGACGGTACCGAGATGCGTGCGCTGAACGTGTGCTTGGCCAGCCTGTGAATAGGTGAGCGCCATTGGTCAGTGAACAGCACAATTTCCGCCTCACGCTCATGGCAGAGCTGCCCGATCAGCAAGGTCGAGTTTTCATACCGCCGGACATCCAGCGCGATCAGGACATCCCCTTTTCGCACGTCCAGCAAGTCATGTGTCCACGAGGCGGCTACAGGCAACAATCTGACATCCGGCCGGATCATTTGCAGGTGCAGGTAGAGATACTGCGCCAGAGTGCCGGTTATTCTTCCTCCGGTTAGGAAAATGCGCCGGTCCGGGTCGCACAGCAACCGGCAGAAACTGTCAAATTCCGCCGGATCCACTTCATCGATCGTGCGTTTCTGGTTTTCCAGCGTTCGCCCGGAGTAGCGATTCAGGATGTGTTCCTCGGGCAGATCGTTCTGCCAGAGATCGCGCTTGGCCTCGGGCCCCGAGATCATCTCTTTAACCTCGTGGCGCAGCGCTGCCTGAAACTGCGGGTAACCGTCAAACCCGGTTTTCTGCAACATGCGCGCGACTGTCGTGGTGGAAACCCCCGCTGTGCTGGCCAGTTCTGTTATGCTGCCCAAACCGGCCATCGGATAGTCATCCAGCAACACGCTGACCAGTTGCCTTTCAGATGGGGTCAGCTTGTCCCGGTGTGTCAGCAGCCTGTCCGTTACCCGCACGGTTGGACCCTCCTGTTTGATGACGTCGACTGTGATGTGAATATTTTTTCACTGCAATCAAGGTTGGGGAAATTTGTACAGGAAAAATATTGACAGGTGAATGTCCGATGTGGAATTTTTTCCACACGCCCAATCTGGGGCGCTTTCTGGAATCACGGGATTGCACATTGGACTACGGACCGGTCGTTCATATCGAAGCGAAAAACGATGCTCCCGCCGTGGTTGTGGTGTGCGAGCATGCGTCGAACCGTGTTCCCGAAGCGCTTGGCGATCTGGGGTTGCCCGCTGCGGCGCTGGAAAGCCACATCGCGTGGGATCCTGGTGCGTTGGCGGTAGCCCGGCTGATCGCGGCGGACATGTCTGCGGTATTGGTTCATGGCGGAGTGTCTCGGCTTGTCTATGATTGCAACCGCCCACCCGAAGCGATCGGGGCAATGGTGGTGAAAAGCGAAGATATCCGAATCCCTGCTAACGTCGATCTGACCCCGCAGCAGCGGCAGGACAGAATAGACAGTGTTTACAGGCCCTTTTGCGCCGGCTTATCCAATCAGATTCAATCGCATCGCAAGACATTGCGGCTGATGGTGACAGTCCACAGTTTCACGCCGGTCTATCACGGCAAGCCCCGATCGGTAGAGCTGGGGTTGCTGCATGGCGAAGATGATCGGTTTGCGCAGGCCATGATGGCGTCGGCACCTGTTGATCTGAAGTTTGAAACCCGCCTGAACGAGCCTTACTCGGCCGCGGACGGCGTAGCGCATACGCTGGATGCGCAGGCGAAGCCCAATGGGCTTTTGAATGTGATGATCGAGATCCGGAATGATCTGATCCGAACGGAGGATCAGCAAAAGGCGATGGCGGCGTGTCTTGTGCCATGGATCAGCCGTACGTTGAACGATTTCGGGGAAAGGACGTAAATGTGATCCGGGCGATGGAGATATATGTGCGGGTCATCGACGCGGTCAATCACAAGGTTGGCCGCGTGATGATGTGGGGGCTGTTCGCCATGATGGCGATCCTGCTTTGGTCTTCAATCTCGAAAACCTTTTTTGTTCCGTCGCTCTGGACCCTGGAAATGGCGCAGTTCGCGATGGTTGCCTACTACATGCTTGGCGGGCCGTACTCGATCCAGATGGGGTCGAATGTGCGGATGGATCTGCTGTACGGAGAATGGTCCCATCGGCGTAAAGCGTGGACTGACGCATTTACCGTCATGTTCCTTATTGTCTATCTGATCATCCTGTTGTGGGGCGGCTGGGACAGCCTGATGTACTCGTTCCAATACGGAGGAGAGCGCAGCGCAACCATCTGGCGGCCGTATCTGTGGCCGGTCAAACTGATCATGGTTGTCGGCATCTTCCTGATGCTTTTGCAGGCCATTTCCGAGTTCTTCAAAGACATCCTGCGCCTTTGCGGCCACGACATCCCCCGAGAGGTAATCTGATGTCCTACGAGATGATTGCCTTGCTGATGTTCGCATCAATGATGTTGATGCTGCTGACAGGTCAGCGGGTGTTTGGTGCGATCGGCTTTGTCGCGGTGGTGTCGGCCTTGTTCCTGTGGGGGGATCGCGGCGGCTATGATCTTGGATTCGCGGCTGCGATCAAGGTTATGAAGTGGTATCCGCTGCTGACACTGCCGATGTTCATTTTTATGGGATACATCCTGTCCGAAAGCCGGATCGCGGATGATCTGTACAAGATGTTCCATGTCTGGATGGGCGGACTGTCGGGCGGGCTGGCGGTCGGAACCATCGGGCTGATGGTGCTGATTTCGGCGATGAACGGGCTGTCCGTAGCGGGCATGGCCATCGGGGCCACGATTGCTCTGCCGGAACTGCTGCGGCGGAACTACGACAAACGCATGGTCACCGGGGTGATCCAGGCAGGGTCATCATTAGGAATTCTGGTGCCGCCATCTGTGGTTCTGGTTCTCTATGCCATGATCGCCCGTCAGCCGGTTGGTCAGCTTTGGCTGGCCGGGGTTCTTCCCGGCCTGATGATGGCCGCCATGTTCATCATCTATATCATCATCCGGTGCCGGATCACCCCGTCGCTGGGCCCGGTTCTGCCAGCCGAAGAACGCGATATTCCGCTGAGAGAGAAGCTGCGCCTTCTGCAGGCCGGATTACTGCCGGTCGGGATTTTCATGGTGATGATGGTCCCCTTCGTGAACGGCTGGACTTCGCTGGTTGAATCTTCGGCCATTGGTGCGATCACGGCGCTGCTGGCGGCAGCGCTGAAAGGGCGCCTGACCCGCGAAGTGTTTGAAAACTCGATGCGGCATACGCTGGGAATATCCTGCATGTTCATGTGGATCATTCTGGCGGCATTGGCATTTGGTGCCGTGTTCGACGGGCTGGGCGCGGTTAAGGCCATCGAAAGCCTGTTCACTGAAAAGCTGGGGCTTTCCCCTTGGATGATCCTTGTCCTGATGCAGCTCAGCTTTATCCTGATGGGCACGTTCCTGGACGACACCGCGATGCTGGTGATTGTGGCCCCGCTATATGTGCCGCTGGTCGGAGAACTGGGCTTTGATCTGATCTGGTACGGCGTTCTCTACACCATCACCACGCAGATCGCCTATATGACGCCGCCGTTTGGCTATAACCTATTCCTGATGCGGGCGATGGCCCCGCCGGAAATTACGCTGCGCGACATCTATGGCTCGATCATTCCTTTTGTTCTGGTGATGGCCTGCGCTTTGGCCACGATCATCATCTTCCCCGAAATCGCGCTTTGGCTGCCGAATTATGTCTATGGAAAATAAGTCAGAAGACCCCGCAAAGGGGCGAAACTCAGTTCGACTAAACAGAGGAGAAGGATAATGACAACAAGACGCAGATTTCTAAGGTCGGCGGGGCTGGCCGGGGCGGCCACTCTGGCAAGCCCTGCAATCGTCAAAGCACAGTCGGCCATCAAGTGGCGGTTCCAGACCTACGCCGGCAGCGCATTGGGCGAGCACGTGACCAAGCCTGCCATCGACTACATCAACGCCAACGCAAACGGCGAACTTGAGATCGAGCTGTATTTTGCCGATCAGATCGTTCCCACCGGCGAACTGTTCCAGGCGCTGCAGCGCGGTACCATCGACGGGGTGCATTCAGACGACGACTCGATGGCGTCGCCGACGCCGCTGCGCCAGTTCGGCGGCTACTTCCCCTTTGCGACCAAACATATCCTTGATGTGCCAGTGCTGTTCAATCAGTACGGTCTGGCCGATATCTGGCGGTCGGAATACGAAAAGGTCGGTGTGGCGTGGTTGTCTGCTGCGGGTCAGGACCCGTGCAACTTCAACACCAAGAAGGAAATCAAGACGCTCGGCGATCTGGACGGGCTGAAGCTGTACACCTTCCCGACGGCGGGTCGCTTCCTGGCCAAGTTTGGCGTCGTGCCGGTGAACATTCCTTACGAGGATGCCGAAGTGGCGGTTCAGACCGGAGAGCTGGACGGTATGGCATGGTCGGGCATCACCGAAGATTACACCGTGGGCTGGGCCGATGTGACCGACTACTTCCTGACCAACAACATCTCGGGTGCCTGGATCGGTTCGTGGTTCGCAAATCAGGAACGCTGGGCCGAACTGCCCGATCACCTGAAATCGGTTGTCATGGCCGGGATCGAGGCGGGCCACACCTATCGCAACCAGTGGTACTGGGGTGGCGAAGCGGCGTTGCGTGCCAACGGCGACAAGCTGGAACTGCGGCAAGTCCCGGCCTCGGAATGGAAAGAGGTTGAAAACGCAGCTATCGAATTCTGGGATGAGGTCGCGCAGGAAGGCGAGATTCACCAGAAGATTGTTGGCATCTTCCGCGAGTACAACTCGGTCATCAACCAGGCCGGTGCTCCCTATACCTTCGATTGATACCAAACTCGGGGGCACCGCGTTTGGTGCCCCCGTCAGCAGCTAGAGGTTTGTTTCATGACCGCAACTTTGACATTCGAAACCCTGAAATCCCAGGTCGCATCCGGTGACATTGATACAGTCTTGGTTTGTTTTGTTGACATGCAGGGCCGTTTGATGGGGAAGCGGTTTCATGGGGGTCATTTTGTTGCGGGTGCGTGGGAAGAGACGCATTGCTGCAACTATCTGCTGGCAACGGACCTCGAGATGGGGACGCCGGACGGGTATGCCTCGACCAGCTGGGAGCGGGGATACGGCGACTACGTCATGAAGCCGGATCTGGACACGCTGCGGCCGGTGCCGTGGCTTGAGGGGACGGTGATGGTGATGTGTGATGTGCTGGATCATCACACGCATGAAGAGGTGCCGCATGCGCCGCGTTCGATCCTGAAGAAGCAGGTGAACCGCCTGAAGGCGATGGGCTATGAGGCGATGTGCGCCACCGAGCTGGAGTTTTTCCTGTTCGAAAAGAGCTTTGATGCGATCCGCAAGGAGGGGTTCCGCGATCTGCAACCGATCTCGGGCTATAACGAGGATTATCACATCCTGCAGACCACCAAGGAAGAGCATGTGATGCGGCCGATCCGCAACCATCTTTGGAATGCCGGCATTCCGGTCGAAAACTCGAAGGGTGAGGCCGAGACCGGGCAAGAAGAGCTGAACATCAAATACGCGCCGGCGATGGATACGGCTGAATATCACTCGATTGCCAAGAACGCGGTGAAAGAGATCGCCTGGCAGCATGGCCATGCGGCGACGTTTCTGCCGAAATGGCATCACGACAAGGTGGGCAGTTCGTCCCACGTGCACCAGTCGCTTTGGGCCGATGGCAAGCCTGCCTTCTATGACGCGGAAGATGAGCTGGGCATGTCGGCGCTGATGAAAAGCTACATGGCCGGTCTGCTGAAATACGCTGCCGATTACACATACTTCATGGCGCCTTACATCAACAGCTACAAGCGGTTCATGAAGGGCACCTTTGCGCCGACGCGGATCATCTGGTCGGTTGACAATCGCACCGCCGGGTTCCGCCTGTGCGGGGATGGCACTAGGGCAGTTCGGGTGGAGTGCCGGATCCCTGGGTCGGACATGAACCCCTATCTGGCGATGGCCGGAATGTTGGCGGCCGGGATTGCGGGTATCGAAGAGGGGCTGGAGCTACAACCGCCTGCAAGGGGCGATGTCTATCAGGGCGACACGGGCATGATCCCCGGCACTTTGAAGGATGCGCGCAACGCGCTGCATGGCTCGGCGATGTTGCGCGGGGCTATGGGGGATGATGTGGTGGATCACTATACCCGCGCGGCCGAGGTCGAGATTGAGGAATTCGAGCGCGTGGTGACGGATTGGGAAGTGGCCCGGGGCTTCGAGCGGGCGTAGGCTAGGGGAGAGCGGGCGCTGCGCGCCCGGGTGCCTTCGGCGAGAGTATTTGGAAAAAGATGAAGCAGGGCGCGCCCTGCGAACAGTCAAGAGGTTGGGATGGCCCAGACACTGAAGTGTATCTCTCCGGTCGATGGATCGGTTTTTGCCGAGCGGGAAGTGCTGTCGCGCGAAGCTGCGTTTGAGCTGGCCGCAAAGGTCCGCGCGGCGCAGGCGGGCTGGGCGGCGCGGCCGTTGCAGGAGCGGATTGATCTTTTAATGGCGGGCGTAGCCGCCGTTGGCGCGATGAATGACGAGATCGTGCCGGAATTGGCCCATATGATGGGTCGCCCGGTGCGCTATGGCGGTGAGTTCGGCGGCTTCAATGAGCGCGCCAGTTACATGGCCGAGATTGCCGCAACCTCTCTGGCCGTTATCGCGGTGGGCGAGGATGAGACGTTCAGGCGCTATATCAAGCGCATCCCGCACGGGGTCGTGTTTGTGGTGGCACCATGGAACTACCCCTACATGACCGCAATCAACACGGTGGCACCGGCGCTGATCGCGGGCAACACTGTGATCCTGAAACATGCCACGCAGACCCTGCTGGTGGGGGAGCGTATGGCGCAGGCCTTCCATTCGGCAGGTGTGCCCGAGGATGTGTTCCAGAATGTTTTTCTGAGCCATGACGTGACCAATGATCTGATCGCTGGCAATGCGTTCGACTTCGTGAACTTCACCGGCTCGGTCGGGGGCGGTCGGGCGATGGAACGCGCGGCGGCAGGGACATTCACCGGTGTCGGCACGGAACTGGGCGGCAAGGATCCGGGCTATGTCATGGAGGATGCCGATCTGGACGCGGCAGTTGATACGCTGATCGACGGGGCGATGTTCAATTCGGGCCAGTGCTGCTGCGGGATTGAGCGGATTTACGTCCATGATAGCCTGTATGATGACTTCGTTGCCAAGGCGGTTGAGGTTGTGAAAGGTTATAAGCTGGGCAACCCGCTGGATACCGGGACGACAATTGGTCCGATGGCGAATGTGCGCTTTGCCGACGAGGTGCGGGCGCAGATTGCCGAGGCGGTTGCGGCTGGCGCGGTGGCCCATATCGACACCTTCCCTGAGGATGATGGCGGTGCTTATCTGACGCCGCAGATTCTTACAGGCGTCACCCATGACATGCGGGTGATGCGGGACGAAAGCTTTGGCCCCGTCGTTGGCATAATGAAAGTGTCCTCGGACGAAGAAGCCATCGCGCTGATGAATGACAGCGAATTTGGCCTGACCGCGTCGCTCTGGACCCGCGATGTGGACCGCGCCGCGCGGGTCGGGGACCGGATCGAGACCGGCACCGTGTTCATGAACCGGGCCGACTATCTGGACCCGGGCCTGTGCTGGACCGGCTGCAAGAATACCGGTCGTGGCGGCGGACTGTCCGTGATCGGCTATCACAACCTGACCCGTCCAAAGTCGTATCACCTGAAAAAGGTGACTGGCTGAGGATACCCGCTCGTCCCGTTCTCCCCCTCTGCGGGACGGGCCCGAACATTGAGAGAAAACAGGACATGAACCTTCAAGGAAACTGGTCTTATCCGACCGCGATCAAATTCGGCGCAGGCCGAATCCGGGAACTGCCCGAGGCCTGCGCAGCCGCCGGGATGAAACGCCCGCTGCTGGTCACCGACAAGGGGCTGGCCGATCTGCCGATCACCAAGGCAACGCTGGATATCATGGAGGCCGCCGGTCTGGGGCGCGGCCTGTTCAACGACGTGGACCCGAACCCGAATGAGAAGAACCTTGAGGCCGGTGTCGCGGCCTATAAAGCGGGTGGCCATGACGGGGTGATCGCGTTTGGCGGCGGCTCGGGTCTGGATCTGGGCAAGATGGTGGCCTTCATGGCGGGTCAGACGCGGCCAGTCTGGGATTTTGAAGACATTGGCGACTGGTGGACCCGCGCCGACGCAGATGCCATCGCGCCGATCATCGCCGTGCCGACGACCGCGGGCACCGGATCGGAGGTGGGTCGCGCCAGCGTCATCACCAACTCCGAAACCCATGCCAAGAAGATCATCTTTCACCCGAAAGTGCTGCCAACGGTCGTGCTCTGTGACCCGGAGCTGACCGTGGGCATGCCCAGGTTCATCACCGCAGGCACCGGGCTGGATGCCTTTGCCCATTGTGTCGAGGCCTATTCCAGCCCGCACTACCATCCGATGAGCCAGGGCATCGCTTTGGAAGGGATGCGCCTGGTCAAGGATTACCTGCCGCGCGCCTATGCCGATGGCACCGACATCGAGGCCCGCGCCCAGATGATGAGCGCCGCCGCCATGGGCGCCACCGCCTTCCAGAAGGGCCTGGGCGCGATCCACGCCATGAGCCACCCCGTCGGCGCGCACTTCAACACCCACCACGGCACCACCAACGCGGTCTGCATGCCCGCCGTGCTGGACTTCAACGCCCCGGCCATCGCCGACCGGTTCGCGTTGGCCGCGGCTTACCTGGGCATCGATGGCGGCTTTGACGGCTTCCGTGCCTTTGTGCAGGACTTCAACGACAGCCTCGGCATCCCGCGCAAGCTCTCCGAACTGGGCGTCACCGAAGCCGCTATCCCAGACCTCGTCCAGGGCGCCCTCATCGACCCCTCCTGCGGCGGAAACCCAGTCGAACTTACCCAAGAGAACCTCACAAACCTCTTCAACACCGCGTTGTGATCCACCTCTCTTTGTGACAATAGGACACCGGCCCGTTTTGCGGGCCGGTTTTGTTTCACGAAAGGTTCGGACGTGACCCCGTTTGTCATCGCCATCACTTTGGCGGCTGCAATGCTGCATGCAGTTTGGAACGCAATAGTCAAATCTGCGGCCGACCGAACCACGACGATGGGGTTGGTGGCTCTTGGGCAGGCTATTCCCGGTGCGATCATGGTTATCGCGCTGCCTATGCCGAGTGCCGAGAGCTTCCCTTACATCCTGATCTCGACCTTCGTGCATTTCGGGTACTATTTCATGCTGGGCAAGGCGTATCAGCATGGTGACCTGAGCGTCGTCTATCCCATCGCCCGTGGGATCGTACCCGCGCTGGTGTCCCTCTGGGCGATGCTGTTGGTGGGCGAAATGCTGCCCCTGCAGGCGTGGGCCGGGATTGCTCTGATTGCGGTTGGTATCCATCTCAGCAACTGGAGGGCATTGCGTTCGGGGCTCGGGCGCTCGACCCTGTTGTTCGCGATAGGCACAGGGGTGTGTATCTCGATCTATTCGGTGTTCGACGGGATCGGGGTGCGCTTGTCGGGAAACACGCTCAGCTACTGGGCCTGGGGGGCTTTTCTGCACCTGTTTATTGCTGGATTCGTCGGCATCCGCAGGCGAAAGAAACTGGCGGATTATCCCTTGGACGTGTGGGTTGTTGGCCTGTTGGGCGGCCTGGTGTCGATGGCGGCCTATGGGTTGGTGCTTTACGCCAAGAACTTTGCCCCACTGGGCGCGGTTTCGGCGCTGCGCGAAACCTCGGTCATCTTCGCGGCACTGATCGGGTTCATTTTCCTGAAAGAAGGCAACTGGATGCGGCGGCTGGGGGCCGCGGTTCTGATGGCCGTGGGCGTGGCGCTGATCGGGCTGGCCGTTTAATCCCCCCAAGACCATCTTGCTGAGTGCGCCCCCGATCTCTCATATTGAGTCGGAGTGATGAGGGAGCGTTTTCATGACCAAAGAGATTGTTCTGATCCACGGGGCCTTTGCCGGGCCGTGGTGCATGCAGGATTACGCGGGTTTCTTCCGCGACAGGGGCTGGACCGTCCACACACCCGCATTGCGACATCACGGCGGAGATCCGAAGGCCGAGCCTGATCAGGGCCTGACCGATACCAGCGTGATGGATTATGCGGACGACATCGCGGAATTTGTGAAAGGACTGGACAGCAAGCCGGTTCTCCTTGGCCATGCGATTGCGGGCGTGGTGGCCCAGCAGGTGGCCTCGCGCGGGTTGGCAAGCGCCATCGTCCTTATCAACCCGAACGCAGCGTGGGGCACCTTGCCCGAGACCGACGACGAACGGGCCATCCCCCGCGCGCTGATGGAGGGCGGGGCGTTCTGGAAGCAACCCATGCGAGTCGAGTTCGACCTGATGGCGCCCTTCGCGCTGAACAAGATGCCCGAGGCGCAACAACATGCGGTGTTTGACCAGTTGGGCGCCGAAAGCGGCCGGGTCATGTTCGAGATGTTCTTCTGGATGTTCGACGACCACCACGCGATGAAGGTCGACATCGACAAGGTCGACTGCCCGGTGCTGATCGTTTCAGGCACCGAGGATCGGGCGGTAAACCCTGACACCTGCCGCGCTTTGGCGGAACTATACGGAGACCGCGCGACCTTTATGCCCGTAAAGGATCACGCGCATTTTCTGTTCATGGAACCCGGCTGGGAAAAACCCGCCGGGCAGATTGCCGATTGGTTGGATGGAAAGGTGGGCTAGCAGGCCCGCCATTGCATCACCGGCTGGTCTGAAAGCTGCTTTGTGGCCGCCAGCTCATCGTGCCATCATCCCGTTTGACACAGCGGAGCAGATGTTCCTCTCGCGATGTTGAGGTAGTGGTGACGGTGTTGTCGCCCGAGATCACGACGAAGGAATCCAGTGAATAGGCCATGCCCTGATAGTAGCAGAACCGCAACTCTGCCCCGACCGGAATCGGTGACGCGGTGAGCAGAGCCTGCTGCGCGTTTGCCTGGCTGGCCAGCACGGCAAAGGCCAGCCCGAGGGTTAATGATTTCATGTCGTCCTCCCGTTCGAAATTTTGTTGGTTGAAATTGGGTCTTGGACGCTCGGAACCTCAAAATCTGTTCTTTGATGACAATTGCGCGCAAGTGTGAACGGGGTCAACGGGTTAGGCAAGGGGGGTGTTCAAAGGGACAGATAAAGACGGAACTTTAATATGAGGAATGCGAGTTCGTTGGCGCGTACTGATTTCATGGCCATTGACCTGTCACATAGTCGCAGGGTGCCAGCAAAAAATCGCTTGATAACCAGCTGGGGTGGAACGATATTTTCCCTATTTTAGAAGAGAGAGGAAGGAATGTTTCAACAAGGAACTACTGGTGGTCTCAACGAAGAGGAAAAAAGGATTGTAAAATACTTACTTTCAGAAGGCTGGAGCAACCAAGATATTCAAGCACTCATAAACCTAGAACGACCTGCGACAATCAACTTTGCACGGATCTCCGCCGTTAAAAATGATCCTAGTATTTACCCTTGCTCAAAGGGCGAGTTTGATGAGTTCCAACGGTTTAAAAGGTCATTTGATCTAAAAACTGGACTGAACCCATTTGTTGATGAAAGGCTCATTAAGTCCAGGGAAGCTATGAAGCTCGCGGTCAGTGTATTTAACAACCCATCTTTTCAATTTAGAGCAGAAAATTTTTCCATTTTAGCAAACATTGCTTGGACATACTTAATACTCGAGTATTCCGAAAGAAATGGGTTGCCATTAACTAGGAAGGACGGAAAGGCTGTTTCCTTAAGCGATTTTGTTAAGAGCAAGGGCTGCCCGTTCACGGATGGCGTCAAAAAAAACATAAGCGCTCTAATAAAGATTCGAGACGCTACTGAGCACACTATTTTAGGTCCGTATGACGAAAGTTGGATAGGTATCTTTCAAGCTAACTGCATGAATTATGAACAGCAAATTTCAACTATATTCGGTGAACGGCTATCCCTGTCTAGCGAGATATCTTTTGCGCTACAGTTTTCCGGCTTGTCAATCGGTCAGGTTAGCCAGTTAGCCCAGTCGGAACTTCCAGCTAAAATAAAGTCTATAAACTCTGAAATTTTTAGTGGCATGTCCGAAGAGCAAAAAGATGATTTAGAGTTTCAGTTTTCTGTTGTTTATACAACGGTAGAAAGTTCCAAGTCGAAAGCAGCGTTTCAGTTTGTTTCTCCAAAAACAAAAGAAGGCAAAGAGATCGCTAATGTCCTCGTAAAACATAAACCGTCAGCGATTACACACCCATATAAGCCGGATCAGGTTATTCAGAAGGTCAAACAAAAGTCCGGAAAGCACTTTAACCAGCACCAGCATACGCAGATGTGGAAAAAATTCGGAGTTCGGCCCGATGGCAAATCCAACAAGCCAGAAAATACTAACTTAGACTACTGCTACTACAATCCGACGTTTAAATCTCACACCTACAATGACGCGTGGGTTGATAAGATACTGAGCGAGCTAGCGTAAATTCAAACATCCAACTCCTCCACAAACCGCGCGTTCTCCTGAATATATTGGAACCGCAGTTCGGGTTTTTTGCCCATCAGGCGCTCGACAAGGTCTCCGGTTTCGCCGGGTTCGTCCTCGTCAATCGTGACGCGGATCAGTTTGCGGGATGCCGGGTCCATCGTGGTCTCTTTCAGGTCTTTTGCGTCCATTTCGCCCAGACCCTTAAAGCGCGAGACGTCGATCTTGCCCTTGCCGCCCAGACCTTTCTCAAGCCACTCGTCGCGCTCGGCCTCGTCCAGGCAATAGACGCGCTTGGCGCCTTGGGTCAGGCGGTAGAGGGGCGGGCAGGCGAGGTACAGGTGGCCCGCGTCGATCATCGGGCGCATCTGGGTGAAGAAGAATGTCATCAGCAGCGAGGCGATATGCGCCCCGTCCACATCCGCGTCGGTCATGATGATGATCTTGTCATAGCGCAGGTCATCGACATTGAACCTGGTGCCAAGGCCGACACCCAGCGCCTGCGTCAGGTCGTTGATTTCGGCATTGGTACCCAGTTTCGAACTGGCAGCGCCCAGCACGTTCAGAATCTTGCCGCGCAGGGGCAGCAGGGCCTGCGTTTTGCGGTCGCGGCCCATCTTGGCCGAACCGCCCGCAGAATCGCCCTCGACGATGAATAATTCCGTGCCATCGCGTGTTGAACTGGAACAGTCCACCAGCTTGCCGGGAAGACGAAGTTTCTTAGTGGCGGACTTGCGTTGTGTTTCCTTCTCGGCCCGTCGGCGCAGGCGTTCCTCGGCCCTCAGGATGAGGAAGTCGAGGATCGCCCCGGCGGATTTCGTGTCTGCGGCCAGCCAGTTGTCGAAATGGTCGCGGACCGAGTTTTCGACCAGCCGTTGTGCCTCGACCGTGGCCAGCCGGTCCTTGGTCTGGCCGACGAATTCCGGCTCACTGATGAAACACGACACCAGGGCGCAGCCGCCTGTGATCAGGTCGTCGCGGGTGATCTGACCGGCCTTTTTGTTGTTGATCAGTTCCCCGTAGGCCTTGATCCCTTTGAGAACTGCGGCCCAGAACCCGGCCACATGAGTGCCGCCTTCGGGCGTGGGAACGGTGTTACAGTAGGATTGGATGAAACCGTCGCGCGAGGGCGTCCAGTTGATCGCCCATTCGACCTTGCCGGGGGCGCCGAATTTCTCGTTAAAGTCAACGGTGCCGGCAAAGGGCTGCTCGGCATAGGTGGACGAGCCGTTCATGGTCTCTTTCAGATAGTCCGACAGACCGCCGGGAAAGTGAAAACTCGCCTCGGTCGGGGTTTCACCATCATCGATGGCGGATTTCCAGCGGATTTCGACGCCCGAGAAAAGGTAGGCTTTGGATCGGATCGACTTGAACAGGCGGGCGGGCTTGAACCGGTGATGGCCGAATATTTCCTCATCCGCGTGGAAGGTGACGGTGGTGCCGCGCCGGTTGGGGGCCGCACCGATTTTCTCGACTGGGCCCAGCGGGATACCGCGCGAGAACCGCTGTTCGAACAGTTGTTTGTCGCGCGCCACCTGCACGACCATCGAATCCGACAAAGCGTTGACAACGGACGCACCCACGCCGTGCAAACCGCCCGAGGTCTGGTAGGCCTTGCCCGAGAATTTACCGCCCGCGTGCAGGGTGCAAAGAATGACCTCCAGCGCCGATTTGTCCGGGAACTTTGGGTGCGGATCGATCGGTATACCGCGCCCATTGTCGCGCACCGTCAAAGCGTAATCCGAGTGCAGTTCGACCTCGATCCGGTTCGCATGTCCGGCCACGGCCTCGTCCATCGAGTTGTCGAGGATTTCGGCAACCATGTGGTGCAAAGCGCGTTCGTCCGTGCCGCCGATATACATGCCGGGGCGTTTGCGGACCGGTTCCAGCCCTTCAAGCACCTCAATCGAGGAGGCGTCATAGGCGGCGGTGGCGCTGGGCGTCAACAGATCGTCGGGCATGGGTGCTGCTCTTGTTTTTGGGTTTACTCCATTATGGCAGGTGATGTGTGCGGGGGGAAGAGGGGCGCGAGGTGTTGTGGATAGATGTGCTGGCGGCTGAGTTTTCGCCTGATCGACGGTAATTTGCTAGTCTGGGTTCGAGCAACGGCCTTATTGCAAAGGAGTGGGTTGATGAACACGAGCGCGTCCGGTTTTGTTGGAGAGATTCCTGAGCATTACGACAAGGGGCTAGGGCCCAATATTTTTGTCGACTATGCAGACCGGCTTGTCGACGAATGCTGTGCAGAGCCCGTGGCAAATGTAATCGAACTGGCGGCTGGCACCGGAATTGTCAGTGGCAAGCTGCGCGACAGATTACCGAAGGACGCCAGTTTGCTGGTGACGGATCTGAACGGGCCGATGCTGGAGGTGGCAAAAAAGAAACTCGAAGAGGGCGATAATCTCCGGTTCTCAGTCGCGGATGCAATGGATCTACCATTTGAGGAAGCCCGTTTCGATCTTATGGTTTGCCAGTTTGGAGTGATGTTCTTTCCCGACAAAGTTGCCTCATTCCGCGAGGCAGCCCGAGTTATCAAGCCCGGCGGCCGTTACGTTTTCAACGTGTGGAGCGCAATGTCCGAGAACCCGTTTTCGCAGATGGCTCACGAAGTGGCCCGACAGTTTTTTCCGGATGATCCGCCCGGGTTTTATAAGGTTCCCTTTCACTACGGTGATCCACAGTTGGTCAAGGCGGACCTTGCCGAGGCAGGATGGGGTGACATCAGGTACGAGACCATTCGACTGAGCAAACGCATTGAGGCGCCCGAGACATTTGCGAAAGCTTTGGTTTTCGGGAATCCATTGATTGATGAAATCAGATCCCGAGGCGGAGTTTCTTCGGATGACGTTGCCAGGGAAATGGCGTCTGCTCTGCACCGCACTTTTGGCCCAAGCGAAATGACGATGCCGTTGTCGGCTACGACATTTGTTTGCCGCAAGACCCAAGCGTGACAGATCCGGGCTTTTCTTAGTCTGCTGTTTTCAGGACTTTTGTTCCGCCTATTCCTTTGGCATCAATATCCCGACAGAGCGCTGAGGGTTCACGGCCAAGGGCGTTTGGCCCATAGAGAGGATTGCGAATGAGCTGGATCAAAACCATTCCGTTTGACGAGGCGAAAGGTAAGTTGCGAAAGCTGTATGAGCGAGTGACCGGCCCGGACAACAACGTGGACAACATCATGATGGCGCACAGCCTGCGCCCGCATTCGATGGAAGGCCACATGGCGATCTACAAGAACGTGCTGCACCATTCAGGCAACCAGATTCCCAAATGGTTTCTCGAAGTCCTGGGTGTCTGGGTCAGCTCGCTGAATCGGTGCGGCTATTGTGTGGAACATCACTTCAACGGGTTGCAGCGGTTGCTGGGTGATACTTTGCGAGGTGATGCCATACGCGCAGCGATTGAGGCGCGACAGCCGGAAACGGCGCCGCTGGATGCAGCACAGGTGGCAGCGATGGGATATGCCCGCAAGCTGACCGAAGCGCCGGCCGAACTGACCGAGGCCGATGTGATCGCTTTGCGAGGTGCGGGGTGGGACGACGGAGAGATCCTCGAGATCAATCAGGTCTGTTCCTATTTTTCCTATGCCAACCGGACAGTTTTGGGATTGGGGTGTTCGACCAAGGGGGATGTTTTGGGACTGTCGCCAAACAACTCCGACAACCCCGACGATTGGGGCCATCGGTAAGGGCGCAAGCGGGCGTGGGCAGGCTGTTGCGCCTGTCGGAGTTTGATGCCGATCAAAGCGAATTTTATGAGTTTCTGCTAGGCGTTCCGGGAAACATTGAAACCCAGGAGCATATGCATGGCGGCAATCGTCCAGACCGACTTGAAACCCACTGAGATCAATACTGTACAGGCTGAAGTTCAGGATGCCGCGCAGCCATGCGCCGAGAAAATCCGGCACGCTTTCGAGAGCGGCAAGTACCCTTACGGCCACAAGATGGCGCGCAAAACCTACGAGGCGGAAAAGGCGAAGCTTCAGGCTGAATTGCTCAAGGTGCAGCTTTGGGCGCAGGAGACGGGCCAGCGGTTTGTTCTGCTGTTTGAAGGGCGCGACGCGGCGGGCAAAGGCGGCACGATCAAGCGGTTCATGGAGCACCTGAACCCCCGTCAGGCCCGCGTGGTGGCCCTGAACAAGCCGACGTGGGAAGAGAAGGGGCAGTGGTACTATCAGCGGTATGTGCAGGAACTGCCGACGGTGGGTGAAATGGTGTTCTACGACCGGTCCTGGTACAACCGGGCAGGTGTCGAGCGCGTGATGGGGTTCTGTTCGCCAAACGAATACCTTGAGTTCATGCGGCAGACGCCCGAACTGGAACGGATGCTGGTGCGATCGGGTATCCAGTTATACAAGTACTGGTTCTCGGTCACGCAGCCCGAACAGCAACGCAGGTTCAAGAGCCGCGAAACCGATCCGCTGAAGCAGTGGAAGCTGTCGCCAATCGACAAGGCCAGTCTGGACAAATGGGATGATTATACCGAGGCGAAGGAGGCGATGTTCTTTTACACCGACACCGCCGATGCGCCCTGGACCATTGTCAAATCGAATGACAAGAAACGCGCACGGCTGAACTGTATGCGGCATTTCTTGTCGACGCTGGATTACCCGGACAAGGATCACGAATTGGTTGACGAGCCCGATCCGCTGATCGTCGGGCAGGCGCATCACGTCATACATCGTTCGGATCACGTGCTGGGTACGTCGCTGCATCCCGAAGCGCGTTTATGAACAATCTGGCCTTTGGGGAATTCGGAGTCTCAGTTTGAAAATTCGCTGATCGGCTCTTGTCCCTGACGATGGCCGGGCCTATGGCTGTTGCGATGAGCAAAGTCATGTCATATCCCGGCCATTTTCGCGCGATTGCCGTTCTCGGTCTGCCCCTGATTGGCGGGCATCTTGCGCAGTATGCGATTGGCCTGACCGATACCATCATGTTGGGATGGTACGGGGTCGAAGCGCTGGCTGCGGTGACGCTGGCCAGCAGTTACTACTTTGTTCTGTTCCTTTTCGGCGCAGGATTCGGCTTGGCGGTCATGCCCATGGTCGCAACGGCCGCGGCGGAGGAGAACGAAACCAGCATCCGAAGATCAACCCGCATGGGGTTGTGGCTGTCGCTGATTTACTCGGCCCTGATCATGCCGCTGCTTTGGTGCTCCTATCCCATACTGATCGCCCTGAAGCAGGAGCCGGAGGTTGCTCAAACAGCGTCGGAGTACTTGCGTGTCGCAGGGTGGGGGATCATCCCGGCGCTATTGGTCATGGTGCTGAAGTCTTATCTGGCTGCGTTGGAGCGTACACAGATCGTCTTGTGGATTACCGTTGCCGCTGCCCTGGTGAACGCGGTGACGAACTACGCGCTGATCTTTGGCAATTGGGGGGCTCCGGAACTTGGTGTCATGGGGGCCGCCATCGCATCGGTTGTGACGCAGATCGTTTCGTTGATTTGCGTCATCTACTATGCCGTGCGCGTTTTGCCTGAACACAGCCTGTTTCAGCGTTTCTGGCGGCCGGATTGGGAAATGTTCGGCAGTGTTCTGCGGTTGGGCGTTCCTATCGGCCTGACCATGCTGGCCGAGGTTTCCCTGTTTGCCACTTCGGCCCTGATGATGGGATGGATCGGGCAGGTACCGTTGGCCGCGCACGGTATTGCGCTGAACCTCGCCTCGGCAACGTTCATGGTTCACCTGGGCCTTTCAAACGCCGCCACCATAAGGGCAGGCAACGCGCTGGGCCGGAAGGATCGAGCGCACCTGGAAAAAGGCGCGATTGCCGTAACCGGGATGTCGCTGGTTGTGTCAGTGCTGACGATCATCCTGTTTCTGACTTGCGCCGAACCGTTGATTTCCCTGTTTATGGAAGCGGACAACCCCGAGCGTCCGGAGATTCTGGCGATCGGCACCGGGCTTCTGGCCATGGCAGCCCTGTTCCAGCTGGTTGATGGCGCTCAGGTCATCGCGCTGGGCTTGTTGCGCGGTGTGCAGGACGCCAAGATCCCAATGGTGATGGCCGCGCTCAGCTATTGGGTGATCGGTATTCCGGCGTCTTACTACTTTGGCTTCATGCGGGGTATGGAGGGTATCGGAGTTTGGCTTGGCCTTGTCATTGGGCTGGCCTGCGCTGCGGTGATGCTGATGGCCCGTTTCTGGTACAGGTCCGTGCGAGAGGTCGGGTTGCCTGTCGAAAGACCGGCGGCCTGATCAGTTTTTGTTCAGGCGATCGGCCTTCTTGCGTACAAGCACAGTCCGGAGGTCGTGCATCGCCATCAGCAACCGGTCGCTGACATCTTCAAGCTGTTCTTCCGTGGCCTTGGACTGGGCCCACTGTGTCGTCAGGTTCAGGTAGTCGACCGCGCGGTGAATGTCGTCAATGTCACGTTTCGCCAACAGGGCTTTACGTTCTGTCATCCAGCGTTGGATCTCGGCCTTGTCAGCATCGGAAAGCGTGTGCTGCCCATGAGCTTTGACGTCGTCATTTCGAATGTTGATAACGGCGATCTGATCCATTTCGATCCGGCGATGTCGATTTGCCGTATCGATTTTGAACACGACCGCTCCGTTTTCGCGGACACGGAAATAGTATTCCGGCAGGTCTGTCGACAAGATTTTTCTCCGATCAGATCAGTGCGGCGCAAAACCGTTGAATGCGGGTACACGCCTCTTTCAGGGCCGCGTCCGAAGTCGCGTAGCTGATCCGGAAATTCGGCGACAGCCCAAAGGCCGCACCAAAGACAACGGCAACGTCCGCTTCCTCCAGCAATGCGGTGGCAAAGGCTTCGTCACTGTCAATAAGGGTGCCTGCAGGGCTGGTCTTTCCGATCAGACCTGCGATGGACGGGTACACATAGAACGCGCCTTCGGGCGTGGGGCAGGAAATGCCGTCGATTTCATTCAGCATCTCGACAACCAGATCGCGGCGCCGTTTGAAGGTCTCGTTGTTGGGGGCCAGAAACGCCTGGGTGCCGTTCAGTGCCTCAACCGCGGCCCATTGGCTGACTGAACACGGGTTAGAGGTGGATTGCGACTGGATTTTACGCATGGCCGCAATGATCTCGACCGGGCCCGCGGCGTAACCGATCCGCCAGCCGGTCATGGCATAGGCTTTGGATACGCCGTTGCAGGTGAGCGTACGGTCATACAGTCCCGGCTCAACCTCAGCAGGGGTGCAGAACTCGAACCCGTCATAAGCCAGGTGCTCATACATATCGTCGGACATGATCCAGACATGCGGGTGGCGCATCAGCACATCGGTCAACGCCTTCAGTTCTTCCCGGCTATATCCGGCCCCGGTTGGGTTCGATGGAGAGTTGAAGATGAACCACTTTGTCTTCGGCGTGATCGCGGCCTCAAGCTGTTCGGCGGTCAGCTTGAAATTGTTTTCGAGTTTGGCTTCGACCACAACCGGCGTGCCCCCGGCCAAAAGCACCATGTCCGGGTAGCTGACCCAGTATGGCGCGGGGATGACAACTTCGTCGCCCGGATTCATCGTCGCCATCAGCGCGTTGTACAGCGTCTGCTTTCCGCCCGTTCCGACCGAAATCTGGGCCGGCGTGTAATCCAGCCCGTGATCGCGCTTCATCTTGGCGCAGGCCGCCTGCTTGAGTTCGGGGATACCGTCGGGGGCGGTATACTTGGTCTTGCCGGCGGCAATGGCAGCGACCGCCGCGTCCTTGATGTTCTGCGGGGTGTCGAAATCCGGTTCGCCCGCGCTGAGGCCAATGACGTCGCGTCCGGCGGCCTTCATTTCAGCCGCCTTTGCCGTCATCGCGATTGTGGGCGAAGGTTTTACGCGTGACAGTGTCGCAGACAGGAAACTCATGAGTGGCCTCGGTTTGTATGTTTTGTCTGTCTGTCATAGGGTGCGCCCGAATGACGATCAAGCGCTATGAAAAATAGATTTGGAGCCCCAGATGACTGATGAATACGACTGGTTCGGACCGGATGCAGCAACATTTGGGGATCGTCTGGCTGGCGCGCGAGAAGCGGCCGGGATGTCACAGTCTGAGATGGCCCGCAGGCTGGGTGTAAAAAAGGCGACCATTGTCGCGTGGGAGAACGATCTGTCCGAGCCGCGCGCGAACCGTCTGTCGATTATGGCGGGCATGGTGAATGTCTCGATCATGTGGTTGCTGACCGGAGAAGGTGAGGGGATGGGCGCCCCCTTGGAGGAGGATGCCGAAAGTCTGGAGTTGGCAGGCGTCGCCGCCGAGTTGCGCGCAATTCGTGGCGAAATGCGCGCCAGCGCCGAACGCGCGGCGCGTCTTGAGAAAAAGATCCGCCTGATGTTGGAGCCTCAACAGTGACGGAAACACGCGATGTTCGGATCAAGCGTATGAAAATGCGCTCGATGCGGCGCGGGATCAAAGAGATGGATTTGATCCTTTCGGCCTATGCCGACCGCAACCTTGCGGGCATGGATACGGTCGGTCTGGATGCCTACGATGCGCTGCTGCACGAAAACGATCAGGACCTTTATCAATGGGTGACTGGGCAGGCCAGGCCTCCTGAAAACTTTGCGGACCTGATCGCGGATATCGCGCAGACCTTTCAAAAGTAACGGAAAATCCCACTTAACCGATTTTTCGGAAATTCGGTTCATCGTGTCAGAAACTGCGCGACTGAATCGGAGGGTCGGATGAGTATGGAATTGCAGGTTTCCGCGCCGGGAACCAAAGGGTTCATGACCAGCTATCTTGAGGCGCTGGCCCTTGTCGAACGGCTGCATCGGTTGCTGCTGGATGTCATCAAGGATGAATTCGAACGTGTCGGTGTGCTGGAAATCAATGCGGTGCAGGCGCTTCTTCTGTTCAATATCGGCGATCACGAGGTGACGGCGGGCGAATTGAAAAGCCGGGGTTACTATCAGGGCAGCAATGTCAGCTACAACCTGAAGAAACTGGTCGAAATGGGTTACATGCATCACCAGAGATGCGAGATTGACCGGCGGTCCGTCCGGGTGCGCCTGACCCCACGCGGCCGAGAGATTCGCGACATCGTGGCCGAGCTGTTCTCGCGCCATGCCGAAGGCTTGCAGAGTCGTGGTGTTCTGGAATTTGACGGGATCGAACATATCACCACGTCTTTGCGCCGGGTCGAGCGATACTGGACCGATCAGATCCGCTACATTTACTGAGCTTTCGGGCACGTCGCTTGGCAAAATGTGACCGCCAGGTACCGGATTGCAATTCAAGCTCTACGGGTGCTGACCGGAACGTCGTATTCACGGCAAAAAGCGACTGAGGGTCGAGGGCCGGACAACTTCGAGCCCTCTCAACAAAAAGCCCAGTACGCTAACTGGGCATCTTCCTTCCGTGGTTTGATCGCCGGCTTTCGGGCAAAGTTTGGGTAAAAATCTTGAGCGTGATGGGTGCCGGATCACATCGCGTTCAAGTCGCTGTTCGCTCTCGCCGAATATGCTACACCGTGGCACGCTCGAATCAGAAACCCCAGTGCCCCAAAACCGGCAATACAGCCCGGCCAAACCTCGTGGCGCTTTCACTTGCAGGAACACGGAGCCAGCGCTTTGACGAAAAACGCACAGAAAGCAGCGCGTCTGAGCGTGGCCCCCATGATGGACTGGACAGACCGGCATTGTCGGTTTTTTCATCGGTTGCTCAGTCGTCAAACCCTGCTTTATACGGAAATGGTGACCGCCCCGGCATTGGTCCGGGGTGGGGCACTTCATTTGCTGGACTACAGCCCGCAGGAGCACCCAGTTGCCCTGCAACTGGGCGGGTCGGATCCTGAAGAATTGGCACAAGCAGTGCGCTTGGGCGCAGAAGCCGGGTATGATGAGGTTAACCTGAATTGCGGCTGCCCTTCCGATCGGGTTCAGTCGGGCACGTTTGGGGCGGTGTTGATGAAGGACCCCTCTCGCGTCGCCGAATGCGTGGCGGCGATGATTGATGCTGTCGATATCGAAGTTACCGTCAAATGCCGCCTTGGCGTCGATGATCAGGAAGCCGAAGAAGTGCTGCCTGCATTTCTGGAGGCAATCCGCGCGGCAGGCTGCGGTCGCGTTACGATCCACGCGCGCAAGGCCTGGCTTCAAGGGCTCAGCCCAAAGGAAAACCGCGATATTCCGCCGCTGGACTACGGTCTGGTGCATCGGATGAAAGCGGCTTTTCCTGATCTGCATGTCTCGATCAACGGCGGTATCACCTCGCTGAAACAAGCGAGGGAGCATCTGGACGCCGGGCTGGATGGTGTGATGATCGGACGTTCGGCCTATCATCAGCCCGCCGACATTCTTTGCGATGCTGACCCGCTGATCTTTCAAACAGGACTTGCCACTGACCCGTTTGAAGTTGTCCATGAAATGGTGCCTTATGTCGAAATACACCTTGCCGACGGTGGGCGACTGCACCAGATCACGCGTCACATGCTGGGCCTGTTCGCCGGACGACCCGGTGCGCGGGCATGGCGACGCGCACTGTCCGAGGGGGCAGTACATTCCGGGGCCGGGCCCGAGGTGATGCTGCAGGCGCTGGAACAGGTTGCGCCACTGGCTGAGGTTTAGACAATATCCGGTTTGACACCGGTTTGGGGGGACAATGCCCGAGACGATGTTGCTGGCCCAAATGCTGGGCCTTTTGCTCGCGATCGGGGCCCTGGCCGGAGTGCTGGCCGGGTTGCTGGGCGTCGGGGGCGGAATTGTTCTGGTACCTGCGTTTTTCTATGCGTTTCAGACTCTTGGATATGGCGGGCCGCAACTGATGCAGCTGTGTCTGGCGACATCTCTGGCCACGATCATCGTCACGTCCGTCCGGTCCGTGCTTGCGCACAACAAAAAAGGCGCGGTGGACTGGAATATCCTGCGCGGATGGGGCGTTGGTATTGCCATAGGTGCCGTTCTGGGTGTTCTGGTGGCTTCGGCCTTGCGAACAGAGGCGCTGCAGGCCCTGTTTGGGATACTCGGCATGGTCATCGGGGCCTATCTGGGGTTGGGCCGGTCAGAATGGCGGCTGGGTGACGCCATGCCGATAGGGATGCGCCGTGCGGTTCTTTCGCCATCGGTCGGCTTTTTGTCCGTGCTGATGGGGATTGGCGGTGGCAGTTTCGGTGTGCCTTTGATGAGCCTTTTCAACACTCCCATTCACCGCGCCGTGGCCACTGCCGCCGGGTTCGGCGTGATTATCGCAGTGCCATCGGTCCTGGGCTTTCTGTTTGTGGAAATCCCGGTCGAGCATCGTCCGCCTCTGACAATCGGGGCGGTTAATCTGGTTGCGTTTGGCGTGGTGGTCGCAATGACGATGATTACGGCGCCCTGGGGGGTGAAACTGGCCCACGCGATGGATCCGAAACCCCTAAAACGGGTTTTTGCCGTGTTTCTGACACTGGTCGCCCTCAACATGCTTCGCAAGGCGGTGGGATGGTAGACCATTTTCAAGATAAGGGCTGGATCTCGTTTCCTTATGATCCGGTTCTGGCCGAATGGGTTGAAAAGGCTTTGCCTGCCGCCCGAAGCTCGGTCTCGGACCCGGCGCACGCTCCGTGGCTCGATTGCGAGGGGACGTGGTTCATCGGTGTCGATGCTCTGACCAATGATCGCCAGGGCCGGGTGGGGCGTTCGCTGCCGCTGGCCGGGCATGCGATGGACTTCATCACTGGGCAGTACGGTGTTCTGCCGCTGCACAAAGGGCAGGTCTCGGTCATCTACCCCGGCTACCCGCGCCCCCGACGTGGCGAAAGCGAGGCGGCCGCACGGTACAGGCGAAACAAGGATGCCGCCCATGTGGACGGACTGCGCCCCTCTGGCACTGGCCGCCGCCGACATGTGGATGAGCCGCACGCGTGGATTTTGGGAATTCCCCTGAACAAAGCCAGCGCCGATGCTTCGCCGATGGTTCTGTGGGAGGGGAGCCACAAGATCATGGGGGCTGCCTTTCGGAACGCCATGGCCGGACACCCGGATGAGGCACTGCATCAGATCGACGTAACCGAAATCTACCAGACGGCACGACGAGAGGTCTTCGACACGTGTCCTCGAATCGAACTGCCGGCCGCGCCGGGCGAGGCATATCTTTTGCATCGACACTGTCTGCATGGGGTCGCCCCGTGGGCTGAGACCGCAAGTTGTGGGCCCGACGGACGGATGATCGCCTATTTCCGCCCTGAATGTGCCGGGGGTGTAGCCGAGTGGCTCGAAACTCCGTAACGTCCTGCCATTGTTTAGCTTTGGAGGATTTTCGGTATGATGACCGTCCACACGAATTCTGATGGTGCACAGATTGAAGTTGAACTGTCTGGCCAGATCACTGCCGACGACTATGCTTCGACCCTTGTTCCGGCCATCGAAGCTGCTTTGACCGAGCATGACGCGGTTCGCCTTCTGGCGATCGTGCATCCGGAGTTCAAAGGTTACGACCTTGGAGCCGCGTGGTCTGACACCAAACTTGGTCTGAGCCATTGGCGCGGCTTCGACCGGATCGCAGTGGTGGCCGATCAGGGCTGGGTTCAGACTAGCATCCGGCTGGCAGCTCCGATCCTGCCGTGCCCGGTGCAGGTATTCGAGATGACCGAGTTGGAAGCCGCCCGGCGCTGGATGCGCGAATCCCTCGGGGCCATTCATGTCACAGATCTGGGCGGCCCGTGTATTCAGATTTCCTTGATGGGCAAGTTGGACCCCGATGAATACAAGCAGGCCGAGACCGATCTGGACAGCTTGCTTAGCGAGCGGGACGGGTTCAGGTTACTGATTGATCTGCGGGAATTTGATGGCTGGCAGGGGCTGACGGCACTGGCTGCACATTTCCGTCTGGCGCAGGGGCATATCGGGATGCTTGATCGCGCAGCAATTGTTGGCGACAAGGGCTGGCAGAGGATTGCGCAAAAAGTGGCAAGCCACGTGTTGGGAGCGCGAACGCAGTATTTCCCATCGGACGAAATCGAAAACGCAAAATCCTGGCTTACGGCTGGCTGATCCCTTCGCGGAGAGACAACTGAACTGATCGCGCCGCTGTGCTGGCCACTCACTCACGATCCGCGAACTCAACCCCCTCGGAGTTCACTCGGCCCGCAGCGGCGCAGCTTCAGACAGGTCTATTCTGGAATTGAAGTGTCAGCCTTTGTTCAGGCGGGCAGCGCGGCCACCACGCCGTTTCGCGAGACGCGGTTTACGAGCCGGCAGGTCTGTCATGATTTCCGCCCGCTCGCTGCTTTCCATCTTGGACCAGCGCGAAATCTCGTCAAGGGTGCGGTAGCATCCTGTGCAGATACGTTCCGTCGGGTGCACAACACAGATCTGGACGCAGGGGCTTTCCACCTCATTCCTTTTCCAAACCATGTTTGTCATCGCGCCAACCCGCCTTTTTAAAGAAAGCGCAACCTGTCGAGCGCTCCTTGCAAAATATAACCAGCAGCGACGTGATCAATAACCTGTCCGCGACGTTTTCGTGTCGTATCCGCCTCAAGCAGTGCCTTTTCTGCCGCAACTGTGCTTAATCTCTCGTCCCAAAAACCGATGGGGAGGTCCGTCAGGCGCGACAGATTCCGGGCAAAAGCGCGGGTTGACTGGCATCGGGGGCCTTCAGTTCCGTCCATGTTTTTGGGCAGGCCCAGAAGTATTCCTCCGATTTCGCGGTCAGCAACAATTTCCAGAAGCCGCGCGGAATCGAGCGTGAATTTCTTGCGCCGGACCGTCTCGAGCGGGCTGGCCACCCCGCGCATCCGGTCCGAAACCGCCACGCCGATCGTCTTCTCGCCAAGGTCCAACCCCATGAGCGCCGTCATCGGGGCCAGCGCGGCGGCGAAATCTTCGAACTGATCGTGGATCATGGTTCCAGACCTGCCCTTCGGGCGGCCGCGGCCAGCATGTCCAGCGCATCGGCATTGCCGGCGAAAACAGATTGCGCTTCGTCGTATATTCCGCTTGCCCGTTCCGCTTCGCCAAGAACGCCCAGTGCTGCAATCAGGCGGGCCCATTCTTCGGGCGATCCGCCTTCGGTTGCCAGCCGGTCCGACAACTGGTTGACCATTCCGCGGATCATGTCCTGACGTTCTTCCGGCGTCAGTTCCGCTGCTGCGTCGACAGCGGCCTGATCAGGGCCTGGCGCGGTGGAAGGTGCCGGGATTTCCGGAGCATTGAAAACGCCCGCCCTGAAGGCCAGTTCGTCAATTTGGGCGCGGATCGCATCTGCCCAGGGTGCGCCGGCGGGCGCTTGGGCCAGTGCATCGGCCCAAAGCCGGTAGGCCAGGTCGGGTCGTCCGGTCTGCACAAGCATCTGCCCCCAATAGTACCGAGCAGGTCCATGATGCGGGTCGCGATCCAGCGCCTGTTTCAGCGCGTCCTCAGCCTCGGGCGAAACATATCCGCCCGCCGCCAGAATCATCATCTCGGCCAGGTGGGAATAAGCATCCGCTGGCGCTGCATCACCCGAAAGTTCGATCACGCGTTGCTGCGCCTTGTAAGCAGCCTGAAAATTGCCTGCGTTGGCCTCATGTTGGGCCAGCAGAATATGACCCTGCAAGTCGTCGGGCCGGCTAGCAACGGTTTCGCGCAACTGGCCCAGCAGTTCGACATAGCTTTCTTCCAGCTGAGGCGCCGGCGCGTGTGGTGTCGACGCTTCAAATTCGGCCTGATCCGGACGATCGGCGCGCAGGCTCTTGGCCATTTCCAGTCGCATTTCCAGTGGTTGATCCGGCAACCCGTTGGCACCGAGTTGACGATAAAGCCCCATTGCACCACCCACCAGCACAAGCGCCACGACAACAAGTGATCCGACCGTAACGGCACGCGACGGGCCGTTGCCCGCTGCAGACTGCTGCATCTGCGCATCCGCAGCCAGAATGCGACGAGAGATTTCGGTGCGTACCCTGTCGGCATCCGCTGCTGGGATTACACCCCGGGCCAGGTCCCGGTCCACGCCCGCCAACTGTTCACGGTAGACGCGCAGGTCGTAGGCCGCGGCAGGTTCGCGGTTTTTCCTGTTGCGCAGCATGGAATATCCCAAAAACACGGCAATCAGCAGTGCAGTCAGTAAGATCAGGACCCAGAACGTCATAGTATCTCCGAAACGCTTGCCCTGACTTAGACCCGCTGGCCGCCCGACAAAAGGGACAAATGGCCGCGAATGGCGTACATGTCGCAATAGTGCGATATTGCGGCGTTGTGCGGCAGGGGTAAACTGTCGCCACAGGTCATATCTGCGCCCAATCACCGAACCGGATGGATTCGCTTATGAAACACTATTCAGCCTTTGCCGTTGCGCGCGAAGCGCTTCGTTACCACACAGGATGGGAACGCGCCTGGCGGTCACCCGAACCCAAGAAACGCTACGACGTAATAATCGTTGGCGCAGGGGGGCATGGTCTGGCCACTGCATACTATCTGGGTAAGAACTATGGCATCCAGAACGTGGCCGTAATTGAAAAAGGCTGGCTGGGCGGTGGTAACACCGGCCGGAACACGACGATCATCCGCTCGAACTATCTGCAGGACCCGTCGGCGGCGATCTACGAAAAGGCGCGCAGCCTCTATGAGGATTTGAGCCAGGACCTTAACTATAACATCATGTTCAGCCCGCGCGGCGTGATGATGCTGGCGCAGACACAGCACGAGATCCGCGGCTATCAGCGCACAGCACACGCCAACGCCTTGCAGGGCGTCAAGACCGAGTGGATTACGCCTGAACGTGTCAAGGAATTGGTGCCGATCATCAATCTGGACGGCCCGCGCTATCCGGTTCTGGGCGCGCTTTGGCAGGAACGCGGCGGTACCGCACGCCATGACGCGGTGGCGTGGGGCTATGCCCGCGCCTGTTCCGCGATGGGCATGGACATCATTCAGCAGTGCGAAGTCACGGGCGTCCGTTCGGACAATGGCCGCGTGGTTGGTGTCGATACCACCAAGGGCGCCATTGACTGTGACAAGCTGGGCATCGTTGTTGCCGGGCACTCGGGGCAACTGGCCGAGATGGCAGGCTTCCGCCTGCCGCTGGAAGCCATCGCGCTGCAGGCGCTGGTGTCAGAGCCGATCAAACCCTGCATGGACGTTGTCGTAATGGCCAACACCGTGCACGGCTACATGTCTCAGTCCGACAAGGGCGAGATGGTGATCGGCGGCGGAACCGACGGGTTCAACAACTTCACCCAGCGTGGATCGTTCCACCATATCGAGGAAACGGTGCGCGCGCTGGTCGAGACCTTCCCGATGATCTCGCGTCTCAAGATGCTGCGCCAATGGGGCGGGATCGTGGATATGACCGGCGACCGCTCGCCCATTCTGTCGAAAACACCGCTGCAGGGCTGCTTTATCAACGGCGGCTGGGGCACGGGCGGCTTCAAGGCGATCCCGGGTTCGGGCTGGGGCATGGCACAGCTGATGGCCACCGGTCATTCGCCGCTGACCGAAGCCTTCTCGCTGGACCGCTTCAAAGAGGGCCGCTTCATCGACGAAAGCGTCGCCGCCGGGGTGGCGCATTGATGGAGATTTTTCGCCGAAAAATCGTCTCTGCCCCTGACTACGAATTGCGCGGACGTCAAACGACGGCTTGCTGCTGAAAGGATGACAAAATGCTGATCCTGAATTGCCCCTATTGCGGCGTTGACGCCGAAGAAACCGAACTGGCCGCTGGTGGCGAGGCTCATCTGAAGCGCTTTGGCCCCGGCTCGTCGGATGACGAGTTCCACGACTATCTGTTCATGCGTGAAAACCCCAAAGGCGTGCATTTCGAACGCTGGCGGCACGCCAATGGCTGCGGCAAGTGGTTCCACGCCGCGCGTTGTACGCAAACGCTCGAAGTGTTCGGCACCTACACCGCTCAGACCTCCGAGCCGCCGCAAGACATCAAGGACGCCATCACCGCAAAACGGCCCGGCTGGACGTGGAGAGAGTTCTCCTGATGCTTCGCCTTTTTAAAAATACTCCCGCCGGAGGCTCCGAAACCTCCACCTGCGAAAGGTCCGCAAAATGAGCACCCGTCTCGCAAAACTAGGCCGACTGATTAACCGGTCGAAACAGGTCACCTTTACTTTCAACGGCACCGCGATGCAGGGCTACGAAGGCGATACGCTTGCCTCGGCCCTTCTGGCTAATGATCAGATGATGATGGGCCGGTCGTTCAAATATCACCGTCCGCGTGGCGTCGTCGCCAGCGGGGCCGAGGAACCGAACGCTCTGGTCGGTCTCGGGCAGGGCGGCCGCTTCGAGCCGAACCAGCGTGCCACCACGACCGAGCTGTTCAACGGCCTGACCGCGATCTCGCAAAACCACTGGCCGAACCTGGAATTCGACATCGGTGCCGTCAACACTCACCTGTCGCGGTTCCTGCCGGCCGGCTTCTACTACAAGATGTTCATCCATCCCAAGCCGTTCTGGAAGCATGTCTACGAACCGTTCATCCGCCAGTCCGCCGGTCTGGGCAAAGCGCCGGACAAGGAAACCAAGGACGCGGACACCTATGAACACTTCTACGCCTTCAACGATGTTCTGGTGATCGGCGGCGGCGTGGCCGGTCTTCAGGCGGCCAAAGCAGCGGCGCAATCCGGTGCCAAGGTTCTGCTGATCGAGCAGACTGCACATTGGGGCGGTCGCGCTCCGGTTGACGGCGGAACCGTCAATGGTGAGCCTGTGGATAAGTTCGTGGAACAATTGGTTTCCGAACTCGAAACAATGAGCAACGTTACCATGCGGTCCCGTTGCATGGGCGCAGGGGTTTATGACCATGGTTACGCATTGGGTTACGAGCGTCTGAACGATCACAAACCGGGCACGCAAGGCCCGCGCCATCGCTTGTGGCGGATCCGGGCCAAACAGATCGTGACTGCAACAGGCGCGATCGAGCGTCCGCTGTCCTTTGCCGGTAATGACGTGCCGGGTGTGATGTTGGCTTCGGCCATGCGCGACTATGTGATCAATTGGGGTGTGACCCCCGGCGAGCGTGTCATCGTCGCCACCAACAATGACGATGCTTATCGCACGGCGATCCTGATGAAACAGGCGGGTGTCGACGTCCTGCGCGTTGTCGATGCACGTACATCTGCCGGGCCGTTGGCCGAAGAGGCGCGTCAGCTTGGCATCCGTGTCGATCCGGGCAAGGCCATCGCCAAAGTCAAAGGCGGCAAACGTGTCAAGAAAGTTGCGATCTGCAATCAGGAAGGCATCGGCGGCGCTCGCGAAGAAGTTGAGTGCGATGCGGTTGCCATGTCGGGGGGCTGGTCTCCGGTGGTTCACATGTGGTCGCATTGTGGGGGCAAGCTGATCTGGGATGAGGCGCAAGCCCATTTCCGTCCCGATCCGGCGCGCCCGCCTCTGGGTGCAAACGGTGAAGGTTTCGTTCTTGCCGCGGGTTCCTCGAACGGTCCTCTGGCGCTGGGCGAGGTGCTGTCCGATGCCCATGCCGCTGGCAAAGCGGCGGCCAAGGCGGCCGGGTTCAAACCGAAGAACACCAAGGCCCCTGCTGGGGAAGCTACCGGCGAAGCGGCGATGGAAGCTGTCTGGCTGATGCCTGCCAATGCCGAAATCCAGCTGCGTATGAAATCCTGGCTCGACTTCCAGAATGACGTCAAAGTTTCCGACGTCCAGCTGGCTGCGCGTGAAGGGTACGAAAGCGTTGAACACACCAAGCGTTACACCACGCTGGGCATGGCGACCGATCAAGGAAAGCTGAGCAATATCAACGGTTTGGCAATCCTGGCTGATGCGCTGGAATCCGAAATTCCGAAGGTCGGCACCACAACCTTCCGCCCGCCCTATACCCCCATTTCGATGGGCGCGATCGGCGGCGAAGCGCGTGGTGAAGTGTTCCAGCCGATCCGCCAAACACCGATGCACAACTGGCATGACAAGAACGGCGCCGACTGGGAGCCGGTCGGCCACTGGCGCCGGACCTACGCCTACGTGCGTCCCGGAGAGTCCGTGCATGACGCGGTCAATCGCGAGGTCAAGAACACCCGCGAAAACCTTGGCCTGCTTGATGCATCGACGCTGGGCAAACTGATTGTCAAAGGCCCGGATGCCGGCAAGTTCCTCGACATGATGTACACCAACATGATGTCCACGCTGAAGGTCGGCAAATGCCGCTATGGCCTGATGTGCTCGGAAAACGGTTTCCTGATCGACGACGGCGTTGTTGCCCGCGTCGACGAGGACACATGGCTGTGCCACACCACCACCGGCGGGGCCGAGCGTATCCATGGGCACATGGAAGAGTGGCTGCAGACCGAATGGTGGGACTGGAAAGTCTTCGTGGCCAACGTGACCGAGCAATACGCGCAGGTCGCCGTGGTCGGCCCCAACGCCCGCAAAGTGCTTGAGAAGCTGGGCGGCATGGACGTCAGCAAAGAAGCGCTGCCGTTCATGGAATGGCGTGATGGCAAGATCGGTGACTTCAACTGCCGCGCCTACCGCATTTCGTTCTCGGGTGAGCTGTCCTATGAAATCGCGGTACGGGCCTCTCAGGGGCAGGCTTTCTGGGACGCGCTGATGGAGGCAGGTAAAGAGTTCGGCGTGATGCCTTACGGCACCGAATGTCTGCACATCCTGCGGGCCGAGAAAGGCTTTATCATGATCGGCGACGAGACCGACGGCACCGTGATCCCGCAGGATCTGGGGCTGCACTGGGCGCTGTCGAAAAAGAAAGAGGACTATCTGGGCAAACGCGCCCATTCGCGAAGCCACATGGCCGATCCTGAACGTTGGAAACTGGTCGGGCTTGAGACTGTGGATGGATCGGTTCTGCCGGATGGTGCCTACGCAGTGGGTGAGGGCGTCAACGCCAACGGTCAGCGCAATATGATCGGACGCGTGACCTCGACCTATTACTCGGCCAACCTGGACAAGGGCATCGCCATGGGTCTGATCAAACACGGGCCTGACCGGATAGGCGAGATTGTCGAGTTCCCGGGAACGGATGACAAAGTCTACAAAGCCAAGATCGTGGATCCGATCTTCTACGACAAGGACGGGGAGAAGCAGAATGTCTGAACCCATCAGCGCACTGAATCACGCAAGCTTCGACGGCATTGCCAAGGTCGAGGAATGCGGTCTGCAGGGTATGATCACTCTGCGCGGCGACCTGTCCGACAAGGTGCTTGCCAAGGCGGTCAAAGACGCCACGGGCCAAAAGGTTCCTGGCCAGCGCGAGGCTTTGGTGAACGGCGATACCGGCGTTTGCTGGATGTCGACCGACGAATTGCTGGTGCTGGTGCCCTACGCCGAGGTCGAAGCCAAGCTGGCCGCGATGACCAATGCCCTGAGCGGCACACACGCCCTGGCCGTCAACGTCTCGGATGCCCGCGCAGTGTTCCGCATCTCGGGCGGCAGCGCTCGCGAGGTACTGGGCAAGCTGGCTCCGGTCGAGTTCTCGGAAGAGGCATTCCAGCCCGGCCAAATTCGGCGCTCGCGTCTGGCACAGGTGGCAGGTGCGTTCTGGATGGATGACACCGAAACCTTCCGGGTGGTTTGTTTCCGGTCCGCCGCAGATTATGTGTTCAAACTGCTGAAAGTCGCGGCGCAGCCGGGCAGTGAAGTTGGGGTTTACTGACCTCTGCCTAAGTGCAGTTGAAATAGAAGCCCCGGGTCATCCGGGGCTTTTTTATTTGACCAACGCGCAGTTTCCGGTCCCGTAAGGTTTGTTTGATGCACTTACGTTGCCAAAGCTGCCGCGGACTTTGATCTTGTTTTTGGCTTGATCGAGGTTTGCCTGATACCGCATGCGCACCGCCTGACCGTCCGAACTCGGCAATGTGACCTTCCAGCTCATCTGGTAAATGTCGTTTCTGCGGGTATTCAGGTTTGCGTCCATCCAGTCGTGGTAGTTACTGACGACCTTCGCTTTGTTGGCTTCTGGATCAATGCGAAAGTAGTATTCCGGTGCGATCCAGCCTTCCCGACCCTTGACCTTGCAATGATATGTCAAATCTTCAGCCGCTGCCGTCTGAGCGGCAAAAGCCGCAACGATAAATCCAAATAGTCGTTTCATTTCTTATCTTATTCATCAATAAGTTAATGGCGGAAGGGAACGGGTTTGGCTCGGGGAAACGAGCAGAACCGCACGTAAAATGAGAAGGTGGATTGTCGCATTCTACCCGTGCAGAACAATCGCGCGATAGCGTGTCAATTCTTCGGGTTTGAGCATTGTCTGAACGTCTGCCGGTTGCCCGCTTTCGTCACAAGCATTGGAGTAAAAGGAAAGGCTTTCCAGCAGCTCGGATGTGCGGGTCAGGCGATCTTCGTCGGCCAACAGGGGGGAGTGGAGAGAGAGATACAGTGCAGGCCGCACCTTTTCCAACCATGACAACAGGGTTGGCAGTACGAAGAACTCGGCCCCTTCGATATCCATTTTGACCAGTGACACGCCAGACAGATCATTAACCGCCTCGAACTGATCCCAGGCAATGGTCAGCGCATCGCTGCCATGTGCGCCGTCATGAAGCAATGAACTGGTGGAATCGCCGGGCTCTCCGCGCAGGGATGCCATGCGGGCCACACCGAACTGGTCTGACAGCGCCACACCAAAGGCCGACACGTTGTGGATGTCGTTCAGGTCCAGATTCCACGCCAGATGTCGGTAGGCCGTCGGGTCCGGCTCGAAACACCAGACATGCCGCGCCTTGCGTGCGCCATAAAGGACGGTGGGGCCAATCCACGCACCGATGTCAAGGTAATCGCTGCCCGGCGTCAGGTACTCATCAAGGACGGCGAAGGTCTCGGGTTCCCAGTCACCCGCAGACGCCTTGCGCCAGAATTTCGAATGATAGGGGTCCAGACGGAACGGCTCGCCGTTCAGGTTGCCCGCATAGTATCCGCGGGCGCGGTAGAACATCTTGCGGGCCTGTGTCAGCATCGTCTGCCTCCGGGTTTTCTTGTCTCGGCTCTTGACCTGCGGCGGCTGCCAAAGCATTTAACCTTGGGAACCGCAACTTACATTTTAAACAGGGGGCCGATATGGCTTTTGAACTTCCTGATCTTCCTTATGCACATGACGCGCTGGCAGCCAAGGGTATGTCCGCGGAAACACTGGAATATCACCACGACCTGCACCACAAGGCCTATGTCGACAACGGCAACAAGCTGATCGCCGGGACAGAGTGGGACGGAAAGTCGCTGGAAGAGATCATCGTTGGCACCTACGACGCAAACGCAGTCGCACAGAACGGTATCTTCAATAACATCAGCCAACTGTGGAACCACAACCAGTTCTGGGAAATGATGGGCCCCGGCGGCAACGCTATGCCCGGTGAACTGGAGAAGGCGCTGACCGAAAGCTTCGGCTCGGTTGACGAATTCAAGTCGCAGTTCAGCGCCGCTGGAGCAGGTCAGTTCGGCTCGGGCTGGGCGTGGCTGGTCAAGAACGCGGACGGTTCGCTGGCCGTGACCAAGACCGAAAACGGCGTGAACCCGCTGTGCTTTAACCAAACCGCACTGCTGGGTTGCGATGTGTGGGAGCACTCCTACTACATCGACTTCCGCAACAAGCGTCCGGCTTACCTTTCGAACTTCCTCGACAATCTGGTGAACTGGGAAAACGTTGCATCGCGGATGTAATCATTGACCCGACGAGGGTTCATACGGGGTCTGCTGGCGGTTACGCTGGCAGGCCTTTTTACTGCGGCTTATGGCTTTTTCATCGAGCCGGCCTTGCGGCTGCGCGTACGTAAATGGCGCCTAAAACGAACCGACTGGACTGCGCCCCCGGTTCGTATTGCGGTTCTGGCTGATCTGCATGTCGGAGAGCCGATGATCGGGCTTGACCGCATTCGCCAGATCGTGCGGCGCACCAACGCATTGGCGCCGGATCTCATATTGCTGCTTGGGGATTACTCGGCAGACCTGAAAACCTTCATGCAGCCGGTCAGGCCGGACGATCTGGCCGACGTTCTTTCTGATCTTGATGCGCCGCACGGGGTGTTTTCGGTGTTGGGCAACCACGACTGGTGGGATGACCGGCAGGCTCAGTTAAGGGGTGGTGGGCCGAATATCTACGCCGAGGCGCTGGGACGCAAAGGCATCACGGTTCTGTCGAACACTGCGATCAAGCTTGAGGCGTTAGGATTCTGGCTGGCCGGGCTTGAGGATCAGTGGGCTATCCGGCGCAAAGGCGGCGGGTATCAGGGGCTGGATGATCTGCCGGGCACCTTGAGTCAGGTAACGGACGATGCGCCGGTCGTGATGATGGCGCACGAACCGGATATTTTTCCAAAAGTACCAAAGGAAGTTGCGCTTACCCTGTCCGGGCATACTCATGGCGGACAGGTGCGCCTGTTTGGCTGGTCGCCCGTGGTACCATCCCGCTATGGCAATCGGTACGCCTATGGGCACGTGCAGGAAAACGGGCGGGATCTGGTGGTTTCAGGCGGTATTGGCTGTTCAATCCTGCCCGTGCGGCTGGGGGTCACGCCTGAGATTACAGTGATCGAAATGTCGGCCTGATCCTTTTCTTAGCGCTGGTGAAAACCTGCCGATACGTCGACTTTTGCCTTCGCCGGGATTGTATCGCGCCCCGCAGACCCTACGTAAAGTAGGCGGCAGGAGAGAGCTGCAAATCAAATAGACAAGCGACAGTAAGCGCGCCAATCCACTGTTGGCACGCTACAAAAGACTTGTGCCCAAAGGGCGGGGGGCGACCTCAACGGCCGATACAGGAGATCACTATGGTCGCAATTGAACAGGGAACATGGGTTATCATCGCAGACGGGGAAAAGGCGCTGGTGATGGAAAACATCACAGACGCCGAAGATCCCAATCTTGTCGTCGTCTCGGTTGAAGAGCAGGACACAGCGGACAACAAACCCAAGGACAGGGCAGGACGCCGGTTCGATTCCGGGCCGAACCAGAAGTCGGCCATGGAAGAGACGAACTGGAAAGCCCACGCCAAATCCTTGTTCGTTCAGGATGTGGCGGATTTGCTGAATCGAAAGGGGTTGAAAGGTGCGTTCAAGCGGCTTGTTCTTGTCGCCAGCCCTCATGTTCTGGGCCTGTTGCGCCGCCGCCTGCACAGCGAAGTGCTGGCCAAAGTGGTCGCCGAGGTCGACAAGACCCTGACAAACCACCCGTTGCACAAGGTCGAACAGGTTTTGCGTCAGCGATTGGCAAAGCCTGCGGTTTCCTGACTATTTTTTCCCCGGGAGGCCAAACGGTCCCCCGGGGTTCCGAACATCCTAAGTTAAGTCAGAAGCGAACGCAGGCCCTCAATGGCCCCTGTTGGGGAGTCCACCCAGGTCAGGAACTCGCCTAGCGATGGATCGGCAAATTCCTGATCCATGACCTGCGCGACCAGTTCGCGCAGCTTGTCCCAGTATCCATCAACATTCAGGATCAGGATGGGTTTGTCGTGCAGGCCTAGCTGCCGCCATGTCAGGGCTTCGAACAGTTCGTCCAGCGACCCGGGGCCACCCGGCAGAACGACAACCGCGTCTGCATTCATGATCATGACCTTCTTGCGCTCGTGCATGGTCTCGGTGATCACGAAATGGGTCAGGTCGGTCTTGCCGACCTCGCGCCGGACCAGATGCACCGGGATGACACCGAAAGTTTCCCCTCCGGCGGACTGCGCCGCGCGCGCGACCTCGCCCATCAGCCCGACATCTCCGGCACCATAAACCAGACGCCAGCCTTCATTTGCCAGCAATGTGCCGAACGCTTCGGCGGCTGCGGCATAGGTGGGATTTGTGCCATTGCGTGACCCGCAATACACACAGACTGATTTCTGAGACATCAGATGGGTTCTCCGGGCTTGTGTCTGAGGTTTTGACCCCTGATAGCGGGATTGATAGGTTGCCTCAACCGTCAGGCAGAATGTGTGAAAGTCAAAGCATTTGCGCTGCGGAGTGAAAGGAAAAGAATGGACGCCAAGTCGGGAAGCGGAAGCTCTGGAAACTTCCTCTGGGGATTGATCGCTGGAATTGCAGCTCTGATCGGAGCGGGAGGTTTGTATCTGTCCGGCATTTTTGGCGATGAACAGGACACTCCGGTGCCTCAGCAGACCGAACTCGCTGCCGAAGCGCCACAGGAAGATGTCACCACCGAAGCAGAAGAAACCGCTGAAAAGTCTGTGCAGCCTGCGGAAACGGCGGAGCCTGAGCAGTCTGTAGATCAGGCCGGGCAAGGCGATAGCCAACCGGAACCAGCGGGCGAGGAAAAGGCTGAGACCGGGGAGGCAGTTGAACCTGCGCCCACGCCGGTCATCGCGCCTGCTCTGGATCAGGTTTTCATAGAAACGGACGGGAACGCCCTGTTGTCCGGCACCGCCGAACCGGGTTCCGAAATCCGCGTGTTGCTGGATGGAGAGCCTGTGCACAGCTTCACGGTCGATGCCAGCGGGCAATTTGCCGAGTTTCTGGTGATCCCGTTCTCCGATATCGCAAGGGGCTTGGTGCTTGAGACATCCGACGGAGCCACGGCGTCGCGTTCGGATGATTACCTGATAGCGGCGCTGCCCGCGCCCGAGCCGCAACAGACCGAGGTGGCTTCGGCCGAGCCGTCAGAGGAAGCCGGAGCGCAAACGGTTGTGCCCGGTGCATCCGAAGTGGAAGTCACGGAACCCGAACCGACCGAGACCGCAGCAGCGGAAGACACGGGAACAGACCAACAGCCTGTGATTTCGCAAGAGGAGCAGACGGCTGAGGCATCTTCTGAGGATCAGCCCCAGCCCGAATCCGAAACGGCAGATACTGAAACCGCCGAAACCGACACCGCAGAAACTGAACAGGCAGAAACTAAACCTACCGTATCTGAACCGGCAGCCGAGGCTTCTCAGGATCAGCAGGTCGCCGTATTGCGGTCTGGTGAAGAAGGTGTCGAACTGGTGCAGCCTCCGGCGACGCAAACTCAGCAGCCGGATCAGATTGCTTTGGATACAATCGGCTATTCGGAAACCGGCGAAGTCGAGCTGACGGGGCGTGCGCAGGGCGGATCGGCTGTGCGCCTTTATCTGGACAACCGCCTTGTCGGCGATCTTCCGTCTGCGGAAGACGGAAAATGGCGGGGCGAGATCGAGGGTATCGACCCAGGTATCTATACATTGCGGGTGGATGAGGTAGCCCCCGACGGAACTGTCGTCAGTCGACTGGAAACCCCATTCAAGCGAGAGCCAATCGAGACGCTGCAAGCCGCTGATCAGTTGGATGAAGCGGATGCCGAGAGCCAAACCGCCGCAATCCGGTCGGTCACGGTTCAGAAAGGCGACACACTCTGGGCGATTTCGCGGGAACGTTTTGGTGACGGTATTCTCTACGTCAAACTTTTCGAGGCCAACCGCGACTCGATCCGTGATCCGGACCTGATTTATCCGGGTCAGATCTTTACCATTCCCGAATGACCACCCGGCTCTGGCCCTTTTGGGGGCGGGGGACTATTTCTGATCTCAGGACAGACACGTGAAGCGACGGACAGCCCAAATGCAATCTGATAACGGGTCAGAACCTGACGAACGGCGCTCTGGCTGGCGCACGATCCGAAAGGTTTCACCTTACCTGTGGCCCGATGACGAGCCGTGGGTAAAGCGCCGCGTTGTTCTGGCGCTGACGATGCTGGTCGTGGCCAAGCTGATCGCGGTATATACGCCGATTCTGTACAAGGGCGCGGTCGATGCGTTGGCGGGCGAAGGTGTGCCGCCCATAGCGCTTGGTGCTGTCGGGCTGACGGTGGCCTATGGCGTCGCGCGGATGATGACCGTTGGGTTCCAGCAATTGCGCGATGCGGCTTTTGCACCGGTTGGACAGCGTGCTTTGCGTGCGCTTGCGCTGGAAACCTTCCAGCATATCCACCAATTGTCCATGCGCTATCACGTGACACGCCGAACAGGCGGCCTGAGCCGGATTATCGAGCGGGGCGTCAAAGGGGTAGAGTTCCTGCTGCGGTTCCTGTTGTTTTCGATTGGGCCGCTGATCCTGGAACTGCTGCTGGTTGCGATCATCCTGATGTGGCTGTTCGACGTGTGGTACCTGGTTGTCGTCGCCGTCACCATCACACTTTACATTTGGTTCACGTTCGCGGTGACGGAATGGCGGGTCAAGCTGCGCCGCGAGATGAATGATCAGGACACCGAAGCCAATCAGCGCGCTATCGACAGCCTGCTGAACTTCGAAACCGTCAAGTATTTCAATGCGGAGATGCGCGAATCCGAACGGTATGACGTTTCGATGAAGGCTTATGCAAAGGCCGCGCTCAAGACCGCTTATTCGCTGGCCTTTCTGAATTTTGGACAGTCCTTCCTGATCACCTGCGGGCTGATCGGTGTCATGGTTCTTGCGGCCATCGGCGTGCAGAACGGAGGCCTGACGGTGGGCGATTTCGTGATGGTGAACGCCTACATGATCCAGATCACCGTGCCGCTGAATTTCCTGGGCACGGTCTATCGCGAAATCCGCCAGTCTCTGGTGGATATGGGGCAGATGTTCGATCTGCTCGAACAGCCCGCCGAGGTAACCGACAAGCCTTGTGCACCCAATTTGAAGGTGAATGGCGGCGAGGTGACGTTGGAAGATGTGCGGTTCGGGTATGAGGCCGACCGGGAAATCCTCAAAGGGGTATCCCTGACCGTACCGGCAGGGCAAACCGTTGCAATCGTCGGGGCGACTGGGTCCGGCAAGTCGACCATCGGGCGGCTTTTGTTCCGGTTCTACGATGTCACCGGTGGCGCGCTGAAAATCGACGGACAGGATGTCCGCGATGTCAGTCAGACCAGTCTGCACGCGGCCATCGGTGTCGTGCCGCAAGACACCGTGCTGTTCAATGACACGATCCGCTACAATATTGCTTATGGCCGCGAAGGGGCCAGCCAGTCCGACGTGGAAGAGGCCGCGAAAGCTGCTCAGATACACGACTTCATCGCCAGCCTGCCTGACGGCTATGACACAAAGGTTGGCGAGCGGGGGCTGAAACTGTCAGGCGGTGAGAAGCAGCGCGTTGGTATAGCGCGCACCTTGCTGAAGAATCCGCCGATTTTGTTGTTGGATGAGGCGACCTCGGCGCTGGATACCGACACCGAACAGGACATCAAGGACGCCCTGGCGCGGGCGGGAGAGGGGCGGACTGTGCTGACCATCGCTCACCGCCTGAGCACGATTGCCGAAGCGGATCGCATCGTTGTGCTGGAACGGGGCGAGATCCTGGAACAGGGCACGCATGACGAGTTGCTCTCTCGAGCCGGGCGCTATGCGCAGCTATGGAACCGGCAGCAATCGGACACGCAGGCTGCCTGACGCGCGTTGTGTCCGGCAGGATGATTTTGTGATAAAATAAGCCTGTTCTTACAGGAGATTTCCGATGCGTCGATTTGTTCGAAAAGGCACAATTGCGGGCATACTTGCCGTGGCAATCAACCTTCCCACACTGGCCGCAGCTGATCCGATCGAAGGCGTCTGGAAGACCGAGCCGGATCGAAAGGACTTGATCTCGCACATCAAGATTACGGCGTGTGGCGGCAAGTTTTGCGGTCAGATTTTGTCGGCCTATGACAAATCCGGAAAAGAGGTGCAGACGCCCAATATCGGGAAGAAACTGTTCTGGGATGTGTCCAGCGAAGGTTCGGGCACATATGGCGGCGGAGAGTTCTGGGTGCCACTACTGGATGTCGAGGCGGTGCCTCAGATGACGTTGCAGGGCGACACGCTCAAGGTCAAAGGATGTGAACATCACCTTTGTGGCCATCAGACCTGGACACGATTGCAGAATTGAAAAGGGCCGGTGTTGGCCGGCCCATGATCTTTATTCTGCTGCTTTCAGAGGCGGATTGGGTGGTTGATCCGACGCCTGGTCCGGTTTGGCCACGGACAGAGCGTCTGTGACCTCATCGTCCTCCCAGATAACCTCGGTCGCCTGCGCTTTTCGCGCCGCCCGTCCAATGGCCATATCCTGTGCCAGCCGGCTGGCGCGGCCTGCCGAGGCGCGGGCCAGTGCCTTGCCCAGCCAGATTGTGTAGGTCGCCACCCAGACTCGCAGCGCCAACAGCGATGGTGTCACGATCAGTGTCAGTACGGTCGCGATACCCAGGCCAAAGACAACCGCAGTGGCAAGCTGTTTCCACCACAGGGCGGTGGGGCTGTCGATGGAATAACCGCCGTTGATGAAGTCCAGCGACAGACCGAACATCATCGGTGTCAGACCCGCCATCGTGGTCAAAGTGGTCAGCAGAACCGGACGAATGCGCGCCTCGGCGGTGCGGACGATGGCCTCGATCCGGGGCATGTAGCGGCTGTATTCCTGATAAGTGTCGATCAGAACGATGTTGTTGTTCACCACGATCCCGGCCAGCGCCACGATGCCCGTCCCAGTCATGATGATCGAGAACGGCTGTTGCATGATCATCATTCCGATCAGCACCCCGGTTGTGGACAGAACAACCGCCAGCAGCACCAGCACCGAGTTGTAGAACGAGTTGAACTGCGCCAGCAGGATCACGAACATCAATCCCAGCGCACCCATGAATGCATTCACAAGGAAGGCGCCGGACTCTTCCTGTTCCTCCTGGTCGCCGGTCCATTCCCAGCTGACCGCTTTCGAGAAAGGTCCAGTATCCAACCACTCCGTCAGGACGGCAATCCGTTCATTGGGGTTGATCAGCGAGAACTGCGCGTCGCCATCCTTAATCGCAGACCGGATATCCTCGGCGCTCTGGCTACCGGTCAGCTCGACAATCTCATACGCCTCACCATCGGGGCTGGTCAGGGTCGCGCCCTTAGGCTCCGCGCCTTCCGCAACCGCCCGGACAACGGCCAGCCTTTGTTCTGTGCCGTCCGCGTCGGTGATAACGACCTTGCTCAGCCCCGGTTCTACGTCCGCTTTGATGTCGTAATACCGCTCCTGATTGATGCGGTTGATCTCGGCCAGTTTTTCAACCGGCTTGCGGGTTACGAAATTCGATAGTGGCACCAGACCATCCGAAGTGCGGACCTTCAGCGAATCCAGCGTGGAAAGAACGCGGTCTTCTTCGGGCAAGCGTACACGAATCTCGACCTCTTCATCGGTATTGTCCGGGCGCATCTCACCCAGCAGGATACCGCGTGTCACCAGTTGCACCATAGCGCCCACAGTCGCCACATCGGCCCCGAAGCGGCCCGCCTTGGCCACGTCTACGTCGATCTGCCAGTCAATGCCGGGCAGGGGCAGGGTGTCTTCGATCCTGACCAGACCGGGGGTGGTGTCGAACGCCTCGCGCGCGGACAGGGTTGCTGAGGTCAACTCCTCCCAATTGTTGCCCTTGATGCGCAGATGCACCGGTTTGGCCGAGGCCGGACCCTGATCCAGCGGCTGAAGCTCGACGATGATGCCGGGCAGTTTGGCCAGATTTGCGGTCAGTTCCTCAAGCACCCTATCGCCGTCGTATTTGGGGTCGATGAAATGACGGTCAAACAGCCCGCCAAGGATCGGCTCTGACACGTTCGGGCGGTCTTCCCACGGGATGATTTCGAATTGCACACGGCCAACGGTGTCGCCGGGGGCCTGCGCGCCACCGGTGTTCTGGTTCAGCCCACCTTCACCGGCAAAGGCGAAGACGTTGATAACAGCCGGGTGCGCGCTGATGGTCTGTTCAGCGGCCAGAACAATTGCGTCTTTTTCCGCCAGAGACAGGTTGCCACGGGCGCGGACATAGGCGGTGGCCTGTTCGGGCTCAGTCTCAACAAAAAACTCGACGCCGCGGTTGTTGTTCGAAAAGGCCGTCATCACAGATACAACGGCAAAGCCGATCACCGCGATCGAGACGATCGGCATGATCGGATTTCCAACGAGGAATTTCACCATATAGCCAAAGACCGTGTGTTCCTTGGCCGTGTGCACATGGTCGTCTTCGCGGCGTTCGATCTTTGCCGCGCTCAGCGTGACCGACCCTGCAAAGGCGCCCGTCAGAAACAGAAACGCGCCGAACAAACTGCCTGCTGTACCACCGATTGGAAACAGATAGGTCGGGTTCAGAACCTGCATCGCACCCAGGAAAATCAGGTAAAGCGATGGCGGAACCAATAGGGCGCGTACCCACCAGCGGGTTCGCGCGCGCAGCCAGTTCGACGTGCGGTCAAAAGTCCGGCTCAAACGGCCCGAAACACCGCCCATCACGGGCAGATAGATCAGCGCTACAATCAGCGAGGATGACAGAACGAAGATCAGCGTGATCGGCAGCATCTTCATGAACTCGCCCGGAACGCCAGGCCAGAACAGCATGGGCAGAAACGCACAAAGCGTGGTCGCCGTCGATGATACGATGGGCCAGAACATCCGCTGTGCCGCCTCGACATAGGCGTGCATCGGGCCGACGCCTTCCTTGATGCGCTTGTCAGCGTATTCGACCACCACGATGGCCCCGTCGACCAGCATCCCGACCGCAAGGATCAGGCCGAACATCACCATGTTCGAAATGCTGACGCCCATCATGGCCAGGAAGGCAAAGCACAACAGGAACGAGGTCGGAATCGCAAAACCCACCAACAGCGCGGCACGTGTACCCAGCGACGCCAGCACAACGATCATCACCAGCGCAACGGC
Organism: Ruegeria sp. AN11; assembly: GCF_056536005.1. Taxonomy (NCBI): domain Bacteria; kingdom Pseudomonadati; phylum Pseudomonadota; class Alphaproteobacteria; order Rhodobacterales; family Roseobacteraceae; genus Ruegeria; species Ruegeria sp. AN11. The sequence continues at coordinate 1,411,858 of NZ_JBQFJD010000001.1, read as the reverse complement.
CGTCAGGACGGAACCTTCAAGCTGGCTTACCATCGAGCCGACGATACGGCTCTGGTCATTCGACGTGCCGACATCGACTGCTGCCGCCAGTTCCGGTGGCCAGATCTTCTGAGCCTCGGCAACGACCTTTTTGACCTCGTTGACCGTGTCGATGACGTTAAAGCCTTTGCGCTTTACCACTTGCAGGGCAACGGTGGCCTCACCATCGAACCGGGCAGTGCCTTCACGGTCTTCAAAGGTGTAATTGATCTGCGCCAGTTCGCCCAACGTGACAACGCGGTCGCCATTGACCTTGACCGGCAGCCCGTAAACATCCTGCGCCGTCTTGAAGGACGAAGGGATTTTGACCGAGAATGTGCCTTGCGCCGTCTCGACCTCACCAGCAGCGATCAGCTGGTTGTTGTTCTGCACAACGTTGATCAGTTCTGCGGCGGTGACGTTGTATGCCTCAAGCCGCAATGGGTCGATCACCACTTCAAGCAGTTCGTCCCGATTGCCGGCAATCCCGGCTTCCAGAACGGAATCCAGTGCTTCAAGATCGTCCTGCAGGTCTTTGGCAACACGGGCCATTGTGCGTTCGGGAACCGCGCCGGTCAGGTTGACGATGACGATTGGAAATTCGGAGAAGTTGATCTCGTTCAGCGAATACTGCTCGGCACCTTCAGGGAAATCTGCCTGCGCGCTGTTCATCGCGTCGCGGACATCGGCAGTGATCGCGGTCTTGTCCCAGCCGAAGTCGAATTCAAGTGCAATCCCGGCATAGCCTTCTGCGGCGGTGGCGGTCATTTCCTTCAGACCGTCCAGATCCGCCAGTTCGGTTTCCATGGGCTTGATCAGCAGGTTTTCGGAATCTTCGGCCGAAATGCCGGGAAACGAAACCGAGACGAACAGGGCCGGGATTTCGATATCCGGCTCGCCTTCTTTTGGCAGGCTGACATAAGCAAACCCGCCAACCATCAACGAGATCGCGATGAAGGCCAGGACCATTCGGGCCCTGTCGGCGGCCCAACTGACAATACCCGTCATTGCGACAATTCCCGGTAGGTCGGCGCAACACTGACGCCTTGGGTCACGAATTCCTGCCCGACGACAATGATATCCACCGTTTCAGGCAATCCGTCGATCCAGACACCGCTTGAGGTGTCACGCAGCAGATGAACAGGCATGAAGTCGACTACATTGCCCGCTGCAATTGTGCGAACCCCCAATTGGCCTTCATTGTTCAGCGTCAATGCGGATTGCGGCAGCAGGTGCGCCTTGGCGCCTTCGGCTGCGATGCGAATGTCAGCGGTCTGGCCGTCGCGGATGGCCAGTTCCGAGTTCGGAACGGTGATCTCAACCTCGAAGGTCCGGGTGGTTTCATCGGCGGAACGGCTGAGGAACGTCACACGGCCCGTAACCTCAAGACCGGTCACCAGTTTGGCCGAAGCCTCGGACCCCACAATGATCCGGTTCACTTCGGTCTCGGGAACAAAACCCACCAGCTTGATCGGATCCAGCTGAATGACGGTTGCACAAAGCGATCCTGGCTGCATCAGGCTGCCCAATTCCGCCGTGTCGCTTTCCAGCAGGCCACGGAACGGCGCTTCGATGGTGAGGCGGTCAATCTCGCGCTGGGCCGCTTTCACCTCGGCCGCGGCAGCTTCGATACCGGCGCGAGTGGCCTCCAGACCCGCTTCGGCCGATTTCACACCTGCTTCAGCGGTGCTCATGGCGGCCTCGCTGGAGATCCGACGTGTTTCCGACCCAAAACCCGTTTCAGACAGCTTACGCGCCGCTTTCAGGTTGATCTCGGCCTCGGCCACGCGCGCATGTGCTTCGGCAAGCCGGGCCTCGGCTTCGGGGATACGGCTTTCGGCCTCAAGCTTGCCCGCCATCGCTTCGGCCAGGCTGGCCGGGCGGGTGCCAGGGTCGAGTTCGCACAAAAGATCTCCGGCCTCGACAAAAGTGCCCTTGCGCTTGGGTTCCGACACTACGGTCGATATCGTTTCGGCCAGCACTTCGACCTGACGGTTCGCCTTGGTCTGGCCACGCAACAACACTGCGCTGTCGATCTCGCGCGCCGATGACCGCAAGGCGACGACCTTGATTGCATCCGGATTTTGGGCAGCTTCCGCGCCCTCACCACCTTCAGCGGCTTGTGCTTCCGTTACGTCATCTTTTCCAGCAAAGGCGAACAGGGCGTCCCTTTCGAACACCAAAAAGTATAATGCAACAATTACCAAAAGCGCGTTTGCGAATGAAATCAATCGCATGCAGAAATTCTCCTAGGATTCATTGCCAGATTTTCACTGGCGCTTATGCCTCAAAATGGGGTCCGGCATAGGCCATTTCCATACTGAACTGAATAGTTCGGTTTAGTTTTTTTCGCAAGGGCGCACTAAGCTGGTGAAAATGTGCGAAATCGGACCCTTGGCTTGGACGTGGTGCCGGGGTATGACATGGCGCTAATATGACAGGACACTAAGCCTGGGGGCAGGGATGAGCGACGTCGACAGTTTCATTGATGAGGTGACAGAAGAGGTGCGCCGCGACCGGCTGTATCTGCTTTTGCGCCGCTGGGGCTGGGTGGGCATTGCGGCGGTTGTACTTATTGTAGGCGGGGCCGCTTTCAACGAATATCGTAAAGCCAGCATCACAAGTCAGGCTCAGGCGCTGGGCGATGAAATTCTTGCGGCGCTGTCGCAAGATGATTCCGCCGAACGTGCCGCCGGTCTAAGCGGGATACAAACGCAATCTCCGGGTGGGGACGCAGTTCTGAAAATGCTGCTGTCCGCATCGCAGAACGAGGCCGGTTCGGCGCAGGATGCCGTGACCAGCCTGAACGCGGTTGCGACGCAAGCTGATCTGCCCGAAATCTATCGCGCCATCGCGAGCTTCAAGGCGTTGTTGTTGCAAAGCGAGACCCTTTCGGCGGACGAGCGTCGCCTGCAATTCGAGGCACTGGCCACGCCCGGTGCGCCGCTGCGCCTGTTGGCAGAAGAACAGCTTGCGCTGATTGATGTCGCCGAGGGCAACACCGCCGCCGCGATTGATCGTCTGCAAGCGCTGCGGCAGGATGCCGAAGTTGGTGTCGATCTGCAACAGCGTGCGACCCAGCTGATCGTGGCACTGGGGGGCGAACCGGAACAACTGGTCGCCCAGCAAGGCTGATTGAGACAGCGAAACAAGAATGACGACAGGCGAGTTCGGAACATCATGGTAACGAGACTATTCCCCCGCATTGGACTGCCATTGGCGGCGATTGCCCTGACGACGCTTGCGGCCTGTCAGGAACCCGAAGTCATTCTGCCCGGTGAGCGCGAAGACATCCGTCCTGCGTCCGATACCGAAACTGTTGAAACCCGTGGGTCCAAACCAATCAGCCTGCCGGGGCAGACATCGAACGCCAATTGGGCGCAAAGTCCGGGCACAGCCGCTTTCCGAACCACAAACGCTGCGCTCAGCTCAGCACCGCAGCGCATCTGGTCCACTTCGATTGGCGAAGGCGATTCCCGTAAGAAACGGATTACAGCGGAACCGGTTGTTGCAGGCGGGCTGATTTATACCCTTGATTCCGGAGCCACAGTATCGGCCGTTACACCTCAGGGGCAGGTCGCCTGGAGCACCAACCTTATCCCTCCAAGCGACGGCGATTCCGACGCGACAGGTGGCGGAATGGCCTATGCCGACGGGGTTTTGTACGTCTCATCCGGGTTTGGTCGCCTCACGGCGCTGGATGCCAAGACCGGCGCGCAACGCTGGCAAAAACGGCTGAACGCAACCGGCAGCGGTGCGCCGCTGGTGAAAGACGGGTTGCTTTACGTCGTCGCCGGGGATGAGACCGGCTGGGCTGTGAATACCAAGGATGGTCGTATTGCTTGGCAGGTCGAAGGAACACCCAGCGTTGGGAACGTGCTTGGGGCGCCGTCGCCCGCGCTGACTTCGGACCTCGCGGTTTTTGCCTTCGGGTCCGGCGATATTGCCGCGACGTTCCGCAGGGGCGGCATCCGCCGCTGGAACGCTTCCGTCGCGGGCGGACGTCGTGGTCGCGCGGCGGCCAGGATCGTTGATGTCACCGGGGGGCCAATGGTAACCGGGGACACGATCTACATTGGCAACCACTCGGGCCGGACCGTGGCACTGGAAGGTGGGTCCGGAGAACGTAAATGGACCGCCAACGAAGGTGCGGTTGATACGGTCTGGCCGGTCGGAAACAGCGTCTTCCTGATCAGCGACCGCAGCCAGTTGGTGCGACTGAACGCAACAGACGGATCGGTGATCTGGGCGCAGGACCTGCCCGGCTTTGTCAAGGACAAGCCCGGACGGCGCGGGGCGATCTTTGCGCACTATGGTCCGATCCTTGCAGGCGGGCGCATCGTTGTGGCCTCAAATGACGGGTATGTGCGCTTTTACAGCCCGGTTGACGGAACCCTGGTTCACCGGATCGAAGTCCCCGGCGGGGCGACCGCGTCGCCCGTTGTTGCGGGGCGCACGTTGTATATCGTGTCCACCAAAGGTGCACTGCACGCTTTCCGTTGACGGCAAGATGCGCTAAAGGGCGCATCTTGAGTCTTGAAAGTTGAGTATCATGTCGCTGACCCTCGCTATCGTGGGGCGCCCGAATGTGGGCAAATCCACACTGTTCAACCGCCTTGTGGGCAAGCGCCTGGCCCTGGTCGACGATCAGCCCGGCGTGACACGTGACCTGCGCGAAGGCGAAGGGCGGCTTGGCGATCTGCGATTCACCGTGATCGATACGGCGGGTCTTGAGGATGCAACGGATGACAGTCTGCAGGGGCGGATGCGCCGCTTGACCGAGCGCGCGGTGGACATGGCCGATGTCTGCCTGTTCATGATCGATGCGCGTGTGGGGCTGACCCCCACGGACGAGATGTTCGCGGAAATCCTGCGCAAACGATCCAAACATGTGATCCTTGCGGCCAACAAGGCCGAAGGGAACGCGGCGGATGCCGGCGTGCTTGAGGCTTATAATCTGGGTTTGGGAGAGCCCGTGCGCCTGTCGGGCGAGCATGGCGAAGGAATGACCGACCTTTACGCCCACCTCATGCCTCTGGCGGACGCGATGGCAGAACAACAGGCCGATGAGACGCCTGTGACAGATGTGGAACTGGACGAAGAGGGCGAAGGCGAAGCGCGCCTGATCACCGACGCGAAACCGCTTCAGGTCGCTGTTGTCGGTCGTCCAAACGCCGGAAAATCCACCCTGATCAACAAGATTATGGGCGAAGATCGTCTGTTGACAGGTCCCGAAGCCGGGATTACCCGCGATGCCATCAGCTTGCGGATCGACTGGGCCGATCCCGATGGCAACAGCACGCCGATGCGGATTTTCGACACCGCCGGCATGCGCAAGAAGGCCAAGGTGCAGGAGAAGCTGGAAAAGCTGTCCGTTTCGGACGGGCTGCGCGCGGTCAAGTTTGCCGAGGTCGTGGTGGTTCTGCTGGACGCGGCCATACCGTTTGAACAACAAGACCTGCGCATCGCCGATCTGGCCGAACGCGAAGGCCGTGCCGTGGTCGTCGCGGTCAATAAATGGGACATCGAAGAGGAAAAGCAAGAAAAACTGCGCGATCTGAAAGAATCCTTTGAACGGCTGTTACCCCAGTTGCGCGGTGCCCCGCTGATCACCGTTTCAGCGAAAACGGGCAGGGGGCTTGAGCGTCTTCGTGCCGCCATCCTGCGCGCTCATGACGTCTGGAATCGCCGTGTGCCGACCGCAGCCCTGAACCGCTGGCTGGCAGCCATGCTGGAACAGCACCCGCCGCCGGCACCGCAGGGACGTCGGATCAAGCTGCGCTATATGACCCAGGCCAAGACCCGCCCGCCTGGGTTCGTGGTCATGTGCTCGCACCCGGACAAGATGCCGGACAGTTATTCGCGGTATCTGGTGAACGGGTTGCGTGAGGATTTCGACATGCCCGGCACACCGATCCGGCTGACCCTGCGAGGGCAAGGGGACAAGAACCCGTACAAGGGGCGGCGCAAGAAAAACGCCGGGGCCCTGGCAAAGCACCTGAAGGGGCGGGGCTGATCTTTGGGTCAGGTCCGGCTGACGCAGCCGGACCCGATCATGGATTTTGATATGTGCTCGATTCCAAAGACTCGGTACGCTTCGGCCGGTTCATGAAAATTGCGAAGCACGCGGCCCCGATTTTCGGTCAATCGCGAACATGAGTCAAAAAAGATAAGAATATCGCGATATTTGTACGTACTGGCGCCGTCAGTTTTGATCTTGAGAATGCGAGACAAAGGTGCCGTGGGGTCAATCTCGGCGCCGGTGACGGAACAGCTTGGCAAAGACTTGAGCGGATTTCCCCGATCACTTGGACAATGTCTGAAAGAAAATGCTATCTATGCCATTGTTGGAGCATAACAATTACCCGCGCCGGTCTTGCTTTGAGACTATTCGTGTATAATCTGACGATGAACGTTCACACCGGCCAACAGAGGAAAGTGGGGCGGTTATGGATCTCAGGGAATATACCCGCCGATATGCGGTTCAGGACAATCGGCTTGCCAGCCTGAGCTATTTTGGGACTTTTGCGGTGTATTTCACATCGCTGGCTTTGGCGATCATCTTCGTGGACCGGTGGTATGTCATGGTCCCGGCCGGCATTGTTTTCGCATTTTCGGCAGTGCGCCTTTACGTGTTGCAGCACGATTGCGGCCATCATTCCCTGTTTGAGACGCGTCAACAGAACGAATGGGCGGGGCATGGCTTGTCACCCTTCACCTTTGCACCTTTCGAGGTGATGAAGCAGAACCACAATCTGCACCACGCCGGTATCGGCAATCTGGAACATCGTGAGACCGGTGAAATTCACACCATGACGCTGCGCGAATGGCAGCGCGCAGACTGGAAATCCCGTCTGTTCTACAGGCTTTATCGCAATCCGTTCATCCTCGTGCCGGTTGGTGCGCTGTTCACCTACTTCATTCGCTATCGCTGGCCCAAGAACACCGTGCGATTTGGGGCAGGTGGGGTGCTGTTGCACAATCTGTCGATCATCGTGTTTCTGGGTTTGCTTTATTATGTGGCCGGGACAACGGGGATTCTGGTCTGGTTGGTTTTTTCGTTGTTGGGCGGAATGCTGGGGGTGTTTCTTGTGTATCTTCAGCATAACTTTGAAGACACATACTGGGATCGCCGCCCGGATCTGGACCCACAGGTTGCCGCTTTGCAGGGTTCTTCAGCGCTGGACTTCGGCTGGTGGTTCGACAATGCGGTCGCCTGCATCACGCTGCATGATATCCACCATTTCAACGCGCGCATCCCGTCCTATCGACTGCGCGCCTGCCACTATAACCTGCCGCCTGAATTCACCCCGCGGCGGATCAAGTTTCGCGAGGCGGTGGCAGCACTGAACCTGAAGCTCTGGGATGAGGATGCTAAACGCCTTGTTCCGTTCCCCAGGAAGTCCACGACAGGCGATCTGGCTCATAGCGGCTAACATCATGCGGTGAGCCAAGCTATCAGGGGGTTGGGGGGATGTACATCCGACGTATATATGTATTCGAGCGACGAATTGGAAAGGACCAGTAATGACCGCAGTGACCAACATAAAAGGTGCGGGCCAAGCGCTTGCAAAATCGTTGAGCGACAATGGATTCAAAACTGCGGAAGCCATCGCCAAGGCAAACGCCGCTGATCTGGTCAAAATCCCGCGCATTGGTGCATCACGTGCGCAAACACTGATCGCAGCCGCCAAGGAAGCTGTTGCCAAGCCAACTGGGACCAAGCCGACGTCCCGGCGCGCACCGGCCCGAAAACCTGCGGCCCGCAAAACCGTAGCTGCGGCTGCCGCTGAAAAGCGGGCAAAAGAAGAGGCGCGCAAGGCGGCCGAAGAAAAAGCTGCGAAGGAACAGGCAGCAGCCAAAGCCCAGAAAAAGGCCAAAGCCAAGGCCAAAGCCGAAAAAGCCGCCAAGAAGCGGCGCGAGATGGAGGCGGCCTTTTCCGAGGCGAAAGATAAAGTGAAGGCCAAGTCCAAAAAGGCCAAACAGAAGGCCAAGTCCAAAAAGGACAAGGCGAAGAAAGACGTTGCCAAGAAGTCAGGCAAAGACGCCGCCAAGAAGTCCGGCAAAAAAGAGGGAAAAAAGAAGAAGGACAAAAAAAAGGCGAAGAAGTAGTCCCTCTCCGCCTCGACTTGTTTCGAAAACCGGCACCGTTTCAGACGGTTGCCGGTTCTTTGTTTCAGGCCAGCGTGCCGTCCGTCTGCAAAGTCAGCTTGCCGCCCAGATAGGGGGCCAGGACATCCGGAATGGTGACGGTTCCGTCTTCATTCTGACCGTTTTCCAGGACGGCAATCAGGCAGCGCCCAACCGCAAGACCCGAGCCGTTCAGGGTGTGAACATATTCCGGCTTGCCGCCGCCTTCGGGGCGGAAACGCGCGTTCATGCGGCGGGCCTGAAAGGCCCCTGTTGTCGAAACCGAACTGATCTCGCGGTATGCATCCTGCCCGGGCAGCCATGCCTCGATGTCGTAGGTCCGGCGCGCGCCGAAGCCCATGTCACCCGTGCACAGAACCACAGTGCGATAGGGGATGCCCAATTGCTCCAGCAAATCCTCGGCGCAGCGCAGCATGCGCTTTTGCTCGTCATCCGAGTTGTCGGGATGGGTGATCGAGACCATCTCGACTTTTTCGAACTGGTGCTGCCGCAGCATGCCTGCCGTGTCCTTTCCCGCGCTTCCGGCTTCGGACCGGAAACAGGCGGTGTGCGCGGTCATGCGGATGGGCAGGGCGCTTTCTTCCAGAATGTCACCGGCGACGGAATAGGTCAGCGTAACCTCGGATGTCGGAATAAGCCACCAGCCATTGGTGGTCTGATAGCTGTCCTCGCCGAACTTGGGCAGCTTGTCGGTGCCATACATCGCCTCGTCCCGCACCAGAACCGGCGTCTGCATTTCCGTCAGGCCATTCTTGTCGATATGCGTGTCCAGCATGAACTGCGCCAGTGCGCGATGAATGCGGGCGACGCCTTTCGACAGGTTCACGAACCGGCTGCCGCTGGTTTTGGCGGCGGTTTCAAAGTCCATCGCCGCGGCAACGGAAGGGATTTCGTAGTGCTCTTTGGGTTCGAATGCGAAATTACGCGGAGCACCCCAGCGATTGACCTCGACATTTTCGTTTTCATCCGCGCCTTGCGGCACGTCGTCGGCAGGGACGTTGGCAATGCGCGCCAACTGGTCGGTCAGCAGGGCGTCCAGATCCTTGGCTTCGGTCTGCATCCGGGCGATCTCGGCTTTTTTCTCGGCCACCAGTGCGCGCAGACGCTCGAACTCGGTTTCGTCGCCGCGCGCCTTGGCGGCGCCGACTTCTTTGCTGGCCTTGTTCTGCTCGGCCTGAGCGGTCTCGGCGGCAAGTATCTTGGCGCGGCGGCTTTCATCCAGCCTGAGCAGGTCCGACGACATCGGCGCGTCCCCACGGCGCGCAAGGGCGGCGTCGAAGGCGGCTGGGTTTTCGCGAATGGCGCGGATGTCGTGCATTGTTCAGATCCTTGAATACGTGAATCACTGGAACCGCTTATGCACTATCTCGCGGGGAGGGTGTAGCCGGGACAAGACGCCCGGACTATTTCTCTTCCTCTTCGGTGACTTCATGCGCCAGATGGCCGTCCCAAGCCTCGGCAGGGATCTTGGGTTCGGGTGGATCGGCCATATAAGAGGGCGTCATGATCTGAACACTGTTTTCGTTGAAAACGGCCACGATATTGCGATGCAGATCCGAGCGGATTTTCGGGATTATGCTGCCGCGTGTGGTGTACCCGTTGATCTGGTAGTTGATCGCGTAATCGGCCAGCGCGGTCCACAGTACAAAGGGGACGGGCTTGGACTTGATCCCTTTGGTACGGTTGGCCGCCTCGATCAGCATCGCCTCGACCTTTTCGGGCGGCTCTTCATAGCCGATGCCGACAGTGGTGTGCAACAACAGGCCGGTGCCATCTGTTTGCTTGGAAAAGTTCACCACATCCGAGTTCATCAACTGCGCGTTCGGGATCGAGATCAGCTCATTCTTGATGGATTTCAGATGCGTCTCCATCAACTTGATCTGCACCACGTCACCGATATGGTCACCAATCTGAATGCGATCCCCGATCGAAGTTGAACGGCGATAAATCACAAACAGGCCAGCAAGCATGTTCGACACGACCGAGTTCGCACCCAGCGACAGCATGGCGCCGACCAGAATGGTCAGCCCCTGAAACGCGGCCGAATCCGAGCCCGGAATGTAGGGCACTGCAAAGACCAGCGCGATCAGGATCACGATGACACGGGCAATGTTGAATGTCGGATTCACCCAGTGCTTTTCGAAATCGCCCATTTCGAAGGACCCGGCCTCGACCGCATCAAAGAACACCCTCATGCCGCGGATGATGTAGACGGTGATCCAGGCGATCAGGCCCAGCATGATCAGATTCGGGATATAGCTGAGGATGCCCTTGAAGATCAGCAGGACGGGTTCCGTCAGATAGGTCAGAAGCAGTTGCGCGAAATACCGGGTTTCGGCAAAGGCCAGAAGGACAAAGGACAGGTAGTAGTAAAAGCCCAGAAAGAAGATGACCAGCAGGATGAAATTCAGGCCGTATCGGATCAGGGCGGCAATCGCTTCGGCCTGAACGCTTTTGGCGGTCGCTGTTTCGACGTCCTTGAGATAGCGCTTGACCAGCTTCAGGGTGCGTCGCCGGATGCGCCGGTGAAGCCACATGATAATGATGACAAACAATGCAAAGCCGACAGTCCAGGCTAATGCCTCGATCGCGCCTGACACGCGCGCCTGGTCCGTCCGGTTCGCACGGTAGTCGACAATCGCCTCTTCTATCGCGTCGCCATGCAGAAGGCTGAGAACGTCCAGTTCCATCTGGTCCAGTTCCGCATCGGCGACGGTAACGATCGAAACTCTGACGCCATCAGCGAAAATGCGTGTACCGAGATCGGTTTTTTCGAAAGTAATGTCGACTTCGGGGTCTTCCGAAGATTCGGCGACTTCGACAATAATCTTCTGAACCTGCTCGGCCCGTTCCGATGCCGGCAATGCGCTTGAGCCGCGCAGAAAGAACAGTGTTTCGCCGTCGACAACCACCGGGGCCTTGAAAACATCCGTGTCATCGGTCTCGGGGGCCAGAATTTCAGGGGGTGCTTCCTGTGTCTGTCCGGCAGTGCACATGGCAAAAGCCAGCAGGGCTGCGATCAGCAAAACTTTTAATGCTTGCAGGTATTTATATAGCTGTTTCATTGTGACCCTCACGGCCTGACTATACCCCGCCTGACCGTCGTTCCTAGGGTATATCTGCAACGCTTGGAAACATCTTTCGACACGGTGACACAATCAGGACGGGTTACACCGCCGCCTTTGCTTGCAAACGGACACCTCAAAGCATAGGTTCCCGCCAAATTTGCGGAGCTTGTCCGCGATCCAAAGTAAAAGGAATGTCCCATGGAAGGTGGCGCAATCGCCCAGTTTCTCCCGCTGATCCTGATTTTCGCGATCATGTATTTCCTGCTGATCCGTCCGCAGCAGAAGAAGATGAAGGAACATCAGGCGATGGTCGACGCCGTGCGCCGGGGCGATCAGGTCGTCACCCAGGGCGGGATGATCGGCAAAGTGTCCAAGGTCAAGGAAGGCGAAAACGAGATCGAGGTTGAAATCGCTGAAGGCGTCAAGGTGCGTGTGGTCAAATCGACCATTGCACAGGTTCTGAACAAGACCGAGCCTGCGAAATAACTTCGCGCGACAATCCCTTGAAAAGGCAGGGTAATGCTGCACATTGATACCTGGAAGCGGGTTCTGATCTGGTCGGTCTGTGTGATCGGTCTGCTCATGGCCCTGCCGAATGCGTTCTATACGCGTGTCGAGCAATCGAACGACGCCAAAACCGCCATTGAACTTGGCATTGATACTCCGGAAATGCAGGCCGAGGCCGCCCAGTGGCCAAACTGGCTGCCGTCTTCTCTGGTCAACCTGGGCCTCGATTTGCGCGGTGGCGCGCATCTCTTGGCCGAAGTCCAGACCAGCGATGTCTACGAAGCCCGAATGGAGGCGATGTGGCCGGAAATTCGCGACGCCCTGCGCGATGAACGCGGGACGGTAGGCACCATCCGCAAGCAGCCATCTGCACCGGATGAGATTCGCGTAAGGATCAGCCAGCCCGAGGGCATGTCGCGCGGGCTGGAAGTTGTGCGTGGTCTTGCGCGTCAGGTGCAGACGCTGACCGGTGTTGGGGCGACCGACATCGAAGCGCGCGCCGACGGTGACATGATCGTCGTGCAATTGTCCGAAGCCGAGAAACTGGCATCGGATGACCGGACCGTGCGTCAGGCGCTGGAAATCATCCGTCGCCGTATCGATGAGGTCGGAACACGCGAACCCACCATTCAGCGTCAGGGTGCGGACCGTATTCTGATTCAGGTCCCGGGCGTCGGCAGCGCAGGTGAGTTGAAAGAGATCATCGGAACGACCGCGCAACTGACCTTTAATCCGGTTGTGGGCCGTGGGACCGACCCGGATGCCGTACCGGGTATCGGTGAAAAAGTCGTGCCCTCGCTGGACGAAAGCGAAGTATTCTACACCATCGAATCCGCTCCGGTCGTGACCGGCGAAGAACTGGTGGATGCGCAACCGTCCTTCGACCAGAACGGTCGCCCCGCAGTCAGCTTCCGGTTCAACACCTCGGGTGCGCGCAAGTTCGGCGACTATACCCTCGATAACATCGGCGCACCGTTCGCGATTGTGCTGGATGATGAGGTGATTTCGGCCCCAGTGATCCAATCCCACATTCCGGGCGGGTCCGGTATCATCACCGGCAATTTCACAGTGGAAGAAAGCACCAACCTGGCTGTGCTGCTGCGCGCCGGTGCCCTGCCTGCCGGGCTGGAGTTCCTCGAAGAACGTACCATCGGCCCCGAACTGGGGCAGGACAGCATCGATGCGGGGAAGGTGGCCACCACCGTGGCCTTTGCCGCGGTGCTGGTCTTCATGGCGCTCAGCTATGGCCTTTTCGGAGTGTTCGCTAATATCGCGCTGATCATCAACGTTGGTCTGCTGTTCGGCCTTCTTTCGGTGATCGGTGCAACGCTGACCCTGCCGGGTATTGCGGGCATCGTTCTGACGGTTGGTATGGCAGTCGACGCCAACGTGCTGATTTTTGAGCGCATACGCGAGGAACTGAAATCCGCCAGAGGGCCCTCACGTGCCATTGAACTGGGCTACGAAAAGGCGCTGTCGGCCATTCTGGACGCCAACGTCACTACATTTATCACTGCGACGATCCTGTTCGCCATGGGCAGCGGTCCGGTGCGCGGCTTTGCCATCACTCTGGGTCTGGGCATTCTGACCTCGGTCTTCACCGCGATCTTCGTGACGCGCCTGATGATCGTCATGTGGTTCGAACGCCGCCGCCCCAAAACGATCGAGGTTTGATATGCGACTGAGACTTGTTCCCAAGGAAACCTCGTTCGATTTCTTCAACCGCTGGAAAGTCTGGCTGGGCATTTCGGCTTTGCTGATGATCGTGGGCTTCGCCTCGTTCCTGATCCAGGGCCTGAACTTTGGCATCGACTTTCGCGGCGGCACCACGATCCGGACGCAAAGCGCGCAGGAAATTGATGTGGGCACCTATCGCGATGCCATCGCGCCGCTCGAACTGGGTGACGTGACCATCACCGAGATTTTCGATCCGACTTTCGGCGAAGACGAAAACGTCGCAATGATCCGCATTCAGGCGCAAGCCGATGCCGAAGCCGTTTCCGCTGCAACCGTGACAGCAGTGGAAGGGGCGTTGCAAGCTGCGGTGCCGGATATTCAGTTCGTCTCGGTCGAATCCGTTGGTCCAAAAGTGTCCGGCGAGCTGATCCAGACTGCGGTTATCGCTGTGGCTTTGGCCATCGCTGCGGTGCTTGTCTACATCTGGCTGCGGTTCGAATGGCAGTTTGCCCTAGGCGCAGTGGCCGCGCTGGTACATGACGTGATCCTGACCATCGGTATCTTTTCAGAGCTGCAGATCCGCTTCGACCTGGCCATCATCGCGGCGCTGCTGACCATTGTCGGCTACTCTCTGAACGACACAGTGGTTGTGTTCGACCGGGTGCGCGAGAACCTGCGCAAGTACAAGAAAAAGGACCTCAAAGAGGTTCTGAACCTTTCGATCAACGAAACACTCAGCCGGACGGTGATGACCTCGGTCACCACTCTGCTGGCGCTGATCTCGTTGTATGTACTGGGCGGGGACGTGATCCGCGGCTTTGTCTTTGCGATGATCTGGGGCGTGATCGTGGGCACCTATTCCTCGGTCTTCGTGGCATCGACCATCTTGCTGTGGCTGGGGGTCAAGCGCGACTGGTCCAAGCCGTCAAACACGGCGGGAAACCAGTTCGCGAACATCGATGCCTGAGCTTTCGGGCCAGTCCCCGGCGGGGCTGGCCATTGTTTTGTTCGCGGCTTTTCTGGGCGGTGTCGTACGCGGCTTTTCCGGGTTTGGCACCGCTTTGATCTTTTTGCCCCTGTCTGCGCCATTTCTGGGCCCGTTCGGTGCGCTGATTGCCTTGACAGTCATGGATATTTTCGGTCCGGTCCCGAATCTGCGCCGGGCCTGGGCCTCCGTCGATCGGTCGGATCTTCTGCGGCTGGTCCTTGGTTGTGCGGTGACCTTGCCGATCGGGTTGTGGCTGCTGACGCAGGTGGAACCCGTGGTGTTCCGGTACGCGGTCAGTCTGATCTCACTGTTCATGCTCGCCGTACTTGCCTCTGGCCTGCGCTATCGGGGGCGCGTGCGCCGCGCCATGGTTGCGGGGATCGGAGCCGCCGCTGGTTTCCTTGGTGGTGTCGCAGGGTTGCCGGGTCCTGCTGTCATTCTGTTCTACATGTCGCGCCCGCTGCCGATTGAAGTTGTTCGGGCCACCATTCTGTTGTTCCTCTTTGCCTTTGATTTCCTGTTGCTTGGGATATTGACAGGAATGGGCCGGGTCACCCTGGCGTCGATCGGGCTGGGTCTGGCGCTGGCCGTTCCGAATCTGGCTGGAAACTGGCTGGGAGGTTGGCTTTTCCGGCCCGAGCGCGAGAGGATCTACCGGGCAAGCGCCTATCTGGCGATTGCCGTTGCGGCCTTGTCGGGCTTGCCGCTTTGGGGATAAACACGGGCGATGCGCTTGAACGAGATAACATATAACAGCTCTGCGCCGGTTGACGGCTACGGTCCTGGCTTCTTCCGCATCGGAGGGCAGGTCTACGAAGGGGCTGTTCTAACCGGTCCGACCGGCACCGCCGGTTGGGGCGGCTACGATGATCAGGAGGCTTTGCTGGAGTTGTCCGACGATGTCGATGTGGTCTTCATCGGCACCGGCGCTGAACTGTCTCACATCCCGGCTGGCTTGCGTGTCGCATTGGAGGACGCAGGCCTTGGGGTCGAGATCATGAACTCCCCGGCTGCCTGCCGTACCTATAACGTGCTGCTGTCCGAAGGCCGGCGCGTGGCGCTGGCCCTGATCCCCGTTTGACCGGATCCGCTCTTCATTTGGCCAAAAGTATTCCGGGGAGCGCGAGGGGCTGGCCCCTCGCTCCGCTTCCTTCCTTAAACGCAAAGGCTGTTCTCCTGCGGCAAATCCCGCCTTTTGCGTCTGGCAGCAATAAGATAAGCGGAACTCATGACACTGACCGTTAGCGATCTTGCCGTCACCCGGGGCGGTATCCCTGTTCTCGAAGGACTGAGCTTTGTGCTGGAACCCGGCCGCGCACTGATCCTGCGCGGCCCCAACGGGATTGGAAAAACAACCCTGCTGCGAACGCTGGCCGGGTTGCAACCGCCCTTGGCTGGCCGGATCGAAGGGGCTGAAGACCGGATCGCCTATGCCGCGCATTCGGATGGGTTGAAACCCACCCTGTCAGTGACAGAAAACCTGACTTTCTGGGCTTCGATTTTTGGCACACCGGACATTCAGCCCGCGCTGGACGCCTTTGACCTGAATGATCTGGCAGACCGCCACGCAGGCAACCTGTCCGCAGGTCAGAAACGTCGTCTGGGTCTGGCCCGAATGCTGGTCACCGGACGCCCGATCTGGATGTTGGACGAACCCACCGTGTCTCTGGATCGCAATGCCGTGCAGATGTTCGCCGATGCGGTGCGGGCACATCTGGGGCAGGGTGGTTCGGCCCTGATCGCCACCCATATCGACCTAGGGCTTGACGGAGAGGTTCTGGATGTCGGTCCCAACAAGGCCAAACCAAAACCCATCGACGATTTTGACGGAGGTTTCCTGTGATCGCCCTTCTTTTGCGCGACTTGAAGCTGGCCTTCCGTGCGGGCGGGGGCTTTGGTCTGGGTTTGGCCTTTTTTCTGATCGTGACCGTTCTGGTACCGTTTTCCGTGGGCCCGCAATCCTCGCTGCTTTCGACGATCGCGCCAGGCGTCCTGTGGCTGGGGGCGCTGTTGGCGTGCCTCTTGTCGCTGGATCGTCTTCTGGCACTGGATTGGGAGGACGGATCACTGGACCTTCTGGCCACCGCGCCACTGCCGCTCGAGGCTGTCGTGACGATCAAGGCGCTGGCCCATTGGCTGACCACCGGCTTGCCGTTGGTCCTGGCCGCGCCGTTTCTGGGCGTGTTGCTGAACCTGCCTGCGCCGGGGTTTTTCTGGTTGGTCATCTCGCTTCTGATCGGCACCCCGGCGATGAGCGTCATCGGCACGTTTGGCGCGGCGCTGACCGTGGGGCTCAAACGTGGCGGACTGCTGCTGTCACTGCTGGTTCTTCCGCTTTATGTGCCGACGCTGATTTTCGGTGCCGAAGTCGCCCGACGCGGCGCGACGGGGATGGAAACACAAACGCCCCTGTTGATGCTGGCCGGGATCACGGCGGCAACCATAGCCCTGCTGCCCTTTGCCAGTGCTGCCGTGCTGCGGATCAATCTGCGGTGAACCGCCACAACTTTGACTGATGTCAATTGAGAACAGACCCGAGTCGGACTAGATAGAGCCCATGTCGATTGCAGCCAAAGCCAACGCCCTCTGGGAATATGCCAACCCGCGCAAGTTTCTTGCCACCAGTGAACGTGTGCTGCCGTTCTTCTGGTTCACCTCGACGGTTTGCATTGTCGTCGGCCTGATCTGGGGGTTTTTCTTTACCCCTGACGACTACAAACAGGGCTCGACCGTCAAGATCATCTATCTGCATGTGCCCGCCGCTTTGATGGCGATCAATTGCTGGCTGATGATGCTGGCGACATCGCTGGTCTGGCTGGTGCGGCGCCATCATGTCAGCGCGCTGGCTGCGCGGGCTGCGGCACCGGTCGGAATAGTCATGACACTGATCGCACTGGCAACCGGCGCGATCTGGGGGCAGCCGATGTGGGGAACATGGTGGGCCTGGGATCCGCGCCTGACCTCGTTCCTGATCCTGTTCCTGTTCTATCTGGGCTATGTCGCGCTGTGGGAGGCGATTGAGGACCCTGATACAGCGGCCGACCTGACATCGGTGTTGTGTCTGGTGGGGTCGGTCTTTGCGATCCTCAGCCGCTATGCGGTGAATTTCTGGAATCAGGGTCTGCATCAGGGTGCATCGGTGATGCGCGCTGCAGCTGTGACCGGGGCGGATACCGAAGAGAAGGTCAGCAACATCTATTTCTACCCGCTGCTTTTGTGCATCGTTGGCTTTGTCCTTCTGTTCATCGCGCTGGTGCTGTATCGCGCCGGCACGGAAATCCGGGCGCGCCGGATCAAGGCGCTGCTGGCACGGGAAAGGGTGGGCGGATGATCCCCGATCTTGGTAAATATGCGGATACGGTTTTGTCGGCCTATGCGGCCTCGATTGTCCTTTTGGTTGCGCTGGTCGTGTTCAGCGTGCTGCGCGGACGCAAGGTGCGCGCCGAAATGGAAAAAATCGAACAGAGGATGACGCGCAATGGCTAAGATCTCGCCACTTATGATCGCGCCGCCGCTGATCTTTGGCGCGTTTGCCGTTTTGGCGGGAATCGGGATGTTCCGCGACGACCCCAATGCATTGCCCTCGGCCCGGGAAGGCCAGACCGCGCCGCCCGTCGTCATGACCGAGTTCCCCGGCAAATCCGGCTTCGACGATGCAACCCTGCGCGACGGAGAGGTCAAGCTGGTCAACTACTGGGCCAGCTGGTGCGCCCCGTGCCGGGCCGAACACCCGAATCTGGAGGCTCTGGCGCAGGAAGGCATTCCGATCTACGGCATCAATTACAAAGACCCGTTGGGTAATGCCGAAGCTTTTCTGACCGAACTGGGCGATCCCTACGCTGGGATCGGACGGGATGAGCAGGGGCGTATGGGGTTGGACTGGGGCGTCTACGGCGTACCTGAGACCTATGTGATTGACGGCGAGGGCACCATCATTCTGCGCCATGCCGGGCCAATCACCCAGCGTGTCATCGCAAGCACGATCCGCCCTGCACTGGAGAAGGCGGCAGTGCAATAGGCTGGTAAGCTTGGGCCGACTGCATTCAAAGGCGATACCCGCCTGAGACCGTCAGAACCTCTCCGGTTATGAAGGATGCCGCGTCGGAACACAGAAATCGCACGGCCCCGGCAATATCGCTTGGGGTTCCGGCGCGTCCCAGCGCGGTGTCCTTGACGAATAACTCGGTCAGGTCATCCGGACGTGGTGCCTCGGGGATGTTGATCGCACCCGGCGCGATCGCATTGACGCGAACTCCGGCCGGCCCAAGCTCTTTCGCCATGGCGCGGGTCCAGAGGTTCAGCGCCGCTTTGCTGGCCCCATAGGTGACCGCGTCACGTGGTGGTAGTACCGAATTGACCGAAGATATGCTGACGAGGGCCGCCCCCGGATGAAGGTGCGGCAGGGCCGCTGCCAGCAATGCGGCCGGAACCAGAAGGTTCAGATCCAGGATCGCCCGATGGTCTTCCGCTTCAAAATGCTCTTTCGGAGTTGAGGCAACCAGACCGGCGTTGTTCACGACCACATCCAACTGGCCAAAATGATCCAGAACTTGTGCTATGACAGCTTCTGGCTGCTCCTTTTGCGTCAGGTCAGACCGTATTGACAGCAGGTTGTGGTTCGCTTTCAACTGCGTCGGCTCAGTGGAGCGCCATGTGAATGCGACCCGGTGATCTTTTTCCAGTTCCTCGACAATCGCCCGCCCAATTCCCCGTGCGCCGCCCGTAACCAATGCCACTTTTTTCATCTGCTTCTCCTGCCCACACCAGAACGGGGTTAGGGGCAAAAGGCAACTTCTTCTGTTTGAAAATACCCTGTAGAGCGAGGCAATGCCGCGCAAGAAAAAGGCGCCCGAAAGGGCGCCCCTCAAAAAGCTATATCTGGTCCGGCTCAGCCAGCTTTGGCTAGGTTCCGCAACACATAGTGCAGCACGCCGCCGTTCTCGATGTATTCGATCTCGGGCGCGGTATCGATGCGGCACTTGAGGGTGATGGTCTTCTCGGATCCGTCACCATAGACGATGGTACAGGGAACCTCTTGCAGCGGCTGGATGGTATCCAGACCGTGGATCGAAACCGTTTCATCCCCCTTAAGACCCAGCGATCTACGAGTATCGCCACCGGTAAACTCGAACGGGATAACGCCCATGCCAACCAGGTTCGAACGGTGAATACGCTCGAAGCTTTCAGCGATCACGGCCTTGACGCCCAGTAGGGCCGTGCCTTTAGCCGCCCAGTCACGCGAAGACCCCGCGCCGTACTGCTCGCCGCCAAAGACGACAAGCGGAACGCCCTGTTCCTGATAAGCCATCGACGCCTCGTAGACCGAGGTCTGTTCGCCATCGGGGCCTTTGGTATAGCCGCCTTCGACGCCGTCCAGCATTTCGTTTTTGACGCGGATGTTGGCAAAAGTGCCGCGCATCATGACCTCGTGGTTGCCGCGGCGCGACCCGTACGAGTTGAACTCGCGCGGCTGAACCTGACGGTCCGTCAGATACTTGCCGGCCGGAGTTGTCGTCGCAAAGGAACCTGCAGGCGAGATGTGGTCGGTGGTGATCATGTCACCCAGGATCAGTAGAACCTTGGCGCCATCGATATTCGAGATCGTGCCAGGCTCGGACCCCATGCCCTGGAAGTAGGGCGGGTTCTGAATGTAGGTCGAGGTCGGGGGCCAGTCATAGGTCTCCGCATCGGTGGTCTCGACCGACTGCCACTTCTCGTCGCCCTTGAAGACGTCGGCGTATTTCGACTGGAACGCCTCGCGGGTCACGGTCTGTTCGACCAGTTCCGCAACTTCCTGCTGGGTCGGCCAGATGTCTTTCATGAAGACGTCATTGCCGTCCTTGTCCTGACCAATCGGCTCGGACGTCAGGTCGATATCCATCGTGCCGGCCAGTGCGTAAACGACAACCAGCGGCGGTGAGGCCAGATAGTTGGCACGTACGTCAGGCGAGATACGGCCTTCGAAGTTGCGGTTGCCCGACAGGACCGACGTGGCAACCAAATCGCCCTCGGCAATCGCATCGGACAGCTCTTTCTGTATGGGACCCGAGTTGCCGATACAGGTAGTACAGCCGTAACCGACAAGGTTGAAGCCGATCTGGTCCAGATCTTCCTGCAAGCCGGCGGCTTCAAGATAGGCCGACACAACCTGCGAACCCGGTGCCAGCGAGGTTTTGACCCACGGCTTGCGGTCCAGACCCAGCGCAGCCGCCTTGCGCGCCACCAGACCCGCGCCAATCATCACGTATGGGTTCGAGGTGTTGGTGCACGAGGTGATCGAGGCGATTACGACCTTGCCCGATTCCATGGTGTAGTCTTCGCCTTTGACGGCGACTTCCTTGCCCATTGGACGCTTGAACGTCTCGGCCATTTCCTTGGTGAAAGCGGCCTTGGCGTTGGTCAGTGCGACATAGTCCTGCGGGCGTTTCGGGCCCGAGATCGCGGGAACGATGGTGCCCATGTCCAGCGACAGGGTGTCGGTGTAGATCGGCGCATAGTTCTCATCGCGCCAGAAACCGTTTTCTTTGGCGTAGGCTTCGACCAATGCGATGCGATCTTCGTCACGGCCGGTGTTGCGCAGGTAGCGCAGCGTTTCACCGTCAATCGGGAAGAAACCACAGGTCGCGCCGTATTCCGGCGCCATGTTGGCGATGGTCGCACGGTCGGCCAGCGGCAGACGGTCCAGACCCTCGCCGTAGAACTCGACGAATTTGCCCACGACGCCTTTTTCACGCAGCATTTCCACGACCTTCAGAACAAGGTCGGTCCCGGTGGTGCCTTCGACCAGATCGCCGGTCAGTTCAAAGCCGATGACTTCGGGGATCAGCATCGAGATCGGCTGACCCAGCATCGCGGCCTCGGCCTCGATCCCGCCGACGCCCCAACCCAGAACGGCCATGCCGTTGACCATTGTGGTGTGGCTGTCAGTTCCGACAAGCGTGTCGGGGTAGGCGACTTCATCCCCATTCTGGTCGGTGTCGGTCCAGACGGTCTGCGCCAGATACTCCAGGTTCACCTGGTGGCAGATACCGGTTCCGGGGGGCACAACGCGGAAGTTGTTGAAGGCCGACTGTCCCCACTTCAAGAACTGGTAACGCTCCATGTTCCGCTCATATTCGCGGTCGACATTCATCTGGAACGCGCGCGGATTGCCGAATTCGTCAATCATCACCGAGTGGTCGATGACCAGATCAACCGGGTTCAGCGGATTGATCTTCTGAGCATCGCCGCCCAGACCCTTGATTCCGTCGCGCATCGCGGCAAGGTCGACTACGGCAGGAACGCCGGTGAAGTCCTGCATCAGGACGCGCGCCGGACGATAGGCGATCTCGCGCGGGTTCTTGCCGCCCTTGGCGCCCCATTCGGCAAAAGCCTTGATGTCGTCGACCGAGACCGAAAAGCCGTCATCTTCGAACCGCAACATGTTTTCCAGCACGACTTTCAGCGCGGCGGGAAGCTTGGAAAAATCGCCCAGACCGGCCTCTTGCGCGGCGGGGATCGAGTAATAGGAAATGGACTTGCCATTCACGCTCAGGCTGCGGCGTGTTTTGGCGGTATCCTGTCCGACTTTGATGGGCATCTAATGGCCTCCCTCTCAAAATGACGTGGATTGTGGGATTCGCTGAGGGGTATCTGCATCACGTTTATCCTTGGTTCAAGGTCCAACACGACAAGTGCGGCAATTTTTGTATACCATTGCACACATTTTTTACATTTTGGGTGTCACAGGTCTCAAGAAACCTTGATTGGCGGTTGATCTTTGAACGGTCTAAACCTGTCTGGCAACCGACCAAACCGAGGCCGCCATGTTCAGAATGACTATCTTTTCAACGCTTACGTCATTGCTACTGGCGGCACCGGTTCTGGCTGAAAACGATCCCGTCGTTGTAGAACTTTTCACCTCTCAAGGCTGTTCATCCTGCCCGCCTGCGGATCGAATCCTGCATGATCTGGTCAAGCGCGACGACGTCATCGGGCTGGCGCTACACGTCGACTACTGGGACTACATCGGCTGGAAGGACGAATTCGCCGATCCCGATCATACCACGCGCCAACGTGCCTATGCCCGTCAGGGCGGGCGGTCGATGATCTATACACCGCAGATGGTGATAAACGGCCAACAGGACATTGTTGGCGCGCAATTGCGGGAACTTAACCGTTTGATTGATGCGCATCTCAAAGCCGCCCCTAAGGCTTCGGTCAATACCAGCCGGTCTGGAAACGACGTCGTTGTGGATGTGACACCCGTCGATTTACCGGTGGGCGAAACGTATGACGTGCGTGTCGTTCAGTATTCTCCGATGCGACACGCTTCAATCCGCAGGGGCGAGTTGGCGGGACACGAACTGGACTACGCCAATGTTGTCGAATCCTGGCAGAGCGCCGGGCAGTGGGACGGGGTCGCGCCACAGCGGTTTTCGACGGTGTTGACCTCGGATCTTCCTGCGGTTGTGCTGGTGCAGAAAACGGGGCACGGGCCCATCGTTGCTGCAGCTAAGGCAGAATGAATTAGGGCATATCTTCCGGCTGAACCCCCAACCCGTTCCATGTTTTCCAGCGGCGGTGAATCCAGAACCACTGACCCATGTGTTTGCGAACCACGGCTTCCAGATCATCATTGGTGAACTGGGTCATGGTTTTGGCGTCAGTATGCGGAACAGGATCATGCAGAATGATCTCGAAATCGATCCCGTTCGGCTGGCGCACTGCATAGCACGGGATCAGCACGGCGCCATATTTGATCGCCAGTTCCGCATTCAAAACCGAGGTGACGGCCGGTTTGCCGAAAAAAGTCAGTTCTTCTCCGCCATGGGCGTGCAGGTCGGACACGATGGCGATGATCCCGCCTTTTTTGAGCGAACGAACCATTTCGACCATGCCCCGACGACCCTGTTCGAACATGGGCTCACCGGTTTTGTAGAAAGCTTCAACGTATATGTCATTGAAATACGGGTTGGCCATTCGGCGATACAGGCACCCGATGGGTTTGCCGCTGCGGTTCTGCAGCGCAATCCGGGCCGCGAGGTAGTGTCCGAAATGCGCGGTAATCATCATGACCGGTTTGCCTTCGGCCACGGCGGCATCAAAAGCAGCGATGCCGGTACCCGAAATTTTGGCATCCTTCTGCCGCTCGGAAAAGCCTTCGGGTGAAAAATGCTCCATGATCGCCCGGCCCGCATTGTCGGGAACGGCGCTGCAAATGCGGCGAACCTCGGCATCGGGCAGATCGGGGCATGTGAGTTTGAGATTGCGGCGCACGCGGTTTGTGAAGCCAACAATCGGCGACAGGCCGCGCACAATGGCACCCATTGCCGCAATGCGCCGCTCGTACGGCAATAGCCGCATCGTACCGATTACAGCTTTGAGGAAAAGGCTGGTGATGTAGTATTTACCAAGCTCAAAGCGGCTCAGTTCCGACTTTTCGACGGGCATGTAGGTGTCTCACCGGATATTCGATTTGCGGGCTCAGACATACAGGTCAGAAACCGCAACCACAAGCGTTCAGCAATTCCAGAAGGATCACCATTGCGTTCCGGCGTGTAGCATTATTGTCCATCGCCTTCTTCTTCGATCAAGGTGATGGCTCCTTCATCCACCAGTGCGCGAATGACACCGACAATCTGCGCCATCGCGTCGTCCGCATCCTTTTGCCTGACCTTGCCCCGTTCACCCATTTCCTCGCGCAGATTTTCCGCCATGCGCGTAGAAATGTTGGAAAGCAGGAATTCGACCGAAGCCCTGTCTTCATCCGCGATTGCGCCCGCCAAAGCGGTCACTAGCACGGGTTGATCGATACCGCGCAGTGATGCGGGTTGATATGTGAGCAAAGGTAAAGATGGACTGGCGTACCACACTGGCAAAGTCGGAATCCTCTTCATCCAGCGCGGTCAGCAACCCGTCCCGGGTTGTTGCGGCTGACTGGTTCAGGATTGCACCGACGCGGGCGCCGGGGTGGTCCGCAAAGGCCGGTGCAGGGCGCTGATCCAGTTGGGCGGCCAGCGACCATCCAATCCGCT
This sequence comes from Ruegeria sp. AN11, assembly GCF_056536005.1. Taxonomy (NCBI): domain Bacteria; kingdom Pseudomonadati; phylum Pseudomonadota; class Alphaproteobacteria; order Rhodobacterales; family Roseobacteraceae; genus Ruegeria; species Ruegeria sp. AN11. Next base: position 1,387,433 of record NZ_JBQFJD010000001.1, on the reverse strand, counting down.
CAACCGCTTCGGGCGTGATGTTGGCCGTTTTGGATACGGCATAGGTTATGCGGCGGGCCACGGGGCCTGGAAGGTGACCAAGCAGTTCTGCGGCCTTGGGCTTATCAAGCTTGGACAACATCACGGCGGCAATTTCGGTGCTTTCCGCCTGTGCCATACTGGCCAGATCTTCGATAGGTATTTCACGAAGGCGCAGCCACGGGTCGCCGATCTGACGCGCGCCGGCAACCTTTCGCAATCGCGCTGCCGTTGCCGGTGTAATTTTGCCGTTGACGGCATCCAGAGCGCCTGCCAGCCCGTGCGGGAAGGCCAAGCCGACGCCTTCAAGCGCGCGCGTGAATTCCCGAGCGACCGCATCAAGCGTGACGCGGTCCACCAGACCCATCTGTCCCAGCTGATGGGTCAGTTTCTCCTGCAAGGCGTCCGGGAGTTCTTCTAAGGGAATGTCGGCGCCCTCGTTCAGAAGAAGCCGAACGATAACGGCGGCTTTTTGCCGGTTGCTGAGCTGTCGGGGCACAACACGCGCCGCGTCTTCTTCTTCCCCTTCGATCACCGGCGTCGAAGCAGCCGGAGATATATGTACCAGAGCTTTGGCGTCTTGCATCTGCCCGCGGTCCCAAATTGCGATTTCACGAGCAGATTACGAAGCAACAGGTAAATTTACCCTGAACCTCAGTAGCTGTAGGTCAGCCCGGTGCGGATTGCATCGCGCAGAGAGGTCTCGGCCCATGTGCCTTCGCCGCCCCGTGCCTTGATCTCGCGCCACTGTGCTATGGCTAGATCGGTTTTCCCTTCTGCAACAAAACCCTGCGCCATATAGCTACGGGCAAGGATGTTGTCCGGGTTGGCGGAGATAGCGTTTTGATAAAAAACGTTGGCCAGTTCCAGTTCGCCCATCTTGCGATAGGTAAAGCCCCAATAGGTCATGACGCGGTCGTCATTCTGATCCATCACGCGCAATATCGCCTGGGCGTTTTCATACTGGCCATCGTAAGCCAGTTCCCGAACTGCATCATAAAGCTGATCTTCGGTGAAATTGGTTTTGTTCGGTTTGACACAGCGACCGGCCGTCTCGTCATACACGCGCCCGAACAGGCATTTCTTCGTCGTGTTCGTCGGCTTTGGGGGGCTGCTGTCGCCACCACCTGCTGCAAACGCGGCGGGAGCGAGCACAAAAGCCTGAAGGGCAAGTGCTGAAGCTAGTACGAGGCGCATATTCCTACTCCGTTTTCAAAGGAACTTGTCAAAAGCATAGCGTGATCTTCAGAAAAGCTAACAATTGACTGATCGCTTTTATTCACAAGCAGGAAAGATTTTTCAGCTATTGACGATTTTGGTGCAGCTTTGTGTCTCGGTGTCCCAGATTGTGCCGGGTGCGCAGGACTGGGTCTGATTGGTATGATTGCTGCAGGCGAGTGCGACCGATGCAACGCAGGAAAATGTCAACGCGCAGAGAATGGTTCGAAACATTGGACTCTCCCATCCGGAAAATGCACCTGCAGGATAACCCAATTCCGTCAATCTGGCAAAAAACAAGACCCGGATCGGGGAAGCGACCCGGGTCCTGAAAGAAATCAAACGTCTGCGCTATTCACCAAAGACGCGGGCGAAAATCGTGTCCACGTGTTTGGTGTGATAGCCAAGGTCGAATTTCTCTTCGATTTCCTCGACGCTCAATGCGGCGGTGACGTCGGGGTCTGCCAGCAGCTCTTCTTTGAAATCGGTGCGGTGTTCCCAGACTTTCAGTGCGTTGCGCTGAACCATGGCATAGGCGTCCTCGCGGCTGACGCCAGCTTGTGTCAGCGCCAGCAGCACCCGCTGGCTCATCACAAGGCCGGGGAACTTGTTCATGTTTTCGATCATGTTCTCGGGGAAGATCAGCATCTTGTCGATCACGCCTGTCAGTCGTGCCAGCGCAAAGTCCAGCGTGATTGTCGCATCCGGTCCGATCATGCGTTCGACCGAAGAATGCGAGATATCCCGCTCGTGCCAGAGCGCCACGTTTTCCATAGCCGGGATCACGGCCGCGCGCACCATGCGCGCCAGCCCGGTCAGGTTCTCGGTCAGGACCGGGTTCTTCTTGTGCGGCATGGCCGAGGAGCCTTTTTGACCCATCGAGAAGAACTCAGCCCCCTCCAACACCTCGGTCCGCTGCATGTGGCGGATTTCGATGGCGATATTTTCGATGCTGCTGGCGATGACGCCCAGGGTGGCAAAGAACGCCGCGTGACGGTCGCGGGGGATGACTTGGGTGCTGATTGGCTCGGGGACCAGACCCAGTTGATCGCAGACATGCTCCTCGACGCGCGGGTCGATATTGGCGAAGGTGCCGACCGCGCCGCTGATCGCGCCCGTGGCAATCTCGGCGCGCGCATCGCGCATCCGGGACAGGTTGCGGTCCATCTCGGCGTAGAAACGCGCGAATGTCAGGCCCATGGTTGTCGGCTCGGCGTGGATGCCGTGGCTGCGACCGATGCGGACAGTGTCCCTGTGTTCGATTGCGCGACGTTTTAGGGCGGCCAGCAGACCTTCGAGGTCGGCGACCAGAATATCTGCGGCGCGAGTCAGTTGCACGTTGAAACACGTGTCCAGCACGTCCGAGCTGGTCATGCCCTGATGGACAAAGCGGGCCTCATCGCTGCCGACATGTTCTGCCAGATGGGTCAGAAAGGCGATGACGTCATGTTTTGTGACGGCTTCGATCTCGTCGATGCGGGCCACGTCGAATTCCACGTCCTTGGCTTTCCAGACGGCTTCGGCGTTTTCGCGCGGGACCACCCCCAGATCGGCCATGGCGTCACAGGCATGCGCCTCAATCTCGTACCAGATGCGGAACTTGGTCTCGGGCGACCAGATGGCAACCATGTCAGGGCGGGAATAACGGGGAATCATTGGCGGCTGCACCTTTTTGTGTTTGGGATGAGGCGTTGCGCGGGGTTTAGCCGTGCATGCATTAGGGAACAAGGTGCGAGTGCCGAGATGAGACGGTTTGCCCTGATTTTGATGCTGTGGCCCGGATTTCTGGCCGCAGAGGAGTTCCGCCAGTTGTCGGGCAACGAGATACTTGTCGCCTTGACCGGCAAGAAGCTCGATTATGGAGAAGGAGCCTGGCAGAGTTTCGACGCCAATATGCTGACCCAGTATTTTTCGGGCAGGCCCAGTTCGGGCCGCTGGAATGTGCGTGACGACAGGTACTGTTCGCTTTGGCCGCCTTCGGATTTGTGGGCGTGTTACGACGTTCAGGTAAGCGGGCAGAGGGTGCGTTTTGTCGATGACAATGGCGGCGTGACGGATGGGACTTACGTTGATTGAAGATATGGGTTGGTCAAGTAACTGAGCGCTGCATATTGAAGACCGTTGCCGCCCGGTTTCCCGAACCATGCGCGCCCTGATGCTGGACAAGTACCGTTTTGGTGGGCCAAGCTGCGTGAAGTGAAACCAACAGGTTATTGAGATATGCGTATTATTTTGAATTCCGCACTGGCTACCTGTGCGGGGATGTGGTTGGCATGCATCCCACCCGCATCGGCGGACACACCGGTCACCTATACCGACGACGGGCGCGCGCTGTTCCGATTTGACGTTCCCGATTTCTGGACACTTCGCACTGGCGGAATTCGGGAAATCGAAGATACGCAACTTGGCGATCCGCGTGCTGTGGCCCGGGTCATGGGGATGCGTCCAGTCACTGACGATAATGTCTGGATGGGTTTTGTGTCGCCGAACGGTGTCAAAAGCATCGCTGACGGGCTGCGTTATCTGGAAGATATCGACAAGTTTCTGGTCAAGGAGCCGACGGTCACAAGTACCAGTGACAGGCGCATCGGCGGTTTGCCCGCACGTGTGATCCGCGGGACAGGCAACAGGGATGGCAGGGGGGTGAACTTTACCGCCACTGTGATCGATCTGCCGCGTGACCGGGTTGCGATCGTCGTCGCAATCCTGCGCAACGGAGCGGATCCGGCCTACGCCGATACACTGAATGCCGTTTTCGCGTCATTCCAGCCTGCGCGGTAAGGAGGTTCAGATGACAAGAAGATTTATCAAACCCTCGGTTCTGGCGCTGGGGCTTGGGGCATCCAGCCTTCTGCTGACGGCATGCGACGGTGTCTCGGTTGGTGTCGGGGTCGGATATGGATATGACCCGTTTTACGACTCGATGCTGTGGAACGACTACTACCACGACGTGGATGTCGATATTGACGTGAACAGGCCAGTCAGACCTGATCGACCGAACCGACCCGGCGGGCAACCGCCGACACGTCCAAGGCCACCCGTGGCGAAGCCGCCGGTGACCCGGCCTCCGGCCGCCCGGCCGCCGATTCACCGGCCGGCTCCCCGCCGACGGTAATCAACGGGGCGTTCAGGTCGGAAGCAATTCGGTTGTTATGTGGACGGACGCTTCCAAAGTTCTGTGCACGGGGCATTTGTCGGCGATTTCCATAAGCCGGGTGCGTTGGTCCTGCGTCAGCGGGCCTTCCAGCCGGATTTTTCTGCGGAACAGGTCAACCTTGCCTTCCGTGACAAGCCCGGCATCCTGCGCATGAACCTTGTCGTGGCAGACATCGACGCTGACATGGGTCAGCGGCCAGTTCTTGCGCCGCGCATACATGCGGATCGTCATGGACGTGCACGCACCCAGGCCGGATGAGACGAAACCATAGGGCGACATGCCCCGATCCGTACCCCCGTACGAGGCTGGCTCATCCGCGACCGCGTGGTGACGAGGGCCAGCCTGAATATCCTGCAAGAAGCCGGATGGGTCGGCCTCGATCACCCGCACCACACCTTCCGGCGCGCCGGGCGGCGGTGCGGGCGGACACAAGGGTACGTAACGTCCAACCCAGGCCGAGATTACATCGGCGGCGTATTCGGCATCGGAGGCCCGCGTAATTAGGTGATCGGCATCATCGAGGGTGACAAAGCTTTTGGGATGTTTGGCGGCCTGGAAAATCGCACCGGCATTGTCGATGCTCACCGTTTCGTCACGTGGGGCATGCAGGATCAGAAGTGCAGCCTTCAAATCACCGATGGCCGGGGTCAAAGCCGATTCAGATATGTCATCCACAAAGGCTTTTCCGATCCGAAACGGCCGCCCGCCCAGCAGGACCTCGGCCGAACCGTCCTGTTCGATTTCCGGCAACGCGGCTTCGAAATGGTGGGACACGTGCCCGGGATCGGCCGGTGCGCCAAGAGTGACAACAGCCTTGACCGAGGGAATGCCCGCACGTGCCCGCAGAACAGCGGCCCCGCCCAGCGAATGCCCGATCAGCAGGGCAGGAGCCATGTCACGCCCTTCCAGATAAGTCGCCGCCGCGATCAGATCTTCAACATTTGACGAAAAAGTCGTGTTTGCAAACTCGCCTCCAGAATGTCCCAGACCCGTAAAATCAAAACGCAGCACGGCAATGCCCATGACCGCCAGGCGCGCAGAAATGCGCCGCGCGGCAGGGATGTCTTTGGAACAGGTAAAGCAGTGCGCAAAAAGGGCTGTTGCCAAAACCGGCCCGTCGGGCAGGTCAAGGCGGGCTGCCAGTTGGCTGCCATCGTGCCCGGAAAATGTAATGCGTTCGGTTGGCATAAGGAACTCCTTGGTCGTTGGCTTCACAGTGGGCACAGCGACGCCTTATCTCAACCCGCCTGACATGTGCCTCACGCGGAGGTGACAGGAATTCCCTAGTTCTTCTTATGCCAAAAGCATCCGTGAAGGCACGAGAGGGAGAACCTCTCGCAGAATGCCAGGTGACGCGATCTGGTTGGAAGGTGACCTAAGCCAAACCCATCAGGGCTGGATCAAAGGGATATTTCGTCAGGTTCTCATATCCGTCCTCGGTGATCAGAACCTGATCCTCAAGCTTGATCGAAAAGTCGCCGCCGACTTCTCCGACCGCTGCCTCGACACACAGAACCATGCCCGGTTCAAGCGGGTAGTCGTAGGCACCCGCAACCGCCTGATCCGGATAGGCAACCAGAGGCCATTCATCGCACAGGCCCACGCCATGCATCAGGCAGCCGTATTTCTGGGCCTGGAACTTGTCGTCCAGCCTATGAGCATTGGCCGTCAATTCGGGGATCGTGACGCCGGGCTTCAGCATTTCCATGTTGGTCATGATATGCTCATGCGCGTGCTGCATGGCATAGATCATGTCGGCGCGCGGCTTTTCGTCGCCGATCCACCAGGTACGGGAAATGTCGATGCAGATCCCGTAGGAACCGATCAGGTCCGTGTCAAAGGCAATAATTTCGTTCTTTCGGGTAATTCGGGGGCCACATTCCTGAAACCAGGGGTTTGTTCGCTGGCCCGAGGCAAGCAGGCGCGTTTCAATCCATTCGCCGCCGCGCCGGATGTTTTCGGCGTGCAAGACAGCCCAGACATCATCTTCCGAGGTCTTGCCGTCACCAACATTGGCGCGGGCGAACTTTTCCATCTCGCCAACAGCGGTTTCACAGGCGTGATTGGCGCAGCGCATGGCGAGGATTTCGTCGGGACCTTTGATAGCGCGGGTCTTTTCGGTGACCTCTTCGCCTTCCATGATCTCAAATCCCTGCGCCTCAAGTGCGCGCAGCCCGTGCAGCATGATCTTGTCCACTGCCAGTCGTTTGTTGCCGCCGCTGTGTTCGTCGATCAGAAGGCGCACCTCGTTTGAGAAAACATCGGCGGCCACGTCCACCTTGTCACCGCGGTCGAAATAAAACAGATCAGCGCCCGAACGCTGTTCACGCACCAGTGGATTGAACTTGGACAGAAAGGGAGAATTCTTGTAGTCCCAGATCACCATATAGCCGTCGGCGCATAAGAGAACCGCGCGAAAGGGGTTATGTGTATTCCACAGCTGCATGTTGGTGCTATCGGTGGCGTATCGGATGTTCAGCGGATCGAACATCAGCAACCCGCCGTATCCGCGATCAACGATAGATTGGGTCAGCCGTTTCCACCGATATTCCCGCATCCGGGCCAGATCGGGAAGAACCAGACCCGCTTGTTCCCATTCTGCAAACGCCAATTGGGTCGGGCCGATTTCTATGCGGTCGTTTTCGTTTGGCGTACCGTCACCCAGCGTTGCCCCCTTGGTCGGGTCGATCTTGCGGGTGTCCCGGTAATGCTGATTCATGGCTTCGCTCCCTTTTGGCCCGGCAAAGATGGTCGTACCGTCCCATGCCGTCTTAGTAGTTTGCGACCCATGTTCAGTCGCTTTTGGACCGACAATAGCAAAATACGGTGATAGCCCTAGGCCATGACTAAAATACTGCAACAAGACATTCCCTATAACCCGCTGGCTGCGAAACCGCTGCCGGGGATTCAACCCGCACGCCCTGAAGACTGGTTGACCCGCGACGAAGCGTTTGCAGCCCAGATGCGCAGGCGCGAGGATTTGTTGGCAGAGCGACGCGATGATGTTCTGGCACTGGATCCCGGTGCGGAACCGGCTGCGCAAGAATTGCTGGATATGGTGTTGCGGCAGGTTTATTCCGCAGCCTCCGATCATGTGATCCGGTCTGACGGGGCGGAAGTGCTGATTGACCGCGCAAGGCCCCTGGATACTCTGTGTCGGCTTGTTCAGGAAGATTTTTGCATTCTGCAGAAACAGGGCGGCGAACATGTTCTGACCGGTGCGATCCTGTGTTTCCCGGCCAGTTGGCGACTGTCCGAGAAATTCATGCGTCCGCTGATCGATATTCATCATACCGTCAACAGTTATGATGAAAACGTCGCCAGGCGGGTTCAGCGTCTGTTTGACGGGATTCAGCCGGATCGGCCACTCTGGCGCTTTAACGCGCTGTGGTACGATGACGCCGAGCTGTTTCAGCCCCGCAGTACCAGCGAGCCGCGGAAAATCCGGGATCCGGGAAACACGCCTTTTCTGCGCAGCGAGCGTCAGACCATTCTAAGACTGCCCCAAACGCGCACCGTTGTTTTCTCGATCCACACTTATGTTCTGGCGGCTGACAGGGTGCTGGAAATGGAAAACCCCGCCTGATGGCGGGGCCTCCTAGGAGGGTCTTCTAGAAAAGCTTTATAGACCTAGGGCACCGGCAACACCTGCAAATGCGCCACTGGAATTAAGGGTCACGATCGCGACCGTAAAAGCCAGAACCTGAGTATTGAGTCGGAAATCCTCGCCCCGGATCAGGTTCACGGCCGCCAGAGAAAGTGCGATCGGTGCCGACATGCTGGCCACGGCCCCGGTCAGGCCCCAACTTGTCAGACGCAGGATGTCGCTGGGCTTTTCATCCTCGTCGGTGGTCGGTTCAATCGGTGCGTGGGCCTGTTGATCCGTCTGATCTGTTCTGAACGCGATGCTCAGCAATTGATCGTCCGACAACTGGATCGGCCTTGCGTTCGGTTTCGGTATCGCGGCTTCCGGCTGGTAATGATCTGCGGTATTCGAGGTGCTGACGCCTGCAAACGGGCCGGTTACGGACTGAAATATCTGTTTTCTGTCCCTGAGTTTGCTTGGCATTAGCGTATCAAACGCGCTCATGAACTGTTCGATGGTCAGTACCGCGTTGGGCGAAAGCCACTCCACGCGCTGGGTCGAGCAGATGTCGACCATGCGATACAGGATCACAACCAGCATAAGCTCGGAAATTTCGCTGTCATCCAACAAAGCTGACACCGGTGAGACCGAAATGACCAGACGGTTCTTCGGTCGTGTCACCGGCGGTCTGGGTATCGTTTTTAGGCCAGCAGTGCGGTCCAGCCGGTCGAAACGGTCGTCGACCCCGTTCAATTCCGTATCCAGTGTCAGACGAACCAGATACTGGCTTGAGACGATGCTGGCCTCGGTGCCGCTGAGCAGCGACTTTCGCTCGATCAGATGACCATAGTCTTCTAGCGTTGCCGCGACGATATTGCCAAAGCGTTCAATCGCGCCCTTGGTCTCACCGTCAAATTGCAGACCGCCATGATAGCTGTGCTTCCGACTCACCGCGCATTCCTTTGTCGCTTTCTGTCTGAGACCGCAGACTAGCGGGTGATCTGGGGGAGAATTTGACGAAAATGCAAAAAAAATCAATTTTCGAGGGATTGATTACGCTTTGGAAACCAAGAGACTAGGGGGAAATTCAGGCATCTGTGGCGACAATGTGGCCAAAGTTGGGATCGCCTGTGTTGGAACCTTGTTTCGCCTATTGGTCGATTCGCTGCCCCATGATTGCTATGGATTGCTGATAGACCGAGGCGGAATTCCACTGCTGGATAACCGCAAAATTGGGCTGTCCTTTCTGATAGCCCCGGCCGGGTTTCCACCCTTTCTTGCGAAGAAAATTCGCGGTCGAAGCCAGGGCGTCGGTCATGTTGTAAAAGTCTACCCGACCGTCACCCGTCGCATCGACACCATAGGTCAGGGCATTCCCCGGCAGGAACTGTGTGTGGCCCAGCTCGCCATGTTTTGCCCCTTTTGTCGCCATCGTGACGCTGCCCTGATCCACCAGTTTCAATGCCCCGATTGCGTGCGGAATGAAGAATTCGGAACGGCGACAATCATAGGCCAGTGTCGTTATTGCGGAAACAACCTGGCTGTCGCCCATGAAGTTTCCAAACCCTGTTTCCATGCCGTGAATGGCGATCAGAACACCGGCAGGTACGCCGTATTGCCGTTCAAGCGCGGCGTAAAACTGCGGGTTGCGGGCCTTTCGCTTGCGTCCCTGCGCGACAATCGTGTCGGCGCCGCGCACCTGCATGAACTTGTCCAGCGAGTATTTGAAACTTTTCTGGTTACGATCAGCTGAAATTGTCCGCGTGGCGTATTGGGTCTGGGCCAGTGCCTGCAGCCCTTTCTTCTTTACTCCCGCGCGCCGCGCCTGTTTGGCGAAATCGGCCTTCCATACCTCAAACCCGCTGCCGGTGTTGCCGCAAGGCGCGGAGAATGCCAGGGACGGTAGGGACAAGGCACAGAATATCGCCGTTGCAAGTCGAAGCATGAAACCTATCCAATAACTTGAAACTCTGGGGCAGGGTACGCGCCATGCGGGAAATGGCAAACGAATTCCCGGGACAGGTCAGTAAAGGTCCAGTTCTCCGGCCTCTTTGAGGCTTTCAAACCACTGTTCCGGCGTGGCGTCGATTCTGGCGTGTTTGACCATCATCGCGTTCATATTGGGTAGATGAGATGAATCCGGCCATTCTTCGGGTTGCCAAAGGTGAGAGCGGACGATGCACTTTGGGCAATGGGCAAAAATCGTCTGGATATGGATCAGTAGTGCCAGCTTTGGTGCTTTGCCGTTCATGGTCATACCGCTCAGCAAATCCGGATCGGCGCAAAGCCGGGCCGTGCCGCGCAATCGCAATGTTTCCATTTTGCCGGGGACCAGAAAGATCACACTCACGCGTGGGTCCTGCAAGATGTTATGAAACGTATCCACCCGCTTGTTGCCGGGGCGATCCGGGATAGCGATCAGAGTGTCAGACAGGATTTCGACAAACCCCGCGGGATCGCCGCGGGGCGAGATATCAAGGTGACCGTCGGGATTGGCCGACGCGATCAGGCAAAACGGTGAGGTGCCGATGAAATCGCGGCACATCTGATCCAATGCCGGTATTTCCTTGGCAACAATCTGCGGCAGGGGCGCACCGGTAATCTGTTCCAGTTCGTCCGCAGACGTAATGAAATGCGAATAAGGTGAAAAAGGCGCGTCACTGGCGGGCATGAGATTTCTCCGCTGGGATCTGTGGCCCGAGTGTGAAAGATCACTCGCAATCCGTCAAATCCAGTGCGGCGACAAGAAAAGGGGCGCCCGATGGACGCCCCCTTTGCGAGAATTTTCGTCGAAAGTTCCTGATCAGCAGCTGTAGTACATGCCGTATTCAACCGGATGCGGCGTGTGCTCGTAGGTTTCGACCTCTTCCATCTTCAGCGCGATGTAGCCGTCGATTTGGTCTTTGGTGAACACGTCGCCCTGCAGCAGGAAGTCATGATCGGATGCCAGAGATTCCAGAGCTTCGCGCAGCGAGCCGCAAACGGTCGGGATGTCGGCCAGTTCTTCGGCAGGCAGATCGTACAGGTTCTTGTCCATGGCTTCGCCCGGATCGATCTTGTTCTTGATGCCGTCCAGACCGGCCATGAGCAGCGCGGCAAACGCCAGGTAGGGGTTTGCAGCCGGATCGGGGAAGCGGGCCTCGACGCGCTTGGCTTTCGGGCTTTCGGTCCATGGAATACGGATGCAACCCGAACGGTTGCGTGCCGAATAGGCGCGCAGAACAGGTGCCTCAAAGCCCGGGATCAGACGCTTGTAGCTGTTGGTCGACGGGTTGGTGAAAGCATTCAGGGTCTTGGCGTGTTTCAGAATACCGCCGATGTACCACAGGGCTTCGTCTGACAAGTCGGCGTATTTGTCGCCTGCGAACAGCGGCTTGCCTTCTTTCCAGATCGACATGTTCACGTGCATGCCGGTGCCGTTGTCGCCATAGATGGGCTTGGGCATGAAAGTTGCCGACTTGCCATAGGCATGTGCCACGTTGTGAATGACGTACTTGTACTTCTGCAGCTCGTCCGCCTGTTTGGTCAGGCTGTTGAAGATCAGACCCAGTTCGTGCTGGCACGAGGCAACTTCGTGATGGTGCTTGTCGACCTTCATGCCCAGACGCTTCATGGTCGACAGCATTTCCGAACGCAGGTCCTGCGCCTCGTCGATCGGGTTCACCGGGAAGTAACCGCCCTTGACGCCCGGACGGTGGCCCATGTTGCCCATTTCGTATTCGGTATCAGTGTTCCAGGCCGCGTCGGTTGCATCAACTTCGAACGATACCTTATTCATTGTATTGGAATAACGGACATCATCGAACAGGAAGAATTCGGCTTCGGGGCCCATATAGGCCACGTCACCAACGCCGCTGGCTTTCAGATAGGCTTCGGCCTTCTGTGCGGTGCCGCGCGGGTCGCGGCCATAAGCTTCGCCGGTGTCAGGTTCAACGATCGAGCAGTGCAGGCACAGCGTTTTTTCGGCGTAGAACGGATCGATATAGGCCGATTCAGTGTCGGCGATCAGTTTCATGTCCGAGTTTTCGATCGACTTCCAGCCAGCAATCGAGGAGCCGTCGAACATAAAGCCTTCTTCCAGGAAGTCTTCATCGACCAGATCCACATCGACGGTCACGTGCTGCAACTTGCCCCGCACGTCGGTGAAGCGGATGTCGACGTAGGCGACGTCTTCTTCGCGGAGAGTTTTGAGAACTGCTTCTGCGCTCATTCCCTTGGTCCTTCTGATAGATATGTCAGGATATTCGGTTGATTTACAGGGCGTCCGAGCCGGTCTCGCCGGTACGGATGCGGATGGCTTGTTCGACGGGTGAGACAAAGATCTTGCCGTCGCCGATCTTGTCGGTTTTGGCGGCATCCACGATGGCTTCGATGGCCGCGTCGACCTGATCGTCGTCCAACACCACCTCGACTTTTACCTTCGGCAGGAAGTCGACCACATACTCCGCGCCGCGGTAGAGTTCGGTATGGCCCTTCTGACGGCCGAACCCTTTAACCTCGATGACACTGAGGCCCTGGACGCCAACGTCCTGCAGCGCCTCTTTCACTTCGTCCAGTTTGAACGGTTTGATGATCGCTTCGATCTTCTTCATCCCGGCCTCCTAATCTGCTTGTCAGGTTGGCAGTGATCACGTCTAAGATCGCTGGGCAATCTGATTGCGAAACGGACCGGTTGCTTGTGCGTAGAATTTCAGCGAGCGGTTAAATTTTAATCGAGTTGCACAAAATGTAATCGAAATTGAATCGCGCGGGAGATGAGATGACGGATTTGCTGACGGCGGCGCAGATGCGGGCGATTGAACTGGCTGCGATTGAATCGGGCAAGGTTACCGGTCTGGAACTCATGGAACGCGCCGGGCAGGGCGTTGTTGAGGCGATTTTTGAGGAATGGCCCGAGCTGGCAAAAACGTCCGGTCGCGCATTGGTGCTGTGCGGGCCGGGAAACAATGGTGGTGACGGGTTTGTCGTTGCCCGGTTGTTGAATGAGTGGGGCTGGGAGGTTGAGGTGTTTCTGTACGGCGACGCCGCAAAACTCCCGCCTGACGCACGAAGAAACTTTGAGCGGTGCCAAGGCAAGTCCGACGTCAGTGTCCGAAAGATCGATACGCTTGCAGATGACAATCTCAATTTCCCTTCAGACCTAGACCTGGTAATTGATGGATTGTTCGGAACCGGGCTGACGCGACCGTTTCTGGGCGGCTTCTCCTTGTTGGCAAATGAGCGGGTAAGGGACCTGTCGTCAGGACGCGGCTTGCGGGTGGTTGCAATCGATATTCCCAGCGGCTTGTGCGCCGACAGTGGGCGCGTGCTGGGAAATGTGATCCAAGCGGATCTCACCGTAACTTTTCACGACATGAAGGTTGGTCACATGATCGGCGAAGGCCCCGCCAATTGCGGTGTGGTTCGGACAAAGTCGATCGGCCTTGAGCGAAAAAAAGACAATCGAATTGTTAAGCTGGTTTCGGAAAAGAGTTTTCGGGTCTCGAAGGAACCGAAGGATCACAAATACTCTTATGGCCATGCCCTGATCCTGTCCGGCGGACCGGGCAAAACCGGCGCCGCGCGGTTGGCCGCGCGGGGCGCGTTGCGGATTGGGGCAGGGCTGGTGACAATTGGTGTGCCCCCGGCCGCGCAGTTGGAAGTTGCCGCACAGGTCACCGCTGTCATGTTGCAACTGGCTGAAGGGGCCGACGAGCTTTCTCGGGTGCTGAAGGACGGGCGACTGAATGCATTGTGCCTTGGACCGGGAATGGGGCTGGATCGCGCTCGTGACTTGGTGCCGGCGGCACTGTCGGCAGGGCGCTCAACCGTTCTGGATGCAGATGCGTTGACGGCGTTTGCAGAGGACCCCAAGGCATTGTTCGATCATCTACATGAGAACTGCGTGCTGACACCACACGGGGGCGAGTTTGCCCGGCTGTTTCCGGATATTGCACAGAAGTTGGAAGAAGTTCCCGACAAAGGCCCGGCATACTCCAAGGTGGACGCAACCCGTGCCGCTGCCGAGCGCGCAGGATGCGTGGTTCTGTTCAAGGGGCCGGATACTGTGATTGCGGCGCCGGACGGGCGGTGTTCCATAAGCTCGGCGTTTTATGACCGATCGGCGCCATGGCTGGCCACGGCAGGGGCCGGAGATGTTCTTGCAGGCTTCATCACCGGATTGATGGCGCGAGGGCTTGGGCCGATGCAGGCCGCCGAAGCTGCTGCGTGGTTGCATGTGAAATGTGCGCGGCAATTTGGCCCCGGACTGATTGCCGAGGACCTGCCCGAGCAGTTGCCAAATGTTTTGAAATAGTTGAATGTTTGATTGTCCGCGCGGTGGGTCGCCGAAAAGCTGGCTGATCGGCGTAATTTTGCCAGCGGCGTTGACGAAAATGCACAGCAAGTGTTTGCCAGTTGCATGGCTGATTGGCAGAATTTTCTTGCAGACTACCTTTGACTGCTGAAAGTCAGATTTAAGCGGTTGAAATTATTGAGTATAAATCTCTGCCTTGGGCTCTCGATGTGGCTAATATGCAATGCTTCTACTGTCTGAAATGCCGGCTATTGGAACCTCAGATTTTCGTGAACAAATGGGCGGGACGTGAAACCAGAACCCCATCATGGTGACAGATATGACTAAGATTCTCAGAAACTCATCAATAGCCGCGATTTTGGCGGCAACAGGCGCGATACCAGCTGCTGCTGAGTTGAAATATGAAAATAACAGCGGCGGATATGTGCATCTATACGGACAGTTCCACCCCGCTCTTGTTTCGGTGGACGACGGCCAGGATACCGAGACACGTGTTCTGGACAACGACCTGTCCAACAGCCGGGTCGGTCTGCGGTTGATGCAGCCTTATGGCAGCAACGAGTTCATGTTCTGGTTGGAAACCGGCCTGGGCTTGCCCAGCACAGGGACGGCCAACCAGTTCGGCACCAACAACAACGGATGGTCGCGCGAAGACATTCGCCACGTCGATTTCTCGCTTAAGGGGGGGTACGGAAAGTTCTCGGCTGGTCAGGGCAGCATGGCATCAGATGGGGCCGCAGAAGTTGATCTGTCTTATGTCGGGACCGCTTTGTATTCGTTCACCAACGATGAAAACGGAGCGTTCTTCTATCGTGATCCCACAGGCACACTGAGCACAATTACAGTGGGCGACTCGTCCAGCAACTTTGACGGGGCGCGTCGCGGGCGCATCCGCTATGACACGCCGGATTTCAACGGGTTCTCGGCGGCAATTGCCTATGGTCAGAACATCCTGTCCAGCAGCGATGACGACGACTACTATGACATCGCGGTTTCCTACAGCAATACGTTCTCCAACGGCGTCGAGTTTGCCGCCAGCATCGCCTACGCCGTGCGCGACTTTGACAACTCATCTGGTGAGCGAAAAGACACGATCGGGTCAGCCTCGGTTCTGCTGCCCAGCGGGTTCAGCTTTACCGCTGCCCTTGGTTCGCGCGATGACACCTCATCCGGTGCAAGCGATCCGGACTATTGGTACACCAAGCTGGCTTATGAAGGAGACTGGGTGTCCTGGGGCAAAACCGGCGTCGGTATCGACTATTTCGACGGGTCGGATTTTGAAAACAGCGGTTCAAGCACCAAGTCCTGGGGTATTGCCATCGTTCAACGGTTCGACAGCATCAACACCGACGCATATCTGAAGTACCGCAACCACGATTTCGACGACACGATCAGTTTCGACAAAAACGAAGCGTGGGTTCTGGGCGCGCGCTGGCGGTTCTGATCCTGCTTCTGAGACAAGCATGCGCTCCGGTTCGTTCCGGGGCGCTTTTTTGTTCAATTCAGCGGCAAAACAAAGCTGATCCGGGCTTTGCCCCCTTGCACGCGGGCGGCTGGGCAAATAGAAGGCGTCAAATTTGCCCGGCGCGCCGTTTTGCGCGCCCCGAATCCTATGGGGACTACCATAATGCAGGTTACCGAGACGCTGAACGAAGGTCTAAAACGCGGCTACAATATCGTCGTATCCGCAGCCGAGCTGGACGAAAAGGTCAATGAGAAGTTGACCGAAGCGCAGCCGGAAATCGAAATGAAAGGTTTCCGCAAAGGCAAGGTACCGATGGCGCTGCTGAAAAAGCAGTTCGGCCAGCGCCTGTTGGGCGAAGCGATGCAGGAAAGCATCGACGGTGCGATGAACAAGCACTTTGAGGACAGCGGCGACCGTCCTGCGCTGCAGCCCGAGGTCAAAATGACCAATGAGGACTGGAAAGAAGGCGACGACGTCGAGGTCGCAATGTCCTATGAGGCGCTGCCTGCGATCCCCGAAGTAGACCTGAAATCGGTCGAACTGGATAAGCTGATTGTCAAAGCAGACGACGCAGCCGTCGAAGAAGCGCTGAACAACCTGGCCGAAACTGCGCAGGACTTCAAAGCGCGCCGCAAGGGTTCCAAAGCGAAAGATGGCGATCAGGTTGTGATCGACTTTGTGGGCAAGGTTGACGGCGAAGAGTTCGAAGGTGGTTCCGCCGAAGACTATCCGCTGGTTCTGGGTTCCAACAGCTTCATCCCCGGCTTCGAAGAGCAGCTGGTTGGTGTGAAGGCCGAGGAAGAAAAAGACGTCAACGTGACTTTCCCTGCGGAATACGGTGCCGAGCATCTGGCCGGTAAAGACGCTGTATTCACCTGCACCGTGAAAGAGGTGAAAGAGCCCGTCGCTGCCGAGATCAATGACGAGCTGGCCACCAAATTCGGTGCCGAAGACCTGGCCGCATTGAAGGGCCAGATCGCTGAGCGTCTGGAAGCCGAATACGCCGGTGCGTCGCGCGCTGTCATGAAGCGTGCTCTGCTTGATGTGCTGGACGAGAAAGTCTCGTTCGACCTGCCGCCGTCGCTGGTTGAGGCTGAAGCCAAGCAGATCGCACACCAGCTGTGGCACGAAGAGAACCCGGAAGTGGAAGGCCATGACCACGGTGAGATTGAGCCCACTGACGAGCACAACAAACTGGCGGAACGCCGCGTGCGCCTGGGCCTGCTGCTGGCCGAACTGGGCCAGAAGGCCGAGGTTGAAGTCACCGACGCAGAAATGACGCAAGCTATCATGAACCAGGCCCGCCAATACCCGGGTCAGGAGCGGCAGTTCTTTGAGTTCGTGCAGCAGAACGCTCAGATGCAGCAGCAGCTACGCGCGCCGATCTTCGAAGACAAGGTCATCGATTACATCGTTGAACTGGCGCAGGTTGCCGACAAAGAAGTCAGCAAGGACGATCTGCAAAAAGCCGTTGAGGCACTGGAAGAGGAGTAATCCTCTTCCACCCCCCCCGGGCAACGTGGGGCACAAAAAAGCGGAGCCGTCTGAAATTAGACGGCTCCGCATGGGTGGCTTTGTACTTATGAGGTGAGGGGGTCAGGCCTCATGAGCAAAAGCACGGGGGGTTCGTAGCAGAGCGGTCTTTTGCTCTGGCGTAAATCGGTCCGAAAGCTCTTCGATCAGTTTCAGAACATCTTCGACTTCGGCCTTGCTCGTGGCCGCGTTCATCTGTTCGACAAAGTACCGTTCCAGTTGCGAAAGCGGCTGATGGTCGAAGTTAGCGACCGGCTGCTGTGGCGCTGCTTCGGTCTTGCCATGGGCATAAAGATCCAGAGCCGCTTCCTCGGTCAGGAAGACATCATGCTCAATCCCGGCATAGTTGCGAATTCCTGCAATCCGTTCATCCGAGCAATCCATGAGTGCGGCCATGGCGACGACCTTGCCCATGGGCTTGGCTGTGCCGACATAGTCATAGGGCGCGTTGCCTGAACGTTGCAGGACCCGGTTCATCACTGGATCGATCACTGCGATCGAGTCCAGAACTCCGGCTGTCTGTGCGTATTCGAACGAGCCGATCATGACTTCGCTGGTGACGTAGGATACAGAGTTCTTTCCGCGTCCGCGTCCAAGTTTCTTGGTGTCGACGCAGAAGCGCGTCGCTTCCCAGACCTGGGCACTGCGTATGGGTGCCTCGCCATCCAGGATAGAGCTGAAGACGTCGGCCAGCATGTGTGGCCCGGTCGTCTGCAACAGTCGCATACACCCAACGACGTCCCCTTCGTCGTTGATGTTGACAACATGTGCAGGATGCAGGTCGTCAAAGTGATCGCGCTCGCGGCCATCCTTGATGTTGACATCCCAGCCAAGGCGATCCCCGAAAACCCGTGCCCGCAGCTGGAACATGTCGTCCAATACATCTTTGAATTTGTGCTGGTTCATACCATCAATTACGATGATCATTTCCATCCCCCTACAGTCTGGTTACCGTGTCTTAGAATTTAACCAAGATTCGGTTTAAGGCTATTGGGGGTTTCCCGTAATTTTGTCTTTTTTTTGATTAACCTGGGGCAATTAGGCCCATTCCGATGGCCCGTCCGATGGCCTGCGGAGTGGTGAGCGCGCCGAGTTTCTCGCGGCCCGAACGCATGTGCACTTCTACCGTGCGGTGTGAAATGGACAGAATATCGCCAATGTCCTGCTGAGATTTACCCTCGGCGACCCATTGCAGGATCTCTTTTTCCCGGGTCGAAAGGGTCGGCAGGTACAACGCTTTCGCCAAAAGACCGGATTGCATAACGGTGTCATGCGCGTGAACCGCGGCCATCTGAAGATCGCCCATCACATGCTTCTTCAGCTTTTCCCATTCCGCGTCCGAGCAATCCCTTGTGACACTGAGCATTCCGCATTCGCCGTACGGCCCCCGGATCGGAACAGTCAGCCCGCGCGATGTAATCCCGAAATCATTCGCATCGCGGAAGACAGCATGGAATTTCTCGTCATGGTTAAACCGCCCCCAGTCAACGGGCGCGATGCTAAGCACTGACTGATAAATCGTGGGGTCGAAATGGTGATAGCCGTGGCTGCCATAGTGAATCTTCCACTCGTCAGGGTAGTTCGCATAACCCTGCACATCACCTTTGATGGGGTTCATGGTTGCATAGGAAGCGTAGTCAAAGCCGAGCTCATCGCAGACGGCATTGATGATGTCTGAGGCCGACTTTTCCTCATGGTCGATTGCGGCCAAGTCTATCAGTTTCACCGGTCCAACCCTTACAGTGACACTCCTAGCCCCAAAGAAATGCCGTCTTCGTCCTTCACGGTGTATACGTTGCGTCAACCTTGGGGTGTTGTGCAAGCCATTTGTGCAAGCCGCGTATGCTTATTGCGTACTTAAAGCAACAGAACGGGGAAAAACATACCTTTTCGGCACTTAATATCCCGGATTACCTCCGGTTGACGCGAAGTTCGGGGCGTTTTGAGGGGGTTTATTCCGATCGCAGGCCCGTTTCGACCAGCATTTTTCGCGCTTTCGCTTCGGGATAGAAGCCCTTTGCGTACAGAAAAATCGCCCGTTGCTGATCCCCATCGGACAACAACCATGCCCCCCTTAGGTACTTTCCGGCGAATTCCAGATTGGTGTCTGCATCCAGCAAGCCTTGCGCTTTCCCGTCATACCCCATCGAGCGTGCCGTTGCGGGAAGGATTTGCAGCAACCCGTAATACGGCCGGTTGACCGCCCATGGCCGATGTGTGCTTTCCCGGATCGCAAGCTTGTGTACCAGTTCGCGCGGCAGTTCGTAGTGATCGGCCCACTTGTTGATCGATTCGCGCAGTTCGGCGGTCTCGTTCGGATAAAGCGGTGGATCAAATGCTTCGTCTGAGGGCCGGTTGGAGCCGCTACAGGCGGCGATGGGCGTTGCAATCAGAATAGCCAGCACACTGCGGCGAAGGAACAAAGTCATAAGATAGCTCCGACAATGGAGGGGCCGATGATATGAAACGAAATTCTGACTGCAAGGTTGGGTTTTTTGGAGCAGCAAAAACTTGCTGAAATAAAAAAGAGGCCGCGCATGGCACGCAGCCTCTTTCTCGTCATTTCCTGTCGGATCAGGCTTTGGCTTCGTCTTCTTCAGCCGAAGCTTCCGGTGCCAGATCTTCGTCTTCCGAAGCGGCAGAACCGATGTCGTCGAACAGTTCGGCAATCTCGAATTCCGCGGCAGCTTCTTCTTCAGCAGCCAGTTCCTGGATCGATTTACCGGAGGCTTGCAGTTCGGCTTCTTCTTCCGAACGTGCAACGTTCATCTTGATCTCGACTTCGACCTCGGGGTGCAGTTTGACTGCGAGCGAGTGCAGGCCCAGTTCCTTGATCGGAGCAATCAGAACGACCTGTTTCTTATCGACAGTAAAGCCTGCTTCGGTTGCGGCCTCTGCGGCGTCACGCGGAGTGACCGAGCCGTAGAGAGCGCCGGCATCCGATGCCGAGCGAATCACGATGAACTGCTGACCGTCCAGCTTTTCAGCCAGTGCTTCAGCTTCTTTCTTGGTTTCCAGGTTGCGTGCCTCAAGCTGCGCTTTCTGGGCTTCGAACGACGCGATGTTGGCACTCGATGCGCTCAGCGCCTTGCCCTGGGGCAGCAGGAAGTTGCGGGCGTAGCCGGGTTTGACGTCAACGACGTCGCCCATCTGACCCAGTTTCGCAACGCGTTCCAGAAGGATAACTTGCATGTCAGTCTCTCCTTACTTCACGGCGTAGGGCAGCAGGGCGAGGAAGCGCGCGCGCTTGATAGCACGGGCCAGTTCACGCTGCTTTTTCGCAGAAACGGCGGTGATGCGCGAAGGTACGATCTTGCCACGCTCAGAGATGTAGCGCTGCAGCAGACGGGTGTCCTTGTAGTCGATTTTCGGCGCGTTCTCACCCGAGAACGGGCAGACCTTGCGGCGGCGGAAAAATGGTTTTGCGGCCATGGTTTATGTCCTTTCGTCAGGCGTTGATCAACGGCGCTCGCGGCGGTCGCCACGCTCGTCACGCTTTTGCATCTGAACCGACGGGCCGTCTTCGTGGCCGTCGACCTTGATGGTCAGAACGCGCATGACGTCTTCGTGCAGACGCATCAGGCGTTCCATTTCCTGAACGGCGCCCGAAGGAGCGTCTGTCTTCAGGAAGGCATAGTGGCCTTTGCGGTTCTTGTTGATCTTGTAGGCCATCGTCTTGACGCCCCAGTACTCGCTATCAACCAGCTTGCCGCCGTTGTCAGCCAGAACGGTGCCGAAATGTTCGACGAGGCTTTCCGCCTGCGCGTTGGACAGGTCCTGACGCGCGATCATTACATGCTCATACAGTGGCATGTGCACTCCTGTTTATATCAAGGCGCATTTCAAAGGCGGGGCTTTCTGGTCCTTCGCGACCCTGCCACGAGAGGCTGCGCGATTCATAACTCTTGCGAAGGATGGCCCCATATACACGTTTGAGCGCGAGGGGCAAGCCCCGCCACATATGCCTTTGTGAAGTCGCCCTAATTCCTTTGGCGCGCCCAATTCCTGACGCTTTTCGGCTCAAAGTTGTTTTGTATGCCGGGGACTAGCCGGAACGAGCAAATTCAGTACGGCAACCTGAGACGGGGTAAAGAAAATGACCGCTACGAACACAAACGCAATTCACAAGACGGCCACTGGTTCGCGATTTGAACATTCTGTGCCTGTCATGGTGGCCTTCGCACCGAACTGGAAAGCGAGAATGATCTTGGCGCGGGCCTTGGGCCTGATTTTGATCGTAGCCGCATTTTCCATGTGGCTTATGACCGGATCCGTTGCAGGACCCGAAGTGTGGCCTATCAAACTTGCGGCTTCGATGATGTTCCTGCTGGTCGGGGTCAGTTTGCTGACGATCGAGATTATGGATGCCCGGCCGGACGCATATTTTGATCCGATCCGCCGCGAAGTGCGCGTGCTGCAGAAAAACGAAAATGGTCGCCCGCAAACGGTTCTGCGTCGCAGCTATGAAACCCTGGGGGGTGCACGTTTTGCGGATGATCAGGTCGAGTTGTTCGACATGGATGGCAGCCTTCTGATGAAGCTGCCGCTGCAATCAGCGGATGTAAGCCGGGCGCTCAAGGGGCAACTTAGCGTAAACGTTACGATCTTCGCCTAAATCCCGTTCTGTTCAAAAAAGAACAGAATTTGTGAGAGAATAGAGGTTGAGTGCCGCCCTTGGGCGGCACATTTACGTTAGTGAGCAACCATTCTGGGTTGCACCACCAATTCTGCGGAGTTTGTTATGAAACCTATCCTCCTGGCCGCCGCACTGGCCGTATCAGCAACATCGGCTTTTGCTGCTGCCGAGAAATATGTTCTGGACTCAAGCCACAGCCAGGTCGTCTTTACTTACAATCACCTCGGATTTTCGACCACAACCGGGATGTTCTCGGGTTTTGAAGGCGAGATCATGTTCAATCAAGCAGACCCTGCCGCGTCGAGCGTGACCGTCTCGATGCCGGTGGTCGAAATGATCA
Organism: Ruegeria sp. AN11; assembly: GCF_056536005.1. Classification (NCBI taxonomy): domain Bacteria; kingdom Pseudomonadati; phylum Pseudomonadota; class Alphaproteobacteria; order Rhodobacterales; family Roseobacteraceae; genus Ruegeria; species Ruegeria sp. AN11. Next base: position 1,365,185 of record NZ_JBQFJD010000001.1, on the reverse strand, counting down.
CGGGCTGGAAGCCGCGCGAAGATCATTTTATGTCCGAGGATTTCTTTGCTGCGGCCGAGGGTGACTTGGCCACCTTTACCTCGACCGGTATTGAAGTGACAGGCGAGAATACCGCCAAGATCACCGGCGATCTGACCCTGAACGATATCACCAAGCCCGTGGTGCTGGACGCAACGCTCAATCAGGTTGGCGAGCATCCGATGGCTGGAAAGCAGTGGGCCGGGTTCGATGCGACCACAACTCTGCTGCGCAGCGACTTCGACCTGGGTCAATTCGCACCGTTCGTCAGTGACGAGGTGGAAATTTCTATCTCGATCGAAGCGCAAAAGGCTGAATAAGACAGATTTCAGCTATTGAATCGAAAACCGCCGGTGCTGAAACACCGGCGGTTTTTTTGTCGGTCAATGTTACTTGGCCCGCGACGCGGTCAACTCTACTGCAACGGTCACGGCAAACGCCAGCGAGTCTTCAGCGGGCATTTTTTTGCCAATGTCGAAACTCAGCCGGTCCAGCGTTATTTCCCCGGTCATTGTTGCGACATTATCCTGAATACTCAGAGCGAAGGGCAAAGCGATGTCCAGCGTCTTGTCTCGGATTGTCAGGGGGCCACGCGCCTCGTATCCGGATTCGGTTTTGAACAGGTCGGCATCGAAGCTGGCGGTCGGGAACTGGCCGCTGTCGAAGAAATCCGCGCCCATGGCTTGATCCGTTACGGTTCCGAGGCTCAGCGAGCCGATGGCTATGGTCACGTCCACCGACCCTGCGAGGCCGGGTTCTGCCGGTTGGTCGAAAGTGATCGCGGCGGTCCAGTCAGAGAAACTGCCGGTTACAGGGCTGCCAAGTTGCTTGATCGTAATCGACAGGTTTCCTTCCTGCACCTGCCAGTCCGACTGAACCTCTGCAAGTTCGGCGGTGTCAGTGGAAGCGGCAGAGTGGTTGGTGAAAACCCCAGTGGACCAGCCGCCGACCAGAACACCACACCAGACAACTAGTGCGGCGGCGGCGGGGACAAGTGAGTGTTTCTGGGCGGGCGGCTCCGGCGCATCCGTTGCGCCCGGCAACATCCGACGCAGCGTGCTGTCTTTATCCATGACATGGTGTTTCAGCGCTCCTGCGATGTGCAGCACCAGCGAACCCGCCAAGACGATGATGAGCAGCCAATGCAGGCTGGCGGTCAGTTCAGCCAGAGCGGGCGACTTGGGAATGAATGGCAGGTTCTGGCCAAAGGGCCACAGGATAGGCGCGAACCCTTCAGCGGCTGCGTGGTGCAACCAGCCGGTCAAGGGAACCAGCACAAGCGAGCCATACAAAAGCCAATGCACTGTTTCGGCGGCGAATGCTTCGGGCTTGTTTTCTGCGTTCAGCAAACCGGGTTTGGTTTGTGTCATCGCCCAGAGGATACGGGCCAAGGCTACGAAAAAGACGGTGATGCCAACAGTTTTGTGCAGTGAAAACAGCCGTGCGGCCTGCGCGATATCGTCCTCGGTTGTCGGAATTGACGGGTCATAGATCGCCTGGGCCAGGTTGTTGGCAAAAAAGCCCAGTGGCAATGCCGTGAAAATCAGCAATGCCGTCAACCAGTGAAAGGTCTTGGCAATACTTCCGTAGGTAGAGAAGGTATTTTTCGAGTGCATTGATCGGATGCTCCGAAGGTGAAGGTCTGGACACAACCTATATCCGTGTGAACAGGACACAATATGACCGTGCGCACAGCGATGGTGCCGGAATGCAGAGCGCAGGCAATGCTTGTGCCGGGCCAATTGTCGGTTTACACCCCGCCGCAACCTAACGTCATCCATGAGGTTGCAATGACACTCGCGTTCGTTTTCCCGGGGCAGGGCGCCCAGACTATCGGTATGGGCAAAGCACTGGCCGAAGCCTATCCCGCCGCGCAGGCGGTATTTGACGAAGTGGACGAGGCACTGGGGGAAAAGCTGAGCAGCCTGATCTGGGATGGCGAGATCGAAACACTGACGCTGACACAGAATGCGCAACCGGCGCTGATGGCGACCTCGATGGCGGCGATGCGCGCGCTTGAGGCCGAAGGGGTTGCGATTACCACTGCGTCCTACGTCGCGGGGCATTCGCTGGGCGAATACTCGGCGCTTGCTGCTGCAGGGGCTTTGTCGGTCGCCGATACTGCCCGCCTGCTGCGCACACGCGGTCAGGCTATGCAGAGCGCCGTGCCGGTAGGTGAAGGCGCGATGGCCGCAGTGCTGGGGCTGGATCTGGAGGCCGTTCGCGCGGTTGCGGAAGAGGCCGCGCAGGGCGAGGTCTGCCAGGCGGCGAACGACAATGATCCGACACAGGTTGTGGTATCGGGCTCCAAGGCGGCTGTGGAACGTGCCGCAGTCATTGCAAAGGAAAAAGGTGCCAAGCGGGCGGTCATGCTGCCGGTCAGCGCGCCTTTCCACTGTGCTTTGATGCAGCCGGCTGCCGATGTGATGGCCGAGGCTCTGGCCGCGGTCGAAATAAAGGCGCTGGCCGTTCCCTTGGTGGCGAATGTGCGTGCCGAGGCCGTGACGGACCCGGATCTGATCCGCCAGTTGCTGGTCGAACAGGTGACGGGTTCGGTCCGGTGGCGTGAAAGTGTGCAGTACATGGCCGCGCAGGGTGTGACCGAGACATGGGAAATTGGCGCGGGAAAGGCGCTGTCGGGCATGATCCGAAAAATCGACCGGGCTATTGGCGGCAAGGCTGTCGGTACACCCGAAGACGTGCAGAATGCGGTGCAGGCCGAATCGTAATCTCCATACGCGTCGACACAGACGAACCAAGAGGGAAACCGAATGTTTGATTTGACAGGTAAGAATGCGCTGATCACTGGGGCTTCGGGCGGCATCGGGGGCGAAATTGCACGTACCCTGCATGCGGCGGGCGCGTCGGTTGGGCTTTCCGGCACACGGGTCGAGCCATTGCAGGCGCTTGCGGACGAACTGGGCGAACGGGCCCACGTTTTGCCCTGCAACCTGAGCGACGCCGAAGCGGTTGCAGCGCTGCCGAAGCAGGCGGCCGAAGCGATGGGATCCGTTGATATTCTGGTGAACAATGCGGGCATCACGCGCGACAACATCTTTATGCGCATGTCGGATGAAGAATGGCAGAGCGTGATTGACGTGAACCTGACCGCGACCGCCAAACTGTGCAAAGGCGTTCTGCGCGGCATGATGAAGGCCCGCTGGGGTCGTATCATCAATATCTCGTCGGTGGTGGGCGCAACCGGTAATCCGGGGCAGGCGAACTATGCGGCGTCCAAAGCCGGAATGGTGGGCGTGACCAAATCGCTGGCCTACGAAGTGGCAAGCCGCGGAATCACCGCGAACGCCGTGGCTCCGGGCTTTATAACCACCGCGATGACCGACAAACTGACGGACGACCAGAAGAGCGGAATTCTGGGGCAGGTTCCGGCGGGCCGTATGGGCGACCCTTCGGAGATTGCCGCCGCAGTTCTGTATCTGGCTAGCCCCGAAGCGGGATATGTTACCGGAACCACCTTGCATGTGAATGGCGGTATGGCCATGTTGTAAGCGCGGCGCAGGGCAGGCGCGAAACCGTTTGCCTTGTGCGTTGTCTGTGCTATAGGCGGCGCAGATATGTGGGGGCCGGTCATTCAGGTTGGCCTTCGCCATGCCCGGTCAGCCGGGTCTCAAACCGCCCGGAACGGGCAAACCAAAGCCAGCCTGAGCGGGCAAGGGCAGAACCGGGCAATGCGCCCTGAAACGGAATGAGGAAAAGACATGAGCGACGTCGCAGATCGCGTTAAAAAGATCGTTGTTGAGCACCTGGGTGTCGAAGAAGACAAAGTCGCGGAAAACGCGTCCTTCATCGACGATCTGGGCGCGGACAGCCTGGACACTGTTGAACTGGTTATGGCCTTCGAAGAAGAGTTCGGCATCGAAATTCCCGATGACGCAGCCGAAACCATCCAGACCTTTGGCGACGCCGTCAAATTCATCAGCGAAGCGTCCTAAGCGTTTCGTGTCGAGATAGAGCGGCGCTTCCGGGCAACGGAGGCGCCGTTTTTTTGTGCCCGGACCGATTTCCCGCTTGCACGGCGTCTTATTGCTTCGCACTGTTTCCACTGAGGCAAAATTCCAGGCGGGCAGGGCATGATAAGATCCACCCCGATGATAAACACGGCGCGACTGACGCTGTGTGCGATGCGACCGGAAGATTTCAACCGCTTTGCGGAAATCTGGCGAAATCCGTGTGTTGTGCGCCATATTGGCGGCAAACCGAAATCACGGGGCGAGGCGTGGGATGCGTTCCTGCGTAATGCCGGACACTGGCAGATGGCCGGATTCGGACAATGGGCGGTAATCCAGCAATCGAATCGGCAGATGATCGGTCAGGCAGGGTTTTTCTATGGCGATCGGGGTCTGGGTGAGGATTTTGGCCGTTTCCCCGAGGCAGGCTGGGTACTGGCCCCCGAAGCGCAGGGAAAAGGACTGGGATACGAGGCTGCACAAGCGGCGCACGACTGGTTCGACAGGGTCATTCCCGGGCCGTTGGTCGCCATGGTGGATGCCACAAATGAAGCGTCGCAAAGTCTGGCGCAGAAGCTGGGCTACGTTCTGATGCGTGAATGCGAATACATGGATACACCTGTCCATCTGTTACGGCGAAATGGCCCACCGGCACGCGTCTGAAACACAGTAATTGTAGCAATGCCGCAAACAGAGCGTGGTTTGCCGAAACTGTTTGAAACAACCGTTTCGGCGCTGTCTATGCTATGCTGGATTTTACAGCGATTGGGCGAAGGAGCATGCTCATGAGGATTTATCCCACGATGGAATTGCAGAACGGACGGTGTGTCTCGCTGGACAAAGGCCGTCTCGATGAAGCCATGGTCTGGCATGTCGATCCGGTTGCAACCGCGCGCAGCTGGTCCGCGGCCGGGGCCGAATGGATGCAGCTGACGGATTTCGACGCAATCGAAGGGCGCAATACCAACGCCGAACTGATTGAAGAAATAATTCGAAGCGCGGAAATGCCTGTGCAGCTTGCCGGTGGTATGCGAAGCCGCGAGCACGTCGAACACTGGATCGACAAAGGTGCCGGCCGGGTTGTGATCGGAACCCTGGCCGCGCGTGATCCCCACGTGGTCAAGGAACTTGCCAAACTGCACCCCGACCAGATCGTTCTGGCCGTGGATGTCTGGCAAGGTCAGGTTATGACCGAAGGCTGGCGCAGCCAAAGTGCCTTTACGCCAGAAGCGTTCATCGACGCTTTTGCCGACACGCCTTTTGCTGCCATTCTGGTCACTGATATCGACAGCGACATGGATGACGTCGAAGCGCAGCTGGGATTGATTTCGGGGCTGGCCAAGCACTCGCGGACCCCGGTCATCGCCAGCGGCGTCGTTCGCACGGCAGACGATATTTCGCGGCTGGCCTACATCTCTAACATCTCGGGCGCGATTGTGGGCCGTGCGCTGTTCCGCAAGACACTGAGCCTGTCCGAAGCGCTTAAGGTTGCGGCCGCTGCCCATGAACCGGTGGCGCAGTTCCAATAGGACCGGCCCGATATATCTAGCCCGCCCTTTTCCGTTTCAGGGAAGGGGCGGTTTTTTTGTGCAGAGCGGTGGTGCATTCCTGCTGAACCACAATATATGACCGGAATTGGCGAAATGACGCTAACAAGGAATGCGCCCTTGCTCTTGCCCCCGCACCCCGGTGCGGGGTATGGACGGTTCTCATACAGGAAGCAGGCAAGAGGCATTTCATGCGCAGAGTCGTTGTAACCGGTCTGGGATTGGTCACTCCTTTGGCCAGTGGGGTCGAGGAAACCTGGTCGCGGCTGCTGGATGGGGAATCCGGCGCGGGCCCGATTACCCATTTCGATGCTGAGGCAAGTGGTGTCACCACGACATATGCCTGCGAAGTGCCGCGTGGAGACGGCACGAACGGGACTTTCAACCCTGACGACTGGCTGCCGCCGAAAGAGCAGCGCAAGATCGAAGATTTCATTCTGTATTCGATTGCTGCTGCGGACATGGCCTGTCAGGATTCCGGCTGGTTGCCTGAAGATGAGGAAAGCCGCCTGCGGACTGGTGTTCTGATCGGCTCGGGCATCGGTGGGCTGGGGTCCATCGCGGAAACTGCCAATCTGATCCGCGACAAGGGCCCGCGGCGGGTTTCGCCTTTCTTTATTCCTGGCGCGCTGATCAACCTGGCGTCGGGTCAGGTGTCGATCCGGCATGGGTTCAAGGGTCCGAACCATTCGGTCGTGACCGCCTGTTCCACCGGGGCGCATGCGATCGGCGACGCCAGCCGCATCATCCGCGCCGGCGACGCTGACGTGATGGTGGCCGGTGGCGGTGAAGGCTGCATCTGTGAGATCGGTATTGCCGGTTTCAACGCGTGTAAGGCACTGTCGACCAAATACGCGGATGATCCTAAAAAGGCGAGCCGACCCTACGACATCGATCGTGACGGGTTCGTCATGGGTGAAGGTGCGGGTATCGTGGTTCTTGAAGAATACGAACACGCAAAGGCGCGCGGTGCGAAAATTTACGCCGAGGTTCTGGGTTATGGCATGTCGGGTGACGCTTATCACATCACCGCGCCATCCGAGGACGGTGATGGCGCGGAACGTTCGATGAAAGCCGCGTTGCGCAGCGCCGGGCTGGAGCCGAAGGATCTGGACTATATCAATGCGCATGGTACCTCGACCATGGCGGATACGATCGAGTTGGGTGCGGTGGAACGTTTGCTGGGCGATCATGCCAGCAAGGCAACCATGACTTCGACCAAGTCGGCCACAGGCCACCTTTTGGGTGCGGCAGGCGCGATTGAGGCGATTTTCTCGATACTGGCAATCCGGGATCAGGTTGCCCCACCGACAATCAACCTGGACAATCCGGCGGTTGAAACACCCATCGATCTGGCACCGAACGCAAAGCGTGAGCGTGAGATCAACGTCGCACTCTCCAATTCGTTCGGCTTTGGCGGCACAAACGCAAGCGTGATCTTCGGAAAGGTCAGTTAAATGTGGCGGGCCCTAGCGTCCAACGCGCTGACCTTGCTGGTGGTCGGCCTGTTTCTGATGGGCGGTCTGATCATTTGGGGGCAATCGCAATACAAGGCTGAAGGTCCGCTGCAATCCGCGATCTGCCTGCGGGTGGAAAGCGGTTCGAACATGACACGTGTTAGTCGCGATTTGGAGGATCAGGGTGCGATCAGCAATGCCATGATCTTTCGCATGGGCGCCGACTACACGGATCAGGCGCAGAAATTGAAGGCGGGCAGCTTTCTGGTGCGCGAAGGCGCCTCGATGCAGCAGATCATCGACGAGATCACCAGCAGTGGTGTAAGCACCTGTGGTTCGGAGATCGAGTACCGTATCGGTGTAACCCGCACGCAGACCCGTGTACGCGAACTGGATCCTGCGACTTTGGACTTTGTCGAGGTTGCCTCATTTGGATCAGATGAGGAAACTCCGGCGGAATACGCAGAAAAACGTGGCGAGGCTGACACGCGCTATCGGGTGTCAGTGGCCGAGGGCGTGACCGCGTGGCAGGTTGTCGACGCGCTGAAGTCATTTGATGCGCTGAGTGGTGACGTAACCCAAATTCCGGCCGAGGGTGAGTTGGCGCCTGACAGCTATGACATCAAGCCAGGCGACGACAGGAATGCTGTCTTACAGAAAATGCAGGAAAAGCAGCGGCTTCGGATCAATGCAGTCTGGGAAAGCCGTCAGGACGGGTTGCCACTGGAAAGCCCGGAAGAAATGCTGATCCTCGCGTCCATCATCGAAAAGGAAACGGGCGTGCCGGAAGAGCGCGGACAGGTTGCCAGCGTATTCGTGAACCGCTTGAAGCAGGGTATGAAGCTGCAGACAGACCCGACCGTGATCTACGGTATCACCAAGGGTCAGGGTGTCCTTGGACGCGGATTGCGGCGGAGTGAGCTACGGCGCGCAACCCCTTGGAATACTTACCTGATCGATGGGCTTCCGCCGACACCGATTGCCAATCCGGGACTGGCAAGTCTGGAGGCCGCAGTTGCACCAGAAGAAACCGACTATGTCTTCTTTGTTGCTGACGGAACCGGCGGTCATGCTTTTGCGGAAACCTTGCAGGAGCATAACCGCAATGTTGCCAAATGGCGTGAAATCGAAGCCGAGCGCAACTCGGGCAACTAATCCGCAAGAGACATGAATAAGTGGCCAGGGGCGCATCGCCGCCGGCCATTGTTGTTGTGCGATCAGGCCGCCGGGCGTCGGCGCTGTCTGCGCCGTTTGGAAGGGGCGGAATTCGAGTTTCCGGAACCCGCATGCGGTTTGGAACCTCTGCGACGATTGCCCTGACGGCGCGCAGGTTTCTGAGGCTCGGCTGCTTCAGGCAACGCGCCGCTGGCGACGGGAATTTCAATCTTCATCAGCTTTTGAATTTGCCGCAGCAGATCGACTTCTTCCGGTGCGCAAAACGCAATGGCTTCACCTTCGCGCCCGGCACGGGCCGTCCGCCCGATGCGGTGGACATAATTGTCGGGCACCTCGGGCAGGTCGTAGTTGATCACATAGGCAACGCCGGGGATGTCGATCCCACGTGCGGCCACGTCTGTCGCCACAAGAATCTTGATCTCGCCCGTGCGAAACGCCTTGATGGCGCGGTCGCGTTGTCCCTGGCTTTTGTTGCCATGGATTGATGCCGCGTTGAAACCGTCTGCGACCAGCCCCTTCATCAGCTTTTCTGCGCCATGTTTGGTGCGGGAAAACACAAGCGTCAGCGCCTCGGGGTCGGCTGAAAGGATGTCGCGCAGTTTGCCGGGCTTTCCGGGCTTGTCGATGAAGTGGATGGATTGAGTGATCTTGTCCGCAGCTTTGCCCGGTGGCGAAACCTGCACCCTTTGCGGGTTGGTCAGATAGGCGCGGCTGAGTTCCTCCATCTGCTTGGGCATCGTGGCCGAGAACAGCATGGTCTGGCGCGGGCTGCCCAGATGCGGCGCAATGCGGCGCAGGGCGTGGATGAAGCCCATGTCCAGCATCTGATCGGCTTCGTCCAGCACAAGATGCCGGACGGCGCCCAGATCGACGGCGCCGCGATCCATCAGGTCGATCAGGCGTCCGGGCGTTGCCACGAGTATGTCGGTGCCGCGCGACAGGAACGAGATCTGCTTGTTGATGGACTGGCCACCAACAACGGTCGCTACGCGCAGTTTGGTTTTTCTGGTCAGATTACGCAGGCTTTCGGCGATCTGATTGACCAGTTCGCGGGTAGGGGCCAGGATCAGTGCCTTTGCCGTTTTGGGGGCCGGCTTGCCTGGCTGGGCCAGAAGGTGGTCAATCAGCGGCAGGCCGAAGGCCAGCGTTTTACCTGTACCGGTCTGGGCCAGACCTAGAATATCGTGTCCCTGAAGCGCAAGCGGAATGGCCTGGTTCTGGATGGGGGTGGGTTGGGTAAGTTGCGCGTTTTTCAGGGCGTCATTCAGAGCGGGTGCAAGACCCAGCATGTCGAAGTCGAACAAATCGTATTCCTTTTTGGTCCGCAAAGCCGGGTTGGCCGCGAACATGAAATTCTGGCCACGCAACTTGCGCGACCGGCAGGGTTTAGCGAGACCTCAGGACGGGCAGGCGGGTCCTGCGCCATCCGGCCATCGCATCAAGAACCCTGCGTGAAGGGGAACTGGAGGGTAGGAGCGCTTTAGGCAGGCTACGAGCCTGCCGATGCTCACGCGTCAGCGCTGTGTTGAGCGGCACATGAGGGTTATAAGCGCAATTGTCAAGCGTTGCTGAATGCAAGCGCTTGTTTGGGGTGGTTATCGTGCTACGCCGTCAGAGCGTCCAGTTTTGCGGCCCAGATGAAGTCATTGTCACTGAGGCCGCCGATCTCATGCGTGGTGAGCCGGACCACTACGTAACCATAGCCGAAACTGATATCGGGGTGATGCCCCTGCTGATCGGCGAGCCATGCGCAAAGATTGGCCAGATAGGTCGCCTTGGCAAATCCCTTGAACTTAAAGCGTCGCGTCAGTGTTTTGGTTTCGGAATCAAGCTGCCAGTCCGGGCTGAGGGCCTTGAGATGCGACTTGGCGTCTTGCGCGGTCAGCGGCGGTATGCCGCCGGAACAAGGGACGCATGTTTGATCTGCTAGTTTCTGTGTCATTGTGGATCACTCGGCAGCGGTTGTTTTTTCAGGGAACTTGTTCGGCAGCAGACCGAGAGACTGGGCGCGGTGGACGTCGGCTAGAAGGTTGCGCTCGGCCGCTTCGAACAGGTCCTCTGGATCGTTTAGCACAAAATACCCCATCTGGTGCATATCGATCCGATAAGGAGTGCGCAGGATCGTCAGGGCATCAAACGGGTCCCGATCTGGTATGTCGCTGTTCACGGCGTATACAAGTTCGGTGGGCGAGGAAGCCAATCCTGATCCCAGCGCTTTGATACCACCTTCCTGGCGACGCAGCCCAAATTCGATTGTGAACCAGTATAGCCGGATCAGCCAGGCGTAGTCGTTCGGTCCCGCCTGTTGCCCGGCTTTACCGATAGCATGGCTGAACGCCGCAAAACGCGGATCACTCAGCAACGGAGTATGGCCGAAGATTTCATGAAAAATGTCGGGCTCTTCAATATAGTCAAAATCTTCACGTGAGCGAATGAAGGATGCCGCAGGGAAAGTTCGATCCGCCAGCATGCCGAAGAAAGTCTTGAACCCGATGAGGGCCGGAACCGGCTGTACCCGCCAGCCGGTCAGATCCAGCAGACGCTCGGAGATGTCCGCGCAAGACGGTACGGTTGTTTTGGGAAGATCGAGGCGTGCCAGCCCGTCCAGGTATTCGCGCGCCATGTAGCGCTGAACATTTGGCGCTTGCGCGGCATAGAGATCGGCCCAAACCGCGTTCTCTTCATCCGTGTAGACTATGTGGCCGCGGCTGTCGGGTATTTTCGCGACGTAGCTGGTTGATTTGGGCATGATGTATCCTCCTGAAACAATTGTAGCCCTTCAGGTTGAAATAAATGTCTGGAAAGAGGCAATTGGATTGCTATTTTGAAATGTATGGACGCCCAGAAAGGAAATTGTGAAACATATGCTTCATGATGCGGATATTGCGGTTTTGCGGGAATTGCAGCTGAACGGCCGGTTGTCGATGCAGGATCTGGCAGAGCGAACCGGGTTGTCGGCCTCGCAATGCTGGCGGCGGGTGCGTGATCTGGAAGCGTCGGGCGTTATTGCCGGCTATGGGGCGCAGCTCAGGGCCAAGGAAATCGGGTTGAATGCGATCGCTTATGTCCATGTTGCGCTGCGAGATCATCACGAGGACAGCATCAAGTCATTCCTGCGTTTGGTGGAGACTGAACCGCAGATAGTGGAATGCGCGTCCATCACCGGGGACCATGATTTTATTCTGAAAGTGTATGCACGAACACCGGAGGACCTTGAGGGCTTTATCATGCAGCGTCTTCTGAAGTCCGGGCTGGTTCGCGATACCCGGAGCAATTTCGTGCTGCGTCAAAACAAAACACGGGCGCCTTTGCCTTTGCGTTGATTGTTCGACAAAGGTTGAAGGTTGCCCGGTAGGCGAAAGAAATCATTAATAATTTTGTCACGATGCCTGTTGCGCCGACGTTGCGCGAAGCCTTGACTGTGCGGCCTTTATCGCGTATAAGTTGTGTCATGCTAGAAGAAGTGGGCAACGGCCCCGGGGCAACCCGGTGGCCGTTTTTCGTTTCTCTCGTGCGGAAAAACTCTCGCATGAGGTCACAGGCAAACATGACTTTGATTACCCCGGAAGAGCGGATGTCCCAAACGGCTGAACTTTTGCAGTCGCTCGAGACGTCCATGCGCGGTTTGCGCCAGGCAGCGGAAGAACTGCGCAGGCAAATCGGAGCCGGGGAGGATGCAGATCTTGCTGGTACAGCAAAACAACTCGGGCAGTTAGAGGGGCTGATCCGAAGTTGCCAAAAAGTGGAGACAAGCTTTGTCGAACAACATCACAGACAAGCCGGGATTGCCCAAGGAGGATACACTTGCATCCGTCGTGACAGAGATCTGTTATGGAGCCGGTGTTCGCGAGATCGATGTGTCCGAGCTATATGGCGTCGCGCGCGGTTACGCGGTCGAAGATGTTTCCGATGCGCGTTCCGCGTTGCAGCCCCTGATGTTACGCTACGGTTTCGACGCAATCGAGCGTGACGGCATGCTTGTTTTCCGGATGCGTGACGGTCGGCGGCCTGTTGATCTGTCATCTGATCAATTGGCGCAGAGTGAAGAGGTTAGCGGAGACATCGAACATCGCCGCGAAGCCGAGGCTGAAATGACCGGCCGTGTCCGATTGCGATTTGTGCAATCCGATGCCGATCACGATGTTGTCGCCGAGGAGGCGATCCTGCCCGATGACAGCACCCATTCCGTGTCGGTCAACGAGATGCCCCTGTCAATGACGCGGGCCGAGGGACGCCAGACCGCCGAACGATGGCTGAGCGAAGCGCGCGTGTCGCGTGAGACAGCCCGCTTTGCGCTACCGCCTTCGATGATGCATCTGGGGGCGGGCGATGTCGTCCGGTTGCCCTCGAACGGACAGGGCGCGCTGTACCGGATCGACCGGCTGGAACAGGCAGAGCTTCAGATTGTGGATGCGGTAAGGGTCGAACCGGGCGTCTACACGCCGTCTGATTTGCCTGATGATAAGGTAACTGAAAAACCCCATGTCGCTCCGGTACCGGTTCTGCCGGTGTTTATGGATCTGCCATTGCTTACAGGATCCGAGGTGCCACACGCGCCATATCTGGCCGTATCTGCGAAACCGTGGCCAGGAAATGTAGCGGTCTATTCGGCGTCGGATGATGAAGGTTACGCATTGAGCGGTCTGATCCCGGGGCAGGCGATTATCGGAGTGACCGAGGGCCCTTTGATGCGGGCCACCCCGGGTATCTGGGACGAGGGTGCGCCGCTGCGGGTGAAGTTGATCGACGGGGTGTTGGAATCGCGGCCGCGTCAGGCATTGCTCAACGGTGCAAATTTGGCAGCAATTGGTGACGGCACACCGGGGAACTGAGAGGTTTTTCAGTTCGCGACGGCAGAAATGCAGGAGGTCGACACATATGCGCTTTCAGGACGGTTGCGTGGGCAGGTGGGAACCGACGCCCTAATGCCGGACGCCTGGCCGGAAGGATCTTTGTTCGTGATGCTGAACGATCATATTTATCAGACCAGCCAGTCACGATCAGAGCGCCGGGTCGCCAGGCATTATCGCATCGGGCCCGCAACACGGGGGCATGACGACGCGTCTTTTGTGCATCAGATTCAGGCTTTCGACGGAAACGGCTTGCGGCCATATGCACCGGCGCATCTCAAAGCAGCCCAATCCCAAGGCGGTGACATGATCTCGTGGGTGCGGCGCACACGTATTGATGGCGATGATTGGTCAGGGCTGGATGTGCCGCTGGGTGAGGAAAGCGAATCCTATCTGGTTCGGGTTCGGTCCGGCGCTGCGGTCTTGCGGGAAGACCTGACCGACACTCCGCAGTGGCACTATTCCGCGGCGATGAAATCAACCGACGGCGTCAGCAGCCCATATAGTGTCGAGGTGGCGCAAGCCTCGGCCGTTTTCGGCGCGGGCTTGTTTGCCAGGCTTCTGGTTGGATAGGTAAATCCGTGCGTCCTGTTCTTCATGGAGATGTCAGTGCTGCGGCGCGGGCCTTGTTGGCCGCGCCGCAGTGGGAGCGTCAGAAACTATGCGCCCTGTTGATTGCTGAGGCTGAGCTGGCCGATCAACATGTCAGGCGAACCGGCGATCTGCATCCGATATTCGGCAACGGATCGTTGATGGCCGCTGCGCGCAGCCGTCGGCTGGCGGATGAATCGGACTTTGGAGATATTCAATATTGCCAGTGCTTTGAGATGGTTCTGAGCCAACTGATCCGTTTTCTGGTTAGCCGGACGCACAGCTGACACATTTTCCAGCCGCCGGATCAAGGTCCAGTCGCCCGCGCGGGATTTCATCGCCGCAATCCTCGCAATATCCGAACTCACCATCGCCGATCCGTGTCAGGGCCGCTTGCAATCGGCGCGCCTCAAGATCCCGGTTTGCTTGCTGCGCCTTGGCCATGGCCTGATTTTGCAGCGCATCCATTCGGCTGAGGCGCCCCACGGCCTGTTGATCCAACTGAACAATCGCCTGGGCGTCTTTGCCCGCCTCTGATTGCGCGGCCAGTTCGCGCAATCGGTCGCGAATTTGTGTTTCGAAATCGGCCAGTTCGGACTCATTCATTTTCGTTACACTGCGGATCAAGGGTTTGCGTTTGGTGTTTTTACAACTAAATGGCATTCTAGGCGCAGCAAGGGATCAATAGCTATGTTTGAAACGCGCACCAAAGTGAGAAACATGGATCCGGTCTGGGATCGGATCACGGCCGAGGCGCACGCGGCTGTTGAAAAAGAGCCACTGATGGGCGGGTTGGTGCACGCGTGTATCCTCCATCACCGCAGCCTTGAACGTGCGCTGTCGTATCGGGTGGCGGCCAAGCTGTGTTCGAACGAGATGTCGATGATGGTTCTGCGCGAGATCGTGGACGAGGCCTATGCCGACGACCACGGATTGATAGAAGCAGCGCGGGCAGACCTGATGGCCGTCTACGAACGCGACCCGGCCTGCCACCGCTTGTTGCAGCCCATTTTGTATTTCAAAGGCTATCAGGCGATGCAGGCGTATCGTGTCGCGCATTGGCTGTGGCGCAAGGGCCGTCATGACTTGGCTTATTTCTTCCAGATGCGTTCGTCCGAGATCTTTGGGATCGACATTCACCCGGCAGCGCAGATCGGAAAAGGCATCATGATCGATCACGCACACTCCATCGTGATCGGGGAAACCGCCGTTGTCGGTGATAACGTCTCGATGCTGCATTCTGTGACGCTTGGCGGAACCGGCAAGGAAGAAGAACAGCGCCATCCGAAGATCGGAAACGGTGTTCTGATTGGGGCCGGGGCCAAAGTGCTTGGCAATATCAAGGTCGGTAACTGCAGTCGCATAGCCGCCGGATCGGTGGTGCTGCAGGAGGTTCCGCCTTGCAAGACCGTGGCGGGCATTCCTGCCAAGATCGTGGGTGAGGCGGGCTGTGATCAGCCGTCGATCTCGATGGACCACATGCTGGGCAAAGACCAGTAAGGCAAATCAGTTCGAGCGGTTGTTCATTTTCTCCGACCGCTCGCACCTTCTTTCTCCCCATCGCTTCTTGCGCTCTTTGATCAAACTATCGCGCCGTTTTCTGTCTTGCGAATACAGCAGGATCAGATGAACTGAAACGGGAATTTTCGCGCGGGTAGCTGTTGGGCTTGGCCCTTAATGGCGCTGGAAGTGCTGTCGCCAGCAAAAATGAGCATCAGCAAAATTCTGACTGATTTCGCAGAGGTCATTGCACTCCGACAGGTAAAGGAGCCATGCGCAATGAGATGCGAGACGCCGATCTTTCTGAACAAAGCCGATGGTGATCTCGCCTTCTCACATCCTGAACAAGGGGCAAAACCTCGCCGGATCAAGGATGCGGCGAGGCTGTTGTCTTGTTTCAGGCCAGCATGACCATCGGGTTTTCAAGATTGTCCACGATGGCTTGCAGCAACTGTGCGCCAAGCGCGCCGTCAATGACCCGGTGATCAACCGACATTGTGACCGACATGACCGTGGCGACCGTCAGTTCGCCATCTTCACCCACGACCGGCTTCTTCAACCCTGTACCAACGGCCAGAATACCTGCATGGGGCGGGTTCACGATGGCGTCGAAATTGTCGATACCAAACATGCCGAGGTTCGAAACCGCGAATGTACCGCCCTGATATTCATGCGGTGCCAGCTTGCGTTCACGGGCACGACCGGCGAGGTCCTTCATCTCGGTTGACAGCGCAGAAAGCGATTTGGTGTCGGCGTCCTGTAGAACTGGGGTGAACAGGCCGCCTTCGATTGCAACCGCAACGGCGACATCCGACGGCCTCAGTTGCAGCACCCGATCGCCCGCCCAGACGGCGTTGCATTCCGGGACCTGTTGCAGCGCGTTGGCGACGGCCTTGATGATGAAGTCGTTGACGCTCAGCTTTACGCCACGGCCCTCCAGTTGTTTGTTCAACTGGCTGCGGAACTTGAGCAGTGCATCCAGCTTGATGTCGCGGCGCAGATAGAAATGCGGGATGGTCTGTTTAGCTTCACCCAGACGCGCGGCGATGGTCTTGCGCATCCCGTCGAGTTTGATCTCTTCGTATTCACGACCCTCGTACATGCGGGCAACCATATCGGCGGATGGGCCAGTTGGAGCCGCCGCCGCTGCAGGTGCTGACGCGGCTGCGGTGGGTGCCGCAGCAGGTGCGGTTGCTGTCGCGCCTTCCACATCTGCCTTGACGATACGGCCATGGGGACCCGATCCGGACAATTGCGCAAGATCCAGGCCTTTCTGCGCCGCGATGCGTCTGGCCAGAGGTGATGCAAAGATGCGTCCGCCATCGGCTTTGGCCGGAGCAGCCGGGGCAGGGGCCGGCGCCTCGGGTGCCGCGGGCGCGGCAGCCTCGTTGCCCGCGGCGGCTGCAGGCGCAGCCGCTGGAGCAGCGGCAGGTGCGGCCGCGATATCATCGGCGCTTTCGCCATCGTCCAGAAGAACCGCAATAGCGGTGTTGACCTTGACCCCTTCGGTGCCTTCCGGGATCAGGATCTTACCAACAACACCTTCATCGACGGCCTCGAACTCCATCGTGGCCTTGTCGGTTTCGATCTCGGCCAGCAGGTCACCCGAGGCGACGGTGTCGCCTTCCTTGACCAGCCATTTGGCAAGTGTTCCTTCCTCCATGGTGGGTGAAAGGGCGGGCATCAGAATTTCGGTGGGCATGTCTTCATGTCCTCTTACTTCGAGAATGAGTAGATCAGCGTTGCGATGTCGATAAGCAAAATGGCGGCACAAAAGGTGACGAACACACCGATCACCATGGAACGCGCGCGCGACACATGCGGGTGGTTTGTCTTCAGCCACTCAGTGAAGTTCCCCAGTGCCGCCGCGTCGCTGTGATCCAAAACCGCCAGGTAATCCATGCCAAGCTGCAAGCGCTGCTGCTCGAGCACGATGTAGATGACGGAAGCATACGAAACGATACAGGCAACGCTCAGCATTGCCCGGATAGGCCAGGCGTCGGTCAGACTTCCAACGATAAAGGAAAACTGAAACTCGATCCCGTTCAGGCCTTCCAGATTCAAAGCTATGCTGATGAAGGAAACGGCAAGGAACGCTGCGCAAACATAAAGCAGATTGCGGTTGTTGTCCTTTCGTGCGGCATCGAGGCTTTCGAAAAGCCAATCTGCTCCCGAAGGATAATCTGCGTTCCTTGCAATCATCGCCTAGCGGTACGTCACTTGTTTGACGGCTGCGATCACCTCATCGGTGGTCACGAGCGCCAGTTTTTCCAGGTTTGCAGCGTAGGGCATCGGAACATCCTTGCCGGTGCAGTTGATGACCGGCGCGTCGAGGTAATCGAACGTCTCCTGCATCACCACGGATGAGATATAGCTGCCAACCGAACCTTGAGGCCAACCTTCCTCGACAGTCACCAGGCGATTGGTCTTCATCACGGAATTGATGATTGCGCCTGTATCCATCGGGCGGATTGTGCGCAGGTCGATCACTTCGGCGTTGATACCTTCTCCGGCCAGCTTGTCGGCGGCTTCCAGTGCGAACTGCATGCCGATACCGAAGCTGACGATGGTGACGTCGGAACCTTCGCGCCAGATACGGGCCTTGCCCAGCGGGACGGTCAGGTCGTCGACCTGAGGCATGTCAAAGCTGCGACCATACAGGATTTCGTTTTCCAGGAAAACGACCGGGTTGGGATCGCGGATGGCAGACTTCAGCAGACCTTTTGCGTCAGCGGCAGAGTAAGGCATGACAACCTTGAGGCCGGGCACCTGCATGTACCACGCCGCATAGTCCTGGCTGTGTTGGGCTGCAACGCGTGCCGCTGCGCCGTTCGGGCCACGGAACACGATCGGACAACCCATCTGACCGCCGGACATGTAAAGTGTCTTGGCGGCCGAGTTGATGATCTGGTCAATTGCCTGCATGGCGAAGTTGAAGGTCATGAACTCGACAATCGGTTTCAACCCACCAAAGGCCGAACCCACCGCGATACCGGCAAACCCGTGCTCGGTGATCGGAGTGTCGATCACACGCTTGCTGCCGAATTCGTCCAGCAGGCCCTGCGAGATTTTGTAGGCGCCCTGATATTCGGCGACTTCTTCGCCCATCAGGTAAACGTCCTCATCGCCACGCATTTCTTCGGCCATGGCGTCGCGCAAGGCTTCGCGAACGGTTTGGGGTTTCATTTCGGCATCTGCCGGCCAGTCAGGGGACAGATCCACCACCGGTGCCGCCGGTGCAGCAGCCGGAGCCGCAGCAGGGACCGCCGCCGGGGCAGCCTCGGGCGCCACTTCAGCAGCGGGCGCGGCCGACGGCAGGGCCGAGGCGTCTTCACCTTCCTCAACCAGAATGGCGATTGGAGTGTTCACCTTGACCCCTTCGGTGCCTTCCTCGATCAGGATCTTGCCAACGATGCCTTCGTCGACGGCTTCGAACTCCATTGTGGCCTTGTCGGTTTCGATCTCGGCCATGATGTCGCCGGATGAAACGGTGTCGCCTTCCTTGACCAGCCATTTGGCCAGCGTGCCCTCTTCCATCGTGGGCGAAAGGGCGGGCATGAGAATTTCGGTTGCCATGTCTTATTCGTCCTCTCAGGCGTAGATGTCGGTCCAGAGCTCGTCCAGCGACGGCTCGGGGCTTTCTTTCGAGAATTCGGCGGCCTTGTTGACGACCTCTTTGATCTCTTTGTCGATTGCTTTCAGATCATCTTCTGTCGCGTGTTTGCCGGACAACAGCAGCTCGCGCACATGTTCGATCGGGTCGCTTTGCTCGCGGACCTTCTGAACTTCTTCCCGTGTGCGATACTTGGCCGGGTCAGACATCGAGTGGCCGCGGTAGCGATAAGTCTTGACTTCAAGGATATACGGACCCTTGCCCGCGCGGCAGTGGGCGACGGCCTTTTCGCCGGCCTCCTTGACGGCCAGAACATCCATGCCGTTGACGATCTCGCCGGGAATGCCAAAGGCTTCTCCGCGAACGTAAATGTCCTGGGTCGAGGTAGAGCGGGCTTGCGCGGTGCCCATGGCGTACTGGTTGTTCTCGATCACGAAGACAACGGGAAGATCCCACAGGGCAGCCATGTTGAAGGTTTCATACACCTGACCCTGGTTCGCCGCTCCGTCGCCGAAATAGGTGAATGTCACCCTTCCGTTGCCCTTGTACTTGTCGGCAAAGGCCAGACCCGCGCCCAATGGCACCTGCGCGCCCACGATGCCGTGGCCGCCGTAGAAATGTTTCTCTTTCGAGAACATGTGCATCGAGCCGCCCTTGCCCTTGGACAGGCCGCCCTCGCGCCCGGTCAGTTCGGCCATCACGCCGCCGGGATCCATGCCGCAGGCCAGCATATGGCCATGATCACGATAAGAGGTGATGCGCTTGTCGCCTTCTTCGGCAGCAGCTTCGAGACCGACCACAACGGCCTCCTGACCGATGTACAAATGGCAAAATCCGCCGATCAGACCCATACCGTATAGTTGTCCCGCCTTCTCCTCGAATCGGCGGATCAGCAACATTTCGCGATAATAGAGTTTGAGTTCGTCCGCAGAAACGTTTGGTTTCTTTGTGGTTTTTCGCGCAGCCATTGTGGCAATCTCCCCCTTTCGGCAAGATAGTTTAGCGTTAAACTATCTCATAGAGCATTTGACCGCATCTGGCGAGAGTAAAAGTAACGCAGGGGCAGGATGCGCGATCCTTGGCCTTGCGGTCTTCGTTAAAAGACTGCGGGCAAAGGTTTTTCGATGAAAAATCTGAAACCTCAGGGATCAGTGAATGACGATTTCATCCGTGCGGACCATACCCAGAACCGAACGGGCCTGCTGGTCCAGCAAATCAAGATCCAGGTAAGTGTCCGAAAGACGGCGGGTCAGGTTTTCCATTTGCGAGGTCTCAGCCTCAAGCCGGGCCAGATCGCGCGACAGAGCGTCCCGTTCCGCAGCAATCTCGACCCGTCTGAACAGGCCAAAATCGCCCTGCACGGCGGCGAAGGTGAAATAGACACCCAGCATGAAAGCCACCATGAAGAACAAAACTGAGCCCAAACCGGGCCGATGGGAACGGGACACTCTGTTAACCGCCGTATGAAGTCTGCCTCAAAAACGTGCCCTTTGCGGACATCTGATCGCACTATGTCACAGGCGATTCGCGTTGTGAATCCCTTGATTCGCACTTTTTTGCGAATTGCCGAATTAGGTTTCTCAGCGCCATGCCGCCAGCGCCTGATTGCGGGTCAGAGTTTGCTGCTCCATGCAGGCCCAATAGAACATGGGCGCCGCGCTGCCATCGCTTGCCAGCTCCGGATCGCAAGTCGCGTCACGCGCTTTCAGCCAGGCGCGCTGTTCGTTCAACAGGGATTGACCGTTCCCACGCGCATCGGCAAGCGGTTTGACTTCGGCCCAGATACGGTTCAACTCGCGATCCGCGATTTCCCATTTTTCCTTGGCACAGAAATTGGCGTCGAGTTGGGTTTGTCCGCCACAACTGGATTGTGCGGCGGAATAGGCGGGGATCAATGCAACGATCAGGCAGGCAAGGTACCTCATGACAAAATCTCCAAATCAATAAGGAGAGTTTATCATGAGGCGCGAAATGCAGCCAATTTGTCTTTACGACTAGCCTTCCAATGCCGCGACGCCGGGCAGGGTTTTGCCTTCCATCCACTCAAGAAACGCGCCGCCGGCGGTTGAGATGTAGGTGAAATCGCTGGCTGCCCCCGACGCATTAAGGGCGGCAACCGTGTCACCCCCACCAGCAACCGAGATCAGCTTGCCCGACCGGGTCAGCGCAGCCGCTTTAAGCGCTGCGGCGTTTGTGGCAGCGTCGAAGGGTTCCAGCTCGAAAGCACCCAGCGGGCCGTTCCAGATCAGGGTCTGGCTTTGCGCAAAGATTTCGGTGATGGCCGCGACACTTTCGGGGCCGGCATCCAGGATCATACCCTCCGGGGGGCATCCATCAGATGGCAGAACCTGATGCGGAGCATGGGCTTCGAACTTTTCGGCGACCACGATGTCGCGGGGCAGGACAATCGTGCAGCCCGACGTCTCCGCCTTTGCCAGAATTTCCGCAGCCGTGTCCTTCATCGCGGTTTCGGCCAGCGATTTCCCGACATCAATGCCCTTGGCGACAAGAAATGTGTTCGCCATACCTCCGCCAATGACCAGATAGTCGACCTTGTCGATCAGATTGCCCAGCAACTCCAGCTTGGTCGATACCTTGGCCCCACCGACAACGGCAGTGACGGGGCGTTTCGGTGAACCCAAGGCGCCTTCCAGCGCCTCAAGTTCGGCCTGCATCAGACGACCGGCGCAAGCGGGAAGCAAACGGGCAAGCGCCTCGGTCGAGCTGTGGGCGCGGTGCGCGGCGGAAAACGCGTCGTTGCAATACAGATCACCCAGGCGTGCCATACCTGCGGCCAGGTCCACATCGTTCTTGGTCTCTGCCGCATGGAAACGGGTGTTTTCCAACAGCAGCACCTGACCGGGCTTCAGTTCCTGCGCGGCCAGTTCGGCTTCGGCACCGACGCAATCGGCGGCAAACAGAACCTCGGCTCCAAAAGCAGCCTCCAGGGTCGGTACCAGCTGTTTCAGAGACAGGCTCTCGCGGCGTTCACCGCCGGGGCGTCCGAAATGGGCCAGCAGGATAGGTTTACCGCCTGCGTTCAGGATATCGCGCACGGTCGGAACGATCCGCTGAATACGGGTTGCATCGGTCACGACGCCGTCCACGACCGGAACGTTGATGTCCACGCGCACCAGCACCCGTTTGTCGCCCATGTCCATATCGTCCAGCGTTTTCCAGCTCATCGCCCAATCCTCGTCATTTTTGAACCGATCTAGGCGGTTCTTTTCCTGCATTTTGCATTCAGGTCAATGCGTCACTTGGCATTCATGCGCCCGCATCATAGGTATTTGCGCAAGATAAACGACAGGAGGGCCAAATGGCCGAGATCAAGGATCCCGAAAACACCATCATCATCGAACTGAAGGATGGCAATGTCGTCATCGAGCTTCTGCCGGACGTGGCGCCCCAACACAGTGAGCGGATGAAGGAACTGGCGCGTGCGGGCGAATACGACAACGTGGCCTTTCACCGTGTGATCGACGGTTTCATGGCGCAAACCGGCGACGTACAGCATGGCGACATGGAAGACGGGTTCAACCTGCGCATGGCAGGTACTGGCGGTTCGTCCCTGCCGAACGTTCCGGCGGAATTCTCGAAACTGCCCCACGACCGGGGAACACTGGGTGCCGCCCGGTCACAGAACCCGAACTCGGCGAATTCGCAGTTCTTCATCAACTTCAAGGACAATCATTTCCTGAACGGCCAGTACACCGTTTACGGCCGCGTTATCGAAGGCATGGAGCATGTCGACGCCATCACCCGCGGCGAGCCGCCTGCAAGCCCCGACCGGATGGTCAGCGTAAAGGTGGCGGCCGATGCATAAGCTGGCGGCAGTTTTTGCTTTGATTGCCGGCCCGGCGCTGGCAACCGGGCTTGAGATCGAAGTCGAAGGTCAAGGGGCCAATGGCACCATCACCATCGAACTGTTCGACGACGTAGCCCCCAAACATGTTGAACAGATCGCGGCGCTGGCCAGCGAAGGTCAGTATGACGGTGTGATCTTCCACCGCGTGATTGACGGGTTCATGGCACAGACGGGTGACGTGCATTTCGGCGATCAGAACTCTGATGAGTTCAACGCGGGTTTAGCCGGGCGCGGCGGTTCCAAACGTCCGGACCTGCCTGCCGAGTTTTCGGACGTGGCGTTCGATCGTGGCGTTGTAGGCATGGCGCGGGGTAATAACCCCAACAGCGCCAACTCGCAATTCTTCATCATGTTCGAGCCCGGTCCGTTTTTGGACGGCCAGTACACGGTGGTCGGAAAAGTCACGGACGGCATGGATGTTGTTGATGCGATCAAACGCGGTGAAGGGCAGAACGGGGCCGTCATAGGGCAGCCTGACGTGATGAAAAAAGTCACCGTGACCGAGTAATACCTCAATCCCGGCGCTGTTTCGCGCCGGGTTTTCCCATTCCGCTACCCATCGATAAAATCGTGGATCGCACGGTATGAGCTTCCGGCGTCTGAAACGAAGCTAAGTGGCTTACATCTTTCAATGTCAACATTGCAGCAGCAGGGATCGCATCGGCGATTGCCTGTGAAAAATCCGTCAGGATAGCCTCCTTGAATGGTGCGCCGGTTCTGACGGCCCATGATTTTGGCTGATGATGGCGACAGAATTGGGTGCCAGCGGAAGCTTCTTTACCCCGATCCGGTGCATTCAATTTTGCGTGTATCGGTCTGGTCCAAGGGGGAAAGCTGCGTCAGCATGTCAGAACGTCAAGAGGTGGGCTGATGCGCGTTCTCTTTACATGTGCGTTGATGATGTGGGCCACGGCCGCAGGAGCCGATCCTGATGAATGGCGTGCGGAATGGCCGGAGACCGATTTCAGAAAATCCGCAATAGCGAACTGGTCGGAAATCCGGCCAGGGGGTCCGCCGAAAGATGGGATTCCGGCATTGGACGATCCCGGGTTTGTCCGCGTTTCCAATGGCTCGCTTGCAGATGTCGAACCTGTGATAACTGTGGAACTGGCGGGAGCCGCGCCACGCGCCTATCCAATCCGCTATCTGATGTGGCATGAGATCGTGAACGACCTTATCGGCAGCACCCCCATCGCAGTTACATTTTGTCCGCTTTGCAACTCGGCCATCGTGTTTGATCGGCGTTTGTCCAATCGTGTGTTGAGTTTTGGCGTTACCGGTAAACTGCGTCATTCCGATATGGTGATGTATGACCGCGAAACCCAAAGCTGGTGGCAGCAGGCGACGGGTCAGGCCATTGTCGGACGCATGACAGGTCGCGAACTCAGGACTTTGCCGGTTTGGATGGAAAGCTGGGCCGATTTCAGCGCCCGCAATCCCGACGGGCTGGTGATGGCTGAACCCGCCTACAACCGCGACTATGGGCGCAACCCCTATCGGGGCTATGACACGTCGCGTCGACCGTTTCTGTACTCCGGACAAGACCCGCCGAACGGAATCCCACCGCTTGAACGGGTCGTGCGTGTGGGGGACAGGGCGTGGCCACTGACGCGCCTGAACGAAGAACATGAAGTGCAGGAAGCGGGGCTGACGATACGGTGGTCACCGGGTCAGGCCTCGGCGCTGGACACGGGACGGATAGCAAAAGGGCGTGATATCGGATCGATCCGCGTGCGGGATGACAAGGGCAGGGACGTTTTCCACGATGTCATGTTTGCCTTTGCCTTTCATGCCTTCTGGCCGAACGGGCAATGGATGGTCGGAGGCCGCCCTTAACGGCCTCCGACAGAATTCACCCTAGTCTTCCGGGGACATTACTTTCCAGATTACCGCTCCGATCGCGGCCCCGATCAGCGGCGCGACCCAGAACAGCCACAGCTGCGCCAGCGCCGGACCATCCGCAAACAGCGCCACACCAGTCGACCGCGCCGGGTTGACCGACGTATTCGTGACCGGGATCGAGATCAGGTGGATAAGAGTCAGGCTCAGACCGATGGCAATCGGGGCAAAACCCGCAGGCGCGCCGGCAGACGTCGCACCCAGAATGATCAGAATGAAGAACGCCGTCAGAACGATCTCGATGACCAGTGCGGACATCATCGAATACCCTTCGGGCGATGCATCACCGTACCCGTTCGATGCAAACCCGCCCACGCCTTCAAAACCGGGTGCACCGCTGACGATCATATACAGAACAATCGCCGCAACAATCGCGCCAACCACTTGCGCGCCCCAGTAGGGCAACAGATCCTTGGCCGGAAACCGCCCGCCAATCATAAGCCCCAGGCTGACGGCAGGGTTGAAATGTCCGCCTGAAATATGCCCGACCGTATAGGCCATTGTCAGCACGGTCAGGCCGAACGCAAACGAAACGCCCAGCCAGCCAATACCAACATCAGCTACACCTGCAGCAAGTACCGCACTGCCGCACCCGCCCAGCACCAACCAGAAGGTGCCGAAAAACTCTGCCATTAGTTTTGATGACATCAAAAGTCCTCCAGAAAACAATGATTTTCAGGTTAATTCAAAAAACACGTTTTGTGAAACTAATGAAATCGGAGAGCTTTTTTGCGAAAACGGGCCGCACTCAACAGACTGCCGAGGACGCCCTGGCTTCGCTGCTCATTCGCCTGAGCACAGCGGACGCGAAACACGCGTCGCATTGGCATCCTGAGCTGATGTTCTATTGACCGTTAGTTGCCGACTGCGGCAAGAGCATTACATCCGAGGACCGAGATATTGTGTAAATTCCTGATGAGTGTTTCTGTGACGGGACCTCGGCAGTAAGTCTTGTTCAGTCGTTTGCGATCAAGGTCAAATCTTGGATGGGTCAAAAACAAAAAATGCCACCTAGTGCAAAGCTTCCCAGGGCCCATCCGTTCGCCGGTGTCATCGAAGAAGCATATCGCGTTTTTTCCTACCCCAGGCCAACACGAACCGGCGTCTGTGAAAGATGCTGCATGGAGGCATCCATCGAAGCGGATTTCTTCAATCCGGATATTGAAGACCTGCCTCTGCACTATATTCGGGATTGGTTCTTTGCGGCATGTGATCCGAAAGGCGTCGATAAGACAATTTGGGCCTATCTCCTGCCACGTATACTGGAAGTTCTGGCATGTGATGAAGACGTCAGCTCGAACGGGCTTGAAGTCAGCCTGAGCCGGTTTGAAACCGGAAACCCGGATAACTGGTCAGCCGAGGAATGGAATGTGCTCGATCGGTTTCAGCGCCTCTTCCTGATGCGTGAGATCGACCGGCAAGGACATGATTACCTGGATGATACGATCTGTATGTTCAGCCTGGGTGGGTGGCCATTGGAAACCCTGCTGGCGCAGGTTGCGGATGTTGCCGATGACAAGCTGGTCTGCCGTTTCTGGAACGACTGGTGCGCCGGTCGCGTACCTGGTCGCGAGGCGATTTGGATCACCGCCTTTTGGCCAAGCCCGAACAACTCCAGAATATTCGACTTCTACACATCAAAAGAGATGCATCAGAGGTTTGAGAAGTTGGCTTTTGCAGACGACACCAAGGCAGAACTTGCCGAAAAGGCAATTGCAGTTGCGGGAATCATAGAAACCAATGCCACGTGGAACCAGCGTGAGACCTAGAAGGCCCAGATGCAGTCAAAGAAAAACGCCGCAGTGTTGCTGCGGCGTTTTCCAGACATTTTCTGTTTCAGCAGAGGTTACTGGCTGACTTCCGCTGCCGGGTTAGCACCCGACTTGCCGCTGCGGCCAGGGTTCAGCGGGTCGTCCTGACGCTGCACCGAACCTTCGAAATGCGCACCGCTTTCGATGGCGATGGTCTTGTGAATGATGTCGCCTTCAACCCGTGCGGTCGAAGTCAGGCGGACCTTCAGGCCGCGGACCCGGCCGACAATGCGGCCATTGATCACCACGTCATCGGCGGTCACTTCACCCTTGATGGTGGCCGTCTCGCCAATGGTCAGCAAATGGGCGCGAATATCGCCTTCGACGGTGCCTTCCACCTGGATGTCGCCGGACGTCTTGATGTTGCCTGTGATGTGCAGGTCCGACGACAGAACCGAAGCTGGTGGCTTCGGCTTGGGCGGAGTGCTGGCCTTGGTCTCCGTTGAGGTGGGTGCTGCCGGTGTTGCCGGGGCGGCCGGCTTGGCCGCTTCAGGTGCCTTGGAACCGGGCTCGTTGATTTTGCTCTTAGAAAACATTTCTCGCAGCCTTGATGTAAGTCATTGGGTTCACAGGTCTCCCGTTCGACCGCACCTCATAGTGCAGATGCGTGCCGGTTGACCGTCCGGTGCTACCCATATCAGCAATATGATCCCCGCGCGAGACCCTTTGACCGACCTTCACGCGGATCTTTGTGTTATGAGCGTAAAGTGTCTCAAGTCCGAACGCGTGCTTGATCTTAACCAGCCGCCCAAAGCCTGATTGCCAGCCCGCATGGGTGACAACGCCATCGGCCGTGGCAAAGATATCCGTGCCGTGCGGTCCGGCAAAATCTGCACCATTGTGCATGCGGCGCCCACCGGTTTTGGGGTCACGACGGGTGCCATACCCACTGGTGTATCGCACCGCGGCACGCACCGGGCTCGCAAAGGGCGCTTTTTCCGCCGCAATACGGTAGAGGTTCAACTGGTCCATCTGCTGCAGCAGACGGTTCGCGCGGATTTCTTCCGGAGATAACTCCTCACCGCGCGTGCTGAAGGATAAAGGGGTCAGCGGACCGCCCATACCGCTATATCCGCGCCGGACCTCTTCGATGATACGGTCTGTGGGCATACCTGCCTGCTGGAACATCTTATCCAGTGGCTCGACAGAAATGACCATCGCTTCTTCCAGTTGCCGGAAAATCTCGTCGCTGCGCTCCTGCATCAGGCGAATTTCCAGTTCAAGCTCGTCACGCTGATCCAACGCATCGCGGGCATTGGCGGCGATCTGATCGCGTTCCTGCGCCGTCCGCGCCAGCGCTTCGGTCATGAAATCCATTTGCGCGGGGTTCGCGGCAGCAGCCATGTAGACGTCGCCCCCATCGGTGCCCTGTTGCACTTGGGCCAACTCGGTTCGCGCCTCTTCGCGCTGCTTCATCGTCGCGCGCAACGTGGTCTGGATCACGTCGATCCCGGTTTCCAATTCGCGGCGGCGGTTTTCCGATGCCAGAAGCTCTGATTGCATTACGGAAATCTGCTCAAGCGCGGCGTTGAACCGGTCCTGCGCGGCCAATGCCTCCTGCGCGCGCGCGTCGCGTTCTTCCGAGATGATATTCAGCCGTTCCTGATATGTCGCCTGATCGCGCCTTGCCTGATCGCGGAAATTGCCCGACCCGATACTGTCCATCAGCAGGATCGCCGTGGCAACGGCGGTCCAGCCGACCATGATGGCCACACCGGCAACCGCCGCAATCTGGGTTTCGGAACTCAGCCGTATGAACCGGGTGTCCTGGTCGGATTTCAGAAAAACTCTGCGCTCGGGAAAGTGCCGCTCGAGCAGTGAGTGAATTTTGATTGCCAGACGTGTTCGCACGCGTCTTCCCTCTCTCGTCCCCATTTCCGGGATCGGTCGTGAGTGATAGCCGTCCCTTGGGCGAAGTGCATAGAGGGCCGGTTCGATTTGGGCAAGTTTGTTGACCGGAGAGACAACTTAACAGCCAGTAACGGGCCAATTGTCGGCGGGATTTTGCCTAAACAGCCGCATTGGCCCCCAGATCATGTGCTTCCCGGCAATGGCATCTCTTCAGTGAGGGGCCAGTAAAAATCCGGAGGCAGTCCCGCTTCGGCGCGTTTCTCTTCGTTGAAAGGTGGTTTCAGGGCGCCATGAAAGTAGCGCCGGACAAGCTGGTGGAACACGTCTTTTGGGTCGGCGTTTTCGCGTCCACACAGAAAATGAAACCATTTCGAGCCGTACGCCACGTGGCCGACCTCTTCGGCATAGATCACCTCAAGCGCGGCGATGGCTTCATCTGCACCAGCCTTGCGGAAGATTTCGATCATGCCCGGCGTGACGTCCAGACCACGTGCCTCCAGCACCATTGGCACCACGGCCAGCCGCCCCATCAAATCGTCGGCCGTATCTTCAGCCGCGCGCCACATTCCGGCATGGGCGGGCAGGGCGCCATAGAAACTGCCCATCTGTTCAAGGCAATCACAGACCATTTCGAAATGGCGCGACTCCTCTTCGGCGCATTTGACCCAATCGTCATAAAACCCGATCGGCATGGAGATGTGACCGAACCGGGCGATGATATCCCAGTGGAGGTCCACTGCATTCAGCTCGATATGGGCCACTGCGTGTAACAGCGCGATGCGACCGGCCTCGGAGCCGGGGCGGCGTTTGGGTACGTCGCGCGGCGACCGAAGTTCGGGCTTTTCAGGCCGTGCCGGGTTCAGAGGTGGCGTGGCGGTGCCGATTTCAATCCGCGGCGCTTCACCCTTGCGGGCAGCAAACCATGCGGCGGCATGGCGCTTGGAAAGCGCGGTCTTGGCCCGCCCATCTGCCGTGTTCAGAACTTCGGTCGCCATCGTCGTCAGCGTGTCGGACACGTGTATCCTCCGCAGTAGCCTGGTGTCGCGCGGTTGATAGACCGTATGGTCGCCTGGGTCGAGGGGGCCGAACCTAAAGTGCGCGTACAGCCTCCAGCACCTCGTCGACGTGACCGGGCACCTTGACCTTGCGCCAGACCCGGGCGATCCGACCATCAGCGTCGATCAGAAAGGTTGATCTTTCGATCCCCATGGATTTGCGCCCATACATGTTCTTTTCCACCCAGACCCCGTAGTCCTCGCAAGTGGTCGATCCCTCGTCTGACAACAGCGGTGTGGTCAGTCCATGCTTGGCGACGAATTTGTCGTGCTTGGCCACACTGTCCCTCGAGATGCCGAAAACTTGAGCGCCAGCTTCCGCAAAGCTCTGAAGTTGTTCCGAGAAACCGATGGATTCCTTGGTGCAGCCCGGCGTATCATCACGGGGGTAAAAGAATAAGACGACGGCTTGGCCGCGCAGGTCCGACAAGGTAATTTCACCGCCTCCGTCCCGTGGCAGGGCGAAATCGGGGGCTATGTCTGAAACATCGGGCATTGGAAACTCCGTTGAATTGGTCAAGTTCGGTTTAGCGGACTATAGGGCGGCACGAGCAGGTTGAAAGGTGTAGTGAACGCTTTGACGGAAAACGAAGAACAGCAGACCGGAGAGGCCAGCCAGCCTCCACGCCGGCGGTCACGTCGCCGCGCCGCCAGCCTTTGGGCGATGCGGGGTGTCGCGCTGTTGGTTCTGTTGGGTCTTTTCACCGGATTCATGGTTCTGGGCCAGACGATGCATGCGCCCGCCTGGCTGCGCGACCGGGTCGCAGAACGTCTGGAGAGGACGCTGGGCGGGCTGCAGATCCGCTTTGGGGATGTCACTTTCGTTATCCACGAAGGGTGGCGACCCAGATTGCGGCTGAGCGACGTAAGTATCAGCGATGCGGCAGGTCAGCAAATCGCACAGGTTTCTGACTTGCAGGCCAGCCTGGCGATGCGCCCCCTGTTGCGCGGTAACGTGCGGCCCAAGCGTATCATGCTCAGCGGTGCCCAGATCGACCTGACCCGAGGGCTGGACGGTGCGCTGACACTGACCGTCGGCTCCGGCAGCGCGCCGGTTCAAGAGGCGCCCGATCTGGCACAACTGATCGAGGAAGCCGACGAGATATTCCTGTCGCCGCTCCTGTCCGCTCTGACGTCGGTGGAACTGGATGCGATCACTCTGGGCTATCAGGATTTGCGCCTGGGCCGGTCCTGGGTTCTGGACGGGGGCCACATTCAGGCCATTCGCAGCGCGGAAGAGATGCGGCTTGCCACCGGGTTTTCGGTACTGACCGGGCGCGATTACGCCAGCACGATCGAGGCAAATTACACAAGTACACTGGGTTCGCCGCAGGCCAGTTTCGGCATTTCCATTACTGATCTGCCCTCCGAGGATATTGCCGGGCAAAGTCTGGCACTGTCGTGGTTGCAGGTGCTCAAGACCCCGATCTCTGGCGCGTTGCGCGGCAGTTTCGATACCGAAGGTGCTTTGGGTCCGGTGTTTGCAACGCTGAACCTCGGGGCGGGTGCTGTGCAGCCTACAGCAGATATCAAACCGATCCCGTTTGAAGCCGCGCGCACGTATTTCACCTACGATCCCAAAGGCCAGACGCTGGATTTCAACGAGGTGTCCATCGAGTCGGCATGGGGGTCCGTACATGCCGACGGCAAGGCGTTTTTGCACGGTCTGGAAAATAATGTGCTTGAAAGCCTGTCATCGCAGCTGAGGCTGAGCGCCATCCGGATCAACCCGGCCAATCTGTTTCCCAAGACGCTCGAACTGTCGCGTGCCGAGCTTGATTTCCAGATGAAGCTTGCCCCATTTCGCCTGCGACTTGGCCAAATGGTGATTGAGGATGGCAGCCACCGTTTGCTTGCGTCGGGTCGGCTGGAAGGTCTGACCGAAGGCTGGGCCGGAGGGCTGGATGCTCATCTGGATAAAATGCCGTCCGACGATCTGTTGAACTATTGGCCCGAGCATCTGGCCCCAAAACCCAGGAAATGGGTTTCCGAGAACGTCTACCAAGGCAATCTTTCGAACGTGGATTTTGCTTTGCGGCTGCAACCGGGAGCTAAGCCCGATATCTATCTGGACTTCGGGTTCAGTGAAACGACTGTCCGATTTGCAAAAACGTTGCCTCCGGTCCAGGACGCACAGGGGCAGGCAAGCCTACTGAGCGACCGGTTCACCGTGACCGCGCAAAGTGGGGTCGTGATCCCTGACGTAGGTGGGCCCGTGGACGCATCGGGCACGTCCTTCATTATTCCTGATACAGGTATCAAGAAGTCCTCTCCGGCCATCGCACGTATTCAGGCAAGCGGCAGCACAACGGCGGCCCTGTCACTGCTGGAGCGCCCACCATTGCAACTGATGAGCAAGGCAAATCTGCCGGTTGAACTGGCGGATGGCGACCTGAAGGTTGAAGGCACGCTGGCCTTGCCAATGCACAAGGGGCTGGATTTTGAGGATACCGAGTTTCATTTCATCGGTGAGCTGGGAAACCTGTTCAGCGACCGGCTGGTGCCTGGTTTCACCGTCAGCGCGGATCGTCTGACGCTGACCGGTGATCAGAACGGCATTGCCATTGAAGGTTACGGTTTGTTCGGTGCTGTGCCGGTACAGGCGCGCTGGAACCAGCCGATTGTCACCGGCGGTGCGCAGCGCAGCACCTTGAGCGGCCAGATTGAACTCTCACCCCGCCTTATGGATGAACTCAAGGCCGGCCTGCCAAACGGGATGCTGACCGGGCAGGGGACGGCCGATTTCGATTTGGGCATCGGTGGAGGAGAGCCGCCAAGGCTGACGGCGACGTCTGATCTTGTCGGCGTTGGTCTGGCGGTACCGGAACTTGGCTGGCGTAAAGCTGACGGAAGCGCGGGCACGATGGATGTCGAAGCGACGCTCGGCGATCAGTTGAAGGTGGATCAGTTGCAGATCGACGCAGCAGGGCTGCGCAGCAAGGCGTCGATTTCGTTCCGCGAAGGGGGGGCGTTCGACCGGGTCAGCTTCAGCTCGTTCGATTTGGGTGATTGGCTGGCCGTGCCTGCCGAACTGATCGCGCGCGGGGCCGGGGCCCCGGACATTCGGGTGCTGGGCGGTGTCATGAACATGGCAAAGGCAACCTTTGGCCAAAGCAGTGGCGGTGGTGGTGCAGGGGCAGGGCCAAGACTGAACGTCGCGCTGGATCGACTGCAGATCACGGAAGCCGTTGCATTGACCGGTTTCAAAGGCGCGTTTGCGACAACCGGGGGCGTCAATGGCGGTTTCACTGCACAGGTCAATGGCGGGGCGACCGTACAGGGTCAGGTCACGCCGCGCGCGGGGCGCAGCGCCGTTACCCTGAAATCACAGGACGCGGGGGCGGTTTTGCGCTCGGCCGGGGTGATAACGCAGGCGCGGGGCGGAGGATTTGACCTGCAACTTGAGCCGGTTGCAGGTCCCGGAAATTACGACGTTATCCTAAAGATCGTAGATACGCGGATCAAGGATGCGCCAGCCATGGCGGCGCTTCTGAATGCAATAAGCCTGGTGGGGCTGGTGGATGAAATGGCAGGGCAGGGCATTTTCTTTTCGGCAATCGACAGCCGGATGCGGATCACGCCGACAGAGATCAAGGTGCTCAGCGGCAGCGCGGTTGGGCCGTCGATGGGCCTGTCTTTTGACGGAAGCATTGATACTGTAGCCCAGCGACTGAATTTGCGCGGGGCGATCTCACCCATCTACCTGGTGAATGCCATCGGTAGCGTTTTGACCCGAAAGGGCGAAGGTGTTTTTGGCTTCAACTACACACTGAAGGGGCCGCTGACGAATCCCAAGGTTTCGGTGAATCCTTTGTCGGGTCTGGCGCCCCTGTTTCTGCGGGACCTGATGCGTGCCCCTGCACCCACCGTGTCGGATGGCCCGAATGCCCAGGCACCCAAGCCGGATGAGCCCAAACGCACCTACGGTTCTCCCCCAAAAGATCATTGAACGCAACTGTGGCCGAATCTATCGCGGCCTTGTATGGCGCGGCCATGAAACTCAGCGATTTTGATTTCCATCTGCCCGAAGACCTGATTGCCACGCGGCCCGCCAGCCCGCGTTCCTCGGCCCGTTTGCTGGTGGCGCAGGGGGATTCAATTTCTGACGGGCATGTGTTCGATCTGCCCGATTGGTTGCAGCCCGGCGACAGGCTGGTACTGAACGATACGCGCGTGATCCCCGCACGCCTGAACGGACACCGCCATCGCGACAGCGCGCAGGGGCCGGTATCGGCCGCGATCCAGGCGACTTTGCTGGATCCGCAGTCCGATGGCACATGGTCCGCTTTGGTCAAACCGTTGAAGAAGGTGAAGCCGGGTGAGGAAATCCGCTTCTCGGACCAACTGAGCGCGACGCTGGAGACCGTCGCAGACGGACAGGCCTTTTTACGCTTCAACCTGACGGGCCAGGATTTCGATGCGGCGCTTGAACAGGCCGGTGCGATGCCTTTGCCCCCTTACATTGCAGCGAAACGTCCGGCGGACGATCAAGACAAGACCGATTATCAGACGATCTGGGCCAGAAATTCGGGCGCGGTGGCCGCGCCGACCGCGTCGTTGCATTTCGATGAACCCTTGATGCAGGCGCTGGCGGACCGGGGTGTTTCGATCACTCATGTCACTCTGCATGTCGGGGCCGGAACCTTCCTGCCAGTCAAGGTCGAGGATGTCAAAACCCACAAGATGCATGCAGAATGGGGCAGGGTCAGTGCCGAAGCCGCCGCCGATATCCGGGCGACCAAAGCCGCGGGCGGGCGGGTCATTCCTGTGGGAACCACTGCATTGCGTCTGATCGAAAGCGCGGCCCGAAATGGCGAGATCGAAGCCTGGGAAGGGGATACGGATATCTTCATTTATCCCGGCTTTCGTTTTAACGTCACAGATGCGCTGATGACCAACTTCCACTTGCCGAAATCCACTTTGTTGATGCTGGTTTCGGCCCTGATGGGACAGGATCGGATGCGCAAGGTCTACGCGAACGCAATCGCCCGGAAGTATCGCTTCTTTTCGTACGGAGACGCGTCGCTTTTAATCCCGTGAATGGCGCGTTCGCTGGATCAGGCGCTGGCAATATCATAGACAAGCACGATCAGAGTGTTTTTTGATCTGACTGCGGTGCGGACAGATAGATTGGCAATTTTCGGAGGCCCCGATGCTTCAGGTTCTTTCCAGCGCATGGGCGCTTCTTCTCGGTATGGGGTTGCTGATGATCGGCAACGGCCTGCAGGGTACAATCCTGGGTGTCCGCGGCGAAATCGAAGGGTTCTCGACCCTCGAGATGTCCTTTGTTATGTCGGCATACTTCCTTGGATTTCTGGGTGGGTCCCGTCTGGCGCCAGAAATGATCCGGCGAGTTGGCCATGTACGTGTTTTTGCGGCGCTGGCCTCGTTCATCTCGGCTGTGATGATCATGTACCCGATGCTGACCGATCCGATCGCCTGGATTCTCGGGCGCGTCGTAATCGGTTTCTGCTTTTCCGGTGTTTATGTGACCGCTGAAAGCTGGCTGAACAACGCGGCCAGCAATGAAAACCGCGGGCAGGCGCTGTCGCTGTATATGATTGTGCAGATGGCGGGGATCATCAGTGCTCAGGCCCTTATGCTGGTCGGCGACCCGGCAGGCTATGAGACATTCGTGATCGCATCGATCCTTGTTTCGGTCTCCTTTGCGCCCATCTTGCTGTCGATTTCACCAACCCCGGCATTTGACACCGCCAAACCCATGACGTTGCTTCAGCTAATGGGGATATCACCCCTGGGCTGCGTGGGCATGTTCCTGCTGGGTGGCGTCTTTTCAGCTCAGTTCGGCATGGCCGCCGTTTACGGCGCGCGGGCAGGGCTTTCGCTGGTCGAAATCTCGACCTTTGTCGCCTCGTTTTATATCGGCGCGATGGTACTGCAATACCCGTTGGGTTGGTTTTCCGACCGTATGGACCGGCGTGTGCTGATCCTTGTCGTCGCAACGCTGGGTGGCTGCGGGTCAACAGTGGCCATGCTTTTCGGCGTATCGTTTCCAATCCTTCTGGGCGCGGCCTTCCTGATCGGCGGAATGTCCAACCCGCTTTATTCCCTGCTGATTGCCCACACGAACGACTTCTTGGACCACGATGACATGCCCGCCGCATCCGGCGGTCTGGTGTTTATCAACGGGCTTGGAGCAATTGCAGGCCCGCTGATCACCGGTTGGCTGATGGGCGATGCGATCTTCGGGCCACCGGGCTTTTTTCTGTTTATTGCCGCACTGTTATTCGTGATGGCCTTCTATTCGCTATACCGTATGACACAGCGCGCTTCTGTACCGGTCGACGAAACTGGCACCATGTCGACCCTTTACCCGACGGCTTCGCCTGTGGCGTTTGAATTGGCGCAGGAGGTTGCCATCGAAGCCGCCGAAGCCGAGCAGGCTGAGCGGGTTGATGCCTAGGACACAGATTTATGTCGCAAGTGTTGCAATATGTTACTGTAACACTTCTGTAAAACGGCCTTAAATGACGTTACGTCCCTGGGGAGGACAATGCACGGAGTGACGGCAATGGTTACGCCTGAAGAAGTATTGAGTTTTTGGTTAGATGAAGTTGGCCCCGAAGGATGGTATATTCAGGATGACGCGCTGGACGCGAAAATCCGGGACAAGTTCTTAAAAACCTGGGAAGCCGCGAAAGAGGGCAAGTTTTCTCTTTGGCTCACCTATCCCAGCGGTGCTTTGGCCTACATCATTTTGACGGACCAGTTCCCGCGAAACATGTTCCGGGGCTCTGGCAAGGCATTCTCGACGGATCGTGCAGCGCTGGCGGCTGCGAAATGTTCGGTCGACAAAGGCTGGGATCTGAAGATTGATGAACCCGCCCGGCAGTTCTTTTATCTTCCGATGATGCATTCGGAAAATCTGTGTGATCAGGAACGGTGTGTACGCCTGATTTGTCAGAACCTCAGCGAATGCAACCCGGGCAACCTGTTGCACGCGCGCGCGCATCGCGAAGTTATCCGCAAGTTTGGTCGCTTTCCCTATCGCAACGAAGCGTTGTCGCGGCAGATGACGGAACATGAGGCCGCTTATGTAAGCAAAGGTGGCTACGGGTCCACCGTTCGCGAATTGCAGGCCGCAAGCTAGGACGCAGGCTTACACTCACGGATCGCGATGACTCTGTCGGCGATAGCGTCGGCAGATGTATGAATTGCATTGTTGATCAAATCGTCCGGGGACTCTGACAGATCAGTGAAGCGCTCCTGAACCAATTGCAGACGATCCTGTGTTTCTTGCAACCGATCCAGTGCGGTTGTCACGCGTAGTTTTACTGCGCTATCCAGAACGTCACCATTTACATGGATCAGTGTCAGTTCATCCCGCAACCCCTTGATCTCATCCCTGATACCTTGTGCCTGTTCCTGCAGGGGCGCCACGACCTGCAGCTTTTCAGCAAACCCGGTTGTTATCCCTTCGAGGGTTGAAGCCAGTTTCCATCCCAAAAACAGGCACAGCGCCAGCAGAAGCAAAGTCGCGTTCAGCAGGGCAAGTACAAGATCTTTAAGCGTTTTGGCCATGAGGCATCTTTCTATAGAAGCTTGATCAGGAAAGGCCGGAGAACTCCGCCGCTTTTGTTCTAACGCCCGTTCTTCCGTCGGTATAGGCAGAAATCCGCGCCTTTCGATTTGGGTGACCTTGCGTCGCTTTTGTCGCGGAGACGGTATATTGATGCATTGCGGAGAATAGTTTAATGGTAAACTAATTTTCAATCGACCTGCGCCGAGAGGAACACATGGCAGCACAATCTTTTGATCTGATCGTAATCGGTGCCGGTCCCGGCGGATATGTCGCTGCCATTCGCGGCGCACAGCTGGGTCTGAAAACCGCTGTTGTCGAACGTGAACATTTGGGGGGAATCTGCCTGAACTGGGGATGTATCCCGACAAAGGCGCTGCTGCGGTCTTCCGAAGTTTTCCACCTGATGGAACGCGCGAAGGATTTCGGCCTGAGCGCAGATAAGGTCGGCTATGACCTCGACGCGGTTGTCAAACGCTCGCGCGGAGTTGCAGCCCAACTGTCGGGCGGAATTGGACATCTTCTGAAGAAAAACAAAGTCACCGTCGTGATGGGTGAGGCAACAATCCCTGCCAAAGGGAAAGTCAGCGTCAAAACCGACAAGGGGACCGAGGAACTGACCGCCAAGAATATCGTCC
This sequence comes from Ruegeria sp. AN11, assembly GCF_056536005.1. Classification (NCBI taxonomy): domain Bacteria; kingdom Pseudomonadati; phylum Pseudomonadota; class Alphaproteobacteria; order Rhodobacterales; family Roseobacteraceae; genus Ruegeria; species Ruegeria sp. AN11. The sequence goes on along the minus strand of NZ_JBQFJD010000001.1, from coordinate 1,327,803 downwards.
TGGCCACCGGTGCCCGTGCGCGCGAACTGCCGGGCCTCGAGGCCGACGGCGATCTGGTCTGGACATACAAGCATGCGCTGCAACCACCGCGGATGCCGAAAAAGTTGCTGGTCATTGGTTCCGGCGCAATTGGCATCGAATTTGCCAGCTTCTACAACACGTTGGGTGCCGACACGACCGTAGTTGAAGTCATGGATCGGGTTCTGCCGGTTGAAGACGCGGAAATCAGCGGTCTGGCGAAGAAGGCATTTACCAAGCAGGGCATGAAGATCATGGAAAAAGCCATGGTCAAGCAACTGGATCGCGCGAAGGGTAAAGTCACGGCCCATATCGAGGTCAAGGGCAAGGTCGAAAAGCACGATTTTGATACCGTGATTTCTGCCGTGGGCATTGTCGGAAATGTTGAAGGCCTGGGGCTCGAGGCGCTGGGCGTCAAAATTGACCGAACCCATGTTGTGACGGATGAATATTGCCGCACCGGAGTCGATGGTCTTTATGCGATTGGTGATATCGCCGGTGCGCCCTGGCTGGCGCACAAGGCCAGTCACGAAGGTGTCATGGTCGCAGACTTGATCGCAGGTCAGCACGCACACCCGGTGAAACCTGAGAGCATTGCGGGATGCACCTATTGCCAGCCGCAGGTTGCATCTGTCGGCTATTCTGAAGCCAAGGCAAAGGAACTTGGGTATGACGTAAAAGTCGGCCGCTTCCCCTTCATCGGCAACGGCAAAGCCATCGCTTTGGGTGAACCGGAAGGTCTGATCAAGACCGTATTCGATGCCAAAACGGGTGAGTTGCTGGGGGCCCATATGATCGGCGCGGAAGTTACCGAACTGATCCAGGGCTATGTTGTGGGGCGTCAGTTGGAGACCACGGAAGAAGATTTGATGAACACGGTCTTCCCGCATCCGACCCTGTCAGAAATGATGCATGAGAGCGTTCTCGATGCCTATGGGCGTGTAATCCACATGTAGCGCATCAGGGGGCGCTGCCCCCGCCGCCCTATAGGCGACTCCCACGGGATATTTTGAGCCAGATGAATGAAGGATCCCCTGTTCATCTGGCCCCAAATATCCCGGAGCGCGAGGCAGAGCCTCGCCTAAAACCGGTTCAGCGGGTCAGGGCGTCAAGAATACGGGCCCATGAGCGGATGCCTTTGTGAAAGCTTTTCACATCGTATTTTTCATTCGGTGAGTGAATAGCATCATCGTCATTGGCATACCCGACCAGCATCGAATCCAATCCCAAAACCGTATCGAAATAGCCAACCACAGGGATCGATCCGCCCATGCCGGTGAAGACCGCTTCGCGATCCCATTCATCCGAAAGCGCGCCGCGCGCCGCTTCGAATTCAGGGCGGTCAAGGTTCATGACCGAAGCAGGGGATCCTTCCAGATCGTTGTCCCAGATAACTTTGGCATCGGGTGACAGGCGGTCTTCGACATGTTTGCGGATTTTGTTGCGCAACGCGTCAGGGTCCATGTCGCCCACCAGACGGCAGGTGATTTTGCAATGCGCCTCGGACGGGATAACGGTTTTCGATCCCGCGCCGTTGTAGCCCCCCCACAACCCGTTCACCTCAAGCGTTGGGCGCGCCCATTGCTGTTCCAGCGTGGAATAACCCTTTTCGCCATGCGGCTGTGTGTACCCGACCGAGTTCAGGTATTCGGCTTCGTCAAATCCGCAGCCCTCCCACTGGCGCAACTGTTCGGCGGGAACTTCGTGGACGCCCTCATAGAAGCCATCAACCGCAATGCGTCCAGTTTCATCGTCATAGAAAGAGGCGACGATTTTCGACAGCTCCCGCAAAGGATTCAGGCCCGGGCCGCCATAGTGGCCCGAGTGCAGATCGATGCGGGGGCCGACGATGGTGAATTCGTCTTTCAGCATTCCGCGCAGCTGCGATGCAATCGAAGGCACACCGCGCGATACCATGGATGTGTCGCAAACCAGGGCCAGGTCAGCCCGCAATTCCTTTTTGTTGGCCTCAAGGAACGGCACCAGCGATGGCGATCCAGACTCCTCTTCACCCTCGAAAAAGAATGTTATGCGGCAGGGCAGTTTCCCGTGAACCGCTTTCCAGGCGCGGCAAGCTTCGACAAAGGTCATCAACTGGCCCTTGTCGTCCGAAGAGCCGCGCCCGCGAATGACCTGACCATGTTCGGTGTCTTCCAGCGCCGGGTCGAAGGGATCGCGGTTCCAGAGGTTCAGCGGGTCGACCGGCTGCACATCATAGTGACCATAGAAAAGAACATGCGGGGCGTCATTGTCGTCACCAACATGACCGACAACCATGGGGTGACCAGGTGTCACGCGTTTTTCGGCGTCGATACCGATACTTTGCAGGTCGGATACCAGCCAGTCTGCCGCCTGATCGACCTTTTCCTTGAAGGCCGGGTCTGTCGAGATCGAGGGGATGCGAAGAAACTCCATCAGACGGTCGATAGAAGTGGTCAGATCGTCGTCGATCCTGCTCAGAACAGCGTCAAGCGGCATTGCTTTCTCCTGAATGGTTGTGAATTTGCGCGGAGCCTACCAGTGCTGGCCGCGCCGTCCAGTGTGTATCGACGGGAATTTGGTCTATACTGATGAAATCGAAGTGCCAAACACGGCGGCCTGCGTCGTTTCCTCGCGTCTGATGGCCGTAACTTTACTTGTCTGCCGTTGTGATAGGGGATAGTTGATGCAAATCAAAGTGGCCCGCCCCGCAACACGGATAGGCAGACGGGGTAGGAACCTGGCCGCTATGGCCTGAAAAGGTGCCAGTTGATAAAGTAAGTTACCCGGTTGTGGACGACCAGATCGGGGTGCAAGGAGAGACCGGTGGATTATACAGCTCAGCTCGATTCAGCGATTGCCAGGCTACATGAAGAAGGGCGCTACCGGACCTTTATCGACATCGAGCGTCGCAAGGGCCATTTTCCCCATGCTGTACGCACTTGCCCGGATGGCTCGCAGCAAAACATCACTGTTTGGTGCGGCAACGATTATCTGGGGATGGGCCAGCACCCGGTCGTTCTGGACGCCATGCACGAGGCGGTGGATGCAGCCGGAGCAGGCTCGGGCGGAACGCGCAACATTTCAGGCACGACGGTCTACCACAAACGGCTGGAAGCTGAACTGGCTGACCTGCACGGCAAGGAAGCTGCGCTGCTGTTTACCAGTGCTTATATCGCCAACGATGCGACGCTCAGCACGCTGCCGAAACTGTTCCCCGGTCTGATCATCTATTCCGATGCGCTGAACCATGCCTCGATGATCGAAGGCGTGCGCCGCAACGGCGGGGCCAAGCGGATCTTCCGTCACAACGACGTCGCACATCTGCGTGAGCTGCTGGAGGCTGACGACCCGGCCGCGCCCAAGCTGATTGCATTCGAATCCGTATATTCAATGGACGGCGATTTTGGCCCCATCGAAGAAATCTGCGATCTGGCCGATGAATTCGGCGCGCTGACCTATATCGACGAAGTGCATGCGGTTGGCATGTACGGCCCGCGCGGCGGTGGCGTGACCGAGCGTGATCGCCTGGCGCATCGCATCGACATTATCAATGGAACGCTCGCCAAGGCTTATGGTGTGATGGGTGGGTATATCGCCGCCAGCGCAAAAATGTGCGATGCCGTGCGTTCTTATGCGCCGGGCTTCATCTTCACCACCTCTCTGCCGCCTGCGGTTGCAGCCGGGGCGGCGGCTTCGGTCGCTTATCTCAAGCGGGCGCCCGAACTGCGCGAACAGCATCAGACGCAGGCAAGCATCCTCAAGCTGCGGCTTAAGGGGCTTGGTCTGCCATTGATCGATCACGGCAGTCACATTGTTCCGGTGATTGTCGGAAATCCGGTACACACGAAAAAGCTGAGCGATATGCTGTTGGACGATTACGGCATTTATGTGCAGCCAATCAATTTCCCAACTGTCCCCCGTGGAACCGAGCGTCTTCGGTTTACCCCTTCTCCAGTGCATGGTCCGAACGAAATGGACCGCCTTGTACACGCTATGGACGAACTTTGGTCACATTGTGCGCTAAATCGCGCCGAACTTGCAGGTTAATCTAACACCAAAGTGTGCAACGTGTTTGACGCGTGTTAAGCTAACGGCAACAAAAGCATCGGACGAATCGTTTTGGGGATGATTCGCCGTTAGCGTGAAACACACGCGAAGGCAGAATGGGGCAGCAGGAATGATTGGGCGCAGATCTCAGCGCGATTCCGAACAGGATACCGACGTCAGACCGAAGGGTTTTGACGACTACGAGGTTCGGCTGGGTGATGTGATGCGTGGCGAACGCGCCACAATGGGCAAGTCGCTTCTGGATGTTCAGCGCGAGTTGCGGATCAAAGCCAACTACATCGCTGCGATAGAAAACGCCGACCCTGACGCCTTCGACACGCCCGGCTTTATCGCCGGGTATGTGCGTTCTTACGCGCGTTATCTGGGTATGAACCCGGATGATACCTTCGCCGCGTTCTGCCAGGAAAGCGGGTTCGAGGTTGCGCACGGCATGTCGGCCGAAGCTTCGGTCATCCGCAAGGGTACAGGCAATCTGCCATCCCGGGGACCGATGGGCCGTGACCCGTTTATTTCTCCGAACACACCGTATCTGCCCGGCAGGGAATCGTTCGTAAGTCAGATCGAGCCGCGCGCCATAGGATCTTCACTGGTTCTTGTGGCTGTCATCTGCGGCATTGGATATGGCGGCTGGTCGGTTCTGAACCGGATTCAGCAGGTTCAGGTCAGCCCGGTCGAACAGGCACCGGTGGTTCTGTCCGACCTTGATCCCTTGGATGCTGCGCGTTCGAAAGAAGATGTTCAGGAAGTGGCGGCACTGGAGACACCCAGCGCCGAGGCACTGGACCGCCTTTATCGCCCGCAGGCTTTGGACGTTCCAGTTCTGGTCGCGCGTGACGCACCGATTTCGACCCTTGATCCGCGGGAAGTGGGCGCGTTCCGCCCGCCGGAGCTGCCCGAAATTCAACTGGCCGAGGTTCACACTGTCGAACGCCCCGCGCTGCCGCAGGTGGTCGAACAGATCGACACCACCCTCAAGATCGTAGCTGTGAACCCATCGTGGATGCGGATCACGGCGGCGGATGGCAGCATTCTGTTCGAAGGGACGCTGGGCACGGTCGAAAAAGGCAGTACATTCGAAGTGCCGCTGACCGAAGAACCGCCTCAATTGCGGGCAGGGGCATCGGGCGCGGTTTACTTCTCGATGAACGGTGAACACTTCGGTCCTGTTGGGGCACCCGGTACAGTCACCAAGGGTGTCGTGCTGTCGAAAGACGCGGTGGCAGAGCGGTTCCAGGTTGCCGACCTTGAGGCAGAACAGAACAGTGCGCTCAAGCAACTGGTCGCCGAGTTGCAGACGCAGGCGGCGGAAACCCCGTCCGAGTGATCTTGCCATTGCGATAGCCCCGTTGCCGGACTATCTAAAGTCGCAACTCTGGCTGTTCTGGACCCGTCCTCATGTCGCTCAATCACGTTCGTCCGTGGCGTAACATATACCGCCGCAAATCCCGTCAGATCATGGTCGGAGATGTCGCCATAGGTGGTGATGCACCGATCGCGGTTCAGACGATGACGAACACCCTGACAACGGATGTGGCGGCCACTGTGGCACAGGTGCAAGCCGCAGCCGAGGCCGGCGCGGACATCGTGCGGGTGTCGGTCCCGGATGAGGCGTCATCGAAAGCGCTGAAAGAGATCGTGCGCGAAAGCCCGGTACCGATTGTGGCAGATATCCACTTTCATTACCGCCGCGGCATCGAAGCCGCCGAAGCCGGCGCTGCCTGCCTGCGGATCAACCCCGGCAATATCGGCGACGAGAAGCGGGTGAAAGAGGTTATCAAGGCAGCCCGCGACCACAATTGTTCGATCCGGATCGGCGTGAACGCAGGTAGCCTGGAAAAGCACCTGCTTGAGAAATATGGCGAACCATGCCCCGAGGCGATGGTGGAAAGCGGGTTGGAGCATATCCGCATCCTGCAGGACAATGATTTCCACAACTTCAAGATCAGCGTAAAGGCCAGCGACGTGTTCCTGTCCGCAGCGGCCTATCAGGGCATTGCCGAAGCAACGGACGCCCCGATTCATCTGGGGATCACCGAAGCTGGCGGACTTGTCTCGGGTACAATCAAATCCGCAATCGGTCTGGGCAACCTGTTGTGGATGGGCATTGGTGACACGATCCGTGTCAGCCTGTCGGCTGACCCGGTCGAAGAGGTGAAGGTAGGATACGAAATCCTGAAATCGCTGGGCCTGCGCCATCGTGGGGTGAACATCATCTCGTGCCCCTCCTGCGCGCGCCAGGGGTTCGACGTGATCAAGACAGTCGAAGCGCTGGAACAGCGTCTTGAACACATCAAGACCCCGATGAGTCTTTCCATCATCGGCTGTGTCGTGAACGGCCCCGGAGAGGCGCTGATGACCGATGTCGGCTTTACCGGCGGCGGGGCAGGCTCGGGCATGGTCTATCTGGCCGGCAAGGCCAGCCACAAGATGTCGAACGATCAGATGATCGACCATATTGTTGAACAGGTCGAGAAGAAGGCGGCTGAGTTGGATGCCGCACAGGAGGCCGCCGAGTAAACCAGAGGTCAGCGATGTATGAAAAGGCAATTGAACAAGGCGGTGTCGCCGTTGTCACAGGGGCGGCCAGCGGTGTAGGGCGGGTTGCGGCCCTTAGGTTTGCGCAAAGCGGGCTTAGTGTCATTCTGGCGGATTTGCCGGGGGACAAGCTGAACGAGGCCGTGGCCGAGGTCAGTGCCAACGCTGCTGAAGGTGCGCAGGTCATTGGTGTTGCCACCGATGTCTCCAAACAGGAAGACATCGACGCACTGGCCGAAAAGGCCTTTGCAACCGGTCCGGTTGCAGTTCTCATGAACAATGCCGGGGTCGGTCTGCCGACCAAAGCGTGGTCGGAGATGGCGAACTGGCTGAAACTGCTGGAAATCAACTTTCTGGGCGTATTGCGCGGCGTTCAGGCCTTTCTGCCCCGCATGATCGAGGCGGACCGGCCGGCAGTCGTGATCAATACCGGATCAAAGCAGGGCATCACGACTCCGCCCGGCAATCCCGGCTACAATGTGAGCAAGGCCGCCGTGAAAGTGCTGAGCGAGCAATTGGCGTATGAGTTGCGCGAGGCGCGCGCGCCGATATCGGTGCATCTTTTCGTTCCGGGCTTTACCTACACCGGGATGATCGCCGCCTTTCTGCCGGAAAAGCCTGCCGGGGCCTGGACAAGCGAGCAAACGGTAGATCATTTCATCCATCGTATGGCGGACGGGGATTTCTACATCCTTTGCCCGGACAATGACGTGGACCGAACCCGCGACGAGCGCCGGATCGCGTGGAATGTCGAGGATATCACCCAGAACCGTCCGCCCTTGTCCCGATGGCACTCCGACTTCGCCGAAGGCTTTGCAAACTTCGAAAACACCGGGAAAAAGTAAAAAAGGCCGCGCGAAGCGGCCTATTCTTCAATGAACATCAAAGGGTAATCCCGGAATCGTTACCCTTGTTCGGCCCGAACACCGTCCGCAATCTGTTGCATCTGGTCGGCAGGCAGGTAGCCGCGCAGAAGTTCAGTACCCAGCACGAACGACGGGGTGCCGGAAATCCGCATGCGTTGCGCCAGTTCTCGGGTTTGGGCGATCTCTTTGGAAACCGCGTCGCTGTCCATGGCGACGATGATGTCGTCGGTTTCAAGACCCAGACCATCCGAGATACGACGCAGCGTGACTTCGTTGGGTTCGCCTGTGAATTCCAGCAGCGCATCGTGCACCTGCTTGTAGGCATCTGCACCTGCGACATGTTTGGTCGCCACGGCAAAGCGGGACGATATCATCGAAGCTTCGCCAAGGATTGGGAACTCCTTGATGATCAGCCGGATGTTCCCGTCTTCCGCCAGCAGAGCATCCACTTCGGGAACCGCACGGCGGCAATATCCGCAGCGATAGTCCATGAACTCGACCAGAGTGATGTCGCCATCGGGGTTTCCGCCCACCCAGCTATAGCCGTCATTGAACAGGTCCTCGGCATTGGCGGCGACCAGTTCCTGGTCTGCCACGGCCTCGGCGGCAGCGTTGCGCTGCTCCAGAATGTTGATCGCCTCGAGGATCACCTCGGGGTTTTGCAGCAGGTATTCGCGAACCTGTGTACCGAACTCGGCCTTTTCGGCGTCGCTCATGTCGTTCAGGTCCAGCGCCTGCACCGGTCCGGTGATCAGAGAAAGCCCAACAAGGGCCATGGCTGCATGTCTGAGGATCATCTGCGTTTCCTTTTCTTTTCTACCTGTTCCGAGGCTATCAGCACATCCTGCGCCCTTTGCCATCCCGGAGACCCTTCGGGCAATTGCCTTATGGCCCGTTTTGCGTGGATGCCTGCATCGGCCATGCGACCTTGCAGGGCAAATCGTTCCGCTGTCACAACCGCGGCCATTCCGTTGTTGCCGACCTGAGAATAGGCAACCCCCAGATCCTGCATCAGCCGACCGTTTCGATAATCGCGCGCGCGGGCTTTTTCAAGCGCTTGCAGGGCGTTCTCGGTTTGCCCTTGCGCCAGCAGCGCCCGCCCGTACCCGGCGAGGATAAGTGAGTCGTTCGGGGCCATTTCAACAGCACGGCCGTAGGCGGCAACAGCCTGATCCATCTGCCTGTTTTCCAGCAATATCTGCCCCTTGAGTTCGTAGTAGTACGGATCGTCCGGGCGAATGGCCAGTGCCCCGTCAATCGCCGCGCGCGCCGCGGCAAGATCTCGGTTCTGGTGGTGCGCTGCTGCCTGGCGCATCAGGCGAATATCCTCCGCGCTTTCCTCGCGCGCGCGTCGCATTGTCCAGGCAGGCGTTCGCAGAAACGCAGACAGCTTGCCCTTGACGCGGGCAAACCAGTAGTCGGCATTGGCGTTGTGGGTCGAGTTGTCTCCGAACTCGTCAAGAAACGCCTCGGCCGCGCGCAGGCGTTCCCGGCTGGTGGGGTGGGACCGTGTATAAGGATCCTGATTTGCCTCGCTCAGCAGTTCCTGGCCGGCAAACTTGCGATGCAGGGCCACCATGCCCTTTGGTGAGATGCCCGCCCATCGCAGATAACCTGCCGCACTGCGATCTGCCGATGCCTCTTCGGCGCGTGTATGCCCCAGAAAGCTGCGCAGGGCTGATCCGGATGTCCCGGCAGCGATGCCGCCGGCTGCTTCGCCACCGCCCGCCGCGGCGACAATCAGCGCCAAAGCGGTTCCCAGAGAAGCATTGCGCTTTGCGGCGCGCAGGTTTTCCACACGTCTGGCCAGATGGCCATTTGCGATATGTGCGGCCTCATGCGCGATGACAGCCTGCAGCATCTCGGGGCTGTCGACAGTCAGGATCAGCCCGTAGTTCACGTAGATGGCGTTGTAATCGATGACGAAGGCGTTGAACGTCTTGTCGTGGACGACCAGAATCCGCACCCTGTTCGTGTTCAGTCCAGCAGCCCGCAGCACCGGAAAAGCCAGTTCCCGCAATCCGTGTTCGATGTCAGGATCGCGGATCAGGCCCTGTGCCTTGGCGGGAACAGCGCCGGTTATCCATGTCACCGCAATCAGCAACATGGCCGGGATTGACGCCAGCCTGGATACGCGTTCAAAAGCCATGGCCGCAACATGGGAGATGGCCATGAGAAACTCAACCCGATCCGGGGTCGATCCCTTCATCGTGATGGATGTGATGGAAGCCGCGCGCCGCGCCGAAGAAGCAGGACGCCATATCATCCACATGGAAGTCGGGCAGCCCGGAACCGGTGCCCCCAAAGGCGCAGTCGAGGCTTTGGCGTCGGCCATGGGTCAGTCGCCGCTGGGCTATACCGTTTCGCTGGGCCTGCCGGCGCTGCGGCAACGGATCGCACAAATGTATGGCGAGTGGTACAATGTCGATCTGAACCCTGACCGGGTGGTGATTACGCCCGGATCTTCCGGTGGGTTTCTGCTGGCGTTCACCGCGCTTTTCGACAGCGGCGATCGGGTCGGTATCGGCGCGCCGGGCTATCCCTCTTACCGGCAGATCCTCAGGGCGCTTGGGCTGGTTCCGGTCGATCTGCCGACCGCGCCGGAAAACCGCCTGCAACCCGTCCCGGCGGATTTCGCGGGGCTTGATCTGCAAGGTTTGATGGTGGCGTCCCCGGCAAACCCGACCGGTACCATGCTGGATCGACCGGCTATGGCCGCGCTGATTGATGCGGCCCGTGGACAGAACGCGTCATTCATAAGCGACGAAATCTACCACGGCCTGGAATACGAGGCCAAAGCCGTCACCGCGCTGGAACTGACGGACGAATGCTACGTCATCAACTCGTTCTCCAAGTATTTCTCGATGACCGGCTGGCGGGTCGGCTGGATGGTGGTGCCCGAGGACCAAGTGCGCGTGGTCGAGCGGATCGCTCAGAACATGTTCATCTGCGCCCCACACGCCAGCCAGGTCGCGGCGCTGGCCGCGATGGATTGCGAGGACGAACTGCAGGCCAATCTGGACGTCTACCGGCAAAACCGAGCCCTCATGCTGGATGGGCTGCCCAAAGCCGGATTTACCAATATCGCACCGCCGGACGGCGCTTTCTACGTTTATGCCGATGTATCGGACCTGACGCAGGACAGCCGCGCCTTTGCGGCTGAGATTTTGGAACAGGCCGGTGTGGCGGTGACGCCAGGGCTGGATTTCGATCCCGAACGCGGCCACAAGACCCTTCGATTTTCCTATGCCCGCTCGACGGCGGACATACAGGAAGGGTTGCAGCGGCTGCGCAGCTTCATGGCTGCACGAGGGGCCATCCCGCAGGCAGTGTAACCCGTTCACAAACCGGCGCTGGTACAGTAGGGTCTGCGCAACACGATCTCGGGAAAACTTGAGGCCATGAGCAGACTTTTCTATGCCTTCGCGCTGATCTGGGCGCTGACGGGCGCTGTCGCAGCGCAGGATTTCAGCGCCCTTGCGCGCGTGCAGCCGGACAAAAGCCGTATCACGGATGTCGGCCGAACCGGCGTGAAGGTGGATATCGGGCTGAGCCAGGGCGTGCCTTACCGCGTTTTCACTTTGCGGGATCCGTATCGCATGGTGCTTGACTTCCGCGAGGTCGACTGGACGGGTCTGATCAGCAGTGAATTCCTGCAATCCGAACGGATCAGTGAGGTGCAGTTCGGTACTTACGTCCCCGGCTGGTCCCGTCTGGTCCTGGAACTTGGTGCGCCGATGGGTGTCGATACGGCGCAGTTGAAGCTGGATCAGATAACAGGCACCGCGGTGTTGTCCCTTATGCTCAAGGGGGTCGAGTTCGACTTGTTCAATGCCAGCGCCGGTGCTCCTCAGGTTCCCGGTTGGGATTTGCCGGAAGCGACCGCCCCACTTCCGGCAGTGCCGCGTGATCCCGACGGACCCATTCGCGTCATGCTGGACCCTGGACATGGCGGCATCGACCCGGGGGCCGAGGTTGGCGGCACCGATGAAAAAACCCTGATGCTTACCTTTGCGCGCGAACTGAAAGAGCTATTGCTGCGTTCAGGCGGGTATGAAGTGGTTCTGACCCGCGTCGAAGACCAGTTTGTTTCGCTGGAGCGGCGAATTGCGCTGGCGCATCGGGCCGGTGCCGATGTGTTCATCTCGCTGCACGCGGATTCCCTGTCGGACGGGCAGGCGCATGGTGCGGCCGTGTATACCCTGTCAACTGACGCATCGGATGTTGCCAGCCAGAAACTTGCGGAACGTCACGACCGGGGCGACCTGCTCTCGGGGGTGGATCTGAACGGGGCCGACGATCAGGTTGCGGATGTTTTGCTGGACATGGCCCGTCAGGAAACCAGACCGCGCACCAACGCATTGGCGCGGGCTTTGGCCAATGGCATGGCGCAGCAAGGTGGTCCGATGAACCGGCGGCCCGTCCGTACGGCCTCTTTCTCGGTTCTCAAGGCGGCGGACATTCCCTCGGTGCTGGTCGAACTGGGTTTTCTTTCCAGCCCCAGAGACCTGAAAAACCTGCAAAATTCCGAATGGCGCGCGCAAATGGCGCGTGGGATTTACAACGGTCTGGAAAACTGGCGACAGCAGGATGTAATCAGACGCTCATTGATTGGCCAGTGACCCCGCGTCGCAAACAGGCTAGAATACGCCATGGTGTTTTGACCTGGCATGGGGCCGACACTATATAGGCCGCACCGCGAGTAAAAGGCAGTACAGTGATCCGGTTCATTCTTTCGTTTTTCGGGGCGATCTTCAGCCTCGTGACCCTGGGTATCTTCATGGCGGCACTGGTCATCGGTGCGGTCTTTTGGATGTATGGGCGCGACCTGCCCAGTCATGAATCACTGGCGCAGTACAAGCCGCCCACGATCAGCAGGATTTATTCCGGTAAAGGGCAGCTGATCGACGAATTCGCCCAGGAACGCCGCCTGTTCACGCCGTCCGAGGAAATCCCGGATCTGGTGAAGCAGGCCTTTATTTCGGCGGAAGACAAGAATTTCTACACCCATCAGGGCTATGACCCGCGCGGGATAATTGCTGCGGGTGTCGAAGCGGTGAAATCCAAAGGTGAAAACGTGCGCGGCGCGTCGACCATCACGCAGCAGGTCATGAAGAACTTTCTGTTGTCCGGCGACCGGCAGGCCGAACGCAAGATCAAGGAAATCATCCTTGCGACCCGGCTTGAAGACACTCTGGACAAGGAACAGATCCTCGAACTTTACATGAACGAGATCTTTTTGGGCCAGAACTCTTACGGTGTGACGGCAGCAGCACAGACGTATTTCAACAAGACGCTGCAGGAACTGGCCCCGCATGAGGCCGCCATGTTGGCTGCCATGCCGAAGGCGCCGTCAAACTACCATCCAGTTTTGCAAAAGGAACGCTTGCTGGCGCGTCGCGACTACGTGCTGCGGGAAATGAACCAGAACGGCTACATTGACCGGGCTACCTATGAGGCCGAGGTCAACATGCCTTTGCGCTCGGTACAGAACGGTGACTTTGAAAGCTTCCGCACGGCATTGCCGCCCCGTGACTATTTCACCGACGAAATCCGCCGCCAGCTAAGCGAAGATTTCGGCGAGGGTGAATTCTTTACCGGCGGTTTCACTGTGCGCGCGTCGGTGGACGAGGAAATGCAGGTCGAAGCTGCCAAGGCCCTGCGCACGGCCCTGCAGAAATACGACCGCTCGCGCGGGAAATGGCGCGGTACGGGTGAGGTGATCCCGGAAGAAAAACTGGCGGAGGAAGCCCAGTGGCGCGAGGCGCTGGCCATCATGGAAATTCCGCGCGATGTCGAATTGCCGACCCAATGGTATCCGGCTGTTGTGATGAATGTGGCCGATCAGTCGCTGACCGTGGGTATCGAAAACGGTCCGGCAGACGGAACCATTCCACGCGAAGACATCAAATGGATGCAGGGCAGTTTCAAGGACAATTTCAAGCGCGGCGATGTCATTCTGGTGATGGCCGGGGAAGAAGGGCAGTGGTCTGCCCGCCAAGTGCCTGAGGTGCAGGGCGGCTTCGTCGCGATGGATGTGAACTCGGGCCGTGTTCTGGCGATGCAGGGCGGGTTTTCGTATCAGGATTCGGTGTTTAACCGTGCCACGCAGGCTCAGCGTCAGCCGGGGTCCAGCTTTAAGCCTTTCGTCTATGCCGCCGCGCTGGACAGTGGTTACAGTCCCGCCACCATCGTTGTGGACGCCCCGATTGAGGTGAACACGCCGCAGGGTCTCTGGCGGCCCAAGAACTCGTCGAACAAATTCTACGGGCCAACACCGCTGCGCACCGGGATCGAACAGTCGCGGAACCTCATGACCATCCGTCTGGCCCAGGAGGTGACGATGCCGGTGGTTGCGGGATATGCCGAACGGTTTGGTGTTTATGACCGAATGGGCGCGTTCCTTGCGAACTCGCTGGGATCGGAAGAAACGACGCTGTACAAAATGGTCGCCGCCTATGCGATGTTCGCGAACGGCGGCGAGCGGGTCGAACCCACTCTGGTCGACCGTATCCAGGACCGGTTCGGAAAGACGATCTACCGGCATGATGACCGCCAGTGTCTGGACTGCAACTCGACCTGGCTGGAACCGGATGAGTCGCCGCAGATCGTGACCGACCGCGAACAGGTTATGGATGCCATCACCGCCTATCAATTGACGTCTATGATGAAAGGTGTGGTTGATCGCGGCACCGCGTCGCGTGTTGTCAACCTGCCGGTGCCGACTGCCGGCAAGACTGGCACCACCAACGAATCCAAGGACGCCTGGTTTATCGGCTTCACCTCGAACATCGTGGCCGGCTGCTATATTGGCTACGACCGACCGCGTCCGATGGGCAGTGGCGCCTATGGCGGTACGATGTGCGGGCCGGTATTCCAAAGTTTCATGGAAAAGGCGGTCGAGAAATATGGCGGCGGTCCGTTCGAAGTTCCGCCAGGCGGGCACTTCATCAAGATTGACCGTTTCAGCGGGGCGCGCCTGCCAGAGGATGCGGTCGGGGAATATGTGGTTGCCGAGTATTTCCGCGACGGTGTCGATGGCTTCATAGACCGGATTTTCGATGGCGGCTTTGCCATGGGTTCCGATTTGCCACTGTTCGAAGAAGTAAGCGGATCGGGTCGGCAGGTGACAACTTCCACCGGAAGTACAGTTACGGTCGGACCCAACGCAAGCCAGGGTGATCTGCAGGGGGGCGGACTATACTAGTCCGCAACTTGTAGGAATAGGTTCAACAGGTCAGTTCGCTGTCATCGGTAATCTGTTCACAAGACCGCCAGCAGATCGATAGCGCACATTTGGCAGCAGCCCATTTGGCAAACCGTTTGGCCGGCACGTCCAGTGCGTCCGAATAGAACGACAGGCAGCGGCTAACTTGCGAAGGCTCGCGTACAAGTTCCGGCATGCCTTTTGGATGTCGCAGAGCGTTTGCCATTTCGAAAGCGGCATCCCCCAGATATCCCTTGGCATCTATAACCCGAGGACCGGCATCCGATAGTAGCGCGTTGTCGGTATGCAGATCGCCGTGAAGCGGGTCGTGCGTGTGCTGACTGCTTAACAGATCTTGGGCCAGCCCCGTGTCCGCAAGCAACGCGATGCGTGTCAGGTCCCAACTGTCAAAAACTCGCCCGACGCATCCTTCATTCGCACCTCACTTGTCTTGTGGTGGCTCACGCCTCTTGCTATCACGCAGGCCTGATTGAGCAAGTTGGGACAAAACCATGCGCGCCGAAACCCAGAATATTGTGGCGGAAATAGAAAAGTCGCTGGAGCTGCTGGCGAAGCGCATGGATTACGAAACGGCGCCGCACCGGCTTGAGGAATTTAACGCACGCGTCGAAGACCCGAACCTTTGGGACAACCCGGAGAACGCTCAGAAGCTGATGCGCGAGCGCCAGATGCTGGTCGATGCCATCGAAACCTACGAGTCGATCAAGACCGACCTGAGTGACAATGTCGAACTGATCGAACTGGGCGAGATGGAAGAGGACGAAGAAGTCGTCGCCGACGCCGAGGACGCAATCAGGAAACTGAAGGCCAAGGCCGCCAAGAAAGAGCTTGAGGCCCTGCTGGATGGCGAGGCAGACGGCAATGACACGTTCCTTGAGATCAACTCGGGCGCGGGGGGCACCGAAAGTTGTGACTGGGCCTCGATGCTGGCGCGGATGTATGTGCGCTGGGCCGAGAAAAAGGGCTATACGGTCGAATTGCAGTCCGAGACCGCGGGTGAAGAGGCGGGGATCAAGTCTGCCGCCTACAAGATTTCAGGCCACAACGCCTATGGCTGGCTAAAGTCGGAAAGCGGGGTGCACCGGCTTGTGCGCATCTCGCCCTATGACTCGGCGGCCAAGCGGCACACGTCGTTCAGCTCGGTCTGGGTCTATCCGGTGGTAGACGACAATATCGAGATCGAGGTGAACCCGTCGGACATCCGCATCGATACTTACCGCTCTTCGGGTGCCGGTGGTCAGCACGTGAACACCACGGACTCGGCGGTTCGGATCACGCACATCCCCACGGGCATCGTTGTGACATCGTCCGAGAAGTCGCAGCATCAGAACCGTGACATCGCCATGAAGGCGCTGAAATCGCGCCTGTACCAGCAGGAACTGGACCGTCGCAACGCCGATATCAACGCGGCGCACGAAGCCAAGGGCGATGCCGGGTGGGGCAATCAGATCCGGTCTTACGTGTTGCAGCCTTATCAGATGGTCAAGGACCTGCGGACCAATCACGAAACCTCGGATACCAAAGGGGTTCTGGACGGTGATCTGGATGGGTTTATGGCAGCCACGCTGGCCCAGAACGTTGCCGGCAAAAGCCGGTCCGAAGCGCAGGGCGACGGCTGATACCAAGGGGGCTCTGCCCCCGTCGCGGCGGGCCGCGACTCCCCCGGGATATTTTTGGCCAGATGAAGCGGATCCGTCGGGGTGCCTGGGGGTCCCGAAAAGATACATGTAAACAGTGGGTTTAATTGGCAGGTTGCCCCGGCTAGGCTGGTGGCGACCACGTTGTATCTGAGCTGATGAACTCCCATGGATCTGAGCCAAACTTCCGCCGTTGCATTGCTGTCTGCGCTGTCCTCGGGGCAATTGACGGCTGCTGAGTTGATGCGCGAAACCTTGCATCGGATTGCCAGCGTTAATGGAGAGGTCAACGCCATCGTCGCCCTGCGCGATGAGGATGAGTTGATGTCCGAGGCTGAGGCGCTGGATGCCGGTCCCCGGCGCGGCCCGCTGCATGGACTGCCCATGGCGGTCAAGGATCTGGTCAATGTGGCCGGGATTGTGTCGTCTCATGGATCGCCGATTTACCGAAACAACGTGCCCGAGCGGGACGATCTGATCGCAGAAAGATTGCGGGCTGCCGGCGCCATTCTGATCGGCAAAACCAATACACCCGAGTTCGGGCTGGGATCGCATACGTTCAATCCGGTGTATGGCGCCACGCGCAACCCGTACGACCCCGCCCGAACCTGCGGTGGTTCGTCCGGCGGCGCGGCGGTGGCGTTGGCCACGGGTATGGTGGCCTTGGCGGATGGCTCGGACATGATGGGCAGCCTTCGCAACCCGGCGGCTTGGAACAATGTATACGGGTTCCGGCCAAGCTGGGGCCGGGTTCCGAGTGAACCGATCGGAGACGGTTTTCTGCATCAGCTTTCGACATTGGGCCCCATGGCCCGCAGCCCGCAAGATTTGGGTATTTTGCTGGACGTCATGGCAGGTCCGGATGCAGGTCAGCCAATGTCAGTTGATGGCGGCGCTGTATCACCTGTGCTGCCGGTTGATCTCACCGGTTTGCGTGTTGGCTGGCTGGGTGACTGGGGCGGTGCCTTTCCGTTCGAAACCGGGATCGCCGATCTGTGCCGGTCCGCGCTGACCGTGTTTTCGGATTTGGGGGCCGAGGTCGAAGAAACAAAACCGCCTTTTTACGCAAGCCAGATCTGGGACAGCTGGATTACACTGCGATCCTGGAGCGTTGCGGCTGGGCTTTTGGAACTGTCCGAGCATCGGGACGTGCTGAAGGATACCGCACAATGGGAGCTGGATCGGGGACTGGCGCTAAGTGCGATGGACGTGCATCACGCCAGCGTTCTGCGATCCGAGTGGTATCGATGTGCCGCCCGTTTGTTTGAGACGTATGATGCGCTGGTGCTGCCAACGGCTCAAGTGTGGCCTTTTGCCGTCGAAACTGCGTATCCGACCGAAATAGACGGGCAGGCGATGGACACCTATCACCGCTGGATGCAGGTCGTCACACCGGTCAGCCTGATCGGGTTGCCCTGCCTGTCGGTTCCTGTGGGTTTTGGAGAGAACGGTCTGCCAATGGGAATGCAGATTTTCGGGCCGCGCGGCGCTGATGCAAAGCTTTTGTCCATCGGGGCAAGCTATCACGATGCAACCGGCTGGCCCCAAAAACGACCGGCCCTGCAATAGGGTCGCTGGGGAGGAGAGACAGACATGGAAAAACCCTTTGGCGTTCCGACAATGCAGCAGGCCGATACGGCGATGCTGCGGCAGGCTATTCGTCAGGCATGGGCCGATTATCGTCAGGCGCCGGTATTCGGGTTTCTGTTCGCGGGATTCTACGTGTTGGCCGGGTGGGCAATGGCATGGGTCACTTTGAAAACAGGAACCACCTACTGGCTTGTTCTTGCCGCGATCGGTTTCCCGCTGCTTGGGCCATTTGCGGCGGTTGGACTTTACGAAGTATCCCATCGGCTTGAGCAGGGAGAACCGCTGGATTTCGGGTCGATTTTTGGCGTGGTGCTGCAGCAGGGCCGCCGCCAGTTGCCCTCAATCTGTGCGATCATCGTAGTGATGTTTCTGTTCTGGTTCTTTCTGGGGCACATGATTTTCGCTTTGTTCATGGGGCTTTCCACCATGACGAATGTCTCTTCCTCGATTGAGGTGTTTTTGACTGCGAACGGATTGGCGATGCTGGCCATCGGCTCGGTCGTTGGCGCAATATTCGCGACCGTGCTGTATATGATCACAGTGCTTTCGATTCCGATGCTGCTGGATCGCGAACTGGATTTCGTAACCGCCATGATCGCCAGCTTCAGCTATGTTCGTGACAATTTCCCGGTCATGGTCGGATGGGGCATGTTTATTGCGGTTCTGACCTTTGTGGCGATGTTGCCTTGGTTTCTTGGGTTGTTTCTTGTGTTGCCGTTACTGGGGCACGCCAGTTGGCATCTGTACCGGCTGATCACGCAGGAACAGAATGCTGTTTCCGAGTAAGGCAGGGGGCTTGTTCCAAGTACAGGATCATAGCCAGGCGCGTGCGGCCCTTGCCGCGCCGAAGACTGCGGACCGGTCCGATCCCAGATGCCGCAACATGATCCGCCGTGTCCCGCTGGGGTCCGTGGATGTGTCCGACAATCTGATTGCCACGCCCCGCAGTTGACCGGCCTGATCTCCGGAATGATGAGAGATCAGGAACATCCGGCTGTTTTGCGCGTCGCGCTGTGACATCAGGATATAGATCTGACGACCAGCGCAGGCGGCAATGCCCTGAACCTCACGTTCTTTGGGCGGCGCCTCGGGCATGGTGGGACGAGGCTCGTAGCTGCGCACAAGCGTACATTGCGGCAGTCTGCGGGCGTAGAACAACCGATGCCGCAGCGCGTTGTTGCTGTCCAGCGCCGATTCCGTCGCATAGTAGAATCCGGCAGGAAACAGGGTCTCGGGCAAGGCATTCGGGCCAGACCCCAGGAACTCGGTCAGGGCCGAGGCTGCGGGGTGGCGGAAAGGCTGGGCGATCTCGTCCAGTGGTTTCAGCAGGATACGGGCGTCGACTTTGAAAAAGCGGCAAATGCGGTCCAGTACGTCGGGCCTGGGAAAGCTCTCGCCGCTAAGATATCTGTTGTACTGCGTCCGGTTGATACCAAGCTGGCGGCAAAGCTCTGAGACAGAGGGGTACTGGTGAGACAGCAATCTCAGATTTGCGCCGAACATTCTGCGCAATTCAGCAGGGCTGCGGAAGTCATTCGTCATTCTCGTCCCGGAACTCACGTATTCTTTTTGGAACCAAGGACACGTGCGGCTCATAGGGCGCGCTGCGTCTGAAATCGTGACTAAACACCTGACGGACGTGTGTTCACGTCTCGTTGCGTGTAGAGGCTAACGCCCAAAGGAATAAACGCAATAGGCTAAATCGCCATTTGAGTGGTCTTATTTTCGATTTCTGAGGCGTATGGCAGTTGAACCGCAGCCACACCGACGTGCGCGTTGCAGTCAATTGGGGCGCTAACCAGGGCGGGCTGGCCCGCCCTGGTCGCAATGATCTTGTGTCCGGAGCGGAGTTTTCAGCTCAGTCGCCGCGCAGCAGTGCGGCAACGCCAGTACGGGCGATCTCCAAAAGGCCCAGAGGACGCATCAGATCGGCGAAGGCGTCGATCTTGTCCGGGGCGCCGGTGATCTCGAAGATGAAGGAATTCAGCGTGCTGTCGACCACGTTGGCACGGAAGATGTCCGCCAGACGCAGCGCTTCGACCCGCTTGTCGCCTTCGCCCACAACCTTGATGATCGCCAGTTCACGCTCGACCGAGGGACCTTCGACGGTCAGGTCATGCACGTCATGGACGGTAACGATCCGACCCAGCTGCGCCTTGATCTGCTCGATCACCTGCGGCGTGCCGGTGGTGACGATGGTGATACGGCTGAGATGGCCGGTATGATCCACCTCGGCCACTGTCAGGCTTTCGATGTTGTAACCGCGGCCCGAGAACAGTCCGATCACGCGGGCCAGAACACCCGGTTCGTTCTCGACCAAAACGGCGATCGTATGCTGTTCCTGCACGTCCGAGAAAGTCGGGCGTAGGTTATAGGCCGAATGGCGGTTCGCGCCTTTTTTGATATGTAGGGCAGACATTTATGTCCCTTTCGTCATCACATAGTGCCGGGCACAAGAGGCGCCCGACAAAATTTGTCGATTTTTGTCAGACCAGAACCGAGCCTTTGGAGTCGATGACGCCCTGCGTTTCGGCCTCGCCCAGCAGCATCTCATTGTGCGCCTTGCCCGACGGGATCATGGGGAAGCAGTTCTCGTGCTTTTCAACCAGACAGTCGAAGATCACCGGGCCGTCATAGTTGATCATCTCCATGATCGCATCATCCAGATCGGCCGGGTCAGTGCACAGGATACCCTTGGCTCCGAACGCCTCGGCGAGCTTGACGAAATCGGGCAGCGCTTCGGACCACGAATGGGAATAGCGTTCGCCATGCAGCAATTCCTGCCACTGACGTACCATGCCAAGACGTTCGTTGTTCAGGATGAACTGTTTCACCGGCAGACGATACTGCGCTGCGGTGCCCATTTCCTGCATGTTCATCAACCAGGATGCCTCTCCGGCAACGTTGATGACCAGCGCGTCGGGATGCGCCATCTGTACGCCGATGGAGGCGGGGAAGCCGTAGCCCATCGTGCCCAGGCCACCTGAGGTCATCCAGCGGTTGGGGTCTTCGAACCCAAGATACTGCGCGGCCCACATCTGATGCTGGCCCACTTCGGTTGTGATGTAACGGTCGTGGTCCTTCGTCAGTTCTTCCAGCCGTTGCAGCGCGTATTGCGGCTTGATGGTCTTTTCGCTGTTGGTATAGGCGAGGCAGTTGACCTTGCGCCACTCATCGACCTGAGCCTGCCATTTCTTGACGGCAGCGGCATTGGTTTTGCGCCCGCGGGCTTTCCAGACTTTCAGAATGTCCTCAAGAACATGGGCGACGTCGCCAACAATCGGGATGTCCACACGGATCACCTTGTTGATCGACGAAGGATCAATGTCGATATGGGCTTTTTTCGACTTGGGCGAGAACGCATCGATCCGACCGGTAATCCGGTCGTCGAACCGCGCGCCGATATTGATCATCAGATCGCAATCGTGCATCGCTAGATTGGCTTCATAAAGACCATGCATGCCCAGCATACCCAGCCAGTTCTTACCCGACGCCGGATAGGCACCCAAACCCATCAGGGTTGAAGTGATCGGAAAGCCCGTCGCATCCACCAGTTCGCGCAGCAATTGGCTGGCGGCAGGGCCCGAGTTAATCACGCCGCCGCCGGTATAGAACACGGGCTTTTTCGCGGTTTCCATTGCCGCGACAAGTTCGGTGATCTCTTCCAGATCACCTTTCAGCACCGGTTGGTAATGCGAAGTCGAGGGCTTGGGCGGGCTGTATTCGCCCGAGGCGAACTGCACATCCTTCGGGATGTCGATCAGCACCGGACCGGGGCGGCCCGATTTGGCGACATGAAAGGCCTCGTGCATGGTCGCGGCCAGAGAATCCGTGTCCTTGACCAGCCAGTTGTGCTTGGTGCATGGGCGGGTAATGCCAACGGTGTCGGCCTCCTGAAAGGCGTCCGAGCCGATCATGAATGTGGGAACCTGACCGGTCAGAACGACGATCGGGATCGAGTCCAGCAATGCATCCGTCAGACCCGTTACCGCGTTTGTGGCACCGGGGCCGGACGTCACCAGCGCAACGCCGGGCTTCCCGGTCGAGCGGGCATAGCCTTCGGCTGCATGAACCGCGCCCTGTTCGTGACGTACCAGGATGTGGCGAATGTCGTTTTGCAGAAAGATCTCATCATAGATCGGTAGCACGGCGCCGCCGGGGTATCCGAATACTGTGTCCACGCCCTGATCCTTGAGGGCCTGAACCACCATCTTTGCGCCGGTCATCTCACGTGTCATCTGCTTTGCTCCGTTCGCGACATGTGTCTTGCGTTTGACAAAAAAAAGCCCCCGAGATTTTCGGAGGCGCATGGGTTCGATTATGGTTTACCGTTACCGGCCCATGCGCGTGGTTCCTACGATTACGACTAGCGTTTTCATCGCCAGAGGCTCCTTCTTTGCGTGGGGGGACATTATGAGCGGGGGGAAGGGGCGTCAACAGGCAATTGTGCCAATTTTCTATCTCAGGGCAGGGTTTTTGCGACATTTTGTTGCGCAGATTGCCGCATGCCCGGAATTTCCGTGAAATTGGGCCGGTTGGGGTCAATCCTTGCCATGTCAGCAGTGGTCTAATTGCGTCAGCCCCATGTCTGAAATTGACATGAGAGGTGCAATTGACTGGGTCACGCTGAACCCAGGTCAACAGTTTCAGGAGGCGAACCATGCTACAGGATTTGGTGGATCTGGGACGGTATCCGATCGACCGGCCGGACTCGCGCGCCTATGATCAGATGATCGCCGATCTGCGGCGGGATCTGGACAGGGACGGATGCGCGGTTTTGCCCGGGTTTGTGCATCAGGCGGGGCTGGACTTGCTGGTGCGCGAAGCCGATGCGGTCGCCCCCCAGGCACATCGCTCGTTCAACCGGACAAACGCCTATTTCACCAAGGACGATCCCCGGTTCGGGATCGGCCATCCGATACGACGCTTCTATGACCGATCAAACGCGTTTGTTCCGGCGGACAATTTCCCGGATTCCGGCCCCTTGCGCCGGATTTACGAATATGAAGGCTTCATGCCGTTCGTGCGGGATGCGCTTGACGAGTCCGAGGACCGGTTTTTCCGTTACGACGATCCCCTGGCGGACGTGATTATCAACGTGGTCGAGGAGGGGCAGGGCTTTCCGTGGCACTTCGATACCAACAATTTCACCGTTACGCTTGCCATCCAGAACGGCGAAACCGGCGGAACATTTGAATATGTGCCCAATTTGCGCACGGCAGAAGACGAGAATTTCAGCCAGGTGGCCTCGATACTGGATGGCAACCGGGCGCAGGTACGTGAACTGGAACTTCAGCCGGGGGATCTGCAGATATTCAAGGGGCGGTATGCGCTGCATCGGGTTGCTCCGGTCAAGGGACCGCGCAACCGCTACGTCGGGATATTCTCGTTTGTCGAGACGGCAGGGATGTGCGGCGGTGTCGAGCGGACCCGGCAACTTTACGGTCGCGTATTGCCGCATCATTATGAACGCGAAGGGAATCGGCGAGATCAGTTGCTGGATTGACCCCATATCGGGATTTGGGAACCCGTGATCTATCGGCCGAAAGGAGCCTCATGCCGCGAATTTTGCAACTGACACCATTCGTTTTGTGTTCTTCGTTAGATGCCCAGATCCGCTTCTACACCGAACGACTTGGGTTTACCTGCAATTTCAGGCAGGACAATTATGCATTCCTGAGGCACGGAGCCGTCGCGATCCGCCTTTTGCAATGCCCGCAACGCGATGATGGCCGCCCTTTGGGCGATGATCAGTCCTTTTACATCGATGTCGAGGGCATCGACGATCTGTTCGAAAGCCTGCGTGCGGGATTGGCCGACCTGCCAGCGGGCCGCGTGCGCCCACCGTTTGACCAGCCCTATGAGCAGCGCGAATTCCACGTGATAGATGAAGACGGGACACTGGTTTTCTTTGGTGAGGACATCAGAGAGAGACCGCAGGGATAAACCCTCCCGCCCATCGTCAATACGCCTTTGGCGCATCTCCTCTCGTTGGGGCGGGCAGCGCTGCGCGCGTATCAAAAGCCGGGGCTTGTCCCCTGCAACATGCCATGTTCCAGCGCATAACGGGTCAGACCGGCAGTCGATGAGATGCCGAGTTTGCGCTTGATGTTCTTGCGGTGCGTTTCGACGGTGCGCACGGAAATATCCAGCGCATGCGCGACGTCCTTGTTCGATTTACCTTGCGCAAGTTCCAGCAGGATCGTCTGTTCCCGCCCGGTCAGCGCTTCGCGTGCGTTGTCGCCTTTTGGTTTCAGCGACCCGCTGGCCCCGGTGCACAGATATTGTTCGCCCTTCATCACCGCGTCGATGGCATGTTTTATCTCATCGGTCGGGACGTCTTTTAGGATGTATCCTTTCGCGCCATGACTCAGGGCGGTCGAAATGTACTCGGGGCTGTCATGCATGGACAGGATCAGGATACGAATGTCGGGCAGGCGTTCCAGAATGATTTCAGTGGCGCTGAGCCCGCCCATGCCCGGCATGTTGAGATCCATCAGAACAACGTCCGGGTTCAACCGCGCAGCCTGATCCACTGCGTCCTGCCCGCTGCCGAGGGTTCCGACGACTTCGATCCCGTCATAGCTTTCGAGGATGGACTGGATGCCTTCGGCGACCATGGGATGGTCATCAACGATAAGGACTCGGATTGTTTGCTCGGTCATGTCCCGGCCTTTCGGTTCGGTGTCGCGTCGTCCTGAGGGGACAAGAGGTGGCTGAGGGGCAGGTCGACGTCTATTACGGTTCCGCTTTGCGCGCCGCGTGATGACAGAATGCGCAGCGATCCGTCAAGCTGTTCGATACGCTCCTGCATATTACGCAATCCAATCCCGGCACTGGACTGGTCCGGCCCGGTGCGAAGGCCGCAGCCATTGTCGGTGATGCGCATGGTCGCACCCTTCTTGTGCCCGCGCAGGTCGATTGTAACACGGGTCGCCCCGGAGTGACGTTCGATGTTGGTCAGTGCCTCCTGTGCGATACGGTAGAGCGCGATCTTGCTGTCCTGATCCAGTCGATTTCGGAAAACGACTGTGGTGAATTCGGTTTCAATCCCGGTGCGCTCGGCAAAATCGTCGGTCAGCGCCTTGAGGGCAGGGCCAAGGCCCAGATCGTCCAGTACTCCGGGACGCAGGTCCCGGCTGATGCGGCGGACTTCGGTGATGGCAGAGCCCAGGTTGTCGATCCCCTTGTCGAGCGGGTCCCGGGCACCGTCATCATCACCGCGAAGCAGACGTCGGCGCGCATTGTCCAGCGCGTATCGAACACCGACCAGAATCTGGCTGATCCCGTCATGCAACTCGCGCGCCACGCGGCCCCGTTCTTCCTCTTGCGCGTCAAACACGCGTTGGGTCAGCTCTTTCAGCTTGGCGTCCGCCAGCCGCCGCTCGCGGAAATTTAGCAACATGCCCGATGCGAACACGATCAGCACCGCCGCCAGAACAATGCCGCCGATATACATGAATGTTCGTCGCACCCTCGCTTCGACCTCGGCCCTTGCGTTGGCGACCGTGGCGACGATGTCATCGATAAAAACGCCGGTGCCGACAACCCAGCGCCAGTCCTGCAGTCCGACCACATAGGCTATCATTTGCGCTTCTTCCCCGGTCGAGGGCTTTTGCCACATGAAACTGTGCCAGCCTGCGCCCTGGCGGGCCATGCGGATGAACTCATCCACGACAGGGGTGCCGTCACTGTCGGTCAGGCCGACCCAGTTGCGGTTGATGAACTCGGTCTGGCGCGGACTGACCAGGTTGTTGCCGTCATAGTCATAAACAAAGAAGAACCCGTCCTTGCCATAGATCATCGCTGCCAGGATTTGCGTCACAAGACTTTTAGCCGTGTCATCATCAGGCTCGGCGCGACCATAGATGTAGGCAAATCCGTTGCGGGCCTGTGTGACGTAGTTGCGCAGTTCTTCCTTTTTGGCCTCGATCAGGCGCCGCTCAAGCGCCTGTATCTCGCTTTCGGCAGTTGCGCGCGATTCATAAGCGACGACCAAAGCAATCGCGGCCACTGCCAAAACCAAAGGAATTGCCGCAACAAGCGACAGCTTTTGCGCATAGGTGAGTGAGACCAGATGTCGAAGCCCTGCCATGTTCGAATCGATACGCAAGCCCGGCCGGAAAAGCAAAAGGATTGCGGGGACGGAAAATCAGATTTGGCGGAAATTCAGCGGAACGGGCCTGATAAGCACGGTATTTGCATCTGGCGAGATGAAAAAAACTGATCGTCTACGTAGTACTTGGTATTCACATTCCCGCGACGACATTTAGGCTGACGCGCACCGAAAACGACTGACCCGGCTGTCGCCGGGTTTTTGAATATGTAGGGGAGGAACACTCATATGGATCGTCGTTCATTTCTGAAAACATCTGCACTGGGCGGCTCGGCAGCTGCAGCCACCACGCTGGCGGCACCGGCTTACGCGCAGGGCAAGCGCACGCTGACCATGGTGACTTCGTGGGGTCGTGGTCTGGCTGGTGTTTTCGACAGCGCCCAGCGTTGCGCCGACAGCATCACGGCAATGTCTGATGGCAATCTGACCGTTGACATCAAAGCTGCAGGCGAACTGGTTGGCGCGTTCGAGGTGTTTGACGCGGTATCGTCCGGTCAGGCCGACATGTACCACGCCGCTGACTACTATTTCGTTGGTCAGCACCCGGGCTATGCCTTCTTCACCGCTGTTCCGTTCGGCATGACCGCGCAGGAAATGGTGAACTGGTACTACCAGGATGGCGGCATGGAGCTGCATGACGAACTGGGTCAGATCTTTGGTCTGAAGTCGTTCCTGGCCGGTAACACCGGTGCACAGGCGGGCGGCTGGTTCTCGAAAGAGATCAACAGCCCCGAAGATTTCAACGGTCTGAAGTTCCGCATGCCGGGTCTGGGCGGTAAAGCACTGGGTAAACTGGGCGCTTCGGTTCAGAACATTCCGGGTTCGGAAGTGTATCAGGCGCTGTCCTCGGGCGCGATTGACGGAACCGAGTGGATCGGTCCGTGGGCCGACGAAAAGGCCGGTTTCCAGGAAATCACCAAGGTTTACTACACCGCCGGCTTCCATGAACCGAATGCGGGCCTGTCGCTGGCAACCAACCGCGACGTGTTCGAAAGCCTGACACCCGCCCAGCAGAAGATCATCGAGATCGCTGCAGGCGAATGTCACCAGTGGAACCTGTCGCAGTTCCTGGCCAACAACGGTGCAGCACTGCAGCGTCTGCAGTCGGGTGGCGTCAAGGTCATGGAATTCCCTGACAGCGTCTGGGATGCATTTGGCCAAGCCAGCCAGGAAGTGCTGGACGAGAACATGGGCGACGAGCTGTTCAAGAAGATCCACGACAGCGCGGTTGCTTCGTCGACCGCGTCTTCGGCATGGCTCAACCTGTCGTCGGGCGTCTATACCTCGCAGCGCGACCGCGTCCGCGGCTAACATCCGGCTCACACTCACATGGTTCCCCCGCACACGCGGGGGAACCTTTCCTGTTGCACATGCACGGTGATTTCAAACCGGCTATAATAACAAGTGCAACTGACGCGACCTGGGGACAACATGCAGGACGAAAACGGTATCTCGTTCTTCGGCGCCCTGTGGAATGGACTGGTGTGGTTCATTCAGAACATTGCCGAAGCCTTCTATAATTTCGGATACGCCATCACGCATCCGCAGCTCTGGCTGAACTGGTCGGACAAAGAGGCGATCATGCGCTTTGTCTACTACGGCGGGTCGGTCGAGTTCTTCTTTGTGGTTTTCACCATCTTTCTGGTTCTGACGGCCGTCGGGCTGTATTTCAGGAACTTTATGTGGGGGATGGTGCGCGGTCTCGAAGGGTTCGCCAACACCACTGGCCGGTTCTTTGCCTGGGCCGGTCTGCTGATGGTCATCCAGCAGATCGTCATCGTTTTCATGCAGCGCGTGTTCGCGCGTCCGGACATGGCATTTGGTTTCGGTATTCCGATCCAGATGGACATCAGTTGGTATGCTGAAGAGCTTAAACTTTACAACGCCATGGTCGTATGCCTGTGCTGCACCTACACATTTGTGCAGGGCGGTCACGTACGCGTCGACCTGATCTATGCCGGGATCAGTTACAGGGCCAAGCGTGTGGTCGATATGCTGGGGTCGGTCCTGTTCATGATGCCGATGGCGGTACTGACCTGGATGTACGGCTGGTACTTCATGTGGCGGCACCTGATCGTGCCGAAACCATCGGCCAGCGACACGCTGGACAGGCTGGTCATGAAATCCCGCGCGATGCGCTGGAACGTCGAAACCATCGGTTTCAGCCCCAATGGTTTCAATGGCTACTTCCTGTTCAAAATTCTGCTGATTGCCTTTGCAGCAATGGTGTTCCTGCACGCGATTGCATTCCTTTACCGGTCTTACCTGGAATTTGTGGAAGGGCCGGAAAGCGAAGGAAAATACCTCGACAAGGACAGCCTTGGTGAGGGTGAAGAAGCCTACGAAGGCGCACATTAAGGACGGAGACCAAGACAATGCTATTCGGACTTGATGGCGTCGAGATAGGCCTCATTATCGTATTCTTCTGCCTTTTCGGAGGCATTCTGAGCGGCTTTCCGGTGGCCTTCGCCATTGGTGGGGCCGGGGTGATCTCGTTCGGGATCATCGCGGCACTGGACAGCGCCGGGTTGCTGGTCCATCAGGCAATCGACACCGGGTCACAAGCCTATCGGGACGTCGTGAATTCGGGTGTCAAACCAGATGTGATCTCGGTGTTTCGATATCCGGACTTGCCGAGAATCGCAGAACCGGTCTTTACCGCAGGGTGGGAAACAGCGCTGGACCGGAACGTATCCTTCATCGTGAACCGGATGAACGAGCGTGTTCTGGCGGGGCAGTCGATTGAAACCCTTCTGGCCGTTTTGATGTTCGTGCTGATGGGCATCACCCTGGAACGCTCGAAAATCGCGAACGACCTGCTGACCACCATGGCCCGTGTCTTTGGCCCGCTGCCCGGTGGTTTGGCCGTTTCGATCGTGGTTGTGGGCGCGTTTCTGGCTGCCTCGACCGGTATCGTGGGCGCGACCGTAGTGACCATGGGTCTGCTGGCGTTGCCCACTATGCTGCGCAACAACTACTCGCCGGAACTTGCGACAGGTGTGATCGCTGCCTCGGGCACGCTGGGGCAGATCATTCCGCCCTCCATCGTGATCGTTCTGCTGGGAACGCTGGCGGGTGATCTGTATTCCACCGCACAGGAAACCCGGGCGGTTGAGGCCGGGTGTACCGACGCGCTGACCTACCTGGGTGAGCCTGCTGTGGTTTCGGTGGGTACGCTGTTTCAGGCGGCATTGCTGCCGGGTATCATGCTCGCGTTGCTCTATGCGCTTTATGCCTTTGGCTACGCTCTGCTCAACCCGGAAAAGGCGCCCGCGGTCGAGATGTCCGGCGGTGGCGGTGAACCAATCACGCGCGCCGAGGGTCTGACATGGCTGTTGGGTGCTCCGGTGGCATTGATCGCCGGTGCCTTTCTGCTGAGCAGTGTTGGCGTTATCGGAAGCCAGAATATCACTGTCTCCGGGTTTTCGGATATCGGGCAGGGCGCTTCGCTGCGGACCAGCGTGTCGGCCGAATGTCAGGCGTCGATGATCGATTTGCATGGCCAGGAAGCATGGGATCAGGCCGTCGCCGAGCAAGAGGCGATTGACGCCGCCGGTGGCGTGTCTGAGGCGCAGCGGCTGAGCGAGGAAGAACTGGCCGCGGCGCAGGAAGCCAAGATCGCTGCCGCAGCGCCGATCGGAACCGGCGTTGCGATTGTCGTGGTACTGTTGGGCCTGACGCTGGTGCTGGGCCGCGGCATCGCGCCATCCCGTCCCGTGCAGCCCTTGATCGTGGGTGGGATTGGCTTGTTGCTGATGCTGCTGGTCGATGTGCTGCTGGTTGCGCCAACGACCACGTCAGGGGCCACGTTCGTGCTGTTAGCGTTGCCTTTTGCGCTGGCCATCTATGGCTGCAAGGAGGCCGCCGCGCGCTGTGCGACTAATGATCTGATCCGCGTGGTGTTCCCGCCGCTGGTTCTGATCATCGCCGTTCTCGGCTCGATCCTTGGTGGTGTGACCAACCCGACACCGGCAGCCGCGCTGGGGGCTGGTGGTGCGATCATGCTGGCTGCATACCGCAAGCTGAAGGATCAGGAACGGTCGGGCAATATCATCATCTGGTCGACCTTTGCCGTGATCATCTGCTTGCTGCTTGGGGTGAATTTCGACCTTAGGATCAATCAGGGCGGTGTCACCGCTGAGACCTGGGTCGCCTTCTTCCTGGCCTACGGCACCTATCTTTTCGCTTTGTTCGGGTTGCTGTTCGGATGCTGGGTGTTGTTCTCCAGCGGCGTTCTGACACCTGTGGTGCGGGAAACCGCAAAAGTGACCTCGATGGTGTTCACGATCCTGATCGGCTCGCAATTGCTGAACCTGGTGGTGATCTCGTTCGGGGGCGAGCACTATATCCAGCAATTCCTCAAGAGTTTCGACAACGAGTTCACGGTCTTCCTGATCGTGATGCTGGTGCTGTTCATCCTTGGGTTCGTGCTGGATTTCCTGGAAATCATCTACATCGTGATCCCGATCGTGGGCCCAGTGATCTATGGCGGGTCGTTCGATCCGAAATGGGTGACGATCATGGTGGCGGTGAACCTGCAGACCTCGTTCCTGACACCGCCATTTGGGTTTGCGCTGTTCTACCTGAGGGGCGTCGCGCCCAAAGAGGTGACAACAGGTCATATCTATCGTGGGATCGTTCCGTTTGTCCTAATTCAGGTCGTGGGCATCGGAATCCTGTGGTTCTTCCCATCGATTGTAACCATTGTGCCGGATCTGATCCCGAATTGATCAAAGACTGACAAAATGAAAAGGGGGCCTTCGGGCCCCCTTTGCTTTGAACTTGGTAGGAAGGGGCCAGCCCCTTCCTGGCCTTTGGCCGGTTCATCCCCGGGATATTTTCAGCCAGATGAAGATACGGATCAGGTGAACTGGATCAGGTCCCAGCGATTGCCGAACGGATCGCACCAGACGGCGACGGTGCCATAGGGTTCGTGGCGGGGGTCCTCTTCGAAATGGACACCGTTTTCACGCATTGCGGTGTGGTCGCGTTGGAAGTTGTCAGTTTCCAGAAAAAAGCCGACACGGCCGCCTGTTTGATTGCCGATGGCGGCCTTTTGGTCGGGACCGTCAGCCTGTGCGAGCAAAAGCGATGCGCCTCCGGAACCCGGTGGCGCAACACGAACCCATCGCTTGCCTTCGCCAAGCGCAATATCCTGCAACAGCGCAAAATTCAGTGTTTCGGTATAGAATGCAATCGCCTCGTCATAATCCGGAACCACCAGCGTGACGGCGTGCAGGTTTTGGTGCATGGATGCTTTTCAGCCTTTGGTCGGGTGGCGGTCAGGCAGCTGGATATTGGCGACTTGTTCCGCAATCGGAGCTGTAGACAATGGATGATGCTGTGCGTCAGGCAGGCCATCAGGATCCCGGATAGGTTTCCATTCGTTTTGAATATACGCTTCCAGACCCGAGAACCGGGCCTTGTATCCCATTTTGGGACTGCCCGGAACCCAGTAGCCCAGGTATACGTAAGGCAGGCCAGCCTCGCGCGCGATATCGATATGATCGAGGATCATGTAGGTGCCAAGCGAGTTGGACGGTTGGGCGGGGTCGTAAAAGGAATAAACCATGCTCAGCCCGTCATCGAGCACATCTGTCAGGCTGACAGCGATCAGATCGCCGGTTTTGGGGTCAGCATATTCAACCACGCGACTGCGGATCGGCGTTTCCTCGATCATCGCGGCGAACTCGAAAACGTCCATGTCCGCCATACCGCCATCGGCGTGGCGGGTATCGAGATAGCGGCGAAACAGCTCGTACTGTTCGTCCGTCGCCCAGGGGGAATTGGCGCGGCGCTCCAGACCCTCATTGCGTTTTGCGGCGCGCCTCTGGCTTTTGTTGGGTTGAAAGGTCGACACGTCGATCCGGGCGGACAGGCAGGCGGCGCAGTCCGTGCAGGACGGGCGGTAGAGTACATTTTGAGATCGGCGAAAACCCTGTTGGGACAACGAGTTATTCAACTGATCGGCGCCATCACCCTGAAGGGCGGTGAACAATTTACGCTCCATCCTGCCCTCAAGATAAGGACAGGGCTGTGGTGCCGTCACATAGAACTGTGGCGCTATTGGCAGCGTGTGTCGCATGAAAGTCCCGTGTTTCCCGCAACGCGATGATAGCAACGCTTCCACGAGCCGCCAAGTGATTTAAGGCGTCGGTTCTTTTATGCCCGCTGGTTGATCATGACGGTTCCAAGGAACGCGTCGGTCAGCCCCTGGCAGCGGGAACTGGTCAGCATCATGATGACAGAGATGATCTGGATCACGAAGAATGCCATGCTGACAAAATAGCCGGCGGTATGGGCCAGTGCTTTGCCGGTATCCATCCGTGCACCGAAGGCATCGCGCAATTCAATGTTCATGAAGCGCATTCCCAGCGTCGCGGATCCGTTAGAGATGGTGACAACCCGGTACACAAAGCTGATGATCCCGTAGATCAGGGGCAGGAAGAAAACGCCCATTCCAAATGTCAGGAAGACCGGGACGATGCAAAGAAGCGAGATGAAGGCGATGTCGAAAAGCCATGCGACAAAGCGTTTGGTCGCCACGGACTGATAGAATTCAGGCTGGCGGTCGGGATCGGGCAGGTGGGTCATCAAAGGAATTCCGGGAGGTTATGCAGGTGTACCCTGTCCCGAATGACGGGACAGGGCAAGGCTGGATCAGGCGCGCTCGCCGTTTTCCGGCTCATCATGGTTTTCGCGGGCGCGTTCATCCATGAACTGGTCGAATTCGGCCTTGTCCTTGGCTTCGCGCAGGCGATGCAGAAATGCTTCGAAATCTGCCTGTTCACGCTCCAGTCGGGCCAGCGTGTCGGCCTTGTAGGCGTCAAATGCGCTGTTGCCCGAAGGTTTCATGGCGCTCATGTGGCTGTGCCAGGTTTTGCGGCGGCTGCAGGATTTGCTGAACATACGTTTGCTCCAGATCATGTAGGCCAGAAGGGCCAGGCCAATCGGCCAGAAAATGATGAAACCAAGCACCATGACGGCGATCCAGGCGCCTTTGCCTTTGTCGTCAAGCCAGGCCTCGGAACGGTGCAGCCATCCCGGGTTTTGGGGAGTGGCGTGGTCGGACAATGCGGTCATTTCAGGTCTCCGGGGTTGATGTAAATCGTCTTCACATCACCAAGATGGGAGCGGTAAAACCGGGTTGCAAGGGGTAATGTGAAAAAGATTTACATTTTGGCAATTTCCTCAACTGCGGTTGACGCAGGGGCGTCACGCACGCAGGTTCCGGCTATGGATGACCGCGAATACAAATCCGCCCCGACATTGGAAGAAATCCTTTCGCTTGAACGCCAGGTCTGGACGGCGCTGGTCGAGGGGGACGCGACGGCTGACCGGGCCTTGCTGAGCCCGGATTTCTTAGGCGTATACCCAACGGGCTTTGCGAACCGTGACGCTCATGTCGGGCAGTTCGCGGATGCGCCGACGATGGCCAGTTTTGAACTCGGCGATGCGAGGCTCCGGGTTTTGACGGAGGACATCGTATTGCTGAGTTATCGCGCTGACTACACGCGCCCGAATTCGAAGATGAAAGAGGCGATGTTGATTTCATCTCTTTGGGAAAGGCGGCACGGCGTTTGGGTGAACAGTTTCAGTCAGGACACGCCTTTGACCGGAGAGTGACCGGATTGTCTCATTGACGTTGCTCAACGGTGATGCGCAACCTGCGCGCATGACAGATGCACTTGCCATTATTCGCGCACCGCTTGCCTATGATCCCGTTTTGGGGGCCGAGACGCGGGCGTTGGTGCCCGATCTGACCAGCGAACAAGGTGATCTGATCGCCGGAACAGCCGGTTCCAGTCCTTATCTGAAAAGCCTTGTTGAACGAGAGGCCGAATGGCTGTCGGGCGCATTGCACCACCCTGATCAGGCGCTGGCAGATGTGATGGATACCGCCCGTGCTTTGCCGCCGGATCAGTTGAAACCGGGGCTGCGGCAGGCCAAGCGGCGCGTGGCCTTGCTGACCGCGCTTGCTGATCTGTCCGGGGCCTGGCCTCTGGAAAAAGTGACCGCAGCGCTGACCGATTTTGGTGCGCTGGCAGCGGATGTCGCCGCCAAGGCGGAAATCGCGGCTCTGATCAGACGCGGTAAACTGCCGGGAATGACCGAGGAAGATGTTGTAAACGCTGCGGGAATGGTCATCCTGGCTATGGGCAAGATGGGTGCGCACGAACTGAATTACAGTTCGGACATCGATCTGATCGTCTTGTTCGACGAGACACGTTTCGAACCGGATGATTTCTATGACGCGCGGCAAAGCATGGTGCGCGCGACCCGCAATTTCTGCGCCACGCTGAGCGAGAAAACCGCTGATGGCTATGTCTTCCGCACCGATCTGCGCCTGCGTCCCGACCCGGCCGTAACACCGGTCTGCTTGGCGATGGAAGCGGCTGAACGGTACTATGAAAGCCTGGGTCGCACATGGGAACGCGCCGCCTATATCAAGGCGCGCCCCTGCGCGGGCGATATTGCCGCCGGAGACAGGTTTCTTGACGCGCTGCGCCCATTTGTCTGGCGCCGCCATCTGGACTTTGCAGCGATTCAGGACGCCCACGACATGCGCTTGCGCATTCGGGAAAACAAGGGGACCGGCGGCACGCTGACCATTCCCGGCCATGACATGAAACTGGGGCAGGGTGGCATTCGGGAAATCGAGTTCTTCACCCAGACACGCCAGTTGATTGCGGGTGGCCGCGACCCGGATCTGCGGCTGCGCGCAACGGTTCCGGGGTTGGCGGCGCTGGCGAACAAGGGGTGGGTGCCGCAGGACGTTTCAGAAAAGCTCAGCGATCATTACCGTGCTCATCGCGAGGTTGAGCACCGCATCCAGATGATTCACGACGCCCAGACCCACAAGGTTCCGAAATCCGAAGACGGAATTGAACGCGTCGCCTGCCTGATGGGGATCAGCAGCGTCGCGTTGCAATCGGACCTGACCCGCAGGCTGACCGAAGTACATGAACTGACCGAAGGGTTTTTCGCCCCGGGGCATGGCCAACGGCCGACCTCGGTAGAAAGCGTAGAATTTGACAAGAACGTTTTAGCCCGCTGGCCGACTTACCCCGCTTTGCGCTCGCAGCGCGGCGCACGGATATTCGAACGCCTGAAGCCCGAATTGCTCTCGCGTCTGGCCAAGACAGCCCAGCCCGACGAGGCGTTGCAGGCGCTTGATGGGTTTCTGGCCGGATTGCCCGCCGGGGTTCAGTTGTTTTCCCTGTTCGAAGCCAACCCGCAACTGATCGACCTGCTGATCGATATTGTCGGTACTTCGCACGCACTGGCCACGCATCTGTCGCGCAACGCTTCGGTTTTTGATGCCGTTATTGGCGGCAGTTTCTTTGCCGATTGGCCCGGGCAGGCCGCGCTTGAGGCTGAGTTGACGCAGGCGTTGTCTGGTGAGGACGATTATGAATCCCGGCTGGATCTGGCACGGCGCTGGTGCAAGGAATGGCATTTCCGCATCGGTGTACACCACCTGCGCGGATTGATTGACGGTGTAGAGGCCGGGCGGCAATACGCCGAACTGGCTCATGCCGTGATCGCCGCAATCCTGCCCTGCGTGGCCGAACAGTTTGCCCGCAAACATGGTCCGGCGCCGGGGCGCGGGGCCGTGGTTCTGGGCATGGGCTCGCTAGGGGCGGGGCAGATCAACTCGCAATCCGATCTGGACATGATTGTCATCTATGATCCGCTGGATCAGGATATGTCGGACGGGCCGCGTCCGTTGGGCACGCGTCCGTATTTTGCCCGATTTACACAGGCCCTGATCACCGCCTTGTCTGCACCGATGTCGCAAGGACGGCTTTACGAGGTCGACATGCGCCTGCGCCCCTCCGGCAATCAGGGTCCGGTGGCTACAAGCTGGGCCAGTTTTACCAATTACCAGAAAAATGAGGCCTGGGTGTGGGAACATCTGGCGCTGACCCGTGCCCGCGTCGTGGGCGGTGACCCGGACCTTGGCGATGCGATCGAAACCTTCCGCGCAGATTTCATGGCGCAGCCGCGCGATCGGGACAAGATCTTGCGGGAGGTCGCCGAAATGCGGGAACGGCTTGCCGCCGCAAAATCGCCGGCTGGTATCTGGGATGCCAAGAACGGCCCGGGGCGGATGATGGATATCGAACTGATGGCCGAAACCGGAGCGTTGCTGGCCGGCATTCCCCAACGCGACGTGCATTCCGGGCTGGATGGCGCGGTCGCTGCCGGGTTGCTGGATGTCGCGCAGGCACAATCCCTGAAGGACTGTTACGACCTATGCTGGTCGGTACAATGCGCTGCGCGACTGCTGTCGGGCAAAGTGATCGAGGCAGATCAGATCGGCGAAGGCGGCACCGCCTTCCTTTGCCGGGCCACCGGATTTGACCAGGTCAGCCAGTTGCAGAACGCGCTGCAGGAAAGCTACGATACGGCCGCCCGGCTGATCGGGATGGTGATGCAAGGGGAAGACGATGGGCCGAAACTCTGATCCAAACGATCACAAGGGTCTGATACTCGAAGCCTATCGCATAGACGGCATCACTTTGCCCGAATGCCGCAGTATCTTTCTGGACTGGGCGCTCAGCTTGCCTGCGGATCGTGATCAGACGCAGGCCCTGACCGAGTTGCACGCGGCTTATGCAACTGAAAATGCTGAACATCCTATGACGAAGGTACTGCGTGAGGGGCTTCAAACCGCTCAGGCTCCGAAGCGGCGCGGCGGCTGGCGCGGGCGCGACAGGTAAACAAGGGGTTTCGCAGGCCCGCGTTCGCCACTAAGAGGGCGTCATGACCCAGCCTGCTGAAACAGATCGCCCTTCCATCCGTCTGAAACCCAAGGCCAATGCGCGCGGTCTGCGCCATGGTTTTCCCTGGGTTTATGCCAATGACATCGTCACCGACCGCCGCACGCGAAAAATCCCGGCTGGTTCGCTTGCCGTTCTGGAAGATGACAAACGGGCGCCGATAGCGCTAGTGGCGGTCAACCCGGATTCAAAAATCATGTGCCGCGTTCTCGATCGCGATCTGAACGCACGGCTTGATGCAGCGTGGTTCGAAACTCGCCTGACACGGGCGCTGGAGATGCGCGAGCGTTTGTACGACGCACCCTATTACCGCCTCGTGCATGCCGAGGCTGACGGATTCCCCGGTGTCATCATCGATCGTTTTGGTGACGCCTGCGTGATCCAGCCCAACGCCGCTTGGGCCGAAGCTCATCTGGACAGGCTGACCGATGCGCTGGTCAAGGTGACCGGGGTTTCCACGGTGCTCAAGAATGCCTCTGGTCGTACGCGCGGGCTGGAAGGGCTGGATGATGTGAACATGACCCTGCGCGGTACGGCCCCGGATGCTCCGTTGCCCGTTCCGATGAATGGCGCGACCTACATGGCCGATCTGACGGGCGGCCAGAAAACCGGTCTGTTCTACGATCAGCGCCCAAATCACGCCTTTGCCGCCAGACTGGTGCACCCCGGTGCTCAGGTACTGGACGTGTTCAGCCATGTGGGCGGCTTCGGTCTGGCGATGTTGGCGGGCGGCGCTGCTGGTGCGCTATCCGTGGATGGATCTGCGGCAGCGCTGGATCTGGCGACCAAGGGGGCTGCGGCCTCGGGCTTTTCCGACCGCTTCAGCACGCGGCAGGGTGATGCGTTCGATGTTTTGACCCAGTTGGGCGATGAAGGAGCCCGCTTTGACGTTGTGGTCTGCGACCCCCCGGCATTTGTACCTTCGAAACAAGCGCTTGATGCCGGTTTGCGGGCCTATGAACGTATTGCGCGTCTGGCCGCCCCGCTGGTCAAACCCGACGGGTATCTGGGCTTGTGCTCCTGTTCTCACGCGGCGGATCTGGGCCGCTTCAGGGACGCATCCGCCCGCGGGATCGGGCGGGCCGGGCGGCGGGCGCAACTGATCCACACAGGTTTCGCCGGTTCCGACCACCCGCAGCTGCCGCAACTGGCCGAAAGCGGCTACCTCAAAGCGGTGTTCTTCCGGTTGTGAAGGCGGTTCTGGACACCTGCGTCATCTACCCCACGGTGATGCGAGAGATGCTGCTGGGCGCGGCCCGTCTGGGCCATTTCGCACCTGTCTGGTCGGACCGTATCCTCGAGGAATGGGCCCGTGCCGCGCGCAAGCTGGGCCCCGACGGTGAAATGCAGGCCCGCGCCGAAATCGCTTTGACACAGACGCAATGGCCGGGCGCAGCAAAGTCAGCGGCTCCGGGTATCGAAAACCGTCTGTGGTTGCCTGATGCTGCGGACATCCACGTGCTGGCAACAGCAATCGCCAGTTCCGCTGATGTGATTGTCACGGTAAACGCCAAGGATTTTCCAGGGAACCTTCTGGCCGAAGAGGGACTTGACCGCGTCGACCCCGATACATTTCTGTATGGTTTCTGGACTACCGACCCCAACGGAATGGCCCAAAACGCCGCGCGCGTTCTGGCCGAAGCCAACCGTCTGTCCGGCGATCAATGGACCTTGCGCGCGCTCATGAAAAAAGCCCGCCTGCCGCGTCTGGGCAAAGCGCTGCATACGACTTCTGTTTGAAAGTCCCTCGGAGAGCGAAAGGGGCGGCGCCCCCAAGTTCCGACCCTATGCGTTTGATCCCCAACGCTGTTCAAGGACTTCCAGCGCCGCAATCCGCTCATCTGTCTTCGGATGGCTCATCAACCAGGCCGGAACGACACCGGCGCGCTGCTGGGTCAGGCCTTCCAGCTTGTGAAACAGTGATTTCTGCGGGCCAATTCCGATCCCTGCCTTGGTCAGAAGCGCAGCGGCATACTCATCCGCCTCATACTCATCGCCACGCGACAGTCGCGATGCCAGCAGATGCGTCAGCATATTGGCAATCCAGGCACCGATGAAGGGAATGAACCGGTTCAGCAGCATCATCAGCGCTGCGCGCAAAGCGTTCTGCCCGGAAAAGTCGATCATCCGCCGCCGTGCATGTCCAAGCGCAACATGGCCCAGCTCATGAGCGATGACACTGGCCATTTCTTCGGCGGAAACCTCTCCGTTTGCGAATTTCCGGTAAAAGCCGCGTGTGATGAAGATGCGGCCATCCGGCGAGGCCAGCCCGTTAACCGGATCAATCTCGTAAATATAGACCGGCACCCGATCCACATTCAAAGCGGCAGCCAGCCGGTCGGTCATCCGCTTCAGTGCCGGGTCTGCCAGCTCGGTCGATTTGGCATCCAGTTCCCGATGCGTGCGCCAGACCGAGATGCGATACATCACGACGGCATAGGCTATGGCCAGCAGGATCGGGGTCAGACGAAGCATAGTTCAGATATGGGCGTGCAGGCCGGTCAGGGCAACCTGAATTCTCGGATTGAACGCTTGTTTTGATCTGGGCATTTGAACTCAGGTTTCGACCAGATTGTAGTGCTTTATCAATCTGCTTTCGACCAGTTCAGCCTCGGCGGCGTCGATATGCGGGCTGGCGTAATCTTCCCCGACAAAGGCTTTCAGGGCGTCCAAACTCTTCCTCTTTGCCAGGGCGTGCTACAACCTGAAAGATGCGAATGATCATTTTCGTGTACCTCTCCGACATGGTGAGAATGGTACATCATAACATGGTGCGCCTTGCGCCCGGCTCCCCTGACGTTACCGCGTCAGTTCGCGCATCCCTTGCTCCAGTCCAGCCAGTGTCATCGGCACCATGCGATCCTCGAAAATCTCCCGGATCATTCCGATCGAGTGAGTGTATTCCCAGTATTTCTCGGGGACCGGATTGATCCACAGGTTCGATGTCCACTGCTCGCGCGCGCGTTGCAGCCAGACCTGACCGGCCTCTTTGTTCCAATGCTCGTTCGCGCCACCGGGATAGGCGATCTCGTAAGGGCTCATCGAAGCGTCGCCGACAAAGATACACTTGTAGTCCGGACCATAGGTGCGCAACACTTCGTGGGTCGGTGTCTGTTGATCCCAACGGCGGCGATTGTCGCGCCAGACGCCTTCATAGAGGCAGTTGTGGAAATAGTAGTATTCAAGATGCTTGAACTCGGTCCGGGCGGCCGAGAACAGCTCCTCGACCACCTTGATATGCGGGTCCATCGAACCGCCCACGTCCAGAAACAGCAGCACTTTTACGGCGTTGTGACGTTCAGGCCGAGTTTTGACATCCAGATAGCCGTGTTCTGCCGTGGCCCGGATGGTTCCGTCCAGATCCAGTTCTTCGGCAGCCCCTTCACGGGCCCAGCGACGCAGGCGTTTCAGTGCCACTTTGATGTTGCGCGTGCCCAGTTCAACTGTGTCGTCTAAGTTTTTGAATTCACGCTTATCCCAGACCTTGACCGCGCGCTGATGGCGGCTTTCCTTCTGACCGATCCGTACGCCTTCGGGGTTGTAGCCATAGGCGCCGAACGGCGAGGTTCCGGCGGTGCCGATCCACTTGTTGCCGCCTTGGTGGCGGCCTTGCTGCTCCTTCAGACGCTCGCGCAGCGTCTCCATCAGCTTTTCAAACCCGCCCAGAGCCTCGATTTCGGCCTTTTCCTCGTCACTAAGGTGCTTTTCAGCCATCTTGGCAAGCCATTCGGCGGGGATATCGACCGCCTCCAGCACCTGATCGAAACTGATTTCGTTCAGTCCTTCGAAGCTGGCGGCAAAGGCCCGGTCGAATTTGTCGATGTTGCGTTCGTCCTTCACCATCGACACGCGGGCGAGGTAATAGAAGGCCTCGAC
Source organism: Ruegeria sp. AN11 (assembly GCF_056536005.1). Lineage (NCBI taxonomy): Bacteria > Pseudomonadati > Pseudomonadota > Alphaproteobacteria > Rhodobacterales > Roseobacteraceae > Ruegeria > Ruegeria sp. AN11. The sequence continues at coordinate 1,287,100 of NZ_JBQFJD010000001.1, read as the reverse complement.
ATCATAGGTGGCAAGCCCTTTTTTCATCCCTTCCAGAAACGTCAGATACTCGCGCAGAGACACCGGAATGCCTGCTTTGCGAAGGTTTTCGAAGAAGGGCAGAAACATCGGATCAGGCTACCAGACGAACCAGGATCAGGGACATCACCAAACCTGCCAATGCGAACGCGATGCCGTATCCGGCGGCGTATTGTGCAATGTCCGCCCCGGACCCATTGCGTTTTCGCGCGGTCAGCGCCCCCAGAATTGCGCCCAGAACCGCCATGCCCAGAACCACTACCATTCGCCTGTCATCCGTTGTTTTCAGTGTTGGCGTTCGTCGCGGCGACTTCCTGAGTCACAGAACGCATTACCAGATCCGAGCCGAAGCCGTATCTTGCCCACCCAAGACTGTCCAGCCTGACGGCGCGTGCCTGTTCCGGGCGACCGGCCTGATTGAGAGCCTCGGATTTCAACAGCAGCAGCGTGGCTAGGATCGAGGCGTTTTCGGCCTTTGTCATGACATCAATCGCGTTGTCCAGTTGAGGCAGAACCTCCGGCCCTCTGCCTTGTGCCAGCGAATAGGCAGCAGTCTGTGTGGTGACATGCGCTCTATGGACTTCAGTGCCGGGGGTCTGCATCAGATATTGCATGGCAATGTCGTACTGACGTTTCGCTTCCAACGGGTCATCGAACTGGGCCATGCGGCCCAACAGATAGTGTGGGTAAGCGCGGCGATGATCTGTCCAGCCGCGCGCTTTTCCGATCCGCGCTGCGTTCTCGGCTGCCCGGACCTGTCTGGACGAGCCCTGACCCGGCCCAAGCGCCTTCTGTATCGCAACAATCCACTCGCGCGGCGTTTCCGAAACGGGTTGCTTCGGCAATCTGTCACCGCGTGGGTTCAGGCGGCTCAGAACTCCGGGCAGGGCGGCCGCGACCTGTTCAGGGGTCATGCCGTTGCGCAGTTCGGGCGCGTAGGCGGTGCGCAGGATCAGCATGTCAAAGCCGGTCAGGACGGTGTGGATATTGTCGTCGTTGAAAACCGAATCCGGCAGGTGATACAGGTCATTCAGCGGCCCCAGCGCTTGCGCCAGTTCCTCGTGAAGGCAGTCGCGCATTTCCTGTGGGCTAACGTCGTATGGGATGAAAATCCCCAGACGTTCGCGCTTGCGCAATTCGGTCCAGTTGCTTTTGCGTTTACGCCGGTCGCGGCGGTATTCTTCAAAACTGGATGCGTTTGGCACCACAAAACAGGCGGCATTGGGCAAGATGCTGTGGATTTGTTTCTGACCGACCGCCTCGATGGTAATGTTGGCCTGACCGTCCCTGATCTGACGGATGTCGATCCCGGCTTCACGTTGCAGGCGGGTCAGCAACCTGGTCAGATCGCGTTGCATGCTGGCGGTCGGAGTGCCGGTCAACCGGACAGTGACCGGACCTTCAAAGCGCGTGAACATGGGCAGAACCGCGCCGGATTCCAGTGCGAAATGCAGCGACATAAAATCAGCAGCGATGTTTCCGTTCGAGCGCGCGGGCGGCATCGGATAAGATCTTGTGAACATCTTTGCCGGGGGCAGCACGCTTTCCACCGCTTGCACCCGGGTCGGGGGTTCCGTCGTTTTGACAGACGCACAGCCCGCCAATGCGGCCGCCAGACAAAGAGCAACCCATCGCATCATGGACGCTGATACCTGATAAACGGAGTCTGCTTTCCAATGCGGTCGTAGAGTTTTCGGGCAGTATGATTGAAACCCTGGGTCAACCAGTAGACTGACGGCGCACCTTGGCGATCCGCCTCGTCATAGACCGCCTGGATTAGTGCCCGCCCGACACCCGTGCCGCGCGCTTCGGGGCGTGTGAACAGATCCTGCAGATAGCAAACCTGTTCAACCTTCCAGGCGTGGCGGTGAAACAGGAAATGAGTCAGCCCGATCAGTTGCCCGTCCAGTTCGGCAACGAAACAGGAAAAATCACTTGGGTCATCTCCCAGAAGACGGGAAAAGGTCGTGTCATAGACGTCGTCCGGAACCGATGTTTCGTAGAACGCCAGGTAGTCGCGCCACATGTCGGACCACTGATCCCGGTCCTCGTTACGCAAGGGGCGAACTGTTGGAGCGTCGGGCATCTGTTGCAGATCCTGTCAATTCATGTCGGTCTCGGGGCGCGATGCGCCGGGGCTGGCCGGAGTTATGCTGACATCCGGTCGGACCCAAGGCAACCCGCGATCACCCGATGTTCAGCCATATCGGCGGAATTACCGCTTGCTGCGCGCCATGAAAGCAAGGCGTTCGAACAAATGCACGTCCTGCTCGTTCTTAAGCAGTGCGCCATGCAGCTTGGGCAGAGCGTTGACACCATCACGCTTCAGGTCTTCGGCTGTCAGATCCTCGGCCAGAAGTAGCTTGAGCCAGTCCAGCACTTCCGAGGTCGAAGGTTTTTTCTTCAACCCCTGAGTTTCGCGGATTTCGTAGAACTGGGTCAGGGCCGTGGTCAGCAGCGCGTCCTTGATGCCTGGGTGGTGCACGTCGACGATCCGGCGCATCGTGGCCTCATCCGGAAAGCGGATGTAGTGGAAGAAGCAGCGGCGCAGGAATGCGTCGGGCAGTTCTTTTTCGTTGTTCGAGGTAATGATTACGATCGGCCGGTTTTTGGCGCGGATGGTCTCTCCGGTCTCGTAGACATGGAACTCCATCTTGTCGAGCTCCTGCAGCAGGTCGTTTGGAAACTCGATATCGGCCTTGTCGATCTCATCGATCAGCAGAACGACCTTTTCGTCCGTCTCGAATGCCTGCCACAGCTTGCCCTTGCGGATGTAGTTCGACACGTCGTGCACGCGCTCTTCGCCCAGCTGGCTGTCGCGCAGGCGGCTGACGGCATCGTATTCATACAGACCCTGTTGCGCGCGCGTGGTCGACTTTATGTTCCATTCGATCATTCTCAGACCCAGGGCACCGGCCACCTGCTTGGCCAGTTCGGTCTTGCCAGTACCGGGTTCACCTTTGACCAGCAACGGGCGTTCAAGGGTCACAGCGGCATTGACGGCGATATTGAGGTCGTCTGTGGCAACATATTCGGCTGTACCTTGGAAACGTGTGGTCATTGGGCCCCCGTGTCGTATCGTGCCCGTCATGGGCGGAATTTGCGCCCCTTGGGGTACAGAGGGCGGGCGGGTTTGACAACCCGCGCCGCTGCGTCCGTGCAGGCAAAATTGCAGCCCGGGAAGGCCTGGGAATTGATTCGCCCTCATCCTAAAGTTGCGCTGTTAACAAACTGCCCGGAAAAGGCCCGGAAAACTCCACAGAAAAACAAGGTTTTCCCTTGCAAAGTATCATTATTAGATACTGACATGATGACGGCGCAGCAGTCCGGGTTTTGTGTAGTGACATTCCCTGCGCCGTCGGATAAATGCTGCGCAGAGGGGGTGCCAAATGTCAGGTGAAACGACCGCGACCGACGTTTCTGGCCGTACCGAGGGAGCACAAATGAAACAGGAAGTTTTTCTGCCGGAAGATTATCGACCGGCCGAAGATGAACCGTTCATGAACGACCGCCAGCTTGAATATTTTCGACGCAAGCTGACCGATTGGAAGAATGAACTTTTAGCAGGCAGCCGCGATACCATCGAAGGGTTGCAGGGCAACACGCGTAACATCCCTGATGTCGCCGACCGCGCAAGCGAGGAAACCGACCGCGCGCTGGAACTGCGTACCCGTGATCGTCAGCGCAAGCTGGTGGCTAAGATCGACTCGGCACTGCGCCGGATTGACGAAGGCGAGTACGGGTATTGCGAGATGACGGGCGATCCGATCTCGCTTAAGCGACTGGATGCGCGTCCGATTGCGACCATGACGCTTGAGGCGCAAGAGCGTCACGAGCGCCGCGAAAAAGTCCACCGCGACGATTAACCGCCGGAATATTGCAATTCAAAAACGCCGGGGCCATTGGCTCCGGCGTTTTTTGTGCGGTAAGTCTGATTCATGAATACTCAGGGTTTGAAAATCGCGGTTGTGGGTGCGGGAATCGGCGGCCTTGCCGCTGCCACCGCATTGCGTCAGACCGGAGCTGATGTGGTGGTCCTTGAACAGGCCAGCGACATCAGCGAGGTCGGGGCCGGGTTGCAGATCAGTGCCAACGGCATGGTGGTGCTGAAAGCATTGGGTGCGGTGAGTGGCGCCATCGAATCTGGCCAGCGGTCCTATGGAACGGTTTTGCGTGATTACAAAACCGGCCGCTTCATCAGCCGAATACGGGAACCTTCGGCAGGTCCCACTTATTACTATCACCGGGCGGACCTGATTGAATTGCTGCTGAACTCCGCCCAGGCGGCTGGCGTGGAAATCCGTTTGAACAGCCAAGTTCAGGACATCCGGGAAGACGACGATAGTGTCGAGATCCGGATGGCAAACGGTGATCTGCTGACGGTCGATTGTCTGATCGCGGCAGATGGCGGCCGCAGCGCCATTCGTCCCTATCTGAACGGAGAAGAGATACCAGGTTTTTCCCATCAGGTTGCCTGGCGCGCGACAATCCCCTGGAGTGTCGAGCTGAGCGCACCCAAGGCGCATTTGACGATGGGGCCGGGGCAGCATGTCGTGACTTATCCCCTGCGGGATAAGAGCCTTATGAACATTGTCGCGATCGAGGAACGATCAGACTGGCAACAGGAAGACTGGCGCCTTGCGGGTGATCCGGAGGAATTGCGCCAACGGTTCTCGGATTTTGGCGGAAAAGTGCGTGAGATTCTGGGCGAAGTGCAAGAGACTTTTGTCTGGGCGCTTCACCTTCGGCCGGTTGCACGGAAATGGCAGAATGGACGCATTGCCTTGCTGGGGGATGCCGCCCATCCGACGCTTCCGTTCATGGCGCAGGGCGCCTGTCTCGCACTGGAAGATGCACTGATACTGGCGCGTTCGTTTCAGGCCGACAGTCTGGCGGATGCGCTTAGCAATTATGAAACCGCGCGCGCTGCGCGCGCCAGACAGGTAGTCGAAACGGCAACGGCCAATGCGCGCAACTTTCACCTGCGCGGACCGATGCGCGTAGCAGCACAGATGGCACTGACCGCGATGGGGCCGCGACTGGGGCGGCGGTATGAGTGGATCTACAGCTACGACGCCACGGCGTGACGACTTACAGATCGAAATCGACCCAGACCGGAACGTGGTCGGATGGTTTTTCCTGTCCGCGAACCTCGGCATCGATCCGGCAATCGCGCATCAGGTCGGCCGCTTGCGGGGTCAGCAGAAAATGATCAATGCGAATACCGTCATTCTTGTTCCAGGCCCCGGCCTGATAATCCCAGAATGAATAGTGGCCCGGCCCCTGCGTGCGTGCCCGAAAGGCCTCGGTAAAACCAAGGTTCAGGATCTTGCGAAACGCCGCACGGCTGTCCGGGCGAAACAGGGCGTCCTCGCGCCAGGCGTCCGGACGTTTGGCATCTTCGGCCTGAGGGATGATGTTGTAGTCACCGGCCATCAAGGCGGGCTCTTCACTGGCCAGCAGATCTTTGGCCCGCTCATAAAGCCGGTCCATCCACGCCAGTTTGTAATCGTATTTCGGTCCCGGAACGGGATTGCCGTTCGGCAGATACAAACCGCAAATGCGCACAGCCTTCTTGCCGACGACAGTCGCCTCGATCCAGCGTGCCTGTTCATCCGCATCATGGCCCGGCAATCCGCGGGTCACGTCCTCGAGCGGCAACTTGGACAGGATGGCCACGCCGTTGAAACTTTTCTGGCCGTGGGTCTCGACGTTGTATCCCCGCTCTTCGAACATTTCCCGCGGGAAATTCTCGTCTACCGATTTGATTTCCTGAAGAAGCACCACATCCGGTTGCGCATCGTCCAGCCACCGGGGCAGCGCTTCGGCCCGCGCCTTGATGCCATTGATGTTGAATGTGGCGATTTTCATGCGCGGTCCTCCGTGGCTTTGAGCAACCTATCGCCCAGAAAAGGCCCTGCGGCAAGATCATGGGCGGATTTGCGAGGCTCGGCCTCGCCGTTCGAGGTTCTTTAGACAGAAGCAGAGCAGTGACCATGCTTCTTTTGTCTGCAAACACCTTGGGGGGGTGGGTCTTTCCCGGGGTGGGGGTAGAGCCCCCATTTGAGTCGCTACATTGAGAAAGATGTGCCGCAGCCACAGGAGGACGTGGCATTGGGATTATCAATCACAAACCGCGCCCCGATCAGTTCCTGCGAGAAATCGATCACCGCATTTTCAAGAAACGGCAACGAGACCGAGTCCACAATGACCTTCTGGCCTTTTCCTTCGAGAACAAGGTCATCCTCCGTCGGGATATCCAGCGCGATTTCGTATTGAAAACCGGAACATCCGCCGCCTTCCACTGCAACGCGCAGGGCCTGACCCTGATCTGCCGCGCCAATTTCGGCCAGTCGATCAAAAGCGCGTTCTGTAACTGTCGGAGGCAGATTCATGCCGGGCTCCAAAGGTTTATTTCCGCATTACCTTACAATATAGAAATTGCAAGGACAGGCGACAAGGACAAGACTATTGGAGCGAGCGTGTTTTGCCTCGGATCCGGGCCGCGCAAGGGGGCGGCTTGTTCCCGAGGAGGAAAGCAGTTTCCGGTCATGCTTTCAGCGCGACCGGGACAGGATCATTCATGCCAGCGCGTTTCGACGCCTCAAGCACAAGACGCAGGTGTTTGTTGAGCATGAGGGTGACAGCTATCGCACGCGCCTGACCCATTCCATCGAAGTCGCTCAGGTCGCGCGCACGATTGCTGGCGCGTTGCGGCTGAACCCCGAACTGACCGAGGCCGTCGCGCTGGCCCATGACCTGGGGCATACACCGTTCGGGCACACCGGCGAGGACGCATTGCACGCTTTGATGAAACCCTATGGCGGCTTTGATCATAACGCCCAAGCCATTCGGATCGTCACGAGGCTGGAGCGCCATTATGCCGAGTTTGATGGTTGCAACCTGACCTGGGAATGTCTGGAAGGCATCGCAAAGCACAACGGCCCGGTTGTCGGTGACCTGCCGTGGGCACTGGCGGAATGCAATCAGGGTTTCGATCTTGAACTGCACACACATGCAAGTGCCGAGGCGCAGGTTGCAGCGCTGTCGGATGACATTGCCTATAACAACCACGACCTGCTGGATGGCTTGCGCGCAGGTTTGTTTTCGGACGATGAAATCCTGCAACTTCCTATCGTCGGCGATTGCTACTCGGAAGTGGATCAAAAATACCCGGGTCTGGACGCGTACCGTCGTCGGCATGAAGCGCTTCGGCGGGTCTTTGGTGTTATGGTCGCTGATGTCATCGACACATCAACCAAACTGATTGCGGCTTCCGGCGCGCAATCGGTCGAGGATACTCGCAACCTTGGCTATCCGGTTGTGCGGTTCTCGGACGACTTGTGGGCGCGGCTCCGGGAAATCCGGGCCTTCTTGTTTTCGCGCATGTATCGCGCGCCCAGCGTCATGAAAGTGCGGGCCGAGGTCGGCAAAGTTGTCGAAGACCTGTTCCCCATCTACTTGAGCGATCCGAAACAGATGCCCGCGCGCTGGCACGAGGACATCGAAGCCGCCCAAGGTGAAACCGCGTTGGCGCGCATAGTCTCGGACTATATCGCCGGTATGACGGACCGGTTCGCCTTGCAGGATCACGCAAGGCTGACCGGTGTTTCAGCTACGAAGGACTGACTACTCGACCCCGATATAGGCCAGCGCCCAGACCTGTTGCCCGGATTGTGTCTGGGCTAGGTCGGCGTCATCGGTGGGCGGGAATACGATCATAGTGGGGCCATATCCGCCGATCCCCATTGGTGCGCCATCTGCGCGGGTTGCAACAATGGGCTTGTGGGCGGCGATGCTGTCCCACGCAATTTCGGCTTGATAGCCGTCCATGGCCATGGGCCTTGCTGTTCTGCCTTCCGCACCCGCCATCTTCATCACGTCCGACAGAAGCGGCCCTGAAAAGGCAATCTCTCGCTTGTTTCCTTCGCGGCCATAGGTGATTGAAATCTCGGTCTGTTCCAGCGCATCCAGCATTGCGGCATCAAAGCCTGCGCCGCCATCGTGCTGGACCTCGAGGTATCCCAGCAATCCGCCGTCATTTTCGCTGCGCGCGGGCAGGTTTGTCTGGGATACCGCACCGCCCAGGGTCAGCAACACGTGGCCTTGGGGCGAAGGCATATCCGCCCAAACCGGCAGGGATGTTGTCAGCAGCAGGGCAAGGGGCAGGGCAAGGCGCATAATTGGTACTCCTGTTGGTGGTTTTTGCCGACATTAGCCCGGTTCACGTCTAAACCAAGCCTAAACTGATCGCTTCCATTGACCTTGCCGCTTTGCGTGGTAAACCGCCGGGCAAGCAAAAGGACATCCGAAATGAACCTGTTTTCCGAGATCCGCGGCCTCGTTCTGGACGCGCTGGCACAGATGCAGTCCGAAGGCGCTTTGCCAGAAGGGCTGAGCTTTGACAACGTGGCGGTCGAACCGCCGCGTGACGCCGCGCATGGCGACATGGCGACGAATGCAGCGATGGTGTTGGCGAAGCCGGCCAAGATGAAGCCGCGCGACATTGCCGATGTGCTGGCCGGGAAACTGGCGGCGGATGACCGGATCACAAGTGCCGAGGTCGCCGGGCCGGGCTTCCTGAACCTGCGGCTGGCTCCCGCTGTCTGGCAGGGCGTTCTGGCTGCCGTGCTGGAAAAGGGCACAGACTATGGCCGTTCGACCATGGGTCACGGGCAGAAAGTGAACGTGGAATACGTGTCCGCAAACCCCACCGGTCCGCTGCACGTGGGCCATACGCGGGGCGCGGTATTCGGTGACGCTCTGGCAAGCTTGCTGGCCTACTCGGGTCATGATGTGACGCGTGAGTATTACATCAACGACGGCGGCGCGCAGGTCGATGTGCTGGCGCGGTCTGCCTACGAGCGGTATCGAGAAGCCAACGGACTGAGCCCCGAGATCGCTGAAGGGCTGTATCCCGGGGATTACCTGATCCCGATTGGTGAGGCGCTGAAAGACAAATACGGCGACAGCCTGATCGACAAGCCGGAAAGCGAATGGCTGGAAGAGCTGCGCGAGTTCGCAACCGATGAGATGATGGATCTGATCCGGGCCGATCTGAAGGCGCTGGGCGTCGAAATGGACGTGTTCTTCTCGGAGAAGTCGCTCTACGGTACAGGCCGGATCGAGGCGGCGCTGCAATCGCTGACTGACAAGGGCCTGATCTACGAAGGTGTGCTGGAACCACCCAAGGGCAAAAAGCCCGAGGATTGGGAACCGCGCGAGCAGACCCTGTTCAAGTCGACCGAGCATGGCGACGACGTCGATCGCCCGGTCAAGAAATCGGACGGCAGCTGGACCTATTTCGCCCCGGATATCGCCTATCACTATGACAAGGTGAGCCGCGGCTTTGATGCGCTGATCGACGTGTTCGGTGCCGACCACGGTGGCTATGTCAAGCGGATGAAGGCGGCTGTGTCGGCGCTGTCCGACGGCAAAGTGCCGCTGGATATCAAGCTGACCCAGTTGGTGAAACTGTGGAAGAATGGCGAGCCGTTCAAGATGTCAAAACGGGCAGGGAACTTTGTCACACTGCGCGATGTGGTCGATCAGGTTGGGCCAGACGTGACCCGCTTTGTGATGCTGACCCGCAAGAACGACGCGCCGTTGGATTTCGATTTCGACAAGGTGCTGGAACAGAGCCGCGAGAACCCCGTGTTCTACGTCCAATACGCCCATGCCCGGGTCATGAGCGTGCTGCGCCGCGCAGCCGAGGCGGCGATTGCCACGGATGACGCGACCCTTGCCGGGGCGGATTTGGGCAAGAACGACCATGCCTCTGAACTGACGGTCGCCAAAAAACTGGCCGAATGGCCGCGTCTGGTGGAAATCGCCGCGCGTACCAACGAGCCGCACCGGGTTGCCTTCTACCTGTACGAGCTTGCGGGCGACTTCCACGCGCTGTGGAACAAAGGCAATGACGAAACCCAACTGCGCTTTATCCAGGATGGCGATGTTGCCACAAGCCAGTCGAAAATCGCTTTGGCCCGGGCCGTTTCTGTTGTGATTTCAGCGGGCTTGGGTATTCTTGGCGTCACTCCGGCGCAGGAGATGCGGTAACCAACACCGCCCGAACCGCCGGATCGAGGCAGACAAGAAATGACCCGCGCGCCACGTATTAAGGCGCATTCGGGCGGTGAGGCGGAAATGACGAGTTACGATTACTCGGGGCAGTCAGGCCCCGGGCACATGCATTACACGAATCAGGCGCATCCCGAAGATGGCTATGATTTTTCCGACGACATGCAGGACTATGATGCCCCGCACAGTGCGGTTGGACTGGGCCGGATCGTAAATGTGCTTGGTGCGGTCGCCTCTCTGGCGCTGGTCGCCGGTGTCGCTGTCTGGGGTTACAAACTGATCATGCGCGATGTCAGCGGGGTCCCGGTGGTGCGCGCTGTCGAAGGACCGATGCGTATCCAGCCGGAAAACCCGGGTGGAACACCCGCCGATCACCAGGGGCTTGCTGTGAACGCAGTTGCCGCGCAAGGCTCGGCCGCCGCGCCGGCTGATCGCCTGATCCTTGCACCGCGTCCGGTTTCATTGGCGGACGAGGATGCTCCGATGGGCACCTTGAAGCCGACAAAGGCCGTACACCACATCGAAGAGCCGATCTCGGATCAAGAGGCCGCGCGGTTGCGGCAGGGCGCAGTTGACGCGCTGGTTGCCGAGCTGGCCCAGGAAGCTGCCAGTCCCGGTCAGGTGGAAGAGGAAGGCGTGCAATTGGCCTCGCTATCCACGCTAGATGACGAGCCCGCCATTGATCCGGCCGATCTGGCCGCACAATTGCCGGATCCAGAACTGGCGGTTCTGCCCGGCGTTCGCAGATCTCTGCGTCCGGTGGTGAGACCAGCGCGCGCGGTGCATCGCGGTGTGCTTGCGGACAGCCAGACCGAAGCCGCAGTCAATGCCGCCGTCAAAGCGGCGGTCGGGTTGGATGTTGATCCGAATGCGCTGCCGAAGGGTACCCGGATGGCCCAGCTGGGGGCCTACGAAAGCGTTGAAGTCGCGCAGGCGGAATGGGGCCGGATGAGCGGGCGCTTTGATGAGTATATGGATGGAAAGCAAAGAGTTATCCAGAAAACCTCAAGTGGCGGTCGGACATTCTATCGCCTGCGCGTTCTGGGGTTCGACGATCTGAGCGACTCGCGTCAGTTCTGCGCGGCGCTCCAGGCACAGGGGGCTGACTGCATCCCGGTTGCAGTACGGTGACATTTGGTGCCGCGATCACCGATGCCGAAGGCCTGCGTCTGACGCCTGATGAAAAGAGCCTGTTCCGTCAGATGAACCCCTTTGGGTTTATTCTGTTTGGCCGCAACATCGACACCGCAGATCAGATCCGTGCCCTGTGCGATGATTTCCGCGAGGCGGTGGGCCGCAACTGCCCCATCACAATCGATCAGGAAGGCGGCCGGGTTCAGCGCTTGCGCTCGCCTTTGGCCAGGGAATGGATGTCCCCACTGGACCACGCCAGCCGCGCTGGCGATCAGGCCGAACGCGCCATGTACCTACGCTATCGTCTGATTGCGAATGAGCTGTTCGAGTTGGGGATCGACAGCAATTGCGCCCCGATGGTTGACCTGGCCCGCGACGAAACGCACCCGTTTCTGAAGAACCGCTGCTACGGCACTGATCCTGCATCGGTTTCGAAAATTGGCAAAGCCGTGGCGCAGGGGCATCTGGATGGTGGTGTCCTGCCGGTTGTCAAGCATATGCCGGGGCATGGTCTGTCGACATTGGACAGCCACCATGACCTGCCGCATGTGGATCTGGAACAGGCCGAACTAGCACAGGCCGATTTTGCACCGTTTCGCGCGCTGAACGACCTGCCAATGGGGATGACCGCGCATCTGGTCTACGACCGGATCGATCCACAACCGGCAACGATTTCGCCGACGATGATTGGGCTGATCCGCAACAAGATCGGTTTTGATGGCCTGATCATGACCGACGATATCTCGATGAAGGCGCTCAGCGGCGCGCCCGAAGAAATTGCCGGTCAGGCACTGGCCGCAGGGTGCGATGTGGTTCTGCACTGCAACGGGTCTTTCGAAGCCCGCGCCAGTGTGCTTGAAGCCGCCGGAGAGATGACCGGGCAGGCGCAAACTCGCGCTGAACGGGCGCTGGCGATGCGCAAGGTGCCTCGGGAACTTGACATCCCCGCGGCCGAGGCGGAACTATCTGCCCTAATGGGCGGGCAGGTGTATGAACGATAACCTTTTCAGCGAAGACCCGGTCTCGGTCGCGGACCGGCTGGCAGCCGAGGCGCTGATCGTTGACGTCGACGGGTTCGAGGGCCCGTTGGACGTGCTGCTGACCTTGTCGCGGACGCAAAAGGTCGATCTGCGCAAAATCTCGGTTCTGGCGCTGGCGCAGCAATATCTGGCCTTTGTCGAAAAAGCCCGTGCGCTGCGGATCGAACTGGCTGCCGATTATCTGGTCATGGCCGCCTGGCTGGCGTTTTTGAAATCCCGACTGTTGTTGCCCCCTGACCCGGATGATGAAGGCCCCTCGGGCGAGGAACTGGCCGCCCATCTGGCGTTCCAGTTGGAGCGTCTGCAGGCCATGCGCGACGCGGCCGCGCGTCTGATGGCGCGCGACCAGCTTGGGCGCGACTTTTTCAAACGCGGGCAGGGCGAGGATGTCACCCGCATCCGCACCGTGACGTACTCAGCGACGCTGCTGGACCTGATGCAGGGCTATGCGCGTATCCGGACCCGCGACGAGTTCCGCCCGTTTGTGATGGACCGCGACGCCGTATTCACCATGGAGCAGGCGCTTGAGCGGATGCGTCCCCTGATCGCGTTCGCTGGCACCTGGACAGATATGGAGACCTATCTGCCCGAGGGCTGGAATGCCGACCCGATGCGGCGGCGCTCTGCCACGGCGGCAACGTTTGCAGCCTCGCTGGAACTGGTGAAAGAAGGACATATGGAGATCAAGCAGAGCGAAACCTTTGCTCCGATCCATCTGCGCAAGAGGACTGACACTCGTGACTGACGCCCCCGAAGACGAAGGCACCGGCACCCTGTTCGAAGCGCCGCCCCTGGCGGAACAGGAACGTATGGTCGAAGCCGTGCTTTTCGCCAGCGCCGAACCGGTGACCATCGCCGATCTTGAGGCGCGCATGCCTCACGGCAGCAACGCCGCGCAAGCTGTTGAATTGTTGCAGAAACGTTATGAGGGGCGGGGCGTGCGCGTGGTGCGTGTGGGCGAAGCCTGGGCGATCCGTACCGCCCCCGATCTGGGTTTTCTGATGCAGAAGGAAACGGTCGAGACCCGCAAACTCAGCCGTGCCGCGATTGAGACGCTGGCCATTGTGGCCTATCACCAACCCTGTACCCGAGCCGAGATCGAGGAAATTCGCGGCGTTTCGGTATCACGCGGAACCATCGACCAGTTGCTGGAAATGGAATGGATCAGGCTGGGCCGTCGCCGCATGACACCGGGTCGACCGGTGACATTTGTTGTGACACCGGAGTTTCTGGATCATTTCGGGCTTGAGAATGCCCGCGATCTGCCGGGCCTCAAGGAATTGCGCGCCGCCGGTCTGCTCGAGAACAGGCCCCCTCCGGGCACGATCCCGCTGGGTGAAGGGCGCGAAGAAGAGGCGGACGACGAGCAGACCGGGCTGTTCGAGGGCGAGTAGGCAGGACGCCCATTTGTTGCCGCATGGATCGACTAGGTTAAGGGCAGAAAACGGAGTTAAGCAATGAATGCTAATCGGATCATCGACATGATCGTGCGTCAGGTCATGCGCCGGCTTGTCACGCGGGGCGTGGACATGAGCTTTGATATGGCCGACCGGATGACCCGCAAGCCCGGGCAGACAAATGATGCGCCCCGCGACCCGGAGGCCGACCGTCACATGCAGGAAAGCGCCAATCGGCAGGCGCAGGGCATGAAACAGGCTCAGCGCATGACCCGGCAGATGCGCCGGTTCATGAAGTTCTGACCGTTAACCGACTGCTTTGAAATGCTTGGACAGTTTCAACCCCTGTCCTTGATAGTTCGAGGCGATCCCGGCGCCGTATAGCTGCGTCGGCATCTCGGACATTTTTTCGTACACCAGACGCCCGACGACCTGCCCGTGTTCCAGAACGAAGGGCGCTTCGTGGCAACGCACTTCAAGAACGCCGCGCGATCCTTCGCCACCGGCGGCGGCGTGGCCGAAACCAGGGTCGAAGAAGCCGGCATAGTGCACGCGAAACTCTCCGACCATCGCCAAGTATGGGGCCATTTCAGCGGCGTACATAGGTGGGATATGAACCGCCTCGCGACTGACGAGGATGTAGAATGCGCCCGGATCAAGGATGATGCAGCCATTTCGGGTCCGCACTTCTTCCCAGTAATCCTGCGGGTCATATTCACCGATGCGATCCAGGTCAATCACGCCGGTATGGGGTTTGGCCCGATACCCAACCAGATCAGTGTCCGGCAATTGCAGATCGACCGAAAAACCCAGCCCGTCCTGAATCACCGCAGGGCCATCGACCAGCGGCGATTCAGCGTGCAGCGCAGTCAATTCCGCGTCGCTCAGCACGGCCTGACCCTGACGGAAGCGGATCTGGTTCAGGCGCATCCCCGGACGAACGAGAACCGAGAACGAGCGGGGGCAAATCTCAGCATAAAGCGGGCCGGAATACCCCTTCAGAACCCGGTCGAACTCCGTGCCTTCGTCGGTGATGGTTCGGGTCAGCAGGTCCAACCGCCCGGTCGAACTTTTGGCGTTGGCCACGGCGCTGGTGTCGGCAGGCAGGGCCAGCGACTCCATCAGTGGCACCAGATAAACGCATCCCTTTTCCAGAACGGCACCGTCGGTAATGTCGATCCGATGCATCTCGAACTCGGCCAGACGATCCGCGACTGTGCGTCCTTCACCCGCCAGGAACGAAGCGCGCACCCGGTAAGCCACTGTTCCAAGACGCAAATCCAGGCTGGCAGGTTGGATTTGCGCTGGAAGGACATCGGGGTTGGCGGTAATCTCACCGCGCGCAATCATCGCCTCGATCTGCTGGTTCGGGCATACGCCTGTCATTCGGATCCCCCCTGATGCCAGAGCGGGATCTGGCCTGTCTGCCATAAACGTCGGTGTGATTTGGTCGGGCTAGCAGGACTCGAACCTGCGACCTTCCGTCCCCCAGACGGACGCGCTACCAGGCTGCGCCATAGCCCGACGTTGAGGTGTTCATAAAGACTTTCCCGGCAGGGGCAAGAGGAAATCATCGCCTTTTTTCTTATCCTGCCGATCGGTTTTCTATTCTGTTCAACAGTGCGCGCAGTTCATTTGCGACGGGGGCGATTTGCTTCAGCAGGTCCTCGTCAAACTCGGTCCTGTTCCAGGCTTGCGATGCGATACCGCCCAGCAAAGGTGCCTCATCCAGATATTCTGGTTCGGCCTGCCTAGCGGCTTCCGAGCCGTTTGTTGCCGGGGCTTCCGCCGCTTCGGGCCGGGCCGAAACTTCCGGGGTAACGGAATCGCCGTCGCCCAGATCAAGATCAATCTGACCGGATGGCGGGACGGGGGGAGCCGTGAACGGAACGACGGTGCCGTCCTGAGTGACCACATCCGCCTCGGCCGCATCCTCGAGCGGCTGAGACAGCGAGGCCACATGCGCGACACCCTGTTCGCGCAGGATACGCTGAACACCTTTGATGGTGGTCCCATCTTCGTGCAGAAGCTTCTTGATGCCACCCAGCA
This sequence comes from Ruegeria sp. AN11, assembly GCF_056536005.1. Lineage (NCBI taxonomy): Bacteria > Pseudomonadati > Pseudomonadota > Alphaproteobacteria > Rhodobacterales > Roseobacteraceae > Ruegeria > Ruegeria sp. AN11. Next base: position 1,271,382 of record NZ_JBQFJD010000001.1, on the reverse strand, counting down.
GCCGCATGTCATTGGGGCGGTAATACCGGCGGCCACCAGCACGTTTGACAGGTTTGACCTGCGTGAAGCGGCTTTCCCAGAACCGCAAAACATGAGCCTGAACGCCCAACCAGTCCGCAACTTCACTGATGGTGCGAAACGCGTCGGGGGACTTGCTCATAATCGTGGCGTCCTGAACTTACTTGCGATTCCCTGCGGCGACGCGATCTTTCATCAGATGCGACGGACGGAAAGTCAGCACGCGGCGCGGCTGAATGGGAACCTCTTCACCGGTTTTGGGGTTGCGGCCGATACGGGCGGTTTTGTCGCGAACGCTGAAGGTACCGAAAGATGAAATCTTCACCTGTTCGCCACGCACCAGTGCGTCGGACATGTGGTTCAGCACGCTTTCGACCAGCTGCGCGCTTTCATTGCGTGAAAGGCCAACTTCACGAAAGACGGCCTCGCTCAGATCCATTCGGGTCAGTGTTTTGTCGCCCATGCCATTTCCCCTGTTGATAACAAAGCATAGGGGTAGGGCAAATTCGCTGTCAATATCAATGAATTGCAAGCGGACATGTAAGCCGAATTGCGCCTGTTACCAGCGCAGGACTACAGCACCCCAGGCGAGACCGCCGCCAATTGCTTCGGTAACGATCAGGTCGCCGGGTTTGATTTGGCCACGCTTCTTGCCGACCGACAGGGCCAGGGGAATCGAGGCTGCAGATGTATTTCCATGATCCTGAACTGTGACAACGACATTTTCCATGGGCAATCCCATCTTCTTGGCCGTGCCCTGAATGATGCGGATATTGGCCTGATGCGGGACGATCCAGTCCACGTCGGCACTGCCAAGCCCGGCTCGCTCAAGCGCGGTGTTCGCTGTTCCGGCCAGCTTTTCGACGGCATGGCGGAACACCTGATTGCCTTGCATCCGCAAATGGCCGGTCGATTGGGTGGATACACCACCATCGACATAGAGCAGATCCTTGTAGCGCCCGTCCGAGTTCAGGTCGGTCGCCAGAATTCCACGGTCCTGCGCCGTGCCTTCACCTTCCTGTGCCTCAAGTATCAGCGCACCGGCGCCATCTCCGAACAGCACACAGGTCGACCGGTCGGTCCAGTCCATGATTCGCGAAAACGTCTCGGCGCCGATCACCATAACCCGCTTTGCCTGACCGGCCAGGATCAACGCGTTCGCATTGCCGAGCGCAAAAACAAACCCGGCGCAAACAGCCTGCACATCGAAAGCAAAACCACGGGTCATGCCCAGTCCGGCCTGCACCATTGTAGCAGCGGACGGGAAGGTCAGATCGGCGGTCGAGGTCGCCAGAACAATGGCATCGATATCATCGGCGGTCAGACCGGCATCATCCAGCGCAGCAGTTGCTGCCTTGATGGCCAGATCGGATGTCGTCTCATCATCGGCGGCAAAGTGACGGCGTTCGATTCCGGAACGGGTGCGAATCCACTCATCCGTTGTATCCAGCGTTTTTTCGAATTCAGAGTTCGGGACCACGCGTTCCGGCAAATAATGCCCGATACCAACTACAACTGAACGGCCTGCCATTTTGTAGGTACTGCCTTTTTTGTTATTCTTCCGCCTGGGGCGGAGTATGCGCGGCATCTTGTGCAAGCTCGGCTGTGGATGCAACCCGTGCCGCCAATTTTTCAGCGAAACCCGACTCGGCCAGGGTGAACGCCAGTTTGACGGCTGCCGAGACACCCGTGGCATCCGCTCCGCCATGCGATTTCACGACCGTCCCGTTCAGGCCCAGAAACACGCCGCCATTCACGCGACGGGGATCAATGCGTTTCTTCAGGCGTTGCAACGAGGTGATCGCAAGAACCGAGGCCAGCCGGGACAGGGGCGAATACTTGAACGCCTCGCGCAGCAGATCGCCAATCAGGCTGGCTGTGCCTTCTCCGGTCTTGATGGCGACATTGCCGGTAAAGCCATCGGTTACAATGACATCCGCCTTGTCACCGGGGATATCACTGCCTTCGACGAATCCCACAAATTCGAAATTCGCCTGCTCTGCGAATTCCGTGATCATGGTGTGGGCTTCTTTCAGTTCGGCGCGGCCTTTATGTTCTTCGGTCCCCACGTTTAGCAGGCCGATGCGGGGGCGACCAAGCGCCATGCCATTGCGCGCGTAGGATGCGCCCATCAGTGCATATTGCAGCAGATCCTTTGCGTCGGCGCGGACATCCGCCCCGACATCCAGCATCACGTTGAAACCCTGTGGGTTGCGCGAAGGCCACAGAATGGCGATGGCAGGGCGGTTCACGCCGGGCAATTTGCGCAGGCGCATCATCGACAACGCCATCAGCGCGCCGGTATTGCCGCAGGACACCGCGCCATGGGCATCGCCCTCGCGGACCGCTTCCAGCGTCGACCACATCGAGGTCTGCTTGCCGTTGCGCACCACTTGGCTGGGCTTGTCCTCCATCGTGACCACGTCCGGGCGATCACGAAAAACGACGCGCCCTTCAAGGACACGCCGTTTGGCAACCAGTCTGCGCAGCTCTTCTTCCGGCCCATGCAGGATAAATCCGATGTCCGGGTTCTTACTTGCCGATTTGGCAATACCCGCGACAACGGCAGCGGGCCCTGCATCACCACCCATAGCATCAACCGAGATGATGATCCGGTCGTTTTGCGTGGGCTGATCCGTCATGCCTGGGCCTGCGTCCTGTCAGGCTTAGGCCGCGTCTTCGTCCAGATCGATTTCGTCGGCTTGTGCGACGACTTCGCGATCATCATAGTGGCCGCAGGATGCACAAACGTGGTGCGGGCGCTTCAGCTCACCGCAGTTCGGGCATTCGTTCGGGTTTGCAGCAACCAGAGCGTCGTGTGCGCGGCGGTTGTTGCGACGCGACTTGGAAACTTTGTTCTGTTGGACGGCCATGGTCTCAACCTTTGTCTACTATGGGCCGACAGATTCGCTGTGGCCGGGGTTTCATTCTTCGTTTTCTCGTGGTTTGACGCGCGTTTAGGGGACGAGCCCCGCAATGTCCAACCCAAATTCCGATGAGCGCGCGAAAATACTGCGATTCTCGTCATGTTCAAGCGATTTTTCTGAGCGCCTGCTATGACAGGAAATCACTCTCGTGTCACTCGTCTTTTTTCATCGCATCGCGCAAACCGGCCAGTCCGGCGAACGGCTTGACGTCCTTATCCGTCATCGCCTGTTTGCCCGGCTCAGTATAGTCAGCTTGCCCCAGTTCAGCGCCGTCCTTGCGCGGGTATTGGGGCAGGGCCAGCGACAGCGCCTCGATCATGATCGCTTGCGGATCGATTTCAGCGCCCAGCGGTTCGGTTTCGTCCCCTTCGGGAATTTCGAACTCTTCTTCGTCCGGGTCGCTCCAGTCGGCCAGAAATACTCGTGTGACCGGGATATCGATCCGGGTTGTCACCGGATCCAGCGAGACGACACAGGGCTGAACGACCGTCGCGCCGAGCTTGCCGCTGACCACCCAGTCTCGCTTTCCCTGCGCGCGCACGTCTCCCTTGAAGCTGAGTTTGCGCAGCCCCAGCAGCCCAAGTTCGTCCTTGATTGCCGCTAATGATTGGGTCCCGGGGCGCAAATCAAACGGCGTCGGCGTATTTTGCGGCAGGTCGGCCACCCGCAGAGATGTATGGTTGCTCACTTCATGGCCCTTTCCTGTGTTGAACCGAGGCACCGGTTTCTGTAATCGGATAGAAGCCGCAAGAGGCCAAGGCAAGAGGGTGCAGATGTTGAAGATCGTGAACAGGTTCAATCCGGCGTCAAAGACGCTTGTCTTTGCTGCGTGCCTGGCAACCCTGGGTGCCTGTACGGCGACCTACAAAAACCACGGCTATATTCCACCGGCCGAAGAGCTGGCAGAAATCAAAGTTGGCGTAGACACCCGCGACAGCGTGGCCGAAGCGGTCGGCGCGCCCACCTCGACCGGTGTAGTTCGGGATTCGGGGTACTACTATGTGGCGTCGCGTGTCCGGTTTTACGGCCCCAAGAAGCCCGAAGTGGTATCGCGAGAGTTGCTGGCCATCAGTTTCGACCAGCGGGGTGTTGTGCGAAACATTGAACGTTTTGGCCTGGAGGATGGAATCGTAGTGCCGCTGGAGCGCCGCGTTACCGAATCCAACATCGAGGACCAAGGGCTTATTCGCCAGCTGATCGGTAACATTGGCAACTTCAACCCGGCCAACATCCCGGGGGCAACAAACTAAAGTTCCGCCAAACTTGCGATGGTCACACGACAGTCACACATTGCATGGTATCGATACGGCAAGTCGATTTCGGGTCAGCAACCGCGGAGGATGCGACCATGGCACTTTTGCTCGGTAGGGGGCGGTATCGCGCCCGTCTTGCGCAGTCACCGCAGGACGTTGCGGCGGCGCAGCGACTACGGACACTGGCTTTTGGAACGGGGCAGACCGATCAGGACGATTTCGATCCGATCTGCGCGCATATACTGGTTGAAGACGTGCGAAACTGCGGGCAATTGGTTTGCTGCTTCCGCATGCTGACAATGAACAGCGGCGCTGAAATTGGGCGCAGCTATTCCTCGCAATTCTATGACCTTTCGGCGCTTGAAGGTTTCAGCGGGCGGATGGTTGAGATGGGGCGGTTCTGCATACATCCCGACTGTTTCGATCACGACATACTGCGCGTCGCATGGGGGGCCATGACCACTTATGTGGACGAGAACGAGGTCCGGATGCTGTTTGGCTGTTCCTCTTTCGCGGGCACCGAGACGGCTGAGTACCTGGACGCATTCGCCATGCTCAAACATCGCCATCTGGCACCGAAGCGCTGGTTGCCCCGGGTCAAGGCACCGGATGTTTTCCGCTTTGCCGCGCGCCTGCGGCGCAGGCCGGATGTGAAGAAGGCGATGCTGCGGATGCCGCCTCTGTTGCGGACCTATCTGATGATGGGGGGCTGGGTCAGCGATCATGCGGTGGTGGATCGGCACATGAACACGTTGCATGTGTTTACCGGGCTTGAGATCGGAGCGATACCCCCGAGCCGCAAACGTTTGCTGCGAACCGTGGCCGGGTGATTTGAGTATTTTGGAAAAGGTGAAGCGGGGGCGTTGACGCGTCCCGTCAGCCGGTTTAGCTGGCGGGCATGGCGAGAATTCCTTTGTTGCAGATGTCCGGTATTTCCCTGACGTTCGGGGGTGATCCGGTGTTTTCCGGGCTTGATCTTGTGGTCCAGCCCGGTGATCGGGTGGCCCTTGTCGGGCGCAACGGATCAGGCAAATCCACATTGATGAAAGTGATGGCGGGTCTGGTCGAGCCTGATCACGGCGAAATCGTTGTGCCGCCCGGAAAATCGGTTGGGTACATGGAGCAGGACCCGACGATGGAAGGGTTCGCAACGCTGGGCGATTACGCGTCCAGCGGATTGGAGCCGGGCGAACTGTACAAGGTGGAACGCGCCGGTGAGGGGTTGAAGTTCGACCCGTCACGCGCGGTTGAGACCGCCTCGGGCGGCGAGCGGCGGCGGGCGGCGCTGGCCAAGCTGATGGCCGAGGCCCCGAATCTTATGTTGCTGGACGAGCCGACCAACCATTTAGATATCGAAGCGATTGGGTGGCTTGAACGCGAGCTGGGGTCAGCGCGGGCGGCTTTTGTCCTGATCTCGCATGACCGTGCCTTTTTGCGCGCGCTGACGCGGGCGACTTTGTGGATTGATCGCGGGTCGGTGCGGCGGCAGGAACAGGGGTTTGACGCGTTCGAGGTGTGGCGGGACAAGGTCTGGGAGGAGGAAGACCAGCAACGCCACAAGCTGAACCGGCTGATCAAGTCCGAGGCGAAATGGGCAGTTGAGGGCATTAGCGCCAGACGCAAGCGCAACCAGAGTCGTGTGCGTGCCTTGCAGGCGCTGCGGGCGGAGAAAGCAGCGCAGATCAAACGTCAGGGCGCTGCCGCCATGTCATTGGAATCCGGCCCGAAATCCGGCCGAAAGGTGATTGTGGCCGAAGGGCTGGCCAAGAGCTTTGGGGATACGCAGATCGTGCGAAATTTCGATCTGCTGGTTCAGCGCGGTGACCGTGTGGCCTTTGTCGGGCCCAATGGTGTGGGCAAGACGACGCTGTTGAAGATGCTTCTGGGACAAGAGGCGCCGGATGAGGGCGCGGTCAACCTGGGGACCAATCTGGAGATCGCGGTTTTCGATCAGACACGGGCGCAGCTTGATCCCGAAATGACCTTGTGGGACAGCCTGACCGGTGATCCGGACATGCGGGTGTCGGGCAAGGCTGATCAGGTTATGGTCGGCGGCCAGCCCAAGCATGTGGTTGGCTATCTCAAGGAATTTCTGTTCGACGAGCGGCAGGCGAGAGCAGCCGTTAAGTCTTTGTCTGGTGGGGAAAAAGCACGATTGCTGTTGGCGAAGCTGATGGCAAAATCATCGAATCTGCTGGTGCTGGACGAACCGACCAACGATCTGGATGTCGAGACGCTGGACCTGTTGCAGGAACTGCTGGACGACTATGATGGCACGGTTTTGCTGGTCAGCCATGACCGGGACTTTCTTGATCGCGTGGCCACCACTACCATCGCGATGGAGGGTAATGGGCGCGCCACGGTCTATGCTGGCGGCTGGTCGGATTACATCGCGCAACGCGGCGACGTGATCGATAAGAAAGAAGAAAAATCAAAACCTTCAAAGGCAAAGGTCAAGCAGGAAACGAAGCCGAAATCGGGACTGTCCTTCTCGGAAAAGCACCGGTTGGAAAAGCTTCCGGCCGAGATCACGCGCCTTGAGGCTGAGATTGCCAAGCTGGAAGACCTGATGTCCGACCCGGAGCTGTTTACCCGCGAGCCGGTCAAGTTTCAGAAAGCCACCGATGCGCTGGTCGAGCGGCAGGAGAAACTGTCCGCCGCCGAGGAAGAATGGCTGATGCTGGAAGAAAAGGCCGAGGGCACTTAGTACTGTTTTGTACGTCCCGCCATCCCGGGTGTGTTTGATTTGTACCAAATTCCTGCGGCCGTATTCGGTGCATCAGCGCATGCGCAGCGCGCCGTCGATGCGGATGACTTCGCCGTTCAGGTAACCCATCTCGACGATGAATCCAGCCAGCCGCCCGTATTCACGCGGATCACCCAGACGGGGCGGATTGGGCACGTCGGCGGCAAGCTGCTGCTGCACCTCTTCCGGCAACCCGGCCAGCATCGGGGTCATGAAGATACCGGGCGCGATGGTCATGACGCGTATGCCGGTCGAGGCCAGATCACGGGCCATGGGCAGGGTCATGCCCACCACACCACCTTTGGAGGCAGCATAGGCGGCCTGACCTTTCTGACCGTCGAAAGCCGCGATCGACGCCGTGTTGATGATCACCCCGCGTGCGCCGTCGGGTTCGGGTTCGTTCCGCGCCATCTCGGTTGCGGCGAGACGTGACACGTTGAAGGTGCCGACCAGATTGATGTCGATGGTTCGCTGGAACGCGTCCAGCGGGTGGGGGCCATCCTTGCCGACCGTCTTGATGCCATAAGCGATACCGGCGCAGTTCACGGCGGCCGTGATCTTGCCCATCTTGTCCGTGGCCAATGCGATGGCAGCAGAGACCGAGGCCTCGTCAGTTACATCCGTATTCGCAAAGTGCCCATTGATATCCTCTGCCACCTGCGTTCCCCGGTCGGCGTCCCGGTCCAGAATCGTGACCTGAGCACCGTTTTCGGCAAAATAGCGGGCAGTGGCTTCGCCCAATCCGGATGCGCCGCCGGTGACGATCGCGGCTGTGGTGGACAATTGCATGGCGGGTTCCTCTGCGGTGATTTGAACGTGCGTTCATTTAATGGGAAGAGGCTATGCCTGTCCAGTCGTGTGTGCAGGAAGGTCCGTTTCCGTCCCAATTGGGTAGTGTATCGCCTGACGGGTGGTTTCACTCGGCGGCTGAGACGTCAGGAATGGTTGCTGTGACAACGTCCGAAGCTTTGATCTTGTAGACTGAAGGCGCGAGTTCGCTCTGAGACTGTCGGATGAAGATTTCACCTGTCACCCAAACCGGGTCCGCAGATATGTCGACGCCTTCCGGATACTCAACAGAAATTACCTGATCAGGAAGTGGTGCGGTTGGATGCCGGCACGTCTGAGACAACAGTGGCACCAACAGGAAGTCTTTCACGTCCTTGAATTCAAACTCAACGGGATGAGCGTACCCGGCAATGAGAACAAGGCCGCCTTCCAGGTCAGAGTTCCCCGGCACGCATTCGGCAATCTGCATCGATAGCATGCGATCGCTTAAGTCTCTGGGCAGGCAACTTGGGTTTGACAGGTATTCATCCAAAAACTGAGCGCACTCGACAAGGCGGCCTTCGCGAAGATCAGACCATGAAATCTTCTGCGGCTCGGACTGTGCTGCCAAACCGGTCAGAGAAACAAAGAAGACTGAACATACCGGAAGCCTAATTGTCATTCTGACCGTGTGAAACAGTGAGCGGGCTTTTGTAATCCGGTTCGGTCAGACCCTGTTTACGCATCGCAATGCCGGTCAGGCATTCCCTGATCGTTCGATTGGCATTCAAAGCCGAAACGTAGGTTGGGTCCATCAACGGAGCCAGTTCGACAATTTCGAACCCAATCACATTCGACTCGGCGCAGAGACGACGAATTATCGGAAAGATCTCGCGCGGCATCAGGCCGCCAGGTTCGGGCGTTCCCGTGCCGGGGACAAATGCCGGGTCAAAAGTGTCGATGTCGAAAGAGATATAGATAAACTCCGGCCCGTCATTTGCTTCGACAATGACGTCTTCCATAACCGCGTCCCAGCCGCGATGTTCGATCTCGGCCATGGTATGATAGCGGAATTGGTTGGTGCGCATCCACTCAAACGCTTTTTCATCCGGGTAGTATCCGCGCAATGCGACTTGAATGAAGTTTTTGCCCTCGACCAAGTCTTCTTCGATCAACCTGAAAACAGGCATGCCATGGTTGATCAGGTGTCCAAAGCCATACTTTCCGGCATCGTAGTGTGCATCGAAATGAACGACGCCCACATTGCCTTTTCCATAAACGTCCGTCATCGCAGCGACGTTTGGGTACATCAGTGAATGATCACCACCAACAATAAAAGGTATCACATGGCTGCCGTCAGCGTGTTGCACTGCCGCTGCCTGACCAACAAAAGAACGGACCGCATGAATTGTGCGCTCGGTGCTCATGATGTCGTTCGGGGCGTTTCCGTAGTCAACAACTGTCATTTCCTGCAGCGGATCAACCATGACGTGCATATGCGGCTGCCGCGCCCCACGGCCGAGATACAACGAGGAGTTACGAACTGCATTCGGACCGCGCGACGCCCCGCGTGCGCCGGTCCCCATGTCAGTAAAGGCACCCATGATGGCGACGTCAACTTCAGCAGCGGCTAGATCGCCGGGCGTGAATGCTAACGGTTGGTGCAAGAAAGTTGGGAGTTGCATATAGCCTTGACCAGGGAAACGCTGAGGGTCGACAACCCCGGGTTCTCGTCCTTCACGCTCTCCTTCAAAACTTGGCAAAGGAGTGCGCCATGCATTGTAAGTTGGATCTTCAGTGTCCAAAGGAATAGCGGGTTGTTCCCCCTCACGGATCGGTGCTTGGGCACCTTCGAATTCATGACCATAAATTTGAGCGTTTGCGGAACTTGCAAAGGCAACGCACAAAATAGCGAGCGTGAATTGGAGACTTTGAAACACCGGAGGCTCCTCCCTTGGTTTTGGCTGAACCGAAACTATCGCCGAAACTGCGGATTTTCGCAAATTCTGGCTCGGGCGTGTCCTTTGCACTGGGATTTAAGGCCTTTTGTCAGCATGTTTTTCCTCCTGCAAATCCAGAGTTTCTTTTCCAGACTTGCGACCTTGTCCACTTAGCTGGCGCTCCGCCCATGGTTAAGCTTGGCGGTCAAACGAAAACGGCCACCGGTCAGATGGCCGCTTCGAAGAATTGTATTTGTCTTCAGCCCAGCTGCACCAGCGCATGACGCTTTTTTCCGGCGCTCAGCTTGATCGGTGAAGACAGCGCGCCTGCGTCGATCATCAGGCCCGCATCCGTCAACGGTGCGTCGTCCAGTTTGGCGCCGTTTTCGGCGATCAGGCGTTTGGCTTCCTTGCCCGATTTTGCCAGGCCGGATTTCACGATGATCTGCACGATGGACATGCCGTCGCCCAGTTCATCCACGCTGAGGGTCAGGGTGGGCAGATCACCTCCGACACCGCCTTTTTCGAAAACCTCGCGGGCGGTGGCTTCTGCCGTCGCGGCGGCGTCGGCCCCATGCAGCAGCGTGGTGACTTCGTTGGCGAGACGGATTTTGGCCTCGTTGATCTCGGACCCGGCCAGCGCGCCCATGCGGTCGCATTCCTCGACAGGGAGTTCCGTGAAGATTTTAAGGAAGCGGCCCACATCTGCGTCGGTGGTGTTGCGCCAGAACTGCCAGAATTCGTAAGCGCTCAGCATGTCGCCGTTCAGCCAGACCGCGCCGCCCTGCGACTTGCCCATCTTGCGGCCATCGCTGGTCGTCAGCAGCGGCGTGGTCAGGCCGTAAATCTCCTGATCCAGAACCCGGCGGGTCAGGTCGATGCCGTTGACGATGTTACCCCACTGGTCCGAGCCGCCCATCTGCAGAACGCAGCCATAGCGGCGGTTCAGTTCAAGGAAGTCGTAGGCCTGCAGGATCATGTAGTTGAATTCGAGGAAGGACAGCGATTGTTCACGATCCAGCCGTGATTTCACCGATTCAAAGCTCAGCATCCGGTTGACTGAGAAATGCCGCCCGATATCGCGCAGGAAATCGAGGTAGTTCAGACTGTCCAGCCATTCGGCATTGTTCAGCATCAGCGCGCCGGTTTCGCTGTCGTCATAGGACAGGTATTTGGCGAAAACCTGCCTCATGCCCGCGATATTGGCGTCGATCTGTTCGGGGCCCAGCAGAGGGCGCTCGTCCGAGCGGAACGAGGGATCGCCCACCTTGGTCGTGCCGCCACCCATCAGGGTAATCGGCTTGTGGCCGGTCTTTTGCAGCCAGCGCAGAACCATGATGTTCATCAAATGGCCCACGTGCAGCGACTGCGCTGTGGCGTCATATCCGATATAGGCAGTTTGCACCCCGCTGATCAGCGCGTCGTCAAGGCCCTGATAATCGGTGCAGTCGGCGAGAAAGCCGCGCTCGATCATCGTGGCGATGAAATCCGATTTGGGGTGGTAGTTCATATCGTGCCCTCGGGGTTGATGTTGCGGGGCACTGTATAGGCGGCGGGATGAGTAAGGGAAAGGCACCTTTTTCGCTGAGATCGATGCCTAAGGGTCTTTCGGTTCAGGTGACTGGTCGACCGGTGGCAGGCTGAACGCGTATATCATTGCGATCAGGTTCAGCACCGCCAGCACGAAAATGGGCGTGACCGGGTCATGCAGATGCGCCACGGCGCCAAGAATGGCGGCGAACACGATGCCGACCAATCCGGCAATCACGTCCCCCAGTGCAACAAGGTAGGGACGTTCCTTTTCCTCGGTCAACTCGATCAGATAGAGGTAGCGACCGTAGATCACGCCATTACCTCCGACGGACAGCAGCAGGATCACCAGCGCGTAGAGCCAGACGTTCTGTGCGTAGCCCAGCATCGTGAACGCCAGCGCCAGAATGGCGGATATCATCGAAATCAGGCACCCTAGCCACATGACCGGCTTGACCGACATGCGCCCGCTGAGCCAGCCCCAGACGACCGAGCCGATCACGACACCTGCGCTGGCGGCCATGACGAAGTAGCTGAGCGAGTGTTTGGTGCCCACATGGTAGGTCGCCGCGTGGATGGTGTAGAACGGCATGGCCAGTTCCACCGAGATGAAGATCATACGGGCGGTCAGAAATTTGCGATACCAGCCCAGGGCCATGCCGGTTTTGAAGCCGGTGGCAAGCTCGGCAAGGGGCTTGGGCTTTTGTGCCGGTGCGGGTTTGGCAGCGTGTTCTTCCTCAAGCAGGCGGACACCGGCAAAGCTGATACCGGCGGCAAACATCGCGACAACACCGCACCACATGACGACGATATGGCGTTGCAGGGGTTCTTCTGAGGCCAGAAGATCCTTGGTGATCCAGACGATCACGATTGCCAGAACGCCCGAGATCGTGGCCTGGGCAAAGACCATCCGGTTGCGCTTGGCCTTGGGAACCGAGACGCCGTAGATCTGGCTGGTGCCGAGGCTGGTGATCCCCTGACACAGGCCCATGATGATCGCGGTAATCAGGAACAATGCGACCACCATGATCTGTGGCAGGTTGGTGGCAAACAACGCCACGACGGCCAGGATGGCCCCGGTCAGGATGTTTGGGATATAGACCGCCACTTTCGCGCGGGTCACGCGGTTGATGAAGGGCGAGACGAAGATTTCAGCGATCAGCCTTGCGCCGGTGACAAACGGCAGCAGCAGGCCTGCAACGAAGGTGGGGGCTCCAAGCGCAAGATAGAGGAATGGCAGAACCAGCCGGGGGTTGACCAGTTGCCCGCCGATCGTCGCCAGCGCGCCTGACCAGAAAATCAGCTGGTAGTTGCGGGCTTCAATCGGATTGGTGCCCTCGGGGGTGTCCGGTCGCTGCATCGGGTAATGACTCGGGTGTTCAGGTTTCGATACGGTTGTAACTTGCCATACTCGGTCACTTTTTCGCAAATCCCCCGAGTGTCGGAGTGCGGTGCCGGGCTGGATATAGATTTGAGGCAACGATTTCGGTTGCCTTGTGATCGGCGAATTCCATGCGACTTGCTTTGTGCGGCTATACATGGGCAGGTTGAGCCTGACGCCGGGATTTCAGGCGCAGAATGAAGTTGCAGGAGAGACAAGGGTGGGGCAGGCCATCAAGAAAAACGGGTCCGTCAGAGCTTTGGGCGCCATGTCCGGAACTTCCCTGGACGGGGTGGATGCCGCCGTGGTGGTAACGGACGGGCGCGAGATTCTCGGGTTTGGGGAAAGCCTGTACCGCGCGTATTCGGATGAGGAACGCACGCTGTTGCGCAAGGCACTGGGACGCTGGCACGGCCCCGAGGTCGACGCGGCGGAAGAGTTGGTGACCCGCGCCCATGCCGAGCTTCTGTCAGAGTTCGAAGAGGTGGACGTCATCGGGTTTCACGGACAGACCCTGGCCCATGCGCCGAAAACACAAGGGACGTTGCAGGTTGGCGATGGAGTTGGCCTGTCGCAGGCGCTGGGCTTGCCGGTGGTCTGGGATTTCCGCAGCGACGACGTGGCGATGGGGGGCGAGGGGGCGCCGCTGGCACCGTTCTTTCACTTTGCCTGCGCCAAATGGATTGGCGCGACCCGGCCACTGTGTTTCCTGAACCTTGGCGGGGTCGGCAACCTGACCTATGTGGATCCGGCCTGTGCCGGGCCAGAGACGCCGGGTGCATTGCTGGCTTTTGACACCGGTCCGGCCAACGCGCCGGTTGACGATCTGATGCAGGCGCGCTTGGGTCTGCCAATGGATCGGGACGGGGCCGTGGCGCGGGGCGGTACGGTGGAGACAGGCGCGCTTGAGCTGTTTCTGGCAGAGCCGTTCTTTGCCCGGATGCCGCCGAAATCACTGGATCGCAACGATTTTGCCGAGATGATTGAACTGGTCAGAGAGCTCGGCGATGCGGATGCAGTCGCAACCCTGACCGGAATGTGCGCGGCCGGTGTGGCGCAGGGGATGGAACATTGCCCGAAACCGCCCGAACGGGTGCTGGTTACGGGCGGCGGACGGCGCAATCCGGTGCTGATGAAGATGCTGAGTGTGTCACTGGACTGTCCGGTCGAACCGGTCGAGGCCGTTGGATTGGATGGCGACATGCTGGAGGCGCAGGCGTTTGCCTATCTCGCGGTGCGCGTCGCGCGGGGGCTGCCGACCTCGTGCCCGGGAACAACCGGGGTCAAGGCGTTGGTGGGGGGCGGGATTGTATCCTCGCCGTCCCGTGGGGTCGCGGTTGGCGGGTAAGGGGCGCTGCCCCTCGGCCTTGCGGCCTCACCCCGGGATATTTGGGGCCAGATGAAGAACGGATCCTAACGGCTAAGGCTTTGGGCGTAGTCCGAGGTGAATTCGGCATAGCCGTTTGACGTGGATTTCAGATGCGCCTGTGTCCAGCGGTGCAGTTCGGGCAACTGATGGAACGGGACGTTCGGAAACGCGTGGTGTTCCGCGTGGTAGGGCATGTTCCAGGCGAGAAAGCGGATCAGCCTGTTGGTGAAGGTGGTGCGTGAGTTTTCCAGCATGTTGGCGACGGGCGGGCAGAGGCCGTGTTCGGCCAACAGGTAGAGACGCAGGAACGGCTGGCCGATCAGAACCGGAAGGATCCATAGCCAGAAGAGGGTTGGGGAAAACAACAGGCTGAGGACCGCGAGGGTGTAGAGGGACAGGAGACAGCGCGCCTCGGCCCGGATTGCGCGATGCTGGCGGGCGGGCAGGTAGGGCGCGTCGATCCTGCCGAAAGCGTTTCGGAACATCACCTGTGCCATGCCGGACCAGTATGGCCAGCCGCTGAGGTAGACCGCAAGGCTGCGCCAGTTGTCCGGGCGGGGCTTGCCGTCGAGCTCGGGGTCATTCTGCGGGTGATTGGTCCATTTGTGGTGGGCCAGGTGGAAAAAGCGAAACCATGTGAAGGGCAGCGCGATGGGAACCGAGACCACGTGGCCGACCGCGTCGTTGAGCCATCCGGTCCGGAACGGGGTTTTGTGGGTGCATTCGTGGCTGAGCGTGAACAGGAAGACAAGAAGAATGCCCTGCGGCAAGAGCAGAACGGGCCAGAACGGGATTTGTGCAGCGATGCCGGCACTGGTTGCAGTCAGAACCCCAAGATAGATCAGAAGATGTTTCAACCCGAAGATGTCCGAGTGCCTTTGCAGACGGTCCTTTGTGTCTGCCGGGATGGAAGAGACGAGTGCGCGGTGATCCATGAGGTCAGCCGCGCAGGATGTCGAAGCCGGGTTCGGCCAGTTCGAAGCCTTCGAACTGAAACCCCGGCGAGACCGTGCAACTGACCAATGTATAGGCGCCGGTGCTGCGGGCGGATTGCCAGTGGTTTTCCGGCACGATCAGTTGCGGCTCACCCTCAGACAGATCGGGGGTGAGCAGGTGATCGGTGGCCGGGCCGTGGCTGGTTGCGCTCAGCGAAAGGACCAACGGCGCGCCGGCGTGGTAAAGCCAGATTTCGGTGGCATCGACACGGTGCCAGTGGCTGCTTTCGTCTTGCTGCAGAAGGAAATAGATGCAGGTTCCAGTGGCGCGGCCTGAATTGCTGGCGCGCCAGGTTTCCCGGAACCAGCCGCCTTCAGGGTGGCGCTGCATTTGCAGGTGATTGATGATCTCTTGTGCGGTCATTTGATCCTCGGATGTTCGGGTCAATTATGCACGGGATGGCGCAATCCGCTATGGCAATCGCAGGCACAGGCCATATGTTTGGCGCATGACCCTGACGATCCCCTTCGACAATTCCTACGCCCGACTGCCGGATACGTTTTTTGCGCGGCAGGCGCCGGTTCCTGTTCGAGCACCGCAGATGATCGCGTTCAATGCCGATCTGGCCAAAGTTCTGCGAATTTCTGCGGGTGATGTGCAGGAAATGGCCGAGACCTTTGCCGGAAACGCCGTGCCTGCAGGGGCCGAACCGTTGGCGCAGCTTTATGCCGGGCATCAGTTCGGGCATTACAATCCGCAACTGGGCGATGGCCGCGCCGTGCTTTTGGGTGAGACGGTCGGCACGGATGGGGTGCGCCGGGACATTCAGTTGAAAGGATCAGGACCGACCCCGTTTTCGCGGCAAGGGGACGGACGCGCCTGGCTGGGGCCGGTGCTGCGCGAATACGTGGTGTCCGAAGCCATGCACGCGCTGGGCATCCCGACGACCCGGGCGCTGGCGGCAGTGGAAACGGGTGAGGTCGTTCTGCGGGAAGGCCCGTTGCCCGGCGCGGTTCTGACCCGGATCGCGCAAAGCCATCTGCGGGTCGGCACGTTTCAGGTCTTTGCCGCGCGCGGGCAGTTGGACAGTTTGAAACGACTGACGGACTATGCGATTGCGCGCCATTATCCCGACGCAGAGGGTCCGATGGGCCTGCTGCGTGCGGTTGTCGACGCGCAGGCGCAACTGATCGCGGGCTGGATGAGTGTGGGGTTTATTCACGGGGTGATGAACACCGACAATTGCTCGGTTGCCGGAGAGACCATCGATTACGGGCCGTGTGCCTTCATGGACAGCTATCATCCGAACACGGTCTACAGTTCGATTGACCGGATGGGGCGGTATGCCTATTCCAACCAGCCCGAGATTGCCGTCTGGAATGTGGCGCAACTGGCCACATCGCTGATCCAGCAGATAGAGGACAAGGAAGCCGCCGTCGAGGAGGCGACGGAGATCGTGCACGCCATGCCCGAGCTGCTGCAGGCGAACTGGTTGCGCCGGTTCCGGGCCAAGATCGGTCTTGCGACGGCAGAGGACGGCGACCTTGAAATGATTTCCGACCTGCTGACACGGATGGCCCAGAACGGCGCCGATTTCACTAATACCTTCCGCGCGCTGGGCAGCGATGCTGCACGGGACCAGTTCACCGAGCGCGAGGCGTTTGACGCCTGGGCCGAAGGATGGCATGCGCGTCTGGCACGCGAGGCAGACCCGAAAAGCGTTATGGCAATGGCCAATCCGGCTTTCATCCCGCGTAATCACCGTGTCGAACAGATGATTCAGTCCGCCGTGAAAGGAGACTACGCGCCGTTTCACCGTCTGAATAAGGTACTGGCGAACCCATACGTGGATCAGCCCGATGCGGCCGGCTCGATGCGGCCCCCGACCGAAAGTGAGGTGGTCCGGGCGACCTTCTGTGGCACGTGAGCGCAGAGGCTAGGGTTTCGCCTGATACGGGTTGATCGTGTCCGGCCAGCGCCGTTGGTACTGGGTGACCAAAAGCAACACATCCGATTCAGGTAGTGCGGTTCGTGCATCGCTGATCATACGCAGGTTCAGGGTGTCGATTTCGTTTGCAGTGACGGGGCGGCCCGGATCATAGTAGACCGTCACCAAAAAGCTGCGCCCCTGTTTTGTCACAGACATGTCCCGCAAGGTTCCGCCGTCTTCGGCGATGGCTTCGCGCAGGGCCCGGCGCGCGGTCGCCAGATGTTCCGGGTTTGCGGTGACATTCGCCAGTTCTCCCAAACCGCCCCGGAACTCGCGAAAATAGGTACCGACAGCCAGCAGACAGAGCACCAGAACGATGATCGAGTCCCCGATCGGAGCGATGGGCGCAAGGGGGCCATCGCGGAACAGGTAGATGGCACCCAGACCCAGTCCGGCGGCGGCGGTGATCATACCATCAAAAAGCGAAGCGCGGGCCTCCAGACGCAGGATCGAACTGTTCTTTCCGGTCTTGCGCCAGGTGAAGTGATGAAAGGCCCAAAGGAAAAGACAGGTGGCCCCGATCATTGCGAAATACACGAACATGGGCGCGAAATTCAGCGGCTCGGGATCAATGCCGCTGAGGTAGCTGTAGATGTTCTTGATTGCGTTTGTGATGGCGAACAGGACAAGCCCCAGCAGTGACAGGGCACGGAAGGTGGAGAAGATGGCCTCGTCCGCCGCATATCCGAAGGGACGCAGCTTGTCGGGTCCTGCGCCGACGCGCTGGCTGATCCGGCGGCCCAGAACGGCAGAGCCGAAACCGATCAATGAAAACAGGCCATCCATCATGATGGCATTGGAGTTTGACAGGATACCGGCCAGAATACCGGCCCCGGCCATGAACAGGTTGCCCCACATGGCCACAAGCAGCGACCGACCTTCGAGGCGTTTCTTCTTGTCTGTGTCCGGCATTGCCATCCCGTTTTACCCCGAAGTAACATCAATCCGCTGCACAAATAGTCAATAGCGTGCATTTCGCCAATGATTTGAACTGCGCGGATATTGCACCGAAAAACAAGCATTCCGGGGTTGCACACGGGAACGGGCGACGCAATCTTAGAAGTCTACGACAACCGGAAGCCCATGACCCGTTCGCCGACCCTTCGACTTGCCAGTTACAACATTCAGAAATGCGTCGGGCTGGACCTTCGGCGTCAACCGCAGCGTATCCTTCAGGTTCTGGAGGGAATGAAAGCGGATATCGTGGTTTTGCAGGAGGCCGACAAACGTCTGCCACCCCGGCCTGCGGCGCTGCCGCATTTCATGCTGGACGAAGCTGGCTGGAACATTGTCGACCTGGGCGGCGCGGGCAGCCTGGGCTGGCACGGGAACGCGGTAATCTGGCGGGGTGACGCCATACAGGTGCGCAGCGCATCCCATCACGAGTTGCCGGGGCTGGAGCCGCGCGGGGCCGTTCAGGTGGAATTCGATACTCAGATCGGTCCGCTTCGGGTTATGGGGATGCATCTGGGCCTGCTGCCCGCATCACGCCGCCAGCAGTTGACGCAACTCAGGCGCAGCGATGCGGGGCAGAACAGTATGCCGACTGTCTGGGCGGGGGATTTCAACGAATGGTCGCGTCAGCCCGTGCTGGATCACCTGGTTCCGGGCATGCGGTTTCTGCCTCCGGTCGCAAGCTTTCCGGCGGCGCAACCCCTGGGCGCGCTGGACCGAATCGCGCTGGGCGGCGGCCTTGAGGCAATGCTGCACGGTGTACATAACGCGCGGCCGGCGCATATTGCGTCGGATCATCTGCCGGTCTGGGCTGACCTGCGGTCTGCAGTCTAGGGCGCACTGGAAAATCACCTGTGGCGCGCGCCGTGCAGACGTACTAAGACAGAAACCCGAACACTTCTGGGGGTCATCATGCCGGATACGATCATCACCCGATGCGAAGCCAAAGGGCTGCGCATGACGGGGCAGCGCCGCACAATTGCCCAGGTGCTGGAGGAAAGCGAAGACCATCCGGATGTCGAAGAACTGTACACGC
This sequence comes from Ruegeria sp. AN11, assembly GCF_056536005.1. Lineage (NCBI taxonomy): Bacteria > Pseudomonadati > Pseudomonadota > Alphaproteobacteria > Rhodobacterales > Roseobacteraceae > Ruegeria > Ruegeria sp. AN11. The sequence goes on along the minus strand of NZ_JBQFJD010000001.1, from coordinate 1,252,534 downwards.
GCGCCTCGGCCGTTGATTCCGGCATTTCCATTGCCACAGTCTACCGGACCGTCAAATTGTTCGAAGAGGCGGGAATACTGGAGCGGCTGGAATTCGGCGACGGACGCGCGCGGTATGAGGACGCCGAGCGCGATCACCACGATCATCTGATCGACATGCAGTCGGGCGAGGTGATCGAGTTCGTTGATCCCGAGATCGAGGCACTGCAGGAAAAGATTGCCGCCAAGCTGGGCTACAAGCTGAAAGGGCACCGGCTGGAACTGTATGGTGTTCCGCTGGAACAGGACTGACCCATCACGAAAAGCGATTGGTCGCTTCAAATCAATTCATTAAACCTGTCGTAATCCGGCTTGCGACGTCGCGAATGTTCCGGTTTTGGTGACTCACAGGCTCAGATTTTTTCAGCCCACCCAAACGGACACGCGCATGAACAACGTAAACGGCATATTGCTGATCATTGGCTCGATGGCGGCCTTTTCGCTTGAAGACATGTTCATCAAGCATCTGTCGACCAGTGTTTCGACCGGCCAGATCATGATTGTTCTGGGGCTGTTTTGCAGCCTTGTCTTCGTGCTGATGTCGTTGGCCACACGCAAACGCATCCTTGATCCGGTGGCGTGGCAGCCGTTGCCTCTGGCCCGTGCCGCGACCGAAGCGGTGGGGGCACTGACCTTTGTTACCGCCCTGTCGCTTGTCGACCTGTCCACAGTTGCAGCCGTGTTCCAGGCGATGCCGCTTGCGGTGACAATGGGGGCGGCGCTGTTTCTTGGGGAACAGGTAGGCTGGCGGCGGTGGAGCGCGATTGGCGTTGGCTTCATCGGTGTTCTGATGATCATTCGTCCCGGACTTGAAGGTTTCCAGCCCGAGTCCCTGTTTGTCGTGGCAACCGTGATTGCCATTGCGGCGCGGGATCTGATCACGCGGAAACTTGATGTTCGCGTCGCGTCATCTGTTGTGGCGCTGCAGGCCTACATCGCGGTGGCGTTTGCCGGTGCGGTTCTGATGGTGTTTTCGGCTCAACCGGTCATTCCGCTGCAAACGGCGCAGATCGGTCCTTATCTTGGCGCGATCGGGTTTGGCGTTCTGGGATATTATGGCATCGTAACCGCGATGCGGATCGGTGAGGCGTCGGCCCTGACGCCATTCCGGTACACCCGCCTGGTCTTCTCGATTGCCGCAGGGATGCTGATGTTCGGCGAACGTCCCGACCAGATGACACTGGCCGGTGCCATGCTGATCATGGGTTCCGGCCTTTACACCTTTGTTCGCGAGCGCCGTCTGGCGCGTGCCATGGCGGTTGCGGCCTGACGGATCGTCGCAGGTTGGCGCAAACAGGATGCTGTTAGCCCTAAAGGCCACCTGATTAGCGTGTTAGCGATAACATGACCGGTTTACTTTTCACCCGGTGATGGTATGAGGCGTGCAACTGAACGCAGCCACAGGGACGGGCCTTATGAGCACCATCATCGACATCCATGCACGTGAAATTCTGGACAGCCGGGGCAACCCGACGGTCGAAGTGGACGTGATCCTGGAAGACGGCACCATGGGCCGCGCCGCTGTGCCCTCTGGCGCATCAACCGGCGCCTATGAAGCGGTGGAAAAGCGCGATGGCGACAAGTCGCGCTATATGGGCAAGGGCGTTCTGGAAGCCGTCGCCGCCGTGAACGGTGAGATCGCGGAAGAACTGGTGGGCTATGACGCGACCGAGCAGGTGGCGATCGATCAGGCGATGATCGAACTGGACGGGACCGAAAACAAGGGCCGTCTGGGCGCAAACGCAATCCTGGGTGTCTCGCTGGCGACTGCCAAGGCCGCAGCGGATTTCACCACGCAGCCATTGTATCGCTATGTGGGCGGCACTTCGGCCCGTGTTCTGCCTGTACCGATGATGAACATCATCAACGGCGGTGAACATGCAGACAACCCGATAGACATTCAGGAATTCATGATCATGCCCACCTCGGCCGCGAATATCCGCGAAGCCGTGCGCATGGGGTCCGAGGTGTTCCACACGCTGAAACGCGAGTTGTCAGCCGCTGGTCTGGCCACCGGTGTCGGCGATGAGGGCGGCTTTGCCCCCAATATTGCGTCCACCCGCGAGGCTCTGGATTTCATCCTGCAGTCCATCGAAAAGGCAGGCTACAAGCCGGGCGAGGAAATCCACCTGGCGCTGGATTGTGCGGCAACTGAATACTACAGGGACGGCAAATACGTCCTGTCGGGCGAGAATATCTCGCTGACGTCCGAGGAAAATGCCGAGTATCTGGCGGCGCTGGTCAAGGATTACCCGATCATCTCGATCGAAGACGGCATGTCCGAGGATGACTGGGACGGCTGGAAAGCTCTGACCGACATGATCGGCGACAAGGTGCAGTTGGTGGGTGATGATCTGTTTGTAACTAACCCGGCGCGTCTGGCCGAAGGGATCGAGCGCGGTTGTGCCAACTCGATGCTGGTCAAGGTAAACCAGATCGGATCGCTGACCGAGACCCTGCGCGCTGTCGATATGGCGCATCGCGCACGCTACACCAATGTGATGTCGCACCGCTCGGGCGAGACCGAGGACGCAACCATCGCTGATCTGGCGGTTGCAACCAACTGTGGTCAGATCAAAACCGGCTCGCTCGCGCGGTCCGACCGGCTGGCCAAGTACAACCAACTGATCCGGATCGAGGAGTCACTGGGTGAGGTCGCGGAATATGCCGGAGCATCGATCCTGCGCTGAGTCGGAGCCCTTCGGCAAAAATAATAAGAATCCTGACTGAAGATCATTGCGGAGTCAGATGCTTTGGCCCGCGTGTCAAAAAAACATGTTCCTCCCTCGCCGATTAGGCGGGGGCGGGGTACGGCATTTCAGTGAATTGGGGATAGGTGCCTCGGACAAGAGTTCCCGTAGTCGCCCGGTTCATGCCATTCGGCAAGCAGCTTGGGAAATATGATTGTTTGACGGGTTTTGGCCGAGTTGTGGGGCGCAGCAGTGTGGTAGAACCGAGCTGATCAGCAATCGGGTCTATGTTCGCCCATCCAGGGCTTGGGAGAACCAGAGCGGCGTCAAACAGGTGCCAGATCGGTTGCTCATTCTATGTGTTACAAACGATAGGGCTTTTGATGGGGGGCGTTTTCAAGCTGCCGCCTTGCTGTCTGTTACTGGAGCATGTGGTGAAAATCTCAGTTCTCCGTATCGCTTTCAGGTTGTGGCAAAGGGGCGCGTTTTGTCGCGAAAGTGTAAATTTCGGGATGCGAGGACAGAAAATATTCAAAAAATCCGAGACGAAATTAGGAAAACGCTCGAAAAGTCCGATCGCTGGATCGTCTATGGTTATCAATGCTCTAGCAGTGAATATGCTGGTCAAAAGACCGCGAAAACAGACATATCGGCGGAAAATGGCCGAGTATTATATCGTTATGTGTGAACTTGTTCCTAACGGCGGTGTCTCAACATGAGTTATCCTGATTGCATTGCAGAAAGGAGCTCACGATGTCTGTATCAAAATTCCTTCTGATGGTTTCGGCCCTGTCCGTATCCTTCCTTGCGGCCTGCGCAGGACCCGATACCTACCCGATCACAGGGATGCAGGTGTCTCAGGATGACCCGGTTCAGGAAATGTATAACCCCGATGTGATCTTCCGCGGGGAAAGCCGCTAGAGCGTTCTGCTCATCAGCATATAGCGGTCGCGGGCCTTGAAGCCGCTGCGCAGGTAGAGTTTTTGCGCAGCGTCATTGGTGCGATCGACTTCCAGATGCAGGGCCGTCACTCCGGCCTCGGCAAGGGCTTTGGGCAGATCGTGCAGCACTTCGGAAGCGATACCGCGGCCACGCACGGCCGGGCGGATGTAGATTTCATCGACAAAGCCGTCCATGCCGCCGAACTCGACCGACCACCCGAAAGTCAGGATGATATAGCCCAGCGGCGCCCGTCCGGGGCCAATCAGGTAGATGCACCCATGCGGGATTCCTTCCAGCAGAGGACGCAGAGCTTCGCGCCGCTGGTCGGCATCCTGTTCAATTCCGGTCTCGGCATGGAATGCGGAAACCAGCGTCATCAGGCGGTCCAGGTCGTCCGGTCGGGCGAGGCGGAGTGCTGCGGTCATAGCCGGGCCAGCCTTTCTGTAAGCAGCGCAAAGAAACCATCAGCGTCCACATCGCCCAGGAATGTGGCGTTTGGTGCGCGGTCGGTCACGCCCCACCAATCTGCGACGGTCATGCCCATGGTCAGTTCCGAATGGGTTTCAATCTCGATATTGATGTGACGCCCGCTGAACAGGTCGGGACGGATCAGATAGGCGGTGACGCAGGGATCGTGCAGCGGAGCGCCTTCGCTGCCGTATTTGTTCATGTCGAACCGCTCGAAGAAATCAGTCATTTCGGCCACGGCGATGCCGACCTTGTTGCCGAGCGCACGGAAGGCGTCATTTCGGGGTCTGGTGACAAGTGCCTTGTGAGTGACATCCAGCGGCATGACGACGATAGGCCTTCTGGATTTGAACACGATATCAGCAGCTTCCGGATCGACGTGAATGTTGAATTCTGCTGTTGGGGTGATGTTTCCGACCTCAAAATAAGCCCCGCCCATCAGGACAATTTCCTGAACGCGGTCGACAATGTCGGGGGCCTTCTGAAACGCCGTTGCGATATTGGTCAGCGGACCCAGCGGGCAAAGCGTCACGGTACCCGGTGCCTGTGTACGCAGGGTATCGATGATAAAATCGACCGCGTGGCCTTGCGCCAGCGGCATCTGCGGGTCGGGCAGAACCGGGCCGTCCAAGCCGGTTTTACCGTGCACATGTTCCGCAGTGATCAGAGGGCGGTTCAGCGGGCGGTCGCATCCGGCATAAACGGGCACTTCGGTGTGACCAGCCAGTTCGCAGACGATACGCGCATTCTTGGCCGTCAGTTCCAGCGGCACGTTTCCGGCGACGGCGGTGATGCCCAGAACCTCGACCTCTTCGGGGCTGGCCAACGCCAACAGGATGGCGACGGCATCGTCCTGTCCGGGATCGGTGTCGATTATGATCTTGCGGGCGGTCATGCTCTGCCTCCGGGGGTGGTGAAGGTCGGACACTGACAAGCTGAGCGTGTCTTGTCCAGTTGTTTCAGGCCCCGTTTGTTGCGCTTACCGGCGGGAGTTTGCCATTGGCGCGGTGTTCCTCGATTTTCACCTCGTCCCACAGCGCATCCATCTCGGCCAGATCACTTTGGGTGGGCGTCTTACCGCGTTCGGCCAGCCGGGCTTCGACCTTTTCGAAGCGGCGGGTGAACTTGGCGTTTGTGCGGCGCAGGGCGGCCTCGGGTTCGATGCCTAAGTGGCGGCCAAGGTTGACGATCACGAACAGCAGATCACCGAATTCGTCCTCGAGCGCGTCGGCATCCATGCTGTCGCGCGCCTCTTCCAGTTCAGCGGCCTCTTCCGTGATCTTGGCCAACACGTGGCTGGCATCGGGCCAATCAAATCCGACCCGGGCGGCGCGTTTTTGCAGTTTATGGGCACGCAGCAGGGCAGGCAGGTTGGCCGCAACCCCGTCCAACGCGCCTTTCTGTTTCTTGCCTGCACGCTCTGCCGCCTTGATAGTTTCCCAGTCCGCTGTCTGTTGTTCGGCGGATTTATCGCGGGACTCGTCGCCGAACACATGCGGGTGGCGGTCGACCATCTTGTCCGACATGGTGCGCACCACGTCCTGAAAGGTGAAATGTCCGGCTTCTTCGGCCATCTGCGCGTGAAAGACCGATTGGAACAGCAGATCGCCCAACTCGCCCTTCAGCTCGTCATACGCCTCACGTTCGATGGCGTCAGCGACCTCGTAGGCTTCTTCGATCGTGTAGGGGGCGATGGTCGCGAAATCCTGTTCGATATCCCACGGACAGCCCGATTCGGGGTCGCGCAGGCGGCGCATGATTTCCAGCAAGCGCTCGATCCCAGCGTCAGAGTCGGTGATCAGCGGATTTTCAGCCATTGCGAAGCCCCTTGTTCCGGTGTCAGATGCATCCATCCCGCAGCTTGGATCAGGAGTCCACCCCCGATGCCCGTCGTCAACCGAATTGCCGATTTCTCTGCCGATATGGCCGCATGGCGCCAGCACCTGCATAAAATCCCGGAACTGGAGTTCGAATGCCATGAAACTGCCGCTTTTGTTGCGGACCGTCTGCGCGAGTTCGGCGTGGATGAACTGCACGAAGGGATCGCCAAAACCGGCATGGTCGCCATCATCAACGGGCAGGGTGAAGGGCCGACCATTGGCCTGCGTGCGGACATGGATGCGCTGCCGATCACGGAGGAGACGGGTGTCGCCTATGCCTCGACGAATCCGGGCAAGATGCATGCCTGCGGCCATGATGGGCACACGACCATGTTGCTGGGGGCCGCGCGGTATCTGGCCGAGACACGAAATTTCCGGGGGCGGGTTGCGCTGATCTTTCAACCCGCCGAGGAAGAAGGCGGCGGGGCCGGCGTGATGGTGGAAGAAGGCATCATGGACCGGTTTGACATCTCGCAGGTCTATGCGCTGCACAACGCGCCGGGCATTGCCGAAGGGGCGTTCCACACAACGCCCGGCCCGATCATGGCGGCGGTCGACACGTTCGAGGTGCATATACAGGGCAGGGGCGGCCATGGCGCGATGCCGCATGAAACCCGCGATCCGGTGATGGCGGCCTGCGGTATCGCGCAGGCGATCCAGACCATCGTCAGCCGCAATAACTACGCGTTGGATGATCTGGTGGTTTCGGTCACGCAGATTCATACCGGAACCGTGAACAACGTGATTCCCGACACGGCCTATATAAACGGCACCGTGCGCACCTTTGATCCCAATGTGCAGAAGATGGTGATGGAGCGGATGGAGCAGATCGTGCAGGGGCAGGCGGTATCCTACGGTGTCGAAGCGCGGCTGGACTATGACGTCAGTTACCCGGCCACGGTTAACGATGACGCCAAGGCGGTATTTGCGGCTGAAGTCGCCCGCGAGGTTTCCGGCGATGACCGGGTCACGGCCAATAGCGGGCGCGAGATGGGGGCCGAGGATTTTTCCTATATGCTGCAGGCACGTCCCGGCGCATATCTGTTTCTGGGACAGGGTGAAGGTGCAGGATTGCATCACCCGAAATACAACTTCAACGACGACATCGCACCGGTCGGGGCCTCATTCTTTGCCCGGATCGTGGAAAAGGCGCAGCCGCTGGGCTGACAGGGAGAAGACATGGCACTGGAAGACGCAAAAAACCAGGTGGATGAGGCGTTCACCAATCCCGACCTCAAGGGGTTGTCCTACGAGAACACGTTCGGGGGCGCGACCTCGTTCCTGCGGCGGCTGTATACCAAGGACCTGAGCGGAGTTGATATCGCCGTGACAGGCGTACCCTTTGATCAGGCCGTCACCAACCGCCCCGGCACTCGTCTGGGCCCGCGTGCGATCCGCGAGGCCAGCGCACTGCAATCGCCCGATGCGCCTTATGGCTGGCCCTTTGATGCGCTCAGCGAACTGGCCATCGTCGACTATGGCGACATGGCCTATGACTACGCCAACATCCCGGCCTTTCCCGACACGCTGACCGATCATATCCGCACCATTCTGGAGGCGAATGTCGCCTCGGTCACGCTGGGCGGGGACCATTACATCAGCTTCCCTATCCTGAAGGCCTATGCCGAGAAATACGGGCCGATATCGCTGCTGCAATTCGATGCGCACACTGACACCTGGGCCGATGACGACATGTCCCGCGTGGACCACGGCACGATGTTCTACAAGGCGGTGAAATCCGGGATCGTGGACCCGAAGCGCTCGGTTCAGGTGGGGATTCGCACACACAACGAGGATACGCTGGGCGTCAACATCATCGACGCGCGCGAAGTGTATGAGTCCGGCCCTGCCGCCGTGGCGCAGAAGATCAAGGGTATTCTGGGCGACAGTCCCGTTTACCTGAGCTTTGACATTGATGGGCTGGACCCTGCCTTTGCCCCCGGTACCGGGACGCCTGTCTGGGGCGGGCTGACCTCGATCCAGACGCAGATCATTCTGCGCGACATCGCCGGGATCAACATCAAGGGCGGCGATGTGGTCGAGGTTTCGCCTCCGTTCGACACCTCCGGCGCCACTGCGATTGCCGGGGCGCATGTGGCGACGCAGATCATTTGCCTGCTGGGCTGGAACAAGCTGGCTCCGGTTTAACATTTGGTTAGTCATACTTCCGGTATTTGCTTGATTGTATGACCGGGCAGAAGGGACAACAGGCATGGCAGATTTCAACCAACCGATCAGCGGCAATGATCTGGCCCGGTTTTCCGGGCCGAACACGTTCATGCGCCTGCCGCAGGCGGCCTCGCTTGAGGGGCTGGATGTGGCGGTTTTGGGTATTCCAATGGATATCGGCACCTCGTGGCGGTCGGGCACGCGGTTCGGGCCGAAACAGATCCGAAGTGAAAGCGCGATGATCCGGCCCTATAACATGGCGACATTCGCCGCGCCGTTTGACAGTTTGCAGATTGCCGATATCGGCGATCTGGCGATCAATACGTTTTCGCTGGCTGACAGTCTGACGATCATCAAGGACAGCTATGACGGCATTCTGGCGCAGAACGTGACCCCGGTGGCGATGGGGGGCGATCATTCGATCACCCTGCCGATCCTGCGCGCGATTGCGGCAAAGCACGGTTCGGTCGCCCTGGTGCATGTGGATGCCCATGCGGACGTGAATGACGAAATGTTTGGCGAGCGTGAGACCCATGGCACCGTCTTCCGCCGCGCCTACGAAGAGGGGCTGATCGTTCCCGACAAGACCTTTCAGATCGGAATTCGCGGGTCCGGTTACGCCGCCAGCGATTTCACTGAAGCGAAGGGATGGGGTTTCCGCCAATATCCGGCCTGGGAACTGTGGCAGCAGAACCTGACCGAGATCGGCTCGCTTATCCGCAAGTCTGTAGGGGATCATCCGGTTTACATCACCTACGACATTGACAGTCTGGACCCGGCCTATGCGCCCGGCACCGGGACACCCGAGATTGCGGGGCTAACCACACCGCAGGCGCTTCAACTGATCCATGCGCTTGGCGGCATGAATGTCGTGGGCTGCGATCTGGTCGAGGTTTCGCCGCCCTACGATCCGTCCGGCAACACGGCGCTGACAGCGGCGAACCTGTTGTTTGAATTGATCTGCATCCTGCCCGGTGTGACGTCACGATAACCGGGGGCGCATATTGCCCCGCATCGCGATCCGGCTAGGGTTTGTCAAAGGGTTGGGATCGGGATGACAAAGATGGTGCTGTGGCTTTGTGTTGCGCTGTTGGTTGGACTGGCGGCTTTCATTCGGCTGGCTCCGTCCGATCCCGTGACATGGCATGTCGCCCCGGTTGGTAACACGGACCGGGACATGAAAGGCGGCGTGTTGCGTGTGGTTGAAACCGGTCCGGACGGGTTGGCGCGTTTCGATACCATTGCAAGGGCCGCTCCACGGACAACGGTTTTGGCCGGGTCGGTTGGTGATGGAATGGTGACATATGTCACCCGAACACCGACATTAGGGTTTCCCGATTACACAACGGCACAGCAAGACGGAGACATCCTGCGCATTCACGGCAGATTGCGGTTCGGGCGTTCAGATTTTGGGGTAAACCAGGTTCGTGTCGACCGGTGGTTGGCTTTGTTGCAGCCCTGAGGACAGGCACCCCTCCTGCACCTCGCGCCACATGGGGACGTTCAGTGACATCTGGCATTGGGCCATGAACATGCGGCCATCGACTTGCAGGCAGATCATCTCTCCCAGTTCGACGCGGGTGCCGGATTTATCGGTGCAATAACAATCCTGAACCTTGCCGCCGGGGCCGACCACATCGGCCATGGCAGGTGCCGCGCAGAGGGCAAGAACAAGCACGATCCGTTTCATGAATAACAGCTTAGCACAAGGCTTGCCCTTGACCAAAGCCCCCGGATGATAGACACCCCGCGCATGATCCCAGAAGAACGCCTTGAACAGATAACTCAGCGATTCCAGTACCTCGAAGCGGCCATGGCAGATGGCGCGTCGGGCGGTGATATTGCGGCATTGGCCAAGGAATATTCTGACCTCAAGCCGGTGGTTGATCAGATCATGGCCTGGAGACAGCTCGTGGCCGATCTGGCCGAGGCAAAGGTGATGCTGGCCGACCCCGACATGAAGGAACTGGCCGAGGAGGAAATCCCGGCGTTGCAGGCACGTATTCCCGACGCAGAGCACGCGTTACAACTGGCGTTGTTGCCGCGGGACGCAGCGGATGCGCGCCCGGCGATGTTGGAAATCCGCCCCGGTACAGGCGGGGATGAGGCCGCTTTGTTCGCCGGAGACCTGCTGCGCATGTATCAGCGCTATGCCGAAACGCGGGGTTGGCAGTTCGAGATCATTGAGGAGCAGTCCTCCGATCTGGGCGGGATCAAGGAAGTGGTGGCGCATATCAAGGGTGACAACGTCTTTGCGCGCATGAAATACGAATCCGGTGTGCATCGGGTTCAGCGGGTTCCTGAAACCGAAAGCGGCGGACGAATTCACACCTCGGCGGCGACGGTGGCAGTTTTGCCCGAGGCTGAGGACGTGGATATCCAGATTGACGCGGGTGACATCCGCATCGACACGATGCGGTCTTCGGGGGCTGGTGGTCAGCACGTGAACACCACCGATTCGGCCGTACGGATCACGCACCTGCCCAGCGGCATCGTGGTAACCAGTTCCGAGAAATCCCAGCACCGCAACCGCGAGATTGCGATGCAGGTACTGAAAACGCGGCTTTACGATCTGGAGCGGCAGCGAATCGACAGCGAGCGTTCGGCGGATCGGGCCAGTCAGATCGGCTCGGGCGACCGGTCCGAGCGGATCAGGACCTATAATTTCCCCCAAGGTCGCATGACGGATCACCGTATCAATCTGACTCTGTATAAGCTGGATCAGGTGATGCAGGGCGATCTGGACGAGGTGATCGATGCGCTGACCGCAGATGATCAGGCGCGGCTTCTGGCCGAGATGGCGCAATGACCGGGGCGCAGACTGCGGCGCAGGCGATGGTGGCGGCAACTGCCCGGCTGCGCGCGGCAGGAGTTGAAGATCCGGCGCGGGACGCGCGGCTGTTGCTTGCTCATGCGGCCCGGATCGAAGCCAGCCGGGTCACTCTGATCGCGCCCGAGGAGCTGTCGCCGGATATCGCCGAGCGCTACGACCAGCTGATCTCGCTTCGGGCCATACGGATTCCGGTCTCGCACCTGTTGGGCGAGCGCGAGTTTTACGGCCGTCGGTTTCGCGTCAGCCGTGATGTTCTGGACCCGCGCCCCGAAACGGAAGTATTGATCGAAGCGGCCCTGAGCGAACCTTTTGACCGGGTGTTGGATCTGGGGGTCGGGTCCGGGTGTATTCTGATCACACTGCTGGCCGAGCGGCGCAGCGCAACCGGGGTTGGTGTCGACCTCAGCGAAGCCGCCTGTTTGCAGGCCAGCGCCAATGCGGTGCAACATCAGGTGCAGGCCCGCATCAATGTCTGGCATTCCGACTGGTTTGGGGCAGTTGATGGCATGTTTGACCTGATCGTTTCGAACCCGCCCTATATCTCGCTTTCCGAAATGGAGGAACTTTCCCCCGAAGTACGCGAACATGAACCGCGACTAGCGTTGACAGATGAGGGCGACGGGCTAGATGCGTATCGCCGGATCGCGTCATCGGCCCCGGATTTTCTGTCGCGGGGCGGACGTCTTCTGGTCGAAATCGGACCGACGCAGGCCAACTATGTGTCCGCGTTGTTTGATGCCGCCGGACTGGCGGAAATTCGTGTCATTTCCGATCTGGACGGGCGGGATCGGGTAATTGTCGCAAGAATGCCCGGTTAGGCCCGAAAACTGAGGCTGAAATGCGCCTGCGAAAGTAAAAAAGCTGCGAAATATCCGATAAACCCCTTGTCTGCGCGGGCAGGACATGCTTACTCAGAGTAGTCAGCGAGGCTGGCGCTTTTGCAGCGCACCCCTGACGCCAAGCCCAAAAAAGTCGATGACACGGTACGGGACAAGCCTCTGAGCAGCGTAAGGTACGGGTTGATCGACAGCGAATGACAAGGCTGACGTAAAATAAGATGAGATCTTCAAAATCCCGCTCGCGGGCCAAGAATAACCGCAATCGCCCTTCTGGTGGTAACGTCGTAAACCGGGTTTTCGACAGTTCAGGCCCCGAGGGCAAGGTGCGTGGCACGCCGCAACAAATCATTGATAAGTACAATCAGCTGGCGCGTGACGCTCAGTTGTCCAACGACCGCGTGGCGGCCGAAAATTTCCAGCAGCACGCCGAGCATTATCTGCGCATGCTGAGCGAAGCGCAGCGCGAGATTGATGCGCGCCGCGAAGAGCAGGAGCGCCAGAATCGCGAGCGCCAGGCCGAACGCGATCGCGAACGCGCCGAACGTCAGGAACGTGAAGCTGCCCGCCAGGCAGACCCGGCCGAGGCACCGCAGCCCGACGTGATGGATTTCGGTTCTGAGGAGGCAACGCCGGAATCGGGTCTGGTCGAGACGCCGGAAAGCAAAGAGGATGCGCCGGTCGCCGAAACGCCCGAGAAAAAGGAAAAACCCGCGCGCAAGCCCCGGGGCCGTAAGCCCAAGGCCGCGCCTGCACCTGCTGAAGAAGCGCCTTCAAGTGAAGGCGACGCGCCGGAAGCGGCTGAGTAAGCGCTCGTATCGGTTGAGAAGAAGCCCCGGGTTACGCCCGGGGTTTTTTGTTTCAGCCTTTGGAAACTTCACGCGCCAGCGCGCAGAAGGCTTCCAGAGGGACCTGTTCGGCCCGTTCCGTGGGCTGGATACCAGCAGCCAGCAGACGGTCCTCGATATCCGGGGCCACGCCTTTCAGCGAGGCGCGCAGCATCTTGCGGCGCTGGTTGAAGGCGGCGGCGACCACGCGGGACAGTGTTGCGGCATTTGCCGGGAAACGCGGCTCGGGCAGGGCGGTCAGGTGGACCACTGCGCTTGAAACCTTGGGCGGCGGAGTAAACGCGCCGGGCGGCAGGGACATGGCGATACGCGCCTCGGCCCGCCACTGGGCCAGGATAGCGAGGCGGCCATAGGCCTTGCTTCCGGGTTGGGCGACGATACGCTCGGCCACTTCGCGCTGGAACATAAGGGTCAGGCTTTGCCAGAACGGCGGCCATTCGGGCGGTGTGAGCCACCGCACCAGCAGTTCGGTGCCGACATTGTAGGGCAGGTTGGCCGCGATGCGAATCGGCGGGGTCAGATGGGCCAGAGGGTCGATTTCCAGAGCGTCGCCATTGATCACCTCAAGCTTGCCGGGATAGGCGGCAGCGATGTCGTTCAGGGCGGCGATACAGCGCGTATCTTTTTCGACCGCGACGACCTTGCGCGCGCCTTCGGACAGCAGTCCACGGGTCAGTCCGCCGGGGCCCGGGCCGATTTCCAGCACATCGCATTGGGCCAGATCCCCGGCCTGACGGGCGATCTTCGCGGTCAGGTTCAGGTCGAGCAGAAAGTTCTGACCCAGCGACTTACGGGCCGAGAGCTGATGTGTCGCGATGACCTCGCGCAGAGGGGGGAGGGTGTCGATTGCGCTCATGATCCGACTACCGTGGCGCGGGTTGGTGGGTAAGCGCCAGAGATTTTTTGCCTCCGGCGGGGATATTTTCGACCAGGTGAAGGATCAAGGGGTTTGTGCCATCTGTTGGGCAAGTTTCAGGGCCTCGATCAGGCTTGTGGGATTGGCGATTCCTTTTCCGGCGATGTCCAGTGCGGTGCCGTGGTCAGGCGACGTGCGTATGAAGGGCAGGCCCAGCGTTACGTTTACGCCCTTGTCAAAATCCAGTGTCTTGATCGGGATCAGGGCCTGATCGTGATACATGGCGATTGCGGCATCGTATCGGGCGCGGGCGGCGGCGTGGAACATCGTGTCGGCCGGATGGGGGCCGGTGACGGTGTAGCCGTTGGTTGGCAGGTCTTTCAGAAGCGGCGCGATCCAGTCCAGTTCTTCCATTCCCATTTTGCCGCCTTCGCCAGCATGTGGATTGAGGCCCGCCACCGCGATACGGGGGTGTGCGATGCCGAATTGACGGCGCAGACCGTCAGCCGTGATGGCAATGGTGTCGCGCAACAAATCTGGCGTCAGTTCGGACGGCACGCGGGACAGCGGGATGTGGATCGTGGCGGGCACGACGCGCAGATTGGAACTGGCCAGCATCATCACCGCGCGTTCCTGACCGGCGAGGGCCGCCAGAAACTCGGTATGACCGGGGAAGGAAAACCCGGCCCCGTCGATCAGGGCCTTTTTGTGAATGGGCGCGGTGCACAGGGCCGAAGCCTCGCCCGAGCGCACGAGGTTGACGCCCAGTTCAATGGCATCGATGATCGACGGCGCATTGTCCGGATCGGGATGGCCCGGTCGGTTGGGCGCGGGAAATTCCATGTGCAGCACAGGCAGGGCCTCGGCGCTGACGGCTTGCGCCTGCGATGGTGCGCTTATTTTTCGGATCGGGGTGCCTTTGGGCAGGTGTGCAGCGTCGCCGATATAGAAAAACGGGCAGGCGCCGCGCAATTGGGACCATGCGCCAGCGGCGATTTCAGGGCTGATCCCGGCCGGTTCCCCGCAACTGAGCGCAATAGGGGCGGTCATTGCGAGATGATGGTGGCATCGGCCTTCATCTGTTCCAGAAGACTGTCGGCAAAGGCTTGCAGGCGCTGCTGGGTCAGGGCATTCGCAATGTCCTGGCGCGTCGTGTCCTCGCCCCTGTCCAGAGTGCGGGTGCACAGCATCAGGAACATCAGGGTCTGCCCGTTGTTGCGGGTGAGCGTTGTCGACACCTCGTTGTTGTCCAGCTTGGCCAGTTCCAGCGCAACATCGCGCGGGATTTCCGACGGGGCCGCAGAGACACGATCCAGTGCTGCAGCCGGCTGATCCTTCGCGATGCCATAAAGGTCGTCGCAGGTGTCGATCTCTTCCTTCAGCCTGTTGGCCCGAGCCAGGGTTTCCGCGCTGCGCCCGCCGGGCAGGTAATACGCGGCATAGTCGATCTCGGAATAACGGGGCGCGGCGGTCGAAACCTCGCGAACGCCGCGCATCTGGAACAGGGCGACAGCATTGGGCAGCGACAGCGGCGCGGTGATTTCGCCGTTCTTGAGGCCCAGAAGCACCGGTTGCAGGGCCGGGGGCAGGTCGGTCAGGCCCAGCCATTCCAGCCTGCCGCCATTATCACGGGTAGCGGCGGCTGAGTACTGTGTGGCGGCGGCGGAGAAGGCGTCATAGCCTTCGAGTTTCGAGATTTCGTCAGCCAGGACCTGGGCCTGAGGCAGAGTTTGCGGGGTCACCGGGATGATGATTTCAGACAGCAGAACCTGCAGGCCGCCATTGCCGCCTTGTCCCAGTGCGCGGTTGATCTCGTCTTCCGAAGGGCGGGATTGGGAAAGAAAGCGTGTGCTGATGAACTCGCGCCAAGCCAGCTGGTTGGCGACCAGATCCCGCACGGTTTCGCGATCGACCCCTTCATTTTTGAGGGCATTGAGGAATTCGTCGGACGACAGCTGACCGCGGGATGCGAATTCGTCGATACCGACCTCAATGTCTTCGGGTGTTGCCGTGATGCCGGCATCCCGCAAGGCCTGGTTGCGCAGGCTGTCTTCGATCAAGGCTTCGCGCACCTCTTGGTCTGAACTGCCGGGAACGCCCAGAACGGTCAGCAATTGCTGGCGTTGCTGCAACTCGTACCAGGTGATGATGTCTTGGTTGACGCGGATCGCCGGCGAGAACAGGCTTTGGGCCGAGATCTGCCCGGCTGCGAGCGTGATGACCGCGGCAGCAAGCGCCGGAATGGCCCGCCTGATCCAGCCGGAAAGAATAAACCTTGAGAAACCTGATATCAGCTGCATGATCTTTTGTACTTCTTACCGCCGCCGTCGATGGCGTAACCTGTCAGGGCAACGGTAAACCCGAATTCCGTCGAAGGCTCAATACTTGATGTTGATGTGAAGCGTCGGCTGACGCTCATGTTAACCTGAACACATTCGTTCTGATAGGTCAGCCCAAACCCGTACCGGATCGGTTCGTCTTCGCTGAGGTCATAGCGCGCCTCGGCGCGGGTCAACCAGTTCTCGTCTATTCTGTAGCGCCCGTTCACCCAGAATTCTGAGATTTCGTCATCCACGTTCTCGTCCGGGTCCGGCTCCTGCCAGACATAGCTGCCGACGATTGCATCGTCACCGCGCGCCCATTGGCCACGCAGTTCGGCTTTTGCAAAGCTGAAATCGCCGTTGATCAGGCCGCGCCCGCCAATGGACCAGCCCTTGACCGTGTCTACCTGCCCGGCAATCAGCAAATCGGAAGACGTGCCCTGAAGACCGGATGTCAGGTTGAAGGCCGGGTCGGCATCGGCGCGGAAAACCTGACCTATCGTTGCCAATGCACGTGAGCCATTGATGCCGTACCGCGCCCAGTTGACGCCCACAACGCCGGTCGGTCCGTCTTCACGGCGATCGACTGCGGGAAAGCGGGACAGGGAAAGCAGATCACCCTGATCGAATTCCTGAAATGTACTTTCGTCAATCGGCACGTCATTGGTCGACACATGGGTCCACCCGACCTGAGCGATGGGTTCCAGCACCTGCGAGGCACCGGATGCTTCGCGGCGCTGCATCGGATAGCGCAGCGTCATTGCCGCACGAGGAGTGAGCCGGTTGACGTTATCTGCGAAATTGCTGTCGTGCCGGATGTTGAACCTGTCCACCGATGCACCGAACTGAGCGTCAGCCCGTAATCCGGTGGCGAATATCCAGCTGCGCAGCCACTCGGCGTCAACGGTGGCGCGCGCCACATCGCGCCCGGTGACATCGGCATCGCTGGTACGCTCGTATGCATGGCTGAGAAAAGACAGGCGGACTTCGCCTCCAACACTTTGGGGGAAGTATCGTTTCTGGTAGTTCAAGTCGAAAATCCGCGACGGGATTTCATCCTGATCTTCGCTGTCACGCAGCGTTTTATAGTGGATCAGGCTGGTCCTGAAGGCCGTATCCCGTTTGATCCGCTCAAGCGCGACTTCGCTGCGCAGGCGGTCATAATTGGGCAGGCCGTAATCCGCCAGATAGCCGTCGTCAGACGTGGTGTTGATGCTGAACAGGAACCGGAAGTCGTTCTTCAAGAGAAAAAAGCCATTTGCGAACAGATAGCCGCGATCCTGGTTCGGCTGTATGTCGTCGCGTGTGTAGGCCCCTTCGATGTTGATGCGGCCTGTTTTGAACGCTTGCCGGTACCGGTAGCCCAGCGTTCGTGTGCCCGAAGACAGGTACGGAGTCAGGGTCAGGTCCTTGTGGTCACCGAGCTTGAAGAAATACGGCACCTGAACGCCGGTCCCAAGCTGCGAGGTGGTTCGAATGGACGGTACAAGAAACCCTGTCGCGCGTTCCAGTGTTGGATCCGGCAGGCGCAAATACGGAAAGTAGAAGACAGGGAAATCCAGCACACGGAACTGTGCGCCTTCGAAATACAACTGCCGCTCCAACTGGTCGTGCGTGACCTTGCGGGCGCGAATCTGCCACAGTGGCGCACGACCGTCGGCACAAACATGGCAGGACGTGGCCGAAACCTTGCTGAGCTGCGTGTATCGACCAGCGGCGCGACGCGCCTCGACCGAGGCGATCTGGGTCTGTTGGTCGAACACCATACGTGCGCCGATCAAAAGACCATTCTGGATACCGTTGTCCAGTTCTGCCGAATCGGCCAGAATCGTGGTGCGGCCCTCCTGATCGATCCGGATCGGTCCCTGCAGTTCGAGCGAACCGGTTTCACGATCATAGATGATGCTGCTGGCCGTCAGTTTGATGTCGCCCTGAAACGCCTCGACATTGCCTTCGGCGATCAGCTTGCGATCCGGAGTGATAAAGATCTTGTCTGCGACCAGAAGGGCCGGAAGGTCCTGCGATTCAGCCGCTTGTCCGGCATCTGGTACAGGCGCGGACTGCGCTGTGGCGATAGCTGGCGCGCTGTGGATCAGCGCACCGGACAGCAACAAGGGTAGCAAGTGCCGCATCAGCCGTCCTCCGCGTGCAGCAACAGGCCCAGCGACAAAAGCAGCGCCGCAAAGGGTGGCGCCCAGGCCGAGACGTAGACCGGCAATTGTCCGTTTTCCCCCAGGATTTGTGCAAAATTACGGATGAAATACATGGCAAAGCCCAGTAGTACGGCGGTCAGCACAGCGATGCCTGTGCCGCCGAAACGCACGTGGCGCATGGTAAAGGCGGCGCCGATGAGGACCATCGAGACCAGAAAGAAGGGCCGCGCGAGCTCGGATTGCAGCCAGACCTCATATTGCTTTGTCGAAAACCCGGCCTCTCCCAGATCGTTGATCAGTTGCGGCAGATCATAGACTGAGACCGAGTCCTGCTGACCCAGCGAATCCAGGATGCGTTGCCGGGTCAGAGACGTGGGCAGGTCCAGCCGGTCATGCGTCACCGCATTCAATTCGGGGTTTTCGTCATCTTTCAGGGACCAGATCTTGGCGTCCTGCAGGACCCATCTGCCATCTTCCAGCCGGGCTTCGTCTGCAATGATCTGTTGTGTCGGTTTGCCGTTTTGACCAAAGGTGATGATCGTGACACCAGTCAGATGCAGGATGTCGTCATTCTCGGTGCCCTGCGCATGAATGACCGATTGCCCGTCCTCCGCCCCTTGCCGCAGCCACAGGCCATCACGGCTGATGGACAGGGTAGAACGGCCGTCGTTGCGGTAGCTGTCCGCCAGACGCCGGTATTCTTCGGACGTTGCCGCAGCGATCGGGTTCAACAAGGCCACGGCCAACGCACCGATGATCAGCGCCAGAACAACCGGTGCAGCCAGAGCGCGGATGCCGGATCGCCCGGTTGCACGGGTCACAACCAGTTCTGAACTGCGGGCCAGGCCAATGAACAGGGCAATGGTCGACAGAATAATCAGCAAAGGCAACATCTCGCTGATGGCCGCAGGCGTGTTCAGCAAAGTCAGCTGTAGCAGGCGCCCAAAAGACAGGTTGGAATCGTCAAAACGGCGGATCTGTTCGATCAGATCGATCAGAATCATCAGTGTCAGAAAAATGCCGCCAATGACCAGAAAACTTTGCAGGAATCTGCGGGCAAAATAACGGTCGAGGATCACAACAACGCCCTCATCAGCCCGAAAAAGCAAGGGGCCGGGCCGTATTTGCCGGAACGTGATTTTCTGCGCGACGGCTTGTGCCTGCCGTTTGGTGCCAAGTCTTGTCCCCCGATGCCTGTCGGTTCTTTTTGCGGGACTTTAATGCAAATGACGGCTGGGGAAAACTGCTATCTGGTCAAGCCGCGCGGTGCGGGCTAGGTCTTGGGGAACAGATTTTGAGGAGTTTGCAATGAGCAGTCTGGTTCCGGTCCGTTTTCAGGCCTTCGATGTGGATGCAATGGCGCAGGCCGAGGGGCGCGTGGCGATCATCATCACGTCAGAGGGGAAAATGGGCCCAGCCGCCCGCCGCGCCAATCGCCTGACACGCGGCGCGGTTGCGCGACTGGTTGAAAGCGAGAAGTTCGGCAAGGTCAAAACCGGGGATGTCATCTCGCTGGGCTGGCCGGGTGGGATGGCAGCGGAAGCGCTGGATGTTCTGGTGCTGCCGCGCCGGCCTGAGCGGGCCGAGGCGCGCAAGGGGGGTGCAG
Organism: Ruegeria sp. AN11; assembly: GCF_056536005.1. Classification (NCBI taxonomy): domain Bacteria; kingdom Pseudomonadati; phylum Pseudomonadota; class Alphaproteobacteria; order Rhodobacterales; family Roseobacteraceae; genus Ruegeria; species Ruegeria sp. AN11. The sequence continues at coordinate 1,232,894 of NZ_JBQFJD010000001.1, read as the reverse complement.
CACTGGCCAAGCTGGCAGGGGGCAAGGATCTGCTGGTGATGGCGGCCAATCAGCTGCGGTGCGAAGATCTGGCCATGGGTATCGCGTTGCGCAGTTACGATTTCGACGCGCACAAGACCAAGGACGCGGAGGAACCTGGCACCGTCACCATCAGCCACGGCAAGCATGACGAGGTCGAGGCCGCCTTTGCGCCGCTTTATGCCGTGGCCGACGGCGTGCGGATGACCCGTGACCTGACCAACGAACCTGCCAACGTATTGACCACAAACGAGTTCGCCGATCGTCTGAAAGAGATGGAGGCGCTGGGGCTCGAGGTCGAGGTTCTGGAAGAAGACAAGCTGGCCGAGTTGGGAATGCGCACATTGCTGAGCGTCGGACAGGGGTCCGATAGCCCCTCAAAAGTGGTGGTGATGCAGTGGAACGGGGGCGACAAGGACGATGCGCCGCTGGCGCTGGTCGGCAAGGGCGTCGTGTTCGACACCGGCGGCATTTCGTTGAAGCCCGCCGGTGGCATGGAAGACATGACGATGGACATGGGCGGCGCGGGCGTTGTGGCGGGCACCATGCGGGCGCTGGCAAAACGCAAGGCAAAGGCCAATGTCGTCGGGCTGGTGGGGCTGGTCGAAAACATGCCCTCGGGCAATGCCACGCGGCCCGGTGACGTGATCACCTCGATGAAGGGCGATACGGTCGAGATCATCAACACAGACGCCGAGGGGCGGTTGGTTCTGTGTGATGTCATGTGGTATGCGCAGGAACGGTTCCGGCCCGTTGGCATGGTCGATCTGGCCACGTTGACAGGTGCGATCATCATCGGTCTTGGACATGAAAATGCCGGTGTATTCTCGAACAACGACACGTTCTGCGATGCGTTCCTGAAATCTGCCGGGGCCGAAGATGAGGGCGCGTGGCGGCTGCCGCTGGGCGAGGCCTATGACAAACAGTTGAAATCACGCATTGCGGATATGAAAAACGTGGGCGGACGGCCTGCGGGTTCAATCACTGCGGCGCAGTTCCTGCAACGGTTTGTCAAGGAAGAGACGCCGTGGATTCATCTGGACATTGCCGGTGTTGCCTCGGTTTCAACCGAGACGTCTTACGCTCCCAAGGGGGCCACGGGCTGGGGCGTGCGCGCACTGAGCCGGTTCGTGCAGGATAATTTCGAGTAATCGGATGGGGGCCGTCTATTTCTATCACCTGACCCGGCAGCCTTTGGAGCAGACCCTGTCGGTGCTGCTTGACAAGGCGCGGCAGGCCGGGTGGCGGATTGCCGTGCGGGGGACCGATCCCGCGCGGATGGACTGGCTGGATGAAAAACTGTGGCTGGGTCCCGAGGAGGGGTTCCTGCCGCATGGTCGGGAAGGCGGGCCGCATGATGTGGCACAGCCCATCCTGCTGACCACCACGGCGGATGCCGCAAATGACCCATCCTGTGTGATGGCGGTGGATGGCGCGCCGGTCGAGGCCGACGAGGTTGCCGCGTTGGAACGGGTGTGCATCCTGTTCGATGGCAACGACGAACAGGCCGTTCAGCACGCACGGGGGCAGTGGAAAGCGCTGACCGCAGCAGGATGCTCGGCGCAATACTGGTCCGAGGCGTCGGGGCGGTGGGAAAAGAAGGCTGAGGCCTGATTTTCGAAAACAAGTCAGGAGAGTGACGGATGAAAACCAAGCCTCTGGGCCGTACGGGCATCATGGTGTCGGACCTGTGTCTGGGCACGATGACGTTTGGCACGCAAACTTCAGAACCCGAGGCGCATGCGCAGATCGACCTGGCGTTGGATGCCGGGGTCAACTTTGTGGATGCGGCCGAGATGTACCCGGTGAACCCGGTCTCGAGGGAAACGGTCGGGCGGACCGAGGAAATTCTGGGCAACTGGAATGCCGCAAACCGGTCACGACGGGGCGACTATGTGTTGGCCACCAAGCATTCCGGCGCGGGGTTTGCCCACGCCCGCGACGGCGCTCCAATCACCGGGCAGACCATCCCCGAGGCCATCGAAGGCTCGCTGCGGCGGTTGCAGACGGATTGCATCGATCTCTACCAGTTTCACTGGCCCAATCGCGGCAGCTACATGTTTCGGCAGAACTGGGATTATGCGCCATCGGGGCAGAATACCGTAGAAGTTCTGGAGAACATGCAGGAGTGCCTTACGGCGCTGCAGGCGCAGGTGGACAAGGGCAATATCCGCGCATTCGGCCTATCGAACGAAAGTGCGTGGGGGACGGCACAGTGGCTGCGGCTGGCCGAACAGATGGGCGCGCCACGGGTGGCGTCCGTACAGAACGAGTATTCGCTGCTCTGCCGCCACTTCGACACCGATCTGGGTGAGCTGAGCGTACACGAGGATGTGGGGCTGATGGCCTTTTCCCCTTTGGCCGCAGGGTTCCTGACCGGCAAATACCAAAATGGGGCAGTGCCGGCCGGATCGCGCATGTCGCTGGTGCCGGCAATGGGGGGGCGCAGGTCCGCGCGTGTCTTTGATGCCGTGGCGGCCTACCTCGAGATCGCGGACCGCCACGGGTTGGACCCGGTTCACATGGCGCTGGCCTGGTGCCGGACCCGACCTTTCATGATGTCAGCCATCTTCGGGGCCACGAGCGTCTTGCAGTTGGAGCATATTCTGCGCGGTGCCGATCTTGAATTGTCGACGGACGTTCTGGCCGAGATAAATCAAGCGCACCGGGCCCATCCGATGCCGTTCTAGGGGCGCAGTCCCCGTCGCCAGCAGTGTCTTCCCCGAGGTCTTTCTGAACAATTGACCGGTTTGGTCAGTGATGCGTGGGCTGGGTCCGGTCTTGCCTCAGGTCACGGGCCGAGAGGCCGTGGGCCGTACGGAAGGCGCGGGCAAAGCTGGATTGTGAGGCGAATCCGGTGGCAAGGGCCACATCCATCAGTGGCATGTCCGTGTCGGTGACAAGGCGGCGCGCCTCGGCCAGGCGCAATTGCAGGTAGTGGTCCTGCGGCGTGGTGTTCAGGCGCAGCCGGAATTGTTGTTGCAGGGTACGGGGACTGGTGCCCAGACGGTCGGCGATATAGGCCAGCGGCAGTGGTTCGTCGAGCGAGGATTCCATCAGCGAATTGGCGCGGGCGGTCAGGGCAGAATGGCGATGCGGTGCGCCGGTGCGGCTTTGGGGTTTCGAAGGTTGCGGCGCGCCTTCGTAGAGGAACAGGCCCGAAACCCGCGCGGCGAAGCCGGCGCCATGGCGGGCGGCGATGATGTGAAGCATCATCTCGACCGCGGGAATCGCACCACCCGATGTCAGGCGGCCATCCGATACGGTGAAACGGTCCGGGCGGACGTCGACTTCGGGGAACCGCGCGGCGAAACTGCTGAGGTCTTCCCAGTGCGTTGTGGCAGGGTGGCCGTTTAGCAGACCGGCTTCGGCCAGCAGCCACGGTCCGCCATCGATACCGGCCATAGTGGCGCCGGTGCCGGCAATGCGGCGCAGGCCCGCCAGCAGGCTGGGCGTGGCATGGCGGGCGAGTTGGAACCCGGCGACGACAATCATCAACTCGCAGCTTTGCAGCCGGGCCAGGGGGATCCCGGGCACCTGCAGGGCGCTGGTCAGCATTGCAGGTTCAGCCGTTGCGGTGACGTAATCCCAGTCAAAGGCCGGGCGGTCTGCCAGACGGTTGGCCGCGCGCATTGGATCAACGGCCGAAGCGAAGCTGAGCGTGTTGCATTCGTCCAGCACCAGTACCGCCGTTTTCAGGGCGCGTTGTTCGGGCTGAAGTATGTTTTTTGCGGATTTCATCAAGTTCGATTCGCATTCTGGCAAGTGTTTTCCCAAGGCTGCGTCAGAGTCGGCGGCAACGCAAATCAGAATCCGGGGAAAAGCCTGGGGAAAACCCAAGGTGAAGCCGGGTATAACTTGGGGAAAACGCAATGCCTCTGGAAATGAACCGCGAAGTCTTCATCACCTGTGCTGTCACCGGATCGGGCGGGACGCAGGATCGCAGCCCGCATGTGCCGCGCTCGCCGAAGCAGATCGCCGAAAGTGCGATTGCCGCGGCCAAGGCTGGCGCAGCGGTGGTGCATTGCCACGTACGCGACCCGGAAACTGGCGCACCGTCGCGTGACCTGGCCCTCTATCGCGAGGTCACCGACCGCATTCGCGATGCCGAGGTTGATGCGGTTCTGAACCTGACCGCCGGCATGGGCGGCGACATCGTGTTTGGCGGGATTGAGAACCCGTTCCCTGTCAATGAAGCCGCAACGGACATGATCGGTGCGTCCGAGCGTGTGGCGCATGTTGCGGAGTGTCTGCCCGAAATCTGCACGCTGGACTGCGGCACCATGAACTTTGCCGAAGCCGATTACGTCATGACAAACACGCCCGGCGCGTTGCGCGCGATGGGCAAGATGATGACGGACCTGGGTGTGAAGCCGGAAATCGAAGCGTTTGACACCGGCCATCTGTGGTTTGCCAAGCAACTGGTCAAGGAAGGTATTCTGGAACCCAACGCCCTGGTCCAGCTGTGCATGGGCGTCCCCTGGGGCGCGCCGGACGATCTGAACACATTCATGGCGATGGTGAACAATGTGCCGGATGACTGGACCTTCAGCGCGTTCTCGCTGGGACGGAACGAGATGCCTTTTGTTGCCGCCTCGGTTCTGGCGGGCGGCAATGTACGCGTCGGGCTGGAAGACAATCTGTGGCTGGAGAAAGGCGTGCTTGCCGAGAACTGGCAGTTGGTGGAGCGCGCGGGCAACATCATCGAAAACATGGGTGCACGGGTGATCGGACCGCAGGAAGTGCGTGAAAAGCTGGGGCTGGTCAAACGGGCTCCGGTAGCGAAGTGAGAACGGAGCGATACTTGGGGGCCCAGCCCCCAAACCCCCGGAGTATTTTGAAAAAGATGAAATATGCGCGTTCAACTGGCAGGATGACATGAAAACAGCGGCGATCATTGGTGGTGGTGTAATCGGCGGCGGATGGGCCGCACGGTTTCTGCTGAATGGCTGGGATGTTCGGGTGTTCGACCCGGACCCGGAAGCCGAGCGCAAAATTGGCGAAGTGCTGGACAATGCACGTCGCTCGTTGCCGGGACTCAGCGATGTGCCTTTGCCGGCCGAAGGGGCGCTGAGCTTTCATGAGGATATGGCCGATGCCGTCAGGGGTGCGGACTGGATTCAAGAAAGCGTGCCCGAGCGGCTAGAGCTGAAATTGAAGGTTTACAAGGGGTTGCAGGAGGCGTGTGATCCGGGCGCGATCATTGGGTCCTCGACCAGCGGCTTCAAGCCTTCGGAGTTGCAGGAAGGCGCACTGCGCCCCGAGCAGATCGTCGTGACGCACCCGTTTAATCCGGTGTATCTGCTGCCGTTGATCGAACTGGTGCCGACCGAGAAGAACGCGCCCGAGCTTGTTGCAAAGGCCAAGGAAATGCTGACGTCGGTCGGCTTCTTCCCGCTGCATGTCAAGAAAGAGATCGACGCGCATATAGCAGACCGGTTTCTCGAGGCCGTCTGGCGTGAGGCGCTGTGGCTGGTCAAGGATGGCATTGCGACCACGGAAGAGATCGATGAGGCGATCCGTATGGGCTTTGGCATCCGCTGGGCGCAGATGGGGCTGTTCGAAACCTATCGCGTGGCCGGGGGCGAGGCCGGGATGCGGCATTTCATGGCGCAGTTTGGACCAGCCCTGCAATGGCCCTGGACCAAGCTGATGGACGTGCCGGAATTTACCGATGAACTGGTCGACATGATCGCCGAACAGTCCGATGCGCAATCCGGGATGCACTCAATCCGAGAACTGGAGCGTATCCGCGACAACAACCTTGTCGGGATGATGCGGGCGCTGAAGCTGCAGAATTACGGGGCTGGTGCAGTGCTGAACCAGCATGACGCAATGCTGCGGCCCGGCGCGCTGCCGACGCTGGATCAGGCGGATCTCAGCCAGCCGATCCTGACCCTGTCGCGGGCGGTGCCGCTGGACTGGACCGATTACAACGGTCACATGAACGAGGCCAAATACCTCGAGGCTTTTGCTGCGGCGACCGACCGGTTCATGGAGATCATTGGCTGTGACGCGGATTACATCGCCTCGGGCGGCAGCTATTTCACCGCTGAGAACCACCTTCGCTATATCGACGAAGTCCATGCGGGCGCAAAGATTGAAGTGCGCACGCAGATGCTGTTGGGTCAGGGCAAGAAGCTGCACGTTTTCCACAGCATGTACGAGGGCGACAAGCTGCTGGCAACGGGTGAGAGCTTTTTGCTGCATGTCAGTCTGGAAACCCGCCGCCCCAGCGCGCCTTCGGCCGAAATTGAGGATGCGATGGCGCGAATTGCCGCCGCGCAGGCTGATCTGCCATACCCCGAAGGTGCGGGTGTGGCCATTCGGAAACCGTCATGACCCGGCGGGTTCTGGTCACGGCCGGCGCCGCGGGCGTCGGTCGTGCCATGGCCGATGCGTTTGACGCGGCAGGCTATGAGGTCTGGGTGACGGATATCGATCAGGCGGCGCTGCAGGCCTTGCCGGATCACTGGACGGCGCATTGGACGGATGTGACCAGCGAGAACGACATGAGCGCCGTCTTTCAGGCGGCCGGTGCAGCAGGCGGTCTGGACGTGCTGTGCGCCAATGCGGGGATCGCAGGGCCGACTGACGCGATCGAGGATATCGATCTGGCCGCGTGGCGGTCCTGTGTCGCGGTCAATCTGGACGGCGCATTTCTGGCAGCCAAACATGCGGTCCCGATGATGAAATCGGCGCGGGCGGGAAGCATAATCCTGACGTCTTCGACGGCCGGACAATATGGGTATCCGTTTCGGGCACCTTACTCAGCGGCGAAATGGGCCGTTATCGGGTTGATGAAGACGCTGGCGATGGAGTTGGGGCCACATGGTATTCGCGCCAATGCAATCTGCCCGGGCGCTGTCGAAGGCCCTCGAATGGAGGGCGTTTTGCAGCGTGAGGCCGCGGCCAAAGGAATGACGCGCGACCAGGTTTACCAGGGCTATGCCGCGGGCACCTCGATGGGCCGATTCGTCGAGGCGCAGGATATCGCCAATATGGCGGTCTTTCTCGCCTCGGATGCGGCAAGGCTGGTGTCGGGGCAGGTGATTGCCGTGGATGGTCACACCGTCAACCCCGACCCCAAAGTCTAAGCGTCAGGCCTGATTTGGGCCACGCAACTGACGAATAGCGCTGCGCACGGCCTGCCAGTCCTGAGCTTCCTGTGTGTTACCGGAAGCTTCGCACTCGCGCATTTTCTGAGCGGCTTCCGCCTCGGCTCGGTCGCCGTGAGCGGTATAGAGGGCGCGTGCGTATTCTGCCGTTTTCAGTGCGTCCATTCTTGTAGTCCTCCGTCTTGTGGTCGGATGTCCCAAACGTTCGCGCGAAGGCACCATAGCACAGGAACTATCAAGCCGCATCACTGCGTCTGAGACGGATCTGAGATCGCTGACCTGAATTGCCGCAGATGATCCGGAAAATCGCGGGCGGTCAGGTCCGCCTCGCGGATCAGGGTATCGAAATGGCGGGTGAAAACCTCGACCCGGTCACGGTCGCGGAAAGCCATGTAATGGCTGCCGGCGTAGAAAACGCACAGAAGGGGGCCGAATATCGTGACTGGTGCGGAATAGAGCCGTTTGGCATCAAACAGATAGATGCGCAATCGTGGATAAAGCAACTCGCAGAGTTCCAGCAGATGATCGATCTGATCCAGCCGGACCTGCAAAGGCAGATCCTGATAGTAGCCCGTGCCATGGGCAAAACTGTGGATTTCATAAAGCGGCATCGCGATCTCATAGTCCGATTGCGCACTGCGCATCCACGCCAGTCGGTCGGCAGACGCACCGATCGCCTGATCGGCCGTACGACCCAGATGGGGGGCGTATTCCCATTCCAGAACGGCACGGGTTTTCAGCATGTCGGGCAGGGTGGCCGGGACATAGCGGATCTTGTATCCCGCCGCCTCCTGATGCCACTCAAAGATACGCTCATCAACCAGGGCGCGGGGGGCTTCGGCCATTGTCAGGGAACTGGCCAGCAGCTCTGCCGCGCTTTCAGGGCGGTTGGAGAGGCTGAGCAGCCAGTCCGCCGAAACACCAAGCGCCGAAGCGCAACTGCCAACTACATGCGCGTTAGGCAGTCGGGCGCCCGCGTCGGCCAAAAGCTGTGAAACTGTGGATCGGTCCACACCGATTCCCCGGGCCAGTGCGCTTTGACTGACACCGCGCTCTTCCATGGCGCGGGCCAGACGCAGACGAAACTGCGCAGCGCGATCTCGTTTGTCGATTTTTTCCTGCATATGATAATAAATATCACGTTTGATGAGTTTTGTTAATCATATTCAGAATTCTCACGCCCCTCTGTTGCCGATAAATCTTGAAACATAACAAGACTATGGGTGACGGAATGGAGACACGGCGCAGATCAGTCGTGAAGGCTGTGGTTTGGAATGCGATGGGGCTGGCAATGATGACGCTGGTCGGGTTGATCGCAACCGGATCGGCGGCAGTTGGCGGTACGCTGGCAATCATCAACACAGCCATCGGACTGACCCTGTATGTGATTTACGAACGTGTCTGGGCCGGCATCACATGGGGGCGTGATGTCTGAGCGTTCCGGTCCCGAGTGGCGCACTTTCGCATTGATTCTTGCCTGTTACGGGGCGTGGTTGCTGACAGTCTTCTTCATGGCGTCCTGGAGCCTTTGGCTGGCCATCCCGGCAATGGGGGTCATAGCGGCACTGCATTCTTCCCTGACTCACGAGGCTTTGCATGGCCATCCGTTTCGAACCAAGTGGGTGAACGAGGCGCTAATGGCGCTGCCGCTGACATTGTTCATTCCCTATAACCGGTTCCGGGATATGCATCTTGCGCATCATCGTGATGCGGCACTGACCGACCCCTATGATGACCCCGAAACCAACTATCTGGACCCCAAGGTATGGGAGTCTTTGGCCGGCTGGCAAAAGCTGGTTTACAGCGCCAATAACACACTTTTGGGCCGCATGGTTCTGGGGCCGCTTATTGGCCAGACCGCGTTCTTTCGCGATGAGTTGCGCGGGGCGCTGCGTGGCGATCCGGCCATTTTGCTGGCATGGGCATTGCATCTGCCTGGGGTGGCCATGGTGTTGTGGATTGCTGCTGCGTCTGCCATGCCGGTCTGGGCGTTTGTCATTTCGGCCTATATTGGGCTGGCACTGGTAAAGATCCGCACTTTTCTGGAGCATCGCGCGCATGAGAAATCGCGGGCCCGAACCGTTATCGTCGAAGATCGCGGTCCGTTGGCTTTTCTGTTTCTGAACAACAATCTGCACGTCGTTCATCATATGAACCCGGGCACACCGTGGTATCAGCTGCCTGCGCTTTACCGGAATAACAAGGAACGGTATCTGGCCTGCAACGAGGCCTATGTCTATCGTTCTTACGGACAAATCTTCCGTCAGTATTTCTGGAGCGCCAAAGATCCGGTGGCGCATCCTCTCTGGCCAAAGGGTTGATTTAAGGACAAAAGGGAAGCCATGAGCCTATGGATTCCCGTCACCGTTGCGGCCGCTGCGTTTCAGACCGTGCGGTTCATGCTGCAAAAATCACTGAGCCGCATTCAACTGAGTGCGGCAGGCGCCACATTCGCGCGGTTTGCCTATTCGATGCCGCTGGCCGTCATCGGCCTGATCGTTGCCATGCAATCGACCGGTTTTGCACTGCCACATTTATCCGCGAAGTTCTGGATGTTTGCGGTTCTTGGCGGGACCACTCAGATTCTGGCGACGATCTGCGTCGTAGCTCTGTTTAAACAGCGCAATTTTGCTGTGGGTATCACCTTTAAGAAAACCGAAGTGATTCAGACGGCTATCGTCGGTTTCCTGATCCTTGGCGATCAGGTTTCATCAGGGGCATTAATTGCCATCCTGCTGGGTTTGGCGGCGGTGTTCTTGTTGTCCAAAACACCGGGCGGCGACGGAGAGTGGTGGCGCCACCTGACCAACAAGGCGTCCCAACTGGGGTTGGGATCCGGCGTGCTTTTTGCCTTTTCGTCAGTCAGTTATCGCGGTGCATCGATGCAATTGGGCGATCTGGATGCGTGGTTCCGCGCGCTGGTCACGCTGGCCGCCGTGATCATGTTTCAGTTCCTCAGCATGGGACTGTGGCTGCTATGGCGTGACCGGGCCGAATTGCGGGCCGTTTGGGACACCCGGCGAACCGGTGTTTTTGTCGGGCTGACCAGCTTGTGTGGTTCGTTCTGCTGGTTCTTTGCGTTCACGCTGCAAAATGCGGCCTACGTCAAAGCCTTGGGGCAGGTGGAATTGATCCTCAGCCTGCTGGCTTCGTTGCTGTTTTTCCGCGAAACCATCACCCGGCGTGAGATCGCCGGGATGTCTTTGCTTGGAATATCAATTTTGGCGTTGGTGCTGGCGATCTAGCCCGCGCGGCGTTCATCAAAGCTGAGGGCGATGAAGCTTGGCAGGTGATCGCCCATGCCCACGACTGATGGGCCGTTGTCCTCGTGACGGTTGCGCCCGCGGGGTTTGGGTTCTTTTTCCCGCTTGCCTTCACTTTTTCGGCCTTCTGAAGATCTGGATTTCTTCTCGGGCTTCGGGGTGTCCGGTTTGGGTTCATCTTTGACCGGGTTGTCGATGCGCGGAATATCCTTCTGGATCAGTTTTTCAATCGCATCCAGTGCCTTTTCATCGCGGCCCGAGCAGATCGTGATGGCCTTGCCCTCACGCCCGGCGCGGCCTGTGCGGCCAATGCGGTGGACGTAATCCTCGGCATGGCCCGGTACGTCGAAATTGAACACATGGCTGACCGATGGAATATCCAAGCCGCGTGCCGCCACGTCGGAGGCGACCAGCAGGCGCAGAGAGCCGTCGCGGAAACCGTCCAGTGTTTTCATCCGTTGCGACTGGTCCAGATCGCCATGGATGGCGGCGGCATTGTAGCCGTATTTCTTCAGCGATTTCGCGCAGATATCCACGTCGGTCTTCCGGTTGCAGAAGATGATCGCGTTGGTGCATTTGTCGCCTTCGGAGTCGATCAGCGCACGCAGAACCTTGCGTTTGTTGCTGGCTTCACGGTCGCGGCGACCACCTTTGAACATGACCACGCCCTGCTCGATGGTCTCGGACGCAGTGGCCTGACGGGCAACCTCAATCCGTGCGGGGGCAGACAGGAAAGTGTCGGTAATCCGTTCGATCTCGGACGCCATGGTGGCCGAGAAGAACAGGGTCTGCCGGGTGAACGGCGTCAGCGAGAAGATGCGTTCGATATCGGGGATGAATCCCATGTCCAGCATCCGGTCGGCTTCGTCTACCACCATGATCTGCACTCCGGTCAGCAACAGCTTGCCGCGTTCGAAATGGTCCAGCAGGCGCCCCGGTGTGGCGATCAGAACATCGACGCCCCGATCAATCAGCGCTTCCTGCTCCTTGAAGCTGACACCGCCGATCAGCAGCGCCTTGGTCAGTTTCAGATGCTTGGAATAGGTGTCGAAGTTTTCCGCCACCTGAGCGGCCAGTTCCCGGGTCGGACACAGCACCAGCGAGCGCGGCATACGTGCACGCGCGCGGCCACGGGCCAGCAGGGTGATCATCGGCAGGGTAAAGCTGGCGGTTTTGCCAGTACCGGTCTGGGCGATCCCCAACACATCGCGGCCCTCAAGCGCAGGTGGAATCGCACCTTCCTGGATCGGAGTGGGTGTTTCGTATCCGGCTTCCTCAATAGCCTTGAGGACCTTCGGGTTCAGGTTCAGTTCGTTAAACTTTGTCATATATGTCCGGTTCATGCGGACACTTGACCTGGCCCGCGCGTCTGTAAAATGCCGGGCCCGGATGGCCATGCGCCCGATGCGCATTTCGGCTTGGGCGGGACATAACAAAATCGTAACACCAGGTCAAATGAAGAGCGGTTAATCTGGAGGCGCTAAAGGCGTGTATTCAGTTTTCCGCAACAATTCAATTGGTTCCGGGAAAGTGTTTCGCGACTTTTGCGTCCAGATCAAGGGGGCGGTGCCGGATCATGCCGTGATCTTCCAGCCGGGTGCGTGTCGCGGGGTCTGCGCCGCTCATCTCGTCAAAAAAGCGGCGCAGCCCATCCATGCCATCTTCTGCTTCGATCATGCCCAGAAGCTCATTCATGTTCACGCCGCCACGCTCGCGCGCGACGTTGGGGGACATGCCGGGTTGATAGGACCCGCGTGCGATCCGGAACGGATAGTGGGCCAGCCAGTGTTCCCAATCGGGCGCATGGCGGTGGCAAAGGTTCATGCCATCCAGTTCCACGCAATCGCGCAGAATTTCCCCGTTTTGGAACAGGTTGTGGATGCGAAAGTTGATCTTCGACATGCCGGTACGAACGAACAGCTTGCCCTGGATGTGGCTGAGGAAACCGCCCAGAACAAAAGCGCCGTAGGTGGGATAAAGGGTTTGCACCAGCGTGTCGCGGCCCCGGCCTTTGGGAATAAAGGCCTTGTACAGATCTTTGCCGGTCGCCAGCGCCTCGATCGGGCGGGTGCGGGCGGCGGGAATGTCATCTGGAACCTGCGCCAGCAGGTCTGGAACCGGGCGTTTCGGCCAAAGGAACTCGTCCAGGTCGATATGGGCCAGCCAGTTCAGGTCTGTCTTGCGGTACGTGTAGGTGGCGTTTGCTGTCTGGCGCACCTGGTGTTTGTCCGGGCGGTCCCGCTTTCGCCTTTCCCAGAATGCGGCGTCACAGACCCACACGTCTATCTTTGGATGGACCCGGAGGGCTTCGAAAGCCTGCGGATTGGGTTCGTCCAGAAAAAGGTACATCCGGTCCAGCCCCAGATCGAGGTGATAGGCCGCAAATCCGAGGATATCCGGAGCCGGACCCCGAATTGTGGACACAATGCCCCAGGTTGGTTTTCTTGCCATGCCGTGCCCGGTTTCGCCTTCTTGCCTGCAGGTTAGAGCAGGCAAGGGCTCAGGTCATCATCTCTTTGGTCGCCGTCAGGTTCAGCGCTGGATAGTCGCGGACGACCCGGTCGATGTCCCATTGCAAGCGGGTCAGATAGACAATGTCACCATCGTGGTCATGGGCGATGTGCTGCTTGTTGGCATTCACGAACTTTTCAACTTCGGGCTTGTCGCCGCTGACCCAGCGGGCACTGGTGAACTGCGACGCTTCGAAACGCACGGGCAGGCCATATTCCATCTCGATCCGGCTTGCGAGCACTTCGAATTGCAGCGCGCCAACGACGCCTACGATGAAACCCGAGCCGATCGAGGGTTTGAACACCTTGGCCGCGCCTTCTTCGGCAAACTGCATCAGAGCCTTTTCAAGGTGCTTAGCCTTCATCGGGTCGCCTGCGCGAACACCTTGTAACAACTCCGGAGCGAACGATGGGATGCCGGTCACGCGCAGCGCTTCGCCTTCTGTAAGCGTGTCGCCGATGCGAAGTTGGCCGTGGTTCGGAATGCCGATGATGTCCCCAGCCCAGGCTTCTTCCGCCAATTCGCGGTCGGAGGCTAGGAACAGGACGGGGTTCGAGATCGCCATCGGTTTTTTCGATCGCACATGCGTCAGCTTCATGCCGCGCTTGAAATGGCCAGAAGCCATGCGCACGAACGCCACACGGTCGCGGTGCTTTGGGTCCATATTGGCCTGAACCTTGAATACAAACCCGGCGACCTTCTTTTCGTCGGGCGCGATCTGGCGCGGTTCAGCGGACTGAACCTGCGGCTGCGGTCCGTAAGCACCGATACCCTCCATCAGTTCCTTAACGCCGAACGAGTTGATCGCCGAGCCGAACCAGATCGGGGTCATGTGGCCTTCCAGTACCGCCTGCGGGTCCAGGGCGGGCAGCAGTTCGCGCGCCATTTCGACCTCTTCCAGCAGCTTTTCCAGCAAGTGTTCGGGCACATGCTTGGCCAGTTTGGGGTCGTCCAACCCTTTGATCTCAATGCTTTCGGCCACCTTGTTGCGGTCGGCCCGGTCCATCAGTTCCAGCCGGTCGCGCAGCATGTCGTAGCAGCCGATAAAGTCGCGCCCGACACCGATAGGCCACGCGGCGGGCGTGACGTCGATGGCCAGCATTTCCTGGATTTCGTCGATAATCTCGAACGTATCGCGGCTTTCGCGGTCCATCTTGTTGCAGAAGGTCAGGATGGGCAGATCGCGCAGGCGACAGACCTCGAACAGTTTCTGCGTCTGGCTTTCAACGCCCTTTGCGCCATCGATCACCATCACGGCGGCGTCCACGGCTGTCAGGGTGCGATAGGTATCCTCTGAGAAGTCCGAGTGACCGGGCGTGTCCACCAGATTGAACCGAAAGTTCCCATAATCGAACGACATCGCAGAGGCGGAAACCGAGATACCGCGATCCTTCTCCATCTGCATGAAGTCCGAACGCGTCCGCCGCGCCTCACCCTTGGCGCGCACCTGGCCAGCCATCTGAATTGCGCCCCCGTACAACAGGAACTTTTCAGTCAGCGTTGTTTTGCCCGCATCCGGGTGCGAGATGATGGCAAATGTCCGGCGCCGGGCAATCTCGGGCGGTAATACGGGTTGGTTCGAGGCGGTATCAAGCATGAGCGCGCGTATAGGCGTGGAATCCTGCCGAGGCAAGACAAAGGGGCTGGTTCGAATCATACCGCTATGGCAATAAGAACATATAGTGAACAAATTTCGGAGAAGATCGATGAATTTGAAAGAGATTGCCGACGAACTGGTTGCCGGTTGCCGCGAAAACCGGGCCAAGGAGAATTTGGAGAAACTCTATGCGCAGGATGCTGTTTCGGTAGAAGCGCATGAAATGGAAGGCATGGGCCGTGAAACCCATGGCCGCGATGCGATCCGGGGCAAGCATGAATGGTGGGAAAGTGCGCACGAGGTGTCCGGAGCATCCGTCAGCGATCCGTTCCCGCACGGCGACGACCGTTTTGCCGTGATCTTTGAAGTGCAGGGCACCGTCAAGGAAAGCGGTGAAAGCTTCGACATGAAAGAGGTAGGCATCTATCACGTCGCCAATGGAAAGATCGTGCGCGAAGAGTTCTTTTACTGACGCGCTTTGACTTCTGGTCTTCCCTGTCTGGCCGGTGCTAGACATGCGGTCAACAACAGATGGGGAGGATCGGATGGATCTGGGAATACGTGGAAAACGCGCACTTGTCTGTGCCAGTAGCAAGGGTTTGGGTCTTGGCTGTGCCGAAGCCCTGGCCGCAGCCGGTGTCGATCTGGTGATGAACGCGCGCGGGGCAGATGCTTTGGAGACCGAAGCCGCCCGGTTGCGAACGGAACATGGCGTTGACGTGCTGACGGTGGCCTGCGACGTGACCTCGGCCGAGGGGCAGAACCAGGTGATAGACGCCGCGCAGGGTGTTGATATTCTTGTGACAAATGCCGGTGGGCCACCGCCCGGATTGTGGTCGGACTGGGATCGGGATGATTTTATCAAGGCGCTGGACAGCAACATGCTGACGCCGATTGCGTTCATGAAGGCACTGCTGCCGGGAATGATGGACAAAGGCTGGGGCCGGGTGGTGAATATTACCTCGCAATCCGTGCGCGCGCCGATCCCGGCGCTGGGTTTGTCGAACGCGGCGCGGACCGGACTGACGGGCTATGTAGCCGGGACGTCCCGACAGGTGGCCCCGCGCGGGGTTAACATCAACAATCTGCTGCCGGGTATTCATGCCACGGATCGCGCGGTGTCGCTGGACGGCGGCGTCGCGACGCAGAAGGGGATTTCAATGGATGAGGCGCGCGCGGAACGCGAGGCGACCATTCCTGCCCGGCGATATGGCACGCGGCAGGAATTCGGCGCGGCATGTGCATTTTTGTGCTCGCAACATGCCGGGTTCATCGTTGGACAGAACATCCTGCTGGATGGCGGCGGCACCAATCTGACGATGTGAGCATGGCGCAGGGGTTTTCACTTAAGGACCAATTGTTCAACGCGGAAAAAACCAGCTATCTTGCGGGTTTATTCTCAGCTTCTGATACTGGTTTTGACGCACCTGCCTTTCAGGCGCGTGTCATGCAGCGGTTGCCAGAACTTGAGTTGAAAGAGCGGATGGCCTGGATTGCCGAGTGCCTGCAACATGCAGCTCCCGGTGAATTGCCTGATGTGGCCCCGGTGATCCTGCGTGCGCTGCCGCCGCCTCTGGATCCGGACAAGACCGATGATGATTTCGGAGATTTCATCTTTGCGCCCTTGGGCGATTGGGTGGTGTCGGCAGGGCTGAACCACCCCAATCTGGCGCTGGATGTACTTGAGGAACTGACGCAGCGGTTCTCGATGGAATGGGCGATCAGACCGTTTTTGAACGCCCACCCGGAACTTGTGATCGAGAGAATGCAGGATTGGTGCTTGCATTCCAGTTATCACGTGCGTCGTCTGGTCAGTGAAGGCACGCGGCCTCGATTGCCTTGGGGGCAGGCGGTGGGGCTGGAGTTGAGCGATCCGGTGCCACTGCTTGACAGGTTGCACGGCGACAACACACGATATGTCACGCGGTCTGTGGCGAACCATCTGAACGATATCACCAAAACGGACCCGGACCTGGCTCTGGATCGATTGCAGACCTGGCAGGCGGAGGGCCGACAGAACGCTGAAGAGCTAAGCTGGATGACCTCTCATGCCCTGCGCGGGCTGGTGAAATCGGGCCATGCAAGGGCAATGAAGATGCTGGGTTATGATCCGGATGCCGAACTGATCGTTGCGGTTGACCTGCATGGGGATGCCCGGATTGGTAAGGCGCTGGAGTTTTCAGTTGATCTGAGAGGTTCAGGCGATCAGCCAGTATTGGTTGATTATATCATTCACTTTCAAAGGCCTGGCGGAAAGATTTCACCCAAGGTTCACAAGCTGAAACAGTCCGTTCTGCGCGATGGCACACTGAGGCTGGCCAAGAAACACAAGCTGAAGGGCGATGCCACCACCTTTCGGTTGGTGCCGGGCATGCACCGGTTGGAGATTCAGGTGAATGGAAAAATACGCGCCGGTGCGGATTTCGAACTGCTGGGCTGAGACGGCAAGAAGCTCTCACGCTTTTGTCAGAATGGCGGTCGCCTGATTGCGCGCCAGCCGGTCTTGCACTAGCTGCTGAACAGGGGCTGAGGAAAGGATTCCGGTGATGAAGCATGAGGCGGTACAGAACTATTATGGCGAAGTCCTGCAAGGCAGTTCGGATTTGCAGACCAACGCATGCTGCACGCCCGATGACATGCCGGATCATCTGAAGAAGATTCTATCCCGGGTGCATGACGAGGTGCTGACACGGTACTACGGCTGCGGCCTGATTGCGCCGCTGGACCTGGAAGGAATGTCGATCCTCGATCTGGGGTGCGGTGCGGGCCGTGACGTTTATGCGTTGTCCGCCATGGTCGGCGAAAAGGGCCGCGTCGTTGGCGTGGACATGACGCCGGAACAGCTGGACGTCGCGCGGGCGCATCAGGACTATCACGCGAATGCGTTCGGATATGCCGCCAGCAATGTGGAATTCCATCACGGCTACATCGAAAAGCTGGACGAACTGAATCTTGAGCCCGGATCGTTCGACATCATCGTGTCCAACTGCGTTATTAATCTGGCCACCGACAAGGATGCTGTTCTGCGTGGCGCGCATCGGCTGCTGAAAGAGGGCGGCGAGATGTATTTCTCGGACGTGTACGCTGACCGCCGTGTTCCTGCCGCCATGGCTGAGGATGAGGTTCTGTACGGCGAGTGCCTGTCCGGGGCTTTGTACTGGAACGACTTCCTGTCAATGGCGCGCAAGGCCGGGTTTGGTGATCCGCGCCGGGTGACGCATCGTCCGCTGACCATTGAAAATCCGGTTCTGGAAGAGCGCGTCGCGCCACTGAAATTTCTTTCGGCCACCTACCGGTTGTTCAAGCTGCCTGATCTGGAACCTGCCTGCGAGGATTACGGTCAGGCCGTGATCTACAAGGGCACGATTCCCAACTCGCCGCATCTGTTTGAGTTGGACGACCACCATGCCATAGAAACCGGCAAGGTTTTCCCGGTTTGCGGCAACACTTGGATGATGCTGAACGACACGCGCTTTGCACGGCATTTCCAGTTCATTGGAGATTTCTCGATCCACTATGGCATCTTCGAAGGTTGCGGGGGCGAAAGTCCGTTCGAAGCCACAGGAGAAGCCGCCTCTGGTGGATGCTGCTGATCCCTTGCGCCTGAGGGGCGGGATTGTTATCCCCGCCCAAGCCCGATGAATTTGATCGGGAAAGGCAACGGGGTTCGTCGGTGACAGTAGAGAAAGCTCCTCCTCCTCGTCTGGAGATTCGCAATCTGGTCGCGCGCTATGACGGTCAGGTCGTGGTGGATAACGTCTCGCTGACGGTGCAGGCAGGGCAGGTAACATGTCTGCTGGGACCGTCCGGCTGTGGTAAGTCCACCACGCTGCGCATGATCGCCGGGGTCGAGATGCAGGACTCGGGCGAGATCTACGTCGACGGCAAGCTGATCTGCGACACGGTTTTCCGTGTCCCGCCGGAACGGCGCGAGATCGGGTTGATGTTCCAGGATTTTGCCCTGTTTCCCCATCTGAGCGTGGCGGACAACGTTGCGTTCGGTTTGAAAGGCCGGAAAGAGGAAAAACGCGCCCGGGTCGAGGAACTGCTGACCAAGGTCGATCTGATGCGGTTCATCGATGGGTATCCGCATCACCTGTCAGGTGGTGAGCAGCAACGCGTGGCGCTGGCCCGCGCGCTGGCACCGCGCCCGCGCATCATGTTGATGGACGAGCCTTTTTCGGGCCTCGACAATCGTTTGCGCGATGGCATCCGAGATGAGACGCTGGCCATCCTCAAGGAAGAAGACGCGGCGGTGGTGCTTGTAACGCACGAGCCCGAAGAGGCGATGCGTATGGCCGATGAGATTGCCCTGATGCGCCGCGGCAAGATCATACAACAGGGCGCGCCGTATAACGTGTATACGCGTCCGGCAGACAAGGCGGCTGTTGCTTTTTTCAGCGATGTCAACGTGTTGCGTTCGCAGGTGAACGGAGCTTTGGCGGAAACGCCTTTCGGGCAGTTTCTGGCGCCGGGTGTCCCGGATGGCACCGATGTCGAGATAGTGTTTCGACCACAGCATGTGCGACTGGACTTCGACCGGGGCGGCAAGGGGCCGCTGCCGACGCACACGGATGGGGTTGCTGCGCGTGGGGTGGTGCAGCGCGCGCGCTTTCTGGGCAATGAAAGCCTTGTCGAGTTTGAGATGGATCATGATGGCTCGACCCTAAAAGCCACTGTTCCGAATGTTTTTGTACCCAGCCCGGGTCGGGTCATGTGGCTGACGGTTCGCCGCAACCGGTGTTTCGTATTCCCGGTCTGAGGGGCTATGGCTCAGTTTATTGCCAAGTGGTGCGTGAAAGCCGCAGATTGCGGACGTGCATTGCTTGCCGCAGCGTGGGGCTGGGTCTATCAAGGGCGAAACGCGGGGGTAATTCGGGCACATGCGTATTCTTCTGACCAACGATGACGGCATCAATGCGCCGGGATTGATCACGCTTGAGGCGATTGCAGCCGAACTGGCAGGGCCAGGCGGAGAGGTTTGGGTCGTTGCCCCGGCCTTCGAACAGTCTGGCGTTGGTCATTGCATCAGCTATACCCATCCCATGATGATCGCCAAAATGGGCGAGCGTCGCTTTGCCGCCGAAGGCTCGCCCGCTGACTGCGTTCTTGCGGGCCTGCATGATGTGATGAAGAACCAGCGGCCCGAACTGGTTTTGTCCGGCGTCAACCGGGGCAACAACTCGGCCGAGAACACGCTGTATTCCGGGACCATCGGCGGCGCGATGGAGGCGGCATTACAGGGCGTGCCTGCGATTGCCCTGTCGCAATATTTTGGCCCCAGGAATCTGGGCCTTGACGATCCGTTCGAGGCCGCTGGCCGGTTCGGCGCGGATCTTGTCCGGCGCATTCTGGATGCCACACCGCAAGAGCAGGGCGATTACCGGTTGTTCTACAACGTGAATTTCCCACCAGTGCCTGCGAATGAAGTGTTGGGCACCCGTGTCGCAGCGCAGGGGTATCGCCGGGACACATGCTTTTCGGTAGAACCGCACAGCTCGCCCTCGGGGCGGCAGTTCTTGTGGATCAAGGGCGGGTATCAGCATAACCCGACTGCTCCGGGGACCGACGCGGCGGTCAATCTGGAAGGCTACATCTCGGTCACGCCGATGCGGGCAGACCTGACGGCGCATGATACGCTGGAGGCGCTGAAGGCGATCGAATGAGCGGACTGAACCCTGAAACAACCATGCAGTTCCTGTTCGCCCTGCGTAAACGCGGGGTGACGGATGCGCGCGTTCTGGCGGCGATGGAACAGATCGACCGAGGCCGCTTCGTCAAGGGCCTGTTCGCGGAACGCGCCTATGAGGATACACCCCTGCCGATTGCATGTGGTCAGACGATCAGCCAGCCGTCGGTCGTGGGGCTTATGACGCAGGCGCTCGAGGTTCGACCAAGGGACACGGTTCTGGAGATAGGAACCGGCTCCGGCTACCAGGCGGCGATCCTGGCAAAGCTGGCGCGCCGGGTCTACACGGTTGAACGCCACAAGCGCCTGGTGCGCGAAACCGGTGAGTTGTTTCGTGAACTGGGCCTGACAAATGTGACGGCCATGCTGTCGGATGGATCGTATGGTTTGCCCGAACAGGCCCCGTTCGATCGGATCATTGTGACCGCCGCTGCGGAAGACCCGCCCGGGCCGCTCTTGGCGCAGCTTAAAATCGGCGGTATTATGGTGTTGCCGGTGGGCCAGTCGGATGCGGTTCAGACTCTGATCCGGGTCAGGCGAACCGAAACCGGGCTGGACTATGATGAATTGTTGCCTGTCCGTTTTGTGCCCTTGCTGGAAGGGCTTGGGAAGGATGGGGCGTAGTTGATATTTCCGAACTATGCGCCGGAACCCCGGAAAACAGGGGCAGGCGTTGAGGACAGCATGATGAGAGCAGTTTCCAAATCAGCAATGCGCCGGTGCGCCCTTGGAGCGACGGCATTGGTAATCCTTGCCGGGTGCGAGGGGCCATTGGACTATGACCTGCGGGGCAATGTAGGCGGATTTTCGACCGCCGATGCGGCGCTGGCGGCCACGGGCAATCGTCCGGCTCCTGACGCGCGTGGGGTCATCACCTATCCCAACTATCAGGTCGCGGTGGCCCGCGGCGGCGATACCGTCAATGACGTGGCCGCACGTGTTGGGCTGCCTCCGTTGGAACTAGCCCGGTTCAACGGTTTGAATGTCACTGACCCTCTGCGCGATGGCGAAGTTCTGGCGCTGCCGCGTTCGGTCGGCGGCGGCAGCAACGTCGATATTGCAGCCCTGGCCGGGTCCGCCATTGATGAGGCTCCCGAGAGCGGGGGTGTTCAGACCACGACATTGGAGCCGGCAAAGCCTGTATCACCCACACCTGCACCGGTGGGGCCCGAACCGGTTCGGCACAAGGTCAAGCGTGGGGAAACGGCCTATACCATTTCGCGTTTGTATCAGGTGCCGGTGGAGTCCCTGGCGGAGTGGAACGGTCTTGGGTCCGATTTCACTGTGCGCGAGGGCCAGTACCTGCTGATCCCGGTCAAGGATCAGCCAGCGCCACGCAGGTCCGCGGCAGCGGCCACTACTGCAACGAATGTCACGCAGCCGGGGCAGGGATCTCCGACGCCAACACCCCCCAGTGCCACGCAGCCCTTGCCGGACGAAGAGGTTGCGCCATTGGCCGAAGCGCCTGATGTGACGGCGGAAGCGCCGACAAACACCAGCACCGCCGCCTTGTCCTTGCCGGTCAGCGGGACGATCATCCGCACGTTCGACAAGAACAAAAACAAGGGGATCGACATCGCCTCGAGTGCGGGTGCGCCGGTCAAGGCAGCTGATGCCGGGACTGTGGCTGCTGTGACGGAGGACGCAAATCAGGTTCCGATCGTACTGGTGAAGCACAGCAATGATCTGGTTACGATTTATGCCAATGTTGCCGACGTTGCCGTCAAGAAAGGCGACAGGGTCCGGAGAGGACAGCAAATCGCGGCCCTGCGGGGCGGTGACGAGGCCTATGTGCATTTCGAGGTGCGGCAGGGGTTCGAAGCCGTCGATCCCGAGCCTTACCTCAAGTGACGGAAATGGCCCGTTCCGGGCCATGCCTCCGGCGGGAGTATTTTGAAAAAGATGAAGCCGGTCAGCTGTGCGGGTCGTAGTCGCTGAGCCTTTTGCCGGGTTCGTCGGGGAAGATCTCGGGCATTGGTGTGACTGCCTCGATCAGATCGATACGGAAGACGCGGAAACCGTCTCGCAGCTCGCACCAGGCGGTGAGGGTCCATACTCGGCCCCAGTATTCCATGTGCAGCGGGCGGATCACGCGATCGGTCAGGACGCCGTCGATGCGGCGGTAGGACAGGCGCAGTTTCTGGCGGGATTTGATTGCGGCGCGGATCGGGGCCATATGCGCCAGTCCGCGCGCGGCGTCGGCAAAGGGGTAGACGGCGAACTTCCAGCTGTCGGCTTCGGCCACGACCTGAGTGGGCAGCACGGCGTCGATTTTGTCGGCCAGTGATTCAGCAGCGGATTTAAGGTCGGGATCAGCCGCCTCGGCCACAATCGCCATGCCGAGGTTCAGCGCCTCGAGTTCAGCGGGCGTCAGGTTCAACGGTGGCAGGGTGATCTGCTCGCGCACCATATAGCCGACGCCGCGTTCGCCCTCGACCGGAACGCCCGAGGCGACCAGCGTGTCCATGTCGCGATAAATGGTGCGGACCGACACCTCGAGCCGGTCCGCAATGTCCTGCGCGCGGTGCAGTTTGCCGTCGCGCAGGATCTGGATGATGTCGAACAGGCGGTCAGAGCGGCGCATGACGCACCGTCCTGACCTGCCTCAGGCGGTCATGTTCCATAACACATTCTCGTGGCGCATCTGGATGCTTTCGGGGTTGATGGCAGCCATCAGGCCCGCGCAAAAATCCTGCTGCGGGAACTGCGCTGCGGCATCCTTGGCCGCCTTCATGTCTGTCCAGATCACGTAATCCGTCCAGCGGCCATCCTCACCCTGGCTCAGTTGGCGATGGGCAAATCCGGGGGCCGCGCGGACAAATGCCTCGGACGCCTGGCTGAGTTTCACGAACTCTTCCGGGGTGGTTCCGTTAGCAAGGGTAAAGGTGACGATTTCAGCAACATGGGTCATTTGATTCTCCGTTGACCAGGTTTCAATGCCCTCTGCCTAGCCCTTTGCAACTGACATAAACCTGTCAGTTAAGAATTGCGAGTCCGCAAAAAACGCGCCACCGGTTCACATTTATGCGCGGAATTGACCTGCCTCACTTTTGCAGAGCGCTTTGCAGGCGTAGACACGGACCCAGTTCACATTTCCGGCGCGTGGCGCCGACGTAAGAGGAGAAAAGACATGCTCAACAATATCGGTCTTCCCGGCCTTCTGCTGATTGCCGTCGTGGTGCTGGTGCTGTTTGGCCGCGGCAAAATCAGCTCGCTTATGGGCGAAGTGGGCAAAGGCATCACCGCGTTCAAGAAAGGCGTCAAGGACGGAACGGAAGAGATTGAACAGGACGCGTCCGAGCTGGCCAAGGATGTCACGCCCGAGACCGAGAAAGACAAGGTCTAAGCGCGGATGTTTGATCTGGGCTGGACCGAGCTTCTTGTCATCGGCATCGTTGCGCTGATCGTGGTGGGACCCAAAGACCTGCCGGTTCTGTTTCGCAATGTCGGTCGATTCGTCGGCAAGGCGCGCGGTATGGCGCGTGAGTTTTCCAGCGCCATGAACGAAGCGGCGGACCAGGCAGGTGTGAATGAGATCAAGAAGGGTCTGAATGCCGCTGCCAATCCTGTCAACACCGCCATGGACGGGGTAAAGCAGGCCGCGCAGGATATGGCCAAAAGCATGGATCCGACCAAGTTCGATCCGGACAGCGAAACCGGCAAACTGGCTGCTGAACGGGCAGAACAGGCCAAGAAGATCCAGGCCGCAACGGCCCGTGCCGCCGCCGACCGCAAGGCGAAAGAAGCCGCAGACGCGTTGGCCAAGGCAGAAGAGGCGGAAGCGGCGCTGAACACTGAAAGCAAGACATGACCAAGACCGACGAGATCGAAGATACCTCGGCCCCACTGATCGAGCATCTAGCCGAACTGCGCACACGGTTGATCCATTGCGTGGTGGCGTTTCTGATCGGTATGATCATCTGCTTTACGGTGGCCACGCCGATCTTCAACTTTCTGACGCAGCCACTGTGCGAGGTATTGACCGAGCGTGGACAGGATTGCGGGCTGATTTTCATATCGCCGCAGGAAGGGTTCTTTGTCGCCATCAAGGTCTCGTTGCTGGGTGGTTTCATGCTGGCTTTTCCCTATATCGGGATGCAGATGTGGCGGTTCGTGGCGCCCGGCCTTTATCGGTCGGAAAAGAACGCCTTTCTGCCATTCATGCTGGCGTCGCCGTTCATGTTTCTGCTGGGGGCAAGCTTTGCCTTCTACGTGGTCACGCCTTTGGCCTATGACTTTTTCCTGGGCTTCCAGCAATTCGGAGCGGAAGGCGAAGCGGTGGCCGACGGAACAAACGCAGCGCCGCTGAGTGTGGTGTTCCAGGGCTCAGCGCAGGAATACCTGAACCTGACGATCAAGTTCATCGTGGCCTTTGGCCTGTGCTTCCAGTTGCCGGTTCTGCTGACCCTGATGGGCAAGGCCGGGCTGGTCAGCGCCGAGGGGCTGGGAGCGGTACGCAAATACGCGGTCGTTGGCATTCTGGTGCTGGCCGCCATCGTGACACCGCCGGACGTGATCACTCAGATCATCCTGTTCGTCGTGGTCTACGGGTTGTACGAGATTTCGATCTTCCTGGTGGCTCGGGTCGAGAAAAAGCGCGAAGAGCAATTGCGCGCCGATGGCTACTATGACGACGAAGAAGAAGCAGACGAAGAGATCGTAAAGGAAGAAGACGCCAGGTAAATCTGCTGAAAGTATTGGATCAGGCGCGCCGGTTTCTGGCGCGCCTTTTTCTTGCCGACCCTTGTTGCGCCCGGGCGAACATGGTTTGACACAGGCAGAGATGACCGGAGGAGCCGATGGACGACCAAGCCCTGAACCGTATCGCCGACGCGCTGGAGCGTATGGTACCTGCACCGCTGGCCGCGCCCGATTTCGCCGTGGCATCGGCATTTGTCTGGCATGTTGAGCCGGATCGCCTGACGCCGGTCGAGCAGGTCAACAGGGTCGATCTGGATCTGCTGGTGGGGATCAACCGCTCTCGCGACACGCTTCTGGACAACACGCGCCGTTTCGCTGCAGGATTCAAGGCCAACAACGCTTTGCTGTGGGGGGCACGGGGAATGGGGAAATCCAGCCTCGTCAAAGCTGTGCACGGCACTTTGCAGGATGAGCATCCGGATCTCAAACTGGTGGAATTGCAGCGCGAAGACATGGGCTCGGTCGCGCGTCTTCTGAACCATCTGCGGACCGCGCCTTACCGGTTCATTCTGTTCTGCGACGACCTGTCGTTCAGCCATGATGACCAACACTACAAGTCGCTAAAGGCGGTGCTGGATGGTGGTATCGAGGGCCGCCCCGAGAACGTGGTGTTCTATGCCACCTCGAACCGTCGCCATTTGATGCCACGTGACATGATCGAGAACGAACGCTCAAGCGCCATCAACCCCTCCGAAGCGGTCGAGGAAAAGGTTTCCCTGTCGGACCGGTTCGGCCTGTGGCTGGGTTTCCATCCCTGTGATCAGGATGAGTATCTGGCGATGATCGACCAATACTGCGCCGCCTACGGCGTTTCGGTCGATGCTCAGATCCTTCGGGCCGAAGCCATTGAATGGCAGGCCACGCGTGGCGCAAGGTCCGGTCGCGTGGCCTGGCAGTTCTTCGTCGATCTGGCCGGGCGCAACGGCGTTCATATCGCCTGACCCGCTCGCTTCATCTGGCCAAAAATATCCCCGCCGGAGGCATGGCCCGTCAGGGCCATTCCTATAGCAGCGCCAGAATACGCGCGGCCTCGTCCGCTGTGCTGGTCAAGGCTTCGCGGTCTTCACCGGGGTGGAAGCGGGCGCGCACGGCGGTTGGCATTGGCGCAGGATCCACAATGGAAACTCGCGGTCCTGTCCGTTCGGTTTCGGCCGCCCAACTGCGGGCCAGCGCCATCTGCGCGGCCTTGGTTGCGCCGTAGATGCCAAAGAACTTCTCGCCCGCCTTGGGGTCGTCAAAGAACACGGCGTGGCCGGCTTCGCCCAGTAGCGGCGCGATGTATGGGATCAGCACCGAGGTTGCGTTGGCGTTGGTGTTCACCGCCTTGGTCCATTCCTTGGGGTCGATGAAATGCGCAGGTGTCAGGGCCGAGGTGTGGATTGCGGTGTGCAGCCAAAGATCGACCTTGCCCCAGCGGTCGTGAATGCCCCGGCACACGGTCGCCATGGCGTTAGGATCGGCAATATCCATCGGCGCCAGAGTGGCGCTGCCGCCCTTGGCCTTGATGCGGTCGTCCAGTTCCTCAAGCCCGCCCGTGGTGCGGGCAACGGCAACAATGTGGTGTTCGGGTGCCAACGCTTCGGCCAGAGCGGCACCCAGCCCGCGCGAGGCCCCGGTGATGAGGGCGATTTTGGTCTGATCAGTCATGGTTGCGGTTTGGACCCGTGCGCGCAGGGCGTCAAGTCGCGATCACGAGCCGGGAATGGCAATCCGGTGCGTTTGGCCGCTTTGTCGCAGCATGACGCCGTCTTCATCAATCGCAACAATAGTGCCCGAAGCCACTCGGCTGCCGGTCTTGACTTCTTTTACGCGGCCCGAAGACATCCGCATCAATGCGCGCATATTCGTAGAGGGGCCAAAGACCCCAAGGAGGGAAACAGATCCCTTTTTCAGCGCACCCTTCTGGGTGGCTGCGGCCTTCACTTTGGAGTTCGACATAAGCTCTGGCCGGGCAGGGCCCGGCCCCTGTTATCGGGTGGTGGTTGGCGTGCGCCTACCAAATGCGTTCGACGAACAAAAGCCCGGTCGTACGTGGCGATACGGGCAAGTGATCACGCTGGCAGGAACTGGTTGGATTCACGCAGCGTTCGCCGCCGGGTTGTGAGCGGAAACCCACTCATACATAGCATTCGGGCGGTGGGTTGGTTCGAATCGTGCGGCCGGATCGCTTCAGTTGGCGCCGTTCAGCCAGACGCCAGCTTGGCTGCGTTCCACGACCCGCCGACAACCATCATGTCCTGTTTCTTCTGGCTGACCCGGCTGCTGTTTTCGAGGCTTTCAAGATATTCCTCGCTGACACTTCCGGTTGGGTAATTGCCGTCAAAACACGAGCAGTCGAATTGCTTGATCTCGGGGTTGCCTTCTTTCGCGGCCCAGATCAGGTCATCCAGTTCCTGATAGAAAAGCGCGTCTGCGCCCAGTTCCTGGCGGATTTCCTCAATGGTTTTGCCGTTGGCGATCAGTTCATGCTTGGTCGGCATGTCAATGCCGTAGACATTCGGGTATTTGACCGGGGGCGAGGCGCTGGCGACGTACACCTTTTTGGCGCCGGCCTCGCGGCACATCTGGACGATTTTCTTGATCGTGTTGCCGCGCACGATCGAATCGTCGATCAGCAGAACGTTCTGGTCCTCGAACTCAAGCGGAATGGCATTTAGCTTGCGGCGCACGGATTTCTGTCGTTCCTGCTGGCCAGGCATGATGAATGTGCGCCCGACATAGCGGTTTTTGACCAGACCTTCGCGATAGGGAATGCCGGTGATCTTGGCGGCCTCGAGCGCGACGGGGCGTGCGCTGTCCGGCACGGGGATGATGCGATCAATCTCAAGACCGGCAGCCTCGATCTGGCGGGCCAGCGTTTGGCCCATGCGCATCTGTGTTTTGTAGACCGAGACGCCGTCCAATAGCGAATCCGGCCGTGCAAGGTAGACGTATTCGAAGATACAGGGGGTCAGTTGGCCCTCAACCGCCTGGAACGCGTGCATGTTTCCTTCCAGATCGATCAGGATCGCCTCACCGGGTTTCACGTCACGCAGCTTGTCAAAGCCGTTGATGCCGAATGCCACGTCTTCGGACGCAAAGGCATAGTCGTCGCCATCTCCGTCCACATCGCGTTTGGCAACGGACAAGGGGCGGATTCCATAGGGATCGCGGAACGCCAGCATGCCGACGCCGGCTACCAGACAGATCACCGAATAGGCACCCTGAACCCGCTCCATCGTCATCTTTACGCCGGCAAAGATATTGCGAATGGGCTCGGCATTGCCGTTGACCTTGATGGCATCGGCCACCTTGTCGGCCAGAACATTCAGCAGGATTTCCGAGTCGGATGTGGTGCGCAGGTGGCGGCTGTATTTGCCGGTGACCTTCTCGCGCTGTTCTGCGGTGTTGGTGATGTTGCCGTTATGAACAAGATAGATGCCGTAAGGCGCGTTCACGAAGAACGGTTGCGCCTCGGCCGCGCTGAGCGAACCTGCCGTGGGATAGCGGACATGACCAATACCGGTTTTCCCCAGAAGGGTTTCGGCGTCTTGCGCGTTGAAGACGTCCTTGACCAGCCCGTTCGCCTTCTTTTCACGAAAGTACTCACCGTTATATGTGACGATGCCCGAGGCGTCCTGACCCCGGTGCTGCAGCATCAGCAGCCCGTCATAGATTTCCGCAAAGACATCATGTGTCCTGCTTGCGATCCCCAAAATCCCACACATGTACGGGCTCCAATTCCTATGACGTTCTTGTGGTGAGTGTTCTCAATGGCCGGAACCGGAGTATTTGCCGGATGGTATTTGTACCCGTTGTCGCCAGTTTATAGAACGGCAAAGTCGCGCCATCGCAAAAAGGGCAAGCGCGAAAGAAAACAGATACAGCAAGAC
Source organism: Ruegeria sp. AN11 (assembly GCF_056536005.1). Lineage (NCBI taxonomy): Bacteria > Pseudomonadati > Pseudomonadota > Alphaproteobacteria > Rhodobacterales > Roseobacteraceae > Ruegeria > Ruegeria sp. AN11. Next base: position 1,204,125 of record NZ_JBQFJD010000001.1, on the reverse strand, counting down.
CGGCAGCTCCGATTCCATGTCGGTTTGGGTTCCACATAATACCTAACGGCGCGTGTGTCATCTAACGATCACAATCGCGATTTGCCGCAGGCCAATATTTGTCTGAATTCACGCGGAAGATGACATTTTTTCCGACTTATGCTGTCATGCGAACAATGCCGACCGTTAAGGCGGTTTGTTACCGGACTGGATGTTACCTATGTGGCAGCATAAGCCAAAGGCCAAGGAAGCGGCCCCAGCAAAGCGCCGATGTCACCGATGCCGGGGCATGGGACGCGCGCCATGCCAGATCTGCAACGGTGCCGGAGAAGTGGTCAAAAGCCGCGATATCCTTGGCAAACCGATCTCAAGCAGATGCGACGGATGTTTTGGGCTAAAAACGATCCGATGCACGGTCTGCGGCGGCGAGGGGTTTGTCTGAGACCCGCAAACAAAAAAGGCCCGGGCATTGCCGGGCCTGTCTGCAAACTCAACTGATAAGGCGTATCAACCTTCCGAGTTGCCCGCGGTGCAGCTGGCGACCAGTTCTTCATACTGGGTCGTAACCCAACCTAAGGCCGCCTCGGGGTTTTGCTCTTCGATCTTGCCACTGAACTGTTCGAAGACTTTGGCCGAGCGGCTTTCGTCAACGATGGTATAGCTTTGGCCGGTCATCACCGTGTCGTAGACAAAGAAGGCGATGGCCACCAGCAGAATGCCGCGCGCGATGCCGAAGAAAAAACCGAGCGCCTGATCCAGGCCGCCAAGCGCCGAGCGCTGGACCAGCGATGAAAACAGCGGCGTGAAGATGCTGACCACGATCAGTGCGATGGCAAAGACACCCGCAAAGCCGGTGATCACTGACAATTCGCAGCTGTCGCGCAGGAAGTCTCCGACGACCGGGATTTCCTTGACCAGCGGAACGGCCTGTGGTGCGAAGATAAAGGCCAGAACTGCGGCGGCGACCCAACCGGCGATGGCCATAACCTCGCGCATGAAGCCGCGCGAATAGGCCAGTATGCCCGACAGCACGACGATCAGGGCGACTACCCCGTCAATTATTGTAAAACCTTCCATGGCCCTCGCCTGTTCGTTTTCTGCCCCTCGGGGCGCGACTTTAACCTGCTCCGAAGGTTTCGCCAACAAACCCGACCAAATCAGAGGGTCGGGTGAGTGTCAGACCTGCCACAGTGCCGGTTTTGCCACCTGCCGGAGCAATTGCCGCCGTGAAACCAAGTTTTTGCGCTTCTTTCAACCTGTTTTCGGTCTGCGGGGCCGGTCTAAGTGCCCCGGAAAGCGAGATTTCTCCGAAAACGACCGTGTCGGCGGGCAGGGCCGTGTCCTCACGCGCGCTGAGCAGTGCTGCGGCCACGGCCAGATCGGCGGCGGGTTCGCTGACTTTCAGCCCGCCTGCCACGTTCAGGTAAACATCGAGACCGGCAAAGGGGATACCACATCGGGCTTCAAGCACGGCGAGGATCATCGCAAGCCTTCCGCTGTCCCACCCGACGACAGTGCGGCGGGGCTGGGAATGCGGCGAGGGCGCGACGAGGGCCTGCAATTCCACCAGCACGGGCCGGGTGCCTTCGATCCCGGCAAAGACGGCCGAGCCTGGGCTGGGTGTGCCACGTTCCGACAGGAACAGGGCCGAGGGGTTCGTGACCTGTGCCAGCCCTTTGCCGGTCATTTCGAACACTCCGATTTCGTCGGCGGGGCCAAAGCGGTTCTTGACCGCGCGCAGGATGCGGAACTGATGGCCACGCTCGCCTTCGAAATACAGCACCGTGTCGACCATATGCTCGACCACGCGGGGACCGGCGATCTGGCCTTCCTTGGTGACATGGCCAACCATGATGATCGAGACCCCGTGGCGCTTTGCAAAGGTCGTCAGCTCGTGGGCCGCGGCGCGGACCTGTGACACTGAACCGGGGGCGCTGTCGACATTGTCGGCCCACATGGTCTGGATCGAGTCGATGATGGCGAGGCCCGGCTTTTCTGTTTCCAGCGTCGTCAGGATGTCGCGCAGGTTGGTTTCAGCGGCGAGTTGCACGGGGGCGTCTTCCAGCCCCAGACGGCGCGCGCGCATGCGGACCTGCGCGCTGGCTTCTTCGCCCGAGACATAGATCGTCTTAACGCCTGCCCGGGCAAATCTGGCCGCTGCCTGCAACAGCAGGGTGGATTTGCCGATGCCGGGGTCGCCGCCGACCAACAGGGCCGAGGCAGGCACAAGACCGCCGCCCAACACCCGGTCCAGTTCCTCGACGCCGCACAGGGTGCGCGGCGGGGGTGTTTCCTCGGTCGACAGGTCGGAAAGCGCTACGGCCTGTCCACGCTTGCCGCCCAGCGATTTCTTCGCCGGGCCGGCGGAAAGGGGCGCTTCCTGAGTGATGGTGTTCCATTCACCGCAGGCGTCACATCGTCCGGACCAGCGGGAATGCGACGCGCCGCAGGCGTTGCAGGAGAAAGAAGTCGTTTTAGCCATGGCGCAATTCGTGCCCGAGCCGGGACGGTTCTTCAAGCCCTTGCGGGGCTTTCTTCACCGCCGGTGGCGGCCACGACCTCGGGCCCTGCGGGCCGTCGGCCATGGCGGGCGCTGGCGCGCCGGGTGGGTGGCTTATTCGGCGGCCCGGGGCGGTGACATGGCAATGACGCTTGCGGCGCTGGGGTCACTTCCGTCGGGCGGTGTTTGCAATTGGGTCGAAAGTTCAGGCAGAAGCTCGAACAGTTCATCGCGAAGGCGCGCAAGCTGGGATTTGGCGATGGATTCCTCGATCTCGATATCGCGGGTCCACTGGCGCAGCTCGTGCTGGACGGTCTGGGCATCTTCGATTCGTTGACGGAACAGCTCGATCTCTTCCTGACGTTGTTTCAGGAAGGTGCGGGCGCGGGCCACTTTGTCCGCGCCATAGGTCTGTGCCAGTTCGTGGCTGACCTGGCTCATCTGTGCGGCCAGTTCCAGAACCTCGGGTTCGAGCGACTGAAGGTCCGGGTGATCGCGCAGAAAGGCCAGGCGTTCCTTAACCGCGTCGAACTCGGAGGCAAGCGCGAAGGCTCCGCTGCGGTCGGCGGCATGGGCCACCTGATAGGCATCGACCACATCCTGCATGTTCAGGGAAAACTTTCGATGCGTCTTTTCCAGCGCCATCATTCTGGCGTTTGAGGGCAGGTAGAAGGCCAGCATGAGAATCAGTGTAGTCAGGCCGAGCTGGACAAACATGCCCGCATCTATTGTGCCCGATCCGGCAATTCCGGCCTGCACCGACAACCAGGGCCAGACACCGGCGGCCGATAGAGTGGTGGCCAAAACCGCTGCGAGGGCCGACGCGCAGATCAGGAAAAAAGTCAGTCGTAGAAAGGCATTCTGACATTGCAATGTGATAGTATGGATGGCGTCCATGACGTCCCAACTCCTTCTCGCAAACCGGCACTGGCCGGGTCCTGGCGGCGGGGTTCGTCAAACACACAACGTGATCCGCAATGGACCGGCAAGGTACAAAAACAAAACTGCTCGAATTAGGAAGATGATACTCAGTATAATGATTTCAATCAATTAGACCTGAGGATTTCGTGAACTGCATGTCATTTCCGTAACGTGGCCCACGGCGATTGACGCCAGAATACAGCCCGTGAACAGATAAAGACCCCACGCCGTTTCGATGGTCGCGTAGGAGATACCCTTGGTCAGCGTGATGTAAAGCGCGATGAGGAAAATGTCGGCCATGGCCAGCTTGCCGAGGATATTGAGCGCGGGCTGAACGCGGGCATCCAGCAGGTCCCATTGGACCAGCGCGGTGCCGATGGTTTTGACGTAGGGCGCGAAGAGGGCGAAGACGGTGACGATCAGAGCGAGGAAGACGTCGGATCTCCAGAGGGATTGCAGGCCGGTGATGACGCTGATTTCGCTGAGGCCGAAGATCGGCAGTAGACCGGCTCGCATCAGCGGGGCGAACCATGCGATGGGGTAGAGGATCAGGAGGGATAGGGTGGCGAGGCGGAGGGTCATCGCACTAGTCGCGATGCCACGTTTTTTTTTCTTCACGCAACCTGAGCTGAAGGGCTTGGATAACGATCATAAGTGCCTCAATGTCGGGTGCGGCATGGCTTCCGAGGTATGGATACCGAGAAACGTATGGGCGGTCGTACACCCGATCAAGCAGATCTACGTGTATTCCCAGTGTCCGGTACAATTTGGCAAGTTCATCCGCTTCTAGGTGCTCGTTTACCTCAACTAGCTCTTCCGGCAGTTCGACGTTTTGAAGAAGAGCTGAAATCTCGGCCTCAAGGTTAGGGTCGTCAAGGATTTCAAAGAGCTTAGATATACTGTGTGTTTTGCTGTTATCGATGCCGCGACACGCTATCAACCCCTTGAGGCTAGTTTCGAGAGAAACGCCCACTAATTACGAAAGGGGGCGTAGAATTAGTAGTTTGTCCCAATAGAAGCGATGCCGATTTGCGAACTCTGCTTCCCAAATAATCTTCGCTGCTTGTAAGTATTTCTCAGAAATTTGAGCGAACAAGTGGGGGTTCATTGACTCCCGTTCGTCTAAGAACTTTGTCACCGCACCGCCTCAATCGGCCCCTCGGCACTGCCACTTATGAACTGCTCCACATAAGGATCTCCCGAGGCGTCCATTTGGCCGACCGGGCCGGTCCACTGGATCACGCCGCCGTGCAGCATGGCCACGTTGTCAGCAATTGCGCGGACGGAGCTCATGTCGTGGGTGATGGTCATCGCGGTAGCGCCCATCTCGGTCACGATCTCGCGGATCAGGTCGTTGATGACGCCGGACATGATCGGGTCCAATCCCGTGGTGGGCTCGTCGAAGAAAATGATCTCGGGTTCGGCGGCGATGGCGCGGGCAAGGCCGACGCGTTTTTGCATGCCGCCCGACAGTTCGGCCGGAAAGCGGTCGGCGACGTTGGATTTCAAGCCGACGCGGCGCAGTTTCTCGATGGCGATTTCGCGCGCCTCATCCGCCGGGCGTTTCAGCGAACCGCGCAGAAGGCGGAAGGCGACGTTTTGCCAGACGGGCAGGGAGTCGAACAGAGCAGCCCCCTGAAACAGCATCCCAAAGCGCGCCAGAAACGCATCTCGGTCACCTTTAGTGGCGTCTTTGCCATCGACATAGATCATGCCGCTGTCGGGCTTGATCAGGCCGAGGATGCACTTCAGCGCCACGGACTTGCCGGTGCCCGAACCGCCGATGATGACCATCGAGGTGCCCTTGGGGATCTCAAGGTTCATGCCCTGCAGCACTTGATTGTCGCCAAAGGCTTTTTGTACGTTCTCCATCCGTATCATAGCGAGAAGAACACCCCTGTCAGAACGAAATTTGCGGCGAGGATCAGCACAGCGGCGGCCTCGACCGAGCCTTTGGTGGCGCGTCCCACGCCCTGCGCGCCACGGCCCGAATTCATGCCGTAGTAACATCCCATGATGGCTGCGATCATCCCGAAGGCTGCACCTTTGACCAGCGACGAGACGATGTCGCGGGTTTCAAGGAAATCCACGGTGTTTTTCAGATAGGCCGCCGGGTTGAAGCCCAGGTTTTGCGTGGCGACCGTATAGCCGCCCATGATGCCGATTACGTCGCCAACCGCGACCAGAGCAGGCACGGTGATCAGCGCCGCCAGCACCCGCGGGGCGGTGAGGTATTTCATCGGGTGCGTGGACAGCGTGACCAGCGCGTCGATCTGCTCGGTCACTTTCATCGTCGCGATCTCGGCCGCGATGGACGAAGTTACGCGCGCGGCGATCATCAGGCCAACCAGCACCGGACCAAGCTCGCGCACCATGCCGATCGCAACGATCTGGGGCACGACGGCTTCGGCATTGAAACGCGCGCCGCCCGCGTAGATCTGCAGCGCCAGCGCGCCGCCGGTGAAAATTGCGGTCAGGCCGACAACGGGCAGCGACAGCCAGCCGATATTCAGCAGCGCGATGCCGAATTCGCGCGGGTAAAACGGCGGGCGAAAGATATGAGAGACTGCATCCAACGCGAACAGTCCGACACGGCCGAATGCCGCCAGCATGGTCAGGACGACGCGTCCAAGACCACCCAGAAGGGAAAGGGGGTTCATTCCACGTAGCCCTTGGAGTATCGGTTGCCCAGTGAGGTCAGAATTTCATAGCCAATGGTACCCGCGGCCTCGGCCAGATCATCCACGGTTTGATGTCCGTTCAGAATGCGCAGACGCTCGGGCGCATGCGGCAGGTCGGTGACATCGACGGTGATGAGATCCATCGAGATGCGGCCGACCACGGGGCATGGCTGATTGCCAGAGAACATGTCTATGCCGCCACCGATGGCGCGGTGCAGCCCGTCGGCATAGCCAGCCGCGACGGTTGCAATCCGTGACGTTCGGCGCGCGGTCCAGCTGTTGCCATAGCCAACGGTTTCACCCACGGCCAGATCCCTGATCTGCACAACAGGCAGATCGGCTGTCACGACGGGTTTTGCGGCAGCGAACGGCAGACCGCCATATAGTCCGACGCCCGGACGACAGAAGTCGAAATGGAATTCGGGTCCCAGCAAGATGCCGCCGGTGGCCGCCAATGATCTGGGAGCGGCAACGCCGTCTGTCATCTCGCGGAAGGTGCGCAACTGTTGTTGGTTCATCGGGTGATCCGGCTCGTCCGAACAAGCCAGATGTGACATCACCACGACCGGGTTCAGGGCTTCAGCCTGCGGGCGCAGTGCGGCCCAGTCGGAAGGTTCCAATCCCAGGCGGTTCATGCCGCTGTCGAGCTGAATACCAAAGCCGTGATCCGGCAGTGCCTCGCGATGGCGCTGAAACTGCTGGGGTGAGTTGATCAATGGTGTCAGATCGTGATCCCGCAGCAGATCGGCGTCGCCTTCCATATGGCCGGAGAACACACCAATCATCGGACCGGGGCCGACCGCCTGCCGGACAACGGCGCCTTCTTCGGCGACGGCGACAAAGAACTTCCGGACGCCTTCTTCGGCCAGAGTCGCCGAGACAGGCCCGGCACCCAGGCCATAGGCATCCGCCTTGACCACGGCGCCGGTTTCGACATCCGTTTTTGCGTCGAGCGCCCGCCAATTGCTGGCGAGCGCCTGAAGATTGATCGTCAAACGTGCAGTACTCATGGAACTGTTCATGACATTGGATCGCGGCAGGTCAAGAGGGAATGCTTCAATTCCCCTCGGGTTTATGGGCCTCATAAGCAGCTTCAAGCTCAGATCGCAGGAAATCGGCAAACAACAAAGGCTTGAACCCGGGGGCACCGGTGCCGGGCAGAGGTTCGACAATTGTGCTCACATGCGGGTCAAAGAAGAACGGGACGCTGTATCGTTCACGACCCGAACGGTTGATAACGCGATGCGGTGTGGACAACAGGCGGCCATTCGACATCCGATGCAGCATATCCCCGACATTGACGACAAATGCCCCGGGGCGTGTGGGGACATCGACCCAGTTTCCGGCAGGCGTTCTGACCTGCAATCCACCCACCTGATCCTGCGCCAGCAAGGTCAGGCAACCAAAATCGGTATGGGGTGCCGAGCCGAACAGATCACCAGGGCTGGCTTTGGATTGCGGTGGATAGTGCAGCAACCGCAGCCAGATGGTCGGAGTGTCGAAGGCCGAAAGAGCAGAGAAATCGGTGGCGCCACTGGCCTTTAGGGCAATTCTCATCAACCTGCGCCCCAGATCGGACATGACGCGGACATAGGCCTCCAGCGTGGTCCGAAAACCCGGCAGATCCGGCCACCGGTTCGGGCCTGACAGGTAGATACCGGGATCGGCCTTCGGGTCTTCGCGCATCATCATGAAGCTTGCCGACTGATTGGGTTTGGTCACATCGGCCAGAGTCGAGTTTACATCCGTTGACGTATCGATGGCGATATAGCCGCGGTGGGTTCGGTCAACGGCGATCGCAAGTTTTTCGTCAAGCGGAAGCGCGTGAAACTGTCTTGAGGCTTCGAAGACATCGCTGATCAGATCGGCGTCTATGCCGTGATCTTCGATATAGCCGAAGCCTGTTGTTCCATAAGCAGCCCGAAAATCGGCTGCGATTTCATCCTCGGCGCGCACGCCCAGACGGATGACGGGGATTTCAGTGAATTCTGTCATTGTTCTTTCGCTTTGTTGAGGAAGATTGCAGGGGCAGAAAATGCCCCCGATCTATCCGGCAAAGCGTTTGCGGCGGTACCCGAAGTGGCGTTCAAGCACCACGCGACGGGGTTTATGAACAAGACAAAACAGCATGGCCCGATCCGTGCATATCAGTTTGCCAGGGTCAAGGGATCAATACCCTTCGATCTGTCCGCCCTGTTGCCAGGGTTTGACCAGATTTCCGAAACGGGTGAACTGGGCCTCGAAGGACAGCTCGACCGTGCCGATGGGGCCGTGACGCTGCTTGCCGACGATGACTTCGGCCTTGCCGTGCAGGCGTTCCATGGCCTGCTTCCACTCTTCCATCTTTTCCAACTCGTGATCGCCGGGCTTTTCGCGTTCCTTGTAGTATTCCTCGCGGAACACGAACATCACCACGTCCGCATCCTGTTCGATCGATCCCGATTCCCGCAGGTCGGACAGTTGCGGGCGCTTGTCGTCGCGGTTTTCGACCTGACGGGAAAGCTGAGACAGCGCGATCACCGGGATGTTCAGTTCCTTTGCGATGGCTTTCATGCCCATCGAAATCTCGGCGATCTCGTTGACGCGGTTGTCGGACATGCCGCGGCAAAGTTGCAGATAGTCGATCACCAGCAGGTCCAGCCCATGGGTCCGTTTCAGCCGCCGTGCGCGGGCGGCCAGCTGTGAAATCGGCAGGGCGGGCGTGTCGTCGATGAACAGGGGGCAAGCCTCAAGCTCCTTGGCGGCATCGACGAAGCGGCGGAACTCGGCTTCGGTCATGTCACCTTGGCGGATCTTGTGCGAGGAAATCTCGGACGCTTCGGCCAGAACCCGACCCGCAAGCTGCTCGGCGCTCATCTCCAAAGAGAAGAAGCCGACCACTCCACCGTCAACCGCGCCCTCGCTGCCGTCCGACTTCAAGCCACGCTTGTACGCTTTGGCCACATTGAAGGCCACGTTGGTCGCCAGCGATGTTTTTCCCATCGACGGGCGGCCCGCCAAAATGATCAGGTCCGATGGGTGCAGGCCCCCCAGTTGCTTGTCCAGATCGGCCAGACCGGTGGAAATCCCTGCCATGCCGCCACCGCGCTGGTACGCCTCGTTGGTGACATTGACGGCTTCTGTGACCGCCTTGAGGAAGGATTGAAAACCCTGTTCGGTCTGGCCCTGCTCGGACAACTGGTAAAGCTGCTGCTCGGCCTCTACGATCTGTTCTTTCGGCTCGCTTGACACATCGACCCGCGCCGCCTTGTCCGAGATGTCCCGGCCCAGACGGATCAGTTCGCGCCGGATGGCGAGGTCATAGATCATCTGCGCGTAGTCATGCACCGCGAAGGCGCTGATCGAGGCGCCGGCCAGTTTGACCAGATAGGCCGGCCCGCCAAGTTCCTTCAGGCCTTCATCCTCGGCCATGAAAGATTTCAGCGTCACAGGCGAGGCCAGCGCATTCTTGGCGATGCGCGCGGCCGCGACTTCGTAGATGCGGGCGTGGACCGGATCATAGAAATGCTCGGCTCCGATGATCGAGGCTACCCGGTCATAAAGGTCGTTATTTGTCAGGATCGCGCCCAGAAGCTGCTGCTCGGCCTCGATGGAGTGCGGCATTGTTTCGGCGTTCTGAATTTGCGCCGCTGCCTGCTCGATACTGCTGATCTCGTTCATTGCTGTTCTCTTGCCCCTTGGACAGAGGCCATAACGCAGCGCCCTGAGTCGGCGCAAATTGTATGTTTTCTGGGGATAGCCTGTGCATATCTTCCCGCCCCATCATATTGCAGGATGGGGCGGGCATCCGTCAACATGTTGTGGATGGAGTGTCGGGCGTATTCGGCAATGTTTCCGATTGAGAAACGGTTTGCGTCACGTCAGCCCTTATTCGCTTCCTGCCAGCCGCGCGGGTCGTTCAGGAATGCCTCGACCCCATCAAGTGTTTCCTGATCAAACGCTTTTTGCGCCTTGGCCTCGGCCAGAACATCCCACCAGGTACACAGGCTGTGCAGTCGCACCCCATGATCACCCAGGGTTTTTTCGGTTTCGGGGAAGATGCCGTAGTAGAAGATAACGGCAGTATGCCCGCAGGTCGCGCCGGTTTCGCGGATCGCGTCGACGAAGGACAGTTTCGAGCCGCCATCGGTGGTAAGGTCTTCGACCAACAGAACGCGTTCGCCTTCGCTCATGGCGCCTTCGATCCGGGCGTTGCGGCCATAGCCTTTGGGTTTCTTGCGCACATAGGTCATCGGCAGAGCCATACGCTCGGCCACCATTGCGGCAAAAGGAATACCCGCGGTCTCGCCGCCGGCAATGTTGTCGAATGCTTCAAAGCCCGCATCGCGCATCACGGTGACGGTCAGGAAATCCATCAAGGTCGAACGGATGCGAGGGTACGAGATAAGCTTGCGGCAATCGATATAGGTCGGGCTGGGCAAGCCGCTGGCTAGAGTGAACGGCTCGCGTGCGTTGAAATGCACGGCCTTGATCTCCAGCAGCATCCGCGCGGTCAGGCGGGCGATTTCGGTGCTGTCGGGAAATGAACTGGGGATCATGGCGGAACCTCGGGGCTGAAATGACGTTGCGGGCTGATAGCCCGTCCAAAGGGGCGCTGTCGAGAGGGGTTGGCCCAAAAGAAAAGCGGACCCTGAATAAGGTCCGCTTTTGCCCTTGCGGGCTGCTGGACGGGCCTAGGTGGGCTAGGCCTGCCCGGATCAGGGCATTTACGCGAAAGGGACTTCGCTGTGCAACCGGCAAATTGCCGACCGCATAGTGTCAGTCATGCCTGTGCGATAGCCGAAACAGTATGCCCGCAGCCAAGTGGGCCGACCTGAGGAAACACGTTACAGCTCAGCACTTTGTGAGCAATGTGGCAGAAGAAAAAGGGGGGAATCGGCTGCCTGCGCCGCGGATGATGTTACTTGGCATCACGTGATTGTGCGTTGAGTGGTCTTAGGTCACAGGCCCTGAGCTTTGGCGCCTTTCTGGAGGTGCCGGTACAACAGATCAAGGGCGTGGTCCCGTGCGGCAATGCGCACCTTGTCCCGGCCCAGGGCACCAAACTCGACGGTTTCGGTTATGGTGTCCTGGCCTTCGGCCGCCAGACCGAAGCACACACGACCTTCCGGCTTGAATTCAGACCCACCCGGACCGGCAATTCCGGTGACAGAAACAGTCAGCTGAGCGCCCGAATGCTTCAGCGCGCCCTCGGCCATTTCCCGGGCGACCTGCTCTGATACCGCTCCGTGGGCTTCCAGCGTGTCAGCCTGTACGCCAAGCATCTGCTGTTTGGCGGTATTGGTGTAGGTGACAAAGCCGCGTTCCACCACGGCAGAACTGCCGGGAATATCTGTCAGCGCGGCGGCAACAAGGCCGCCAGTGCAGCTTTCGGCTGTGGCGATCATCACCCCCTTTGCCTTGGCCCGATTCAGGATGTCGGTGACGCTCACAGGCCCAATACCCCATGCGAAAAGCCGGCCAGCAGCGCGACGCAGATGGCTGAAAACACACCGGCGATCACGTCATCCAGCATCACGCCCATTGGGTCGCCACGCTGGTCGGCCCAGCCGACAGGGCCGGGCTTGGTGATGTCGAACAGGCGAAACAGCACGAAACCCGCCACCCAACCGGGCCAGAGCGCGGTGATTTCCAGCCCGTGCGCCCAGGCCGGGTAGGAAATTGCCCAGAGGGCGATGAACTGCCCTGCAACCTCGTCAATCACGATTTCCGACGGATCGTGGTCATCCTGACCTGCGGTCATGACCTTTGTGGCCCAGAGCCCTGCGACAAAGACGATCAGAGTAGCCAGGGCCAGCAAGGGGAAGCCACCCAGCGTGTGCAATACCCAGACCATCGGCAGCGCGGCCAGTGACCCCCAGGTGCCGGGGGCGGGGCGCAGATAGCCTACGCCGCCAACGGTTCCAATCAGACGCGCCGCGTTCATGACTTCACCAGACAGGCCGTGGCCAGTGACGCGATGCCCTCACTGCGGCCGGTAAAGCCCAGACGTTCGGACGTGGTCGCCTTGACCGAGACCTGATCGGCCCGCAATCCCATGATGTTCGACATTTCTTCGCGCATCGCGGGCGCGTGAGGGCCGATCTTGGGATATTCGCAAACAAGTGTGCAGTCGACATTCGAGATGCGGTAGCCCATCTGTTCGGCCAGTTCGACCGCGTGCCGCAGAAATATCGCGCTGGCGGCCCCTTTCCATTGCGGATCCGATGGTGGGAAATGCTGACCGATATCTCCCTGCGCCAGCGCGCCATAGATTGCGTCGGTTACGGCGTGCATCCCGACATCGGCATCTGAATGTCCCTGAAGCCCGCGATCATGCGGCACTTTTACACCGCACAGGATCACATGATCTCCATCGCCAAATCGGTGAACGTCGTACCCGTTGCCCAGCCTTACTTCCATGTTCGTTCCCATGATACGTTCCGCCCGGGCAAAATCCTCGGGTCGGGTGATTTTGATGTTGTCTGCGTCGCCGGGCACGATAGCCACGCCTATACCTGCCGCGCGGGCGACTTCAACGTCGTCCATGGCACCGCCGGGGTGTGCGGCATGGGCTGCAACGATGGCGTCATAGTGAAATCCCTGAGGGGTCTGGGCCGCATACAATCCAGTGCGATCCTGTGTGCCCGTGACAGCGAAGCCGTCCCCCGTCCAGAGCGCGTCGGTCACCGCCACCCCCGGTGCCGCGGCGATGTTGTCGTTCAGTGCCGCCAGTACGTCGAGGATGGTGGCGCGGCTGACACAAGGCCGGGCGACATCGTGGATGAGGACGCGCGCCACGGTCTTGTCCGCCAGCGCCTGCAGGCCATTGCGGACAGACCCGGCGCGGTCTGCCCCTCCTGTCGCCAAAATCAGATCGGTACCGTCAAATTCAGCCCGTGCGGCGTGGTCGTCGGGGGAAAGGACCAGAACGATATGGTCAACCAGTCCCCGGAACCTGTCGATTGTCCAGTCGGCCACGCGACGTCCGGACAGAGTGCGCCATTGTTTAGGCGTCCCGCCACCCGCGCGCATTCCGCGTCCGGCGGCGACAATAATGGCGGCGGTGGTCATGAGGTCTGCTCTCCTGCGTTGGGTCATTGTTTAGGATGCGGTGAATGCAGAGGCAATCGCCCGCGTCAATCTGCCAAAAAATTAGGCATGTGATGATTTTGCAGGCTTGTGACATGCGGATTTCTTGGTCATATGCGCAGAATTCGATATTAAATGCGCAACTGCCCAAGGAATAAGCACTTTGACCCTGCATCTTGCTGACAAGCCTTTGTACCCGCCGGTTTTGCTGGCGCCGATGGCCGGAATCACCGATCGCCCGTATCGCGATCTGGTGATGCGCTTTGGCGCGGGCATGGTTGTCAGCGAAATGGTTGCCAGCCAGGAAATGGTGCAGGCAAAACCGGGCGTGCGCGAACGGGCCGAGCTTTCGGCGGATGTCGAAAACACCGCCGTTCAGCTTGCCGGGCGTGAAGCACGCTGGATGGCGGAAGCCGCGCGGCAGGTCGCTGATCGCGGCGCGCGGGTGATCGACATCAACATGGGCTGCCCGGCCAAGAAGGTGACCAACGGGTATTCGGGTTCAGCCCTGCTGAAAACGCCCGACCACGCTCTGACACTGATCGAGGCGGTGGTGGAGGCGGTGGATGTCCCGGTGACGCTGAAGACCCGGCTGGGTTGGGACGACAGCCTGCTGAATGCGCCGGATGTGGCGCGCAGGGCGCAGGATGCCGGTATTCGGATGGTCACGATCCACGGTCGAACACGGTGTCAGTTCTACAAGGGACACGCAAACTGGCAGGCCATCCGTGCGGTGAAAGAGGCAGTGACCATTCCGGTCATAGCAAACGGCGACATCGTCGACACGCAAACCGCACGGACCGCCTTGGATCACTCGGGTGCCGACGGCGTGATGGTCGGACGTGGGGCGCAAGGAAAGCCCTGGTTGCTGGCGCAGTTATGTCACGACCTGTTTGGTGCCGACGCGCCGGACGTTCCGACAGGGCATGATCTGAGCGCGATGGTGCAGGAGCACTATCAGGCCATGCTGGATTTCTATGGACCCGACCTTGGTCTGCGCGTCGCGCGCAAGCATCTTGGGTGGTACATGGACGAAGCAGGAACGCCCGTCGGCTTGCGCCGCGCGATACTGACATCGCGTGATACATCCGAAGTTCTGCGTTTGATCGCGGATGCAATCCCGCATCAGGGGGAAGCGGCGGCATGACCTCGGACCAGAGCATTTGGGCCTCATTGCCGGTTCCCGCATTCATCATCGACGGTGACGATCGGATCGCTGATGTCAATTCGGCGGGTGAGGGGTTCCTGAACGCCTCGCGCCGTTCGGTTGTCGGGCATCCGGTGTGGGATCAGATAGCCGTCGACGCCCCCCTGGAGGAGGCGTTTCTGAGAGCACGGCAGAATGGTTCGCCGTTGTTCGTCAATGATGTGGATGTTGGATCGGGCAGCCGTGCTCCGCTGCAATGTGCGCTACAGATCGCGCCGTTGATGGGTCATCCGGGATCAATGATCATGATCCTTTCTCCGCGCGAACTGGCCGGTCGGATGACTCGCGGGAACACGGTGAAATCCGCCGCGCAATCGGCTATCGGAATGGCCGAAATGCTGGCGCATGAGATCAAAAACCCGCTGGCTGGCATCACTGGAGCTGCCCAGTTGCTTAGCATGAATATCTCTCAACAAGATATTGAGTTAACAGACTTAATTGTCGAAGAAAGCCGTAGGATCGTAAAGCTGTTGGAGCAGGTGGAGCAGTTCGGAAACCTGTCGCAGCCGGACTTCCAGCCGGTCAACCTGCATGACGTGCTGGACCGTGCGCGGCGTTCGGCGCTGCTGGGGTTCGGCGCACATATGAAGATTGTCGAGGATTATGATCCGTCGCTGCCGCTGGCTTATGGCGATCAGGACCAGATCCTGCAGGTCATTCTGAACCTTCTGAAAAACGCATCCGAGGCGGCCGGACCGGAAGGCGGGACCATTCGCCTGCGCACCTATTTCGAACATTCATTTCGTCTGCGGCGCAACGATGGGTCCGGCCATTCCCTGCCGCTGCAGATCGAAATCATCGATGACGGCCCCGGCTTGCCCGAAGACATCCTGAGCGACATTTTCGATCCCTTTGTCTCTGGCAGGGAAAACGGCACGGGTCTTGGTCTGGCGCTGGTCAGCAAGATCGTCTCCGACCACGACGGCTGGGTTTCGGCCGAGTCGGTTCCGGGTCGGACGGTTTTTCGCCTGTCACTCAGGCGGGCGCCACGGGACGCGCAACGAAATTGAAACCGGCGGCAAATGGCATAGCAAGGAGAACAGCAGATGGATGGCACAGTTCTGGTCGCAGATGACGACCGCACGATCCGGACGGTTCTGACGCAGGCACTGACCCGTGCGGGATGCAAGGTGCACGCAACTTCTTCTTTGACGACGCTGATGCGCTGGGTCGGAGAGGGCAAAGGCGATGTGGTCATCTCGGACGTGGTCATGCCTGACGGCAATGGGCTTGAGATGCTGCCGAAGATCGCGCAGGACAGGCCGGGATTGCCGGTTATCGTGATCTCGGCCCAGAACACGATCATGACGGCAATTCAGGCGGCTGAGGCCGACGCTTATGACTATCTGCCGAAACCCTTTGATCTGCCCGATCTGATGAAAAGAACGGCCCGGGCGCTGGATCAGAAGCAACGCCCGCAGTCTGGTGCGCCGGAATTGGTTCGGGATCGCCCGGAGGAATTGCCTCTGGTCGGGCGTACGCCGGTTATGCAGGCGCTGTACCGGCTGGTGGCGCGGGTCATGAACACCGATCTGCCGGTTATGATTTCCGGTGAAAGTGGAACCGGCAAGTCTCTGATTGCGAAAGCAATACATGACTTCTCGGATCGTCGGACATTGCCTTTTGTTTCCGTCACCGCGTCTGAGTTGCGGGATCTGGAAGGACCTGCCCGCGTCATGGCGCGGGTTCGGGGTGGCACCCTGCTGATCGACGAAATCGCAGATATCGAAGACGACATTCAGGCCCGGATCGTGCGGATGATGGACAGCCCGGGCGATCATCTGCCGCGCTTCATGGCAACCAGCCAGTCGGACCTGACCGAAGCAATGGAAAGCGGACGCGTGCGCCAGGATTTGTATTATCGTCTGTGTGGCGCGACGATCCACGTTCCGGCCCTGCGCGAAAGAATGGACGACATTACTTTGCTGGCCGATCATTTTCTGGCACGGGAAGAGCGTGAGACCGGCACGAAACGCTGGCTCAGCGCCGAAGCGGTTGAACTGGTGCGCCGTTATTCGTGGCCCGGGAATGTGCGGCAACTGGAAAACGCGGTGCGCCGCCTTGGATTGACCAGTCAGGCGGACGAGATATCCAAAACCGAAGTCGAAATGGTTCTGGGCAGCCAGCCCGAGGCGGAACCGGTTCTGGGGGGCGGAGAGCGTGAGAAACTGTCGGCCTCGGTCGCGCGGCATCTGCGGCGGTATTTCGACCTTCATGGCAACATGTTGCCACCTCCGGGACTGTACCAGCGTATCCTGCGCGAAGTTGAGGCGCCGTTGATCGAAATCGCGTTGGACGCAACCGGCGGAAATCAGGCAAAATGTTCGGATTTACTAGGGATTAACCGAAATACGCTGCGAAAAAAGATCATCGACCTCGATATTGAGGTGACACGCCGTCGAAAACTGATGTAATATCGCCACACAAACCGTGGCATTCGGGTTTCTACCTGACAAGGACCACGACATTTGGCGGTAAGCCGCGCAAGCGGCACATCAGGATGAGGGCAGGCGGTGGCAACCCGGGCACAGAGCGGGCCAATACCATCGATTAATCGATGGCGAAAATCCCGAAAACTGCGCAATTTCGGCACCTTGGGGCTGGTTCTTCTGGGGCCAGCACTGGCGCTTGCCACCTATCTTGTCATTGGTCCGTTCGATCTGGGTTCGGCCGCGCCGACATTGCGCCTGATCCTGTTGGCCGACCTTGTCTATGTGCTGGTCGTGGCCGCACTTGTACTGAGTCAGGTCGGCAGTCTGATCGCGGCCCGACGCGCCAAGTCAGCAGGTTCCCGTTTGCATTTGCGCCTGATCGGCGCGTTCACGCTGCTGGCGCTGGTGCCGACTGTGACCGTGGCGATTTTTGCCGGACTGACCGTGAATATCGGTCTGGAGGGTTGGTTTTCGGATCGTGTGCGCGAAGTTGTCGGGTCGTCGCTCAGTGCGGCCGAAGCCTATGAACAGGAACACCGTCAGGGCCTGACACAGGACGCGACCGTTTTGGCCCGGTTTTTGGATAATGCTCGGTCTCTGGATTATTATATTTCTGACGCTGAGTTGCGCGAGGTTCTGGCCCAGGGCCAGTCGCAGATTCAGCGTGGACTGCGTGAAGCTTATGTCATTGACGGTAGCGGCGATATCCGGGCCCGGGGCGACAGGTCTTACCTGTTCAACTACGAAGAACCCACGGCTGAGCAACTGGCGAACGCGACCCACCGGGGCCTGCTGATCATCGCGGACTGGCAAAACAGCGAATTCAGGGCGCTGGTCCCTCTGCGGGCGTATCTGGACCGTTACCTTTATGTCAGCCGTGACGTGGACGGGCAATTGCTGACCCTTTTGGATGACACCAAGGAAACAGCGCAGTTCTATCAGCAGCTTGAAAGCGAACGGGGCAGGGTGCTGTTTGAATTCGGCTTGTTGTATCTGGGTTTCGCGGTGATCCTGATCCTGGCGGCGATGTCGTTGGGCATGTGGTTTGCTGAACGCTTGTCTCGCCCGGTGGGCCGCCTGACCACAGCAGCGCAGCGTGTTGGCGCGGGTGACCTGAGCGTTCAGGTTATTGAAGAGGCCAGCGATGACGAGATCGCGATGCTGGGTCGGTATTTCAACCAGATGACCCGCCAGTTGAAAGGCCAGCGGGACACGCTGTTGGAAAACACTCGCCATATCGAACACCGTCGGCGCCTATTCGATTCAGTGCTCAGTTCTGTAACCTCAGGGGTCGTCGGAGTTGATCCTGACGGGTGCGTTACATTTGTGAACCGATCCGCCCAGCGTCTGCTGGACTGGTCGCGGGGCGAAGAACTTTTGGCGATCGGTATCGCGGTACCCGAGTTCCTGCCTTTGTTCGAGAACCTTAAGGAAAGCGGGCAAGAGGCTGTTCAGGAAGAGATAAAAGTCACCCGCAAGGGCCAGTTGGAGAACCTTCTGGTCCGCATGGCTACTCGGCGCGGTGAGGATGGCGGGTTGGAAGGTTATGTGGTTGCCTTTGACGACGTGACCGACCTGGTCAGCGCGCAGCGGATGGCAGCCTGGGGCGACGTGGCGCGCCGGATCGCGCATGAGATCAAAAACCCTCTGACCCCGATTCAGTTGAGCGCCGAGAGGATCAAGCGAAAGTTCTCGCGCAAGCTGGACGAGGAGGACAGCAGCAGCCTGGAATCGATGACGGATGTCATTGTCCGGCAGACGAACGACCTGCGGCGCATTGTTGACGAATTCTCGAAGTTCGCTCGCATGCCTGAACCGGAACGGTGCGAGGAAAACATCGTTGATCTGGTGCGCGAGGCTGTTCTGCTCCAGCAGGCCGGGCAGCCGGATGTGCAGATCGATGCAGATCTGCCCAACCGCGCGATTCCGGCGGATGTGGATGCGACGATGTTGAATCAGGCCCTGACCAACCTTATCAAGAACGCCGGCGAAGCCATTGGAACCTTGAAGGAAAAAGGTGCACCTGAAAACCTGAAGCCGCAGATCAAGGTTAAGGTGTCGACGGATGATGCAGGAACGCAGATCACCATCGCGGACAACGGGATCGGGTTGCCGGAAGACCGGGCGCGTCTGTTTGAACCCTATGTGACCACCCGCGACGAGGGCACCGGCCTTGGCCTGCCCATCGTGAAGAAGATCATCGAAGAACATGGCGGAGCGCTGACTTTGGAAGACGCGCCCGTATTTGACGGACAGGACCATTTTGGCGCAATGGCCGTGATCCGGTTACCCGGGGGCAGTGTTTCCCCGTCAGTCGCGCCACAGAAGCAGGCTATTAAAACCAACAAACTGAAAGCAGGCCAAAGATGAGCGACATTCTGATCGTAGATGACGAACGCGATATTCGCGAGCTGGTGTCCGACATTCTGGAGGACGAAGGCTATTCAACCCGACTTGCCGGCAATTCGGACGATTGCATGGCGTCGATCAACGCTGAACCTCCGGGTCTTTTGATCCTCGACATCTGGCTCAAGGACAGCCGAATGGACGGGATCGACATCCTGAAAGCGGTAAAGCGCGACAACCCGGACGTGCCCGTTGTGATTATTTCCGGTCACGGGAATATCGAGATTGCCGTGGCAGCCATCAAGCAGGGCGCTTATGACTTTATCGAAAAGCCATTCAACATTGACCAGTTGATGGTGGTGATCCGGCGCGCGATGGAAACCTCGCGTCTGCGTCGCGAAAACGCGTCGCTCAAGCGGAAGGAGGTCAGCTGCTCGGACATGATCGGCAAATCGGCATCGTTCCGTGCGATGCAGGGCCAGTTGGACAAGGTGACGAAGTCCAACGGCCGCGTGATGCTGAGCGGCCCTGCCGGGTCGGGCAAGGAAATCGCGGCACGCTATATCCACGCACATTCCAATCGTGCCAATGCGCCTTTCGTGACCGTGAATTGCGCCGGGGTCGAGCCCGAGCGGATGGAAGAGGTGCTGTTTGGCCGCGAGACATCGGAACGCGGTGTTGAATCAGGCCTGCTTGAGGAAGCCCATGGCGGCGTGATCTTCTTTGATGAGGTCGCCGATATGCCATTGGGCACGCAGTCCAAGATTCTGCGGGTTCTGGTGGATCAGCAGTTTCAGCGGGTTGGCGGAACCGACAAGGTCCGGGTAGATCTTCGCGTCATCTCTTCGACCAATCGGGACCTGGAAGAAGAAATCACGGCTGAACGGTTCCGGGAAGAGTTGTATCATCGCCTGAATGTTGTTCCGATTGCAGTGCCGTCTCTAGAAGACCGGCGCGAGGACATTCCGGTATTGGCGCAGCACTTTATAGAAATGTGCAACGAAGCGCAGGGCTTGCCCGTTCGCGAATTGTCGGATGAGGCAATTGCACTGCTGCAGACCATGACATGGCCGGGCAATGTGCGTCAGCTCAAAAACCTGATCGAACGCGTGTTGATCCTGGGGGATGGAACCGGCCCGATCGAGGCGCGGGAACTGCCCAACGACGAGGAAAAGGCCGAAGATTCTGGTCGCGTGGTTCTGTCCGGCGCGCTGGCAACATTGCCGCTGCGCGAGGCGCGCGAGGCGTTCGAGCGGGAGTATCTGCTGACACAGATTAACCGGTTCGGTGGCAATATCAGCCGCACCGCCAGTTTCGTCGGGATGGAGCGCAGTGCGCTGCACCGCAAGCTGAAGTCGCTTGGCGTGGTCACATCGAACAAATCCGGCGCGCGTGTCGCGCAACTGGATGAACCGGAGCCGGCGGAATAATCCGCCGGTTCAGCCGGTGTGACCTGGCGTTATGATCTGAAACGACCCGTCGTCGAACTTCACGAAACAGGACTCGGTGCTTAGCGGCGGCAGGGTTGTCGTACGGGTCAGCGATACCCGGGATTTCACCGCTTGTTTGCAAGGTGGCAGGCTGACCGGGCGAAAACCCTTTTTGGCCATGCATTGCGCCTCGACCGTGTTGCGCAGGTCCTGATTCACATCAACTGTATAGACGCGTCCGGGTTCCCACCATCCGGGTGAACGGTAGCAGTGGCCGCGACCATCGCAATAGGTGCGCCCCGGCCAATAGACGGGTGGGCTTTGGCGGACCTGGTTGGCAACAGGCACTTCATTCAGGGCCTTTACCTGGCATTGCGTGGTCTCCTGCTGCAATCGCGCCACGCTGGCACCTTCGCGGTAATAGAGTGACAGAGGCCCGCAAGAAGACAGCAAGAACAAAGGAATAAAGGCGCGTAGCATTGTTTTCATGCGCATATCTTGCCTCACTCCCTGTTCCATGACAATTCAATTGACCGCTTTGGGGGCATCTGTCATTCAAAGATTTCAGGCAGAAGGGCCAGGAACATGAAGGTCATCATTTGCGGTGCGGGTCAGGTCGGCTGGCAAATTGCACGGCACCTTTCGGGCGAACTGAACGACGTGACAGTGGTGGACAACAATCCTGATCTGGTGCGACGCGCGACCGAAACGCTGGACGTGCAGGGTATCGCAGGCTTCGCCAGCTATCCGGATGTGTTGGAACGGGCCGGGGCCCGCGATGCAGACATGATCATCGCCGCGACCCACTCGGATGAGGTGAACATGGTCACCTGCCAGATGGCGCATTCGGTGTTTTCGATACCGCGAAAAATCGCTCGTCTTCGGTCCAAATCCTATCTGACAGCGATTCATGCGGACCTGTTTCGCCGGGACCATCTTCCCATCGACGTGGTGATCAGCCCGGAACGCGAGGTCGCCGCCGCCGCCATGCGCCGCCTGTCGGCCCCGGCGGCTTTTGACACCGAGATTTTCATGGATGGCAAGGCGCAATTGCTGGGCATCCGAGTGGATGAAGATTGTCCGATCATCAACACGCCGCTCAGACAACTGACCGACCTGTTTTCGACGCTCAGCTCGATCGTAGTCGGTGTACGCCGGGACGGCACGCTGTTTGCACCGGAATCCGAGGATCAGCTGTTTATAGGTGACGAATGCTATGTCTTCACCAGCGTCAACGACGTCGAGCGCACGATGGAGGTGTTCGGCAAAGCACAAAAGAAACAGGACCGAGTCGTCATTGTGGGTGGCGGCAATGTCGGCCTTGAAGTGGCTCGCACGCTGGAAGAACGCGAAAGCCGCGTGCGCGCCAAGATCATCGAACGCGACCGCCGATGCGCCGAACTGGCCGCAGAAGCGCTGGAGCGGACGATTGTTCTGAACGGCGACGGGCTGGATGCGGCATTGCTGCGGGAGGCTGGCATTGAACGGGCCGACGCGATGCTGGCCGTCACGGATGACGACCGTGCCAATCTGTTGGCCGCGGTACGTGCCAAGGCCGAGGGTTGCGCGATGGCGATCGCGCTGATCAACGATCCCAGCATGGTGGCGCTCATGGGGCCATTAGGGATCGACGCCTATATCAACCCGCGCGCGACCACCGTCAGCTCGATCCTGCGCCATATCCGTCACGGCCGGGTGCGGCAGGTCTATTCCATCGGCGATGCCGAGGCCGAAGTGATCGAGGCCGAAGTGCTGTCAACCTCTCCCATGGCTGGGCAGAGACTGCGCGACATCGATTTCCCCGAAGGCGTTCTGGTCGGCGCGGTGCGCAAGGGCGACGAGTTGCTGCGCCCGACCGGCAGCCTGCGGATTGATGAAAAGGATGTGGTGGCCATCTTTGCCATGGCCAAGGACGTACCCGAGGTCGAGCGCTTGATGCAGGTTTCGATCGATTTCTTCTGATGGCACACGCGCGGACACAACGGATCGGGCTTTTGCGGCGTTTGCCGCTGTTTCTGTTGATTTGGGGAATAACCGCGTTCTCGATGTGGGTGCCCGCAGTCTACGCGCTGGTATTGGATGACCACGACACGTCGCGATCGTTCTTCTACTCGGGCCTGCTTGGACTGTTTCTTGTGGCGAGCATAGCGCTGGCCTCGTCCAACAGGATACCTCGGCGCGGCACATTGGGGCAGTTGGCCGTTCTGCTGGGCTGTTTTACCGTTCTGCCCGTGTTTTTGGCGATCCCGTTTCACGATGCGCTTGGCAACACCACCTTCCTGAACGCGTATTTTGATATGGTCAGTGCGATGACCACGACTGGCGCAGACCTGTTTCCCAACCCCGACCGCCTGACTGCACCGCTGCATTTGTGGCGGGCGTTCGTTGGCTGGATGGGTGGTTTGCTGATGTGGATTTCCGCAGCGGCGATTCTGGCACCGTTGTCCTTGGGCGGGTTCGAGATTACCGCGCAGGGTCAGCCGGGGCGACCGGTTTCCGGTGTTGCGCAAAGCGAGAAAGTTGACCCAAGGGGGCGCCTGTTGCGCGTGGCGCGAACCCTGACACCCGTCTATGCAGGGCTGACTGCGGTGGTCTGGATATTGCTGCTGATTGCCGGTGAAGTTGGCCTGACCGCCGTAAGCCACGCGATGTCGGTCATGGCGACCTCGGGCATTTCCCCGGTGGGCGGGATGGAAGGAGCCCAGGCAGGTCTGACCGGTGAGGCGATCCTGTTCCTGTTCCTGTTCTTTGCATTGTCAAGGCTGACGTTTTCGGCAGATACGGCGACCTCGGGCTACTCCCGGCTGGATAAGGACCCCGAATTCCGCATCGGATTGTTGATCGTGGTTGCCGTAGCAGCCCTGCTTTTCTTTCGCGTGCTGGCTGGTGTGAACGAAATCGACGGCCAGATGTCGGTGCTTCAGGGCCTTAAGGTGATATGGGGCATGACATTTACAGCCTTGTCTTTTCTGACAACGGCAGGATTCGAAAGCAGCAACTGGGACGATGCGCAACAGCTTTCGGGGCTGGGAACGCCGGGTCTGATCCTGATGGGGCTGGCCCTGATCGGGGGCGGGGTCGCCACCACGGCCGGCGGGGTCAAGCTGTTGCGTGTGTTTGCGCTTTACCTCAATGGCGCGCGCGAGATCGACCGGCTGATCTATCCGTCATCGGTCAGCGGCGTTGGCGGCGGGAACCGGCGCATTCAGACCAATGGCGCCTTCATCGCCTGGATCTTCTTGATGATGTTCGCGCTTACGGCGGCGGTGTTCAATCTGTTGCTCGCCGCCATGGGGGCCGGGTTCGAACAGGCAATGGTTCTGACTGTTGCCGCGCTGAGTACGACCGGCCCACTGATTGAACTGGCAACTGACGTTCCGATCCGGCTGATCGATATGACTGCAGGTGCAAAACTGACGATGTGCGCAGCAATGGTAATCGGCCGGCTTGAAACACTGGCGATCATTGCCTTGATCACCCCGGCCCTCTGGCGGGACTGACGTCGGGTCAGCAAAAGGAATTAGTGCCTGATTTTTAATCTGGAATATCTGTGAACTCCGCTCCATACTCACCCGGAGGGAGCGCGTTGGTCCGCAGCGCGTAGCAAGAACAATGGCGAGATTATAAAAATATGGCTTCGGACAGACAGAATCTTCAGGACGCGTTCCTGAATAATGTACGGAAAGCAAAGGTTCCGGTCACGATTTTCCTGATCAACGGTGTGAAATTGCAGGGTGTGATCACCTGGTTCGACAATTTCTGCGTATTGTTGCGCCGCGACGGACAGTCGCAGCTTGTCTACAAGCACGCGATTTCGACGATCATGCCGTCGCAGCCGATCAGCCTGTATGAGGGCGAAGACGCCTCTTGATGGAACATGAGAGGGCGCGCACCCGGGCCTGGGTGCTGCATCCCGAAATCAAATCAGATGAACAGCGCCGCGTCCCGGGACCGGCGCTGGAAGAAGCGGTGGCACTAGCCGCTGCTTTGCCCGATCTGGATGTGGTCGGGTCGGAAATCGTTCGCCTGCAACGGGCCCAGCCGGGGCTTTTGTTCGGAAGCGGCAAAATCGAAGAGCTAGGCGAGCGACTGCACGAGCACGATATCGAACTGGTTCTGATCGATGGCCCGGTGACGCCGGTTCAGCAACGCAATCTTGAGAAAGCGTGGAAGGTCAAGATCCTTGACCGGACCGGATTGATCCTGGAGATCTTCAGCGATCGGGCACGCACCCGCGAAGGTGTGTTGCAGGTCGAGATGGCCGCGCTCAGCTACCAGCGGACGCGGCTTGTTCGGGCCTGGACCCACCTGGAACGCCAGCGGGGCGGCTTGGGGTTTGTCGGTGGACCGGGCGAAACCCAGATCGAGGCCGACCGGCGTGCGATTGACGAACAGCTTGTGCGCCTGCGCCGCCAGTTGCAGAAGGTGGTCAAGACCCGCACGCTGCACCGCGCCGCGCGGGCCAAGGTTCCGTATCCGATTGTCGCGCTGATTGGCTATACCAACGCCGGAAAATCGACCCTGTTCAACCGCCTGACGGGTGCGGAAGTCATGGCCAAGGACATGTTGTTCGCTACGCTGGACCCGACCATGCGGCGGGTCGAGTTGCCCGACGGCCCCGAGGTGATCCTGTCGGATACCGTTGGTTTTATCTCGAACCTGCCCACCGAACTGGTCGCCGCATTTCGCGCCACGCTGGAGGAGGTGCTGGGTGCCGATCTGGTCGTGCATGTCCGCGATATCAGCCACGAGGACACGGACGCACAGGCACAGGATGTCGAGGCCATTCTGACCTCGCTGGGGGTCGATGATGAACGGCCCCGGCTGGAGGTCTGGAACAAGATCGACCTGATGACTGACGACGAACGTAAGGCCGCTTTGGCGCGTGCAGAACGTGATGCTTCGATCTTTGCCATCTCGGCAGTGACCGGCGAAGGCGTCGAGGCGCTGCTGGCCGAGATTGCAACCAAATTGCAGGGCGTGCGGCATAAGGAAACTTTGACGCTGGGGTTTGCCGATGGCGGCAAGCGCGCGTGGCTGTTTCGGCAGGATGTGGTCCGGTCCGAGCAACAGACCGAAAACGGGTTTGAGATCACGGTGCTTTGGACCGCGAAGCAAGCGGCGCAATTTGCTGCTCTTTGATCCGGGGTCTGGTTTTGACGAAGGAAGACAGCAAGAAGGTCTATTTGAGTGGGCACATCGCTGTGCCTGCCGAAAGGCTTGAACAGGTCCGTGCCGCGCTTTCAGAACATATCGCGCTGACGCGCGCCGAACCCGGTTGTGTCACCTTCGAGGTCGCTGAGGATCCGGGCATCCCCGGTCAGTTCAACGTTCATGAGGTCTTTGAAAACCGGGCTGCGTTCGACGCACATCAGGAACGCATGAAAGCCTCGCGCTGGTTCATGGTTACAGAAGGCATTCCACGCAAGTATTCGATTACCTCGGAATAACCCGGTCTGGACTTGTGCCTATCGCCCTTCGATTTGACGCTGATAGTCATCGGCGTCGAACCAATCCAGTGAAGACTGGACTTCATGATCGGCCGTCAGTTCCCATTCTTCCCAGCCGCGGGTGACGACATGGTTTCCGGTTTGCGCATGGTGCCCTTCCAGCGTCCAGACAAAAATCGCGTGATTTCCGGCCCAACGCAGCATATCGCACCTGACTTCCAGATCGGGAAATTCTGCGAAAAGGCCACGCGCCATTTCAGCAATCGCCGCGCGACCTACGATCGGGTCTCCCCGGTTGATTGAAATCTGGCCGTCTGATGCAAAAAAACTGGCGACGGCATCTGCGTCGCCCGAACTCCATGCAATCGCATAGTCGCGCGCGAGATTGTTCAGCCTGTCCTGAATACTGGCCATCTGTGCCCCCGGTCCCAAATAGTCCGCCCGCAGATCGTAGGCGAAAACACCCGTTTGCGTCCACGTCCGCGCAAAAAAGGGGCAAGGTCTTGCCGACGAGGGGTATTAACGCGGGATCAGGTGGGTGACACCGACGGCCGCGGCACGGGCCAGGTCGATGTCCAGAGACATTGGTAGATACTCTCCGCGCCGCCACAGTTGCGCCTGATCGTCGTAATAGCGTGACAGAAAATGGCCCGATTGACCCGTGGCGGTAATAAAGACCGAACTGTCTGGGTCGGCGAAGTCATAGACGCCGCGATAGCCTGCGCCATGTACGTTCTGGAACGGGTCGGGCCCTTCGCCCGAGGTTCGGCCGCGCAGCAGGGTGTTGTCTCCGCCGCTGGTCGATTGACGAATGTTCACGAAATAGCGCAGCACCGGAACCGAACCCAGAACCGGGTGGTCATGGGTGGCCTGATGCGCGTCGCCCCAGCGCAGGGATTCCAGGGCGCTGCCGTAATTCTCGGCAATCCAGATCAGCGCATCGTCCAGCGCCAGTCTTGCCATGTCGGTGCAGGTCTCAACCGGCGCACTTTGACGGACGTCGCACCAGACCGAGGCCCCGTCGATATCGCGGTAGACCCTTTCGATAAACAGCGGTTCGACATGTTTGAACTCGCTGGCCAGCGGGCCAAGTTCATCCGCGATCAGCCGGTTCTGCAGCGCGCGCAGCCATGCCGCATAGATCAGCGGTTCCGGCAGATGCTCGTTCATTTCGCCGTTCCACTCGGCCAGCAGGGCCAGGGCGATCTGGCGCTGACGTTCCGCTGTGCCGACAGGAGCGGATTCCCCGGTGAACCACAGGTCCGCTCCAATCAGGGGTAACAGAGACCGGGCGGTGAAACTTACGGTGTCGAGCTGCGCCTCGATAAAGCTGTCGCGGGTGTGCACTTCGCGCGACTGCATCAGGCGTTCCCAGCGATGGACCCGCTGGGTGTCGCCCCATTCATACGACACGTGCTGAGGGAAGGGGCGGTCTATGATCTTGTTGTTGGTGTTACCCAGAACGCCGCCCCTTGGGGCCACGAACTCTGGGTTGTCGGCATAAGGCATGCGGCCTTGCCAGCGGTTCTCGGCCAGCCAGCCGGGGGTCGGAATGCGGCCCTTGCTTTGGTTGCGCAGGTCGCGTTGTGGCATGGCGCCAATCAACTTCATGGCGATCGTGTCCTTGTCCACCAGTGACAGGTTTTGCGACGGCGAGATGAAATCTTCGGCCGCCGTGATGGCCTGCTGCACCGTATCCGCGTTCATCAGCGCCATCGAAGCGGTCATCGACGTGTCACGCGGGCTAAGCGCCGTCCACGCAAGCGAGGCCACATGTCCCTTTGGTGTGATCGTTTCCAGATCGTAGTGAGTGCCGGGCAGCACCGGGCCGTTTTCCGTCCAGCGCAGGGTCAGAGTGATGGGCGGCTGGTCTTTGATCTCGATGATCGACGGGCGGGTCTGGAATGTTTTGTATCCGTCCGGTGTCAGGTATTCTTCGGGGTTTTCCGGGTTCAGTTGTTCGATATGGACATCCTGATCGTCCAGATAAGATGAGGTCAGGCCCCAGCCCAACCGGTCGCTGCGCCCGGTCATGATGGCGGGAATGCCGGGAATACTCGCGCCGATCACGCCGCCTTTGGCCAGCCCCAGTCGTGCCAGATACCACACGCCGGGTGCGGTAAAGCCAAGATGTGGGTCGTTCGCAAGCAGGGTTCCGCCACTGGCAGACCGCGATGGCGCGGCGCTCCAGGCATTCGACGCACCGGCAAGGCCGCGTTTTGGAAAGGGCGAAAGCGGGTTGTCAGGCATCGACGTTCCCCGCGCGTATCGGGGCAGGCCGGGGAACAGGCCGGCATATTCGGGCAATGCGGCGATCCCCGGGCCGGGAACGTCGGGCAGTATGTCCGCCAGTCGGTCCGGGTTATTCAGCATCAGTGATGTACGTGCGCGCAGCACCTCGTCCTGCAAATGGCCCGACAGTTGCAGGCCCATCAGTTTGATTACGGCGATGCTGTCCCCCGGTTGCCAGGGGGAGACAGGGGCGTTGAACAGGAACATCTCGGGTGCGCCGCGCCCAAGGGCCTTGTCGTTGATTTCATTCAACCGGGCGTTCACGCCAGCGGCGTAGGCTTTCAGCGCGGCTTTGGTGTAGTCGTCCTGAACCTCGACAGAACGATGGGCCAGTCCATAAAGGTCGAGACGGCGCAGCAGCTTGTCGATATTGACAGTTCGAGCACCGAAAATTTCCGACAGACGCCCCTGCGCGGTGCGGCGCATAACGGTCATCTGCCAAAGACGATCTTGCGCATGCACATATCCGAGGCCGAAGAACACATCCGGATCATTTTCGGCCAGAATATGCGGCACGTTTGATGTGTCGCGCACGATTTCAACCGGGCTGGTCAGGCCACTGACCTTAAGGGTCTGATTGTATTCGGGCAAAGACTGGCTGGCGAGGAAATAGACCAGTGCAACTGCCGCCACCGCCAGCAGGACAAGACCCGACGTGATGCGCACCAGCCAGCGAAATACAAGACCCATCCTTGCCCCACAGTTTATTGGTATTCGTTTGCGGCGAGAGTAGTGGAAGGCGATCCCAACCGAAAGAGGAGCCGAACAACAATTTCCGTGTCGTCAACGCAAAAAACGTAAGCCCCGCCACTGCTGAACGACACGTGGCGGGGCTCCGCAGGAGGGGGAGTGGTAACCCGGTGTTACGGAATGATACGCGTGTATTTGATGCCTTCGACGGTCGCCCCGAACAGCAGGCCCGCCTGACCAAAGACCGCCGCGATCACAGGCGTGCGCAATGTCGTGGTGCTGGCCCCGACGCTGCTGCCGGTTGCGTCGACCACATAGCCGATGTCCGCGCCTGCGGTCCAACCGTTGGAGCGGCGGAAGTCGTTCAGCGCGTCTTCGGTCATGAAAAACAGAACATGCGCGTATTGCTGCGCGCCGATCTGCAGCCCGGCTGAGCCTTTGACAGCGGAATAATAATCGACTGTCGCACCCTGAACTCGCAATGCGCCCTGGCCAAAACCGCCGCCGAAGATGAACCCGGCTTCGGTGATCAGAGGCATGACAAGCATACCGTTCGCCTTGCTGGCGATCTCGATCGTGTTCGGGTACTTACTGTACATTTCGTTCAGCGTCGCATCGACACGGGCGTCGATGGTCGCTGCGTTGGTGTTGCCGACGCCGTTCCCGCAGGCGGCGGTAAATGTCAGCCCTGCCATGCCAAGTGCAAAGCCGCGACGACCCAGTCGGGGGGAATTGGAACTGCTCATGTTTCCTGTCTCTGTAATAAGTGCCTGATATGTCGGGTGTTCCCGATCTTGTGTGCAAGAATACGCCGATTGCGCCCGGCTGTCACGGGAAAGCTGCGGGTCAGGGGCCTTCAATCGGCGAAAAATTGCGACAGGGCGGGGTTTTAGCCTTGCAGAAGGCGCGCTACTTCGGGCGCGAAATAGGTCAGAACTCCGTCACAGCCCGCGCGTTTGAACGCCATCAGACTTTCCAGCATCACCTTCTCGCCATCGATCCATCCGTTCTGGGCCGCCGCCCGGATCATCGCAAACTCGCCCGACACCTGGTAGGCATAGGTCGGCGCGCCAAACGTGTCTTTAACCTGACGGCAGATATCAAGATAAGGCATGCCCGGCTTGATCATCACCATATCGGCGCCCTCGGTCAGGTCGCGTTCGATCAGACGCAGCGCCTCGTTCGAATTGGCCGGGTCCATCTGATAGGTCTTCTTGTCGCCGGTCAGTGCGCCCGATGCGCCAACCGCATCGCGGAATGGACCGTAAAACGCGCTGGCATACTTGGCGGCGTAGCTGAGAATCATGACGTTGTGATGCCCCGCAGACTCGAGCGCGTGGCGCATCGCACCGATACGTCCATCCATCATGTCCGACGGGCCGATGATGTCCGCGCCAGCATCCGCCTGCGCCAGCGTCATTTTCACCAGTGCTTCGACCGTGCGGTCATTTACGATCTCGCCATCGACGACATACCCGTCATGGCCGTTAATGTTGTACGGATCCAGCGCCACATCGGTCATGACGGCGATATCGGGGGCAGCATCCTTGATGGCACGAATGGCCCGGTTCGACAGGTTGTCAGGATTCCACGCTTCGGCGCAGTCTTCGGTTTTCAGGGCGCTGTCGGTATAGGGGAAAATACAGATTGCTGGGATGCCAAGCGCCTGCGCCTCGACGGCGGCGTGGGCGATCAGATCGACCGATCGGCGCACGACGCCCGGCATTGACGGCACCGGTTCCTCGACCCCTTCGCCGTCGCGCACGAACAGCGGCCAGATCAGGTCATCCGGCGTCAGCGTATTCTCGCGGACCAGCCCCCGGATCGCCGCAGACTGGCGGGCCCGGCGGAAACGGG
Organism: Ruegeria sp. AN11; assembly: GCF_056536005.1. Taxonomy (NCBI): domain Bacteria; kingdom Pseudomonadati; phylum Pseudomonadota; class Alphaproteobacteria; order Rhodobacterales; family Roseobacteraceae; genus Ruegeria; species Ruegeria sp. AN11. Next base: position 1,173,269 of record NZ_JBQFJD010000001.1, on the reverse strand, counting down.
CGAGCGGATAGGGGGCGATGGTCGGTTTCATGGCGCGTTCTCCTTGAACAATCGTGCTTTGGGTGGCATGAAAACGCGTAGGTCTCAAGGGTAACAATCGACGCGGCATTGTGACAAAACCCCGTAAGACAATGTTTAAGGGGTTATGGCTTGGACTTATACTCTTCGATTACCGAAGTCATTGATTTGCGAAGCTTCTCGAACCTGTGGTTCTGGATCGCACTGGCTGTCATGTGGTCATCAGTGAGCCATTGGGTTCTTGGCGTGCCCTATGATCTGATCGTGCGCGCGCGACGCTCGGGCGGGCAGGCCGAAACGGACCTGATGGATATCGTCCGGATCAACACGAACCGTATGCTTTACATCATGGACATGTCCGGTGCCATTTTGTTTGCGATTTCGTGTTTTGTGCTGACCGGGCTTGCGATATCGGGCTTTTATTATGGGGTGGAGTTCGCGCAGGCTGTTTTCCTGCTGATGTTTCCGATGTCGATCGTGGTCATGCTGTATGTGGCGACCGCGCGTCGGCTGCAGCAGATCCCGAAACCTGACTTGGTCATCCGGACCCTGATGCGATGCAGGCTGTACACCCAGTTGATCGGCATGTTTTCGATACTGGTCACGGCCTTCTGGGGCATGTATCAGAACTTTTCTCTGGGACCACTGGGATAGACAAGTCGGAAAGGCGAGGCGATGAAGGCTGCGGACCACGTAACAGTTGGCGGAGCCCCCGAAGGGTTTGACGCGCAGCTTGTTCTGAAAGAGATTTCGCGGACCGGCGGTCCGGTGGCCCATGTCGCACGTGATGACAAGCGGATGGAGGCGATGCGGGCCGCGCTGGCCTTTTTTGCACCGGAAATGCCGGTCTTTGTGTTTCCCGGCTGGGATTGCCTGCCTTACGATCGGGTTTCACCCAACGCCGATATTTCGGCCACACGGGTGGCGACTCTGGCGGCGCTGGTGCATCAGATGCCGCAGCAATTCGTGCTGTTGACGACCCTGAATGCCGCAACCCAGCGCGTGCCGGCCCGTGAGGTCCTGCGCGAAGCGGCCTTTACTGCGCGGGTCGGGCATCGCATTGACGAAGACGCATTGCGCAATTTTCTGGTTCGCATGGGGTTCACCCAAAGCCCCACGGTAATGGAGCCCGGCGACTATGCCATCCGGGGCGGGATCATCGACATATTCCCGCCCGGTGAATCCGGCCCCGTTCGTCTGGATCTGTTTGGCGATGTTCTGGACGGTGCACGCCGGTTCGACCCGGTATCGCAGCGCACCACCGAGAAACTGCAAATTGTCGAACTGGCCCCGGTATCGGAAGTCATTCTGGACGAGGCCGCGATCACCCGGTTCCGTCAAAACTATCGTATTGAGTTCGGCGCCGCAGGTACGGACGACCCGCTTTACGAAGCGGTCAGTGCCGGGCGCAAGCATCAGGGGATGGAGCACTGGCTGCCTTTCTTCCATGACCGGCTGGAGACACTGTTCGACTATCTGTCCGGTGCGACGATCCTGCTGGATGATCAGGTTACGCCCGCGCGGCTGGCCCGGTGGGACAGTATTGCTGATCAGTATGAAACCCGCAGGCTGGCGCTGGAAAACCGGTCGCGCATGGACACGGTCTACAAGCCAACTCCGCCAGCCTTGCTGTACTTGGATGACGGGGCCTGGGAACAGGCTGTTGCAGACCGGCGCGTGATGCAGTTCAGCCCGTTGCCGCAGGCAAGCGGACCGGGCGTGATCGACGCAGGTGGCCGGATCGGGCGCAATTTCGCCCCCGAACGACAGCAGGAAAACATCAGCCTGTTTGGCGCACTGGCCAGTCACATCACCGACAAACTGGCCAAGGGGCCAGTTCTGATCGCGTCCTATTCCGAAGGCGCCCGCGAACGCCTGACCGGTCTGATCGAGGATGAAGGCCTGGCCGAGGCGATCCCGGTGAAGGACGGCACTCGCATCGGCAAGCGCGGGTTGTACTTGGCTGTCTGGGCGCTGGAGCACGGGTTCGAAACCCCCGGTCTGACGGTGATTGCAGAACAGGATGTTCTGGGCGACCGCTTGATCCGGCAGCCAAGAAAACGCCGCAAGGCCGAGAATTTCCTGACCGAGACCCAATCGCTCAGCCCCGGTGATCTTGTTGTTCATGTCGACCATGGCATCGGTCGCTACATGGGGATGGAAGTGGTGACGGCAGCTGGGGCCGCGCACGAATGCCTTCTGCTGGAATACGCGGAACAGTCCAAACTGTATCTGCCGGTTGAAAACATTGAGTTGCTGTCAAAATACGGTCACGAAGAAGGTCTGCTGGACCGTTTGGGCGGTGGCGCCTGGCAGGCCAAGAAAGCCAAATTGAAAGAGCGCATCCGCGAAATGGCGGACAAGCTGATCCGTATCGCCGCCGAACGCGCCCTGCGCAAGGCTCCGGTCATGGACCCGCCGCCGCATGCGTGGGAGGAGTTCAGCGCCCGTTTCCCCTATCAGGAAACCGACGACCAGTTGCGCGCCATTGCCGAGGTGATGGAGGACATGCATTCAGGCGCGCCGATGGACCGCCTGATCTGCGGCGATGTGGGCTTTGGCAAGACCGAGGTTGCAATGCGCGCGGCATTTGTCGCTGCCATGTCCGGTGTTCAGGTGGCGGTTGTTGCGCCCACGACGCTGCTGGCCCGCCAGCACGCGGCCAGCTTCAGGGACCGTTTCAGAGGGTTCCCCCTGGAGGTCCGGCAGCTCTCGCGCTTTGTTTCGGCCAAAGAGGCGCAGCAGACCCGGGACGGACTGGCGCGGGGAACGATTGATATCGTGGTCGGTACCCATGCGTTGCTGGCCAAGGGTATTCGGTTCAACAATCTGGGCCTCCTGATTATCGACGAGGAACAGCATTTCGGAGTGGCGCATAAAGAGCGTCTGAAACAATTGCGCTCGGACATTCACGTGCTGACCCTGACTGCCACGCCGATCCCGCGTACTTTGCAACTGTCGCTGACAGGCGTGCGCGATCTTTCGATCATCGGCACCCCGCCTATCGACCGTCTGGCCATCCGTACCTATGTCAGCGAATTCGATGCGGTCACTGTCCGCGAGGCGCTGCTGCGCGAACATTATCGGGGTGGGCAGAGCTTCTACGTGGTGCCGCGAATATCCGATCTACGCGAGATCGAGGAATTCCTGAAAGAACAGCTGCCGGAACTGACTTATGTCATCGCTCATGGCCAAATGGCGGCTGGCGAGCTCGATGACCGGATGAATGCTTTCTACGACGGCAAATACGATGTGCTGCTGGCCACGACGATTGTGGAAAGCGGTCTGGATATTCCGACCGCAAACACCATGGTCGTGCACCGCGCGGATATGTTCGGCCTTTCGCAGTTGTATCAGATACGGGGCCGGGTCGGGCGTTCGAAGGCCCGCGCCTATGCTTATCTGACCACCAAGCCACGCCAGAAGCTGACCGCCACGGCTGAAAAACGCCTGCGCGTTCTGGGTTCGCTGGATACGCTTGGCGCAGGTTTCACCCTTGCCAGCCAGGATCTGGACATTCGTGGTGCAGGCAACCTGCTGGGCGAGGAGCAGTCCGGCCAGATGCGCGACGTGGGCTATGAACTGTATCAGTCGATGCTGGAAGAGGCGATTGCCAAGATCAAAGCCGGTGAGATGGAAGGGTTGTCGGATGCTGATGATCAATGGGCTCCGCAGATCAATCTGGGTGTGCCGGTCCTGATCCCCGAGGATTACGTGCCGGATCTGGATGTACGGCTGGGCTTGTATCGCCGCCTCTCGTCGCTCTCGACCAAGGTCGAGTTGGAAGGGTTTGCAGCCGAACTGATCGACCGCTTTGGCACTCTCCCGAAAGAGGTGAACACCCTGATGCTGGTCGTGCGCATCAAGGCGATGTGCAAGCGGGCGGGGATCGCCAAACTGGATGGCGGACCGAAGGGCGCGACGATCCAGTTCCACAACGACAAGTTCGCCTCGCCTCAGGGATTGGTCGATTTCATTCAGAACCAGCGCGGACTGGCGAAGGTCAAGGACAACAAGATTGTTGTGCGCAGGGATTGGAAGAAAGAGAGCGACAAGATCAAGGGCGCGTTTGCCATTGCCCGCGATCTGGCCGAGAAGGTGGTTGCCGTGAAGAACAAGGCCAAGGTCTGAGCGTCGCGCTCAGTCACCGCCCACGAAGGTGCACAACTGCCATTCCCCCTGGTCGGATTTTACCAGCGCCGCGCGATGACCGGTCATAGGCCAGAGGTAGTCGCGGTGCATGAAGCCTCGCGCGCCGTCGGTCAGCATGACCTTCTGGTATTCGACGTCAGGATCGTATTCGCTAATCAGCACGACCTCATGGCTGATCAGATCGACGATGTCAGCGGTCCGGTCTGCGCCCACCCGCAGTGACACCCCGGAGCCATTCACAAAATAGGCGTTGAACGGGTCGACGGATGCAGGCAGGCCGATCTTCCACTGATACGGCATCCAGAATTCGCCCAGATCGTCAAAATAACCGGGCGCGGCGAGGGTTTCCTCGAGGGCGGACCAGTAGGCTTCGCGCATCTCGTCGGCCTGATCTCGGTATTCCTCGGCCAGGGTGCCGGCAGGAAGTGTCAGGTTTTCCCTGAGTTCCCGGGGGCCGCCATTGCCGCCGTGGCTGAGATAGATGTCCGGGCAGGCCACCGCCACAACCGCTTCGGTATCGCGGGCTGCGATGTTGGCCAGCAGGTTGGCGCGGAACGTCACCAATGTCGGGTCACGTTCGGCCTGGTCGACCGGGGTAAACGTCATGCGTTCGGCCTGAACGGGAAGACCGGCGGCCAAAAGCATCAGGGCAGGGAGCAGTCTCATTCGGCGGCTTTCATTGCGGACTGGGCGCAGAAGCACGAAGCGGCGACCGCGCGGTCTGCACGGGCCAGAGCCAGATCCAGTCTTTGTTTGATCTGCCTGATTTCAATGGAGTCACCTCGGGATTTCAGGCAATCGTATAGCCCCCTTAGGCTCCAGACATTGTCGGGATGGATCGACGCACGGCTGAGCGAGCCGCCCAGTCCTAGATCCTCGCGGTAGACAGCTTCGGCCTCGGCTACGTGGCCCTGTTCAAACAGCAAGGCCCCGAGTGCGTGGCGGGTTGGCTGCATCCAGCCCCAGGGTTCGTCATACGGCAAAGTGTCATCCAATTCGACCGAGCGGCGCAGGTGTGCATAGGCCGTGTCGTAGTTTCCCTTGCGGTATTCGATTTCGCCCCGCAGCATTTCAGCTGCGATATCCAGCAGGTCGACGACACGATTATTGTGCAGTCGCCGGGTTTCGGGGACGCGGCCCCGGGCGGCAAGAAACCTCTGTTCTTCCGCTTCGGCCTCGGCCACCTGATCCGTCGCTGCAAATGCGATGGCACGGGCGTAGAGCGTGGTCGCGGTCAATGTGCAGTAGAGATCCGGGTCTTCGGGCAGTTCCAGAGCCTTGGCTTCGTCCCAACGGCCAAACCGGATAAGGATATGCGGCCCCATGGACATGTAGCTTTCGAAATAGTCCGCCATCGGCGGGCTTTCGATGCGCAGCATTTCCTCGGGCGTGGTGTCCCAGATGCCCTGATTGGCACGCAGGGCCGGTTCCATCTGGCCCATAAACAGCGCGCCGTAGATGGTGAAGTGATAGTTGTGCTGACGGTAACCGGTGTAGATGTTGAACGGACCTTCGCGTTCGTAATACTTCAAATCTGCTTCGGTGGCTTTTTCGTTCCAATGGGTGACGTTCTGGTAGTGGCCACACTGGACATCGATATGGGTGGGCATGTGCACCAGATGACCTGCGTCCGGCACCAGAGTGCGCAACACGTCCCCGGCTTTCAGTGCTTTTTCAGGAGTGGGCGACATCTCCATCAGGTGCACATACAAGTGCAAAAGCCCCGGATGCGACATGGCGGCCGGGTCGTTCCCCATGGCCCATTCCAGGGTGTCCTGCGCTTCAAGGGTTGCGGCGCCTTCGGCGGGTTGACCGGATTTCAAATCCCACATTTTCCAGGGGGTCAGGTTCAGCAACGCCTCGACAAATATGGTGCGCAGATCAAGGTGATCGGGAAAAGCTGCAAAAACCGCGCGCATCGCGTCCGCAAAATCGTGGTCCCAGTCGTGCATATCCGCGATCGGCTCGCGCTGAGGATAACGGGCGGGCAGGGCGCGGATGAGCGCCTGTTCAACCGGAGTGCACCATTCAGCCAGCGCCAATGCTTTTTGGGTGGCGTCATAGGCCTCGGCCAATGCCTTCTCTTGTCCCTGATCGTCCAGCAATTCCCACGGCAGGTTGTAGTTTGGTCCGGCTGCGTAAGCCACGCCCCAATGCGCCATGGCGCAGTCCGGATCATGTTCCGCCGCGCGCTGGAAACAGGCCAGGGCCTCTGTATGGTTGTAGCCGTAGGTCCAGATCAGACCTCGGTCGAACCACAGCTGCGCCTTTTCCGATGATGTGGTGACGGGGCAATAGTATGTGCCCAGATCATAGTAATCACTCATAGAAAACTCCCCCGAAAATCGCGGAAAGCTTAACGTGATTCAGGGCATTTGCACAGGCTCAGGCCAGTAATCTGTTTTCGACGCGACCCATGTGAACCATCACGCCGAAAGCCATGACGCACATGGCAAGGATGCCCGTTGTCAGCGGTGTCACTGAGCCATCGAACAAGAGGCCCACAGGCGCTGCGATGGCTGCGGCCAGAACGGTCGAGATCGACCCGATCACAGATGCCGCCATGCCTGCGATGTGGCCCATCGGTTCCATCGCGATGGCATTCAAATTGCCTAAAGTGACGCCAGCCATGAAGAAGATGGTGGTCTGCCAGAAAACAAACACCGCGAATGAGGCGGCGGGCGTCAGGTTCGCCATATTCAGAAATATGACGCAGGACGTGATCAGAATCTGTGCCCCAAGCGCCCATGTCACCACGCGCCGCATACCCACGCGGACGACAATCGCGGCGTTCAACAGGCTGGCCGAACCAGACATCAGCGCGACAAACCCGAACCAGAACGGGAAACTGTCCGCACTGTCATGGATCACGTCATAGACCGGCTGCACCATGGTCAGCATGGTGAACAGAATGCCCATGCACAGGGTCTGAACCAGTATCGAAAGGCGCACCGTTGGGTGTGACATCATCTCGTGCGTGGCCGCTACCAGCAGCGGCAGGCGAAACGGGCGACGGTCTTCGCGGGCCAGCGATTCTGGCAACCGTTTTCCCATCCACATCACAACAATCAGGGCGAACAAGATGAAGGATACGAAAATCCCGCGCCAGCCAAACAGGGCTATCACGCCTGCGCCCAGCATCGGCGCAATCGCGGGAACAAGCGTAAATATCATCATCGCGATCGAAATGATCCGGGCCATCTCGCGCCCGGAATAGAGGTCGCGGATAATGGCCATGGCCACCACGCGGGGACCGGCGGCACCAAGTCCCTGAAGAACACGCGCGGCCAGAACCAGTTCAAGCGAGGAACTTGCCCAGGCAACAGCGGACGCCACGATATATAGCACTGCACCGCCAAAGATGACGGGCTTGCGCCCCAGCGCGTCCGAGATCGGGCCGGTGAAAAATGTGCCAAGCCCCATGCCCAGAACAAAGGATGTCAGGATCAGTTGCGCCCGGTTCACATCATCAGGGCTGAGCTCTGCGCCGATTTCGGGCAGTGCAGGCAGCATCGAGTCGATAGAGAACGCGATCGTGGCGAACATCATTGCTATCAAAGCAATGAACTCGCCCCGCGACATGCGATTGGTCATGGGGAACTCCTTACCTGCTTGCGCTATCACGGCAAATCAGGCGGCGCTATGGCGCAAACGCACAGGACTATGTGCTAATTTGCAGGGGAAGCCTCAAGTTGAGACATGATTTCGCGGATGACTTTTTCCCACATTTCCGGCTGCTGGGCGCCAGGAACTGCGTGTTTGTTGGCCACGATGAAGGTCGGTACTGACCCAACACCCATTTCCCGTGAATGCGTATCGCGGTTGCGGATATCGTCCCGGTCCGCGTCGGATTTCAGCAGCTTCATGACGACAGCCGCGTCCATTCCCTGGCTGTCGGCGATGTCGGCAAGCACCTCATGGTCGCCGATGTCGCGTGCCTGCACAAAATAAGCATCGAACAAGGCGTCGACCACCGCGTCCTGCTTGCCTTCAATCCCGGCCCAATGGATCAGCCGGTGCGCATCAAGTGTGTTGGGCGTGCGTTTCATGCCCTCGAAATCGATTTTCAGGCCAGCATTTTCGGCGTGTTCGACCACGGGCGCATAGGCCTGCACGGCACCGTCCTTGCCGCCAAACTTGCGCTCAAGGTATTCTCGGCGGTCCATGCCCGCGTCCGGCATGTCGGGGTTCAGTTGAAACGGATGCCATTCGATCACGAAAGGATGGTCCGGTATGGCGGCCAGCGCTTTGTCCAGATGGGTTTTGCCAATATAGCACCACGGGCAGATCGGATCGGACAGAATATCAAGCTTGACGGATTGGGTCATGAGTTCGGTGCCTTGAAATAGGCCGGCAACGCGCGGCGCAGGAGTTTCCCATTGCCGCCTGCGGGAAGCGCCGGCAGATGTACGAAAGCGCGGGGCTGTTTGTATCGCGCAAGGTTGTCCTGGACATAGGCATGCAAGGCCGTCTCGTCCAGAGTTTCGGGGCCGGTGTAAAAGGCAGCTATCACAAATGTGTCCTGCTTGACCTCGACCGCCGCGGCACCGACCTGTGTGATCCCGGGGTATTTTGACAAGACGGCCTCGACCTCGACCGGTGAAACCCGATAACCGCCCGCATTCATCATATCATCGTCGCGACCCAGGTAGGTGATTTGCCCGTCGACCGCCATGGCGCCCTGATCTCCGGTCAGAAACCAGTCCCCCTGCATGCGGGCCTGAGCCTCATCCGGGGCGTTCAGATAGGTCAGCATAAGGCCGGGGTCGGAACGGTGGATCGCGATTGTGCCTTCCTGTCCCTGCGGAACAGGGCCATCGGGTCCCAGGATGGCGATCTTGCGACCGGGTTGCGGCTGGCCCAATGCCTCGCCCCGGGCCGGGTTTTCAGGGCTGGAGGAAATGAAGGTCGAGCATTCGGACATGCCGTAGGCTTCGTAAAGTTCGGTTCCCGTCACCTCGGTCCAGCGTTCGTGCAGGTGGCGCGACAGTTTTTCGCCTGCGCACAGTCCGTGGCGCAGGTGGGGCAGGCTGAGCCGGTCTGTCCGCTGAACCATCTTTCGGTACACGCCGGGTGCTGCGGCAAAGATTGTGGCCCCGTGACGCCGCAACAAGTCGGGCAATGCTGCCGGATCGGTTCCCGGTTCGGGGATCAGCGCCGTCGCACCGATGGTCCACGGATCCATCAGGCCAGTGCCCAGCGTGTAGGTCCAGTTGAACGCACCGGCATGACACAGCCGATCCTCGGGGCGCAGCCCATACCACCCGTCCACCATCATTTGCCGTGCCCAGATCGCGCGATGCGCATGCGCAACCGCACGCGGCTTGCCCGATGTCCCCGAGGTATAGACCACATAAGCCAGCCGATCCGGATTACCGAGATCAAAGGTGGCGGGCGGCAGATCACGGATGGCACGCAACGTTGCCAGATCGATCTGCCGGGGGTGCGGGGCACAGGCAACATCCGGTGCCTTCAGGATGGCGGCCGGAGACAGGTCGTCAATCATGCGGGCCGTTTCAGGCGCCGTCAGTTGCGATGACGTCGGAACAGGAACGACACCTACGGCAATCGCCCCCAAGTAGGCAATCGGGAAATCGACGGTATTCCCAAGGCGCATCAGAACGATGTCGCCGGGTTTCAACCCGGCCTGCAACAACCCTGTGCCGGTGCCCAGAACGGCAGACAGCAGTTGCCGATAGCTCCAGTCCTCGGTCGCCGTTTCATTCAGAACGGAGAGCGCGGTTTTTTCCGGAATCCGCTCTGCGTGGCGCAGAACGTGCGCTGCGAGATTAAACGGGGTGGGGCAAGGGGCAGGCAGACCCTGATCAAATATGGACAGCATGTCGTCTGGCTAACGCGGGGCAAGGCGCGTTGCAAGCGGCGCGGCCCGGCCCTATAGAAGTGCCATGAGAACGCAGGACCCGAAATCCCTGATCCGTATAGCCCGCGATGCCGGTGAAAATGTCGAACCCGAGCCATTGGATCTGGGCGCGCGCGTGCGCGAATTGCGCAAGGCCCGCAAATGGACGCTGGAACAGGCGGCGACCCAGGCCGGTCTGGCGCGCTCAACGCTCAGCAAGATCGAAAACGGTCAGATGTCGCCGACCTATGATGCCCTGAAGAAACTCGCGACGGGGCTGGGGATTTCGGTGCCTCAACTGTTCACGCCACCCCAGCGCGATCAGGTCATTGGACGCATGTCCGTCACACGGATGGGGGAAGGTGCGGCCCATGCCACGACGACATACGAGCATGAGTTGCTGGCCGAAACGCTGACGAAAAAACAAATGCTGCCCTACCGGGCCCGCGTACGCGCCCGCTCGATGGACGAGTTCGATGGCTGGGTTCGTCATGATGGTGAGGAATTCCTGTACGTTCTGACAGGCGTTGTGCGGCTTTACACCGAGTATTATGAACCTGTCGAAATGCGCCGCGGCGACAGCGCCTATTACGACGGAAGCATGGGTCACAACGTCGTCTCGGTCAGTGACGAAGACGCGTTGATCCTGTGGGTTACGTCACTTGCGTAACGTCTGATCGAATTCGCGATTCAGGCTTTCGGTGAACAGGAAATCCTCCAGTTCTTCCCGGGCTTCGTTCACGGTCAGGTGGTGCCGTTCCGCCAGGTAAGCCTCGAACTGTTTTCTGTCTTGCCGGAAATGCGCGACATCCTGATCACGCAGATTCGGAAAGCGCCGCTTAGCGCGCGCCAAGGATCCGTTCCAGTCCTGCGTCAGTTCTGTCCATTTCATAATCATCAGCGAGCTTTCCGTTTCTTATGCTACAGGACTGCCCGGCCCCCAGATATCAGGTTACGTAGGGGCGGAGTATATACATGCATGACAAAATGTCGCACCCGGGGATGTGGTGACCGGAATGGAAAATGCCCGCTGCGGAACGTCCGCAACGGGCCACGGACCTGCGTTTCGGAGTGAGTGGCGGCCGGTCCGTGAACCACCAGGGCAGGGCGAACCGCCCGCAACTATATCACCGAAACTCAACAACTTTTGCACGGTTCACTGAGGTTCGATTTGATGACACGTTACATGCCCGGCACCCGATCCGTAAAGGTTCTTGTGTCCATTGGAGCAATTTTCGCTGAAATTAGAAGGTCCAACAACATATTGCGGCGAACGTCGCGTAAGCAGTCATATGCTGCGGTGTTTTGACATGTGCCACTTTCCGCCGAAGTATTCCCTGACAGCCGCCATCCGAGAAGACCGGGGCAGCACACGTTAGACGAGCGTTGTGAGGCGTTGGTAAAGCGGGTTTCGCCGCACAAATGCGGCCGAAGCGGCGTACACCCACTGCAGATTATTCCTGATACCACCAGACCTCGGGCATGTATTGAGGGCCATCGCCGTAAATGGGCAGGTTTGGCGCGTACTTAAGCTCTTTCACATGCGCGATACGGCCGACATCGAAGTTCCAGATGGGAATGACATACCGGCCAGCGGTCAGGGTGCGGTCAAGCGCGCGGGTGGCCGCGACAAAGTCTTGCCGCGTTTCCGAAGCCAGCATCGCATCGATCATCGCGTCGACTGCGGGTGAAGCGACACCCATCAGGTTCCGGGTTCCGGGCGTGTTCGCGCCATCGCTGCCCCAATAGAGGCGCTGCTCGTTGCCTGGGGACAGGGACATGGCCCTTCGGAATGGCGTCATATCGAAATCGTGTTCCGAGATGCGACCGGTGTATTGCGCGTTATCGACCGTTTCGGTTGTCACCTGAATGCCAAGTCGTTCCAATGCACGGGAATAGATCTCGACTGCGGTGGCCATATCGCTGTCGCCCTGCTGCAGCAAAGCGGTCATGGTGAAGGCATCGCCATTCTGGTTGCGCAGCACACCGTCCTGAATGGTCCACCCCGCTTCGGACAGCAGGTTCGCGGCCTTTCGGATATTGGCGCGATTGCGCGCCGAGCCATCGCCTTGTGGCGGGCTGTAGCCTTCAATCGTTCCGGGCAGAAGATCATCGGCAAACGGTTGCAGCAATTCGGCGACCCGGCCTGTCGCCGGCCCGGGTTGCATCGCCAGGTCCGAGCCCGAGAAATACGAGGTGATCCGGGGCTGGGCACCGCCGGTGATGGTGTCGTTGATGAATTCGAAGTTGAACGCCAGCGTCAGCGCCTCGCGCACGCGCCAGTCATCGAATGGCGCCTTGCGCGTGTTCATCACAAAGCCGGTCATGCCCGACGGTTTGCCATGCGGGATTTCCGTTTTGACTACGTCTCCGCGCTGCGCGGCGGGGAAACTGTATTGCGTGTCCCACTTGTCGGCGTTGAATTCCCGAATGGCGGAGAGTTCCCCAGCCTTGAACGCTTCGAACAACACGGTCTGATCGCCGTAGAACTCGATCCTCATTTCATCGAGGTTCATGGTGCCACGGCGGAAGGGAACATCGCTGCCCCAGTAGTCTGGGTTACGGCGCAGGTTTACGAAGCGCCCGGCCTCATAGTCCTCGACGACATAAGGCCCCGAGCCGATTGGAACATCGTGCAACTGCGCGTCGGCAAAATCCTTGCCGTCCCATTGCGCCTTCTGAAGGATCGGGCGCAGGCCCGCAATCAGGGCCAGTTCGCGGTCAGGTTCGTTGAATGTGATCCTGACCGAGCGTGGACCGGTCTGTTCGATGCTGTCGATCTTGGACCACAACCCGCGATACCGGAGATGCCCTTCGGTCCCCAGAGTTTCATAGGACCACATCACGTCGTCCACGGTGACTGGGCTGCCGTCCGAGAATCGGGCGTTCTCGCGCAGCGTGAATTCCACCCAGGATCGGTCCTCGGCCGTCTCAACTGATTCGGCTAACAACCCGTAAAGAGTGAAAGGTTCGTCCCAGGATCGGCCCATCAGGCTCTCATGGGTCCAGAATCTCAGTTGCCAGGGTGACGTGCCTTTTTGCACAAACGGGTTCAAACTGTTATAGCCGCCGGTATTCCCGAAAACGACTTTTCCTCCTTTTGGTGCATCCGGGTTCACGTAAGGCAGAGACACAAAATCCGGTGGTAGGGCGGGATCACCATACATAGCTATGCCATGAGACGAATCTGCATGGGCGAATGTGGTCGCAAAAATGCCGGTGATTCCCACCAGCATTGAACGAAGGGAGGGTGAAAAATCGGGGCTCATTTTGGAAACAATCCTGCTCTGGCCTTATTTTGTTGGGATTCACCGTAGCCATGATTTTTCTTATTATCAAACTTTTAGCTTGGACGAAGGCGCAGAATTGCTTATAAAGGATGCACTGCTCGATAGGTTTCTTGCCTGTATGAAACCTGCCTCAATAACTTAACGCCCGCTTCGTGCGGGCGTTTTTTTGTGATGGTGATGCCGGTGCCAGAGGAGTTGCATTGGCCCCAGCTTTCCCCGTTTTCTTTGCACGTGCAGCATGGCACTGTGTCGGAAATTCTGACTCAGCAGGAGAGCGGCGATGAGCGTTTCGGGAAAGACGGCAATTATCACAGGATCGAATTCGGGGATCGGGCTGGGCGTTGCGCGCGAACTGGCCAGGGCGGGCGCCAATGTGGTTTTGAATTCGTTCACCGATCGGGATGAGGACCATGCACTGGCTGCTGAAATCTCGAACGAGACCGGAACCAACGCGCGATATATCCAGGCCGACATGTCCAAGGGGGATGATTGCCGGGCCCTGATCGAAAAGGCCGGGGCTTGCGACATTCTTGTCAATAATGCGGGCATTCAGCACGTCGCGCCGATCGACCAGTTCCCGGTCGACAAATGGGATGCAATCATCGCGATCAACATGAACTCGGCCTTTCACACGATGGCGGCAGCTTTGCCAATGATGCGAAAGGCCGGGTGGGGGCGCATCGTCAATATCGCGTCGGCCCATGGTCTGACGGCGTCGCCCTACAAGGCGGCCTATGTGTCGGCCAAACATGGTGTGGTCGGCATGACCAAGACAGTTGCGCTGGAAACGGCGCAGGAGCCGATCACCTGCAACGCCATTTGCCCGGGCTATGTTCTGACACCGCTGGTCGAGGCGCAAATCCCCGACACGATGAAAGAATACAACATGAGCCGCGAGGACGTGATCAAGAACGTGATGCTGGAACGCCAGCCCTCGAAAGAGTTTGCCACGGTCGAGCAACTTGGCGGGACGGCTTTGTTTTTGTGCTCGGATGCGGCGGCGCAGATTACCGGGACGACGATTTCCGTCGATGGCGGTTGGACTGCCCTGTAGTGTTTCATGGGGGCGCGGCCCCCATACCCCCGGAGTATTTCGGAAAAGATGAAGGGGCGGGCTTTTGAAACGGATCAATCTGGCTTTGCAGGGCGGCGGCGCACATGGCGCCTTTACCTGGGGTGTACTGGACCGGTTGCTGGATGAAGAGGATATTGAGGTTGCCGCGATTACCGGCACATCCGCAGGGGCGTTAAACGGGGCGGCTTTCAAGTCCGGGATGGTGCGGGCCGGGCGCGAAGGCGCGCGCGAGTGTCTGAACGGATTATGGGAGCGCATGGGGGCGGTTGGCGACATGCGGATTGCCAACTGGATGCAGGCGCTTGAGCCTGCCCAGATCGCGCAGGCCATGGAGTATTCGCTTCCCTATTCGTTTGGCGACGCGTGGTCGCGCATGGTTTCGCCTTATGCCTACGGTCCGTTTTACCAGAACCCGCTAAAGCCTGTTATCGACCGTTTTGACTTCGACGAGATTTGCGCGACTGAAGGCCCGCAGCTGTTTGTCTGTGCGACCTGCGTGCGCAGCGGCAAGATCCGGGTGTTCACTGGCGAGGATGTATCGACCGATGCCATACTCGCCTCGGCCTGCCTGCCGACGCTGTTCAAGGCCGTAGAGATATTCGATCCGAAAACGGGGCGAACCGAGGCCTATTGGGACGGAGGTTTTACGGGAAATCCTGCGCTGTTTCCTTTGTTCAATGACGAGTTGCCGGATGATGTTGTCATCGTGAACATCAACCCGCTTGAGCGGGACGAGGTTCCGAAGACACCACAGCAGATTCAGAACCGGATCAACGAGATCAGCTTCAATTCGTCCCTGTTTCGCGAACTCAGGGCGATTGACTTTGTGCAGCGCTTGTTGCGTGAGGGCAAACTGAAGGCGGGTGAGATGAGCCGGATTCTGGTTCACATGATCGCAGACAATGAGTTGATGAACAGTCTGTCGGTTGCCACGAAGACCGTTCCCAACCCGGTGATCCTGCACAAGCTGAAAAAGGCTGGCCGGGCAGCCGCGGACGGCTTTCTGTCAGCCCACAAAACCGATCTGGGTGCGCGTAGCACAGTAGATCTGCGTGCGATGTTTGGCTGATCACTCTGGCGGGCGGGTCGGGTCTTTTTCGTTTGGATAGACAAGACCAGCCGAGATCACCAGTTTCGCGGCATCCTCGATCGTCATGTCCAGCAAGATGACGTCTTCGGCCGGAAAAAACAGCAGAAACCCGGATGTGGGGTTCGGGGTCGTCGGAACAAACACGCTGAGCAGTTCGCCGCCGGTTTCTGCAAGACGGCTGACCTCGCCTTTGGCGGTGGTGGACACGAAGCCGATGGCCCAGATACCACGGCGCGGATACTGGATAAGGCAAGCCTTTTCGAACGAGCGGTCTGTTTGGGCAAAAACCGTTTCGGAAATTTGTTTGATCCCGGAATAGACCGAGCGGACGACAGGCATCCGATCAACAACGCGTTCTGCAAAAAGGATCAGCGAACGTCCCAGTATGCCCTTGGCCACCCAGCCCACGATCACCGTGAAGATCAGGAAGATGATGACCCCGACGCCGCGCAGGTTGATGCCGACATATTCCTGCGGCTGAAACCTTTGCGGCACCAGCGGCAGGACCGCACTGTCGATCCAGCCCACCACGGACCAGATCAACCAGATTGTAAGCCAGACCGGCGCAATGACGACAATCCCCGTCAGAAACGACGCCCGCAGGCCTGCAAACAGGCCGGGGCGGCGATGCGGTTCTTCGTCAAACGGTGTATTCATCTTAGTTCCGAGCGGTTTGCAGACTGCAATTAAGCAGTCTGGCGTGATGGTGCAATAGGGACGGTGTCAGGCGGTGTTGCGGGTCAAAGCCTTTGCGATGCCGGCGGCAAGGCGGGCGTTGTTGCGAACAAGCGCGATATTGGCCGTCAGGGATCGGCCCTTGGTCTGCTCGAATATACGCTGCAGAAGATAAGGGGTGACGCCTTTTCCCGTGATCCGGTGTGTCTCGGCGTCGGATTGGGCTGATGCGATGATCGGTGCCAGTTCATCGGCCGGAATCTGGTCGGTCTCGGGGATCGGGTTTGCAACAAGTTGTCCCCCGGGTAGGCCGAGGGCGCGGCGGGTTGAGTGGGCCCTTGCGATCTCTTCCGGGCTGTCCATGCGCAAAGGCGCGGCATAGGGTGATTTGGCTGACCAGAAGGCCGGGAATTCATCCTGACCATGGGCAATCACCGGAACGCCCAGTGTTTCCAGAACCTCGAGCGTTTTGGCCAGATCCAGAATGGCCTTGGCGCCCGCGGCCACGACCGTCACCGGCGTCTGGGCAAGCTCATGCAGGTCAGCGGAAATATCGAACGAGGTTTCGGCCCCCTGATGCACGCCGCCGATGCCGCCGGTGGCAAAAACCTCGATCCCCGCGTAATGAGCGGCGATCATGGTTGCGGCAACGGTTGTCGCACCGGTGCCGCCTGTGGAGATACAGGCGGCCATGTCGGCGCGCGAGATTTTGGCGACACCCTGCGCCTTGCCCAGATCCTGTAACTGCTCAGGTTCCAGCCCAACATGCAGTTTGCCCCTGATCACAGCCATGGTGGCCGGAACCGCCCCTGCGTCGCGAATATCTTGCTCGACCTGCGCGGCGACCTCGATGTTCTGCGGGTAGGGCATTCCGTGGGTGATGATTGTGCTTTCAAGTGCAACGATGGGCTGGCCTGCGTCTTTGGCGGCGCGGACCTCGGCTGAGTATTGGATGTCGATCACAGTGGGGTTTCTCCGGAAACATATGTTGCGGCGGCGTGCAGAGCGCGGGTCAGGGCCGCGTCGCTATCTGCGCCATTTGCTTCAGCGGCAATATGGGCCGCCATGAAAGTATCACCCGCGCCGGTCACGCGCGTAACCAAAACGGATGGGGGTTTCTGGGTCTGGATTCCATCGGCCGAGCCGACAGTGGCCGAGTTGCCGCCATCCGTTACCAAAACCCGTAGCGCGCCCCGATCCACCAGGCCCTGGGCAGCGCTTTCGGAATCCTCGAACTCGCGCTGACACAGCAGACCGGCCTCTTCGAGGTTGACGTAAAGCGTCGCGCGGGCGTGTTTGAGGAAAGGCAGAAGGCGCTCGGCCTTGCCGGGTGAGGCCGGGGCAACGCGCAGGTCAGCGCGAGAGAACGCCGGACTTTGCGCGATCTCCTCCAGCAGGTCTTGCGTCAGGTTCCCGTCCAGCGCAACCGGACCTTCAAACGGCGTATTCACGTACCCCAATGGCCCGTGCATCAGTGGCCGGAGGATCTTGGCCCCGGCGGCTTCGAGAGAGTGGGCATCCGCGATTGCGGCAATCAGACCGTTTGCACCTTCGACCGCCATGTACCGGTCTGTCGGCAAATCCTGCGAGCGGTAGATATGGTCTGTCACCATCCCAAGGCGGGCACAGGCGTGCACAAGCTCGTCACCTTCGGGATCACGGCCAACGGCGGTCAACAGGGTTGGGGTCATACCAAAGCGGACCAGCGTCATTGCGATGTTCATCGCCACGCCACCAGGCAGTCGGGTAATCCGCCCCGGAACGTCCGAGCCCTGACGCATGACGCTGGCGGATCGTCCGATCACGTCCCACAGGACGGACCCGATACACAAAATTTCACTGGTCTGAGTCATGCCGTTGTCATGCCGCAGCCCCGTGATCCGTGCAAGTCAGAACGTTAACGCCGACGGGAATTCCTGCCACGGCCTGCCGTTTTGGCTTGCCATCGCGCGTCATCGGCAGAACAATCGAAGGATATGTTGTCGGTATTCATGTTCATGTTGGATTGCAGCAAATGAGCCGCATTGTCAGAGCGTTATGCAAAACCCGCCCTGTACTTCTTTTTCTTGTTGCTCCTTTGGTTTTCTGGATTGCAGTCGGCAACGCATCAGCTCAGACGGCGAAACCGACAGTGGTGGATTTTCGGATCAATCAGGACACATTGTTTCTGGAAATCAGCATGAATGCCGAGGCATTCGTCGCCGGGATTAACCCTTCGGCGGATCCGTCGCCCGTTTCAGGTGAGTACAGAAGACTTCGCCGCTTGGCGTCTTCGGAACTTGAGCCGCACATAAAGCAGTTCATTAAAGGCTGGTCGCCGTCCATGAACGTGTTGGCAGGTGGACCCGTCACGCTGTCCTACGAAGGTTCCCGCGTTCCTGTGGCCGGAGACCCTGAGGTGCCAAGGATTTCACGGGTTCTGCTGGCCGGGGCTTTACCGCCCGGCGCGTCCAGCCTGCAGCTGACCTGGCCGGAAGGTCACGGGCCGATGGTCCTCAGGCAGCAGGGGGTGGATGCGCCTTATACCGGGTATCTTGTGGCGGGCGAGGCAAGCCCTCTGATTCCGCTGCGGGGTGGGGCCGGTCTGGACCCGGGTCAAACCTTGAAGGCCTATTTCTCCAACGGAATCGTGTATGCCACGACAGTGGGGCTGCCGGTTATCCTGATTGCGTTGCTGCTGGTGCTGCACGCCCTTTGGGTGTCGGCGGCCTTATGGCAGCTTTCTGCTTTCGCGCTGGCCACATCGATTGGTCTGGGATTGGGCACGCTACAGCTTGTCACGATGCCCTCAGCATGGTTGCCGTATCTCATGCCCGCAGCAACCGTGGTGCTGGGTGTGTGGAACGTTACAGTCCGGCGACCGGGCTTTCTGCGTTTGCTGACCGTTGCTCTGGTGGGTGGTCTGATCGGTTTAAGCCAGGCCTTCGCTTTGACGACGATCGGAGTACCGCCGGATCGGCTGGCACCGGCGGTTCTGGGCTTTGGTCTGGGCGCGTTGACCGTGCCGGTCTCGGCCGCTGCCGTGGTATTTGCATTGGCACTGGCGGTTTCTCGCAGATCGATCCGGCTCAGGCTTCGGATTTCGGTTCTGCTATCCCTCGTGATTGCCGGCTTCGGGGCATTTACCTTTGTTCGGCCCTTCCTGCCTTTCTAGGAAAGTGGCGCCAACAAAGTGGTCAGCGCTGCGACAGGATCATCACCCGCCCAGATTTCGTCGCCGATCCCAAAAAAGTCGGTGCATGGGGCCAGACTGCCAATCAGTTCAGCCGTCAGGCCGCCTTCGGCCACTACCGGGACTTCGATCATCTCGGACCACCACTGAAACAGATCTTGTACGGCGCGCGTGCCGTCGCCAAGCTTGTCTGTTCCAACCGGCCCGAAGGCGACATAGTCCGCCCCGGCTTCACCGGCGGTCATGCCGTCATGGCTGGAAGCACCGCAAAAGCTGCCGACGATCGCATCTGCCCCCAGTTCCTTACGGGCGGACCGCACGGAACGGGCGGCGTCATCCAGATGCACCCCGTCCAGACCCAGACGTTGCGCCAGCAGAACGTGGTTTGAAATCACCAGCGCCACGTCCCGCGCATGGGCGACTTCACGGCAGGCATCGGCCGCGCGTGCGATTGCATCTTCGTCGTTGCCTGCCAGCGCCAAGCGGATGCACGCGATTTCTGTGCTGTCCAGAACGCGCGCCAGTTTTTCAGGGAATCGGCTCAGTTCGATGGCCGGCGGTGTGATCAGGTAGATCTGCGGCTGCTCGGGGGTGTCCATTGGCGCGTCCTTCGGATTTCTGTCTTTGGCGGGGTTTAGCGGATTGAGCGGGGGAAGCAAACTTTTATGCCTGCCAAGCGGGTATTTGAGAGCAGAACAAGGTGATTGGCTTGCCTCGTCGGTGACAGGGTATTAGAGCGGGCGGAACTTTCGGAGTAAGCCATGCCCAGCGACAAATCCCAGCCCTCATTCGTGCTTGTGCGCCCGCAGATGGGTGAAAACATCGGCGCAGCCGCGCGCGCGATGTGGAATTTCGGCCTGGATCGGATGCGTATCGTGGCCCCCCGGGACGGCTGGCCCAACCCCAAGGCAGTGGCCATGTCCAGCGGCGCGGGGCGGCTGCTGGATGAGGCGCAGCTGTTCGACGACCTGGCCGGAGCGCTTGAGGACAGCACCTTTGTCTTTGCCACCACGGCCCGTCAGCGCGGGTTGACCAAACCGGTTTACAGCCCCGAGCGCGCCATGCAACTGGCCGCCGAAAAAGTTGCAGCCGGTCAAAAGGTTGCGGTTCTGTTCGGACCGGAACGCGCAGGGCTTGAGAATGAGGATATTGCGAAGGCAAACGCCATCATTTCGGTTCCTGTGAACCCCGAGTACGCCTCGCTGAACCTCGGGCAGTGCGTGCTGCTGACCGCTTACGAGTGGATGCGCCAGACCGGAGACGTGGTGCACGAGACCACCGATCTGGGCAAGGGCGACTGGGCGACAGGGATCGAGGTTGAGAAACTGGCCGAACATTTCGAAGACCGGCTTGAGACCGCGGGATTCTTTTATCCGCCAGAGAAGGCCGATGGGATGAAGGTGAACCTGCGCAATCTTTGGTCGCGGATGAACATGACACGGGCAGATGTGCAGATGTTGCACGGTGTCATGCGGCAGATGGTCCGCTGGAAGGAAAAGGGCTGAGGCTGGACCTTACACTCCGGTAGCCCTAGCTTGCGTGAAAATCAAAGGCATGAGGACGGCATGAGCGGCAAGCGCAGCATCTTCGAAGAAGTTTCGGACACCGAAAAACAAAAGGCGGTGCAGCCGGGGATGATCGACCGGGGCCGGGGCGGTGCGCGCGGGGCCATTCGCGTCTGGCTGATGAGCCTGTTTGCCCTGGTCGTGATCATGATCGCCGTAGGCGGGCTGACGCGGCTGACCGACAGCGGATTGTCGATCACCGAATGGCGCCCTGTTACCGGAGCCATCCCGCCGATGTCCGAGGCCGACTGGCAGGCCGAGTTCGACAAATACAAGCAGATCGATCAATGGCGCATTCAGAACCAGTGGATGGAACTCGATGATTTCAAGTCGATCTACTGGTGGGAATGGGGTCATCGGCAGCTGGGCCGTGTGATCGGTTTGGTCTGGGCGCTCGGGTTCCTGGGCTTCTTGGTGACGCGCAAGATACCGACCGGTTGGACCGGGCGATTGCTGATCCCCGGCGCATTGGGTGGCGTTCAGGGTGCAGTTGGCTGGTGGATGGTCGCCTCGGGCGTGACCCAGGGCGAAGGGATGACGGCCGTCGCCAGCTATCGGCTGGCAATACACCTGGGGCTGGCCTTCGTGATCTTAGGGTTCCTCGCCTGGTACATCCTTCTGCTGGGCCGGGAGGAGCGCGACCTGATGCAGGCCCGCCGTGCGAAAGAGGCAAAGCTGTTTTCTCTCTCAACCAGCCTGATGCATTTCGCCTTTTTGCAAATACTCATTGGCGCCTTGGTTGCGGGGATCGACGCCGGTCGTTCTTATACCGACTGGCCGTTGATCGGCGGGCAGCTTCTGCCGCCTGACGCAACAATGCTGGAACCGATCTGGCGGAACTTCTTCGAAAGCCCGGGGCTGGTGCAGTTCATCCATCGCTGCGCCGGTTATCTTCTGTTTGCGTTTGCGGTTGTCGTTTGGCGTCGTGGCGGAACCAGCGCGCATCTCCAGACCCGATTTGCATTCAATGCGGCCTTTGCGGCCTTGTCGCTGCAAGTGGTCGTGGGAATCCTGACGGTGGTCTACGGGGCGCCATGGCAGATCGCCATATTCCATCAGTTCATGGCCGTTGTGGTTTGGACGCTGATCCTGCGTGCGCGTTTCCTGACGGCCTATCCCATCGCAACTTCACTACGCGGAGCGTGACTTACATGACTGCATTCAATGACCTGATGGCTTTTCAGCGCGAAACTTCGGCCCTGGGACAGATTGCCGGGCGTCTGGGTTGGGATCAGGAAACAGTCATGCCGCGTGGGGCTGCCCCTCAACGGGCCGAGGAAATGGCGGCGATCGAGGCGGTTCTGCATGCCCGTCGGTCTGACCCGCGGGTGGCCGATTGGCTGGATCAGGCCGCGCCTCAGGACGAGATCGGCAAGGCCCAGTTGCGCGAAATTCGCCGTGCTTATGAACGGGCGGTCAAGGTGCCGGCTGATCTGGCGACGGCAATTGCCCGCGTGACATCTGCGGCGCAGGGGAAATGGGCGCAGGCTCGTGCTGATGAAGATGTATCGGCCTTTCTTCCGGTTCTGGCTGAGGTCGTCTCGCTGAAACGTCAGGAAGGTGAGGCCCTGGCGCAGGGCGGCGACATTTATGACGCTATGGTCGAGGATTATGAGCCCTATACGACGGGTGCCCAGATCGCCGCCATCTTTGATGAGATGCGCCCGCGGCTGGTTGCCCTGCGTGCTGCGGTTCTGGACCGGCCGGAACCGGCTGCGCTGAGCGGAAGGTTTGATGAAGCGTCGCAGATGAAACTGTCGCAACAGCTGGCTGTAGCCTTCGGCTATGACCTGAACAACGGACGCGTGGACAAGGCCGTGCATCCGTTCAGCTCGGGCTCTGGTCTGGATGTGCGGATTACCACGCGGACCAGCGAGACCGACCCGTTCAATTGTTTCTACTCAACGATTCACGAGGTTGGCCACGCCGCGTATGAACAGGGCATTGACAGTGCCTATCTGCTGACCCCGCTGGGCAGCGGTGTGTCCATGGGCGTGCATGAGAGCCAAAGCCGGATATACGAGAACCAGCTGGGCCGCTCGCGCGCCTTCACGGGCTGGTTGTTCGGTCAGATGGTCGAGGTTTTCGGCGGTTTTGGAATCCCCGATGCGGAGGCGTTTTATGCAACCGTCAACCGCGTCCACAACGGGTACATCCGGACCGAAGCGGATGAGGTGCAGTACAATCTGCACATCATGCTGCGCTTTGATCTGGAACGTGCGCTGATGGCAGGTGATCTGCAGGTGAGTGACTTGGAGGCTGCCTGGAACGACCGGTTCAAGGCCGATTTCGGTTACGCGGTCGACAAGCCCTCGAACGGATGTTTGCAGGACGTGCACTGGTCGATCGGACTGTTTGGGTACTTCCCGACCTATTCACTGGGCAATGTTTATGCCGGGTGTCTGAATCAGGCCTTACGCGCCGCAGTTCCGGGGTTGGATGCGCAGCTTGCCAAGGGCGACACTTCAGGAGCTACAGGATGGCTGCGCGAGAATGTGCAGCGGCATGGCGGGCTGTATGCGCCGCGGGAAATCATCGCCCGCGCCAGTGGTTTGGAGCCGGGCGCTGAGCCGCTGTTGACCTATCTGGAAGAAAAGTTCGGATCGATTTACGGATTGTGATGAAAGAACTGCGCCCGGGGTTTCGCAGCCTGGCCGCAGTTCAACCCCACGTCACCGGGTCCAGACGGAACAGTTTGGACAACTGTTCGTATACATCCGGCACCTCGTGTTTCAGAGCTTGGGGCCGTTCGAAAAACACCTCGACTGAAACTGCGAAGAATTCTTCGTGCCCCGTGGCGCCATAAGGGTCGATAACGGTGTGACGCCCGGTCTCGACCGCGTGAACATGGGCGTCAAAAGCGGTAAGGAAAACGCTTTCCCACTCGGCAAAGCTCTGACCTTCGCTCAGGACTGGTACGCCGTTTGTGCCGCCTGACAGGTCGTCGATCTGGTGGGCGAATTCGTGCAATACGACATTCTGCCCGTCACGGTCATCCATCGCGCCCTGACGGCTATGCGCCCAGGACAGGATAACCGGCCCCCGGTCCCAGCTTTCACCGGTGCGGACGATTTCTTTTTCGGTCACGACGTAACCGCTGCGTCGGCTCTGACGGGATTTGAAAGCGCTGGGATAAATCAGGATCGTGGTCAGATTGTCATACCAAAGATCACTGTTCACCACGAGCAGACAGGCCTGCGTCGCGATCGAAAGCTGCATTTCCTCGGTCACGTCCAGCCCGTCACAGCCATAAAACTCGACCTGATCAAGAAACAGGTTGACCTTGCCCTCCAGCGTGGTCCGAAACCGGGCCGGGAGCCGTCTGATCATGGGAACCTGATCGGCGATCACGGCACGCTCGTGATCGGACAAAGGAGACGACAGCAGAGAGTTCCGCGTTTGCCTTTTGGACCAGTAGCGATAGCCGAGGAAACCGGTGACAAGCAGCAGGCAGGCGATCAGGATGAACATGGCGTCACTCTAGTCGGAAGATACCGAGACAGAAACGCTTTTTGCTGCCGGGCCGCACAGAGAATGACTGCGCGGTCCGGCAGAATTTACTCTTCAGTCTCTTCGTCGCCCTGATCGGCAATCCAGGCAACGCTGACGACTTCTTCGCCTTTCCCGGTGTTGAACACCTTCACGCCGCCTGCCGAACGCGAGCGGAAGGAAATGCCATCGACCGGCACCCGGATCGACTGGCCCTTGGAGGTGGCCAGCATGATCTGATCGTCGATTTCAACCGGGAACGAAGCCACCAGTTCGCCACCGCGCATGGCTTTGTCCATGGCCGCAACGCCCATGCCACCGCGCCCGCGAACCGGGTAATCATGGCTGGAGCTCAGCTTGCCCGAACCGCCTGTCGTGATGGTCAGGATCAGGTTTTCGGCCGCCGACATCTCGGCATACCGCTCCTGAGGCAGAACGCTGTCGGCGTTGCCTTCATCCTCGTCGGCCTCGGCCTCATCGGTAACACCGGCCATCAGGCGACGCATTTTGAGGTAAGCGGCACGCTCGTCCGAGGTTGCCTCGAAATGGCGGATGACCGACATTGAAACGACCCGGTCGCCGTTGGTCAGCTTGATGCCGCGTACACCCGTCGACTTGCGGCCCTTGAAAACCCGGACAGCCGTGGTCTGGAACCGGATCGCGCGGCCGGAATTGGTGACCAGCATCACGTCGTCATCTTCCGAACAGATGCGGGCATTCACCAGTTCCACGCTTTCCGGCAGGTCCATCGCAATCTTGCCATTGCGCTTGACGTTGGTGAAATCGCTCAGCGCATTGCGGCGTACATCTCCGGCGCTGGTGGCGAATACGATCTGCAGGTTTTCCCATTCATCATCCGGTACATCCACGGGCATGATAGCCGCGATGGAAACGCCGGTCGGGATCGGCAGGATGTTAACGATAGCCTTGCCCTTGCCGGTGCGCCCGGACTGCGGCAAACGCCAGGTCTTGAGCTTGTAGACCATCCCTTCGGTGGTGAAGAACAGCAATTGCGTATGGGTGTTGGCCACAAAGAGGGTGGTGACCACGTCCTCTTCCTTGGTTTGCATACCCGACAGACCCTTGCCGCCGCGTTTCTGGGCGCGAAAATCGGCCAGCGGCGTGCGTTTGATGTACCCGCCCGAAGTGACGGTCACGACCATGTCTTCACGCTCGATCAGGTCTTCGTCTTCCATGTCGCCGGACCAGTCGACAATCTCGGTGCGGCGTGGAACGGCGAACTGGTCACGCACTTCGCGCAACTCATCGCCGATGATGCCCATGATGCGCTCGCGCGAGGACAGAATATCCAGGTATTCCTTGATCTTGGCGGCCAGTTGCTCCAGCTCGTCCGTGACCTCTTTGACGCCCAGTTGAGTCAGACGCTGCAAGCGCAGTTCGAGGATGGCACGGGCCTGAACTTCGGTCAGGTTATAGGTGCCGTCGTCGTTCATTCTGGACAGAGGGTCATCGATCAGGCGCAGATAACCCTCGATTTCGGCAGCGGGCCAGCGGCGGGTCATCAGCTTCTCGCGCGCCTCGGCGGCGTCGGCGGATGAGCGGATCGTGGCGACCACCTCGTCCACGTTCGAAACGGCCACTGCCAGACCACACAGGATATGGCTGCGTTCGCGGGCCTTGCGCAGGTCGTATGCCGTGCGGCGGGCGACAACATCTTCGCGGAAGTCGATGAACGAGGTCAGGAAGCGGCGCAGGGTCAACTGCTCGGGGCGGCCACCGTTCAGCGCCAGCATGTTGCAGCCGAACGAGGTTTGCATCGGCGAGAACCGGTAAAGCTGGTTCAGAACCACTTCGGGCGTTGCATCGCGCTTCAGCTCGACCACCACGCGTACACCGTTGCGGTCGGACTCGTCCTGTACATGAGCAACGCCTTCTATGCGTTTCTCACGCACGGCTTCGGCGATCTTTTCGATCATCGCAGCTTTGTTCACCTGATAGGGAATCTCGTCCACGACAATGGCGTAACGGTCTTTGCGGATCTCCTCGACGCGGGTCTTGGCGCGTATGATGACGCTGCCGCGGCCTTCCAGATAGGCTTTGCGCGCACCGGAGCGGCCCAGCATCACGCCGCCGGTCGGGAAATCGGGACCGGGGACGTATTCGATAAGTTGCTCGGAGGTCAGGTCCGGATCGTCGATCAGCGCCAGCGTGGCATCGACCACTTCGCCCAGATTATGTGGCGGGATGTTGGTCGCCATACCAACGGCAATACCGCCGGCACCGTTGACCAGCATGTTCGGGAAGCGCGCGGGCAGGACAGTCGGTTCCTTGTCCTTGCCGTCGTAGTTGTCCTGAAAATCGACCGTCTCTTTTTCGATATCGGCCAGCAGCGACGCAGCAGGTTTGTCCATTCGGACTTCGGTGTACCGCATGGCCGCCGGGTTGTCGCCGTCCATCGATCCAAAGTTGCCCTGACCATCCAGAAGCGGCAGCGACATCGAAAAATCCTGCGCCATCCGCACCAGCGCGTCATAGATCGCGCTGTCACCGTGCGGGTGGTACTTACCCATCACATCGCCAACAGGACGCGCGGACTTGCGGTATGCTTTGTCGTGCGTGTTCCCCGTCTCGTGCATCGCATAGAGGATACGCCGGTGGACCGGTTTCAGCCCGTCGCGCAGATCGGGGATTGCACGGCTGACGATGACGGACATCGCATAATCGAGGTACGACGTGCGCATCTCGGATTCGATGGACACCGTCGGGCCGTCATAAGCGGGGCGTGCCGGTGGGGTTTCGTCCATGTTTTCAGGGGTTTCTGGCGTATCGCTCACGTAAACTGCCCGTTCTTTGTGCGGAGTCTATATCTTGTGGATGCACCTTATCAGACCCGGCACATAAGGTGCAAGCAACCTGCGTAATCGCGCAAGAATAACCTCGGTAACATCAGAGTAACATATTGTTAAGTAAGGATTAGGTGGTTTGCATGCTATGCTGAAGAGACCTTGACAGAAATCGGAGGTCTGCATGGAGCGAAGTGAAACGGAGCTGATGTTAAAGGGGTACGGGCTGACAACAGCGGAATTCTTCTATCACATGCCCGACTACATTCATGTCCTGAATACGTTCATCTGGCAGGATTACGATCTTGCGCCGGATCACCCGAAGCTGTTTGATTTCATTGACTTTTGGCAACGCGAAATCGAAGGGCCGCTTCATTCCGTCCGGTTCACGCATCGCAAGATGATCGCACCGGGTGAATGGCGTAACATGGTAGGTGAATTTCGGGTGAACTGAAAACGGACCAGAAAGGCAGCTGTTGATGTTGCCTGTGTCATTTTCTGTTGTATCGGTTAAGGTGCGCTTCAGACTTCGGATCACACACGGATTAGCCTGATGCAGAGAGTAATGATTGCGGTTGCCGCCTGTTTGACGTTTTGCGGGCCGGCATCGTCCGAAGGAGTTTTGGACAAGATAAAAAAGGGTGCTGAAAGCACGGCGGACGCCATCGGTCAGGGGGCCGAAGCCGTCGGCGGGACACTCAAGAAGGGCGCAGGCGCGGTTGATGAGACGCTCAATTCAACCGCCGATCTGGTGACTAACGAAGCCACCCCGGAAGAAACACGCGCCAAGCTGGATGCTATGGCGGAAACGGTACTGACCCAGTTACTGGCGGAAAACCCGGATGCGGCGTTTCTTTATGAAATCAGTGCAGGCTATGCGGTGTTTGATTCCCGTAAAGTCACGGTTTTTCCGGTTTCCGCAGGATATGGCCGAGGAGTGGCAGTATCAAAAGAAACAGGTCAGCACACTTACATGAATATGGGAACAGGTGGGGTAGGTGCGGCCATCGGCATCGGCGGTTTTGAAACCAAGTTCGTCATCCTGTTCGAGACCCCCGCAGATCTGGAGCACTTTATCGCCTACGGATACGACGCGACGGCTGAATCCGGTGCCATGTACGGCGATGACAGCAAAAGCGAGACGGTCCGGTTCACCGAGGGGCGTTCGTTCTTTGTGCTCAGTAAAAAGGGCTGGCGCGTGTCTGCCGGGGCGTCCGGAACCAAATACTGGAAATCCCCGGAACTGAACTGAGGTTCAGGCGGAACAGCTTGCGCCGCCCAGGACACAGAATTTGGCGCAATGGGGGTGGTTCAGGTGCACGTCCGCCTCAGCGTCTGCAAGTGTCGGCCCCATCTCGAACTCAGCCTCATAGGGTAGCAAGGTGCAGGCCAGAACCGCCGGACGATCCGCGCCTTTGCGTTTGACCACCATGCGGGACGAGGCGCACATGACGCTGTCGGGAGATTTGTCCAGTATGCCCCAACAAGCGGTCGTGATTTCAGGTACTTCGGCGGTTTCGTCCATCTCGGGAAACAGGACAGTTTGACCAGGGTCGTGCGCGTCGATGTCAAAGCCATGCTCTGCAAAAAACGCCGCATAGCCGGCGCGGCTTTCTGTGTCGGTATCCCCCCAGACCGTACGACCGGCAACCGCCATTTTGATCCCGTTGTCGCGCAGCCATTCCATCCCGGTCTGGGTTTTTCCAAAGCTTCCTGTGCCGCGTTCCTTGTCGTGCAGTTCGGGCAGGAAGTGATCGACCGAGACCCGCAATGTCAGCTTGTCGCCAAAGTCACGTTGCAGACCTAAAAGGCCCTCGCGCATCTTGCGGCGCATCATCGGTTTCATGGCGTTGGTCAGGATCAGGACCTCAAACCCGTGGTCCAAGGCGGCACGGGTCATGTCGATCATCTCGGGGTTCATGAACGGCTCGCCGCCAGTGAATCCAATTTCGCGGACCGGCCAGTTTCTGGATTTGATTTGCTTCAGAAAATCAGTCACCTCCGCCGCCGTGATATAGACCAGAGCATCGTTGGTTGGACTGCTGGCAATATAACAGTTCACGCATTCGATATTGCATAGGGTTCCGGTGTTGAACCAAAGCGTTTCGGGATTGCTCAGCTTTACCGAGGCGCGAATCTGACCGTCTGCTGTCATCAGTTTGTCCTGAAATTTTCCAGCATTGGCGATTTGGGCAGCGTTGTCTTTCATTCCCGTATCCGGTTCCTTGCAGTCGTCAGAATGACTTAACCTTTCGGGACAGCAGAGTTAAGTATGACGCGGCGGTCCTGACAGAGTTTTGATGACCCGCGAGAATTGAAGGTTGATTGCGCTAACATTGGACATGCCGTCAGGGGCAAGGTAAGGAAAACCCATGGTTTCTCGTGTCATACCTGTGGACCCGTTCGATCTGGTCATTTTCGGCGCAACCGGCGATCTGGCAAAGCGCAAGATTCTTCCTGCGTTGTTCCGGAGGTTCTGTGCAAGGCAATGGCCCGACGATGTTCAGATCATCGGCGCGGCACGAGGGGATCATGACCGTCAGGGGTTCCGCGATATCGTGGCCGAATCTCTGCGTCAGCACGCGTCTCGGCATTGTCAGGACGAAGCGGCGCTGGAAAGCTTCCTTCAACGTGTCGATTATGTCGCTCTGGACGGCCTGTCGACAGTGGGATGGGACCGGCTGGCGGAAAAACTGACAATCGACCGCATCCGCGCCTTTTACTTTTCGGTTGGTCCAAGATTGTTTGGCCCACTTGCAGAGCGTATCAAATCCAACGATCTGGCGACATCGCAAACCAGGATCGTGGTTGAAAAACCTTTTGGGCATGATCTGGACAGTGCGCGGGCCCTGAATGCGACTTTGGCGGCGCATTTCGAAGAAGGGCAAATCTATCGGATTGATCACTACCTGGGCAAGGAAACGGTTCAAAACCTGATGGCCGTCCGCTTCGGGAACATGCTGTTCGAACCGTTGTGGAACAGCCAGTATGTCGATCACATCCAGATCACCGTTGCCGAGACCGTCGGCATAGACGGCCGCGAGGAGTATTATGACCGCGCAGGTGCAATGCGTGATATGATGCAGAACCATCTGATGCAGCTTCTGTGCCTGATCGCGATGGAACCGCCGGCCAAGTTCGACCCGGACGCGGTGCGGGATGAAAAACTGAAAGTCATTCGTGCACTGGACCCGGTTGAGCCGCACCACATCGTGCGCGGTCAATTTGCGGCAGGCGGCGGCATGCCCGGCTATCGTGACGTTGTGGGCAACCCGCGTTCGACCACGGAAAGCTACGTAGCCTTGCGGGCCCATATCAGCAATTGGCGTTGGGCGGGGACCCCGTTCTACATGCGTACAGGCAAGCGGCTGGTGGCGCGGTCCTCGGTGATCAATGTGCAGTTCAAGGATGCGCCGCACTCGATCTTTGGTGAGGAATCCGGGCGGCATGCCAATGCGCTGTCCATCCGGCTGCAGCCAAATGAGGGCATCACGCTCAAGGTCACGATCAAGGAACCGGGACAAGGGGGGATGCGTCTGATCGACGTGCCGCTGGACATGAGCTTTGCCGTTGCTCTGGGCCCCGAAAATCAGGACCCGCCGGACGCTTATGAACGGCTTGTCATGGACGTGATCCGGGGCAACCAGACCCTGTTCATGCGCGGGGACGAGGTCGAGGCCGCGTGGGCCTGGACCGACCCGATCATTGCCGGGTGGCAGGCGCGGGGTGACGTGCCGAAACCCTATGATACAGGCAGCACCGGTCCGGGCGACGCCGAGCAGCTGATGAAAAGAGATGGTCGCCACTGGCAAGGGATAAAGCCATGAATATTCAGGAATATGCAGACCGCGACATGCTGGCCATCGACGTGGCAAACGCGTTGGCCGGGGATCTTGAGGCGGCCTTGCTGCATCATGACGTGGTGTCTTTGGCTGTTCCGGGGGGCACGACACCGGGGCCGATCTTCGATGGGCTTTGCGCCGCCGATCTTGAGTGGGACCGGGTATGTGTCCTGCCGACGGATGAACGCTGCGTTCCGGGCGACCACGACCGCTCGAACGAACGGCTCATTCGCGAACGTTTGCTGACCAGCCGGGCCTCGGTCGCGCAATATCTTCCGCTTTATGTTTCCGGCAAGGCGCCCGAAGAGATTTTACCCGAGATTGAAAGCCTTCTTGCCCCGGTTCTGCCTTTGTCGGTTCTGGTGCTGGGCATGGGCGAAGACATGCACACGGCATCGTTGTTTCCCGGTATGGACGGGCTCGAGGCAGCCCTGAGCAGCCACGCACCTACACTGGCGGTGGCTCGTACCGAAGTTCAGCCCGAAGCGCGCATCACCCTGACCGCGCCGGTACTGGATGGGGCGCTGTCCAAACATCTGGTCATCTATGGCGCATCCAAGCGCGAGGCGCTGGAACGCGCAATGTCACTGCCGCCGGAAGAAGCGCCGATCGCCGCGGTTCTGAGCGGTTTGACGGTTCACTGGGCGGAGTGATGACAATGCAGTTGGACACTCTCAAATCGCTGGCAACATCTGCGAAGGATCACAGCATTCTGGACCTTTTCGACAGTGACGCTGACCGGGCGCACGAGTTTTCGGCATCTGCCGGGGATCTGCTGTTCGACTACTCCAAAACCCTGATCAACTTGGAAATTCGCGACGCCTTGACCGGGCTCTGCGATTCTGCGGGGCTGGCCGACAAGCGTGCCGCCATGTTTAACGGCGAGAAAATAAATCAGACCGAAGGGCGCGCGGTCCTTCACACCGCGCTGCGAAATTTGGATGGCGGGCCGGTTGAGGTCGATGGTCAGGATGTGATGCCAGAGGTTCTGGACACATTGCAGCGGATGCGCGTTTTTGCGGAAGAAGTACGCGGAGGCTCGATCGTTGGGGCAGGGGGTAGCTTTACGGATGTAGTGAATATCGGGATCGGCGGATCCGACCTGGGGCCCGTCATGGCCACCCATGCGCTTTCGCCATACCATGACGGTCCAAGGCTGCACTATGTCTCGAACGTGGATGGTGCGCATATCGCGGATACGTTGCGCCAGCTGGATCCAACGCGAACGCTGGTCATAGTCGCCTCCAAGACGTTCACGACCATCGAAACAATGACCAATGCCCGAACAGCGCGCGCCTGGATGCTGGACGGCGGCGGTGACCCGGCCCGTCAATTTGCCGCCGTGTCAAGCGCGCTTGACAAGACGCAGGCCTTTGGCATCCCGGAAGACCGCGTATTTGGTTTCGCCGACTGGGTCGGCGGGCGCTATTCCGTCTGGGGGCCAGTTGGCCTGCCGGTGATGATCGCCGTCGGGTCCAACGCCTTTGACGCGTTCCTGCGTGGCGGTCAGGCAATGGACCTGCATTTCCGGTCGGCTGAGTGGTCCGAGAATATGCCGGTGATGCTGGCGCTTGTTGGTGTATGGCACCGTCAGGTACTGGGCTATCCCAGCCGCGCCGTTCTGCCCTATGATCAGCGTTTGCTGCGTCTTCCGGCCTATTTCCAACAGCTTGAAATGGAATCGAACGGCAAGTCGGTCGCCATGGATGGCAGCCCGTTGACCGTGCCGTCTGGCCCGGTTGTCTGGGGAGAGCCGGGAACAAACGGACAGCACGCCTTTTACCAGCTGATCCATCAGGGCACCGACATAATCCCGTGCGAGTTCATGGTGGCCGCAGAAGGACACGAACCTGAACTGGCGCATCACCACCGCCTTTTGCTGGCCAATTGTCTGGCCCAATCCGAAGCGCTGATGCGCGGGCGTTCGCTGGACGAAGCGCGGTCGCGGATGGCAGACAAGGGGTTGAAGGGCGATGAGCTGGTGCGGCAGGCGCGTCACCGCGTGTTTCCGGGTAACCGTCCATCCTCGACGCTGATCTATCCAAACCTGACCCCGTTTGTGCTAGGCCAGATCATTGCACTCTATGAACATCGGGTTTTCGTGGAGGGCATTTTGCTGGGCATCAACTCGTTCGACCAATGGGGCGTTGAGCTGGGTAAAGAGCTTGCTACATCTCTGGGACCAATCATCGACGGCGACGAAAGTGCCGCGAAAAAGGACGGTTCGACCGCTGCCTTGGTAGACTACGCCCTACGTCACAGAGCCTGAATTCCCTAAAAACACCGGCTCCCTTAGCGCGGTTTTGTACAATCTTTTATTGTCAGACAATTAAATGATTGGCAGGATTTGTCGGGGGAGACGCTCTGATCAGACCGCCGAGACTTGGTCCGGTGCAGATTGATGATCAGGGATCAGCGCCGCGGGCCTCTTGCGGCGCAGCCAAAGGGAGGATGCCCATGCTGGGACAGATGATGACGCAGCCAATGCTGATTTCGTCGCTGATTGATCATGCGGAACGCTATCACGGACAGACCGAGATTCATTCGGTAGAAACCGATGGAACCTTCACACAGACCAACTGGTCCGAGATTGCCCGAAATGCGCGTCGGCTTGCGTCCGCAATTACGCAACTGGGCCTGCAGCCGCAGGACCGGATTGGTACGCTTGCATGGAACAACCGCCGCCATCTGGAAATCTACTATGCAACTTCGGGGGCCGGGTATGTCTGCCATACTGTGAACCCGCGCCTGTTTCCCGAACAGCTTACATACATCATCAACCACGCAAAGGATCGGGTCCTGTTCTTTGACGCGACCTTCATCCCCTTGGTCGCGGCGCTGCGCGACAAACTGACCGAAGTACAGCACTACGTACTGATGGGACCGAGAAATCAGGATGCCCTGTCGCAGATCCCAGGATTGCAGTTCTATGACGAGCTACTGGAAACCGGCAAGGCGGACTTTGATTGGCCCAGCTTTGATGAAAATACCGCTGCGGGCCTGTGCTACACGTCCGGAACAACCGGGAACCCAAAGGGGGTTCTGTATTCCCATCGTTCGACGGTGCTGCACAGCTTTGCGTCGAACGCTACGGATGTCATCGGGTTTTCGGCGGTTGATGTGGTCCTGCCGGTTGTTCCGATGTTTCACGTCAATGCCTGGGGGTCGCCCTATGCCTGTGCCATGTCCGGATCACGCATGGTTCTGCCTGGCCCTGATCTGCACGGGGAAGCGCTGGTCAAGCTGATCGACAAATATGGCGTTACGCTGGCCATGGGTGTGCCGACGATCTGGCAGGGTTTGCTGGCATATGCCGAACAGTCCGGCAGCAAACTGGCCAGTCTGAACCGTACGGTGATCGGTGGTGCCGCATGCCCGCCATCAATGATCGAAACGTTCAGGGAATCCTATGGTGTCGACACGGTGCACGCCTGGGGCATGAGCGAGATGAGCCCCCTGGGCACCGCGAATGTTGCTTTGGCAAAACACCGTGACCTTCCGGTTGAAGAACAGCACAGGTTGCGCGAAAATCAAGGTCGCCCGCCGTTTGGGGTCGAGCTGAAAATCGTGGATGACGCAGGCAACGATCTGCCGCACGACGGACAGACGCAGGGCGACCTGTTGGTGCGCGGGCATTGGGTGCTGGACAGCTATTTCCGGATGCAGGACGAGGACCTATTGCAGGATGGCTGGTTTGTGACCGGAGACGTCGCCACGCTGGACGCGGACGGATACATGACGATCCGCGACCGGTCCAAGGACATCATCAAGTCGGGTGGCGAATGGATCAGTTCGGTAGAACTGGAGAACATTGCCGTTGCGCATCCTCAACTGGCCACGGCCGCCGTCGTCGGCGTACCACACGCCAAATGGGGCGAACGCCCGCTGCTTGTGGCGGTCCGGGCCGATGGGCAGGATCCGGCGCCGGACGAGATATTGTCGTTCTTTGATGGGAAAATCGCCTCGTGGCAAATCCCGGACAGGGTCGTCTTTGTCGACGCCCTTCCACTGAGTGCAACCGGCAAGGTGATGAAACGCATTTTGCGTTCAGATCACGCGAATGCGCTGACCGGTTAAGCTCTTGTTTTTCTGGTATTTTGGCTCCGGCGGTAGGGATCGAACCTACGACCAATTGATTAACAGTCAACTGCTCTACCGCTGAGCTACGCCGGAACTGAGCTGCGTGTATCAACAGGCAAAGCGGAGGTCCAGATGCAAATACGTTTTTTTGAAGGGTGAAGTACAAGATCTTCTGATCTGATACGGCTGCGACTCAAGGCGGACTTTCCTTGACGGCGCGGCCAACGGTCTCGTTGAGCCCAAAGACGGCATTCAAACTTTGTATTCTACCGCCCTTCAGAAACCAGATTGCTCTGAGTATTCTACAGTCTTTTTGGCCAGCCCGCCCAGAGGGTCAATATGCCCAACGACCACAAATCCTCATAAGTATCAGAATTCATTCAGTTTATTGAGCTAAGGCCCTGTTTGGCCTTTTGCCTAGCAATTTTCGGCTTTTCCCTTTATTTGTAATTGTTTGATAATCTTTGATAAATCGCTAAAAAATAATAATAATTTAACCGCGTTGCGCGAAAGAACCGGAGGGCGGGGGTCGCGGCAGGAAATCCGAAGCTTGCGAACCGCCCCCGTCCTTAGAAGCTAGGCGGATTGGCGATATGCACTCGGAGTTTCACCGGTCCACCTTTTGAATGCAGTCGAGAAAGCGGCGGAGTCTGCGTAGTCCAGAATGAATGAAATTTCGGAAACGTTGATGCCATCTTTCAAATAAGTTTTGGCGAGATCACACCTTAGCTCGTCGACGATTTCTCGGTAACCTAAGCCTTCCTCATTCAACTTTCTCGCAAATGTCCTTTTGCTCATGCCAAGACAAGAGGCAATTTCTTCTGCTGGCAGCATTCTTCCCGGTAACCCGTTGGAAAGCAGCGCTTCAATTCTTGATCGGAGGCCGGGTTTCTCGTTAGGGACTTGGCTCAACAACTGCTCGCCGTACTTCATCAGGTGCATTCTCAGGCGAGGTTCGTAGGTTGGAATAGGCAGATCTAAAACAGAGAGGGGCAAAATAACCTCTATGTTCTCAGCGCCAAAGGAAATCGGAAACCCAACATTTTTTCGAGATCACGCGGTGAGTTTCTTTCGTGCTTAAATCGAGCCTCTACGGGGTAGAAATCGACCCCAGTTAGCGATCGCATCCGAGAGATTGCTCCAAATAAAGCGAACTCGGTGTGCCTGTGGAACTTCGCGAAGGTCGCGTCCTTGTAGGACACTACGAAGGAACAATAGTTGCTAGATATGTTCAGAGTGTACGAAAAAGCGGGATCAATTAGAGTTGAAAACCTCGATGTGTTCCGGATTGCGGCTTCAAGGCTCTTTGAGTATTTTGCAATATAGCCCGTTAATGAGGCAGATTCCTTAAAGGTGAGACCTGCTTTGGCTCCGAAAGTGTTGTCCCGAAGCTCATCGCAGGCCGCTCTTACGAATCCTGCTTCCTTTGAAGCAAGTACTTCTTCGACGTTCGGCGCGATATCATCAGCTGACAGCCCGGCTGCATGGAGAACTCGCTCCAAAGATGACTTGTCGTCCGAAATGGAATTGAAGACATCTATCAGATGGCTCAAACGAGAAATATCAACCTTACTCATCGCGCGACCAATCCCTAAGCACTACCCAAAACACTCGTCGTTATCGTGGCGACGAGACTTTGTGTTGTGGTTTAATAACAATTTTTGACATTGTTAATGTTTCAGAGAAAATCACATTAAAACAGATGTCTATTGATGCTTTTTCAGCAACAAAAAAGTTCAATTTTGGCAAAAATCACAAACTCAACGGCAATCTTTGAAAATCAGTGAACCGCTCGCTTGCCTAGGTTGATTGCTGAGAAAAGCATGAATAAGGAAAGGATCGGAAAAATGAAAAAAGCTGTTGTCGCTACGGCCCTGTTGGGCGGTACATTGGTATCGGCTTGCGCGCAATCGCCATCAGCCATCGCACCGGTAAGCATGGCTGGCGCATACACCAATACGTCATGTTCACAGGCAGCAAATATCCTGCACCAAGAGCAGACACGCCTAGCGGCGCTGTCGAGCAAGCAGGAAGGCGCAGTTGTGGGCGACGCGGTGGGCGTATTTCTAATTGGCGTCCCAGTATCTAGCCTGTCCGGAGCGGACGTCTCAGGAGACATCGCGGCCACCAAGGGTAAGGTCCTAGCGCTGCAAGCCAAGCTGACCAATTGCTGATGCCTTAGTTTCAGATTCAATCGAAATCGTGTGGCACTTGAGTTCGGGCGCCGCGCCAATCAAGAAATAGGGATCGAAACAGTGAAAATCTTCGCAATCTTAATTGCTACTTCCGTTGCTGGAACATCGTCTATCGCGAGCGAGGCGAAGGAATTTCAAACCGCGCATTGTCTATGTTACGTCGCTGCTGAAATGAGCGGAAGCTATGAACTTTTCGAAGCAATGAATTTTGTACAGGAACAGTTGGGCAAGACAATTTTTCCGGCAAAGGGTACTGCTGCTTGGGTCAATAATATGGATTGGTGGACCAACGTTCCTCCAAACAGTGAAATTGACAGAAAGCAATTTGCAGAAACGAAATGTGTGGATCGGTTTATCGCCGCTGGTTTGGCCTATGGGTTGGATAGTTTTGCGAAAGAATTGGAAAAACTAGAGTTTTCAGGAAACACAAAATGAACTGCAAAAAATGCGGCACGAAAGTCAGCTTCCTCAAACAAGTGATCGGGTACTGCGTAGACTGCCACCTCGACCAAATCGCAATCCACACCGGCGGAGCGCCAAGAGAAGTGCGCCAAATCGAGATCGCAGAGCGGGAAGAACAACAGCGCACCATCCAAGCTCAAGCGGCGGGCATGATCGTCACCACGGAGACGGCGCACAACCTGCCGGTCACAGAACGCCTCGGCATCGTCGCGGGCGAGACCGTCTTAGGCGTGAGCGTCTTCAAGGACATGATGGCCGACCTGCGGGGCGCGGTTGGGGGCAACTCGCAGACAATGCAGACAGCGATGAAGGACGCGCGCCAGCAGGCGATGGAAGACCTCAAGGCAGAAGCCGTGGCGCTAGGCGCAGACGCGGTGGTCGGCGTCAGCATCGAATACAACGACATCGGCGGCAGCGGAAAAATGATGGTGGTCGCGGCGACCGGCACGGCAGTAAAACTGGCCGGAAAAAATGGCGGAGGCAGCGAAATGAGGCTGATCGCCAGCACCATCGCAGCCGCATTGATCGGCACCAGCGCGATCGCAGACGTCTCCGAGAAAGACGTGCGCATCTGGAAAGACTACATCAGATGGTCTCAGCAAGCCTGCGAGAAGGGCGACAAGGACCAAGCCGCAGACTACCTCAAGAAAGTCGCCAAGGAAGCGAACACGCCAGAGGCGGTCAGCCTGATCGAAGACGAACTGGTCGAGTTGAACGAATGCCACCAAGGGGCAGGGGCCATCCTCCGGGTCGTAGAGATCAAGAAAAACAACCGCACCTTCAAAACGGAATTGGCATTGCGGATCAAAGACGCCTGCTATGACGTGGCAAAGTCAGACCCGCTGCGCGCGTACACGGACCAGACCTTCGTCGAAATCTTCAAGGTCCACGGATTGCCGTAGAATCGCACTCTTTCCGGGGACGCATAAGGGACGCAAGCCGCCTTTCAGCGGGCGGCTTTTTGCGTAACCTATTGGAAAATTTGGCTCCGGCGGTAGGGATCGAACCTACGACCAATTGATTAACAGTCAACTGCTCTACCGCTGAGCTACGCCGGAACTGAGGGCCGTATAGCAACCTCGGATTTCGCCGTCCAGAGCAGAACGACCGGAAAAACGAAAATT
Organism: Ruegeria sp. AN11; assembly: GCF_056536005.1. Lineage (NCBI taxonomy): Bacteria > Pseudomonadati > Pseudomonadota > Alphaproteobacteria > Rhodobacterales > Roseobacteraceae > Ruegeria > Ruegeria sp. AN11. Next base: position 1,134,376 of record NZ_JBQFJD010000001.1, on the reverse strand, counting down.
CTTTTCGGCTTATTCCACCCTGTGAAAACAAGCGTCGGTCGACAATTTTCCTGTCGGACGGACGCGCGATCTTCCCCAAAGATCAACAAGATGCGCAAAAACATTCCGCTCGGCTGCGGGCAGAAGTGTTTCTGGCGTGTCGGTGTAAATTCGTGCGGCAAGCTCACGGGCGGTGCCGGGGTTATCGCTGAGCGTCTGCAGTATCTGGGCTTCACGGCTTCTTCGGTGGCTGATCAGCCAGTCCAGCCGGGCGGCGGGATCGGCAATGGGTGCACCATGTCCCGCATGAAAGACAGACCAGTCACGGGCACGAAGACGTTCACAGGCGACCATGAAATCGGTCAGATCCCCGTCCGGCGGAGACACCAGAGAACTGGCCCAGCCCATCACGTGATCCGCTGTAAAGCACACATCACCCCAGGCGAGCGCGATGTGGTTTCCCAGATGGCCCGGCGTATGAATAACCTCGACCTGCCAGCCGTCGCCGTCAACGGTTTCGCCGTCTGCCAGTTCGACATGCGGGCGAAAATCCCCGTCTATTCCTTCACCACCGCCAACAAGACCGTTTTCCGCAAGTTCGCGCATTACGTTGCTGCGCCCGGCCTCGGGGCCGCCAAAAGCCAGAATCGGCGCACCGGTGCGGGCGGACAAAGGGGCGGCGAGGGGAGAATGGTCCAGATGGCTGTGGGTGACAAAGATGTGGCTGATCTTCTGCCCAGGGTTCAGCGCGCCCAGAATGGCGTCGAGATGCGGTTCGCTGAGGGGGCCGGGATCGATAACCGCGACGTCCCCTGATCCCAGAAGATAAGTATTGGTCCCGCGATACGTCATCGGAGACGGGTTTGGAGCCACGATGCGTCTGAGGCCGTGTTGCAATTGCTCGGCCTGTCCTGTCGGCGGGTCGAAATCGTCGGGGGCTTGCATGGGCGATGTGCTCTTTCTCTTGCCGGTGCGGCTCGCTAGGTTTAGCGCATGTCAACGCATTGGCTCAAACCATATATGCCGCGCAGCCTGTACGCCCGGGCTGCCCTGATCATTGTTCTGCCGGTGGCTGTCCTGCTGCTGGTGGTGGGAATCGCGTTTCTGCAAAAACACCTGGAGGATGTCACCGCGCAGATGACGCGCGCGACGTCGCGCGAAGTGATGCTGGTGACCGAGGCCGTTGAACACGCGGAAACGCAGCAGCAGGTGTTGGCTGCGATACGGCCCGAACTGGCCACGCTCGAAATGCAGCTTCGGTTTCTTGACCTGAACGAACAGCCCGATGTCGGCAGGCGGCGCTGGTACGATTTCATCGCGCCTCAGGTGGAAGCGGAATTGCGAGCGTTGATTCCGAATCTGACGGCTGTGGCCCTTCCCAGCGGTCACGAAGCCCGGCTGTACCTGGATACGGACCTGGGACTGCTACAACTGACATTCGATCGTCGCCGCCTGTCACCTACAACACCGCATCAGTTGATTGTGACGATGGTGTTCTTCGCCATAGTGATGACAACGATATCGTTTCTGTACATGCGCAATCAGTTGCGACCGATCACCCGGCTGGCAAACGCGGCCCAGGCCTTCGGGCGGGGCAGGGTCGTGCCGTATTCACCCGGAGGTGCCACCGAAGTCCGCGCGGCAGGAAGCGCCTTTCTGGACATGCGCGCGCGGATCGAACGTCAGATGGAACAGCGTACCCTGATGTTGTCCGGGGTCAGCCACGACCTGAGAACGCCGTTGACGCGTCTGAAACTGGGTCTGTCGATGTTGCCCGAGGATGAAGCAGCGCCCCTGTTGCAGGACGTGAATGAGATGCAATCGCTGCTGGATGCATTTCTGGAGTTTTCGCGGGGTGCCGCCGAGGGCGCACCGGAAGAAGTGAACCCGGAAATCCTGCTGCAGCAGATTGTGGACGACGCACAACGCGCCGGGCTAGCGGTTGAACTGGTTTCAGTCGAAGGCGGAGGAACCGTCATGTTGCGCTCGACGGCATTTCGGCGCGCCGTTGAAAACCTGATCGGTAATGCGGTTCGCTATGGCGACAGGGCAGAGGTCAGTCTGACCCTGACGCAGAAGTCGTTGCGGGTCAGGGTCGAAGATGACGGACCCGGCATCCCTGCGGAACAGCGCACCGAGGCGGTCAAGCCCTTCACCCGGCTTGATCCGTCCCGGAATCAAAACAAGGGCAGCGGCGTGGGATTGGGGCTGGCGATTGTGGCCGACATAGCCCGCGCGCACGGCGGCGTTTTGCGGCTGGCCGAAAGCAGCCGACTGGGCGGACTGTGTGCGGATATCATTATTGGACGGTAACGGCAGTTCCGGCGCGAATCGCGGCTACGATTGCGGAGGGCTTCCGGACCGGTATCTTGAAACTGCGCTCTATGGGAAGAATACCCAGTAACCTTTGCCTTTTCGGTCTTCGTTTCATATTTCGGCTGAAAGCAAATTGAGTGCCTTGGCCGGCCGTCGGTAATGCAAAAGCGTTACACCGTTGACATTGTCCGGGCATTCCCCGAATTACTTTGGGAGGCAAGGGCCGTTAGCTCATCTGGATAGAGCGCCAAATTCCTAATTTGGAGGCAGCAGGTTCGAGTCCTGCACGGCTCACCACTTTTCCGGTATTCACCCTCTCGCAGCGCAAGGTTTGCCACAACTGGCTAAGGTTATGATTCTTTACCGCGAATCGGATCTATTGTTCCTTGTCCAACTAACACCCGAACAGTGCCTGAACGTAATATGGGGAAATCCACTCTCCTAGGGGATGAGGGACTTGAACCCCCAACCAAAGCGTTATGAGCGCTCTGCTCTAACCAATTGAGCTAATCCCCCAGGAACACGCGCTACGTACAGCAATGTTATCGGCACGCCAAGAGTGTTCGGTGCTCAATCTGAAATTCTTGGCGTTCACGGCATCCGGCGGCGTCCAGTGACACACCTGTTGCGCCTGACCGTTGCAACGCGCGGCGCAATCGAATAACCCGCGCGAATAGCATTCAGGAAGGGTTGGCCATGACAGCGGGCAAGAACGGAATCACCTATGCTGACGCAGGTGTCGATATTGATGCGGGAAACGCATTGGTGGACCGCATTAAACCTGCGGCCAAGCGGACCAACCGTTCCGGAGTGATGAGCGGCCTGGGCGGGTTTGGCGCCTTGTTTGATCTGAAAGACGCGGGATACACCGATCCGATCCTGGTCGGTGCGACGGACGGAGTTGGAACGAAACTGCGGATTGCCATTGATACTGGCGTTGTCGACGGCGTGGGCATCGATCTTGTCGCCATGTGCGTCAACGACCTGATCTGTCAGGGGGCCGAGCCGCTGTTTTTCCTGGACTACTTTGCGACCGGCAAGCTGGATACCGATACAGCCGCCCGGATCATCGAAGGTATTGCTGAAGGTTGCGTTCAGTCTGGCTGTGCCCTGATCGGTGGAGAGACGGCGGAAATGCCGGGCATGTACCCGGAAGGAGATTTCGATCTGGCCGGCTTCTCGGTCGGTGCCATGGAACGCGGTGCGCATCTGCCGGCAGGTGTGCAGCAAGGCGATGTTCTGCTGGGACTGGCGTCCAATGGGGTGCATTCCAACGGGTATTCGCTGGTGCGCAAACTGGTCGAGATGTCGGGCCTGGGCTGGGATGCAGATTCTCCGTTTGGTGACGGGTCGTTGGGCGATGCATTGCTGACCCCGACACGGCTTTATGTGAAACAAGCACTGCAGGCGATCCGGGCCGGGGGCGTACATGCGCTGGCACATATTACCGGCGGCGGTCTGACCGAAAACCTGCCTCGGGTTCTGCCCGACGATCTGGGTGCCGAAATTGACTTGAGTTCGTGGACACTGCCCCCGGTCTTTGGCTGGATGGCTCAGGTCGGCGGCATTGCCGAGGCCGAGATGCTGAAGACTTTCAACTGCGGCATCGGCATGATCATTGTCTGCGCCGCTGACCGTGCTGATGAATTGGCAAACCTGTTGACTGAAGCCGGAGAAAGCGTTTCCCGCATTGGCACCGTTACCGATCAGCCCGGTGTATCCTATTCCGGTAAATTGCTGTGAGCCATAAGCGCGTCGCCATCCTGATTTCCGGTGGCGGATCGAACATGGTGTCGTTGGTTGACAGTATGACCGGCGAACATCCGGCGCGTCCCTGTCTGGTTCTGGCCAACAACGCGCAGGCCGGCGGTTTAAGAAAGGCCACGGATCGGGGCATTCCGACCGCTGTGGTGGATCACCGCCCGTTCAACGGTGATCGCGCCGCTTTCGAAGCCGAACTGTTGAAACCCTTGCAGGAAGCACAGCCGGATATTGTGTGCCTCGCCGGATTCATGCGGGTGCTGACCGGCGATTTCGTTTCCCAGTTTCAGGGCAGGATGCTGAATATCCACCCCTCTCTGCTGCCCAAGTACAAAGGTCTGGATACGCATGCCCGGGCCATCGCGGCGGGCGACGCGGAGCATGGATGCTCGGTGCACGAAGTCACCGCCGCGCTGGATGACGGGCCGATCCTGGGACAGGCGCGAGTCAGGGTCGAAGCAGGCGATACGCCGGAATCTTTGGCGGAGCGCGTGCTGGCCTGGGAACACAAACTGTATCCTGCCGTGCTGAGAAGGTATGCAGAAGGCAACAGGTCGCCAGTTCTGCTGCCGTGATCCGCTGTGGGTGATTTACACGCGGCTGTTATTCTGCCTATGGTTTGCTCAAAGGCTCGGGACGAGGTCAAAAACGGGCAGTTGAAAGAACAAGAGCAAGAACAGTACGGCGAATGAAAACCCTGACAACGACGCAAGAGCTGGCCGCATTCTGCAAGGCCGCGGCGGACCTCCCTTATGTCACCGTGGACACCGAGTTTCTGCGCGAGCGTACCTATTATTCGAAACTCTGCCTGGTTCAGCTTGCCGTCCCTTCCAACGACGAAGACAGCGCCGTTCTGGTGGACCCACTGGCGGATGGGCTGTCGCTTGAACCGCTTTTCGACCTGTTTCGGAATGAGGACATCGTCAAGGTGTTCCACGCTGCGCGTCAGGATCTGGAGATTTTCTGGGTCGAGGCGGGTGTCTTCCCAAAACCCCTGTTCGATACGCAGGTGGCCGCAATGGTCTGCGGATTTGGCGAACAGGTCGGCTATGAGACGCTTGTGCGCAAGATTTGCCGACAGGGCGTCGACAAGACTTCTCGCTTTACGGATTGGTCACGGCGCCCGCTGACCGATGCGCAAAAGACCTATGCGCTGGCGGACGTGACCCACCTGCGTCAGATTTACGAACATCTGGCGGCTGAGCTGGAAAAAACACGCCGCAGCCATTGGGTGGCCGAAGAACTGCGCACCCTGACCGAGGCTGGCACTTATGAAATGCGGCCTGAGGAAGCTTGGAAGCGTGTCAAAACGCGCACGAATTCGGCAAGATTTCTGGCTGTCGTGCGTGAGCTTGCCAAGTTTCGCGAGGCATACGCGCAGGAAAACAATGTGCCACGCAGCCGCGTGTTCAAGGATGACGCATTGATCGAGCTGGCATCGACCAAACCGAAAACGGCATCAGATCTGGGCGGTTCACGTTTGTTGCTGCGCGAGGCGCGCAAAGGCGCAATTGCCAACGGGATTCTGGCAGCGGTTGAAACAGGTGTGAATTGCCCTTCGTCGGATTTACCGCTGGTCGACAAGGCGCGCGACAACCTCAAGGTCAACCCGGCGCTATCTGACTTGCTGCGCGTTCTGCTAAAGTCAAAAACCGAAAGTTCGGGTGTGGCGGCCAAACTGATTGCAACCAGTTCCGAGCTGGATCAGATCGCAGCGGGCGAACGTGAACTGCCAGCCATGTCGGGTTGGCGGTTTGAGGTGTTCGGTGAAGACGCCCTGAAACTGTGTGAGGGCAAGATCGCCCTGGCCGCCAAAGGGCAGGTCGTGAAGGTCGTTTCCCTCTGACGCCGATCAGCGCCGCCGCGATTCCAACGTGTTCTGCTGGCCGACCACCCGCACCAGACGGATGGATTGCAGATCCTGCAGGCTGACATTGATCGCGTCCGAAACCATCCGGGACCTCTCGGAACCTTGGCGGGTCTGAGCCTTGGGGTAATTTACCCGAAAGCCGAATTCCAGAACGCCGTTTTTCGAGTTCTCTTCACTGACAACAGGAACCAGACGCGCATTGAAGGCGCCCTGGCGTATTGCCGTGCCGGATGCATAGACAATCGCGCCCGAGGGTGTTGGATCGATCCTCAGTTCATCGATCCTTGCAAGCAGGACGCTCGTATCCGCTTCTTCGGGGCGGGAAAACAGGCCGGTTCCGGTGCGTTGCTTCGGGATAAGCGCATTGGCTTCGTCGACCGGAACCTCCTCCGGTGGGGGCGTGCCCGGGCCAAACCAGTTCGAAGGGTTCGCCCGAGAATCGCGCCAGCTATTGCAGGCAGACAGGGTCAGCGATGCGACCATTAGAAAGGTGAGTGTTTTTTTCATGGTCTCAAAGCCCTGAGCAGTAGTTCCGACAATGGGTTAGCGCAATTTCCATGCTTTGAAAAGCCGGACTGGGACTGGACAGACGCGCATGCTCGGCATAGGTCAAAAAAGTGAAGGTAACAAAAGGACAGCGGCAACATGGCAACGCCTGCCTTTGAAGAGATCGTCGAGGATTTCGAGTTCCTTGAGGACTGGGAAGACCGGTATCGTCATGTCATCGATCAGGGCAAGGCGATGGAACCTCTGGACGAGGCGCTGAAGGTTCCGGCCACAAAGGTTCATGGATGCGCCAGCCAGGTCTGGCTGCATCCGATGATTGACAACGGTGTTTTTCGTTTTGATGGCGACAGCGATGCACTGATCGTGCGCGGCCTGATTGCGGTGTTGCGGTCGTTGTACAATGGGTTGCCAGTGCGTGACGTGCCGATGGTGGACGCCGGCGGGGAACTGGCGAGATTGGGTCTGAATGATCATTTGTCAGCGCAACGGTCCAACGGCCTGCGTTCGATGATCGAACGGATTCGCGACGTAGCGCGGGAAAACGCCTGATCGGGACGGGCGAGGGACCAGCCCGGGCGCCAAGGTGTTGTCAAACAGAAGAAGACCGGGCTGCCCAGTCTGCCAGCGTGGTTTCGAGATCTCCGTACCCGGTAAACCGCCGCTCGAATTCCAGGCCCATGCGGTCGGCGCAGTCGAGCGCGCGAGCGGTCAGGTCGGGGTCGTCGGTTTGTGCCTGGTACACCAGCTTGGTGTAGTTGCCGAAATACATGTCGCGCAGTTCAGGGTGCCGATCGAGGCCCAAAGGTTTCCAAATGAACGCATCAAACTGGCGGGCCAGAAAGTCGGTCAGATAGAAAGCCGTGGTTTCATCCTCGCCGCGCGCCTCGAACCGGGTGTTACCTTCGAAGAAGGAATAGCAATGCGGTCCCTGAACCATTTCGACACCCAGTTCGGCGCACGCCTTTTGCAGCAGCCCTCCGGTTCCGCAATCGGCGTAGACAACAAAGATCTGGTCATAATTGTCGCGGTGTTTGGCGACGGCATCCTCAACGGCCTGAGTGATGCGATCGGGGTGGATATGCAGGATGGCAGGCAGGCAGGTCAGCGCCATGTGATCCCAGCCGTTACGCTTTTTCAGATCCAGAATTTCACGTGCTAGCGCGCCGCAAGCCAGCAAAAGAATGCGTCCCTGTTTTTCATCGCTGGAATAGCCTTCGGTTGTAAGGCTGACATCGTCAGGTATGCGGTCCTGTTGCATTGCATTGCCTCCCGGGCAGTCCTTTGATCAGAAAAGGCGCGATCCATCCATGTGGCAAGCCCTGTCGCGAAATCGATTGGCAACACGGCGAGAATTGCGATCGGGCGAACAAAAAAAGCCGCCCGGTGGCGGGCGGCTTAATGAACTCAGTCCTGAGCTTGTCAGCCCGCCATTTGATTGTGCTTGCGCGACACAAAGTCCTTGGCGGTTTCCACAGCCACGGCCGCATCGCGGCAATAGGCGTCTGCGCCAATCGCTTTGCCGAACTCTTCGTTCAGGGGGGCGCCGCCTACCAGAACAATATAGTCATCGCGAACGCCCTGTTCGACCAGGGTGTCGATCACCACCTTCATGTAGGGCATTGTGGTGGTCAGCAGGGCCGACATGCCCAGAATGTCCGGCTCTTCCGATTCCAGCGCTTCCAAATAGTTTTCGACCGGGTTGTTGATGCCGATGTCGACCACGTCAAAACCAGCACCTTCCATCATCATCGACACGAGGTTTTTACCGATGTCGTGGATGTCGCCCTTGACGGTTCCGATCACCATCTTGCCCACGCGTGGGGCACCGGTTTCGGCCAGCAGCGGCTTGAGGATCGCCATGCCACCCTTCATCGCGTTTGCAGCCAGCAGTACTTCGGGAACGAACAGGATGCCGTCACGGAAGTCATGGCCAACGATGGTCATGCCGCCGACCAGCGCTTTGGTCAGAATGTCGTAAGGGGTCCATCCGCGTTCCAGCAGGATGTTCACACCTTCTTCGATTTCTTCTTTCAGGCCGTCATAAAGATCGTCGAACATCTGTTCGACAAGTTCGTCGTCATTCAGTTCGGACAGGACGATGTCTTCCTCATCGGACATGGGGCATTTCCCTGAGCTGTGCGGACCCTTGGCCCGTGGTGGCGTTTTTCCCGTTTTGACCATTTTGCCGCAGTTCGACTGTGACGATTGCGACGTCGGCCGATCCGGGACCGACTTATAGGTCAAATTATTGACCCGCCCGAATGAATAATTTGCAGAATGATCCTGCAACTCATTCAGATTATGACAAAGCCACGGACCAATGGAATGACTCTGGATTCCATCGCTGTGGCGCGGCGATAATCAGGCGGAAATCGATGCTTGTGTCCGGGAAAAGCTGCATCTACATTGCAGTAGAACAAAAAGAGAACAGCGGGATGCAGCAACCTAACATTCGTGGCAGAGGTGTCGCGACAAACGCAACGGGGCGGTTTGAGCGTTTGCAGACCGTTGCCTGCGATGACGGTTGGGACATTGAAGAGGATCTTCCGCCCTTACGGACGGAATTGCGAGATGAATCCGCCCGTAGCCTGATCACCTATAACCGGTCGCCGGATCTTTCGTTCGACAGATCGATTAACCCTTATCGCGGGTGCGAACATGGGTGCGTGTATTGTTTTGCTCGCCCGACTCATGCCTATCTGGGATTGTCGCCGGGATTGGATTTTGAAACCCGTCTGATTGCGCGCCCCAACGCCGCCGAAATCCTGCGGCGCGAGATGTCATCCAAAAGCTACCGGGTTGCGCCAATAGCAATCGGTACGAATACCGATCCCTATCAGCCGGTCGAGAAAACCCGTTTTATTACAAGGTCGTGCCTGTCCGTTCTCAAGGACTTCCAGCATCCGGTCGCGGTTGTCACCAAGGGTGCGCTGATCGAACGAGATCTGGATATTCTGGCGCCCATGGCTGAACGCGGGTTGGCGTGCGTCGGGGTCTCTTTGACGACACTGGATGCGCAACTGTCCCGCAGGCTTGAACCTCGTGCACCATCGCCGCAGCGCCGATTGCAGATGATCCGGCAGTTGACTGGGGCAGGGGTCCCGGTTCGTGTCATGACCTCACCGGTCGTGCCCGGGCTGACGGGCCACGAGCTCGAAAACCTGCTTGAGGCCGGGAAGGAGGCCGGGGCCGAGTCCGCCAGCTGGATCATGCTGCGCCTGCCACGGGAAGTCTCGGAGCTTTGGCGCGAATGGCTGTTGGAGCATGAGCCGGCACGGGCGAACAAGATCATGTCATTGTTGCGGGACATGCATGGCGGACGTGAATACGACCCGCGTTGGGGTCACAGAATGCGCGGCGAAGGTGAATATGCGCAGATCATCGCCAAACGCTTCAGGCTGGCGACCAAACGATTGCAACTGAGTACCCGGACAACGCCTTTGCGGTGTGACCTGTTTGAACGGCCGCCTCAAGCTGGGGACCAACTTAGCCTGTTCTAACGAAAAACGCCCCGGGCAGGCCGGGGCGTTCTGTATAATAATCAGCTGCGATCAGCGGTTTTCGATATCCACATAGTCGCGCATTGTTTCGCCCAGATACAGCTGGCGCGGACGCCCGATCTTGTTCTGAGGATCGGCGATCATCTCTTTCCACTGGCTGACCCAGCCAACGGTGCGGGACAGCGCAAAGATCGGGGTGAACATCGAAGTCGGGAAACCCATCGCCTCAAGAATGATGCCCGAGTAAAAGTCGACATTCGGGAACAGCTTCTTCTCGGCGAAATACGGGTCATCCAGCGCCTGCTTTTCCAACGCCTTTGCAACCTGCAGTTTTGGGTTGTCTTCGATACCCAGCAGGTCCAGAACCTCGTCCGCCGATTGCTTCATCACCTTGGCGCGGGGGTCAAAGTTCTTGTAGACGCGGTGGCCAAAGCCCATCAGGCGGAACGGGTCGTTCTTGTCCTTGGCGCGGGCGATGTACTCCGGAATACGATCCACGCTGCCGATCTCTTCCAGCATCTCAAGGCAGGCCTGGTTGGCGCCGCCATGTGCGGGACCCCAAAGGCATGCAACACCCGCTGCGATACAGGCAAACGGGTTCGCGCCCGAGGACGAAGCCAGGCGCACGGTCGAGGTCGAGGCGTTCTGCTCGTGATCTGCGTGCAGCGTCAAAATCCGGTCCATTGCTCGGCTCAGGATCGGGTTTACTTCATATTCCTCTGCCGGCACTGCAAAGCACATGCTCAGGAAGTTGGACGCATAATCAAGATCATTGCGCGGGTAAACGAAGGGTTGGCCTATGTGGTACTTGAACGCCCAGGCGGCAATTGTCGGCATCTTGGCAATCAGACGGTGCGACGCGACTTCACGCTGGTGTGGGTCCGAAATGTCGGTGGAATCGTGGTAAAACGCCGACATTGCACCAACAACGCCCACCATGATCGCCATTGGATGTGCGTCCCGGCGGAAGCCACGGTAGAAATACTGCATCTGCTCATGCAGCATTGTGTGCCGCGTGATCGTGGTTTCGAACTTTTCTAGATCCTTTGCGACCGGCAGTTCCCCGTAGAGCAGCAGATAGCAGACTTCGAGGAAATGCGATTTCTCTGCCAGTTGGTCGATTGGATAGCCCCGATGCAGCAACTCACCCTTTTCGCCGTCGATGTAAGTGATCGTGCTGTCGCAGCTTGCTGTCGACGTGAAACCGGGATCATAAGTAAAGACACCCGCCTCGCTGTACAGTTTGCGGATATCGATGACGTCGGGCCCGGCGGTCGGCGAATGAACCGGCAACTCATAATCCTTGCCATGGACATTCAGAGTGGCTGTTTTTTTGCTGTCGGTCATCTTTATCCCTTCCTCAATCATGCGCTGGCCGGATCACAGTCCGACCTTGCGGCGACGGCTGTACGCAGGCGTACAGACCGGGTGTTAGCCGAGCAGCGTTACCCGAATATGAAGATTGGGTTTATTTCGCTGCATCAGAAAGCCGTGCCAGGGTCTCATCCCGTCCCAGCACAAGCATCATGTCAAAAACCGAAGGCGTTACAGCCCGACCCGCCAGAACTGCCCGCAAGGGACCAGCCAGCTTGCCGAACTTGAGCCCCTGAGATTCAGCAAACGAATTCAGGGCGTCCTCCAGCTCGCTTCGCGTCCAGCTAACATTTTGCACGTGCGGCGTCAATTCTCTCAGTATACCATCGGATACAGATGAAAGAGCTTTTGCCGCTTTCTCATCGAGCTCGATGGGGCGCGACGTCAGAACAAAATGTGCTTTTTCAAGCAGTTCGGGGAAAGTCCGTGCCCGATCCTTGAGGCAATACATCGCACGCTCGAGATCACCACTTTGTGTCGCGCTGAGAGCAGGTTCGCCGGCGGCGGCCAGGTAGGCTTCGATTTCTTGCCGCAGCGCAGCATCGTCCGAAATCGCGACGTGCTGGCCGCACAGGTTTTCCAGCTTTTTCAGATCGAAACGGGCCGGGCTTTTGCCGATACCGTCCAGGTCGAACCATTCTTTGGCCTGTGCATCGGTGAAGAACTCATCATCTCCGTGGCTCCAGCCCAGGCGCGCCAGATAATTGCGCATTCCAGCAGCAGGATAACCCAATGCCTGGTATTCCTGTGCCCCCAATGCGCCATGGCGTTTGCTGAGTTTCTTGCCGTCAGGCCCGTGAATCAGCGGGATGTGGGCCCAGACCGGGACATCCCAGCCCATCGCCTGATAGATCATCATCTGGCGGGCAGCGTTATTAAGATGGTCGTCGCCACGAATGACGTGGGTCACGCCCATATCGTGATCATCGACCACGACGGCCAACATATAGACGGGGGTGCCGTCCGACCGCAGCAGAACCATGTCGTCCAACTGGTCGTTGCGTATGGTTACGTCGCCCTGAACCTGATCGTGGATAACGGTGCTGCCTTCCTTCGGGGCCTTGATGCGGATCACATACTGAGCGTCGGGGTGCGAGGCCGGGTCGGCGTCGCGCCAGGGGCTGCGGAACAGGGTCGATTTTCCCTCGGCCCGGGCCTGTTCGCGGAAGGCGGCGATCTCGTCCTGTGTCGAGAAACACTTGTAAGCCTTTCCTTCGGCCAGCAATTGCAGCGCAACTTCGGCGTGGCGGTCCGCGCCCTCGAACTGGCTGATCACATCCCCGTCATGATCCAGACCCAGCCAGGCCATGCCCTGCAGGATGGCTTCTGTTGCTTCCGGGGTCGAACGTTCACGGTCGGTATCCTCGATCCGCAGCAGGAACTTACCGTCACGTCCCCGCGCATACAGCCAGTTGAACAGCGCGGTCCGCGCGCCACCGATATGCAAAAAACCGGTGGGGGAAGGGGCAAAACGGGTGACGACCTGATCGGACATTGTGTTGATTAACCTTTTGGTAACCGTGTCGGGTTTAGTTTGGCGCCTGTCTAACGAGCCCGAAGGACGGGGGCAACCATGCGCGTTCTTGCACGGATTGAGGTCGCGCTGCGGAACCAGAGTGGGTCTTTGTTCCACTGGTCTCCGGTTTGTCTGGCCGCAGGCATTGGCCTGTACTTCAGTTTGCGGTTCGAGCCGGACCGGGAGCTGTATGTTTGGGTGGCTGGAATTGGCTTGGCAATCGGGATCCTCGGGGTTCGGTTGCGGTCCGGCTGGGCGGCGTTGGCATTGGGGGGTGCGCTGATCGCTGGCGGGTTCATTCTTGCTGGCGCGCGTTCCCACATGGTGGCAGAGCCGGTCCTGTCGTGGCGTTACTACGGCCCGGTCGAGGGGCGGGTCGTGGCCCTGGATCGCTCTGCCTCGGATGCGCTGCGGGTCACGCTGGACCGGGTACGACTAGGGGATCTACCCGTGAACAGCAGGCCCCGGCGCATCCGGCTTTCTTTGCACGGTAGTGTGGGGCCTCTGGTTCCGGGGCAACGGATTATGACGACGGCTCATCTTTCGCCACCCCAGGGTCCGGTGGAACCTGGCGGGTTCGATTTCCGCCGACATGCATGGTTCCAGCGCCTGGGGGCCGTTGGATACACGCGCGTTCCATTACTTACCACCGAAGCGGCGACAGTAGGTGACAGCCAAATTTGGATCGCGTCCTGGCGGGCCACGATTTCGAGCAAGGTTCGTTCAGTCCTGCCCGGTGAGGTCGGAGGATTTGCCGCTGCCGTTACAACAGGGGACCGCAGCGGCATGGGGCAATCCACGCTTGAAAGCCTGCGGGCCTCGAATCTGGCACATCTACTTGCGATATCCGGCCTGCATATGGGGCTGCTGACCGGGTTCGTTTATGTGATTTGCCGTATCGGGCTTTCTTCGGTTCCTCCATTGGCATTGCGCGCACCAGTTCGAAAGCTGGCAGCGCTTTGCGCTCTGTTCGCCGCCGTGATCTATCTGCTGCTTTCCGGTGGAAATGTCGCAACGGAAAGAGCCTTTATCATGGTTAGTGTCATGTTTGGGGCCGTGCTGATCGACCGGCGAGCGATCTCTCTGCGCACAGTAGCGGTAGCCGCATTAGCAGTATTGGTTCTGCGCCCGGAATCTTTGCTGAGCCCGGGCTTTCAGATGTCATTTGCTGCCACTACAGCCTTGGTTGTTGTGTTTGGTGCATTGCGAGATTTTGGCCCGCTCCCCGGTCCCAAATGGCTTAGACCGGTTGCAGGAGTCCTCTTGTCATCTGCAATTGCAGGCCTGGCAACTGCCCCGATCGGCGCGGCGCATTTCAACACGATGTCGCACTACGGGTTGCTGGCGAACGTTTTGTCGGTACCTGTGATGGGAACAATCGTGGTCCCATCGGCCGTGGTTGCGGCCTTGCTGTCACCCTTTGGGCTGGAAGCACTAGCGTTAAGCGTCATGGGAATCGGCCTGCGCTGGATTTTGGGCGTTTCCGAATGGGTGTCAGGGCTGGAAGGCGCGCAGGGCTTTGTCGCCAGCCCACCAGACTTTGTGCTGCCGGTGTTTGCGCTGGGTGCTTTGTGGTTATCTCTGTGGCATGGCAAGGCGAGATGGGCCGGTGTGGTGCCCGTTGCCACGGCTTTTCTGTTGTGGGGGCAGGGGCATCGCCCCGAGGTTCTTATCGCCGATTCCGGCGCGTTGGTTGGTGTGATGACCGAGAACGGTCGGGCGCTGAGCAAGGCGAAAGGAAGCGGCTTTGTCGCGTCGGTCTGGCTTGAGAATGACGGTGACGGTGTTGATCAGGTGCTTGCAGCCGGAAGGTGGCCGCAGACGGATAAAAAAATCGCCCGATATGACCTGAAAGGCACTGAACTGGTACATCTGTCCGGCAAAAAGGCGGTTCAACTGTTTGATGAATGCAAATCCAACCAGATCATCGTGTCTGCTTTTGAACTGTCGTTGAGCGGGGGATGCCAAATCATCGATGCTGGGATTCTGCGACAGACCGGCAGCCTTTCCATCTCGGGTCAGACTGTGCGAACAAGCTCGGAACTGTCGGGCCAAAGGCTATGGTCCCCGGGCAGGCCCGGGAACTCCTGAGCGGTCAGTAAGTTCGGATCAGGCCGACGAGTCGCCCCTGAACCCTGACTTTGTCCTCGGGCAGAACACGGGTTTCATAGGCCGGGTTTGCGGCTTCCAGCGCAATGGCTTGGCCACGGCGGAAGAACCGTTTCAATGTTGCTTCCTGCTCTTCAACCAGGGCCACTACGATATCGCCGTTGTCTGCGGTCGATGTTTCCCGGATTACAACCACGTCACCGTCGTTGATCCCGGCATCGATCATCGAGTCACCGCGAACCTCAAGCGCATAGTGTTCGCCCTTGCCGGACACCATCGTGCCGGGAACCGCCACGCGATGCGATACATGGCTGATCGCTTCGATCGGGACACCAGCAGCGATCCGCCCCATTACCGGCAATTCCAGTGCGTCGACTGAAACAGGTTCGAAATTCGCAGGGCGTGGGCCCGCTGGTTTGTCACCTTCAATCACGCGGGGCGAGAATGCGGCCGTGGGTTCGCCACCGAGGCTTTCAGGCAGCTTCACGATCTCGATCGCGCGCGCCCGGTGGGCGAGGCGTCGGATAAACCCGCGTTCTTCCAATGCAGTGATCAGGCGATGAATGCCGGATTTCGATCTGAGGTCCAGCGCCGCCTTCATTTCATCGAAACTTGGCGGAACACCGTCCGACTGCACGCGTTTGTGGATGAATTCCAGCAAATCCAATTGCTTCTTGGTCAGCATTGCTCACACCTCGATGGTCATGCGTTTTCTTTTGTTCTACGCATGTTCACGTTTTGTGTCAACGGATTTGCCGGTTTTCAGATCGGCAGGTACTGAACCTCGTCACCTGTATCGCGTGCGGGATCGTGCGGAGGGCGAACGATCAGCGCATTCGCCTGTGCCAGAACACTAAGCAGGGAACTGTCCTGATCCGCACAGGCCCGGATACCGTTTTCGTCCCGAACGGCGCGCATATAGTGTTCGCGCGGGCCGTTGTCCCCTACTGGTTCAGTCAGTTTAGCGGATCTGAGCGGTTGCAGCGTCTGCTCCAACCCCAGCATGCGTCGAACCATGGGAGCGAGGAACAGGTAGCCACATACCATGGCACTGACCGGGTTGCCCGGCAGACCCACCATAGCTGCATCCCCTAAACGTCCTGCCATCAACGGTTTCCCCGGGCGCATACGGATTTTGTAGAAGGCGCGCTGCATCCCAAGACCTTGCGAAACGTCAGACACCAGATCGTAGTCGCCAACTGACGCGCCACCAATCGTAACCACCAGATCCGCCCCTTGCGCCAGAGCGAATGCGGTTTCAAGTGATGAGACCGTGTCCTGTGCGATCGGCAGCATTCGCACCTCGGCGCCCAACCCCTGCAGCAATGCATGCAAGCCAAAGGTGTTGGAGGCGATGATCTGATCCGGGCCGGGTATTTCGCCGGGCATCACGAGTTCATCGCCCGTCGAGATCAACGCAACCACCGGTTTGCGTGTCACCGGAACGACCGGGATGTTCATGGCAGCCATCAGCGCCATGTCTTCGGCACGAATCTGGCGCGGCGCGGTGATTTTGGCACCGGCTCTGAAATCCACTCCGGCAGGACGTATGTTCGTTTTCTGACCAGGTGTATCCGTTATGGTGATCAGATCCCCCCGGCGCTCGACATCTTCTTGAATGACCACGAAATCGGCACCATCCGGTACCGGGGCGCCGGTGAAAATCCGAACGGCCTGTCCCGGGCCGACAGTTCCTTCGAAACGTTGGCCTGCTGCCGATTCACCCACCAGTTTGAACATCGCATGAAGTTCAACTTCGGTCGATTTGACGGCGTACCCGTCCATTGATGATGCCGCGAATGGAGGCTGATCACGCGTGGCTGCTACCTCTTGATTCAGAACGCGGCCTGCGGATTGGGCAAGCGGGACATGTTCGACTGGCAATGGTTCAACCAGGTCAAACAGCAGTTCCCGGGCTTCATCAACGGTGATCATTCCGCCTCATAACGCCCTGATTTTCCTCCGTCTTTCAGAAGAACGTGGATGCCTCCGATCTCCATCGCCTTGTCCACGGCCTTGGCCATGTCATACACCGTCAATGCAGCGGTAGACACGGCGGTCAGCGCCTCCATCTCGACGCCGGTCTGGCCGGACGTCTTAACCGTCGCCTCAATCCGAACACCCGGCAGATCGGGATCAAGCATCAGTTCCACCGATACTTTCGTCACAGGCAGGGGGTGGCACAGAGGGATCAGGTCTGGCGTCTTTTTTGCACCCATGATGCCCGCAAGGCGCGCAATACCCAGTACATCACCCTTTTTGGCCCGACCTTCGGAAATAATTTCAAAGGTTTCCTGTGCCATCCTGATGTGGCCGGCTGCAACGGCGATACGGTCCGTCACGGCCTTGTCCGACACATCCACCATATGCGCCTGACCCTGAGCGTCAAAATGGGTCAATGGCATCACATCACCCCGGGAACCAGAGGACGCGCCAACAGGGCGCGGGTCGCTGCCTCGACATCATCCTGACGCATCAGGCTTTCGCCGATCAGGAAGCAGCGTGCGCCGTATCGGGCAATATCAGCCAGATCTTCCGGCAATCCCAGACCGCTTTCACAGACGATGGTTCGATCGGCCGGAACCAGCTTCGATAGTCGCCGCGTTGTGTCAAGAGTGGTCTCGAACGTCTTGAGATTGCGGTTGTTTATTCCGATCAACGGGCTTTTCAAAGCTGCCGCGCGTTCAAGTTCTGCCTCGTCATGTACTTCGATCAGGACGTCCATGCCCCAATCGAATGCGGTCTGTTCCAATTCGGCGGCCTGAGAGTCCTCTACGGACGCCATGATGATCAGAATGCAATCGGCACCAAGCGCGCGGGCCTCAATCACCTGATAGGGGTCGTACATGAAATCCTTGCGCAGAACGGGCAGGGATACGGCCTCGCGCGCCTGAACAAGATATTCCTTCGCGCCTTGAAAACTGGGGGTATCGGTCAGAACAGAAAGGCAGGCGGCACCACCATCCTCGTACGCTTTGGCCAGTGCGGGCGGATCAAAATCCGGGCGTATCAACCCTTTCGACGGACTGGCTTTCTTGATCTCTGCGATCAGCCCATACCCAGAACGCGCGGCGGTGTGCAATGCTTCGGCGAACGCACGAACTTCGGGTGCTTCGCGTGCCTCGCTTTCCAGCGTTTCCAGTTCCTTATTCGCCTTATCTGCCGAAACCTCTTCCAGTTTGTAGGCTTTGATTTTGTCCAGAACGGTCTCGGTCATGCGGCTTCCTGTGTAATTCGGGCAAGAGTTGTGATTTTTTCCCGGGCTTTGCCGCTGTCGATACTCTCAACGGCCATTTCTACGCCGTCGCGCAAGTCACTTACAGCATCCGCAACGACAAGCGCTGCAGCAGAATTCAGCAGAACGGCATCACGATAGGCCGATGGTGCGCCATCCAGTAGTGCCCGGAACGCAACTGCGTTTTCTTCCGGTGTGCCGCCAAGGATATCTTCGAACTGATGCACGGGCAGTCCGGCATCCTCGGGGTGCAGTTCGACCTCCTTAACGGTCCCGTCTTCCAAAGAGGCAACCCAACTGACGCCGGTGATTGTCAGTTCATCGGTTCCGTCCGAGCCGTGAACCAGCCAGGCGTGCTCCGCCCCCAACAGGCCCAGGGTTTCGGCCATGGGCCGGATCAGATCGCGGCTGAACGCGCCGGTCAGCTGCCGTTTTACTCCGGCGGGGTTCGTAAGCGGGCCGAGGATATTGAAGATCGTTCGTGTGCCAAGTTCCTGTCGGCTTGGCATCACATGGGCAATTGCCGGATGATGCATGGGCGCCATCATGAAGCCAATGCCAGCTTCTTTCAAAGCTTTTTCAACTGTTTGCGGACCGACCATCACGTTGATGCCCAGTTGCCCCAGCGCATCTGCCGCACCGGATTTAGAGCTGAGATTGCGATTGCCGTGTTTTGCCACAGTTACACCTGCGCCCGCCACAACAAAGGCGGTTGCGGTTGAGATGTTCAGCGTACCCTTGCCATCGCCACCGGTGCCAACGATGTCGATTGCCCCGGGTGGTGCTTTGACGGCATTGCACTTTGCGCGCATGACGGCGGCGGCCGCGGCGTATTCATCCACGGTTTCACCGCGTGTGCGCATGGCCATCAGCAACCCGCCAATCTGACTGGGCGTGGCTTCGCCATCAAAAAGGATGCCAAAGGCCTGCTCGGCCTCGGCACGGGTCAGCGGGCGGTCGGCCGCGGCCCCGATCAGCGGTTTCAGTGCGTCGCTCATGCGGGGACTTTCAGTTCTTGCAGGAAGTTTTTCAACAGTGCGTGCCCATGCTCCGATGCGATGGATTCGGGGTGGAATTGGACGCCGTGGATCGGCAAATCCCGATGCTGCAGACCCATGATGGTGCCGTCCTCCAACTCGGCCATGATCTCAAGGCAATCAGGAAGGCTTTCCCGCTCAACGATCAGTGAATGATATCGGGTTGCTTCGAACGGGGAAGGCAGGCCCGAGAAGACCCCTTTGCCTGTGTGGTGCATGATGCCCATTTTGCCATGCACGATCTCGTGGCACCGCACGACTTTCCCGCCAAAGACCTGCCCGATGGTTTGATGCCCAAGACATACACCCATCAACGGAGTGCGTGTCTCGGCGGCCGCCTGCGTCAGGGCCAGGCAAATCCCGGCCTGATCCGGGTCGCAGGGACCGGGGCTGAGCAGAATGCCGGCCGGGTTCATGGCCATTGCCTCCTGCACGTCCAGCGCATCATTGCGGCGAATGACCATTTCGGCACCGAGTTCGCCCAAATAATGTACCAGGTTGTAAGTAAACGAGTCGTAGTTGTCGATCAGCAGCAGCATTTGGGCACTTGTCTCGGCTTGGGCATTTCGGGCTGGCGATGCAACCACGGGCCACGGTATAATGTCGGGACATACATGCTCAGGCTTGTGGGGCAGCGTCAAGGGGACATCCCGCAAAGGACGGACCTGACAGGAAATTGCCGCAGCAGACGGCGCAGAAGCGATCGACGCAGAGAAAGACGAGAGGCAAAAGAAATGGGCGGATTTGTCGGAGGAATAATCGCCGGTGCGGTTGTCGTGCTGGCTTTGGGCGCGGTTCTGTCGTTGAACACGCCTTTGTCGTCAAAACCGGCCGTCACAACGCACGCACCCGAACCTGCGCCGCTCGAGGATCCGGTGTCGACGGCCGATGCACCGGATGCCGGGGCCGACGCCGATCTGGTCGAACTGCCGCCTGAAGCGCCGGAACCGGTCGATGAACAATCAGATTCCCTTGCAGGGGTGACAAATGTCGACCCCACGCCGGATACGCAACCCGTCGTAGGAGAGAGTGAGCCCGCAATCGAAACGCCGGACGTAGCGCCCGAACCTGAAGTTGCGGTTGCCCCGGACGCACCGGTTGCACCACCCGCCCCTGCAATTCCCGCTGGCACGCCACAGGTCGAATCTTTGCCTGAGGTGGCCGATGCCGCGCCTGAACCTCCGGCACCACCAGCCGAAGATGTGGCCGTTCTGGAACCGGAAGCTGAGCCTGCACCACTGCCGGGCACGCCGGAAGAACCGAAGGTTGAGAATCCGTTTGAAAACAGCCCCATTGCCGTGGAAGGGGATGAGGATACTCTTCCTCGCAATCTGCCCCGTATCGCGACCTTGCCGCAGATCGGGGGCGATCAGCCCGCAACTGCGGGCTCGACAATTGGCAGGCGTGTGGTTCCCTTGACTGAACGGGACGATCCTGTTGTGGAAGCCGAAGAGACCGAGCAGGTGCCGGTCGGAAAACCGATCGAGGCATACGCGGCCAGCTTCGAAAACCCCGAATCCAAGCCTTTGATGTCGATCATCCTCATAGACGACGAAGGTGCATTTGGGGCCGAAGCTTTACGTGATTTTCCCTATCCGCTGAGTTTTGCGATCAGCCCGTCGGATCCTGACGCCGCTGAAAAGATGGCGCGCCACCGCGAGGCCGGTTTTGAAGTAATGGCCATCGCGGACTTGCCGGAAGCCGCAAATGCACAGGACGCCGAGGTGTCTTTGGCGGTCTGGTTCGAGACGCTGCCGGAAACGGTGGGTATTCTGGAAGGTGTAAACACCGGCATTCAGGGTAATCGTCAGGTGGCGGATCAGGTGGCGGCGATTGCGGCCGGAACCGGGCGCGGTCTGATCACGCAGGACAACGGTTTGAACACGGTTCAGAAACTCGCTGCCCGCAACGGGACACCTTCAGGTGTCGTATTCCGCGACATTGACGGAGCAAGGCAGGACCCGAAGATCATGCGCCGCTTTCTGGATCAGGCTGCATTCCGGGCCGGGCAGCAGGGAACGGTTGTGATGCTGGGACGTTTGAGACCAGAAACGATTTCCGCACTGCTGCTGTGGGGGCTCGAGGATCGCGGCAACCGGGTTGCAATGGCACCGATCTCGGCCGTGATGTTGAAAGAAGTTCAGTAAACGTCAGGGAAAATTCAATAAAAGGCGGCTGGTCAGTGGATCGCCGCCTTTTTCTTTAGCTGTTTCCTGATCCCGTAAATCGGGCGGCGTCCGCCGCAGCGCGCCGGATCGCGTTCGATTTATGGACCGTTTCCATATATTCAGCCTCGGGGTCGCTGTCATAAACAACACCGCCGCCGGCCTGAATGTACAGTTTCTGGTCCTTCACAATTGCCGTCCGCAGGGCGATGCACATGTCCATGTCGCCACCGGCGCTGAAATACCCGACGCCGCCGCCGTATACACCGCGCTTTTCGGGTTCCAGTTCATCAATGATTTCCATCGCGCGCACCTTCGGGGCACCCGAGACCGTGCCCGCAGGCATCCCTGCAAAAAACGCGTCCAGCGCGTCTTTGTCCTCTGCCAGTTCGCCAACCACGTTCGAGACGATATGCATCACGTGGCTGTAGCGTTCGATGATGAACTCTTCCGTGGGGCGCACGGTGCCGATTTTGGAAACGCGCCCGGTGTCATTGCGGCCCAGATCCAGCAGCATCAGGTGCTCGGCCAGCTCTTTCTTGTCGGCAAGCAAATCGACTTCGTTCGCCTTGTCCTCTTCCGGCGTCGCTCCGCGCGGACGGGTGCCGGCGATGGGGCGGATCGTAACTTCATCCCCGAAGACACGTACCAGAATTTCCGGGCTTGCGCCGACAACCTGAAATCCGCCGAAATTGAAATAGAACATGAACGGCGAAGGGTTTGTGCGCCTCAGGGATCGATACAGCGCAAAAGGCGGCAGCGGGAATTCCTGTGTCCAACGCTGGGCCGGAACCACCTGAAAGATATCGCCTGCGCGGATATATTCCTTGGCCTTCTCCACCGCTTCCATATAGCCGGATTTGGTGAAGTTCGAAACGGGCGGGGCGATCTCATGCGCGTCGCCCAGATCCCTGGATTCGGTCGGCATCGCGCGTTCCAGATCGCGGACAGCATCCATGACGCGTTCGGCAGCCTGCGCATAGGCGGCCTTGGCGGATTGACCTTCGCTGACCCAGGCAGGGGACACGACCGTCACGTCGCCTTTGACCCCATCCAAAACCGCGATCACCGACGGGCGCAGCATCACCGCATCCGGCAGGCCCAACGGGTCGGGGTTCACATCCGGCAGGTATTCGACCAGCCGCACCATGTCATAGCCAAGATAGCCGAACAGGCCCGCCGCAGCCTGCGGCAGTTCTTCAGGCAGGTCGATGCGGGATTCGGCCAGGAGCGACCGCAGGTTGTCCATAGGATTGCCGTCCTGCGGCACGAAGGCGTCCGGATCGAACCGGGCAGAGCGGTTCAGCGAGGACGTCTTACCATGGCAATGCCAGATGAGGTCCGGCTTCATACCGATGATCGAGTAGCGCCCGCGGACTTCGCCCCCCGTGACCGATTCCAGAACAAAAGCGTCCTTCTGAGCCCCCGTCAGTTTCAACATCAGCGAGACGGGCGTGTCCAGGTCGGCGGCCAGGCGGGTATAGACGACCTGATTCTCGCCTGCCTCGTAGGCACGCGCGAATGCGTCAAATTCTGGGGTCAGGGCCATGTCCGCTCTCTTTTAGTAGCTCGCCTGCACGGCGTTCAGCGCACGCTGATCAATAACCGGGCGGGCACGAGTCTGGGCATCGCGCACATAGGCGTCAAAAATGTTCTGAGCCAGCGCCTGGTTCATCTGGACTTCCAGCGCGGCTTTCATCTGGCGCAGTTCGTCGGTCTCAGCCGGCGGCAGCAGTTCGTCCAGCCTGACGATCAGGGCGGCATCATTGCCGGGGACAACCCGCAACTCACCCGGCTCCATTTCAAAGACCTGGGTCATGAATCCGACCGGAGCGTCATCAAGGAAGGCGGTGCGGGTCAAAGCGTTCTCTACCCGGAACGGCAAACCTGTCGCGGCAAAGTCGCCGTCGGTCGCCAGTTGGGTCAAGACAGTGTTGGCCTGATCCTGCAGGGCCTTGCCTGTTTCAGCCTGAACCCATGCCTCGGCCACACGGTCACGGGCGGTCTCAAGCGGTTCAGGCCGCTGCGGCAGAACCTCATTCAGGCGCAACGCGAAAATCGAGCCGTCTTCGAGAAAGCCGATTTCGGGGAAGTCGCCTTCGCGGACGGCTTCGGCGGCGGCGCGAAAGCCCTCATACGCGGCGACACCTTCTTCGTTTTCACGGGTCCAGTCGATCTGGCCCAGTTCCATCTCGGTTTCGCCGGCCAGTTCTTCCAGGGTGGCCCCACCGGCAAGCATGTCGTTGATGTCCTCGGCCTGCGCCTCGATCAGACGCCGTGCACGCTCGGCTGCCAGTTCCTCGCGCAGGTCAGGGGCAGCGTCTTCAAACGGGATGTTGTTTGCTGCCAGTGATCCGTTGATCCGGAACAGCGCAGGGCCAAACACGGATGGCAGAGGTCCAACCACCACATCAAGATCTGCCCCAAAAACAGCATCGGCCGCTTCGCCGAGGTCCTCGCGGGTCACGTCGCCCAGATCAATATCGCTCAGTTCGAGCTCGCGATCACGCACGAGTTGTTCAAATGTCGTGCCGCCAACCTCGATCTGCGCCAGGGCATCCATAGCGGCCGCTTCGTCCGAAAAGGCCAGCCGTTCGACGAGGCGTCGTTCCGGTTGCTGGAATTCGGCGATGCGCTGATTGTAGAGGCTGCGCAAGGCGTCGTCCTGGACTTCAACGCTGTCGAGCAACATTTCGGGCGACAGGATCGCGTAGGTCAGGCGTTTGGTGCGGGGCAGGGTGAAACGATCCGTGTTTTCGTCGTAATACGTTTGCAACTGCTCGTCCGTGGGTTCAGCAATCGGTGCGGTCAGGGCATCGGCCCCAAGTGTCGCGACGGTAAAGCTGCGCCGTGCGCCGACATAGCCCGTCAATACGTCCGACAGCGTTGCGGGCATTACGACGCCGCCAACAACCGCCCCCTGGACAATGGTCCGCGCGGATTCCTTGCGAAGATCAGATTCGAACTCGGCATCGGTCATCCCCGCCTGTTCCAGTTGGAACTGGTAGGTTTCGCGGTCGAAATTTCCGTCCACGCCCTGAAATGCCGGGATCGCGACGATTTCCTTCTGCAGGTTTTCATCGCCAATCGAAACGCCCAGCTGAGCCACTTCGTTGTTCAACGCAGCCAGAGCCGTCAGACGGGACAACGCCAGTTGGCCCAGCCCCAACTCCTGTGCCTGCGACATTTGCAGGGCCTGACCTGTCTGGGCCTCGACTGCGCGGATTTCACGCTGCAGTTCGCGCACATATGCGTTGATAGGGACCACTTCGTCGCCGACCTGCGCCACCGTCCGCACCGTACCGCTGAGGTTTACGGCGCCGAACCCTGCAAGTCCAAGCATCAGCAAGCCCATGAGAATCCAGACGAAGGTCTTTGATAGGTTTTTCATGCCTGCGGCCATGGACGCCCTCTTTCATGCTTTTGTCGGCAGATGACTGCCCTGTTGGTTGCGGCCCTGAATACGACGCGGACCGCCGGGGGGCAAGATCAGATGGAAAGCGCCTGAAGACGGTCGAACAAACGTTCGATACCGACGCGGTCGATGTTGGCAAAAGCGATGCGAACCTGCCGTTGGCCCGCCGCATCCTCAGTGGGTGTGAACATGGTACCTGGCAACAGCAGAACACCAGCCTCGGCCACCAGCTTTTGGGCAAACTCATCTGACGGAATGTCGAATGGATGTTCAAGATATGCGAAATACGCCCCCAGACCAAGCAATCGCCAGCCCCTGGCCGTCAGTCTGGGCATCTCTTCCGCGATGGCTGCACGGCGATCCAGGATTTCATCACGTTCAGACGCAAGCCATTGTGACAGGTTCTGCATCCCCCACAGCGCGGCGAACTGGCCGATCTGACTCGGGCAAATAGCAACCGTGTCCAGAAACTTTTCGATCTCGGCCAAAAGTTGCGGACTTGCCGCGATGGCTCCGACCCGGTGGCCGGTCAGACGGAAGGCCTTGGAAAACGAGTAGAGATGAACAAATGTATCCTGCCAATCGGGCTGACGGAACAGTTCATGCGGAGCACCGGACCGGCTGTCGAAATCCCGATAGGTCTCGTCCACCAACAGTTTGATGCCGGCCTCACGCGCAAGATCATAGAACGCCCCAACCAGTTCCGAGGGGTATTCGACGCCGCCTGGATTGTTCGGAGTGACCAGCGCAATCGCGCGTGTCTTTTCGGTGATCAGGTCTCGGGCCCGGGCCACGTCCGGCAGCAGATCATCACCCGTGGGAAGATCAACAGCCCGCACACCAGCCATGTCGAGCCACATTTTATGATTGAAATACCAAGGGGTTGGCAGGATAACCTCGTCCCCCTGATCCGTGATCGCGGCGATCACAGCAGAAAATGCCTGATTGCATCCTGATGTGATTGCGACCTGTTCCGTGTCGACATGGGACTGATAATGTGCCCCGATCTGGCGGGCCAGCTCTGTGCGAAGGTCGGTATTGCCCAATACAGGCCCGTAAAGATGGGCGCTGTTTTCGGAAATCGCGAACTCTGCCATTGCCTTTCGCAGTTCGAGTGGCGGAGGGTCCACCGGCGCGGCCTGACTGACATTGATCAGAGGCCGGTCTTCGGGAAACTCGACGCCTTCCAGCCAGCGTCGCGCCTCCATCACCGGAGGGGCGAAAGTGGCGGTGGTGCGTGTATGTGTCATGCGGTTTTTGCGAGGCACTGCCCCGCGCTCCGAGGTATTTTGAACAGAAGAAACCGCGGCGTGGGATCAATCGGTGCCGCGATAAGGCTCGACATATTGCAGGGCCATGTCCCAGGGGAAGAAAATCCACGTGTCCTGGCTGACCTCGGTGATGAAGGTGTCCACCATCGGACGACCTTTGGGCTTGGCGTAGACTGTGGCGAAATGCGCGTTGGGATACATGTCGCGTACAAGTTCCAGCGTTTTGCCGCTGTCGACCAGATCGTCGATGATCAGCACACCAGTTCCGTCGCTCATCAGCTTGGCATCCGGTGCCTTGAGCACTTCGGCCTCGCCTTGTTCCTGATGATGGTACGAGCGGACGCTGATCGTATCGACCGTGCGAATATCCAGTTCCCGGCTGACGATCATCGCAGGAGCCATACCGCCCCGAGTGATGGCCACGACCGCACGCCAGGCGCCGTCGTCGGGCCCCTGGCCATCGAGACGCCACGCCAGGGCGCGGGAATCGCGGTGAATCTGGTCCCAGCTGATATGAAACCCTTTTTCGTGCGGCAAGCGGTCTTTGGCGCTCATCTGATCAACCCTTTTCAATATCCGGCGCATCGACGGCTTTCATGCCGACGATGTGATACCCCGAATCCACGTGCAGATTTTCACCGGTTACACCGCTGCTGAGGTCGGACAACAGGTATAGGGCGGATTTGCCGACATCGTCGATGGTCACGTTCCGGCGCAGGGGCGAATTATATTCGTTCCACTTCATAATATAGCGGAAATCGCCGATACCGCTGGCCGCCAGTGTTTTGATCGGACCCGCGGAAATAGCGTTTACGCGAATCCCGTCCTTACCCAGGTCTTCAGCCAGATATTTGACCGATGCCTCCAGCGCGGCCTTGGCGACGCCCATCACGTTGTAGTGCGGCATCACCTGCTCGGCCCCGTAATAGGTCAGCGTGATTGCGCTGCCGCCTTCGGACATCAGTTTTTCTGCGCGTTGCATCACTGCGGTGAAGGAATAGACCGACACGTCCATCGTCAGGTTGAAATTAGCCCGCGACGTATCGACATAGCGCCCGCGCAGTTCGTTCTTGTCCGAGAATCCGATGGCATGGACGATAAAGTCCAGCTTGCCCCATTTTTCAGAAAGCTGCGCGAACAACCCGTCAATGGATGCCTCATCACTGACGTCACAGGGCAACACGATATCGCTGCCCAACTGGGCCGCCAGTGGGTCAACCCGTTTTTTCAACGCATCGCCCTGATACGAGAACGCCAGCTCAGCGCCTGCTTCGGACAGGGCGCGGGCGATTCCCCATGCGATTGATTTGTCATTGGCCAGTCCCATGATGAGGCCGCGTTTTCCGGCCATCAACTGATTAGACATATTTGGATCTCCGCCTGTCCCGGTTTTATCAGAGTGGTTTAGGCCATTGGATGCGCTGCTTCAAGGCTGAGCGGGTCTTGCCCGCAGCGGGTTCTCGCCTTAGGGTCGTCAACATTACTTTCCAGGGGATGGAAATGAACGAGCGTAGCGGCATTTTTGCCGGAACTGATCCGTTTGAATTGGCGGAGCGGTGGCTGGGCGAGGCCAGAGAGTCTGAACCTAACGATCCGAATGCGATTGCTTTGGCGACCGTAGATTCGGACGGGATGCCCAATGTGCGCATGGTTCTGCTTAAGGAAATCGAGCCGGACGCCTTTGTATTCTACACGAACTATGAAAGCGCCAAGGCGGTCGAACTGGAAAGTGCCGGCAAAGCGGCTTTTGTCATGCACTGGAAATCCTTGCGGCGGCAGATCCGAGTTCGTGGTACAATATCGCGCGAGGATGGTCCGAAGGCGGATGAATACTATGCCTCGAGATCACTGAAAAGCCGTTTGGGGGCCTGGGCTTCCAAACAATCGCAGCCGCTGAGCAGCCGATCGGTTCTGATGGCGGAAGTGGCAAAAGTAACGGCGAAGCTTGGACCCAATCCGCCACGCCCGCCGTTCTGGGGCGGGTATCGGTTGGAGCCGACGGAAATCGAGTTTTGGGCCGATGGTGCATTTCGTTTGCATGATCGGTTCAGATGGCGGCGGGATCAATCGGGTTCCGCGTGGCAAGTGCAGAGGTTGAATCCATGACGTTCGCGTATCGTGAAATGCAACACGCAGAAAACAATGATTTTTTTCAGCTTGAATTTGCGCGCCATTCCCATACACATCAAACCCTTAACGAAGTGCTAATTTTCGCGATGGGAAAACAGTGCCAGAAGATCTGAACAACATGTACCGCGTACGTGGACACGTTAAATGGTTCGATCCCGCAAAGGGGTACGGATTTGTTGTGTCCGACGAAGGCGGCCCGGATATTCTGTTGCATGTGAACGTGTTGCGCAATTTCGGGCAAAGCTCGGTCGCCGATGGCGCCGGTATCGAGATTATGACGCATCGCACTGATCGCGGAGTTCAGGCGGTCGAAGTCGTGAGCGTCGATCCTCCCGCACGTGCAGATGCCATGCTGCTGGCCGATTTCGCCGATCTTGACCCGGTCGTGATTGCCAACGCACCGCTTGAGGCGGCGCGCGTCAAATGGTTCGACAAGGGCAAGGGCTTTGGCTTTGCAAATGTCTTTGGCCGTGATGAAGACGTTTTTCTTCACATTGAGGTTCTGCGCCGGTCCGGGCTGGCCGATCTTCAGCCGGGCGAGGCCCTGGCGATGCGTGTCATCGACGGCAAGCGGGGACGTATGGCGGCGCAGGTTCTGGCCTGGGAAGCTGCTCTGGACGCATAAGTGCCAATGATCAGGTTTCTCTCGGTTCTCATTATTCTTTCAGTAATGTGGGCTGAAACCGCGTTGGCGGCCTGTCGGGAAGACAGGATCTATGTCCGGAACGACAAAACTCACATTCGGTTTGATATCGAACTTGCGATCTCGCCTCAGGACCGTGCGCGCGGATTGATGTTTCGGGAATCACTGCCGACACAGTCGGGGATGCTGTTTGTCTTCGATCCGCCGCAACCCGTGGCGTTCTGGATGAAGAACACGCTGATTCCCTTGGACATGATTTTTCTGGATCAGTCCGGGTCCGTAATGAAAGTGCACCACAATGCGGTTCCGGGTGATCTGACCCCTGTCGACGGCGGGGGTAAGGTATTTGCGGTATTGGAAATTAATGCCGGTCTCGCGGCGCGGTACCTGATAACGCCCGGTTCCCAGATGCGGCACAAAGTTTTTTCGCGCGGACCTGCGATTTGGCCCTGTTAGGGCTTTTCAAATCAAATCGGCACGTTTAGGAAGGCGCACGGTCCGGGGCGTGGCGCAGTCTGGTAGCGCACCTGTTTTGGGTACAGGGGGTCGTAGGTTCGAATCCTGCCGCCCCGACCACTTCCAAGATTAAATTGGGTTTCCACCAAATTCGGTGTACAGCCGCGAAAAATCGCGATTAACCATCTCGCTTTGCACTGGAATCTTCACGGTCTTCCCACTTTTCTGCGGAACCAAAAAAAACAACTCGGCATCAACCCGATAGCCAGCCTGGATCTTGCTGGAATGCAAATAGGTCACGATCTGCGGCAGGTTCTGAGGATAACCGTCAAAGTTGAGAATCAGATAGGCCGTCATGTCGGGGGGCAGCAACTCGCGGCATTCGACGGTGTTTCGGTCGGTTTTTACATATTTGTTGCCAGGGCCCGCGCAGTCGGTTTCAAACGCACTGAACAGCTTTTGGGGATACTCCGGGAATTCAGCGCTGCGCGATGACGGGGACGTGTCTTGTGGTGTGCAGGACACGATCAGCGCGGCAACAGGCAGCAAATGAAGCAGATTCATATGTAAAACCAACAGGGTTCAGATTTTAGCGATGATTTCACTATGGCATGGGACCGGCGCGCGGGACGATGATTCTCTGGCCCGAGCATTAACATCGTGTTGCTTGATCATTGGCCGATAACCATGGCGAGAAAAAAGAGAAATCAATTTGAGCCGCCCGGCGGTCGGGTCCCTCGTGGAAGCGTCTTACCTGTGGAGGAATCGTGGACAAGTGAATTGCGAGTTCCTCATGGGATGAGGTCAACATAAAAGATTTGAAAAAAGATCGAAAAAGCCCGTTGACCACATATGGGTATATACGTCAGATTGTATGGGCCGAAAGACGTGCCACAATATCTGGTAGGCACTTACCAGAATAAGGCAACGGGCGAGGGACGGAAAGCATACCAATGCCACGTGCAGCCGAATTGTTCGGCTATGCGCTGTCAAAGGCAGCGACCGATACCCTTTTGTCCGGAAATCGGTGGCAGGCGGTCGACACCCCGCAAACAAGATTTGGTGTCGAAAACCGAAAATTAAGCTGGTTGTAGCTAGGGCGGCGGACATGAAGATTGACAGAAAATTCACCAAATCCGGGCAGGATGCATATGCAGATCTGGAGTTTGTTTCGGCAACATCCGAAATCCGCAACCCGGATGGGACAATTGTTTTCCGTCTCGAGAATATCGAAATCCCTTCAAGCTGGAGCCAGGTTGCCAGCGATGTCATCGCCCAAAAATATTTCCGCAAGGCTGGTGTTCCGTCCAAGCTGAAGAAAGTCAAAGAAAAGGACGTTCCCGAATTCCTGTGGCGCTCGGTTCCCGCTGAAGACGCTGAGTTTGACGGAGAAATCTCGTCCAAGCAGGTGTTCGACCGTCTGGCCGGCGCTTGGGCGTATTGGGGCTGGAAAGGCGGTTATTTCTCGACCGAGGATGACGCGCGCGCTTACTTTGATGAGATGCGCTATATGCTGGCGACCCAGCGCGCAGCACCGAACAGCCCGCAGTGGTTTAACACCGGTCTGCATTGGGCCTACGGGATCGACGGCCCGGCGCAGGGTCACCATTATGTCGACTACAAAACCGGCAAGCTGACCAAATCCAAATCCGCTTATGAACATCCGCAGCCGCACGCGTGCTTCATCCAGTCCGTTGATGATGATCTGGTGAACGAAGGCGGCATCATGGATCTGTGGGTGCGCGAGGCGCGCCTGTTCAAATATGGTTCGGGTACCGGGACCAACTTCAGCCATCTGCGTGCAG
Source organism: Ruegeria sp. AN11 (assembly GCF_056536005.1). Classification (NCBI taxonomy): domain Bacteria; kingdom Pseudomonadati; phylum Pseudomonadota; class Alphaproteobacteria; order Rhodobacterales; family Roseobacteraceae; genus Ruegeria; species Ruegeria sp. AN11. Next base: position 1,103,287 of record NZ_JBQFJD010000001.1, on the reverse strand, counting down.
AAGGTGAGGCGCTGTCGGGTGGTGGCAAGTCCTCGGGCCTCATGGGCTTTCTCAAGATCGGCGACCGCGCCGCTGGCGCGATCAAATCAGGCGGGACAACCCGTCGAGCAGCAAAGATGGTGATCGTCGATGCAGATCACCCGGACATCGAGCAATTCATCGAATGGAAGGTGATCGAAGAGCAGAAGGTGGCCTCGATCGTTGCCGGATCGAAGATGCACGAGAAGATGCTGAACGGCATTTTCGAGGCCATCCGCAGCTGGGACGGCGCGCAAGACGACGCGTACGACCCCAACAAGAATGACAGGCTGAAGAAAGCGGTGCGCGAGGCGAAGAAAGTCGCGATCCCAGAGACTTACATCAAGCGTGTGCTGGATTACGCCCGGCAGGGCCACGATAGCATCGAGTTCCCGACCTACGACACAGACTGGGACTCGGAAGCCTATAGCTCGGTTTCGGGTCAGAACTCGAACAATTCCATCCGCGTGACCAACGCGTTCCTGACTGCTGTTGAGAAAGACGCTGATTGGGAGTTGATCAACCGGACGGATGGCAAGGTCGCCAAGACCGTCAAAGCACGCGATCTGTGGGAAAAGGTAGGCCACGCCGCATGGGCCTGCGCTGACCCGGGCATCCAGTTTCACGACACCGTGAACGAATGGCACACTTGCCCCGAAGATGGTGAGATTCGCGGCTCGAACCCGTGCTCGGAATACATGTTCCTCGACGACACGGCCTGTAACCTGGCCTCGTTGAACCTGCTGACCTTCCTCAAGGATGGTGAGTTCCAGGCGGCGGACTATATGCACGCTTCGCGCCTGTGGACGCTGACGCTGGAAATCTCGGTGACGATGGCGCAGTTCCCGTCGAAGGAAATCGCGCAACTGTCCTATGACTTCCGCACCTTGGGTCTGGGTTATGCCAACATCGGCGGCCTGTTGATGAACATGGGCTACAGCTATGACTCGGATGAGGGGCGTTCGATCTGCGGCGCGTTGACTGCGATCATGACTGGTGTGGCTTATGCGACCTCGGCCGAGATTGCCGGAGAGCTTGGCCCGTTTAAGGGTTACGAGCGTAACGCCGACCATATGCTGCGCGTTATCCGCAACCACCGCCGCGCGTCGCAGGGTGTGACCGAGGGCTATGAGAAGCTGGCCGTGAAGCCGGTACCTCTCGACCACGGAAACTGCCCGGATAAGCGTCTGATTGATCTGGCCATGTCGGCCTGGGATGAAGCGCTGAGTCTTGGTGAGAAGAACGGTTATCGCAACGCGCAGGCGACCGTGATCGCACCGACCGGCACCATCGGTTTGGTGATGGATTGCGACACTACCGGGATCGAGCCTGACTTCGCTCTGGTCAAGTTCAAGAAACTGGCCGGTGGTGGTTACTTCAAGATCATCAACCGCTCGGTGCCGTCGGCGTTGGAAAAGCTGGGCTATTCCTCGTCTCAGATCGAAGAGATCGTGGGTTACGCGGTTGGTCACGGCACCATCGGCAACGCGCCGGGGATTAACCACACCTCGCTGACCGGACATGGCTTTGGTCCGAATGAATTGGCCAAAGTGGACGCCGCGCTGGAAAGCGCTTTTGATATCCGGTTCGTGTTCAACCAGTGGACGCTGGGTGAGGACTTCTGCACCGGCGTTCTGGGCATCCCGGCGACCAAGCTGAATGACCCGACATTCGATCTGCTGCGCCATCTGGGCTTTACCAAAGCGGATATCGACGCGGCGAACGACCATGTCTGCGGAACCATGACGCTGGAAGGTGCGCCGCATCTGAAAGAAGAACACTATTCGATCTTCGACTGCGCCAACCCGTGCGGCAAGAAAGGCAAGCGTTTCCTTGGGGTTGATAGCCACATCACCATGATGGCGGCGGCGCAAAGCTTCATCTCGGGTGCGATCAGTAAAACGATCAACATGCCGAATGACGCAACCATCGAGGATTGCCAGAAGGCATATGAATTGTCGTGGTCGTTGGGTGTGAAGGCCAACGCGCTGTATCGCGACGGCTCGAAACTGTCGCAGCCTCTGGCCGCGGCGCTGGTCGAGGATGACGACGAAGCGGCAGAAGTGCTGGAGAGCGGATCGGCACAGGAGAAAGCCGTTGTTCTGGCCGAGAAAGTGATCGAGAAGGTTGTGGTCAAAGAGATGATCCGCAGCCATCGCGAGAAACTGCCGCATCGCCGCAAGGGTTATACCCAGAAGGCGATCGTGGGCGGGCACAAGGTTTATCTGCGAACGGGTGAGTTCGAAGACGGTAAACTCGGCGAGATTTTCATCGATATGCACAAGGAAGGTGCTGGCTTCCGTGCGATGATGAACAACTTTGCCATCGCCGTGTCGGTTGGCCTGCAATACGGCGTACCGCTGGAAGAGTTCGTCGATGCCTTCACCTTCACCAAGTTTGAACCGGCGGGGATGGTACAGGGCAACGACTCGATCAAGAACGCGACGTCGATCCTGGATTACATCTTCCGCGAACTGGCGGTGTCTTATCTCGACCGCACCGACCTGGCCCATGTGAAGCCCGAAGGCGCAACCTTTGATGATCTGGGTCGAGGAGAGGAAGACGGGTTGTCGAACGTTTCGGAAATCAGCGAAACTGCGGCGTCCAAGTCCTTGGAAGTACTGAAGCAAATCAGTTCGACTGGCTACCTTCGCAAGCGATTGCCGCAGGACCTGATGGTGTTCAATGGCGGGCAGTCCGGCGCGAACGGCATGGCCGAATCTGCAGCACAATTTGCGGCACCGGTTGCGGAGACAGCCGTTGCGACCAGCATGGACGCCCGTACGAAGGCAAAGATGCAGGGATACGAGGGTGACCCGTGCGGAGAATGCGGAAACTACACGCTGGTGCGCAATGGCACCTGCATGAAATGCAACACCTGTGGCGCGACAAGCGGGTGTAGCTGAAGTTTAGCGCCCTGGCACCCCGGGGCGCAGGGGTCGGATGCTGCCTCAGTGACCGGCCCCGACGAATACGGAGAAAGGCTCTGAGACTTACCAACTGACCTTTCTCTACTCGGCCGACATGCCCGTGTTGGCCGGGAACAGGGTGGGGCGGAATATCGGTCCTTCCCACTCTTTCACGGGGCGGGTGCGCTCGTCCCATGCGCAGTCCAGGCCGCAGGCAAAAAAACACCGGGCGGTCAACGATACGAGCCTGGAAGGCGAAACTGACAGGGGGCTTCGGCCCCCTTTCTTTTTTGACCTGAGCAAAGCCTTGCCGGAATGCGCTCCTGTCATCGGGCAAGATCCGCCGAACAGAACCTCGAGTGTTTTTCTTGGCGGTGGACCGCAGATGCGACTCTGCAAAACACGCAATGATTGGCCTTAATTGCACACCCTCAACCATTGCGAGTGACAGAAGACGTCACTCGGGTGTTTCTGGGGCCTGTCCGGACAGAAAACAGACAACAAAACTCTCAGGAGGCACCGAAATGAAACGCCAAAATCTGGCTGTATTCTCAGCAATCGTACTTGGATTGCCCACACTGGCCGTCGCTCAATCCTCAGTGGACACAAACGGGGATGGCGTACTGACAATCGAAGAAGTGCAGGCAATTCTGCCCGATGTCGACGCAGACGGGTTCTCGGCCATGGATGCAAATGGCGACGGCGCGCTGGATCAGGCCGAGATTGCCGTCGCACAGGAAGCGGGTTTGCTTCCATCCAGTGACGGCTAAATCCGGGTGCGGGAAAGCGGCCTGAGCATTTCAGGCCGCTTTTCAGTGTCTCATATCGGCAAGTGAATGTTGAATCTGCTTCGAAGTTCAGCATCCAACAGCGGGTCGAATTGTGCCGGCGACGGTGCTGACAGGATTTCCTCTTTTCGCTTGATCGCTTTCTCAATCAGATCAGGTTTGCCGAGTTCCACCCATTCCTTGGGTGAGGAGCGATCTCCGAAGGTCGGATAGACATAATCTGCCTGCATGCGGCTGAGCGTTGCATCCGTGCCAAGATAGTGACCCGGTCCGCCCATGCAGACGGCCGCCATCTGGTCCAGCGCCAAAGTTTCGTCCGTCACTTCGATCCCGCGCACGCAGCGCTGCGCCTGGCCGATCAGGTCATCACTGAGGATCAGGCTTTCGAAGCAGAATCCCAACAATGAGGCGTGCATTCCAGCCGCTTCGTAGACCATGTTCAGGCCCGACAATCCGGCCATAACGTTCGAGCACATCTGCTCCCACCCGGCCTGCATGTCCGGCAGTTTCGCATCCGATGCTCCGGCGGCGGCACCGCCCGGAAGGTCGTAGAACCTGTGCATCTGGGCGCAGCCTGCGGTCAGAAGGGCCTGTTCACCCGAACCGATTGACATCGCGCCGGTGCGCAGGTCCAGACCAAAGGGCCAGGTGCCAAAAACGGCTGGCGCACCGGGTTTGACGGCATTGACGTAAACCAGACCGGCCAGGCATTCCGCCGTTGCCTGAGTGATTGCGCCCGCAATCGTCGAGGGCGCAGTTGCCCCGGCCATTCCCGCCGACAGCAGCAGGACCGGCATCCCGGCCTTAATGCATTCTTCCATGACTTCGCAGCTTTCCGTTGCGAATTTCATTGGCGGAACGACAAAGCAGTTCGAGTTGGACATGAACGGCCGCTCGCGCCATTTGTCCTCGCCGCCCGCGATCATGTGCAGCATTTCTATCGCCGGGGCCACATGGCTGGGTTCGGTAAAGGATGTGCCGATATGTTTGAACGTGCCCGAGGTCGTGGCGTAGACCGTGTTCAGATCCATCTCAAGGTTGTCCGCAATATCGCGGCAAACCATCGGACGCTGCACAAAGTGAATGTTGTCAAGCTGCTGGCAGATGCGTGATGCGTCATGCAGATCCTGCACGGTCGAATCGCGGTATTCCTGACCATGTACATCGACCATGCTGACAGCAGCGCCGGCCGTGCCGTAATGAACACGCGTGCCTGACAGTTCCAGATCGGTCTTTCCATCCCGGCTGTAAAGCGTCACGGAACGATTGGCTTTGGCGATGGTATCTTCCACCAGCGCACGCGGGAACCGGATGCGACCGTCATCACCCAGGGTACAGCCTGCGGCAACAAGATAATCGATCCCGCTTTGCGGCGCATCCGCAAGGCCAATCGTTTCCAGCGCTGTCAGCGCAGCTTCGTGAATGCGTTCCAACTGTGCCTGAGTCAGCACGTTCAGGGTGCCGCCCTCCATTCCGGGCCGCACGGGGCGCAGGTGATCGGGCAGGGCAGAGGCACGGGCGGCACGGCGCGCGGAGCGTCCGCCGCTGCGAGAGGAAGTACGGGTTTGGTCGTTCATGTGTTTGGTCCGGGTTAAGAGCTGTTCCTGAAGAGTGGCTTAATTCACCCTCAGAATGGCCTTCCCCGCGCCGCACGTCCGCGGTCCGCACCAATGGTGCGGCTGATCAAGCGGATTTTCCAGTAGTCGCTTTTCATGCGGACCTCTTTCGTTGGCCGTAGTTATCCTTCACCCGGCGACATGATCTGTCCTGTTTGCGACCCAAACTTAGAAATAGGTCGCCATTGCTCCCTTTCTTTGTCGAAAGGGTTTCAGCGTGAGATTTCTTCCCGTTCGGGTGGAAATCTGATATAGTCGGATCACTATTTATTAACCTGTCTGTTGTCAGAATTGAAATATCGGTTCTCGGACCCAATGTTCGGGTAAATGGTTTGTAAGCGCCTCGAAATTCCCGCTCATCGGGGCTGTAACATGTTGGAGACGTGAATGAAATTCAGCACGGCCCTCATTGTCGCAGTGACAATGTTAAGCGCCGTCCCGGCAGTCGCCGAGGATTGGACCGGGGGTTATGCAGGATTCAGCTTTGGGTATACTGAAGCGGATGGCCCCAACGGATCCAGCGGTGACGATTCCAGTTTTGGACTCCATGTCGGCTATGACCACGATTTCGGAAGCTTCGTTCTGGGAAGCGAATTGGAATACAATCACCTGTCGCTGAGCCTAGGTCAGGGGGAAGGGACATTAGACAGTCTGACACGGCTGAAACTGCGCGGCGGGTACGATTTCGGACCGGCGCTGGGGTATGTAGTGGTTGGGGCCGCACGGATCGATACCTCCGCCGACAATGACACAGCAGCGGTCTACGGAATTGGCGTTGCCTATCCGGTCAATGACAGATTTATCATCAGTGGCGAGGCGCTACGTCAGAATTTTGACAACGTGACCCGATCAAATGGCAGTCTTGGCGCCAACACGTTCAATCTGCGAACGACCTTCCGGTTCTGATCACTGGTTCGGCTTCTCCCGGGAGCGTTCATTGCCAAATCACGCAGTGTTTGCAGCGCTGCAATCAAGAGGTCGTTTGCGATCGTCATCGCAACCCGGATGTGACCAGCCGCAACGCTGCCCAAGCTCTCACCTTGCCTCACCGCAATGGAATGCGTTTCGAGCAGCGCCTTTGCAAATGCCTCACCACTTCGCCTGTTGACACGAACATTCAGCATCAAATACATGTCCCCTGTTCGGGCACCAGCCTGACAACGTTCAGAGTGCTCAACAGTTCGATAGCCAAGGTTCGCCGATTGCGGGCGAGTTCCGAGAATTCCTGTTTCATATCACTGCCCGAGTTCAACGCAATACTCGCGGCGTCCTGAATAGACCCGGGAACACCATTCATGGTGTGTGTTGCCAGATTAACCAGTTGGGTGTTGACGTCTTCAATCTCGACGATCCAACTGCGGCGCGAACCTGTCGTAAAATGTGATTTGGACATTGAGCCGACGACTAAGATGCGTTCGGCCATACCCGGCTCAGTACGAGGCGAAATATGGACGCCACCCCAAACCTGAGTATCATCGACTTCGTCCGAAATCAGTCAAAGGTCGCGTGTTCGGCAAATATCAGAGATGCTTTGAAACGGGTCGGCGGAAAAGACCGCTCCGGTTGGGTTGGTGGGCAAGGTTGATCTGCAAGGACAACGCCCCCGTCGGCTGCGGTATCGCTCCGTTCTGGGCGTGGCGCGAACTCGTTTTCCGGCCGGGTCTGAATCGCGTTGTATTGTCAATCAGCTACGAGGTGGCAACTCAGCCTGTACTTTTTTGGTAAGCGATTTGCGCACAATGTCATAGGAAGCGGTCAGCCGGTGGCGCATCTCGTCGGCATCCGTTTCCCATGGCAGCAGCAACCAGCTGCGGTGGAAATAGGGCGCTTTGGTGCCGACGCCCGCTTCGATCAGCATCTGCGCAGTGTCGACATCAGGGGTTTTTACTGAAACGCCGGTGCCCGCCGTGCCAATGCAGGCAAACATCTTGCCGCCAATCTTCCACGCGTCATGACCGCCACCCCAGGGGTCGGACACTTCCGCTCCGGGTAGGTCACGGCATATGGAGTTCACGAGATCTCGGCTCATACAAGGCAGAGTGCCCCGCCATCCGCGCGATCACAAGCCTTGGCTTGTCGTGCTTTACGTGGTAATCGGTCCTCATGAACCGGATGACCTGCATCATTATCTGCTGCATTACCTGCTGATTTCTCGAGCGGGCCGGTTTCTTTCGTTTTCATCCCTGAGACAAGTTGCTAAGCCCGCGCCAACGCGCAAGCTACTGCTGTTTCTTAGGAGCCCACCAGATGACGACCATCAGACTGCACAACACACGGACGCGGACGAAGGAAGATTTCGTGCCGATCGATGCCGACAATGTGCGGATGTATGTCTGCGGCCCGACCGTCTATGACCGTGCGCATCTGGGCAATGCCCGGCCCGTGGTGGTGTTCGATGTACTTTATCGATTGCTGCGGCATGTCTACGGCCCGGAACATGTGACCTATGTGCGCAACTTCACGGATGTGGATGACAAGATAAATGCGACGGCACTGGCCCGAAAGCAGGCAGGCGCGTTCGGGTCGCTTGAGCAGTTGGTGCAGGAGCGTTCGGATGAAACCATCGGCTGGTATCTGCACGACATGGGCGCCCTGGGGGCGCTGGAGCCGAACGAGATGCCGCGAGCGACACAATTTGTCGATCAGATGATTGAAATGATCGAAGACCTGATCGCAAAGGGGCACGCTTATGCGGCCGAAGGTCATGTGCTGTTCGCGGTGGACAGCTGGAAGGAAGAATACGGAAACCTGTCTGGGCGGTCGGTCGACGACATGATCGCAGGCGCGCGGGTCGAGGTTGCGCCCTACAAGAAGAATCCGATGGATTTTGTTCTGTGGAAGCCCTCGACCGATGAGTTGCCTGGTTGGGAGTCGCCCTGGGGCCGTGGACGTCCGGGATGGCATATCGAATGCTCGGCCATGGCCTATGAACTCTTGGGCGAAAGCTTCGACATTCATGGGGGCGGCAATGACCTTATGTTCCCGCATCATGAGAACGAAATCGCCCAGAGCAAATGCGCTCATCCGCATGGTGAGTTTGCAAGGGTCTGGCTGCACAATGAGATGCTGCAGGTCGAAGGGAAGAAAATGTCCAAATCGCTGGGTAATTTCTTTACCGTCCATGATCTGCTGGAGCAGGGTGTGCCGGGCGAGGTGATCCGCTTTGTGTTCCTGCAAACTCACTACCGCAAGCCCATGGACTGGACCGAGAAAAAGGCGCGCGAGGCCGAGGGGACGCTGCGGAAATGGCGGACGCTGACAGCGGGCATCGAGCCCGCCGCCAGCGTGACGCCCGCGTTTGTGGAGGCGCTGGCCGATGATCTGAATACTGCGGGTGCCGTCGCGGAACTGCACCGGCTCGCAGCGAAAGGGGACGCTGCTGTTCTGTTGGCTGGCACCCGTCTTCTTGGTCTTCTGACGGATGAGATGGGGGACTGGGCGCATACAGATAGCGTCGATTTGTCCGGCCATGCCGAAAAGCTTGTTCAGGCACGGGCTGCTGCCATGCAGAGCAAGGATTTCGCTGAAGTGGATCGTCTGAAAGCCCTGTACGTTTCAGCAGGCATTGAAGTTCGGATGGGCAAGGATAGTGTCGAATTGGTCCCCGGCGCGGGCTTTGACGCATCCAAGCTGGAAGGTGTGTGATGACCAAGGAACGGCTCTATCTTTATGACACCACCCTGCGCGATGGGCAGCAGACACAGGGCGTTCAGTTCTCGACCGCTGAAAAGGTGCAGATCACACAAGCGCTGGATGCGCTGGGGATTGACTATATCGAAGGCGGCTGGCCGGGTGCCAACCCGACGGACAGTGCGTTTTTCGATGTGGCACCAAAGACTTCGGCCTGTCTGACCGCGTTCGGGATGACCAAACGTTCGGGTCGGTCCGCAGACAATGATGACGTTCTGGCGGCGGTGATGAACGCAGGGACGCAAGCGGTTTGTCTGGTGGGGAAATCACATGATTATCACGTGACCGACGCGCTTGGTATCGACCTTGCGGAAAACACCGAGAACGTGCGCGCCTCGGTCGCGCATGTCGTGGCGCAGGGTCGCGAGGCTTTGTTCGATGCCGAGCATTTCTTTGATGGATACAAGGACAATCCTGACTATGCGATCTCGGTTTGTCGCGCTGCACTGGACGCTGGTGCGCGCTGGGTTGTATTGTGTGACACTAATGGTGGTGCCTTGCCTGCGGAGGTCGGGCGCATCGTTTCCGAGGTGATCGCTGCCGGGCTGCCTAGGGACCGTCTAGGTATTCACACCCATAACGACACGGAAAACGCGGTAGCCTGTTCGCTAGCCGCTGTAGATGCAGGCGCGCGCCAGATACAGGGTACGCTGAACGGATTGGGCGAGCGATGCGGTAACGCCAATCTGACCGCCCTGATTCCTACGCTTTTGCTGAAGGAACCCTATGCCTCGACCTATGAGGTTGGCGTCAGTCACGAAGCTTTGTCAGGTCTGACGCGGATCAGTCGGATGCTGGACGACATATTGAACCGGGTGCCCAGCAAGCAGTCGGCTTATGTCGGGGCCTCAGCCTTCGCGCACAAAGCAGGGCTGCATGCCAGCGCGATTCTTAAGGACCCGTCGACTTATGAACATGTCGACCCGGCGACTGTTGGCAATTCGCGCATCATTCCGATGTCAAACCAGGCCGGGCAATCGAACCTGCGCAAACGCCTGACCGAAGCCGGGCTGACGGTCGAAGCCGGCGATCCGGCGCTGGGGCGCATACTGGAGCGGATCAAGCAGCGCGAGGCGGTTGGGTATTCCTACGACACCGCGCAGGCGAGTTTTGAATTGCTGGCCCGTGCGGAACTGGGGCAACTGCCTCAGTTCTTCGAGGTCAAGCGTTACAAGGTCACGGTTGAGCGGCGCAAGAACAAATACAACAAGATGGTCAGCCTCTCCGAGGCCGTCGTTGTAGTGAAGGTCGACGGGGAAAAGAAACTGTCGGTCAGTGAATCGCTGGACGGCGACGGCAGCGACCGGGGCCCGGTCAACGCCCTCGCCAAGGCGTTGGCCAAGGATCTGGGTCAGTATTCGCGGATACTGAATGACATGCATCTGGTCGACTTCAAGGTGCGCATTACTCAGGGCGGCACCGAGGCGGTCACGCGGGTCATCATCGACAGCGAAGACGGGCAGGGACGTCGATGGTCAACTGTTGGTGTCAGTGCCAACATAGTTGATGCCTCGTTTGAGGCGCTGCTGGATGCGATCCAGTGGAAACTGATACGCGACTGCAATCCGCGTTCGGAAGCGGCAGAGTGAGCGTGCAATTCGACGACGATCTCAAGGCCTGTGCGCAACTGGTGCACCGGGCGGATCCGGATCGATTCATGGCGGCAATGGCCGCCCCGGTTCCTGCACGCGCGGTCCTGTTTCCCATTTACGCACTGAATGTCGAAGTTGCGAGGGCGCCGTGGGTGACGCAAGAGCCGATGATCGCGGAAATGCGCCTGCAATGGTGGCGAGATGCGCTTCAGGAAATCGCCCAAGGCCCGACGGTAAGACGGCATGAGGTCGTGACGCCGCTATCCAGGGTTCTCAGCCCTCATCTGGCCTCGGCTATGGATGAATATGTGGCGGTAAGGCGTTGGGATATATACAAAGACTCTTTCGAAGATGAAGAGCACTTCGATACCTATATCGACCAGAGTGCGGGAACATTGATGGTCGCGTCAGCGCAGGCGCTCGGCGCTGCAGATGAAGCCGTTTTGCGCGATTTTGGCTATGGCGTCGGGGTCGCCAACTGGTTCCGCGCCATCCCCGAGCTTGAGGCGCGCGGCCGCATTCCTTTGTTGAAGGGAACACCCGATGCCGTACGCGCATTGGCGCAGGCTGGGCTGGATCGGCTGAACAGCGCGCGCGCAAGGCGGGCGGATGTTTCAGTGCAGGCCAGACCCGCGCTATTCGCTGGCTGGCAGGCGGACTGGGTGTTGAAGCAGGCGTTGGCGCAGCCTGAACGCGTCGCCAATGGCACATTGTGGCAAGGGGAAGTCAGTCGCCGCGCGTCACTGATGTGGCGGTCCGTCAGCGGTCGCTGGTAATACGTTTGTCAGGCTGTTTCGGCCTCGGCCGGTTTAAGAACCAGCCACAACAATGCGCCACCGGCCAGCGTCAACAATGGGATCATGGCCAGATTGACGGCCGTCCATCCCTCGACCGGTGAACCGCCCGAGCAGTTCATCAGTCCCCCCGATGCCAGCGACGCCAGAGTAACACCGCCAAATACCAGCAGATCGTTCAGTCCCTGCATCCGTCCACGCTCGTTCAAGTCGTGCGAGTCCGCGAGCATGCTGGTCGCGCCGATAAAGCCGAAATTCCAGCCGATCCCGAGCAGGATCAGGGCAACAAAGAAATTGCCAAGCTCAACGCCTTGCAGGGCAACGACGCCGGCCGCTGCCAGAATGGCCAGCCCGAGCGCGACGATCTTTTCAACCCCGAACCGGGCTATCAGTTGGCCGGTGAAAAAGCTGGGGACATACATCGCCAGAACATGGCTGGTCACGATATCCGCCGCGTCATTCGGGCTGAAACCGCAACCTACAACCGCCAGTGGAGTGGATGTCATTACAAGGTTCATCAGCGCATAGGACACCATGGCGCAAATCACCGCCACCGCGATGCGCGGCGTTCTGAGCATTTCGATCCGCGTTCTGCCCTTCGGCGCGTCTTCGGCGGGTTTTTCCGGTGTGGGAATATCGAGGAAAAAGAACAGGGCCGACCCGAATACGTTTACGGTAATCACGGCCAGATAGGTGCCGAGAAATGGAATGACATACGCTTGCGCCGTCAGCTTGACGATCTGGGGTCCTATGATTGCAGCGGCAAGCCCACCAGCCATGACGTAGGAAATCGCCTTCGGACGAAAGCCGTCTGACGCAGTATCGGCGGCGGCAAAACGGTAAAAGCCGTGTGCGCTCATATAGATACCGGTCAGCAGGCTGCCCAGCAGGAAGATCGGGAAAGACCCCAGGTACAGGCCGTACGCCCCGACAACGCCACCACAAGCTCCGGCAGTTGCACCAACAAGAAAACCCACCCGGCGACCCCATTTCTGCATGATCGCCGAGATCGGTGTGGCGGCCAGCATCGACCCCAGCACGATCAGTGAGATAGGCAATGTTGCAAGGCAGGGGTTGCTGGCCAGCGACTGCCCCGCCAACCCGCCGACAATGAACATCATCGGCATTTGCGCGCCCAGAATGGCCTGCGCGGCAACCAGAACCGCTACGTTGCGTTTGGCCTGAGAATTGTCGGGAGAGGCAGTGATCATCGTCATGGGGCATGGGTATCGGTGAAATCCCCGGCACACAAGCGGGTTGCATATGCGGCATATGTGCCTAACGTGCGGCCCGTATCACATTATGGAGAGGCCATGTCCGTCGGACGCATCATCGAAACGCCCGAATGCGTTGCCGAAGGGGCAGGGTGGCTGGCAGAAACCTGTCCGCGCATGGCCTACGCGATGGACCAAACCGGGCCATTGCCCTTGCGTCGTCGCCCGGATGGATTTGCGCAGCTGCTCAGTGCGATTGTCAGCCAGCAAGTCAGCGTGGCCTCGGCCAATGCGATCTGGAAACGGCTGCAGGATGCCAAGCTCACTGGACCGCGCAAGATCATGTGGGCGACCGATGACGATCTGCGCGCCGTGGGGCTGAGCCGTCAGAAAATCCGATACGCCCGCGCGCTGGCCGAAGCACGTATTGATTACAGGGCATTGCGCGATGCTCCTAACGCGGATGTTGTGGCCACATTGACCGAAGTGCCAGGCATCGGCGTCTGGACCGCCGAGATCTACGCGATGTTCTCGTTGGGCCGCGCGGACGTGATCGCGCCTGGGGACCTGGCATTGCAGGAGGCTGCGCGAATTCTGTACGACCTGCCAAAACGCCCGACGGACAAGGAGTTGCGCCAAATGGCCGAAGCCTGGTCACCGTGGCGGTCGGTTGCGGCGCGGGTATTGTGGGCCTATTACCGGGTCGCGAAAGAACGAGAAGGGATCAGATGACACGGGTTTTGAATGCGCTCCGGAAAGAGCCGGTTTCGGGGGATACACGCTCGGTCGTGGTATTCGTGCACGGTTACGGCGCCAATGGGGCTGATTTGCTGGGCCTTGCCGACCCGCTGGGCGAACATCTGCCCGACACGCTGTTTGTGGCCCCGGATGCGCCGGAACAGATACCCGGAATGCCCAACGGGTTTCAGTGGTTTCCGATCCCGTGGATCGATGGCTCGTCCGAGGAAGAGGCGCGCCGGGGCATGGCGATGGCGGTTGAAGACTTCAACGCCTTTCTTGATGCTTTGATGGTGGATGAGGATCTGTTGCCGGAACAATTGGTTTTGTTCGGCTTTTCACAAGGCACCATGATGAGCCTGCACGTCGCCCCCCGGCGCGAAGACCCGGTGGCGGGTATCGTCGCCTTTTCGGGCCGGCTGCTGGAACCGGACATGCTGGTGGACGAAACTGTCAGCCGCATGCCGGTCCTGCTGGTGCATGGCGACGCCGATGACGTGGTGCCGCCGCAATCGCTACCCGAGGCCGCCGAAGCCCTGCAATCGGCGGGTTTCAAAGAGGTTTACGCCCATGTCATGAAGGGCACGGGCCACGGGATCGCTCCTGACGGGCTGAGCGTGGCGCTGGCCTTCATGCGCGACAAGCTCAGCCTGTAAGTCGTTCTTTGATCAACGATAAACAAGAAATGGATGCGATTTCACCGCCGCTTCCATTCAACAGAGATTCAAACCAAGAGCAGAGATCTGTCCGGCTTCTCGGATCATAGGCTCGCATTGCCCGGTGGTCGTATCCGCACCCGGATCGGCTATCTGGTCCAAGTCCACGGGTCAAAACCAGTATTTCGATCCCTCAAAATCCGGCCAATATCCCGAACGGCAAAGAAGTGATTTGGCAATTTTCATCCGATCCGGTTCAATGCCGGTGAAGGGGATTATCATGAAGAATTCTGAATCTTTCGAAAAGTTCTATTTCGCCAAAGTCGGTATGGGCGAAGCATGCGGCTGCGCCGAGCGGATTATCGATGTGTTCGAGTTCAACAGAACAGCCGGCGCGCATTCGAAGAAATCGGTAAAACAAGACCGGCGAAAACGCCGGTCCTTTCGGTCCTGGGCTGTCAAATACGGTTTTTTGAGCCGCAAGCGTCAGCTTTAGGAGCAGGACAAGCGCTTTAGAAATTCAGATATTGATGGGCGTCGCAGGTGACAAATGCCGAAAACGCGACGACGAACCCGGCCGCAATATCCGTCATTTTGCGCGGCCGTTTCTTTGGCTCCAACGACCATTCAGCCCATTTTTTATGGTCATCTTTGAGGTCAATATTGTCGCTACGCACCATGTTACCCCGGTTCAACTCTCACAGAATTACTGTTGTTTGTTTGGAAACAGTTTGTCCGGGAGAGGCTGAACGCACAAAAAACGCCTTGTTCACCTTGTGTTAACTTTTCCATGCGCTGCGCCAGTAGTGTGCTGTTCGCGTTATTGCCTGGTCTGACGAAACAATGGCGTGGGGTGTTGCCGGCACGATTGTTGATCGTTCAAGAAAGCCAGGAGAGCGCATCCTCAGTTGGTCCACACACCGATCCGTAACGCGCCGGGAAGATTAAAGGGAAATCATTTATCTGTTTTTGAAAATCAGAAATTACACTTCGATCCCTGTAGATATCTCCCAAAAGCAATATCTTATCGCAATCTGTGGTGCCCAAGGAGAGACTCGAACTCTCACGCCCGTGAAGGCGGGGGATTTTGAATCCCCTGCGTCTACCATTCCGCCACTTGGGCCACGAACACTGGATTATCGCCCAACGCGGGGAAGGTCCAGAGGCAAAAAACAACCAGTATCCGGATTGTTTGCCTTTGAACGGTTGACGCCCCGATGGGTGCATGGTTTGCCTTGCCGGGTGTGAGATTTGGACCTTAGTGTTTTATGTTGCGATCCCTTTATGACTGGACCATCCGTCTGGCCGAACATCCGCATGCTCTTTGGGCGCTGGCCATTGTGGCATTTGTGGAAAGCTCGTTCTTTCCGATCCCGCCGGATGTGCTGATGATTCCAATGATCCTGGCGCGGCCGTCGCGGGCATGGCTCATCGCGACCGTTGCCCTCGTGGCGTCGGTGCTGGGGGGGATGCTGGGATACGCGATCGGAGCCTTCTTCTATGAAAGCATCGGCCAACCGGTCCTTGAGGCGATGGGCAAAGGCCATGCCATGGAAGAGTTCAACGAGCGTTTCAACGATTTCGGATTCTGGGCTGTGCTGACCGCAGGTGTTACGCCATTCCCCTACAAGGTCATCACGATCATGTCCGGCTGGACCGGGATGCCCTTTGGGACGTTTGTTGCGACCTCAATTCTGGCACGGGCCTTGCGGTTCTTTGTTGTTGCAGGGCTTTTGTGGGGGTTCGGCGAACCGATACGCGATTTCATCGAAAAGCGCCTGGGCCTGATGTTTACCCTGTTCATCTTGCTGTTGTTCGGCGGATTTTTCGCGGTGAAGTACCTATGACCAACCGAAACAGATTAGTGCTGATTGCGGCCGCTGGGTCTGTCGCCTTGCTGTTGGGGGCATGGGGATTCCAGTACCTTGGCGGGTTGGCACCCTGCAAGATGTGCATTTGGCAGCGGTATCCGCACGCCGCCGCAGCGTTGATTGGTGCCGTGGCGCTTGCCTTGCCTCGGGTCACGGTTCTGCCGCTTCTGGGGGCTTTGGCCGCTGCGACCACGGCGGGTATCGGTGTGTATCACGCCGGCGTCGAGCAGAAGTGGTGGGAAGGTCCCAGCAGCTGCACGTCCAGCGACATTGGTGGGTTGTCGACGACCGAGTTGATGGATCAGATCATGAACGCGCCGCTGGTGCGCTGTGACGACATCCCGTGGGAAATGCTTGGCCTGTCCATGGCAGGATGGAATGCCGTATTGTCGGCCGGTTTGGTTCTGGTCTGGCTTGCAGCTTGGCGGGCCCGGTAAACGTCAGATCTGATCCAGTTCCGCATCCCAGTACAGGAAGTCGATCCAGCTGTCGTGCAGATGGTTGGGCGGGAACTTGCGCCCGATATTGCGCAGCGCCTCGGCATCGGGTTGGCGGGGTGGCTTGCGCAGAGACATGCCAGCTTGCCGCAGCGATTTTGACCCTTTTCGCAGGTTACATGGGCTGCATGCTGCCACCACGTTCTGCCAGCTGGTCACGCCGCCCGCCGCGCGCGGAACAACGTGGTCAAACGTCAGGTCGCCTCGGCTGCCGCAGTACTGGCAACAGAATTCATCCCGCAGAAATAAATTAAAGCGCGTGAAGGCCACGCGCTTTCTGGGTTTTACATAGTCTTTCAGAACAACGACCGAAGGTATTCGTATCTCGGTACTGGGACTGCGGACAACTTCGTCATATTCGGCCACGATGTCGACCCGATCGAGCCAGGCGGCCTTGATCGCCTCCTGCCATGGCCAAAGAGACAGAGGATAATAGGACAGGGGGCGATAATCAGCGTTCAGGACCAGTGCCGGATGACGCCTGAGTGCACCGGGTTCCCTGACAAATTCGGTCCTGAAGTCTCCGTCCATAACAGAATCGCTCCTCGCTCTGCACTGCCCGTTTTTTGACATCAGAGCGGGGAACACCCGCCCCGGCCTTAACTTAACTATATATCGTGTTAAAACTCTGACAAGCCCTGATTTTCCACAATATCTCGGGGATTGATTAATGCGAATCCGTAACAATCGCGTGACAGTTATCCACAGCTTGCGCTAGGTGGTTTCTGCGCGCTATGGCGTAGTTCATGTCCTGGTTCATTCGCTTCAATAAACCTTTCGATGTCCTGCCGCAGTTTACCGACAGGGCGAACGGAGATTCGCCGCGCAGCACGCTGTCCGACTACATCGATCTGCCCGGTGTCTATCCGGCCGGACGACTGGATCGGGACAGTGAGGGTTTGCTGCTGCTTACGGATCACGGAAAGCTGCAGGCGCAGATTTCCGACCCGAAACACAAGATGCCCAAGACCTACTGGGTTCAGGTCGAGGGTATTCCGGACGCTGCCGCGATGAAGGCGCTGCGCGAAGGGGTCGAACTGAATGATGGGTCAACCCGGCCCGCAAAGGCGCGGGTGATTGACGAACCGGAAAGTCTTTGGCCCAGGACGCCGCCAATCCGGGTGCGTCAGACGGTTCCTGATTGCTGGATCGAACTGACCCTGCGCGAAGGGCGCAATCGGCAGGTGCGCCGGATGACGGCAGCGGTCGGACATCCCACATTGCGTCTGGTTCGCGCCCGCATCGGGGATTGGACGCTGGAGGGATTGCAGCCGGGGCAATGGGAAAGCCTGCCCATGCCTGAGGTTTCCGCAGCACCGCAACGAAAGAGGGACCGCAGACCGCGACGGTGACAGAAGGCAGGGCCTGAGGTACACTGGGCTCATGAAAGTCACACCGGACATACCGCGCCCGTCGGCAGTTCTGGAGGCGGCGCTTTACGTCAATGATCTGGACGCGGCAGAGCGTTTTTACGGCGACATTCTGGCGTTGGAGAAAATCCAGCGCGTGGACAACCGGCACGTGTTCTTCCGCGTGGGCCGTTCCGTGTTGTTGTTGTTCAACGCCGAGGAAACGGAACAAGCACCGCGAAATCCTGACTTGCCGGTGCCGCCGCATGGCGCGCGCGGGCCCGGGCATGTGTGCCTTGCCATTTCGCGGGTCGAAATGGACGCAATGCGCAAGCATCTGCTCGATTGGAACGTACCCCTGGATGCCGAGTTTGATTGGCCAAACGGGGCCCGTTCGCTGTATGTGCGGGACCCGGCCGGCAATTCGGTCGAGTTTGCCGAACCGCATTTGTGGGGCTGAAAGGGACTGTCCTTGGATCGTCCGGGGGAAAGTTCGGGAAACACCGTCAGATATGCGGCTTTGCACGGGCTTGCGGGATGCGGGGGTTGACAAGCGATGTATTGGAATGAAACGTCGTAAGTGTTGGGAGATTTTTGAAATTCAGGTGCGTGAGCCCGTTTTGTCGACGGGGGAACTTGCTGTGTTGACAAGCTCTTAGGAGGGGTTGTTTACGGATCTTCCGACCACAATAAAGATTTGGGAGATCACGAAAATGAAAAACAACAGCAAACTGGGCCTTGGCGCGCTTGTAACCGCTGCGCTGATGGCGCCTGCTGCTTTTGCGGAGGAATTCATCACAATCGGCACCGGTGGCGTGACTGGCGTTTACTATCCGACCGGCGGTGCGATCTGCCGTCTGGTGAACAAGGGCCGCAAGGAACACGGGGTACGCTGCTCGGTCGAATCGACCGGCGGTTCGGTCTACAACATCAACACCATCCGCGAAGGTGAACTGGAGTTTGGTGTGGCCCAGTCCGACTGGCAGTACCATGCATATAACGGTTCCTCGAAATTTGAAGAGGCTGGCCCGTTCGAAGGCCTGCGCGCCGTATTCTCGGTTCACCCCGAGCCGTTCACCGTTGTTGCGCGGGCCGATTCCGGTATCACCAACTTCGAGGACCTGAAAGGCAAGCGCGTCAACATCGGTAACCCCGGTTCCGGTCAGCGCGGCACCATGGAAGTCCTGCTGGGCGAAATGGGCTGGACCACCGGCGATTTCGAGCTGGCAACCGAGCTGAAGGCAGCCGAACAGTCTGCTGCCCTGTGCGACAACCAGATTGACGCGATGGTCTACACTGTTGGTCACCCGTCGGGTTCGATCCAGGAAGCAACCACCGCTTGTGACTCAGTTCTGGTGAATGTCAGCGGCGATGCGGTCAACAAGCTGGTTGAAAACAACTCGTTCTATCGTACTGCTACAATCCCCGGCGGGATGTATCGTGGATCGGATGGCGACACCCAGACCTTTGGTGTGGGCGCGACATTCGTCACATCGGCTGACGTTTCGGAAGACGCTGTATATGCAGTTGTAAGCTCGGTCTTCGAGAATTTCGATGACTTCAAAAAGCTGCACCCCGCATTTGCCAACCTCAAGCCGGAAGAGATGATTGCGGACGGCCTGTCGGCTCCGCTGCATCCGGGTGCCGAGAAGTACTACAAAGAAAAAGGCTGGATTCAGTAATCCGTCCTAAACAATTTGACGAGGCGCTTTTCGGCGCCTCGTTTTTCAACCGGTGAAACACCGGAACAAAAAACCGCGCCGGAAACCGGCCGCTGAACGGGGAGAGATTTGATGAGCGCTGATCAGCAGGGCAATCGTCCGCTATCCGAAGAAGAACTTCAGGAATTGGTCGCATCTTCGGATGCAGGGGCCCGTGATCCAGCCGGAAACGTGGGCCTGTTTCTGGCAATTGTCGCCGCGATCTGGTCGATTTTTCAGGTGCTTCTGGCGTCACCGATCGCAAACTATGTTCTTCCCGGCAGCATTGTGAATAACGCACGGCAGTTCCATCTTGCTTTTGCGATGTTCCTGGCCTTCGCGGCCTATCCTGCGTTGAAATCCAGCCCCAGAAACTACATCCCGATCCAGGACTGGATCATGGGAATTCTGGGCGCGTTTGTCGCGCTTTACGGTTTCTTCTTCTACGACAAGATCGTCAATGCGGGCGGTCTGGCAGACGACACGGACAAATGGGTCGCTCTGGGTGGTCTATTGCTGCTGTTCGAGGCCGCGCGCCGCGCGCTTGGCCCGGCGATGGCGATCATTGCCACAATCTTTCTTGCCTATGTATTCTTCGGCTCTTCCGAATGGGTGCCCGAAGTAATCCGCTGGAAAGGCGCGAGCCTCAAGAAGGCGATGAGCCACATGTGGATCACGTCCGAAGGTGTCTTTGGCATCGCCCTTGGTGTTTCGACGAAATTCGTGTTCCTGTTCGTGCTGTTCGGTGCATTGCTGGATAAGGCCGGGGCAGGGAACTACTTTATCAAAATGGCCTTTGGCGCGCTTGGCCACCTGCGCGGTGGCCCGGCCAAGGCGGCCGTGGTGGGTTCGGCGGCGACCGGCCTGATTTCGGGCTCGTCCATCGCCAATGTCGTGACCACCGGAACATTCACTATCCCACTGATGAAGCGCGTCGGCTTTTCCAGCGAACAGGCCGGATCGGTCGAGGTCGCCAGTTCGGTCAATGGTCAGATCATGCCGCCCGTTATGGGGGCCGCAGCCTTCCTGATGGTGGAGTATGTGGGCATCTCTTACGTCGAGGTGATCACCCACGCGTTCCTGCCTGCCGCGATTTCCTACATCGCACTGGTATACATCGTCCATCTTGAGGCGGTGAAGCGGAACATGCCAACGCTGGGCGACCGCGACGTACATCTGGCGCGAACCGTAGTCGGGATGCTGTCCTTCTTCCTGATCTTTGCCGGGCTCTGCTATGGCTCGCAATTTCCGGTCGATGCCGTGACCAGCTGGGTGCCGACGCAAGCCGGGCTTATCCTCAGCCTGATTGTCTGCGCGATCTATGTTGGCCTTTTGTATCTGGCGGCGCAGGTTCCGGATCTGGAGCCTGATGATCCCAATGCCAAGGAAGTCACGCTGCCGGTCATTGGCGAGATTTACAAGGCAGGTCTGCATTACCTTCTGCCAATCATCGTTCTGGTCTATTTCCTGATGATCGAACAGAAGTCGCCCGGTCTGTCGGCTTTCTGGGCCACGGCACTGCTGTTTGTGATCCTTCTGACGCAGAAACCGCTCAAAGCGCTGTTCCGGGGACAAACCAACATGTCCGCGACATTCAAGGAAGGAGTTGCTGACCTGTGGCAGGGCCTTATCGACGGTGCGCGCAACATGATCGGTATCGCGCTGGCCACGGCCACTGCGGGTGTGATCGTGGGGACTGTGACGCTGACGGGTGTCGGACAGGTTATGGCTGACTTGGTCGAGTTCCTTTCGGGCGGCAACCTGATCCTGATGCTGGTGATGGTGGGGCTACTCAGCCTGATCCTGGGCATGGGCCTGCCAACCACGGCGAACTACATCGTCGTCAGCTCGCTGATGGCGGGTGTCGTGGTTGAACTGGGCGCTCAAAGCGGCCTGATCGTTCCGTTGATCGCCGTGCACCTGTTTGTGTTCTACTTCGGTATCATGGCCGACGTGACGCCGCCGGTTGGTCTGGCCAGCTTTGCGGCTGCCGCCGTGTCGGGGGGCGACGCAATCAAGACCGGATTCACCGCGTTCTTCTACAGTTTGCGCACCGTGGCTCTGCCGTTTGTGTTCATCTTCAACACAGATCTTCTGTTGATCGATGTGACTTGGGTCGAAGGCATCATCGTGGCCATATCCGCGACGATTGCGATTTTGGTCTTCACGGCTGGAACGATGGGATACTTCCTGACCCACAGCCGTATCTATGAGAGCGTCGCGCTGATCATTGTGGCCTTTGCGCTGTTCCGACCGGACTTCTTCATGGATCGCATTTCACCGCCATTTGAAACGGTCGAACCGTCGGCATTTGTCGAGGCAATGGGTGAAACACCTCCGGGCACCGAGGTTCGGATGGTCATCAGCGGGCCGGATTTCGACACCTTGCAGATGGTTGACACAACCATCGTCGTCCCGGTCGGCAGTGAAGAAGGCGGTGCCGCGCGTGTCGAGGCGATGGGCTTGCTGCTGATCGAAGAAGACGGGTTGGTCAAACTGGAAGAACCCCTGTTCGGCTCGCCAGTGGCGGATGATCTGGGCAATTTCGACTATTACGGGGACGAGGCCGTGCGCCTGTCCTCGGTCAGTCTGCCGTCCAGCCAGCCGCCGAAACAACTGGTCTTCATCCCGGCGATGATCCTGCTGGGTCTGATCGCCTTCCTGCAACGCGGCCGCGCCGCAAGACAAGAGGTGCCCGCATGACACGTTCCGTTCTTTGCGCTGTTGATATCAGCAACGGGGATTTGGATGTCCCGGTCCTGAAAAAAGCCGGGGCGCTGGCCGAGATGGAGGGCGCGCAACTGGATGTCGTGTCGATCGTTCCGGATTTTGGTGAAACCTGGGTGTCCGGCTTCTTTGAACCCGATCATCACGAAAAGGCGCTACAGGACGCCCATGCCAGACTGTCGGAATTGTGCGAGGCCACACTGGGCAAAGAACGCAACGAAAAAGTGCGTCACGTGGTGGCAACCGGAACAGCCTATCAGGAAATCCTGAAGACAGCAGAAAGCGCGGGCAGCGATCTGATCGTGATCGGCGCGCATAAGCCCGATCTCAAGGACTATCTGCTGGGGCCCAATGCCGCCCGCGTCGTGCGGCACGCGAACGTTTCAGTTTATGTCGTCCGCTAGGTCAGCGCTGCTTCAGTAGCCTGTCATCTCAAGGTACCCACGACCTTCGTGGGTGCCTTTTATTTTGATCGGGCCTTCCCAGTATTCGAACCGGGTGCCCATCCACGCTTTTGGTGTCAGGGCCGATACTTCGACATCCAGGTCACGATCCGGTAACGTGACACGCCACCGAACCGGAATACCGCGTTCTGCGACGATTGCGGTTTCCAGCGGCGTCATTGAAACAGACCCATTCGGCAGGCTGGTAGCCTCTCCGTCCGCGCCGATCCAAGTGGCCGAGGTGAAGTCTCCGCGCGCGCCGCGAAGACGGAACGCCATGAGCTTGTCGCCACCGTCAAAGCTGAGCGAGAACCAGTCCCAGCCGGTTTGGTCCGCAGCCAAAGGTTGCGATGACCATTCGCGATCCAGCCACCCCTGACCGGTGACTTCCACATCCCGGTCCGGCAAGTGCAGTGTGCCCCGGACCGTGTAGGCGGGCTGAGAATAGTAGTAGCTGGCCTGACCATCTGCGGATTTGACTGAATACCCATCCTCACCGTGAAAAACCAGCGGTCCATCGGCTGTCAGCGACAGGTCATATCCAAAGGTTTCGCCATTTGCTGTCAACGACAGGGTATTCAGGTCCGGACCACCCATTCGCCACTCGTCAATCCATGCCTCGAAGGGGTGCGAGGAAACCCCGGCCTGCCCGATACCGCCACGCGACAGGCGCTCGGCAAAATAGTGGGTATCGGGCGTTGTGACAGCGGCGTGTCCCATCCAGATCTGAGGGCTCTGCCAACCACCAGTTTCAACCGGTTTCAGCGCTGAGCGAAACAGGGTCCACTGTACACCGTAATCCAGTCCATCTTCACCGCGCAGATTTGCCGTCAGGTACCACCATTCGATGCGAAAGGACGGATGCGGGCCGTGATCCTGCGGAAAATTGAATTGGTAGCCGGGTTCAGGAACATCAAAGCCCTCGGCGGAGCCGCCCAACCCGGCATAGCCCTGTGCCAAAGCCGGACAGGGAAGCGCCAATAGCAACATGAAAAGCATGGTCCTAACGTTCATTGGCAAACACCTTCAGCAGGTCCGCCGGGGGCAGGCGCAGCAGTCGCAAGGCGGGCAGGGCTGCGGCGGCAAGCGCTGCGACAACGGTCAATCCAAACAAACCCAGCCATTCCCTTGGAAACAGGAACATTGGTAACTGCCAGCCAAAAGCCTGCACATTGATGACAGTCAGCAGAACCCAGGCCAGAACAAGGCCCAGCGGCAGCGCCAGGCAGGCCGTCAGGATGGCCAACAGCCCGCTGCGCAGCAACTCCAGCCGGGCCAGGTGCGCGCGGCTCAGCCCAAGTGCCCAGACCGGCGCGATCTGCGGCAGCCGTTGTGTCCACAATGTCAGAAGGCTGGTCAGGATGGCGAATCCGGCAACGCCGAGTGTCAGAATGTTCAGCGCCGAAGTCACAACAAATGTCTTCTCGAACACAGTTATGGATTGCGCCTTCATCGCTGCCTGTTGGACAACGCTTTCGCGTGGTAATTCGAAACGGTCTCGGATTGCCTGCGCCAGCTTGCCAGCGGCTTCCGGGGAAACGCGTACACCAAAACGCCGAGCCGGAGTATTGGGCGCGATTTCATTTAGCTGTTCCATCGACACGATGGCCTGACCCGTCGGATTGCCGTAGTCGGAATAGACACCAGCAACTTCCAGCATCCGACCGGGTGTCAGGGCCAACTGATCTCCGGGCCACAGATCGGAACGGCGGGCCAGTTGCTCGTTTATCAGAACAACCTCTCCGGCCATGACGCGATCCCAGACATCCTGCGACGAAGCGATCAGCGGCCAGTGCTTCCGGTATGTCGCGTGATCGATCACACCGTATAGGAACAAGGGACCAGTTTCATGGGGCAGTTCGACCCGACGGATCGGAAGAATGGCATCCACCTGTGGGGCGAGCCACTCGACGATTTCCTGGCTTTGTTCGTCATCTATGGCCGTGACGTACAATTCGGACGTCAGGCGCTGATCCAGCCAGCCAGTAAATGTCAGCCGAAAGCTGGACACCATCGTCCCGACACCGATATTCGCGGCCAACGCCAGCAGCAAAGCCATCAAGGCAAGTGAAAGGCCGGGAAGCTGCGCCCTCATGTCCGCCCAGACCCATTGCGCAACAGGACTGCGGGCCTTGCGCTCAAGGACATGAATGATCGCTGAAAGAAACGCAGGCAGCAGCAGGGCCGATCCGGTCAGGATACCAGCCAACAGGGCAAACCCGCCGATCAGCCCGGGGAAAACCAACAAGGCGAGGCAGCCCGCAACGATCAACCCGAGGCCGGTGAAGCCCGCAATCCGGCGTGAGCTTGTGACCTTGCCCCACGCCTGCAGGCCCGGACCCGCAAGAAGCGGCATTCGAGACAGTCGCCATAGCGCGTGTCCACTGGCCATCAGCGTACCGGCAACGGCCATGGCGATGCCTACAGCGGCCCATTGAGGCTGCAACGACAACTGTCCGCTGACAGGGGCGCCATACAAACCGCGCAAGGTGGCTGCCACGTCAGGAAGTAACGCACCTGCCAGAAAGAAGCCAAGCAAAAGGCCCAGCCCGCCGCCGACCAGAGCAAGCATGGTCAACTCTGCGAAGATCAGGCAAACCAATCGACGCATGGAGACGCCCAAGGCCCGCAAAGTCCGGATCATGCCGCGTCGCTGGGCAAAGGCCAGTCCAACCGTACCGTGAACGATGAACAGGCCCACGGCGAAAGACAGCAGGCCAAAGGCCGAAAGGTTGAGATGAAAGCTTTCGGTCAGTTGCGCAGTATCCAGCTGCGATGACGGGCTGATCCGTTCCAGTTCGGGTGCGAGTTCCGACAAAGGCGGGACCGTGCGGGGTTGAACGGGCAATATGACCAACCGGCTTATTTCACCCCGTCTGTTCATAAGGGTTTCGGCAACGCCGATGTCGGTCAGGATAACGTCCGGTGGCAGAGACGCGCTCGCGATCGCTTTGGGCAGTCCGGAGTGTTCAGCGATCACAGGTTCCAACACCGGCGAGATCAAAAGCACCCCCGGGGCTGTCAGCACGTCGACCGGTTCGGGCGGCTCGGCGCTTTGTTCTGCCTGCGTAATTGCGGGCAGGGCGGGGTAGGAGATCATGTCCACGCCCATCAGGCGCAGCGTTCGATCAGCGATGCGAAACGGCCCTTCCAGAACCGCTGCAACCTGCCACCCGGCCTTGCGCAGCGCGACATAGCGTTCGATGAGGATCGGGCCCGCTGGGTTTCTCAGAATGTCATACTGGCCAATTGCCAGTTGTGAATTGGCGCGATCATAACTGGCCCGCGCCTCGGCATTGATGGCCTGCACTGCTGACCAAAGACCGGTTGCCAGCGCAATTCCAATCAGCAGCGTTGCCAGTTGCAACAGATGCCTACGCCAGTGAGACCACAGCGCCTGAACGACCACAAAGGTCATGCGATGTGTCCGCCAGCAAGGTGGGCGTGCTGGTCCAGTCGCGCGGCAATGGCATGGGAATGGGTGACCAGCAGCAGTGCCGTTCCAGTATCTGCGACCAGTGACAGCATCAGATCCAGTACCGCCGCGCTGGCGGTCTCGTCCAGATTGCCCGTTGGCTCATCCGCCAGCAAAAGCTTGGGCCGAACGCCCAATGCGCGCCCTATGGCGACCCTTTGTTGCTGTCCGCCGGACAAGTTTTCCGGATAGCGGTGCACCAGATCGGTCAGCCCCAGCCTGTCGGCCAGATGCGCAATCCAGTCCGGGTCGTGGCGATTGGCCAGCCGGGCGTGAAAGGACAGGTTTTGCCCGACGGTCAGCGAAGGGATCAGGTTGAACTGCTGAAAAACCAGCGCGACACTGTCGCACCGCAAAGCGGCGCGTCCCGGATCGTCCAGTGCCGACAGCGCTGTGCCGTCCAGAGTTATTTCGCCGTTATCAAAACTGTCCAACGCGGCAGCGAGGTTCAGTAAGGTGCTTTTGCCGCTGCCGCTTTCCCCGGTCAGCGCCAATGTCTGGCCTGCATCAAGTGACAGAGAAACGCCATTCAGAACCGGGCGGCCACCCGCGTACGATTTCCTGACCTGATCAACTACAAGCAACATCCGGGCATCCTGACTGGTTCCTGTCACAATGTGCAACGGGACGCGCCAGTGTCCAGTGCGCATGCTTTCCCGGTTCCTTTCGCCGCAGGTGCGGCACTGGTCGATGGCCGGGGTTGTTCCCGGCCGGGCAAAAGTCCATGCTGTGCCAACGGTTTCACCCTTCGGCACGAGGCGCGAGCGGATGTCCTTATCCGACCAGATCATCTGGGGCAGCATCTATCTGGGCATATGCTTTCTGATCGAGATTGCTTTGCTGACATGGTGCACGCAGTTGATTGAAAAACTGACTGAAAAGTGGCAGGACACGCACCGCTTTTTCACTACTGCCGCGCCGATCAGCGTGGCGCTGGTGTTCATCGTTCTGATTCACACCCTTCAAGTCTGGCTTTGGGCCATTGTCTGGGTCTTTGGTGATGTCTTGCCCGACTGGAACTCGGCTCTCTACTTCTCGTTGGTGACGTTCACGACGCTTGGATACGGCGACATCGTTCTGGGTGAAGAACTGCGTATCTTCGGGGCATTCGCATCCGTGACCGGCCTTTTGGCGTTTGGCTTGTCCACCGCTTTCATGGTCGCGTTGATGACTCGGGTGTTTCAGGAGGAGTTGTTGTTAAAGGATAGGGGCGAATAGACGCGCCAGAGGAGCTCCAAAGCGGATATGTGCCGGTTGTTGTTGCAGGGTGCGGGTCAGTTCGTAACTTTTCTCAAAGTCTGTGCGCAGCATACTTGCAGCAGCTTCAGCGGCCCGGGCGTCGAAGAACAAGGCCATCGCTTCGAAATTCAGGCGGAAGGACCGATTGTCCAGATTGGTCGTTCCCACCGCTGCCAAAGTATCATCAACCACGAAAACCTTCTGGTGCATGAACCCGTCGGCATATCGAAAAACACGAACACCGCAGTCACGGATTTCGTCGAAATAGGCAAAGGCTGCAAGCCAGGGCAGGCGATGGTCGATCATGTCAGGGACCAGAATCCGCACGTCCACACCGCGCAGGGCGGCGTGTTGAAGGGCCGTCATGATGTCAATGTCCGGGACGAAATACGGCGAGGCGATCCATAACCTCTCTTTCGCTTCGGCGATGGCGGCAAAGAACATCATCGCGCCGGTCTCGGTCTCGTCCCCCGGGCCGGTGGCAACCAGCAGGGCGTTCATGTCCTGATCGGATTCACTGCCGGCCCAATCCAGATGGTCGATCAGGTCCTCTTCATGGGCCCAGTGCCAGTCTTCGGTAAAGATCAGTTGCAACTGGCGAACGATGTGACCGGTAATCCGGACATGCGTATCGCGCCAATGGCCAAAATGCGCGTTCTGACCCAGATATTCCACGCCGACATTATGCCCGCCTATAAACCCGGTCTCGCCATCAATGATCACAGTTTTGCGGTGGTTTCGGTAGTTCAGCTGAAACCGAAACTTCGGACCACGGCGCTCCTTGGGGTTTGCAACATCAATTCCCGCTTGCTGCAGCGATTCAAGATATGCGGTGGGCAAGCCATAGCTACCCACGGAATCGGTCAGGAAGCGTACGTGCACCCCACGTTCCGCCGCCGCAACCAGCCGATCCTTTAATTGCTGGCCCAACGTGTCATCACGTACGATGTAGAACTGGATCAGGACATAATTCTTGGCGGCATCGATTGCCTCAAAAATTGCGTCAAAGGTCGCCTGACCGTCGATCAGCAACGACGCGCCATTGCCACGGGACACCGGCAGATGCGCCAAGGCTTCGAAGGGGCGCGGATTGATCTGCATGCTTTCTCTGTCCGGCTTTGAGAAGTCTGCAAAGGTCTTGATGCCTTCGACAACCCGTTCACTTTCCTTTCGGGCAATGCGGTATCCGCGAAATCGGTGATGACCCAGAAACAGGTACATTGGCACTGCGAGCATGGGGGTTGCGATCAGAAAAACCACCCAGCCGACCGCACCTTGTGGCGTGCGGGCCGTCTGTGCAGCCCGTATCGAGAACACCACAGCGGTGACGTAGAGAAATATCAGAAACGCGGAAACAAGCAGTGTCCACATGAGGTTGAAAGCTCCGAACCTGTTCAGTTCGCCCCAGTGTAGATGCGCGACCAGTCTTGCGCCATATCAACAATGACCCATCCCATCCCGGGCCCTTTGTCCAGACCGTCGGCCAGTTTCCCAATCGGGCTTTCGCGGTCATATGCCCATTCGCGTTTGTCATCCGTGTGATGTATCAGGATGCCCAGTCGTGGTCCTTCGCCCGACGTCGTCCACTCCATCATGGCGAAATCTCCGTCCGAGTTTCCTCCTGCCAAAATCGGGCGTTTGCCGATTGTGCGTTCGATGTTGATTGGCTTGCCTTCCTTGTCGTCGATAAAGGCGATGCCCGGTGCCTTGACCAGAACTGGTGAGCCATCGACCGTTTCATAGCTGGTATTGCCGTATGTGCCGAGGACCTGCCAGGGCGGAATGCCATAGGCGCTTTCGGCAAAAACACGCATGAAATGAAGGCCGCCGCCGGAAACGATGTATGTCTTGAACCCTTCATCACGCAGGTAGCGCAGCAGCTCGATCATGGGTTGATAGGTCATCTGATCATAGCGGAGATCAGTTTGCGGATGGCGAGACTCGTCGAGCCATTGTGCGACCGTGTCCTGAAACTCGGCGACGGTCATGCCCGAATGCGAGGCGTTGACGACTTCGATCAAAGCATCATGTCCACCTTCCAGGACAGCCGCCAGATCTCCTTGCGCTGCTGCTTTCAGGATGGGTGTTGTTAGGATTGAGGGATCCTGTTCGGCCTTTTCGGCCAGACGGTCCATAGCGAAAATAAACTGAAAATACACAGGTTGCTCGGCCCAAAGGGTGCCATCATTGTCGAAAACAGCAATCCGGTCGGCAGGAGTGACATATGCTGGCCCGGACGGATCCGTTACCGATTCTACAAATGAAATAATCTGATCGCGGGTCTCGGTGTCTTGCCAGCTTGGCAGGGGATCAGCACTGCCGGTGACAGGAAAGGTCAAGGCAAAGACGATGGCAGACAATCGCAGCATTACACAACACTCCGTTCAAAATGACCGGGGCCACCCTTGCAGGCGGCCCCGAGTTGTTTGCAGTTTTAGTTGCTGGTTGGCGTTGACAGTTTATCCATCACCTGATCCAGGCTGAAGCTGGCAGCTTTCTGCCGCGGCGGGAATTCCTGGAACGTGCTCAGGAATTGCCCGACATATTGCTGGGCAGGCACTAGGAAATAGACCCGGTCGATCATCCAGTCGTAATATGTGTTGGACGTGCGATAGCCACGCTCGTACGGATCGCGGCGCAGATTCACGATGATCGGGACGCGCAGCGGGGTGAAGGGTTCCATCCAGGCGCGCAGGGTTGCCCATGCTTTCTGCTCGAGAAAGATCAGCTTCCAGTCATCGAACCGCAAAGCCGAAAGGTCGCCGTCATCGGTGAAATAGAACACCTCCCGGCGCGGACTTTCAGCGGTTTCACCTGTCAACAGCGGAAGAATATTGTAGCCATCCAGATGCACCTTGTAATCGCGACCCATCGCGGGCGAGGAATAGCCGGCCATCAGCTTTTCCTTGATCTCCGGATCACCGGCGACAGCAAGGTATGTCGGCAGCCAGTCCATGTGGTGCACGATCTCATTGGTCACAGAACCCGGCTCGATCTTGCCGGGCCAGCGCACCATTGATGGTACGCGCCATCCGCCTTCCCAGTTGGTGTTCTTTTCGCCCCAGAACGGGGTCGACGCCGCATCAGGCCAGGTGTTGTAATGCGGGCCATTGTCGGTGGAATAGTGGACGATTGTATTGTCGGCGATGCCGAGTTCGTCCAGCAGGTCCAGCAACTGACCGACCTGGATGTCATGTTCGATCATGCCGGCTGTATATTCATCGGCCACGCCGCCCATGATCTCATTTGCCTGATTGCGCATTTCCTCTTTTACATGGGTGCGGAAATGCATGCGGGTGCCGTTCCACCAGACATAGAAGGGTGTTCCATCCTGATTGGCCTTGCGAATGAACTCTATGGCAGCCTCGAGCGTTTCCTCATCCACCGTTTCCATGCGCTTTTTCGTCAGCGGACCAGTGTCTTCAATCGGACCTCCTGCGGTCGAGCGGATAACACCGCGCGGGCCATAAGCCTCGCGGAAGGTGCGCCCGTCGGGCAAAACCGCGTCTCCGGGATAGTCTTCATGTTCGGGCTCTTCCTCGGCGTTCAGGTGATAGAGATTCCCAAAAAACTTATCAAAACCGTGGTTTGTGGGAAGGTGCTCATCCCGGTCGCCAAGGTGGTTCTTGCCGAACTGGCCGGTGACGTACCCGTGGTCCTTCAGCAAACCCGCAATTGTCGGGTCTTCGACCTGCATCCCTTCTTTTGCGCCAGGCAGGCCAACCTTGGACAGGCCGGTGCGAAAAACCGATTGACCCATAATGTAAGATGACCGGCCTGCGGTGCAGGACTGTTCACCGTAGTAGTCGGTAAAAATCATACCCTCATTGGCAACGCGGTCGATATTGGGTGTCCTGTAACCCATCAAACCCATCGTATAGGCCGAGATATTGGATTGACCGATATCGTCACCCCATATCACAAGGATATTGGGCTTTTCATTCTGTGCCCATGCCGGAATTGCAAGGCACGCGGCAAATGTGGCCGCAGCTAGCCTACGTAATAGTGGGGTTGGTCTGAGTTCTTCTGATGACATCTTACGCTCCTGAAATGGCGGGTCGGAACCCGGTCGTTTCGAAATTGAGGTCTCAGCCGGAAAACTGCTGAAACATCATTTGTAAGGCGCTGATTCTCGTATTGAATTCTTTTTCTGAGAGAGCCTCGGGAAATGATTGAATAACTGTACCTGCGAAGGCAGAACTATCACATAGGAAGATTAAAATATACTAATTTCAGGTTAAACTTAGCGGAGGGGTGACCGGACCAAGTTAACTACTTTTCGTCGGACCCATCTTCACCCAATTGCCCGTCCAGTGACATCAGAATTGCAACCGGT
Organism: Ruegeria sp. AN11; assembly: GCF_056536005.1. Lineage (NCBI taxonomy): Bacteria > Pseudomonadati > Pseudomonadota > Alphaproteobacteria > Rhodobacterales > Roseobacteraceae > Ruegeria > Ruegeria sp. AN11. Next base: position 1,071,635 of record NZ_JBQFJD010000001.1, on the reverse strand, counting down.
CGCAATGCGGGAATATGGCTGAAAACGATCAAAATGCAGACGGTCAGCGGTACACTCAGGAATGCTCCGATCAGGCCCCAAACAGTTGTCCAGAAGGTCAGGGCCAGTATGACCAGAAACGTGGACATATTAAGCGATCTTCCCAGCAGGGCAGGGTCCAGGAAGTTGCCAATCAGAAACTGGATGGTGCCGCAGCCAAAAACGATGATCAGAAACGGGCCGATGGTTTCATACTGAACCAGTGCAATCATGGCCGGGAAGACAACGGCGATGATGGATCCGATCGAGGGAATGAAATTCAGCGCAAATGTCAAAACAGCCCAGGTTTCAGCGTATTCAAGGCCAAGAAGCCGGAACACCGCATAACTGATGCCGGCGGTAATCAGGCTGATAAAGGTTTTGACACCGACATAGCGTTGAAGACTGTCGGTAATTGCGTCCAGAATTGCGGCGAACTCGGCCCCGGCCAACGGGTTGCCTGCGGCCAGTTGGATCTTTTTGCGAAAAGCAAGTCGTTCGGCCATCAGAAAGGCGACGTATAGGCTGATGAGAAAGAAGTGATTGAGCAGAGAGGTGGCGCTGCCCAGCAGAATCCGGGCCACATAAGTCATGTCCAGGCTGACCAGATTGTCCCGTATGAATTTCGTGACATCGTTGCCGACCAACCCTGTGACGCGCTCTACCGCGCCGTCGAACTGACTTTCGTATGTGGTGACAGAACGGGCGAACTGCGTGGCTTGGCTGCCCACAATGTACATGATCATGAACAGACCTGCCAAAACCACGGTCACACCGGCAATGTTGGCCAGCCAGACCGGTGCGCGGGTAACGGCTATCACCCGGTCGCTGAGGGCAATGATCAGAACGTTTATCAGCAACGCCATGGTCAGCGGAATCAGGAATGCGGAACCGGCATATAGGCCAACCACGATCAGAGTGATGACAATCACAATGTCTCGCAGAACCGACAGCCTGAGCATGGGGCGGTCACTCGATTCTTGGGCTTTCAGATCCATGGAACGAACAGTTTCCGGTACATTTGTTAAGGGTCACGGTCCGATTCTGCACAGCGCGGCGGGTTTATGCAATGCGCTCAGGCATTTATACGCGTCTATTCGGCAACACAGGCCTGCACGCGGGTTCTTTGCAAGACTTATGCGGGTTAGACTCGCGACATGCACGCGTTCATGATTCCCTCGTTTGATCGTCCGCTTCGTGCCCTGTGGTTGGCAATCCGGCGGTTCGTCGACAAGAATGGTTTTGTGATGAGCAGCCATGTCGCCATGTCCTTGATGATGGCCTTGTTTCCCTTTGTCCTTTTCACCGTCGCGTTGGCTGGTTCGTTGTCGCAGGGCTACGTCACTGACGATCTGATCGACCTGATTTTCGGAGCGTGGCCTGAAGATGTGGCCAAACCGATCGTTGCCGAACTGCGCGCGGTGCTGGACAACGCCGGCTCGGGCGTCATAACGCTGGGCGGTTTGCTCGCCATCTATTTTGCGTCAAACGGGGTGGCCGCTGTGCGCGCCGCTATGAACCAAGCCTATCATGACAGTGACAGCTGGCCGTTCTGGAAGACCCGGCTTTTGTGTATCGGCCTCGTCATCCTCGGCGGTGCCTCCGTTCTGATCATCGCAATGGTAGAAGTTGTGCTTCCCTTTTACACAAGGCTGGTGACGGAAAACACGGCCGTTGATGTATCAGGGTGGTTGTCCGTGGACAGGCTGGGCTGGATTTTCACAGTTGCCGTGCCTGCGGGCTTGGTGATCATCGCACATCTGGTGTTGCCCACACGTCGGCATCGGTTGACTCAGATTCTGCCGGGCGCATTTCTGACCCTTTCGTTATGGGCCGCAGGCGGATGGGCTTTCTCCATCTATATCGGCAAATTCGCGACTTACAGCGCGACCTATGCCGGTCTTGCTGGGGCTATGGCGGCCCTGATTTTCCTGTACCTGTGCGCCGCCATGTTGATCCTGGGGGCGGAATTCAACGGTGCATTGATGGATCTTGAAAACGAGTCCCAAGCGAAAGACTAACAAAAGAAGGGCGCGCTGCCGGCGACCTGTTTGCTCGCATATAGGAGGCATTTGGCGTGAAATGCCGCTTTGTTCGGCATGTCAGCGCCTGTATTGCGCCATGTTGATGGCAAATTCCGCTGGCAATCTCAGGGCAGGGTACAAATCCCGGCATTCTTCATGAGGTCAGCCATGCCAGAACAACCAGCGCCCGAACCAAAGCGCACACGCCGCGTCACAATCGATCAGCGGATTGCGGAACTACAGGCCAGACCGCCCGTTTACATCAATCACGGTGAAGCTCTGCTTATTCAGGGGATGGCCACCGCCTCCTTCCGCGAACAACGCCTAAGCGGAAACCGGATACTCCTGGACGATTGAGTTCAGCCCCTAAATCCAGTTGCGACAACGAATTTTTCCGAACTATCTGACCGCGATGCAGGTGGTTTGACATTAGCCACCTTCTCGAATTTCTGTTTCAACAGCTTTTGTAGATCGCCCTCAGCGCCGCCGGCTAGAACCTTGGCGACAAAGGTGCCGCCTTCCTCGAGAACGTCAAATGCGAAATAGGCTGCGGTCTCGCACAGCGCCATGATCCGCAAATGGTCGGTCTGTTTGTGCCCCGAGGATGCAGCGGCCATGTCTGACATTACCACGTCAGCCTTGCCGCCCAGCCAGTCTTTGACCTTCTGGTCAGCGTCGTCCTCCATGAAGTCCAGCACATGAGCTGTCGCACCGGCGACCGGTTCAACCTCCTGTAAATCGACACCCAGAACAGTACCGATCCGCTTGCCGCTTTTCTCGCCCAGCGCGTTGACCCGTTTGACCGCGACCTGCAGCCAGCCGCCAGGTGCGCAGCCCAGATCCACGACACGGGCACCCGGAACCAGAAAGCGGAATTTCTCGTCCAGCTCCAATATCTTGAATGCGGCACGCCCACGATAGCCTTCGGCCTGTGCGCGTTTCACATAAGGATCGTTCAACTGCCGCTCGAGCCAGCGGGTCGAGCTGAGCTTGCGCCCGCGTGCAGTCTTGACCTTGACCTTAAGGTCGCGCTGTCCGCGACCCGAGGTATTTTTGCCAGTTGGTGTCTTCGCCATCAGAACGGTCCGTCTTCCAATACGCCGTCCGCGCTCATCTGTGCATATAGCAGACCTTCGCGCAGCCCCCGGTCCGCCACGGAAAGACGGTCGGTGGGCCAGCATCGTAACAAAGCCTGCAAAATGGCCGAGCCGGACATGATCAGGGCCTGCCGGTCATCGCCGATGCGCGGATCCCGGCGCCGACCCTGAGGGCCGAGTTCTAGATACCCACGTATGACTTTGTCAATCTGATCGCTGGTCATGCGCAGACCGTCCACTTTCGTCCGGTCATACCGTTTAAGACCAAGATGCGAGGCCGCAACGGTTGTCACCGTGCCACTGGTGCCGACGATCTGGAAGCCTTCCCGCGCCTGTTCGTCCTTGTAGGGCGCGAAGTCGGCAAGGTTTTCCTCGAAAAACCAACTCATCAGGGCAAAGCGGGCCGAGTCGTCTTCGACATCGTGAAACTGATCGCGCAAAGTGGCAACGCCCAGCGGAACGCTGATCCAATCCACCACCTTGGCAGCGGGAAAGGGGCTTTCAGCCGCGTGAAAGCCGTTGTGAAGACGCATGATTGCAGCAGGGCGATCCCGGCGCGGCACGGATGAGATATCGATCCACACCAGCTCGGTCGAACCGCCACCGATGTCTACAACAAGCAGCTGCTCGGTCTTGGTCGATACCAACGGAGCGCAGGAGATGACTGCCAGACGGGCTTCTTCCTCGGGCTGTATGATTTCCAGCGTCAAGCCGGTTTCGCGTTTGACCTGGCGGATGAACTCGCGCGAGTTCTTGGCGCGCCGACAGGCCTCGGTCGCGATCAGGCGCATTCGCTTGACGCGGTTCCGTTTGAGCTTCTGTTGACAAATCCTGAGCGCCTGAACGGTACGCGCCATAGACGCCCGAGACAGACGTCCGGTGCGTTCAAGCCCCGCACCCAGTTGCACGGACTTGGAGAAACTGTCTACCACATGAAACCCGCTGCCCTTGGGCTGGGCTATCAGCATGCGGCAGCTATTCGTTCCCAGATCCAGTGCCGCATATAGTGCATCCGGATCGGGTTTTGCCGGCGCGGGGCTTTCGACCGCTTTCGGGAACGCGCCCGCACCTTTGGGACGCTTGGGCGCCATCTTCACGCCCTCCGATTTTCGAGTTAACCTGACCCTAGGCGGCACATCGCCGTCGTGCAAGTGATTTCAAAACTCAATTTAAGGTGAATGTCACGCATCGTTCACACTGAAGTGCAACCTGTCTTGTCAGAACCCTGTTCGGGGTTCTTTACAAGCTTACAGCCAGATACGGAGTCTGCCATGAAAGACGAGCGCACCCTTTCTTTTGACGAGTATGATGAACTCATAAACCCACGCCCAGAGGAATGTGATTTTGACCGCGTCGTCGAACGCGCCCTGTCGCGCCGTGGATTTATGGGAAGTGTTCTGGCGATGGGCAGCTTTGCTGCGGTTGGGGGCTCGATTCTGCCGACAGGCGCGCGTGCCGCTGCCAACCGTTTCTCGTTCGACGCGATCCCTGTATCCACAGCGGACGATGTCGTTGTGCCCGCCGGTTACAAGGCAGAGGTCATGGTGCGCTGGGGCGATCCGCTGTGGTCGGATGCGCCCGAGTTTGATCACGCCACGCGCGGCACTGGTGCAAGTCAGGAACGCGCCTTCGGCGACAACACCGACGGACAGGATGTATTCTTCCATGATGGACACGTGCTGTTGGTGGTGAACAATGAATACACCAATCGCGATATCATTTGGGGCAACAACCCTGACGCCAAGCCGGCATCTGACGATGACGTGGCCAAAGGCATGATGGCACATGGTGTCACCGTTGTTGAGATTGCCAACACCGACGGCAAGTGGGGCATTGTCAAGGACAGCCCGTATAACCGCCGCGTCACTCCGCAGACCGACATGACGATCACCGGGCCCGCCGCTGGTCATGACCTGATGAAAACCGAAGCCGATCCATCGGGCACAGCTTGCAAAGGGACATGGAACAATTGCGGCAACGGGATGACACCGTGGGGCACCTATCTGGCCTGTGAAGAGAACTTCAACGGCTATTTCTCGGCCGAAGATGAAAACCACGAAACCAGTGCCGAGCTTAAGCGTTACGGCGTGTCCGCCAAAGATTGGGGTTACGGCTGGGCAAGGATCGACGACCGGTTCGATGTCGCAAAGAACCCCAACGAACCAAACCGCGCAGGTTATGTCGTCGAAATCGATCCGAGAGATCCCAACTCGACCCCACGTAAGCTGACCGCCCTGGGCCGTTTCAAACACGAAAACGCTGACACCGTGGTCAACAACGATGGTCGCATCGTAGTTTACATGGGCGATGACGAACGTGGCGAGTTCTTGTATCGCTTTGTATCCGACGGCGTCTATGCGGCTGGAGTAGATACCAATGCGCTGCTTGAAAACGGGACGCTTTCGGTCGCTAAGTTCAACGATGATGGTACCGGCGAGTGGCTGGAGCTGACGCCCGAGACCACCGGGCTGGCTTCACAGGCCGAGGTCAGTATTCACACGCGCCTGGGCGCCTCGGCGGTGGGCGCAACTACGATGGACCGCCCGGAATGGGTCGCCTCGAACCCGAATGCGCCCGAGGTCTACTGCTGCCTGACCAACAACAAGAACCGAGGCGTCAAACCGAATGCTGGGGGCGACGACACATCCGCCAATGGCCCGAACCCGCGGGACAAAAACAACTATGGTCAGATCGTTCGCTGGCGTCCGGATGGCGGGGACCACACCGCCGCTGGATTTGGCTGGGATCTGTACGTTCTGGCGGGCAACCCCACGGTGCACAGTGACGCTTATGCCGGATCCGACAACGTAAACGCCGACAACATGTTCAACTCGCCCGATGGCCTCAAGTTTGACAGCAATGGCCTGCTTTGGATCCAGACTGACGGTAATTACGGCAACGACGGTGACTTTGCCGGCCAAGGCAACAACCAGATGCTGGCAGGGGACCCGGTGACAGGTGAGATCCGCCGCTTTCTGGTTGGCCCCAATGAATGCGAGGTCACCGGTCTGAGCTGGTCTCCGGATCGCCGAACCATGTTTGTCGGCATTCAGCACCCGGGTGAGGATGGAAACAGCCACTGGCCCGAAGGCGGTGACTCGGTGCCGCGTTCGGCGATCATCGCCATCACGCGCGAGGACGGTGGCCTGGTCGGTTAAGCCCCGCGTCTGAGTTGAATCATTCCCCGGACGGCAGGTTTGGTCCGGGGAATTTCTGTTTATGTGCCGTTTTCATCGAGAACTTGAGAATTTTGAGGTGCCCGCAGAGCACCGAAACGGGTTAGAACCCGCGGTATCCCGTTGTGGGCCGAAAAGGTCGCTTGAAAAGCGTTGTGTGTCGAAAACCGACCGACCCGAGCCCATATTGAAGTTTAGAACCGGTCCATCTGGTAAGGAGGAATCAAAGGCGATGCCTGACGTCACAATCGTTTTTTGGCGCGACATCCCCGCTCAGGTCATCGTTGGCAAAGGCCGGCGTGGCGCCAAGCGGCAGTTGGAGGAGCGGTTCGAGCAAGCCATTGACCGGGCTGCGATGAAGGTAAATGCCAAGGACAGTGATGCCTACCTGGCCGAATGGCGCAAGGCCGACCCGTTCGAGGTCGAGGGTGATCCGGCAGAAATCGCCGAAGCCGAGGCCGTGCGCCTTGAAACGGAATACGATCAGGACCGCATCAAGGCCCTGATCGCCAACGACGGTTGGGCATAGGCCCGGTTTTTACAAAGGGAGGCCTCAATGGCTTTGCTGAATTTCAAGAAACGTGATGTGGCCGAGAAGGCCCCGGTGAATCCGACCGTCGAAGCCTTTCTGCAAGGTTATTCGATCGAGGTGATGCCCCGCACCGCCGAGAAGGTCGAGGATTTCCGCGCGTTGCTGCCCGAAGGCACCCGCGTCTACATCGCCCATATCGAGGGCACACCGATCGAAGACATGGTCCAAACCGCCAAGCGCATTGCCGCCGAAGGCTATCCGGTCATGCCGCACTTCCCGGCGCGCATCATCAAGGATGCCGCGACGCTTGAGAACTGGATTTCGATGTACCAGGGCGAAGCAGGGGTCGATCAGGCGCTGATGCTGGCCGGTGGTGTTGCCAAGCCGCACGGCGATTTTGACAGCTCGATGCAGCTGCTGGAAACTGGCCTGTTCGACAAGGCAGGCTTCAAACGTCTGCACGTTGCCGGCCACCCCGAGGGAAACAAGGACATCGACCCGGACGGTTCGACCAAGAATGTCGACGACGCGCTGCGCTGGAAACAGAAGTTCAGTGAAACCACCGACGCGGAGATGGCGCTGGCAACCCAATTCGCCTTTGACGCCAAGCCGATCATCGCATGGGCCGACGGTCTGAAAGCGGCGGGCATTGATCTGCCGATCCACATTGGTATCGCTGGACCAGCCAAGTTGCAGACGCTGATCAAATTCGCGATTGCCTGTGGTGTCGGCCCGTCTCTGAAGGTTCTGCAGAAGCGTGCCATGGATGTCTCCAAGCTTCTGCTGCCCTATGAGCCGACCGATGTTGTGACCGAGCTGGCCAACCACAAGGCCGCCAACCCTGACTTCAACATCACCAACGTACATTTCTTCCCGCTTGGTGGTATCAAGACCAACGCCAACTGGGCAATCGACAACGGCGGCGCTTCGGCACAGCCTGTAAACTCCTAAGGAACGGACATGACCCGTACAGTCGTAGAATCAAAAACAAAAACCGCCGTTCTGGGCTTTGATGAACCGTTTTGTGTGATCGGTGAGCGGATCAACCCGACCGGCCGCAAGAAACTGGCCGCTGAACTGGAAGCGGGGGACTTCTCGACCGTTGAGAAGGACGCCATCGCTCAGGTTGCTGCAGGCGCGACCGTTCTGGATATCAATGCAGGCGTTGTCTACAACTCGAACCCCAACCCGAACGAGACCGAGCCGCCGCTGATGCGCAAGATCGTCGAACTGGTGCAGGGTCTGGTCGAAGTGCCGCTGTGCATCGACTCGTCGGTTCCCGGAGCCTTGGAAGCCGGTCTTGAGGCAGCTCAGGGCCGCCCGCTGCTGAACTCGGTCACTGGCGAAGAAGAGCGTCTGGAACTGGTTCTGCCGCTGGTCAAGAAATACAACGTTCCGGTTGTTGCGATCTCGAATGATGACACCGGCATCTCGGAAGACCCCGATGTCCGTTTCGAAGTGGCCAAGAAGATTGTTGAGCGCGCCGCCGATTTCGGCATCCCTGCGCATGACATCGTCGTCGACCCGCTGGTCATGCCCATCGGCGCGATGGCAACTGCTGGTCAGCAGGTGTTCGCTCTGGTCCGTCGCCTGCGCGAGGAACTGGGCGTGAACACCACTTGCGGTGCGTCGAATATCTCGTTCGGTCTGCCGAACCGCCACGGCATCAACAACGCGTTCCTGCCGATGGCGATGGGCGCTGGCATGACTTCGGCGATCATGAACCCGGTCGCGCTGCCGGTGACGCAGAAGAAGATCGCAGAGAAGAAAGAGCAGGTCACGGCGGCTGGAATCATCCTGCCTGAGGGCATGGATGATGAGGCCTTTGTTCAGATGTTCGGTCTGGGCTCGACCAAGCCACGCGCTGGTAAGGAAATGGAGGCCATTCGTGCTGCCAACCTGCTGACCAACAATGACGCGCATGGCGGAGAGTGGATCCGGTTCAACAAAGACCCGGAAGAAGCCGGTGCAGCCGGTGCTGCAGGTGGCCGTCGCGGTGGTGGCCGTCGTCGCCGCGCCTGAACCGTTTGCGACTTTTTTCAAAAGGCCGGGTTCTCCACCCGGCCTTTTCTTTTTGATATTGATCAATGCTGTTTTTCCATGCTGCCGCAGAATATCGTGATCGGAACGCTGCGATCAGGTGATTTCATGACCAAACATATTCCACCAAAACTGTCCGATGCGGACCTCAGCAAGAGACTGACCAAAAAGGAGTATTTCAAGCGGCTTGAGGGGCTTCAGGCGCAGCTTGCAAAGATACAGCAGGCTTTTTTGTTCCACGACCTGAAAGGCGTGATTGTGTTCGAAGGCTGGGACGCCGCAGGGAAGGGCGGAACCATTCGTCGGATCAGTCAGGCGCTGGACCCGCGCAGTTTCAAGGTCTGGCCGATCGGAGCGCCCCGAAACTACTATCTCAACCGGCACTACCTGCTTCGGTTTTGGGAACGTCTGCCACCTTCGGGCGCAATTTCCGCATTTGATCGAAGCTGGTATGGCAGGGTCCTGGTCGAACGGATCGAGGAGCTTACACCTGAAAAACGCTGGCGCGAAGCATATCAGGAGATCAACGATTTCGAACGCATGTTGGTGGATGACGGGACCCGGATTGTGAAGCTGTTCTTTCACATTTCAGAGGATGAGCAGATGCAACGTTTCACCCAACGGCTGACAAACCCGCTGAAACGCTGGAAACTGACCTACGAAGATTTCCGTAATCGTGAGAAATGGGAGATAACCGAGGTCGCCGTGAATGAAATGTTGGCCAAAACCTCGACGCTGAAAGCGCCGTGGCATGTGATCCCCGCGAACAACAAGAAATACGCAAGAATCAATGCTATGAACGTCATTGTTAAGGCGTTTGCAGAAGATGTTGATCTGAACCCGCAACACCTTGACCGGCAAACACTGGACGCGGCGGGCAAGGCATTAGACGTAGATCAATCGCTGATTGAAAGCCTGCGTGCCCGCACCGAGTAACGATCCTGCTTGATCCCGATCCGGCGACGATGCTATGCCAGCCAAAGAGGCGGGTATGGTGAAAAGGTATCACACGAGCTTCCCAAGCTCTTGTTACGGGTTCGATTCCCGTTACCCGCTCCAAGAAAATACTATAAGCGTCTATAAAATTTTAATAAAGTGCGCCTTCACTGCGCAAATTTTGAGTTTTGATAAACGCAGATTATGCAGCGTTATCTTCGATCAGATTCTCTGGTTCTTCAATTTGACCGTGTCTGCGCCGCTGACCTGTGGTCTTCAATCAGCTACCTCTTTTGGCCCGATTGATCGAGTGCCGCAATAAACCTGGTCGTCAAATAGGCACAGTGACACCAATCTTTGGCGCTTTGAACCAGCCTGACGATCCTGTTTTGGAGGTAGTCTCGGAAGCCCTTTGAATTTCTGCACCAGATGTTCAGATCAGGAACATCGGCATGTTTTCAACACTGCCTAACTCAATCTGGCAACGTCGTGACCGTCGATAACAATAGCAAAGTTCCAGAATTTCCCGACCTCTGCCTCAGCTGACCGTGCCGCTGTTTCCTCGTCAGGGATGCGTTCAATTCGAAAACCAAACTGTTCGAGCCCGCAATAATCAACTCGGCTCAGAATAATCGGAACCACATTTCTTTCGATTGCTGCGGCGGCGAGTAATCTTGCAACAGTATATGGAGACTTCGAAGGCTCAACGATCCTGACGCCAATATATGTGTGGTCCTCAACTTCGCGTTCCCAAAGTGCGGTTGACGGAAGTAAGTCCATATCGGGGAACAGAACTTTTCCAAATTGCCGCGTAGCTCGATCTCGGAGGATAACGTCATCCAAATTAGCCGGTTGTTCCGGCGTGAAGGTGTTGACTATCTTGTACCAGTTGTTTTCAGCCATTTTTTCAGCTCGTCGCTATGATTTCAGCAGCTGCGGACACACCGGATTCAGGCAGCTCTATTTGTTGCAGTGTTGTACGAAAGTCTTCCGCGCCCCCGTCATCCAGACAAACCTGTACCGTTCGTTCCAGCTTCATGAATTCCGCTTCCGTAATGGTTGCGCAAAGATTGCGGTCAGATAGTGCTCTTGCGCGTCGTTCCTGGTCGTCCAAATAAGGCGCAGACTGTGGGATAAGTATTGCGGGAATCTTGTGGTAGAGGATCTCGTGGACCGAATTGTACCCGGCGGCAGATATTACCAAGTCGGCGGATAGACATAGCTTTGTAGCCTCTAAAGTATGAACCACCTTTGAATTTTTCCAACCAAACGCGGCTGCCTGAACCGCGCTACCGGGCCAGGTTACGACCAGGTGAAGGCAGTCTGCGCGGCACTCAAGCATTCCTGAGATTGCTTGCAGTTGAGCGGACCTGTCAGAGGCAACTCCTCCGCCTAACATGCTGACAATCAGCAGCTTAAAGTCGTGACCAAACCGCTCGGCCAGGCGCGCACGTAAGTTTTCGGAGTCCTCGGGCGACTGCACTACCTGCCGAAAAATTGGCCCTATGTTGTGAACATGTTCACCGTAACTGTAAGCGTCGTTAAGCTCCTCAAAAGCCTCTGACGGCACGATGACCCGGTCGAATATGCCCTCACGACGAAGCATGATATGTCGGGACCGACCCTTGGGCCAAAGGCCACGGCGGATCCAGACTGCGGATAATCTGTGTTCCCGGATTACGCGATTGACGGAATCGAACACATAGCCACCGTCAAAAACGAACCGGTCGCCTTCTTGTAATGCGGCGTTCAAACGCCGGTAAGTCAGGATGTCATTCGCGTTGGAACCGTCGTTTACGTCTGATCGGGCGACCAGCGGTATACAGTCGATCCCCTCGCGTCGAACCATAGGAACACAACTTGGGAAGGCCGCGAACACCGGGGACATGTGTTTTGGCAAAGCCTTGGCGATCACAGTGCACCGCTGCGCATGTCCTAACCCAACTCCGTTAGTGGGTAAGAACAAGGTTCTCGGCGACGTCCGCTTGGGTGGTCGCGGTTTGGCGCTAAGCCCTGCGGCGGTCTCGAGCCGGGATATGTCTACTGTCCGCAGCCACGGAGACTTTCGTGTTTGGTCAGCGATGTGTGGTGTATTCCCGATAATTTTCCCTATCAGGTATCCGTCCAAAGCAAAAAGCGTCTTGGGTCCAAGTAACGCCGGCGCTCCGGACGATGTCAAAACCTCGTCTTCGGTGCAGTCGATCACGACGCCACCGGCTGCAATCACTTCAAGCGCAAGCTCGGCCATCCGATCGCCTGCGATGCCATTCCCAAACATCGCGAGGATATCCGTTGAATTTGCGAGGGTTAGAGGCGAAAGATCAGTATAAAGAACTCTGGGGAGATCGTTGAATTTTGACGCCTTTAGGAACTCATTCTGCGCACCGCTCACAACCAGCTTAAAGCCATAGCTGCCCTGATTGCTCATCCGGGACAGACAGGACAACGTTTCAGAGTCGTCCAACTCCAAGGAACCCAACACGACGGTTACATTCGCCAATTCACCAATTGGCCGGGTGATCGGTCGGGTTTCAGTTACCAGGGGGCTGACAGCTGAAGGTGAAATAGAACGCGGCTGAAGGTCCGATAGATCAATGACCGTTGCTTCGCGCCCCAGTGCAAACGCGAGACGGGCTTTTGCACTAATGTAGCTTTGCTGAGTACTGAACCGGCCAGTTGCGATTACCGGAACATCCGTCCCAAGTTGCTTTTGTCGCAATGAGGCAAGCAGCCGGTCATCTACTTCTTCCGCGCCGAGGATAAACACGGCTTCCGCTTCGAGTTCCTCCGTATCAGCGAGAAGTGTTGCAGCCTCGTAGTGTCTTCCGCGCCCTGCATCCTCAGGAAAATAGGATGCATCGATGCAAACATCGAAACCACGCTTTCTGAGTTTCAGAGCAAATATCAACTGTGCGTCAAAAGACCGAACTGAAAGTGTACCCGCCTCAACAAAAATCATGTCAGCGCCTCTCTGTCCGCGGTCAGAATGGCGCCCAATCGCTCTTTGAATTTTTGGCCCGAGTAGCGCTCAAGCAGCGGCTGTGCCTCGGCAACTTTCTCATGATACCGGTTGGGGGACGAAATCAGGTCAGAAATGATCCGGTCCACATCCCCGGGGCTACAGGGGATTACGGCATTTCCGAATGTCTTTGCGGTTTCCGGATCCGTCAAGACGACCTTGCCGGCTGCGATAGCCTCCGCAATTACGCGCCCGAAACTCTCTCTCCAAGTCGGCGCTGTAAAGTAGACAAAAAAATCTATCATCTCAAAAAAATCTTCCAGACTGATCGCGTCAAATGGAAACAAAGTCCAATGCGGACGAACGATGTTCGTGTCCATCAACGCGTTGGCACCAAGAATGACATTGGACTTCGCGTGTTTGGGAAAACACAAATCAAGATCGGCGACAGATGGAAACTTTTCGAAGCCAGGCCGCGAGTGTCGACCGCGTCGGTCCTTTGGCTTTTCACATGGTTCGTCCTTGTCACTGAAAAAGATGTTGAACCAGTCATCTTCCAGGACATTCCAATGGCGGGCCCTGCGAAATTTGGACAACCAGCCTGTAACAGTCTCACGGTTATACGACGAAATTGGCGCTAGCGTTTTCCTAAGTGCGAGGGTCGACAAGTCTATCTGATCCAGGCAGTTTGAAACGTCGAAGCTTTCTTCGCCGCCCGGACGCAAGAAGTTTTCGTGGGTTACAACGACTATTTCCTGCGCATAAATCTCTGCGCTCAAAGAGTTTTGAAACTTCAGGAAAGACGGATTGTGCAAGATAACAAAATCAGCGCATATCCGGGGGGCGTCCCAAACCATTGGAATACGAAGCTCGTCCAACACTCGCTGCAGCACGGGCGCGACATGCTGACTGCTGCCAAACATCTTGGAGGTCCTCGCATGCACCACCAGATCAGCGAACTCGGTGGCCACGCGCAGTTCGGCAGCGACTGCCATGGAAGTGCCACCTAAAAAGCGGGGCTCAATAACATACGCGATCTTCACTTTATTAGGATATCGAATGCTTTGAAATTGCGTCATGATTTCAGTGCTGGGAAGAAGTGGCAAGCGCAGCGCTGCCAACCTGTGAAACCTCTGCACTGTTTGTGGTATTGCCAGCAAAACCGTAATCCACCTGGCCCCGTGAAACGGTGTCAAAAAAACTGCGCAACTCAAGTGATAATTCGTCATCACCCAATAACAAGTCCGGGTTCTTTTGAAGATAATCCCACAAAGCCTGGATGTTATTCTCGGACAAAAACTGATCTATCGTCAGCAATTGCTCCAATGTAATTTCGGCACGCACATGCTGAGACGGTAGTAAGAACAATAGGGCAGTTACTATCGCAACAAGTTTAGAGTTAGGCATCTTAAACCCCGATCTCCGATTGTTAACCTACATCGTTTTTGCCTCTTACACCAGAAACTGGCCGGTATTCATTGGTTTGTCGCCGTTTTTAGTTTGCTTAAAACCTGCCTTTTCAGCTGATCGACTTGATCCGAAGCAGAAGCGCTGCGACGAACCTTTTTCACTTTGGATTTCGTAGCACTATTGCCGGCCAACCATAATTCCACGACGCCGTTTTGCGTCTTGGACTTAGAGCCCGTGAAATCGCGCAACAAAGCACCGGCATCTTCTGCAAGCGCCGTTGCCTGAGCGGCATCTTCCTTGTGATAGAACCTGACGTTGGATTGTTTAACGCCAAAGCCAACGCGCGCTGTTCCACTTAACTCATGACCTGCCGCTACGAGGTTATTGACCACTGAGTTCACTGTCCGTGCGCCAAGGCTGTTTGGTATGAACAGCTTAAATTCTGCGCCGCTGCTGCTGGCAATCACTTCCGCTGATTCAGTGTCCTCGCGAGGCTTTGCTGCGCCATCTGTCGTCTCAGACGAAGTTAAAGGTGGTTCCAAATTTTCTTGCAATCTGACCACTGATTTTGGCGACACTTCTTCTGTTCTTGGTATGGGGGCTTTTGAAAGCTCTCTTAGATCAATTCCTGTTCGATCATTTGAATCAGGCGCGTCCGGCGGACTTACCTTGCCTGGAATGACGAGATTCAATTTCGGTAGATTATCAAGGCTGTTCAGGGCAAATTCCGTTTCGCTTGGCGCAGACCGAAACGCTACAGCTTGTTTCAGCGTTGAAGGTTGGTCTTCGGCATAGACCAATGAGACCAGCTCGACTGAAATCTCGGGAGCGCTTGAGCCTGGATCAGTCGCATTTGCGATAACAGCTTTCAAACTGTCGAAGATCGCAGGAACATCAGGCAAAACGATTGACGCTCTGAAATGCAAAGACGCTTGCGCTAATTGATCGTGTGACCAAGCTGAATTCAGGACGGAGCCTTGTGGATTCTGTGTGGCGGGAGTCCCGATTGGCCGCTTTGGCGTCTCAAGGGTCAGCAGATCCGGACGAAGCGAAGGAGCGACCGGCGGTAGCATTGGTTCGAACAGCTTGGGATCAGGCGACATCTCCTTCATGGGGAGTAAAGCAGACGCGACTATGCTTGAGTTCTCTGTCGTTGCCAAAATATTTCCGATGGAAGTCGAATTCGGCGACGCATCCGGTTGTGTCAACGACCAAACCGTCAGACGTGGCGGGAATTCTGGCCCCTTTATTTGCGAACTGGTTGATTGCGTAGAACTCTTTTCCGGCAGTGTACTGGTCCTGGAAGTGTCCACATCCAATTTACTGGAAGCGAATGGTTTTTCTCCATTATTTGATTCCCACCGGGCCAATACAAACATTGTCGAAAATGAAAATACGACACCAATTCCACACCCAATGGCTATTGAAGTTAATCGGCCTCTGTCCGGAGGTTGTTGTTTGGGCCAGCGGAAACTAAGCTTTCTGCGAATGTTTTCAGCGGCATCTTCGACCGGCTGGCCTGCACTTGAGGGCGAGCGAACACGACTCTCATGTTCGACACTCGTTTCGTCGTCTTTGGCGGGAACATCCCCAACCGGAAACAAACGTTCAAAGCCACTGTTTCTTTCTGAATTTGCGCCATTCAAAGACGCAATACTGGGCGCAAGCTGTTGATGTCTTTTTTGACCGGATGCCGCTGAGCCTGTTTTCTTTTGCAGGACTTCAGGAGGCGCGGCAGTTGCTCTTCCAGCACCATAGCCGACTTGCTCACCACCACCGACGTCCGACTCACTTGGCGCATGCTTTTCGGCTTCAGCCGAGGGACGCGCAAGCACCGCCTGCCTTCGCCTACGCGCTTCTTCCAGCCTGTCCCACAAGTGCTGTGGTCCGGAGTCATTCACCCTTTTGGTTGAGTGATCCTTTCCCGATTGATCAGGTTTGCGGCCCGAATTTTCATTGCGGTTCCCATCAAGTTCCGCAAGTTTTTTCTTCCGCTGTTTCCGCGCGTTTTCAATCTTCTGCTGCCATTCTTCTGACTGCAGAAAATCATGAATTTGTGACGCGTCATCACCGCCATCACCAGCAACTTCAGGTAGCGTACTCGTGTCGCTAACCTTAGACATAAGCAACCCCCAAAACGGTCATTGCGCTATGCTCTACATTATTGAAACAAGAGCAAAAAAAAGACGTTTGGCACAGTCTCTAATTATCTAACAATACACGAGAAGAGGTTATTAAAAATGCTGGTCCAAGACAAGTAAGCAGCCGGGATGCGTCGCAAACTGCTTTGACGGACGGTTCGGAGCTCGGAGGACAGTTGAAAAATGCCAGCCTTATCCTGCTTGCCTGTCTGCGACCATTGGGAACCGTGAACACGGGGCCATCGGTTTTGTTCGCCGCGGCACAATACGCGTCCGGTAGGTCGCCATGTTCACTGCGCCGGATCGTTCTCGGGGCTGAGTGGACACCGCGTCAGTGTCCTAGATGTCGTAACTTGGCAGATATATGTCTGAGCGTTCACAGTAGAAATGTTCCGGTTATTGTGAAACGACAGGCCCGCTGGTATCGCCCGTTTGCGTGGTCAGTCAGGGCACTAAGTTCACAAGCAATATGCTACGCGTTGCCCCGGTTTCGATCCTCGAGCCTTCAAGTGGTCCGGCGGGCCTGGAACAGGTTGATGGCAGCAGGGATGCGGATGCCATCATCTGTGGCGTACGTCGCGAAAGCTTCGGCGACTGCGGTCCGGATCGCCTCGATATCTTCGTCTGAGGCGCCAAAATGAGAAATGACCCGCGAGGCTGGGCCGACGCGCATACACAGTGCCGCAGTTTCCTCGAGTGTGTCCGGCCCGTGAAGGAACAGGGATACGGTTTCACCGCGAACGTCGCACAGTCCGGCGCGCGACATCATATCTGTCACATGTTCGATATCGTGGAAGGCCAAGGGGCCGGGCGCATAGCGATCTACTTTTGGGGGTTGGCCAAGCTGATTTGTGGCCGCGATATGGGGCAGCTTGAACCAGGGGTTGTCCGACAATGGTCCCCATGCTGCAAACGTCATCTGCCCGCCGGGTTTCAGCGCACTTGCCATATTCGCGAAGGCGGCGACCGGGTCCTCGAAGAACATCACGCCAAAACGGGAAATCACGGCGTCCTGCGTCTCTTCGGAAAAACCAAAAGTCTGGGCGTCCGCGCATTCTACTTCAACCTGCGTCAGCCCCAAATCCAAGGAACGTTCGCGCGTGCGATGTGCAAAGGGTTGTGAGAAATCGGCAGCCAGAACGCGGCCATTCCGACCGACTTCTTGCGCTGAAGCGATTGTGCTGGCTCCGGTTCCGCAACCGATGTCCAACACCCGCATTCCCGGCTTCAGCTCTGCTCGTTCCAGCACAAGACCAAGTACTGGCGCAAGAAGATGGTCAAGCTGGTCCTCGTGGATCAACCATTTGGCCCCAAGAACCGATTTTCCCCAATACTCAGCTTGCTCCTCATTTGCTGTAGTCATGACGGCCCCCTGTCAATGGCCGGATTATGACCTCCGGCGGCGGCGCCGGCCAGATTTTTCGTCATCTCCGCCACCTGTGTTGAACGATGGCGATGGCAGGGTGACAACTTGCGCCAGCTCCGGGAACGGATCTGATTTGTGTGGGATCGCGTTGGCGGCGACGAAGTGATCCTGGAATTTCGGCTCGATAGCGGTTTCGATCTTGGTGATTTCGCGCACAACACGTTCGATTTCGGACCGGGATGAGATGTTGCACAATGCAATGCGCGCGCCGGTCCCAGCGGCGTTACCTGCGCTGGAAACCTTTTCCAGCGGCGCATCCGGGATCATTCCCAGTACCATCGCGTGTTTGGTCGAGATATGCGCGCCAAAGGCACCGGCCAGCACCACGCGGTCGACCTTGTCGACTTTCAATTCGTCCATCAAAAGGCGTGCACCGGCATAGAGCGCCGATTTCGCCAGTTGGATTGCCCGGATATCGCCCTGGGTTACAGTAATGCGCGGGCCGCCATCGGCACTGGCGTCGTGGATCAGGTACGAATGCGTCCGCCCCTCGGGGATGCAACGCGGCGTGCCGGTCTGTTCGGCCGATCCGATCAGGCCGCCTTCGTCCAACAGTCCTGCAATGCGCATCTCGGCTACGGCCTCGATGATGCCGGAGCCGCAAATGCCGGTGATTCCGGTTGTGGCAACATCCAGATCGAAACCGTCTTCGTCGGACCATTTTTCCGATCCAATGATCCGAAAGCGCGGCTCCTTGGTGGCGGGATCGATTTCAATGCGTTCGATGGCGCCGGGGGCAGCGCGCTGGCCGGAAGTGATCTGGGCACCTTCGAAAGCAGGACCTGTCGGCGACGAACAGGCCAGAACGCGGCTGGTGTTGCCCAACAGGATTTCCGCATTGGTGCCGACATCCACGATCAGGACCAGATCTTCCGACTTGCCGGGTTCTTCGGACAAGGCAACCGCAGCGCAATCCGCGCCTACATGGCCTGCGATGCAAGGCAGGATATAGACCTGCGCGCGCGGGTTCATGTTGGTCAGATCCATCTGGCGGGCGGGCAGGGACATGCTTTCGGATGTGGCCAGTGCGAACGGCGCCTGTCCCAGTTCGACCGGATCAAGGCCAAGCAGCAGGTGGTGCATGACCGGGTTGCAGACAAACACGGTTTCCACGATCAAGGCCGCGTCGATCCCGGCCTCGTCCGCGATCGAGGTAGTCAGGTCATTGATCGCCTCACGCACGGCTTTCGTCATCTCCCGATCGCCGCCGGGGTTCATCATTGAATAGGAAACGCGGCTCATCAGGTCTTCGCCAAAGCGTATCTGAGGGTTCATCAGGCCCGAGGACGCCTTGACCTCGCCCGTTTCCAGATCGGTCAGGTGCGCAGCGATCGTGGTCGAACCCAAGTCGATGGCAAGGCCGTAAAGGCCGCTTTCGTGCAGACCCGGCCAGATTTCGACGATACGCGCGACGCTATCGTTGTGGCCCTTGTGGACGGCGACCGTGACTTCCCACTTTCCCTTGCGCAGCACAGGCTGAAGCTTGGACATCAGCGACAGGTCTGCCGTCACGGCGTCGATCTTCCACTGTTCACGCAGGGACCGTTCCAACCGCTCCAGATCGCCGGTAGGAGAGTGCATGTCCGGTTCCTCGACCACCACGAAATACAGGCGCGTCGCGGGGTCCATTATGATGGCGCGGGCGGCGGCTGCCTTGCGAACAACCTGACGGTGGACCTGGCTTTCGGGTGGGACATCAATCACCACATCGCCCTGGACCGATGCCTGGCACCCCAGACGGCGACCGGGTTTCAGGCCACGCTTGTCGTCATAGCGTTGCTCGACCGCGTTCCATTCGCTTAGCGCGCCGTCGGACACGGTGACGCCGTGCTTGGGAAACTCACCATAGCTGGGTGTGATCTGGCATTTGGAACAGATGCCACGCCCGCCGCAGACCGAATCGAGGTCCACACCCAACTGGCGGGCCGCTGTCAGGATCGGAGTGCCGACGGGGAAATGCCCGCGTTTGCCCGATGGGGTAAAGACGACAAGTGGGTCGGTGGTCATAGAAGGCCTGCCTTTTGTGTTCGCGCGTATGCCGGGCAAGATATGAGTTTGCGCGCAAAGGGAAAGGGCATTCAGCGGCACGTTTTGCGCAGCTTGCGTCGTTTTTTACCAGAGCGCCCGCCAACCGGGGCAAACTATTGGCACGCGGGGCTTTCCCTTGGGCTGAATCCGTGCAATAGGGTCGCCGTCAAACGGGGTTTTGCATGGGGTTAGCAAATGCAGATTCGTGAGGCACTCACCTTTGACGATGTTCTTCTGGTTCCGGGGGCATCCAGTGTCCTTCCTGCGACGGCGGATACAACCACGCGTGTGACGCGCAACATCAGCATGAACATCCCATTGCTCAGTTCGGCCATGGACACCGTGACCGAGGCGCGTATGGCCATTGCAATGGCACAGGCGGGCGGAATTGGCGTCATTCACAAGAACCTGTCAGTCGAGGAACAGTCCCGCGAGGTTCGGCGTGTCAAACGGTTTGAATCCGGCATCGTGTACAACCCCGTAACCCTGCGGGCGGATCAGACGCTTGCGGACGCCAAGGCGTTGGTCCAGCGCTACAATTTCACCGGATTTCCGGTAGTCGATGGCGATGGCCGCGTTGTTGGTATCGTGACCAACCGCGACATGCGGTTTGCCACGTCCGAGGACACTCCGATTCACATGATGATGACATCGGACAATCTGGCCATGCTGAAAGAGCCTGCGGACCTGGAAGAGGCCAAGAGCCTTATGCGTGCGCGCCGGATCGAGAAGCTTCTGGTTGTTGATGGCAGTGGCAAGCTGACGGGCCTTCTGACACTGAAAGACACCGAGCAGGCCGTTCTGAACCCCACGGCGTGCAAGGATCATCTAGGCCGCCTGCGGGTTGCAGCCGCTACTTCGGTCGGAGATGCGGGTTTCCAGCGTTCCGGAGAGCTGATTGACTCGGGCGCGGACATCATCGTCGTAGATACGGCGCATGGGCATTCACAGGGCGTTCTTGATGCCGTAAAGCGCGTCAAGGCCCTGTCAAACGAAGTCCAGATTATCGCTGGAAATGTCGCGACAGGTGAGGCAACCAAGGCACTGATCGACGCGGGGGCCGATGCCATCAAGGTTGGGATCGGTCCGGGGTCGATCTGCACGACACGGATGGTCGCAGGGGTCGGCGTGCCGCAGTTGACGGCCATCATGGATTGTGCCGCCGCCGCTGGCGAGGTTCCGGTGATCGCAGATGGCGGTATCAAGTTTTCCGGCGATTTCGCAAAGGCGATTGCAGCCGGCGCATCCTGCGCCATGGTCGGTTCGATGATTGCAGGTACCGACGAAAGCCCCGGCGAGGTGATCCTTTATCAGGGACGCTCTTTCAAATCCTATCGGGGGATGGGCAGCCTTGGTGCAATGGCACGTGGTTCAGCCGACCGCTATTTCCAGAAGGATGCCGCCAATGACAAGCTGGTGCCTGAAGGGATTGAGGGGCAGGTGCCCTACAAAGGGTCGGCCAGCGCTGTTGTGCATCAGCTTGTGGGCGGGCTGCGTGCCGCAATGGGCTATACCGGATGTGCTTCGGTTGAAGAAATGCGCCGCAACTGCACCTTTGTAAAAATTACTGGCGCGGGGCTGAAGGAAAGCCACGTTCATGACGTCCAGATCACGCGTGAAAGCCCGAATTATCGCGTTATGTAATTGCGATGGTTCAACAAGTGGCGCCCTTTACCGGGCGCCGTTTTGGTTTTTGCGATGATCTGTTCCGACCATTCGTTTGACGACGGAGTTGCCTTATGACCCCTGCCGCCCGCATTCAGGCCGCCATCGAAATACTGGATGAGATTCTGGATGGCGCACCGGTCGAAAAAGCATTGACCGGATGGGCCCGGCGCAGCAGGTTTGCAGGCTCGAAAGATCGGGCAGGGGTGCGGGATCACGTGTTTGACGGCCTGCGCTGCAAGCGCTCGTTTTCGGCACTGGGCGGATCTGAAACCGGTCGGGGTCTGATGATCGGGTCGGCGCGTGCCAAGGGCGAGGATATCGCCGGGTTGTTTTCCGGTGCACGCCATGCACCTCCCCCTGTTGCCGAACACGAGACAAGCCGGGGTTTTTCCTCGAAAGCTGAGGAATTTGACATCCCGGAATGGCTTTGGCCAAGGTTCAGCGCGTCTTTGGGTGAGGATGCAATTCCTGCCGCCCACGCCCTGCAGTCCCGGGCCCCCGTTCAATTGCGTGTTAATCTGGTCAAGTCCGATGTGACTGAGGCTGTTCGAGTGCTTGAGTCCGACGACATCCTGACCAGACCGCACCCGGCCTGCGACTCAGCGCTTGAGGTGATCGAGGGTGCCCGCAGAATCTCGCAAAGCCGGGCATTTGCGTCCGGGATGGTCGAATTGCAGGATGCCGCGAGTCAGGCAGTCGCCGCATCAATCGACCTTGAACCCGGGATGCGCGTACTGGACTATTGCGCGGGCGGCGGCGGAAAAGCGCTGGCATTGGCGGCCCGGCCCGGAGTTCAGGTTTATGTCCATGATATCAACGAAGCCCGGATGCAGGATATTCCAACACGGGCAGAACGGGCAGGGGTCAAAGTCGAGCGACTGTCCGCTGACGACATCCTGCGGCAAGCCCCATTTGACGTCGTCTTGGCGGACGCGCCATGTTCCGGCAGCGGATCTTGGCGCAGGGCACCGGCTGGAAAATGGGCGTTGACCGAAGCAAAGTTGCAGGATCTTTGCGTCATTCAAGCACAAATACTCGAGCAGATTTCACAACTGACCCATTCAGGCGGGCTGCTGGCTTATGCGACGTGTTCTATGCTTGTCGACGAAAACGAGGCAATTGTGAACGCGTTTCAGACAATGCACCCGGATTGGCGCCTAGCGTTTCAGAAGTCATGGCAGGTGACACACAGAACGGATGGGTTTTTTACGGCACACTTGACGCGACAAGAAACGGACCATTAACAACCTTAACGAGAGAGTCCTGCATTGATGTTATGTTAAGCGGGAATTAACCGTATTGGGTCCGTCATACTCGGTATCCAACATTCCGAGTCGTTTATGTCTGACACCACTGAGTTTTTTCCTGATCCTTCCGTTCGTCACACACCTTACGTATCGCGCCTTTTGGCGCTGGCCTTGGTTGCGCTAGGATTGTGCTTTGCACCGTTTCTGAATGCGGTTCCGTCTGAATGGTCGATTGGGTTGATTGTTGTTGGCGGATCTTTGGCAGCTGCTGGAAGTATTGTCGTGTTTCGCGGGCAGTTGGCGGACAGGTGCGCAAGAAACGCAAAATCCGTTATGGCTGCGTTTGTTGAAAAGGACTTGTCCCCATGTCTGATCGCGGACAGTCAGGGTAATATTCAGATCATCAACCAGGCAGCCGTCAGGCGGTTTGGTGCAACGCAGGGGCAGCGTCTCGACCATTGTCTACGATCTGTCTTTGCCAACCCCGCAGCACTCTTGTTGCGGCTGCAATCGAAGGTCGCCCAAAATGGCCGTGCGCACGAGGATGCCGTGACGCTGGGTTCGACCATCCCTGTCAGCGTTTTTGGCTTTGGCAATGGGTTGTACTGTTGGCGGTTCGGATTGGACGAAAGCTCGCGTTGGGAAGGTTTGGATATTCCGGTTCTGACGGAAGGTAGAAACGGATCCGTTCTGCAAGCCAATAGCGCTGCGCAGGCACTGTTGGGGGGACAACCCGAAACGTTGGATCAGGCCATTGCCGGTGACGTTCCCGAGCCGGGCAGCATTCTGCAGATCAAGACAGGTGAGGGCGCTGTCCCTGGAACGTTTGTTCAGGTTTCGCGATCGGGTATGGTGCGCGATCTTGCCCTTTTGCCGCTGAAAATCGCGCCCAAAAGCCGGACCCGGATGACATTCTCGGATTTGCCGGTGCCGGTTCTTTGTCTCTCTCCTGACGGATGCATTCTTGAAGCCAACATATTGGCCAACAAACTGATCGGAGATATTGAGCCCGGTGTGACCAATGTCGTCGCAATCATGCAGGGGCTGGGGCAGCCGGTTCCCGATTGGCTGTCACGCACGGTCGCCGGTGAGGATGGCCCGCGTTCCGAGTTCCGGAAACTGACGCGGAAGGACAAGGATATCTTTATCCAGGTTACACTTAGCCGTGTCCTGCATGAAGGGCAGGTTTGCCTGATTGCGGTTCTGAACGACGCGACCGAACTGAAGACGCTTGAAGCCCAGTTTGTGCAGGGACAAAAGATGCAGGCGGTCGGACAACTGGCCGGTGGCGTTGCGCATGACTTCAACAACCTTCTGACGGCGATCTCGGGTCACTGTGACTTGCTGTTACTGAGGCACGATCAGAATGATCCGAACTACGGTGATCTTGTTCAGATCAACCAGAACGCCAATCGCGCCGCGGCGCTTGTCAGCCAGTTGTTGGCATTTTCCCGCAAACAAACGCTCAGACCCGAAGCGTTGGATCTGCGCGACACGATTTCCGATCTCATCCATCTTCTGAACCGTCTTGTCGGGGAAAAAATCCGATTGACGCTCAGTCATGATCCGGTGCTGAAGCCAGTTCGGGCAGACAAGCGGCAGCTTGAGCAGGTGTTTATGAACCTGGTGGTCAATGCGCGGGACGCGATGCCAGAAGGCGGTGAAATCCGGATTGAAACTGAAGTGATCGAGATGAGCCAACCGCTTAGGCGGGACCGGGCGACCGTTCCGCCGGGTGAGTATGTGACGGTCAAGGTGATCGACAGCGGTGTCGGAATTGCAGCGGACAAGCTGCAAAAGGTTTTTGAGCCGTTTTACACAACCAAAAGAACTGGCGAAGGCACCGGGTTGGGCCTGTCGACTGTTTACGGAATCGTAAAACAGACCGGCGGCTTCATCTTTGTCGACAGTGCCCAGGGCTTCGGAACCGAGTTCACTGTATTTCTGCCGGTTTCGGTGGCCCCGGCTGAGCCAGTGCCAGCGCAGCAGGATAGTCGGATTCCGCAAAATGCAAAACAGGGTGACGGAGTCGTCTTGCTGGTCGAGGACGAAGCGCCCGTTCGCGCTTTTGCCACGCGCGCATTGAGGTTGAAGGGGTACAAGGTGCTCGAGGCGGATTCCGGAGAAGAGGCTTTGCGCCTGCTCGAAGATTCCACTCTGAAAGTCGACGCATTCGTAACCGATGTCGTCATGCCGGGATTGGACGGTCCGACGTGGGTGCGCAAAGCGATGGAAACCCGGCCCGATGTCAGCGTGATCTTCATGTCAGGTTATACCGAAGGCGCGTTCAGCGGTTCAGGTCCCGAAATCGCCAGATCGACCTTCCTGCCCAAGCCGTTTTCGTTGAATCAGTTGACTGAAGCGGTCTTCCAGCAACTGAATTGAACGACTTAGAGCGCGGAGTCATGCAGGGCGAACTCGGCGCCATGTATGTTGCGGAACATCTGTTCGGTTTCTTCTGACAGGGCCAGGTCGCCAGGAGGAGACACATTCTCCCACTGCAGATCAATTTTGACGCTCAGACGGTCCTGAAGAAAGTCCAGAATTTTGTCCTGATGCTCGTATTTGAAAACGTGACGTGCGCCGAAACCATTGCTGCGGGTGCGAAAGAACTGGCTTTGACTGCCGACATCCGCAAACTCAGGTCGCGGAACTTGCATGTAGGCTTGCACGAACTCATCAAAAGTCAGGCCACGTGTTGAGTGCGGATGACCAACGCGATCCTGGCGGCTGCGAAACCTGTACCAACTGCCCAGCCAATCTACGGGATCGCGTACAACGGCCATGATTTCCATCTCGGTATCGAACACTTTGCGGAAAATGTGCTGAAAAAAGCGATCGTAGCGGCGAACGGGCGCATGTTTGAGTTCAGGCGGGCCAGTGACGACGATATCCGCATGATCCCGAAGGGCGGTGTGATAGGCGGTGCTGCCGGTTTTGGGGACAGACAAAAAAGCCAGTCGTTCTTTATAAAAAACAAGCATTTACCTGCGTCCTTCTTACGTTCGGCTTTGACGCAGATTGGCGTAAACGGATATTTAACACAATTCCGGAACAGTGAGTTACATAAGTTTTTGTTGAAATGTTCCACTTTTGGTCCCATAAGGAACAAGAGGCGAACAAAGCAGCGATTGCCGCCCGTTCAAGGGTGTGACAAAAGGGAAAGCGACAGGACAATGGCGGATCTTCTGACGATGAGCGACAAGAAAAACGCAGACAAGCAAAAGGCGCTGGACAGCGCCCTGGCCCAGATCGAACGCCAGTTCGGCAAAGGGTCGATCATGAAGCTGGGCGAAGACGCCAGGCAGGACATCGAAGCAAGCTCAACCGGATCGCTGGGACTGGACATCGCGTTGGGTATTGGCGGTCTTCCGATGGGCCGGATCGTGGAAATCTACGGCCCAGAAAGCTCGGGCAAGACCACGCTGACCCTTCACTGCATTGCCGAACAGCAAAAGCGCGGTGGTGTCTGTGCGTTTGTGGATGCCGAACACGCGCTGGATCCGCAATATGCCCGTAAGCTGGGCGTCGACCTTGATGAACTACTGATCTCGCAGCCTGACACCGGCGAGCAGGCGCTTGAGATCACCGATACGCTGGTACGATCAGGGGCCGTGAACATGGTTGTCGTCGATTCGGTTGCGGCACTGACGCCGAAGTCGGAACTCGAAGGCGACATGGGCGACAGCAGTGTCGGCGTGCAGGCCCGCCTGATGAGCCAGGCAATGCGCAAACTGACCGGCTCGATCAGTCGTTCGAAGTGCATGGTGATCTTCATCAACCAGATCCGGATGAAGATCGGCGTCATGTTTGGCAGCCCGGAAACCACCACTGGTGGTAACGCGCTGAAATTCTACAGCTCGGTCCGTCTGGATATTCGCCGTATTGGCGCGATCAAGGATCGGGATGAAGTGGTTGGCAACCAGACCCGCGTCAAGGTCGTGAAGAACAAGGTGGCGCCGCCCTTCAAGCAGGTTGAATTCGACATCATGTATGGCGAAGGCATCAGCAAGATGGGTGAATTGCTGGACCTCGGCGTCAAAGCCGGTGTGGTCGAAAAGTCGGGTTCGTGGTTCAGCTATGGCGACGAACGGATCGGGCAGGGCCGAGAAAACGCCAAGCAGTTCCTGCGTGACAACGCCCGTGTGGCCCTGGATATCGAGGATAAGATACGGGCGGCTCACGGCTTGGATTTCGAAATGCCCCCCAATGCGGACGAGGATGATATTCTCGAAGCGTAATCGTCGCGCCGGAGCGAACGACAGAAATCCCACGGTTCCTTTCAGAAGGATGTAGAAAGCACGGAACAGGGCGGTCCTCCGGGGTCGCCTTGTTTCGTTCCGCCAAACCAATGCTGTGGACACTGCGAGGGCACGGGGCTAAACCTTCGCAGACCAAGATGATTGCGCGCTGAGAGAGCCTTATGCCCACGCTGAACGATATCCGATCCACCTTCCTGAACTACTTTGCAAAACAGGGGCACGAAGTGGTGGCATCCAGCCCGCTGGTCCCACGCAACGACCCGACACTGATGTTTGTCAACTCGGGCATGGTGCAGTTCAAAAACCTGTTCACCGGAGTTGAAACTCGCGATTATCAGCGTGCCACTACTGCGCAGAAATGTGTGCGTGCGGGCGGCAAGCACAACGATCTGGACAATGTGGGATACACCGCGCGGCATCACACGTTCTTTGAGATGCTTGGGAACTTTTCATTCGGCGATTACTTCAAGAATGATGCAATCCCGTTTGCGTGGGAGTTGATCACCAAGGAATTTGGGATCGACAAAAGCCGTTTGCTGACAACGGTGTATCACACCGATGATGAGGCGTTTGAGATTTGGAAAAAGGTCGGTGTGCCCGAAGCCCGGATAATCCGCATCGCAACCAATGACAACTTCTGGCAGATGGGGCCGACTGGCCCGTGCGGCCCGTGCACCGAGATTTTCTATGATCATGGCGATCATATCTGGGGCGGTCCTCCGGGTTCGGCCGAGGAAGATGGAGACCGGTTCATCGAAATCTGGAACATCGTTTTCATGCAGAACGAACAGTTCGAAGACGGTTCGATGGTTGAACTCGACATGCAGTCGATCGACACCGGCATGGGGCTAGAACGGATTGGTGCGCTTCTGCAGGGCAGCCACGACAACTATGACACCGACTTGTTCAAGACGCTGATCGAAGCGTCCGCGGCGGCAACCGGCGTGGATCCGTACGGTGACCAGAACGTGCATCACCGCGTTATCGCGGATCACCTGCGGTCAACCTCGTTCCTGATTGCCGATGGCGTAATGCCTTCAAACGACGGGCGTGGTTATGTTCTGCGTCGAATTATGCGCCGGGCCATGCGGCATGCCCATCTGCTGGGTGCCAAGGACCCGGTTATGCATCGCCTTGTGCCTACGCTGGTCCAACTGATGGGCGCGCAATACACCGAACTGGGGCAGGCGCAATCGCTGATCGAGGAATCTTTGCTGCTTGAAGAAACCCGTTTCAAGCAAACCCTGGACCGCGGATTGAAGTTGCTGGACGACGAGATGTCCGGACTGCCTGAAGGCGCGCCGCTGCCGGGGGATGCCGCGTTCAAACTGTATGATACCTATGGCTTTCCACTGGACCTGACGCAGGACGCGCTGCGCGAAAAGGGTCGGACAGTCGATACCGACGGTTTCGATGCGGCCATGGCCGAACAGAAGGCCAAGGCGCGCGCCGCCTGGGCCGGGTCCGGAGAATCGGCGGATCAGGCTGTGTGGTTCGATGTTCTTGATGCTGCCGGGGCCACGGATTTCCTGGGATACGACACCGAAAAGGCCGAAGGTCAGATCGCTGCGCTGATTGTTGATGGTTCATTGGTCGACACCATCGGGCAGGGCGACAGCGGCTGGGTCGTTGTGAACCAGACGCCGTTCTATGGCGAGGCCGGCGGTCAGGTCGGCGACGCGGGCGAAATTCGCCGTCTGGAGGACCGTGATGATGTGGCGCTGGTCGATGACACCAGAAAATTCGCCGACGGCAAAGTCTACGCCCACAAGGTGACCGTGGATCAAGGTACGCTTTCCAAGGGCGACGTAGTCGAACTTGAGGTCGATCACGTCCGCCGCACGGCAATTCGCGCGAACCATTCGGCCACGCACCTGCTGCATGAGGCTTTGCGCGAAACGCTGGGCGATCATGTGGCGCAGCGCGGCTCGCTCAACGCAGCGGATCGGCTGCGGTTCGACTTCAGCCATTCCAAGGCTCTGACACTGGAAGAGGTTAAGAAAGTCGAACGAGAGGTGAATGATTTCATTCGCCAGAACTCGGCCGTCGAAACTCGGATCATGACGCCCGACGATGCGCGCGAACTTGGCGCGCAGGCATTGTTCGGCGAAAAATATGGCGATGAAGTCCGCGTGGTGTCGATGGGCAAGGCGCCGACTGGCAAAGGCAGCGAAGGGGAAACCTGGTCGATCGAACTGTGTGGCGGAACGCATGTGCGCCAGACTGGGGACATCGGCACATTCGTTGTGCTTGGTGACAGTGCCAGTAGTGCGGGTGTACGCCGGATCGAAGCCCTGACCGGGGATGAAGCGTTCCGATATCTGTCGGCACAGGATCACCGCGTCGCCCAGATCGCGTTGGAACTGAAGGCTCAGCCTGACGATGTTGTGGGGCGTGTGAAGTCCCTGCTGGATGAACGAAAGTCCTTGCAAAATGAGGTCGCTCAGTTGCGCCGTGATCTTGCCATGGCTGGTCCGTCGACCGGCGGTGGCGCAGAGGCCAAGCAGGTGAACGGCGTCAAATTCCTGGCTCAGGCCTTGAGCGGCGTTTCCGGGAAAGATCTTCCGTCGCTGATTGATGAACACAAAACCCGCCTCGGGTCAGGGGCGGTGCTGCTGATCGCCGACGCCGGCGGCAAGGCGGCCGTTGCGGCGGGTGTCACGCAGGATCTGACGGATCGAGTCTCCGCAGTCGACTTGGTGCGGGCTGCCGTGGCTGAACTGGGCGGAAAGGGCGGCGGTGGCCGTCCGGATATGGCGCAGGGCGGAGGCAAGGATGCCTCGAATTCGGATGCGGCGATCAAGGCTGCGGAACAGGTATTGGGAGGATAAAATGGCTGCACTCTGGATTGCGCACGTAACAGTGACTGATGCCGAGGCATATGGAAAATACGCCGAGTTGGCCGGCCCAGCCATCGCCAAGCACGGGGGTGAGTTTATTGCCCGTGCTGCGCGTTACGTTCAACTGGAAGGCAAAGAGCGTCCTCGCAATGTTGTCGCCCGCTTCCCGTCACTAGAATCAGCGGTCGAGTGCTACAACTCGGACGACTACCAGCAAGCGCTGAATCATGCCCGTGAGGCGAGCGAGCGCGAGCTGGTTGTGGTTGAAATCACTGAGTAACTGTCAGGTTACCAAGCTCGTCTTGTAGATTTCTCTAGGATACGGCGACAGATCGGCAATCTTCAGCCTATGCCACAATCCATTTCAAAAGCGCGGCCCGCCTATGCGGGTCGCGCTTTTTTAGCTAATAATAACAATACCTTAATCATATGGAGTTGCGCAGTCTTAAGGGTTTCGCGCCGCAATTGTGACCGCGCCATCTAATTTCTAGCGCGAAAAAGTCAGATTGAAGATCGAATTTTCGCCCTTTTTTCTGTCCAATTTTTTAAAGTGATTGCCCAAGCTGGGATGTTCGCAGGTCGTTTCGCAAGACGGAGTGCGGCCCTGTTTAATGCGCGATCGTGCAAAAAACACAGGATTGGGGTGTAGGAATGTCACTATTTATTACACTTGCGAAGCGCTTCCGCACCAGAGTTTTCCCAATATCGGCGGGCGTCACGACCGTTTGCATCTTGAGTATCTGCACGTTTATCGCGGCCCCGACAGCACACGCATCCGAGGGCGGCTTTATTCCAAGTGTCGCATCTTCACCGCCACCTTCCGGCGCCATCAATCTTTGCAGTCAATATAATTGGGCCTGTGTAGGAAAACGTTCTGTATCCATGTCCAGTCAACAGGAATTGAAGGTTGTGGAGCAGGTTAATCGGCGCGTGAATAACTCGACCCGCGAAGTGACCGATCAGTCCCAGTATAACACCCGCGAGAGATGGGCACTGCCAACGGCAAGAGGCGGTGATTGCGAAGACTTTGCCCTGCTGAAGAAAAGAGATTTGATCCACGCAGGGGTAGATCCAAGCAAACTGCTAATCGCTACAGTATTGGACAGACGCCGGGGGCCGCATGCAGTTCTGGTTTATCGTTCAGCCAACGGCGATTTGGTATTGGACAACCTCACAAACCGGATCAAGCACTGGACAGCGACGCGGTACCTGTTTCTTCGCATGCAGGACCCAAAACGACCTAGCCACTGGGTGGGTGTTTACGGTCATAGCTGAGCCCAACGCATCGTATTTGAGTTGCTGAGAAACGTTGCATGGGTGCAAATTCTTTGCACCCATGTTTTTCAGGTAGGTTTCAAAACACGAAGAGCTACGTGTGCGCTGCTAACTGTGCTATCTAGGATCAAACCCGGACGTCTGGCCGTAAC
The DNA here is from genome assembly GCF_056536005.1 of Ruegeria sp. AN11. NCBI lineage: Bacteria > Pseudomonadati > Pseudomonadota > Alphaproteobacteria > Rhodobacterales > Roseobacteraceae > Ruegeria > Ruegeria sp. AN11. Next base: position 1,040,404 of record NZ_JBQFJD010000001.1, on the reverse strand, counting down.
TTCCGTGGTTCCTCAAGTTGGCTCTTCTTCACCGCCTGGTTCTTCACCGCCTGGTTCTTCACCACCCGGCTCTTCACCACCTGGCTCTTCACCACCGGGCTGCTCGCCACCGGGCTGCTCGCCACCGGGCTGCTCGCCACCGGGCTGCTCGCCACCGGGCTGTTCACCACCGGGTTGTTCACCACCTGGCTGTTCACCACCGGGTTGTTCACCACCTGGCTGCTCACCGCCGGGCTGTTCACCACCCGGCTGCTCACCACCGGGAGTTCCTACTCCTGTGGTTTCTGGACCACCACTTGGACCGGTCGCTTCAACTCCGCCGCCCGAGCTTTCTCCGCCGGGAGTACCGGTATCGCGGTTTTCATCTGGGTGACCGTCCCCGGATCTTTGATTTGAGGTTCCGGTAGACGCTGTTGGAAAATCCGTAAGCAGTGCAGCCAGAGGCGCACACTCAGCGCCAAGTCGTGCCACGATCTTGTCGAAATCGGCGCGACGTTGGACATAACGTATCATTCTACTCGTAACCGCATCACATTCGCACAAGACTTGAGATGATGCGCCGGACTGGCGCGCAGTTTTTACGTCGCACACACCGGCAGCGAAAGACTCGTCAGCCGAAACGACTAAGAAAGCAGTCGCCACGAGGTAAATCGGAAAGTTGCGGGACAGGGTTCCCATGTTGCACTCCTTGGTACTTTTTACTCAACCATGCCGATCATAAGCACCGTCTAGTTCAAGGCGCGTATGAAGAGCATCACACAATTGACGCAAATACACCTTGATAAAAACCAAACCACAAGATGTAGTTTGGGGGAGCGATTGCGAATTAATGCAATTTAAGGGAGAGTCGTTATTCTTTTCAAAGGAAACCGGGCAATTTGCCCAAGTTTCCGCTTTTTAGTTTTAATCTTTGCTGGAAGCAAAAATGCCACACAATCGCCATTGTTTCCGTGTCGGACATGTGCAGCCTGCAGTTGATCAGGCTGATTTTGCCATACGTTTACGCTCATGCGGGTCCAGAAAACGCTTACGCAGGCGGACCGCGTTGGGGGTGACTTCGACCAGTTCGTCATCGTCGATATAGGCAATCGCCTCTTCCAGAGAAAACTGTACATGCGGCGTCAGACGCACGGCGTCGTCCGAACCGCTGGCGCGCACGTTGGTCAGCTTCTTGCCTTTCAGAGGGTTCACTTCCAGGTCGTTATCGCGCGAATGCTCACCGATCACCATGCCCTGATACACGTCGGTCTGAGGAGCAACGAACATGCGGCCACGCTCTTCGAGGTTCCACAGCGCATAGGCGACTGCCTGGCCGTTTTCCATCGAGATCAGAACACCGGCGCGCCGGCCCGGGATAGGGCCTTTGTGTGCCGCCCAACCATGGAAGACGCGATTCAAAACGCCGGTTCCACGCGTGTCGGTCAGGAATTCGCCATGATACCCGATGAGACCACGAGAGGGGACATGAGCAATGATGCGGGTTTTGCCTGCACCAGCAGGGCGCATCTCGACCAGTTCACCTTTACGTGCACCTGTTACCTTTTCGATTACGGCTCCGGAATATTCGTCATCCACATCGATGGTGACTTCTTCAACCGGCTCCAGCCGTTGTCCGTTTTCCTCGCGGAAAAGAACCTGCGGGCGCGAGATGCTGAGTTCGAACCCTTCACGTCGCATGTTCTCAATCAGAACGCCCATCTGCAATTCGCCGCGGCCTGCGACCTCGAATGCTTCGCCGCCGGGCGTGTCGGTGACGCGAATGGCAACGTTGGACTCGGCTTCTTTCATAAGACGGTCCCGGATCACTCGAGACTGGACCTTTTTCCCGTCGCGTCCGGCAAGCGGAGAATCGTTGATCCCGAAGGTCACTGTGATGGTCGGCGGGTCGATCGGTTGCGCGGGCAGGGCCTCGTCAACCTGAGGCGACACCAGCGAGTCCGCCACGGTGGCCTTGCTCATACCTGCGATGGTGACAATGTCGCCGGCTTCGGCCACATCGATCGGCTGCTGGCTCAGGCCGCGGAAGGCGAGAATTTTGGACGCGCGGAAGTTCTCGATCAATTTACCGTCCCGGCTGAGCGCCTTGAGGCTGTCGCCCGCCTTCAGGGTGCCACTTTCCACGCGACCGGTCAGGATGCGGCCGATGAAGGGGTCGCTGCCCAATGTGGTGGCGAGCATGCGGAAGGGTTCGTTTTTCTTCTCTGCCTGCTTTGGGGCAGGGACGTGATCAACGATAAGATCGAACAGGGCGGTCAGGTCCTTGCGCGGCCCGTCCAGTTCCATGTCGGCCCAGCCCGAACGGCCCGAGGCATACATGGCCGGGAAATCCAGCTGGTCATCGTCGGCGCCAAGGTTGGCAAACAGGTCGAAGCATTCATCCAGAGCCCGGTCGGGTTCTGCATCCGGCTTATCAACCTTGTTCAGAACCACAATGGGACGCAGTCCCAGCGCCAGCGCCTTGGAAGTCACGAACTTGGTCTGCGGCATCGGTCCTTCGGCAGCGTCAACCAGCAAGACGACGCCATCCACCATGCTGAGGATACGCTCAACCTCGCCACCGAAATCGGCGTGGCCCGGGGTGTCGACGATGTTGATGCGCGTGCCTTTCCATTCGACCGAGGTTGCCTTGGCCAGAATGGTGATGCCACGTTCGCGTTCCAGATCGTTGCTGTCCATGGCGCGTTCGGCTACGGCCTGGTTTTCCCGGAATGCACCGGATTGTTTGAGCAGCTCATCCACCAGGGTCGTCTTGCCGTGGTCAACGTGAGCGATGATTGCGATATTGCGCAGGTCCATGAGAGGTCAGCCTTTGAACTGGAAGTTGTCGCGCGCATAACGCGGCGCGACAAAATATACCAGCCCTAACGCGCGTTCAGTGGCCTGCGGTCTTGGAAAACAGATGAATGATCAGGATTCCGGATAGAATAAAGGTCAATCCGATCACGGCTGGCCAGTCCAGCCTTTGGCCGAACACCACGAATCCAATGATGGCTATCAAAAATATTCCAAGCCCGGACCAGATTGCGTAAACGACGCCAACCGGCATGAATTTCAGTGTCAGTGCCATGAAGTAAAAGGCGAACCCATACCCCACAACAACCAGAACCGACGGCCAGAAGCGTGTAAACTGCTGGCTGGCCTGCAATGCTGTGGTTCCGATCGTTTCGGACAAAACGGCTACAAGAAGGAAGAGATAGGCTTTGGGCAATGGAAAACTCTCACAACGAATGTTCAGGTGTGCTTGAGCATAAAAACCTGTCAAACGGCAAGAATATTCTGTCATGCGGGGCAACGACAGTAGACGTCGAAAGGTGACCAAAGGTCAGGATTACCAGACTATTTGCAGAAGTCTGAATGTGATATGTCAGCTTTTGTATTAAGTTTAGTAGTTTGAAGAGTTTGTCATGACGAATTTTGCAAGAACCGTCATTATTTTATCGGTGTTGGTAGCGGCGCTAGGGTGGCTTGCAGACGGGGGGTCCGTCGACAGTGATGTAGCCCAGGTTGTTGAACGGTTAAAGGGTACACAGGTTTAAGTGTCCGCGAAACGCCAGAAAAAGGGGCTTCTGCCCCTTTTTCTTTTTGATGCACCCTTATCCGGCCGTAACTTCGAAAAACTCGGCTATTCTGGGTCTGAGCCAGCCCCAAAGCCGTGGAGCCCCGCGTTGAATGGGAACCCCCACCCGCTTTTCGATTTGCCCAAAAGTGACGTTGTAGTCGGCCCAGGTGCCGCCTTGGGTTTCCAGATTTCCAACAGGTGCCTGAAACCGGTCAACCGCTTTTGCGAACTGGGCGTCCGGGCTTTGCGCCGCTTCAAATTCTCGCCACAATGAATGGAACATTTGCCGTTGTGTCGCCGGCAAAAGTCCGAACAGACGTTCGGCTGCGGCTTCTTCCTCGGCGGCCTGCGCGGCGTGATCGACCTGCCCGTGGATCGGGTGATCACCGGCGTCGATTTCGACGATATCATGCAGTAACAGCATGCGCAGAACCCGATCGATTGACACAGATGGATCCGAGTATTCCGACAGGACCCAGGCATAGAGCATGATATGCCAGGAATGCTCGGCCGAGTTTTCGAACCTTGGATCGTACAAAAGACGCGAGGCACGGTATACGGTTTTCAACTGATCTGTTTCGGCCAGAAACGGCAGTCGGTCCCAGAAAGGATCGGTTTCTTGCAAGTCTGCGCCATCCAGCATTGCCCGGGACCGTCGGTACGCAAACGGAAATGCGGTTTCGAGATAGGCAGCGCGTCCACCATCCAGATTGTTCTGCACAACGGTCAGGTGTTCGGGGTCAGGATTTGGTGCGCAGAGCACCTGAAACATCGGCTGGCACCGATCAAGGATTTTGGCGAAACGGGCATCAGGTGTCGCATCGGCCTCGAACTCTGCCCAAAGGGACAAGAACTCCGAGGTCTGATCGAACGGTAGCAAGCCAAAAAGCGTTTCGGCGGCAGCCCGTTCTGCCTGCTCCACCGCTGACCAATCTGTCGCCAGATGGATCGGATGATCGCCAACGATGATTTCGACCAGATCGTGCAGCAGAAGCATTCGGATGACGCGATCAATATCGACATCTTCCTCAGCCAAGGGCACCATCACCAAAGCCCACAATGCCAGATGCCAGCTGTGTTCCGCTGAGTTTTCGTGCCGGGACTGATCCAGCAGTGTATTTGCCCGATCAACTGATTTCAGCCTGTCCGCTTGTTTCAGAAACGCGATCTGTGCGGACAGTCTGTCAGTCATTGTTTTTCAATAGCCTTGAGTTTCGAGCGATGTGCGGACAGGTGTTTGACCAGGAATTGTCGCGCCTTTCGCTCGGCCATGCGGACCCGGATTTCGGTCAGGAACGCCTCTTCCAATGATTGGGAAGCCGCCGCAAGAACCTCGCCAACTTCCACAAAGAACCGGTCATTGCCGGTTTCATCCATAACCTTCAACGTATCTTCGGCCAGCCTTGCCGCCAGAGTGCCGATGGTGTCCGACATCAGCGGGTGTTCTCGGTCAGGCGGCGCTTTACGTAGTCGGTTGTGGTATCGATCAGCGTGTCCATATGGCGGTCCTGGAAGAAGTGGTCTGCGCCTTCCACCTCGGTATGCGTGATGGTGATACCTTTTTGTTCGTGCAGCTTGCTGACAAGCGAAGTGGTATCGGCCGGCGGTGCGACCCTGTCCGAGGTGCCGTTGATGATCAGGCCCGAAGACGGGCAGGGCGCCAGGAATGAAAAGTCATACATGTTCGCCGGGGGCGACACGCTGATGAAACCGGTGATTTCCGGGCGACGCATTAGCAGTTGCATTCCGATCCATGCGCCGAATGAAAACCCAGCAACCCAGCAATGCTTGGAGTTGTTGTTCATCGATTGCAGGTAATCCAGCGCGGATGCCGCATCGCTCAGTTCACCCACGCCCTGATCGTATTCACCCTGGCTGCGGCCGACGCCGCGGAAATTGAACCGCAACACGGTGAAGCCCATGTTATAGAACGCGTAATGCAGATTGTAGACCACCTTGTTGTTCATGGTCCCGCCAAATTGAGGATGCGGGTGCAACACGATGGCGATCGGTGCGTCTTTTTCCTTTTGCGGGTGGTAGCGGCCTTCCAGGCGGCCTTCTGGTCCGGGAAAGATCACCTCGGGCATATGTGCTTTAGTCCTGTCTTTGTACTACTGGCGGCCGGAAATACTTGACGGTTATCGTCGGACACCTTAGAACGGTTCTAATTACGTTGCATTGCGTATGACGCTGCCTGACGGAGATACGCATTGGTAGCGGCGGCGTCAATGATTTCGCACTGAACTTGCCACGAAGGAAAGTGAATGAAGCTGTCGACCAAAGGCCGCTACGCAATGGTTGCTCTGGCTGATATCGCTTTGCAACCAACAGACGGGCTTGTGACTCTGGGTGAAATCTCTGAGCGGCAAGACATTTCCCTGCCGTATCTTGAGCAGTTATTCGTCAAGCTCCGGCGCGCAGAACTGGTGGCTTCGGTTCGCGGACCGGGGGGCGGTTACCGACTGGCACGCCCTGCGTCAGAAATCCGCGTTGTCGAAATTCTGGCTGCAGTGGATGAGTCCCTGGATGCTCTGCAAAAGGGCGCGGGTGCTTCGGGGGCTTCATCGGGAAGCCGGGCCCAATCCCTGACCAACCGTCTGTGGGAAAGTCTCAGCGCGAATGTCTATGTGTTTCTGCATCAGACGCGTCTCTCGGATGTCATCAAGAACGATCTGGCGCCGTGCCCGGCGGTTCCCAGTCTGTTTGCGGTTGTGGACGAATAAAAAATGAGTATCTCGGGCGGCAAAACGGCTTGTGCTTCTAACTTGGAAAAGATGCATCTATGAATCGCATTTATCTGGACCATAACGCTACCACGCCGTTGCGGCCCGAGGCGCGCGACGCGATGATCGCGGCGATGGATGTCTGCGGAAACCCGTCATCTGTCCACGCGGAAGGACGTGCCGCTAAAGCGCTTGTTGAACGCGCACGCGCTCAGGTGGCGGCCGCATTTGGGGCTGATGGGGCGGACATCGTGTTTACCTCTGGCTCCACAGAAGGCGCTGCTTTGGCGTTGTCGGGGCGCGGACTGCACGGATCAGCAGTTGAACATAATGCCGTAAGGTCATGGGTCGTTGAAGATTTGTCGGTTCTTCCTTCAGGTGAAGTTAAAGTGCTTGAACCCGAGAACTCAAGCTTGCAACTGGCCAATTCTGAAACCGGTGTCGTGCAATCCTTGCCTGCGGGGCTGGCCGTAACGGATGCCACGCAAGCTTTTGGCAAACTTCCCGTGGCGTTCAACTGGCTGAATGTGCAGATGGCCCTGATCTCGGCCCATAAGATGGGTGGGCCCAAAGGGGTTGGTGCGGTTGTGATGAAACGCGGAACGGATCTGCCGGCCCAGATCAAGGGCGGCGGGCAGGAAATGGGGCGTCGATCCGGGACGGAAAATGTCATAGGAATTGCAGGGTTCGGGGCTGCAGCTGAAGCAGCGGCGCGGGATCTGGCCAACGGCGTTTGGGATGAAATCGCAGAATTTAGAAATATTCTAGAAAACGCTCTTGAGGCCGGCTCCAAATCGACTATTTTTGTCGGAAAAGGTCATGAGCGCCTTCCAAACACGTTGTGTTTCGCGTCGCCCGGTTGGAAGGGCGAAACGCAAGTCATGCAGATGGATCTGTCAGGATTTGCGGTCAGCGCGGGTTCGGCCTGTTCAAGCGGAAAGGTTCGGGCCAGCACCGTATTGACCGCCATGGGATATGACGAGGTGACGGCCGCAAGCGCGATCCGCGTGTCGCTGGGTCCTCGGACGAGTGAAGAAGATGTGCTGCGTTTCGCCGAAACGTGGCTTGAAAAAGAGAAAAAGCATCGCGCGCGTGCCGCGTGATCTGACGGAGGGTGTCATATGGCCGCTTTGGACCAGACCCAGGTAAAAGAAGGTGTCGATCAGGAAACCGTGGATGCGGTGCGTGAGGTCGGGACCTACAAGTACGGCTGGGAAACCGAAATCGAAATGGAATACGCGCCCAAGGGCGTGAACCCGGATATCGTCCGCCTGATCTCAGAAAAGAATGAAGAGCCGGAATGGATGACTGAATGGCGCCTGGCCGCGTTTGACCGCTGGACCCAGATGGACGAACCGACCTGGGCGATGGTCAATTATCCCAAGATCGACTTTCAGAATCAGTATTACTATGCCCGCCCCAAGTCGATGGAAGAGAAGCCCAAGTCGCTGGATGACGTCGACCCTAAGCTGTTGGCCACATACGAAAAGCTGGGTATCCCACTGAAAGAACAGATGATTCTGGCTGGCGTTGAAGGGGCGGAAGACGCCCCTGCAGAGGGCCGCAAAGTCGCGGTGGACGCGGTTTTTGACTCGGTTTCTGTCGGCACGACCTTTCAGGCAGAACTGAAAAAGGCCGGTGTGATCTTCTGTTCGATTTCAGAGGCGATCAAAGAGCATCCCGAACTTGTCAAAAAATATCTCGGCACCGTGGTTCCGGTATCCGACAACTTTTATGCCACTCTGAACTCTGCCGTGTTCTCGGACGGATCGTTCGTATACATCCCCCCGGGCGTGCGCTGCCCGATGGAGCTGAGCACCTATTTCCGCATCAACGCGGAAAACACCGGTCAGTTCGAGCGGACCCTGATCATCGCCGACAAGGGCTCGTATGTGTCCTACCTGGAAGGCTGCACTGCGCCGCAGCGCGACACCGCGCAACTGCACGCAGCCGTGGTCGAAATCATCGTCGAAGAAGATGCCGAGGTGAAATACTCGACCGTTCAGAACTGGTTCCCCGGGGACGAGAACGGCAAGGGCGGCATTTACAACTTCGTGACCAAGCGTGCTGATTGCCGGGGCGACAGGTCCAAGGTGATGTGGACGCAGGTCGAGACCGGTTCTGCCGTGACCTGGAAGTATCCGTCCTGCATCCTGCGCGGTGATGACAGTCAGGGCGAGTTCTACTCGATCGCCATCACCAACAACTATCAGCAGGCCGATACCGGTACGAAGATGGTTCATCTGGGCAAGAACACCAAGTCGCGGATTGTGTCCAAGGGGATCAGCGCGGGTAAGGCTCAGAACACTTATCGCGGGCTGGTGTCGATGCACCCCAAAGCCAAGGACAGCCGCAACTATACCCAGTGCGACAGTTTGCTGATCGGCGACAAATGCGGGGCCCACACGGTGCCGTATATCGAGGTCAAGAACAACTCGAGCCGGGTTGAACACGAAGCGACGACGTCCAAAGTGGACGACGACCAGCTGTTCTACTGCCGCCAGCGCGGTATGGACGAAGAAGAGGCCGTGGCGCTGGTCGTTAACGGTTTCTGCAAGGACGTGCTTCAGGCGCTGCCGATGGAATTCGCGATGGAAGCGCAGCAGCTGGTTGCCATTTCTCTGGAAGGCTCGGTTGGCTGATGGCGCGTAAGCCTGGCAAGACTATCCGAAAGGATGACGTGTTGACCCTGTTGGGTTACGCACTCCCGGTTTTGGGCGGATTGCTGGGTGTTGCCTATGTCAACATCAATCACATGGACTTCATCAACCCGGTTTGGGCAGTCGGTGGAGGAGCGATCCTGGGATGGGTTGCTGCACGCCTCATGCGCCGAATGCTGGGATAGACATTGACTGGGGCTATCGGATGCCCCTTGCGGTACGCAAAAGGACAAAAAATGCTGGAAATCAAGAACCTGCACGTGAAACTTGAGGAAGAGGAGAAGCAAATCCTCAAAGGCGTCGACCTGACCGTCGAGGCAGGTAAAGTGCATGCGATTATGGGTCCGAACGGCTCGGGCAAGTCGACACTCAGCTACGTACTCTCGGGCCGCGATGGCTATGAAGTTACCGAAGGCTCGGCCACCCTGGACGGCGAGGATCTTCTGGAAATGGAACCGGAAGACCGTGCTGCTGCGGGTATTTTTCTGGCGTTCCAGTACCCAGTCGAAATCCCCGGCGTGGGCAACATGACGTTCTTGCGCACTGCCGTAAACGCTCAGCGCAAGGCGCGCGGTGAGGAGGAGCTTTCGGCCGCCGACTTCCTGAAAGAAGTACGCGCCAAGGCGAAATCGCTGAAGATCGACGCGGATATGCTCAAGCGTCCTGTCAACGTCGGCTTCTCGGGTGGTGAGAAGAAGCGGAACGAAATTCTGCAGATGGCGATGCTGGAGCCTAAGATGTGCATCTTGGACGAAACGGACTCGGGTCTGGACGTGGATGCGATGAAGCTGGTTGCCGAAGGTGTGAACGCTCTGCGCGACGAAGGCCGTGGTTTCCTGGTGATTACGCACTATCAGCGTCTGCTGGACCATATCAAACCCGACGTCGTGCACATCATGGCAGACGGTCGGATCGTCAAAACCGGCGGCCCGGAACTGGCGCTGGAAGTTGAAAACAACGGCTATGCCGACATTCTGGCCGAGGTGAACTGATGGGGCTGCCCGAAGTTAAACAAACCGCGACCGAGGCGCGGCTGGCCAGTTTGGTCATGCCCGACGCCGGATGCACGCGTGCCGCCCGCGAAGATGCGCTGGCGCGAGTTCTGGAAATGGGCCTGCCGGGACGGCGCGATGAGTATTGGAAATACACCCGCCCGGACACGCTGATTTCGCCCGAGGCCCCTCAGGCCGCTCTGTTCCGGTCCGACGAGCCGTTGCTGTTCCATGATCTCGACCGTTTGAAAATTGTGTTCATCGACGGTGTGTTCAGCCCTGAAGATTCCGATGACCTGACGCTTGAAGGTGTGACGATCGATCGGATCGAAGACATCTGCTGCAAAGATATCCATTGGGCCAAGGAGTTGTACGGCGTTCTTGAAGCGCGCGGGCAGACCCCGGTTCAGCGACCTCTGGCGGCGCTGAATACGGCCTTTGCGGCCGATGGTGTTGCGATTCACGTGACTGGCACGCCCAGCAAGCCAATCAGTCTGATCTATCAGCATGCCTCTGAAACCTCGGACGCCATGTTGCATCACATCGTGCGCGTCGAAAGCGGAGCCGAGGTGACCATTCTGGAAAACGGTCCGGCAGCTTCACGGTTCAACAAATGCATGGAGATCGACATTGCCGACGGCGGCACGCTGCATCACGTGCGCGCGCAGGGTCGGGATCATCAGCGCCGCGCAGCCACGCATATGTTCACGCGTCTGGGCCACGAGTCGGTTTACAAATCCTTTACTCTGACGGTGAACGGAGTTCTGACTCGAAACGAGCAAGTGGTCGAGCTGACGGGCGATGACGCAGTTGCTCATGTGGCGGGTGCCTGCGTCGGAGATGGTAATTTCCATCACGACGACACGGTGTTCGTAACGCACGACGCGGTAAATTGCGAAAGCCGCCAGGTTTTCAAGAAAGTTTTGCGGAATGGCGCAACAGGCGTGTTCCAGGGCAAAATCCTTGTGAAAGCGGGGGCCCAGAAAACTGACGGCTATCAGATCAGCCAGTCCTTGTTGCTGGATGATGATAGCCAGTTTCTGGCCAAGCCTGAACTGGAAATCTACGCCGATGATGTGGCCTGTTCGCACGGGTCCACATCGGGTGCGATTGACGAAACGGCCTTGTTTTACCTGCGTTCGCGTGGGGTATCGCTCAAAGACGCCACCAACATGCTGACGCTGGCCTTTCTGGCCGAAGCGGTTGACGAGATTGAAAACGAGGTGCTTGCCCAAGCCATCGTGACCCGTCTGGAAGGCTGGCTGGCGCGTCGCAGCTGATGCCCGTGACGACGGATATCGTGGCCACGTACAGGGGGCCGGGGCGTGTCATGCGCCGGCTTCTGGATATGGGGCCACGGGAAGACCGGGCGCTGGCTTTTGTAATGGCCTTCTGCACAATCGCCTTTGTCGCGCAGATGCCTGGAATGGCCCGGCGCGCGCACCTGGAAGGTGTCGAGCTGAACATGCTGCTGGGCGGTGCCTTGTTGGGGTCGGTTATCATACTGCCATTGCTTCTGTATTTTGTGGCCCTTGTGTCTCATTGGGCTGCACGGCTTATGGGTGGGAGCGGTTCCGCCTACGGCGCGCGGTTGGCTTTGTTCTGGGCGTTGCTGTCGTCCGCGCCGTTGGTTCTTTTGAACGGTTTGGTGGCCGGATTTATCGGTCCGGGGCCTACCTTGTCCGTAGTTGGGCTACTTTGGGTTGCAGTCTTTGTCTGGTTCTGGTTGTCAGGCCTCAGACAAGCACAGAGGCCTGAGACATGAATCTGAGTTTTCTGGGGAACCTCGCGGTGATGACTTTGGTCAGCCCGGCCGAGGCAGCCCGACGCCTGATGAAACTACGCCCAGGGCGCGAGATCCTGTGGCTGGCGTTTTTTCTGGCTGTCGTGCTCAACTCCATTGTGCAGTTCGGCCTTGACTACTTTGTGTGGCTGTCTGGCCCGAATGTGGCGCAGGCACCCGGTCCGGTCCTCATGAATCTGGTAACGTCAGCGGGTGCAATGCTGCTGAGCGTCGCGTCATTTCTGTTTGTCGGACGACTTCTGGGCGGACGCGCGACGTTTGAAGACATCATGGTTCTGATGATCTGGCTGCAGTTCCTCCAGATACTTGCCTTGCTGGCTACGCTGGTCATTGCAATGACACTGCCGTTCCTGATGGTTCCAATGTTGCTGGCAACGGCGTTGGTCAGTTTTTATATCACCCTGCATTTCCTAAACGAGGCGCATCAGTTCGCATCCTTGGGAAAGGCGTTTGGCCTGATCGTGCTGGCCGCGCTGATTGCGATACCTTTTGTCCTCCTCCTGACCCCAAGCGGGCCCGTATAGGGAATATGACCATGTATGATGTTCAGAGAATCCGCTCTGATTTTCCCATCCTGTCGCGAGAGGTGAATGGGAAACCCCTGACTTATCTGGACAATGGTGCCTCGGCGCAGAAGCCACAGGTGGTGATTGATGCAGTTACCCGCGCCTATGCCGAGGAATACTCGAACGTGCATCGCGGTCTGCACTATCTGTCCAACCTTGCAACGGAAAAGTATGAGGCCGTCCGCGGCACGGTTGCCCGGTTTCTGGGTGTGGCGAACGAGAATGAAATCGTTCTGAACTCCGGCACAACCGAAGGCATCAACCTTGTCGCCTATGGCTGGGCCATGCCGCGCCTGAAAGCCGGGGATGAAATCGTTCTGAGTGTCATGGAGCATCACGCCAATATCGTTCCATGGCATTTCCTGCGGGAACGTCAGGGCGTGGTCCTGAAGTGGGTTGATGTGGACCCGGACGGCGGACTGGACCCGCAGGCCGTGATTGACGCCATCACACCGCGCACAAAACTGGTCGCAGTAACGCAATGCTCGAACGTGCTGGGAACGGTCGTTGACGTGAAGGCGATCACAAAAGGAGCCCACGCAAAAGGTGTGCCTATTCTGGTGGATGGCAGTCAGGGTGCCGTGCACATGCCTGTCAACGTTCAGGATATTGGCTGTGATTTCTATGCCATTACGGGGCACAAGCTGTACGGCCCCTCCGGTTCAGGTGCGATCTACATCACGTCCGACCGCATGGTCGAAATGCGCCCCTTTATCGGCGGCGGCGACATGATCAAAGAGGTCAGCAAAGATCAGGTGATCTATAACGATCCGCCTATGAAGTTCGAGGCTGGTACACCCGGGATCGTTCAGACAATCGGGCTGGGTGTGGCGTTGGATTATATGATGGATCTGGGGATGGAGAACATTGCCGCCCACGAATCCGCCTTGCGGGACTATGCCATGCAGCGTCTGACCGGCCTGAACTGGGTACAGGTGCAGGGCACACGCCCGGACAAGGCCGCTATTTTCAGTTTTACACTGGACGGGGCAGGGCACGCGCATGATGTGTCGACCATTCTGGACAAAAAAGGCGTCGCCGTTCGCGCCGGTCATCACTGCGCCGGTCCGTTGATGGATCATCTGGGGGTAACGGCCACATGCCGCGCCAGCTTCGGGCTTTACAATACCACTGACGAGGTCGACACACTGATCGATGCACTGGAACTGGCCCACGATCTGTTCGCGTGAAACCTGATGTCGGGCGACAGATTTGCAGTTGCACCCGGAACGGAACAAGGTTAGCTAACGGCCAAGGCACCTGTAGCTCAGCTGGATAGAGCGCTGCCCTCCGAAGGCAGAGGCCAGAGGTTCGAATCCTCTCAGGTGCGCCACATCACTAAATTAGATGTTCCGGGTTCATGGGCGTATAGCCTTTCCGCAGCTATTGCTTTGTCCGAACTCCCAACGTGTTCGTGCCTTCATCTACAAAAAAAGAGCGCCCAAAGGCGCTCGTCACTTCGAAATTGTACGTATTGGTTAGCCGCCCCAGCTGCGGACTTCGCCGCAGTCCATGTGGACAAAATTTGAGCGGTAGTATTTGCCGACGCCCCCCGCGCGGCAGGAAATGGCGGCTTTGGCCATTTGCGAAACCGAGCGTGAAGACAACCGCAAGTCAGCCGCCTGACCCTTCATGTGCAGGGAGTTCTTGGCAACGCGGCGGGATTTCGATCGCAGCATCGCGTTAGTCTGAGGGGACCGGTAGCCGGACAACAGCATATAGGGTTCGTTGACATCCAGCAGGTTGTGAGATGCGGCCATGATGTCAATTGTGCGCAGGTCCATGGACTTGGACTGATCGGTACGCCAGTCGCGCATGAAGTGGTTCACTTCCTTGACGGCGTCTTTGATGTAATTGCCGTCAACCCAGTAAATCATGTCAATGCGTTCACCGGTGCGCCCGGAATACATGCGAATGCGGCGAATATCACCGCCGCCGCGAAGGAATCCTGCTGCATTGGAATAGGTCGGTGCGGCTACTACCGCTGTGGCCGCGAACGCACCCAATAGGGCACGCCGGGTCAAGCCCGAAGCACTGCTCTTGGTCATTTCGTTTTTCGTCCCGTACTAGTTCCTGCCTGCACACGATGTTACGTGCGCCGTATTAATTTTTTCCCATCCCAGATGCGGAAGTTATGACACAGACGGATTCGTCCGCCAAGAAATCTTTCGGATACACCAATTCAAGGGGGAAATATCGGCAGGTTTTTGCGCAACTGATGCAGTGATGCATAAATTACAGAAGGTTAGGGAAATCACTTTCCAAGGCGATGCAATCACGCATCAGCAGATGTTAGAAGCGCAGATTTGATGAATTTGTGAATAGACAATCGGGCGGTCCGCCAATCATACTGGCTCGGCGCTGAATGTATCGGCGCAAAGCATTGAATAACCAAGGCCATCTCATGTTTTCTGTTTTCCGGACCTGTACCAGTATCCTCGCGACCGCCTGTTTCGCAGCAACAGCGGCCTTTGCCGATTCCAGGACAAACCCACCGACCGCCTTCCGCATGGCGGTTGCCGAGTCGTTGGATTCGGGGTCTTCGCTGGCTGAATATTACAAAACAAACGGGTTTTCGCCGATCTGGGCCGGGCAGACCGAACAACATGCTGAACGCCGGGCCGCTTTGATTAAGGCCCTGTCCAATGCCGCGTTCCACGGGTTGCCGGATGCGCGTTATGATGTCCAGGCTCTTCTGGACCAGATGCGCGCTGCCCGTTCCCAGAGGGACTTGGGTGCTGTCGAAGCGGATTTAAGCCGGGTTTTCCTGCGTTATGCTACGGATATGTACTCGGGCGTGTTGAGCCCTTCACAGATTGACGATGGTTTGGTGCGCGAAGTCGATCGCAGGTCGCCGCAGGAACATTTGCAAGGTGTCGCATCAGCCACAGGGGCGACGTACATAGAACAGCTGGTGCCAGAGTCCCTGCAATACCGGTCTTTGCTGAAACAGAAAAAGGTTCTTGAAAACCTGGTTGAGCAGGGCGGTTGGGGGCCGACTGTACCGGTTGCAAAACTCGAATACGGTGATACCGGACCCAATGTCATTCGGCTGCGTGACCGATTGGTGGCTATGGGTTACCTGAGACCAACCGCCAGCCCGGAATTTGATGCCGCAATGCTGGGGGCCGTGCGGGCGTTTCAGACTGCCCATGGGCTCGAAGCGGATGGCGTTGCCGGAAATGGAACCCTGACCGAAATCAACCGTCCGGCCAGCGACAGGCTCAAAGCTGTCTACGTCGCGCTTGAGCGGGAGCGCTGGTTGCCGCACTCACGAGGCGCGCGTCATATCTTGGTGAACCAGGCTGACTTCTCGGCAAAGATCGTGGATGAAGGTCAGGTATCATTTGAGACGCGGGCCGTCATCGGCAAGAACACCCATGATCGGCGCAGTCCCGAATTCTCGGACATGATGGAACACATGGTGATCAACCCGAGCTGGTACGTACCACGCTCGATCATCACCAAGGAATATTTACCAAAACTTCAGTCCAACCCTAATGCGGTCGGCCACATTCAGATCACGGACCGAAGTGGTCGGCAGGTCAATCGTGGTGCCATGGACTTTACGCAATTCACTGCACGGGATTTTCCGTTCGCGATGCGGCAACCACCCAGCAAAAACAATGCGTTGGGCCTGGTGAAGTTCATGTTCCCAAACAAGCACAACATCTATCTGCATGATACGCCGCACAAAAACCTGTTTGCCCGCGAAGTTCGCGCTTTCTCGCACGGTTGTATCCGCCTGGCGCAGCCCTTCGAGTTTGCCTATGCCTTGCTGGCCCGGCAGGAAGAAGACCCCAAGGCCTTTTTTCACAGGGTTCTGAATACCGGCAAGGAAACAAAGGTAAACCTCGCGCAGTCGGTTCCTGTTCACATCATCTATCGGACGGCGTATGTCGGTCCAAAGGGTGAAGTTCAGTACCGCCGGGATGTCTACGACCGCGATCGCAAGATCTGGGAGGCTCTGCAAAAGGCAGGGGTGGTCCTGCCGGACGTTCAGGGGTAATCACTGGGGCAAGTCCTGATACAAGGAAGCCCTCTATGCAATTCACAATCAAGCAAATCGCCGAAGCGCTGGACGCCGAATGCCTGGGCGATACCAGCCTGATCGTCTATCGTGCCGCCGAACCGGGCGATGCAGGCGCAGATGATCTGGCCATGGCCATGTCGCCCAAATACGCCGACGCATTGTCCGGTGGGTCGGCAAAGGCTGCGGTTGTGTGGGAAGGCGCGGACTGGCAGGGGATGGGCTTGCAGGCCGCTATCTTTGTGCCACGCCCGCGGATGGCGATGGCAGGAATTACGGCGATGCTGGACCGAGGCCAGGGGGTCGCTCCGGGTATTCACCCTTCGGCCGTAGTCGACTCGACCGCAACGATTGCCGAAAACGTTTCGATTGGCCCACTTACGGTCATTGGTGCGCGGGCTCGCATTGGGGCCGGTTCGGTTATCGGCGCGCATTGCGTTGTCGGCATGGACGCCGTTCTGGGAGAATCTGCGGTTCTGCGAGAAATGGTCAGCATCGGTGCACGTGCAAAGATCGGTGACCGCTTCGTCGCGCAACCGGGTGCGCGCATTGGCAGCGACGGGTTCAGCTTTGTCACTCCGGAAGTGTCTGGCGTGGAAAACGTTCGCAAAACGATGGGAGATGCGGGGGATGCCAAGGCCCAGAACTGGCTGAGAATCCATTCGCTGGGCGCGGTGGAAATCGGCGATGATGTTGAGGTCGGCGCGAACTGCACCGTTGACAACGGCACCATACGCAACACCGTCATCGGCTCAGGTTCCAAGCTGGATAACCTGGTCCACGTGGGACACAACACGCGCGTTGGGCAGGACTGCCTGTTGTGCGGGCAGACCGGTGTTTCGGGGTCCGTTGAGATCGGAAATCATGTTGTGCTGGGCGGCCAGACCGGCGTCGTGGACAACATTTTCATCGGGGATGGCGTGATTGCCGGCGGGGGCACCAAGATCCTGTCCAATGTTCCGGCAGGGCGCGTAATTATGGGCTATCCGGGCATAAAAATGGAATCTCATACCGATATCTACAAGGCCCAACGCCGCTTGCCGCGCATGGCGCGTGACGTAGAGGCGCTGAAAAAGGCTGTTTTCAAACAGTCTTCGAGCGATTAAATCACAACCACCGTGATAATCAGAGGACCGATATGAGCATCACCGACCGCGTCATCTCCATCATTGCTGAGCAAGCCGTGCTGGAGCCTTCGGATGTGACGCCCGAAAGTACGCTCGAGGACCTGGGTATCGACAGTCTGGGCCTGGTTGAAAGCATCTTTGCCATCGAGGAGGAGTTCGACATCTCGGTGCCGTTCAATGCCAACGAACCGACGGCCAGCGATTTCGACATCTCAAATGTTGCAGCCATCATTGCAGGTATCGAAAAGCTTGTGTCGGAAAAGGTCTGACTGAGCCTCATGAAACGCGTTGTCATTACCGGGGCGGGCACGATCAACTCGCTGGGCCATTCCGTTCCCGATACGCTGGAGGCCATGCGCGAAGGCCGCTGCGGCATCTCTGAACTTGAGTTTCGCGATGTCGATCGTTTGGCTATCAAGATCGGCGGGCAGGTCAGGGGGTTCGAGGCCGAAGGCCGGTTCAATCGCCAGCAAATGTCGCTCTATGATCGGTTTACCCAATTCACATTGACGGCTGCCAAAGAGGCCATCGATCAGTCCGGGATCGAATTTCATGGCGATCTTGCGGCGCGTTCCGGTGTCGTTCTGGGAACGGCCGGTGGCGGTGTTTCCACATGGGACGACAATTACCGGTCGGTCTACGAAGACGGCAAGAACCGCGTACATCCTTTTGTTGTTCCCAAGTTGATGAACAACGCAGCCGCCAGCCATGTGTCAATGGAGCATAACCTCAAAGGCCCGAGCTTTACCGTTTCGACGGCGTGCGCCTCGTCAAATCATGCTATGGCACAGGCTTTCCAAATGGTTCGCAGCGGGGCTGCGCCCACGATGATCACTGGCGGTTCGGAATCCATGTTGTGTTTCGGGGGCGTAAAGGCCTGGGAAGGCCTGCGCGTTATGTCCAAGGACGCATGTCGACCGTTCAGTGCCAATCGAAACGGTATGGTCCAGGGCGAGGGCGCCGGGGTGTTCGTGTTTGAAGAATATGAACATGCGCGTGCGCGCGGCGCTGACATCCTGTGCGAGGTTGTGGGTTTTGCAATGTCGTCTGATGCATCCGATATTGTCATGCCCAGCAAACAGGGGGCATCCCGTGCGATGGCCGGGGCCCTGGCTGATGCAAAGCTGAACGCGAGCGAAGTGGGCTACATTAACGCCCATGGGACCGGCACCGCCGCCAACGACAAAACTGAATGTGCAGCGGTCGCGGACGTTTTTGGACCGCATGCGGATGATCTTATGATCTCGTCCACAAAGTCCATGCATGGACATCTGATCGGCGGGACCGGAGCGGTGGAACTGCTGGCCTGCATCATGGCTTTGCGGGACGGGATAGTTGCCCCGACAATCGGCTATGAGGAGCCTGATCCGGAATGTGCGCTGGATGTGGTCCCAAATATTGCGCGCGAAGCAAAAGTTGACGTTGCACTCAGCAACGCGTTTGCCTTTGGCGGATTGAATGCAGTCCTGGCATTGAAGCGGATCTGAAGCCAAAATAGCTTACAAACCAAAAACGCCGCCGAAGATTATTCGACGGCGTCTTTGATTGTTGGTCCGGATGATGTTCAGTTGATTTCCAACTTGTCGAATCCTGCAGTGAACCCTGCCAGAGAAATCTCAATCTCAAGAAGTTGGTTGGGTGCCAGAACCGAGACGACAGACATTTTGGCCGTGCTGCCGGCTTTCATGGCATCGACATCGCCTTGAGTGAACCCAAGCTGGGCCACGCAGCCGATGGGGTTGCAATGGTGGTAGTCATAACGTTTCCCCGGAGCGCCATCGATCGACAAAGCCAGTTGCGCTTGCAACATGATTTCGAGCGGTACAATGACTGTTGCGCCTGCAACTGCTGCGACACCTTCGGGCAATTTGTTGACCGATATCTCCGCAATTGGCTGGCCTTCTTGCCCGGACAGCGTCTGCCGCAGCAAGCAGGGGTCCTTACCTGCTTCTGTTTTGAGGCATCTGATTTCCCAGTCGCCGCTTTGCTCTTTGACGTATTGTTCACCTACGCGCGGACCGGTTTCGCCCAGGTCGAGATCGGAAGCCGCTTCCGTCTGCGGTGTCTCTGCCGGAGTTTGGTCGTCCTGAGATGTTTCCTGCGCTGCTGCGGTGCTGCACCAGAGTGCCGCGGAAACAAGGCTGAAAGACAGGATGTTCTTGATCATGAGTGCCTCGGTTGCGTGATTGAGCTTTTTGCCCGGTCTATCACCGTTAAAACAGGGTGTCAGTCACTAAGCTGCATTATTGGACGGATGTGAACGGATTCTTGCCCATTTGCACTGGTATTTACAACGTCCGGGCCAATGAAAAAGGGAGCCGGTGGAGCGGCTCCCTTCCTAGAATTTTCTCCCCGTCGGACTGGCCGACTTATTTATGCGCAGACGTTACGAAAGGGGGGCGCACGGGTCAACTGCTAACCTGAATTTTTAATATACTGACCAGTTCATTTTAGTGCGGGCCGAAAACAAAAATGCCGTGCCCGAAGGCACGGCCAGTCGACAGGGAGGAAGTCTGCCACCCCGGAGCCTTCGCCCATGAGGCGGCAAATAAACTATCGCAGTCAAAGGTTAACTTTGTATGCTGTCGTGGGATCGGTGATAAGCAAGGCGAATAATTCATGAACAACAGTATTTTCCTGGGTGGCGGTGGCAAGGATTACGCTGAACCGCAGGGTCTGACGCTGAAATATGCCAACCGACACGGTTTGATCGCCGGGGCCACCGGGACAGGCAAGACCGTTACGCTACAAATTCTGGCCGAAGGTTTCTCTAAGGCGGGCGTGCCTGTGTTTCTGTCAGATATCAAAGGTGACCTGTCTGGTCTGGCCTTGTCAGGAAGCCCGGATCACAAATTGCATCAGGCGTTTCAGGATCGCGCGCAACGCATCGGGCTGACTGATTTCGCCTACGCTGCCTGTCCGGTGACGTTCTGGGACCTGTTTGGCGAGCAGGGACATCCGGTCCGAACCACCGTCACCGAGATGGGTCCCTTGCTGTTGTCGCGTCTGATGGAACTGAGCGAGGCACAGGAAGGAATCCTGAACATCGCATTTCGTGTGGCCGACGAAGAAGGTATGCCGCTGCTGGACCTCAAGGACCTGCAGGCTCTGCTGGTCTGGATCGGTGAAAACCGCGCGCAGCTGTCCCTGCGATACGGCAATGTATCGACAGCGTCGATCGGGGCGATTCAGCGCCGTTTGCTGGTTCTTGAAAACCAGGGCGGAATCAAACTGTTCGGAGAGCCAGCGCTGGATCTGGCGGATCTGATGCGAACCGATCAGAACGGGCAGGGGATGGTGAATATTCTGGCCTCGGACAAGTTGATGGGCGCGCCTCGACTATACGCAACGTTCCTGCTGTGGCTGCTGAGCGAGCTGTTCGAAGAACTGCCCGAAGTGGGCGACCCCGAGAAACCCAAACTGGTTTTCTTTTTCGACGAAGCCCATCTGCTGTTCGATGATGCCCCGAAGGTTCTGGTGGACAAAGTTGAACAGGTCGCGCGCCTGATCCGGTCAAAGGGGGTCGGTGTGTATTTCATATCCCAAAACCCGGCCGACATACCCGAGGATATTCTGGGCCAGTTGGGCAACCGCATTCAGCATGCTTTGCGGGCTTTCACGGCGCGGGATCGCAAGAACCTGCGGTTGGCTGCGGAAACCTATCGTGAGAATCCCGAGTTCGATACCGAGGAAGCCATCCGAGAGGTCGGTGTGGGTGAGGCGGTAACGTCAATGCTGCAGAAGAAGGGCATACCCGGGATCGTCGAGCGCACATTGATCCGGCCACCGGGGTCCCAGCTTGGCCCGATCACGCAAAGCGAACGGCAGGCGATCCTTGATGCGTCGAGGATGCGGGCAAAATACGATCAGCCCGTCGATCGAAAGTCGGCGTTTGAAATACTTCAGGCCCGGGCCGACGCAGCAGCAAAGGAAGCCGAAGCTGCCGAGGCAGAAGAGCTGTTTGAAACACAGACACCTGCCGAGCGCGAGTTTGCCGCGGCCCGCAGGTATTCAGGGCAGCGCGTCAGCCGATCCTCTTCCCGCGTTTCGCGGAAACAGGATACGTTTGCATCAGCCATGAGTCAGGCGGTGATCAAGGAACTGAAAGGGACGACAGGCCGTCGCATCGTGCGTGGCATACTTGGCGGGTTGTTTCGCAATCGCTGAGTGAATGCGCCGTTCCTAATTGAGGCGGCGCTGACCTTCCTGTCGGCAGTATGCGTCCGCCTCGGCGACTGACATCTTGGTTGCCGGATAATCGATGGCCCGATCCCAAATGACCCGGTTCAGAGTATAGAGCTGGCAGGTCACAACCCCTTTTGGTGTTTGGACCTGGACAGGTGTTGTTTCAAGGCTTTCTGGGGACGGAACGCAGGCTGTCATAGCCGCGAGAACAGGCAGAACCAGGGCTGCTTTGGTGGTTGGTGCTTTCATGGTGGAACACAACTTTTCTAGGTTAACATACAGAATCGTTACAGATCGGCGGTTTAGGTGTGAGTGAGTGCCGAACAACAGCCAGAAACCATCTGGCTGATATACCCGTCTAGTCAGTTTTTCCTATCGATGCAACAAACCGCGCCGGCCAGCCGGCGCGGTTAACTCAATTGTAAGAAGTTTGAAATTATTTTTCGGGGATCAAACCACGCGGGCTGAATCTAAGAACAATCAATAGAATCAATCCCATGGTAAACAACCGCATATGCGCGGCGCTGTCGATCAGGTGCGCTTTGAGTGCACTTCCGTCAGGCATACCCGCAGTGATCAGATTCATCAGCCACAGACCGATGGGCTCTACCTGAACCCAAAGGAACCAGATCAGGAACGCACCAAGGACGGCGCCAAAGTTGTTGCCCGATCCGCCCACGATCACCATGACCCAGACAAGGAAGGTGAACCGCAGCGGGTTGTAGGTGCCTGGCGTCAGTTGCCCGTCCAGCGTGGTCATCATCGCGCCCGCTATGCCACAAATGGCCGATCCCAGAACGAAGATCTGCAGGTGGCGGCGGGTGACGTCTTTGCCCATCGCCTCGGCGGCGACCTCGTTGTCGCGAATGGCGCGCATCATGCGACCCCACGGGCTTTTCAATGCCATCTGCGCCATCCACAGCAGAACCAAAAGGACAATTAGGAACAGCAAGGAATAGCCAAGTTTCACGGACAGTGTTGAAGCCGTCACAGGGTCCAGTCCGAACCATTCGGCACGGGCAACGAAGCCGGGGTCATTCTGCAGGTCGACCTCATACCCGACCACAGGGGAAGGGCGGGGAATGCCGTAGACGTTCTTGACCCCACGCGCCAGCCAGTCCTCGTTCTTCATGATCGCGATAATGATCTCGGCGATACCGAGCGTCGCAATTGCCAGATAGTCCGAGCGCAAACCCAGCGCGGTTTTGCCAATCAGCCAGGCCGCTCCGGCGGCCAGCAGACCGCCAGCAGGCCAGGCCAGCAGAACGGGCAAGTTCAGACCGCCGATATTGCCTGCAACGGCAGGGTCAATCGCCTCGATTGCGGCAACGTTGGGATCGAAGATGGCGCGGTAGATAAAGAAACCAACGACCAGAATACCAATGATGGCGAGGGTCTGTGTACGTCCCTTGGGCATCTTCTGTGCAACCATCACGGCCGCAACGACGGTTGCGGCCCCCAGCAACAGCGCGAGGATCACACCAAAGCCACCACCGGACCAGGCGCCCGGCGTTGGCGCGGTCGAAACCAGCACAACAGCCAGACCGCCCAGCGCGACAAAGCCCATGACGCCGACATTGAAGAGGCCCGCAAAGCCCCATTGCAGGTTCACCCCGATGGACATGATGGCCGAGATCAGGCCCATGTTCAGGATCAGGATCGCCGCGTTCCAGCTTTGCGTGAACCCGGTCAGCAGGATCAGAGCGCCAACGACAACAAATAACAGTGTGTTTTTGACGGGCTCGCTCATATCACTTTCCCCTTAAACAGACCCGTGGGCTTAAACAGCAGCACAATCAGCAGGATCGCAAAGCTGACGGCGAATTTGTAATCGGTGGACAGGAACTGGACCAAGCCTGACGGCTCCAGACTTTCCGGCGCCAGATAGGTCAGTACCTTTTTCCACGCGTAGGTGATCGTCACTTCGGAAAACGCGATGATGAACCCGCCCGCGATGGCACCCAGAGGGTTGCCAAGCCCGCCTACGATCGCCGAGGCAAAGATCGGCAGCAGAAGCTGGAAATAGACAAAGGGCTTGAAGCTTTTATCGAGGCCGTAAAGCACACCGGCCGTTGTCGCTAGCGCAGCCACGATGATCCAGGTGATCATCACAACACGTTCGGGGTTGATGCCTGACAGCAAAGCCAGATCCTCGTTGTCCGAATAGGCCCGCATCGATTTACCGGTGCGGGTCTTGTTCAGGAACCAGAACAGCAGCGCCACGGCAACAACCGCCACGATCACGGTAATGCCCTGAGAGGTCTTGATCGCCAGCCCTTCTTGCAGGCCGGTCATCGCCTTGAAATCCCGCGCCGAAACAATGAACCGCGCGCCGTCAGAGAACCTTTGGTCATCCGGCCCGATGATGAACCGCACAAGCCCGTTCATGATGAACATCACGCCCATCGATACGATCACCAGAATGACCGGCTTGGCCTTTTGTTCCCTATAGAACCGATAGACCAGCCTGTCCGTGATCAGTACCAGAACGATACAGCCCAGAATGGCAAAGGGCAGGGCCAACAAGGCGGTCGGCAGCGGCCCGAAACTGACCCCGGCGGCCTGCAGGCCCCATGTGACCAGCACGGCGATCATCGCGCCAAAGGCCATCGTATCGCCATGGGCAAAGTTCGAGAACCGCAGGATACCGTAGATCAGCGTCACACCCAGAGCGCCCAGCGCCAACTGGCTGCCATAGGCGATCGCGGGAACAAGGACGAAGTTGGAGAGCGCCACAAAGGCGTTGAGAAAGTCCAAGTGCTATTCTCCGCTCGAGGGTTGTTTAGACAAGTTCATATTGGCTCTGACTCTGTCACTGATGTCACAGAGGACGCCTAGCGCTAGTCCGGCTAGGAGCAGCAAGAAGCCTTGGTTCAGGAGTGGGATTTTGGGGCCGGTAGGCAGGCCGTGGACCTCGGAGAACTGAGCGTCAATTGATAACAACAACTTGACGCCCAGAAAAATTGATATGAGCGCAAGAGTGCAGGTCAATAAAGCGAATATCCGTCCTATGGATGAAAAACTCATTGCTCACCCCCCCAAGAAACTCTTACGGACTTCGGGATCTGCCAGCAGTTCCCTGCCCGTGCCAGTATAGGCATTCCGCCCCTGAACCAGCACATATCCCTTGTCCGCGATCTCCAGCGCCTGACGGGCATTCTGTTCCACCATCAGGATCGGCAGGCCGGTGCGCGAGACCTCGATGATCCGGTCAAACAACTCATCCATCACGATGGGCGAGACCCCGGCGGTGGGTTCGTCCAGCATCAGGGCTTTCGGCTGAGTCATCAGCGCACGGCCCACGGCAACCTGTTGGCGCTGTCCACCCGACAGCTCTCCGGCGGCTTGGTTGCGTTTGTCGCGCAGGATGGGGAACAGGTCATAGACCTGCTCCATCGTCTGGCTGATATCATCGCGCCGGATGAAGGCGCCCATCTCCAGATTTTCTTCCACCGTCATCGAAGTGAAGATGTTCGAGGTCTGCGGCACAAACCCCATCCCCCGGATCACACGGTCCTGCGGGGTGAGGTTGGTAATGTCCTCGCCGTCCAGTCGCACCGAACCGGACCGGACGTCCAGCATTCCGAAAACGGCCTTCATCGCGGTCGACTTGCCAGCGCCGTTCGGGCCAACGATCACGGCGATTTCGCCCTTGTCGACGGCGATGGTGCAGTCATGCAGAATGTCCGGACCCTTGCCGTAGCCACCCGTCATCGTGTCGCCGATCAGAAAGGGACCACCTTCGACCCTGTGGGTTTCGCCGCTTTTGCTGTGTGCCGGCGTCATGGTGCCGGCACCGCGGGTGTTGGTGATCGAGGCGTCCTTGTTGCCGTGGTCATCCTGATAGGGATTGTCGCTCGTGCCAGCGGTCATGATTGGGCCTCCAGCTTGTCCTTGTTTTTCAAACCGGTGCCCAGATATGCTTCGATCACGTGCTCATTGGCCTTGATCTCGTCCAGAGTACCCTCGGCCAGCACTTTGCCCTCGGCCATACAGATGACCGGGTCGCAGATCTTGCCGATGAAATCCATGTCGTGCTCGATGACGACAAACGTATAGCCGCGCTCTTTGTTCAGACGCAGGATCGTGTCAGCGATGGTCATCAGCAGGGTGCGGTTCACGCCCGCGCCGACCTCGTCCAGAAACACGATCTTGGCGTCGACCATCATGGTACGGCCCAGTTCCAGCAGCTTCTTCTGCCCGCCCGAAACCTGACCGGCCTTGTGGTCGGCCAGATGCTCGATGGTCAGGAACTCCAGAACCTCGTCGGCTTTCGCGCGCAAAGCGCGTTCCTCATCTGCGATGCGCTTGCGTCCGAACCACGTGTTCCACAGCGATTCCCCTGATTGGGCACCGGGAACCATCATCAGGTTCTCGCGGCAGCTCATCGATGAGAATTCGTGCGCGATCTGGAAGGTGCGCAGCAAGCCCTTGTGAAACAGCTCATGCGGAGGCAGGCCGGTGATGTCCTCGCCATCCATGAACACTTTTCCGCTTGTGGGGGGCAGTACCCCGGCGATCACGTTGAACAGAGTGGTTTTTCCGGCCCCGTTCGGCCCGATCAGACCGGTGATTGAACCCTTTTGGATTTCCAGCGATGCCCCATCCACCGCATGAAACCCGCCGAAATGCTTATGCACGTCTTCGACGACGATCATATTATCCCCTTGCCGCCCTGTTCGGCGTTCTTGTTGTCCCATCCCCAGAGAAGAGGTGCGGTCTTTTGTCATTGAAACAGCCCGGACACAAGGCCCGGGCTGCTCGATTTATAACTTGTACTGAAGCGTCAACGGAAGTTGACTGTCTTGTTTTCGCCGTCGGTCACTTCGATCTCGCGGTAAGAACCAGCGCTCTCGCCGGGGCCGATCAGTTCCACGCCCGAGGCGCCGACATAGTCGATGTCCTGACCTGCGGCCAGCAGTTCCAGACCCTTGGCCAGTTCACCCGGATAGATCTTTTCACCCGGAGCGTTGGCGACGTCCATGATCTTGGCGCCGTAGTCCGCCGGGTTGGTCGACCCTGCGGCCTGCATGGCCAGCATGAACAACGCGGCGGCGTCATAGGATTCAGGCGAGTAGGGCGACGAGCCGTCGAAGCCACCGGCCTCGGCCATGGCAAAGTACTTCTCGGCACCTTCACCACCCGAACCGGCGATCTGACCGAACGAGCCGTTCAGGTCGGGTCCGACATTTGCGGGCAGCGAGTCACCGATCATGCCGCCGGGCAGACCGAACGTGTCGAATGCACCGCTGTCCAGTGCAGACTGGATGATGCCCAGACCGCCCTGGTCCAGATAACCGGCAACCACCAGAATATCGCCACCTGCCGACGCCAGAGCGCCAACTTCGGCCGAATAGTCGGCTTTACCGTCTTCGTGCGCCGCAACTATGGTGATTTCACCGCCAGCTGCTTCGAACGAAGTCTGGATCGCGTCCGCCAGACCCTTGCCGTAGTCGTTGTTGGTGTAAGTCAGAGCGATCGAGTTGATGCCGCGGTCTTTCAGAATGTCTGCCATCACCTGACCTTCGCGCGCATCCGAAGGTGCGGTGCGGAAGAACAGGCCGTTGTCTTCCATGGTCGACAGACCGGGCGACGTTGCCGACGGCGAGATCATGACCATGCCGTTCGGGATTGCGACGTTCTGCAGGATCGCGCCGGTCACACCCGAGCAGTCGCCGCCGATGATGCCGGCAACGCCATCGGCAATCATGCGTTCGCCGTTCGAGGTGGCCAGACCGTTGTCGATGCAGCCGGTATCGGCCCGGGTTCCGGTGACGGTTGCGCCATCCAGAAGTTTGCCGGATTCCGTGACTTCGGCCATCGCCATTTCTGCGCCGGACCCCATCGCAGGTGCCAGAGATTCAATCGGGCCGGTGAAGCCAAACAGGATGCCAAGTTTGACATCTTCGGCCATGGCGGTACCGGCCAGCAAAGCGGTTGCTGCAGTTGCTGTTAGCAGCTTTTTCATAAGGTTACTCCCATATTGGAACGTTAACGTCCGGCCATGACCCTAGGCAAGCAATGCGAAAAAGGGAAGTCCTAACGAAAAAGTGCTTTTGCTTGTCCTAACTCTATTTGTTTTGTTGGGTTTAACCAAAACTTGGGCGTCTGGCCAAAGCAGGAGGGTAATGATGATCAGGGTTTGCGCGATTCTTTCGCTGCTGGGGATTGCTGTGACCGCATGGGCGGATGAACTGCAAACCTCGCAAGGCCCGGTAAGTGTCGAGGAAATGGCCACCGGGCTGGATACGCCGTGGGCGATCGGGATAATCTCCGACGACATATTTCTGGTGACGGAGCGAGACGGCGATCTTTTGTATTTCGACGGGGACAGAAGCCAACAGGTCTCGGGCGTGCCTGCCGTGGTCGCATCGGGGCAGGGCGGTTTGCTGGATGTCACAATCGCCCGTGATTTCGCGCGTAGCAGAGAGATCTTTCTTACCTTCTCCAAAGCTCAACAGGGTGGTGCAGGCACAGCGGTCGCGGTGGCTCGTCTTTCGGAAGACGGAAAAAAGCTCACCAACGTCCGCATCATTTTCGAGGCTATTCCAGGCGGATCAGGTGGCCGCCATTTCGGCTCGCGCGTGGTCGAAGCAACGAATGGCAGATTGTTCGTGACGCTGGGCGAGCGTGGGGACCGTCCTGCGGCCCAGGACAGGTCCAATCATCTTGGAACGGTCATTCGGATCAACCGCGATGGCACGGTTCCCGCAGACAATCCCTTCGTTGGTCAGGCCGCGATACGGCCCGAAATCTGGTCTTACGGCCATCGAAACCCGCAGGGCGCAGGGCTGGACGCCCGGGGCCGTTTGTGGGTATCGGAACATGGGGCCAAGGGTGGTGACGAGGTCAATCTGGTTCAACCCGGCACCAATTACGGTTGGCCGGTTATCTCGTACGGTGTTCACTATTCCGGTCAGAAGATCGGTGAAGGCACGTCAAAGCCGGGCATGAAGCAGCCCGAACATTACTGGGACCCCTCCATCGCCCCTTCGGGATTGCTGGTCTATTCCGGCAATATGGTGCCCAAGTGGAAGGGGGATATCTTTGTCGGGTCGCTCAAGTTTGACTACATCGCGCGTCTGGCAGGTTCTCCGCTGCGCGAAGTGGAGCAGATCAAAGGCCCGATGACCGAGCGTGTGAGGGACATCGTCGAAGGTCCCGATGGGGCAATCTGGTTCATTTCCGTAGGACAGGGCGCGGTCTACAGGATGTCACGCTGAGCGCGCCAACCCCGCGGTCCTTAGACCGACAACCGCCCGCTTTGCGTTCCACGCTCACGATAAGGGGTGGTGTTGTAGTGCGCCCGGTAGCATTTCGAGAAATGCGAAGGGCTGGCAAAGCCGCAGGCGAGTGCCACGTTGATGACGCTCATATCCGTCTGCATCAGCAGGTTGCGGGCCTTGTGAAGACGCAGTTCCATATAATACCGCTTGGGTGATCGGCTCAGGTAGCGACGGAACAGACGCTCCAGCTGGCGGGTCGACATGCCGACTTCTTTCGCCAGAATCGAAGGCGAAATCGGCTCTTCGATGTTCTTTTCCATCATCAGAATGACCTGACTCAGCTTGGGGTGCCGCACACCGATCCGTGTCGGGGTCGACAGCCGCTGTGTATCCTGATCTGTGCGGATCGATGAATAGATCATCTGGTCGGCCACGGCGTTTGCCAGATCCTCACCGAATTCATCTGCGATCAGCTTGAGCATCAGGTCGATGGACGAAGTACCACCTGCAGTCGTCATGCGATTGCCGTCGATCAGGAACACCGATTTGGTCAGTTCCACTTCATCGAACTCCTCGATGAAACTGTCGGAGTTTTCCCAGTGGATCGTCGCCCGTTTTCCGTCCAGAAGACCGGCCTTTGCCATCGTGTAAGCCGCTGTACACAGCCCGCCGACCTTGAGCCCTCGGCGCGCCTCGCGACGCAACCAGTTCAGCACTTTTTTCGTTGTTGCGGTCTGAACATCGACACCGCCGCAGATCAGGACAACCTCGTCGCGGCGCAGTTCGATCAGATCGGCGTCCAGTTTGAAGGTTGTTCCGGCGGAACAACTGACGGTGTCACCGCCTTCGCCCACCAGTGACCACGTATAAAGCTGGCGACCGGCCATGCGGTTGGCGATCCGCAGGCTGTCCAGCGCAGACGCAAAGGACAAAAGTGAGAATTTGTCCAGCAAAACGAAAACGAAGTTTTGCGGATTGGACGCAGTGTCTGGCACCGTGACAACTTGGCGTTGCTCTTTCATGGCGTGATGTCCTTGATTCGGCGCCGGGTGATCGTTTTCCCGGCGTCAGCTTTATCAGTCACCATGACCAAAGCTTGTTTGCGGCGTCAAGGGGCGCAAATGGGATATGGTCACTCTTCAATACATTTTGTATAGAGGCGACCTGACTACTTCAGCGGAGATCAAAGCTATGACAGAATGGCAAAAAACGGACTGGCGCAACAAGCCACGGGTTCAGATGCCAGACTATACCGACGCGGCCGCCCTGGCCAAGGTCGAGGCCCAGCTTTCACAGTATCCCCCGCTGGTTTTTGCCGGTGAGGCGCGGCGCCTCAAGCAACATCTGGGTGCCGCCGGTCGCGGCGAAGCCTTCCTGCTGCAGGGCGGGGATTGTGCTGAAAGTTTTGAACAATTCAGCGCGGACGCGATCCGCGACACCTTCAAGGTGATGCTGCAGATGGCGATGGTGCTGACCTATGGTGCAAAGGTGCCGGTGGTCAAAGTCGGCCGCATGGCCGGCCAGTTCGCCAAGCCGCGCAGCGCCCCGACCGAGGTGGTGAATGGCGTCGAACTGCCCAGCTATCGTGGTGACATCATCAACGAACTGGCCTTTACGCCCGAGGCGCGGATTCCGAATCCGGACAAGATGCTTCAGGCCTACACGCAGGCGGCGGCCACGCTGAACCTGTTGCGCGCATTTTCGACCGGCGGATTCGCGGACATGAGCCGTGTCCATTCCTGGACTCTGGGCTTCACCGACAAACAGGATGTCCAGAAATATTCCGAGATCGCGGATCGTATTCAAGACACCATCGATTTCATGGGCGCAGCCGGGATCACGGCGGATACAACGCATGAGTTTTCGACGGTTGAGTTCTACACCAGTCACGAAGGGCTGCTGCTGGAATATGAAGAGGCCCTGACGCGTCTTGATTCCACGTCCGGCAACTGGCTGGCTGGCTCCGGGCACATGATCTGGATCGGCGACCGCACCCGTCAGCCTGACGGTGCGCATGTCGAGTTCTGCCGTGGCGTTCAGAATCCGATCGGGTTGAAATGCGGCCCGACCACAACGGCCGAAGACCTCAAGGTTCTGATGTCGAAGCTGAACCCGGAGAATGAAGAAGGCCGTCTGACCCTGATTGCACGCTTTGGTGCGGGTAACGCGGGCGAGCATCTGCCGCGCCTGATAAAGGCCGTCAAGGAAGAGGGCGCCAAGGTCACCTGGGTCTGCGATCCGATGCACGGCAATACGATCAAGTCGGCCACGGGCTACAAGACCCGCCCGTTCGACTCGGTCCTGCGCGAAGTGCGCGACTTCTTCGGTGTGCATCAGGCCGAGGGCACCATCCCCGGCGGCGTTCATTTCGAGATGACAGGTTTGGACGTGACCGAATGCACCGGTGGCGTGCGGGCCGTGACCGAAGAAGACCTGTCGGATCGCTATCATACCGCCTGCGACCCACGCCTGAACGCGTCCCAGTCGCTGGAGCTGGCGTTTCTGGTCGCTGAGGAACTGACCAACCTCCGCCGCGAACGCGTTAAGCGCGAAGCCAGCTGATAGTGCTTCCCAGAAAAGCAGAACGGCGGGCCATGGTGCCCGCCGTTTTCATTTGATCGGATTAGTTCAATCCTTTCGCGAAACGACAAGCCGCAAATGAGAGGCGGGGTGTTTGAACCCTTCTTGTTTCTCGGCAAACCCCTCGGCCAATTGTTTCTGTGCGATTTGGGGGGCTTGGATTTCGGAAACAGCGCGGATCCGACTTTCCTTGATCGCAAAACGTCTGGGGGTGGCACCAATGGTGCCGTCGCTGACCATCACGCCCAGTATCCGGCTGACATCGCCCAGATCGCTTCTCAGTGGCAAAAGGATCATGCGTGCCTGCAAACGCGCGCTGCCCAAACGTCCTTTTGAGATCAGGTCCATCTCTGCCAGCGCGGGTTCCGAAAAAACCCGTTCCAGAACTTCGGTAATCTGCCGCCTCGCAGAGGCCTCGAAAAATGCGGTAAGGGGCATGCCGCGGACTTCCATGCCAGCCAGTTTGGTCTGATGGCTGCCTGCAAGGCGGAACCGCGCCAAACCGGGGGCGATACGTTCAAGAACAAAGGTGTATTCCAGAATATTCTCAAGTCCGCGCGGGTCGATCTGTGACCGCATCGGAACGCCGTCACCGGTTAAAAGAGCCGTCCAGTAGGCTTCGGCCTGACGGATCGGAGTAAGACTGCGCCCACTGTCAAAACGGTCCATTGCAACGATCTTTCCAATTTTGGACCCGGAACCATTCCCGAAAAGAGACTTCATTTTCGTCACCCCGTACCAATCAAACGCCATTTTCATAAAATGCTACGCATTACGGCCATAGGCGTTCCAACAACCACGAAAGGAAGATTGGCACGGGTTGACTCAATTTTGGAGGAATTCTTTAACGAATGGTTAACTTTCGGGAGTTCACGCAATCACAGCAAGGTCTTGCCCTGTGGCGGTCTATGGCATTAGGTGCGGCAAGCACGCAGGAAATGGCATCGACAGAAAGGGCAGGCATGATCAGATCCATGACCGGATTTGCCTCGGGTAAGGGGGCTTTCGGGCCGCATAGCTGGACGTGGGAGCTCCGCAGCGTGAATGGCAAGGGTCTGGACATGCGCCTGCGCCTGCCGGATTGGCTGACCGGATTGGAAGCCGCTTTGCGGGGAGAACTGTCCAAATCTCTTAGCCGCGGCAATGTGACTTTGTCGTTGCGGCTGAGCCGCGAAGAAACGGCACCAGATCTTGTGCTGAATGAAACCGCGATGGAATCGGCATTGGATGCACTGGCTCGAACAGAAAACATGGCTGCAGCGCGGGGCTTGACGCTTGCGCCATCCTGTGCCGCAGATTTGCTTGCGTTGAAAGGCATGATGGAAGCGGGCAATGATACGGACGATGCCGCGCCTTTGGTCGCACATCTTCAGTCTGAATTTCCTGCACTTCTGGGCGCCTTTATCGACATGCGGCGAGCCGAGGGAAAAGCATTGGCCGGTATACTTGACGGGCAACTGGATCAGGTCGCGGCGCTGACAGCTCAGGCGGCTGAGTTGGCCGAAAAGCGCAAAGGCAAGGCTGCCGAGGCGTTGCAGGAGAACCTGGCCCGCGTTCTGGACAACGCTCAGGGTGCGGACCCGGACCGCGTCGCGCAAGAGCTTGCGCTGATCGCCGTTAAGGCGGACATCACCGAAGAGATTGACAGACTGGGTGCTCACGTGACCGCCGCCCGCACTTTGCTGGCGCAGGACGGGGCGGTAGGACGCAAGCTGGACTTCCTGATGCAGGAATTCAATCGCGAGGCCAACACCTTGTGTTCCAAGGCGCAAAGCGCGGAGCTTACTGCCGTAGGTCTCGAACTTAAGGCTGTGATAGATCAGATGCGCGAACAAGTGCAAAACGTGGAATAGGATCGGAGCGTAAGGATATGGCGGATAGACGAGGCCTTCTTATCATTCTGTCCTCGCCATCGGGCGCGGGCAAATCCACGCTGGCCAAACGGTTGATGAGTTGGGACACAGAGCTGGAGTTTTCAGTTTCGGCAACAACCCGCGCGCCGCGACCGGGCGAAGAACACGGGCGCGACTACTATTTTTTAAGCGAAGACACATTCCGTCAGCAGGTTTCAGACGGTCAGATGCTGGAACACGCGCATGTTTTCGGAAACTTCTATGGTTCTCCCGCAGGTCCGGTTCGCGAGTCGATCAACAGTGGCAAGGATGTCCTGTTCGATGTCGACTGGCAGGGTGAGGTGCAGATCCGGAACTCGGATCTGGGCAAACATGCGCTTTCGATCTTTATTCTTCCGCCTTCGATTCCGGAATTGCGTCGCAGGTTGGAAAGCCGGGGGCAGGACAGTGAAGAAGTGATCGCCAAACGGATGCTCAAAAGCTGGGACGAAATCAGCCATTGGGGGTATTACGATTACGTGCTGATCAATGACGATCTGAATGCAACCGAAGAAAAGCTGAAGACGATCGTCAGCGCCGAGCGAATGCGCCGCATTCAGCAACCCGCGTTGCAGGATCATGTACGGACATTGCAAAGTGAATTCGAGGGTTTGTCATGACCATCTACGCACTGGGCGAACACACACCGCAACTTCACGAGGATACCTGGGTTGCGCCCGACGCCAATTTGATTGGGAAGGTCGTGCTGGAGCAAGGCGCCTCGGTCTGGTTCGGCTGCACCATCCGCGCCGATCACGAGGAAATTCGCGTAGGTGCGGGCAGCAATGTGCAGGAAAACTGCGTCATGCATATCGACGCCGGTTTCCCGCTGACCATCGGGGCCAATTGCACCATTGGCCACAAGGTCATGCTGCACGGCTGCACAATCGGTGAGAATACCTTGATCGGGATGGGTGCCATCGTTCTGAACGGGGCCAGGATCGGCAAGAACTGCCTGATCGGGGCCGGGGCGCTGATCACCGAAAACAAGGAGATTCCGGACAATTCCCTGGTCATGGGATCGCCCGGAAAGGTCGTGCGCCAGGTGGATGAGGCGACGGCGCAGCGGCTTACACTCAGCGCGCAGCACTATCAGGAAAATATGCGGAGATTTCGTGAATCCCTGAAGCCGATTTCATAGGCCTTTTGACGAGACAAGTAGAAAGGCTGCAGCAATGGCAGAAAATCAGCTAAACGAATTTGTTTCGGCCATTCCCATGCCAGCATTGATGGTCGACCAGACAGAGCGGATCGTTGCCGCCAACACTGATGCCATAACTCTGTTAGGCCGCAACATTCATGGCCGGCATTTCGCAACCATCCTGCGGCAGCCTCAGGTTATCGAAGCGATGGAGCAAAGCCTGAGCACGAAAGGGGCCGCGAAAACAAAGCATCTGTCCAACGACGGTGCGCAGGACACCACGTTCGAGGTCCAGTGCAGATACGTAAACGGGGTCGGTGCCGTTTCGGGCGGGGCAGTTTTGGCCATCTTCCAGGACGTGAGCCATCTGGAACAGGCCAGCCAGATGCGGCGGGACTTTGTAGCGAATGTCAGTCACGAGTTGCGCACCCCCTTGACCGCCCTGATGGGGTTCATTGAAACACTGCGTGGCCCGGCCCGAAAGGATGAGGCCGCGCGGGACCGGTTCCTGCAGATCATGATGGATGAGGCGAACCGGATGAACCGTCTGGTGGGCGATCTGTTGTCGCTAAACCGGGTCGAGAGCGAGGAACGTATCCGGCCAAAGGAAGCAGTGGACCTGACGGGGCTGTTGCAATCAACGATAAATACGCTGCGCCCGCTGGCAGAGGATGTGCAAGTCGCTTTGTCTCTGAACGCGCCGCCGGATTCCGTGTCGCTGCCGGGTGATGCCGATCAACTGCGTCAGGTCTTCACCAACCTTATCGAGAACGCCATCAAATACGGCAGCAGCGGCGGCGTCGTTGATGTCACGCTTGAGCTTTTGGAGCGTGACGCGACCGTACGTGGCCCGTCTGTGCGTGTTCAGGTGGCGGACAAGGGGCCAGGTATCGACTCAGTACATTTGCCCCGGCTGACGGAACGGTTTTATCGGGCCGACAGCCACCGGTCACGTCAGTTGGGGGGGACGGGACTTGGGCTGGCGATCGTAAAACACATCGTCAACCGGCATCGCGGCCGGTTGCGTGTGGAAAGCGAATTGGGGCAGGGCACAACGTTCACTGTGATCCTTCCCATCGGGCACAGCGAAACCTGAAACCTGCTCACGGAAGCCTTGCGTCGAGTGCATGACAGCTTTGCGCAAAGTTATGCAACTTTCCTCCGGCTTGTCATGAAACTGTTACACACCTGTCACAAAAGGCTTACGCGCGCCTCTTAGAGGTTCGCCCAAGATCATCATGGGGATGATCACTACATATCTTTGTCAAGGAGACTGAAATGTCCTTTGTAAAACTGTCGGCTTCTGCACTGGCCATCGCGGCCGTTTCGGCGACTACTGCTGCTGCGCGTGATCAGGTACAGGTTGCCGGTTCGTCAACCGTGCTGCCTTACGCTTCGATCGTTGCTGAAGCCTTCGGTGAAAACTTTGACTTCCCGACACCGGTTGTTGAATCGGGCGGTTCCTCGGCGGGTCTGAAGCGTTTTTGTGAAGGTGTAGGCGAAAACACCATCGACGTTGCGAACGCTTCGCGTGCCATCCGCGAAAAAGAGATCAAAGCCTGCGCTGAGAACGGCGTGACGGACATCATCGAAGTTCAGATCGGTTATGACGGCATCGTTTTCGCATCCGACATCAACGGCAACTCGTTCGAGTTCACGCCGGAAGACTGGTACAGAGCCCTGTCCGCTCAAATCGTCGTCGACGGCGAACTGGTCGACAACCCGAACAAAACCTGGGCCGACGTGAACCCTAACTTCCCGGCACAGCCGATCGCAGCCTTCATCCCGGGCACCAAGCACGGCACCCGTGAAGTGTTCGAAGACAAGGTGATCCTGGCCGGTTGTGAGCATCTGGGCGACTTTGACGTCTACAAGGCTGCCAACGGCGACGACAAGAAAGCAGCTGAAAAAGCCTGTATCGCGCTGCGTACCGACGGCGTTTCGGTCGACATCGACGGCGACTACACCGAAACCCTGGCCCGTATCGAAAGCAACAAGGACGGCATCGGCGTCTTTGGTCTGGCGTTCTATGAGAACAACACCGACAAGCTGCAGGTCGCGACCATGTCTGGCATCGTTCCTTCGACCGAGTCGATCGCATCCGGCGAATACCCGGTTTCGCGCCCGCTGTTCTTCTACGTGAAGAAAGCCCACATCGGCGTAATCCCCGGCCTGAAAGAGTATGCCGAGTTTTTCGTCGCTGACGAGATCGCAGGCCCCGATGGCCCGCTGGCAGAATACGGCCTGGTATCCGACCCAGAGCTGGTCAAAGTACAGGAAACAGTAGCCAACGAAACCGTTCTGGGCGGCGGCTCCTAAATACTCATATGAACGGAGCCGGGGCGTTTTCTTCGCGTCCCGGTTCCTTTTGACTCCTACTCTGCCATACTTACGGAGTTCTCATGGCGCTATCCTGGCTGTTGGTTATCCTGCTTGCACTGGCAGTGATTGGATTTTTCGCGGGCCGGTCCCGAGCATTGGCAAGCGCGGCCGGAGAGGCCCGTGATTTGCATTCTCTGCCATCATACTATGGCTACAACGTTGCTCTGACAGCTTTGGTTCCGGCATTGGGTGTGCTGATCATCTGGCTTCTGGTGCAGCCGATGATCGTGAACAGCACTGTTTCCGGCCTTATTCCTGATCAAGCGATCCCCGAGGGTTCGGACCGCGGCTTGGTCATGAGCGAGGTCCGCCGTGTGGCTTATGGTCTGGACGGCGCTGTGGCCACTGGCGCGATGGCTGAGCCGCAGGCCCGGGATGGCAATGCCGATATCGAAGCCCTGACCAAAACGCTGAAAGAGTCCGGACAGGTTCTGACGCAAGACATCACACAGCCAATTTTGGTGGCAGCGCAGAAGTACCGCAGCATGACGTCAACCGGGAAGGTGGCAATGCAGTTCGTCGTTCTGGCGATTGCTCTGTTTGGTGCCGCTTTTGCCTATATCAGAACGCACAAGGATTTCCGGGCTCGCAATGTGGTCGAGCAGGGGGTTCTGGCGCTGTTGCTGCTCGCCGCGTCGATTGCAATCCTGACAACCGTCGGCATCGTTCTGTCGATGTTGTTCGAGACCATGAACTTCTTCCAGCTGCATTCCTGGAAAGACTTTTTCCTGGGAACCACCTGGGCCCCCAACTTCCGTGGCGGAAGTGAGCTGTCGATTCTGCCGCTGCTCTGGGGCACGCTATACATCTCGCTGATTGCGCTGCTGGTTGCTGTGCCGATCGGTCTGTTCGCCGCAATTTACCTGTCGGAATATGCATCCGGTGCGACCCGGTCGATCGCCAAACCTCTGCTCGAAATTCTGGCGGGTATCCCGACCATCGTTTACGGTTTGTTTGCCTTGCTGACGGTTGGTCCCGCGCTTGTTTCCCTTTTCGGTGATGGTGGCGCTTTGGGGGTGGGCTGGATGGCCAGTTCCAACGCGGTTCTGACGGCCGGTCTGGTGATGGGGATCATGCTGATTCCGTTCGTGTCCTCGCTGTCGGACGACATCATCAACGCTGTACCGCAATCCATGCGTGACGGTTCTCTCGGCCTTGGGGCCACGCATTCGGAAACCGTGCGCAATGTGATCCTGCCCGCAGCGCTGCCGGGCATCGTCGGGGCAATTCTGCTGGCCGCCAGCCGTGCCATTGGTGAAACGATGATCGTTGTGATGGCCGCCGGTGCGATAGCAAAGTTCTCGGGCAACCCATTCGAGGCGATGACCACCATCACCACTCGGATCGTCAGCCAGTTGACAGGTGATACCGACTTTGCCAGCCCTGAAACGCTGGTCGCGTTCGCGCTGGGTCTGACACTCTTTGTGATCACGCTGGGCCTGAATATCCTCGCCCTCTACATCGTACGCAAATACCGGGAGCAGTACGAATGACCGATATTTCCCAAACACCTGGCGCTGCTCCGACCGCGAAAACCAAGGACGGATCGCTGTTCGAAAAGGACGCGCGCACCAAGCGGCGCAATGCGGCTGAAAGCCGGTTCAAGATGTACGGTATCGCCGCCATCGGTATCGGGCTGCTGATGCTGGTCGTTCTGGTTACGAATATCGTAACCGCCGGCACCGGGGCATTTCAGCAAACCTATCTTGAGCTGGATGTCGACCTGAAGGCCGACAAGTTGGACAAGAAGGGCAACCGCAATATTGAGGACATCAAGAAGGTGTCGACCTTTGGTTATGCGCCTCTGATCGCGTCTGCGCTGGAATCCGAAGTTGCAAAACTGGGCATCCAGACTGAACTGACACCTAAACAGATGGGCGGTATCCTGTCCAAAGCTGCGCAGGCGGAATTGCGGAACTACGTCATCGCCAATCCTGATGAGATCGGCAATACGGTCAGCTTCCGGTTTCTGACCAACAGCCGCGTTGATGGTTACATGAAAGATCGAGTAACCCGCGACTCGATTGCCAACGACAAGAGCATCTCGGTCGAACAACTTGATTTCGTTGACCAGTTGCGGGATGCCGGTGTTCTGTACAAGGCGTTCAACCCCGACTTCATCCTTGGTGCTGATGCGTCCGACCAACGGCCCGAGGCGGCAGGGATCGGCGTCTCAATGCTGGGTTCGCTGTTCATGATGTTCGTCGTGCTGGCGCTGGCGCTGCCGATTGGCGTTGCAGCCTCGATCTATCTTGAGGAATTCGCGCCGCAGAACCGGCTGACCGATATTATCGAGGTGAATATCTCGAACCTGGCTGCCGTTCCGTCCATCGTGTTCGGTATCCTGGGTCTTGCCGTGTTCATCAACTACATGCACCTGCCAACGTCCGCTCCGCTGGTCGGCGGTTTGGTGCTGACGCTGATGACCTTGCCGACGATCATCATATCGACCCGAGCGTCGCTGAAGGCCGTGCCGCCGTCGATCCGCGATGCAGCGCTTGGGGTAGGGGCCTCGAAAATGCAGGCGGTGTTCCACCATGTTCTGCCCCTGGCCGCACCCGGTATTCTGACCGGAACCATCATTGGTCTGGCGCAGGCGCTGGGTGAAACGGCTCCGCTGTTGCTGATCGGAATGGTGGGCTTTATCGCCTCGAACCCGCCCGACGGCATCGTTGCGGGCTTCCTGTCCCCGAACTCGGCCATGCCGGCGCAGATCTACGAATGGTCCAAGCGCGCCGACCCGGCCTTTTACGAACGCGCATGGGGGGGCATCATCATTCTGTTGATCTTCCTCGTCACAATGAACACGATTGCGGTCATCCTGCGCCGCCGCTTTGAACGCCGCTGGTAAGTGGAGGCAATAATGAACGACATGACACGAGTGGAGAGAACCGTGGACTCCGAAGAAATCAAGATCGCCGCGAAAAACGTTCAGGTCTATTACGGCGATGCCCACGCCATCAAGGACGTGAACGTGGAGATCGAAGACAAGAAGGTGACGGCCTTCATCGGCCCGTCGGGGTGCGGCAAATCCACCTTCCTGCGCTGCCTGAACCGGATGAACGACACGATCGACATTTGCCGTGTCGAAGGTGATATCCTGTTGGATGGCGAAGACATCTATGACAAGCGTGTCGACCCGGTGCAGCTGCGCGCCAAAGTGGGGATGGTGTTCCAGAAGCCCAACCCGTTCCCCAAGTCGATCTACGACAATGTCGCTTACGGTCCTCGCATCCACGGCCTTGCCAAGAACAAGGCAGAACTGGATGAGATCGTTGAGAAATCCTTGCGCCGGGGTGCGATCTGGGATGAGGTCAAGGACCGGCTGGATGCCCCGGGTACAGGTCTGTCCGGTGGTCAGCAGCAACGCCTGTGCATCGCCCGCGCCGTCGCGACCGAGCCCGAGGTTCTGCTGATGGACGAACCCTGTTCGGCGCTGGACCCGATTGCAACGGCGCAAGTCGAGGAACTGATCGATGAGCTGCGCGCGCAATATTCTGTGGTGATCGTGACCCATTCGATGCAGCAGGCCGCCCGTGTAAGCCAGAAGACCGCTTTCTTCCATTTGGGAAACCTGGTCGAGTTTGGCGAAACCGGCCAGATCTTCACCAACCCGGTGGATCCCCGCACGGAAAGCTACATTACAGGCCGGATCGGCTGAGCACAGGTAACCAGATATGACTGAACAACATATTGCATCCGCATTCGACCGCGACCTTGAAACGATCCAGGCCCACATCATGAAGATGGGTGGTCTGGTCGAGGCCGCAATCATGAGCTCGGCCCGCTCGCTTGAGACGCGCGACGAGGAACTGGCGCAGCAAGTCCGGCAGGGCGACAAGGCCATTGACGCGCTTGAAGAACTGATCAACGAAGAAACCGCGCGTCTGATTGCGCTGCGGTCCCCGACGGCCGGCGATCTGAGGCTGGTGTTGTCGGTCCTGAAGGTTTCGGCCAACCTGGAACGCATTGGCGATTACTCCAAGAACATTGCCAAGCGTACCACGGTTCTGGTCAACGCAGGCGAGATCAACGGCAGCGCTGCGGCTCTGCGCCGTATGGCGCGCGAGGTCGAGCGTATGCTGCGTGACGCCCTGGATGCCTATATCCAGCGCGACGCCGAACTGGCGGCCGACGTGATCGAACGGGACGAAGAGGTGGACCAGATGTATAACGGTCTGTTCCGCGAATTCCTGACGTTCATGGCCGAGGATCCGCGCAATATTTCGTCGTGTATGCATTTGCATTTCATCGCCAAGAACATCGAGCGTATGGGCGACCATGTCACTGCAATCGCTGAGCAGGTTGTTTATCTCGTGACCGGTGAACGACCCTCCGAGGCGCGGCCCAAGGCTGATATCACCTCGCAAACCGTCTAGGAGATCGCGATCATGTCCGCTGATCAGCCCACAGTTCTGGTTGTCGAGGATGAACCCGCGCAGCGCGAAGTGCTGGCCTACAATCTTGAAGCAGAAGGGTTTCGCGTCTCAAAAGCCGCCAACGGTGACGAAGCCCTGCTGCTGGTCGATGAGGATAGCCCGGACATCATCGTGCTAGACTGGATGATGCCACATCTCAGCGGGATCGAAGTCTGTCGGCGTCTGAAAACCCGGCCGGATACGCGCTCCATTCCGATCATCATGCTTTCGGCCCGTACGGAAGAGGTGGACAAGGTGCGTGGGCTGGAAACCGGCGCGGATGACTATGTGGTCAAGCCGTATTCAGTCGTCGAACTCATGGCACGGGTGCGATCCCAACTGCGGCGTGTGCGTCCGGCGACGGTTGGTCTGCGGCTGGAGTATGACGACATCGTTCTGGACTCCGAGACACACAAAGTCAGCCGCGACAGCAAACCGCTGAAACTTGGCCCGACCGAGTTTCGCCTGCTCAGCACTTTCATGGAAAAGCCAGGCCGGGTCTGGAGCCGCGAGCAATTGCTGGACCGGGTCTGGGGGCGGGACATTTATGTCGATACCAGAACAGTTGACGTGCATATCGGACGCCTGCGCAAGGCTTTGACACAGCATGGGGGCGACGATCCGGTGCGCACGGTACGTGGTGCTGGCTACGCCTTGGGCTGAGCAAAGGGCAGGGCGGCCCGGTCAGAAACTATGCGATTCACTCATGGGTGATTGCTAAACTCTTGCTGTCTTTTGCCAGCGCTCCGGGTTATTTTGCCGCGAAGCCGACTGAGCGGAGAATGATCATGAACGCCCCGACCCCCAAACCCACCTTGCGCGCCAAGGATACGCCGGATCTTGGTAAATTTGCCTGGGATGATCCTTTTCGCCTGTCTGATCAGCTGAACGAAGACGAACGCATGATTGCGGACAGCGCCCGTGCTTATGCTCAGGAAAAGCTGCAACCCCGGATTACGCAGGCGTTCGAGGAGGAAAAGACAGACCCCGAGATCTTTCGCGAGATGGGCGAAATGGGTTTGCTGGGCACCACGATTCCCGAAGAATATGGCGGGATCGGTGCCGGCTATGTCTCGTACGGGCTGGTGGCGCGTGAAGTCGAGCGTGTGGATTCCGGCTATCGATCGATGATGTCGGTGCAAAGCTCACTGGTGATGTATCCGATCTATGCCTATGGCAGTGAAGAACAGCGGCAAAAATACCTGCCCAAGCTGGCCAGCGGAGAGTGGATTGGTTGTTTCGGTCTGACCGAGGCGGACGCGGGTTCGGACCCGGCAGGCATGAAGACCCGCGCAGAAGAGATCGATGGCGGCTATCGGTTGACCGGCAGCAAGATGTGGATTTCCAATGCACCGATCGCGGATGTGTTTGTTGTCTGGGCCAAATCCGATGCGCATGACGGCAAAATTCGCGGTTTTGTGCTTGAAAAAGGCCTCAAGGGTCTAAGCGCCCCTAAGATTCAGAACAAGCTGAGCCTGCGTGCATCAATCACCGGTGAAATCGTTCTGGATGGCGTAGAGGTTGGTGAAGACGCATTGCTGCCCCATGTTCAGGGTCTGAAAGGTCCATTCGGCTGTCTGAACCGCGCAAGATACGGCATCAGCTGGGGAGTCATGGGGGCAGCGGAATGCTGCTGGCATGGCGCACGCCAGTATGGACTGGACCGCAAGCAATTCAATCGTCCCTTGGCGCAAACGCAATTGTTCCAGCGCAAACTGGCCGACATGCAAACCGAAATCGCGCTGGGGCTGCAGGCCAGCCTGCGGGTCGGACGCCTGATGGACCAGGCCGAAGCTGCGCCGGAAATGATTTCGATCGTGAAGCGCAACAATTGTGGCAAAGCTCTGGATATCGCGCGTCTGGCACGCGACATGCACGGTGGCAACGGTATCTCTCTGGAGTTTCACGTTATTCGCCACATGGTCAATCTGGAGACCGTGAATACCTATGAAGGCACTCACGATGTCCATGCATTGATCCTGGGGCGGGCGCAAACCGGCTTGCAGGCGTTTTTCTAAGCGCCGGATTTCGACGGTGAACATTCTGCCAGTCGGCTGCTATTTTGGCAGCCGGGTGGTTGTCGTTGGTAAGATTTTATTCAGAGGTTTGTGAGTTGCCGTCAGCTTGACCGTCAATTTCACAAGATACGTTAGTACGCATAATCGGTATTATGGTAAAAAGCCTCCTTCGCGTTCCTGGTGACACGTTCTTGGTGACACGTTGCTAATCAAAAGTAGTCTAACATCATAACAATCGGTTAGAAGAGATCTCTAACCTTGTTTGACAGCCTTCCGCATCAGGCCTTCCTGTGCGACAGAAGCCACAAGTTCGCCATTCTGAGAAAAGATCGAACCGCGGTTAAAACTGCGACCACGGCCTGTCCAAGGTGAATCCATCGAATACAAATGCCAGTTCTCGAAGTGAACCGGTGCATGGAACCACAACGCATGATCTAGGCTGGCGCTGTTGACTTCGCCAGTATACCAGCTCAGGCCATGCGGCCGCATCCCTGACGTCATCAGGTACATGTCTGACGCGTAGGCCAACAACAGATGTTGTGTGATTGGATCAGTGTCAGCCGCTGCTGACATGCGAAACCAGATTTGGTTGCGGTCATCGGATTTCACCGGATGGATCGGGCTGTGGTGATTGACCTCACGAACTTCAATCGGACGTTCCCGAAGCAGTTCGCCATGCAGCCGTTTCGGAACTTGATCCAGCAACTTGTGATACAACTCTGATCGCGCGGGATACGAGTTCGGTGAATTCGACTCTGGCATGGGATGTTGGTGATCCCACCCATCATCCTGAATATGAAATGACGCCGACAAGTTCAGGATTTGTTTCCCGTTCTGGATTGCTACAACCCGGCGAGTCGTGAAAGAACCTCCATCTCGTGCTCTATCCACTTGATATATTATCGGAATATCAGGATTTCCGGGTCGTATGAAATACGCATGAAGCGAATGGCATAGCCGGTCGTCCACTGTCCTGTATGCCGCAGCCAGTGCTT
Source organism: Ruegeria sp. AN11 (assembly GCF_056536005.1). Lineage (NCBI taxonomy): Bacteria > Pseudomonadati > Pseudomonadota > Alphaproteobacteria > Rhodobacterales > Roseobacteraceae > Ruegeria > Ruegeria sp. AN11. Next base: position 996,106 of record NZ_JBQFJD010000001.1, on the reverse strand, counting down.
GAGCTATGACCTGACCGCCGAAAACTCTTGTTGGGGTTTCCCCGCCGGATCCGGTGCCCCGAAACAGGTCTTGTTCAAGCCTTTCAACGTTGAGAAGATCAAGAAGGATACGCTCGGCTTCGGTCATATTGTGTCTCACTGGTGTATTTCTTCAGGCGAAGTAACAGTCGCCGACCGGTCATTCAATGATTGTACCCAAAACCAGTGATTTTAGCTCGGCACGGGACGGGTACGAACTAGAAGGAGACAACTGTGTGAAGAACACCGAAGTCAGATCGTTCTGGTAGTCGATCCAGAAAAACGTAGAAGCCATTCCGCCCCAACTGAAATCCCCTTGGGACCCGGCAACCCGGGTGCGACCCGGTTGGATAACAACAGCGCCCGCAAGTCCAAACCCCATTCCCTCCATTGGTTGTTCCGCAAAACTGCGCGGGCCCATCGATGCGATGTCACCCGGCAATTGGTTATGCATCATAAACTCAACGGTCTTGGGGCCCAACAGGCGGTGGCCGTTCCCCTGCCCCCGATTTCGCAGCATTTCCGCGAAACGGGCATAGTCATCGATCGTGCTTACCAGACCGCCACCTCCGGAATACATCGTCGCGCGTTCAAACGGAGATTTCCCGGCTTCGTCTACAAGCCGCAGGCTGTTTTCCCCGACATCGGCGGAATTGAGGGCCATGGCATCGCCAGCCAAGGGGGTGTAAAGCGACGCAAATCTGCTGGATGCTCCATGTGGGACTGAAAAACCGGTCTTTGTCATGCCCAATGGGTCAAAAACACTTTGCAGAAGGAACCCGTCCAAGGACTGTCCGGATACGATTTCGACGATCCGGCCAAGAACGTCTGTCGCGACGGAGTATTCCCACCTGGTCCCTGGTTGGAACGCCAGTGGCAGGGTCGCGAGTTTTGTTACGTTGTCCGCCAGAAAGCCCTGATCCGGCTTGAAAAATAGTTCCTGCGCTTCCATGGCTTCCGGCAGTATTCCGGGGTTAAAGGAATAGCTAAGGCCACTTGTGTGTGTCAGTAGCTGGTGCACCGTCGGGGTCGTGGCAGGTTCTGTCTGATCAATCCTTGTTGCGTCAGACACAAGCGCCTGCATATCCGCGAACTCGGGCAAAAAGTCAGATACCAGCGCGTTCAGAGGAAACAAACCGCGTTCAACCAGCATCATGATGGCGACGGACGTGATCGGTTTGGTCATCGAATAAATTCGAACCACTGTGTCACGTTCAAAAGGCAGTTCGCGCGCAAGATCCCGATGCCCGCAGGTATGGAAAAACGCCTCTCTACCGCCCTGGATCAGCAACAACGAAGAACCTGCGTATTTGCGCTGATCGACATAGCGTTGCATCCAGTGGCGGATGTGTTGCGTCCTGTCAGGGTCAAGTGTCGACTGGCGTGCCATGTATTTCCAAACCTGTGTTGTATTGCGGATTTCGCTGCTCCAGCCAGCCAATGCAGGTGTCGGCCGCCGTTTTGTATGTATCGCAACGGAGTTATTACATATTTTTATACAACAATGGCATGTAGACATCTTCCCCATTTCACGTTTATCAAACTGTTATGGGGACAGTAAAATAATGCGCAAAATTCTGGTATTAAATGGGCCAAACCTCAATTTGCTGGGTACGCGGCAACCTGAGATTTACGGCAGCGTCACTTTGAAAGACGTCGAAGATCTGTGCATAGCGCATGGAAAGTCGATTGGGCTGTCAGTATCACATCTTCAGTCCAACCACGAAGGCGCGCTTATTGATGCCATCCACGCGGCGCGTGGGGTTTATGATGGGCTGGTACTGAACGCCGGCGCCTATACGCACACTTCAATTGCATTGCTGGACGCGATTTCGTCGGTCGAGCTGCCGACGATTGAGGTCCACCTGTCAAACATTCATGCGCGAGAATCCTTCCGCCACAAGTCCTACATCGCCAAGGCGGCGCTTGGTCAGATTTGCGGATTTGGGGCGCAAAGCTATGTGCTGGCTTTGGATGCGTTGGCTTCGCATCTCAATGACGGAGGTGGCGCGGCGTGAACCTGAAAGAATATCTTCATTTCCTGAGCTATACGAAAACTCTGGAAGAGCTATGGGACGCACACTGCCGTCAAATGGCTGAGTTTGGGTTCGAGCGTCTTTTGTACGGCTACACGTTGTTCCGGACAGAAACGTCGCTGGGAGACCCCGAAGATTTTGTCATCCTCACAAACCACGGCCGGGCGTATTTGGATGGTTTTTTGCAGGGTGGACTGTATTTCCATGCGCCAATGTTGAAATGGGCGCTGAACAATGAGGGTGCGCAAAGTTGGAATCTGGCACAATCTTCGCAGAGCAACGGTTCGTTGTCTCCTCAGGAGAAGCAGGTTCTGGATTTCAACAAGTCCATGGGCGTTGTTGCCGGATATACTGTCAGCTTCAATTCCGTGTCGATGCGCACCAAGGGCGCAATCTCTCTGGCGGCCGGAAGTGATCTGAGCCAGGATGATGTTGACGCGATATGGGATGAGCACGGCGAAGACATTCTGCTGATGAACAATGTCGCCCATCTGAAGATCCTGACACTGCCCTATCACGCCCCCAACCGGGCCCTGACAAAGCGCCAGCGTGAGGCGCTGCAATGGGTCGGCGATGGCAAGACAACGCAGGATATTGCTCTGCTCATGGGGCTGACTTCAGCGACAGTAGAAAAGCACCTCAGGCTCGCGCGCGAGTCACTTGCAGTTGAAACAACAGCGCAGGCTGTCCTGAAAGCTTCGCTGCAGAACCAGATGTTCGTTATGGAGGCATAACGCATCAATTTTGACGCTAAATTGCGTCAATTTACCTTAGGTAAGGAAATCATGACTTTCCGAATCCTTACCATAAGTTGCAAAGTGAGAGTGTTCCGTGAGTGGTGGCTTTAGCCAGGGAACAATTGATCGGATCTTTGCAATACCAGGGCTCTCCGGTCGCTCTGACTCAAATGCGTCTATTGGTCCACGTAGTTGAGTCGGAAATTTTGGGGGGCCTCGACCATCCCCATCATGCGGGGCCCCTCAATCAACCTTTTCTCCAATTTTGCGGTAGTCGGCAGCGTTCTGCGTACGTGCATCCGGAATACAAAAAACCGGTCACGCTTTCACGTAACCGGTTCCTATTTCTTAGTGGGGGTATCTGTTGATACCCCGCATTCTCAGCCCTGAGCAGCCTTGGCCACTTCGGCTGCGAAGTCTTCTTTTTCGACAACGATGCCTTCACCCACTTCCAGACGGACGAAGCCGGTGATGGTCGCGCCAGCTTCTTTGGCAGCGGCTTCAACAGTCAGGTCAGGGTTCACAACGAACTGCTGGTTCAGCAAAGTCGATTCTGCGACGAATTTCTTCATGCGGCCTACGATCATCTTTTCGATCACCTGCTCGGGCTTGCCGGATTCGCGGGCGATGTCCATCTGAACCTGCTTTTCCTTCTCGACAACAGCCGGGTCCATATCATCTTCGGACAGGGCCGCCGGGTTTACAGCTGCGATGTGCATTGCAACCTGTTTGCCGATTGCTTCGTCACCACCGGTCAGAGCAACCAGAACACCGATTTTGCCCATGCCATTGGTGGCAGCGTTGTGCACGTAAGACACAACGGTGTCGCCCGACAGTTTGGCCATGCGGCGAACCGACATGTTTTCTCCGATGGTGGCGATCTTGTCGGTCAGCGTGTCGGCAACGGTCTTGCCGCCCAGATCAGCAGCCAGCAGCGCCTCGACATTGTCCACGCCTTCGGCGGCGTAGGCGATTTTGCCAACCATTTCCTGGAACTCGCCATTCTTCGCAACGAAGTCGGTTTCCGAGTTCACTTCGACAGCGACACCGGTGCCACCGTCCACGTGAACTGCAACCAGACCTTCTGCCGCGGTACGGCCAGATTTCTTAGCCGCTTTGGCCAGGCCCTTGGTGCGCAGCCAGTCAACGGCTTCGTCCATGTTGCCGCCGGTTTCGGTCAGCGCTTTTTTTGCGTCCATCATGCCTGCGCCGGTCGAGTCGCGCAGTTCTTTAACCATTGCTGCTGTGATTGCCATCTTTTGGCTCTCCTCAATTCAAACGGAATTGGGGCAGGTCTACCCTGCCCCATATGTCATTTTGGTGACGGGCAGCTTACGCTTCAGCAGGTGCTTCTGCTTCGGCCTCTTCAGCAACGGCTTCTTCAACCGGAGCTTCTTCGAACGCACCCAGGTCAACGCCCGCAGCACCCATCTGAGCGGTCATGCCGTCCAGTGCGGCGCGTGCGGCCAGATCGCAGTACAGAGCGATTGCGCGTGCAGCGTCGTCGTTGCCGGGGATGATGTAATCAACGCCGTCGGGCGAGCAGTTGGTGTCGACAACTGCCACAACCGGGATACCCAGCTTGTTGGCTTCGGCGATGGCCAGTGCTTCTTTCTTGACGTCGATGACGAACAGCAGATCAGGAACGCCGCCCATCTCGCGGATACCGCCCAGCGAAGCCTGCAGCTTGGACTGGTCACGCTCCATGCCCAGACGCTCTTTCTTGGTCAGGCCTTCGGCGCCCGATTCCATTGCTTCGTCGATCTGGTTCAGACGGTTGATCGATTGGGAAACGGTTTTCCAGTTGGTCAGGGTGCCGCCCAGCCAGCGGTGGTTCATATAGTACTGCGCCGACTTTTCAGCGGCTTCAGCGATCGGCTGAGCAGCCTGACGCTTGGTGCCAACGAACAGAACGCGGCCACCTTTTGCGACCGTGTCACGAACAGCCTGCAGAGCCTGATCCAGCATCGGAACGGTCTGGGTCAGGTCCATGATGTGGATGCCATTGCGCGAGCCGTAAATGAACGGGCCCATGCGGGGATTCCAACGCTGTGTCTGGTGACCAAAGTGAACGCCAGCTTCCAGCAGCTGACGCATGGTGAACTCGGGAAGAGCCATGCTTTACTTTCCTTTTCCGGTTTACGCCTCGGCGGGGGTGAAAGAAGCGGATGCTCCAACCGGCGGTCTTGATGAGGATGTCTCCCTCAAAAAGGCCAAACCCCGCCTGCGGGTTTGAATGGCGCGCGTATACGGCAGGTTGAGTGGCAGCGCAAGGGTCTTTCGCCCTTATTTTTCGAGCCGCGCCAGGCTATGTGCGTGCCGAACCGCCTCCTCGCAATGTGCAGCCAAAGCCTTGCGGTTCTCAAAGTCGCTGACTTTTGCGGGGGCGTGATAGATCAACTCAACCGAGCCTTGCTTGTGTGCGCCGAGTGTCTTGAGAAGGTGCGGTCCGAAATCCATGTCGCCCCACCAGCCATAAAACCGCGCAGGCCGCCCATCCGGTGCATGGAAAACCACCGTGACCGGCTGGACATACATGAACTCTCGCAATTCTTTTGTAAAGAACGCCTCGAAAAGTGTTGTTTTAAATGGCAAAACACGCAAACCATCAGTCGAGGTGCCTTCGGGGAAAAACAACAGCTTGTGCCCGGCTTTCAGTCGGGTTTCGAACACCTTGGTCTGCTCGCGCGCTTTCTTTCGGTCACGTTCAATGAACACGGTGCCGGTTGCGCGGGCCAGCCACCCAATGCCGGGCCATTTGGCAACTTCGGCCTTGGAAACAAAGTAGACGCGCTTGCGCGCATTGAGTGCGAAAATGTCCAGCCAAGAGGTGTGATTTGCCACAACCGCGCCTTGTTCCCGCATCAATTCGCCTGAGGTTCTATACCCCATTCCGAGTATTCGAAATGCATTCCTGCAGACGAACTGTGTGATGAAAGGTGTAACCGGCCTTCGAACGTCGTAAAGTGGCCGTTCGATCAGGCGAAGGGCCAAAAGGATGATCAGACCACCAAACACCAAAACCGCCAAAGGCAGCCCGCGCAGGATCACCAGAAGCCAACCGCCCAGACCCAATCGGATGGGATCCGGCGCATTCTCGCTATTCCAAAGCGGGTCGTTCACAGGATTACGCCCCGCTGTAGATGCGCTTTTGACGCTGGTTCATGCGGGCTGTGTCCAGGATCAGGCAGACATCGGTGGTGTTGAAGGCATGATCAATAAAGGCCCCCTCGCCCACAAATCCGCCCAGCCTCAGGTACGCTTTGATGAGTGATGGCACCTGCACCATGGCAGCACGCCGATCCAGATCCTCGGGGGCGACAAGGTTCATGTCCTGAAAGACACCTGGCTGGGTACGTACCCGCAGATCAGGTGGTGCCAGATGGTTGTGATGCAGCATCGACAGGGGTTGAGCAAGCGCCTGAACATCCGTGCCGTGAAAACTGGCGACACCAAACAGAACTTCGATGTTGCGGTCTTCAACGTATTTCGCAAGTCCATTCCAGATGTAATACATCGCCGTGCCGCCCCGATAATCGGGGTGCAGGCACGATCGCCCAAGTTCCAGCAGCTTGCGCCCGCTTTCTTTCAGGACAGTCAGATCATATTCATCTTCCGAGTAGAACTGCCCCAGTTCAGCAGCCCGATCACCGGGCAACAACCGATAGACACCAATCACTTCGCCCGTCGTATCGTCATAAGCCAGCATGTGATCGAAATGCGGATCGAAGCTGTCCTGCTCCAAACCGGCATCATGGTCAACCATCCGCCCACCGCCGCCCAACTCGCGCACGAACACGTCATAGCGTAGCCGCTGCGCCGCCCGAAGCTCCGCCTCGTTTTCGGCAAGTTTGACTGTGAAAGATGGGCCTGCGTCGGGCATGTGCGATGTTTGATCCTTTTTGGTACTGGTCCGCCTGATACAGCAGTTTTTTGCGGCTTAGCAACATGCGCTGCTCTGGCAGGTTCCGTTAACTTTTCCTAAACCAGTTTCAGAGATCAAAGACCGGCACCAGGGCAATACGTGTCCCGTCAATCACCACTTTCCCCTGCTCGCGAAAGTTCACGGTGATCTTGCCTGCGATGTTGGACTGAACCTGTCCGACGCCCCAATCGGGGAAATCCGGGTGGCGGACATACATGCCCGGTGCAAGAATAGCATTGAGGTCTGTCATGCGGTGGCTCCGGTCCGGCGGCAGATACAGCAGGAGGTACGCATGGGCGGCACGGACGTCAACCTGGCCGAGTTGATCGGTTCCCGGATCTGTCACGATCTGATCAGCCCTATAGGTGCGATCACCAACGGGCTGGAACTGCTTGAGATGGTTGGCAGCGTGCAAGGTCCTGAGATGGAGTTGATTTCCGGCAGCGTCGGCAGCGCCGGTGCCAGAATTCGCTTTTTCCGCGTGGCGTTCGGCGCTGCGGGCGACCAGCCGCTTGGACGAACCGAAATTGCAGATCTGTTACGGGATATCGAACGCGCAGGCCGCGTTCGGATCAATTGGACCCTGGGCGAACCCGCACCCCGCAATCAGGTGAAACTCACCTTTCTGGCATTGATGTGCTGCGAAAGTGCAATGCATATGGGAGGCGAGGTCGAGATTTCCCTGCATGACGGGAAATGGACCGTGGCCGGGAACGCGGACAAACTGAATATCGATTGCGATCTGTGGAAGCACGTCGCGACCGGTCGGTTTCCCGGCAAGATAACACCAGCTCAGGTGCAGTTTGCCCTGCTGCATGAGACTTCGGCGGCCATGGGACGGCGGATTGCGGTTGAAACTTCCGCAACCCGGGTTGCTTTGCGCTTTTAGGTTCGGGTCGTCCCGTTCCCGCGAACAAGATACTTGAAGCTGGTCAATTGCGCTGCCCCCACCGGGCCGCGTGCATGCATCTTGCCGGTGGCAATCCCGATCTCAGCGCCCATTCCGAATTCCCCGCCGTCGGCAAACTGAGTTGAGGCATTGTGCATCAGAATAGCACTGTCCAACCGCTCGAAAAAACGCGCGGCTGCGTCGGCGTCCTCGGTCATGATGCAATCGGTATGGTTTGAGCCATTGGCCCGGATATGCGCGATGGCCGCGTCGATGTCGGCAACCGGTTTTGCCGCGATAATGCTGTCGAGGAACTCCTTGCCCCAATCCTCATCGGTCGCGGCGATTGTGCCTTCGATGGCCAGATCGCCCTCGGCATGGACTTCGACACCGGCCGCCATCAAGGCGGATACAACGTCGCGTCCCAGTGTCTTCGCAACGTCCTCGTGAACAAGAAGACATTCTGCAGCGCCACAAATGCCGGTGCGTCGCGTCTTGGCGTTCAGGACCACATCCAGCGTTTTTTGGGGATCGGCAGCCTTGTCCACGTAGATGTGAACGATGCCTTCGAGATGCGCAAAAACAGGCACACGTGCTTCGCGTTGCACCAGCCCTACAAGACCCTTGCCGCCGCGGGGGACGATGACATCCACGTAATCGGTCATGGTCAACAGTTCCTGAACCGCAGCCCGATCCCGGGTCGGGATCAACTGTATCGCGTCCTCGGGCAGGTTGGCGGCTTTAAGACCCTCAACAAGGCAGGCGTGGATCGCTGTCGACGAGTGAAAGCTCTCGGAACCGCCCCGAAGAATCACGGCATTGCCGGATTTCAGGCAAAGTGCACCGGCATCGGCGGTTACGTTTGGCCGGCTTTCATAGATCACACCGATCACGCCAAGCGGTGTGCGCACACGCTGAATATTCAGACCCGACGCCATATCCCATTCAGACAGAACTTCGCCCACGGGATCTGGCTGTTCAGCGACGGCGCGCAAACCGTCGACCATGCCGCGGACACGGTCCTCATCCAGCATAAGGCGGTCCATCATGGCGGCGCTCAGGCCCTTTTCGCGACCAAACTCCAGGTCTTTCCGGTTGGCCTCAATGATTTGCGCGCGGTTTTCCCAAACCGCATCGGCGGCTGCAATCAGCGCAGCGTGTTTACGTTCGGCGCTGGCAAACCCAAGCGCGTTCGACGCTTGCTTGGCGCGTTTTCCGAGATCGGCCATCAGGGCGGGAATGGTGTCGAAATCCTTCATGTCATGTGCCTTTCAGGTCCGAGTGTTCTGCGTTGCGGGGAACGTCACTATAGCGCCAGATCGTCGCGATGGATCAGGGCGGCCCTGCCCGGATAACCGAGCGTCGCCTCGATTTCCGAAGATTTGCGCCCCTTTATCGCATCGGCTTCCTGCGCAGTGTAACGGCTTAGGCCCTGCGCCAGACGCCGCGCCACGGGATCCAGAATCGCTACGGGATCGCCACGCCCGAAATCACCGGTCACTTCGATAACACCTGCTGGCAGCAGGCTTTTGCCGTTGGCCAGCGCACGCGCTGCCCCCTCGTCCACTTTGATTTCTCCGCGCGGCTTCATCGCCGAAATCCAGCGTTTGCGCGCGGCGTGCGGATCCAATGTCGCCGTGAACCATGTGCAATTTGCGCCGTTCTCGAGCGTTTTCAGCGGGTTCAGCGGGGAACCTTCGGTAATCGCCATATCGCAGCCGGCGGCGATTGCCATCTTGCCAGCCAAAAGTTTCGTCTTCATACCGCCCTTTGACAGCCCGGAACCCGCATCGCCTGCCATGGCCTCAATCTCGGGCGTGATCTGTTCGATCACGTCATAGCGGGTCGCCTTCGGGTCGTCGTTGGGATTTCCGGTGTAGAACCCGTCAACATCAGACAACAGGATCAGCTGGTCGGCCCCAACCGTCACAGCAATCTGCGCGGCCAGACGGTCATTGTCGCCATAGCGAATTTCATCCGTTGCAACGGTATCGTTTTCATTGACGATCGGGACCACGCCCAGGCTCAACAGCGTCTCAAGCGTCGCCCGCGAGTTCAGGTAACGGCGCCGGTTTGCGCTGTCTTCCAGCGTCACCAGAACCTGAGCGGTTTTGATGTCATGAGGCGCAAGTACTTCTTCATACGCACGGGCCAGCCGAATCTGACCGACAGCTGCAGCGGCCTGCGACTGCTCTAACGGCAGGTTGGCCATAGGCAGGCCCAACACGCCACGCCCCAGAGCGATTGAGCCCGAGGACACCAGAATGACATCCGTGCCCTGATTCTTGAGCCAGACCACATCCTCGGCCAGAGAGCGTAGCCACTCGGATCGAAGCAGGCCCGTCTCGCGGTCCACCAGCAACGCGGACCCGATTTTGACAACCAAACGTTTTGCAGTGGTCAGGGTTGCCAAGCTTGTGCCTCCTCGTTGGGCTTTTGGCGCAGGCGGTCTTCGTCGATCTGCGTTCTCAGGGCGCGGAGCACCTCGGTCACACCCAGATGCGCGACGCCCGACATGGTCATGACGGGGCCGCCAACCGCCTCTTCCAGTTCGGCCTTGACCATTTCCGTTTCATCGGCATCCAGCGCGTCGACCTTGTTCAGTACGGTGATGCGCGGCTTTTCCGCCAGTTCGCCACCATACGCCTCGAGTTCGTGAATGATGGTGCGATAATCCTCGGCCACAGTTTCCGAGGTTCCGTCAACCAGATGCAGCAGAACCGCGCACCGTTCGACATGGCCCAGAAAGCGGTCGCCAATCCCGCGCCCTTCATGGGCACCTTCGATCAGGCCAGGAATATCGGCCACGACGAATTCCACATTGTCGACGCCCACGACCCCCAGGTTCGGGTGCAGTGTCGTGAAGGGGTAGTCGGCGATCTTTGGGCGCGCGTTCGACGTTGCCGCCAGAAAGGTCGACTTGCCGGCGTTGGGCATCCCAAGCAGCCCCACATCGGCAATCAGTTTCAGCCGCAACCAGATCGTGCGGTCGATACCTGCCTGCCCCGGGTTCGCCCGTCGTGGCGCCTGGTTTGTCGCCGATTTGAAGTGCAGGTTGCCAAAGCCACCATTGCCGCCCTTGGCCAACAGTACGCGCTGGCCAACCTCGGTCAGGTCGCAGATGACCGTTTCTTCATCTTCGTCCAGAATCTCGGTACCGACGGGCACGCGCAAAACGATGTCGTCGCCATCTTTGCCGGTGCGCTGCTGCCCGCGTCCGGGCTGGCCGTTCTTGGCAAAGAAATGCTGCTGATAGCGAAAATCGATCAGGGTGTTGAGCCCGTCCACGACCTCGGCCCAGACAGACCCGCCTTTACCGCCGTCTCCGCCATCGGGACCGCCGTATTCAATGTACTTTTCGCGCCGAAAGCTGACGCACCCGCCACCGCCGGCCCCGGACCGGATGTAGACCTTTGCAAGATCGAGAAATTTCATGACTGTCCCCTACTGCAAAGGCCCCATCGGCCACAAGTCAGAGTTTTTTGCTGTATGTCCAGGTGGGCACATTCGCGTCGCGCGCCACCGAATAGCTTTCCGCATCACCCAGATACTGGAACCCGCAATGTGTCAGCACCCGGGCCGAAGCCGGATTGTCCTGAAACACGCTGGCGAACATGGTGGCGTTCTCGAGCGGGTTGGCATTGACCAGGGCCTCGACGGCCTGAGAGGCGATGCCAGTGTTCCAATACAGGGGCGCGACCCAGTATCCGACCTCGGACTGATTCCGATCCAGCCGCATCAGTGAGATCACACCGATCAGCTCAGGCCCGCCATCCTTGGTGGCGTCCATGGCCCAGACATCCTCGTCGCGGTCGTCAGCCATTGAGCGGGTCACAAATGCCTCGACCGAGCCGGGCGGCAACGGGTGCGGGATCGACGTCGTCATGCGCGCCACGCGTTTTTCGCCTGCATAATACTCGATGAGACCCATATCCGACCTGCGCAGCGGGCGCAGATCGAACCGCTCGGTTTCAATGACCGGCTGATTGATTATAGTCTCAAGCTTCATGAGTTCGTTCCTCCTCCGAACAACACAAAAAATACGGACGCAACTGTCAAACTCGCCAACGTCCACATCAGATATTTTTCCACCGGGCGACCTTCAACCGCATGGGCAATTCTATCTCCGGCAAATGTCCAAATCGGGTGCAAAATCACCTGGCAGGACAATAAGCAGAGAGCGATCGTGAACGTCGCGTCAAAACTCGACGTTCCGGCAGCAACAAAACCGGTAAACCCGGCGACGATCATCGCCCAGGCCTTGGGATTCAGCGGGTGAACAATCAGCCCCGCCCAGAACCCCGGAGCGGCTTCACGCGTAGAACCACGCGACAGACGCAAGTTCGCAATTTTCCACGCAAGCCAGCAAATATAGGCCGCTGAAGCGTATTTCAGGACAGAAAACACCAGGGGCGCCTGTTCAGCCAATTGCAGCAGCCCAAAACCCACGGGCCAAATGATCAGTTGTTTGCCCAATATGACGCCGGCCACAAACGGCAACGCCGCCCGAAAGCCATAACGCGCACCGGTTCCGAGCAGGACCATGTTGGCCGGTCCCGGCGTGCCGACCTGACTGGCGGCAAAGATAAGGAAACTGGTGGTGGCGACTGTCATCGGTTCTGGTGATCACGACTGCGTTAAAACGAAAAAGGGACCGGCATTTTCTGCCGGTCCCCCATGAATTTTTTATTAAACCTTCTGGGTTTCGGCTTACTCTGCGGCCTCCGCCACTGGCAGGACCGAAATAAAGGTGCGGTTTTTGAGGCCTTTGTGGAACTTCACGGCGCCATCGACAGTTGCAAAGATGGTGTGATCTTTGCCCATGCCTACGCCTTCGCCCGGCCAGAACTTGGTGCCGCGCTGACGCACGATGATGTTGCCTGCAATGGCGGCCTGACCACCATAGAGTTTCACGCCAAGGCGACGACCTGCTGAGTCGCGACCGTTACGGGAGGAACCGCCAGCTTTTTTATGTGCCATTCTCTCTCTCCTTAGCCTTTGGCCAGCTCTTTGGCCTGCTCAACCCATTCGGGTTTCACTTTGACCGTTTCGATAGCAGCAATCTGCTCGTCCGACAAGGCGGCCAGAGCGGCAAAGCTCTCGATACCGGCCTCGGCCAGCTTTTTGGCAGCGGCAGGACCAACACCGTTCAGCTGGGTCAGATCGTCAGCGGCGGCAGCGGGTGCCTCTGCTTTGGCTTCAGCTTTCTTGGCAGGCTTTTTTGCCGCCGGAGCAGCTTCACCAGCCGGAGCGGAACCGGTTGCAGCTTTGATGCCCGACTTGTCAGCACCCGACGCCAAGATGTCGGTGATTTTGACCAGAGTCAGTTTCTGACGGTGGCCGACAGTACGCTTCGAGCTGTGCTTACGACGGCGCTTGACGAACTTGATGACCTTGTCACCTTTGACCTGTTCGATCACTTCGGCCTGAACGCCTGCGCCTTCGATGAACGGTGCGCCGACAACCGGAGCGTCGCCGCCCAGCATCAGAACATCGTTGAATTGAACTTTTTCACCTGCGTCGGCAGCCAGTTTTTCAACGCGGAGCACGTCGCCCGCCTGAACTTTGTACTGCTTGCCGCCAGTCTTGAGGACCGCAAACATGCGTCTTTCCTTTTCCAAACCGCGTTCTGTGGTCCCCTTGTGGGCGTTTTGGCCGAAGCCACCTCGAACAGCGCGCCCTTTTCGGGCTGTGTGACGACCTAAGGGCAAAACCCTGAGGTCAAATAATAACGAGACCCGGCGCGGAGATTCCGGCCGGGATGCGCGCTTATCCATAGATTGCCCGAGAAAGTCAACACCAATGCGGTGCTAAAGATCGGATGCCCTCATCGAGTGCGCAACCGCCCTGCCCAGTTGATACGAAATCTCGTCAAACATCTGGTCAAACCCCGTAAACAGCGCCTTGTTCAGGGCTCGGCCTGTGTCTGTACGGGAAAAGGCGATGTTCTCTCGCATTTGCGCCTCGGTCAGGGGTTGATAGGCCAGAAGAAGGAAGGAATACAGCCAAACGGTAGCGTCCTCAGTCCTTTCCTTTGTCTGCGCCAATAGCTGGGCCCAGAGTTCGGCGTCATCCTGGCTTTCTTCCAGATCAAGGCCGCGAAAGAAAAAGAAATCAGCGCTGAGAGAGTTCTGAACGTTCTGATTGATCAGGTCATTGACCTGAATGTACTCATCCACCAGCTTGAAGAACTTGTCGTCGCGGGGCTCATTTTCATACGCGTGCCGGGCCATCTCCTCGATCGTTTCGTCCGAGATTGCATCCCGCGCCGAGTTTTCCAGTGACACCACAGTTTTGCCGACAGCGCTTTCGAAAAACAGAATAGCCTGATCCATCTGAACGCTGGTCAGATTCTCGGTCAGGGCCGAGGTTATCTGGGACTGCATCCAGACGGTGTCGTAAATATCCTCGACTTGCGCTTCCAGGAATGAGCCGCCCTTTTGGTCCAGATGGGTTTCATCCAGTTCCTGCCGGTGCGCCTGACCTTCCTTCCGAAGGATCTCCATGATTTGGCTCAGCTGCAATGCCTCGGCAAGTTGATCCACCTTTTCGGATGCAGCGACCGTTCCGCATGCAAACAGTCCAATAAGTAATCCTATAACAAGACGCATCAGATATCCTGAGCTGGATGCAATTCTGCCATCCGGGCCGCCAGAATTTCGAATTTCATGGCCATGATTTCGTATTGAATTGCATTCAGCAGCTCATAAACTTCCTGCATTTGCGGATGCTCAAGAGCTTTTGTGTAGGCTTCGACATCCTCGTCCGAGAAGTCCTGATAAGTATATGCGGCGCCTGCCAGAGCCGACAATTGCATCGCCTGACGCATCCCACTTTCGTTACGGCGCAGCATTTCCCGCAATTCATCGGCGCTGAACTGCAGGTCGATAACTCCAGACGCGCTGGCCGCCAAAAGAAAGCGCAGTTGCACTTCCTGCAGCGCACGAAGGGCGGTTCCACTTGAATCGACGGCACGATTCATGCGCTTCAGGGTTTCGACCCTGTGCGAGCCGTCTTTGACAAGCTCTGAAATGATCTCCTGCCCCTGTTTTTGTTTGTCGTCCTCGTCTTCGTACAGATGAGAGGCATTTTCAGCCTCGACAAGCCGTTGGCCGAGGTCCGACGCATAAAACTCTACGGCGTGGTTCAACGAGTCGTCGCTCAACGTCTGTTCAAGGATTGATACGGCGATTTCGTGCATATCCTTGAGGTCAAAAACTTCTTCCGCCAGGCGCGTCCAGTCCGATCCGAACCCCTCAGGATCGATACCAAGCATTTTGGGGGCTGACGCCGACGTCAGAGCTATACTTTCCAGCGCAACATCAAACCCGGTCGTTGTCAGGAAGGCCTCAATCCGGTCCCTGCTGGCAGCAGAAGGCGATTGCGCCATAGCTGCCACCGCAATCAACGGCATCAGCACGGACAGAAGGACGTTTCGAACAAGCTTCATCATGAGTAAGAGCCTAGGTGATTTAGAATGACAGGCAATGGAAAATCAGTCCAATTCGAAATTCGGGAATTTTCCGCTTGCACCCCTGCGCGTTCCTCACTAAATCCCCCCCCTCACAGACCCCCGCGGAGAGGTGCCGGAGTGGTCGAACGGGGCGGTCTCGAAAACCGCTTGGTTTGCAGTATGTTTACGCAAATTAGGACAACGTTTGTCAACGTTACAAAAAATGCGTTAACCAAACAATGCAGTTTTCAGTGTCTTTCAACAAAGTGCTGCACTTTTTGCTGCCAATTTAGCTGCCATTTGTACTCAGGTTCCCGATGCGTTCCATCACGGATGAAGCGACTTCTGTTGCCTCGTCATTCATCTCGTCAAGGACGTGCGAATAGATGTCGAGCGTCGTTCCCACGGTACTGTGACCGAGTCGTGTTTGCGCAATCTTGGCGTGAACTCCGGCCCGCAGAAGCTCTGTCGCGTGGAGGTGACGCAGCTTGTGAGGCGACAGCCTGACCCCTGCCCGTTCCGAAGTTTCGATCACCATTGTTGTGAAGGTGTTCGGATTCATCGGCTCTCCTTTGATAGAGGTCATGATCCAGTTATCCGGGTTCCTGTATCCGCGCCGGACAGCCTCGACCCTCTGGTCCTTCTGCCACGCGAGGAGTTCCCGTGTGACGCTCTCTGGAACCGTGACAACCCTGACAGACGACCGTGTCTTTGGCTCTTTGATCAGCGTCTCTCTATCGACCCTCACAAGCGCCCTCTGGATCGTGAGCTTGTTCCGTTCGACATCAAGATCGGACCAGCGCAAGGCAAGCGCCTCTCCGCGCCTGAGTCCTGTCGCGAACATGATCAGGATCGAAGGCCAGAGGCGGTTCTTCCTCAAGGCCTCCAGGGCAGCAGCCAGCGCATTGTCGCCGGGAAGCTCGAACTCTTTCTTCGTGACCTTGGGCGGGTCTGCCAAAGACGCAGGGTTAGATGCGATCAGCTTTCGCTTCTCCGCGTCTCTGAGCGCCTTGTGGAGCATCCGATGGATATGAAGGACCGTTCGGGCTGACAGCCCTCCCTGCCCATCCTGACGACCGCTCTCAAGCAGGTCGGCGTAAAATATATCGAAGTCGTCTGGTAGCAGGTCACGCAGTTTCATCTTTGCGATCCCGGCAGATTGCACTGTCTTGATCAGCTGGCCCTGTCGCTTCCATGTCGTAGCAGCGACACGCGGCTTCCGGCTCGCCTGCCAGCGATCAAGATACGCCGACAGTGTATCCCGGTCAGGACCGATACCGGCTTCGATTTGAGCTTCGAAGTTGCGCTCCATGCGCTTTGCATCCCGGTAGGTCTTTGTCGTACCAGAAAGGTATGGGCGTTTCGCCCCCCTCCTTGGGGGTTTCCCCCAGACCTGAACGCGGTAGCTGGCTCCGCGCTTTCCTTCCCTCTTTTCTATCATGACCGCTTCTCCCGCGATGCCTGCGTTCGGCACGATGCAGAGCAGAAGTTCTGTCTTGCGTCGGTCTGAATGAAGGCAGAGCTGCAATAGGCGCAGGTCGCGCACTGTCGGGGCTCCCCTGCTGCGTAATCGAGCAGCTTAGCCCACAGAACGGAACGGAGTGTTCCATCCGTGGTTGTCAGCCTCTGCACCCTCCCGGAAGGAGAAGGCACGAACCTAGACACGACCTTGTTCGGTTTCGCCATATCATCCAGCAACCGTGCCAGATCTAATTGCGGGGTGTTGATGATCTCGGGTGGATCGGGAAGATCGCTCAGGCCCGGGAAGTAGCCCATGGTCGCCATGAGGCCGACCGCTTGTCTGAATTCCTCGAGGTCTTCCGCGACCTCATGGTTGATTTGCTCCAATAAGGAATTGGGCAATCCAAACTTTGCGAAAAACTCCTTTGGACGCAGCCTCGCTGCATCGACAAATGCCAGTCGGTATCGGTCTTGCGATAAATCGACGGGCTTTCCTGTTCCTTCTACACGCCATTTTCCGTCTGTTTCAGAAACAGCGCTCTCTTTTCTTCTGGTTGACGTAATTTTATCCATGTTGCGCAACTTAGTTGATTTTCGATTAAAGTTCTAGTTCGCATTTATTAGTTGTGTTTACGCAAATACCCAATTTTACGCAAATACGGAGAGTGAAATGAATGACGAACCTATCACGTGGTTGACCGCTCAGGAGGTTGCCGAAGACCCTGACTTGCCGCTGTGGCCGTCCTCGGCCAGCGTTTACCTCGACGCAAGAAACAAGTGCATCCCACATTTCAGGCGCGGTCAGAGAACGGGCCAACGGGTTCGCTTTCCGAAGCAGGTGATCCAGCGGTGGCTGCAAGGTGAGCAGATAGCCGACCACTGGCTTGAGGGCGCACTCGCTCCGCCAATCCCATCAGGAACAGCGGCATGAGCACACGCCCCAAAGGAGAAGTTCAATGAAACACTTCGATCCACGGCGGCGACCTGAGGGCTGGCCGCAGGGCGTGCCTTTGCACCCAACGATTTCAGAGGTACAGCTGTACGAGCGGCATTTCGCTGACGTTCGCGAGAAGCTGGCAGCAGGTCAGGATCCTCGTATCGTGGAGTCCAGGGTCGTCTCGTTTCATGAAATTCTGCCTCCGAAGTGGAAACACGGGGACGAACGGCACCAGCACGAAACAACCGGCACTGCGGACAAGTTCACGGCAGAACCGTTCAGCCTTGATCCGCATCCTTATTTGGATTGGGGCTACTCCGTCATACAGCAAGTCGAAGTGAACGAAGCGCTGTCGGCCATCGATGAGACCATTGAGCCCGGCCTTGGCGATAAGTGCCTTGGGTGCCGCCGGGAATTTGGGGTCGCACACAAGTCCGGCCTGAACGAGTGGGATCGCAAGCCCCTGAAACCGCACATGGTCGCCGTTGCAACCTTCGGCTTTCCCCAAGTGCACGCCGGCTTCATGAAGCTGCGGCTGACTGATCCTTACGGGGCGCTGATCTGTTTTCGGTGCTCAAGCCGGTCCCAAAGGCAGATGCTTGCGAACCGTGCGCGCAGACGCGGTCCCTGCTTCCTGAGTTGGACCATGTTCCGAAGAAAGCAATTGGCGGACGACCAGATCGAGTGGCTTCGGCGCTTCCCGCCGTCCGAAACGGATCCGAACAAGCCTTTCGCAGGTTTGCGCGTGATCCGTGATATCGCCCCCCGACCACAAAGCCTGACAGACGGTGACCCAGCCACGCGTGAACGGGAGCGCGAAGAAGCGGAGGCGCGAACGCGCGAGATGTGGGCCGAAATCAATCGCCGTATTCTCGCTGCGAAAGGAAAGTCCTTATGAACGCGCCACGCATGGGCAAGAAAGATCAGACCTATGATGATCTGGGCGTCTTGCTAAACCGCTTTCCGGTTTTTCAGAAGCGCCTTCCTTTGAAGCGCGGCATCCACAAGGACCTCGATGGCATCCTGCCACCAGAGCGGCTGAGCGCGGCTCTGAGGCGGCATGTCAGGAGCGCCGGATACCTGAGGAAACTCGGCTTGGATGGAAGCATCAGACGTGACCTGAACGGTGTTCCCGTCGAGCCTGTGAGCGATATAGACCGCGAAGCCGCAAAGGCGCTCCTGAGGAGCCGGAGTGAGCGCAAGCAGAAGGTCACCGATGCCCCTGCGGGAGTTGAGCAATGACGGTTGCATTTCCTAAGCCAGCGCGAAGAAAGTCTGATGGGTAATAAAGGATCCCAGATCGGGGGTTCGGTGTCGCAAGGTGTCGGTCCAGCCGAGTTAGCGGCGGCACTCGAAGTAGTCGATCGCTTAAGCATCGAAGCCGGGTGGGTTCCGAAGTCCAAAGTCGTTGCCGCATTGAACCTGCATCCGGGAACGAAGGATGCCGGTGGCGTGATCGAAGGCCTCATCTTCTTAGGAGATGTGCATTCCACGATCGACAACAGCGGTGACATCATGCTGCAGCCCGCTGTACGCGCCGCTGAGGAGCGCGACCGCATAGAACGACAGATCGTGTTGCAGGCGATCTGGAGGGTCGGCAGTGGCGGCCCTGCGCGCCGCAGCAGGGTCAAGGCGGTGCTTCGCCACGACAGGCGACTGAGCGATGCCAGCAAGGACGCCTTAGGTGCGCTGATCATCGACGGCACGGTCCGCACGGAAAGGGAAAAGCCCAACGGAAAAAGCGGAAAGCGCGCGTGGATTCTGATCCCCCCACCAGCAAGACCGGACGCCGTCGCATGGGAGCCCGCTGCGCGGACCGTGGTCATTAAACTCGACAGGCTGATCCGGCAGATCGAAGGAACGAAGGAGCAGGATTTCGAGCGAAAACTTCGCGGTTTTCGAGCTTCGGTTCTCGAACAAATCGGCATGACGCAGCAAGACCGAATTGGAGATCGTCGCGAAAGGGTTCCTAAGACCAAACCCGGCGCACCTCAAAGCACGGTCGTGCAATTTGGTTCGAGTGCATTCCGCAAATGAGACGACGCACTCAGCGCGTTCAACGGTGCCAGACTGGCCCACTTATCTCTGGTTCGGTCGGCAAGTCCTCAGGTGCTTCAACCCCATGCTTCTCAAGCCATTCCCGGATCTCTGTCCATTGGCTTTGCAACGAGGGCAGCGACAGGTACTGCTGCTGCGTTTCCAATCGTTTCTTGGGGTCAAATGGGATGGTGCGGGGCCACGTGGTCATCGGGTTTCCTTTGTCACTGCGTGAAAGAACTGTCGTCCAGGAATGTCAGATAGGCCAGCGAATAAACCTCGACAGAAGCCCAGTGTCGGTTCAGACTTTGAAAGCGACATCCGCGCCTGCTTAGGCGCGTGTGAACAGACGTGGTACGAGCATTAAGGCACTCACGGACGCAATCCGCCGGCCCGCAGGGGTCGTGTACCGTTACAACAAAGAAGCCGCTCACGCTCGAAACGTGAAACGGCTCCTTCTCACAAAAGAAAATAACTGCTGCCGAGCAAGTTTTCTCGACGAGAAGGTAGCCTTTTTCACCCCACCGGACAAGCGTTTGCGTGCTTCGATTAAGGAAGTGCCATGACCGTTAAATTCAGACGCTCAGGAATGTACGCAGCAAACGGAGATTTCGGTAAGTCGTATGCGCTGGAAGGCGAAGAAATCCTCAAATCCGACCTGAACTACTACGTTCACGGCCAAATCGCACAGGATTGGGAGTTCAGGGATTTCGAAGATTATTGCATTCAGCGGGAGACCTTTGAACCTGGCGAAACCGTCTTTGTCGCAGGGTTGTGGGAGCGGTCGCAGGTCGGTCGAAAGATATGGACCAAAAAATGGGACAAAGAGCTACACCGCTCTCGAAACTTCCTTGACTTCCGTTCCGGTGAAGCCAGCACCGGCTCCATAGATGCCGACTTCAAATCCGAGGAGGAAACGAACGGGCTATGGCGGACAAGCACCCCAAAAATAGAAACCCCTGACGACCTCCACGCGGCCATTCTCAGCGTCGTTCCAGAACTGAAAGGGGCCTTGATGCTGATCTACATGTCCAGTTCAGGCGGGGTGCTCAAGCCAGACGGGACACCGCTCAAGACGCAACCCAATTTCAGAGCAGACATTCTGCTGGCAGACCACGCACTGGTACCTAGAATGCTCGACCTGATCCACACCCGCTGCTGGGCGGACGACCGTTTTTCGTATGCATTCGTCAGCAACGCTGAGGACGGTCCAGCGTCTATTCTGTTTCGCAGCCTAGCGGACCAGATGCTCAAAGTCCCAACACAGCCAGACTTCACCGGCCCAATGTTGTTTGGCGGGTTGGTTCAGCCAGACCGCGCGTTTACCTCTTACGGCTCGCGACCCGCTACCGAAGACATGATCCCTGTACCCACGAGAGCGGAGCGAAACCGTGCAGAGTGGCGTGAGCGCGTCGCGCGTCGGGACCTGGATCCAATCGCTAAACGGGTTACTGAAAGTAACTTTCAGGATGCTGTCGGAGGGCTGATCGCCCAGGGCGTCAGCGAAGCGAAAGCCGTCAGCGCCATTCAACGTAAGTTCGACAAGAGTGGAGCGGTGCTCGAAGATTATGCTGACATCGTTTCACCTGAACGCGAACGCATGTCCGTGCTCGATTTCCGGCGCCGTTACGTCTATCGGGGAATGCCTCCCCTTGGCATACCATGCCCCGTAAGAGGCGTCAGCGGTGGTATGACCCGCGCTACCGTCCTTTGGGGAAAAGAGTTCCCTGCACCAATCATCTTGTCTCACTCAGGTGGAACAAGGACAAAGATTGAATTTGCCGCATTCGACGCACCAGACGACCTCGAACCATTCTATCCGGCACCGCAAGTCGACAGGGCGGAAGCGATCGCCGGCCATGCTGATGTTGTCGAAGAATGGGCAGACGCAGCGCTGAACGCAGCGCGAGGATCCGTGGTTGTAAGAGGTGTCTACGAAGACTTCGGTGAACCCGTCCCGGAAGCGCGTGGATGGACGCAGGAGGCTTTTAACCTTCCCTACCCGCCTGCAAGCCGCATCACCGCCGTCGCAGGACGATACGAGGAGGCAAGAGTCTTGCTGTCAGGTGCCCAGGGGGTAGGAAAAACCGCGGCCGTGGCAGGACGTGAAGGCGTTCCCGGCTTCCTGCACCGAACACGGGGTCTCGTCTCTTTGCTCCTCGCCCCAACCCACGAAAAAGCCGCCGAGGTCGCTGAGGACTACAACGCATCCAGAGCAACGCACCGGCAAGGCCCACCAGGATTCGCAATCCGTGGGCGGGCAGCACCGAACCCTAGTGTTCAAGAAGAGCAGATGTGCGTTTTCGCGGAGCTCGCGCAACTCGCCGGTGAGGCGGGTCTCCATGTGCGGGACGTGATGTGCAAAAGCTGCCCACTCAGACATAGCTGCGGATACCTCCAGCAGGAAGAGCGCCTGCGCGCCCTGGCGCGCAGTGACGAAGGCGTCGTCATCTTTGGACCGCACGATTACGGCTGGTTCGGCCTGCCAGGAAAAGTTCTCCCGAACATTGTCATATGGGACGAGCGACCCCGCGACCATGGTCACGAAGCCATAGAAATCAGCGCAGAGGCGGTCAACAGCGCCAATCACCACCATCCCCGCGAAGGCATCTACTCACCAATGCGCGACATCTATCCGGCGATGCGACTGGGGACTGTACCTGACGAGGCCGTTTTGAATGCGGAGCGGGGATACGCCAAGCGACTCATCAAGGAACGCGCGCGGGATGCCGTCAGTCGCGGCAACGCAGACATGTTTGTCACGGACGGCATCACGGACCTCGTTAAAGCCGTTAAGGTATGCGAAACGCTGCTGCTGGAACGCGACCCTAACAACCCCGTCAGCTACCGGGAAAAAGACGGCGGGTTCGTCGTTAACAGGCTCAAGGACTTCGCCTTCAGAAACAGACCCTTGCTGCTCCTGGACGGAACGGCAGACCCACGGCTCGCACAAACGCTGTTTGGACCACTGAGGGTCAGGGAACGCCGCGTGGAACGAAACGCCGTCGTGCGGCAGGTCATCGACAAGTCCTTTTCGAAATTCGGGTTCGAACACGAAAAACGATTGGTCAACGATGTCGTACAGTTCGTCGAAGGTCTCGGAGAAAACGTCGCAGTGTTTTCTTCAAAGTCAATCGAAGATCAAATCATAGAACACAGACAAGGAGAATTCTCGACCGGCCACTTCGGGGCGCTGCGCGGGATGAATAGCTGGGAAGACGCCAAAACAGCCGTGGTCGTCGGTCGGGAGGAACCACCCGTAGAAGCCGTCAACGACATCGCCAGAGCGTATAGCCTTCGAAGCGGGCACCCCTTCACCCCGGCGACACGGCTCGACGATACATGGCGGGGTATCCGGATGACGGACGAAGGCGTGATGCCCGTCCAGGTACGAACACACCCAGACGAATACGGCGACCTGATCCTGCGACAGATCAGGGAACGCGAAGTCGAACAGGCGGTCGACAGGGTGCGGCTCATTCATAACAGGGAACCGAAGGAGGTATGGATCATGTCTAAACTGGCACTGGATATCACCGTGGATGAGGTGGTGCCCTGGAAGCGATTAAGAGCGGAAAAGGTGGAGGCGTTCCTCGGAAAATACGGGTTCGTGCCCATCAGCGGACACGCGGCGTTCAGACTTGATCCGGGGTTCTGGAAATCGGAGCGAACAGCTCAGCATCATTTGCGAGGCGCGCGCCCCGAACGGGAAGTTTACGTTGGGGAAGGCCAGTACATGGACGTCCTCTGGGACGATGGAAAACGGCTCGATATCCTAGGTGAAAAAGCCGCCCTCGTACCGACTTGGGAGGAGCTTGAAAAACGAAAAATCCACTTCCCGCGAAAATTACGCGAATGCAACGACCCCGCAGTCAGAATGTGCCTTTCGGAGTATGGGTTCGTCCCAGTGGTTCGCACTTACAGCGTTGATTTTCCACTGGAATACTGTGCCCGGAAGGAGGAGACGATTGCCTTT
The DNA here is from genome assembly GCF_056536005.1 of Ruegeria sp. AN11. Taxonomy (NCBI): domain Bacteria; kingdom Pseudomonadati; phylum Pseudomonadota; class Alphaproteobacteria; order Rhodobacterales; family Roseobacteraceae; genus Ruegeria; species Ruegeria sp. AN11. Next base: position 972,637 of record NZ_JBQFJD010000001.1, on the reverse strand, counting down.
CTTCATAAAGTTCCAGAAAGTAGGGGTCTCGCGCAAAAACCTGTTAAGTATACTTTACAGGGTTTTGCGCCAAACACCCCCGGCGTGGAACTTTATGAAACTGACCTCTATTTCCTCCGAAAACGGAGTACGCTCCACCATGTTTTAGACGAGGCCGGTATACCACATAAACCCCTCCCGCCGACGACCCCGGCAGAGTTCGTCGCCGACGCATTGCGCGTTGGCAATAGATGCGCTTCCCTAACTCCGAAAGGATTGGTGCAGTCGGGCCTCTTTTCGTCCGTTCAATCTGCTCATAGGTGGCTGTTGTCCTTGGGACCAATCTACCCGCCTTCCCTGCTCTCGACAGAAATGCACGATGGCATCCCAGAGGAGCATCAGACCGTTTCGTTTGGCCTGCAAAAGAATGCCAAGGGACGGCCGACGCTGATGGTTGTGACGGACAAGCGAAAAGTCCCCGCGGACTTCTACCCCGTATTTGGGAAACCTTCTCCCGCACCCGGAGACCCGTGGTTCACGTACAATGGGGTCAAAGTCACATCCCTTGATCGCGGCGATCACGTCAGAAGTCTTACGATCACACCAGACGAATGTGGTCGCGTGATCGTCGGTTTCGATCCCGCAGCCGAACATGGCGTTTTCTACCGCGCTTCGAAACTTAAGGCGGCGTCGTGATTATTGAAAATCACCACACTGGACTTGGGTCCTCGCCACCCTTAACCTTTTGACAGATATGTATATACGAACGCTAGACAGAAAGGTGGTTCGTGATGGGCAGGAAATGCACAATCTGTACTCATTTCCTCCGCGACGAAATCGAAACCGAATTGATCGAACGCACGGCTAGCTTTCGGAATATAGCGGAACGTCATAATGTTTCTACGACTTCGCTGTACCGGCATTGGTCAGAATGTATGCCGACTGCCGTTGTCGAACACGCTGGGAACCACGCAAACGTCCTGAGTGCTCAGCGTTCGATTGAACGCATGAACCAGTACGATCAGTGGCTATCTGAAGCTGTCGAGATGTCGCGCGATGCGAATGACCGAAAAACGCTCGTCTCCGCAGCAGCAACCGGGAACAGCATCGAAAAGACGCGTGCTGTTCTGGATGGGCGCTGGACGGAACGGCAGCAAGTTGATGTGAACATCAGCATCGACATTCTGGGCACCTTCGCAACTGATCTTGCTGCCGTCCTGGCCGGCCACCCAGCAGCCTTGGAAGCCGTCCGACCGTTGTTGTCTGACCTGGACACGAAATTAGCGCCTCAGATGCGTGATGTGACCCCTTCTGAGCAAGTCGCAGCAGAGTAGCTCCTCCAGATTTCTGGCCTCTTCAGACCCTCACTTACCCAGCGAAATCCCATCGCTGCAGCACGTCTCTCGCCCGAGCCATTTTCTGGGCGTTGACCACGACCTCTTCCGCTCCATCGCGCGCTTCGGCGTCAGGCAGAAATGTTTCCTTGAACCCACACGCAATGCAGACAGCTTTCTCACTCGTGATCACCGTATCGGGAGATCCGCATTCTGGGCATCGTGCCTGGACGTCATCGTTGAACATATAGCGAGCCCTCCTTTGTTTACCGATTGCCGGAACCGGGTCCGCCCGCAAGCATCGCTGATTGGCGCATCCGATTGAACTCGTCTGGTGTGACGGTTCCGCTGCTGACATCGATACCTTTTGGGATGCGCGCTCTCTTGTGCCCGACCGCGCGGACGCTGCCCCTCGTGATCTCCAGACAGGCCGACTCGTAGCAAGTCAGCCCGCTCGGGTTGATTTGGATGGCCGTCTGACCGTTTGCGTCAGTGACCAAAGGAGCCTGGGGAGGTGGGCTGCAGGCTGAAACCAGCACAGCGAACCCGAGATTCGTCCATCTGTTCATACGAAACTCCCTTTTCCCTCTGACGTAGGCCGGCAGCCCCGGTTTGCGACAGGCAGATTGCCGGCATTACTCCAGCCAAAGCGTTTTTGCTGTTCATTCGGTCATGCAGCCAGATCGAAATCTGTTGCGAGAATCTGTTTCAATTGGAAGCTTTCCCGCCAAAGAAATTTTTTATTAGGGAAAGCGGCCTGTGAATGACCGCCGCTTGGATCGGCAATGATATACGCATTTTATCTGGTCTTCCTATTCTTGGTCCTGATCGCTGTGGCGCATTTCGATGTGATGCCGCCAGGCCTGCCACGCATTGTGCTGGTACTAGCCTTTTCACTAATGATTGTGGCCGTGATTGGTATTTTGGAAATCCACTTAGATAACGACAGGGCACCACCTTGGTACTATAAACTGCGCCGTTTCCTGATAGAGCGCTTGAGCCGCAAACAAGACGACACGGACAACCTGGTCTCAGAGACAGCGGTTGTCGTTGAGACCAGTCCAGACAAAAGTACCGATGCTGGGACGAGTTCTAAACCAGAAGTCCAAGAAGACAGTACAGACGAAGCTGAAAAAGAAGATGACGTCATAGTTCAGGCGTCGGGATCTGGATCTGCTACACTCAATGCTGAAGAAGCGGAATCTCAAATAACGATCAATGTGGGCACGGGTGCCGATACAGAAACCCGATTAGCCAGCGCAGAAGAGGCTCGCAAAGGAGATGACGCGGACCCTATCGCGGCCAAATTAGAACGCATTCGCAAAGTTGTTGAGGACCGCGAAAATGCTGACAGGGATGACGGCAGTGTTGAGGTGGAAACCAGAGAAGACACCAACTATTCGCCCGTGGCTGCCGCAGAATTTAGTGCTGAGACAGAAAGCTTGGCAAGCACCCTAAGCAAAGGGTCCTTGTCCATTACAGAATATCCCGATGACGAGGAAGCTACACCGCTTGAACACCCGAAGTATTGGGTTCAGCGCATCTTCTTCGGGACCAACCGTGTAAACGTAAGCCAGGACAATGCTGAGCCTTACTTTGAAGCGGATCGGGATACAGCACTCCACGTTGGCACCATCGACATAACGATCCCAAAAGAAGCACACCGGCTCGGGCGGGTGGAGGTTCCTCGGAACATATCGATCTTCAATTTTGAAATCTGGCATGAGCCAGAAAACCCTGAAAAGCACTTCACGATCCAGTCTGCGAAGCTGCGCGATCAAGACGAATTCAAATCACTCGCCTCCGAAGCCGCGGTCACTGCCAGGACCTACGAGGCTTCTGCCTTTCTTTTCATTCACGGCTTCAATACGAAATTCGCTCCAGCGATGTACCGGGCCGCGCAGCTTGCGCATGACCTGGGATTTGACGGCCCTGCTTTTGCGTTCAGCTGGCCCAGCTCAGGTACCGTTGATTACTATTTCGATGACATAGAGTCCGCGCGCAGTTCCGTAGAACAGTTGGACGAATTCCTTGACCTCATCGTCACAACGCCAGGAATTTCCAAGCTGCATGTCGTTGCACACAGCATGGGCAACGAGGCGCTGGCAGAGCTCATGACCAGGGCAGAAACGCGGCTTGCAGCCCGCGAAGCCGTTGCCATCGACCAGTTGATCCTCGCCGCCCCTGATGTGGATGCAAAACGCTTTGAGGGCATCGCGCATCACTTCGTCAGGCACGCGCGCGGTGTGACGCTGTATGCCTGTGCATCAGACCGTGCACCTCTGCTGTCTGAAAAGCTGCGCAGGGGAAGTCCGCGTGCTGGCGACGTGCCGATTACCGGACCCGTGGTGTCTGACGGGATCGACACGATCGACGTGACAGCCGTTGGGACGGAAATATTTTCGCTGAACCACAACGTCTACGCGCGCAACCGTGGTTTGCTGGATGACGTAGGAAATATCTTCCTCGAGGCTGTGCGGCCGCCAAAGCTCAGGATGCCAACACTGCGTATTGGCGACGGCGCGCAGGGCAAGTGGTGGATCATGCCCAAGTAAACAGGAATCCTCCGCTCTGCCGTGCCGTTTGGGCAGGCCGTAATGGCGCTGTTCCACACCACCGGCTGATACCCTCATTTTTATGGTCCGAACCATAGTCGGACACCCGAGGGGGGCGACCCCTAACATTTCAATGAAACAGGAGGACAGCCGATGATCGTCGGTTATGCCCGCACGAGCACCGTGGACCAGACCGCAGGTCTCTCCGCGCAGCTCGCTGCGTTGAAAGAAGCCGGGTGTCAACGGATCTACCAGGAGCACGTCTCCTCGATGGATCGCGATGCCCGAACCAAGTTCAATGAGGCGATGGAATTCGTGCGCGACGGCGACACTTTCGTCGTCACGAAGCTTGACCGGCTTGCACGATCTGTCGCGCACTTGCTCGAAATCGTCGAGCAGCTGGAGGCCAAAGGTGTCACGCTGCGGGTCCTCGACATGGATCTCGACACAGGCACACCCACAGGACGGCTGATGCTGACCATGCTGGGTGCGATCGCGCAGTTCGAACGTGAGCTGATGCTTGAGCGCCAACGCGAAGGCATTGCCCGGGCGAAGGCCCAAGGCAAGTACAAGGGCAGCAAACGCAGAATCGATCGCACACGCATCCGTGATCTACACGAAGCTGGTCATGGCCCGTCAAAGATCGCCACCGAACTTGGGATCGGGCGGACGACCGTCTACAGAGTGCTCAAAGTCCGGTGATTTACCCTACGGCCTTACGAGGCCGTAGGACTTCTTGGCGCGAAAAACAGGCACGAGGCGGCACTATCGTCGCGATCCGCATCAATACCAGATGAGATTGCGGCTCTTGGAGCCTGCTGACTTCGTCCGTTTTTCTTATATTTATGGCGAGAAATCACATGTGCTTCGTCAATGGTTTTCAAATTTAAGGTCGTGAATAACAGACTGTACGCCTTGCCCAAAGAGGGTTGGAAGTCACCGTTGCAAACAGGCCAGACTTGAAACCCTACCGACGCTTGCTGCGTTGACTAATCTTAATGGCTGCGGCAAACAAAGCTAAACTATCGGAACCTAGAAAAAGGCATTGAAGTGGATACTCTTCACGTTGCTTATGATCTTTCCACGCTCGAGCTCGAAGTAGCCGAACTAATTGTGGAATCCTTGGAGCTTGACGACATCACGGCACGGGAAATTGATTTCGAAGCGCCCCTGTTCGGAGACGGGCTGAGTCTCGATTCGATCGACGCGCTTGAAATCGCATTTGCGATTGGCGAAAAGTACGGCTTCAAGCTGCGCTCAGACGATGAGCGAAATGAAGAGATTTTTGCCAACGTAAGGGCATTGGCGCGGCATATTTTCGACAACCGCACACTATAGTCTTGTGTGTCAAGGGGCTGGGGAAATCATCTGAGCTGGGTCGCCGTGTTCTTGTTGTTGGGTGTATGGGTTCTCGCGCCAGCTTTGTTCAATGTATTTTTTGGCTTTCTGTCTCTTTTGGGACTTTCTTCATTTTTTGCTGGGCCATGCAAACGGGAACGGTTGGCGTTTTGGGTTTTCATTATCGGATTGGCGCTTATTTCGACGGCTGTTTTGATTGATCCCAGCGTCCCGTTCTGGCCATACTTGGCCCTCATCAACGGAAACCTAGCTGTAGCTTACGTATTCAGCCACCGAGTAATACAAGGGCGTACTTCATTTCTGGCGCATTTCGTTGAAGTCGCGCATGAGGGACCACCGATGTCGAGAGTGTTTTTACGCTACCTAAAACGGCAGTGCTTCATATGGATCGGGTTTAGCGCTACCACTGTAATGCTCAGTATTACTGCTATGGTCTCATCAGAAGCGCGAGGTGTAGTCGACCATTCCCTTTGGGCCCTTTTGGCGATCCAGGTCATTTGGTTTTGCTCTTCGCACCTATTTGCACAGATTTGGTATGGGCGCCCAGAACGTTGGCAGGTTACCTTGTTGCATTTGATGCGGCACGAAACCTGGTCAAAACTGAAGATCTAAGGATATGTACTCTTCCAACCACACGATGTTTTTCTCAACGAATGGTACCGTCAATGCCGCGCAGTTTGCCTCTGCGACAAGGTCGCTTCAGTTAAGGATTGGAGAGTTTTCTCATATCTGCAATCTTTATCAGGATAGGCTGCGTTTCTCGCTAACCTTGGCCGCAGCAATGCTGAATGAACAGACTACCGTACTGCCGCCGTCAGACGCACCTGAAGCAGTTTCGGCGTCGCTGTTAGGCGCAGAAAATCCGTTTTGTGCAAGTAGAGCTTCCTTGCATATCGAAGATCCTGCTCCGATAGTGAGTTCAGGTTCAGTGGATTTAGATGCTCAAACGGGGCAATTTTTTCGTCGGCTTGCGGCATCTCAAAGCGAACTCAGTGTGTTCACATCAGGGACAACCAAACGCCCCGAACGGGTCGCAAAAACTTGGAGTATTCTGAACGCTGGGGCTGCCGTTACCAAGCTGATTACAGAACGCCTTGATGCTTCGCCAGATAAAGTTGCGCTACTGGGTACTACACCTCCACGCCACATGTTCGGGCTGGAGGCAAATGTCTTTGCTACCCTTGGACAAGGACTTTGTACCTATAGAGAAACAATATTCTACCCAGCTGATCTAGACGCGGCGGTTGCAGCGGCCCGTGCTTTGGGGCGAACACAGATTGTACTGGTTACAAGTCCTGCGCACTTGCGGTTTTTGGAACGAACAATTCTGAGAACGCCTGAGATTTGCTGCGTGCTTTCCGCTACCGCTCCGTTGTCTGTTCCTCAGGCTGAAAGGCTTGAGGCGCGCGGTAAGCTGCGCGTTTTTGAGATTTACGGCAGTTCGGAGACAGGGTCACTGGCGTTCAGACGAACGTCCAAAGAAACTGCTTGGACGATTGCTGCAGGTTTTGAAATGCGACAGCATGGAGATTTTTGTATCGCACAGGCACCACATCTACCTGATCAAGTGATACTTGGTGATGAAGTCGAATTGAAATCTGACGGTCAGTTCCTGCTTCTCGGTCGCAAGGGTGATACTGTTAGCATCCGTGGAAAACGCAACCATCTTTCCGCCTTGAATGCTATACTGGCCGAGGCCCCGGGCCTGTCTGATGCTACATATTTACATATGAAAGCGGAGACTGATGATCAGTTGGCGGTAGCAGTTGTGCCGGGTGATAAAACCATTGGCGAGAGTGAAGTAAAATACCGAATCCGGAACTATTTACTAAAGCATTTCGATCCGGCGTTTGTACCAAAGCGTGTCCTGATTCTAAACGAGATTCCACGTACACCGACGGGTAAGATTTCTTCAGAATCCTATAAGGTCCTTGCTAAAAAAGCAGGTATTGGCTGAAGGGCAGAATCTAGGCGACTTGTGACGGAATCTGGGGGCACGTCGAAGGCTTGGTTTTAAGCAGCTTCGCGGCCTCGGTGCGAATGGTTTGCTCGATCTTATTCGAAAACTCCTGTGGTGGAAGACCGGGATCTATTGGCGCCAGAAACCTCAGGGTGATCACACCAGGGTATTTTATCGAATATCCCGGAGGCCAGGATAAACCTGCGTTCGTTACAAATGGGATAACCTTGACCTTGCAGTGCTTGTAGAGTGTCTCAAACCCGCGTGCATACTCGCGTGTTTGCCCAATAGGCACGCGAGATCCTTCGGGAAAGATCACAATGCTGCGGCCCTCTGCTATTGAGGTTTTGCCACCGCGCAGTAGACCACGGATGTTTTTGCCGGGAGCGTCGGGGTCGATGTAGATCATCGGTGCATGTTTCAAGCCCCACCCAAAGACTGGAATAGAAAGGGCTGTACTTTTGGTCACCATATTCACGTGCGGAACCAGCACGGTCATCATGATCGATTCCCAAGCGGTTTGGTGGTTGCCCATGTATATGACAGTTTCGTCGGGGACATTTTCCAAGCCTTCCAGCTTGTACTTCACACCAAGAATGTATCTAGCGCCAAAAATGAATGATGCGGACCAGAAGCGCAGAAGCCAACGAACGTGGCGCGGTGTCTTCGTCCATCGCAAATAGACTAAGATAACAAGCCCGCAAATGAGGCTAATTAAGAAAACGAACAACTCATTGAGGCGGGTGCGCATAAACGCAATGATTGTTTCCGGTAAGGTATGGTTGGATTCTGTCTTGCTGCTCATTGTTCAGAAATCATTCGCTTAGGCCACATTCCCAAAAAGCGCACTCCGGCCGTGATTTATCCTGTATAGCTTTGGATGGAAAGACCGACCGGCTTGAAAATTTATTCCGATTTGGGCTTTTTTGTACCTTCTTTTCTTGCAATAAGGACCTAAAAAGCAAGTTGCTGACGCGGCACCCCAAGCTAAGAGAGCACCTAATTGCCTGAGGAAAACAGACCAATTGTGGTTGGAAGCTACTACGACTCCGCAGATGGGAAACAACCTTTTCTACGGGACGTTTTTGACGATACAGCAAAACACTATGAATTCATTGCCAAATGGGGATGGTTCGGGTCTGGCGATTGGTACAGAAAAGAGGCCCTGAAGCGTCACGGTGTTACTCCGGAGATGCAAGTTCTGGATGTTGCAACCGGAACCGGACAGGTTGCCCGCGCTATCCTGAGCATCGTCAATAGCCCTGATCAAGTGGAGTGTGTCGAGCCATCCGGCGAGATGATCCGTGAATCGCTGAAAACCGTACCGGTTGTCCACCATCAATCCACTGCCGAGCAGCTACCGGTTGATAGTGACAGATTCGACTTTCTGACGATGGGTTTTGCGTTGAGACACGTGGATAGCCTCGAAGAAAGCTTCAAAGAGTTTCATCGAGTTCTGAGACACGATGGCCAGGTGCTGATCATGGATGTTACTGTGCCTAGCGGAATTGTTTCCCGGCAGATATTTAAAGCATATTTTAAGTATCTTCTGCCGTGGGCATCAGGATTGCTTACCTGGGATCGCAATTCGTACCGTTTGATGCGGTATTACTGGGACTCCATGGATCAGATGGTGGATCCGGAGGCTATTCTAACTAGCCTGAAGCGGGCGGGGTTTGAGGTGGCCGAACACAAGATGCTTTTGGGCTGCTTCTCTGAATACAGCGCCAAAAAGTAACCCTATCCGGAATGCTTGAAACCGTTGCCCTGATCCCTGCGCACAATGAAGCGCTTACTGTTAGGAAGGTTGTGGATGCGACTGTACCGTTCGTTGATCAAGTGATTGTCATCGATGACGGCTCCACGGACGACACGTCTGGCTGTTTGGCTGGCAGCGATTGCAAGGTCATTCGCCATGAAGAAAACCTGGGAAAGGGCGCGCGGTTGGTTGAAGGACTGGACTACGCACTAAGCATCGGGGCTGATGTCGTTGTTGTTTTGGACGCCGATCAACAGCATGATCCCACAGACATTCCTAATTTTATCAATGAACATCGTAAAGATCCCTCAGCGTTCATTCTAGGCGATCGTTCGGGGGATATGAAACACATGCCCAGCCATCGTCGGCGCGGCATAAAATTCGGCAATTTCTTCATCGGCTGGGCCTGTAATAGATCTATCCCGGACGCGCAGTGTGGAATGCGGGCCTATCCTTGTTCGATGTGGCAGCGACTGAAAATACCGGTGCAGCATACACATGGTTTCAAGTTCGAAACCGCGGCTCTCATGTACGCAGCGAAACTTGGCACGGAATTTTCCTATGTGCCGATAAAAGCCCGATACGATGGTTACGTTCTACGGCCGAGTCACTTCGACCCCATGCGAGATTTTTCGCGTTTATTCGGGTTGGTCACGGTGTTCCTCTTGAGTAACCAGCTTTGTATGCCTGGTCTTCTGCGGGCAATTGGGCTGAAAAAATAATAAACTAAGGAGTAATGAACTATGAGATCAATTTTCAATGCTTTGCGAATTGCGGTGGTAGCGACCTTACTAGTAAGTACACCGGCGTGGGCACTGAAGCCGGTTCAACCAATCTATACAGATATTGAAGCCGCTAGAGGCAAGCAGTATTCCGCTGCACAGGTGCAGCAGGCTTTCAAGACGTGCGGTGCTCAACGTGGTTGGCGGTTTTCGTCCGATGGGGCCGGAAAAATGGTTGGGACATTGACTGTTCGGGGCAAACACTACGTTGCGGTCGATATTCAGTACAGCGGCAAAGCATTCAATATTACTTACCGCGACTCCAAAAACATGAAGTACAACCCTAGTAAGAACACGATCCATAACCGCTATAGTAGTTGGGTTGAGAACCTGAGCAACGATGTACTTTTTTGTCTCAACTAATTTCTGATCGGAGCGTGAGAGTGGTTTGATAACGTTTTCCTTCCCACGCGGCATCGCCAGTGACTCGGATTGTCTGGATGGGCACTTTGCAGGCAATCCAATAGTACCGGGCGTGGTCTTGTTGGGGCTTGCGACCCAGGGCTTGGCGTCGAAGGGCTACAGGATTCATTTTTTGACCCGGGTCAAGTTTCTGAGACCGCTAACCCCCGAAGTTCCTTTCGATATCAACTTTAGGATATCGAAAAGCTCAGGATATATCTCGTGGGTTGCGCGTAGTGATCTAATTGCCGAAGCCAGGGTGCGAATTGGACGCGATTATGACTGATAACCAGGCTGAATGGGCAGTTAACAAGGAGGCTGGCTCGGCCTGGCAGTTTCGTTTCATGCGTTTTCTGGGACTTAAAGCGCCACGCATAGTCAGTTCGCCTTTGCTATGGGTAATAGCCTTGGTGTTCGCTGCCGACCGACGCCGTGAAACTACCCGAGCGTCCGAGATGTACCTAAGCCGGATTCTAAACCGCCCACCCACGTTCTGGGAACGCCATCGCCACAATCTTACATTTAGCCATGTGTTTTTTGAAAGAGTAGGTTTACTAGCTCAAGGAACCTCAGAATATTCTGTTTCCCTCCGGGGGGGCGAGATTGTGCAGGCGCGCGTTTCTAAAGGTCGCGGATGCGTTCTTTTAGGAGCTCATTACGGGAGTTTCGAAGCACTTAGGGCTTTGGAACGTGATCTCCCAGGGCTATCTGTTCGGTATCTGATGTTTCCCGAACATGCCGAACACAGCACCCGCCTACTTGATGCGCTCAATCCCAAGTTGGCCGACAGGGTCATATCCCTCGCAAACGGACCAATCGCCATGTTTCAAGTCTACAGTGCGCTAGAGAACGGAGAGTTTGTTGCCTTTTTGGGCGATCGCGTTCCCGATAAGTCAAGCCGCGCGGCAGCAACTGTTGAGTTTTTGGGCGGAGAGATCAATGTACCGACCTCACCCTATCTAACCGCTATGGCAGCTGAGGTGCCAATCTATCTTAGCTTTGCCACCTGGAACGGCGCGTGTTCCTATCAGGCGGAGTTTACTGAATTATATGACGGAGCGCACGTAGCGCGCTCGGAACGGACGAACTATGCGCAAAAACTGGCGAACAAATATGCCGGGGTTCTTGAAAGCCATTGCCGGCGCGACCCTTTTAATTGGTTCAACTTCTTCGACATCTGGCTCGACTGAAATCGTTTGCACCCAACCGCCACCTGCCAGTGTGCAAGCTGCCTTGAGAGCCAAACCTCGATTGTCAGGCGCACTTCTGCCTTACCGAGAGACAATTACCCACAAGGCATTTGGAAGCACGCTGAAGGCCCGTGGCGTATTTTTGGTTAAAGATGATGAAACAGTTTTGCGCCGACAAGAAGTACCCAAACGCGAAGAGTTGGAGATAGGTCCGGGTTGGATCAGGGTACACCGAAATGGGACGGACGAACATAGACCAATTCCCAACAATTTGCAGCCCCTGCTAAGACAACTCAGGACCATTGTGCTGGGAGGGCGACAACAACGCGATACTCTGCTTGTAGGTGAACTTGAAATCGGAAACGATGGTTGGAAGCTTCCTATCTCTCCGCAGCCTGGACAAAATCAACAGATAATTCTTGTCGGGTGCGGCACTGAGCTTTTGGGTATCGATGTTATCGTATCCAATACTCAAAGCCGAGTAATTCGGTTCGGCGACAATTGAAACCTGCCGCACTGATACTGTGGTCTTTGGGCCTGCTGTTGACCATCATCTGGTTAGGTGTGGATGTGCGCTCAGATCTTTCTGGGCTGTCCTCTACATCTTCAGAAACCTTGATTACTCCGGACGTGGAACTTGAGTTGATTGTCGCGGTGAAAGGCGACACGGTTTCGAGGTCGCGCGAAGCGGCAAAAACGTTGGCAGACGCCCTATTGCAAGACGATAGAGTCGCGTGGATCAGTGTAGGTCCACAAGCGCCCAGTGAAAAGTTCCTTGAATGGTTATGGGACAAAAGGTTTCGGATCATACCTCCACCGCCCGAAGCGTTTCTGCCGGAAAATATGACCCAGCGCCTTGGCGAGGCAATGGCGGTTTTCGATAGCGCTGAGGGTATCGCTATTGGCGACCGTTTATTGCTTGATCCAACAGGCAGTTACTATGAAATACTATCCCGTTTAGAATCCTATAAGCGTTTGATGTTAGTCGAGGATGGCATTTGGCAATCTAGAAACAGAAAGGCGTCATTGATATTTGTCACCCATGCAGACACCCCATTCGATACCAACGAAACGCTTAAGTTTGCAAAGGAGATAGCGGCTCTAGCGGCAGATCAAGGTGCACGTGCGGTATTGTTGGGAACTCGTGTTATCGCCGCCGAGACAGCATATGCAAATGCTCGGGCTTCGGCCGTGGCATCTTTGGTCGCGGCCGGCCTATTGGTGTTGTGGCTAGTTTTTGCCGTGAGATCAGTGTCAGTGATTTTGATATTTATTCCGATGGCGATCGGTTTTGGAACCGGGGTTTTCGTCGTTCAGGCCGTTTTTGGTTTTGTTCACGTAATAGCATTAGGATTTGGTGGCGCGTTGATTGGTTTGTCGCTGGATTACCCAATGCACATTATCAGCCATCCGGGGTTGCAACGGCAGCGCGTGATCCGCCTTGTGTTTTTGGGGGCTGCAACGACAAGCCTAGCGTTTCTGGCGATGCTTGGTTCAGGTATTCCAGCGCTGGTCCAAACTGGTGTCTTCATTTCGTCAGGTTTGATGGCTTCGGCTATTTCAGCTACGCTTTTGAATCTGCCCGAAGTTAAACGGTTACACGTTTGTCGCTTGTCGCGATTTGTCTGGTACTTGCCTGGGAAACCGATTGTTGAAGCAGTGATAATCCTGATCGGGTGTGGGTATGTATTTGTTCAGTCCGGCCCCGCCGAAGTCTCCCTGTTTGCGCCGCCAGATCATGTAGAAAGCGACATTGAAGAGATGCGCGAGCTTATTTTGCTCCCTTCAGGCCGGTATGCGATCGACGTGGCCGCCGAGAACTTGAACGAATTGTTGGTGGCTGAAACTACGCTCAAGCCTGTTCTGGATGCCGAAGTCAAACAAGGTCGTTTGCAAGGTTACGATATGTTGGCGGACCTGATGGAGCCGCAAACAGAAGGCTTGCCGGATTTGGCAACATATAAAGTCGCTGTCGAGCAGTCGCTGAAAGCTTCAGGTCTCTCGCCTGAGTTTTCAGACTTCCAAGTTGAGGCATTTCTAGAGGCTCAGAACGCTGATCGAATATCTCTCGAGGATCTCGCCGACCAGGCTGAGATGCGGCATTTGACGCGCCAGGTTTCGCAAACAGAAGACGGGTGGAGAGAAATTATCCCCCTTTACTTACCACCGAATGTTGAGCGCCCGAGTTTTGACCTGAGCGGCAACAACGCGGTTCTGATCGACAGGCTCGAACCTATTCTGCAAGCAATAACCAAATTACGAAACCAACTGGCATTGTGGCTGTTGGTCGGAATTGTAATTGCGACTTTGTTGCTGGCCAAAGGTTTGAGCAGTTGGTCGAGTGCTTTGCGGATAATGCGGACGGCAATCGCGACGTTTGCGATCACGGCTGCTGTTCTGATCGCAGTATATGGATCAATCAGCATTTTCCATATGGTTGCCTTGGCGCTTGTCCTTGGAATTGGGGTGGACTATAGCCTGTTCTTTCAGGCGATGAGTGGTGATGAGGAAATGGACTCGACAAGTTCAGCGGTGAGCTTGTGCGCGACATCAACATTGGTAGCCTTCACAGTGATGTTCCTTTCCGATGTTTCGATGCTTCAGCAGATCGGAGCCACCGTTATTGTAGGGTTGTCAGCAATGCTGATATTGACCTTGGCGAGGAAAGAATAGGGGACGAACCGTGACAGCCGAGATTTGGTCTCAAAGAACAGGGATTACACGCCAAAGCCTGGTGACTTGTCTAGGTCGCGGTCATCAAATCCATGTTGAAGCCCTCCGCAGTGGGCGCTCGGGGCTTGCCGCTCCGAAAGAGTTCGATCTTCCTTTTGATTGTTTTGTCGGCGAAGTGTCCGAACTGAGCTCTCTACCATTTCCGTCGAAGTTTAAGGGGTTTGACAACCGTGCGAACCGCTTGGCGCTTTTGGCCCTTCAAACCGACGAATTTGAGGTCGCTGTGCGCGAAGCCAAGGAAAAATGGGGGGCGGCGAGATGTGGTATCGTTCTGGGAACATCAGCGGCTGGTATGGATCACCTAGAATGTGTCTACCGAAAGCTGCCCGAGGGCGCCTCGATGCCTTCAAACTATCGACCTGAACATCATGATAGCCAAAACGCGATTGCCGCTTTTTTGCAGAGCTACCTTGGGCTTGAAGGCCCCGTTTACACTGTTTCGACCGCCTGTTCTTCGTCTGCAAAAGCCCTGATTGACGCCCATCAGCTAATTGATCTGGGTATCTGCGACGCGGTTTTAACCGGCGGTGTGGACAGCCTGTGCTTAACATCTTTGGCTGGGTTTGAAAGTCTTGAACTGGTGTCAAGGGCTCCATGCAAGCCTTGTGACGTAAACCGTGATGGCCTTTCGATTGGTGAAGCCGCAGGCCTTGTGCTTGTTGAAAAAGGTGCAGAGGGCTGCATCAGGCTGCGTGGTTATGGTGAAAGCTCTGACGGGACCAACATGTCGACACCACCAGAAGACGGGGCTGGGGCGGCTATAGCCATTGTGCAAGCCCTAAAATCTTCTGGTTTTAGCGCGGATGCCATCGACTACGTCAATCTTCATGGAACGGCCACACCAGTAAATGATTCAGCTGAAGCTCATGCTATACGGACTGTGCTTGGTCCGGAAGTTCCAGTGTCTTCGGTCAAGGGCGCTGTAGGTCATACGCTTGGTGCGGCTGGTGCCGTAGAGGCGATCATTAGCATGATGGCTATCGAAGAGGGTTTGATACCGGGTAACATCGGGCTGGAAAACTTGGATCCTTCGGTTATGCAGAACGTCTCGGCAACGTGTCGAGACACCCAGATAAGTGCAGTTTTGAGTAATTCTTTCGGGTTCGGGGGCAACAACTGCGCTTTGGTGTTCGGCCTATGAATACACTAACAGTCTTTGTAAATGGATTTAGCTTATACACTCTGAAATCTGTAGTTGGAAAAACACTGTCGGAAAGCCTCCCAAACAGATTTTTTGCCGATGCGGAGGAAGATTGGCAGCCTAGCCCTGCTTCGCTATCGCCCCGCTCGCGAAAAAGACTAAGTCCGCAGACTCTACTAGGAATAACCGTGGCTGACGGGATCAGCCCTGAGTTGGAGGCTGATGCGTCTTGGGTGTTCGGATCGGCATTTGGAGAAGGAGAAACCCTCAAAACCATTCTAGACGCTTTGAACGGACCGGAAATGTCCGTTCGCCCGCTGAAGTTTCAGAATTCTGTTCACAATGCCGCCTCAGGGCAGTGGTCAATTGTTCGAAAGTCCCAAGGTGCGGTGACAAGCATTTGTGCTGGTGCAGCGACCGCGGCCGCCAGTCTGCTTAAGGCATCGGTACAGGTTCGGTTGGAAAAAGCTTCTGTTGGACTGGTGCTTTATGACGCTCCTTTGCCTTTTCCGTTATCTACCTCGCACCATGTGAGTGTGCCGGGCGCAGTGGCCTTGGCGTTGTCACCACTAGCGACTGAATCAACAATTGCCAGGCTGGATGTCGAGTACCATTCGGGAGATGACAAGCAACAAAGAAACCAGTCGAACTTTAGTGATATCAACCCGTGTTTAGCGATGTTGCCTGTTTTGGAGCGGTTATTAGATATTGGATCAGGGCCAGTCGCGCTGCCTTTCAACTCGGGTGCTTCGCTATTAGTCGAGGTAACCTGATGTCGAGATTTCAGCGCGCGCTCGATCAAATGCCGCATTCAGGTCGTATGCGCCTAATCGAAAAGATTCTTATGGCGGACGAACACTCGATCGAATGCAGCGCCATTGATCACAATGATGATAGTTACCCGCTTTTGATGAACGGCGTTCTATACTCAACGGTCCTGTGTGAGCTTGGAGCGCAAGCTGCGGCTGCCCATCAGTCATTGTATCAGATGCAAGGTGAGCATAGGGGACTTCTGGTCGCGTTACAGAACGTAAGCCTATTTTCAGAAGTAGTACCGAGAAACGGAAAGTCCTTAAACGTATCGGCTGAACAATTGCACAGTGATCTTGGTGGCGCGATCTACGCGTTTTCTGTCTGCATTGGAGAAATCGAATTGCTGGCAGGAAGGGCGCTGTTGAAACTCGAAGGGAACCGGTCTTGAAACGAGCATTGGTAACAGGTGGATCCAGTCCGATTGGAGCCGCGATCTGCCAGCGGCTTGCCTCCAGCGGCTTGCATGTGATTGTCCATGCAAACTCCCGGTTGGACAAAGCGCAGGCCTGCGTCGAACAGATTCATCAAAGCGGTGGAAGTGCTGAAGCGGTTGCTGTGGATCTGTGCGCGGGGGAATCAGCCTCTGAGACTTTGGCGCAACTAAGCGTCGATCAGCCGGTTCAGGTATTTGTCCACTGTGTGGGACGGCAGAAGGATATGCCTTTTGCAGCCATGTCTCCGAACGATTGGACCTCGGTCATTGATATCAATCTTAACACCTTTTTTTCGGCGCTTCGCCCCTTGATTTTGCCAATGATTAGGTCCCGATGGGGACGTGTGATCGCTGTTTCTTCCCTGTCTGGGGTTAAGGGGAATCGGGGGCAGGCCAACTATGCTGCTGCAAAGGGAGGTTTCCTGCCGTTGATAAAATCGCTGACTTACGAATACGGATCCCGTGGCATTACCGCAAATGTAGTGTCTCCGGGTTTAATCGAGACAGACGAAACAGCGGCGTTGGAAAACTATGATAAACTTGTTAGCCAGACTCCGGTCAAAAGAGCGGGTTATGTCAATGAGGTGGCGGCATTGATTGAGTTTTTAGCTGGTGAGGAAGCTGGTTTTATCTCTGGTCAACAGATTTGCATAGATGGTGGCGCATCGTAAATGACTGTTTTGGATGTCTCTCACGGGTCGGAACGGTTCTAGTAGCAATCGTATAAAATCTGTTGCCGTCGACGGTTTTCAAATGCGGTGTACCAGCCTGGCTGGACCTCTAATAGAACAAATGAAACCTATCACCTGGCGGCACTATGCCGCCACTTTGCTGAGATTGAATATGCGCGGAATAGACTATTTCTTAAGCAAATCGAATTCGTCGGCAAGTCCGGGTGATGCACCGGTTTTCAGAGTGCATTACGTCGACTGCACTGCAAATGTCTCTCCAGTCAACGAGCGTGAAATGAGCGTGGCCATGGGCACGCCGACACACAAAGTGGACTTTTGCGAGAACTGGTGGGCAGATTCGGGAAGAAACATCCAATACGGAAGTATATCCAACAGCGACCTCCGGTACATAGACGTTGGTGAAAACGTAATTGTATTTGGTAAGCTAGGCACGATCGAGAATGTCGAAGCAACTGTCAATCATTCCTACAATGAATTGTTTTCGTACTTACTGGACTCGGGTTTCACCACTTTATTAAGGTCTTGGAATTTCATTCCGCGAATTAACGAGGTTCCAAAAGGAGAAATTGAACGATACCGATCGTTCTGCGCAGGTCGGGCTAGAGCATTTGAGGCATTTCATCTAAGCGAAAATTTAATGCCTGCGGCAACTGGGATAGGATCGCATTCTAACGACATCCTCGGATACATTGTCGCGTCAAGAAATTGTCAGTACCGACATATTGAAAACCCTTTGCAGACACCTGCCTACCTTTATCCCAGATACTATGGCCCCAAAGCCCCCAGCTTTGCCAGAGCGACGGTTCTAAAGGAACCGAAGCAGGGTGATGCACTCAGAACCTGCCTTTTCCTGTCAGGTACTGCCAGCATCCGAGGCTCTGAAACCGTTGGCGAAGGAAATCTAGTTAAGCAGATCGACATCATGATGGAAAATGTTGAGTGCATACTTTCTTCCGTAGACGAAAATGTGACCGGCCAGTCACATGGCTTTACATTGAAAGACGTGGATCACCTCAAGGTCTATTTCAGACGTGCTTCAGACTACGGTTTGATTAGCGACATTCTGACGAAGAAATGGAAGCTGGACAGGCGGAAACTGTTTTTCATGAATGTTGATATTTGCCGCAAGGATCTGCTGATCGAAGTTGAAGGCTGCGTAAACCAGAAAACCTCTTAGCAATTCGACCCCACTAATCTGCCTCTTCAAAATTCTTTGACCTACTTTTCCTGCAAATGGCGAGCGCGGTTGCTCTATATTCGCGCACCCGCGGATCTGGTCCAGATAGAGTTGACTAGCGTCGTCACGCGTCCTTGCTCAACAAACTAAATTTACATGGGGCCCGGACCTCTGGTCCTCACTTGGGCATGCGAAAAAAAGGGATTACTTTTCGGCACCTCGGATGGGTGCTTGCATATTACCAACCATATGCCAGGGTTTTCCGTAGGGTGTCCGGATATTATTGAAATCGCAGAAAAAAGCGTGCAGTGCCCCTTGCGGGGCACGCATTGGTTTATTCAGGATCTCTTCCTGTGATAGCCACACCGATCCACTCACCGGCACAGACTGCGAGCAATCCAGCACCGACCCACGGAAGCAGGTTGGTGGTCCAGATCGCCACATTCTGTGCGATGGCGGGCAGATCCATGAACTGTTCAGGTTTGAACATCTGAAGTCCGGCCAGTGCGAGTGCTGAGAGCACTGCAGCGCCTAGTAGGAATGTGAACACACGTACGCTGATAGCCAAGCGTGCGGGTTCAAATTGTCTAAAGAGTGCATCCAGCTGTGCGAACAGTTTGGATTTCTCTCGATGCGACATGAATTTTCCATTTTGCATTGAATTAACCTTTCATTTCAACGGGTTCACTTCCAATGGCTGTCCGGAAAAAAGAGGCACAGCTGTCGCTGTGCCATGGGCTCAGTCCTTGCGTTTGCGGAACTTGTTCTTCGGGTGGGCATAGTAGTTGTTCGTCACGCTGACGGTTCTGCGGGTGCGCCACAGGACGATCAGCAGTGCAAACAGGCCTAGTGCGGCCCAGCCCCATGATGTGGAACCGACAAAGTGCGGAGCATTTGTCATGGTTTGCATCACTGTGCCTCCGAAGGATTTCACACTCGTGGTGATGATTTCGATTGTGCTTTGTGGGGGAAGCGTCTGAGCGATTGCTTCGTATGTCTGCAGCGGTGGCGGCAGGTCTTCTGCAATCGTTGCGACGTTCCCGGGGCATTCACAGGTCATTTCATTTCCTTTGATTGTGTTCTCCGTAGGCGGTCCGAAAAAGACGCTGAAAACGCTGTGTTTTCAGGGAAAAAGCACAGGCTCCGCCGAGCCTGCTCCTACCGCACCAAGCGACCCCTATGATGCAATCCTGCTTGGTGTAGAGGGTGTTAACGGTGGCGCATCAGCTTTTTATGCAGCCTTGCAGGACACAACTCCTGCGCGCCCTTCATGCTTTCGTCCAGGGTGGGACGGAGAGCTGCAGCTCTCGCGGTTAGTGTTACAGAAGAGTGTCCAATATGCGCGAAAAAAGAACGTGAGACCGACCCTACAAAGCGACCCACACTTCGCAGCATGGACCCTATAGGTGCCGTCACGCGGCCAATCTCGGCTGTTGCACATTGCTGCGCTCAAAAGATCGGGAAACGCTAGGTCTCATTTCCAATGGCTGCCCGGATATGGTGAAAAAAGAAATTGCATCGGATGCTGCGCACCACCCGCCGTATTGCTACGCGGATAGACCCAACCGGTCGTACCGACCGTAACCAGTTGGAACGCCTGACCGGAGTTCAATTGGAGCTCTTTCCATGACGCAGCTCCTGCAATACGGCACACCAGGCACGCGTCTTTGGTGGAACAATGCGCGCGAATGGTGTGACTGCGGCTATGTGCTGAACCGACGACGCCTTTCCCGAAAGCGCAATCGCGATCTGGAAACTCACGCCGTGTGTATGCCGCTCGATGTGATCTACCGCGATGCAGACCTTGAGGCGATCAATCTGGCCATTTGGTTTTACAGGCATGGTCCGATTGGTATCCGCCGCCCGCAGCGCGGGGCGCGGGCCAATCATCCGTCCACACCGATTTTCGTGGCATTGAGAAACCGCCGGGCCGTGTTGGCTCGTGACCTCGACGCGATTCCTAAGGGAGACAGATGGCGCGCGGTTCATGCTTTCATTGAATGTGTTCAAAACATCCTTGTGGTGAGGATCAACTTGGCCCCGTCTGCATTATGCTGCGGGGACTTTTTTCTTAAGGTCTTGCCGAGCCTTTCGGTTGCAACCGTTGCTGAAGCAGGGAGCTTCGCATCTACGCTCTGCCGGCCCCGCCAGCCGGACTGCTGCCGGTCCCAAAATCAAAATAGATGAACAGATCTCTAAACGCTACGCGCGCGCCGTTGAAACAGGGTGGGTATCCCGTTTGAAGCTGCAGACGCGTTGGTCTGTTTGCGCGCAACGCTCTTGCTTGGGTCTTCCAGCGAAGTAAAATAAAGTCATTTTTCGGAGGGTTAGCGAATGTCGACTAGGGACGTCGTGGAAAATGTATATGGCAAGCGATACAAGTACGAGATCGTTAAATCGCAGGGAGCTTTTGGAGGCGTGTTTGGAGCATAAACTCCAGAGAATAATCATACAACTTTGTATTTCGAGAGGTTAAAAAATTGACCAACCAAGCTGATGAATTCAAATGCCCGAACTGCGCCGAAATGGTCAAGTCAGAAGCCAAAAGCTGTCGCTTTTGTGGTCAAGTTCTAAATAACGCCGTTAAGTTAGGCTATCCCGAATTTTATCACCGTTCGATGGATAGCCTGAGCTTGGAGTGGCTAATTCATGATTACGTGAAGCACGTTTTACCGGAGCACAAGGGCTCCCTAACGGCTCCAAGTATAATTGGGAATCTATTAAGTTACGGGGAGCTTGATGAGTACGAGGAATACAAAAAGATTCGGTATGCTATGAGATCCAGAGAAGCAGAGCTTGCCGGAGGGGAAATCGAGTCAACACCAGATCTACCCGACTCTGTTTCCAATAGATGGACTGAGGCAAACACTGAACAAAAGGCCCTATACTTGGCTCGGAGATACGTTGAAATAGCTCAGGACTATACTAAGCTTTTCAGCGACAAGGACATGAGACAAGATCCCGCCCACATGGAGTGGTCGATATCTGAGCTTGACAAACTTGTAGATCTGGCTGAGCAGTCTTCGCCTCCAATGGACGACTACGCGGAGCATTTTCGCGGCGAGATCAGGAACTGCTCGGAGCAACTTGAACTGTTGTGTCAAGGGAGGACGATGACAGATGGCCGATCGGCATCCGAGAAACTGGACGAAATTCTCGGCCAACTTGGAAACAGCGATGCACAGGCATCGCCACCAAGTATCGCCGCCAGAAGCCAAGAGCCGCATGACGACATTCTCTTCGCCGGGAAGAACGTCGCAGTTACGGGCCGAGCCGTCGTCGCGGTCAATAAGCCCGTGGAAAGCCCTAGGTACGCGATCGACTTATATAACACGTGGAGTTCTCACGTTTACGCAGATACTCCGATAACAGGTTACGGTATCTGTCTAGTGGGTGTCGTGATCTCCTACCTCATTGGTTCTTTCATAGGAACTCTAGGATTTTTGGCCGCAGCACTTGGCCTTTGGTGGTTGCGGCGAGAAGCGGCAGTGTTGAAGGTAGTTGAGCACAGCGGCGAGTACCTCGAGGTGAAGATGAAAAGATCTGAAGCAGACGCTGCCAATTCAGTTATCACTAAGCGTCTCGAAGAAATTGGGCGCTCTCAAATGTGATCGAAGGACCGCAAACTGCTAGGAGTATGCCGCCCCGATGGACCAAAATTCGATCATGCACTAGCGTCATTGTCGGGCTAGTAGGCGGGACTGACTGAATTTGTGGCGAATAGTGATCATAAGGATCCGTAACTGGACCTGCAACGGTTTGATGCCGCTCCTTTTGTTCACTAATGCGACGTTTCGCTCGAAGGCCACGGGGCTTTTCTAGCCGAGCGCGGAATGCCTGCGTCGTGGATTGTAGAAGCCGCTGATGTATTTGAAGATGGCCAACTCGCCGAGCGCTGGAAACTCAAAAACAAACGCCTCAACTGATCAATGTGGGGTCGGAACACTGTTTTCCCTAAGCCAGAAATATTCTGGCCATCGCTGAGATAAGTTGTCAAATGCCCACTTACTTTTGCGTCCTGCGTACTTCAACGTACAACAAACCTCGATGATGCTAAATTCCGATGACGCGTTTTGGCATTTAAGATATAAGTGCCCTTCGAATAAGATCCGTTATTATCTTTTGCCAAAGAGCAATATCGTTGGAGGCAATTTCCAGTTCCACCATTAGGAAAAATAATTTGGAACTCTGCGTTGTCGCTGGGAACGAAGTTTCCTTCCCACTCGACATGAATGATTATTGAATTTGCCCAAGGCTCAAATTGAACTCGATTGCTGTTAGTGTTGTAGTCTGATGCCCATACTCGCGCGGATTGCGTTGAAATGCGGTTCCGCTCAGAGGAATCGTACGCACTTCTGTCAAATGTACCATCTGCAATTACCTCTTCTCCCTTAATCCATTGTAAAGATAATGCTTTTTCACCCAGGAGTCGCATTCCAATTTTCATATCACCGCCACAGTGCCCTTTAAAGAATTTTCCAACAAAATTTCGATCAACGATACCGTCGTAAATGACCTGACTCCCAACCCCGGTTGTTTCGGCTGAAAGAACCCACGAGCATTTTGTTCCCGAGGGGTTTATCAAAAACATCTTGTCGTCTTTTTGAAATATTTGGAAGTTCCCCCCAGAACCATCGACAAATCTCATGAAAAATGAGCCAGGAGGTGCATCTTGGGGAATAATGCTCTCAATTTTTTCGGAGGCAAGAATGAGGGCCTGTCGATTCAGTTGGATCTCTTTCAACTTGTAATACCCAATTGCCAAAACAACTACCGCGATGACGCCCCCAGCGATCGCTTTAGCGATAAACCTTCTCCTTTCAATTTCTTTGACTCTTGCCTCGGACCTTCTTTTTCTGGCACCCGCCTCGGCGTCACGAATGACATGGGGCATGATCACAATCGCGCCCAAGGAAGCTTTGCTAGGATCACCGAGGTTGCGGAACCACGAGCATTCTCGGGCGTCCGATGTGATGGCGCGGTGGGCGGCACTTCTCAGTTCGTGCACGACCGAAGAGACAGGTACAGAGGCAGCGAGCAGTTTAACTAGCGTGTCGCCTTCAAGCGCCGGCGCCCGAGCGCCGTTACGTTCGATGTCCTGAACCTTGCTGCGGTAATCGTAAATGGCGTCATGCCAATTGCTGGCAATCTTGGAAAATTCGGATGCCGTTTCAAACTTCCCGGCGACTAGCACAACTCCTTTCTCGTGCAATTCAAGGAGTCGTGTGCCAGCCGCTCTGTCACCCTTTGAAGCGCATTCCGCAGTCTGCTTGATCGTTTCAGGCGAAAGCTCTCGGCCCTTGTATTCAACTCGATGATCACCAGTAAATTTGGCAATCGTCTGAATATAGGAAAAAGTCCGACTTTCAATTGTCTTAAGGGTAGTGTCGGTGTCCGTACCCTTGATTGCGTCGGCTAGGTCTTCCATACCGAGCTTGAAGCGCAGCCATTCAACCAATTCATTGAGGTTCGTGCCCGACGCAAAGTATTCCTCAGCTTTGTGCCAATCCTTTCGCAAATGTATCAGAAGTTCTTTAGGGAGAGGACACGGTTTTCCATAGTACAGTATGGGCGGGGCTTGAAACTCGTTGGGTTCAACCTCGTCTTCGACGGCCAACCGGTAATCGCGTTCGTTCGCCAACCACAGGCTGACCTGCTCGGAACCCCAACGCTTGAGCGGGTCACGCCGAAGTAGGCCACGGCAGAGTTTTCGCCACCCCTCTTTTTCAATGCCTTCGACCAGATCATCGACATTCTGAGTTGCGAGACGATGCGCAATCACTCCTTCCGATCGGCCTTTGAAAGGATGTTCTCCTACCAACATCTCCACGAGGATCATTCCAAGCGACCAGTAGTCCCAGCGGGTCCGGACGACTGCGACGTTGCGACGGCTCCTGTCGTCTTCGTCTGTAAAAACACCTATCGCTTCTGGCGGCGCGTAACTTATCGTCCTGTGAGCGCTAGTCTCTCTGACAGATGCATCCATCAAGGATGCGATTCCGAAATCGGCCAGCACAAGATCAATAGGCTGTCGGGTCCTGACTAGGACATTGTCCGGCTTGAGGTCCCGATGCTCGATCGGCAGTCCATGTAGATGAGTGAGCGCATCATTGAGTTCTCGTAGGATCCGCCTGACTGTCGCATCGGGCAGTTTCGGGCCCTTCTGATCGATTAGCGCTCTGAGGCTGGAATGCTCGATGTATTCAATCAACTCCCAGTAGGTGCCGTTTTCCTCGCCGAACTCCTCCAGACGCACGACATGCTCAAATCTTGCTTGTTTCAGTATGCGAAGGACTTCTTCTTTAGGCTTCTTGTCTCGGCGATAGATCTTCGCCACGAAGCGGCGACCATCTTCGCCTGCAACAACCAGAAGATCCGCTTCCATTCCGCGGGCCGGGAGCTCCTCTACAACTTCGAACCTGCTGGCCAACGCCGAGGGTAGCCAGGCACGACCAGAGCAGCCTTCCGGTATAGGTGAACCGCTCTCTTCGCGAAGCGTTCCGCCACCAGTGTGCTCTCGAACTGTCCCCCCAATAACCGATCCTTCTCGCACCGTCCGACCTGCTGTAGCATCGTCTGCTCCTTCGCGCACCGTCCGGTCAGTCATCCTACTTCCCCCATGCGATCCGTAGTCTCGGCCCTAACAGTAATCATTATTATCGAAACGTTATCCGGAGCTCCTTCCGCGAGTGTGATATCAAGGAGCATCCGCACTGACGCTTCGTCGCTATCCGAGATCATGTCCTCGATGGTCGAGGCCGATACGACGTCAGTCAATCCATCACTGCAGATGAGGTATCTCCACCCATCTACCAAAGGCTCCGTTCCGATGTGCGGTTCAATATCAATGAACTGGGGCGCGCCACCGAGTGCTTGGTTCAATCCTGCCTTTGCAGTTCCAGGTACCACTGCTCTCGGGGCAACATCGTCAACACTCAATTGCATCAGGAATGCATCTCGAAGTCGGAAGACCCTGCTGTCCCCAACATTGAACCAAAGTAAACCCTCAGCGTTGCAAACCAAGCCCGCAACGGTCGTTCCCATTCCTTCTAGGTTCGGGTCTTCCGTGGATGCATCGAAGATCGACCGATTTATTCTCTTGATAAAAGCTTCAAGACTGACGGTATCGGTCATGGGCTGATCGTTTAAAATAAAGGCATTCGCCGCCATATTGCTTGCGTACTCTCCTGCACGATGCCCGCCCATACCATCAGCAACCAGCACTACCTCACTTCGAGGCGTCGAAAACTCGAAGGTGTATGGAACAATCATCGAACGTTGCTCCTTCCACGAGCCTACCAGCAAGCAGTCCTCGTTCGAAACGCGAGTACCACCAGTATTCGTTACTGCGGCTCCGCTTATTTTCATTCGTACCCCTGAATAGTGCGAAAAACTGCTCTGAAGCTCTTGGAAAAATGCAATTGATCCCCATCGCTTATCAGATTGTCTTCGTGGACCGTTAATTGTACTCCATTCAAGAATGTCCCATTCGTTGAACCCATATCCCGGACAAACCATTCTCCCTGTGAATAGAAGACTCGTGCATGGACCCCGGAGACGGTCATGTAGCCAGAGAAACTTGCAGCCGCAGTGCAAAAAGTTATGTCTCTGCCAATGCCAAGCGCACCAGTTATTCTCAGTGGCCCCCAAGGACACTCAAGTATAGCGATAGTCCCCTCTTCCGCGTCTTGACCATTTTGGGATGTTTCGCCGTAGCCACTCTTGGATCGTGTTTCTTCGAAAGGTTCCTCAGCAATTTGGCCTTCGTCGATAATCGGCAGACCTTGCAAGGGCATGCCACAGTTTTCGTCGCCCATATGCCCTTGACAGAAGAACTCATCCGCCGGGTTCGGGTGCCGGCAGAACTTGCAGACTCTCACTCGCGCCATGACATTTTCCCAAGACTGACACCGCGTGAGGCCAATGCTCTGCGAAGCTTCTCCAAATCATGCTCGCGTGGAATTCCGGTAAGATACACGGAATCGTCGGCTACGCTAACACCCATCCGCTTCTCCTGGGACAACCTACCCCCCCGTTCAAAACTCTCTCTACCCTTCTCGCTTAGTATTCGAAGCTCCTGGTTATCTGACCCACATAGATATTTCTTAGTTGGCAGGTGCTGTTCGAACGGCCCGGTGACGATCGCGTCCAGCAACCTCAGAACCTGCGCAAATCGGCGAGACACTTCACCATAGTGAAGGCCAGTATAGCAAAGTACGTCAAAGCTGATTTCTGATGCCTCCCCCAAGTACTTAAGCTCTTCAATTATGTAGGTAAGCGCTTCCGGTTGTTCGAAGGGCTCGCCGCCACTAACTGTCAGCCCTTCAGCGCTCCCTGCAAGATGAGACCAACACCACGCGATTACTTCATTGGCATCGACAGCGGTCGAAGGGCGCAGTCCCCACGTGTCAAGAGAAACACAGCCACTGCATCGGATGCTGCATCCCTGGAACCAGATCCCGACCCGTTCACCAGGCCCAAGACTTCGGACCGGGAAATGTGCCTTATTGAGGCGAATTTTCATTCGAGTTGAGCCACTACGGAATTCTCAGAGATCTCCAATCCGACCAAGCTTATCGCGCGCCCTTTCGTCAGATCGCTTCGGAAAAGTTCACGCGAAAGTGGATTGATTAGAGCTGTCTCGAGTTTGTTTCCAATGCCTCGACCGCCATTTGTCAGATCGGAAGTGCAGTACTGTCTGACGGTTCGGATAACCTCTTCCGAAAGCGAAACCTCTAAGCCAAGCTCTCTCTTAATACGCGACGCAACGTTCGACAGCATTCTATCAAAGATCTCGTCAGCTACTTTTGCCCTAATGAAATCGAAGACGACGATGTTGTCACCAAATCTATTGAGCAGCTCGGGTCTTTGTAGTTGAAACCGAAAGTGCTCCGAGATCGCCGATCTTATTCGGCCATCAATTTCCTGGTAGGTACATTCCATAGAGACATTTTGCACTCGATTATCGTGCTGGTCTATTGAGTACATGCCAAGATTCGACGTGAATACGAGAACAGTTTCTGAAAAGAAGACTGTGCGCCCACGACCGTCCGTTAAGCGACCGTCTTCAAGGACTTGTAGGAATTTATCAAGAATCCTTGGATGTGCCTTCTCAATTTCGTCGAACAGTATCAAAGAGAACGGTTTCTGACGAACCGCATTTACGAGTTCGCCGCCACCATCAAAGCCAACGTACCCTGGTGGCGCACCAATAAGTCTTGCCTCCGAGTGCTCGGAGGAGAATTCACTCATGTCGAACCGTGTATATGCCTGTTCATCTCCAAAGATCAGCTTTGTGACGGCTTTGGCAAGCTCAGTCTTCCCTACGCCAGTCGGACCGGCAAAGAACAAGATGCCTCTAGGCCGGCCAGCTGATGAACTTGCTTGAGCGCCAGTTAGACCGAGCACCGATCGCTTTAGGATATCGAGGGTCTTCTCGACTGCGACCGACTGTCCCTTGATCGACCCTCCGATTTGGGCCTCGCCTTGCAGCAGACGCTCCCGCAAGTGGGATTGCTTCCAGGGATTGTCCGAAACCCCTACCTTAAAGCTTCTTACTGCATCCTCTATTTGATCAGCGGGAGTTCCTGATTGTCGCGCAATCGTTCGGATTTGAAGCATACCCGTCAGCGAAATCCCATCGGTCAGGTCTACGAGACGTTCTGACACCTTTAGGCGTCGAAACTCTGGAAGCTCTTTGGCACCCGGAAGGTCTTGAACCAGACGCGTCGCCGCTTGATTCCGAACCTCGCGACTTGGCAGTTCGATGGGAATTCCCTTAACTCGTTCGTTTCCAACGACAAACCAATCAGGAAGATCGTTGGGAGAATCCACCAACCAGAATACAGGGTTGAAGAGCAGTTCTCCGTTATCTCGAGGCGCGCGAATTTCCTGAGCTGTATCTGCCAACTTCAAGCAACTCGTGAAGAATTCTCTTTCGACTTCGGTAAGGTCTGTACCTCTGGATACTAGCCGCGAAGCGTAGTCAACGATCAAGCAAACTCTTAGATCGCCGCAGACCTGCATTCCCGATATAAGTCCAGCGAGGTCCCCCATGGACAGCGGACCGGGTGCCTTCTGAGTGAGATGATCACGACCTATTGCATCAACCACCCTCGCAAATCCGGCTTCTGGATGCGCGCGCAAACCGTCTACTGGGTCATAGACCAACATGACTTCTAAACCTCGTGGCGCTAGCGCTTCTCCGAGGCTCTCCACTGTTGAGCAGAACAAGTCGCCGTCCTTTGTCGGAATCAAGTGCAAGTCTCGGATGTTTCCGGAGATCACAAAGTGAGAACTGACATCGAGGTACTGTTCGACTTGTCTTATCCAATAAGGCCAGCGGCTTTGGCTTTTGGGGTTTTGGATCGTCATAAGCTTTTCATTCGCTACTTGGGAGCCGCATTGAGCGCGCGCGGGGAGCGACGGTGCTTCGGCGACGCTCAGCCTCATGCCGCACCGCGACCGGAACGACGCCCGGTTTCTCTCGCTCTGTTATTCGGGTTACTACGCCTCGCGCGGCCGCCGACGCGAGCACTGAGGCGAGATCGCCGCACCACTTCTCTTCCATACTCCGATCGCGTAGCCGACGCTCGCCACTAATCGAGTCAGCGGCATCCGAACTGCGAGTTAGGTGGACATCGAATTGCCCCCGTTGGTTATCGACTGCGAAACACACGGCATACTCCTTGAGATCAGCATTGTTGATCTGCAACTCACCGCCCGTTACCAAAACCGTCTGCATGTTGTCTTCTGCAGAATATCCGAGTTTCTCCAGTTCTTCGATCAGAACCTTGGACGCGTAGTGCCGGTCCTCCTTCGCAGTTGCTGCCGCGGCAGCAGAAGCAACCTCTGCTTCGATGCCGGAACGGAGTTTAGATTCGCCTTCACGCGCTTGAAGAAGTTCATGTTTGAGTCGCGAGACTTCCTGACCTTCCAATCCGGTTAGGTGATCAAGAAGTTCCTCAACTTTCGCTGCGACCCGATCTCGCTCTTTCTTATTCCGATTGGATCTTTGAATCCCCAGTCGGAGTTCGAGCAAGGCGCTTTCGAACTTGGAAACGTCAGTTTTTGCGAGTGCCTCTTCGCTTAATAGTTCGATTGCGCGCCGCTGGTCGCCGGCTGCGCTCGGATCAAGCAAAGACAAGGTCGCAGAAAGCTTCGCTTTCCGCATTTCCACAGTGTCCGCGTTTCTGTATTGACGACTTGTGTCCGAGACTTTTGTGGCTTTTTCAAACGCTGAAGCTTTCGAGAGCAGATCTCTGATCCTATGCACAGACTCTGCGTCGGCAAGTTGACTTTCGAGAGAAGTCAATTTCGACCGCAGTTGGTCCAACACCCTACGTAGAGTGTCATTGTCGGCGTCGTCAGAAGCTCGACCTAAGTCCTGTGACGGTAGGCCGGGAAACTCGCTTCCATATTTCTTGGTCGCCGCAGTCCATTTCGCATGCAACGCGATGAGCGCGAGCCTCGTACTATCGATACTAGCGCGGAGTTCGACTCCGATCCTGCGCTCGCGCTCTAGGTTAGAATCGACGGACCACTCACCGCACTTTGGACCGCTCATCGCGTGGCACCCCTTCGCGGAAATTACTCATTGAGAACCCAAACGAACGGTGGATTGAAGAAACCCGGTTCGGCGACTGGAACCCACTTGGCTTGGATTTTGTGAAGAACCCAGACCATCGGATCTCCAATGTACATCGGGATGCTGCAGACCATGCTGAACAACCCCACAAGTGGGACACCTTGCTGAGACATCCACGCAAACACAAATGACATAACCGACATAATGAGGACCGCAAATGGCAAAGCTATAGGATTTATGCCGCTCGCACCGCCTGTAACCGCAAAAAATAGGTATAGGCCGACACTTCCGAATGCTACGCGCCAGAGCATGAAGATTAGGGTGCTACCCCAGTTGATCCTCGACAGCATTCCATTTCCCATTTTTGGATTCTCCCAATTACATATCCTAGACCTCGACGTGTCCGACAGCGAACCCACTATTATGAAGCTTCACCTCAGGGTACTTTCAGCCACCATCGTTTCGCCCTATGAAGTTCAATGTCCTCTGCAGCCATCGAAACGGCCAAACTCCCGCGCGGGCAACTGCTACGACAAATTGCGAGACGATGTTTCCAACTGCTGTATCCGCAACTTTCCTGCCAAACAGAAAGGAAAGCAGCGCCTGCAGGGCCCAGAGTCCTACAATCGTTACTCCTGCGATGCGGACCCAAGCGGGTACGCCAGCCAAAAGCTCCGGCGAAGCTCTCAATAGTACGGGTTCGAAAGCCAGCCCCAGGAAAGCTCCGGCCATGGTCAGCGCCAGCAAACGCTTGCCTACGAAAGTGGCACCAACCAAGATGAGAAAGCCACTCACCATGATCCCCAGCGTTAAAACCTCGACCATCTACCCGCGGTTCCGAGATACTATATGGTCGAAACGGAGTTCTTGTCTCCGATGACTTCGATGTACATCTCGACGCGAGCCTGATCAGGTGAAAGCGCTTCCATATAAGCTTCAAGTAGCTGCTGCTCATCACCTGCCAGATACCCATCGGCCATCGCAATGTCGATCAGGTTGGCCATGAGCGGATTGACGTGTTCTCGATCAATGAACTTGGCCACCAAAGTGATGCACTCGTCGAAGTCGTGCCTTTTCCAAGCCTTCAGAGCACTATCCCAAGCTGGTGTCTCGTTCGGTCCATTAATACGGTGAAGGATTGACAATTCGTCGTCGTCAATGTCGCCGTCCGCAGCGATCATCGTAATGCAGGCCAGCAGAATTGCTGCCTTGGAGTCGAGATTTGTCTCTCCCCCACCCGTTAGTTTACTGAACAAACTCATTTGCTTCCCATAGGCCCCCAAAATAAAAGTGGTTCTGGTGTTTCGCAATTGCCCCTTAGCTTGGCTTGTTTAATACACCCTTAGCTGCCGCAGCCGCTTGCGCGGCGCTCTGTTTGGCTAACACTTTCGCTTCGAGAGGATCCGTACTAAAAAAGAACTAGCAATTAGGAGCATGCGGTCGCGCTACCCTGCGTCTTTGGCAACTTCAACAGCCCTTGCAAGGGAGTCATAGGACCCTTTCCAATACGAACCGTCTCGATAGATCGAAAAACTGGAACTGCTCAAT
Organism: Ruegeria sp. AN11; assembly: GCF_056536005.1. Classification (NCBI taxonomy): domain Bacteria; kingdom Pseudomonadati; phylum Pseudomonadota; class Alphaproteobacteria; order Rhodobacterales; family Roseobacteraceae; genus Ruegeria; species Ruegeria sp. AN11. Next base: position 941,193 of record NZ_JBQFJD010000001.1, on the reverse strand, counting down.
AAGCCACCAGGTGTTCGCATGATTTCGTACTTGTGCCGCTTTCCGTAGACAGTTTCGACCAACTCTTTACCAGACATTCAATTTCTCTCTCTTTTGCTATTTAAATATGGCTAGTGAACTGCCCAGACTGCTAGCGAGTCAACTTTTTTCTGTGCTAACAGGCAGATTGATGATCGTAAGCACGACAATCCTCCAGTGACGAATATAAAGTTGAAGCCCATAGCTTGTGCTACCTCCAGCAAAGAAATGGCTGGCTGTCCTTTTGGGCGCCCACCACAATCTTGCGAGTGGCTCCAGTTCCGGCATCGTCGTAGTCATGCTGCTTCGTCTCACTAACGATTTAAGCGTGTATGTTGCACGAACCCGCTGTCTTGGTGTCTCATTTTAACCAAACGCTTTGAGACAGAGTTACTCGATGCGTGAACCAGTCCCCGTTTCAACGGACACTTCGCCGGTTTTGGTTTTGGCTATGACAAACCCGCGAGGTGAGTGCCATTACAGACCGCTATGTGGGTGGTTTTCGTCGTAGTCTTCGATCCAGTCTCCTGAAAATTCCAGATTGTTTCCGGCAACTGGCAGAGAATTGCCGCCGTGACGTTGGCTATACAAGTCGTGCTGTTGAGATGAGGCGCAATAGGAAGGCAAAGAACTGACGTTCAACGGGCAAGTCTGGGAGGCGCACGAAGCGATGCGTTATCTGATGCGCAGCCGCAAAGCAGCCGAGAAGGATCGATCGCGTACTTAAGCAGGGAATCTAACTGCTAGCGAGCTTTCTGATGGAATGGTGACGCTTGCAGAAAACTCATGCAATGAAGCAATTTGGAACTGGGCCGGCCCACGTCCAAAGTATGTTTCGACTAGAAAGTCTAGAGTTGAGTATGGCGTGCGATGCTCTACGTAGGCGCCATTCTCAGATAGAAGTCGTGTGCTATCGTATCGGTGAATAACCACACCGTAGGGACGCCAAAGCATGTCCACAGCTTCTGCGCGCCGGTACGCAAACATAAAAACTCTTGGTGAGATTTGATCCTTGCAGGTCTCAGGTTGAATTGAAACACCTGCAAAGACGTTTGCGATTTCGGTTGCTTCGTGATCGAAATGAAATTTGGACCATCCTCTTCCAAAGAAGTTGCTTGGCAGTTCTTCGTTCGGCCAGGCCGGAGATGGTATAAAGACCTCCCAAAATGGGTGAAGCTTAGACCTGGCTGTGCTACCAAGCTGAAACAGAAGACGCTCCCTAGCAAAGTTGCGCTCTACGAATCTGGAATCCAAGCGCAGAAGCGCAAAAGGATCAACATCTAAAGCAGCCGCGAAGCCAAATAGATCGTCGCGCTTTGATGGAATTCCCTGTTTCAGCCAACGATATATTGTGGCTCGGTCCCGCGCTCCACCAGACCGTTGCTTGCGTGTCTCAACCCGATGTTCCCATTCGACGGCGAACGCATCCACAGAGCCAAAGCGCGTCTCGATCAGTTGGCGCACCAGTGGAATGTCCAGTTCGATAGCCATTAATTCTGCTTGGTCCTTGTCTCAAAGTTTGCGTTGAAGATGAGACACGAAAACCGTGTGCCAATGCAATGTTCAACTCGCGAGCTGAGCATGCTGGAGGATCGCCCACCAGAGATTCAACCGTTCCGAAAGCCTCCCTTTCATAAATCAAAAATTCTGCAGGAGATGCCTATGAACCCTTTTCCCGCCAGCGCCAAGTACGCGATGCTCGCAGCTGAAGAGACCGTGGCCCGCATTTCGCCAGATGTTGTTTCACATTCTTTTGGGTTTACCTCGGGACCTCTCCACCCTCCGACGCAGTCTGCGAACGACTCTGCCATCTGGCAGTTCGCTGATAAGCTTCAAGTTGGCGAAAGCCTTTGGCTTGATTTTGGAAAGTTAGATCGAACAAGTCCGGTTCTGGAGTTCTCCGCCGGAGCCATCCTCCATAGTGCGGCCGATGCCGACGAGTTTCGACATGTCCTTGAGCTTGCCTTCCCGAGTTTCGACGTCGCCTCTAGGGCCTGCACCTCGCCAGCGTCACTCCCGAAACTTCGAGCAGTTCCGTTGAGGGCATTTCCCGTTACAACATACAATTTGCTCGGCGCGCCTGATCCGCGTCTGCTTGTGGAGGGACCAAGGCGCCAAGGCAATGGTCAAGCTGTGTTTCTGGGTGCCAGTAGTGCGGATGAAGCACTTTCCGAAGCCCTGCTCCTGCTTCTAGCAACAAAGACCCGGGCGCGGTTTCGGCTTGCTTTGACGTCACGCCACCTCGATTGCAGAGAATTGAGAACGCTCTCCAACATCTATCGCGACATCCTTGAGTCGCGTGGACGTTGGTTGCGATCAGGTATAGAGCTCGAACGCGTCGCAACGATGACCGAGCTGATTGAGGAGTGGCTTTCGGCAAAGACAGGCATAACGCTCTCACTTTCTGTGACTCCCGGCCTACCGGCCTTCGATCCGCTTCCATCTGCTTTGGCTACTTTGTTTTCATTGCCGCCCGCGGCTAGTAGGGAAGCAGACGAAGCAGACTTGGATCTTACCGGCTGCCTCGTGCGCGGGCAAAGGCGACCTGCCATGTGCATTTCGCAAGTCGTTCTCCAGAAATGCAGCTTTGTCGGAAGCGTTGAGGGCCACAAACCGGAGGCTAGTGCTTTCCTAGGACGCGATGCGAGCGGCTCGGCCGTCTGTCTTGGCGACGCGGCGCGATCTCGTCACGTTCTGATTTGCGGTGCCACCGGCACTGGAAAGTCGACGTTGATTCAAAACATGATAGCTGACGATATCCAAAGGGGGCACGGCGTGATTCTGATTGATCCCCACGGCGATCTCTATGAAGATGCTTTAGAGGTTGTCGGATTTTACCCCGACATCCCGGTTTGGTGTGCCGATACCGCCGACCGAGAGAATCGTTACGTCCTCAACTTACTGCAATCGGCTGATGAGGCGTATCGCAGGAGCTTCATATGCAACCAATTGATTCGGATCCTAAAATACTCGCTCTACAAAGACGTGCCCGAGGGCTTCGGACCGATGTTCGAGGCTTACTTCAGAAATGCCTTTTTGCTCCTGACCGATTGCGGCACTGGCAGGTACACAATTGGCGACATGGACCGGGTGTTCGTAGAAGCGAGTTTCCGTCGAGAACTACTCAAACACTGTAACGACGAACAGGTCGCTCGCTTTTGGCGCGGCATGGCTGTGAAAGCGGGTGGGGAGGCATCGCTTGAGAATATTGCTCCATACATCGTGTCAAAACTCACCCAAATCGTGGGAAACCCCGTGATCACCCCAATCCTGTGCGGCCAGGAGTCCACGCTCGATTTCAACGAAATTCTCGACTCAGGAGGAGTCTGCCTAGTCAACTTAGCCAAGGGGCAGGTTGGCGAGACGGAGGCCCAGATCCTCGGCAGTATCTTTTCTTCCGCGCTCTTCTCCGCCGCGTTGGCACGCGGTCGTCGGCGCCGGTCCGATCGCAGGCCCGTACGCGTTTATCTCGACGAGTTTCAAAGCTATTCAGGGGAGGTGGTCGCTGAGATCATTGCAGAGTGCCGGAAATTCGGTCTAGAGATGACGTTGGCAACACAGTCTCTAAATCGTCTCAAACGCCTCAACGGAAGCTTGGCCCAATCGATTCTTGGAAACACCGGGAACATCGTGGCGATGAGATCAGGTCCCTACGACGCTGATTTGCTGGCTGACTGGATCGGCGGAGAAGTCTCCCGCCAGGATCTTATGTCCCTATCTGATTTCAACGCGATAGGCCGGTTTCTCGATAGCGGACAGGTCAGCCTCCCTGTGCCTTTCCGCCTCTCGGAGAGCGGAATACCCATGCGTAGTCAGAGCAGCCAGAAGCGCCCATCTAAATCGGATGAGCCATCGTGATGCGGTCTGCCTTCGGTGGGTGGGAAAGCCAAATGCCCTTTAATGTCGAGCGCCCTTAGGGGTGTTCGCTTTAGATCCCTGCAATAAAATTAAGCTATTTCCCTGATATCACCACAGCAAATTGTTGGGTGTTGTCCCGTTAGCAACACGGAATTGCAATCCTCCTAAAGGGTTTTCGCTTAATTGGGAATTCTCAGCTCCAATATGGCCGTTTCCGACCCGTAATCCAAGAATCTCGACCTTCGCGCGCCTGCCCTGCCAATCTAGGAAACCGCCCCGGCTTCGAGCAGCGAATGTTCTGACCCGTCCAAGCGCACCCGTCGCCTTGTGGGTTGGTGGTACGCGGATTCACGACTGGAAACCGCTTTGCGATCACTGGTATTTGCGAAATGTCATCAGTGTGATCTTGGCAATCACCACTGGCCTCCTCCTTTGTTTCTCTTTTGATGGGGATGAAAGGAACGCCTGAAGAATGTTCCTTCAGCTCGGTATTGAAGATCTCCGCCTTCGGCTCCGATCACGAGATACTTTTTGAGCTTCAGCAAGTAGAAAAACGGTTTCCGGAGGGCCCTCCGTTTTTCCGCCTGCATCCTTCATTCGGTCCCTTCCGGCTTATCCCCATCGAAACAAAGGAGAAGCCAAATGGCAATCGATGGAAAAATCACCCGCACTGACGACGACGCAATCACCGGCTGGATCGCATCACTGACCTTCGACGTGGACATCACGTTGACGAAGAACCCCCACAAGACCAAGGAGACGCACCCGGACTTCGAGATCACCACCCGCACCCCACGCAAGCAGGTGATCCGCATTGGATCGGCCTGGGCACACCGGGCATTGAGCAGCGGTCGCAAAGACCCGAGTGCCACTCACGGCAAACTCCGTCGACTCCCTCCCGGGCGGCTTTTTTCAGCGACAACACAGCGAAACATGCGAGGATAAAGGCATGAAGGAGACGCCCGATCCACGGCACGATTTGCCCAAGCGTCGCTTGACGGAAACGCGCCGCATCGTGACGCCCGAAGGGCACACCATCCGCCTGTCCGTTGGATACGATCCCAATGAGGATGGGAGGCCGCGCGAGGTTTTCTACTCGGCTGGTTTCAAATCCGGTTCTGCGCTGGAATTCCAGAGGCAAGACGCCTGCGTCCTGATCTCGCTGCTATTGCAGCACGGACCTCGCCCAGCCGGTATTGCCAAGTCACTGGCCCGGGCTGAGTGCCCGGATGGTTCCATCGCTTATGCCAGCATCATTGGACTGATCGCCGACGAGCTCGTGAAAGCGCAGCCATGACGGCCGGTCACTTAGCGGCCGAAATCCGTTACGGCATCGCGCTTTTCACCAATGACCTGCAGAACAATCCGAATTTTTTTTCTGACGGGTAGGGCCGAAGAAGCGCCGCGGCCTCCTCCGGCGATCCCGTCAACCAGGTTTGGTAATCTTCTGGCTGCAGGATCACTGGGATTCGACCCTTTGCGTGAATCGGACGCACAAGGTCATTGGCTTCGGTCGTCACCATTGTATGCACGCAGCGCGGATGCTCCGGCTCAAGAAGATCTTCTATCTCTCGACGCCAAAGCCCCGCAATCGCAAATGGGGGCCGCTCTTCTTCTTCACCAACCAACGCAAACCAATAGTCTGTCGCTGGCCTTTGGCCCTTCGTCTCGTTGAAACTCGACGCAGGAATCAGGCACCGACGCTCCTGAAAACTCGCTTTCCAAAGGCCAGATTTCATCAGCTTGTCGTCTCGGGCATTGTTCCAGGCTGCCGGTTTGATCGGTTTGCCGGTGCGTTTCGACACCTTTGGTGTTCGAAACCCCCACGACATCTCAATCAGTTCGCGATTTCCCTGGTCATCCAGCGCGACAACCGGCGCAGTGCCTTTTGGATGGATCGCCGATCTCGGTTCTGCGTTGCCAAGTTGGTCATGGCGTGGATCGACCTTGAACAGCCTTCGCATGGCCTCAACGGCTGTGGTGTTGGAGTAGAGGTTGCACATGCTATGGAGTTCCCTGATCGCGATGTCTGAGATCGGGCCGATAATATTGGATTTGGCATCGGTCGAACAGCAACGCGTTTCGATCTAGCGCTTTTTCACAGACGCGGGCGGCGATGAGTGTCTTGGCATCAGGCATATAGGTGTCTGGTCCAACCAGATCAGCGAAACGGTCGCGAGGATAGACACCAATCCGCTTGCAGTCCCAGCAGACCAGAATTATGAGGCGTTCGGTGATGTCCTTTACTAGCTTGCACCCGGGGTAGGCTTTGGGTTTTCGCATAAATCGCTAAAGAACACAACAAGAACATCAAAGCAACAGATCAGCTCACATGAGCTTGGGTCCCTGGGGGTTCGGACAAGCCGAACGCCGCTGCGGGACGTGTGCGGCAGGGATGCCGCCGACAGCAAGCAAAATAGACATTCCCGTGTTGTCGGCTCCGCCGCCTGCCCGCGCCAGTCATGTCGATTTTGTCCGCTGTCTACTGATCCTTTCTTTCATCGCATTCGATGTTTCAGGAGCAGGCGCATTCGCGCTGTCCCTCAACCCCGACCCATTGGGCGACAGACCCAAGCAACACCACGAAGGAGAAATGTCATGGATTTATCCCGGTCCCCGGCCCCACCGATCACCATCCACTGCGCGACCTGTGACAGTCAGGACGTCCGTCGCGACGCCAGCGTCGAGTGGAACACGGAACTGCAGATGTGGGAGATCGTCACCGTCCATGGCAATGCCGATTGCGAAGACTGCGGCGGCGAAACCAGCCTGATCGAAAAGGCGATGACGGCGGGTGGCTCATGAAACCTGCTGTTCGGCTGATCGAAGGGCTGCACATCACAGCCACTGACAAGCGTAACATTCTTGATTGCATCGAATACCTGCGCTGCGAAGACGACCATGCGCAATGGCTTGGGCGTAGAGGGTCTACAAAGCGCTATTGCCTTTCGAGCGACCCAGTCCAAGCGAACCGATTTCACGTTCTGATAAGCGAGAGCTACCGCGCGGATTCCGGCGCGAAACGTGAACGGCAATCAAAAGTCATCATCGAAACCACGGGCGTTGATCCGCTTCCGTCCGCGTCTTGGCAGATCGACCACGGCGACCTATTCGACGGGCTGAATGAAAACAAACCCTCGGATTGAGCAGACCCAAGCAACATCGGAAAGGAGGCCGTCATGCCCAAATATGACGTCTACGAAGAGGTGACAAACCAGATCATTGCAGCTTTGGAACAGGGTGTGAAACCTTGGGAATGCCCTTGGCAGACAAATGCTGCGGCCCTGCCCTTGCGGGTGACTGGAGACAGCTACAGGGGGATCAACTACGTTCTTTTGAGCCTCAAAGCATGGGCTGAGGGTTACCGGAACCCAGTTTGGATGACGTTCAAACAGGCGAAAGACTTGGGTGGCATGGTGCGCAAAGGCGAGAAGTCATCCCTCGTCGTCAAATACGGCACATTTGAAGCGAAGGAAGACGGACAGGAGGGCGAGGCAGAAGCGAAGACGCGCGGCTATCTCAAAGCCTACCGGGTGTTCAACGTGCAGCAGATCGACGGGTTGGAAGACTAGTTTCCTACACCAGAGGAGACCGAGCCGCTGGCAACGCGGCCCATCGAACAGCTTTCGCATGTCGCTGCCGCGATGATTGAGAACATGGGCGTAGGGTATGCGGAAGGCGGGGACCGAGCATGCTATATCCCTTCAAAGGATCAGGTCCACATGCCCGAATTCCCGAAGTTTATGGCGGCGGAGTTATTCTATTCGACGCTCTTTCATGAATTGTCCCATGCGACCGGTCACGCGGATCGGTGCGATCGCACGAAAGAAAAGGCTGGGTCGAAGTTTGGGAATGCGATCTACGCCATGGAGGAACTGGTTGCCGAGATATCTGCGGCCATGATGGGGGCGCAGCTTGGCTTTCAGCCGGGCCATATTGAGGACAAGGCCCGCCGCATCGCCGCTGACTGTCTGTTCGTCGCGCAACATGCGAGGACGCCAGCATTGAGCGCGTTGGCGACACCTGGGTCATACGTTACATCCATCACTTAGGTATATCCGACCCCGCAGGGTAACCGCATATTCTTTGCTAGATGCTATTTCCTCAGGCTGTCCGAAAACACGGTTCTGCGGCCTTTGCAATCATCAAATGAAACCTACCAGCTTCGGCACAAACTGATGGTTTTTTCGAGTTAAGTGGCACCTCTGCATCGACCGGAGATTCCCTGATAGGTACCGTCCTTGCATGTCCTTTCTGAAGCTCTTCGAAGATCAGGCGCGCTACGCAAAATTTCCAAGCCTCTGGCTTGAGGAGAAATGCGACATCTCCTTGGATCCCTGGCAACGCGAGTGGCTGGACATGGCCGCGAACCCACCCACGCGCAATGGGGTGGTCATAAGCACGCACGCCCTTCGCGCACCTCGCCGGTCTGGGAAGACAACCATCTGCTCGGGCCTCGCTGCATGGTGGGTTGCGAACCGAAAGTCCGTCACCTTGAGCCAGCTTCCCGGGCAAGAGCCCACGCGCGATTTCGACTTCTCGCGCGAACCGACCGTGGGCTGTTTTGCTCGAACCGTTGAGCAAGCCTCAGAGGTCGTGAAGGAAGCTGCAGGGTTCCTGAAGGCCGCTGGCCACCCTCTCCACAACGTCGCTGCAGATCGTCTTCGGACCAAGCGAGGGGGCGTCATAGCCAGCTACACGGCTACTGCATCAGGCCGGGGTCGCACCCTCGACCTCGCCATCCTCGACGAAGCGGGCTTTCTCGATCAGGGCGGCGATGAAGCTGCGGCGGTTATTTCCCCAATGCGCGCCACCAAAGACCCGCAGTATTCAGCATTATGCGTCGTGTCATCACCTGGGGCAGCGACAGGCCTGTTTCATCGCCTGATCACCGAACCGAAGGTGAACTCGGCGACATCGACATCAATCTCCATTTCCATGAACCCGCGCCTGACCCGGGATTTCCTCGAAGGCGAGTATCACACTTTGGGCGCAGCAACCTTTGGCTCGGAATACGGGGATCTGAACGACTTCACACAACCTCCCAGGTTCAAGTCCATCGGCGACACGGTCTTCGACCTGCAAGCCCTCGACGGCGCTTTGGATGACGGCGTCGAGGCGCTCTCGCCTCCCCCACTGGTCAGAGGAGCGTAGCGCATGACGTCACTCTCCGGGCAGAACACGCTGATCTCTGTGGACCCTGCGCTTGCGACACGAGGTGACTTCGCTGCCTTTTTGATCTTTGTCCGGCGCGGCTTCGAGGAGAAGACCACTCTGCCGATTGCCGACATCCCGCATATCGAACGACACTAGGGATTGCGCTACACCGAAATCGTCGATCGCATCGTCGCGTTGCGCAAATACCTGCTCGGCGATTGTGGAGCCGCGACGGCGCATGTCGCGCTGGATGCAAGTGGCAGTGGTCGACCCATCTTCCAGGCCGCCAAGGATCGGATCGGCCCGCCTGTCTTTGGGTTTTCCGTGACAGGTGCCGATGCGCATAACCTAGAGCCCAGCCAGGACGACTTGCTGTCGGTGTCGCGCACGGCTGCTATTCTTTCGCTCGACAGCGGCTTCCAGTCGAGGCGCATCCATATTGCCAAACAAGTTGAGCTGGCTTCTGAACTGAAGAAGGAAGCGGAGTCGCTGTCAGCCCGGGTTGGCGCGGCCGGTCGGATGCTGATCAACCCACCCAACATCCAGCACGCAAAATACGATGACCTCGTGATGGCAGCTGCTCAGGGCTGGGCGATCTGCCAGAAACTCTGGACGCCACAGGCCATCGCGCGCTGGCGCACCTACCAGCCCGACATGATGAACTTCAGACATCCAGCGCCTGCCTCATGAACCAGCTCGTACCTGCCTCCACCCTTTCCACTCCATCGCAGGTTCCACGTGCGGCTGCACATCTGTCATGGGATGGTTTGCGGCTGACAGGCGTCGTCACCTTGTCCGAGGTCATACGGGCTCGCAGGCCACGCTTCGATCACCCTACGGGCCTCAGGGCCCGGATCGACGGGGGCATCCCTGTGGACGCCGGACGCGTCGTCTACATCGCCAATGCAGAGGCACGCACGCCAGCTGCGGCCATGAAGCTCGCAGAGGTCTTCCTTGACCGTGCCTGGGATGAGTGCCCGTGGTCCTTGCTCGTGATGATGGATGAAGCCGTAGGACAGCTTGAGATGCGCCGTTCCATCGCACGCTGGCTCGACGCCAAGCAAGCCTTGACCCCCTCGCGTGGGCTTGCGCGGCTTTTCACGCTCAGGCTGACAGACGATGGTCAGCTACCCGAAGGCGGGCGCGACCACCGCGTCTATTACCTCGCAATCCTGCGGTCGCTTGTTCTCGACATTCTGCTCGAAGCACGCGAGCCGAATGCCGTTCCTCGTTGGGGCGTTGCCGACGACGATAAGCTCGTGACGACGCAATTGAGAGAAGCACTGGAGGCCGTTCCGGATCAGATCGACGAAGATCTGAGAGGCGTCCCGCCTCTTGCCCGATCCCTCGCCATTTCTGTCGCTGCCGCGATCGACAAAGTTCCTGCGTGGCTGGAGCCTGACAAGCCCGGCTGGGACCCTGATCACGCCGCGTGGCAGCAAGCCTACGACAGTATGCCCAAGGGAAGATGACATGTTGTGGGGCATCGATACACCCACCGGCGTCGTGCCCGTGCGTGACGTCGCCCGGGCGATCCTTGATGATCCGAAGGAGAACGGTCTCGTCCACGTTGCGGACTGGCAGAAAGACATCAAGGAGGGCGACATCGTTGCGCTCTGCGACATCTTCAAGAGCAGCGACCGGTCCTTCGCCTCCTCCGAAGGATATGTGGGCGGTGGCGCATTGAAGGACACTTGGGCGCTCACCACCGGACGCGTCACGGAGGGTTACGACGATGGGGCGATCGCGCTCATGGACGGGGAGCATTTCGCCTGCCTGGTGCTCTGTGTGCTTCCTGACGTTGCCCTCCCGAGCAACCTGACCCCCGAACGGCTCCTGTCGCGGCTCATGCACAAACGGGAGATCGTTCTGATGACGGAGCAACCTTGTGCCGCATGGCAACCAATGATCCCAGCCGCATCTGCCTGAGCCTTGTTACGCAGTTCCGATCTCGAAACAGCACCAATGCGTTGGGCTTTCGCCCGTTCCATAGTGACAGTCCGCCGCACGTCCGCTTTTCCTGCCGACACGTATTCCTCTTACATCACTCACGGAACGGCCCGTACTGTCGCCACTTTGTCCCCTCTATCCAGCCGGCAGTACGGGTTTTTGTCTTTTTCGGCCAGAAAAGCGCCAATGCTCTGTTGAATGGCGTGAATTCACACGCTGCTTCGAGTGCGCAGACTACATGTCAGGCCAAGCATTTGGAGGGTAAAAGCTATGCTAAGGATCATACCATTCGCGTTAGCGGCAGCATTGGCGATCCCCGCGAGTGCAAACGCGTGGGTTCTTGAAGATGTCGTCAACCCAGAGAACTTCAACAGCGTCGCTGTTGAGGTCGTAGATGGGGCCGTAGATGGTTGTTGGACAAACATTGGTGAAGCCAGAACTTACGCCGAGGACAAGCTTTCTGAGCTGGGATACGATGTTCTGGATGACGATGAGAAAGTGCATTTCCGGATGAAGTTGTATATCAATAGCCAGCGCAACGTGGACACTTGCATCGGGTCTATTATCGTAGAACTGGTAGCTCCCGCTTATCTGTCAGAGGGTAACCAAAAAGCTGCGGCTGTTATCGGAGATACCGGCGGCATTTTCTGGAACTACGACAATGCCAATCTCCTGATGCTTGAGTACATCAGGGAAATGACCGAAGAGATGGAAAGTTCCGCGGGCAAGGGCTCCTGATCTTGCTGCTAACCAGCGCTATCGGACTTCTCCCCGACGCCTGATTTGACGATCTCCATGTCACCTTCGTAGGGCTTGAGGAGCGCGAAGGCGTCTTCAGTATCCCCATCCAGCCACTGATCGTAATCTTGTGGGTTTAAGATCACGGGCATCCTCTGTGGGTGTATTGGCCGGACAACATTGTTCGCTGACGTGGTGATCATCGTATATGCAGGGACCTCCTCAGGCCCCTCCTTCCCTTCGTACCGGGAGATCTGCCACATCCCCGCCAGGGCGAACTGAGGCCGCGCCTCAGCGCCTTTGAGAGCGAACCAGTGATACGTCGCCGGATTGCGTCCCTGGGCCTCACAGAACGAGCTTGCCGGGACGAGGCAGCGCCGCTCTTCGAAGCTGTATTTCCAGAGCCCGCTCTTCAGCACTTTGTTATCGCGGGCGTTGTTCCAGGCGTTGGGTTGCAGGATCGCACCTGTTTTTTTCGATTTCTTCGTCGTGCGGAATCCCCATGACAGCGAAACAAGCTCACGCGCCTCGTCCTCGTCTTTGCGGACGATGGGCGCCATGTGCTTCGGGAAGATCGCGGGTAGCGGCTCTGCATTGCCGAGCCTGTCGCGATCGACGGCGACGTCGAACAGCTGGCGCATCGCATCTGCAGGGATCGTGTTCGAATAAAGATTACACATCAGGCCACCTCGCTGACTCGCGAGCCTACACGACTGGGCAAGAAAAAATCACCACCCCTGAGAGGTGGCGTTCCTGGTCACGCCACCAAGACGAAGAGTAACCCTGCTCTCTAGCGGTAGGCTAATAACGCGTGGCGGAAGAACGAATTGCCAGGTTTCTGGTTCGAAGCAATTGTAGAGTAGATTGCGTCGGATGGCCGTTTCCGCCCTCTCGGCGACAGCTTATGCGCTCAGGGCATGAACCTGGCGACTGAGGCGGTCGGCAGCTCAGAACTAAGCGGCTATTCGCTGCGTTCTGTGTGAATGGCTGTTGAGCGGAGATGCTGTTGAAAAAGGCGGTTTGATTTATCGGCTTGCCAAATGAGCGACTGGGTTCGGACGACTGATCACGCTGGCATTGGTCTCAGCTTGGCAAGCTTTCGGAGGTTCTGGACGGTTGCAGCGAGGTGAAACTCATCTTTGGCGCCGTTTGGTCCCCTGAGGCGGAGGCGGTCGAGGCCGATGATGCGTTTGAGGTGGGCAAAGAGCATCTCAACCTTCTTTCTGGCGTAGCTCGACGCGACATAGGCATCGGTTTTGGCGATGTCGCGCGCCTTCTGACGTGCATCCTCGTGTCGTGACCGTGAGATCTTCCGGGTCACCTGGTTAGGCGTGCACCGGAGCTTCAACTGGCAAGCCGCGCAATCCTGTTTGCGGGCATAGTATTTCTTGAAGCCATCCTTGCCGAATGCCGGCCGTCCCTTTGAGATGTTCCGCCAGTAGGGCCTTAGCTCCTTTCCCCGGGGCACTGGTAGGCATCGGTCTCGGGATCGTAGGTGAATTCGGTGGCCGGGAACGCGCCGTCCTTGCGCTCGGATTTGTCGAAGACCGGAATGTGTGGCTCGATGTCTTGCTCTTCGACAAGCCAGCCGAGCATGTCTGCCGTGCCATAGGCCGTATCTGCCGCCAGAAGCCCCGGGTGCAGGCCGAAACGGCCTCGCGTTCTCGCCAGCATGTCGCGCACGGCACCAACCTCGGCCTGTCGGATCGGCGTGGTGGCCTCGACATCCACGATGACGGCATTGTCCAGGTCGACCAAGTAATTCGTACTGTAGGCAAAGAAGGGCCTGTCACCATTGGCGCTGGTGAACCTGGCCGCCGGGTCGGCAGGCGAGATCGCCTTTGGCTTCACTGGGGTCGCTGTGCCGAAGGCAGCGTCATCAAGAGTGTTGAGATATTCCTGTGTTGCCCGGCTCACCGCATCCGATGCGGACCAATCCGAGAAGTCCACCTTGGTGTAGCGGCTGGCATCCGCCTTGATCAACGAAGCATCCGCACCGAAGCTTTCGCCACCGACCAGCCCCTCAGCGATACAGCGCGCCAGCACTTGCTCGAACAGATGCCGGAAGAGGTCACTGTCACGGAACCGCCCGTGCCGGTTCTTGGAAAAGGTAGAATGATCCGGCACGCGATCAGCCAGATCAAGGCGACAGAACCACCGATAGGCCAGGTTCAGATGCACTTCCTCGCACAAACGCCGCTCGGAGCGAATGCCCATGGCGTAGCCCACAAGCAGCATCCGGATCATCAGTTCGGGATCAATCGAGGGGCGACCGGTGGCGCTGTAGAATGGCGCCAAATGCCGACGCAGATCACCAAGATCGACGAAGCGGTCAATACCTATCAGCAGGTGATCCCGCGGCACGTGGTCTTCCAGCGAGAACTCGTAGAACAACGCGCCCTGTGCTTCCTGCCTTGGTCCCATCATCGCGATCAACCTCCATCTATGTCGGAAGTGAATCAGCCACTTGTACCTCGATCAAGCAGGAGTTTTTCAACAACATCCGGACGAAGCGGTCATTGACCAAACTTGGCCGAGTAAGCCACTGACTCAACTCCAAGATGAACCGCAGGCGCATTGGCCTCAAAATCGCTTAACGGAATTGGAAATTTCGTTAAACATGTGGGTTTGAAAGGTCGCTGACAGAAATTCTCAGATGTCGTCAAGCAGTGCTGTTCTATACCCGCTGCCGCTTGTCGGAGGCGCTGGCCCTGAACTGAGTGAGAAAACTTCCACAACTGCGCTCGACCACATGGTGTCTTCAAAGGCAAACCACCCAATGAAGCGCACAGAGAAAAGCTCTAGACTAAGTGTCTCGCTAAAAACGTCAGGCTACAGGTGGCTGCGTGCCGACGATAGAAACACGCTCGCCATAACGAGAATAGGGGAAGTAGTCCCAAACCGCATGGTGCTGAGTGCAGCGATTGTCCCAAAAGGTCAGTGTGTTTGGTTCCCAACTAACGCGGCAGTGGAGCTTCGGCTCAGTCCTGAGCAAATTATGGCACATTTCGAGAAGAACCCGGCTTTCGAAGCCTTTCAGTCCGACAATATGCGTCGTGTAACCTTCGTTTACGTAAAGCACCTTGCGCCTCGTAACGGGGTGAGTTGCAACCACCGGGTGCTCGTGTTTTGGGTACCCATCACTCGGCGGGCCATCCCCATCATAAGGCTTGCCGCCATTGTGGACGGCTGTCTTGTCCGCCAGAAAAGCCTTCATTGAGGGAGACAGCATCTCATACGCCATGCACATATTGGCGAACAGCGTATCGCCGCCGCCGCATTCTGGAATTTTCGTCATATAGAGCGCGGATGCCAATGGCGGAACTTCGTCACAGGTCACGTCGGAATGCCAAGCTTCGCCGGCCGTATAGATGTTCTGATCCGTCGTTTGCACTTTGAAAATTTCTGTGTCGTGATCTGGCCGGTTTTGGTTGACCAGGTGGACATGAAGCTTGCCAAAGCAGCGACCGAAGGCCTTGTGCGCCTCTCGGTCCAACGACTGGTCACGAAAGACGAGAACCATCCAATCCAGCCACGCGGCTTTGATGTCCTCGATCAATTCATCATTGAGGTCGGCAAGATCGACACCTCGGATCTCCGCTCCGATGTGAGGGCTGATCGGTTCAACGGAGAAGCTACGATAGTTGCGACGCTTTTGCCGTTCGATTGGTACGTGTTTTGACAGACTGCTCTGTTCCACTGGCTACGTCTCCCATTTAAACATGACCACATCGTCAATCACGCGCTCAACCAGGTCAATTGTGCGCCTCGAAAATCTGTCGATGATCGACTAAACTTCCGGGCCGCTTGACTCAAAATAGCTTTAGTGTTGATAGTAGCAAACCACGTTAGTGAGATTTGAAAGGGACTACCATGCCCGAACTTGAAACCAAATCTAACCCCGACGCCAAGTCCAAAATTTTGTCGATGGTTAAGGACCTTGACCCGAAGTCCCGCCAAGAGATAGTGGAAGCGCTGAAACGCGAAGGCGTTCTGGATGCTGCTGCACTGGGCGCCGCATGCGGTCCGGCCTCTCATAATTTCTAATCGCTCCCGCGTGGACGGAAATGCTCTCAGGAGTTTCTGCCACGGCGAGGTCTTTTCTAACATTGTCGGGACGAAGGTTGCTTCGTCGCCAGGCTGCGCCTTGGCAAAAATTCGGGAAATGTATGGGAAAGAGCCCGCCGCGAATGGCAATGACAATCCGGGGATTGTGCTCATTCGAAACTGCCTTGCGGCGGCGGTGGCGCCAGAGAATGATCAGTTAAACGCATTCCTGATCACTGCGCCACATACACATTGGGACCGTGATAAGCCGGTCGTCATTAGCAGATCCGAACACGGTTATGCTGTCGGTCCGCAGCCCATCGACGTCAATAAATATTACACACCGGTCTCATTCGTCTTTGAGGCGGACGGACCGGTGCCCTATGAATGGGCGGACGACTCGATCAGGTTTCAACCAAATGACCTGAATAGGACGACCGCAATCCTCAACAATGTCGGGATGCAGGAGGGAGTTGCAGAATTGCCATTTGGGCTTTCGTTGCGCTTCTTGTTTAAAAACCTGTTTGCACCACCTTCAGAAGCGACGATTGAGTATACTGAGGACGAGTCTGTATCAGAATTGGCGCAGGTTTACGAACTTAAAGCATTTCAAAAGACGAGAACAGAGCGGGACTATGCACAAGTGGGGTGGCATCCTTATGCACCCGCTGCGGGGCTGAAAACCGGTGCCGAGACAGAGTTGTTCGAGACAATTATTCAATTGTCGGAACACCTTAGCGACCAGGAAAAATCGCAATTGGCTCATCAGATCGAAAGCCTTCAAGGCAGCGACGAACGGGGCTGAGATTGCCGGCGGGCGGCATCGTCAGTGGGACTGGCAATTTTTTGACCTGCATGGCACCCCGCCCTGGCTTCGATTGATGTGCAAAACTATTCCGAAATTTCAAAACGTCGCCTGAGATCGTTCAACTTGCGTGACAATCTATCCCATTTGGTGGACCACTTTCAGAGGCGCTGGCCTCGAACCACGATCATTCAAGGAGCCAAAAGCGGACGCGATTTTCTTCACTATGAAAGCGCGTTTGAGAATTCAACGGGGTCGAGCGTAGCGAGATTTATCGCGTGAATTCGAGCGACCGCCCGCCCCTGGGCGGGGCGCTTCGCGCCTGTTAAAAGATGCGAGCATGCCAAAGGCAGCGCAGTCGTAGCCCCTGTCGGACACTCATTCCTTCATATCGAACGCTCACTTCGTCCCGCACTTCCGACATTTAACACTATGGATGATAGTGTTAAATCTGAGAGCCGTTGATCGGCAATAGTTTTAAAGCAAAATTAGTGATCGCCTGCACCAAGGTTGCGCGAGACTGAACATTTCGGGTGATCTGTTAGACATTTTAACTTCACCCACTGATTGAATCCCATGGGCGTTTATGGCCATGGCGCCGGTCTTCGGGCGGAAATCTTAGACAGAACTAAGGGCTCAAAGCAGCCGTTCGCTGCGTTCTGTCTTAGTGACCGCTTAGCAGACAATCGAGCCCAAAAAAGGCCGCCTCACCGTTGTGAGGCGGTAGTTCTTCATCAGGCGAAGGCGAAGCATGATACGTACTGCATCAGGGCTTCATCATCCTCTTTTGATGTTGGGAAACGGCTCCAGGGTTTGAACCAATCCTGTACTTCAAGTTCAGCCGTTTCCGGTTCCAGCCAGCTGTTCAGCTCACCTACAATCCTGACAGCAGGTCCACCTGTCGTGAGCAGGATCCTGTAGTGTTCCGGGTCTGCAGGTGCGTCTCCAACTCTGTACCAGGGTGGCCTGACTTCGACGCTCAGAGCGTCTTCGTAGATGCGTTCTGAGGCTGACCCGTCATGGTCGTCAATCAGGGCGTCTGTCAGTTCGTGGATCGATGTCAGGGCGGCATCGAATGTTTCCTTCAAGCTTTCGTCATTCATTCTGACTCCTTTCAGGGGGCTGTTCCAATGCCCCTGACAGGTGTCCGAAAAAACCACTCGGCTCGGCAGAGCGGTCTGGACATCAGCAATAGGTCAGCCCGTCTCCGACGAGGCCGTCGATCACAGGACCGGCAAATCTCGCTTCAACGGCATATCGTCCTGCGAAGGTGAGTGCGCTGTATGGGAGGTGTTCAGCCACCCATTCCTTTGCGCGTTCACTTTTCGCATCGAACAATATGACGCTGCCGTGATTGCCGATCTCGAAATCTGGTTCGTTCATTTCGGTTACTCCTTTCGTTTGTCCGAAGGGTGTCCGAAAAAGGCGCAGCAGCGCTGCGCCCTCAGTGTTCACGCGGCATCTTCGTAGTAGCTGAGCATCAGGCGTCCTCCTTCAAGGTCCGCACCTCTGCTGTAGGCTTCATCGAGATCGACGCTGGCGACCCGGCTCTCAGGTGAACCGCTGCCGCCGACGAGTGCCCAGGCTTTGCCGCCCAGGTAGCCGTAGTCGTTCCACAGCATGCGTAGGACGCAGCTTTCGCGATCTGCGACGTGGTTCGACAGCTCGTGCAGGAAGATCATCTCATCCCGCACGCCACCTGCCTCTTCAGGCAGGTACCAGGCATTCTTCCAGACTTCGACGTCTTCCCAATCCTCCATGTATTCCGGAGCTGGGCTTTGTGGGTTGCAGAGCCAGACTGGCAACTGTACCCACGGGTCGTCGTTGTAGTACCCTTCGTGAATGATCTCAGAGCTGGGCACGACGACCCAACGCCCGTCAGGCGCACGCACAGCGTCCGCTTCAGGCCAAAAGTCGATCCATTGCAGGAACCGCGCTTCATCGTGAACACTGAATGGGTCCGTCATCCAGATGGACCCTTGGTCGAGTAAGAACATTGGATGTTTCTCCCTTGTTTCTCGTTCCCTAGGGGGTCCGAAAAAGAAACCGCAGCGAACCGCGGTTCCCCGGTCATCTTGGTCTGTTTCCTCGATGTGAATCATCACGTCCGTTCGGTCGCCCGTGTGGCCTGCCACCATGCGTTTCTGGCTGGGGCGGCTGACGATCATGTTTCTGTCGCTGCACGCCGTTGGTCGGATTGATCTCAATCACGTCACCATTAGCTCGTTGCACTCGTACATGCGCGTCAGTCCGCTGCAGCAATTCTGCATAGTCAGGCTCACGGGATCGGAACAGGGCTCGAATGAGTTTGAACATGTCGGTTATTCCTCTTTGATTTCCGTTGGGTGTCCGAAAAACGCTGAAATTTCCGAGTTAAGTGGACCCTCGGCCTATGCGGTGAATCGGGTCTGTGAGAGTCTGTCCTCAGTGCAACTTGAGGAGGCTGATGTGGCTAAGGGGGAATTCGCGCGCGACGGTGGCAGCTCGTCCACGTTTCGGCAGCTGAAGCAAGAAGCCAAGGCTGCTGTCAGGGGCGTCTTGTACGGCGACGACACGGCGTCTGTGTCCGATGATATCGCTGAACGCGCTGGCACTGCTGCAATGTACTTCGAGCGTGGCCTGCGGGAGATGCGCGAACTGGAAGCCCTCGCATCGAACCATGGCTCTGAGAGCGACGAAGACGTCGATGCGCCCACATCAGAAGATGACAGCGCAGATGAGGTAGACCTCGATGAGCCGCGGACACGGTGAACTCCAGCGCAGGCTCCTTGCTGCTCTTGAGGCAGCAGGACGCCCGATGGCGACGAACGAGTTGATCGCCGTCGTCGCAGATCTCGATCCCATCGTGTCCTGGGATGGGGCGATTAGCCATAGCGCGCCGGCATCCGTTGCCAGGAGCGTTCGCAAGGCGCTCCATCGGCTGCGAAAGGATGGCACGCTGACCTACCGCGTCAGCCCACCGAACAGGCTCTGGACGCGGGCTGCACGTTTCGTTTGTCAAAACAGAATGGAGGCAAGATCGACATGAGTGACTTCAAAAACCTGGGTGGCAAGACAGGGTCCCTGCGCGGCAGCAGCCTGACTGAGCCGCGCAACCAGCACATGTCACTGCAGTGCGACCCGGAAGACGACCCCGTCAAGGCAACCATTACCACGGTGATCAGCCATACCTACGAAGGCCCTGGCATCAGTGAAGAAGACCTGCGCGCCGTCATGGCGGAAGAACCGCCTCGCCCGCGTCGCAAGCGGAAGGAAAAGAAATGAAGCCGTTCTCAAGCCCCGGTGGGATGAGCGGTAGCCTCAGGAACCATCGCAGCGCAGGCCGTTCGCCCTGGCGGACAGGCGGACAGGAGCCCTACCCGACCGATCCGACCGGGAAGCCGCTCAGACCTGACCAAATCCCGGATACGGAGC
The DNA here is from genome assembly GCF_056536005.1 of Ruegeria sp. AN11. NCBI lineage: Bacteria > Pseudomonadati > Pseudomonadota > Alphaproteobacteria > Rhodobacterales > Roseobacteraceae > Ruegeria > Ruegeria sp. AN11. Next base: position 921,206 of record NZ_JBQFJD010000001.1, on the reverse strand, counting down.
TGCGATCGATCGTGAAAAGCAACTCACCGACTGGTGAGGCTCCAATTGATCCGCGGGCGATGAAGACAGCCGCTCAGGGTATCGCCACGACGCAAGGTACCGTTTCCGGGCCTGCTGGCACGAAAGGACCGCTCGATGCAAAATAGCAAGTTCACGCGAAGCGGTGGCTCATCAGGCTCGCTCAAGAGCGCCAAGGGCCGCCTGAAACCCGAGGAACGCGGCACTATGCCCAACAAGGTGCAAACGACCGCCACAGCGGCCTCTGCGGCCGGTCCTGAGGGCGCAGGGATGGTTCCTCCCATGGATCGCCCTGTCATGCCACTACAGGAGCCTCCTGTGCCGCCGATGATGGCGCGGGATGCACCGACGAGGATGTTTATGGGGCCGCCTCGGGTCGTATCGCCGATGCAGCGCGCGCAGCCCAGCCGCAGCCCAGGGATCATTGAAAACGTGATCCAGCAACCGAGGAAGTTCTGAGGCAGGGTCTCAGTCCAAAAAACACCTATGACTGTAGAGGGTGCGCAACGCTGCGGGTGGCCAGGATGCGGCGCGTCTGGACTGCCAGCGTAGTTGAATGAAAGTCTACGACACGTGATCTTCTGAGCCAGCCCATTGCCCCCTGAGGGTGCTGACAGATTTCATCCAGACATCCGGATCGACGCCGACGAGCGCGGCGACGTAGACACTGTCGTGCGACACCAGGAACCTGCGCGCCCTGTCTCTTTCGAGGGTCTGAACAGACGCCTTCGATTGGGCATCGGCGGCCGCTTGTTTCAGCACTGCGATCCAGAGGCGCGTTTCACCGTCTGCGATCATTTCCCTAACTGCTCCTTGATCGCTAGCAACGCATCGCTAGCGATCATTTCGTTGCGGACCAGTTCTCTGAGTTTTTTCAGATCCGCATTCGACCACCCGCATTTGGTGCGTAGCCGGTCGCAGACCCTTCCCATCTCGGTGCCGGCATTGCCCGGGGTCAGATGTTCGAAGACGGCTATTGCGGTAGATCGCAGGACGGTTGCAGGTATGGACAGGTGCTGGAGCGTTTCTGAACCGGCATTAGCAATTTGTATCATGGTTTCAGGTCGAACGTGCGGGTGCAGATTTGCGATGGTTTCCTTAAGATTTTCTCGCGGTTGGGGTTTCGGGCTGTGCATGGCTGGCTCCACTTAAGAAAAGTATTTTGCTGCCAAATTCGCTGCACATACCTACTTGCGGTCCCTCCCGAATCTCCTTAAACGCCTGTCTTACTGACCGCGGAGAGGTGCCGGAGTGGTCGAACGGGGCGGTCTCGAAAACCGTTGTGGGTGCAAGCCCACCCAGGGTTCGAATCCCTGTCTCTCCGCCATACTCCCCACAAGTATTGTTTGAGCCGACTTAGGAGGTTGGTGCATCGGCGTGTTGTGGCTTTTGTCGCGTTAACATTCGCCTGTACGCGGTTGAAAGAAGACAAAATCATTGCCTGAAAAACATGAGAGTGTTTCTTTCTAAACAGCCCGACGTCAATCACCGGATCGGTCTTTTTCAAGAAAGCCAACACCCAGGACCAACGTAGCGGCACATTCTTGCCGCTGTTGCACAGTCGGATCAGCGTGCTGTGGCCCAAGATCCGAATTTGCAAAGAAATCCAGAGATTTCCCCCTTTGCCCGAGGATAGATTTGACCCATCTCGACCGAGTAGAATTGAAGGAGACACTCATGTCGCGCACTTTAATTATCGGAATCGCCATCGCCGCCATTGGCGCAGGCGCCTATTACATCCTGAACCAACCCGAGCCGACACCGGCAGAACAGTTGCAATCGGCCGCCGAGGATGCAGCCGACGCGGCCAGCGAAGCTGCATCCGCCGTGCAGGATGCCGCCAGCGAAGCGCTGCAAAACGCAACGGAGCAGGCCAGTGAAGCCGCCTCATCCATCTCGGATCAGGCGGCAGAGCTTGCCGAGCAGGCCGGACAGACCGCAACAGACCTGGCCGATCAGGCCGGCGAGCAGGTCGCATCGCTGAGCAGCGAAGGCCAAGAGTTGCTTTCGTCCTGGATCGAAGAAGGCGCATTGACCCTGCAGAACTTTGACTATGACAAGATGGTTGCAGCGGTTCAGGAAAGCACTCTGACTCAAGACGTCAAGACACAGACGATCAAGATTCTGGATGAAATCAAGGCTTCGCCGGAAACGATTGCTTTGAAAATTCAGGAACTGCAGCAGCTGTTCACGCAGCAATAAATCTGATGGGGTCGGTTTCCGGACCGGCCCCCGTCTTGCATTATCCAACAATGCACTTGTTCCCATTTTCCCAAGGCCCTCTGCGGAGAATGAGCGCTGGAAAAATCAAATTTCAGAAAGGCTTATCTCGGGAAATTTTGCCGTCAACCTACTGGGGCCGCGAAAAAAGAGTGACGAAACGGTGATTATCGCGCCATAGTATTTTCAAGCCGCGGCGTCCTTCGAACGACCGGGCACCAATGATGCCGGACATACCGGACGTGGGAGGTGATTTTGGACAACGCGCAGTTGCTGGTCAGCGGGTTGGCAAACGGATGTGTCTACGGTCTGATCGCGCTTGGCTTTGTGCTGATCTACAAAGCAACGGAGGCCGTGAATTTCGCACAGGGCGATTTCATGATGCTTGGGGCGTTCGTGACCATCGGCCTGACGAATACCGAATATATGGGACTGCCTTTCTGGCTTGCTCTGCCAATTTCCTTCACGGTGATGGGCGCTTTGGGCTATCTGCTCGAGCGTCTGATTATCCGACGCCTGTTTGGTGAAAGTCAGACTGCCGTTGTAATCCTGACAATTGCTCTGGGCTTTGTCATCCGGTTCGCCGCCGGTTTGATCTGGGGGCACGAGCCGCAAACTCTGCAAAACCCGTTGGCGGGCAAAGAGGTCCGGTTCGGCGGACTGGTTCTGGGGATGGAAGACGTGGCCGTCATTGGCGTCACTTTTGTTCTGACCTGGGGTCTTTATGCGTTTTTCAACAGAACAAAGCTCGGGCTGGCGATGCAGGGGGCTTCGCAGAACCAACTGGCGGCCTATTACATGGGCATCCCGGTGCGGCGCGTTCAGGGCTTTGTATGGGCACTGGCAGGTGTTGTCGCAGCTATTGCGGGTGTTCTGTTCGCCGCCAAGGGGTCGGTCGACCCGACAACAGGATTGCTTGGCATCAAGGCCTTCGCGGCTGCGGTTATCGGCGGCTTCGGAAGCTTGCCCGGCGCTTTGGCGGGTGGGTTGATTGTTGGGGTCATCGAACCGTTTGCAAGCCGTTACATCGCGGCGGGTTACAGCCAGATCGCCCCTTACGCCTTGCTTCTGGCCGTGCTGGTTTTCCGACCCAACGGATTGTTCAGCCAAGTACGTATCAAGAAGGTCTGATCATGCGTGTTGTTTTCAAAACAAGTTACTTGCAGGACATCAGACCGTGGAAGGACGGGTACCAGTTGGGAATGTATCTGGCCTTGCTTGCCATCGCCGCCGCCGCACCCTGGTGGCTGGACGATTTCTATCTTGGTGAACTGACAAACGTTCTGATCTGGGCGGTCGCAGGACTGGGATTGATGCTGCTGACCGGCCACACCGGTCAGGTCAGCCTGGGTCACGCTGCCTTTCTGGCCGTTGGATGTTACGCCAATGTCATTCTGATCGAGGCTGGAATTCCCTTTGTGGTCGCGTTTCCGCTGGCCGGGGTTCTGACCGGCATCGCCGGAGTAACTGTTGCCATCCCTGCCCTGCGGTTGCATGGGATTTACCTGGCGATCTTCACGATGGCTTTGTCCATTCTCATGGATGACATAATAGTGCTGGCCGAACCCATTACCGGAGGTGTCTCGGGTAAGTATTTGGGCGGGGTCGAGATTTTCGGGCATCCGGTGGATCGCTGGGCAACGCCGTCCTGGTTCTACTGGCTGGTTCTGTCAATTTCGGTTGTTGTCACATTGGGCTATATCAACCTTCTGCGCTCGCCTTTGGGGCGCAGTTTTATCGCCGTGCGGGATTCCGAGGTATCCGCACAGGCCATGGGCGTGGATATTGCCCGAACCAAAATGATCTCGTTCGCCTTGTCCTGCATGGTCACGGGCTGGGCTGGCGCGCTGATGGGCATGTTTGCCGGCGCATTTAATAACGAGACTTTCAGTGTCCTGATTTCGATTCAGTTGCTGATGATGATCGTGATCGGCGGGCTTGGATCAATCCACGGTGCCTTTCTGGGCGCGATCGTCATTGGTTTCCTGCCGCAATTCCTTTCCATTTTTAAGGAATACGTCGGGGCCTTGATCGGCGGGAACACGGTCGCCATTCCGGGACTGGAGTTTGGTATTTTCGGGATGATCCTGATCGGGTTCATTCTATTTGAACCGATGGGCATTTACGGCCGTTGGCTGAAAATACGCACATGGTTTGAGCTGTTTCCCTTCTACCGAAGAGATATGTTCAAAAGGCAGAAATCCTATCTCAGAACGGAGCGTCTGAGATGAGTTTTCTGAACTTCGAAAACGTCACCCTCAAGTTTGGCGGACTGACGGCCGTAAATGACTTGTCGTTTTCAGTTGAAAAGGGTGAGGTTTTCGCAATCGTTGGTCCGAATGGTGCGGGAAAATCTACCGTTTTCAACCTGATATCCCGGTTTTATGATCCAGTTTCCGGATCCATCAAATTCGACGGACATGATCTGCTGAGGGTTAAACCCTCTAGCGTTGCCGGTTTTGGTGTTGCGCGCACATTCCAAAATATCGAACTGTTCGAGCATGCCACGGTCCTGCAAAACCTGCTGGTCGGGCGGCATCGGCATCGTAAAGCTAATTTGCTTTCTCAGGTTCTGTTCACACCGTCCGCAAAAAGACAGGAGGTTGAAAACCGTGAGAAGGTTGAAGAGATCATTGAATTCCTCGACCTGCAGGCCTTTCGCGACAAGATGATATCGAGCCTGCCCTACGGTGTCCGCAAAGTCGTCGAGGTAGCGCGGGCATTGGCCACCGAACCCGGCCTTTTGATGCTGGACGAACCGGCCTCGGGTCTTTCCGTTGAAGAGACAACTGACATGCGATGGTGGATCGACGATATCAGGCGGCAAATGGGAATCACTGTGCTGATGGTGGAACATGATATGGGGTTGGTGTCCGGCGTGTCAGATCGGGTTCTGGCCATGGCGGATGGTGCCCGGCTGGCCTTGGGAACACCGGCAGAAGTTCAGTCGCATCCGGCCGTTATCGAAGCGTACCTGGGGAAGGCTTCATGAGCGAACCGATCCTGACCATCCGCAATGTAGAAAGCTTCTACGGCCCTATCATGGCTATACGCGGTGTATCTTTGGAGGTACACGAGGGCCAGATCGTTTCCATCCTGGGCGCGAATGGTGCTGGCAAAACGACCCTGATGAAAACGATCTCGGGTGTAATGGACCCGGAAAAGGGGCAGATCAGCTTTGAAGGTTGCGACATTCAGGGGGCCGAACCGCACATCGTCGTTCGGAAAGGAATTGTGCACGTCCCTGAAGGGCGCGAAGTTTTTCCGTTGCTGACAGTGGACGAGAACCTGAGCCTTGGAGCCTATACTTCGACCGACAGAACACGTGTCGAGCAGGACCGGGAACTGGTTTTTTCCTATTTCCCGATCCTGAAAGAAAGGCGGCATCAGGAGGCCGGGACGCTTTCGGGGGGGCAACAGCAAATGCTGGCAATCGGGCGCGGACTGATGGCGAACCCGAAGATCATGCTGTTGGATGAGCCGTCGCTGGGGCTATCACCCATTTTGGTGCAGGAGATTTTTGGCATCCTGAAACGTCTGAACGAAGAACAGAACATGACAATGATGCTGGTTGAACAGAACGCAAACGCAGCGCTGGAACTGGCACATTATGGATACGTGATGGAAGTCGGCCGCATCGTCATGGACGGCCCTTCCGGCGATCTGATGAAATCCGACGATATCAGGAACTTCTATCTGGGCGTGCAAGAGGACGGTGCGCGCGAAAACCGGCGTTGGAAACGCAGAAAGACGTGGAGGTAGGCGATGAATATCAGCCCCCTGCCCCCTCAGACTACGATCAACGGTGTTCAGTACAATGCAATGCCAGGTCAGCGCCCGGTTTGCGTGGATGGCTGCATCACCATCGGTCAGTTGTTCCGAAAACGTTGTTTGGAACTGGGTAGCCGGACGGCACACCGCGAAAAGGATTATGGTATCTGGAAGTCCTACTCGTGGAATGACTACTGGAAACATGCCGAATGGATCGGGCTTGGACTGCGGAAACTTGGCCTGCAACGGGGCGAGGTCGTTTCAATCCTTTCCGAGGACCGCAAAGAATGGGCCTGGTTCGACATGGGCATTCAGGCCGTCGGTGGCATCGCTTCAGGGGTTTATACAACTGACTCGGCCAAGCAGTTGAACTATTTGATAAATGACAGCGGCAGCCGATTTCTGATTGTCGAAAACGAAGAGCATCTGGACAAGTATCTCGAGATACAAGGCGACGTCCCCGGTCTTTTGAAGGTCATCATCCTTGAGGACGAAGGCCTGCACGACCTGGATCATCCACATTGCCTGATGGTCGATGACCTGTATGAGATCGGGAGACAGGCCGCTGCAGAAGAACCGGATCGGTTTTCGGCAGAAATTGCCAAAGCCTCACCTCCGGATACGGCATTGCTGGTCTACACGTCCGGCACCACCGGAATGCCGAAAGGCGCAATGCTGAGTCACGAGAACATTCTGGCCGCCATCGAAGCCGGAGCGCACTCCATGCCGACCATGGCCAGTGACGAACAGCTTTGTTTCCTGCCTCTGTGTCACATTCTGGAACGGGATGTATCGGTATTCTTCCCCCTGGCCGCGAAGTGCACGGTGAACTTCGCGGAAAGCCCGGAGACGGTTTTTGCCAACCTGCAGGAGGTTTCGCCCACAACCTTCACGGCGGTTCCGCGGGTATGGGAGAAGATCTTCTCACACGTTCAGATCATGGCGCAGGAGGCTACGCCGATAGGGCGCGCAGCCTATGGAATGGCCCTGAAGGCCGGCTACCGCCGCGCTGAATACCTGCTTTCCGACAGGCCTGTTCCGATGGGTGTGTCCGCGTCCTTCTGGCTTTGGGACGGGCTGGTGCTGCGAAATCTCAGGCGCATGCTGGGGCTGGATCGAATTCGGCGCGGTGGCACAGGGGCAGCGCCGATTTCGCAAGAGCTGCTGAATTGGTACTGGGCCATCGGCGTGCCGTTGATCGAAGGGTTCGGCATGACGGAAACAGCCGGGCTGGCGTCCATCAACACGCTGACAGACAACAAGATCGGTTCTATCGGCAAGGCTGTCGCGAACAACGACATCCGGATTTCGGACGAAGGTGAAATTCAGATCAAAGGGTTGAACATCTTCCAGGGTTACTGGCGCAACAACGCGAAAACGGCCGAGACATTTACGGCCGACGGTTGGCTTAAAACAGGCGATATGGGCCGCATCGACGAAGATGGCTTTGTGTCCATCACGGGACGCCTGAAAGATATCATCATCACAGCTGGCGGCAAGAACGTCACCCCGGCCGAAATTGAAAGCCGCCTTAAGTTCAGCCACTACATTTCGGACGCGGTCATCATCGGGGATCAGCGCAAGTATCTGACCGCCCTGATCATGATTGACCAGGAAAACGTAGAAAAATACGCGCAAGGCCGGAAAATCCCGTTTTCAAGCTTTGCGTCCCTGTGTGCAGCCCCCGAAATACGGGATCTGATCGGCGCCGAGGTTTCGTCGGTCAACGACGACTTTGCCCGCGTTGAGCAGATCAAGGACTTTCGCCTCATCGACGTTCTGCTAACTGCCGATGATGACGAACTGACCGCCACGATGAAACTCAAACGGAGTTTTGTTGAAAAGAAGTACGCACATCTCATTGAAAATATGTACGAATAGACATGGTGTACCCCAAAGGGAGGATGAACATGAAGAACGTGATGAAAGGACTGGCAGCATTCGCCGCCCTTTCGGTTTCGCCGAATCTGGCGATGGCCGAAACGCAGGGCGTCACTGATAGTGAAATCGTCATCGGTTCGGTCAATGATCTGAGCGGGATCTTCGCTGCAGTTGGTGTTCCTGCCACAAAGGGCGCAAATGTGGTCTTTGACCGCGTGAACGCCGAAGGTGGCGTTCATGGCCGGACTATCCGCTTTGTCGTCGAAGACAACGGCTATCAGATGCCACGCGCCATGCAGGGCTATAACAAGCTGCTGAATCGCGACAAGGTTTTTGCCATGTTGCAATCGCTGGGAACACCAATGAACTTGGCGGGGTTCAAGCTGTTGGATCCAAAGGGGATTCCCAACGTTGCCCCTCTGACAGCCGCGCGTCAGATGTTGCAGGAGCCCATGCGCAACAAATTCACGTCCTTCTCGACCTACTTCGATCAAAGCCGTGTTGGTGTGAAGTATCTGGCCGATCAGTTCGGGTCTCAGGCGGTGTGCAGCATGTATCTGCCAACAGACTTCGGGGAAGAAATCCTTGAAGGAACGAAGGCAGGTGCGGAAGAAGCAGGCATCAGCTTTGCCGCCGAGACCACGCACAAGCCGGATGAGACGGATTTCGTCGGCTCGCTCAGCAAATTGCGGGATGAAGGCTGCGATATCGTGACGATAGCGCTTGGGGTAAGGCAGGCGATTACCGTTGTGGGCACTGCCAAGAAGATGGGCCTTGAGGATATGAAATTCCTCGGCACCTCGGCCAGCTTCCTGACTGTGGTCGCCCAGGTGCCCGGCGGCGTGACCGAAGGCTTTTACGCCGCAGCCTCCTGGCAGGACTTGTGGGCGCGGGCAGATGAACCTGCGCCCGCAGCCTTCATTGAAGAATACAAAGCGGCTACCGGCGAAGACCCGGTGGGCTTTGCGATGCTGGGGTATTCAGCGGCGGAAATGATGGTCATGGCGCTTGAGGCCGCAGGCCCTGATCTGACGCACGACAGCTTCATCGCCGCGATGGAAACGTTGGACTATCAGGACGAGTTGATCGGGAATCACATGTCATTCGGCCCCGATGATCATCAGGGCGCCGATTCAGTCTATGTCAACGTGGTTGAAAACGGAGCCTGGAAACTGGTTTATGAGGAATAGCTCAGGGACACTCCTTACCTGAATTCAACAACAACGACCCGCCCGCTTGGGCGGGTCTTGCGTATTGGAGGCATGGCGCTGATCTCGGCACCCGCTAAGCTTGCGCTGTTACGAAACTGTTATTATCTGGCGGTATGGCTACATCTCGAATCGAAAATCGGCTGAACCTGCAAAACTGCGAAGTCATAGCGCAGGGAAACCGTCAGTTTGTTTATCAACACCCTGACTCGCCGGACACGCTTCTGAAAATTCCGCAACCGCATACCCAGGACGAAAACGCGAACCTGGTGACGGACACGTGGTTCGACCGTCATTTTCGCCGGTCTACTGTGTTCAAAGGGTTCTTGCGCGAATTTCATGAGTCCTTTGACCTGATGGTTCGCTATCAGAACCGAGACGAACCTATTCCGGTCTGTGAAGTCCGCGGCGTCATCCAAACCAATCTGGGTCTTGCGCTGATGTATGAGCGTATCTCGGAACCGGACGGCCAATTGTCACCCAGCCTTAAGGAGCTGGCCCAAAGCGGGCGTCTCACGCAGGAGCATCTGGATTCACTGAACAAACACTTTGACATGTTGGTCGAAGAACAGGTCCTTATCAGCAACAAGAATGCTGGAAATATTGTCTATCAGTCGTTCTCGGACGGGTCCGGGCGATGGGTATGGATCGACAGTTTTGGCAGCAAGCAGATGATACCCATACGACGCTGGTCGCGCCGTATGAACAAGCGCAAACTTGATCAGATTAGGCAAAGGTTCATGGGCCTCGCCGAAGCGGCGGTGCAACAAAGCAAAGCTGAACATTAACCTGCGTTCAAACGAAACCAGCGGTTTATCACCTGCAACTGGCGCAAGCGCCTGAACAAAAAAACGGTCGCAATTTCTTGCGACCGTCTGAATTCTGAATCTCTGTAGCTTATTAACGCTTCGAGAACTGGAACGAACGGCGTGCCTTGCGCTTACCGAACTTCTTACGTTCCACAACGCGGCTGTCGCGGGTCAGGAAGCCAGCGGCTTTCAGGGCGCCGCGCAGGCTGGGATCGTACAGCTGCAGGGCTTTCGAGATGCCGTGCTTGACCGCACCGGCCTGACCGGTCAGGCCACCGCCTTTGACGGTTGCGACAACGTCGAACTCACCTTCCACGCCGGCAACCTGGAACGGCTGGCGCAGGATCAGCTGCAGAACGGGACGTGCAAAGTAGACGTCCTGATCCTTGCCGTTCACGGTAACCTTGCCGGAACCCGGCTTGATCCAAACGCGGGCAACAGCGTCTTTACGCTTGCCGGTGGCGTAGGAACGGCCCAGCTCGTCACGTACGGGTTCACGCACGATGACTTCTTCGGCCACGGTTTCAACGCCTGCGACGGCGCTCAGCTCTTCGAGAGTATTGATCTGATCAGCCATCGGTCATTAGCTCCGGGTGTTTTTCTTGTTCATGGACTTAACGTCCAGAACTTCGGGGGCCTGGGCTTCGTGCGGGTGCTCGGCACCGGCATAAACGCGCAGGTTGGTCATCTGCTGGCGCGCCAGACGGTTGCCCGGCAGCATGCGCTTGACCGCCTGGGTCACGACGCGCTCGGGGTGTGCACCCTCGAGGATCTGCTGCTTGGTGCGCGATTTGATGCCGCCCGGGTGGCCAGTATGCCAGTAGAAGTTTTCTTCGCGCTTCTTGCCGGTCATCTGGATTTTGTCAGCGTTGATTACGATGACGTTGTCGCCCATGTCCATGTTCGGGGTGAACGACGCTTTGTGCTTGCCACGCAGACGCATGGCGACGATCGAGGCAAGACGGCCCAGAACAACGCCCTCGGCGTCGATCAGGATCCATTTCTTGTCGATGTCTGCAGGTGTTGCAGAAAAGGTTTTCATGGCAGGATAGTCCTGTTTGATGTGAAAGACCGCCCCTGGAGGAGCGGCCCGAATTCGATGGATGGGGTTTAGACCTACTGCAATCCCCGGTCAATACATGCAAACGTGATTTAATTAAGTAATTACAGCAGGTTAAAAAATAGGTATTATTTTACCCCAAAAAACTTGGTCCAAAATGGCCATCATTCACCACACTGATACAGTCACAGGTATGTCATGTCTCTTGGATGCGGAGAAGTCGAATGAAGGAACTGACCCGGACAATAGCCAAGTATGGAGCTGCCTGGCAGGAAACTGATGCGAATAAGCGCCTTGAATTGCTGACGCAGTGTTTCGCAGAAAATGGTCGATATGTAGATCCAACCGCTGATGTTTCGGGCCGAAAGGAATTGTGCGCGCATATTGGGAATGTCCTGAAGGATGCGAATGGCCGCGTCGACATTACCAGCGGCCCGACATCACATCATGACGTGGTCCATTTTACGTGGCACATGGTGGCGCCCGATGGCTCGGTCATGGTTGCGGGACATGATTTTGTTCATCTGGATGCACAAGGAAAAATTACGCATTTGGCCGGATTCTTCGGGGACCCATCGCCTCTGCCTTAGCAATCAGACACTGATTTGTTCGGGTGGGTTGTCTAGCAGAGCCCGTAAGCGGTGCATCGCATCTTCAAATCGTTCAAGTGACACGTGCCCGTTCATGGCAATGCGTACCGCGTTCGGGGCGCGACCATCGCGCAGTGCGAATTCATCTGCCGAGCGCAGTTGAATTCCTTCACGCTCCGCCGCGCGGCTGAAGGCTGCGGCGCGCCACCCCGATGGAAGGTTTAGCCAGACAAACGGCACGTCCGGTGCCCAGTTCAGATCGAAGCCGCCCAGTGCGTTTACCGCCACGCGCACATATTCCCCCATCCGTTTGCGCACATCCTGCGTCACCTTTCGGGTCCGGGGATCTGACAGCAACAGACGTGTCAGTTCGGCCAGCGGCTGCGCCAGGCCGAAATATCCGTATTCTGCCGAACGGCGCAGATCCACGCTACGCTCCCTTGGTGCGATGGCGAACCCGACCCGCAGAGCCGGCGTCAGAGTTTTCGAGATCGAAGAAACGTGCCATCCCCTTTCTGGCGCCAACGCGCGATAGCTTGGCTCGCGGGCGTCCCCCATGCGATAACAATCGTCCTCGATAATCTGAACGTCATAGCGGCGGGCGACCTCGACAACCTCTTTTCGCCGTTCCAGTGGCGTGTGTGACCCGGTCGGGTTTTGTACTTCGGGCGAGACGCAAACAGCCTGTGCCGGGGTCTGGCGCAAAACATGCTCCATCGCGTCCGGATCAATTCCCCACCGGTCCATTTTGACGCCGACAACTTGCGCGCGCATCAACTCTCCGGCCCGGCGGAACCCGGCGTAAGACAAGTCTTCGACCAGAACGACCGGCTTGGGGCCACGCAAGATAGTCTGAAACACCAGGCACAGCCCGTTCTGTCCGCCGTGTGTCAGTACAATATCATCATGGGTCAATGCGCCCAGCGGCAGATCTGAAAGCCAGTTGACCACCGCCTGACGCATCGGCTTGTACGCGTCACGCGTTGGGTAGTTCAGGAAAAGGCCGGGATCGGACTGAGCCACCTTCTGGAGGCATTCCCGGATCAAAGCCACCTGCCCTGCATCGGCCAGGCGCGGGCTGAACAGACTTACATTTGCGTTGTACTTGTCATCCCGCAAATGCAGCTGCCTGGCCCAGACATCGTCCAGAATGGGCGATTGTGGCGGGGCTACAAATGTACCACGCCCGACCTCGGCGTGTAGCAAGCCCTCATCCGTCAGAATCGTATATGCGCGTGCAACAGTGCCGGGCGTGATTTGCAGTCGATACGCAAGCTCGCGGACCGGAGGTAGTTTCGCACCAACTTCCAGTATATTGTTATCAATGGCTTTTCGGATTGTGTCGGCCACCAATGTATACTTGGGACCTTTGGATTTCGGCAATGACTCTGGCCAAATTGTATCCATTACAATTCTTCCTTTGATTTTGACACAATCCTGAATGTATCAATCATATGTACCGAACATTTACGCTTTGTGTCAATACAATTTGAAAGGAACCATGACATGACACGCGCAATGCACAACCCCGCCCTTATGCTGCTGACCGACAGCCCCCGGCTGCCGCTGATCGCCGCGCTGGCAGTGCGGTTTGCTGCGACGGTCACCAAATGGGAACAACGCCGCCGCAGCCGCGTCAATCTTGGAAAGCTGGACGATAAATTGCTGCAGGATGTCGGTTTGACCCGGCATCAGGCCTATCGCGAAACCAAACGCTATTTCTGGATGAACTAGAGATCCCCAGTCCCATTATTGGGACCTCTTCCCTGGCCGGGGCATGCCCCCGGCCTTTTTTATCCAAAAGCGGCCGCAGCCGATCCTTCCGGCGGCAGAGAGTATGTCATGCTGGCCCGCGCTACGGGTTTGTCCGAGCCTTCTGAAAACATCAGAACATCACCGACAGCCAATGTCCGCCCCAGTTTCAGCAAACTACAATGTGCAATCATGTCCGCGCCGCCATCGGGTTTGCGCAGGAAATCCATTGAAGCGCTGGTCGTAACCGCCAAGGCCTGCCGCCCTTTTCTGGCCAGAACCATTGCATAGACACTGACATCGGCGAGCGCAAATATAGAAGGGCCCGAAACGGTACCGCCGGGCCGAAGGTGCCGGTCAGCAACAATCAGGCGCATTTTGACCGAGTCGTCAGACAATTCCTCGACCATGAAATCCTCGCGAACCTGCGGAAAGACCTGCGCCAGATAATCAGACAGTTCTTTTTTGTTCAGCGCCAACGACATACTTCCACTCCTCGCCTTGTCGCCCTAGAGTTGGCGCACAGCCAGCAGGAGGGCAAGATGGCAATTCTGGAACGTAACGACACCGGCGCAATCGCACATCTGAAAATGAACGCGCCCGAACGCCTGAATGCCCTGAGCGACGAAATGCTGGCGGCGCTGCAGGCCGAGCTTGACGCACTGAAATCCGATGCCTCGATCCGCGCAGTGATCCTCTCCGGTGCCGGGAAGGCATTTTGCGCAGGACACGACCTGAAGCAGATGACCGCCGGTCGCCAGGCTCCGGACCGTGGGCGGGGGTATTTTCAGGACCTGTTCGCGCGGTGTGCCCGAATGATGATGTCCATCCAGTCTCTGCCCCAGCCCGTCATCGCGCAGGTACATGGCATCGCGACCGCCGCGGGCTGCCAGCTTGTCGCGACTTGCGATCTGGCGATAGCGGCCGAAGGCACGCGGTTTGGCGTCAATGGGGTAAACATCGGGCTTTTCTGTTCAACGCCGATGGTTGCGCTTAGCCGGAACATCCCGCGCAAGCATGCATTCGAGATGCTGACCACCGGCGACTTCATTTCTTCCGAAAGGGCAGCTGAGCTGGGGCTTGTGAATCGGGCAGTGCCGGAAATGTTGTTGGAACATGAAACGATGTCTTTGGCCGAACACCTGGCGACCAAGCTCGGAACCGCCGTAAAAATTGGGAAAGAGGCGTTTTACCAGCAACTCGAAATGCCGATCCAGCAGGCCTATTCCTATGCCGGCGACGTAATGGCGGAAAATATGCTGCATCGGGATACCGAGGAAGGTATCTCGGCTTTTATCGAAAAACGGCCGCCAAATTGGCACCAATGAGGCAATTGTTTTACATTTTTTTCCTCACTGTCCGTATTTTTGCACTTTTCAAAAGGGCGACACTGTGGCAAAGCTGGGTCGAGGCTAAGGCCTCAACGATACTTTTGGGTCGCCGTGGGCGGAAGGTCCCTCCGAGCTGGTCTCTCTCACCGGCGTAGACATTCCCGCAGCGGCGACCCCAAGAACCCCCTCGTGATCCGGACGTTATACGAAGCGCGTAGTTCTGTTGCGTCGGTCAGCACTCTGCCGTATGTGGCAGCTTATGACACAGAAACTGCATATCGTGGGCGGCGGCATGGCCGGGTCCGAGGCGGCCTGGCAGGCTGCGGAGCTTGGCGTGGAAGTCGTGATTCACGAAATGCGGCCCACGGTGGGCACATTTGCGCATCAAACCGGCAATCTGGCCGAGATGGTTTGTTCGAACTCTTTCCGGTCGGATGACGATGAACAGAACGCCGTCGGTCTGCTGCACTGGGAAATGCGCGCCGCAAACGGGTTGATCATGACAACCGCCGATGCGTATCGGTTGCCCGCCGGTGGCGCACTGGCGGTTGACCGCGATCCGTTTGCCGAGGCGGTCACCGCCAAATTGCGGGCGCACCCTCGTATCGAAATCACCGGAGAGGAAATCACCGCCCTGCCCGATGACGGACAATGGATCTTTGCGACCGGGCCGCTAACGTCGCCGGAATTGGGTGAAGCCATCCGCAAAGTGACCGGAGCCGAGGCGCTGGCCTTTTTCGATGCCATCGCACCCATCGTCTACGCCGACAGCATCGATATGAGCCGGGCCTGGATGCAGTCGCGCTATGACAAGGGCGAAACCGAAGAGGAACGAACGGCATACCTGAACTGCCCCATGGATCGCGATCAGTATGAGGCGTTCATCGACGCGTTGCTGGCTGCGGACAAAACCGAGTTTCACGAAGGTGAAACTGCAGGGTATTTTGATGGCTGCCTGCCGATTGAGGTCATGTCGGAACGCGGTCGTGAAACCTTGCGGCACGGGCCCATGAAGCCAGTTGGCCTGACCAACCCGCATCAACCGGACGTGAAACCCCATGCGGTGGTTCAGTTGCGCCGCGACAACGCGCTGGGAACGCTTTTCAACATCGTCGGCTTCCAGACCAAAATGAAGTACGGGGCCCAGACCGAGGTGTTTCGCATGATCCCGGGGTTGGAGAACGCCAGCTTCGCGCGTTTGGGTGGCATTCACAGAAATACCTTTATCAACTCTCCGACATTGCTGGATTCGCAGATGCGACTGAAATCCAAGCCAAATATCCGATTTGCTGGCCAGATCACGGGTGTTGAAGGCTATGTCGAAAGCGCGGCGATGGGTCTGTTGGCCGGTCGTTTGGCCGCCGCTGAAATCATGCGTCTTTCGAAACCTCAAGTGCCGCAAGACAGTGCCATGGGTGCCCTGATCCATCACATCACCGGAGGGGCCGAGGCCAAGACTTTCCAGCCGATGAACGTAAATTTCGGCCTGTTTCGCCCAGTTGACGGCCTCAAAGGCGGACGGCGCGGGCGAAAGGACCGTTACAAAGCCTATACGGACCGAGCTAAAGCTGAATGGAAGAACTGGCTTGCGCATTGGTGACTGGACGCGCCGGGCAAACCGGGCCTAACATACCGGTATGAGCGACAAATACCTCAAAGACACTTACGATCTGGATGGCCCACAGGAAACCCGGGCACATTATCAGAAATGGGCCCCGTCCTACGATGACGAGGTTGGCGCCAATGGCTATGCCACGCCGGGACGTGTCGCCGAAGCGCTTTGGTCCAAAATGCCCGAGGCGCAGACACCAATTCTTGATTACGGGTGCGGTACAGGCCTGTCCGGGGTCGCATTGCGGGATGCCGGTTTTCAGATCGTCGACGGTGCTGACCCGACGCCGCAGATGCTTGAAGGGGCCAAGGCGAAAGGGGTTTATCGCAACCTGAAGACCTTCGACATCACAAACTCAAAACCTTTGACGGCTGGTGAGTACAAGGCAATCACAGCGATTGGCGTGATCGGCATCGGCGCAGCCCCGCCCGAGACATTGGATATGCTGATGCATGCGCTTCCCAAGGGCGGGTTGCTTGCATTTTCTTTTAACGATCATGCGCTTGCGGATCATACTTACACCGTTCGATTGAATGACTGGCTGGATATGGGCGCGGCGCGCCTATTGTTCCGCGAATACGGTCCGCACCTGCCCGGCCTGGACCTGAAGTCCGAAGTGTATGTCGTAGAAAAGACGTGACTTTTGTAACCCGGTTTGCTCCGTCACCCACAGGTCCGTTACATCTGGGGCACGTGTACTCTGCCTTGCTTGCCGGTGAAATGGCCATTGCCGAAGGCGGAGAGTTTCTTCTGCGCATTGAAGATATCGACCGTTCCAGATCGCGGTTGATGTGGGAAGACCAGATTTATGAGGACCTGAGATGGCTGGGCCTGCATTGGCCTGAACCAGTCATACGCCAATCCGCGCGTTCGGCGATTTATGAAAAAGCGCTTGATGATCTTTGGGTTCAGGGCCTGCTTTACCCTTGTACTTGCAATCGAAGGGACATTCTGGCTGCCGCCAGCGCTCCACAAGAAGGTGCGCCGTTGCATGGTCCGGATGGAATCATCTACCCCGGAACGTGTCGTGGAACTCTGAAAGAACGAGGTTCAGGCCGAGACAGGCGGCCATCGGACATCCCGCTTCGTCTGGACATCTCGGCAGCAACCAAAAAAGCCGCCAGCCTTTTCAAAGACCGCAGGATACCAGGAGGACCGGTGAAATCGGTAGCGAGTTTCACGGAATTGGGTGAAGGCCCGAACGGCGAGACCGGAGTGATTGAGTTCACTCCGGAGGAGATGGAAACCTGCATCGGTGATGTAGTCCTGTCTCGGCGTGATATGGGAACCTCATACCACCTTTCCGTCGTTCTGGATGATGCGGCACAGGGCGTCTCGCATGTTGTTCGCGGACAGGACCTGTTCGAAGCCACCCAAATACATGTTCTGCTGCAGGCGCTGCTTGGTCTTCCGACGCCATTCTACCACCATCACCGCCTGATCCGGGATGATACCGGCAAACGGTTGGCCAAGCGTGATGATGCCAGGGCGATCGCCAAATACCGCGCCGAAGGGGTCAGCCCCGGTGATATTCGTGCGATGGTCGGACTATAGCGGCCGCTACGACATCGGGGCCATCAATTCGACTTCCTCACCATCTCTTACGGCAGTGTAGAAACAACTGCGTCTGTTGGTATGACAAGCCGGTCCTTTCTGGCGCACAAGAACCAACAGGCAATCCCGGTCGCAATCGACCCGGAAATCCACCAGTTCCTGGACGTTCCCCGAGGTTTCACCCTTGACCCAGAAGGACTGACGGGACCTGGACCAATACGTAACGCGGTGCGAATCCAGCGTGCGCTGAATGGCTTCAGCGTTCATCCATGCCATCATCAGAACGTCGCCTGTCTGCTCATCTTGAGCGATGGCGGGGACCAGACCGGATTCGTTGTATTTCAGGTTGGACGGATCAAAGACGGGTGTTTCAGACATGACAAAAACCTTTTGCATCCCGAGGGCTGGCCACTATGTATGAGGAACAGCCAATGAGGGAAAGCCATGTCCGGCGAGAACGATCTAATCAAGCTCTATTCCGGCCGCATTCTGGCGCTTGCATCGGATATTCCGCATTTGGACCGGCTGGATCACCCTGACGCGAGCGTCAAGAAAAGGTCGCCGTTGTGCGGGTCCACTGTCACCGTTGACGTCAAACTGCGTGATGGGCGGATTTCTGATTTTGGACAGGATGTGAAAGCCTGCGCGCTTGGGCAAGCCTCTGCTTCGGTTGTGGGTCAGGCCATTATTGGCGCGACCCGGGCGCAAGTGGAACTGGCGCGCGAACAGTTGTCGGCTATGTTGAAAAAAGCGGGCCCTGCTCCCGATGCGCCGTTTGACGGGCTTGAGGTGCTGATGCCTGCCCGCGATTACAAGAACCGGCATGCCTCGATCTTGCTGGCGTTGGACGCGACGGCCGAGGCGATGGAAAAAGCAGAACAGGCCAACTGCGCCTGAACGTGGTATTTTTTTGAAAATCTCTCTAGTCTCCGGGCTGAAATTGGGGAGAGAGAGTTTTGGATAATTTACTTGAGCATTTCGTGACCCTTTGGGTTGTGATCGACCCGATCGGTACAATTCCAGTCTTTGTTGCCGTCACGGCGGGTATCGAGGCTTCGGCACGTCGCAAGACGGCATTACTCGCTGCGTTGATCAGTGCCGGTGTGTTGCTGTTTTTTCTTGTGTTCGGTCAATTGCTGATCGAAGCGCTGGATATCGGCCTGAACTCGTTTCAGGTGGCTGGGGGGATCATCCTGTTCCTGTTCGCGCTGACGATGATTTTCGGGGAAAGTAAATCGGAAACCGATCAGCGCCTGGTCGAAGAGGATTCTGCGATCAGCACAAGTAAGCCCAACCCGGCAATCTTTCCGCTGGCGGTGCCGTCCTTGGCGTCACCCGGCGCTATGCTGGCTGTTGTCATTCTGACCGACAACAATCGATACAGCTTTGCGGATCAGGGAATTACCGCGCTGGTGATGCTGGTGGTTTTGGCAATTGCCGCGGTATTGATGTTGTTGGCCGACCCCATCATCCGGGTCATCGGGCATTCCGGATCGGCCATCATCAGCCGCGTCATGGGAATGATCCTGGCCTCGGTTGCGGTCAATTCAGTTCTATCGGCGCTGATGGAAATCTTCAGAACGGGCCAGTTGTAAAAAAAACCGCCGCACCTTCCGGGCGGAAAGGGCGGCGGCAGGTAATGCGTTTCTCGTGGGGGTCCGGATATCCGCGTGGGGCCGAGGCATGGCCCCTCAAGGGAATTGGGACAGGCAGGTCACCCTTGACTGAAATGGGGAAACAAGCGCGGCTTAATCGGCACGAGATCGCAGGCAGAAAGGCTTAGAAACCCACGGGAAGGTGAAGGGCAACCACCAGCATGACGACCAGTGACACCGCGCCCGCCGCATCCTGAACAAGTGTGGCTTGGGAGCGGGTAATGGCGGATTTGATCTGGGTCAGCATGGGTTCACCTCCGGTCAGGGCTTTAATCCTTTGTTGACCTTTTGTTCTCATATTTTGCCGAGTCGGTAAAGAACTTTTTGAGAACATTTGTGAACTAAACGGAACTTCTCACCTAACCTACTGAAATCAAACGGATGGCCTGATCCTGTTTCATCAGCCATAGCAGAACTCGCGCGGCCTTGCCCCGGTCTGACGTCAAATCCGGATCCGCAGACAGCAATGCCCTGGCGTCTGACTGGGCAACCGCCATCAATCCGGCCTGACGTTCCAGATCGGCAATACGGAACTTCGGCAAACCGGATTGCGCGGTTCCAATCAGATCCCCGGCTCCTCGCATCTGCAGGTCGGTCTCAGATATGCGAAACCCGTCCTCCGTCTCGCGCAAGACTTCAAGACGTTTGCGCCCGCCTTCGCTCAGCGGTGGTTGATACATCAACAGACAGGTGGATGCGTCCTGGCCCCTGCCGACCCGCCCACGCAATTGATGCAATTGCGCCAGCCCGAATATCTCGGCGCGTTCGATTACCATGATCGTGGCATTTGGAACGTTTACGCCCACCTCGATCACCGTCGTTGCTACCAGAACTTTGGTGTTGCCAGATTGAAAGGCTTCCATCGAGGCGTCTTTTTCGGCCGGGGGCATTTGTCCATGCACTAGGCCGACCACGTCATCCCCCAGTATCGCGCGCAGCCGCTTGAACCGTTCCTCGGCAGCAGTCAGGTCTGAAACCTCGGATTCGTCCACCAGGGGGCAAACCCAATAGCACTGCCTGCCTTCTTCGATGGCGTGCCTCAGGTGGGCCACAACCTCATCCATGCGTTGCGTGCTGACAACGGCTGTTTTGACAGGCTTGCGTCCGGGCGGCTTTTCATCCAGCACCGAGACATCCATGTCTCCGTATTGCGCGAGCGCCAGACTGCGCGGAATCGGCGTGGCGGTCATGACAAGGACATCGGCGCCCTTCCCCTTGTCCGACAATTCCATTCGCTGGCGCACACCAAACCTGTGCTGCTCATCCACAATGGCCAAATGCAGGGCTTTGAATTCCACATCGCCCTGAAAAACGGCATGTGTGCCGACAAGTATCTGAATATCACCCTTTCTCAGCGCGGCCAGCTTGGCTTTGCGTTCAGCGCCTTTGTCCCGTCCGGTCAGGATTTCCAGCACGACACCAGCCTCGTCCGCGAGTGGGCGCAATCCCTCCAGATGCTGCCGCGCCAGAATCTCGGTCGGCGCCATCATGACGCCCTGCCCGCCGGCTTCCACCGCGATCAGCAACGCCATGAAAGCGACCAACGTTTTGCCGGCGCCAACATCCCCCTGCAGCAAACGGTTCATTCGTGCGGCTGACGCCATGTCGGCGGAAATCTCCTCGATGGCCCGCAATTGTGCACCTGTGGGGCGATATGGCAGGCTGCTCAGCACCTTCGATTGCAAAACGCCGGTTGCCGTACTGACAATTCCGCGCGACTTCCTTTCCCGGCTTCGGGCCAGGGCCAGCGTCAACTGATGGGCCAGCAATTCGTCATAAGCCAGACGCTCACGCGCGTGTGCAAACATTGCTACGTCATCTGCACCTTGCGGATGATGTGCCGATTGGATGGCGGTTTTCCAGCTCTGCCAGTTCTGACGCGCCACCTGCGCCGGATCGATCCATTCGTTCAAATCCGGTGCGCGGGCCAAGGCGCTTTGCGCCGCCTTGTATGCGGTCTTCTGGGTCACGCCTTGGGTCAGATGATAGACAGGTTCAAACTCCGGCAGCTCTCCGGCCTGTTCCGGCGAAACCACGTGATCGGGGTGTACCATTTGCGCCATTCCGTCGAACAGCTCCAGTTTACCTGACACCAACCTGCGTGCCCCTGGCGGCAGAATTTTTGTAAGGTAGTCGCCACGCGCGTGAAAAAACACCAGCTGGAAATCGGCCTGACTGTCCTCGACGTGAATACGATACGCGCCGCCTTTCGTTCTTGGGGGGCGATGCGTGCCGACCGTGACCTCGACCGTCAGTGTTGTTGGCAGGTTTGCACCCTGAATAGTGTCACGCCGCCGCCGGTCGATGACGGCATATGGCAGAGCAAACAAAACGTCACGAGGTGACTCGATTCCGATCTGCCCTAACAACTGAGCTGTTTTCGGACCCACACCTTCAAGTGTTTCAAGCCGGGCGAAAAGTGGGAACAGGGGTTCAGGGCGGCCGCTCATGCATCCCCGATCAGCTGCAGCCAGCCGTCTTCATCCAACGTCGTAATCCCAAGATCCGCCGCTTTCTTGGCCTTTGACCCCGCGCCGGGACCTGCCACAAGCAGGTCGGTTTTCTGACTGACCGAACCTGAAACCTTGGCACCCAACGCTTCTGCCCGAGCTTTAGCTTCCGCACGCGTCATCTTTTCAAGCGTTCCGGTGAATACAACCGTTTTTCCGGCCACCGGGCTGTCGGATGCCGGGGCCTCCGGCGTTATGATCGTCAGGTGTCTGCGCAAATCGTCAAACGCCTGACGCTCTTCCGAGTTTGCGAAAGCATCGGACAAGGACAGCCCCAAAGTCGCACCGATGCCGTCAATGCCTGTCAGATCGGACCAGGCCTGTGCAGCCGCCTTCGGGACATCCAACCCGGTTATCGCGGCATCGCGCGCTTCCTTGATCCGTGCTCTTCGGTTGCCGGCTGTCGCGGCTTGGCGCTCAGCCTCCTCTGCTTCATCCGCAGCGCGTTGGGCCAGGGCAGCCGGCCGGGCTGCATCAATGGCCTGCGCCATCGCTTCCCAATCCCGATAGAACAACGCAAGATCCCGTGCGCCCACTTCACCAACGTGGCGTATCCCCAGCGCAAACAGTAGTCGCGCCAACGGGATCGTGCGCTTCTCCTCAATCGCTTCAAACAGATTTCCGGCCGAGGTCTCGCCCCACCCATCCCTGTTTTTCAACCGCGCCAGGTTTTTGGCGTCACGCTCTTTCAGAGTGAAGATATCCGCAGGCGTGTTGATCGGTAGCGTCGGGTCGTCATGAAACATTTCGATCTGTTTGGCGCCCAGACCTTCGATATCGAAAGCCTTGCGAGATACAAAATGCTTCAGCTTTTCAACGGCCTGTGCCGGGCAAATCATACCTCCCGTACAGCGGCGAACCGCATCCCCGTCCTCCCGGATCGCTTCGCTTCCGCATTCAGGGCACCGTGTTGGAAATTCGAAAACAACAGAGTCGACGGGACGCTTTGACAGATCCACGTCCGCCACTTTTGGGATCACATCGCCTGCCCGATAGACCTGAACCCAGTCGCCAACCCGAATATCTTTGCCATCTCGGATTGTTCCGCCTTTTGCATCGCGACCGGCTATGTAGTCTTCGTTGTGCAGCGTCGCGTTGGAAACGACGACCCCGCCAACCGTCACTGGGTGCAGCCGGGCCACGGGGCTAAGCGCGCCGGTTCGGCCGACCTGAATATCGATGGCCTCAAGCCGGGTCCAGGCCAGTTCTGCGGGAAACTTGTGCGCCACCGCCCAGCGAGGTGTGGTCGACCGAAACCCAAGCCGGGCCTGAAGAGCTAGTTCGTTCACCTTGTAAACAACGCCGTCGATGTCATAGCCAAGCGTTGCGCGTTGCGCCTCGATGTCCCGATAATGGTCCAGCATCTGACCGGTTGTTTCACACAGCCGGGTCAGCGCATTTGTGGCAAACCCGAAACCTGCAAGCCGTTCAATCGCAGCCATTTGCGTGTCGGCCAAAGGTTCTGACAATTCGCCCCAGGCATAGGCAAAGAACCGCAACGGGCGCGTCCGAGTAATTGAGGCATCCAACTGACGCAAAGACCCGGCCGCGGCGTTGCGGGGATTGGCAAATGTTTTGTCGCCAGCCTGTGACTGACGCGCATTCAGGTCGTCGAAATCGACATGTGACATGTAAACCTCGCCCCGAACCTCAAGAACTTCTGGTGCGTTTTCAATGGTTTGAGGAATGTCCGAAATCGTGCGCGCGTTTTCGGTTACGTTCTCGCCCACCTCACCGTCGCCACGCGTTGCGGCCTGAACCAGTTTTCCACCCTCATACCGCAAGGACAAGGACAGACCGTCAATCTTCGGTTCTGCAGTGAAGGCAAGCGGCGCATCATCCCGCAACCCCAGGTATTTCCGGATCGAACGATCAAAATCCCTGACGTCTTCGTCGTCAAAGGCATTGCCCAGGGACATCATCCGCACAGAATGTGCAACTTTGGAAAACCCTTCAGCGACGCGCGCACCAACCTGTTCGCTTGGGCTGTCCGGACGTTTCAGATTCGGAAACCGCGCCTCGATTTCTGCGTTTCTGCGCTTGAGCCGGTCGTACTCCGCATCCGAAATCTCGGGCGCGTCTTCTGTGTGATATTGGGTATTGGCGCGCAGCAGAAGGTCAGAAAGGCGCGCCAGTTCTTCCTGCGCTTCCTGTTCTGTCAGGTCGGTTACCGAAATGGAGTTGCTCATGGCCTCGCCCTGTCACGTGATCTTGGACCTCAGTGATAGGGCGAGGTCATGGCCAGGTCCAGTCGTGCTGTTCGTGAGTGAGGGTGCCGCCCTGAACCGGCAGCGGCATTTTCAGATTTCGCTCAGGCGCCGACTGCCATTCGGGTTTCATCGAGGTTGTTGTTTTGCGGATCGCGCAAAACATAGCCCCGCCCCCAAACCGTATCGATGTAATTTTCACCTCCGGTTGCATTGCTCAGTTTCCTGCGTAGCTTGCAAATGAAGACATCAATGATCTTAAGTTCCGGTTCGTCCATTCCGCCGTATAAATGATTTAGAAACATCTCCTTTGTCAGGGTTGTTCCCTTTCGAAGGCTCAGCAGTTCGAGCATTTGATATTCTTTGCCTGTCAGGTGAACCGCTTTCCCCTCGACCTCAACAGTTTTTGCGTCAAGGTTGACCGCGACACGCCCGGTGTGAATGACGGACTGTGAATGCCCCTTCGAGCGCCGAATGATCGCGTGAATACGGGCAACCAACTCTTCACGATGGAAAGGTTTGGTCAGATAGTCATCGGCACCAAAACCGAACCCTTTGATTTTGCTTTCAGTATCGTCCGCGCCCGAGAGAATCAGGATCGGAGTTTCGACCCGAGTGATCCGCAATTGCCGCAACACTTCATGTCCGGTCATGTCCGGCAAGTTGAGGTCCAGCAATATCAGGTCGTAGTCATAAAGCTTTGCCAGATCGATGCCTTCTTCGCCGAGATCCGTTGCGTAAACGTTCAGGTTGGCATGTGTCAGCATCAGTTCGATGCTTTTGGACGTTGTCGGATCATCCTCGACAAGAAGTATACGCATTCACTGCTCCAATTCAGGTCAATATTGCAATTTCAATTCAACCTTGATCAAAAATAGTTAACCCGGTGTTACCGTTGAATCATTTATTCATGCTCTACCTTGGGTTGTCTATATTTTTTTAACGCTGTCACTTTTAATGCGTCCACCCCGTAGTCTGCGACGGCGGCGACCCACCCATTGAATTCCTCGTCACTGATTCCATATCGTTTCTTTGCGTCCGATAGGGTAATCAGCCCATACACAACGCCCCGAACGACAGTTGCCTTGCGCGAGGCGACCCAGCGGCGCGTTTCCGCCGGAGGCAGATCAGCCCGTGATAAAACCGTTCCATCCGGCAGGGTTACCGATCTTGGCCCCTCAACTTTGTGCAAATACATCGTTCGCCTCACTTTCTGCTGCGACAAAGCTGCGTCCAGCATACTTAAAGCCACATGAAACCGCCCCTTGAGAGTGTCTAGAATTTTCCTATATTCTGCCGGTCTTTCTTAATCCGCACTGGAAATGCCATGGCCCTCGATACCGAGACTCCGCTGAACTCGCTTGGATTTGCCAAACCGCCCTCGGAAACCCGGGTGGTCGTGGCCATGTCCGGTGGTGTGGACAGCTCTGTTGTGGCCGCCTATCTGGCTGATCAGGGGTATGACGTCGTGGGCGTAACGCTGCAGCTTTACGATCACGGCGCGGCACTGGCCAAGAAGGGTGCCTGTTGTGCCGGTATCGATATTCACGATGCACGTCGCGTGGCCGAAGAGCGGGGCTTCCCGCATTACGTGCTGGACTACGAAAACATCTTCAAAGACGCAGTGATCGACGAGTTCGCTGACAGTTATCTGGCGGGCGCAACGCCCGTTCCCTGTATTCGTTGCAATGAGCGTGTGAAATTCAAGGATCTGCTGGAAACCGCTAAGGATCTCGAGGCCGACTGCATGGCAACCGGCCACTACATCCAGCGCAAGGTTGGTCCCAATGGGCCCGAGCTGCACAGCGCTGAAGATGCAAACCGCGATCAGTCTTATTTCCTGTTCTCGACCACGCCGGAACAACTGGATTTCCTGCGTTTCCCTTTGGGGCACCTGCCTTCCAAGGACGCAACCCGCGAGATGGCCGCGCAGTATGGCTTGTCCGTTGCAGATAAACCTGACAGTCAGGACATCTGTTTTGTTCCTGATGGAAACTATGCCGGCGTGATCGAAAAGCTGCGCCCCGGAGCTGCCGAACCGGGTGAAATTGTTCATGCGGACGGTCGCGTTCTGGCACAACACAACGGCGTCATTCACTACACCATTGGCCAGCGGCGTGGGCTGGGCATCGGTGGGCTGAGCGAACCGCTTTATGTCGTCAAACTGGACGTGGACAAGAAACAGGTTGTTGTTGGTCCCAAGGAAATGCTGGCCACACGTACCGTTCCCGTACGCGAGATCAACTGGCTGGGGGACACTCCGTTCACGTCACAAAAAGAATGGCATTTCTCGGTCAAGGTTCGTTCGACCCGCCCACCGCGCGAAGCGATTGTCAGGCCACTGTCGGACACGACCGCCGAGGTGGAATTGCTGACCCCGGAAGAAGGCATCTCGCCCGGTCAGGCTTGTGTGTTCTATGAAACAGATGGAAGCCGCATTTTTGGCGGCGGATGGATCTGGCGGGGATACTAACGTGGCTTCTGGCCTCAGTCTGTCTGGGGCCTAAAGGGCATCCGTCCCGGTATTGAGAAGAATATACAGACCGACCGCGACCATAATATAGGGTGCGATCCGGTCCAGCCGGGCCATTCTGGGTGCAAACAATTTGGCCTTAGGTGCCCCCCAGGCCGCAACTCCTGTCAGTAGACAAGCGGCGGTGACAGCACCAAACAGCCCTGCCCATCTGTATGAGGCCGAGGATTCCGCAAGAAGCGGTGTCATGACTGCAAACGTGTCTATGGACAGGCTGAGAAACAACAGAACAACCGAGATCACGGCCCCTTGCGGCTGGGTGTCGGTTTTTCCTCGCCCGGAAATCTGCAACCAGATGCCCCGGATACCCAATGCAAGTGGTACAATGCCAAGGTATCCAATAGTCGTTGGATATGTGCTGTGGCTCAGCCCGATGGCGACGGCGGTTGCCAGTAGAAGAACGACGGTTTGCGCGACGGCGAACCCCACGACCGGACGACGTCGGCCCATGACAACGATCAGACCGAACAGCACTGCAAGGTTGTCCAGATTTGTCGAGACCTGCGCGATTCCCGCAGACAGTGCAAACAGAGCGTGATCAATCATGCCCGTTTCGCATCCGTGCCAGCACGGCGCGGGCCGCACGCAACCCCGGGGCCTCTCCACCTCGCCCAAGACGGTCCATCGTGAGGGCCATGGCCTCCTGCTGAGCCTCTGGTACTTCCATGACCTTTGACAAGGCTGCGGCAATCTTGTCGGGGCGGCAATCGTCCAAAAGGCATTCGGGCACAGTGCGGGTGTCTGACACCAGATTGACCAAAGTCACCGTATCCAGCTTGACCATGCGTTCGGCCATCTTCTGGGTTAGCCAGGTCAGTTTATAGGCGATGACCATTGGGGTGGATTGCGCAGCGAGTTCCAGCGACACTGTGCCAGACGCGGCCAGTGCGACATCTGCCGCTGCAAACGCAGCACGCTTGCGAGACGCCGCATGAACCGCCTCTAGCTCGCGTGGGTCGATCACTACGGGTTCGCCCGGCCATGATCGGATCTGATCGCGCACCGTATCGACGATGTGCGCAACTGCCGGGACCACGACGCGCATGTCCGGATGATCGCGCAAAAACAAACTCAGGGCTTCACCAAACACCGGGGCAAGCCGTTCGACTTCCCCGCGGCGTGATCCGGGAAGCGCCAGCAGGATCGGTGCTTCTCCCAGATCATAGGCGCTTCGGAATTCCGATATGTTCGTATCCGTTGCAATAGGTTCGTTGACGACTGGATGGCCGACGAAATCGCATTCCATGCCGGCCTTTGTCATGTATTGCGGCTCGAACGGCAGCAAGGCCAGAACGTGGTCGATGACCTTGGCCATTTTGTCGGCCCGACCGGGACGCCAAGCCCAAACGCTAGGCGCAACATAGTGAACGGTGCGAATGTTGCTGCCCGCCTTCACCAGCTTGGCCACACGAAGCGAGAAATCCGGGCTGTCGATGGTAATCAGTACATCAGGCTGCGTATCCAGCACCGCTTGTGCGGTTTCGGCAATGCGGCGTTTGAGGTGGAAGAACTTCGGCAGCACTTCAACCAGGCCCATGACAGACAGTTCTGACATTGGGAATCGGCTGTTCAATCCCTGCGCCTGCATCAAAGGGCCGCCTACCCCGTCGAATTCGACATCCGGGACAAGCGTCTTCAACCCTTCCATCAACGCGCCGCCCAACCGGTCGCCCGAGGGTTCACCGGCGACCAGAAACACGCGCATCAGACCGACCGCTCACGAACGAGAAGGAAAAGACCCAGTCGGTTGCATTCCTCGACGACCCGGTTGCGTTGAAGGACGATGACCCCACCTTTTACGACAACGATCCCCGACAGACCTGCTGCAACCGCATCTGACACTGTATCAGGCCCGATTGCAGGCAGATCAACACGATGGTCCTGAGAGGGTTTTGGGGCTTTGAACAGAATGCCGCCGCCAGCATCCGGCCTTTGGGTCAGGGATTGCAGCATCCAGGCGGTTCCGAAAATCCCCTCAACCGCCATGGCCTGCCCCTTGGAAACCACACAGGCCTGACCAATGTCGGCCGCTCCCATGGCCCGCACGATCCCGGCAGCGCGGTCCGCATCCGCCAGATCCGCATCAGAAGGCTGGGTTTCGGTCAAACATCCCAACGGGGGCAACAGTTCAGGCGCGAGATCCTGTGCCGCACGAACCGAAAGCCCACTGTCTTCCAGAATACTGATCACAGCGCGCAACGCGCCGTCGTCGCCAGAGACAATTGCCTTCTGAATAACCGGAACCAATGGCATCGTCGCCGCATCGATCCGCGAAGGATCAATGTTCGGGCGACGCACCGCGCCGGCCATGCAAATCTCGGTCACTCCACGGGTTTGAATATCAGCAATGAAACTGCCGAACCGCTCTATAGGGAAAACGATGTCTGGCGTCAGGTCATCAGGCAGAAAGCCCTCGAGCGCACAGATCACAGGGCGCTCGGGCAAATGGCTCAACACCTCGGTCGGCAATTTCCCGGTTCCTGCGATCAGAGCCAGCACGGTCCTACTTCCCCGGTGTCAGGAATGAACGGTCACTGTGTCCGGTCACGAAATCGACGATGCGCCGCACATACTCACTGTTGTTGCCTTCGCCGATCCGGTGGGCCCGGTCCATGAACGTCCCCTCGCCGCTCGACAGCTCGCGGAAAGCCGCGCGCAAGGCGGCGATATCTTCGCGCGGAACGCCCCGGCGTTTCAAACCAACGAGGTTCAACCCGTCGAGTTCGCCACGAGGTGCCTGAACAAGTCCATATGGAATTACGTCGTTGGCGACCATTGTCAGCGCCCCGATAATGGCACCGCGACCAACGCGGACCCATTGGTGCAAACCGGATATGCCGCCGACGATTACGTCATCTTCGACAATGCAATGCCCTGCAGCCCCGGCGTGGTTGACCATGATGACCCGATTGCCGATCTGCACATCATGCGCCACATGAACACCCGCCATCAAAAGACAATCGTCGCCTACCCGCGTAACACCGCCACCACCATCTGTTCCGGTGTTGATTGTCACATGTTCGCGAATGCGGTTCCGCTGACCAATTTCCAGCCGGGTGTTTTCGCCACCGAACTTCAGATCCTGCGGTATCTCACCGATGACCGAAAAATTGAAGATAACGGTATCCTCGCCAACCGACGTATCGCCGGTCACGACAACATGCGATTTCAGTTCCACGCGATCTGCCAGTTTGACCTGCGGACCGACATAACAGAACGGACCGATGGCACAGTCCTGCCCAATCTGCGCGCCGTCTTCGATGATTGCGCTGGGATGGATGCGGCTCATGTTGTTTTTTCCATGTCCCAGTCGACATAGGCGGAAAACTCAGCCTCGGCCGCAACCTCGCCATCTACGGTTGCCCGACCGCTGAATTTGAAGATCTTGCCGCCCTTTTTGCCACGCACGGTTTCAACGTGCATTTCGAGCACATCTCCGGGAACCACTTTCCGGCGAAATTTGCACTTGTCGATGTTCATGAAATAGATCAGCAGCTCGCTGTCGATGACATCCATTCCGACACCCAGCATGACACCGGCGGTCTGGGCCATTGCCTCGACAATCGTCACCCCCGGCATGATCGGCGTTCCAGGGAAATGACCCTGAAAATGAGGCTCGTTCATGGTGACGTTCTTGACGCCGACCGCGGACTGATAGCCGGAAATGTCTACCACCTTGTCGACCAGCAGAAACGGATAGCGATGCGGAAGGATCCGCTGGATCAACTGAATGTCGGCGCTCTTGGTTTCCGTCGTCATGGTAAACGAGTCCCTTCGTGGATTTCTCTTTTTCGAGTGGTTAGCAAGACCCGCGAACAAGGGCAAGCAAGCCTATTCGCTTGCCTTGTTATCCAATCTTCTACCATCGCCGATCATCGCATTGATCCGACGGATGGCCATGTTGGTGACATCGGACGATTCCGCACGGAACAAAACATTCGACTGTTCGAGGATTACCGATGCCCCGGTCTCTCGCAAGAGGTCGACCAGAACCGGTTGCACCATCTCAAAAAACAGCTTGCGGGAGTTTTCGCTCCGGCGGGCGAGCGCATCAAGTTTGGCCCGCTGTCCTTCGCGGTGGGATTGCACCTTGTCATCGAACGCTTCGGCGAGTGGCCGGAACTCTTCGGCTGTCAACGTCGACCGCCTTTCCGTCAGTTCCTTTTCTTCCTTGCTCAATTCGGCAACGATTCGTTCGTTTTCTTCCGCCAACAAGGCACTTTCGGCGTCAATTTCGCGCAGGATGCGCTGACCGAATTCTGACCCAGCGAAAAGGCGTTCGCTGGACAATGTCAAAACACCAGATTGCGGCACACCCAGTTGCTGTGCCGTACCTTGCGTTGCAACTCCGCCAAGCAAAAGCAGAATGACAAAAAGGGCCCGAACCGGGCCCTGAATGTCTGGAATAAACCGCATGACCATCAAAGGATCAGAACTGAGCCTGAATGGTCAGGTCAAAGCTGCGCTCCTGGTCAAAGTCTTCCTTTTTGAGTGCTTTGGAGAAGTTAAAGCGCAATGGGCCAAACGGTGTATCCCAAAGAACTGACACGCCCAGAACATGGCGAATTGAGCCATCAGCACCGACGATATTCGCCCCTGCGGTATTGACGTTGTCGATGTTGTAGAGGTTGCCGACGTCGTAGAAAACACCACCGCGCAGGCCCAGTTCTTCGGGGAGGCCAAGCGGGAAATCAGATTCGAAGCGGGCCACCCAGTAATAGTTGCCGCCAATCGCATCATCCTGACCGTTCGACAGATCGCGCGGGCCGATACCAGCCGGATCGAAGCCGCGGAAGGTACTTGGGCCAAGAACAAAGCGATCCACGGTTCGGCTGAAATCGTTGCCTCTCCAATGGAATGCGCCCATTTCCAGTGAAGCGCGCAGGACGACCTCTTCGTTCAGAACACGTGTCTGGGCAATGCCGCGCGCGGTCGATTTGATGAACTTGTCGTCGCCCCCAAGTCCGGCCGCGTCCACACCGACCTCAAACAGGACACCAGCGTTTGGATTCAGACCGGCGAGCCGGCTGTCATACACATAGGAAATACCCAAGGCACTGCTGCTGCGTTCCCCTTGCGCAATTTCCGAGGCAATCACGGCACCGTTGATCTGGTTGTCCTGCTGCGTCATTTCACTGCGGTCCCAGCTGTAACGCAGGCTCAGCGACGAAAGTTCGCCAATCGCATAGCTGATTTGCGGGGTGAAGAAGACTGTGTCGGTGTCATAGCTTGCAAAGCTCGAATTGGTTGTCGAAAGACCAAGGCCTAGATCGAAGCGCAGCTTCCGGCCCAACAGATAGGGTTCGGAAAAGTTGATGACGTATTGTTCCGAATCCTGCGCGGTTGAAAGCGAAAGACCCAAGTTCTGTCCGCGTCCCAGGAAGTTGGATTCGTTCAGACCGATCGCAATACCAAATCCGTCAGCGGCCGAGAAACTACCGCCAAGGCTGAGAGAGCCGGTTGGCTGTTCTTCGACGTCCACATCAACGATGACCTGACTGGGCGATGACCCTTCACGAGGTTCCACATCCGCCGTTGCGAAGAAACCAAGGGCACGAATACGCTCGGCGCTCTGGCGAATTTCGCGGGGGTTGAACGGATCACCTTCGACGGTATCGAACTGACGGCGGATCACACGGTCCAAGGTCGTCGTGTTTCCTTCAATGTCGATCCGTTCGACAAAAATCCGCGGACCGCGGGTCAGAACAAATTCGACGTTGAGCGTCAGATCTCTCTCGTTACGGGTAACACGCGGCTCTACCCGCAGGAAATCAACGCCCTGCTTCAGACCCAACCGTTCCTGCCGGGCGATCGAGTTTTCGACCAGAGAAGGCGAATACGTTACGCCCGGCTTGATTTTCAGGGCTTGCTGGTACGCGGCAGCGTCTACGCCGGGAATTTCGCTGACAGTCGTGATTTTTCCAAACGAGAACTTCTGGCCTTCGGTGATGTTCATCACCAGAAAGAACGCATCCCGTTCGCGGGTGAATTCTACATTTGCGCTGTTGACCCGAAAGTCGACATAGCCCCGTGACAGGTAAAAGTCGCGAATAACCTGTTTGTCGAATTCGATACGGTCCGCGATAAACGTGTCGCCGCGCAGGAAAGTCCGCAGGATGTTCGCTTGCTTGGTCTCCAGAACCCTGCGCAGGCGCCGGTCGGAATATGCGCGGTTGCCGACAAAGCTGACCCGCTCAACTTCGATCGTTGTGCCTTCGGCAATTTCGAACACCAAGTCGACACGGTTGTCGCTGCGCCGGATAATGCGCGGAATGACAGTTGCAGCAACGCGACCCTGTGCCGAGTAAATATCAGCAATCAGGTCCGCGTCCGCTTCGGCAACCTGAGGCGTAAAGACCCTGCGCGGCTGCGAGGAAATCGCATCCATCAGGACATTGTCCTTAACGCGACGATTGCCCTCGATGCTGATCTGGTTGATCGTGGGGTATTCCTGAACCTCGATTACCAATATCGACCCGCGCGGTGTCAGTTCGACTGTTTCAAAAACACCACTGTCAAGCAATCGCTGATAGGCATCATTCAACTGTCCTGCCGTCACGGTTTGACCCGGTTCGATTCCGGTCCGCGAGATAATCGTCGAGGTTTCGATGCGTCGGTTACCTTCCACCTGGAAGGAATTGATCGTGAAGTTCTGGGCATGTGCCGTCTGCGGCGCAGCCACGAAACTCATTGCACTAAAAAGAAAAAGAAACGTTAGTGTGCGCCACAAAATATTGTTTGCAGTCTTGTTCACACCGCAGAATATGCCCACGCCCCGCCTGTCCGTCATTTTTTTCACTACCCAGAATTTTCAGACTTTTAATGCTGAGTAACGGGATTGAAGGGTCTTGTCAAAAGCGCAAAAACACAAAACGGCCCAGCGGGCCGTCTAAATCAATCAACATGTTGGGCGAGAATCACATACCTGCCAAGTATGCCCCACCTGCAAGCGCCAGAGCTGTCGCGCCAAAGCACAAAAGAACATCCCAGTTCAATATGAACAGAACGCTGAACCCTTGATAGGATTTTTGCAGAGTCTTTGGCATCGGTCTCTAAGCCTGTCTTTCAATACACCAAACAATCTTAGCCATGGATTTGGGCAAGATTGCGGCATCAATGTGCGCGGGGCGTCACATTCAGCAGAACAGGTCGTTGCTAACAGAAAACAGCATCAGTCCAAGTATCAAACTGATCCCTACTCCCATCAGAATCCGCAAGACTGCGTCGCTTGGCGGTTTGCCCGCGACCGCTTCATACGCGTAGAACACCAGATGACCGCCATCCAATGCCGGGATCGGGAACAGATTCAGAAGGCCTACGGCCGTCGACAGAACCGCGATGAAGAACACAAAACTCTGCGCGCCCTGACTGGCCATTGCTCCGGATGTCTCGGCAATACCGATAGGACCGGACATGTTGCAGGTGCTGATCGCCCCAGTAATCATATGCCAGATGCCAGACAAAGAACCGTTGATCACGCGCAAAGTCTGTCGTGCACCGCCCGTCAGGGAATCCAACAAACCCGCCGGAACGGTAGCCGGTTCCAGCATCATCCCGCCAACGATCCCGATACGCCAATGCGTTACGAATCCGCCGTCCGGCTGAGGTTCATCCGTACGTCTTGGGGCTAAGGCAAATTCCAGATCGGCGCCGTCCCGCCAGACGTTCAGCAACAGCACACGCCCGTCAGATCCTTCGACCCGCTCTTTCAATTGCTCGAAGGCAAAAATGGGGTCTCCATCCACTGACGTAATCACGTCGCCCGATGCCAGTTGAATGTCCATTGCAGCACTGCGCGGTGTAACCTGCTGGATCAGCGGCGGAAACAGCCAGGGCGCGGACACATTCAGTGTCTCGCCGTCCCGGATGATGGTGTATTCCAGGCTCGGTTCAACCGGCAGAGACTCGGTAAACTCGGTCCACGAGATTTCCTCGTCGAAATCCGGGGTAGGAATACCGGCAATTGCGATGATCTCATCGCCTTCCCGCAACTCCTGAACAGAACCGGGCAATGGTTGGAGTTTGCCCACCGTTAGTGGCTCTCGTGAAACACCCTGAGACCAGAAGATCAGCCCGAAAACCAGGATGGACATTGCGAAGTTGAACGCGGGCCCCGCCGCGACGGTCGCCGCACGGGCCCACAAAGGTGCACCGTGCATGGTACGGCGTACTTCTTGAGGGC
The DNA here is from genome assembly GCF_056536005.1 of Ruegeria sp. AN11. NCBI lineage: Bacteria > Pseudomonadati > Pseudomonadota > Alphaproteobacteria > Rhodobacterales > Roseobacteraceae > Ruegeria > Ruegeria sp. AN11. Next base: position 886,313 of record NZ_JBQFJD010000001.1, on the reverse strand, counting down.
TTTGTTCTGTAATTTCGTGCATCGCAGCTTCGTCCTTGCCCGAAGCAGCGTTGGCATCCCCCAGAAACTTGACGTAACCGCCGAACGGCAACAGTGCGATCTGCCATTTTGTCCCGCGCTTGTCCATGCGGCTCCACAGGACAGGCCCGAATCCGATGGAAAACACCTCGGCATGAATGCCGGACCAACGTCCAACGATATAATGGCCGTATTCGTGCACCGCGACGATGACGGACAGTGCAACCACAAAAGCAACAATCGTGTACAGCAGGCTGCCGAATTGAGGGATCAGGGAAAGAGTGTCCAAGGGTTTATCCTGCTCGTTGGAGTATGGCTTCGTCGACCCATTGACGTGCCAGATGGTCCGTTTTTTGCACATTATCAAGGGTCATAGGGGCATCAATAAGGCCATCTTCTGTATCAAATCTGTCCAGAACCGCTGCAACGGTATCGCCCATCTCAAGAAATCCGATGTCCTTGGCGATAAATCTGTCCAGAGCACGTTCTTTGGCCGCGTTGAAGACGGCACCGGAAAGACCCCCACGGGCCATCACCTCGCGCGCCAGCCGCAACGCGGGGTACCGCGATTCGTCAGGGTCCTGAAACCGAAGCTGCCCAAGCCGTGCTAGGTTCAGACGGTCGACCGGCAGGCTCTGCCTTTCGGGCCAGTGCAGAGCGTAGCCAATGGCATGGCGCATATCCGGTGCACCCATATGGGCCATGACAGCGCCGTCACTAAACCCGACCAGTGCATGTACAATCGATTCCGGGTGGATCAGAACTTCGATCTGGTCCGGGTCTATTCCAAAGAATTCTTTCGTTTCAATTACCTCCAGCGCCTTATTGAACATTGATGCGCTGTCGATGGTAATCCGTTGTCCCATGTTCCAATTGGGGTGACTCGACGCTTGCTCGACCGTCGCGAGGGCCAGGTCCGACAAGGGCCAATCACGAAACGCCCCGCCGCTGGCGGTAATGATCACCCGTTCGACGGTCTCAATGTTTTCTCCGACCAGCGCCTGAAACACGGCCGAATGTTCACTGTCCACAGGCAGCAGGCGCGCGTTGTGTTTGCGCGCAGTCTCCAGAACCAGAGAACCAGCACACACCAGCGTCTCTTTGTTTGCCAAGGCCAGCGTCGCCCCTCGTTTCAGGGCTTCGATGCCCGGAGTTAACCCGGCTGCACCCACAATGGCCGACATTACCCAGTCGGCCGGGCGGGATGCAGCCTCGGCCAGTGCTTTTTCGCCTGCCGCGACCGCAACCCCGCTGCCGGAAAGGGCGTCCCGCAAATCCTCAAGCCGGTTTTCATGGGCGGTCACGGCCAGATCGGCGCCGAGCCGGCGCGCATCTTCGGCCAGTTGTCGGATGTTTGCCCCGCCCGTCAGAGCAACAACATCGTAGGACGAGGGATTTCGGGCGATCAGGTCAATGGTGTTTTGACCGATGGAACCGGTCGCGCCAAAAATTGAGATCTTGCGCATTACATAACCCCGGGGGCGTAGAACAACCCTGCGATCAATACGAACAAGGCAGCCCCCATCATTCCATCGAACCGGTCAAGAAAGCCGCCATGCCCTGGTATCAGGTTCGAGCTGTCCTTGACGCCAAACTTTCGTTTAACCGCGCTTTCCACGATATCTCCGGCCTGACTGGCCATCGACGCCAGCACCGTAATCAGCACAAACAACACACCAAAGCCTGCCTGCATCGCGACAACACCGCCAACAATGGCTGCGGCAACCCAACCGCCGGCCGTACCGGACCATGTTTTCTTCGGGCTTACCTTGGGCCAAAACTTAGGGCCGCCAAACGTTTTGCCAACAAAATACCCTGCAACATCTGTTGCGACGACAACGGCGATCAGCCAGACCATCCAGCCAAAACCCATGGTTTCACGGATCGAGATGAAACCCAGGCCAGCAGCAGCGATCCAGAAGGCAAACGCGGCATAAAGCCCTTTTGCCCGACTGATCTGCCCTGCCCCGACCAGCGCAGGTGCCAGCAAAAACGGCAACGTGTAAAGCGCAGGCAGGTGATAGCTGAGAACAACGGCAACCCCGGTCAAAATCCCCAACTGAACCGCCAGACCGGTTTGACCCGGATCAATCATGCGAACCAGTTCCCAGGTCATGATGGCGCAGGCCGCAGCGATGAATGCTTCGAACCACAATCCGCCAAGCCACACTTCCACAGCACCGATAGCAACCAGAACAGCTGCCGACAGAATTCGGGCCGTCAGGTCAGACCATCGACCATCGCTCATGCGAGAACTGCGCCAAAGCGGCGCTCGCGCGAGCCAAAGTTCCGACACAAATGTTCAAGTTCAGCTGCTGTGAAATCCGGCCAAAGCGTGTCGATGAACTCATATTCGGAATAGGCTGACTGCCACAGAAGAAAGTTCGAAATCCGCGCTTCGCCGCTGGTGCGAATTACAAGGTCCGGATCCGGAAGAACATGCGTATCCAAGTATCTTGGAAGCGTTTCTTCATCCACATCTTCGGGGCGCAACCGGCCCGCTGCCACGTCGCGCGCCAGACGTTGCGTAGCGCGGGCAACTTCATCCCGCCCGCCGTAGTTCAGGGCAACCGTGAGATGGACCAAGTCATTGTCTCGGGTTTCTTCCTCAAGCGAGTCCATCAGTCTGGTCAGCTTGGAATCCAGACGCACCCTGTCACCGATAAAGCGAACGCGAATACCGTTTTCCTTCAGCGTTCGCGTTTCTTTGATGATGTATCGGCGAAACAGGCTCATCAGTCCGGCGACTTCAACCTGTGTTCGTTTCCAATTCTCTGTCGAAAAGGCGAATACGGTCAGATACTTCACGCCAAGACCGGGGCAAGCTTCGACCACCTCGCGAACACGCCGCGCACCTGCGTGATGTCCATACAGCCTAGGCCGGCCACGTGCTTGAGCCCAACGACCATTGCCATCCATAATGATGGCGACATGGCGCGGTCCGGCGGCGATAGGAGTGCGGGGATCGTTGGGCATTCTTCCGGCTCAAACCTGCATAATTTCTGCCTGTTTGGTCTCTAGTGCGGTATCAACCGATTTAATCATCTCATCGGTCAAATCCTGCACCTCGGTCTCCCAGAATTTCTGGTCGTCTTCAGACATGCCGTCGGACTTGGCCTTCTTGATCTGGTCCATGCCATCCCGGCGCACGTTCCGAATGGAGATCCGTGCGCTTTCAGCGTATTGCCCTGCAACCTTGCCCAGTTCGCGACGACGCTCTTCGTTCAACTCGGGGATCGGCAGCATGATGATGGTGCCGTTCAGTTGAGGATTTATGCCCAACCCACTTTCCCGAATGGCTTTTTCCACTTTGCCGACAAGGGACTTGTCCCACACGTTCACGGTGACCATCCGGGGTTCCGGCACGTTGACGGTACCCACCTGGTTGATCGGGGTCAGCGAACCATAGGCATCTACCATGATCGGCTCCAGCATCGACGCTGATGCCCGGCCAGTCCGCAGGGAAGCAAATTCGGTTTTCAGGTTTGCCATTGCGCCGTCCATGCGGCGTTTCAAATCATCAGTGTCCAGTTCAAAATCGTCAGACATGCTGCTCACTCCCCGTTTTCAGGTACTGTTGGAATGGGTCTTAAGCCATCGCAAATGGGATGTATAGCAATGATGAGCCGGAATTGCGCCAATGACCAGAGGTGTTTCCGGCATTTTTGAGGTGTTTCCTCGGCAAAAGAACCGGCCAGCATTGGCGCTGGCCGGTTAGAAAATCACTGGCTGCGTCACGCGTTTACATCAACGACAACACGGCCCTGAACCTGTCCTTGAAGAATATCCGCGCCAAGTTTGGGCAAATCGCTTAGGGATGCAGGCTTTACCATGGCGTCCAGTTTTTCCATTGGCAGGTCTGTCGCGATACGTTTCCACGCACGCACCCTGTTGTCATAAGGCTGCATCACGCTGTCGATTCCCAACAGGTTGACGCCCCGCAGCAGGAACGGGATGACCGTCGCAGGCAGGGCCGCCCCACCGGCCAGACCAACCGCGGCAACCGATGCGCCATATTTCATCTGTCCCAGAACCCGGGCCAGCATCGCACCGCCTACCGCGTCGATGCAGCCTGCCCAGGTCTCGCTTTCCAGCGGGCGTTTTGTGGTCTCGTTCAGATCCTCGCGCGGAACGATCGTGGTCGCGCCCAGAGATTTCAGATAATCGGCAGCTTCCGCGCGCCCCGTTACTGCGGCAACTTCATAGCCCAGGTTGGCCAGTATCGCAGTTGCCACGGACCCAACGCCGCCGGCCGCGCCTGTTACCAGCACAGGACCCTGACCCGGCTGCAGGCCATGGTCCTCCAGCGCCATGACCGCAAGCATGGCAGTGAAACCAGCTGTTCCCACAGCCATCGCCTGCCGCGCGTCCAACCCATCGGGCAACGGAACCAGCCAGTCGGCCAGTGCGTTGGCTTTCTGCGAATAGCCGCCCCAATGGGCCTCACCCACGCGCCAGCCGGTCAGAACCACTTTGTCGCCCGGATTGTATCTGTTGTCCGAAGACGTCTCGACCGTTCCTGCGTAGTCGATGCCGGGTATATGCGGATAGCTGCGGACCAGCCCGCCGCCTTTGGCCGACAAGCACAGACCGTCCTTGTAATTTATGGTCGAGTATTCGACGGCGACTGTAACCTCGCCATGGGGCAGATCATCAATCGACAGTTCTTTGATCGACGCACTGGCCAACCCGCTTTCTTCGTCTTTCTCCATTACCAACGCATTGAACATCGTGCTTTCCTTTCCTTTTCACAGCCAGGATATCGCATTTACCTGGTAAGATTTTTCGGGGTGGTGTGCAGTGACGAGGGCATAGCCCCTGCCCGTCAGGCCCAGAATTTGGCCTGAACAACCGCCTTGCGCATGCCCCGTGAAGTTTGAATTTCCAGTTCCGTACCCGCAGCCCAATGGCTGGCGTGTACCATTCCGATTGCAACATTTGTTTCGAAATCCGGCGACCAGACGGCCGATGTGACCTGCCCGACCCTGTTCCCTTCGCTGAAGGCTGGCCAGGCCCGGTCGCACGGGGGTACTGGATCGCCGTCAATCGCGACCGGCCGGATCTGCTGTTTGGGACCCTTCTCGGAGGCCGTCACCAGAGCGTCCCGACCCACACATTCCGTCACGACGTCCGTATTGCAGAACTTGCCCAACCCGCATTCATGCGGGGTGTTTTCGTGGGTCATGTCGCTACCATAAGACAAAAGCCCGCCTTCGATGCGTTCAATCAGGTTTGGGCAACCGGCGCGCACATGCAGATCTTCCCCGGCTTGGAAAAGGGCGTTCCATAGCGGCATACCGATATCACTGCCGTCTACATAAACCTCGAACCCGCCCTGTTTCGAATATCCGGACCGCGCGATAACAAGATCGCGCCCTTGAAACTGGAACAGGCCGAACCGGAAAAACCGGATGTCGCGGATCCCATCGCCGATAACACGCGCCATCAACTCATCAGATTTTGGGCCTTGAATCGCCAGAGGCGAGACATCCGGTTCCCAAACCTGAACATCCAGTGCAAGCCCATTCGCCAAGCCATTGACCCAGAACAACAAGTCACTGTCCGCTATCGAGATCCAAAAGCGGTCTTCGGACAATTTCAGCGCGACGGGGTCGTTCAGCATACCTCCGGCTTGGTTCACGATCGGAACATAGTAGCACTGACCGGTCACCATTCTGCTCAGATCACGCGGGGTGAGCATCTGCAGCAGGCGCGCCGCATCAGAACCGCGAACCTCGATCTGACGCTCGCAAGAAACATCCCAAACCTGAACGTGGGTCTTGAGATGGCGACAATCCGCTTCAAGCGACTCGAACACCGTCGGCAACAACATCCTGTTGTAAACCGTGTACGCTTTGACACCCGCTTCCTCGACGCCTTCGGAAAAAGGTGTTCGGCGCAGTCGGCGTGACGGTGAAATCAGGGCCATTCAGGCACCCTCCGGCAGAAAAACCAGATCACTGACCGGCGCGGATGAGCCGGCTTCCGTCAACATCTTGTGCAACTGTCCCCGATGATGGGTCTGGTGATTGAACATGTGGATGACGCATTGCGCGTAAGGCTTTGTAACATCAGCTTCTTTTGCGGCTGAAAACCAGGTAAAGTCTCCGGTCAAGACGTCGTCACCCAACTCGTCGGCCCATTTGGCAATACGGACATCAACAGTCTCACGAAGCGGTAGCCAATCGGACAGACCAGCGCAGACAGAAGTGCTTTCCGGGATCCCGCCACCCGGTCCCGTTCCCTTGTCAAAGCGCGAAATCCAGATCCAGTCACCCCACAAAAGATGGTTGGCCGTTCCCATGATCGAGCCAAAGAACGCACCACGCTCACGCGTCAGTTCTTCTTGTGGCAGCGCTTGCAGGAATCGTTTTAACTGGCTGTTCTGCCAGTTATTGTATCTGGCCATTTGACGCGCATAGGCACCTGCAATCATCATTTGGGCCCATGCCAGTCGATGGGGCAGATTTCAGCGGACTTGCCACCAAAATCCCAGACCCGGCCATAATCGCGAACCTTTGATTTGTTTCCCTTCGCGACAATGATGTCCGGTCCCATCCAATACTTCGAGTTGGAGACCATCACCGGATGCTCGGGGTCCTTGCCTGCCAGCATTTCAATTTCACCCTGAATCTTCCGGCCGATCATTATGCGACGTTTGGTACCGTCCCGCTCAATCTCGACCGGAGCACGCTCGGCCCCGATGATTTCACTGACCAGCATTGTAAAAAGCCCGGTCGTTCCGCCGGCCTGCCCGCTGAATATCTGAAGCAAGCCATTATACGCCTTGCCGCTGGCGCGTTCGTCCACATACGCGGCCACTTTCCACTGGCCTTCCCCCATACGGCCGGGAATATCGACCAGCAATCCCACGTTCAGGCCCGACAGGTCCTCACCTTCATAGTGCCCCTCATCAATGATGATACCCATCCAGGCGTGGCAGTGTCCCTCGGTCGGGGGATGCGCGCCCAGCGAAACCACGCAGGGGCAAAACACATCGCAGGAGCAATTCAGGATCAGCTCACCCTTGATGGACCAGTCCGTCGGGCTCATCTCGCGGCGTTTGGGGTTCGGCATGCGACTGTCGATCCGCTGGCTGATCGGAAGCTTGTCGGAATCCTTTTTTCTGTTTTTAGCCATAAGCTTACCCTCCGTAAATAATAGGATACACGAGCAGAAGAAGGCCACCCGTGATCAATGCGAACCCCAGCGGTCGTGTGACCGCGTGACCGATCTGGGGTAGTTTTTCCAAAACCATGAACAGGGTCGCCAGACCCATCCACAACAGGCTCATGACACCGCCCACAAACCCCAGCGCCATGAAGCCCCAGCAACAGCCAACACAAAATGCGCCCAGCCCAAGCCCCATCCGCAAGCCACCCAGGAAACCGGTCTTCCAGTGGCCAAGGAAGTACGTCATCGGGGCGTGACACACACCATGACACACCTCTTTGGCGCGACTGAACTGAAAAGCGCCCACAACGATCATAAGTCCAGCGGCGAAATAGCCGGATTTGGCGATACCGAGCATGTCGATAATGCCGCCAAAAAGCAGCGAAAGCTGAACCGCGGCGATAAAGGCGGCAAATCCAACCCAAACCAGAAAATACCCAGCCAAAACGCCGACCCAACCGGCACGCGTTCCATTGGCGCTGTGGATAAGATCATCGTAACTGCGCAGCGTCGGAACCAAAGTCGGCAACATCATGGCCGCCATCATGATAGCCCACATCCAGAACAGAGGACCAAACTCCGCCATGGGCATGTACATGTCCATGCGCGGGTCCATCACGCGCATCGCCTCGCCCATCGGACCCGGACGCCCGATCAGATCGAGGTCCATGTCGCGGCTCATTGAGAACATCATCCACCACGCCCAGAGGATCGTGATGTAGAAACTCAGCCAAAGACCGCTGCGTAAAACTGCGCGACTCACTCGCTCCTCCCGACTCAGTCCTTGCATTTCAAATGTCAGACTTTTAAATGTCAGACAAATAAAAACTGAGTTTTGGCGTGTCGGACATGAAAGTTGATCCCAAAAAACCGGCTGACTTGTCGGCACAGATCGCTCAGGCCATTCGCGACGCCATTGTCTCGGGTGAGTTGATTGTCGATGCGCGCCTGCCGTCCGAGGCCGAGTTGTCGGAACAGTTTGAGGTCTCACGGCCGACCGTGCGCGAGGCGCTCAAAAGGCTCGCCGCGCAATCGCTTATCCGAACCCAGCGTGGCGCTTCAGGTGGTGCTTTTGTCAACAAACTGAGCTTTGAGGACGCCTATTCGCAGCAAGTCACCACCTCGACCCTGTTGCTGTCAATGAATGCTGTCAGCTTCGACACCGCCTGCGAAGCCCGTTACGCGCTCGAGCGGGCCTGTGCCGCCCTTTCGGCAGAGCGTCACACCCCGGATCACCTGGCCACAATGCGGGCCGAAATCTATCGTCAGTCACAACCCGGGCTGACGGATGAAGCTTTTTGTGCCTCGGATGTTGCCTTTCATCGCGCTTTGGTCGACGCCGCAGGCAATCCGGTTTTGTCCTACCAGCTGGCGGGTGCGGTCGAAGCGATGCAGCCGCTGATGAACATGATCACCTTCTCCGCCCGCTCCCGGGAAGAGATCATTGCGCTGCACAACCGGATCGCCGATTCGATTGAGGCGCGGGATGCGGTGGCGGTGGACCGCACGCTCGTCGAACTGGAAACCTACACGAGGCAACTGGCCCATGACGTGGCTGAACGCCGACGCAACCCAGCCTGATTTCGCATCAGATAAAGCTTGACGGAGGAGGCAGACGAAAACGACACTCGGGCAGGCAGCATGACAGCCGGCATGAAGACCGGATCTCTCAATGCAAATTGAATTACAATTACTTACGGGAGGACGTTATGAACCAAAGACCGGACCCAACCTTTTACCCATCCGCCAAGCTGGCGATGGAGGGCCCAACGGAAACTCTGGCCTTCACGCTGATGCTCAGCCCCGACTTTTCGCAACCGGATGGTCTGGCTGTCGTTAACGTCGATCCGACTTCGGCGGATTACGGAAAAATCGTTCATGAGGTGATCATGCCCGAAAAGGGTGACGAGTTTCACCACTTCGGCTGGAACGCCTGCTCATCATCGCTGTCGCCGCTCAGCGGCCATGCATTTCTAGAACGCCGCTATCTGATCATTCCCGGCATACGGTCCAGCCGCATTTACATCATCGATGTCAAAAACCCGCTGGAAGCGAAGATTCACAAGATCATCGAACCCGAGGAAGTTTTTGCCAAGACTGGATATTCCCGGCCTCATACCATTCACTGCGGCCCCGAAGGCATCTACGTCAGCACATTGGGTGGCGGTGGCAAAGACGGCACAGACGGCCCGCCGGGTATCTTCATCATGGATTGCGAAAGCTTCGAGATCATAGGCCGATATGAAATCGAACGCGGGGTTCAGGACAAACACTATGACTTCTGGTGGAACCTGCCGCGCGATTACATGGTCAGTTCCGAATGGGCGCTGCCGCCGCAGTTTGAAAACGGGATCGTGGCCGAGGATCTGCTGTCGAACAAGTACGGCCACCGCATCCATTTCTGGAACCTGCGCAGCCGCACGAATATCCAAACCATCGATCTGGGTGAAAACCATCAGATGGCGTTGGAAATCCGCCCGGCGCATGATCCGGTCAAACAACACGGCTTCTGTGGGGTTGTGGTCGATACCACGAATTTACAGGGGGCTATTTTCACCTGGTGGCGCAACGATGACGGGACATTCGAAGCCAAGAAGACCATCACAATCGATCCGCAACCCGCTGATCCCGATGATCTTCCCGATCTTCTCAAGGGGTTCTCGGCCGTTCCGCCTCTGGTCACGGATATCGATCTGAGTCTGGACGACAAGTACCTCTACGTCGCCTGTTGGGGCACCGGTGAGATGCATCAATACGATGTGTCGGACCCGATGAAACCGACCCTGGCCGGCAAGGTCGAGATCGGCGGGATCGTCAAAAAGACCAAGCATCCCAACGGCAATGATTTTGGTTACGGACCGCAGATGGTTGAGATCAGCCGGGATGGCAAACGCGTCTACTGGACCAACTCGCTGTACTCCACCTGGGATGATCAGTTCTATCCGGGCGAACGCGGCGCAGCCATGGTCAAGGCCGATGTCGGTGACAATGGCGGCCTGACACTGGACCCGAAGTTCTGGGTCGACTTCCCCAAGGGCTATCGCAGCCACCAGATCCGGCTAGAAGGCGGCGACTGTTCGACGGACAGTTTCTGCTACCCGTCCGTCTGATTTGGAGTTCCTGATGACATCAACGGCCGGCCTGTGGCTGGCCGTTGTGCTTAGCGGTGCATATCACGGCCTGAACCCCGGCATGGGCTGGCCGCTGGCCGTTTCAGCGGCATTGATGGAGCAGAAGCAATCGGCCCTTTGGCGGGCGCTGACTGCCTTGGCTGGGGGGCACTTTCTGGCCATGCTCGGGGTCTTGCTGCCGTTCGCGCTGATGGCGGTTTTGGTGGATTACCAGCGCGAAATTAGGATCGGCGCAGCCCTGATCGTTATCGCCATGGGCCTTTACATCGCGATTGTCCGTCGCCACCCCCGCGCCCTGTCCCGGGTTGCTCCGGGAAAGCTGGCATTGTGGTCATTTCTTGTCGCTCTGGCCCATGGCGCCGCGCTGATGTTGGTTCCAATCTATCTGGGACTATGCAATCTGGATGAGCTGGACGCCGGCCATCGTGCGGTTTCCGAGATCATGACGACCAACGGTCTTCTGGTGCTGGCCGTTGCCGCGCTTCACACAGCAGCGATGGTTTTGGGCGGAGGCATTCTGGCCTATGCCGTCTATCGCTGGTTGGGTCTGCAATTCCTGTCACGAAGTTGGTTCAACCTTGAACTCATCTGGGCACTTAGCCTTATCTTTGTGGGGATACTGGGCCTGTGGTCGGCAATTTAGGTTCTTTCCTTTGCGAAGATGCGCATTACTCTCCCTTTCAACAAAAACGACATGAGACCGGAATGACCCCGACCCTGAATATGCTTGCCGCAATACTGACAATCGGCTTTGGCCTTTTCGGCTTTCTGGCTCCAGCCTGGACTGCGGCTTCACTGGATTTAGCCCCAACAAACAGCACCATGGGCCTGAGCGAGATGCGCGCTTCAGTTGGCGGATTGTTCGTAGTCACCGGTCTTGCCGTCTTGTGGTTCAGTAGCCCAATGGCCTACACGATGCTTGGCGTGGTCTATGCCGGCGCGGCATTGGGCCGGTTCGTATCGATTGCGCTGGACAACCCTCCGTTGGCCAAGGCGATGGTTTTCGGCGGAATCGAACTGGCGTTGGCAATCTGGCTGATCCTGGCAAACTTGAACAAATCAGTTTAATATTCTGAAAAGAAACAATTACATCTGTCAAATTCTGGGTTTGCATCCGATCGGAACGTCACTTATATATGAAGGGTCCTTCGGGACTATGGACATAAACGCGCTCGTAATAAGCGGATCGGACCCGGGGGCGGTACCCGGCGGCTCCACCAATATCCTTCGTTTGGGGAACATGGGGCCGAAACAGGATCGACGAACGTCTAAAGGGGTTAGCTTTGTCTCGGCTGTCTGCCACCGTTATCGGCGAAAATAGTACAATTGCAAACGACAATCGTGCTCCGGTTGCAGTTGCTGCGTAAGCAGTAGCAAGACCGAAACTTAAGTCCTTGCGCCTAGCAGCGTAAGGCGGGGTTCGCAGGTACCTGGCAACAGAAACCTGCATTTCAATGCAATTTGTCCGGTCAGAAACACTCTCTTGTTCAGGGATTGTTCATTCCTTTTTGCCATCGTCACTTCCATCAGAAGGGAGAGCGGCGATGTCACATTCCGAATTGCTCAGGCAGTGGTATTCAGAGGTTTGGGAAAACGGCAACACAGAAGCCATCGGACAGTTCTTTGCCCCCGACACGCTGGCCGAGGGGTTGATCCCGGAAATGCAGGTCGGCGCTGACGATTTCCGTGATCTGGTGACCGCATTCCGGCATATCCTTGGCGACATAAAAGTCGACCTGCCGAAGATAATCGAAGACGGTGATTGGGTTTCTGCCATTGTCCATCTACAGACGACCCGCGCCGACAATGGCGCACCACTACAGGCAAGCGGCAGCGTCATCGCGCGTATCAAAGACGGGTACATGGTCGAGGCTTATAATCAGTTCGACTTTATTTCTTTTTTTGAACAGCTTGGACAGTTTCCCGAAGATACCCTGCCCGTCTGCATGACCGGACAACGACTGGACTGGGCCTGATCAAAACCTGCGACCTTGACCATGAAAGCCGTTCCACGTTAGCAAAGGGTATGGGGTAACATTGCGAACGCCCCGTGAGGCGTCAGCCCAAGTTTCGCATGTATCCGAACGCGACAGGAGACATGCCATGGCTGCGCCAAATTCCATCACCTCCAAACAACTGCTGCGACTGATCGGAACACCGACAGCGCCGGTTTTGGTGGATATCTGCCTCGAGGAAGACTTTGCAGCGGATCCGGTCCTGATTCCGGGTTCAGTACGGCATTCCGCGTCAGACATGCAGGGCCTTATGGCGACGATCGATGGGCGCTCCAGTGTAATCATTTGCCCAAAAGGCAAAAAGCTGAGCCAGGGCGTAGTTTCGTGGCTGCGCAGCGAAGGACAACAGGCCGAGTTTCTGGAGGGCGGTATACAGGCTTGGCGCGATACGCCGGGGGCGCCAAGCGTCCCCTACTCCGCTATTCCGCCCCTGGTTGACAATCGGACGCTTTGGGTGACCCGACACAGGCCCAAAATAGACCGCATCGCATGCCCTTGGCTGATCCGGCGTTTTGTCGACCCCAACGCGCGTTTTCTGTTTGTCGCGCCGTCGGAAGTGAAGGAAGCGGCCAGAATATTCAGTGCCACCCCATTTGATATTGAAAACACGGTCTGGGGCCATGACGGGGACAAATGCACCTTTGACACAATGCTGGACAAGTTCGACCTTCACACGTCCGCGCTTGACCGGATGGCGACTGTTGTCCGGGCGGCGGACACAGATCGTCACTGTCTCGCACCCGAGGCGGCCGGTCTGCTCGCTCTTTCCGTTGGCCTGTCCCGCCAATACCGGGATGATCATGAGAACCTGTCGGCTGGCCTTGCACTGTATGATGCGCTGTACCGCTGGGCCCGGGACGGGTATGAAGAAGGCCATAACTGGCCCGGCGAGCAAAAATAATGACACCCGACTATTCCAATTTGATCCGGGTTTTCGGCCGGATTGGGCTGCTGTCGTTTGGTGGTCCCGCAGCACAGATTTCACTTATGCATCAGGAACTGGTCGAACGCAGACCATGGCTGGACGAACAAAGCTATTTGCGCGCTTTGTCCTTATGCATGTTGCTACCGGGGCCCGAGGCGATGCAGCTTGCAACCTATGCCGGCTGGCGCCTGCGCGGTGTGCTTGGCGGATTGATCGCGGGTGGCCTTTTCGTCATACCTGGCGCCATCATCATTGCGGTTCTGGTTGGTCTTTATGTCGCCTTTGGAGAACTTCAGGTTGTACAGGCCGGGTTTGTGGGCATCAAGGCGACTGTAATCGTCATCGTCCTGCAGGCTTTGCGTAACCTGTCGCGAAAGGCTCTGTCCGATGCCGAACATCGCATCCTTGCATTGCTGGGCTTTCTGGCAATTTTCGCACTTAACCTGCCGTTTCCACTTATCATATTTGCAGCCGCTCTCTGGGGCTTCGCGACCTTCAAAGGTCAGCACCCTTTGACACCCGCGCCAGCTGCCCTGACCATGTTCCGTCCGATCAGAACTGCGGTGATTTGGCTGGCCCTCTGGCTTGGGCCCTTGGCAGTTCTGACCCTGACGGGGCAGCAACTTCTCAGCGATCTGGGGTGGTTCTTTGCGCGCCTCGCAGTTGTGACTTTTGGTGGTGCCTATGCCGTTCTGGCATACATGACGCAAACAGTCGTCGATACATATCAATGGATCAGCACGGATCAGATGATCGATGCGCTTGGGCTGGCTGAAACGACACCGGGCCCATTGATTTTGGTGACTCAATTCGTGGCCATGTTGACGGGTCAGTTGTCTGGGGGCGCATCCATGGCTATCGCGGCGGGTGCCGTGGCCCTTTGGGCCACGTTTGTTCCCTGCTTTCTGTGGATTTTTCTTGCCGCGCCGTTCCTGGATCAACTGGCGGCCCGCCCGCGCCTGTCTGCGGCTCTGCACGGGATTACCGCTGCGGTTGTAGGGGTGATTCTCAACCTATCCTTGTGGTTCGCCCTCAATGTTCTATTTGGACAAGTTCCGGAAAGAACTCTGGGTCCTGTATCAATTCCCGTACCCGATATTTCGACTTTGGACGTCGCCGCTTTGATACTGACGTTAGCTGCCGGAGTGTTGGTTTTCCGCCTAAAAATATGGATGGTTCCGACTTTGGGTCTGATGGCCAGCGCCGGAATTTTACTGAACCTCCTATGAACAATCAGGTGTAACGCGGCCTTTCGTTTCCTTTGAAATCCCCTATGCTAGACACTACCACTTTTGAGGATGACACATGTCGCAAGACATCGACTATGGAAACCTGATGCACACCGCCATGCGCGGTCTGATCAAAACGGTTTTGACCGGCGTTTCGGAACATGGACTGCCAGGTGCGCACCACTTTTTCATCACCTTCGATACCCGGCATGATGGTGTTGAACTGGCCGATTGGTTGCGCCAACGCTATCCGCAGGAAATGACGATCGTAATGCAGCATTGGTTCGAAAACCTTGAAGTGGGCGATGCGGGGTTTTCCATCACTTTGAATTTTGGTGATGCGCCTGAACCGCTTTATATTCCGTACACGGCCATCAAGACATTTGTTGATCCCTCAGTCGAATTCGGGCTGCGTTTCGAAAGTCCGGAAGACGAGGAAGAAACGGACGAAGATATCGAAGAAATCATCGAGGTCGAAGAACCGGATGAACCGCATGACGCGGATGTGGTTTCCCTGGACAGTTTCCGGAAATAGCCAAGCTTCCGCTTGAAACAGACCCCGCCTTGAGCGGGGTTATTCTTTTTTCAGAAACGTTTCCACCGAGCGGGATTTTACCCCATCGCGAAACCGCGAAAACGACAGGTTCAACCCGCCTTCGGCCAGTGTTCGGTCAAATTGCTGCAATTCGTACCCACCGGTTTCCGAGATAAATAGGGAAAACACCGTCAGCGTTTCACCATCAATACGCCCCCAGACAAATGGCTCTCCTTTCATGGGGTCCAGGGGAACCTCGTGCCCAAACACGTTGCGTTTCATCGCAGCAGAAAACACGTCTGGCCGGTCCGACGGTTGAAAGTCGATCGAGAATTTCTGTTCCTTGATCCGCCCGTCAGCCTTGTAGGTTGTCGTTGTCCAACTCACATTAAAGCCGTTGTCGGTTTCGTGAATTGAAACGCTCATGTCTCTGGGCGTCTCGCTCCCGTCTTCGTCCACGAGATTGGCTGACCCAGTATAATCACCCAAAAACGGCGCGATGCTGGACGCCTGCGCCGGATGGCTGGAGACAAGCACCCACGCAAATGCACACATCACTATTGCGACAAGTGTCGGGGAAAATGTCGTGCGGGAAACGTGCATCAGATCCTCCATCGCAATAATGCTTATATTGTAGCTCAGCATGACGCGGGCACAATGGGACGGATGCGCCCGTTGGCAACAAAATTGTCGCTGCTCTCTGCCTATACCTTTGTCACCCTTGAGTTTAAGGTGCGCGCAACTGGCCGATTGCGTTGCAACCCGCTTGGCGCTAAACGGCATACAATTGCATACACGACGGAGTGACAGATGTCTCAGACCCGCACCGAATCCGACAGTTTTGGCCCGTTGGAAGTGCCCGCTGACAAGTATTGGGGCGCTCAGACTCAGCGTTCGATCATGAACTTCCCGATCGGGTGGGAAAAGCAGCCGGTTGCCATCGTTCGCGCGCTGGGTGTGATCAAAAAAGCTTGCGCGATGCAGAACAAGGCCACCGGCAAGCTGGAAGCAAAAATTGCGGATGCGGTCATTCAGGCGGCCGGAGAAGTGATCGAGGGCAAGTTTGATGACAACTTCCCTCTGGTCGTTTGGCAAACCGGATCCGGCACCCAGTCGAACATGAACTCGAACGAGGTCATCGCGAACCGCGCCATCGAGATTCTGGGTGGCGTTATCGGATCGAAAGAGCCAGTGCATCCGAACGATCACTGCAACATGGGGCAGTCATCCAACGATACCTTCCCCACTGCGATGCACATCGCAACAGCAATGAGCGTTCGTGACGTCCTGCTGCCGGGTCTTGAAAAGCTGGCTTCCGGGCTCGAGCAGAAGGCCGAGGAATTCAAGGACATCATCAAGATCGGACGCACGCATACGCAGGATGCGACGCCCCTGACCCTGGGTCAGGAGTTTGGCGGGTACGCCCATCAGATTCGTCAGGGAATTTCCCGTGTGCATGCCGCAATGCCCGGCATTTATGAATTGGCGCAAGGTGGTACCGCTGTTGGTACCGGTCTGAACACACAGCACGGTTGGGACCAGGCGGTTGCCGCAAACATGGCCGAAATCACCGACCTGCCCTTTGTCACGGCACCCAACAAATTCGAGGCACTGGCCGCGCATGACGCGATGGTGTTCCTGTCGGGGGCTTTGGCCACGATTGCCGGTAGTTGCTACAAGATCGCCAACGACATCCGCTTTCTGGGCTCCGGTCCCCGGTCGGGGCTGGGCGAACTGATCCTGCCGGAAAACGAACCGGGTTCGTCGATCATGCCGGGCAAGGTAAACCCGACCCAGGCCGAGGCGCTGACGCAGGTGGCCGCCCATGTCATGGGTAACGACGCCGCAATCAAGTTCGCTGGCAGCCAGGGTCATTTCGAGCTGAACGTCTACAACCCGATGATGTCCTACAATCTGTTGCAATCCATTCAATTGCTCGGCGACGCCGCTGACAGCTTTACCGAACGGATGCTGCTGGGCATCAAGGCCAACGAGTCGCGCATCGAAAAGCTGATGACGGAATCGCTGATGCTGGTCACTGCGCTTGCGCCGACCATCGGTTATGACAATGCCACGACCGTTGCCAAGACTGCCCACAAGAACGGTACCACCCTCAAGGAAGAAGCCATCGCACTTGGCTTTGTGGATGAGGCCACTTTCGACGCAGTGGTGCGCCCTGAACAGATGATTGGCCCGAAAGACTGATGGGCAAGCCGGTAAATTTGAACCGGTACCGAAAACAGAAAGCGCGGGCTGAAAAGAAGGCCCGCGCAGATCAAAACGCTGTGGCTTTTGGACAAACCAAGGCCGAAAAAGAGGTTGTCAGGCTTCGACAAGACAAACAGAAGCGTGACCTCGACAATCACGAGCTGAAGGAATGAGTGGCCGCCCGGTCAAACGCTCGCTGACTCTTCAGGGACACCGCACTTCGGTTTCTTTGGAAGACGAATTCTGGCGCGCGTTCCGTGACATCGCACGGGAAAAATATAAGCCGATCAATTCCTTGGCGGCGGAAATTGATGCGGCTCGCGATCCTGAAACAGGTTTGGCTTCCGCCATTCGAGTCTTTGTTCTGAACTGGTATCGCAACCGGGATTGAGGCTTGTAAAGGTCTGGCAGCCAAGTGTACCTTGATTTGGAACAAAATAGGTACAGACATGAGCAAAACGATCACCGGGCCTGACGGTCAACAGCGCTGCGCCTGGTGTCAGGCCGCGCCAGAGTTCTTTGAATATCATGATCAGGAATGGGGCTATCCGGTCTCAGACGACCAGCGTCTATTCGAGAAATTGTGCCTTGAGAGCTTTCAGTCGGGACTGAGTTGGCGAACCATCCTGTCAAAGCGCGAAAATTTTCGGGAAGCGTTTTGCGGCTTTGATTTCAACAGGATGGCAGAGTTTACTGAAGCAGATGTTGAACGCCTTTTGCAGAATGCGGGCATCATCCGGCACCGCGGCAAAATCGAGGCTGTCATCAACAACGCCCGCCGCGCACAGGAACTGATCAAGGTTGAGGGTTCTCTGGCCGCGTATGTCTGGCGGTATGAGGCTGAAACTCCCATACCGCCACAAACCGTCTCTACATCACCGGAATCGGTCGCAATGTCGAAAGACCTGAAGAAGCGCGGATGGAAGTTCGTGGGCCCCACCACCGTTTTCGCGTTCATGCAGGCTATGGGGTTGGTCAACGATCACGCCGAAGGCTGCATCATGCGTGAAAAAGCGGCGCAAATGCGCCGCGATTTCAAGAAGCCGAATTAGATACGAGTCAGACCGAAGCCTGATAGATCTTGTCGATATTGCCGCCCAGGGCCGCGTTGAAGTCGGCATCGGACTGCTGTTTTGAGAGACCTTCGGTCAGCGCGCGCGAGAAGGAAGCGATCATCTTTCCATTCTGGTTCAACAGGTCGCAGGCCTGTTTTGTGGAATAGCCGCCTGACAGGGCCACAACCCGCAGAACCCGCGGGTGATCTGCCACTTCGTCATACAGATTGGCTTCGCTTGGGATCGTCAGCTTTAGCATGACGTCCTGGCCCTCGGCCAACTGGTCCAGATTCTTGAGGATCTCGGCTTTCAGGATGCTCTCAGCCTCGGCCTTGGTTTCCGAATGGATGTTCACCTCGGGTTCGACAATCGGGACCATACCCGCGCTGATCACCTCGCGTGCGACGTCAAACTGTTGAGCCACAACAGCGGCAATACCTTCTGCGTTGGCCTCGTGAATGACCGAGCGTTCTTTTGTTCCAAAGACACCATCAGCCTTGGCCAGCGTTTCTGCCAGACCGGGGATCGGTTTCATCATCTGAACGCCGTTGGCCTGATCCTCCAGTCCCTTGTCGATTTTCAGAAATGGAACGATGCCCTTGGCCGACCACAGAAAATCGGCGACTTTGCGGCCTTCGATTTCCTCGTTCAGGGTGCGTTCGAACAGGATAGCGCCAATCACCTTAGCTTTGGTGAAGTCGTCTGCCAGAATGATGCGTGCGCGCATCTTCTGGATTTCTCCGAACATCTCTTCTTCCGAGGTGTAGTCCGAGGCTTCAACACCATAAAGCGCCAGCGCCTTGGGTGTAGAACCGCCGCTTTGATCCAGTGCCGCGATGAAACCTGCACCGTCGGACATTTGCGCGCGCTGTTCTGCTTTGGACATATCTGTTTCCCGTTCAATAATGATTCCGTGTTTTCCATCGCATACAACAAGGCGTTGACCGATGGTAGTTTGTTAGCGCTCAACCAGCCGCAGCCATATCCCGTCTTTCGAGCGAACCGTCAGATGCGCGACCGGAACAGGATCGCGTCCGGTCACTGGCTCAAACCGATAGTGCTTTATTAGCATCGACAGGATCAGCGGCCCTTCAATCATCGCAAACCCTGCCCCGGTACAAACCCGCGATCCGGCGGAGAAGGGAATGAAGGCGTTCCGCTGGCAGGTCTTGCCGTTTTCCGTCTCCCACCGCGCTGGATCAAAGGCATCCGGGTTTTCCCACAGGCGCTCATGACGGTGCAAATGCCACGGGCTGATAACAATTTGCGATCCCTGCGGGACATCCCGATCTCTGAAACGCTCGGGACAGGTGGCTTCTCGCACCATCATGGGCACGGGTGGATAAAGGCGCAGGGTCTCGCGAAACACACTGCGACTGAGCTTCAAGCCTGAAACGGCGGCAAATGAAGGATCGTCCAATGCCGTCGCCTCTGCCGCGACCTTATCCTGCCATTCCGGATACAACGCCATCAGATAAAGTGCCCAGGCCAGTGCCGAGGCGCTGGTTTCGTGCCCGGCCAGAAAGAAGATGGCCACCTGGTCGATCATCTCCTGCGTCCCGAAACAACGCCCTGTTTCCGGGTCTGGCGTGGTCATGATCTTTGTTGCAAGGTCATCGGGTGCTTTCCCCAGGGCTATTGCCTCCGCCCGCTCGTCCGTGAGGCGCGCAATCAGGTCCCTGATTTCCCGCGCTGTCCTTCGGGTCTTGCGGGAATGAAACCGGGGCACCCAGCTAGGGACAGGTACAAAGGCCGCAAGGTTTAGCAGCGGTTGTTCCCGCTGATAGGTGCGAAACTTGTCAAACACCTGTGTCGCCACGGTGTGTTCGATCGGAACCGAGAACAAAGTACGAAAGATGACATCTGCGGCAACGTGGCTGGTGACTTCTTCGCATTCGATGTCCTGGCCGACGCGCGTTCGCAGTCGGTCAACACTGGCCTGCGCCGCTGCATACATGGCCGGAAACGTATCCTTCAACCGCCCCCCCTCAAACGCCGGATCAATGATGCGGCGTTGGCGTTTCCAGGTTTCGCCATTGGTCAGGAAAACGGAGTCGCCCAGCAGCGGGCGCAATCCCTCGCTGATCCGGCCGGATTTCGGAAAATCGTCGGGGCGTTGTTTCAGCACCAAATCAATGAGTTCAGGCTGATTGATCATGTAAGACCGAAAGAACGGCGTCCTGAACTCGGCCATCCAGGCCCGATACAAGCGTTGCGGTTGTGCCGAGAGGATATCCTGACGAAAGAGCTTCAGATAGCGCCACAAAGACACCTTGTCGGGACGAGAGACGGGTTTTGGCGGGGTCACGAGTGCACCGACGTGTAACCTGACACCGCCTCTTCGATCCGCGAACGCGATGGTGCCCGGTTGCGAAACCGATCCCCCAATGTCAGTGGCCCGGCAGTGATGCGGAAATAGTCATAATCGCCGGGCTGGTCGAAGGCGCAGAGATATTGAAAATGCAGTCGAAAAAAACGCCAGCGTAATGCCTTCCAACGGTCTGCTGAAAGGGTTTGCGTGAACGCAGCAGACAGAACCAGAGGCCAGCGCTTATCAGATCCGGCGACGCCGCTGACGCACACAGGATCGCACAAGGCAAATGCGCAGCCGTCGCCCGGGGCCGAGACATCGATCCAAGTCAGGTCTGTCCTGGACGACATGAATTGTAGATCACTGCGCAACTGATGGGCATCGGGCAGAAAGGACACCATAGGGACCACCTGCCCCAATGTCAGAAAGGATAACACAGGTCCGTCTTCGGACACGGGTTCTGACCGCAATAGGTCGGCCAGAACCGATACGCCCAGATGCGCGCCCGAGCTGTGCCCGACCACCAGAACCTCGTCCACTTCTGTTTCCATAGCTTGCCCGATCAGTTCAACAAACTGGCGCATTCGAGATTGCATTTCCGGCGACACACCGCCCCATTCGCGCGAGGAGTAGGCGTAGTCATGCATCAGGTAATAGGCCAACAGCCGATTATCGATTTTTCGAAACCAGCGCAGCAATACAAGCGCCACCAAAAGCCCCGCTGCCAGACCGGGCCAACCCAGCAAGGTAAAACCAGCCCAGACCACGCCAAAAGCCGCCATCAATTGCGCCAGCAACATGCCCACCGGGTAAAGCGCTGCAATTACCGGGCCTTTGCGCAAGCGCATCAGGCGCCAAATTGCCCCCGTGGACAGGTAGATCCAGACCGTCCGCGCCAATTGAAGATAAGTCGCGGCTATCGAGGTATCCATGCTGTCGCGGACAATGTCTGACCAAACCAGAACTTCAAAATCGGTATCGACCGCAAGCCCGTCCTGACATGA
Organism: Ruegeria sp. AN11; assembly: GCF_056536005.1. Taxonomy (NCBI): domain Bacteria; kingdom Pseudomonadati; phylum Pseudomonadota; class Alphaproteobacteria; order Rhodobacterales; family Roseobacteraceae; genus Ruegeria; species Ruegeria sp. AN11. The sequence continues at coordinate 864,709 of NZ_JBQFJD010000001.1, read as the reverse complement.
GGAAACATGCCAGCCATATGGACCGTCATTCGTTCGGGCCGACAACGAAATGTCATAGCCGGAAATTTCGCCCTGTGCGCGCCCTTCCTTCCGATAAAGCTCGCGATATCGGCGCGGGTGAATGGGATCGTATCCCGGAATGTAGAACACCCGGCGCTTGCGCACCTGCGACTGGTTTTTCTGACTGCTCATGCTCGTACCTTCTGCGACGCAGGTTAGCGCAGCATTACGGCCAAGGTAAGATGGATCGGAAAATCAGCCCAGCGTCGCCAGCGCAGGAAAGGTTTCCAGCAGCCACCAACTGAACTCGGTGAAAAGGCCGGTTATCAACATGATACCGACAAACAGAAGAAGCCCGCCCATCGCCTTTTCAATCGTACCCATATAGGGCTTGATGCGGTTCATGACCGACATTGACCGGTTCAGGAACATAGCGGCCAGAAGGAACGGAATTCCAAGCCCTGCGGCGTATATACCCAGCAGGAATGTTCCCCGGGCCACCGAAGCCTCAGACGCGGCCAGCGACAGAATAGCCCCCAATTGCGGTCCGATACAGGGCGTCCAGCCGAATGCAAACGCAAGGCCCAGAATGTAGGCTCCGAACACGGACCCGCTGGAATCGCCGGTTTCCATGCGCGCCTCGCGGTCGAGGATCGGAATGCGGAATACGTTCAGAAAGTGAAGCCCGAACACGATGACAACCGCGCCAGACAACTTGGCGAACAGTACCTGATTGGTCAGAACAAAGGCGCCAAAAGCTGAAGCTGTGAAGCCCAACAGCAAAAACACCGTCGACAGGCCCATGACAAAAAACAGGGCCGCCAGCGTTGCCTTGCGGCGGGCTTTGGTTTCATCCTGCATCTCGTTGATGGTCACACCACTCATATACGCCAGATACGGCGGAACGATCGGCAAAACGCAGGGTGACAGAAAACTGATCAACCCGCCGATCATGGCGATGAACATGGCAGGCAAAAGTCCCGCATCGATGATTTCAATTCCGAACATGAAACAGCACATAGGGTATGAAACCGGCGGCGTCACGAGGCCATTCGGTCACATCCTCGTGCTTGCCTGCTGGACACCGTGACAAAGTGGAAATATCTGAACGATATGTCTGAACCGACCGAAACCCTTGATGCCTTGGGGCTGTTGTGCCCGTTGCCCGTGCTCAAAGCGCGCAAACGTCTGAAATCCATGCCGGCGGGTGCTGTGTTGCGCATGTTGGCCGACGATCCCGCTGCAATCATCGATGTCCCCCATTTCTGTGCGGAAAGCGGACACAGCCTGCTGTCGCAGCAGGAAATCGACGGACACCAGGTTTATCTGATCCGGAAATCGGCCTGAATTTGAGATCATGCCGTAAATTAAAAAGGCGGGCATTGTGCCCGCCTTCCGTATTATTGGCCCAACGACCACCATCCGCGCCGCTTGGGCTTTGGTGGCTGGGCGGGTTCACGTTCTTCGACCACGGTTTCCAGAACAGGTTCCGGAGTTTCCTCGGCAGCTTGCACGGGCTCCTCAACAACGGGTTCAGAAACGTCTTGCGCTGCTACCGGTTCGGCCTTCGGCTCCTCCGGAACGACAGGTTCCTCTTGCGCTGTTTCGTCCACCTGCGGCTCTGAGGTTTCTTCTTCCGCGCCCGCCTCAGGTTCAGCCGCAGCAGTCTCCACTTTTCCCTCAGCTTCCTGCGGCTCATCCGCAGTATCTTCCGAAACCGGTTGATCAGCCAGAGCCTCGGGTGCCTCTACTGGTGCTTCTGCAGCAACCTCGGCCTCGGCGTCTTTTTTGCGGCGACGAGGTGCGCGACGTTTCTTGGGCTTGGGTTCCGGCTTTTCGCTTTCATCCTCACCCTCGGACACACTTGCATCCTGGGTTTCGACATCAGCAGCCGCAACCTCAGTTGTTTCCGTTGGTGCATCGTTGTCATCAGACGCCGCCTCTTGGGTGTCCGATACTCCGTTGTTCTTTTTCCGGCGACGGCGGCGACGCTTGCGTTTTGGCTTGCTTTCGTCTTCGGCCTGCACCGTTTCTTCTTCCGGCTGATCCTCATCTGTTGCATCGACCAGATCCATCAGTGACGCATCAACGGAAACGACAGGTGCCGTTGCCTCGGGAACGATCCGGCTGGCGGTCTTGAACTTCTCCAACGAGAAATCCGGGCTAACCAGATGCACATCGCCTTCGATGCGAACCGACAGCCCATAACGCGATTCAATCTGGGCGATATGTTCGCGTTTCTGGTTCATCAGGAAGTTAGCGATGCTGACCGGGCACCGAACCAGCACCTCGCGCGAGCGGCGGCGAGTGCCTTCTTCTTCAATCTGGCGCAGAATGGTCAGCGCCATGTTGTCGTCCGAGCGGATCAGTCCCGTACCATGGCAGGCCGGGCAAGGTTGCGTTGTCGCCTCCAGCATACCCGGCCGCAGCCGCTGACGGCTCATCTCCAACAGACCAAAGCCCGAGATCCGGCCAACCTGAATGCGGGCCCGATCTGTCTTCAGCTTCTCTTTCAGACGCTTTTCGACAGAGGCGTTGTTCTTCCGCTCGTCCATGTCGATGAAGTCGATCACGATCAAACCAGCCAAATCGCGCAGACGCAACTGGCGCGCCACCTCTTCGGCAGCTTCAAGGTTCGTCTTGAGAGCGGTTTCCTCGATCGAGCCTTCCTTGGTGGCGCGACCCGAGTTCACGTCAATCGCAACCAGTGCCTCGGTGACGCCAATGACGATGTAGCCACCCGATTTTAGCTGCACGGTCGGGTTGAACATCCCCGCCAGGTAGCTTTCAACTTGGTAGCGCGCGAATAACGGCAGCGCGTCTTCATACCTTCTCACGTTTTTGGCGTGTGACGGCATGATCATCTTCATGAAGTCCTTGGCGATGCGATACCCGCCCTCGCCCTCGACCAGAACCTCATCGATATCGCGATTATAGAGGTCACGGATCGAGCGTTTGATCAGGTCGCCTTCTTCGTAAATCTTCGCTGGCGCGATGGACTGAAGTGTCAGTTCCCGGATCTGTTCCCACAGGCGCTGAAGGTATTCATAGTCCCGTTTGATTTCGGATTTGGTTCGCTTGGCGCCCGCGGTACGGATGATCAGCCCCGCACCCGTCGGCACGTCGATTTCTGCCGCGATTTCCTTTAGCTTCTTCCGGTCTGGCGCATTGGTGATCTTGCGGCTGATCCCGCCGCCACGGGCGGTGTTTGGCATCAGTACACAGTAGCGCCCAGCCAGAGACAGATACGTGGTCAGAGCGGCACCCTTGTTGCCCCGTTCTTCCTTGACGACCTGAACCAGCAGAACCTGGCGAACCTTGATGACTTCCTGAATCTTATACCGACGCGGGCGCGGTTTGCGCGGCGGGCGGATATCCTCGCTGTCATCTTCATCCGCCACGGACTCGATCGTTTCATCTTTGGTGGAGGCATCCAGCAAAGCTTCGGAATCATCCGCGTCCTCGGCGCCTGCCCTGTCGTCCTCGGCGTCGTCCTCGACCGCTTCTTCAAGCTCGGAAGCTACGGCGTCTGCCTCGCTGGCCACTTCTTCAGATGCAACGGCTTCCGATCCATCTTCCGGCTTGGCCTCAATTGATTCTTCCTGGTCTGCTGTGTCGACGGGTTCAGCCTCAGGTTCTTGCCCGGCATCCTCAGCCGCGCCTTCCGCCTCCTCGGGCGCGTCAGCATCGTCAACGGGTTCTTCAACCGGGGTTTCGCCAACAAGCTCAACCGGAGAGGTTCCTTCGGGAACGGCCAGATCAGCCGCCTCTTCACCTTCATCAAGATCGATCGTTTCCATGCCCGTGGGTTCGGACGAAACCTCGATGCTCTCGACGGCATCGTCGGATTTCACATCCGCCGCCTTGGTCCGCGAACGGGACCGGCGCTTTTTGGGCTTTGATTCTTCGGCTTCGTCCCGCGCCTTCATCGCTTCGGCGTAGGCGCGTTCCTCTTCCATCAGCGCTTCGCGGTCGGCGACAGGGATCTGATAGTAATCCGGGTGGATCTCGGAAAACGCCAGAAAACCGTGTCGGTTTCCGCCGTAGTCCACAAACGCCGCCTGAAGCGACGGTTCAACCCGTGTTACTTTTGCAAGATAGATGTTGCCGGCAAGCTGACGTTTGTTTTCGGATTCAAAATCGAATTCCTCGACCTTGTTTCCGTCGACCACCACGACGCGGGTTTCCTCCGCGTGGGTGGCATCGATAAGCATTTTCTTAGCCATTTGTCCTTGGTGCACCGCGCCAAACGCGTTGTCCTTACCCGTCCGGGGGGACAGGCGCTTTTGGGGTGGTGTCTTGTCAGGGCGATATCGGACGGCGCGCGGCAGGGTCTGGCGCTTTGGCCCCCTGCCCGGTCACTCAATCGTTGCGCGCGCGTCATCGCGGTTCTTCTCCGACAGGCGCGGTCGTCCGCTACCTGCCCATTTATTCCTTTCACCCGCCATTTAACGGGTTAAGGCGTTCAGATGCCCCTATTGGGGCACAATCGGTCTGCGTCGCCTGGCGGGAAGGTGCACCACCTTTTGCGGCGTCGCAGCGAAACTCAAAGATTCGGGACTTTAGAGCGCAAAAACTGCCCTGCCCGTCCGGACACAATAAAAGCAGTCCTGTGGAAAAGACAATGGGCAAACTGCATCTGACCGCACGGACACATCCGACGCCCGGCTTATTCTGTTCAAAAATGCCTCAAGAGGGGGCTGGCCCCCTCTGAAATACGTCACAGGTAATCAGAACGTTGCAGGCCGTATTTGGCCATCTTTTCGTTCAGTGTCCGACGCGGCAGGCACAATTCGTCCATAACAGACGCAATCGAACCTTTGTGGCGGCGCATCGTGTTGTCGATCAGCATCCGTTCAAACGCCTCGACATACTCTTTCAGCGGCTTGCCCTCGGTCGTCATCACCGGTTGCATCTCTTCATGATCAGACATCAGCAAAGACGCAATGGTGCCAGACCCACGCCGAGATTGCAAAACCGCGCGTTCGGCAATGTTTATCAGTTGACGCACATTTCCGGGCCATGGAGCCTGCAATAGCTGCGCCGCCTCCTGCGCGCTGACCTGCGGCGCATCACAGCCATATTCTTCGGCGAATTGCTCGCTGAGACGTGTGAACAACGTCAGAATGTCCTCACCCCGCTGGCGCAACGGCGGCATGGTGATCCGCAAAGCCGCAAGACGATAGAACAGGTCGGGACGCAGCACATCCTCGCTTGTCTTGCCGGCTTCCTGCAGGTTCGAGATCGCGACAATCCGCGTTTCGGCCGGAGTACCCTGATCGTTCATGACACTCAGCAGACGTGCCTGCAGCGTATCGCTCAACGCTTCGACATCCTCCAGAACAAGCGTGCCGCCGCGCGCTTCTTCGATGGCTGGCAACTGTGCGTCTTCCGGCATCATCGGGCCAAACAAACGCTTGGACAGCGCCTCTTCCTCAAGCGCAGCACAGGAAACCAGAACGAATTTCTTGCCTGCGCGGCTGCCCACTGCGTGCAGTGCATGCGCCACCAGCGTTTTGCCCGTGCCGGTCTCACCATCGATCAGAACGTGACCATCAGCCTGACCCAAATCGAGAATATCCTCGCGCAGGCGCTCCATCACCGGGCTGGCACCGATCAGCTTATTCATGATCTGCGTACCACCTGACAACTCGCGCCGCAGTGCGCGGTTATCCAGGGTCAAACGACGCGCATTGCTGGCGCGCTTTGCCAGTTCGGACATACGATCCGGATTGAACGGCTTTTCAAGGAAGTCGAACGCCCCGACCCGCATAGCCTCGACCGCCATCGGCACATCGCCGTGGCCCGTGATCATGATGACGGGCAACGTGCTGTCGGCCCCCATCAGCTTCTTCAGCAACTGAATGCCGTCCATTCCCGGCATCTTGATATCCGAAATGACGATACCGGGGTAATCCGGACCCAGAACCTTGAGCGCGTCTTCGGCGCTGGAAAAGGTCTCGGTGTCATATCCTGACAACGCCAGCCATTGGCTGATCGACTGGCGCATGTCCTGTTCGTCGTCCACAATGGCGATTTTCATGGCCTGTGCCATAGTCATTCCTCGTTATTCAGCGGCCTCAAGGCCGTCGCTTCCAAGTATCGGCAGCTGCATCTCGAAAACTGCACCACCGTGCTGTCCGTTGCGTGCGGTCAGCCGTCCGCCATGGTCGTTCACGATCCCCGACGAGATGGCAAGCCCCAGTCCAACACCGTCACCCGGCTGCTTGGTGGTGTAGAACGGTTCAAACAGGTTCTCGATATCTTCTATACCATACCCGTTGTCGCGCACCGTCAGTACCGCAGTATCGCCCGCCGCAAGGATAATTTCCACATCCGGGTCTGCCACCGATTTGGTGGCGTCCAGCGCGTTCCGCAAGAGGTTGACCATCACCTGTTCAATTCGCATCCGGTCGCCCATCACGACCACTGGCTCCTCGGGAAGAATTTGTGTGATCTTCACCTGCCGCTGGCGCAGTTGCGGCTCCATCATCGACAGGGACGAGGCCAGCGCTTCTCCAAGATTTACAGGGGAAAACGCGTCCGCTCCCTTGCGTGCATATGACTTGAGCTGCCGCGTGATCGCTCCCATCCGTTCGATCAATCCGTCAATGCGGCCAAAGCTTGCAAGCGCTTCTTCCGGGCGGTTGCGGCGCAACAAAAGACGCGCGCCGGCCAGATAGGTTTTCATGGCGGCCAGCGGCTGGTTCAACTCGTGACTGACGGCGGCCGACATCTCACCCAAAGCGGCAAGTTTCGAGCTTTGGGCCAGCGTTTGTTCGGCCACTTCCAGTGTCTTTTCAACCCGTTCCCGCTCAGCGATTTCCCGCTGCAACCTTGCGTTCAATGCGCGAAGCTCTGCCGACTCGCGCTGAATCGATACCATCCGAACAGCAGCGCGTCGGCTGAGCGCATAGAAGGCCAGCGCCAGAAGAATCGCAAAGCCCATGATCTCCAGGGCCAAAACGCTGTTCACCTTCTCCCGGATCGAGGAATAAGTCGTGAAGGACGTCATCTGCCAGCCACGGAACGGAATGCGGGTCTCCATCCGCATCACAGCCTCACCTTGCAGATAGGCATCGGGCGGAAGGACCGTCCAGTCAGTGGTCGCGCGTATGGCGCGCTGAATCGCGCCCTGCGGAGGCTGGCGCAGCATCGCGGCCTTTTCGTCCAGTCCCCGCCATTGCGGTTCGGTCGAAAGAATGATGGTGCCGGTGCTGTCCACGACCATGACCGCATCGGAGATCCCAGCCCAGGCGCGTTCGAATTTTTGCAGGTCGACCTCGACAACGATCACGCCCAAGGTCTCGGTTCCGGCTTCCATGCGACGGGAGTAGACAAAGCTGTAGCCGCCCGATTCCCGTTCGATCACGGTAAAGATCGTCGAGTTCGATCGCGCCGCATCGACAAAATACGGCGAGTTGCGATGCAACTCACCCAGACGATTGCGGTCAGTGGCGGCGACTGAGCGACCATCACGGTCCAGCAACATCAACGAGGCCGCGCCGATCTCTTCAACGAAGGAAATCAGGCGTTGGGTCGAAAGGGAAAAATCGCCCGACTGCAATGCCGCGATCAATGTCGGGTCGCGCGCCAGCAACTGCGGAACGATCGAATTTCTGCGCAGCTCGCTCAGCAGGTTTCCGGAATACAGGGTCAACCGCAACTCAGCCCGGTTGCGGGTGGATTCGGTAAACCTGTCTGTCAGTAAACGGTTTGTGACCCACACGGTGGCTGCGGCGGCCACCAGCAAAACGATAACCGCAACCCGCAACCGCCATCCAAGCGGCGCGCCGCGAAGCGGTTTTGCGATTTTGGGCATGTTCGTGGGCGCGTCGGAGCTCATACGTGAAATTTACGCGTCCGGCGTTGCGACCTCAAGTCACGCTGGTGCCAAAACCCCGGACAATGCGCGGAACAACGCCGTTCCGTCGGTGCCGCCGTGCCCTTCGTCCGCTGCCCGCTCGGGATGGGGCATCATTCCGAGAACGCGACGGTTTTCCGAAAGAATGCCCGCAATATCGCCGACCGACCCGTTCGGGTTCTCGGCATAGGTGAACGCAATGCGGTCATGCTCTCGCAGCGCCGACAATGTTGCGTCATCAGCGAAGTAATTTCCATCGTGATGAGCAATCGGAATTCCGATCACATCCCCCGAATTGTAGCCTTGCGTAAACGCGCTGTCGCTGGTTTCGACCTTCAAGCCGACTGTGCGGCAGATGTATTTCAACCCGGCATTGCGCAGAAGCGCCCCGGGCAGAATGCCGGTTTCGGTCAGAATCTGGAATCCATTGCAAACGCCAATGGCGTAACCACCACGCTTGGTGTGGTTGACAACGGCCTTGCAGATCGGCGACTGGGCAGCAATTGCACCGCAACGCAGGTAGTCGCCGTAAGAAAATCCGCCCGGCACACCGACAATGTCGACGCCTTCGGGCAATGTGGCATCCTTGTGCCAGACCATCTCGACTTGGAAACCCGCCTGTTCAAAAGCAACGGCAAGGTCCCGATCGCAATTGGATCCGGGGAATACGATTACGGCTGCGCGCATGGCCGACCCTCCTTGATCAGATCCGAGAAAACTCAGACCAGTTCGATTTCGTAGCGTTCGATGACCGTGTTAGCCAACAGCTTTTCGCACATCTCGGTGATGTCCGCCTCGGTCGCGCCGTCTGCAAGTTCCAGATCGATCACTTTGCCCTGACGCACGCCCTGGACCTGATCAAAGCCCATGGCACCCAATGCATGACGCACCGCTTCGCCCTGAGGGTCCAGAACCCCGTTCTTGAGCATGACATGCACCCGTGCTTTCATTTTCGAAACTCCACCTGTGGGGCGAAGGTCCAGGCCCCATTTCGTTGCGCGGGGGATAGCGCGGTTGTGGGCGCTGGACAACCCTTCTTGGCGGCTACGGGGTATGCAGTTTGACGCAGAGGCATCTGTCACCTTTTGAAAGAACCCCAGACATGCTCCAACACGCCGGATTGGCAAATGCCGAACTGAACAAAGAAAAAACGCCCCCTCAACCGAGGCAGCGCTTTGTTCCAAATCGAACAGACCTGCTAGGTCAGTTGATCAATGTCGGCTTGGTCACGTTACTTTTGGGCAGAACGCCCAGGCGCCGGGCGACCTCGGAGTAGGCGTCGGTCAAATTGCCCAGATCGCGCCGGAACACGTCTTTGTCGAGCTTCTGGCCGGTTTCGATGTCCCACAGTCGGCAGCTATCCGGGCTGATTTCATCCGCCACGAGCAATCGCTGAAAATCACCTTCGAAGACGCGGCCTATCTCGATCTTGAAGTCGATCAGGCGGATACCCACAGCCAGCATCACACCGCTCATGAAATCGTTCACGCGCAGCGCCAGGCTAAGGATATCTTCCATATCCTGCTGGCTAGCCCAGCCAAAGGCCGCAATGTGTTCTTCCGAAACCAGCGGATCGCCGAGCGAGTCATCCTTGTAGCAGTACTCGATGATCGGACGCGGCAACTGTGTCCCTTCGGCGATGCCCAAACGCTTGGACAGCGAGCCTGCGGCATAGTTGCGAACGATCACTTCCAACGGCACAATCTCGCAGCTGCGCACAAGCTGCTCGCGCATGTTCAGACGGCGAATGAAATGGTTCGGCACGCCAATCTGGGTCAGGCCGGTCATGAAAAACTCGCTCAGCCGGTTGTTCAACACGCCTTTTCCGTCAATGACGTCTTTCTTTTCGGCGTTGAAAGCCGTGGCGTCATCCTTGAAATACTGAACGATTGTGCCCGGTTCCGGGCCTTCATACAGGATCTTGGCCTTGCCTTCATAGATTTTCTTGCGACGCGCCATGTGCGACCTTTCCAGTCTGCTGAGCGGGAATGAGTCCCCTCACGTTGGCGTTCTCATAGTCCAAGCCCCCCTTTCCCGCAAGTTCGTCAACCCGAGAGGCTTTGACGCAGCGCAAATCCCTTGCGTCCACAACGTGCAATAGTCATATCATGAAGACAGAATTCGAAACTCAAGGGGTCCCCGACAAATGACCACATTTGACGAACGTGAAGCCGCGTTTGAAAACAAATTCGCGCATGATGAAAAAATGCAGTTCATCGCCAGAATGCGCCGGAACCGCTTTATGGCCGTTTGGGCATCCACGCTTAAGGGTGAGACGGTAGAACAAGCCCGCAAATACGGTCAGGAACTGGTGCACACAGATCTTCAAAACGTAAGCGAAGACGACGTTGTCGACGCCGTCAAAGGGTATCTGGGCGACCTTGCTGACGAAAAGACCATCCGCGTAAAGATGGCTGAGTTGTTGGTGGAAGCCAAAGAGCAGGTCATGGCGGAAGTAAACATCTGACCTCCAAGATACAAAGCTCATGATCTTCATGAGTTTTATGAATTTGATTTAACGCCCCGGTCGTGAGACACGGGGTGTCTCAATTTTCAACGGTCGAATGCACCTTTATTCGGACGACTCGCATGACAAACGCGCTTAGCACACTTTTGGAAACCAAGGATGCCATTCTGGCGGACGGGGCAACCGGCACCAATCTGTTCAATATGGGACTGCAATCGGGCGACGCGCCGGAATTGTGGAATGTGGATGCACCGGACAAGATCAGGGCGCTGTACCAGGGATCCGTTGATGCCGGCAGCGATCTGTTTCTGACCAACACTTTTGGCGGAACAGCCTCGCGTCTGAAACTGCACGATGCACAGGATCGCGTTGCAGAACTGAACCGAATCGGCGCCGAACTGGGCCGTGAAGTCGCCGACAAATCAGGTCGCACGGTGATCGTCGCTGGGTCGGTCGGTCCCACCGGTGAAATCATGGAACCGGTCGGAAGCCTGTCACACGCGGATGCCGTCGAGATGTTTCATGAACAGGCCGAAGCCCTGAAAGCAGGCGGCGTCGATGTTCTCTGGCTGGAAACCATCAGCGCGCCCGAGGAATTCCGGGCCGCAGCAGAAGCATTCGCGCTGGCTGACATGCCCTGGTGCGGTACCATGAGCTTTGACACCGCGGGTCGCACCATGATGGGCGTGACATCGGCCGATTTTGCCTCGCTGGTTGAAACGTTGCCCAATCCGCCCGTGGCTTTCGGCGCCAATTGCGGGACCGGGGCGTCGGATATCCTTCGCACGGTGCTGGGTTTTGCGGCACAGGGAACAGAACGGCCTGTGATCTCGAAAGGGAATGCGGGCATACCGAAATATGTCAATGGTCACATCCACTATGACGGAACGCCCGAGTTGATGGGCCAGTACGCGGCCATGGCTCGTGACGCGGGGGCGACCATCATTGGCGGCTGTTGCGGCACGATGCCTGAGCATCTTCGTAAGATGCGCGAGGCGCTGGACACAACCGCACCGGGAGATCGACCGACACTGGATCAGATAACGGGCGCACTGGGTCCGTTCTCTTCAGCCTCTGACGGCACTGACGAGGATGCGGCAGTCCCGGACCGCCGCGCGCGCCGTCGCCGCCGGGCTTGAGCTTCAGCGCCCCTCGAATTTCGGGGGGCGTTTTTCCATGAATGCAACGACGCCTTCGGCAAAATCGCGGGTGCGACTGCAATCTCCCTGCAAATGAGCCTCGGTCGTCAATTGCTGCGTCAGGGATTTGTCGTAAGTTCCGCGAATGGCCTTCTTCATCGCAGCAAACGCAGCGGTTGGCCCATTGGCCAGATAAGACGCCCGCTTGCGCCAGTGCGCGTCAAACTCTGCATCACTGACGGATTCCCAGATCAGCCCCCAGTCATCGGCTTGACGCGCGGTGATCTTGTCCGCGAACAGCGCCGCGCCCATCGCTTTGGCCATCCCCATCTGACGCGGCATGAACCATGTACCGCCGGCATCCGGCAGCAAACCGATCCGCGCGAATGCCTGTAAAAAATAAGCGCTTTCAGCCGCAATCACGACATCCGCGCACAAAGCCAGATTGGCCCCAGCCCCGGCGGCTGCCCCATTTACCGCGGCGATTGTCGGAACCGGGCAATCGTGGATCGTTTCCAGCATCGGTTCGTATTCGTCGCGCAAAGACCTTTCCAGGTCGATCTTGCCAGTGCTTGAAGCATCCCCAAGATCCTGCCCGGAGCAAAACGCGTTGCCAGCCCCGGTTATCACGATCGCCCTGGCGCGACGGGCCGCATGTTTCATCGCATGCATGATCTCGGCCCGCATTTGCGTGGTCAGTGCGTTCATCTTATCCGGCCGGTTCAGCGTAAGAACCGCCAGATCGTCCGCAATGTCCAGAAGGACCGTTTCATATTCCATGGTTTCCTCCCAAACTCAGAACCCTGGGTGAACCTGATGGATAAATGCGGGAAGGAAAAGCTAAACCGAACGTCAGTCTTCGAGAATTTGGCGCAGACGCTCTTTCTCGTCTTCGCTCAGGGCGTCTGCTTCGGACGCGCCCTGCCCTTGTGACCGCTTACGCAAAAAGTTCCAGCCCATTCCGGCGGCGATCAGCAGCATTATGGGACCGGCCAGCCAAAGCATCAGGTTTGACCCGGTCACTTTCGGCTTCAAAAGAACATATTCGCCGTAACGGTCAACGATATAGGCCACAGCCTCTTCGTCGCTGTCCCCGGCCACCAACCGCTCACGCAACAACAGGCGTAAATCGCGCGCCAGTTCGGCATTGCTTTCATCAATGCTTTCATTTCGGCAGACAAGGCAGCGCAACCCGGTGCTGATGTCGCGTGCCCGCGCTTCGAGTGCCGGGTCATCCAACACTTCATCCGGTTGAACAGCCATCAACGGGGAAGCAACAAGCATCAGGATCAGAGCCAGACGTCTCATTCCGCAGGTACTCCGCCAGCCGGGGACTTGCGGGCGCCGGCAGCCACACGAAAACGACGATCAGACAGGCTGAGAACTCCGCCAAGCGACATCAGAATACACCCGCCCCAGATCCAGTTCGCCAGTGGTTTGATGTAGGTTCGCATGACCCAACCGCCATCGGCCTGCTGGTCGCCGATCACGACATACACATCCCGCAGGAAACGATAGTCGATCGCCGCTTCGGTCGTGGGCATCCGCGCCACGGGATAGTCGCGTTTTTCCGGATGCAGCGTTGCGATGGGCCGCCCGTTCTTTTCAACGATTACATCTGCCATGGTCGAGAAGTAGTTCGGCCCCTGTACCCGGCGCACATCATTCAGGGTCAGGGTGAACTGCCCGACTTCAAATGGCTGGCCCGGTTGCGCAACGCGTATGTCTTCGACCTCCCACGCGGTCAGGCCTGCAATGGCAAATATCGTTACCCCCAACCCTGTATGAGCGACCGCCTTGCCCCAATCCGCACCTGGAAGACGCACCAGGCGGTTCAAGTTGTTTTTGCGGCCCGTGCGGCTCCACAAATCCACGATTGCACCGAATGTGATCCATGCGCCAAGGAACAGACCTACCGGCCCCAAAGCGCTGCGTCCTGTCTGCATCGCCCAGACCAGCAACGCCAGCGCAAGCGCCAGCAGAAACGCGTAGCGCAGCGACCAGGCCGTTTTGCCAAGCTTGCCCCGTTTCCAGGGCAGCATGGCACCAACGGGCAACGCAATGCCCAACGCGACCATGAAGGGCGTAAAGGCCGCATTGAAGAAAGGTGCCCCAACAGAAAGCTTCCGATCAAAGGCCATTTCCGCCACCATCGGCCACATGGTTCCCACAAAGACGACAAAACAGCTGACAGCCAGAAGGATGTTGTTCAGTATCAACGCGCTTTCGCGGCTGACCATTCCAAACACACCCTTCGCCTCCATCGCCTGTGCGCGGGTGGCAAACAGGGTCAGCGAACCGCCGATAAAGAAAATCAGAATCAGCAGGATGAACACGCCCCGTTCCGGGTCGTTTGCAAAAGCGTGAACCGAGGTCAGCAGGCCGGACCGTACAATGAAGGTTCCGATCAGCGAAAATCCGAAGGCTATAATGGCCAACAGAATCGTCCAGCTTTTAAGGGATTCGCGCTTTTCCACAACAATCGCCGAGTGCAGCAATGCGGCAGCCAGCAGCCACGGCATGAACGAGGCATTTTCTACCGGATCCCAAAACCAGAAACCGCCCCAGCCCAGTTCATAGTAGGCCCACCATGACCCCAGCGCGATGCCGATCGTCAGAAACACCCAGGCCGCCAATGTCCACGGTCGGACCCAACGCCCCCATGCCGCATCGATTCTGCCCTCGATGAGGGCTGCAACGGCAAAGCTGAACGCCATGCTCAGCCCGACATACCCCAGATACAGGAACGGCGGGTGGAACGCGAGGCCGGGATCCTGCAACAGCGGGTTCAGGTCGCGGCCGTCAAACGGCGCGATGACCAACCTGTCAAACGGGTTCGAAGTGAACAGAATAAAGGCGAAAAACGCGACAGCGATGGCCGATTGAACCGCCAGCACGCGCGCCTTGAGCGTTGGTGGCAGACCACCCCCGAAGAACGCGGCCATGGCACCGAAAATGGTAACAATCAGCACCCACAACAGCATCGAACCTTCGTGGTTCCCCCATGTGCCGCTGATCTTGTACAGCATCGGCTTGGCGGAATGACTGTTCTCTACCACGATACGCAGCGAAAAGTCCGACGTGATGAAGGCCCACGTCAACGCACCAAATGAAAACGCGGTTAGCAAGAACTGAGAGATCGCAGCCGGTTCAGCAAACGCCATCCAGCCGGTCCATCGTTTTGCAGCACCGATCAAGGGCACCACGCTTTGAACGATGGCGACAAAAAAGGCGAGGATCAGGGCAAAGTGGCCAAGTTCTGTAATCATGGCCAACGATATAAACCTGTCGCGGGGCAAGCACCAACAACAATCGCCAGGATTTGGCGCACATAGTGTCGCGGGTCAGTCACCGCGCAGGCGCTTCCAGTCCTCCAACGCGCGGTTTTCGTCAAGGTCGACGGCCGCCTCGACCTCGGGTTGGTCCGCTCCGGCGTCTACATGCGTCGGCATATCCTTGTCCAACGTTTGCAGGGTTCTGAGATTCTCGACGACGACAGGAACCCGCGTCATACCGGCGGCAATTTCCCGTTGCAGATCCTGCACTTTGCTGTGGTGACGCGCGCCAAAATAAAAGGAAACGATTACCCCCAACAGCCACCACAAAGGTTCAGGTACAAGCGCAATCCCCTGCATGCGGGCCGCAAACCAGATCGGGTCGACCATGGCCGCCACAAACAATCCCAACGTCCCCAAAGCCAGCGCCGGTCGCGGAACTCGGTTCAACCCATCCATAAACCGATCGAATGCACCTTTTTGCACTTTGTGAAACTCAGCGCCGAACTGAGACATCGCCTGCCCCTGGACTGTTATGGAGCGCTCAGCTGCCGCATCGGCGTTCTCGTGGAAAACTTCGACTGTTTCCCGCACAAGATTTCGCCCGCCCCCGAACAGAAATGCCAATACGCCCGAAATCAGTCCCATCGTGCAACTCTCCTTTGAAATTCCGCGTCGCTTAGGTGGTAGTCGGTTGAAAGGAATTCTTCCGCCCGTCGAATCCAGCCCCCCTTTTCCCCCAGACCGGGTGCGCGCATATTTGCGGGACTCAGGACGCCGATCTGCCAGTTGAAAGTAGTAGTTTCGTCGGGCGACACCGTAGGCATCACGCAGCGCCGCCGCATCAGGCATCGCCGCTTCCCGGCAAGCTTCTGCCGTCTGCGGACCAACCACGCCATCCACCGTGACCGCGAAACCCATTTGCACCAACAACCGTTGCAGGATTCGGACGGCATGCGCACCGGCATTTACGTACATGTCAAAAACAGTCGCGTGCAGCATTTCTGGCAACAACCCAAGGCGGGGTTCCTCGAAATAGTATTGCAGAAAGATCTCAACTGCCTGATTTCGCGACAATGCACGCACGTCAGCGTGCGAAATCTCTCCGTCTCCGGTCAGGTCCAATCCCAACCGCCGCAGCGTGCTGATTGTAACACCGAACTTCGTGGGTCCGCCGGGGTCATCCGGATCATCCACATACCCGCCTTCCCGTGCCACTATGCCACTGGCGATTTGCCGAACCGTCTGCATGCCGACCTCATTTCAACTATCAGGTCAGACGGTCAGTCAAAGGCATTAACAACGCGCAAAAAGAAAGGGCGCTGCATGTCCGTCACATGCAACGCCCTACTTCTTTTTGTTCAAGGTTACGCTGCCGCCGGAGGCATGCGGATCAGATGAGGTCAGCTCTCATCGGCCTCTTTGTAGACCCCTTGTTCTTTCAAGGCATCCACGACCTCTTTCGGCATATAGGTCTCATCGTGTTTTGCCAGTATTTCCGTGGCTTCAAAGACACCGTTCACGTAACTTCCGGTTCCCACCATACCCTGATTTTCCGAAAACAGGTCCGGCAGTACACCCGTGAATGCCACTTTGACGGTTTCGCCGCCGTCTGTGACGCTGAAATAGACCGTCTCGCCCTGTCCGCGAATGATTGACCCTTCTTCGACCAGCCCGCCAATCCGGAATACTTCGGTCGGTTTGGGAGGTTCCGCGATGACCTGACTTGGCGAGCGGAAAAAGTTGATGCCGTCCCGCATGGCGTACCCAATCAACGCCGTCGACAATGCCAGGGCAACAGCTGCCAGCAAAATGATCTGTACTCGACGGCGTTTCTTGAGCGTTTTCATCTTTTCCTCACGGGAACAACGGGGCCATCATCAGCCCGGCGGTTTCATTTTCACCTAACATCAGGTTGGCGTTCTGCAAGGCTTGGCCACTGCTACCTTTTGTCAGGTTATCAAGTGCCGCGACCACAATCGCGCGACGTTCAATCCGATCTGCAACCACGCCGATATGGCAGAAGTTTGACCCCCTGACATGGTGGGTCGAAGGCGTTTCACCAAAGGGAAGCACCTGCAGAAACGGCTCTGCTTCATAGGCCTTGCTCAGTGTTTCATAAATGCTGTGTGGGTCGCCCTTTACATAGGTCGTTGCCAAAATCCCCCGATTGGCGGGGATCAGATGCGGTGTGAACTGCACATGCACGGTCCGCCCCGCCAGTTTCGAGAACTCCTGATCGAACTCTCCCAGGTGACGGTGCGTCCCGCCTACGGCATAGGCGTTGTACCCTTCACTGAGCTCTGCGTGCAAAAGGTTTTCTTTCAACGACCGACCCGCCCCTGAAACGGCGCATTTCAGGTCGAGAATGATGTCATCGAGATCAACCACACCCGCTGTTATCAGCGGCCGCAATGCGTATTGCCCGGTCGCCGCGTTGCAACCTGTGCCAGCAACCAGTCGCGCAGCCCGGATTTCATCGCGGTAGAATTCGGTCAAGCCATAAACAGCCTCTTCCTGCTGTTCCAATGCAGCGTGCGGGTTGCCGTACCACTTCTCGTACTCCGCCGGATCGCGCAGGCGGAAATCAGCGGACAGGTCGATAATCTTCAGGTTTTTCGGCAGATCACGGATTATTTCCTGGCTGGTTTTGTGCGGCAATGCGCAGAAACACAGGTCAATCTGCGAGAAATCAATTTCCGAAATCTTGCACAGATCCGGCAGGTTCATATGCCGCAGATGTGGGAAAACCTGTGCCATAGGCTGCCCAGCCTTACGTTCAGCGGCCAGAGCGGTGATTTCCATATTCGGGTGCTCGGCGATCAGCCGCACCAGTTCCGCACCGGTATAGCCGGAAGCGCCAAGAATTGCGATTTTGTGGGTCATGTCAGACCTCTTGCATGAGTGTGTCACATATCACGACCGCCGATGTGACGGTCATCGGATTAAGGAATGGGGGTCCGGGCGTCCTTGACCTAAGTCAGGCCGCCTCAAATGTGATTTGTCGTCGGAGAAACTGAGTGGCCCGATCGCTGACAATGCCCGGTTTGCCGGTCGTCAGAAACCCGCCCCCGCCCCCGCCCGAGCCAAGCATGTTCGGATGGCGTTGCAGGTAATCCGCAAGGCTTTCCGCCACCAGATCTCCCTGACTGAACACTTGAACATCCGGACCAAGCGCCTGCTGAAACGTTTCGGCCATCAAAGGGTAATGCGTGCAACCCAGAATGGCGGCCTGTGGTTCGGGCATCTTCCGCTTCAGGGCATCCACGTGGCTGCGCACCAGCGCTTCGGCCAGAATCATGTCGCCATCTTCGATCGCGTCAACAACACCGCCACATGCCTGCGCCTCGACATCTACACCGATGGCCCGAAAGGCCAGTTCCCGCTGAAACGCACGACTTGAAACGGTGGCCGGGGTCGCAAACAGAGCAACATGCTTCACGGCGACCTCTCGCGGGGGCGAGTTGTCGCCCCATTGGCGTTCCGTCAGGGCCTCGATCAGCGGCACAAAGACGCCGAGAACCCGCTTGCCGTCGGGCACGCCCTCTTCCTGCATCCGCCGCAACGCAGCCGCGCTGGCGGTGTTGCAGGCGAGAATCACAAGATCACAGCCCTTTGCCCACAGGTCATGAACTGCCTTGCGGGTCAGTTGATAGATATCCTCAGCATCGCGCACACCGTACGGTGCGTGCGAACTGTCCGCGAAATACAGGAAATCCACGTCCGGCAGACGTTTCCGTGCGGCGTCCAGAACGGTCAGCCCGCCGAGACCAGAATCAAATATACCTACTGCCATTTGCCCTTCAGGCGCGATGCCGTTCCTCGAATTCATACCCGTAGTCATAGGACTTTAACGGTTTCGGAGACAGCTCATACGTCGCTTTGCGCAAGAAATCCATCATCTTGCGCGTGTCCTTGCCCAAAGGGTCCAGAACATCCCGGCCAATGGGCTCACCGATGACCACCTTAACCGGCGTGTCGACCCGCTTCTTGAACTCTTTGATCAGCAACCCCATGCGCAGCGTATTGTGCAAATGACTGGCAATCTGAAACAGGCGTGAGGTGTGCCCGTCAAAAAAAACCGGCACAACCGTCGCATTCGATTTCGCGACCATTCGGGCCGTAAAGCCGCGCCAGCCTGGATCCATTGGGTGCGAGAACGGTTTGGCTCCGGTGCTGACCGTTCCGCCCGGGAAGATCCCGATGGCACCGTCACTACCCAGATAATCCAAGGTCGTCTTCCGCGTTTCGAGGTTTAGCCTCATCGCCTCCTTCGTATTATCGAACGAAATTGGCAGGATGATACGATTCAGATCCTCGGCCTTTGTGAATACATGATTGGCCAATATCCGAAAATCTCCGCGCGTCCGAGACAGGATGTGACCCATCATCAGACCATCCAGAATTCCGTACGGATGATTTGCAATCAGGATCAGCGGCCCTTCAGCGGGTATGTTCGACAAAGATCCGCCGACGATATCCAGTGACAATCCGTACCGCTCGACCATAACCGCCCAGAAATCCCGGCCGTTGGCGACTTCGCGCTCGTACCCATCCGCCCGTTTGATCAGACGCAAACGCCCGGTCGTATTCTCCATAAGCTTGATGACCATCTTCCCGCCTCTGGTCTCGGCGGAATAGGCATAGGAAATGTCACGGGCGACATGACGGCGCGAAGGCATGCGATACTCCGGTCTGTTTCACGCAATCTAGGTGCAGGTGAGCCTTTTGCACAGATGCCGTTACAGGATTATGACATGTCATTCGGCCGCGGCACGCATCTCGGGACCGCCGTCGCGGATGATCGCCAGCAATTCCTCGCGCTTTTTGGCTGCTTTGGCTTCGTTCTCCCTCAGAACAGGTCCAAATCCGCGAATCTCCAGCGGAAGCCGCGCGAGGGCCGCAAATGCGTCACGTGTGTCGGCCGTGATCAATGGCGTGATCTCTCGCAGGTCGGATTCGTACTGACGGATCAATGCACGTTCCATCTTGCGTTCGGCACTGTAACCAAAAATGTCGAAGGGTGTACCGCGCAGGAATTTCAGTTTGGACAGAAGCTTCATCGGTCCAAGCATCCATTCCCCAAAAGCACGCTTGCGCGGTCGCCCGTTCGGTCCGGTCCCTCCCATTATTGGCGGTGCCAGATGAAAGGTCATCTTGAAGTCGCCATCGAACTCGGACTTTGCCTGTTCCCGGCTATCCAGGAGAAGGCGAGCAACCTCATATTCGTCCTTGTAGGACAGCAGTTTGTGATAACCTTTGGCCACAGCCTCGCGAACCGAGGCGTCCTCGAAAGCGTCAACCACCTTGCGGTAACGTTTTGCCAGACGATTGCCCTGATATTTCTTCAGATGATCGGTCCTGAAGTCGATCATCTGCTCCAGCGATTTGGGCAACTCTGCAACGGAAGGCGACAGTATCGCATCGACTTCCTGGGAATGCAGAACTGCCCACCGGCCAATATCAAAGGCGCGTTTGTTGCGTTCGACCGCAGTGCCGTTCAGTTCGATGGCTTGCAGTACGGCCTGATGTGAAACCGGCAGCAGGCCCTTTTGCCAGGCAGCACCAAGGACCATCATGTTTGAATAGATCGAATCTCCCATGACAGCGCGCGCCAGCTCAGTTGCATCGAACATCGACACGCCGTCCTTCAACCGCGCCTGCAGCGCCAGTTCCAGCCGGTCGCTGGGGATCTGGAAATCGGTGTCCCGGGTGAAGTCGCCGGTGATCGTTTCATGGCTATTGACCACCGCGCCGGTTTGGCCGGTTCGGGTCAGACCCAGTGTTTTGGCCCCGGCAGACACGACCAGATCGCCGCCGATCAGCGCATGTGCTTCTCCGGTCGCGACACGGATGGCGCTGATGTCTTCGGGACGGTTGGCCAACCGGCAATGGATGTGCACCGCACCGCCTTTTTGCGCCAAACCCGCCATTTCCATCATGCCAGCACCCTTGCCGTCGATCTGGGCCGCCTGCGCCAGAATGGCACCCAGTGTCACAACCCCGGTGCCACCGACGCCAGTGATGACAACGTTATGAGTTCCATCAATACGCGGAAGTTCCGGCATAGGCAGATCGGGCAAGTCGATCTCGGTCTTCGCTTCCTTTCGGATCTGAGCGCCTTCCAACGTCACGAATGAAGGGCAAAACCCGTTGAAACAGGAAAAATCCTTGTTGCAGCTGGACTGATCAATGGCGCGCTTGCGACCAAGTTCCGTATTCTTCGGAACGATCGAGACACAGTTCGACTGAACACCACAATCCCCGCAGCCTTCGCAAATGTGAGTGTTTATGAACACCCGCTTGTCCGGGTCGGGAAATGTTCCGCGCTTGCGGCGGCGGCGTTTTTCGGCGGCGCAGGTCTGCACGTAGACAATAACCGACACGCCCTCGATCTCGCGGAAACGTTCCTGCACCTGCATAAGTTCGGCGCGCTCGAAAGTTTCGACATTCGCAGGCAGCGCCTTGAAATTCACGTCTTCCTTTTCGTCATAGACAACAGCCACCGTCTGAACGCCCATTGCCTTGACCTCGGCCACAATACGTTCGGCCGTCAGACCGCCTTCATTGTCCTGCCCGCCGGTCATGGCAACTGCATCGTTGAACAGGATCTTGAAGGTGATGTTTGTCCCCGCCGACAATGCCGCCCGGATCGCCTGAACGCCCGAGTGGTTGTAGGTTCCGTCCCCAAGGTTCTGGAACACATGTTTGGTGGTCGAAAACGGCGCTTCCCCAATCCAGTTTGCGCCTTCACCGCCCATCTGAGTGAATCCTGTCGTCTCACGATCCATCCACTGAACCATGTAGTGGCAGCCGATACCGGCATAAGCGCGGCTTCCCTTCGGCACGCGGGTCGAACTGTTGTGCGGGCAACCCGAACAGAAATATGGCAGGCGCGTCGCGATTTCCTGGGCGTTATCGGCCCTGCGGGCTTCGGACAGTTTTGCCAGCCCGGCGCGAACACCGTCCGTGTCGTGCCCCTCCTCGATCAGGATCTCACCAATTTTCTCGGCGATCATGATCGGATCCAGCGCGCCGCGTGTCGGGAACAGTTCTTCACGGTGCAAGGTGCCGGCACCGCCCTTGTACCAGCCATAGACACGGCGGCCGCGGCGATCGTCGAAAATGGCCTCTTTGACCTGAACCTCGATCAGCTTGCGCTTTTCCTCGACAATCACGATCAGATCCAGGCCTTCAGCCCAGTCGTGGAACCCAACCATGTCCAGCGGGAAGGTCTGCCCCACCTTATAGGTGGTAATGCCCAGCCGCTCGGCCTCGTTTGCGTCGATGTTCAGCAGGGACATGGCATGGGTCAGGTCCAGCCAGTTTTTTCCCGCCGCAACAAACCCGATTTTCGCGCCCGGCTTACCCCAGATACGCTTGTCCAGTTTGTTGGCATGAGAGAAGGTTTCCGCCGCAAAACGCTTGAAGTCGATAATGCGCCCTTCCTGCAGGTGAGGCGTGTCGCCCAAACGGATGTTCAACCCGCCCTCGGGCATGTCGAACTCGGGCATCACCAGCCCCATGCGATCCGGGCTGCCGTCCACGACGGAAGTCACCTCGATCGTGTCTTTCATCGTCTTCAAGCCAACCCAAACGCCGGCAAAACGGCTGAGCGCAAAGCCGTAGATACCGTAATCCAGGATCTCCTGAACACCTGCCGGGCTGACCACAGGCATGTACATGTCGACCAGAGACCATTCCGACTGGTGCAACACGGTCGAGCTCTCACCGGTGTGATCGTCGCCCATTGCCATCAGCACACCGCCATGGCGCGCGGTTCCGGCCATATTCGCATGCCGCATCACGTCACCGGACCTGTCCACGCCCGGACCCTTGCCGTACCACAACCCGAACACGCCGTCGTACCGGCCGTCTCCTCGCAACCCGGCCTGCTGGCTGCCCCACAGGGCTGTTGCCGCCAGATCCTCGTTCAGACCGAACTGAAAGGTGACATCGCTTTCCGAAAGCTCTTTTTGCGCTCGCATCATCTGCTGATCGACCGCGCCAAGCGGCGAACCACGATAGCCCGTCACCAGTCCGGCGGTGTTCAAACCCGCCTTCTGGTCGCGCGCTTTTTGCATCAGCATCAGCCGAACAAGCGCCTGCGTTCCGTTCAGAAGAACGGGATTTCTGGTCAGATCAAAGCGGTCATTCAGCGTAATCTTAGGCTCGCTCATCGGACGCCTCCCCTCGTCAGATCAGGTTGCTAACTTAACACATATTTTAGGTCATAATTTCTGACCTGTATAGACGCTATCCTCTGAATTGTAACGATTTCACAGTTTGAATGTAGAACTTGTTACCTATTTCATATAGGGCTTCCTTAGGATAACGAAAGTTGCGGCGATGGACTGGGACAAGCTTAGGATATTTCACGCGGTTGCAGACGCGGGCAGCCTGACGCACGCCGGAGACAAGCTTAACCTGTCCCAATCGGCCGTCAGCCGCCAAATCCGCGCTCTGGAAGAATCACTCGATGCCACCTTGTTTCATCGCCATGCCCGAGGTCTGATTCTGACCGAACAGGGCGAATTGCTGTTCGATGCGACCTCGGCCATGTCCAAACGTCTGGACGCTGCCGCCGCGCGCATCCGCGATAGTGAAGAAGAAGTGTTTGGGGTTCTTCGAGTAACAACCACTTTCGGTTTCGGAACCCTTTGGCTGGCCCCTAGGCTGCCGAAATTATATGAACAATATCCCGACCTGAACATCGACCTGATGTTGGAAGAACGGGTTCTGGACCTTCCCATGCGCGAGGCCGATGTTGCCATCCGTATGAAAGAACCCAGCCAGGCGGATCTTGTACGAAAACGCCTTATGACCGTCCAAATGCAGCTTTATGCAACCAAGGAATACCTGGACACACATCCCTCACCTGCAACGATTGAGGAAATCTCCAATCACCGGCTAATTTGCCAGACCCCCGCCGCGCCGCAGGTCGGCGCCAGCGCAGCAATGGTCAGGCATTTAATGACGCACAACCCCAGCTCCCTGCTGACGGTCAACAACTACTTCGGGGTTTTACAAGGTGTACTGCATAACCTTGGCATCGGTGTTTTGCCCGACTATGTCACGCAGAACTTTCCGCATCTGATTTCTATCCTGGCAGATATCGAAAGCGCCGAAGTTCCGGTCTATCTCGCATACCCCGAGGAATTGCGTCACTCGAAACGTGTCGCTGCCTTCCGGGATTTCGTTCAGGATGAGATCATCGAACAGCGGAAACAGTTGAAGAGGCTGGGAAAACTGTAGCTATGCACATTTGGCATAGCGGGCATGAGCAGCAAACAGCCTAGTAAATCTTGAACGAAAGAAAACCGCACACTAAATGAGCACTCGAAGGCGGTGATGCTGAAACGCTCATCATCTTCATACCTCCCTGTTGGACTACGGCCGAGCTTATTGCTCGGCCTTTTTTTTGGCCCGAAAGCCAAGCCCTCTGAAAACAAGCCAATTTTTCTGGGAATCGTTCCACACTCCCTCTATGCTGCCGGAAAACAAAAATTTTCTACTTTCGAGGGAAATCTCATGTTCAATCTGCTTCGCCTAATGCTGGCGATGATCGTATCCGTGTTTATTGTGGGTACGGCGCTGGCTCAGGAGTCTGACACAGGCTCATCCTCTACGGTGGCGGCCCCGGTCGTTCCTGATGACCTGAGCCCCGAGCAGGTGGACGATTTGGTTGCGCGCATGTCTGACGATCAGGTGCGCGCCCTTTTGTTAGAGCGGTTGGATGCCGTAGCCGAGAAGAGGGCCAAGGAGGCAGAAGGACAGGAAGACCCGCTGACCGAAATCAACGAAATATGGGCGGCGATGGTTGCCTCATGGACTAATGTTCTGACGACACTTCCAAACATTTTCAGCGCGCAGGTTAAAGCATTTAGCAACTTTTCCGAAACTCTCGGATCGACCGGTGTGCTTACTTTGATCGGGCTGGTCGCAAGCGTTCTGGTTGTGGGATTCATAGCTGAAAAGTTGTTCGATCTTTTAACCAGAAGATGGCACAAACACACCGAAGTCGGGGATGAGGCCGACCTTTGGGGTGCCGTGAGCTTTTTGTTCCGCCGGTTTTGCCGCGAGATCGCCGGGTTGATTGTTTTTTATATCGTCATCCGGACTCTGGGCCGGATCCTTTTGACACCCGAGCAGCTCAAATTTGCGGGCCCTTTCGTATTCTATCTTATCTGGATCCCGCGATTGGGCGCGGCGGCGTCGCGGTTCATTATGGCACCAAACAACCCAAAATTCAGACTGGTCAACATTGACGATCACTGGGCAAAATACCTGCATCGGAATCTGATTGGTTTGCTGATCCTGATTGGGGTTACGCTGTTCGTTGTCCGCTTTAATGGTTTGAACGGTATCACTCCCGGCGATACCCGCATCGGTTTCTGGCTAAATAGCGCTATTCATATCTACATTGGCGTGATCGCCTGGACCGCGCGCGAGGGCCTGTCGCAGATGATGCTGGGCACCGATCCGGATCACACAAAATTCGATGAAGAAGTCGCGCAATATTATCCGTACTTCGCAATCGGCGTTTCGGCGGTGACCTGGCTGCTGGTCGAGTACCTTGCCGCACAGCGCGACCCGGCAATCCTGGCGCTGTTGGTCAAAGGCCCGCATTTCACGACTATGTTCTGGTTGCTGATTGCACCCGCCCTCGACACTCTGATCCGTGGATTGGTGCGCCATCTGCAACCGCCGATGTCCGGCGAAGGCCCGCTTGCCGAACGCGCTTATCGGTCGACCAAGCGCAGCTATATCCGCATCGGCCGTGTTCTGGCAGGCCTGTTTGTCGTGATGATGATTGCGCAGGCATGGCAGTTGGATTTGCGGCATGTCGCTTCCGCTGGCATCGGCGCCGAAGTTGGTGGGGCCGTGATCGAGTTTCTGCTGATTATTGCCGTCGGTTATATCATGAACGAGGTCGTCTCGCTTTGGATCAACCGTCGTCTGGCCAAAGAACAGACAGCCGCCGAAGCTTTGGACGAAGAAGCCGGTGGCGAAGGCGGCGGTGCGGGCGGCTCGCGTCTGGCGACCGTTCTGCCATTGCTGCGCATCACCGCGCAGGTGACGATTGCCGTCATCTTCGGCCTGCTGGCGCTCGGGGCACTGGGCGTCAACATCACGCCGCTCCTCGCCGGTGCCGGTGTTCTCGGCCTGGCCATCGGCTTTGGTGCGCAGAAGCTGGTTGCCGACATTGTCGGCGGCATCTTCTTCCTGATCGATGACGCCTTCCGCGTTGGTGAATACGTGGATGTGGGCGGCACTATGGGAACCGTCGAAAAGATCTCGATCCGTTCGATGCAATTGCGCCACCATCGCGGGCCGGTTCACACGATCCCTTATGGTGAAATTCAGAAGCTGACGAATTTCAGCCGTGACTGGGTCATCATGAAACTGAAGTTCACGGTGCCATTCGACACTGACCCCAACAAGGTCAAGAAGATCTTCAAGAAGATCGGGGCCGATATGATGGCGGACGAAACTCACAAGGAAGGTTTCTTGCAGCCCTTCAAATCTCAGGGTGTGTTCGACTTTGACGATGTCGGGATGATCATCCGAGGCAAGTTCATGGCCAAACCGGGCAAGCAGTTCACGCTGCGCAAGGAAATCTTCAACCGGGTCAAGGCTGCCTTCAACGAAAACGGAATCGACTTTGCCCGCCGCGAAGTCCGTGTTGCGATCCCCGGCCTGGAAGAGGCGGAAACCCTGACCGAAGAGCAAAAGGCCGCAGTTGGCGCCGCCGCTGCTGACTCGTTGAACAAGCAGCAAGGTGGTGCTTGATAAGCTCTGCGCGCGGTAGCTGCCCTAGCTGTCGGGTTTTGGACCAAATTCTTGAAGAACCGGCGCACCGCGCCGGTTCTTTTTTGCCCGGGTAATTGCTCTCCTCCTAGCTTTCGGCCCGGTTCTTGCGCCCTGCGCGGTCTTGACCCTTCCCACGGGCGCGCCCATGGCCTAAAAGGCGCGCAATCTCGGCCATCTCGGACACAGGACAAACCATGCAAGAGCCCGCCATCACCCCGGATCTGATTGCAGCACACGGGTTGAAACCCGAAGAATATGACATGATCCTGGAGATCATCGGGCGCGAGCCGACATTTACCGAGCTTGGCATCTTTTCGGCCATGTGGAACGAACACTGTTCCTACAAGTCCTCGAAGAAATGGCTGCGCACGCTGCCCACCTCGGGGCCTCAGGTCATTTGCGGCCCTGGTGAGAATGCGGGCGTGGTGGATATCGGCGACGGTCAGGCCGTCGTCTTCAAAATGGAAAGCCACAACCACCCCTCGTATATCGAGCCCTACCAAGGGGCGGCGACCGGCGTGGGTGGCATTCTGCGCGATGTATTCACCATGGGTGCGCGTCCCATTGCGTCGATGAACGCACTGTCCTTTGGAGAGCCGGGCCACCACAAGACACGCCAACTGGTCAACGGCGTGGTTGAAGGGATCGGCGGCTACGGCAACTGTTTCGGTGTGCCCTGTGTGGGCGGCGAAGTCCGTTTTCACCCTGCCTATAACGGCAACTGCCTTGTGAACGCGTTCGCCGCCGGCCTCGCTGACAGCGACAAGATCTTCTATTCTGCCGCATCGGGCATCGGTATGCCTGTCGTTTATCTGGGAGCCAAAACCGGCCGCGATGGCGTTGGCGGTGCGACAATGGCTTCGGCTGAATTCGATGACACCATCGAAGAAAAACGCCCCACCGTGCAGGTTGGTGACCCTTTCACCGAAAAGCGTCTGATGGAAGCAACGCTGGAATTGATGCAGACCGGCGCGGTGATTTCGATCCAGGACATGGGCGCGGCCGGTCTGACCTGTTCGGCTGTTGAAATGGGCGACAAGGGCGGCCTTGGTGTGCGTCTGGATCTGGAAAACGTGCCTCAGCGCGAAGAAGACATGACCGCGTATGAAATGATGCTGTCGGAATCCCAGGAACGGATGCTGATGGTCCTCAAGCCGGAACTTGAGGCCCAAGCCCGTGCAGTATTCGAAAAATGGGATCTGGATTTCGCGATCGTTGGTGAAACGATTGCCGAAGACCGCTTCCTGATTATGCACAATGGCGAAGTCAAAGCTGACCTTGTCCTGTCGAAACTGTCCTCGACCGCACCGGAATATGACCGCCCGTGGGAGCCGACGCCGGAGGCCGAGGAACTGGCCGACGTGCCACAGATCGATCCGATCGACGGATTGAAGGCCCTGCTGTCCTCTCCCAACTACGCGGGCAAGCAATGGGTTTATGAACAGTACGACACCATGGTGATGGCGGATTCCACCCGCACACCGGGATTGGGCGCTGGCATGGTTCGCGTTCATGGCACTGACAAGGTATTGGCCTTCACCTCGGACGTTACCCCGCGCTATGTGCGCGCCAACCCGGTTGAAGGCGGCAAGCAGGCCGTGGCCGAAGCCTATCGCAACCTGACAGCCGTTGGGGCCAAGCCGCTGGCCACGACCGACAACCTGAATTTCGGCAACCCGGAAAAGCCCGAGATCATGGGCCAGTTTGTCGGCGCCATTCAGGGCATCGGCGAAGCCGTTGGCGCGCTGGACATGCCCATCGTGTCCGGCAACGTGTCGCTTTACAATGAAACCGACGGTCAAGCGATCCTGCCGACCCCGACAATTGGCGCCGTGGGTCTGCTGCTGAATTCTGACGAGATCATCGGCAACGAAGTCCGCGAAGGGCATGTGGCACTGATCATCGGCGAAACCAAAGGCCATCTGGGTCAGTCCGCCCTGCTGGCCGAGGTGTTCAACCGTGAAGACGGTGATGCGCCCCATGTCGATCTGGCGGCTGAGGCCCGCAACGGTGATTTCATCCGCGCCAACCGCAACATGATCAAGGCGTGTACCGATCTGGCCGACGGCGGCCTTGCTCTGGCCGCTTTCGAACTGGCCGAAGCGTCTGGCGTCGGCGTTCAGTTGGACGAGGCGTCGACCGAGTTCCTGTTCGGTGAAGATCAGGCCCGTTATCTGGTCGCCTGCAACTTCGATCAGGCCGAGGCGCTGATGATCGCCGCCGGTCAAGCCGGAGTCCCTCTGGTCTCGGTTGGCAGGTTCACGGGCGATGCTGTCAGGATCGGAAGTTCGGAAGCGCCGCTGTCGGAACTGGCGGATATCTTCCGTGGCAGCTTTGCCGCTGCGGTGGCCTGAAGCCCACCCTGCATACATCCTAAATTCAGAAATCCTGCGCGCGCGACCGGGCGCGGGATTTGTAAACGGGGTACCCCCGAGGCACCTTGCACGCCCCTGCGCATCGCTCTACATCTTGGGAAAGACCTTCAGGAGTAACCTTTATGCCAATGAGCGCCCACGAAATCGAACACCTGCTGCGCGAAGCCTTTCCGGATGCGGAGATTCAGGTTGGCGGGCATGATGGTGTTCATATGTCTGCCATGGTCGTTGACGAAAGCTTTCGCGGAAAGAACAGAGTGCAGCAACAGCGCGCAGTTTACGCCGCGTTGAAAGGCAAAATGGATGGCCCGGATGGTGAGCTGCACGCGCTGGCGTTGACTACAAAAATTCCGGAATGATCAGACCCGGCGTCATCACTCGCAAACCCCAGTGGAGGCCTGAACATGAGTGATCTGATGCTTGGCGTTTGCATTGTAGTTGGATTGATTGTTGCCGCAGCGCTTATTGAAGCCTATTTGAAGCGCAACAAGAAACGCTCGCTGGCCGATATCCGTCCTGATCCGGACGAAATCAGCCAGGTGGGCGGAATAGAGAGATACGGGCTGGATCCGTTGTCTTTGGCGCAGGCCGAGCATCGGCGGCTCGAAGCGGAAGGATGGGGTCCAGAGGCCCCACAAAACGAAACAACCGCCCCGGATGCGGGTGAAGAGGACAAGCAAGATGAGCGACGTTAAGACCCAGATCGACGAAACCGTCAAAGCCAATGATGTGGTGCTGTACATGAAGGGCACCAAGGAAATGCCGCAATGTGGTTTCTCGTCTCGTGTGGCCGGTGTTCTGAACTATATGGGTGTTGACTACACCGACGTGAACGTTCTGGCCGACGAAGAAGTGCGTCAGGGCATCAAGGACTATTCCGACTGGCCGACCGTGCCGCAGCTTTTCGTCAAAGGCGAGTTCGTAGGCGGCTGTGACATCGTTACAGAAATGACCCTGTCGGGTGAACTGGACACGCTGTTTGACGAAAACGGCGTCGGCTACAACAAGGAAGCAGCCGACAAAATCCGCGAAGCAAACGCCTGATCGGCGCTTACCGGCTGCTGCATTCCTGATAAATGACCTGCTCACTGGCGGCGCTTCCTGCCGCCAGATAGCTGATCGAAGCGTTCCAGCCCTTGGAACGCAGAATATACGTTCCCTCTGTGCCCAAAGACTCGTAGCGAATCCCAGATCCGCTTTCGACTTGGCGCATGGCGACCAGAGTGTTGTCGACCATGACCGCCGCAGCACCTGATCCATCGGTCGAATTAAAGTAGCTCACATGCAGCGGCACTTCGTTTTCGCAGGTGAAAGTCACTGATAATATGTCGATCTCAGCCAAAGCGGCCGATCCTGACATCAGCAGTCCAAAGCATGCCAGATTGCGCAGCATTCTCATCCCGCGGACTTCTCTTCCAACATTGACGCCAGCGCTTCGGCCCGCGCAGCCAGTTCTCCCAAGGTGTCGGTCACCGATGGCGGCACGACTGCCACTTCAACACGCTCGGGTTCCGGCGGTGGTGCATTTCGCAGCGTCTCTAGCTCCGCTTGGAACTCGGCGAGCTTTGCCTCAAGGGATTTGACCTTTTCTTCGGTTCCGGCGGTTTTGTCCGCCAGCATCAGGCCAGCCATCAGCAGCATTCGTGATTCCGGCATGCGCCCGATCTGGTCCGACAGAACCTGAGCCTCGTCGTCCAGCATTTGGGCCGCTGCCTGCAGAAATTGCTCTTCACCCTCCTGGCACGAGACGTCAAAACCACGACCACCGATATGAATGGTTACTTCGGGCATCACTCCACCTCACCTTCTGCCAGCTTTGCCTGTGACAACAAAGGTTCCAGCCGTGCCAGAACCGCATGCGCCTCGGCTGCATCCGTCGCCTGAGCGGCACGCGTTGCTTCCAACTCGGCAACTGTGGCGCGGTTCAGCATCTCCGCATCCGGCAGACCGTCCTGCACGGCGGCGCGCAACTCATCAACCGAACGCCGCAACTGTTCGTTGGCTTTGCGCATGCGCTGCAGGTCGTCATCCAACCGCGACATCGCGGCCCCATGGCTTGACCGTTCCGCCCTCAGCATTTCCAGTTCGGCGTTAAGTTCTTCCAGACGCTCGGTGTCGGCGATCTCTGACAGCAGCCGGGCATTTTCGGCCTCAATCTCCTGCAGCTTTCCACTCAATGCGCTTAACCGAGTGTTTTCGGCCTTCAGCGCCTCCAGTTCCTCACGGTTGTCCAGCGCGGCCTTGGCGTCGGCAAGCTCTGCCCGCGCAGCTTCAACCGAGGCCAGCCTGTCATTGGAATCGGCAAGTTGTTGGCGCAGTGCCGTTTTCTCGGCGTCATCAACAGGAACGTTGCGCAAAGCCTCCATATCGGCGCGCATCGCGTCGACTTCCTGTTCGTGACGTTCTTTCAGGGATTTCAGCCGCTCTTCCAACTGCGCATTCGCCACACGCTCGTCTTCAAGCGCGACGCGCAATTCGTCATCTGCGCCTTCTTTGGCTGGTGCTGTGTCCTGAATGGCCGCTACACCCGCGCCAATCCGCTCCATCGCGGCGGTCAGGCGGCGCTGTAGTTCTTCGATCTGGCTCATGCCCCTGTCACCTCATTATCAAGGTTCGTTATCTCTCGGGTTTGTCCGAATCAATGCAAACCACTTCTGTGCCTAGTCTAACGGATTGTTCCGGAAAATACCCACTGTTTGCTTTCAACGACTTGGACCGTCTTCTTGAAGCGGCCACCTCATGAAATGCCCGGTTCCACTTGAACTTTGGGGGCTGAGTGTTATTGAGCGCGCAACCTGCCTGTAACCCAAAGGAACAACGCCCGTGGACCTGACTGCGCTGCGCAATGCCAACCCCGAACACTGGGACAAAGCTGCGGCCATCCGCACCCTGACCCTCGACGCCGTCGCCGCCGCCAATTCCGGCCATTCCGGCATGCCGATGGGCATGGCCGATGTTGCGACCGTACTGTTCGAAAAGCACCTGAAGTTTGATGCGTCAGCCCCGAACTGGCCCGACCGCGACCGGTTCATTCTGTCGGCGGGTCACGGCTCGATGCTGGTTTATTCGCTGCTGTATCTCACCGGCCATGCAGATGTGACGCTGGATGAGATCAAGAACTTCCGCCAGTTGGGCGCAAAAACGGCGGGCCACCCGGAAAACTTCCTGATCGAAGGTGTTGAGACAACCACCGGCCCACTGGGTCAGGGCATCTCGAACGCCGTCGGCTTTGCCATGGCCGAGGAAATTCAGCGCGCGCATTACGGCAAGAAGGTCGTCGACCACTACACCTATGTGATAGCGGGCGACGGTTGCCTGATGGAAGGCGTCAGCCAGGAAGCTATCACTCTGGCCGGCCGTCATGAGCTGAGCAAGCTGATCGTGTTCTGGGACAACAACAACATCACCATCGACGGCACCGTCGATATGGCCGACCGCACCGACCAGGTGCGCCGTTTCACGGCTTCGGGCTGGCAGGTGATCGAAATCGATGGCCATGATCCCAAAGCTATCGACGCCGCCATCGTACAGGCGAAGAAATCCAACAAACCGACCATGATCGCCTGTGAAAGCCATATCGCACTGGGTCATGCGGCGCAGGATACGTCCAAGGGGCACGGCGCACTAACCGATCAGGATCAGCTGAAGGCGGCAAAAGACGGCTACGGCTGGCCTCATGACGCATTCGAAATCCCCGCCAACGTGAAGTCTGCCTGGGAAGTCATCGGCGCCCGTGGCGCGACCGAGCGCGCCGCGTGGCAAGAGCGTTTTGCACAACTGTCCGAACGCAAGCAGGCCGAGTTCAACCGCGCCTACGCGTTTGAAGCACCCAAAAAACTGGCCGGTGCTATCCGCTCGTTCAAGAAACAGATGTCGGAAGACCAGCCGAAACTGGCAACTCGGGCCTCGTCCGAGAAGGTTTTGAATGTCGTGAACCCGATCATGACCGAGACCGTGGGCGGCTCGGCGGACCTGACCGGTTCGAACAACACCAAATCCGCCGATATGGCCGTGTTCCTGCCGGAAAACCGCAAGGGCCGTTACATTCACTACGGCATTCGCGAACATGGTATGGCCGCTGCGATGAATGGTATGGCGCTGCACGGCGGCATCCGCCCTTATGGCGGCACATTCATGGCCTTCACCGACTATGCCCGCCCGTCCATGCGCCTAGCCGCACTGATGAAGGTGCCTTCGGTCTTCGTCATGACCCACGACTCGATCGGTCTGGGTGAAGAC
This sequence comes from Ruegeria sp. AN11, assembly GCF_056536005.1. Taxonomy (NCBI): domain Bacteria; kingdom Pseudomonadati; phylum Pseudomonadota; class Alphaproteobacteria; order Rhodobacterales; family Roseobacteraceae; genus Ruegeria; species Ruegeria sp. AN11. The sequence continues at coordinate 831,536 of NZ_JBQFJD010000001.1, read as the reverse complement.
GGCCCGACCCACCAGCCGGTCGAGCATCTGGCGATCTCCCGCGCGACACCGAACACCTACGTGTTCCGCCCCGCGGATACGGTTGAGACAGCCGAAGCCTGGGAACTGGCACTGACGTTCAAAGAAAGCCCCTCGGTCCTGTCCCTGACCCGTCAGGGCGTGCCCACCGTACGCAAGGACCACAAGGCCAGAAACCTGACCGCACAAGGCGCATATGTTCTGGCCGACGCGGAAGCCAAGCGTCAGGCCATCCTGATCGCCACCGGTTCGGAAGTCTCGCTGGCGATGGAAGCCAAGGCGATGCTCGAGGCCGAAGGCATCGGCACCCGTGTCGTGTCAATGCCCTGCATGGAACTGTTCGCCGAACAGGACGAAGCCTATCGCAAACGCGTTCTGCCCGCAGGTGCCGTTCGTGTTGGCATAGAGGCCGCCGTCCGCGCCGGTGGCTGGGATCGCTGGCTGCTGGGCGAGCGTGGTCGCGAGGCCAAGGTCGGTTTCATCGGCATGTCGAGCTTCGGCGCTTCGGCCCCGGCTGGTGAGCTTTACAAGCATTTCGGTATTACTGCCGAGGCTACTGTTGCCAAGGTCAAGGAACTTCTGGGCCTTTAAGCGCAACCAGAACAAACAAGCGAAGGGCGGCTCTGGCCGCCCTTTTCCATTTGGTTTCAGTGAGATCCGGACTTTCCAAAGATCGGCATTATCACTTTGGTTGCAAGCGGGATAAGGATCAGACCCCAGACCAAACCGAACACGCCGTCCATAGTGGCCTTGGATATCCACTCCACCGCTCCAACCCACTGATCGGACACGGAATGACCGATGGCATAGGCCCAATCATGGATGTGGTGGCCCAGCCAGCCAAACCCAAGAACTTCCATCCCGTGGATTACAATTGAACCTCCGACCCACAGCATCGCGGCAGTTCCCACAATCGACAAGGTTTTCATCACAGCAGGCATGGCCCGCACAAGTCCCCTGCCCAGCCCCCGGCCAATAGGTGTCGGGGCGTTTTTCGCCAGATAAAGTCCCACGTCGTCCATTTTCACAATCAACGCGACCGAGCCGTAGACCGCTACCGTCACCCCGATCCCGACAACGGCCAGTGTTGCGGCCTGCATCCATAAGTTCGGGGCCTCGATCGCCGCCAGCGCGATGGTCATGATTTCAGCAGACAGGATAAAATCGGTTTTGATGGCACCCCTGACCTTCTGTTCCTCAAGATGGCCCGGATCGCGCACGCTCATATCCTGTTCAATCGCGTGGCTTCCGTGCGGGAACAGAACATGAAAGATCTTTTCGGCCCCTTCGAAACACAAGTATGACCCGCCAAGCATCAAAAGTGGTGTGATCAGCCAGGGTGCGAAATTGGCCAGCAGCAAAGCCACCGGCAGCAACAGAATGATCTTGTTGAAAATCGAGCCGCGCGCGATACGCCAGATGATCGGCAACTCCCGTGCTGGCGCAAAGCCCTGCACGTATTTGGGAGTAACAGCCGCGTCATCAATGATGACCCCTGCGGTCTTTGCCCCGGCCTTGCCGGCGGCAGCCACCACATCGTCCACCGAAGCTGCTGCTACCTTGGCAATCCCTGCCACATCGTCCAACAGGGCCAACAGACCACTCATCGCGCTTCCTTTCCTGTCACCTGCCGCAATCGAGACCCTACCCGATCTCACGGCTAGCGCAAGCGTTAGCGCAATCGCGCGAGGTTTGCGCTAACACCTTAAAAATATGCCATTTTTGCCCTTTTGAGAATTCGCTTTCACCGTTATATGGCCCCCAAAGCAAGCGCATTTGGAGACGTCATATGACCATCAAGGTCGGTATCAATGGTTTTGGCCGCATTGGCCGCTGTACCCTGTCACATATCGCGGCATCCGGCCGTAACGACATCGAGGTGATCAAGGTCAACGCCACCGGACCGCTGGAAACCTCGGCACACCTGCTGAAATATGACAGCATTCACGGACGTTTCCCGCGTGACGTTTCCATCAACGGCAACACCATGGATCTGGGCCGCGGCCCGATGCAGATGTTCTCGACCTACGACATGAGCGAACTGGACTGGGAAGGCTGTGACGTCGTTCTGGAATGCACCGGCAAGTTCAATGACGGTCTTAAAGCAAAGACCCACCTGGACCGTGGCGCGCAGAAAGTTCTGTTGTCGGCACCGGGCAAAAACGTCGACAAGACAATCGTGTTTGGCGTGAACCACAACGGTCTGACTGCTGCGGATAAAATGGTTTCCAATGGCTCCTGCACCACCAACTGCCTTGCTCCGCTTGCCAAGGTACTGGACGAAGGCATCGGCATCGAACACGGCATCATGACCACGATCCACGCCTATACCGGTGACCAGCCGACCCTGGACCGCCGCCACAGCGACCTATACCGCGCCCGCGCAGCCGCCATGTCGATGATCCCGACCAGCACCGGTGCCGCCAAGGCGCTGGGTGAGGTTCTGCCCAACCTGAAAGGGCGTCTGGATGGGTCAGCCATCCGCGTTCCAACACCGAACGTTTCCGCCGTGGACCTCAGCTTCCGTGCGTCGCGCGATGTCACGGTCGAAGAGGTTAACGCGATCGTGCAGGAAGCGGCGCAAGGCCCGATGCAGCGCGTTCTGGGCTACGAACCCGCGCCGCTGGTCTCGACCGACTTCAACCACACCGAGGAAAGCTCGATCTTCGCGCCGGACCAAACCCGCGTGGTCGACGGACGTATGGTCCGCGTTCTGGCATGGTACGACAATGAATGGGGCTTCTCTGTCCGCATGGCGGATGTCGCTGTTGCAATGGGTCGTCTTAACTAAACCAGCCGACTGTTATTGAACATTTTGGCCCGCTCAGGTTATCTGGGCGGGCTTTTTCCTGCGGTGCGCAAATGACCAATCAAATCGCCATCTGGCTCGGCCTGTTCATCCTCGGCGGTTTCTTCCTCGACTTTGCATTGTTCGGAACCGAACATTTGTTGTTCCTTGCCAAAAAACTCTACAGCTTTCTCGACTGGCTCGCTTTCTGGCGCTGACAGAGGTTTTACTTGACATTTCCTGTTATCTGGCTTTGTTAGCGCTAACCTTATTCAGGCCCACAATCGACGGAGCAGAAAATGACACTAAAGCTGGCAATCAACGGATTTGGGCGGATCGGACGTGGTGTGTTGCGCGCGGTCATGGAAACAGGCCGTACAGACGTCGAGATCGTGGCAATCAACGATCTGGCAAAACCGGAAATAAACGCCCATCTTTTCGAATTCGACAGCGTCCATGGGCGTTACACACGGCCTGTTCGGTTGACAGATGCCGGATTGGATGTCGGATCCGGACCGATCAGACTTTCCAGTGAACGCGACCCCGAAAACCTGAACTGGTCCGATGTGGACGTGGTTCTTGAATGCACTGGAGTATTTCGCACGCGCGAAGCTGCATCGCGTCACTTCGAAAACGGTTCAAAGAAGGTCCTGATTTCGGCCCCTGCGCGCGGTGATGGCGCGGTCAAGACAATCGTATTTGGGGTGAACGACAAAGACCTGACGGCCGCTGACACTGTTGTATCAAACGCGTCGTGCACAACGAACTGCCTGGCCCCTGTTGCCGCGGCACTGGATTCCGGGCTGGGCATTGTGCATGGCAACATGACGACGGTGCATGCCTATACGGCCAGTCAGCCGGTCCACGATACCGCAGGCAAGGACCCTTACCTGTCACGGGCCGCCGCGTTGTCGATGATTCCCACTACGACGGGCGCAGCATCTGCTGTCGGCCTCGTGCTGCCCCAACTGGCCGGCAAACTGACGGGCCAGGCCATTCGCGTTCCCACACCGAATGTGTCGGTCGTTGACCTGGTCGCCGAGGTGTCGCGACCAACCACGGAGGCCGAAGTAAATGCGCTGTTTACGGGTGCTGCTTCCAGGATCCCGGGTGTTCTGGCTGCCGAGACCCGTCCGCTGATTTCAGTGGATTTCAACCACGATGCCCACAGCTCGACCGTGTCCCTGCCGGAAACAAAAGTCACTGACGGAACACTGGTCAGGGTTCTGGCGTGGTATGACAATGAATGGGGCTTTTCGAACCGGATGCTGGATACTGCCGCCGCGATGGGTGCCCTAGCCTAACCTCTTGCGCAAGGCGTCATTGACGAGGGGCGTAACGAATTTCGATACGTCCCCGTCCAGCCGGGCAATCTCTTTCACAAGTTTCGAGGCAATGGCCTGGTGTCGAGCCTCGGCCATCAGGAAAACGGTCTCAACCGTATCATCCAGCGCCCGGTTCATTCCGACCATCTGGAATTCATATTCAAAATCCGCCACAGCGCGCAATCCGCGCACAATGATCTGGGCGCCAACATCGCGCGCGCAGTCGATCAGCAGATTTTCGAATGGATGGGCGACGATCTCGGTCCCGGTCTGATCGCTCAGATGGGCACATTCGGCCTCGATCATGGCCACGCGTTCTTCCAGCGAAAACAACGGCCCCTTGTCGCGGTTGATTGCAACGCCGATGACCAGTTTATCAACCAGGGCCGAGGCGCGGCGGATAATGTCGATATGTCCCAGGGTGATTGGGTCAAAGGTTCCCGGATATAATCCAACCCTCATCGAGACCTCCTGCGCAATAAAATTTCTGCGCAAGCAAACACAACTCTGCCGCAGGTGCAAGAGGCCCCGTTACATGCAAAGGGCATCAATGCCCCATGATCATGCCTTCCAGCGCATCTTTCTCCATCGCCAGTTCGGACAGCTGCGCTTTGACAACGTCGCCCAAAGTGACGATGCCGACCAGCTTGCCATCTTCTATCACCGGCATGTGTCGAAAGCGCCCTTCGGTCATGCGCGACATGATGTCCTGCACGGAATCCTGCCGCGATGCGGTCACAAGCTCGCGGGTCATGTACGTGCTGACCGGCTGGGTCAGGCATCCGCTGCCGCTTGCGGCAAGTTCGCGCACAATGTCGCGTTCCGACAAGATACCGGCCGCTGTTTCTCCGCCATCATCTGACACAACCACCGTACCGATCCGTTTATCCGCAAGGATCTGGGCCGCCTCGGACACGGTAGCCGAAGGTTGAACGGTCACTACCCCGCTGGTCGCCTTGGATTTGAGAATGGCCTGTACAAGCATTTGCAAAAAACCTCCGGACTAACGTACTGTTTTTTCAAAGCCTTGCCCGAATGTTTGCACCTGTCAAGGTGCAGCTTGAGCCTCAAGCCGCGCGACCTCTTCGCGGATGCCCTGCGTCAACGCGTCGGCAAAGCGATTCAGTCGCTCATTGCGCTGATCTCCGAGGTGCCGGACCAGATGGAAACTGCGTGTCAGACTGACCTGATCCGTCAATATTTTCCGCAGGTTCGGATGGAACGGAAGCGTGAAATCATGCGCGACGCAGATGCCGCTGCCAAGCGTGACCTGGCGCAGCTGAACTGAGACGGAATTCGATGCAAGCGCGACACGGTCAACGCCAAGATCGACGAGATAATCCAGTTCACGATCAAAGATCATATCAGGAATGTAACCAATCATCCGGTGCCCTCGCAGGTCGTCCACAGAATGAATGGCGTCATGCTGTGCCAGGTATTCCTGCGTGGCAACCAGATGCAGTCGGTAATCACTGATCTTCTGGACAAGCAATTTCCCTGCCGTCGGGGCGCTGACGGTAACCGCCATGTCAGCCTCGCGCCGGGACAGATTGATGACCCGCGGCAGGGCCAGAATCTGGATGTCCAGATCCGGGTTTGCATCACAGATCTTTGCGCAGACCTGGGGCAGCAGGTAATTGGCGCTGCCATCAGGTGCACCGATCCGTATCTGACCGCTCAGCGTTTTGGAGGATCCCGTAACTGTTCCGGCTGCTGCCCGCATCGCCTCTTCGGCTTGTAATCCATGCTCGACCAACCGTTCGCCGGCAGTGGTCAGAATGTATCCCTGCTGAGATTTTGAGAATAGCGGTGTTTCCAGCGCGGTTTCCAGCCGGGCGATTCTACGCCCAACGGTTGCAGCGTCGATCTTCAACAGGCGGCCGGCGGCAGACAGGCTTTGTTCACGGGCCACCGCCAGAAACACCCGCATATCATCCCAGTTCCGGTTCATCCAAGGCCTTTGCATTTTTGCAAAACTTCTTTGAGACATTGCCTCTGTTCAAGTGATTTATGCAAGCCTATTGTGCGCGCAACTTACTTCGGAGGAATTCGCTATGACTGAACTGACCCATTTCATTAACGGCGAAAACGTGGCGGGATCGTCCGGCCGCTTTGACGACGTCTTCAACCCTGCAACGGGCGAAGTGCAGTACAAATGCCCGATGGCAAGTGCCGCTGAAACCACTGCTGCAATTGCCAGCGCCGCCGCCGCACAACCGGCCTGGGGCGCGACCAACCCGCAGAAGCGTGCGCGGGTGATGATGGCCATGGTCGGCCTGATGAACCGCGATATGGATAAACTGGCCGAGGCGCTGAGCCGCGAGCATGGCAAAACCATTCCCGACGCCAAGGGTGACCTGCAGCGTGGTCTGGAAGTCATCGAATACTGCATCGGTGCGCCTCAGATGCTGAAGGGTGAATTCACCGACAGCGCCGGTCCCGGCATCGACATGTACTCCATGCGCCAGCCGCTGGGCGTTGTCGCCTCGATCATGCCGTTCAACTTCCCGGCAATGATGCCCCTGTGGCATGTCGGCCCTGCCCTGGCCTGCGGCAACGCCGTGGTGCTGAAGCCGTCCGAGCGTGACCCGTCCGTGCCGCTGATGCTGGCCGAACTGTTCGTCGAGGCCGGTCTGCCGAAAGGCGTGTTCCAGGTCGTCAATGGCGACAAAGAAGCTGTGGATACGCTGCTGGACAGCGAAGTCATTCAGGGCGTGTCCTTTGTTGGATCGACCCCGATCGCGCAATACATCTATTCGCGTGCCACCGCGAACGGCAAGCGCGCGCAGTGCTTTGGCGGCGCAAAGAACCACATGATCGTCATGCCTGACGCGGATCTGGATCAGGCGGCCGATGCGCTGGTTGGCGCAGGCTTTGGCGCGGCGGGCGAACGCTGCATGGCCATTTCCGTCGCCGTTCCGGTAGGTGAGGAAACAGCCGACGCGCTGATCGAGAAACTGATCCCCCGTGTCGAAAAGCTGAAGGTCGGCCCCTACACCGCGGGCGACGATGTCGACATGGGCCCGGTTGTCACCGGCGCCGCGAAAGAGCGTATTCTCGGCCTGATCAATTCCGGCGTGGAGCAAGGCGCGAAACTTGTCGTCGACAACCGCGACTTCAGCCTGCAGGGCTATGAGGACGGCTTCTTTGTCGGCCCACACCTGTTCGACCACGTGACGCCAGAGATGGACATCTACAAGCAGGAAATCTTTGGCCCGGTTCTTTCGACTGTCCGTGCCGGCTCCTATGAAGAAGCGCTGAAGCTGGCGATGGACCACGAGTACGGAAACGGGACCGCGATCTTCACCCGTGACGGTGACACCGCGCGTGACTTTGCCAGCCGCGTGAACATCGGCATGGTGGGCATCAACGTTCCGATCCCGGTTCCGCTGGCCTACCACACTTTTGGCGGCTGGAAGAAATCCATGTTCGGCGACCTGAACCAGCACGGTCCGGACAGCTTCAAGTTCTACACCCGGACCAAAACCGTAACGTCGCGCTGGCCGTCCGGCATCAAGGAAGGTGGCGAGTTCAACTTCAAAGCGATGGACTGATCTGCACATCGGACCTGAAAAACGATATGCCCGGCCTGCCACAGGCCGGGCTTTTTTCGGCGAAGCGTCGCCAACGGGGACCATTTCACGAAAAATTCAGACGCAAAGCTCTGGAAAACCGAACCGGCGGACAATATTTTAGCGCCAAATAAATACCCGAGCAGTTCCTGAACCGGAGGCCAACTTGTCAAATCCCCGCATGACCCGCCGCTCTGCATTGCTGGGCGCAGCGACCTTTCTGGCGACGCCTGCCCTGGTACGCGCGCAAAGCTCTGATGCGTTTCCGCAGGAAGAAGAAGCCATCAGCACGCAGTTGCCGGTGCGCCGCAATGTGTCCTCGTTTTCGCAGCAGAACTGGCAGGATCACTTCAATGAATTGGGCGTCGGATGCCTGCTGGCCGATATTACCAGCCGCGCCGTTCACTACTGGGCCCCGGATGGGACCTATAAACTCTATCCCAGCTCGGTTCCGATGAGCGAGGAATTGACCAAACGCGGGTATACCGAAGTTGTGCGCAAGCGGGAAAACCCCAGCTGGACCCCGACTGCATCTATGCGCGAGCGTGATCCGAACCTGCCTGTGCGAATGGAAGGTGGCGACCCGGGCAATCCGCTGGGAACCCGCGCAATGTATCTGGGCTGGCCTGCCTATCTGGTGCATGGAACGCATGATACGCGCAAAATCGGTCGTCAAAGCTCGTCCGGCTGCATTGGTTTGTACAATCAGCATGTCGAACAATTGTACCCGCTGGTGCAGATCGGCACACAAGTCAGACTGATCTGACAAAAAAACCCCGGCCTCAAAGCCGGGGTTTTTCATTTTTTGTTGGGAAACTTATTCAGGCAGGATTACCGCGTCGACAACGTGGATCACGCCGTTGCTGGCTTCGATATCAGCCTGAACCACCTTGGCACCGTTAACCTTGACGCCGTTCTTGGCGTTCACACTAAGGCGGTCGCCCTGAACGGTAAGCACCTTCGCGCGCTTACCTGCGATGTCCCCTGACATAACTTTGGCCGGAACCACGTGATAGGTCAGGATGGAAACCAACTGATCTTTGTTTTCAGGCAGCAGAAGCGATTCAACGGTACCCTCGGGCAAAGCCGCAAACGCCTCGTCGGTCGGGGCAAAAACAGTGAAAGGTCCGTCGCCTTTCAAAGTGTCAACCAGCCCTGCAGCCTGAACTGCGGCGACAAGAGTGGTGAATGATCCGGCCGAGACGGCGGTATCAACAATATCGGACCCGGCACGAGCCTGCATTGGCAAAGTCAATGCAATCGCGGCGGCGGCGCCCAGGAATGTGCGGCGAAACATGGCTGTCATCTCCTCTCCAGCTTGTTATGGAAAGGGTTACGGCAGCCCCGGCGTGGCGGATCACTTTGAAGTCAAGATTTTCTGAGCTGAACCCAAATACTCTGCGCCCGACCATCCTTCAGGAATGGCAAGGCCTCGACCGCGTCCGGGCGTTCCCGCTGAAGGTAATATCCCGGCCAAAGCATTGAATATAAACTCGATTGCAGCAATGCGTGCAGCATGTACTGTTCGCCCCATCCGGGGCAATCATAGAAGAAACGAGTGGGGTATTCGTAGGGCAAAAAAACATCGTGCACGTGGATGACGACACCTGGTTTCAGGGCCGGAATGATGCGACAGAACAGATGCGCGACGTCGTTGCTCATGCGGACCACATGGCTGGAATCGATGAAAAGAACGTCGCCTTCTTGCAGGTTTTCAAACAGCGTCGGATCGACCTCTTCCAGTCGTTTTTGTTCAAAATCATCCACGACATGCGCAATATCCGCCCTCGGATACGGATCGATTGCCGTAATGCGGGTGTTCAGCCCGCCATCAATGATCGCCTGTCGCGTGACGCGGGTTGAATTGCCACACCCGACTTCGATCACATGTTTCGGCTTGAATCTACGGATCATCAGATAAAGCGCGTCCGCATCCGGGCTGTCATAGTATCCGTTCCCGATGCGATAGCCGGTCTTGTTGCGCGACGGGTCCTTCAATGCCGCAAGCGCATCGGCATGTTCGTGATATTCCTCGACCAGCGGGCCGACATCGAACCCATCCATTCCCGGAGAAAGGGCATATGCAGGGCGTTCCAATCCGCCAGCCCGTTCAAAGCTTTCCAGCCGGGCGCGCTCATCCCGTTCAGTGACTTTGTCGATCAGCTTGACGCCGAAGCGATCCAGAATTGCATTGGTCCGCGGGAATTTCCTGGGTTTCACGCCGCCGTCTCCGATCCGTGGTTGAACACTCCCCGCTCCTTACCTGTGCCGACCAAGGCTTCGCAAGCACCTGCGCGGCAAACACTTGGCAAAAGGGCAAATTCCGTATTCACTGGCGTGAACATAAAGACCGGAGGGCCGCCATGCAGCAGGAATTCACGCTGGGTATTGAAGAGGAATACCTGCTTGTGGACCGCGACAGCCTGCAATTGTCCGAAGCACCTGCCGCTTTGATGGATGCTTGCCAGGCCGATTTTGAAGGTCAGGTCAGCCCTGAATTCCTGCAATGCCAGATCGAGGTGGGAACCCGCCCTCATGCCACGATTGGCGCGGCCCGTGAGGACCTCAAGCGGTTGCGGTCTTGCGTTGCCACGCGCGCCGCTGAATACAATCTGGCTCCGATTGCCGCATCCTGCCATCCCTTTGCAAAGTGGAAAGACCAGCATCATACACGCAAGGATCGCTATGACGCCTTGCAACATGCCCTTGGCGGTGTTGCGCGACGCATGCTGATCTGCGGCATGCATGTTCACGTCGGCGTCGAAGACAAGGCGCTGCGTGCCGACCTGATGCCACAACTGTCCTACTTTTTGCCGCACCTGTTGGCTCTTTCCACGTCCTCTCCGTTCTGGAGCGGTGAAGACACCGGATTGTCCTCCTATCGGCTGACCGTGTTCGACAACCTGCCCCGAACCGGATTGCCTCCGGTACCGGCCAGCTGGGCTGAATACGAGCGTACAACGGGAATCCTTGTGGAACTCGGCGTCATCGAAGACACCTCAAAGATCTGGTGGGACCTGCGCCCATCGCATCGGTTTCCGACGTTGGAAACCCGTATCATGGATGTGCAGCCCCGGCTGGAACACGCCCTTTCGCTGGCTGCGATGATCCAGGCGCTGACCCGGATGCTGTGTCGTTTGAAAGACCGCAACCTGCGCTGGCGTCACTATGACCGGTTCCTCATCGGCGAAAACCGCTGGCGCGCGCAACGGTACGGCGTTGGCGAGGGGCTGATCGATTTTGGTGACCGTTCAATCAAGCCAATGCCTGAACTGATTGGTGAACTGATGGGAATGCTGGCGGAAGATACCGAGGCGTTGGGCACGATGACCGAATTGGCCCGCCTGCGGCAAATTGCGGAAAACGGAACGTCCGCCACACGCCAGCGCCGTGTACACGCCGAGGCCGTGGCAAAAGGGGACGATCCCGGTCAGGCGGTCGTGAAGCACCTGATCGAGGAATTCCACGAAGATCTCTGATATCGCGCACCCGGGCCGATCAATACCATAACCTTACTTCCCGTGATTGCTGATCGTGCAAAATTTCTGTAACGATTGGGAAATAAACAATCGTTCAATTCAGCATCGACGGGAAGGATTGGCATGGATTTCGCGCTGACCGAGGAACAGACAGCTATCTTCGACATGGCCTATGCATTTGGGCAGGAAAACATCGCTCCGTTTGCGCGGCAATGGGAGGCGGATGGAACCATTCCCAAAGACCTTTGGCCCCGGATCGGCGAACTGGGCTTCGGTGGCTTGTATGTCTCTGAGGACGCTGGAGGATCGGGTCTGAGCAGGCTGGATGCAACGCTGGTTTTTGAAGCTTTGTCCATGGCTTGCCCGTCGGTTGCAGCCTTCCTGTCGATCCACAACATGTGCGCAAAGATGCTGGACAGTTTCGCCAGTGACGAGCTGAAATCACGTATCATGCCACAGGTTCTCAGTCTTGATACGGTCCTCAGCTACTGCCTGACCGAACCGGGCTCGGGCTCGGACGCTGCAGCGCTCAAAACCCGCGCCGAGCGTACAAACGAAGGTTACACGCTGAACGGCACCAAGGCGTTTATCTCGGGCGGTGGCTACTCAGATGCTTATGTCTGCATGGTGCGCACGGGTCAGGATGGTCCCAAGGGGATTTCGACCGTTTATGTCGAAGACGGTACACCCGGTCTCAGCTTCGGGGCGCTTGAGCAGAAAATGGGTTGGAAAAGCCAGCCGACGGCGCAGGTGCAGTTCGATGACTGCAAGATACCATCGGGGAACCTGGTCGGCACCGAAGGTGACGGATTCAAATACGCCATGATGGGACTGGACGGCGGGCGTTTGAATATCGCCTCCTGCTCTCTGGGTGCGGCGCAAACCGGCTTGGATATGACCTTGCAATACATGTCCGAGCGTAAAGCATTCGGTCAATCCATCGACCAGTTTCAGGCCCTGCAGTTCCGCCTGGCCGATATGGAGATTGAACTGCAGGCCGCGCGCGTCTTCTTGCGGCAGGCCGCGTGGAAGCTGGATCAAGGCACGCCCGATGCCAGCAAGTTCTGCGCGATGGCCAAAAAGTTCGTTACCGAAACGGGATCAAAAGTCGTCGATCAATGTCTGCAGTTGCATGGCGGGTACGGCTATCTGGCCGATTACGGGATCGAAAAGCTTGTGCGTGATCTGCGCGTGCATCAGATATTGGAAGGCACCAACGAGATCATGCGCGTGATCGTCGCCCGCCAGATGCTTGCCCAACGCTGAGGATCAAATGCCAGATATCAACATCCGTGTGACAGGCCGCGCCGGGCGCATCACATTGGCTCGGCCCAAGGCGCTCAACGCGCTTAGTTATGACATGTGCATGGCCATAGACAGCGCCCTGCGGAACTGGCGCGAAGATGACTCGGTTGACCTGATCATTATTGATGCCGAAGGCGACAAGGCCTTTTGCGCCGGAGGTGACATCGCCGAGCTTTATGAAACGGGCATGAAAGGCGATTTCGCCTATGGTCAAACCTTCTGGCGCGATGAATACCGCTTGAATGCCCTGATCTTCGAGTACCCTAAACCGGTGATCAGCTTTCTGCAGGGTTTCACAATGGGCGGCGGTGTTGGCATCGGGTGCCACGGAAGTCACCGGATCGTGGGCGAGACCGCGCAGATCGCATTGCCTGAATGCTCCATCGGACTGGTTCCGGACGTCGGCAGCACGCTGATGCTGGCCCTGGCACCCGGCCGGTTAGGTGAATATCTGGGAACAACCGGACGACGCATGGGGCCAGGTGATGCGATTTATGCCGGATTTGCCGATCACTATATCCCGCAGTCCCAATGGTCCGATCTCATGGAGCTGCTCGAAGCCTCTGGTGATGCCGAGATACTGGCCAAACACGCGCAGACTCCGCCGGAGAGTACATTGGAGCAGGACCAACCTGTGATCGATGACATATTCTCGGGCGAGGCGCTGGGCGACATCCTGACCAATCTGCGTAACGCTGATCCGGATTTCTCCACCAAAACTCTGGCCACACTCGGACGGCATTCACCTTTGTCGATGGCCTGTTACGTAGAAATGCTGCATCGATTGCGTGGGCCATCGCTGACAATACGCAAAGCGTTGGAACTGGAATTCCGGTTTACGTTCCGCGCCATGGAACACGGGGATTTTCTGGAAGGCATTCGCGCGCAGATCATAGACAAGGACCGCAATCCTAGGTGGAGCTTTGCGGATCAATCCGTACCCGCAGTCGTTGTTTCGAAAATGCTGCAACCACTGGGCGCGGACGCACTGACATTCGAGGAGGAATAAGGATGAAAATCGGGTTTATCGGCCTTGGCAACATGGGCGCACCGATGGCCGCCAATCTGGCGAAGGCCGGGCATGTTGTGGTTGGCTTTGACATGGCAGACGTCACAGTCGAAGGGGTCACCATGGCATCTTCCGGGGCCGAGGCCGTCGCCGGAGCAGACGTGGCAATTACGATGCTTCCAAACGGTCAGATCTTGCGATCTGTCGCGGACGAGATTGTTCCGGCCATGCAGAAAGGCGCCACCTGGATTGATTGCTCAACCGTCGACGTCGACAGCGCGCGCGCTGTGGCCGATCAGGCCCTGGCAGCCGGGCTAAGAGCCGTTGACGCTCCGGTTTCAGGCGGTATTGGGGGCGCCGCAGCTGGTACGCTGACTTTCATGGCAGGTGGTTTGAAAGAAGCGTTTTCAACGGCCGAACCGCTGTTCGACGTCATGGGCCAGAAGGCCGTTCATTGCGGCGACTCCGGCGCAGGTCAGGCGGCAAAGATCTGCAACAACATGATCCTCGGCGTCACCATGATCGCGACCTGTGAGGCTTTTGCACTGGCCGACAAGTTGGGGTTGGATCGCCAAAAGATGTTTGATGTCGTCAGTACATCGTCCGGATATAGCTGGACAATGAACGCCTATTGCCCTGCCCCCGGCGTTGGTCCCACCAGTCCCGCCGACAACGGCTACAAACCAGGTTTTGCTGCAGAGCTGATGCTGAAGGATTTACGCCTTAGCCAGCAGGCCGCGGAAGGGTCGGATGCGGACACACCCATGGGCCAGGCTGCAACGGCCTTGTATGAACAATTTGTCGAAGCTGAAGATGGGTTGGGGAAAGACTTTTCCGCCATGCTGCCCCGGTTTGAAAAGAGAGGCCGGAGCTGAGGCGCGTAAAGCAGTTTTTTGCTGACCCGAAAATAGTTGTTTGTCGTCACTTCTTTGTCCCGGTCTGTACGTGCTAAAACCAGTGCAGAATAATTGCAGGGGCCGCCGATGAAGACTCTGAGAATTTTTGGATCCATCGCTTTGCTGGTGATCAGTACGGCTGCGGTCGAAGCTGGCAACGGAAAGGGAAAGGCCGGGCACTGCCCGCCCGGTCTGGCCAAAAAGGCAGTCCCCTGCGTGCCACCAGGACAGGTCAAAAACCTATATCGGACGGGCGACCGTATCGAACGGGACTATGTCTGGATCGACGATCCCTATCGATACGGCCTGAAACGAGGCGGCAATTACGTTCGCGCCGGCGACTATGTCTACAGAATCGATCCTGAAACGCGGAAAGTTCTCAACCTGATCGGCGCCGTGGCGGATATCCTGTACTAGGAAACTGACGGGCCGCTATTCTGCAGCGACCCGGTCCAAATTCAACATCGGCCTGAGGTAGTGCCCGGTATGGCTGCCCTCACACTCCGCAACTTGCTCGGGTGTGCCCTCGGCAACAATCTGTCCGCCGCCATCGCCACCTTCCGGGCCAATATCGATGATCCAATCGGCGGTTTTGATCACATCCAGGTTGTGTTCGATCACAATGACCGTATTTCCCTGATCTACCAGTTCGTGCAGTACTTCCAGAAGCTTACGGACATCTTCAAAGTGCAGGCCGGTGGTCGGTTCATCCAGAATATACAGCGTCCGCCCGGTCGAACGTTTGGACAGTTCCTTTGAAAGCTTGACCCGCTGCGCCTCACCACCCGAAAGCGTGGTGGCCTGCTGTCCGACCTTGATATAACCCAGACCAACCCGCGCCAGTGCGTCCATCTTGTCGCGAATGGAAGGCACAGCTTTGAAGAAGTCCTGCGCGTCTTCCACCGTCATATCAAGAACATCCGCGATGGACTTGCCCTTGAATTTGATCTCCAGTGTCTCGCGGTTGTACCGCGCACCCTTGCAGGTTTCACAGGTCACGTAGACATCCGGAAGGAAGTGCATCTCGATCTTGATGACCCCGTCACCCTGACAGGCCTCGCACCGACCTCCCTTGACGTTGAAGCTGAACCGTCCCGGTTTGTACCCTCGTGCCTTGGCCTCGGGCAGACCGGCAAACCAGTCGCGGATCGGGGTGAACGCCCCCGTGTAAGTTGCTGGATTTGAACGCGGAGTCCGCCCGATCGGCCGCTGGTCGATGTCGATGACCTTATCCAGATGCTCCAGTCCCTTGATCGTCTCGCACGGCGCAGGTGTCTGGCGCGCGCCATTCAGGCGCATCGACGCCGTTTTGAACAGCGTCTCAATGGTCAAAGTGGATTTCCCGCCGCCGGAAACTCCGGTCACACAGACAAACTTGGCCAAAGGAAACTCAGCCGTCACATTCTTCAGGTTGTTCCCGGTCGCATTGACCACCGACACCTTCTTCTTGTTGCCCTTGCGCCGTTCAGCGGGCACTGCGATCTCGCGCGTTCCGGCCAGATATTGCCCCGTGATCGAGGCCGCATCCGCCGTAATTTCCGCAGGTGTTCCGTGGCTTACGACCTGCCCGCCATGCACACCGGCGCCGGGACCAATATCAAAAACGTAATCAGCCTCACGGATGGCTTCTTCGTCATGCTCAACAACGATCACGGTATTCCCTTGATCGCGCAGGTTCTTGAGCGTTCCAAGCAGACGGTCATTGTCGCGCTGGTGCAACCCGATTGACGGCTCGTCCAGCACATACAGAACCCCTGTCAGACCCGAACCGATCTGGCTGGCCAACCGGATCCGCTGGCTTTCGCCACCAGACAGGGTTCCACTTGAACGTGACAGCGTAAGGTATTCCAAACCAACATTATTCAGGAATCCAAGTCGTTCGCGGATTTCCTTCAGAATTGCGCGCGCTATCTCGTTTTTCTGCGTGTTCAGATGGTTCGGAGCATCCTCGATCCAGGCCAGAGCCTCCTTGATCGACATCTGAACCACCTGCCCAACATGCAGGCCCGCGATTTTGACGGCCAGGGCTTCGGGACGCAGACGGTAGCCATCACATGTCCCGCAGGGGCGGTTATTCTGATAGCGCTCGAATTCTTCACGGATCCAGGCGCTGTCGGTCTCGCGGTAACGGCGTTCCATATTGGGAATTACGCCCTCGAAACTGCGAGTCACTTGATAAACCCGTCCACCTTCGTCGTAACGGAACTGTATTTCCTCGTCGCCCGACCCCCGAAGAAACACCTGCTGCACCTTCTCCGGCAGGTCTTTCCATGGGGTGTTCTTGTCGAACTCAAAGTGGCGGGCGATGGCTTCGATGGTTTGAAGGAAGTACGGCGATTTACCCTTTCGCCACGGCGCCAGTGCACCATCATACAGTTTCAGTGTCTGGTCCGGCACCACGAGACGCTCATCGAAGAACAGTTCCACTCCCAGACCGTCACAATCCGGGCATGCCCCAAAAGGTGCGTTGAACGAGAACAGGCGCGGCTCGATCTCGGGGATCGTGAAGCCACTGACCGGACAGGCAAAATTCTCGCTGAAAGTGATACGTTCGGGGTCTCCTTCGCGTGGCGCGGTTTCCAGAATCGCGATTCCATCGGCCAGATCCAGCGCGGTCCGCAGGCTGTCGGCCAGACGTGTTTCCATCCCTTCGCGTACAACCAGACGGTCGACTACGACGTCGATGTCATGGCGAAACTTCTTGTCCAGAGTGGGCGGCTCATCAAGTTCATAGAACTCCCCGTCCACCTTGACGCGCTGGAAGCCCTGCTTACGCAGTTCGAGGAATTCTTTTTTGTACTCCCCTTTCCGGTCCCGCACGATGGGTGCCAGAAGGTATCCGCGCGTCCCTTCCTCCATCGCCATGATGCGGTCGACCATGTCCTGCACCTGCTGCGCTTCAATGGGCAGACCCGTGGCAGGGCTGTAGGGCGTCCCTGCACGCGCGAACAACAGTCGCAAATAATCATAGATCTCGGTGACCGTACCAACGGTGGAGCGTGGGTTCTTCGACGTCGTTTTCTGCTCGATGGAAATCGCCGGGGACAGGCCGCTGATATGGTCAACGTCGGGCTTTTCCATCATGTCCAGAAACTGGCGCGCATAAGCGGACAGGCTTTCGACATAGCGCCTTTGACCTTCGGCATAGATGGTATCAAAGGCCAGCGACGACTTGCCCGAACCAGACAGACCTGTAATCACCACAAGCTGATCCCGTGGAATGTCAACATCAATACTTTTGAGGTTATGCTCGCGCGCTCCGCGCACCTCGATATTCTTCAGCTCAGCCATTTCGGCCCCCAACAGACAAGTGTCCTAGAAATAGGCGAGCCAGGCTGAGTCTCCAACACAAAAGTTAGAACAAAGTATGAACAGTCGGATTATTGCCGACAACTCCTGACATTAGCCCCATGTCGATCGCCCCAATGGGCAACTGTTTTCGGTCATTCAACGAAATCAGGGAAATGGCGCGGTTGACGGGGCTCGAACCCGCGACCCCCGGCGTGACAGGCCGGTACTCTAACCAACTGAGCTACAACCGCGCATTTAGGGTCTATGTCTGATCCATTGACCCGGATCAAAGGCTGGCAGCGATGGCGCGGTTGACGGGGCTCGAACCCGCGACCCCCGGCGTGACAGGCCGGTACTCTAACCAACTGAGCTACAACCGCCCGCTGCCCGTTCGCTCTGAACGTTGGGGTGTATTATGGCCACGCCCCGGCATCGTCAAGCGGCGTTTTCAAGTTTTTTGCCTTATCCTGATTTTTTCCCGAACCCACCCTTTGAACAGGCGCCGGGTTCTGCGTGAAATGCGCTGAGGGCAAGCAAAGTTTCTGCGCCACCTGCATCTGATCTTGCGAACCGGACTGACACACTGTAAGAGGCGGCCTCACGGGTGATTAGCTCAGTGGTAGAGCGCTTCGTTCACATCGAAGATGTCAGGAGTTCAAATCTCTTATCACCCACCATCTTTTCAATGACTTGTCGGATCTGGCGACAGGAATGGGTGCCAGAAGCCAAAACGCGGCCAGGCGTCCAAGCCTCATTTCTCTAAAAGAACCGCCTCTACGATCAGTTGCAAAGTGATACTTCGCTATCTAATCTGCAGACATTGATAGAGGGTATTGCGATGAAACATATATTTGCGGCGTTAGCCGTGTGCTTGGCCAATGCAGCCAGTGCTTTGACGGTTACGTTCGATCACAACCCGGTTTATCCCAATGCGGGTGGTGGACCTGCGACGTCCAACGGGTTCATCTACGATTACAGCACGACCTATCTGGGAGGGAACTACCTGTACCTGCATTCCGATAGTGGCATTCTGACGTCAACAATCAGAGCCATAAGCGGAACAACATTCACGGCAAAATCTATTGATGTTTGGGGCGCATTGCGGATTTTCATGTCGGGATCGGGGCCTAGACCGGCAGACGATAACAGCCAAGCCTACTTCCAGTGGGCAACGTCAGGAATTGCGCCGGTGGCAACTCTGACTTTCACTGGAGTGCGAAACGGGGCTACGGTGGCTACGCAGTCGATCGGCCCGACGCAGACACAACTTACGTCGGACAGTGTCATACCGAAACTAAAGAAGCTTAGGTTATCTAGCGGGTTCTCTCATATCGATCAGTTGATACTTACCGTGAACAACCCGATCAGTGGCCCCTATTGGAATGACTTGTACGACCCGTTCGGACCCAACACGGTTTGGTGTAACGATTGGTGTGCCAGTTATCGGGTGGACAATCTAAAAGTATCAGCCGTTCCGCTGCCCGCCAGCGGACTGCTACTGATAGGCGCAATAGCTGGGCTGTTTGGAATCAGGCGACGTAGAATAACCGCCTACTAGAGTCTGGCTGGGAGCCCGGTGACACCTAGGCTGGCTTACGCGTGCCGCCAGAACTGTCTCAATACCAACAAGTTGAGCTGATTGAGGGTTGCTCGAGAGCAAGCTTGTCACAGCGCGATCCCCCCGCCTATCCTGACCGGAATTGATCGGTAATTCCGGGCATTGTTTTCAGGATTGTTTATGGCTGAATTGAAGCGCGATATTGGTCTTGTTGGCCTGACGTTCATTTCGGTTGGTGGCATTATTGGCTCGGGCTGGCTGTTCGGGCCTATGCTGGCCGTGCAGCATGCTGGTCCTGCGGCCATCCTGTCCTGGATTATCGGCGCGGTTGCCATGTTTGTTCTGGCCATAACATTTGCCGAAATCTCGGCCATGCTGCCGATATCCGGTGGAATTGCACGGGTGCCTCAGTTTTCGCATGGCAACATAGTCTCGATGGCCATGGGGTGGACAGCCTGGATCGGATATAACACCACCGCACCAATCGAAGTTGAGGCGATGTTGAAATACCTCGCGCCCTATGCGCCCTGGCTGCATGCTGCGGATACCGGCGATCTGACCGGGGCTGGCATCGCGGTTGCGCTGGTTTTCATGCTTCTGTTCGTCGCGGTCAACGCATTGGGGGTGAAGTTTTTCACGCAGGTCAACGCTGCGCTGACGTGGGCCAAAATCGCTATCCCTATCGTTCTGTCGATCCTGCTGATCGCGACACGGTTCAACACCGAAAACTTCACTCAGCCAGGTGGTTTTGCGCCCTATGGATTGCAGGGCATCATGGCAGCGGTGTCGACCGGAGGCGTGATATTCTCTTTCATCGGATTTCGCCACGTCGTCGACATGGCCGGTGAAGTTCGAAACCCCAAATTCGCCATCCCCGCAGCCCTGGTTCTATCCATCGTTCTGTGCGCGGCCCTGTATCTGGGACTTCAGATCGCATTCATCGGCGCGCTTGATCCCGAAATGCTGAAAAACGGTTGGGCACAATTGAACTTTGGCGGTCAGGGTCCGCTGGACGGAATAATCATGTCCGTGGGGATCATCTGGTTTCTCAGCCTGCTCAACATCGGCTCGGTAATCGGACCTTTTGGCAACGGATTGGTGGCCACTGGCTCGAACGCGCGTATTGCCATGGCGTTGTCCAAAAACGGCTTCCTGCCGCAACGCCTGCAAATGCTGTCTTCGTTCGGCGTGCCGCTTTGGGCACTGGCGCTGAATTTTCTGATCGGAACGCTCTTCCTGCTGACCGTACCTTTCGCCACAGTAATCGCGTTGAACGGAGCGGCCATCGTCCTGTCATTCGCCGTCGGCCCAATCGCCGTGGTCTGCTTGCGCCACCTCATGCCCGATCACCCACGTTCGATCCGCATCCCGGCCGTCAAGGTGGTCGCCGTCACGGCCTTTGCCGTTGCCACATTGGTCGTCTACTGGAGCGGTTGGGACACGGTCTGGCGACTTGGCATTGCATTGATCGTTGGAATGGTTCTTCTGCTGCTGCGGTTCCGCAACCGTCTTGACGAAATGGACGTGACCGAAGCTTTGTGGCTGGCGCCCTATTTTGCCGGTATCGGGCTGATCTCTTTCCTTGGGCAATTCGGCGAAGGCGCGCAAAAGCAGATCCCCTTTGGTTGGGATATTCTGCTGTGTATCCTGTTTTCCGCCGTGATCTTCAGTCTTGCCGTCCGTTCAGCCCTATCCACTGAAAAGTTTCAGGAATACATCGCCGAAGAAGAAATACTGGATCCCAAGGAACCCGTTGTCGGGTTCTGAATAACCGAGTGACCCAAATGAAAAAGCCCGCCGCAATTGCCGCAGGCTTCTCCATATTCTCTTAGGTGGCCAGTATCCCGGCCCTGACTTCCGGTAACTTAATGTGCAGTCGCCGACGGTCCGGTGCTTTCGGGTGCCTTGGCGGCGGCTGCCGCTGCTTCCTCGGCCGCTTCGTCCCATTCGATGGGATCTGGCGCGCGAACAAGTGCCTGTTCCAGAACTTCCGAGACATGCTTGACCGGAATGATCTTAAGGCCTTCCTTAACGTTATCCGGAATGTCCGCCAGATCCTTCTCGTTCTCTTCCGGGATCAGCACCGTCTTGATGCCTCCCCGCAGGGCAGCTAGCAGCTTTTCTTTCAAACCGCCAATCGGCATTGCATTCCCGCGAAGCGACACCTCGCCCGTCATGGCAATGTCCTTGCGCACCGGAATTCCGGTCAGGACCGATACGATCGACGTTACCATCGCCAAACCGGCCGAAGGACCGTCCTTGGGGGTTGCCCCATCCGGAACGTGCACGTGAATATCCAACGTGTCGAACTTGGGCGGTTTCACACCGATCTGAGGTGAAATCGACCGCACGTAAGACGAGGCCGCGTCGATGGATTCCTTCATCACGTCGCCCAGCTTGCCGGTGGTCTTCATCCGCCCTTTGCCGGGCAGTTTCAGCGCCTCGATATGCAGCAGATCACCCCCTACCGAGGTCCAAGCCAGACCGGTAACAACACCAACCTGATCGTCCTGCTCAGCAAGACCATAGCGGAACTTCGGCACGCCCAGGAATTCATCAAGATTGTCCGGCGTCACCGTGACGGATTCAGCCTCTTTCTTGATGATCTTGGTCAGCGATTTCCGCGCCACCTTGGCGATTTCACGTTCCAGGTTCCGCACCCCGGCTTCACGGGTGTAGATGCGAATGATCTTCTGGAGCGCCTCGTCAGTCAGATCAAACTCCTTGGTTTTCAGACCATGGTTCTTGACCTGTTTGCCGATCAGGTGCTGTTTGGCGATCTCGCTCTTTTCCTCTTCTGTGTAGCCGGCCAGCGGGATGATCTCCATCCGGTCCAGCAAAGGCCCGGGCATGTTGTAGCTGTTCGACGTGGTCAGGAACATCACGTTCGACAGGTCATATTCCACTTCAAGATAGTGGTCCATGAACGTGCTGTTCTGTTCCGGGTCCAACACTTCCAGCATTGCCGAAGCCGGGTCGCCACGGAAGTCCTGCCCCATCTTGTCGATTTCATCGAGCAGGATAAGCGGGTTCGTGGTCTTCGCCTTCTTCAGCGCCTGGATAATCTTACCCGGCATCGACCCGATATAGGTTCGACGGTGGCCCCTGATCTCGGATTCGTCGCGCACGCCACCCAGCGAGATTCGAATGAACTCGCGCCCCGTGGCTTTAGCAACGGATTTACCGAGCGAGGTCTTACCCACACCCGGAGGGCCAACGAGGCACAGGATCGGACCTTTCAGCTTCTTCGAACGCTGCTGCACCGCGAGATACTCGACGATCCGTTCCTTGACCTTCTCAAGCCCATAGTGATCGGCATCCAGAATATCCTGCGCCCGGCCCAGATCCTTTTTGACACGGGACTTGGTGCCCCATGGCAGCGACAGGATCCAGTCCAGATAGTTGCGCACAACGGTCGCTTCGGCAGACATCGGCGACATGTTCTTGAGCTTCTTCAGCTCGCCTTCCGCCTTTTCCAGCGCCTCTTTCGACAGCTTGGTCTCGGCGATCTTGGCTTCCAGTTCGGCAACTTCATTGCTGCCGTCTTCGCCATCGCCAAGTTCCTTCTGAATGGCCTTCATCTGCTCGTTCAGATAATACTCGCGCTGCGTCTTCTCCATCTGGGATTTGACGCGGGTCTTGATCTTTTTCTCGACCTGCAGAACCGACATTTCGCCCTGCATCAGGCCGTAGACCTTCTCGAGCCGTTCGCTGACGGACAGAGTTTCCAGCAACTCCTGCTTTTGCTCGACTTCAATGCCCAGATGACCCGACACGAGGTCAGCCAGCTTGGCGGGCTCAGTTGTCTCGCCAACTGCTGCAAGCGCTTCTTCGGGAATGTTCTTGCGCACTTTGGCATAGCGCTCGAACTCGTCCGCAACGGTGCGCAGCAGCGCCTCGGTCGTGGTCACATCGCCGGGTATCTCGGTCAGATACTCCGCACGAGCTTCGAAGAAATCGTCGTTTTCGAGGAATTCGGTGATCTGCACGCGTGCCTGCCCTTCAACCAGCACCTTGACGGTGCCATCGGGCAGTTTCAGCAGCTGCAGAACGTTCGCCAGAACACCGGACTGGTAAATCCCTTCGATGGTGGGATCGTCGTCACCCGGATCAATCTGGCTGGACAGCAATATCTGCTTGTCGTCCTGCATCACTTCTTCCAGTGCACGGACGGATTTTTCCCGCCCCACGAACAGCGGCACGATCATGTGCGGAAAAACCACGATGTCGCGCAAAGGCAGTACGGGGTATGAGGAATTCAGAGGCTCTTGCATGCTCAATCCTTATCATTGGCAAGACGGCACTGGTCCCTAGAAAGGCAACCTTTGGCCATCTCCTGTCTTGGACGATAAAGGTGGGGCGCTGACCGCCTGTTTTCAACCTCATCGCCGTTTGTCGGCAATCAGAATGACCGGATGATTTACCGACTGCAAGGCGTCGCGCTGACATATCCACGAATTTTGTTGAAACCCAACCGGATTTGCCGCCTAAACAGGCTCAATATCCCCTTCCGCACGCTGCGCGTGAAAGTCACCTTGCCAAGCCGCAAACCGACCTTCGTAAATAGCGTCTCGCATTCCCTGCATAATCTCTTGAAAATAGTGCAGATTGTGCCATGTCAGCAGCATCCCCGAAATCATCTCGTTCGAACGGAAAACATGGTGAAGGTAAGCGCGCGAGTAGTTTGAACAGGCCGGGCAACTGCAGGCTTCATCCAGCGGGCGCGGGTCGTCCGCGTGACGGGCATTCTTGATGTTGACCACACCGCGACGGGTGAAAACCTGCCCTGTTCGCCCAGACCGCGACGGCAGCACGCAATCCATCATGTCGATCCCGCGTGCGACGGCACCCACGATGTCGTCAGGCTTGCCAACACCCATCAGGTAACGGGGCTTGTCCGAGGGAAGATAGTCCGGCGCGTATTCAAGGCAGTCGAACATGGCTTCCTGCCCCTCGCCCACGGCCAGACCGCCGACGGCATAGCCTTCGAAGCCGATTTTCTTCAATGCCTCGGCGCTTTCCTCGCGCAGGTCGCGTTCCAGCCCGCCTTGCATGATCCCGAACAGTGCATGGCCCGGACGGTCCCCGAACGCCTCGCGCGACCGGCCGGCCCATCGCATCGACAGGCGCATGGATTCTGCGATGCGGTCCCGATCGGCTGGCAACGCTGGGCACTCATCGAAACACATGACGATGTCCGATCCCAAGAGCCGCTGGATTTCCATTGACCGCTCGGGCGTCAGTTCATGTTTTGATCCGTCGACATGGGATTTGAAGGTCACGCCTTTTTCCGTCAGCTTGCGCAGCCCGGCCAGCGACATGACCTGAAATCCACCCGAGTCCGTCAGAATTGGCCGCTCCCAGTTCATGAATTTATGCAATCCGCCCAGGCGATCGATCCGCTCAGCGGTGGGGCGCAACATCAGGTGATATGTATTGCCCAACAGGATATCGGCCCCCGTCGCGCGCACGCTTTCCGGCATCATCGCCTTGACGGTCGCGGCTGTCCCGACCGGCATGAAAGCAGGCGTGCGAACCTCACCCCTCGGGGTATGGATCACACCGGTTCTGGCCTTGCCGTCGGTGGCCTTTAGGTCAAAGGAAAAACGGTCTGTCATTGTGTCGCCTCGGGGTCGCTGAACCGGGCAGGATTTGCCTGATCCGCCTGCCCTTTGCAACCCGTCAGGGCAAAGTGACAACGCGCTCCGTGAACAACGCCACAACGCCTTCGCCGTCGACATTCCTGCAAACGCGAACTGCGGGACGCGAGGGATCCGGCCGCGTGGCACCGTTTTCCTCCCCACCGACGATCACGCGCAGGCCTGTCTGGACCGTGTCGAACATCGGTTCGTGAGAGCATGCAATTACGGCGGTCGAGTCGTGCAACCCGCATCCTTCCAGCCCACCGACTTCCTTATAGAACTTGAGGTAGAACTTTGAAATGTCGCGCAAAAAAGCGCCCATATCTGTTGACTTTTCGGCCAGCGCATCGAAGTCCGCGCCCCGGTACAAGGTCTTCAGCGTGACGTCCAATCCAACCAGAACCGTATTCGGGGGGGCCGCAAAAACGAAATCCGCTGCTCGGGCATCGTGGTAAATGTTGGCTTCTGCGTGGGCGGTAATGTTTCCGGGGCAATACACGGCGCCCCCCATGATCACCAGCCGACCCAGATTTTGGGAAAACTCCGGGTCCAAGCGCATCGCATCGGCGATGTTGGTCAACGGACCAACCGCACAAACGACCAGTTCGCCTTTGTGTTCGCGTGCCATTTCGACCAGAAATTCTGCCGCTGGCAGGGGATGGTTTTCACCGATCTGCGGGATCTCCGTCAGGTCTCCGAACCCTTCCGGCCCGTGGACATGTTCGGACGGCACATGTGCGTCCGTCTCAAGCGGAAAGGCTGCGCCTTCCGCGACTGCAGCATCAAGGCCGAGTTTGTGCAGCAAAAACCGCGCATTACGGCTGGATTGATGCACATGCGTGTTTCCGAAAATGGTCGTCAGACCAATCAGGTCAATTTCCGGCGCGGCGGCGGCGTAGGCAATAGCCATCGCATCGTCGATTCCCGGATCAGTGTCGATAATCAGTTTCATATGCGCCCGATACCGCAATCATGGCGGGATGCAAAGCGGACACATCTGTTGTTTTCCCTCGAACTTCGACGCCTTCACTGGTTTGCATCCGAGTCCAATCTGTCCATACCAGAGTTGAAATCGGGCGACTCAACCCCCAAGTGTATACCATAGTACACAATAAAGAGGACAGAAATGACCGAAGATCAAATCATCGGATTGCTTTCATCGAACATCATTTACCTGCTGGCGGCGGCCCTAATCGTAATCGTCATCCTGAAGGGCATTAAGATCGTCCCGCAATCCGAAAAGTTCGTGATTGAACGCTTCGGTCGGCTGCACTCGGTTTTGGGGCCCGGAATCAATTTTATCGTTCCTTTCCTGGATGTTGCGCGCCACAAGATATCCATTCTTGAACGTCAGCTTCCAAACGCGACGCAGGATGCGATCACCAAGGATAACGTTCTGGTCCAGATCGATACATCGGTGTTCTACCGCATTCTTGAGCCTGAAAAGACAGTCTACCGAATCCGTGATGTCGACGGTGCGATTGCGACCACGGTGGCAGGTATCGTGCGCGCTGAAATCGGTAAAATGGATCTGGATGAAGTACAGTCGAACCGCGCCCAGTTGATCTCCCAAATCCAGGAAAGTGTCGAAACAGCCGTCGATGACTGGGGGATCGAAGTGACCCGCGCCGAAATTCTGGACGTTAATTTGGACCAAGCGACCCGTGACGCCATGCTGCAGCAGCTGAATGCCGAACGCGCGCGCCGGGCTCAGGTAACCGAAGCCGAAGGCATGAAACGCGCTGTTGAACTGCAGGCAGATGCCGAACTTTATGCGGCGGAACAAACCGCCAAGGCCCGGCGTATTCAAGCCGAAGCCGAGGCTTATGCGACCGGTGTCGTTGCCAAGGCAATTCAGGACAACGGTATCGAGGCCGCTCAATATCAGGTCGCTCTGAAACAGGTCGAATCGCTTAACGCATTGGGCAACGGGACCGGAAAACAGACGATCGTCGTGCCGGCAAACGCCCTTGAGGCTTTCGGTGATGCGTTCAAGATGCTGAAAGGAGCAAAATGATGGCAGATCCCTTCTGGCTGACCTGGTGGATCTGGATGGCCGCCGCATTGGCCTTGGGAATCCTTGAAATCGTGCTGCCGGGTTTCATCTTTCTTGGCTTTGCCATCGGTGCCGCAATCACGGGTATCCTGCTGATTTTGCCGGGGCTTACACCCTCGCTGCCGATACTGTTGCTGATCTTCGCGGTGTTGTCGCTGGTGTCCTGGCTGGTTCTTCGGCGCATATTCGCGCTGCCTCATGGTCAGGTCAAAACGTTCAACCACGATATCAATGACTGAACGGGGGTGGCGCCCAAGGCGGGCGCCATTGCCGCACTGGACGCTGGTCCGGCCTTTCCCTATATATTTTCTCAGGTAACAAACCCGAGGCAATAATGACGCATCCCAGTGAACAGTTTGAGGGCACGCCGCTGATTGCCCCTTCGACCATCGAACACCCCTTGTACGAGGCCGTGGTTGAGGCATGCCGAACGGTTTATGATCCTGAAATTCCAGTGAATATCTATGATCTCGGGCTAATCTACACAATCGAGATTGCCGAGGACAATGCAGTCAAAGTCATCATGACCCTGACCGCACCGGGCTGCCCCGTCGCCGGAGACATGCCGGGCTGGATCGTTGAAGCCGTTGAGCCTGTTGCCGGCATCAAGGAAGTCGACGTTGAACTGACCTGGGAGCCACCCTGGGGAATGGAAATGATGTCTGACGAAGCCCGACTGGAACTCGGATTTATGTGACCAGAGAATTATCTTCAAAAAACAATCTGTTGTCCTCAAAAAGTCATCCAACTGTTACACGGCTGTAGCAAAACTTTCATACACCTGCGCAACAAATCGGTGTGTCGACGAAATAGTGCATTCCATTTGTCGCTCGCACGGGCTGCTGGATCGCCTGCCCTCCTTGAAATCTCCGGCCCGAATATTGGACCGCTCTTGCCCGAGGGCGGTCCAGAACGTTCAGGGTAAACTGCAATTTACTGATTGCCGCAGGTCGATTTGATCTCTGCTGCCCTATCGTCCAATTGCTTGACGTAATCTCCGGACAGCATTTGCAGTCTTTTGCCTTCGGTGCCGGTAACCAGTCCAAGCAATGCGCCCGCAGGCGTAATTGCCGCCACACTTTCCAACTGCTTGTCTTCGGCATGCTTCTTTTCTGAGGCAATCGCGCGCAGATCGCCTTCAGCGGTTGCGCAATTGACAGGGTGTCTGGGCCCGTCCGACGCAGCCCACGCAGTGCCAGCCAAAACGGCAAAACTCAGCCCCAACAGCGCCAGCGGCGCATTTGATTTCAGATATTTTGACCGCACTGCCATATTTGCAAACCTCGTGATTGTTGTTGCACCAAAGGACGGATATCTGTTGCCCCTCCGGATCAGGCTAATCCGGCCAGCGGCGCTGGTGCAAGGCGACCGGTGCCCGCAAACCGGCTGTTTCAAAGTAAATCTTCGCATTCATAGGCCGCGCTCACTTGAGCCCGGTGATCGAAAGCCCTAAATTAGTGTCAACGCGACGACGGAGATCCCCTGATGTTTGGCATTCCTGGCAAACAGGCTGTAACCATGACGCCCAAGGCGGCCGAGCAGATTGCTCGTCTGATGGCCTCGGCCGGACATGCCGGGCTGCGCATTGGCGTGAAAAAAGGCGGATGCGCCGGCATGGAATATACCATGGACTATGTGGATCAGGCGGACCCTAACGACGAAGTTGTCGAACAGGACGGTGCACGGGTCATGATTGCACCCATGGCGCAAATGTTTCTGTTCGGGACCGAGATCGACTACGAGGTCACTCTGTTGGAGTCCGGCTTCAAGTTCCGCAATCCAAATGTTGTTGATGCATGCGGCTGCGGCGAGTCGATCAAGTTCGACGAGGCGCTGACTGAACAGCGATAAGGCGTCTGTGCGTCGCATCAACATTCTCCCCAAGGTTCCCGGGTTTCCGGCCACCTATTGAACAGGTGTGCCGTATGTATTGGCGCAGACGGAATTTCCGGCGTTTGACCGTCCAGCACCCCTTGCGCGGAATTGTCAGGTGGGGCGTAGGGTGCTATCCGAAAATGAAATGATGTCAAAATGAAGAGGTGCAGGGATGCGGCGCAAGTTGGCGGCTGGAAACTGGAAAATGAACGGAACCAGCGAAGCGCTGGGCGAGCTTGAGGTGCTGGCCAGCACCCACCCTGCCCCAACTGTCGATATTCTGATCTGCCCTCCGGCCACACTGGTTCACCGCGCCGCGCAGGCGACGCAGGGAACCGGCATTACTATCGGCGGCCAAGATTGCCACGCGGCCCCGAACGGCGCCCACACCGGCGATATCAGCGCCGACATGCTGGTCGACGCTGGCGCAACGACCGTCATTCTGGGGCATTCGGAACGACGCGAGGATCATTCCGAACAGAATGATGACATTCGTGCCAAAGCCCGCGTCGCGATGGACGCCGGTCTTAAGACCGTTATCTGCGTTGGTGAAAGTCTGGAACAACGCGAAGCCGCCAATACGCTTGATATTATTGGCGGCCAGATGTCGGGGTCCATTCCGGATCAGTCGACCGGTGAGAACCTCATCGTCGCATACGAGCCGATCTGGGCCATCGGAACCGGAAAAGTTCCCACGCTCAACGAGATCGGAGAGGTCCACGACTTTATCCGCGCGCGTCTGGAGCGCCGCTTTGGCGAAGGTGTGGGGCGCTCGGTCCGGTTGCTTTATGGCGGTTCGGTAAAGCCCAGCAACGCAGCAGATATTTTCGCCGTCTCCAATGTCGATGGTGCGCTGGTTGGCGGCGCAAGCCTGAAAGCCGCAGATTTCTCGGGGATCATCGAAGCGCTGGAAAACGCCTGATCAGGCAAGCTTCATCGCGATCATCCCCGCCACGATCAAAACCGCCGCGCAAATGCGCGTGGCGGTTACCGCTTCGCCCAGAAACAGGATACCGACCAGAAACGCGCCAACGGCGCCAATCCCTGTCCAGACGACATAAGCTGTGCCCAATGGCAGCGTGCGCATTGCCAGCGCAAGCAGGGCGAACGATCCCAACATCGACACGCCCATAATCGCGGTGGGCCAAAACCGGGTAAAGCCGGCCGATTGCTTCATGGCAAAGGCCCAGACGATTTCGAGCAGTCCGGCAGTTAACAGAATGATCCAGGGCATATGAGAGACCTCGTTTTGCCCGGGCCGTCCCGGAGAATTTCCCATTTTGGGGAGGTCGTCCTCTGAGTGGCAGATAGTCACTCAATTCTGTTCTTCAAGACAAAACCGGGCGGATCGCGCCGCCCGATTTTTGCGTTGTCATGTAGACGCTGTCTAATTGGTCACGATTTCGGGCCCCATGAAGGTATTGGGCAGGAAGGTCGACAACCACGGAATGTACGTCACCATGATGAGGAAGACGAACAGCACCGCAAGGAACGGCAGCGCGGCCTTCACAACGCCCATCATCGGCATCCCCGCAACACCCGAGGTCACGAACAGGTTCAGGCCGACCGGTGGCGTGATCATTCCAATCTCCATGTTCACCACCATGATGATGCCCAGGTGGATCGGATCGATGCCCAGTTCGATGGCAATCGGGAACACCAGCGGCGCAACGATGACGAGCAGGCCCGAGGGTTCCATGAATTGACCACCGATCAGTAGGATCACGTTGACCACAATCAAAAACGTAACCGGTCCCAGGCCTGCCGACAGCATTGCGCTGGCGATATGCTGCGGCACCTGTTCGTCGGTCAACACATGTTTCAGGATCAGTGCGTTGGCAATCACGAACAATAGTGTGACGGTCAGCTTTCCAGCCTCGAACAGCGTGTGCTTAGTATCCGGGTGAAAGAGCGCCGTGACCAGTGCATAGGGTTTCTTCAACAGTGAGATATTCTGCGCGTCACCCTCGCTGCTTAGCGGTCCCATGTCCTTGTAGACGAAGCAGGCGATCAGGAACGCATAAACCGCGGCCACCGCTGCAGCTTCGGTCGGCGTGAAGATGCCGCCGTAAATGCCGCCCAGGATGATCACGATCAGGAACAGGCCCCAACCAGCTTCACGCGCTGATGCGAATATCTCGCCCCAGCCTTTCCAGTCGCCCTTAGGCAGGTTCTTGACCTTCGCCATCACATAGATTGCGACCATCAGCATCAAACCGGCCAACAGGCCCGGAATGACGCCTGCCAGGAACATGCGGCCGACCGAAACCTCGACTGCCGCTGCATAAACCACCATGACGATAGAAGGCGGGATCAGGATACCCAGGGTTCCTGCGTTGCAGATCACACCGGCCGCAAATTCTTTGGAATATCCAACCTGTCGCATTCCAGCGATAACGATCGAACCGATGGCGACCACCGTTGCAGGGGATGACCCCGACAAGGCTGCAAACAACATACAGGCAAAAACGCCCGCAATCGCCAGCCCGCCGGGCAAATGGCCCACACAGGCAATCGAAAAGCGAATGATCCGGCGTGCCACGCCCCCTGTCGTCATGAAGGACGACGCCAGGATAAAGAACGGGATCGCGAGCAGAGTGAAGTGCCCCTCGAACGCCTCAAACAGCGTACCAGCAACCGAAGCGAGCGAACTGTCGGAATAGATCAGCAGGAACAGAGTAGAGCTGAGGCCAAGTGCAACCGCGATCGGAACGCCGATCAGCAGCAGGCCAATGACCATCGAGAAAAGAAGAACTACATCCATCAGTCATGCTCTCCTTGCTGAGCCCGGACTTCTTCGATCTCGTCCTCGACTTCGTGGCTGGCGACCAGACGATCGGTTTCACCGCGCCAGATTTGCACTGCGACTTGCGAAAAGCGGATCACCAGCAGCAGCATGGAAACTGGCAACACCAGATACGGCACCACCTTGGGAAGCTTCTCGTATTCCTCGCCATAGTTGATGAGGCCCTCAAGAAAGCGCAGCGGCGCGACCATGGGAATATCGTCAACCTCGTAGAAACTCTGGCTGCGCGCTCCGGTATCGAACCCTGTCGGGAACCAGCGTCCGGATGTGGGTGGCAGGTCGGCAAACACCGCCCAATAGTCATACGACCCTTTCAGCAGCAGCAGCGAAAACACCAGACAGCACGCTACGGCGATCAGCGCCAGTATGCGGCGCGGCGCCGGGGCCAGCATATTCAGGATGGCGTCGACCCCCAGATGCGCGTGCTTCTTCACCGCATAAGATGCGCCAAGCAACACCAGCCAGCCAAACATGAACACTGTCAGTTCAAGCGCCCACAATATGTTCGAATTAAAGAAGAAACGCGCGATCACATTTGCAAATGTAACGGCCGTCATCAGGCCCAGGAGCAACGCAATCATGGTTTCTTCGATATGGTCGACCAGCCCGCCATGGCCGGATTTCGCACCAGACATCTATCTGTCCCCACATTTTTATTGTTGAGAAGGATTGGGGCGGGCCTTTTCGGCCCGCCCGGCCTGCGCGTCGATAACTCCCCAGTCCCCTGACGCGCGGCCTTGACCGGGATCAGAACCCGGCGTTGATTGCCTGAGCGGCGTCGATCTTTTCCTGACCTACGTCATCAGCGAACTTGTCCCAAACGGGCTTCATTGCATCGACCCAGGCCTGACGTTGTTCAGGGTTCAGTTCGCGAATAATTCCACCGGCGTCCGTGATCGAGGCTTTGGCCGCTTCGTTCACGGCAAAGGCTTCCTTGTTCCGGGTCTCGGTCACTTCGCTCAGAATGGTCAGGAACTGATCACGCACTTCCGGCTCGAGGCTGTCCAGCCAGTCGACCGACGTCACCACCAGATAATCGATGATACCGTGGTTGGTTTCGGTGATGCCGTCCTGCACCTCGAAGAACTTCTTGCCGTAGATGTTCGACCAGGTGTTCTCCTGTCCGTCCACAACGCCCTGCTGCAGCGCGCCGTAAACTTCCGAGAATGCCATCTTCTGCGGGCTGCCACCGATGGCTTCCATCTGCGCAACCAGAACGTCCGAAGACTGAACCCGGAACTTCAGGCCATCCGCATCAGATGGGTCAACCAGCGGTTTGTTCGCCGACATCTGCTTCATGCCATTGTGCCAGAAGGCCAGACCCTGCAGGCCGCGGCGCTGCATACTGTCTTTCATCGCCTGACCGTCCGCCGAGGCCTGGAAGGCATCCACGGCGTCGATATTCTTGAACATGAACGGCAGGTCGAACAGGCGGAACTGTTTGGTGAACTTTTCGAACTTCGATAGCGACGGCGCGGCCAATTGAACGTCGCCCTGCAACATCGCCTCAAGAACCTTGTCGTCATTGTAGAGCGTTGAGTTCGGATAGACCTCCACGCACATGACGCCCTGCATCTCGTCGTTGACGCGTTGTTCCAGCAGCGAAGCAGCGATACCTTTCGGATGCTTGTCGGTGTTGGTCACGTGTGCAAACTTAACGACAATTTCGCCATCTTCGCACGCCGCCATCCCGGCAGTAGCCGTCACAGTCAGCGCAAGTGCGGTTGCAGCTGTTGTCAGGATTTTCATCTGTATTGTCCTCCCAGACTTCCTAGAACCCTTCATCGGGCACTCTTCCAGCGCCCCATGACGCGAAGTGAACCGAATCAAATCTCTTCTCACAACTTTTTGTTTCATAGCTGTTCTTTTGATATTTTATTGTTTTTTATTAGATACTTATATGAACTGAATACCTGAAACTTCAGGTTCTCCAAGAAGCCATGTGCGGAAATCCGCACAGACGTTTGGCGCACTGTGCGGATTTCCGCACTACGGCGACTCACGAGTTCCGAATCAAACACCCGGAGATTCGCACCGGTAGCAGCTCCCTTGGGGGGGGATACTCCGCCAAGCGCGCATAACCGTAGAATTTTTAGGTGAAGCTGGGCCGCACGGCCGCGTCACCGCCGATAGTCTTCCGGGCGGATGCCGTAGCGTGCCAGTTTGTCGTAAAACGTCTTTCGCGGCAGCTTCAGTGCACGCGCCGCTTCCGTGGCCTTCCCGTTATGCCGACCCAAGGCGGTTATCAGCAGCGAACGTTCGACACGCGCCATCTGCTCGCTCAGCCCCAGATCAGCAGCCTGCGCCACATCTTCGGGCATTCCCAGAACAAATCGCATCGCAGCGGACATCAGCGACCGCGCATTGCCCGGCCAGTCGCTGGCCATCAAGGACGCCAGATGTTCCGAGGTGATCTCGGGCGCGGCAATCCCCGCCTGCTCAGCGGCCTGCGCGACATAGTGGCGAAAGATCACCGGAATATCCTCGGGACGCTCTGCCAGCGACGGGATGCGCACCCGCATGACGTCAAGGCGATAGAACAGATCCGCATGAAAGCTGCCCTGCGAAGACAATGCCGACAGGTCCGCTGTGGTGCCCGCCAGAATGCGGACCCCGGCGCCCTGCTCGACAATCTCAAGCGCGGCGTACTGCGTGGCCTCGGGCATGGCCGACACTTCATCCAGAAACAGCGAGCCACCAGCGGCGTCATGACAGACCTGCACCAGCTCCGCCGCGGTCAGACCCGAGGATGGCCGCTTGACAAAGGGCCCCTGCGCCTGCGGCGACATCATATGGACCACTTCGGCAACCTTGGATATTCCACTTCCAGCCGGCCCGGTTACCAGAACCTCGGCGTTGGTCGGGGCTACGGTGCGGACACGTTCGCGCAGAGCTTCGGCCTGCTGGGACAGTCCGAACAACAATCGGGCGGCGGGATCGCCCCGCTCCAATTCGCGTTTTAGCGCGCGCTGTTCCAGAACCTGCGCACGGGCTTCAATGGCCCTCTTAAGAACCGCCAGAAGGTCGGTAGCGGCACAGGGTTTTTCAAGGAAATCGAAAGCACCCTGCCCCATGGCCTGCACCGCCATCGGAATGTCGCCCTCTCCGGTCAGAAGTATGACCGGCAGATCGGGGTCGATTTCATGCGCGTAATTCAGCAGATGAAACCCGTCTCGCCCCGGCATGCGGATGTCCGAGATGATGACACCGGGAAATTCGGCCTGGATATGGTCCTTCGCGGCCACAAATGACCCTGCTGGAATCGGAGCGTAATCGGCCAGTTCCAGCGTCTGCGCCAGGGCGTCCCGAACCGCCGCATCGTCGTCAACCAGTAGGACTTTGTGCATCATGCGGCCTTGTCATCCTCGTAATAATCCAGCTCGACAGTAAAACACGCGCCACTCTGCGAATTGTAACCCCGAATGTCGCCGCCGAAACTCTGAACCAGCCCATAAGAAATCGACAGGCCCAGCCCCATCCCCTCGGACGAACCAACGGCCTTGGTCGAATAGAAGGGTTCAAACAGCTTTTCGGGATCCTCGATTCCCGGACCGTTGTCGCGCACGGTGACGGATACTCGCGCATCGGTGTCGATCCATATGCGAATATATCGATCGTCCTGTTCGATCATGGCATCTGCGGCGTTGTTGATGAGGTTGACGAAAACCTGAACAAGCCGAACCTCACCACCCCAGGCGAAGACCGGTTCAACATCGGGCTGCCAATCCACTGTGACCCCTTCAGCGTGCAACCGTGCCGAGGTCAGTTCGACGGCTGTATTGATGACTTGAACAAGATCCACCTTTCCCATCGGTTCGCTTTCATTTCTGGCGAAGGCGCGCAGGTTCTTGATGATACGGGCCATACGCGCCGCCATTTCTGAAATACGCCCCAGGTTTTCGCGGGCCTTTTCACTCCGACCGCGCTCCATGAACGCGGCGCCATTATCCGCAAACTGCTGAATGGCCATAAGCGGCTGGTTCAACTCGTGGCTGATACCGGCTGACATTTGCCCCAACGCGCTCAGCTTTCCGGCCTGCACCAGATCAGATTGCGCGCGCTTCAGTGCGGCTTCCGCTTCCATCCGCTCGGACACTTCGCGCCGCAAGGCCAGGTTTGCATCCGTCAGATCACGGGTCCGCCGCGCGACTTTGCTTTCCAGAACAGTGTTTGCCTCGGCCAATGTGCGCCTGCGCTCAGTTGCCAGAAAAAGTAACGCCCCAAAGGCCAGACAGATTGCGGCAACTGCGGCGGCCTGTAATCCCGCCAAGCGCCGGGCCGGTGCTACGTCCACCAGCACCTCGGCCGTCATATCGATAACCGGCAGGTCAAGCGTCAGGTGCAGCGCGTGACGGGGCAAATAACGCCCCCAGTTCAGCGTCCACAATTCATGCCCGGCGACCCGGGTCGAGCTGAAATCGACCGTGCCGCCATCCGGCGGTGAAAGCCCTTGTTGTCCCTCTGCGCGCCGCCAGAACAGAAGATCGGACCTGTTCGAGATGAAGACAACGCCTTCCGCATCCACGAAGAATACCGCTTCGGTGCTGCCGCGCCAGGTTTGCTCAACATCCTGCACGTCCGCGACAACCATCAAAGCACCCTCAACCTGCCCCGACGGTCCAAAGGTCGGAGCCGCATAGGAATAAATCCGATCACCGCTTTCCGGCAGGGCCCCATGGGCACTTCCCATGGCCCCCTGCATGGCGCGCTCAAAAGCAGGATATCCGGCCATGTCGGGCTGCCTTACCGGCTGGGCCGCGACCAGAACCTGCCCGTTGGAATCCAAATACATCATGTTCAATGCAGCAGTCTTGTCGGACACATCCAGCAGCAGGGACCGGGCCGCCTGCCTGTCTGCCGGGGTTTCTAACTCGTGCAGGGCTGGATGATCGGCCATCAGGACCGCGAGTTCCTGATACACCTGCATCTGCGTGCTCAGCCGGTCTGCTGCAAGTTCAAGATCTGCCTCGGCCTTTTCGCTCAGTTGCGACAGGGCTTGACGATAGGCGTAGGACCAGACCCCGGCAGACAACAGTCCGACGACAAACAGAAATCCAAGGATCACCCAGACTCGATACATGACATAGGGTCTTGCATTCGACGCGCCTCATGGCAAGTCTGCGCCGCATGAAGACGATTTTTCAATCGCCGGTCGAGCCCGGCTTCGTGCAGAACCCCTACCCATTCTATGACGAGGCGCGCCAGTACGGCGACCTTGTGTATTGGGGCGACTACAACAAAGTGGCCGCTGTTTCTTATCGCGCTGTGCAGGCCCTGCTGAAGGATCGGAGGTTTGGCCGAGAGGTTCCGGCAGAATTGCAAGAACCCGGGCCAGCCCATCTGGCGCCGTGGTTGAATGTCGAAGCGCATTCCTTGCTTGAAGCTGAACCTCCACGGCACACGCGGCTGCGCGCCCTCGTCATGCGCGCCTTCACCACACGTTCAATCGCGTCCCTGGCGCCTTCGATCGAGCAGCTTTGCCACACCCTGATGGACCGGTTCCCCGCGACAGAGTTCGACCTTCTGTACGCCTATTGCACTCAGGTACCGGTCATTACGATCTGCCGACTTCTGGGCGTCTCCGAGGACATGTCACCACAGTTGCTGCGATGGTCGCATGACATGGTCGCGATGTATCAGGCCAGCCGGAATCACCAGACCGAGGACAACGCGGCCAGGGCCGCACAGGAATTTACCGATTTTCTGACCCGCTATATCGAACAGCGCCGCAGCGATCCCCGCGACGATCTGATCACGCGCCTGATTGCGGCCGAAGAGGACGGAGAAAAACTGTCCCGCGACGAACTGGTTGCCACTTGCATCCTGTTGCTGAACGCCGGGCACGAGGCCACGGTTCACTCCCTGGGGAACGGGGTGAAAACCCTGTTGCAAACCGGATTCCGTCCACTTGCGCCCGACGATAACGATGCCGCCGTTGAAGAAATTCTGCGATATGATCCCCCACTGCACATGTTCACGCGTTATGCCTATGAGGATGTGGAGATCTTTGATCACCGCTTCAGCCGTGGCGATGAGGTTGCGCTGTTGCTGGGTGCCGCAAACCGCGACCCCGCGGTCTGGAATGCACCGAACACCTTCGATCCAACCCGGCCCATTGTCACAAACACCAGTTTCGGCGGCGGCCTGCACTTTTGCGTCGGCGCCCCGCTGGCCCGTCTCGAGATGCGCATCGCACTGCAGGTGTTGTTTCAGCGGGCGCCAGAACTACGACTGTCGGCACAGCCGGAATATTCGAACAGCTATCACTTTCATGGGCTTACTAGGCTTCTTGTTCACGTCTGAGTTCCAGCACACGCCGACTGAATAGCGCATAATGCGCTATGCCTCCGGCGGGAATATTTATAGCCAGATGAAATCGGATCCTTTATTCATCTGGCCCCAAATATCCCGGGGGAGACGCGTTCCAGCGCGGCGGGGGCAGCGCCCCCCCACTTCGTTAACCAACAACCAGCGCACCCAGCGGCAGCATCGTCGTCGATTTGATCTCTTCCATCGACAAAAGAGCCGTGACGTTGTGCACCCGCACTTCCGAGATCAGGGTCTGATAAAAATCGTCATAGGCGCGGGCATTTCTGACGCGCACCTTGAGGATGTAATCGATGTCCCCCGCAAGGCGGTGCGCCTCCTGCACTTCTGGACGGTCCCGCAGCGCCTTTAAGAACTTTCGCTGCCACTCGGCCTCATGTTCTGAAGTCCGGATCAGAACAAAGAACGTCGCTTCGAACCCCAGTGCCTCGGCATCCAGCAACACTGTCTGTTGACCAATGACCCCTGCGCTTTTGAGTTTTCGGATTCGGTTCCAGACCGGTGTCTTGGAACTGCCAACCCTTGCAGCGATTTCATCCAGTGACTGGCTGGCGTCGCGTTGCAGCTCGACCAGAATTTTCCGATCCGTATCATCAATCCGCACCGACATTCCAATTTCCTTCCATTTCCGGAACCCGCGTCCCAAAGCTCAGCCTGATTGGAACGTATGTTCTTATTTGCTCGCCTATATGGCATTAATCCGGGAATATTTCCTATATTGAGGGTCAAGTCAAACACAGGTCGAGATCCTCAGATGCGGCAATCGCACACATATACGGATACAGGGCACGTCGATTTCGTCGGCGCAGGTCCGGGTGATCCGGAATTGCTGACGCTTAAGGCGCTGAACGCGTTTGAGCGTGCGGATATCGTTCTGCATGACCGCCTGATCAGCCTCGAAATTCTGGCGTTGGCCGGCAAGACCGCTGAACTGGTTGATGTTGGCAAGGCCGGCTTCGGACCCTCATGGAAACAGGAAGACATCGACGAATTGTTGGTGGACCACGCACTGAAGGGTCAGCGTGTGGTCCGTCTGAAGTCGGGGGACCCCACTGTATTCGGGCGTCTGGACGAAGAAATCGAAGCGGTCGAGGCTGCGGGTGTTTCCTGGCAGATTATTCCCGGCATCACTGCCGCCTCTGCGGCTGTTGCTGGCATCGGTCAAAGCCTGACGCGCCGCGGTCGCAATTCCTCGGTGCGGTACCTGACGGGTCACGACATGAAGGGTTTTGCCGACCACGACTGGAATGCACTGGCGCGTCCCGGTTCCGTGGCTGCGATCTATATGGGCAAGAAATCCGCCCGTTTCATTCAGGGCCGTCTGATCATGCACGGTGCTGACCGCGCAACCCCTGTCACCATCGTCGAAAACGCTTCGCGCCCAGGCCAAAGGGTGCTGTCCACGACGCTGGACCAATTGCACGCCGATCTGCATGCCGCCGCAATGGACGGCCCCGCACTGACCTTTTATGGCCTTGCACCGCGCCGTGCAGCCGAGGCCCTGACCGAATTCAACAAGGAGCTTGCCTGATGGCCCGCGCTTTTACACCCAAAGTGGTTACAGCCAACGACCTGCTGGAAGGAGACGTCATTTACCTGACCGAAGACGATCGCTGGTCACGCGATCTGTCCGAGGCTGAACT
This sequence comes from Ruegeria sp. AN11, assembly GCF_056536005.1. Lineage (NCBI taxonomy): Bacteria > Pseudomonadati > Pseudomonadota > Alphaproteobacteria > Rhodobacterales > Roseobacteraceae > Ruegeria > Ruegeria sp. AN11. Next base: position 791,946 of record NZ_JBQFJD010000001.1, on the reverse strand, counting down.
GATTACTGACGAAGCTCACGCGCAGGTGCGTCTGCTGGATGCCGCACGTCAGGCGAATACGATCGTTGGCGCCTATCTGGCCGACGCGGTCGCCGGCGAACGCGGCCCCGAGCCCACTCATTTTCGGGAAGACTTCCGCCGGACTGGTCCGTCCAACTATGCCCACGGCAAACAGGAAACTTCCCCGCAGCCCCGGGCCTGACCTCTGGCCCCTCACTCTCCCCTACAAGGCCCCATGGTTCGGGGCTGCAACTAAGGACAGCTAATCATGTATCGCTACTCCGAGTTCGACACAGCATTTTTGGCAGAACGCAACGCGCAGTTCCGCGCGCAGGTCGAGCGTCGCATCGACGGCTCGCTCACCGAAGACGAATTCAAACCTCTGCGCCTGATGAACGGCCTGTATCTGCAACTGCACGCCTACATGCTGCGCGTAGCGATCCCTTACGGGACGCTGAACAGCGCTCAGATGCGTCAGCTGGCCCTACTGGCCGAAAAGTGGGACAAGGGCTATGGCCATTTCACCACCCGTCAGAACATCCAGTACAACTGGCCGAAACTGAACGACGTGCCGGACATGCTGGACGCGCTGGCCGAGGTTGGCATGCACGCCATCCAGACCTCGGGCAACACCATCCGCAACGTGACCGCCGACCATTTCGCCGGTGCCGCCGCGGATGAGGTCGCCGACCCGCGCCCCTATGCCGAACTGCTGCGCCAGTGGTCGACAGATCATCCGGAATTCCAATTCATGCCGCGTAAGTTCAAGATCGCTATCACTGGCTCGGAAAACGACCGCGCCGTGATCAAGGCGCATGACATCGGCCTGCAACTGGTTGAGCGTGACGGCGTTCTGGGTGCCCGCGTTATCGTGGGTGGTGGCCTGGGCCGTACCCCGATGATTGGCAAGGAACTGTCCAAATTCGTCGCCTTTGACGACTTGCTGGCTTATCTCGAAGCCACCGTTTCCGTGTGGAACCAGATCGGCCGCCGCGACAACAAATACAAGGCCCGCATCAAGATCACCGTGCACGAGCATGGCATCGACGCGATCCGCGCCAAGGTGAACGAGCGGTTCCTGAAGGTCCGCCCCCAGTTCAAAGGCGCCGACATGTCGCTGCTGGACGAAATCAAGACCCACTTCGCTGCCCCTGCCTTCCGAGAGGGTTCGGTTGCGTCGTTTGAATCCGCCTACACCAACGATCCGGTTTTCCGCTCGTGGATCGATACGAACATCGCGCCGCACAAGAACGCGGACCACGCCATCGTCACGATCTCGATCAAGAAACAAGGCCAGACACCGGGCGATGCAACGGCCGAACAGATGCGGGTCATGGCCGATCTGGCCGAAGAGTTCGCCTATGACGAGTTGCGCATCAGCCATGAGCAGAACGTGATCCTGCCGCATGTCCATAAATCGGACCTGCCTGCGATCCATGCGAAGCTGAAGGAATACGAACTGGCAACCGCCAATATCGGCCTGATCAGCGACATCATCGCCTGCCCCGGCATGGACTACTGTGCGCTGGCGACTGCTCGTTCCATCCCGGTTGCGCAAGAGATTGCAACCCGCTTCGACGAGTTGAAGCTCGAGCATGATATCGGCCACCTGAAGATCAAGATCTCGGGCTGCATCAACGCTTGTGGTCACCACCACGTGGGCCACATTGGCATCCTGGGTTTGGATCGTGCCGGCGTCGAAAACTACCAGATCACTCTGGGCGGTGATGCCACCGAAAGCGCGGCCATCGGCGATCGAACTGGTCCGGGCTTTGCTTACGATGAGATCGTCCCCGCCGTGGAACGCATCGTTGAAACCTACTTGAACCAGCGTGAAAGCGCAGAGGAGACGTTCCTGGAAACATACCGCCGCGTTGGCATGGCGCCGTTCAAGGCGGCGCTTTACCCCGAGGCACAGGCCAATGCCGCTTGACCTGATCCAGACGGAACTGGGTAAAGACCGAAGTGAACTGACTGAACGGGTCGAGGACCTCAACGCCCGATTCCGCCACCACAGTGCACACGACGTGATGCATGGCGCGATTGAAGAGATCGATGAGCTTGCCCTTGTGTCAAGCTTTGGGGCGGAATCGGTGGTGTTGCTGCACATGGCGGCTGTTGTCGACAAGGCAACGCCTGTCCTGTTCATCGACACTCAGATGCTTTTCACCGAAACGCTGGAATATCAGCAGGAGGTCAGCGAGCGTCTTGGACTGAGAAACGTTCGGATCGTCAGGGCGGACGATGAAGACATCCTGCGCGATGACCCCTATGGCGCCTTGCGCCTGCGCGACACGGATGCGTGCTGCAACCTGCGCAAGACATTCCCGCTGCAAAAGGCTCTTATGGGCTATTGCGGCTGGATCACCGGGCGCAAACGGTTTCAGGCCGGCACCCGCGCCGCGCTCGACTTTTTCGAGGTCGAGGACGGAACAGGCCGGATCAAGGTCAACCCGCTGGCGCATTGGGCACCTGAAGATGTGCGCGCCTACATGGACGAAAACCGCCTGCCCCGGCATCCGCTGGTGGCAAAAGGATATCCTTCGATCGGCTGTGCGCCCTGCACCTCGCCGGTCAAAGAGGGCGAAGACCCCCGCGCCGGACGCTGGCGCGATCAGAACAAGGAAGAATGCGGCATCCATTTTGTCGACGGCAAGATGGTGCGTGTTGGAGAAAAGCAATGAATGTAATCGTAACGGATCAGGGGTTTTCCCCCGATGATTGGACCGACGGCTTTGTTTCGCTGGATGATGCCGCCAATGACGTGGTTGCCCTGGATGTAAGTTCAGACACTGACCCGGATGAACTCTACGATCGTCTTGGCCGAGCCGAACTGGTGCGGGTCGATTTCCCGTCCTTCGCAGATGGCCGCGGCTTTACCATCGCCCGCACCCTGCGCCTGAAAGGCTATACCGGGCGTCTGCGCGCCAAGGGGCACGTTCTGGCAGACCAATACGCGATGGCGCGGCGCAGTGGCTTTGACGAGGTCGAGATTGATGATGGCCTTGCCACCCGTCAGCCCGAAGATCAGTGGCTTGCCCGCGCCAACTGGAATGAGAACAACTATCAGGCCCGCCTGCGCGGTTAAGGCCGCACATCGCCAGCTTGTGACAGAAAGGGGGCAATCTGTCCCCTTTTCCTGACTTGGATCAACGATTAAACGGAGATGTCGGTTTAGCAGACCGGCAGGTAAACGATGACAGAGATGAAGCCCGTGAGCGAAGTAACTGCCGTAAAGGCCCCCGTCCTGCCGGACGCGCAAACTGTAATTGACGTGAAACACTGGACCGACAGCCTGTTTTCTTTCAAGGTGTCGCGCCCTGCCTCGCTGCGGTTCCGTTCGGGCGAATTCGTGATGATCGGGTTGTTGGGCGATAACGGAAAGCCGCTGCTGCGCGCCTATTCCATCGCCTCGCCTTCGTGGGACGAGGAACTCGAGTTCTACTCGATCAAGGTGCAGGACGGTCCGCTGACCTCGAAGCTGCAACACATCAAACCCGGCGACCAGATCATCCTTCGCCCCAAGCCCGTTGGTACCCTGGTGCACGACGCGCTGCTGCCCGGCAAACGCCTGTGGTTCTTTGCCACCGGCACTGGTTTCGCGCCCTTCGCTTCGCTGCTGCGCGAGCCGCAGACCTATGAGGATTATGATGAGGTCATCATCACGCACACCTGCCGTGAAGTGGCTGAACTGGAGTACGGCCGCCAGCTGATCGAAAGCATCCGCCAGGACGAACTGCTGGCAGAACTGATCGGCGAAGGTTTTGCAGACAAGATCCGCTACTACCCGACCACCACCCGGGAAGAGAGCCCCAAGATGGGCCGCATCACCAACCTGCTGAAAGACGGCACCGTATTTGCCGATCTGGGCATCGATGGCGGAATCAAACCCGAAACCGACCGCGCGATGGTTTGCGGCAGCCTGGCTTTCAACCTCGATATCAAGGAAATTCTGGAAGAGTTTGGACTGCGCGAAGGCGCAAATTCCGACCCCAAGGAATTCGTCATCGAAAAAGCCTTTGTCGGCTGATCTTTGGAGCTGGCCGGGTAATTGACAACCCGGCCAGCTCAATCCCGCCAACAAAGGCGGGTTTTTCGTGTTTTCCGGCCTTTATGCTGCTTGAAACGCCTTTCGCACCGGTCTAAATTCCGGTCTCGAAATTCTGCAATCATCAAAGGAATGAACCCATAGCCCGCAGACCCCACAACGCGCCGCCGCAGAGAGACACCGGACCGCGCGTCAATGAAAAGATCCGTGCCCCTGAAATCCGCCTGATCGGCGCTGACGGTGATAACGTAGGGGTGGTTCATCCCGCCAAAGCTATGCAGATGGCCGCTGATGCCGGACTTGATCTGGTCGAGATCTCGCCCAATGCCAATCCTCCGGTTTGCAAAATCATGGATTTCGGCAAGTTCAAGTACGAACAGCAGAAACGCGAAAGCGAAGCCCGCAAGAAGCAGAAAATCATCGAGGTGAAAGAGGTCAAGTTCCGGCCCAACACCGACACGCATGATTACGACGTCAAGATGAAGAACGTCGTCAAGTTTCTGGAAAAGGGCGACAAGGTCAAAGTCACCCTGCGCTTCCGTGGCCGTGAGATGGCGCACCAAAACCTGGGTCGCGAGCTGTTGGAGCGTGTTGCCGAAGACATCAAGGAAATCGGCAAGGTCGAGAACATGCCGAAGATGGAAGGCCGTCAGATGATCATGATGATCGGCCCGCTTCCGCAGAAATAAGTTCTGCAAGCAACCAATTTCAAACCCTGTCAGAGTTGCTCTGGCAGGGTTTTTTGTTCACCGAAAATTCAATCCTCGCGATTTGTACACACCTGTCCCCGTCCGCAAATCTTTAAGGCTGGAAAGCGACAATAGGTCGATTTCAGGCGATCTGATTTCGACCGCGCGCTGGCGAAAACTGGAATGCGCGGAATCGCAATGCGGTTAAGCGTGAGGTGCCGGATAAAGGGGAGGTAACGATGGGTTAAATGTCATTCGCGGGCGGCGTTTATCAATCGCTGCCGACGCAGGCCTATTGCGATGAGGCCGTTTTTTCCCAGGAACGCACCCGGATATTCAGGCGGTCCTGGCATTTGGTAGGCCATTTAACCGACATCCCCAACTTCGGTGACTATGTTGTCGAAGACATCAGCGGCGTCTCAGTGATCGTGATTCGGGGCCAGGACGGCGATATCCGCGCTTTTTACAATGTTTGCGTTCATCGCGGCCATGAATTGCTGAATGGCAAGGGTTGCACCAAAAAGATGACGTGCCCCTATCACGCATGGACCTATGACACGACCGGACAGTTGCGCGCCGCGCCGAATGCCACCGCGTTTCCGGGCTTCGACAAAAACCGGTACAAGCTGCGCCCGGTTCAGGTTGAACTGTTCTTCGGACTCATTCTGCTGAACCTGGACCCGGACGCCCGGCCAATGGCCGAACTGGCCGAAAGCGCGTTTGGCGAAATCGCTGAATACGCGCCCAACCTTCCCAACTATAAACGAGCGGACCGGACGGAACGGTTGGCCAGCGCGAACTGGAAAGTCGTCGCCGAGAATTTCAACGAATGCTATCACTGCGCTGTGGTTCACAAGACTCTGACAACTGGTGTGGTCGATCCGGACCAGTACCGGACGCGCGGCCATGATTACGGCATTCGCCAGGCAAGCCCGGCCCGTCCGGACAGTCAGAAATCCTACAGCTATGTCGCCGACCCCGAAGCGCGCACGGACAAGTTCCTGACCTGGTGGTTCTTTCCTCTTTTTGCCCTGCAAGTTTACCCCGGTGGGATCGTGAACACCTATCGCTGGACCCCGGTCAGTGTGAACAAAACCAAGATCGAAGTTGACTGGTGGCTGCCCGAATCCGAACCGAACGCCGTTGAACAAGAGATCATCCTGCAACACCGCAACACCACCTTTGCCGAAGATGGCCCGATTGTGGATTCGGTTCAGAAAGGGTTGGAAAGTGGCGCGATCGGATTTGGGGCACTGGTGGTCGATGACGCGTGTTCATCGCAATCAGAACACCCGATCATGGCGTTCAATGCGCATTACCAGAGGGCCATGGAAGGCACGGCCCTCTGAGAATTCTCTGACTTGATCAGGCCGGCAGCGAAACCTGGATGGCTTTGCTTAGTTTTGCGACCAGTTCATCAATCTGCTCGTCCTCGATGATAAAGGGTGGTGCCAGCAGGACGTGGTCACCTTTCCTACCGTCGCGCGTTCCGGACATTGGGTAACAGATCAGCCCTTCGGCCAAAGCGGCCTTCTTGATCTTTCCCGCGACACCCAGCGCAGGGTCAAAAGGCGTGCGGCTTTCCCGATCGGCCACCAGTTCCACCCCGCGGAACAACCCCCGGCCGCGGATATCGCCAATATTCGGATGCTGTCCAAACGCAGCCTCAAGCGCTGATTGCAGCTTTTCACCCATCACGCCAGCTCGGGTCGGCAAATCGCGGTTAGTCAGCTCCCTTACAACAGCCAAGGCAGCAGCCGTCGCAACCGGGTGCCCGATATAGGTGTGTCCGTGCTGGAAGAAACCGGACCCATCCCGGATCGCATCATAAATTGCACCGGAACACAGCATCGCACCAATCGGCTGATACCCCGCGCCCAGACCCTTGGCGATGCACAGGATGTCCGGCGCCACCCCATCATGGTTGCAGGCAAACAGATGCCCAGTCCGGCCCATGCCACACATCACTTCGTCCAGAATCAACAACACGCCATACTTGTCGCAGATCTCACGAATGCGTTTAAAATACCCCTCAACCGCAGGAACTGCACCCAATGTCGCGCCAACAACCGGCTCTGCCATGAAAGCCATCACGGTATCGGGACCAAGCCGTAGAATCTCGGTTTCCAACTCATTGGCGACGCGCTGACCATAGTCAAAGCTACTCTCACCATCGGGTTTTTCAGCGTATTCGAAACAGGGCGCGATATGGGTCATCTCGATCAGCATCGGCGCGAACTGCGCCCGCCGCCACGCGTTTCCACCTGCCGACAACGCACCCAGAGTGTTGCCGTGATAGCTCTGCCGCCTTGCGATCACATGCCGGCGTTCGGGCTGACCGATTTCAAGATAATACTGGCGCGCCAGCTTGATCGCGGCTTCGGTGGCCTCAGACCCCCCGGAAACGAAGTACACCCGGTCCAGATCACCCGGCGCGTGTTCGATCAGCAAATCCGCCAATTCCTCTGCCGGTTCCGAGGTCATGAAGCCTGTATGGGCAAAGGCGATCTTTTCAACCTGTTCCTGTACCGCCTTGATCACGGCCGGGTTGGAGTGCCCCAGACAGGAAACCGCCGCATCCCCGCAATCCAGATAGCGCCGCCCGTCAGCGTCAATCAGGTAACATCCGTCACCGCCTGCTGCGACCGGCAGTTCGGCCTTGGTGTGACGTGGAAATACATGGCTCATATCAAAATCCTCTCAATTTTTGCGACCAGCGCTGCTACCGATGCCGCATTGTCTGTCCATGTTCGACCTTGTGCGTCGGTCAGGCTGTTTTCGAAACCAACCCGCACATCACCGCCTCGCTTTGCGGCTTCGGCAAGGCACATATGTTCCTGTTTCCCAAAGGCGCAGATCATCCACGGCGCCGGATTTTGCGGGAAACCATCAATATCTTCAGGTGTCGATTCTCCACCTGTTGTGTAGCGGCCCAGAACCAGCAGGCGATCCGCCTGCTCTTGTCGCACAATCCCTTTGTCCCGCCACTGATCCAGCAAAGCAGTATCTTCTGCATCATAAAGGATGTGCTGAACCCGTGTACCCTGTTCCGCACAAAGTCCATAAAGCCGTGCCGCAAGCTCCGGCGCGCGGGCAGTTTCACGGACGGAAATCGAAGCCCAGCCAGGGTTGACCTGCTTCACACATTCAAACTGCGCCGCGACATCAAAAACGCCCGCGGCCTCGGTTGTGATCTGAATGTCCATCTCCGGCACAGTGCGGCTCAACTCGGCAATCGCTTCTCGGTATCGCCCAGCATCCAAAGAATGGGCACCTTGGTCGTCACGGACATGCAAATGCAGCCCCTGTGCACCGGCATCAAAACACGATTGGGCCGTCGCCAATATTTCATCCAGCGAAACAGGCAGCTTCGGATGATCAATGTGACTACGCCGCGCGCCATTGGGCGCGACCATTACGTAAGGTCTGAATGATTCATTTTCCGGACGTTGCATTCCCTGCTCCAACCCCAGCCGCATTCCTGCACCCCATTTACTTGCCGACCGCGTGTTTTCAACTTGCCTTTTTCATAACATATGTTTTTCTAGGAACATGCCGGAATCTCCAACCCAACTGACCAGCCGCCTTCGCCGCACCATCGATGACCTGCCGACACAGCTTCAGGCAGCCGCAAAATACATTATCGATCATCCGGCAGATTTCGGTATCGACCCGGTTCGAGTTACCGCCCAAAAGATCGGCGTCAGTTCCAACGTTCTGGTCCGATTGGCACAGAGGCTGGGCTTTGACGGGTTTGACGCCTTTCGTCAGCCATTTCGGCACGCTCTGGCCACAGACCGAGAGGAACAGCTGGGACAGGACTGGCTGTCCAGCCTCAGACAAGAAGGGCAATTCGCTACGGCTCAATCCCAATTCGCTCGGAATGAGTTGAACGTCGTCACCCGCTCGTTGCGGCAGATAGACCCCAAGAAAATGCAGATGGCCACGGATATCATATCCAATGCAAAGCGTTGCTTTGTGACGGCCACACGGGCCAGCCATGCACTGGCCTCGTATTTTTGCTACGCCGGACGCATGGCACAACCCGGAATGCAGCTTATCCCTCGGCAAATGGGCTCCGCGATTGATGATCTGATCGAAGGGGACACGCAGGATTGTCTGTTCGCAATCACGGTCCAGCCTTATTCAGCGGACACGATTCAGGCCATGCGGTATGCCCGCGACATGGGAATGAAGATCATACTTTTGTCGGACAGTGACGTCATCGCCCCGGGCGTCAAACCCGACGTTGTACTGGCAGTCAGCACCCGATCCCTGCACCACTTCTCAAGCTTTTCGGGCGCAATGGCCGTTCTGGAATGCTTGCTTGGTCATCTCTTTGACGCCGGCGGCGACGCCGCACGAATTCGCGTGGAAGAATATCAGAAGGCTCGTGAGGAAACCGGCGCGTACTGGCGCCCTTCAAAGCCGCCCAGAGTGCGTCAAAAGATCAACCCCCGGTAAATCCGGGGGTTGCACCTGTTCATAGCGCTGTTTACATCGTCGCTTCGACAGCCCGTCTGGTCATCACGTTGACCAGATGTGCGCGATACTCCTTGCTGCCATGCAAGTCCCCAATCATGTTCGCGGGATTGACCCTCAGATCCATCAACGCATCCGGCCGGAACTCCTTGTTCAGGGCCTGCTCAGCCTCACCCCATCGAAACACGCCATCTTCGCTGGCCCCGGTTACGGCAACCCGAACACCGTCAGCGAAACGGGCAAGAAACACACCCACCAACGCAAAACGCGACGCCGGTTGCAGAAACTTCTGGTAACTCGCCGCCTGTGGTACCGGAAAGCGGACAGACGTAATGATTTCACCCTCATCCAGCGCAGTGGTGAACATGCCCTGAAAAAAGTCATCTGCCGCAATCTGGCGTGTATTGGTAACGATGGTCGCACCTGATCCCAGAACACCCGCAGGATAACAGGCTGCAGGATCATTGTTTGCCACCGACCCGCCAATTGTACCGCGGTTGCGCACTGCCGGATCGCCGATCTGACCAGCCAGCGCCGCCAGTGCCGGGTACGACCCCGCCGCATCACGCGCCACCGAGGCATGAGTCGTCGCCCCACCGATCGCAACCGAGCCATCGTCTTCAATGCAAACACCCTTCATCTCGGCAATTCCGCTCAGGGATACCAGGGATGACGGCGCCGCCAGTCGCTGTTTCAGCGTCGGGATAAGGGTCTGCCCTCCTCCCAACGCTTGTGCATCCTCGGCCGCCAACGCGGCAACCGCATCGGCTATGGTCGAGGGTTTTTCAAACTCGAAACTGTACATTTCGCTTTTCCTTTCCGAAGGGCGTTTCCCGGCCCTTCATCTTTTTGGAAATACTCCGGGGGTCCGGGGGCTGGCCCCCGGTCCACCCTCTCAACTCAGCCGTTCATGGCTGCCCAGACGCGCGACGGGCTGACCGGCATGTCGATGTGGTCCACCGCCTTCCCGCCCGAATTCAGCGCATCCAGCACCGCATTGACAACTGCCGGCGGCGATCCGATCGCGCCCGCTTCGCCACAGCCCTTCACACCCAATGGGTTATGCGTGCACGGCGTCTGGCTGGAATGGTCGACACCATAGAATGGCACATCATCGGCACGCGGCATGGCGTAATCCATGAAGGACGCACTCAGCAACTGGCCATTCTCGTCATAGGCGCAGTTCTCCAGCAGGGCCTGACCGATGCCCTGACCGATACCGCCATGGACCTGGCCGTCAACGATCATCGGATTGACGATATTGCCAAAATCATCCGCGGCCGTGAATTTCTCGATGCTGACCTGACCGGTGTCCGGATCAACCTCGACCTCACAGGCATAAGCACCTGCCGGGAAGGTGAAATTGGCAGGGTCATAGAAGGCGGTTTCCTCAAGCCCCGGCTCGACCTCCAGCGGATAGTTGTGCGGGACATATGCCGTCAGGGTCACATCCCCCCAGGCAACCGATTTATCGGTGCCCGCGACACTGAACTGACCTTCCTTCAGCTCGATATCGGCCTCGGACGCCTCAAGCAGATGTGCAGCGATCTTTTTCGCCTTATCGATCACCTTCTCGGTCGCCTTGACCATGGCCGACCCACAGACCGCAAGCGAACGTGAGCCGTAGGTGCCCATCCCGAACGGGATCTTGGACGTATCCCCATGCACGATCTCGACCATCGACTCGTCGATGCCGATCATGTCCGCCACGACCTGCGGGAAGGCGGTTTCATGCCCCTGCCCATGGCTGTGCGCACCGACCATGACGCTGATCGAACCAGTCGCGTTCACGCGCACCGTCGCAGCGTCATAGAGACCCGCGCGGGCCCCCAGCATCCCAACGATGTTCGAGGGCGCGATGCCGCAGGCCTCGATATAGCAGTTGATCCCAAGACCGCGTAGCTTGCCTTTGGCCTCACTCGCCGACCGACGTGCAGCAAAGCCCGCCAAATCGGCAGCGGCCTCAAGCTTGTCCATCGTCCCGTTGTAGTTTCCAGTGTCATAAGTCAGCGCCACCGGCGTGTCATAGGGGAACTGAGTGATGAAGTTCTGACGGCGCAGTGCAATCGGATCGACGCCCAGCTCACGTGCGGCCTTGTCCACGACGCGCTCCAACTGGAAGGTCGCCTCGGGGCGGCCTGCACCGCGATAGGCATCCACCGGCACCGTGTTGGTGAACATCGCTTTCACGTTTACCTGAATGACCGGCGTCTTGTAGTTGCCCGCCATCAGTGTGCCGTGCAGCCAGGTCGGAACCGAGCTGGAGAAGGTCGACAGATACGCGCCCAGATTGGCATAGGTGTTGGTCCGCAGGCCGACAAAATTATTGTCCGCATCCAGCGCCAGCTCGATCTTGCTGACGTGATCCCGACCCTGCGCATCCGACATGAATGCCTCGGACCGGCTGGCGGTCCACTTGACCGGACGCCCGCAGGCTTTTGCCGCAAAGGTACAGAACGCTTCTTCGGCATAGTGGAAGATCTTGGTGCCAAAGCCGCCACCCACATCCGGGGCCACCACGCGGACCTTGTGTTCGGGCAGACCCAAAACAAAGGCACACATCAGCAGACGGATCACGTGCGGGTTTTGCGACGTCGTGTACAGAGTATACTCTTCGGTCGCGCGGCTGTACTCGGCCACGGCCACGCGCGGCTCCATCGGGTTGGCGACCAGACGGTTGTTGACCAGATCCAGCGAGGTCACATGAGCCGCGTTGCCAAAGACCTCGTTGACCTTGGCGTCGTCCGCTTCGCCCAGCTGCCAGTCGTAGCAGATGTTGTTCTTGAGGTCGTCATGAACCAGCGTCGCGCCATCTTGCGCTGCGGCCTTCATATCCATGACGGCTGGCAATTCATCGATATCCACGTCGATTGCCTCGGCCGCGTCGCGCGCCTGTTCAAGGCTATCGGCCACAACGGCGGCGATGGGATCGCCAACGTGACGCACTTTGCCCTGCGCCAGAATGGGGTGCGGCGGTTCCTGCATGGGTGCGCCGTGTTTGTCGGTGACTTCCCAGCCGCAGGGCATCCCGCCCACGCCTTCAAAGTCCTTACCGGTGAACACTTTGACCACACCTGGCATGGCTTCCGCCGCAGATGTGTCTATGGATTTGATCCGGCCATGTGCGATGTCGGATCGCAGAAAATGTACATAGGCCTGACCACGTACGTTGATGTCGTCGGTGTAATTGCCCGCTCCGGTCAGAAAGCGCACGTCCTCGCGCCGCTTGGAACTGGCTCCGATGCCACTGTCTTTGGGCATTGCTTGTTCTCCTCCCTAGGAAAGAATTTTCGCTGAAAATTCTTTGCGACCGCTTTATTCGGCGGCGATGCTGGAAACGTCCTGGCCCGATGCGGCCATGATCGCCTTGACGATATTGTGATACCCGGTGCAGCGGCACAGGTTGCCTTCCAGATATTTCCGGATCTCGGCCTCGGTCGGACGCGGGTTATCTTTCAGCAGCGCGGCGGCGCTCATCACCATGCCGGGCGTGCAAAAGCCGCACTGAAGGCCATGGTGATCCTGAAACGCCTGCTGGATCACGTTCAGCGAACCGTCCGGGTTGGCCTGCCCCTCAATCGTGCCGACGTCGGCACCGTCCGCCTCAAGCGCCAGCATGTTGCAGGATTTGACCACCTCTCCGTTCACGTGAACGACGCACGCGCCGCACTGCGCGGTGTCGCAACCAACATGTGTCCCGGTCAGCGACAGGTGATCGCGCAGAAAGCTGGACAACAAGGTCCGGCCTTCGACATCACCGCTCACGGGTTTTCCGTTCACGGTCATTGAGACCTGTGTCATAAGTTCCTCCCATTTCGTTTTTTTGCTTGTGCCGAGTTAAACACGGGAATTTTCGTTTGAGAACAAAAATCTTTGGCAGGTGCACGAACAGGGGGATTGGCCAAACACAACAGCTTAGCCCGCAATGGCGACCGGGCAAAATGCCCCTACGTCACACCTTCTTTCTGGCCCGGGGCTGCGGTCGTGTCGGAATTTCCTTGAGCAATCCCCCAACCCCCATCCCGGCGATATCCGCACTGGTCACGGGGATACCGCAGGCCACGCGGGACAACACCCAGTCGGCCCCGTTCAAGGCAGGCGCACGCGCACATCCCGGCAGACCAATGACGGGACGATCCGACAAGCTGCCAAGAAACAGCAGGTTGCCGGGATCGACCGGCATACCAAACCTGTCTACCTGACCCCCAGCCGAGCGCACGGCTTCGGGGGCCACGTCGGCGGGGTCCGATGTCGCAGACCCCGTCAGAATCATTACGATATCCTCTTGCATGGCGGCAATGGCTTCGGCCAGATCTGGCGTTCGATGCGGCACGATGCGGATATCGTTCAACTCCATCCCAAGCGCTTCGACACGTCCGCGCATCGAAGCAATGCCCTTTTCATTCGGTGGACCGCCGGGGATGTCGGTCACGATCAATCCGGCAGTGCGGTGGACAGGCGTGGCCAGCCGGATCGAGTTCTCGGCCAGTCGCGATGCCCGCAACACGTCACCGCCGGGAACCGCATACGAGATCACCTTGATCGTTGCGACCATTCCACCGGCTTCCATCTGCTGGTGCTGGGGGACAGTGGCGACCGTTATCATTGGATTGACCAGATTGAACTGCCGCAGAGCATCTGTATCCAGAACCACGACGCCGGGCCCGTCCGCCAGCAGGTTGACGCGCCCGGTAAATGGCTGCGTTACCCGAAGACCGGCAGCGGCCGGGTCTGGCGCCAGAGCCTCGGCCAGCATTCGGGCGGCTTCGTCCTCGTGGCGATCCCCTGGTTCCAGCCGGGCCACGATAACCTCGGAATGGCCGGCTTGTGTCAGTTGTTCAAGGTGTTCACGCGACAGGATCACGCCTTTGCGCAGTTTGGTTGTACCAGCCTGAATCGAGTGCGCCAAAACTGTCCCTTCGGCTTCGGACACCAGAACCGGCCCGAATTTCACGCCTTGCCCCGCAATACGGCGGTCATTTGCGCCAGTATGGCAACCGCTATTTCCGAAGGATCCGCAGCGCCGATATCCAGTCCGATCGGACCGTGGATTCTGGCAATCTGCGCATCTGTAAAACCAGCCTGCGTCATGCGGTCCACTCGTTTGGCGTGTGTGCGTGTAGAACCAAGTGCGCCTATATAGAACACATCAGCCTGCAACGCGGCCTGCAACGCCGGATCATCCAGTTTGGGATCGTGGGTCAGCAAAACCACTGCGGTCCGCGCATCCAGCCCCAGTTGAGCGACCGCCTCGTCTGGCCATTCCGTCAGAATGGTTTCACCGGGAAACCGCGCGCTGGATGCGAAAGCCTCTCGCGGATCAATGATTGCAGGATCATACCCGGCGACCCGCGCCATTGGAACAAGCGCCTGCGCAATGTGGACCGCGCCCACGATGATCAGCCGCAGCGGAGGGTTGTGGACAGCCACAAAGGTCTTGCCGTCCGCTTCAAAACCGGACCGGTCCATGCGGAGCCTCTCGTGATACGCGTTCCGGCGTAAAGCCCGGTGCCCTGTGTCGATATTGACTTCATACGCGACGGCTTCACGCTCTGCGCGCGCCGCAACCAGATCCGTCAGCATGTTTTCCGTCAGAACCGAGCCGACAGGCTCGACCAGAACACGTATCGTGCCGCCACAGGCCAGACCGACGGCAAAAGCGTCCTCGTCACTGACACCGAATTCCAGCAAGCGCGCCTCGCCTTCATCGATGGCTTCCATTGCTTCGACGATCACGGCGCCCTCGACACATCCACCGGAGACCGACCCTTCGATCCGGCCATCTCCCCCGATCACAAGCTGCGATCCCACCCGGCGCGGTGCACTGCCCCAGGTATCGACGACGGTCGCCAGGGCCGCGCCACGGCCCTTGCGGAACCAGTTCAGTGCTGTCTCCGGGCTATTGTCGAATCGGTCCATCGAAACCTCCTGGCGTTTCCCGTTCCAACATAGGCAGGTTTGCTGCAATGAAAAGTCAGCCCTGCGGCGAGGTCAGCAAGAAAACCATTGCTGGAAGACAAACGGATCCTCGGGGCAATCTGACGGCTTCATCATATTCAAATAACCCTAGGATTGATTGTTTTCGGCGCAGGATTTAGCCTAACCCCCGCATCTGGCAAGCTGCCTGATGTTCTGCCACTTTTTTGAATCGGAGAGAAAATTGAAACGTATTCTTTCACTGGGGACCGCATTGGGGCTGATGGCCTCGACTGCTGTATGGGCTGATACATTCGAACGGTATGGAGAAGTCGAGGGCTGGAAAGTCTTTGTGGACAAGGAAAAGAAGTCCTGTCTGATTGAAGCCGTGGACAGTGCCGAAAACGTGGTTCAGATGGGGCTGACCGAAGACCGCGGGGTTGGCTACGTCGGCATATTCACCAAGGAAAAAACCGATATCAAACGCGGTGAAAAAGGTGCGGTCGCAATCATGCTGGGTGACAACCTGTATGTCGGCGAAGGTACTGGCATGAAAGGGAACATCACCAAGGGCTATTCCGGTGGCTATGTCCTGTCGGACAACCCGCAATTCGCCGACGATCTGGCCAAACAGAAGGTCATGGTCGTTTTTCCGGAAAAGGAATTCGCCTTTACCGTCGATCTAACGGGCACCTACAAAGCCATGGAAATGGCACGAGAGTGCAATGAAAAGCAGCTAGGCTAAGCCTGCTCTGAAAGCGCGGTCAACAGCCGCGCTTTCTCGCCGTTGTCGTCGGTCTGCGATATGACTTGGGCCAGTTCCTCAAGCGAGGCGATGGAATGACCCGCCCGGAAGCTGTCGACATGGGTCAGCATGGCCGCAATTCCCTTGGCTTTGGGTGCAAAGCCATCCCATCGCAGCAGGGGGTTCAGCCAGATCAGGCGCCTTGCAGAGAGATGCAGCCTCTCAATTTCCTTCGCCAGTGCATCCGGCTCACCGCGATCCAGCCCGTCTGAGATCAGCAGAACCACCGCGCCCTGCCCCATGACCCTTCGGGACCAATCACGGTTGAAAGCATGAAGGCACTCCCCGATACGGGTTCCTCCTTCCCAGTCCTGCGCCTCGGCCCCGGCGGCGGCCAGCGCTGCATCGACATCGCGCTGATGCAGGTGTCTGGTGATGTTCGTCAGTCGGGTTCCGAAAGTGAAAGCATGAACCCTGGCCCAGCCCGCGCCGCGCGCATTCGAGACGGTGTGCAAAAAATGCAGGATGATCCGGCTGTATTGACTCATCGAGCCCGATATATCGCAAAGAACGACAAGGTTGGGCCAGCGCGGTCTGGGCCGTTGCCGGGCGATGTCCCGCATGTCCCCACCCTGCCGCATCGCGGCCCGCAACGTTCGGGCCCGGTCGATACGATGACCCAGATGGCTGACTTGACAACGGCGTGAAGCAATGGGTTTGACCGGCAGAGACAAGCGCGACAGCATCCGTTTGGCCTGTGCGATTTCGTCGGTGCTCATCTGTTCGAAATCCAGATTTCGCAGTCGTTCTTCGGACGACGCGGTCTGAGAGGCATCAATGTCGAGTTCGGTTTCCTCACCCTGATCCTCGACTTCCGGCAGATCCTTTTCGACACCATCCAGCAGGGCCTCGGCTGCCCGCTTTTCGGCTGCATCCGCTTTGCGCTCCTCCTGAACACCGCGAATGGCCGGCAGCATCATGGACATCATGTGTTCGAGATAGCGTGGATCCCGCCAATACAGGCGAAACACCTGTGCAAACACGGTGCGGTGTTCCGGACGACTGACGAAACAGGCGTGGAGGGTCCAGTAGAAATCCTGCTTGCGGGTAAAACCGGCGGCTTCAACGGCGCGGATGGCATCAATGACGCGGCCGGTTCCTATCGGCAACCCGGCCTTGCGCAGAGCGCGGGCAAAATGGGTGATATTCTGCGCCAGTTTGGGATCATCGGGAATGTCGATAGGCAGTTGCTCGGCCATCACAATGCATGGGGGCGCTGCCCCCATACCCCCGGAGTATTTCGGAAAAGATGAAGCATCACGCCGGTTCGAGTGAGGCTTTGGCCTGATCCAGAATGCGTTTCGCCTCGGACCCCTGCAGTTTCTGGATATCGTCCTGGTATTTCAGGATTGCGCCCAGTGTGTCGCCGATCACTTCGGGGCTGAGATTGATGACATCCAGCGCCAACAGGCACTTGGCCCAGTCGATCGTTTCGGCGACGCCGGGCTTCTTGAACAGGTCCTCGGTCCGCAGATGCTGGACAAAGGCCACAATTTCACGACTGAGGGCGTCGGCAGCCTCGGGCGCGCGGGCATGCAGGATTTCGATTTCACGGTCGAAATCCGGATAGTCGACCCAATGATACAGGCACCGTCGTTTTAGCGCGTCGTGGACCTCGCGCGTTCGGTTCGACGTGACGATCACAATTGGAGGTTCCGGCGCTTTGATCGTACCGAGCTCCGGGATCGTCACCTGAAAATCACTGAGAGCTTCCAGCAGAAAGGCTTCGAATGGCTCGTCCGTCCGGTCCAGTTCGTCAATCAGAAGTACAGGCGCGCCGTTTTCATCAGGCTGCATAGCCTGCAGCAAGGGGCGTTCCACGAGGTAGTCTTTGGAAAACAGTTCGGCCTGCAGGGCGGATCTGTCGGCAGCACCTGCCGCTTCGGCTGTCCGGATTGCTACCATTTGCGCAGGAAAGTTCCACTCGTAAACGGCCGACGCGGCATCCAGCCCCTCGTAGCACTGCAACCGGATGAGCCGCCGCCCCAGACCGGAAGCCAGCGCCTTGGCGATCTCGGTTTTGCCGACCCCGGCCTCGCCTTCCAGAAACAGCGGGCGACCCAGTTTGAGAGACAGAAACACAACGGTCGCCAGAGACCGGCCGCAGACGTATCCCTGCGCGCCCAACATCTTCTGAACCGCATCAATGGATTGGGGGTGGTTCATCAGCCAATCTCCTTTCGCACACAAGGGCATGGTGCCGGTCTTGCGTCAACCCCACCGGTCTTTCTGGACTTACTGCGATCAGATGGTTCGACAAGGTCTTTCACGATTGCGACCCTTGTGCTAGCCGGGGCACATGACAGACAGCATCACGATCCGCCGCCCCGACGACTGGCATCTGCATCTGCGCGATGGCGCTATGTTGCAGACCGTTTTGCCCGAAACAGCACGCCATTTTGCGCGCGCCATCATCATGCCGAACCTTGTGCCCCCTGTCGTCACCGGCGCACAGGCCGCAGCCTATCGGGAGCGTATTCTGGCCGCGCTGCCGGAAGGAATGAGTTTCGAGCCGTTGATGACGTTGTATCTGACTGAAGATACGGACCCGGATGATCTGGCCGCCGCCCATGCCAGCGGTCTGATCAAGGCTGTCAAGCTGTACCCGGCAGGCGCGACGACGAATTCTGCCTCGGGCGTGCGCGATTTCGACAAGGTCCGCCATGTACTGGAAAAAATGGCGAGCATCGGTTTGCCGCTTTGTGTGCACGGCGAAGTAACCGATGCAGAGATCGATATTTTCGACCGTGAGGCTGTGTTCATCGACCGCGTTCTGGATCCGATCCGCAAGGCGACGCCCGAACTGCGTGTTGTGATGGAGCATATTACGACGAAAGACGGTGTCGATTATGTCAAATCGAACGAGGCCGGACTGGGCGCAACGATTACGGCGCATCACCTGATCATCAATCGCAACCACATTCTGGTTGGCGGCATCAAACCACATTATTATTGTCTTCCTGTCGCAAAACGGGAAGAACACCGCCTTGCATTGCTGGCCGCAGCGACCTCGGGCGATGCGCGGTATTTCCTGGGCACGGACAGCGCGCCGCATACGGATGCTAACAAGGAAATGGCCTGCGGCTGCGCCGGGTGTTTCACGGCGACAAACACCATGTCGCTGCTGGCGGAAATGTTCGAGCGTGAAAACGCGCTGGACAAGCTGGAAGGGTTTGCCTCGCTCAACGGTCCGGCATTCTATGGCTTGCCTGTGAATGAGGACAGCCTCACCCTGACGAAGGGTGACGCGGTGACCTACCCGTCCAAAATTGAGACAGGGGATGGCCCTGTGACCGTGTTCGACCCGGGCTTCCCGCTGCACTGGCGGGTTGATTAACCTACAGGATTGATTGGCAATTCGCGGGCGCGGCCCCCGGTGCGCAGCATCGACCAGACCGCGTCCGCGTCTTCGTGTCCGATAAGTTTGGCGGCCTTGCCGCGGACGCGGTCTTCGCGGTCCGACAGAGCCATGGGCGTCAGCAGATCATGCTTCGCCTTACGCCGGACGCCATCGCGGCGCAGAAGAGATATCTGCGCTTGCGTTTCAGACAGGCTGTCATCGGCATCGACTGAAATCCGGTTTCGCAGGGACACAATGCGCGGGTCGGCGCAGGTTCTGGCCGAATAGCTTTCCGGCAATGCGGTATCGAATCCCAGCGCCTGCATCGCAATCACCGTTCGATAGGAAAACTTGGCACCCAATCCGGTGTCCGGCGACATCTGGTTACACACGCTCATCCAGCGCGGGTGCGTCTTGATCTTGATCTCGGCCACTTCGGGTTCCGCGATGTCAAGGTCACGCGCCGCTTCCAGCGCGGCGTGCAACCCGTGGCAGCAGGCATGGAACTTGTGGCTGACGGACTCGAACAGCCATTCATCGCCCAAACCCTCGAGTGCAGAGACGATGTCGCCCTCTCCGTGATGAGTGGCGCCAAACCCGTACTGCCCTTCAAGCGCGGCAGAGTTCGGTTCGAACCCGCGCTGAACGAGCAGCGCCGCCTCGACTCCGGTAGATGATGCCATACCGGCGTTATATGGTTTACCCATGGTTCCAAACTGCGCCTTAAGCCCGGCGGCGCGTGTCGCAGTAAGCCCCAGGGCTCTTTCCATTTGCCCGGCATCGAAGCCCAATATCCGCCCGGCGGCAACGGCCGCACCAAACGCGCCCGCCGTTGCGGTCTGGTGAAACCCAGCTTGATAATGACCGCGTCCCAGCCACAGCCCGATGCGGATGGAGACCTCCATACCAACCAGCGCGGCCTCAAGAAGGTCGACGACAATGCGGTCGTCCCATTCTGCCAAGGCCAACGCAGCAGGCACAACAACCACCGAAGGGTGTCCGATATGGGCAAAATGCGTGTCGTCGTAATCCAGCGCATGTGAGACCGTACCGTTGACCAACGCGGCCGCGCGCAAGGGCGCTGAACCGCCGCTGAACAAGCGGGCCTGCTGTGCGCCGGCCTCGGCCAGAACCATTGCGCGGACGGTTTTCGACACAGGTTCGTCCGCGCCCGCCCGCCCTACCGCGATCCAGTCGAGCACGGACAGGGATGTTACGATCCGGGTCTGGGATGAGGTCGAAACGGGGCCAGCGGCGAAAGCGGCAATCTTGGTAGTGAAATCGGTCATGAGCGCAGTCTAGCGTGCGCCCGTCTCCGGTAAAGCCTCAGGATTGGGACATTAACCGTAAAGTTCCGCGGCCCGGGCTTCGAACGCGCGTACGATCCGCTGCATTGCTTCGTTGAATACAACGCCGATGATGCCTTGCAGGATGGCATTCTTGAATTCGAAGTCCACATGGAAAGCGATATTGCAGCCGCCATCCGGGGCGTCCTCGAACTGCCAGTCGGACTTCATGTATTTGAACGGACCGTCCAGGTATTCGGTATCGATCCTTTTCTGATCCGCAAACAAAGTCACGCGGCTGCCGAAACGCTCGCGAAAGACTTTGAAAGAGATGACCAGATCGGCCTCCATCACCTGCGCTTCTCCAACAGCAAAGGTCTTGCGGACCCGCGCCGCGGCACACCATGGCAGGAATTCCGGATATTTGGCCACATCGGCAACCAGATCATACATCTGCTGAGCGGTGTAAGGCAGGTGGCGGTTTTCCGAATGAATGGGCATGGCGTCCGGTATTTGCAGGTGACAATGGCGCGTCATGTCGTATGTTGCGCGCCAAAGATCAAGGGGGCAGCAATGAGCGACCGCGCATATGTGATAGATGAGATGATCTCGGCCAAGGCGATTGCCGCGCGGATCGAAGAGCTCTGTCGCGAGATCACCGATGAGTTTGGCGGTACGGACAAACTTGTCGTTGTTGGCTTGCTGCGCGGCAGCTTCGTGTTCATCGCCGACCTGGTGCGGGAACTGGACTTGCCGATCGAGGTCGATTTTCTCGAGGCATCCTCGTATGGAGACTCGATGGAAAGCAGCCGGGAAGTACGCATTCTCAAAGACTTGCGCGGCGCAATTGAAGGCCGGGACGTGTTGGTTGTCGAAGACATCGTCGACACGGGCCACACCCTGAACCATGTCACCCACCTGCTGCTGAGCCGGAAACCCAAACGACTGAAGTCTATTGCTTTGCTGGACAAGCCCAGCCGACGCGAAGTTGACTTCCGCTCGGACTGGATCGGGTTCGAAATTCCGGATGAATTTGTCGTGGGATACGGAATCGACTACGCACAGCGTAACCGCAACCTGCCTTTCATCGGCAAGGTTCGTTTTGTCGAGAATTGACCGAGGACCGTACGGACCCTCGCCGCGTTCTGCGCAGTTTAGGTGGGGCCTACAAGCTAGTATTCGGCGTAATATTTCAGGGTCTTTCAATCGCTGTATTGTGTGCTTGGCTTGTTGGTCAGGTAGTCCGTGACTAACCCCTGAAATGTCTACTGTACGAAAAGTCAATAAATTCAAGCAACCGAATATCAATGGACAATGTGCTCAACCGCAGACTACCCTTAGAAGAACAAAGGAGGTTTCTGCTGATGAAAGTGTCGTCTATTGGTCTTGTGGCTGCCTTTACAGTCGCTCTGACAACTGGTTTTGCGGATGCAAAAGATAACAAAGGCAAAGCTAAAGGTGCGGACAAATCCAAAGTCGAAAAGGCGATAAAATCCAATAATGGCGTCGCTGTTCCGCCCGGGCAGGTAAAGCGTTACACGCGAGGCCAAAAACTACCGAAAGATCTGCAATTCGACTACTTGGATGACCTTGATGGCTGGAAGTTGAAACCGTTACCTCCCGGTCAGAGATACGTCCGCGTGGATGACGAAATTTTGTCGATCTCGGACGACACACAAACCGTCATTGAGGCTGTGGGAATTGTCAGCGATTTGGTGAATTGAGCGATCAACCAACCAGTGAGCGAATTGCAGCCGAAAAAACCGTGGCACCAACCGGGATCAGCGCATCCGGGAAATCGTAGTCGGGATTGTGCAGTTGCGGGTGATCGGCCCCTGCCCCAAGCCAGAACATCGCCGTTTTCGCCGCTTTGCCGAACTGCCCAAAATCCTCAGAAAATTTCTGCGGCTCGGAAGTAATCTGGTAGGCCACATTCCGAGACGCGCAGGCGTCGGAAAGGATTTTGACCGCCTCGGTGTCGTTCGTGCACGCCTCGAAGATGTCATCATAGGTAATTTCGACCTGCAGCCCTGCTTTGTTTGCCGCTCGTCCGACCAGCGTCTCGGCCTCTTCGACCAGATTTTTCATCCGCCCATCCGAAACGGTTCTTAAGGTCACCCAGATTTCCGCCTGCCCAGGAGCGACGCCAAAAGTCTGCTCGCCCAAGCTGGCATGCGTCACGGTTGTCAGGGCAAAATCATCGGTCAGCGGACCGCCTGTCCCCAACCCGGCCAGTTCCGGCAACAACCAAGCAAGCGCACCGATCGGCGAAATCCCGTCCTCGGGCGCGGCGGCATGTGAGGTTTTTCCCGTCAGAACCACCCGCATACCGCGCGAGGCGCAGTTCGCCGCGCGCTGGCAGATTTCGACATGACCCAGGTCAAGCCCGGGCAGATTGTGCAGCGAAAACACATAATCCGGGGAAAACTCAGAAAACCTCGGATCGGCCCGATAAGCGGCGGCACCCTTTCCCGTCTCTTCCGCGGGTTGAAAGATCAGAACCACACGACCGGATTTTGGCGGGTTATCTCTGAGGTCTTGGGCCACGCCCAGCACCATTGCCATATGGCCGTCATGCCCGCACAAATGACCTTTGCCCGCGACCCGCGAAACGTAGGGCGCGCTCGAAAGCTCCTGAATAGGAAGCCCGTCCAGTTCGCACCTGATGGCAACACAGGGCCCCGGATGGCCGCTGTCATATACTGCTGCTACGCCATGGCCGCCGATATCAGTCAGAACACGACCCGCACCAAGAGACCGCAGCAGGTCGGCAACCCGAGCGGCTGTTTTTTGTTCTTCACCGGACAGTTCCGGAAATTGATGCAATTCGTGTCGCAGCGCGGTCAGGCGCGACAGGGTTTCAGGTTTCACCCTTGCTCCAGCTTCTTTTGGCGCGCGGCGCGCAGCCGAGCGAAGTCATCCCCAGCGTGGTACGAAGACCGCGTCAGCGGAGTGGCCGAAACCATAAGGAACCCTTTGCCGTAGGCCGCCTTTTCGTACGAAGCGAATTCTTCGGGAGTGACAAACCGGTCCACACCATGGTGTTTGGGCGTCGGTTGCAGGTATTGACCGATGGTCAGAAAGTCGATGTCGGCAGCACGCATGTCATCCATGACCTGCCGTACTTGCTGCTCGTCCTCTCCCAACCCGACCATGATGCCCGATTTGGTGAAGATCGAGGGATCCAGTTCCTTGACCCGTTGCAGCAGACGCAACGAATGGAAGTAACGGGCACCAGGACGCACTTCGGGATAAAGACCCGGGACCGTTTCCAGATTGTGGTTGAATACATCTGGCTTGGCCTCGACAACAACTTCCAGAACTGCCGGATCGCATTTCAGAAAATCTGGTGTCAGAATCTCGATCGTCGTTTTGGGCGAACGATGGCGCACAGCCCTAATGGTCTGGGCGAAGTGATCCGCCCCGCCATCTTCAAGATCATCACGATCGACCGAGGTGATGACAACGTGGTTCAGTCCCAACTTCTCGACTGCATGTGCAACGCGCCCCGGTTCGAACACATCCAGAGTATCCGGCCGTCCGGTCGCGATGTTGCAGAAGGTGCATCCGCGCGTGCAGATGTCACCCATGATCATCATGGTGGCGTGGCCCTGGCTCCAGCATTCGCCGACATTGGGACAACCGGCTTCTTCACACACCGTTACAAGGTTGTTGTCCCGCATGATCCGCCTGGTGTCGGCGTATCCTTTGCCACCAGGCGCCTTCACCCGAATCCAGCTTGGCTTTTTCGGCTGAGCGTTGTCGGGGCGATGCGCTTTTTCAGGGTGGCGTTGTTCGGGAATCTTCAGATCACGCACGGCTCGGTATCCTGACTTTGGGTCAATTTTCTTTCCCTAACATAGTCCGCATAGCCGATCTACACCACAGGTGCATAGCCGCCATGCTGCCGATTGATGCAGGCGCAGCATCCTCTCAGCCGATTAATGCTAAAACTTTCAATTCCAGTGGCTTCCGATGGCATCCGCCAACCGTGCAAATGCAGAATAACGGTCATTGATTGCGATTTAGAACTGTTTTAGATCACACCTCAATCAGACTTGAATCACAGGAATACGACTATGAAAACCGGTGCAAAACTCCCTGACGTCACCTTCCACACCCGCGTTCGCGACGAAGCCATCGGGGGACCAAACCCGTTCCGCTGGGAAGACAAAACCACGGCTGACTATTTTGCCGGCAAGCGCGTCATCCTGTTTTCGCTTCCGGGTGCATTTACGCCCACATGTTCGACCTATCAATTGCCCGGATTCGAAAACGGCCATGCCGACTTCGCCGCCCAAGGTATCGACGAGATTTACTGCATGTCTGTCAATGACAGCTTTGTCATGAATAAATGGGCACAGGATCAGGGCCTGAAAAACGTCAAGGTCATCCCGGACGGTTCGGGTGAGTTCACCCGCAAAATGGGAATGCTGGTCGACAAGGACAATCTGGGCTTTGGCATGCGTTCGTGGCGCTATGCAGCCATCGTCAATAACGGTGTGGTCGAAGCGTGGTTCGAAGAGCCCGGCCTGATGGATAACTGCCCCGAGGACCCCTATGGCGTTTCGTCGCCCGAGACCCTGATGGCGCATCTGAGCGAGGCGAAAGAGCCCGCACTGGCCTAAGTCCGAAAGTTGAAAAGGCCCGCCCAAGTCGGGCCTTTTTCTTATTCGCGGGTCGCGGTCACGATCTCTTCGCCGACCTGTCTGATTACACCGGCCAGTTTGTCGAACCAGTCCTCTCCGGTTGTGGATTTTCGACGTACCAATCCCACGGTCCTTGCCGGTTGTGGTGCCCCGAACCGCATGAGTTGTAGCCCCGGCACGGCCTCGGTTTCAGAACGGGCGGCCAGTTCGGGCATCAAAGTCAGGCCAAATCCCTCGGCCACCAGTCGCGACAGGGTCGCCAGAGAAGACGCGCCCATATTGATCAAACCGCTGCTTCTGTCCTGCCCACACACGTCCAGCGCCTGATCCGTCAGACAATGGCCGTCTTCCAACAGCATCAGTTGCGCAGTCTGCAGATCGACAGGTCGCAGGGTTTCCGGATTATCCGCCAGTCTCTGTACGCGGGCCGCGCTGCCTGCCAGCAGAAACCTGTCCTCGAACAAGGGCAGTTCAAACAATTCGCTACCGCCCGACGGAAGCGCCATCAGCCCAGCGTCAATTTCACCGCCCCGCAACATGTTCAGCAAGCGTTCGGTTCGGGCTTCGCGAATCTGAACGCGCAACGACACGTCTGCTGATCTCAGACCAGCCAGAACTCCGGGCAACAGATACGGTGCGATAGTCGGAATGATGCCGATCGACAGGGACCGGTGCCCGCCCGAGTGATCCCTTGCAAACTGATCCAGCCTGTCCGCAGCGCCAAGCACCTGACGGGCGTGTTCAAGAACGTCCCGACCCAGCGGGGTCAGCAGGATGTCCCGGGCCTGACGTTCGAACAATGTACCGCCCAGTGTTTCCTCAAGCGTTTTGATCTGCACGGACAAAGCCGGCTGCGACACATGACAAATTTGTGCCGCACGCCCAAAGTTCCGCTGTTCTGCAACAGCCCTGAAATACTGCAACTGCCGGAGGGTGAAGTTCATAATCATTGACTATCACTTACCCCAACCAACGCAAGACTCTCATATCGCCAAGGGGGCCGCTCATCCGATCATGCGATTGAGCCCGGTCTGCGTTTCATAGTGGCGTTTGAGACGTTGCAGCGCGATGCGCAGAACGATCTTTCCTGACCGGGCAGACCATCCCATACGTTTTTCGGCCAATTCCAACCCTTCAAGGTAACAACAGCACCGCAACGCCACATCGCTCAAGCCCGGCCCTAGGTCCGACAGCGCCCGCGCGACGCGATCTCGTGCATCCGACGATCCGTTTCCAACATGGGGGCTGTTGCCGAAAGAACCACGTCCACCGCCTGTCAGATACAGGTCCCAGTTCTGCGCCACCTTTGGTCCGATCTGGGCAAGTTCGAAGTCCTCGCGCAGACGCTCACCTGCGGCGACCAGTGTTTCGTCCAGGAAAAGCTTGCCGTCCCGATCGCGCCTGCGGGCCAGCGCGATCAACGGGCTTTCAGTGGCGCTATACCGGATTCGCCGGGCGCGCTCGGGCTGAGATGCAGTCGTGTTGCCCGAAGCCGAGTGCGCCTGAAACGACGCCTGCGCTTCGGCCATGCCAAGATCATTCCCGGCGCGAGCCTTGTTTTCGGCTTGGGCAATCAGACGGGTCAGAGCCGCCCGTCCTTGCGCCGTAATTCGGTACCGTGAAATCCGACCCGGGTTGTCGCAGTTGATCCAGTCCTTCAGCGCAAGCGCCTGGGCGATCCGGCAATCAACTACTGCGGTCCGGGTGGCAGCGCTGTTGCCGGTATCGCGAACAACGACGGCCTTGTCCATTTCTTCGGCGACCGCCAGTACCGCTCCGGTTTCGCAAAGCCTGCGCAAAACCCTGAGAGCTTCGCGAGTGAACTCCTCATCCCGGGCGGCGGCCAACCCCTCGGGCGTCCCGTCTGAAACATCGGAACTGAAACCGCCGCTGACTTTGGATTCAGAGAAATGTGTCTCGGCCAGAGACTGGAGCGCCGCGTCCACAAGGGGGTCATCCCGGCGCGTCTCGATCCGTCTGATCTGCCTTAGAATCGTCGAAGCATGGCACCCTGCTGTTCGCGCAATTTCTCGGATCGACCGGCCGGTTTCCGTGTGATCCAGATAACGTTGCGCGCCTTCCGGCACCCATGCCGGAACAGTGAAAGCCATGTTGTTTTCCATAGTCATTTGTCCTCGCCGACAAGAAATTCTGTCTAAGATCGCCCTCGGAGTATGAGTTAACCAATTCTAACTAGGGTTTCTTTCGTTACTCGTTCGTTAACCCCTGAAGGCGAAAACCAGATTTGATTCAAATTGATAAACACTCATGAAAGCAGCGTTCGGCGCGAATATAAACAAGGCAACACGCGCTTAGATTGTGCAACAACTGGCCTCGCAAAATCAAAAGTTACGGAGCCCGAGAATGCAGGACCTGATGACAATGATCACGACGCTACGCCGCCCACGCCTGTTGACTCGCGCGGCCAAGTTCGGGGCGCAGGAGTACAACCGTGACCGGCATTTGCAACGTATTCTGGGATACGGATCACTACCCGGAACCGGTTCGGCCCTTGTGCGATTGATGGATATGGAGAAGGAAGTAGAGGCGCAACGACAGAGCGATGACGCCGCCTATTCACTGGTGCGGCGTCTGGATCTGCTGATTGCGATTTCAGGCGAGGCGCAGCTGTATCAGGCCAGCCGCGCCTCGCAGTTTCAGTAATCTATCAGGTGAAGGCGTCCGGCATCGAGGCTTTCTTTTCCGCCACATACGCATTCAGCGCTTCGTTGATTGCGGGATCGAGTTGCGGCTGCTGGTAATTGGCCAGCAGGTGTTCGACCCGAGCCGAGGCCAGTTGCCTCGTGTCGCGCCCACCTTCGTCTTCCCAGGTCTCGTAGGGCTTGTAATCCAGCAGGTCAGACTTCCAGAACGCTTCTTTGAAGTTCGCCTGTGTGTGGGCACAGCCCAGATAGTGACCGCCGGGTCCAACTTCACGGATGGCTTCCATGGCTTGCGCGTTTTCGTCATAAGCCACGCCTTTGGCCAGGTGGTGAAGAACACCCAACTGGTCAGCGTCCATGACAAATTTTTCAAAGTCGGCAACCAGACCGCCTTCGAGCCAGCCACAGGAATGCAGCATGAAGTTCACACCGGCCATCAGCCCCATGTTCAGCGAATTCGACGTCTCATAAGCCGCCTGCGCATCCGGCAGTTTCGAGCCGCAGAATGAGCCGGCCGAGCGGTAGGGCAAGTTAAGCCGCCGCGCCAGCTGACCGGCACCATAGGTGATATGCGCGGCCTCCGGCGTACCAAAGGTTGGTGCACCCGAGTTCATGTCGATTGAAGTAACGAACGCGCCGAAGATCGCAGGTGCACCCGGGCGGATGATCTGGCTGTAGGCAACGCCTGCCAGAACCTCGGCCAGAACCTGAGTCAGTGTGCCGGCTACCGAAACCGGCGCCATCGCGCCGCCTACGATGAAGGGCGAGATGATGCAGGCCTGGTTGTTCTTCGCATAAACCTCAAGCGACCCCATCATCACATCGTCAAAGGTCATCGGCGAGTTGATGTTGGTCAGCGAGGTCATGACCGTGTTTTCCTGAACGAACTCTTTGCCGAACAGGATTTCACACATTTCTACCGAATCCTGCGCGCGGCTGGGATCAGTGACCGATCCCATGAACGGCTTGTCCGACAGGGTCATGTGCGCCATCAGCATATCCAGATGGCGTTTGTTGACCGGAATGTCGGTCGGCTCGCACACGGTGCCGCCCGAATGGTGCAGCCACTTGGACATATACGCCAGCTTCACGAACTTGTTGAAGTCATCCATGGTCGCGTAGCGGCGGCCGCCCTGTGCGTCACGCACAAACGGCGGGCCATAGACCGGGGCAAGAACCATATTTCGGCCGCCGATGACAACCGATTTTCCCGGATCGCGCGCGTGTTGCGTGAACTGGCTGGGCGCTGTCTTGATCAGTTGGCGGGCCAGTCCGCGCGGGATGCGCACACGCTCTCCATCGACATCCGCACCGGCCTCTTTCCAGCGTTCCAGAGCGGCGGGATTGTCGACGAAGTTAACGCCGACCTCTTCCAGAATGGTCTCGGCGTTGGTCTCGATGATTTCCAACGCTTCTTCGTTGAGAATCTCGAAGTTGGGAATATTGCGCTCAATGTACTTGGCGGTTTCGATCCGAACCGCAGTGCGCTCTGCCCGGCGGGCGGCTCCGCCCCCACCGCGACTCCGGCGACGTGCTGATGCTTCAGCCATTTGCTTTCCCCATACTCAGGTAATTTCAGATTGTGTTCCTATTTATCGTGACAACTGTTCGGAACATTGGAAGATAACGGCCATTGGAACATAAAAGCGACATAGTTTGTGCCCCGGATCAACGTCAGCTTTCGGTAAATCGAACCGCTCGAAAGGAATTATGAGATAGAGATGAAGAGGCCAAAGTGCGCGTTTCACCCCCGCGATTTTAGAATCCCTGCCTCGCCCGCCTGCCAAAGCTGATAGACCAGCAGCGTCAGCCCAAGGTGGCAAGCATCCCCCGTCAGCATCGCAACCTGCACTTCCGACCTGATCTGCACGACGACGATGACCTTACACTTGCGAAATTCCCGTGCTTGGCCTATGGCGCGGACATGAGTGATACATCCCATGACCGCCTTCTGATCATCGACTTTGGTAGCCAGGTTACGCAGCTGATCGCTCGTCGCCTGCGCGAACTGAATGTCTATTGCGAAATTCACCCCTATCAGAATGTCACGATGGAGTTTGTTCGGGAAATGGCCCCCCGGGCCGTAATCTTCTCGGGCGGTCCTGACAGTGTGACGCGGGAAGGTTCTCCGCGCGCGCCGCAAGAGATCTTTAACTACGGTGTTCCGATCCTTGGCATCTGTTACGGCCAGCAGGTGATGATGCACCAACTGGGCGGCAAAGTCGAAAGCGGGCACGGCACAGCGGAATTCGGGCGCGCCTTTGTCACCCCCAAAGGGCAGTTGGATATCCTGAATGAATGGTTTGCCGACGGTGACGAGCAGGTCTGGATGAGCCATGGAGACCATGTCAGCGAAATCGCCCCCGGCTTTGAGGTGTTCGGCACCTCGCCCAACGCGCCATTTGCGATCACTGCCGACACCGATCGCCATTTCTATGCTGTGCAGTTCCACCCCGAGGTGCACCACACCCCCAAGGGCGCGAAGCTGTACGAGAATTTCGTGAAACTGGCAGGTTTCAGCGGTGACTGGACCATGGGCGCCTACCGCGAGCAAATGATCGAAAAGATTCGCGAGCAGGTCGGCAACAAAAAAGTCATCTGCGGCCTGTCCGGCGGTGTAGACAGCTCTGTAGCCGCAATCCTGATTCACGAAGCGATCGGCGATCAGCTGACCTGCGTCTTTGTCGATCACGGTCTGCTGCGCAAGAACGAGGCTGAAGAAGTCGTCGGCATGTTCCGAGACAACTACAACATCCAGCTGATTCATGCAGATGAGAGCGAGTTGTTCCTGGGCGAGCTCGAAGGCCAGAGCGATCCGGAAACCAAACGCAAGATCATCGGTAAGCTGTTCATCGATGTGTTCCAGAAACACGCCGACACCATTGATGGGGCCGAGTTTCTGGCTCAGGGGACGCTGTATCCCGACGTAATTGAATCGGTGTCTTTCTCGGGCGGCCCATCGGTGACCATCAAATCGCACCACAATGTCGGCGGGTTGCCAGAAAAGATGGGCCTGAAGCTGGTCGAACCCCTGCGCGAACTGTTCAAGGACGAGGTCCGCGCGCTGGGCCGGGAACTGGGCCTGCCGCAGAGTTTCATCGGTCGCCACCCCTTCCCCGGCCCCGGTCTTGCGATTCGGTGCCCCGGCGAAATCACCCGCGAAAAGCTGGCGATTCTGCGCGAAGCCGACGCAGTTTACATCGACCAGATTCGCAAACACGGGCTGTATGACGACATCTGGCAGGCATTTGTGGCGATTCTTCCCGTTCGCACGGTCGGTGTGATGGGCGACGGACGCACCTACGATTATGCCTGTGCGCTTCGTGCCGTAACGTCAGTGGATGGAATGACAGCGGATTACTATCCGTTCAGCCATGAATTCCTTGGCGAAACGGCCACTCGGATCATAAACGAAGTCAAAGGCATCAACCGCTGCACTTATGACATAACATCCAAGCCGCCGGGTACAATCGAATGGGAATGACAAAAAGCCGGGTCCACCCCGGCTTTTCTGTTTATTTCCCTTTGAATTTATTGTTCCTTTTCAATCGCATGATCCACTAACATCATGGACTTGACGTGAACGGGACCAAAACTCAGACGGGCAAAGCTGCCCTATGGATGACGGGTGCGATTGCATCCTTTTCGTCAATGGCTGTCGCCGGGCGCGAACTAAGCCTGTTTCACGACACCTTCGAAATCATGATGTATCGCAGCATCGTGGGCTTTGCGATCGTTGCAACCGTACTGACCCTGACAGCCAATTGGCATCAGGTTACTGCCCAACGACTTGGGCTTCACGCCCTGCGAAATACGCTGCATTTCACGGGTCAGAATCTGTGGTTCTACGCGGTTGGTGTTATTCCGCTGGCGCAGGTCTTTGCATTGGAATTCACCCAGCCGATCTGGGTTATCCTGCTTTCCCCACTGCTGCTGCGCGAGCGTCTGACCGCGTTGAAAATGCTGTCCGCTTTGATAGGATTTGCCGGAATCCTGCTTGTCACGCGTCCCGGTGCCGCCCCGCTTAGCCCGGGTCTTGTTATGGCCGCCGCGTCTGCTGTTTTCTTTGCGTTTACAACGATTACCACCAAGAAACTCACACAGACCGCACAGATCGGCTGCATTGTTTTCTGGCTCACCGCGATGCAAGGCGTACTGGGTTTTGCTGCCGCTGGTCTTGATGGCGAGATCGGGCTGCCAAGCGTACAGACCGCGCCCTATTTGGTGCTGGTCGGCATAGCCGGCTTGCTGGCGCATTTCTGCATCACCAACGCGCTGGCGATTGCACCTGCCACCGTGGTCATCCCGTTTGACTTTGCCAGGCTGCCGACCATCGCCATCGTCGGCATGGTGCTCTACTCCGAACCGTTGGATAATTGGACGCTTGTGGGGGCGGCTGTAATCTTTTCGGGGATATTTCTGAATGTCTGGTCCGAGAATCGTAACAGTTTGGCAACAGTCAGTCCGGATAGTCGCAGCCAGTAACGCACCGTCACCGATTGACGTTAAAACAAACGAAAAGCGAGTATCCGCAAATCTTACTACCGGGGCTCACTCTGCCATTCACTCAACCCAAGCAGAGCGACCGTTATGAGGCAAACAGGGAGGAATACATGAAGAGAGCGCTACTACAGGCGTGCATGATATGTGCCGGTGCATCAGCCGCGCAGGCTGGGGGGCTGGACCGAAGCGGACAGGGTATCAACCTTATTTTCGAAAAAGGTACGGTTGCCCAATTCCGTTTGGGGTATACCGACCCAAGCGTCAGCGGCACCATGCCCAGCTTGAATCCTGCCACCCTGGGCCAGCCCGTTGATTCAGGCGATGTGGCCAACAGTTTCTTCACACCCCACCTCGGCTTCAAAACGTCACTGACCGACAAGCTTGATTTTGCGGTCATGTACGATCAGCCGTTCGGGGCGGACATTTCATACGCAAACAATTACCCGTTGTCATTGAACCCAATTCCGGGCGGCCGCTCCGGTGTTCTGGAAGCAACGGCTGATACCGACGCAATCACGGCGCTGCTGCGCTACAAGTTCGACGGTGGCTTCAGCGCCATCGGTGGTATTCGCGCTCAACGTGTTGAGGCATCCGTTACCGTTCCGCTCGCCGCCGGATATCAAGTGGATACCGATGCCGATATCGCGTTTGGCTATGTGGTTGGTGTGGCGTGGGAGAAACCCGAGATCGCGGCACGCGTAGCACTGACCTACAACTCGAAAATCAGCCATGACTGGTCGCAGACGGAATCGCTGAACCCTCCACCGCGCCCCCCGATCACACCGGGAACCGTGGCAACATTCGACACGTCGAGCGAGATTGAAACACCGCAGTCCGTAAACCTGGACTTCCAGACCGGTGTGGCGCCTAAGACCCTTCTGTTTGGCTCGATTCGCTGGGTCGACTGGCCTCAGCTGGTATATAATCCGCCAAACTATCCGCCGACCTCGAACCTGGTCGATTACGACGAAGCCACGTTCACCTACTCTCTTGGTCTGGGATATCAGTTCTCGGAAGAATTCTCGGGAGCTGTGACACTGGGCTACGAATCCTCGTCAGGCAATCCGGTTTCCAACCTGGGGCCGACCGACGGGTTCTGGAGCATTGGCCTGGGCGGAACGTACTCGCTTGAAAAGGCCAAGATCTCGGGCGGCGTTCGCTACACCGATATCGGCGATGCGACGGCAGACGGCGCGGGACCGTTGGCACGGGCAGACTTCTCAGGCAACAGTGCGTGGAGCGTGGGCTTCCAGATCACATACGCTCTGGACTGATCGCCAAGACACGGAATTGACCCCGCATGACGTGCGGGGTCTTTTTTTCGCAGGATCCGGGTCGTCGTGCACGTCCGGACGTGCGAACACAAACCATGACTTCTCAAAAACACTTCTCCGCCCGCGCCTGGTCCGAACTTTGTCTGTTGGGCCTGATTTGGGGCGCATCCTTCGTTGCCATTCGTATCGCGCTGGACTCGGTGCCTTTCGTGACTTCGGTTCTGCATCGGGTGTTCTGGGCAATGCTGGTGCTTTGGGCTGTGGTTTGGTTTCAACGGCTTCCTGTTCCCCGTAACCCACGCGTCTGGGGGGCGTTTCTGATCATGGGTCTGCTGAACAATGCCATTCCGTTTTCGCTGATGGCATGGGGGCAGCTTTATGTGACATCCGGTTTGACGTCGATATTGAATGCCGCAACCGCCATTTTCGGCGTGATCGTGGCGGCACTATGCTTCAACGACGAACGTTTGACGCCAGCTCGTATCGTCGGTGTTGCGCTTGGCTTTGCAGGCGTCACTATCGCCATTGGACTTCAAAATTTCACAAGCTTCTCACTGCAAAGCACGGCACAGATCGCGATTGTCGCGGGAACAGTCTCCTACGCTCTGGCCGGGGCATGGGCCAGGGCAACCCTGTCCGACCTGCCGCCACAAGTCGCTGCGGCTGGAATGCTGACGGCGTCGACGATATTGATACTGCCGTTCGCTCTGTTTCTGGATGGTGTCCCGACGCTTGACCTGCCCGTTTCCGCATGGGTGGCAATCGGGTATTACGCATTGATTGCTACTGCCGGGGCCTATCTGCTGTATTACCGGATTCTGGCGATGGCAGGCAGTGGAAACCTGATGCTGGTGACATTGATAATTCCACCCGTCGCCATCGTGCTGGGGGCAGTTATTCGTGGCGAAACGCTGCAGCGCAATGCGTTTGCGGGATTTGCTGTGCTGGCACTGGGCCTGCTGATCCTCAACCGCTCGGGTCCGCGAGATTGACGCCGCTCGCTGCCCGATTTAGCTAGGTTCCAAAAGGAACGGCGGGTCATGATCTACAAATCAGCGAAAGACTGGCGCGAGGCTGCGCGGAAAAAGGTTTTGTTCTTCGGCATGTCGGGCTTGGGCAAGACTTACGTATCGAACGTTTTGCGTGACTCGGGGGATTGGTTTCACTACTCGATCGATTACCGGATCGGGACCCGTTACATGGGTGAGTACATTACCGACAACGCCAAGGCGCAGGCGATGAAGGTGCCCTTTCTGCGCGACCTGCTGCTGTCGGACTCGATCTATATCGGGTCGAACATCTCATTCGAGAACCTCAAGCCCGTCGCGACATACCTGGGCAAACCGGGCGACCCGGAATTGGGTGGAATGGAACTGCAGGAATATCGCCGCAGGCAAGAACAGTTCCGGCTGGCAGAAATCCACGCTTTGCTGGATACCGAGTATTTTGTCGACCGGGCTCAGCGGCTTTATAAATACCCGCACTTCATCTGTGACACGGGCGGATCGATCTGCGAGTGGGTCGACCCAAGCGATCCCAGAGATCAGGTCTTGTCAGAACTGTCCGGCCAGACACTGATGATCTGGATCAAGGGCGACGAAAACCACACCTCCGAACTGATCCGCCGCTTTGACAAAGCCCCAAAGCCAATGTCCTATCAGCCGGAGTTTCTGACCCGCGTATGGGACGAATACCTGACCCTGAATGACTGCGCCCCGACCGAGGTCGACCCCGATGCCTTCATCAGGTGGACCTATGCGCAGGCTCTGGCGCACCGCCAGCCGCGTTACCAGGCAATGGCCGACAATTGGGGCGTCACTATTCCCGCGCGTGAGATTGCGTCGGTCCGGGACGCCGGAGATTTCGACGAGTTGATCGAACGCACTCTTGAGACCCGCCGCAACCGAACATAGTTTTCAAACTTACCTTGTTCCCGCAAAGGCTTGACCAGTATGCCAATCAAGATCCCATCTGACCTTCCCGCATTTGACGTCCTCAGCAACGAGGGCGTCATGGTCATGGCCGAGGATCAGGCAATGCGGCAGGACATCCGGCCATTACGCATCGGGTTGCTGAACCTGATGCCGAAGAAGATTCAGACCGAAAACCAGTTCGCCCGCCTGATCGGCGCAACGCCTTTGCAGATCGATCTGTCGCTGATCCGCATGACCGAGCACCAGACCAAGAACACCGCCGCCGAGCATATGCAGGAGTTCTATCGCCCTTTTCAGGAGGTGAAGGACGAGAAATTCGACGGTCTGATCATAACCGGCGCGCCGATTGAACATCTGGATTTCAACGACGTCACCTATTGGGACGAGATCAGTGAAGTCTTCCAGTGGACACAAACCAACGTGCATTCCACTTTCGGAGTGTGCTGGGGCGGAATGGCCATGATCAACCATTTTCATGGCGTCAGGAAACACATGCTGGGCGCGAAGGCATTTGGCTGCTTCCGTCATCGCAATCTGAAACCATCCTCGCCCTTTCTGCGCGGGTTTTCAGACGATTGCGTGATCCCTGTCAGCCGTTGGACCGAGATGAAACAGGCTGAGATAGACGCAGCACCCGGATTGATCACCTTGCTGGGCAGCGATGAAGTCGGGCCTTGTCTGGTCGAGGACAAGGCCCACCGCGCGATCTATATCTTCAACCATTTCGAGTATGACAGCGACACGCTGAAACAGGAATACGATCGCGACGTCGCCAACGGCATGCCGATCAATGTCCCGCTGAACTACTATCCCGATGACGATCCAACAAGGACACCGCAGAACCGTTGGCGAAGCCATGCGCATCTGCTTTATGGTAACTGGATCAGCGAAATCTACGAAACCACCCCCTATGATATCACTCGGATCGGTATGGAAATGACCGACCTGCGGGCCTGACGCGGGTCGATGCGTGTTGCCGTCATCCTCCTGACTGCCCTCGCCCTGTTCTGGGCCTTCACCCTGTGGCGAGCCGCGCGATATCAGGAAAGCGCAGAGGCCGCTTTTCCGCCCGAAGGGGAAATCCTGACCGTTGACGGCATTGCGGTTCACGCGGTGGTCATGGGCCAAGGACCGGATGTGGTGTTGATCCACGGCTCCAGCGGAAACACGCGGGACATGACGGTTGCGCTGGCTCCGATCCTGGCACAAAGCTTTCGCGTCATCGTGTTTGACCGGCCCGGCCTCGGATACAGCCAAAGCTTTAACCCGAATGGCGAAACCATCACGGAGCAAGCCGAAATCCTGCAACGTGCGGCCGCCCAGCTTGGGGCCGAGAAACCCATTGTCGCCGGGCAAAGCTATGGTGGTTCCGTTGCATTGGCATGGGCCGTGACCCGGCCCGAGAACATTTCGGCGCTGGTTTTGATCGCGCCGGCAGCCATCCCTTGGGAAACACCACTGGATGGTTTCAATCGGCTCGCCTCGACCACGACGGGGCGCCTTGCGGCATTGCCGTTCGTGTCCGCATACACGCCGGACTGGTTTGTCGAACGCGCATTGGATGAAGTGTTCGCGCCGCAGAAAGCCCCGGAAGGCTACGCCGCGCATTTCGGCCCCGGGCTGACGATGCGACCCGATTCAATGCATGCCAATGCACGGCAACGCGCCAACCTGCTGAACGAGATCACTGAGCTGCAACCACGGTACGGAGAGATTTCCGTGCCAACCGAGATCGTACATGGCACGGCTGACACGACGGTTGAAACCGACTGGCACGCGGAACCGCTGACCCAACAGATCCCCGCTGCGGAATTGATCCTGCTTGATGGAATCGGGCATATGCCGCAAGTGGTCGCCGCGCCCGAGGTTGCCTCGGCCATCGACCGGGCCGCACAACGCGCCGGTTTGCGTTAGGCTTCCGGCTAATCCATAGTCAGGTATGGATTTTATCGCGAGGTAAGGCATGGCCCGTTCGGACAAAGGTTTGATCGAAGACTACTACCGGAATGATGCGCCCAAAGACGTTCGCTCTGCGATTGAGGATGCCGGAAAACGCGAAATTCTGAACCCCTCTTTTCCCTACTCGGAAAAAATGAAGGGCAAGGAATACGATCGGCAGATGGAGGCTTTGCAGATCGAGTTGGTCAAGATGCAAGCCTGGCTGAAAGAATCGGATCATCGCGTGGCGCTGATCTTTGAAGGCCGCGATGCGGCGGGTAAAGGCGGCACCATCAAACGCTTTCGCGAAAACCTGAACCCGCGTGGCGCGCGGGTTGTGGCGCTCAGCAAACCATCGGATGCCGAACGCAGCCAGTGGTATTTCCAACGCTATATCCAGCATCTGCCCTCGGCAGGTGAAATCGTGTTCTTTGATCGCAGCTGGTACAACCGGGGTGTGGTGGAAAACGTTTTTGGCTTTTGCACCTCTGAAGAACGGGAGCGCTTTTTCCGTCAGGTCGCCCCGCTGGAAACCGGGTTGGTAAATGACGGCATTCATTTCTTCAAGTTCTGGCTGAATGTCGGGCGCGCGGAACAGCTCAATCGCTTTCTGGATCGCGAAAATGACCCGCTCAAGCAATGGAAACTCAGCCCGATCGATGTTGCCGGTCTTGGAAAATGGGATGAGTACAGCCAATCCATCGCAGAAACGCTGAGCCGCACCCACTCGGATCACTGTCCCTGGACCATCATCCGCTCGGATGACAAGAAACGTGCGCGACTGGCCGCCATTCGTACAGTGTTGCACGCGCTGGACTATGACGAAAAGGACAAGAGCGCGATCGGAGAGATCGATCCCCTGATTTGCGGCGGGCCGGACATCTGGGAGTCGTAGGCGTACGATTGACTGGCAAACATGGTGCAGTTGTTGGACGGGCCAGCCTGCTTACTTTACAAGTTATGACAACAAAAGACGCCTGAGGCCTGGATGACAAAACGCGGGTATCACCACGGAAACCTGAAACAAGCGCTGATCGAGGCGGCATTGTCCTTGATCGAAGAAAAGGGTCCCACCGGGTTCACCCTGTCCGAGGCTGCCAAGACGGCGGGCGTAACGCCTGCCGCAGTGTACCGGCATTTTCACGGTCGCGAAGACCTGATCGCCGAAGCTGCGCGTCAGGGGTTCGAGATGTTTGCGGATCTGATGCAGTACGCATACGACAAAGGCCAACCCTCGGCCCTGGCCGCGTTCGAGGCGACCGGGCGTGCATATCTGGCCTTTGCCCGCAAGCATCCCGGTCACTACATTTCGATGTTTGAAAGCGGTATTTCCCTGAACCGGACCCCGGAACTGGCGATGGCCGCCAACAGGGCCAAGGCCGTTCTGGAAAAAGCCGCCAGTGAGCTGTCCAAGCACATTCCGCCGGAAAAACGCCCGCCCGCATCGATGTTCAGCGCCCATATTTGGGCAATGAGTCATGGAGTCGTGGAACTGTTTGCCCGAAATACCGGCGCAAGCTCTCCCTTTCCGCCCGAAGACCTTCTGGAGACCGGCATCGGCATCTACCTGAGGGGGCTTGGCCTGGTTCCGCAGGACGACTGAACCCGATCAGAAGACCTTTCTGGGTTGCGGTACGCTCAGGCCGGACGTCACATTGATCAGGTCCATTTCACCCATGCCCTTGATTTCCACGCGCCCAAGATCGGAGACCTGAAATTCGTCAATCAACGCATACTTCATTTCTTCCGGAGCAACAATTTTCATCGGGTTCGCAAAGACTTGCAATCTGGACGCAATGTTCACGGCCGGGCCAAAAACGTCGTAGACGTATTTCTGGATACCGACCACCGACCCCACCGCGGCGCCCATGCCCAACCCGATACGGGCCTGCCATTTGTGGGGGTGTGTCTCGTTGCGCCGCTCGAGATACCTGAGGAACCGGACCGCGCAATGGGCGACAGCCGTTGCATGGTCCGGCGTCGCATCGGGCATGCCGGACACCGCAAGATAGGCATCTCCGATCGTTTTGATCCTTTCACATCCATATTGTTCCACGATGCGGTCAAATGCCGTGAAAATATCATTCAGCTCGCTCAGCGTGACTGTCGGGTCTGTTTTCGCAGCAAAATCGGTGAATCCGACGAAGTCCAGCATAACCACCGACACTTGTT
This sequence comes from Ruegeria sp. AN11, assembly GCF_056536005.1. Taxonomy (NCBI): domain Bacteria; kingdom Pseudomonadati; phylum Pseudomonadota; class Alphaproteobacteria; order Rhodobacterales; family Roseobacteraceae; genus Ruegeria; species Ruegeria sp. AN11. The sequence goes on along the minus strand of NZ_JBQFJD010000001.1, from coordinate 752,247 downwards.
CATAAAGCTGCGGTGTCACAACGCCGAACGTCTTGAACTCCTCGTAAACCGCACGAGGCATCAGGTTCAGCAGCAACCGCTCGACCCGCTCCTTTTCCCGCTCAAGTTCGCGCGTATTGCGTTCCACCATGGTCGAGTAGCTGTCAATCATGCTTTCCAGTTCACGAATGCGGGTGATGTTCTGGCACTCAACAACCAGGACCTGCTCGGAAAGGCCATTGGCAAGGGAAACGGCCGTGGCAAATATCAGGGTCCTGCGTTTCGGCTTGATCTGCAACTCCACTGAATAACGCAGACCGGATTGTTTCACATCCTCCAGTTCGCGCATATCCAGGTCCGGAAGGAAGTCCATCAGGGTTTGTCCTTCGGCTGGCGTGCCGAACCATTCGCTGAAGGGTCCATTATAGAAGACAAAACTTAAATCTGAGGCACGGACAACAGCCACTCCTACCCCGATTGCACGCAGCAGTTGTTCATTGATTGCAAGAATACTCATGCAGCGTCCCGCGCCACGATGATAGCGCGCTTCCCTTCGATTGCAGCCAGCGCCGTTTTCACATCACCGTCCGACATTCCGTGCATCGACAATGCCTGCCCGAACAATTCGGCCATCTCGTCAAAGTCCGAGTGGCTGATGTTCAGGTTCCGATGCACCGCCTCGATCCGTTCATCACTGAACGATGCCGGTCCGCCGACCAGTGACGAAACGAACTTGGTTTGGTGATCGATCAGACGCGGCATGTCGATGTCTTCGAAGAACCCTCCGATTTCATCGGAGTCCAGCGCCATTTCGTAGAATGTCATCACGATACGGCTGATGGTTTTGAACCCGCCGTATTTTTCATAAATAGTCTGACCCACACCAATTACCTGCGCGTTAATTCTTCATAACACTGCAAGGTTATATCAAATTGACAGTTTTGTTAACGATTATGACCGGAACACTGATTTCAACGACATGAATGGCCCGGTAGCCGTAGACTTCAGACTCTCAAATCTTCGGAGCAGGGAATGAACCCTGCATAGCCGCCCTGACTCAGCAGCCGCTTTTGCCGCCCCATTCGCCAACGCAGTTTTCGGCCCGCAGCCTGCAGTTCGCGCCGGACCCGAAACCAAAGCGGCCCCTTGTCCAGACCGCTATTCGTTGTCTTGTCCTGTGACCGTTCGCTGACTTTGACAGTTTCCACCGTCTGACCCTGTTGCTTCGACCAGATCATCTGCACCCCGACAGCAGGGAACACCTGAAACATGCGCCAGTCGGTGCGCGGAATAGATACGAAATCGTCCAAATGATCTGAGTAATTTTCCGACCACGACAAAAGCTTTCGGCACCCTTCCTGTGAAAGAATGTACGCAGCCGCACTGGGTGCCATTTCCAGCATCGGTCTTGCCATGACACCACCAATGGTCTCCTGTGGCCCGAAACGCAACGGTTTGGGAGAATAGTCAAGCTTCACAAAATCAAAGACTTGGCCATTGGAAAGAATTGTCTCAATTACGCCTCCGGCGCTGGCAGACATTTCCACATCGTCCTCAAAAACCGCGGCGGCTTGCAGTCCCTGATCCACGATCTGTTTCCAGACGGCCCGGTGGCTTTCAAAACAGGCAATCTCGCTTTGCTTCAGGCCCCAACGATTACCGGTTCCCGGGACGTATCCGTTCCCCTCAAGCGCCCCTTCTGCCTGCGCGTCCGTCGCACTAAATCGAATTGCGTTGCTCAACCCGGCTTTGGCGAATTCGGCCTCCATGAACTCCCGCCGCTCGGGAACGCGGTCCAGGTTGATATAAAACACACCGCTCAACTGATCCTGCCTCTGACGCTCCACTACCGTTCCTTTCGTTCAATTAGCGCAGGCCGGTCCTGCTTGATCCGCAAATCAACCCTGCACGCTGGCCACGAGTTCGCCGGCCGAGGATTCGCCAATCAAAATTCGCCAAAGCTGGCTGACATGCGCTTGCGTCTCCGCAAGATGGAATGCTGATACGCACGTTTGCTAAACAGCGTCAAAGGCAGAAGAACCCTTTCACCCAGCCCGTCAATCACGACCAGACGCCCGCCCCTCTGTTCAGCGCGAACAACGTTTTCCAACCCCATGTCGCCCATCAGAATGTTGCCGCGTTCCAAGTCATCCAGAAGATCCATGAATTCATCATGCAGCGCACGGATTTTGTCTTTGTCGCCGTCGTACGAGACAAATTCCTGATACACCGTCGGTGCCAGATCGCCGCCCGGGCCGGTCATCTTTTCCACGACCAGTGCTGGCCCCGCTGATGTCGACGCGTATCCCATAAACCGGGCCAGACGCTCGATTTCGGGGCATCCTCGGCTCAGTGCGGCCAGGTACTCATTTGCCTCGCGGTTCCACTGCCGCAGATTGCCATAACGCCATTCAGCGTATCGCGGTACAAAATGACTGCGAACCGGTTTATCCGTTCTGACCTTGAGCAGCGCGTTGTCTTGTTCAGGGTGCTGGAAAATCAGGTAATTGCGGCTTTTTCGCAGTGGTTCAAAAGAACTCAGATCGATCATGAAGCGTTATTCCAGTAGGTCAAATTCACCGCAACTGTCTTGCAAAGCCACAGCATGTGCCAGCCAGATATAAAAGCGCCGCTGTCTTGATACAATGCAGCATCCAGTCAATTCACCACTGATCACCCAATCAATACACGCGCGACCAACCGACATGACGAACAGTGATCCATGGTGGTAGGAATGGGGCTGGCGCCATACGTTCTCTGACGAATAGTTCGGCCTGAAAACGTAGACGCATTGTCCTACATCACGCTGTAACCGCCATCCACCGGTATTGTCACGCCTGTCACAAATCCGGCCAGATCTGATGATGCAAGGTAAAGAACTGTCCCGGTCATTTCCTTTGGCTCACCCCAGCGCGCCAAAGGTGTTCGCTGGACGATGGAAGCGCTGAACGTGTCGTTTGCCTGCGATCCTGCGGTCAGGTTGGTCCGGATCCATCCTGGCGCAATGGCGTTTACCCGTACGCCGTCACGCGCATAAGCGACCGCAAGCGATTTAGTCAGGCCAACGATGCCGGTTTTGCTTGCAGCATAGGCTGGCCCCGATCCGCTTCCGAAGTAGCTGTACATCGAGGCGATATTGATGATGCATCCCGGCCGTTTGGCCAATTTCGGGTACAGGCCGTGGCTTAGGCGATAAACCGAGTTGAGGTTGATAATCATGTTTCGATCAAACCCCTCGGGTGAGAGGCCTTCAGGAGGATCAACAAAGGTTCCCGCATTGTTGACAAGAACATCAACCTGACCAGTCGCGGCGACCAGGGAAGCTACCGAGGCTTCGTCTTCCATGTTCACCTGATGGTATCGGAAGGCGGAAAGGTCCGCCTGATACTCCCCGACCGATCCCCTTCTGCCGGTCACAGTCACCTTCGCTCCAGCGTCTGCGAACGCTTCCGCGACGGCGAGCCCGATGCCGTTTGAGCCGCCTGTCACCATGACGTTCTGCTCTGAAAAATCCAGAATGCGCGCCATTACTCTCCTCCTGTCCAAAGTAAGCCGCCGTCGGGATCCTGTGGGCCAGCATTCAGGGGAAACTCGACAGCAAGTCCTTTCAATCTGCACGCGCCCATTCCAGCACGGCCGTTCCACGTTTCCCTCCAAATGTCGCGTTCTTGCCACGAAGCGTAAGCCGATCTTTTGCGACCTCAATTTCTCGCTGCAAGGTCAGGCCTACAAAATCCTGCAAAACCGAGACTAGTACTTCATGATTGACCGTTTGGTCAGAGACTTGAAACGTACCGCAATAGGAGATGTGGCTGCCGAGTGCCGCTTGGGCGGCCTCGCTTGTTGCGGTCGAACTGTCCGAACCAAGAGGTTGTCTACCAGCCGCCATCATGTGCACGAATACATGCCCGTCCTCAGAATAGTGAAGCATTCCAATCGGATCGGGCCCGTATGGTTCCTCGTGCGTGCCATCGTCGTAGTCAAAGCGATAAGCGACAAGTTTCCATGTTCCGAGAACAGACTTTTCCGAGAGCCTTTCCGAGCCGTTCATCCAAAAACTCCAGCTTCAATGCATGGATCGGCATCAAACGCCGTGCGCCTGACACAGTCGACAAAAGCGGCCTTTTCGAATGGGTAATTTGTTATTGAAAGAAAGACCGCTGGTCAGTCAGCTGCAAGGATATGACTCGACCAAAATAGGTCAAACGAAAAAAGTCTGAATCAGCGGCTCTCAGAAGACGGCTGGATCTCGGCTTCGTTCGGTTTATGGCGGAGAGACAGTCCGTCAAAGTCTTGTCTTTTATTTATTTTAAAAGAATAAAATCCATAGCCACCGTCTTTTTGTGTATCAAAATGTGCATCAAGCCCGATACGCCCCAGTGAAGCTTTCAGTAGTCTTACAGGTCTTTGAATGCGGATAGCCGAACCCAAATAATTGATCACACATGCAATCCTTGACGAGCAAATCAAATGCCATCAACCTCTTCTCATTGTGATGGCAGAGAAGTTTTTGTGCAATGCCGCGACGAACGAAGTTCACGCCAAGTACTGCTGCTCGGCTCAGGCATCTTCTAATGTTGGCAGCTGAACTAAGTCATGGAAGGATTGTCTCGACGAAAGAGATAGTTGGTCTGGTAGAATGGTTGGACCGAGACATACAATTGTTAAAGCAAGTTGATAAAGAATGCACATATGCTCGAACAAAGCCAAGGTGGATGGCGACTTTGGCCGACGAGTTGCGGCGTTGTGCGCAGTTTGAGAAGACTGATGTTGCTAGATATCAAGTAACGCGAAAACGAAGGACTAAAAGAAATTCGAGCCCGTTTCATGTAAACGAACAAGTATATGTAATGCGTGCGCTAGCGATCAAAGATCTCCGAAAGATTGGTTCCACCGCAAACCCTAAACAAAGGTTGAAGAACTGCAACAACGGTATGAAAAAGGCCAGTATGCCAGACCGCCTCGAGTATGAGGGGGTTTGGGATTGCAGAGATGGCTATTTTGTTGAAGCTTGCTTGCACGAGCGTTTCAAGCTTTTGGGAAAGCACTACGATGGAAGCCTAGGGAGAGAGTGGTTCTACGTCTCGTCGTTGATGGTGTCCAAGATGATCAAGCCTTATCTAAGAATTGATAACTTGCGGGTATCCAATTAAGTACAATGGCAAAAACCAAACCCGCCTGAAATCTCTTTCCTACCAGCCCGGTGAGTGAGTTAGCCGATCAGAGTCTATTTGGTGTGCATTGGATTTCTTTAGAATCTTGGTTTTAGAGCCGCGCACTCTAGGGCTCAGACTTTTCATTGAAAGAGATGAAGAAGTGAAACTCAAGCCCCCGCCTTAAATGACAATTATCCGAAATCCTCAATTGGTCAAATCCACCTGAATTGTCCCATTTACGCTGAAGCCAGACACAGGTCTGCGAAACATCAGCCAACCGATTAGCTAACTCTTGGGGTCAAGTTCGCGCTATAAGATCTTCCCTTGATTTCTTTTCATAGATCGTCACTCTGGAATTCGGCTATAAAAGAGCAAAAAATTCCGGATCAAATCGTTGGATTTGCGTAAAATCCGCATGAGATCTCATTCAAGCCCTATCAATTTTACAAATTCAATAACGCATGCCTGATCTGAAAAATAGTAGAGCTGCGAGTTGGCCCTTGAAACACCCTCTCCATTTGTCACAAAGCACTCGGAATTGTTCTTACATCGAAGCGATATCTCACTTTTAGCAGAAGGCATGGGATGCCCCCAGGAATCTATGTCATCTAACTTAAACCAAGAAAACAGCTTTTGATCTGGTGAACCGTCATCAAAGCGCTTCAATTCGTTGATTGTGCACTCTCCGAAAGAGCAGTTAACAATTGTTTCCATAGTAAAAATTGGGACACTCGCCTTACCACAGCGAGCGTTAAAATCCGAAAAGCGGGCAACCTCGGCCGCGGCAAGTTCGGCATCTGACAGCGAGGCTTTCGATCCATCCTTTGGCGTGGCTGACTCCTCAGACAGTTTTTGGAGTTTTTGTTCAGACGGTTGTTCGTCCGTCCAAAATGGGAAAAAACCAGCTATGGTGAGCGCAAAGATCAGGGGTGTTCCGAACTGCAACATCCTCGTTGGTTTAAAAGAGGTCTTGGGCACTTTTAGAGGTCCGAGTTCTAAACCTCCGAACCATGGTGCCAGCATGAGACTCATTGCAACAAGCACGAGCACCGTCGCTACGGTATCAGGAATCCCTATTAGCTCGTATGTACTGAACCTGTCCACGCTAGGAACCAACCAAAAACAAAAAATCGCTCAAAGTTTCGTACGAAAAGGCGCTGGCGGCAACAACTTCGGTTTAACGCAACAGTTTTTTTGGTTATCAGGCCGATAACTAACTGTTATCAAACAATACATTTCAGACTAGCTCGTGCAGCTTTCAACTCTATCTCTCATAACTCAAAGAGCTTGAACCTGCGAATTCTACCATCACTTAATCCCAAGCCTTCTGTAGCATCCACCATTAGACTCCCACCGCTTCAGAAGTAGACTGAGCGGTTAAAAAAGGGTGCACCCGACACTACTCTGGACATGCTGATCTTAGCACACGCTGCAAAACGAAACTTCTGAGCTCTAGTCCACAGATCGGGTGGGACTTAAGCCACATAATTCTTGACAACTAGTTTTGATTTTTTCTACGGAATTATCCTGTTCGCGCAACGGTATCTGACTTCTCTTCTGCTGCTGGGCCACCCTCTTGTGGCGTTTCAAAAACGTCATACTTCTTCCACAAGTCTTCGTCCAAGATCATTCGTTCGGCTTCCTCATCCAACAACTCCTCGTTTCGTTCTTTGAAGCTATCGTGTGCCTCTTTCCGAAGCTCGTCGTTAGACAAACTGTTAATTTCTTTACTGTCTCTAACAGCGTCGCGAAGTCGCCCCCTTAGCCGCTCTTGCAGGTCATATAAATTTTGATGAATAACTTCCCCTTCCGCTTGTTGTCGGTGAAGTAAGTCAGCGTTTGTTGCTTGCGATAGGCTGGCCCAAGCTAATGCAACTCTGTCACCCGAAGTCTGCTGTAGTGCATGCAAAATAGGCGCGGATTCCAATTGGAGTTCTAAGTATTTGTCATGCGCCTCGTCTAAGGCTGCACCAGCCAAGAACCTTCCCACGTGCTTCAAAAAACCCGCTTCGATTACTTCCAGTTGTTCATTGTTGGCTGCGACGGTTGCCTTATCAGGCACCGTGTCGTGATCTCGAGTGCCATAAACTTTGTCACCGGCAGAAGCCGGTGTGCCGTCGACAACAAATGGTGTGCCGTCGACAGCGAAGGCCAATTCCATTTCTGGCGGAAGCGAAAAGCCGCTAAGTTCCGCCATGTAATCACTCTTTATTTTTTCCAACTCAGCGAGCGACAAATGAGGCATCCTACGCGACTTCTCGCAAAAAACCGTTACTACTCCTTCTGGTCCGTAAGCGCACCCCGCTCCGTGCAATGAGTTACATTTATCGCTGAAATTGGACACAACACCATGGAACAATTTGGAAGGATCCGTGTATGGTTTGAACAATCCGTCCAATCCTTGACGGCAACTTTCAGTCGTAGACAGTTCAGATTTGCAGCCAAACAAACTCAACGCCGATTCCCAACTGTTTTGCAGGTTATCTTGTAAGAAGACGTCGAGTTCGTCTTCCCTTACTATCTGCATTTTACCGTCGGGGCCAACAATACACTTGAATCCGGGTAACGGGTCCACACCGCCGCAAACTGCCACCCATCGAGCGCCAATGTTTCTTGCATCAGTCTCGATAGCCTCAAACCAAGCGAAGTTTTCATTAACCGGGACGATCATACGTTCGCCGTTTGGTCCAATGACGCACTTGAAACCCGGTAACGGATCTACGGCGCCACACACTTCGACCCACCTTTGACCATTTCTTTGTTGTTCTTCCTCAATGGCAACACCATCATCGTCCGGTACGAATTCTGCCCTTCCGTTGCGTCCTACAACACATTTGTATCCTGGCCGCGGGAGCACCGCTGCGCAGACTCTTCCCCATTGATCAAGAGCCTCTCTTCTAGCAATTTCTTTCTCATTGAACCAAACTGCTGACCCTTCCACTGGAACTATCAGTGCTTTTCCATCTGCACCAACCACACATTTATAGCCTGGCAGGGGGTCAACTCCCCCGCATGCTTGAAGCCACAGTCCATTTGCATCTTCTTCAGCATCATCTTGCCAAACACTCATTCCAAGATCGGCCAAGAGCCTTGCCCGCTCCCTTTCATTGTTTGGACAATTACCGTCGGTAGGGAAAACCAGAGAATTGCATGTCGCGACCCATCTCGCCCCGGCTTGCATCTCTATTTGATGCATTGCCTTAAACCATGATGGAATTCTGTCATTCGGATGGGCCGGTAAGTCACCGTCGAGATCTTGATTGCACGTCGCATTATCCAAATCACCACTCAGGCATCCTTGTGCCCATTGCCTTCCAAGTTCCCACGGCCCGACGAGCGTTACCAACGGTTCCGCATCTCTTGGATTTTTGTCGAATAGAGATGAATCAAGTTTTGTCCAAAGACTGTTTTGGTCTTGAGCTTGGGCCGATGCTGTACAAATACTTGATAAGAAAAAAACTAGTGAGAAAAAGAGCTTTTGGTTCAACATTTTGGACCTACTGAAAACAATTGGCGCGAAAGCGAACTATAGCACAATTTAGTATCCTGAGCGACTTGCATCGCCACCCTTCTGAGCCTTCCCATTTGGACTGTTCCACCACCATTTTTGTGAACTGGAACCAAGAATGGCAAACAAGCGAAAGAAGCCCAAAGAGATTTTCACGAAGTCAATTCAGGTTGAGTTATTGAGTTCGGTAACCACTGGGATAGCATTTTTTAATCCAAAGGCATTTCTCGAACACACGCCGGCTTGGTATGGTAGGCAGCTTGACTGCGAGCGCCGTTCAATGGTGGGTCAGTGGTGCTGGCGGCTCCTAAACAATCAGATTTCAACGTCAGAAACTGAGGTGCAAAAATCTAGTAACCGCATTTACAGCCGAAACCGCCTGTGACAATGCCTCGGAGATGTCGGAGTCTGTATGTCAGCGGCACCAATAGTACTGTCGACAAAACTGTCAATACAAGTCTTGACGCTTCTGCCGCTAATCCTGGGGTTGCTTGCGTCAGTAGGTGCAATTAACTGAGGCTACCGTTCGCGGCGAGTTAGAACATAATGGTCTCCGCAGGTTATCAAAGTCGTAGTCGTTGAAACGGTCATCTATGCGCTACCTGACGCTCTTGCTATGCTTGTATCTTCCAGAGTATGGGCGCTAACCTCAATCCCATACTTCATATACGGAGCGTGAGACGTGAATGACATCATCGACGAGCAGGAGATTGCAACCGGTCTTACATCGCGCGCAATTGACCGACTTCTTTCATACGGAGAGAAGAAGCTAAAGTTTCAATGGGCACGATATCGAAACAAGGCAAAAGCTTCGTTTTCCCAATACGTGGCTCAAAAGGTCAGAATGTGCTCTTCAGTACGAAATTTCATTTACGATTCAGAGAGCGCTCATCTTTCTGAAATATTCGTGTCGATGCAATTGACTAGAAAAGGTGAGAAATTAGACGAAGAAGGATTGCTGGGGAAGGTTATGCAACAGTCTAGTTTGCCGGACGGATCAAATGCGTTGCATGCTTTTGTTCGCGGCAGCGCAGGTGCTGGCAAGTCCATGCTACTCCGGTATCTTTTTGTAAATACTGTTCAACGAGCGGAAGACTTGATCCCAATATTTGTGGAATTGCGGGACCTCAACGAGAGAAAAGGAGCCGCAGATTTAGAAAAGATTATTCTAGAAGATCTCGTTTCAATTTCCGGAAAAGTCATGCCAGAACAAGTAAACGATGGTCTTGAGAATGGACTTTTTGCGGTTTATTTGGATGGTTTTGATGAGCTGGATCCGGAAAAGGAGAAGGAGTATGGAAAAGCCATAGTGAAATTCGTCCAGAGATTTCCAAGGTGCACTCTAATTGTAAGCGGCAGGCCGCAGTTCTTTGTAAAAACCTGGGAGCTTCTGAAATTCTACGACATCGGAAGGTTTAGCCTAGATGATACAAAAAATCTAATTGGGAAGCTGGACTTCGATTCAAGCATCAAGAAGGAGTTCCTATCCCAAATAGATGATCAATTGCACAGAACGCATGCAGAATTTCTGGCAATACCTCTTCTGGCAACTGTGATGCTGATAACATTTTCTGATGTTGGGAGGATTGCTGTTGATCGCCATGAGTTTTTTGATGATGCATTTAATGCCCTATGGAGTAAGCACGATGCAAAAAAGCGTGGCTTTGAACGAAAGCGCTACTCGGGCCTAAAGAAATCCGAATTCTTATTTTGCCTTGCTGCATTTTCTGCGGTCACCTACGTGCGCGGTGCTTTTAATTTCACGGATGACACGATTGAAAAGGCGAGCAAAATTTCCAAAGAATTGACCGGTATCGACTTTGACGAAGGCGATTTTTTTAAGGATGCAACGGTCTCCACCAGTATAATAGTTCCTGATGGAGGGCACTATCGTTTTGTTCATCGCACCTTTCAGGAATATTTTACAGCTGTATATATAATTAACTTGCCAGATAATATGCTAACAGCCGCCCTTGAAGAGATTGCGGAAAGGCAGCAAACAGATAGTGTATTTGATTTCGTTTTTTCAATGCAGCGAGAAAAATTAGAAAAAGGCTGGACCATACCGCACCTCAAGAGAGTTCTCTCGAGTATACGACTCGGTCGTAATCAGTATGATGAATACCTTGACGAGGTGGAATCCGACTATACTGGTGTTTTAAGTGTCATTCGGCGACTCTACGATTTCAGCCCATCGAATCTTGATTTGCAAGATGGTGTATTCCACACGGCTCGATGTGATTTGGAGAGCGGGCGAAAATCGAGTTTGGCTGTTGAGATGGTAGCATCTGATCTTGACAACTTGGTAACGTTACAAAAAGAGCTGGAAAGTCGCTACAATAAGCAATCAGAGACGCGGTCATTGATTTTCGGCAATGGCTCAATCATTTGACACTAGCCTGCGACACCTAGCTTTCCTCCCAAATTCTCACTGGCGCACTACCTCCATCAATTCAAACACAGGCAAGTTGCAGGGTATGAATTGGCTATCCCAAGAAGCTGCTTCTTTACGCACAGCGCTAGCATTGACCCGTTCACGGTTGATAAAGTTTGAAGACTTGGCAATGTTTATTGGGCGTGCTGTAGCTCGCCCTGCAAACTCGGGTTGACCTTTCAGAAGTGCGTGTGGGATTGCTGCGCGCATGTGTCGGGTTGGTTGTAGAGAGCCGCGCTTTGAGACATGCTTTTGTTGGCGCAGCAGGCATTTTCTTCTTCATCCTTAAACCTCGTCTGGTAAGGACGACCCCGTTTAGATTGATGTAGGGCGTTTGGATCATTCAATGCTCTCCATCTTATCCAAACGGAACTCGGTTCCATGCTCCCACATTTGGTGAAGCAGGACAGCCAATTTGCCAGCAAAAGCCACAACTGCGCGTCGACGCCCTTCAGTGCGCACCAGGCGCAAACTCAACGACTTGATGTGCGGTTCGGTCGAGGTTCGCATGGGTAAGGTATTGGCAGTAACATAGGGAGTTACACGAACACCTCGATCCTCAGCATTGGAAATAGGTCCAGGGCTGTCATTTTCACCGGATTGGAGACGTCGGGGTGTCAGCCCAAAGTGGGCGACCACTGATTGGGATCGCTTTGCTGCGCAAACAAAACAGCACCTTTGCCATCGACAACACAAACTGCGCAAGACCGCAGCGAGACGTCCAAGCATACAAAGTACTACGTCGCCATTCTTTCATGTTCACAGACCACCCGTATCCCATCGGGAGCTCGGCCTCAGATCAGAATCTGCCCAACTAGGCATGCTTTGGGCTGCGAACAGTCGATCATGCTTGCTGTGGAGAACGGCAACAATGAGCCCACTTTGACCGATCCTGCTCGATGTTGCCACAATGTCAGCGATAGGCAAAAACCAGACTTTGGAGTGGTCCAGGAGTATCCCATATGCGGAGTTTGCTCAAAGAAGCATCCAAAGTAGTTTTCTCCGAAACTATGTGCACTGAGTTGATCGAAGAAATCAACCGACTGCGAAAGCTTTCTTGCAGCGTGCCGCGTAGCAATCGCTACGAATCAATTGACAGCTAAAGGAGCGGCTGGCGAAGCATCGGGGGTTAATCTGAAAACTGAATACGATGTGACTAATAACACTATTCATGGCTGTTCTTAAATGTCATGGCCTTTGACAAGACTAGCAAAGAATATTAAATTAAAACAATTGCATAAGCATTGACTGCAAAGCTTTTTTCTAACGTAATCATTTCTCGAAGATACTGAGTGGTCGAATTCGTAGAACGCGAATGGCTGCGGCCGCATCACAACGTCGATGGGCATTTGCTGTGGAAAATTCTACTACCGTCACCGAAGAAAGGCTCCAGCGAGCAATAAAAAAGGTCGCGGTGTATGCTGTGAAAGACTCCGCTTTTCTACCGGTGTTCGAGAAACTCGAGCAAGAGTTAGATCAATTTCGATCACGCCAAAGCGCCTTGGACAGAGCGAGAATGCTTGCTAATCAAAGAACAACGGGTTCCAGTAAGTTGGCCGCAAGCTCTAGTTCTGCACCTTTGCCGTAGCGTTGGCGACCGCCAAGACTGTGACCCATCAGATCTCTGCGAATACGTTCGTCGATACCTGCGGCGAGCATGCGATCTTCAAAGCTATGTCTAAATGAGTACAAGGTATGTTCGTTTGTTTCTTTTAGTCCGTTTTCCAAAAAATAGGAGTTGATGGTGCCGGATAGTCCAGGATTGTCGAAATAGCGGGGAAAACCATTCGGACATTCCTTGAAAGCTTCAAGCGAAACTCCAAGCAGAGGAATTCTGCGTTTAGAACTTTCGTTTTTCAGTCTCCTTCTTTCAGAAGCAACAGTTATTGATGGCACGGAAGAGACTAAATCGATTGTAGACTGGTCGAGTGATGCTAACTCTGATGGCCGAGCACCTGTATTGATCATGCCCAGAACTATACATCTTGCCTGTTTGTTCAAGCGCGATAGTGCATCTGGCGCCAATATCTTTGACGATATCCAACTAGTCGAAAATGGTGGCCGGCTCCTCTTTTCGCCTTCTTGAAACGCCAATTCACTGAGAATTGGCCCTAGGTCTAAGCCAAGGCGCTTAAGGTTATTCACTGATTTCATCAGTTGACCCAAATGAGTAAAGTCCTTGTTGCCGCTGTTTGGAGTCAGGTTTTCAGACTCAATTCTGTCCAACCACCAGCCGCGAAAATCGAGCATATCATCCCTAGTAACTTCGCCGAGCGCCTTGTCGCCGCAAACATGGATGAAGTTTCTGACAGCTTTTTTTCGAGGGTTCTTCCAGACGCGCACTTGGTTTGCAGTCATTCCAAGCGTTTTGTCTCTTGAAAGCGCCCAAAACTCTTCCAAGGCTTCGCTAACAGTTAGTTTTGGTGGACCTGCTGTTCCAAGTAGCGCAGCGGCTTCGGCAATATCAGTAGCACTTTCAATACGCTCCAATAACTTGTTCGTAGGGAGCTCGGTGACGTCGTCTAGTGGCAAGTAGCGAAATCCTCGCGTGGCGGCCACTTGCGCCGCAACCAGATGGCTCTTATGCGCATCTCCGCCATTTCCGGACAGTTTAGCTTCCCAACCCTCAACCAAATTGCCCCATACCAAACGCCACTTAGCTTCAGCTTGCTCTCTGCTATCAGTGTGAAGTGAAAGAAGGATAGTTCGCCGAGCTTCAACAGTATAATACCTTTTGGGAACTCTCCGGCGTAAATACCAAGTTTCGGATCGCAGAGTTATTGGGTTCTTAGGCATTCGGGCCCGCGTATGTCATTTTGTGCGTCAAAAAGTGTATCAAATATTGAACCGCGAGTCCATACTATCGGGAATTTTCTATGAAATATTGGTATTTAGCGGCCGCGATAAATTGGATAGTGGCGGAGAGACAGGGATTCGAACCCTGGAGACGGTTTCCCGCCTACACACTTTCCAGGCGTGCGCCTTCGACCACTCGGCCACCTCTCCGTGAGCGGGATATTTGGACTATCGCCGGGGGATTTGCAAGGCCCGATTAGGGTGAAAATTCACCGGAAAACAACAGCACGGTTAAGAAGGTCAAACCTCGTCCCCATCGGCATCAGGCATGTCGGCTTCGGTCATCTCGACCGGCGCGGTTGATGGTGTTGCGGAGGGGATTTCCGCTGATTTCTGGTTGGTTTGGGCTTCCCCTGCCTTCAATACTTCGGGATTGCGCAACCAGACATCGCGCTGTGCGAACGGAATCTCGATCCCCTCTTCGACAAACCGCCGGTTGATTTCATGGTTCATGTCAGACTTCACCGACAGAACCCAGTTCACATCCCGAAGAATGCCGCGGATTTCAAAATCCAGCGAATCCGCACCGAACCCCTGAAACACGACGCTGGGCGCTGGATTTGCCAGAACCATGGGGTGCGCATTTGCGATCTCGCCCAGAATTTTTTCGACCAGCCGGGTATCGGTGCCATAAGCCACACCAACAGGCACGATCACCCGCCCGATCGTGTTGCCGCGGGTGTAGTTCGTGACCACGCCACTGATCAGGTCCGAGTTGGGAACGATCACATCCGTTCGGTCAAACGTCTCGATCCGTGTAGATCGAACCGAGATGTCGCGGACATAGCCCATCATTCCGTTCACATCGATCCAGTCCCCCTTGGAGATGGGACGCTCGACCAGCAGGATTATGCCCGAGACGAAATTCGATACGATGGTCTGCAGACCAAAGCCAATGCCGACCGAAAGAGCACCAGCAACAATCGCAAGCGATGAAAGGTTGAAGCCTGCAATCGTGATGGCAATCAACGCGGCCAGGAAAATACCGACGTAACCGGTGCCGGACACAATCGCGTTTTGCCCGCCCGGATCAATACTGGTCTTGGGCAGCAGCGAGTTCCTCAACCCGCTTTGCAACATGCGCGTCAGGCCATACCCGATGGCGAAGACCACAACAAAGGTGAAGAAATTGCTGGGGGAGATTGTCACCCCACCGATGTCGAACCCTTGCAACAACTGGGACCAGATCTCTTGCAGATCCGTCCTGCGCGCGCCCCAATAAAGCGCGAGAATAGGCATCGCCAGAATGGCCATGGCAAATCCGACGAGAACGGAAAAAAGCGAATCCTTGGCGGCCTCACCTTTGCCGCTGAACCATCCGTAGACCGAAGCCAGGAAACGCTGAAAAATCAGCAATGCGGCAATGAGGACCAGTGTTTTTACAGCCGGGAAAACAATCGCTTCAGCCGCGTTCGTGTATCCCAGAACAGCGAGTATGGGACTGCCGATCCCCAGCAGGAACAAGGCTCTGCGAATGAACTCGACCAGCTGACTGAACCCGGCAGCCCGGGCCGTCGCGGCCGGTTCATCCGGGTCAGGTGTGGTATCCACGGTTCGGACCAGGCGAACACGCAGCAACAGCAGGGCCGTCCCGAAAATTACCGGGAACGCGACCACGGCACGCGTCGCGTCAGAGATATTCTCGATCTGCTCAAACAGCTTTACCAGTTCGTGCAGGATCAGGAACCCCGCCAACAGATCAAGATGAACTCGTAACTCTCTTACCCTTTGCCTCGACAGTTTCTTAAATCCCTGCGCTTCCTGCAGAACATGGAACTGTCGGCCAATCCAGTCGTAGAAAAGTATGATCCCGGCCCAATAAGGCACGTTTTCCATCAGCAGAGCGCCGCGCAGCCCCAAAATGCCCGTCAGCGACACTGCCGTTACCAGTAGCACAACGCCAAACCACGGCAGAATGATCCGCAGCAGAGAGGTCAGGAAAGCCCAGACACCACTGCCCTGCCCGCCCAGACGCCGCAGATATTCACCGGCGGATTCAGACCATCGCTTTCCATAAAACAGCAAAACACCTGCAATCACGACCAGGGCAAGAATGCCCAACCCGCGGTCGCGAAACCGTTCATGCACCACGTCTGTTTGAAAATTTCTGCGCACCTCATTGAACAGACTGCGCGCTGCTTCGTTAACATCGGTCCAGGCGGGACCCCAATGGGCAGGATTCAAAGGAGACGGACCGCGCTCTAGCAGTTCTTTTGCCTGACGGTCCCGCAGCAATTGATCAATTTCGAAGATAAGACCATTCGCCCGGCTGAACGCCTCTTCCGAGATTATCCTAGGGACCCGCAGACTGTTTAGCTGCTCCTCAAGGTGATTTCGAAGGTTGGCGATGTCTTCCGGTTCGGTTGCATCACCTTCCGGTTCCGGACCAAGCGCCGTCAGTTGGCCTTCCAGCGTTTTGATACGTTCTGTATTCGCGCTCCGCGCATTGTTGAAATCTTCGCGATAGTCGCTGATTTCACTCCGCAAATTTTCAAGAGCCGCGTTTGAGGCCTTGTTGGCCTCGATTACCGCTTCGGCCCGATCCGCCGTTTTGACCCAGCCTTGATAGTATTCGCTCTGTCGATCAGACAACTGGGCGAACGCAGAACCGCCCAGTACGGCAAAACACACCGCAACAAGGGCCAGGAACAGGCGGACCTGCTGCCGCATCATACGTCCTCGAACACGCCCGGGATACTGCGTGGCGCATCGGTCATCCAATCAGGAACCGGCAGCTCTTTTTCACGCAGAAAATCGGGGTTGAACAGTTTGGACTGATAGCGAGTGCCGTAGTCGCACAGGATGGTTACGATGGTATGACCTGGTCCCATTTCTTTGGCTAACCGGACCGCACCCGCCATGTTGATCGCGGTTGATCCGCCCATTACCAGACCTTCCTCACGGAGCAGGTCGAAGATATAGGGTAACGCCTCGTTGTCTGTGATCTGGTAGGAAAAATCAGGCGTGAACCCTTCAAGGTTCTTGGTGATCCGAACCTGCCCGATACCCTCGGCAATCGATCCGCCTTCCATCGCGATCTCACCCGTTGTGTAATAGGAAAACAGCCCGGCGCCCATCGGATCGGCCAATGCCACCTTCACCCCCTTTGGCTGCAGCACTTCGGCCACACCGGCAAGCGTACCACCCGAACCTACGGCGCTGACAAATCCGTCGACCTTGCCGTCGGTCTGTTCCCAGATCTCGGGGCCCGTTGTTTCCACATGCGCCTGACGGTTGGCAACATTATCGAACTGATTGGCCCAGATCGCGCCATTGGGCTCAGATTGCGCAAGTTCTTCGGCCAGACGCCGTGAATAGTGCACAAAATTGTTCGGGTTGCGGTAAGGCGCCGCGGGAACCTGAACCAACTGGGCACCTGCCAGGCGCAGCATGTCCTTTTTCTCTTCCGACTGGGTTTCGGGAATCACGATGACAGTCTTGAACCCCATCGATGCGCCAACCAGCGCCAGACCGATACCGGTGTTACCTGCGGTACCCTCGACAATTGTCCCGCCTGGCTTCAGATCCCCCCGGGCAATTGCGTCACGGATGATGAACAGAGCGGCACGGTCCTTGACGGATTGCCCCGGGTTCATGAACTCGGCCTTGCCGAGGATCTCGCAACCGGTCTCTTCACTGATGCGGCGCAGCCGGATCAACGGTGTTTTCCCTACTGCGTCGGCAAGATCTCGTGCAATGCGCATGGTGCCCTCATTTCAATTTGGTATCGTCAGAGATTTACAGGCGCGCCGCAGCAACCACAAGCAACGAAACTTAACCGCGCAACCGGTCGCGATGTCGTGCCAGCCAATGGGCCAAAGTCAGCAGAGGCATGTCCTTGAAGGCATGACTGTCAACCATTTCGATAAATTCGGCATACGAGAATATCCGGCTGCGGATGTTCTCGCCCTCGCAAGAAAGTCCACCGTTGTCGGTCGTTTCGGTCAGGTCAGCCAATCCCAGATACAGATGGACGAACTCGGTCGACGAACCGCTGGAAGAATACACCCCTCCGGCGTACTCCAGCGCGCTGGGGGTCACGTGCGCTTCTTCCTGAGTTTCGCGAATTGCCGCCTGTTCGGGCGTTTCGCGGGGATCGATCATGCCCGCGACCGGCTCCCACATCCAGGGTTCCGGGTCGTCGATCAAAAAGACCGGCACGCGAAACTGTTCGACCAGCAAGACCGTGTCCCGTACCGGATCGTAGGGCAGAACAACGACGGCGCTGCCCTGCATCAACCCATTGTAGTTGAGAACCGGACCCATTGATCCGTCGTATTGGCGGTGTTGAAACCTGATTTCATCAATCCCAAAATAGTTGATGTAGGCGGGCTTGCGATCATGGACGATCACGTCCTGCGCCGTATCGCGCGCATCACCGGTCTGACGCCGGCGCGCAGCCAACCTGGCCCAGGCCCGGGTCCGGATGGCTGGAAAACTTCGCGCAATCTCAGCGGCTTCGACCTTGCCGTAGTGGGCCATCACCTCATCTGCGGCAAGTAGCGTCAGTTCTCCCCAATCTCCAAACCAGTCCTTCAGGGACCAGGGTTGGTCCGGCGTCCAAAGGTTGGGTTCTGGAAAGAATACGCTTGCCGTCGCCTTCGTTCCGTCAGGCAACTCAAGGTCACGGGGGCTGAGATCGTAATCGAAACCGCCTTCGTAGTAAGTCAGCCGTTTCAAATCCTCGGGGCCGAACCCCTGCACCAGCAAACCTTCGGCCTGGCTGCCATTCTCGCTGACAATCATCGGAAAGCTTTGCCCCTTCACCCCATAGACGGTGTGGTCGGGCAATCTGGCCTCAGATATCTTCAATTCAGACAGCGGGCGGCCCAGCACACGTTCCAACAACGGCTGGCACCTGAGTGTGCCGTAAAAAAATAGATCAGACACGGGGATAGAGCTTTCGTTGTTCAGTCGCTTAACGCCAGCGGCGACTCGCTTCTTCGGTCGCCAACCCGGTTATGACAGCGCCCACCGCTAGCGTCACCAGAATGTTTGGAACAATCAGCTGCTCGCCAAACTCGACACCAAGCTTGAAAATCGCAAGCACCGCCTCGAACGGGCCGTCATACCTGTGACGCATCGCCAGGCGGAACATCTCATAGGTGCCCTGCACGAAAAGTCCCCAGAACACCAAAGATGCGACACCGGTCAGTCCGTTGTTGACACCTGCCGTCCATCCGCGACCAGCCCGCTTGCCCATGATTTTCCATCCGCAAACGAACCCAAGCGCAATGTTGACCAGAGTGAAATAGCCGTAATCCTTACCCTCGTCCCCGTTTTCGATGATCATCGTGGAGACAATAAAGGCAACCACCACTAGACATACAGCGGCAACTAGACGTGAGGCACTGGGCATACGAGGGGTCCGTTCGTTAACTCGGTTTTGCTATAGTGATCTGTGTCACATCGCAATTGCCGGTGTCAAAGGCCGCGCCGCATGCAGTCAAATAATAATTCCACATGCGGCGAAAACGCTCATCAAAGCCCATTTGGGAAATCTCTTCCCACTTGGCATTGAACGTCTCATACCAGCGTCGAAGAGTCAGGTCGTAGCTTTTACCGAATTCGCGTGACTTCATCACACTCAGCCCGGCGCGTTCAATTTCTTGCCTGAGGATCGTTGGCGACGGCAACATTCCACCGGGAAATATGTATTTCTGAATGAAATCAACGCCATTCTTGTAATAATCCCAGCGGTGATCACCCACCGTAATGATCTGAAGCGTGGCCTGACCGCCAGGTTTCAGCCGGTCGCGGACTGTCTCGAAGTAGACAGGCCAGTACTTCTGCCCAACCGCCTCGAACATCTCGATCGACGCGATCCCGTCATAATGCCCTTGCTCGTCGCGGTAATCCTGAAGTTTGAACTCCACCTGATCCGATAGCCCAAGATTTTCAATACGTTGCCGCGCAAAGTTCAACTGTTCCTGGCTGAGCGTAAGGCCTGTGACGCGCAGCCCACGTTCCTTTGCGGCATATTCGGCAAAACCACCCCAGCCGCAGCCGATTTCCAGTATGTGATCCCCCGGCTTGGCACCCATTTCGTCCACAAGGCTTGCGTATTTTGCGATCTGCGCATTTTCCAGACTTTCCTGCCCGGTCTCGAACAATGCGCTGGAATAGGTCATCGTATCGTCCAGCCACAGGGAATAGAAATCATTACCCAAATCGTAGTGGTACGAGATATTTTTTCGGGCCTGCTTGCGGTTGTTTCGATGCAACCAGAACCGAAGCCTTTCGTAAGCCTGAACCAGAAACCGACCGGTGAAATCGTCATAAACGGCCTCTGATTCCAGATGTACCAGATCCATGAACGATCTCAGATCAGGTGTGCTCCAACCGCCCTCCAGATAGGCGTCAGAAAAACCAAGCTCACCCTCGCGAACCAATCGGGAAAAAACATCCGGATCATGAATATCGACCTGCGCCACCGGCCCGGGCTTTGCGCCTTCGGTTCGAAACACCCGACCATCAGGCAAGACAATATCCAGCCGCCCATTTTCCATCCGGCCAAGCATTTTCAGCACTTGTGAAAAATATCTGGGCAGGTTCTTCTGCCCTTCAGTCGTGGTCAGGATCATCCGCTCTCCCCTGTGCGGTCGTAGAAATAAGCTAGGCCGAGTTTCTGTTTCTGGCAAGTTTTCAGTTCGTTACCGACTTTTCGCCTGTTCATAAGCTGTCAGAGCTCGTTTTCGACCGTCAGCCAAATCCACAATTGGCGAAGGGTAACGTGCGTCCGGTGTCAGCCCCCATGAATTGGGCGCAGCTTCAAAGTATGCCAGCGCGGTCTTCGGTGGATTATCCTGGATTTCCGCGATCCATCGTTGCCTGTAGACCGCATCCGGGTCGAATTTCTGTGCCTGCGTCTGCGGATTGAATATCCGAAAGAACGGCGCCGCATCCGGCCCCGAACCTGCGACCCATTGCCAACCCATCGCGTTACAGGCCGGATCCCAGTCGATCAGGCAATCCTCAAACCAGTTCATCCCGACTTTCCAGTGTGTCATGAGGTGTTTGGTCAGATAGCTTGCCACAACCATCCTCGCGCGGTTGTGCATCCGGCCTGTCACATACATCTGCCGAAGTCCGGCATCCACGATTGGAACGCCGGTTCTGGCCTGCTTCCACGCCATTACCGACGGGGCTTGGTCATCCTCAAACCAAGGAAATCCATCCCATTCGGGCCGCCAGTTGTTCGTCAGTAACCGAGGCGAGTGATACATCAGATGATACGCGAATTCCCGCCAGATCAATTGCCGCAGAAAGGCGTCGGTTCCGGGAATGCCCATCATCGAGGCGTTCTGAACGGCGTGCCACACCGTTCGCGGCCCAATCTCGCCCAGTGACAGATATTCGGACAGGTTCGAGGTGCCGTCTACATCCAAACAATCGCGTCGTTCCTGATATCGTGCGATCCGATCCAGAAACTCTAGCAGGCAATCATTGGCGGCCCTTTCACTAGGTTGCACATACGGTCGAACGACCCGGCTTCCTCGGTTCATCGCAGCGCCAAAGGACCAGTCGACCATATCCTCGGATTCCGGCCAATTGTCAGGATTTTTCAGCCGTGATGGCGCGCCCTGCGGAACAGGTATTTCCTTCTCCCGCACCGCGCGCCACATCGGTGTGAAAACCTTAAAGGGTTGTCCGGATTTGGTTGCGACCTGCCACGGTTCAAACAGCAAATGTCCGTCGAACGACCTTGCATCAATACCGCCATCTGCCAGGGTTGCCTTGATACGAGTGTCACGGGCGATGGCATCCGGATCATAAGCGCGGGTCCAAAAAACCGATGCGGCGCCGGTTTCGGTTATCAGTTCTTGTAAAACGTTCAGCGCATTGCCGCGCCGAAGGATCAGGCGGCTACCGACGTCCCGAAGCCTGCTGGCGAACGCCTCGAGCCCCAGACCCAGGCGCCATTTGGGGGCTGCACCCAGACCGCGCACAAGGTCGTCAAATACGAAAACCGGAATGACGGGTCGGCCTGTCGCTGCGGCAGCGCAAAGCGCGGGATGGTCGGACAGGCGCAAATCCCTGCGAAACCATAATAGTATTGGCGCTTTGTCTTTCTGCATATCCGCCCCAAGTGTTTATTCGTACTACGAAATCAGGCGGATATTGGATCACAAAACCTTATCCAATGCGTCCAGAAGCTGATCGACTTCCTGTTTCGAAGTGTAGTGTGTGAAACTGACACGCAATACGCCGTGTTCCGGCGCGACCCCCATCGCCTGAAGCGGGCGGACAGCGTAAAAGTCACCGCCACCCGCCATAACACCATGATCGGCAAGATCACGGGCAACGGATTCCGCCTTGCGGTTCAGCGATATCGCAACCGTAGGTGCCCGCATCGAAGCGTTTGCCGGGCCAATCAGGCGAACCGTGTTGCGGTCCTTTACCGCATCCAGCAACGGCTGAAGTAGGTCCATTTCATGTGCGCGCATCAGGTCGTGAACAAATTCACCGCGCGCGCTTGCATTGGTGTCAGGCCCGCCGTGGTGATCGCACAGAAGGTCGACATAGTCGGCCATGCCCGCGCTTGCAGCGATCTGCGCATGATCCGGCCCTGCCGGGGTAAAGCGTTTGTACAAAGCATCACCGTTGAAGAAATGCGCCTGGTTCGGAAGCATTTCCCCAAGCGTGCGGCGAATGACCATGCACCCCTGATGAGGACCATAAGTCTTGTAAGCTGAAAACAGATAGATATCCGGCCCCAGTTCTCCAACATTCGGAAAACCATGCGGCGCGTAAGAGACACCATCGACGCAAACAAATGCACCTGCGGCATGGGCAATAGCGGTGATTTCCGTGACAGGGTTGATCTCGCCCACAACGTTCGAGCAATGCGGGAAACAGATCAGCCGCACCTTTTCATCCAGAAGGTCTTCCAGATCCTGTGGGTTCAAGGAACCAGTATCCGGATCAATTTTCCATTCGCGGATTTCAATCCCGTCGTCGGCAAGGCGCCTCCAAGGTCCGGAGTTCGCTTCGTGGTCCTGATTGGTAACAACAATCGCCTCACCCGGCTTCATCCACTGCCGAAACGCCTGCGCCAGGACATATGTATTCTGCGTGGTAGACGGACCAAAACTCAGCTCATCTGTGTCAACGCCCAGAATGGCGGCCATGCGGGCGCGCGCCTCATCCATTTCCTCGCCCGCCAGGCGGCTGGCCTCGAAAGGTGCATAGGGCTGAACCTTGCGCTGCCTGTAGAACCGCGTCAGCCTGTCGATGACCGGTTTGCATGTATAAGACCCGCCAGCGTTTTCAAAAAACGCCTTCCCCTGAAGGCCGGGTTCAGAAAAGGCCGGGAATTGTGCCCGAACAAAATCGATATCCAGTTTGGTCATGGCTCGCTACTTTCTCGTCATGCTGCGCATCAGGGGCAAGGTGCCCGGGCATGATCCCGGGTCCCTCAGAAATCATGGCAGGTCTTCCAGCCCAGCCGCAAACCTTATCATGAAAACAAGGAAGTGCAGGCAGATCTTCAGTCGGGACGTTCCCAAACGAAGATCCCGGATAATTAGCCAGCCGCATTCGCGTTGGTCAACCGGAACGTGAAGGGAAAAGACACCCGTCCAACTTCGCTACCTCGGTCAGGACTTCATCGGATCTCAAGCTCATCAGAGATTTGCTGCCGATATTCTTGATTATGCAAGCGAGGCGAGCGTCCTGCAAAAGCAGCGGTTTCATTTCAATGAACAGAACCGCAAATCGGACAAAAAAGGCAAACAGGCCGGGGATTTGAACCGGCCCGATTTTTGACATTCAGCAGATTGTCAGCCCTGAACCTTGGTATAAGTTCCCTCACCGGCAAGAATGCCGCGGAAACCGCCAGGTTCGTCCAATCCAAACACGATCAAAGGAAGGTTGTTGTCGCGCGCCAATGCAATGGCCGAGGCATCCATGACCCGCAGGCGTTTTGCCAGAACATCGTCATAACTAACGGTGTCATAGCGCTGTGCGTCGGCGTGAACCTTGGGATCCTTGTCATAAACACCGTCTACACCGTTTTTGCCCATGAAGATGGCTTCGCACGCCATTTCGTTAGCCCGCAGCGTGGCTGCCGTATCCGTTGTAAAATAGGGGTTTCCGGTTCCGGCAGCAAAAATGCAGACCCGTTTCTTTTCGAGATGTCGCACGGCGCGGCGGCGAATATAGGGTTCGCACACCTCGTCCATCCGGATGGCGGAAATAACCCGTGTGAATACGCCCACTTCCTCAAGCGCGGACTGCATGCCCAATGCGTTCATGACGGTGGCAAGCATTCCCATGTAATCCGCCGTCGTACGCTCCATCCCTTGCGCCGAACCGCTAAGGCCCCGAAAAATGTTGCCGCCGCCGATGACCATACAGATCTCGACGCCCAGATCGTGTACGGATTTCACCTCTTGCGCGATACGCTGAACGGTGGGCGGATGCAGGCCGAACCCCTGATCCCCCATCAGCGCTTCGCCCGATATTTTCAGCATCACGCGCTTGTATTTTGTCTTGGGGGTTTCGGTTGTCTCGGTCGAAGGGGATTGGCTCATGTTGCGCTCCGGGCTGGCACAGGTTTAATTCCGGCGCAAAATGAAGCAAAAGCACCGCAGGTTCAATGCGGAACGTTAGGAATAAGGCAGTCCAGATGGCCAACGCAATCTCATCGCGGTTTTGGGACATGTTGCCCCCCGTTCCGGATGACAAGCCTGTTCTGATCGCCGGGCCCACTGCGTCAGGAAAATCGGCGCTTGCGCTGCAGATTGCCGAAAAGTTCGGTGGTGTCATCGTCAATGCCGATGCAAGCCAGGTTTACGATTGCTGGCGGGTGGTTTCAGCGCGCCCCTCGGTCGAGGAAGAAGCCCGCGCGCCACATCGTCTTTACGGGCACATACCATTTGACCAGATCTATTCGGCAGGACACTGGCTGCGCGAGGTCAAACCCCTTTTGAACTCAGCTGAGCGTCCCATAATTGTGGGCGGCACCGGGCTGTACTTTTCAGCACTGACTGAAGGAATGGCCGAAATTCCCGCGACCCCAGCCGAAGTGCGGGCGCAAGCGGATAAGATGGAACTGCCCGCTCTGATCGCAGATGTCGATCCCGACACTTTGGACAAGCTGGACATCAACAACCGCGCCCGCGTTCAGCGCGCGTGGGAAGTAAAGACCGCAACCGGCCGCAGTTTGTCGCAGTGGCAGGCAGACACCCCGCCCCCGGTTCTTGCCTTATCTGATACCGTTCCCATTGTTCTTGACGTCGACAAAAACTGGCTGCTGGACCGTATCATTCGTCGCTTTGATCTCATGCTGGAAACAGGGGCCTTGGACGAGGTTGAAGCGATGCTGGATCGGTATGATCCGACCCTGCCGGCCTGCAAAGCCATCGGTGTCCCGGAGCTGGTTGCCTACCTTGATGGCCGTATGACTATGGATCAGGCCCGGGAACGCGCCACAATCTCCACGCGGCAGTTTGCCAAGCGTCAGCGAACGTG
Source organism: Ruegeria sp. AN11 (assembly GCF_056536005.1). Lineage (NCBI taxonomy): Bacteria > Pseudomonadati > Pseudomonadota > Alphaproteobacteria > Rhodobacterales > Roseobacteraceae > Ruegeria > Ruegeria sp. AN11. The sequence goes on along the minus strand of NZ_JBQFJD010000001.1, from coordinate 726,839 downwards.
GTTCAGGGCCAGGATGGGAAAGTGGAATCCCGTAGACTTCTCAAAACGATACTAAACATTCCTAACTGAGTGCCGGATACTCTGGCGCATCTTGAATATGTTGCTTCACGGCTTGCCAAATCTCGCCGGTCGCGAACGACTTTGTGTACGAATGTATTCATTTCCAAAAGTTCCATCACGCCGCGACTCGCCCGGATGAACGGGGCGCATATGTCGTTTTTGTACTCTGTATGCCGATTTCGAACATTGACGTAATCCGAATTCTGGTGCGGAATACGTTCATGGGGAATGTGAGAATCCAAAAAAGAAGACCCAAATGCTCGTTGAATGCGACCGGCCGGTCTGCCTGATTCCGAGCACACTAAATCGACAAATGTACCACAGGGAGACATCTTGATGAAAAATCGTACCATGACCGGGGCACCAGTTCACTGGGCGGCAGAGATGCACGCGCAGGAATACCGTGACGGCAAGCTAAGCCGCCGCGAGTTCCTGACCCGCGCCACGGGGCTGGGTGTTACGGCTGCTGCGGCATACGGCATGATCGGCCTAGCAGCTCCGGCGCGCGCCGCTGGTGAAGATGCCAAACAGGAAGGCGGAACTATTCGTGTTCAGACCGAGGTTCGCGCACTGAAAGACCCGCGCACCTATGACTGGTCGCAAATCGGCAACTACAGCCGCGGTACTCTTGAATATCTGGTCGAGTACAACTCGGACGGTACATTCCGGGGCATGCTGCTGGAAGGCTGGGAAATCAACGACGACGCGACAGAATATACCCTCAAGGTTCGTCCGGGTGTGAAGTGGAACAATGGCGACGACTTCACGGCCGACGATGTGGCGTTCAACATTGCGCGCTGGTGCGACAAGTCCTCGGAAACCAACTCGATGGCGGGTCGCTTTGCAACGCTGGTCGATGAAGGGACGGGTCAGGCGATCGAAGGTGGCATCGAGGTTGTGGACCCCACAACCGTAAAGCTGAACCTGCCCAAATCCGACATCTCGCTGATTGCTGGCATGTCTGACTATCCGGCGGCGATCGTTCACCAGTCCTTCAGCGAAAATGACCTGCTGAACAACGTGGGCACCGGTCCGTATCTGATGAGCGAACTGGAAGTCGGCGTCAAAGGTGTTCTTGTCCGCAACGAGGATCATACCTGGTGGGGCGAGGAAGTTTTCGGCCGTCCGGCGCTCGACCGTATCGAATACATTGACTACGGCACCGACCCGTCTGCGTGGCTGGCGGCTCTGGAATCTGACGAAGTCGACATGCTGTACGAGTCGGTTGGTGAATTCATCGACGTCATGGACGGCCTCGGCTACGTGAAATCCGAAGTTATCACCATGGCTTCGATTGTAATCCGTCCGAACCAGCTGGCCGAAGTTGACGGCAAGCAACCCTATGCGGACAAGCGTGTACGCCAGGCGCTTCAGATGGCCGTGGATAACTCGGTCTGTTTGGAACTGGGCTATGGCGGCCGTGGCACAACTGCCGAAAACCATCACGTCGGTCCGATCCACCCGGAATACCCTGAACTGCCGCCGCAGAAGGTCGACCCGGAAGGTGCGCGCAAGCTGATGGAAGAGGCCGGTATGGCCGATTTCGAGCACGAGCTAATCTCGATCGACGACGATTGGCGCCGCAACACGACAGACGCCGTGGCGGCGCAGCTTCGCGATGCGGGCATCAACGTCAAACGGACCGTTCTGCCGGGCAACACGTTCTGGAACGACTGGGTGAAGTATCCCTACAGCTCGACCAACTGGAACCACCGTCCACTGGGTGTTCAGATCTGGGCGCTGGCCTACAAATCGGGCGAAGCCTGGAACGAATTCGGCTGGTCCAATCCTGACTTCGACGCGATCCTCGACGAAGCGCTTGCCATCGCGGATGCGGACAAACGCCGCGAGGTCGCTGCACGTGGCGCCGCGCTGATCCAGGAAGAAGGTGTGACGATCCAGCCATACTGGCGCGCACTCTACCGTCACATGAAGGACGGGTTGGTGGGCACCGACATGCACGTGTCGTTCGAACACCACCACTACAAGTGGGGTTGGGCAGCCTAAACACTGCCGACTGCAAACCGGGGGCGCCTGATCGGGGCGCCCCTTTCCAGCCGCAGACTAGCCGACACGGGGTCGGATGTCCGAGGCCAGATAATGGTCCAATGATCTGCGGAACACCTGAACAACGGGGCCATCATGGGACTTTTCATCCTCCGTCGGTCAGGCGTGATGCTGCTTACAGCTTTGTGTCTGACATTCGTGGTCTTCTTTCTGACCAATCTTTACCCGAATCTTGAAAAACTGGCCAAGACACAGGGCAACCAGCGGATGTCGGACGAGCAGGTGGAAGCCTGGCTTGAAAACCGCGGCTACAGAGAGCCGATGCTGATCAAATACGGCCAATGGCTGGGTGTTGCCCCCGGGTTCACCAACACGCTGGCGGACGGACAGTTTGTCGGCACCTGTGTACGCCCTGGAACGACCCCGGAAACGACGCCCAGCTATTGCGGCGTTCTGCAGGGTGAATGGGGCTATTCGACCGTATTCAAGGACGACGTCGGCAGCATTGTCGCCAAGCGTCTGGGGAATACCGGGTATCTGATGTTCTGGGTTCTGGTCCTGATGGTTCCTTCGGCACTGTTGGTCGGTGTACTGGCGGGGATGCGGGAAGGATCGGCGCTGGACCGTTCCCTGTCGACATTTTCGATCATCACGACAGCGACACCTGAATATGTGTCCGGTGTTATCTTCATCGCGATCTTCACCTCGTCCACGGTCGGCCTGAAATGGTTCAAGGGCACGGCAACACAGGCGATGGACACCCCGACATTCGAGAACTTCTTTCTGCCGGTTCTGACCATTGCCCTTTACGGGATGGGATATATCGCCCGGATGACCCGCGCCTCGATGACCGAGGTGATGACCGCTCAATACATCCGGACCGCCCGTCTGAAAGGGGTATCGTTCGGCAATATCGTGATGAAACACGCATTGCGCAACGCACTGATCGCGCCGTTCACCGTCATCATGCTGCAGTTCCCATGGCTGCTGAATGGTGTCGTGATCGTCGAAACCTTGTTCAACTACAAGGGTTTCGGTTGGGCGCTGGTGCAAGCCGCGGGCAACAACGACATTCAGCTGTTGCTGGCAATCTCGGTCGTGTCGGTCTTCGTGGTGCTGATCACGCAGCTGATCTCGGATATCGGCTATGTGTACCTCAACCCGCGCATCCGCATTTCGTAAGGGAGATAGAACATGGAACCTCTAAGCTGGACCGGCTCTATCGCCTTTCTGAATCCCCTGCTGATGATCGCGATTGCGGTACTGGTATTGTCGATCCTGGTCTGGATTCTGGCCAGTATCGTCCTGCCCGAAGCCCAGGTGAGCGTCAATCCGGATGGCACGCTCAGCTCGGCCGGCGGGGTGCGTGGGCTGATACAGTCGTCATTGCGCCTTAGTTTTCTGGCCTCAGTCGGCCTGGTGCTTGCCTATATCGTGCTGGGCATCCTGTTCGGAACCGGTGCCGGTATCATCGGGGCCATCTCGCAACAATTCCTGCCTGTCTGGGTGTCACTGATCATACTTTACGCCATGTCGATCGCCTTCAAGCGGCGGCTGGGTCTGTACGGCAAACTGTACGACAGCCCAATCGGCATGATCGGTTTTGGCCTTGTCATGTTCTGGGTCTTTACCGGGATCTTCGGAGCGATGGACCTGATCGTGACGCACGACCCGCTGGCGCAAGTCTCGGGTATGAAGAACAAGGTCCCCGGCACTCCGCTGCCAAACCTGGAGGAAGGCGAATTCGCTTGGTATCTGCTGGGTGGAGACAATCTTGCGCGCGATGTGTTCAGCCGGATGGTCAAGGGCGCCTGGATCGTTGTGCAGATCGCACCACTGGCCACCATGTTTGCATTTATGGTCGGGATCACGTTGGGTCTGCCGGCCGGTTACTATGGCGGACGGCTGGACACGTTTCTGTCGTTCCTCGCCAACCTGATCCTGGCCTTCCCCGTGATCCTGCTGTTCTATCTGCTGGTCACTCCGGAGATCGTCGCGACAGGTGTGCCGAACTACATGGCGGCCGTCCTGTTCCTGTTCCCGATCCTGTTCCTTGGGGTGCTGCTGAACTCGCGCTATTACACGCGGCCAAAATTCCGAACGCCACTTCTGATCGGAGTATTGGGCGTTGCGATCTGGATGTACCTGTCGCTGATTTCGACAGGCGGTTACGTGATCAACACCGATGACTATCGCATCTGGGGCCTGCCGACTTATCTGGATCTGTTCGATATTCCGGGCGGTATTCTGGTCGTGTTCGTTTCGGTGGTCTTTGTGAACTCACCAACCGTGTTCCGTATCGTCCGTGGCCTCGCGCTGGACATCAAGACACGCGACTATGTTGCGGCGGCGCAAACCCGGGGTGAAGGTCCCTGGTACATCATGCTATGGGAAATCCTGCCAAACGCGCGCGGCCCGCTGATCGTCGATTTCTGTCTTCGTATCGGCTATACCACCATCCTTCTGGGAACGTTGGGTTTCTTCGGATTGGGTTTGCCGCCTGAAAGCCCGGACTGGGGTTCGACGATCAACGAGGGGCGCAAGCTGTTGTCGATCTATCTGCACCCGGCCCTTCCGCCCGCACTTGCGCTCTTGTCACTGGTTCTTGGTTTGAACCTGCTGGCAGATGGTTTGCGCGAAGAAAGTCTGAAGGACTGATGTGATCGAGGCCGGGGGCCCTGCCCCCGGACCCCCGGAGTATTTTCGAAAAGATGAAGTTGGTCGCTTGAACAACTTCATCAGGGAGTAGGAAACAATGAACAAACTGGCGGAATATGACGGCCCGATCCTGGAGATCGACAAGCTGTCGATTTCATTCTTTACCCGCCTGCGGGAAATTCCCGCCGTAATGGATTTCTCGGTCAGTGTGCAGCCAGGCGAAGCCGTGGGACTGGTCGGTGAATCCGGTTGCGGGAAATCGACCGTTGCGCTGGGTGTCATGCAGGACCTGGGGAAGAACGGGCGTGTCGTGGGTGGTACGATCAAGTTCAAGGGCCGCGATCTGTCCGAGATGACCACTGAGGAGTTGCGCGACATTCGCGGCAACGAGATCGCGATGATCTATCAGGAGCCGATGGCCTCGCTGAACCCGGCAATGAAGATCGGCAAGCAGCTGATGGAAGTGCCGATGATCCACGAGGGTGTGGGCGCTGAAGAGGCCTATGCCCGTGCGCTGGAGGTGGTCACCGATGTGCGTCTGCCCGACCCCGAGCGGATGTTGAACTCATTCCCGCACCAGTTGTCGGGCGGTCAGCAGCAGCGGATCGTGATCGCCATGGCGCTAATGTCGAAACCGGCATTGCTGATCCTTGACGAGCCGACGACCGCACTGGACGTGACGGTCGAGGCGGCGGTCGTCGAACTGGTCAAGGACCTGGGCAAGAAATACGGCACCTCGATGCTGTTTATCTCGCACAACCTCGGTCTGGTTCTGGAAACCTGCGACCGGCTGTGCGTGATGTATTCGGGTGAGGCTGTCGAGCGCGGTTCGATCAAGGACGTGTTCGACGAGATGCAGCACCCCTATACACAGGCGTTGTTCCGTTCGATACCTCTGCCGGGGGCGGACAAGAATTCGCGCCCGCTGGTCGCCATTCCCGGGAATTTCCCCTTGCCCCATGAGCGGCCTCCGGGATGCAACTTTGGTCCGCGCTGCGATTATTTCGAGGAAGGGCGCTGTGATGCGCAGGACATCCTGATGCAGGCGGTGCCCGGCAATGACCGGCACCACACGCGCTGTCTGAAATTCCAGGAGATCGACTGGAACGCCCCGATCACTGTGGGCGAACAGAAGGAGAAGGCCGAGATCGGCCGAACCGTTCTCAAGATGGACAACCTCAAGAAGTACTACGAGGTTGCGGCGAACGCCTTGTTCGGTGGCGGCGAGAAGAAGGTGGTGAAAGCCAACGAAACGCTGAGTTTCGAGGCGCATGAATCCGAAACGCTGGCCATTGTGGGTGAATCCGGTTGCGGCAAGTCCACCTTTGCCAAGGTCCTGATGGGGCTTGAAACGGCCACCGACGGTCAGATTCTTCTGGATAACCGCAATATCGAACAGGTCCCGATCGAGGAACGTGACGCCAAGACCGTTGGCGAAGTTCAGATGGTGTTCCAGAACCCGTTTGATACGCTGAACCCCTCGATGACGGTGGGGCGTCAGATCATTCGCGCTTTGGAGATCTTTGGCGTCGGCAATTCCGAGGCAGAGCGCAAGAAGCGGATGCTGGAACTGCTGGATCTGGTGAAACTGCCCCGCGCCTTCGCCGACCGCATGCCGCGTCAGTTGTCGGGTGGCCAGAAGCAACGGGTCGGTATTGCCCGGGCCTTTGCCGGTGACGCACGCATCGTTGTGGCGGACGAGCCCGTATCCGCGCTTGATGTGTCGGTGCAGGCTGCCGTGACCGATCTGTTGATGGAAATTCAGCGCAAACAGAAAACGACGCTGCTGTTCATCAGTCACGATCTGTCGATCGTGCGCTATCTCAGCGACCGTGTGATGGTGATGTATCTGGGCCATGTGGTCGAACTTGGGACCACAGATCAGGTCTTTGCGCCACCATATCATCCATATACCGAAGCCCTGCTGAGCGCGGTGCCCATCGCGGATACGTCGATCCAAAAGGAGCACATCGTTCTGGAAGGCGATATTCCGTCGGCCATGAATCCGCCGCCGGGATGCCCGTTCCAGACCCGCTGTCGGTGGAAGTCACAGGTTCCGGATGGGCTGTGCGAGCAACGCGTCCCGCCCGTCCAGACACTGGCAGACGGTCATCAGGTCAAATGTCATCTGGCCGAGGATATCCTTGCCCGAATGGAGCCGGTCATCAAGATTGCCGCAGAATAGACAACGTGAATCGATTGACAAAGGCCGGTCGTCAGACCGGCCTTTGTTTTTTTGCGCCGCATATTTTTGGGACGGCGCCCGGGATATGTTGTGAGTGGTAGCCCCGGTCAGATTTGTGCTCACCCGGTCAGGACGTTGTTTCCGAAATGCATGAATTCCTGATCCATGCCTGCGACCTCGCCGGCCTCCAGTTTCAGACCGGCACTGTCGAGCATCGTATGGCTCTTTTGCGCCTTCACCCATTCATCTGCGGACTGCAACGTTGTCAGCGTGTATGACGTCACTTCGTTCAGGTAATGGGTCGGGATGATTACCTTGGGTTTCAGCCCGGCCACGATATCATTGCCCTGATCATAACTGAGGATGTGCTGGGATCCGTCCACCGGCAGGGTGAGAACATCCACCTGCCCGATGGCATCCCAGAATTCCTGCGGCGGATTGTGGCGGTTGTCGCCCCAGATCAGGGTGCGGATCCCGCCGGTTTCGACGAGGTAGACGACCATGTCCATGTGGCCGACATTGTTCGGCGGGCAGGCCTCGGCTCCGAATTCCGCCAGCGCATTGGTCCAGTCATACCAGCCCGGCGCAACGCAGGCATGCTTGTCCGCAAACCCGGTAATCTTGAGATCGGCAAATTCAAAGTTTCCCACCATCCTGTCCAGCACCATGGTCGAACTCGGCCGTTCGATCGCATCATGATCGAAATGCGCGTGGGTCGACATGGTTATGTCCACGGATATCTGCGGAAACTCATTGCGGAACCAAAGACCCCATGCACCGGACGGATCGTCACGCCACGGGTCGAACAGAACCGTCGCCCCGTTTGGCGATGTGATCTTGATTGCGCAGTGACCGTAATAATCAATCCCCACAGCGCCGGTCGAAGCCTGACCGGTCGAGCCCTGCAGGTCGATGACGTGGTTGTTGTTCCCGGGCTGAAGCCAGGCTTGCGATTGCGCCTGTACCGGCGATCCGGCAACCAGAGACACCCCTGCCCCCACACCTGCCGCACCAGCAGCCAGAAAGAATGATCGGCGCGACAGGCCGGGTGCCAGTGTGTCCCGTGATCCATTCATGATTGTTGGCTTCAGATCCTTGCGATCCATGTGTTGACCTCCGTGTTGGTTAGGTGCGGTACGATCCGCACCTTCACAGGCAGGCTAACAAGCAAAGGTATCCATTCTCAGACGAGAAATATCGGGGGGTAATATGGGGGCGTTCCCCATACTGAGCCTTCACGAAATCGTGAGCAGATGGCTGCGCAGGTTCTGATCGCGGCCTTCTAGGCCAAGTTTCTTGCGAATGTTGTTTCGGTGAAAATCAATAGTCGAAGTTTCGCGGCACAGAACCTTGGCTATGTCCTTGGTGGTCTTTCCCGTCATAACAAGCTGGGCGATTTCAATTTCTGTCGGTGTCATGATCGAAAACGCGTCCGACAACTTGTCAGAGATATCCGAGGTGATCTGTTTCAGATTATCCTCGGCAAGATCCAGATACGCGTGAGATGCGTCTTCTGCGTTCAGATGATCGCGCAGTTTGTGCAGATACGGAAGAACCATGGCCCGAACCTGCTCGACAATCTTCTGGTCCCGTTTCTTCCGGTCGTCGTCGAGGCTGGACAACAATACACGCAAGGCTGTGTTGGTCTCTCGCAGTTCTTTCGTGCGGGATTGAACCCTGTCTTCCAGTTGCGCCAGCGTCTCATTCAGTTTCGCCTCAAGCGCGCGGCGCAGATAAACCTCCTGCAACAAAGCCAAATCAGCTTCGACCATGCGGGCGAACTGGATCAATCCCTCGCGGAAAAGCAGCGCGCGGCGGTTGCGGTGGCGGTCCAGCACGCAGATCGTTCCGAATATCTCGCCGTCCGGCCACTTCAGCGGCAACCCGATATAAAAGGACATGCCGTGTTCAAGGTCTTCATTTTCGTTCCAGACCGGGTCACATGTCGCGTCCTCGACAACCAGTTCACCGTCGCGTTCGAAGACGCCCTGACAATACAGCTTCGGGTGCAGTTGAAAATTCATGCCGACGGGATAGGGGTTTTGCGGGTGTTCGGACGTGACCAGAACCCTGTGATCGGGCGCATCCGTCTTCATGATCAGGCTGGCCGGAACATCGGCAAGCTGCGCCACAAGATCCACCAACCGCTGCCAATTGGCCATTGTACCTTGCGGGATGTCCGGGCGATTGTGTGGCATCGGATGCCTCGTTGGTGGTGGAGCTTTCCCTCTCAGGTTAGGCCGACCGTCACCCGGCGATCAAGAAGCCGCCCCTCCGCAGTGCAGCGAGGCCATTTCAGCCGCCCCAAATCACCTTCACGTAGTTCTGGGTCTCCGCATATGGCGGTATTCCCCCGTGCTTTTCCACGGCCAGGGGGCCGGCGTTATACGCCGCCAAAGCCAGTGGCCAGGATTTGAACTTGCGATATTGCCACGACAGGTACCGCGCGGCACCTTCCAGATTTTGCTTTGGATCAAGCGGATCGACCCCCAGCAGATTGGCGGTCTGTGGCATGAGTTGCGCCAGCCCAAGCGCCCCCTTGTGGGACTTCGCTGTCGGGTTCCAGCCACTTTCCTGCTGCACCAGCCGCAGGAAAAGATCTTCGGGGATGCTGTGCTTGCGCGCAGCGTCGCGGGCCAGCGCCAGATATTGCCCCCGGTATTTGCCGGTATAACGTTTGTTGAATTTCCCCTGGGCGGATTTCGGTTTGAGCCGCTCGGACCCGCGGTACTGGGTCGCGGATCTGCTATCCAGGACTTTGGCTTGCTTTAGGAATATGTCCTTGCGGCTTTTGCTGGACAACGTCTGCGCACTGGCTGGAACCGACGCCAGCAAGAGGCCCAGAACAAAGAAGCCACCAATCATAGACCGCATTTATGCTTATCCTGCTCACTCAAAACTCTGCCGGAGTATAGGTATTCCAGCCAATAATGAAAGCTTGGTAAACAAATCCTGAGAGTTTTCCCGCCGGGTGTTGTAACCATCAACTCGGTTTCAACCGGATCGCAGTCCGTATAGGGTCGCTCAGGAACACAGGCGCCAGATTCGGGCGCGATCAAGTCAGAACAGTACGGGGAAATACATGGCGGGTTCAGTCAACAAGGTCATTCTGGTCGGCAATCTTGGCCGCGATCCTGAAGTGCGAACATTCCAGAATGGCGGCAAGGTCTGCAACCTTCGCATCGCCACGTCCGAGACATGGAAGGACCGCAATACAGGTGAGCGGCGCGAACGGACCGAATGGCACTCGGTTGCAATCTTCAACGAAGGTCTGGTTCGCGTGGCCGAGCAGTATTTACGCAAAGGCTCAAAGGTCTATCTTGAAGGTCAGTTGCAGACGCGTAAATGGCAGGACCAGTCTGGCCAGGAGCGCTATTCGACCGAAGTTGTTTTGCAAGGATTTGGCTCAACCCTAGTCATGCTGGATGCCCGCGGTGAAGGCGGCGGTGGTGGATATGGCGGAAGCCAGTCCGGTGGCTATGGCGGTGGTCAGGCCGGCGGAGGCTATGGCGACTCCTACGGCGGCCAGTCCAGCGCACCGTCCCCTGCATCAGGCGGAATCGACGACGACGAGATTCCGTTCTAAGCATAGCGGAGACATATCATGACATGGTCCTTCTCTCTCGGCCGGCTGCTCGGGTCCGAACTGAGGGTCCATGTCACCTTTTTCCTGTTGCTCGCCTGGATCGGGTTCGCGGCCTATACGCAGGGTGGATGGAACGCAGCCCTGCAAAACATCATCTTTGTCCTGCTGCTGTTTGCCTGTGTGGTGGCGCACGAGTTCGGGCACGCGCTTATGGCGCGGCGGTTCGGCATCAAAACCCCCGACATAACCCTTTTGCCCATCGGTGGCCTTGCTCGGCTTGAACGCATGCCGGAAAAGCCTATGCAAGAGGTCTGGGTGGCGCTGGCCGGGCCGGCGGTCAATATCGTGATCTGGTTTGTGCTGGTCACTTTTGGGGCCAGCATGCCCATTGAAACGATGACCCAGATCGACTCGGTCCATATCGGACTTCTGAACCGGTTGGCCTATATCAATCTCCTGCTTGCTGCATTCAACATGATCCCGGCATTTCCGATGGATGGCGGACGCGTTTTCCGGGCCCTGCTATGCCTCAAGATGGACCGGGTCAAAGCCACCCGCGTCGCAGCAATGGGCGGGCAAGTTGTGGCGATTGGGTTGGGCTTTCTGGGCCTGAATACAGGCAACCCCATTCTGGTGCTGATAGCTGTCTTTGTTTTCATCGCGGCCAACGCGGAAAGTCAGGATGTCGCAATGCGATCTGTGGCCCGGCGGGTATTGGCGCGCGACGCCATGATCACCGAATTTCATCCGCTTTCGCCCGACGATACGCTCGACACTGCGGCGCAGGCCGTCATTCATACCACGCAGCACGAGTTTCCGGTGATTGAAGCCGACGGAACCCTATTGGGATTCGTGACCCGCAACCGCCTATTTGCCGCTCTTGAGGGAGATCGTCCCAGATCAGACCCTGCCACTTCGATTATGGAGACGGATATTCCGTCGGTTCAATTGACCAGTGGCCTGGAAACCGTTCTGGATGGTCTGCACAAAGGCGCACCCGCAATTGCCGTTCGAACTGCCGGTGGGCGCATGATTGGGTATATCACACGCGAAAATATTGGTGAGCTGATGGTTCTGCGCGGCCGCTGAATGCGCCTTTCAATCAGCTGATTGAAAGAGCATCCTCAAGCACGGACAGGACCGCATCGCGCGGAACATCAGAGGTCACAAAAGCCTGACCTATCCCGCGCGCCAGAATAAACCGCAATTGTCCATCAATGACCTTCTTGTCCTGCGCCATCAGATCCACCAGAGCCTCGGCCCCCGGCAATTCACCGGGAATGTCAGCCAGATCCGTTTTCATCCCCATCGCCCGAAGATGTGCCCGCACCCTGCTGGGATCTTCCTGCGAGCATATCCCCAGCCGCGAGGACAGTTCAAAAGCCAGGGCGCATCCAATGGCGACACCTTCCCCATGTAAAAGCCTGTCCGAATATCGCGTTGCCGCCTCGAGCGCGTGACAGAATGTATGACCAAGATTCAGCAAGGCTCGATCACCCTGCTCAGTCTCGTCGCGCGCAACGATGTCGGCTTTCATCTGGACGGACCGGGTAACGGCGTGCACACGGGCCTGCATATCGCCCGCCGATACCGAAGGCCCGTTCGTTTCAAGCCACTCAAAGAACGCGGCATCGCCCAACAGGCCGTATTTTACCACTTCCCCGTAGCCCGAAAGAAAGTCCCGCTGTGTCATGGTGCCCAAGACCGAGGTATCCGCAAGCACCAGTGAGGGCTGGTGAAACGCGCCAATCAGGTTTTTGCCTTGGGGTGCGTTGATGCCCGTCTTTCCACCGACCGAGCTGTCGACCTGCGCCAGCAGCGAGGTCGGGATCTGCACGAACCGCACACCGCGCCGCAACACCGCAGCGGCAAATCCGGCCAGATCGCCAATGACGCCACCGCCGAGTGCGACAACGACATCGCGCCGTTCGATCTTTTCCGCCAGCAGCCATTCGACCGCACGTTCAAAATGAGGCCAGCTTTTAGTCGCCTCGCCGGCGGGCAGTGCCAGCGCGCTCATGCTGATGCCTGCAGGTTGCAACCCATCGCGCAAACCATCCAGGTGTAATGCGGCGACATTCTCGTCCGTCAAAACCGCCACTTTTGGCCGATGCAGCGAGGGCGCGATAAACTCTCCGGACTTCGCCAACAGATCGGGTCCAATCTCAACGTCGTAAGACCGATCTCCAAGTTCCACATTTACGGTTTGATGCATTTATTTTTGTTCCAGAACGTCCGGGCGCGTCATCAAAGACTCGATTACCCGGTTCACCATATTGTCGATCGAAATTTCGCCGTCCGAAACAACGGTCAGATCAGCCTGCGCATAGACCGGCACGCGATCTTCATACAAGGCGCGTAAGGTCGCGTGCGGATCAGCCGTGCGCAGCAAGGGGCGCGTGTCTTTGTGCCGGACGCGGTTCCACAACACATTCAGATCGGCGCGCAGCCAGACCGACACCCCACGTTCGCTGATCATCCGTCGGTTATCCCCCGACAAAAATGCGCCACCGCCGGTGGAGAGGATGCCTTTTTTCTCATCCAGAAGACGCCCGATGACCTGGCTTTCCTTGGTCCGGAAAAAGGCTTCACCATCGCGTTCAAAGATTTCCGGGATCGTCATATTCGCCGCCGATTCGATTTCGGCATCGCTGTCCAGAAAGGGCACGCCAAGCCGCGCAGCAAGGGCGCGACCCACGGCCGTCTTTCCTGCACCCATCATTCCCACCAAAACAACCGTTTTGTGCAGTGCAAAGCCTGCTGACGGGTCAACCGTGCGGGTGTTATGCTTAATTTCGCTCATTTCACCGTGAATGACGTGATCTTGTGAAAATTGCCAGTTATAACTTGGTCAAAATCAAAAATTGAGGCAGCGTTGAGCCATGGGCCGCTTGATCAAGTTCGTTATATATATCATTTGCCTGAGTTTCATCGGGCTGGTCGCCTATACCTATGTTGGCCCCTACTTCGGCGCGGACTTCTCTGCCCCGCAAAGTGAAATACGCGAACCGGTTGATTTGGATGCGAATTAAAGCAGCGGCGGTTTTGCTGGTTCTGGCTGGTACGGCGCAAGCGCAACAGGAACCTCTCTCGGCCATTGACTGGTTGACCGATCCGCCCGAAAACCTGCCAGGTACAGTTCTGCTGGAACCCCCGGTTACCCAGACCGGCATTCAGCCCGACGTCCAGGTCACACCGCTCGAGGCTTTGTCGCAACCGCTGGGCCTCGTGTCATCATCGGTCACCGGGCTGCCCGTCGATCTGTGGCAGAACAGCGATCCAGATCGTTTGGCCGAGCTGATTGCGGATGTTCCGGTCAAATACAATGCAGCCATGCAAAGGTTGCTGTTCACCCTGCTGCTATCTGAAGCGCGGGCGCCCTCGGGACCAGAAGCGGAAGAAACGCTGTTATTGGCCCGCCTGGACCGGCTGATGCAATTGGGGGCCGCTGATCCTGCCCAGTCTCTGGTTCAGCTTGCCGGACCAACCGATAGCCAAGCGCGATTTCAGCGTTGGTTTGACGCCACACTTCTGACTGGCGACGAGGACCGCAGCTGCACCGCTTTGATTGCACAGCCTTATCTGTCGACCGACTACGCTGCTCAAATCTTCTGCAAGGCGCGCCGCGGAGACTGGGTCTCGGCCGCGCTGACACTGGAAGCCGCGCATGCGTTGCAAATTCTGCCCGACGAAGATCTGGCGGTTCTTGATCGCTTCCTTAGCCCTGAACTGTTTGAAGGGGCCGCCTATCTGCCGCAGCCTGAAAACCCCGATCCGCTGAGTTTCCGGCTGTTTGAAGCCATTGGCGAACGCTTGCCCTCGGCCCCTTTGCCCCGAGCATTTGCAAACGCGGACCTGCGCGATGTTGCAGGCTGGAAAGCCCAGATCGAGGCAGCCGAACGTTTGACGAGAATCGGCGCTTTGACCCCCAATCAGTTGCTTGGCCTTTATACCGAACGCAAACCTGCGGCGTCGGGCGCGGTCTGGGATCGGGTTGCGGCTGTTCAACGGTTTGAAAGCGCGCTTGAAACCGGGAACCCCTACTCCATTGCCGAAGCCCTGCTGACGGTCTGGAACCAGATGCACGACATCGGGCTGGAAGTTCCTTTTGCCGAACTGTTTGCCGAACGGCTGTCGCGGGTTACGCTGCCAGATGAAGCATCCGAAGCCTTGCGCTGGCGCATTCTGCTTTTGTCTGAATTGTACGAAACCGCTGCAATTGACATACCGGAAACGGAACAAGGAACACAGTTTCTGGCAGCACTGGCCCAAGGTGATCCCGGTCGTGCCAAATCACCATCTCCACTTGCAGATGCCGTTGCCGAGGGGTTTGTCTGGGCCGCACCGATCCCATCCGACATCGAAACCTTGCTGGTCAATGATCAGCTGGGCGAGGCCATTCTGGAGGCCATGACCCTTTTTGCCCATGGTGCACGCGGAAATCTTGTGGACCTGACCGCGGCCATCGCCACTTTGCGCCGCGTCGGACTTGAAGATACAGCCCGTCGTGCGGCGCTTCAGTTGCTGATCCTTCAAGGGGTTTGAGAATGGCATCCCCGGCCACTCAGGACCTATGGATTTCCACCTTTTTACAGGCTCAGGCGGCCGAGCTTGGGGCGGCAACCAACACCCTGCTGGCCTATGGGCGTGATCTGAAAGATATTGCGGCCTGGCTGGAGCGGCGGTCTTCGAGTTTCGCTGACGCCGACAGGGACCGGATCGAAGCCTATCTGATCGATTGCGACGCACAGGGGCTGTCTCGCTCGACCCGCGCGCGGCGATTATCGGCCATCAAGCAATTGTACCGGTTCGCCTTCGAGGAAGGCTGGCGCGACACCAACCCGGCCATTCAGATCAAGGGTCCCGGACGGCCCAAACGATTGCCCAAAACGCTGGATGTACCCGAGGTCGACAGGCTGCTGGACGCCGCACGCCAAACCGGGCGCAGTGTCGCGGATCGGGTTCGCAATACCTGCCTGATGGAGCTTCTTTACGCCACGGGAATGCGTGTGACCGAGCTGGTCTCGCTGCCGGTTTCATCGGCGCGTGGCGATCCGCGCATGCTTCTGGTTCTGGGCAAAGGCGGGAAAGAGCGGATGGTGCCCCTGTCCCCGCCTGCCCGCGATGCGTTGGCGGCATGGCTGCCCCTGCGGGACGAGGCCGAAGACCAAACGGTCGCGAAAGGTGGGCAAAGATCCCGGTTTCTGTTCCCGTCCCGGGGCAAGTCCGGCCATTTGACACGGCACAGGTTCTTTTTGCTGGTCAAGGAACTGGCGGTTCAGGGCGGTGTTTCGCCCGAAAAGGTCACACCGCACACTCTGCGCCATGCTTTTGCCACCCACCTCTTGGCCAATGGCGCAGATCTTCGGTCGATCCAGACCTTGCTGGGTCATGCGGATGTGGCGACCACGGAAATCTACACTCATGTTCTGGACGAACGCCTGTCAGAACTGGTGTTGGAGCATCACCCGCTGGCGAAAGACCCGGACAACAAGGGCTAAACCCTTGATCCGGAGGGGTGGCACCCCCATAACAATCGCAACCGCATCAACAATAAAGAACAATGGAACCCACTTCTTCACTGATCGACGGCGCTTTTTGGTTCACCACCGGCGCAATCCTATTTTTGCTTGTTCTGTCAGGCTTCTTTTCGGGATCCGAAACGGCATTGACCGCGTCATCCCGCGGCAAGCTGCGGGTACAAGCCGACAAGGGATCACGCGGTGCGCAAAAAGCGTTGGACATTACCGACGACAATGAACGCCTGATCGGTTCGGTTCTGCTGGGCAACAATCTGGTCAATATTCTTGCCGCCTCGCTGGCAACGGCACTTTTTACGCGACTGTTCGGCGAAAGCGGTGTGGCGCTGGCAACGCTGGTGATGACCTTGTTGGTTTTGATCTTTGCCGAGGTTCTGCCAAAGACCTATGCCATCACGAACGCGGAAAAAGCAGCCGCCGCGGTGGCTCCTATCATCGGAATCGTGGTGACGGTGTTTTCCCCTGTCGTCGCGGCGGTGCGTCTGCTGGTGCGCGGCGTGTTGCGCCTGTTTGGCGTTCAGATTGACCCCAACAGCAACATCCTTGCCGTGCGCGAAGAAATCGCGGGCGCCCTGCATCTGGGACATTCCGAAGGCGTGGTCGAAAAAGAAGACCGGGACCGTATTCTGGGCGCGCTTGATCTGGGCGATCGCGCGGTGGAAGAGATCATGCTGCATCGATCCAATATCGAAATGATCGATGCGGACGACGCGCCCGAAAAAATTCTGAAACAATGTCTGGAAAGCCCGCACACCCGCTTGCCCGTCTTCCGCGACGAGCCCGAGAACATTGTCGGCGTCGTGCACGCCAAGGACCTGTTTCGCGCCATGTATGCCCAGGTGGGCGGACACGACGGCGACACAGACCGGCTGAAGTCCTTCGACATCTCCAAGGTAGCCACCGATCCGTATTTCGTTCCCGAAACCACTACTTTGGACGATCAGATGCGGGAATTCCTGCGCATGCACAGTCATTTTGCACTGGTTGTCGATGAATACGGCTCGCTCCGCGGCCTGATCACGCTTGAGGACATTCTTGAAGAGATCGTGGGCGAAATCGCCGATGAGTTCGATCTGGACGAAGAAATAGCGATTACGCGGACCGATGACGGGCAGTTTCTGGTCGAAGGCGCGATGACGATCCGAGACGTCAACCGCGCGATGGAATGGACCCTGCCCGACGAAGAGGCCAACACCGTCGCCGGCCTGGTCATTCACGAGGCGCAGATGATCCCGACTGTCGGACAGGTCTTTTCCTTCCACGGGTTCCGCTTTGAAGTCACCGCGCGGGAAGGCAATCGGATCACCGGGCTGAAGATCCGCCCACTCTGAAGCAGGATGCTATAGCAGCCAGCCGCAGGAGTCCGGCCTCCCAACGCAATCGATTGTTTGCGTGCCCAAGCGACACCCAATGTCGTATTTGGCGTTGCATCCCCTGCCCGCCGATACAGACTGGCATAAAACCTTGTGGAGCAAATCATGAATCTCACAACCCGGGTTGCCGTGATCGGCGGCGGTGTCGTCGGATGCTCGGTCCTGTACCACCTGACCAAACTTGGGTGGTCAGATGTTATGCTGCTGGAACGGTCAGAGTTGACCAGCGGATCCACCTGGCACGCGGCCGGGGGGTTTCACACACTGAACGGCGACACCAATATGGCTGCCCTTCAGGGCTACACCATCCGCCTGTACAAAGAGCTGGAAGAGATCACAGGCATGTCCTGTGGGCTGCATCACGTGGGTGGAGTCACGCTTGCCGATAATCAGGACCGGTTTGACATGCTTCTGGCTGAACGGGCCAAACATCGGTTCATGGGACTGGACACTGAAATCGTCGGGCCCGAAGAAATCCGCAAGATTGCGCCGATCACCAACACCGAAGGCATCATCGGCGCGCTGTATGATCCGCTCGACGGGCATCTGGACCCGTCCGGTACGACCCATGCCTATGCCAAGGCGGCCCGGATGGGCGGGGCCACGATCGAAACCCATTGCATGGTCCGGCAAACCCGGCAACGATCTGACGGCACATGGGATGTCGTCACCGACAAGGGTACGATCCACGCCGAACATATTGTCAACGCTGGCGGCTTGTGGGCCCGCGAGGTCGGGGCGATGGCGGGTATCTATTTCCCGCTGCATCCGATGGAGCACCAGTATCTCGTTACCGACTCGATCCCGCAGATCGAAGCAATCATTGACGCAGGCGGCGAACACCCGCATGTGATGGACCCCGCTGGCGAAAGCTATCTGCGGCAAGAAGGACGCGGTCTTTGCATCGGTTTCTATGAACAGCCCTGCAAGCCTTGGGCCGTGGACGGAACCCCGTGGGAGTTCGGCCACGAATTGCTGCCCGATGATTATGACAAAATCACTGACAGTATCGAATTTGCCGATAAACGCTTCCCCGTTCTGGCCGAAGCGGGCGTGAAATCCGTGATCCACGGCCCGTTCACCTTTGCACCTGACGGGAACCCTCTGGTCGGGCCGGTGCCGGGCATGCGCAACTACTGGTCAGCTTGTGGCGTGATGGCCGGGTTCAGCCAGGGCGGTGGCGTTGGCCTGACGCTGGCGCAGTGGATGATCGAAGGCGAACCCGAACGGGACGTCTTTGCCATGGACGTTGCCCGCTTTGGCGATTGGATAAGCCCCGGCTACACCCGCCCGAAGGTGATTGAAAACTATCAGAAAAGGTTCAGCGTCGCCTACCCGAACGAGGAACTGCCCGCTGCGCGTCCAAACCGAACCACACCGATGTATGACATTTTCAGCAACATGGGCGCGGTCTGGGGCCAGCAATTCGGGCTGGAAGTTCCCAACTACTTTGCCCAGGGTGATGAACCGGACTACGAAACCCCGTCTTTCCGTCGTTCTGACGCATTCGAGGCCACCGGCCGCGAGGTGCGCGCGGTTCGTGAAGCCGTAGGTATCAACGAGGTTCACAACTTCGGAAAATACCGCGTCACGGGACCTGATGCCCGGGCCTGGCTGGACCGGATCATGGCGGGACGAATTCCGCAAGTCGGGCGGCTGTCCCTGTCTCCGATGCTTTCTCCCAAAGGAAAACTGATCGGTGATTTCACCATTTCCTGTCTGGGTGAAACAGAATTTCAACTGACCGCCTCTTACGGCAGCCAGGCGTTTCACATGCGTTGGTTCCGGCAGAACCAAACCGGACATGTCGAGATTGAAAACATCAGCGATCGCCTGAACGGATTTCAGGTCGCGGGCCCCCTGGCCCGCGATGTTCTGGCAGCCTGTACGCGGGACGACGTATCAGGCCGGAAGTTCATGGATGTACGCCGCATGACGGTGGGCATGACCGACTGCATTGTTCAGAGGGTCAGCTATACCGGCGATCTGGGGTACGAGGTGTTCTGCGAACCAATGGCCCAACGACAGTTGTGGCAGACCTTGTGGCAGGCCGGTCAACCGTTTGGAATGGTGCCGTTTGGCATGCGCGCAATGATGAGCCTGCGTCTGGATAAGTTTTTCGGCTCGTGGATGCGTGAGTTTTCACCGGATTACACTGCTGCGGAAACCGGACTGGATCGGTTCATCTCGTTTACAAAAAACGCTGATTTCATTGGCCGCGCGGCAGCCGAGCACGAAAAGGAAGCCGGTGCCACACGCCAGCTTGTAGCCTTTGAAGTCGACGCGGAGGACACGGATGTAAACGCATACGAACCGATTTGGCTGGACAACGAAGTTGTCGGGTTCTGCACGTCCGGCGGATATTCACATTACGCCGGTAAATCTATCGCCCTGGGGTTTCTGCCCGCTGACCGCGCCCACGACGGACTTGAAGTTGAAATCGAAATACTTGGCCAGATGCGCAAGGCGCACGTGATCTCAAAACCGCTGTTCGATGCGGATGGTGCGCGGATGCGGGGATGACTCGGGGCTGCAGCCCCAGCATGATGGCGGAATGAATCAGATACCCGTCATTCTTCTGGCCGCAGGGCAATCCAGCCGCATGGGCGGTACGGACAAGCTGATGCAGGATGTCGACGGCATCCCTTTATTGCGCCGCTCGGCCCGGGCTGCGTTGGCAGTCGGGCCGGTCTTTGTTGCGGTGCCTCCCGCCCCGCATGCGCGTTACGGGGCCGTAAAGGGACTCGATGTTCATGCGGTGGAAATCCCGGATGCCGATGAAGGCATGAACGCCAGCCTGCGCGGTGCCATGGCCGCTATCCCAACCGAAGCCAAAGCCGTCATGGTTCTGCTGGCGGACCTTCCGGAATTAACAGGCAATGATCTGGAGGCGGTCGCAGCCTGTGTCACAGCTCATCCGGACAAACTGATCTGGCGCGGTGCAACAGAAAACGGAAAGCCGGGGCACCCTGTCATTTTCGACCACAAGCTTTTTTCGTTACTGAGCCAGCTCAAGGGCGACGAGGGCGCGCAATCCGTTGTGCGTGCAAATTCCAGCAGGGTTCATCTGCACCGCCTGCCCGGACGCAACGCGCTGCTGGATCTGGATACACCAGAAGACTGGGACGAGTGGCACAGAACACGGCCCCCGAAATAGACGCGGCCCGGTCGTTGTCGACCGGGCCGGTTGCCCAAAAGCAAGACTACCACTTTTCACCAATTCCAAAAGCGCGACCCAACCACCTTACAAGGCTATCGGGTATTACGCTGCCGAACCTAAACAAGACCCCCTCGTTAACATGCCGCTCAGCGCTTCTGGTACTGAGTAAGCCTTCAGCACCCCCTAGTGCTTCTGGCTCCCCCTCGCTTGGACAATTTCATCGTCGCTTATCCGACCCTTTCAAACAATCTAAAATTGGAAGAAACGGTTAATTTCGAGGAATTCAGGTAGTTTTTGCGCAACATCTCGCTTATTGAAGATCAACTTTAACGCGATTACGCTCTTATGGCCAAGTTACAAACCGATGTTTTATGATTGCTTGGAGTGATCAATAACGGCAAAAAGAAAATGCGTTACACTCAGGTCTAGTCAGTAGATAATATCTCTTCACAACCTGAAAGCGATTTACTGATCCGCACAACTTTGCGCGACCCCTTTGTTTACCAAACAGATTCAATTCAACAGTTTTCATCCATTGACAGCGATTTTGGCAACAATACACCGATTCGTGAGCTGCGATCCCTTTTCACGACCGGTATCGGTTGACCTGATTGGTAACAAAGGAAGGCCCGAATGTGGCTGAATTAAGATTTCTTAATTTCGCGATCATGAAAGCCCAAACCTGAAGCGGCATCTTCTGTCTCAACGCGCGGGTGTAACCGCGTGATGTTAACAGGAGAACTAAATGAGCATCCGAAAATCCTCGCTTCTTTTGCCACGAACGTCTGGCTGGATCGGCGCCAGCGCCCTGGGCGCAACCATGCTGGCCTCGACCGCCCTGCCGTCGTTGGCCGATGAAGCCCTGGCAGACCTGGTCGAATCCGTTTCGCCATCGGTCGTGACCATTATCGCCAAACAACAGGCCGCCCCTACCCCGGTTCAGGGAAAAGAGTTTGATTTCGAAGGCCACCCGTTCGGTGAGTTCTTCAAGCGCTTCGGCATGCCTGAAGGTTTCGACGCCCCCCAACGCGGCCCGACCCAGGGGCTGGGTTCGGGATTTGTGCTGGATGAGGACGGCTACATCGTCACCAACCACCATGTCGTAGACAATGCCGCCACGGTTACGGTCCGTCTGAGCGATGACCGAACCTTCGAAGCCGAGATCGTGGGGACAGACCCCCTGACCGATATCGCCGTTCTGAAAATCGACGCGGGCGAGGACCTGCAGGCCGTCAAGATGGGTGATAGTGAAGTAATCCGCGTGGGTGAAGACGTGGTCGCTATCGGCAATCCGTTCGGTCTGCATTCGACCGTGACCACCGGTATCGTTTCGGCCAAGGGCCGCAACATCTCGCAAGGGCCATATGCTGAATTCATCCAGACGGATGCGGCCATCAACAAGGGCAACTCGGGCGGCCCGCTGTTCAACATGGAAGGCGAAGTGATCGGCGTGAACTCGGCCATCTACTCACCCAGCGGCGGCTCGGTCGGTCTGGGCTTTGCCGTAACCTCGAATATCGTCGAACACATTACTGCAGACCTTTTGGATGATGGTCAGGTAAGCCGCGGCTGGTTGGGTGTCTCGATCCAGAACGTAAGCCCCGAACTCGCGGCCGCATTGGGGATCGATTCGTCAGCAGGCGCACTTGTGTCGGATGTCGTACCCGGCAGCCCCGCGGAAGGCGCCCTGCAGCAGGGCGACGTGATCCTCAGCTTCAATGACCAGAGCGTTGATTCCAGCAGCGAGCTTCCGCTTCTGGTCGGCACGACCAAGGTCGGCACGGACAGCACGCTGACCGTGTTGCGCGACGGCAAGGAGGAACAGGTCAAACTGACCATCGGACAGCATCAGTCCGCATCGGCGGAACCCGACAAGGCGGTTGACGAGACCCTGTCCGGTACATCCCTTGGTGTGACAGTTGCCCCGCTGACAGATACCGCGCGGGCCGAAATGGGCGTTGACCAATCCGTCGAAGGTGTCGTTGTGACCGACATGTCGCCGGACAGCCCGGCTGAAAAAGCAGGGCTTCGGCGCGGTGACGTAATCGTCAAACTGGGCGGTCAGGACACGATCACTCCGGAGGCCCTGAAGGCGGCGCTGGACAGCGAAAAGACTGATCCTGCGCTGGTTCTGATCAATCGCGGTGGCAACCAGATCTTCGTCGCGGTCGAAATCGCCTGATCTGAAACATGCGCGTGCCACGTGATGGGGAAATTTGGCGCGCGCCTCGCCGGCGGGTCTGAATTGTCCGCAGCCTGCCGGCACTGCCGGGTGTGCCTGGTCGCACCCGGCATGTGCTTTATCTGAAATTTGTGTTTAAATCCCGGCAGAAAGGAACCTCGATCATGAGCAGACGCCTTCTGATCGTCGAAGATGACGAAGAGACGCGGGACTTTATCGCCAAGGGGTTTGGCGAAGAAGGATATGTTGTCGAAACTGCGGCCGATGGCCGTGAGGGGCTGTATCACGCAACTGACGGAGGATTTGACGCTGTCGTCCTTGACCGGATGCTGCCGGGTCTTGACGGGCTGTCTCTGATCAAATCCATGCGCGCCGCCGGGTTGAAGACGCCCGTACTGATGCTGACCGCCATGAGCGCCGTTGACGAGCGCGTCAAGGGCTTGCGCGCCGGTGCCGACGATTATCTGGTCAAGCCATTCTCGTTTCAGGAACTGCATGCAAGGATTGAGGCATTGTTGCGCCGCCCTCAGGAAGCCGAAGAAAACCCGACGCTAAACTGCCGGGACCTTGAAATGGACCTGTTGACCCGCAAGGTCACGCGCGACGGTCGTGAAATTTCCCTGACCCCGCGCGAGTTCCAGATCCTGGAATTCTTCCTGCGCCGCAAGAACCGCGTGGTGTCCCGCACCATGCTGCTGGAAGGCGTGTGGGACTACCACTTTGATCCCAATACCAATGTCGTCGATGTCCATATCTCAAAACTCCGCCGTCAGTTGGATGAAGGCGACGCCCAGCCCCTGATTGAAACTGTCCGGGGGGCCGGTTACATGATTTCTGATGGCTAACCTGCGACTGTCCCTGCGAAATTCGCGTACGCGGCTTGTTTTGGCCAGCATGATCCTCAGCACATTGCTGACTGCGACCGTTCTAGGACTGGTCTATTTGACGGCAAACAGAACGATCGAAGGCGAAACGCGGTCTGTCGTAACCGCCGAGCTGACCGGGCTGGCGGACGAATACGACAGACGCGGAATGATCGGATTGATATCAGCCATTGATCGCCGTCTTGCGAACGCGGCCGAACGTGACGCTTTGTATTTGTTGACGGACAGGTTTGGAACACCTCTTGCCGGTAATCTCGCACAATGGCCCGACGATGTGACTGCAGGCAGCGGATGGGTCGATCTTCAGGTGCGGCAAACCGAATCCAATCAGTTTGTTCCGATTTCGGCGGCATCGGTCCGGCTGCCCGGCGGTGAAAGGCTTCTGGTTGGACGGGACGCGTCCGCCAGACAGCAGTTCGACCGTGTGCTGTTTCAATCAGTGGCGCTCGCCCTGGCCATTGCACTGGTTCTGAGCCTGCTGACCGGATGGTTGTTAACCCGGCTGGTGTTTTCCCGTCTCAAGGATGTTGCGGACACCGCGGACAACATCGTGTCCGGCGACCTGAGCCGCCGCATTCCTATTCGCGGCACGGGGGATGAATTCGATCAGGTCGCAGGCACCCTGAACAACATGCTGGACCGGATCGAAGAACTGATCAGCAACCTGCGCACGACATCAAACTCGATTGCCCATGATTTGCGCTCGCCCCTTTCGCGGCTTCGGCAAAGGATCGAAGCCTTGACCGATCCCGGCAAGAGTGGTCTGGACCGAGAAGTCGACATCGCCCGCGCGACCGGTGAAATCGACCACGTTTTGCGGGTTTTGGGTCAGTTGACCGAGATTTCACGCGCCGAGGCCGGTCTGGGCCGGGAACAGTTCGAAACAGTTGACCTGCAACAGTTGGTGGGCGACGTGGTGGACCTGTACGAGCCTGTCGCGGCGGACCAGGGTATCCGACTTTTAGTATCCGGCGAAGCAAAGCCTATTCAGGGGCATCGACCGCTTCTGTCCCAGGCTTTGTCAAACTTACTCGAAAACGCGATGAGATACGCGCCCGAAGAGTCTGATATTACGATAAACCTGTCCGGAATAAAGGATTACGTTCTTCTTAGCGTCAGAGACCAGGGCCCCGGTGTTCCGCCCGAGGATCTGCCGCGCCTGCAACTGCCATTCGTCACGCTCGATCCCGCGCGCACCGAACGCAATTCCGGACTGGGTCTGGCGCTGGTCGCGGCGATTTCGCATATGCATGGGGGCAAATTCTCGGCACGCAATTGCAATCCGGGGCTTGAAGCAACACTGACGCTGGCGCGAAAGGGTTAGTCGGGAATCCCGTCAATCGCCATCATCTTGTTTTTATAACGCTTGTCCCCGGTCACATCTGTACCGAACCAGCTTGGCGGCCTGAACCCTTCTGCTTCGGCCGCCGATGTGAACTCGACCTCGACCAGAGACAAGGGCGCAAGATCGCCCAGAAACACGTCCAGCTCAAACACCCGACCATCCGGCAACTCCCCGGTATAGCGCTCTTTTTCGACCCTGCGGCCCTCGGTCTCGGGCCAGAAGGTGTTGAATTGTTCGGGTGTGATTTCAGCCTCTCTTTCCACACGCACCATTGCACCCTTTCCCTTCAGTGTCAGGTAATGAACGTCGTTCTTCTGACGCAACCGCAGTTCGGTGGAATCGTCTGGCGCAGTCAGATAGCCCTGCCGCACCAAGGCCTTGCGCGTTTCTGTCAGATCAGGCCGTTCAGCCACCAGAAACTTACGTTCGATTTCCGTGCTCATGTCAGGGCTTCCAACTCGTCAAACAGCGCCTTGTAGGCCCGGCTTGCCACGCTCGAGCCCGCATAAACGCTGACAGGCGCGCGGTGCATACCCATGCGTTCAATATCGGCTGCGAAGGGTATGACCGTTTTCATGAACCTCTTGCGATACAGCTTTCGCATTCCATCCATCGTTTCCAGATGAAGGGTCTTGCGCCGTTGCACCATGGAAAAGAAGGCCTTGAGCTTCTTTTTGGGCAGTTTTTTCTGTTCAAAAAAACCGATCAGCTGATCGAATGTCCGTTCCGACAAGGTCGTCGGAATGACTGGAACCACAATCTGATCGGCAGCCTTGAATACGTTCTCGGACAATGTCGAAAAGTTTGGCGGACAGTCCAGAATGACCACATCATAGTCACTGCCCGCCGCAACCAGGGCTTTCTTCAACCGGGATCTTCTGTTTTTCATTCGCGACAGGAAAACATCGAAATCGCGATAGGTCAGGTTAGCAGGCAGGACGTCCAGCCGGTCAAAGTCGCTGGCGCGGATCGATTTGGTAAACCTTTCCACATCCTCGAAGAATCGTGCTTCAGTCAGCTTCTTTGACGGCTTTACCCGCAGGTAGAATCCTGACGCCCCTTGGGAATCCAGATCACACAGCAGCACGTTTTGACCCGAACGCGCATAGGAATACGCAAGATTGACCGAGGTCGCGGTTTTTCCCACACCACCTTTGTTGCTGTAGCAGGCAATGGTTTTCAATCCTCAGTCCCCCTTATGATGAAACAAGCTGCGGAAAAGATGCCGGATGTCCGGGCTGTCAAAAAGGTTGAAATTGGCGATCACACGATCCCGTTCGGATTTTTGCCGCTGATCAAGCACCGAAATCAGCCCACCAGCGGCCAAGGCCATTTGGGCATCCACCCGGCCTTGTGTGTTCGACTGTTTAGTCACAAACCCTAGCAGCGCGTCCTGCTGGACTGAACAGTCATTGAAACGCCCCAGATTATCTTGCAACTTTTTCAATGGCTTGATGATCGACTTGAATGCCTTTGCATCAAAAAGTGGTGCAAAGTACTCCATAAGATACCTGAGTTTCTTGCAGTCGATCCTGAGATCGTGGACCGCTTTATCCGGGGTCATGGGGGATATACGCCGCGCCCTTTTGCAAACCTTGCGGTAGCGTTTCCAGATCAGGGCGCAAGCATATTCATAAGCGCCGCGTTCGGCGTTGGGCCCGGGTTGCAAAGACTGGGGAGCTGCAAGCAGCGCCGCAAGGTCATCCATCTGCTTTTGATAGGCTGCACTGCGGAACCGACGGGACAGGCTTGAAAGTTTCTGCGCACGTTCCGTCTGGAATTGCCGAAACATGGCCTCGGCACCGTCATGAAGATTGGGCGGTATCAAGCTGAAATACATATCCTTTTCCAAAAGGTACACATCCAAGTCCCGCAGCCGACCGGTCGGGGCCATAAGGTCGGAAAATTGCCGCTTGAGGGCATTCGTATGCGCAGGTGAAAAGACCCCTTTGAACAGGCTGAGAACCGAGCGGACACGCCGCAACGAAACGCGGTAGTCGTGAAGAAACTCGGTATCAATGTCGGCAATAACACCCGCTTCGTTCCGCCGCGCAACAGCCAGAAAGGTGCGCATCAGATCCACGGCAACCTCGATTGAAGGCTCTTCTTTTCCCAATAGTACGATAGGTTTGGATTGATACGGGGGCGTTTCAGGGAACAGGATGGGGTAAACGACATCAAGACCGCCTTCGTCCCCGGCCATTTCCTGCAATGCTGCGCAGATCGTTTCATACGCGGGTTCATATCCGCGCAGGGAACGAACTCGCACCAATGTCGCCTGCCTGTTTTCGGATTTCAGCGAAATCAGTTCGCCGCGCACACGCGTCTTTTCCAAATTGTCAACTGCGGCAAATTCCTGGATTTCCAAATCTCCTGCACCAAGGTTCATCAATGCACGCAGCTTTGGAAATCCGTTCAATGCATCACGTACCGGACCGTCCGATAGATCCTGAACGAACTTTCCCGTGCCTGTGCCCTTCTGAACCGGAAATCCTGCATTGCCCTGCAAAAGCCGCAGTGTTTCGCCGACCTCCAGCAAGATCGACCCTGCCGACCTGAGCGATTGATCGTGGCAATCCAGCCAGTTGAAGGACTGCGGCGGATTCCCACCTTCAACCCGTAAGGCCAGCCCTTTCAGGCCCTTGTTGAACGCAAGCGGGTCAAATTTCCCTTCAACAACGTACACTCCGGCCAGTTGCACCATCAGGGTCGGTCCTTGAGAGGCACGCGGGGCTCATCGATCAAAAAAGTTTCCATGATTTCTGTCTCACTCACTTCTTCGATCACCCGGCTTTCGCGACATTGTATTCGGCTACCGATTGTTACCGGTTTCCTTGATTTTCCAACATCGGAGACTTCACGGCAATATGGCACCATGAAACCGTAGCTTGGGTGATCAGGCAAGCATTGCGTCAATGTTATCCTTCAGGCCGGCGACACTCCATCAACCGGATGACAGCATCGCGGCGTCCAGATAAGACTTGGGCATGTCAGATCCTGTTTCATCCATCCGCAACCTCGGCCCTGCCTTTGAACAGGCATGCGCACGCGCTGGAATTCATTCGGCGCAGGAGTTGCGCGAACTGGGGGCCGACGCGGCGTATGCCCGGCTGCTTCACGCAGGGTCACGACCGCATTTCATTGGCTACTATGTACTTGTCATGGGATTGCAGGGCCGCCCCTGGAACGATTGCAAAGGCGAGGAAAAGAAAGCGCTGCGTCAAAGGTTCGATGCGATCAAGGCCAATACAAAGACCGCCCCGCAATCGAAGTTGGTTTCGGACCTCGACGCCATCGGAGTGCGCATCACGTCGAATGACCTCAAGCCAGTTTGAACAAAAAAAACCGCCCCCGAAACCGGAGGCGGCCTAATCGGTTCACCAAAGTGGTGGCTTAGCCGACCAGCTCGATGCCCGAGAAGAAGTAAGCGATTTCAACCGCTGCTGTCTCAGGTGCGTCCGAACCGTGGACCGAGTTTTCGCCAACCGATTCAGCGAACTCGGCGCGGATGGTGCCAGCTGCTGCGTCTGCAGGGTTGGTTGCGCCCATGACTTCACGGTTCTTTGCAATGGCGCCTTCGCCTTCCAGAACCTGAACAACGACCGGAGCCGACGACATGAATTCGCACAGTTCGTCATAGAACGGACGCTCGGCATGTACTTCGTAGAACTTGCCGGCTTGTTCCTTGGTCATGTGGATGCGCTTTTGCGCAACGATGCGCAGGCCGGCTTCTTCGAACTTGGCGTTGATCTTGCCAGTCAGGTTGCGGCGGGTTGCATCGGGTTTGATGATCGAGAATGTGCGTTCCAGTGCCATGTCGGCCTCTCCTTACTATATGACGCGGACCCGCGCCGAAATCTATCGCGCGCCGCCTAGCATGGTCTGTCCCTTATGAAAAGCACTATGATGCTTTGCGGATCAGATCGTGTCGGGCAACGGGTCACGCTGGTCGATCCAGCGCACATAGAGCACGGCAAGAAGGCCCGCGAAACTGCTGACGCCCATCATCCCCAGCACGATGAAGGGTGCGTTTCCGGGGGTGACCAGTACCCCGGTGGCCGAAGTCAGGATCGCACCCAAGGCCACCGTCATAGCGCCCGAAAGACCTGCTGCGCTGCCTGCAAGCTGGGGCCGCACGGACATCAGACCGGCGGTCGCGTTGGCCACGGTCAGCCCGTTCCCAAACCCGACAAACACGGCGGAACCAAAGAAGGACCAGACAGTCCCCACGCCCCCAAGAAACGTCATCAGGCCGATTAGGGGGCCAACCGAAGCGATCACTCGCCCTGCAAGAATCAGGGTGCTCAGTCTTGTGCGGGCTGCAAGCCGTCCGGTCAGAAAGCTGCCGGCCATGAACCCCATCGTGATGATCCCGATCCCTAGCCCCAGCAAGGCCGGGTTCAGATCGAACCACGTCGCCGCAACAAGTGGTGCACCGGTGATGAAGGCGTAGAACCCGCCGATGGAAAAGGCGGCACAGAATGAATACCCCCAGAACCGTCGCGAGTTGAACAGCAGCGGATAGAGCTTCATCTGGGCCAGGAATGTTGCGGTTGTGTTGGTGTTGGTCTCGCCCAGATCGACCCAGACCAGCGCCAGAAGGCCTGTTCCCATCAGGAAATACAGAACAAATCCGGCCCGCCAGCCGAACAACATCTCAAGCACTCCGCCCAGCATCGGGCCAAGCATTGGCGCCAGTGCCATGGCCATCGAGACATAACCCAGTTTGCTGGCGGCCTCATTGGGAGGATGCATGTCGCGGATGGCGGCGCGCGCCAGAACCTGCCCCGCGATAACAGCGCCCTGCAACATTCGGAAACCCAGAAACACCCAGATCGATTGGGCCATGGCGCAGCCGATCGAGGCGATGACGAAAAGTCCCATGCAGCACAGCAATACCGGCCTGCGACCGAACCTGTCGGACAAAGGCCCCATGATCAGTTGCAAAACCGCAGACAGCGCCAGGTACCCTGCAACAGACAGGTTCACGAGACCGTAATCTGCCTGCAAGTCCTCGCCGATATGAGGCAGAGATGGCAGAAACATGTTCAGCGACAGAACCGACAACGCAGTGATCAGGACCAGCGTGATCAGGGATGGAGGCGTTCGCGCGGGTCTCATTCAACAATCCGTTCCGGGTGAAATCATGTCAGCGCTATCACATTGATCGCGTGCTGAACATGTCAAGCTGCTGGCGGCCAATTTCACCCTCTGTTATGAGCGGCTCATGTTACGGATCGAAGACATAACCTACGCGGTAGAAGGCCGTCCCCTGTTCGACGGGGCCAGCGCAACAATACCTGACGGCCACAAGGTGGGTCTTGTCGGGCGCAATGGCACAGGCAAGACCACCCTCTTCCGCCTCATCCGTGGGGAGCTGGCGCTGGAATCGGGCAACATCAAACTGCCCAGTCGCGCGCGGATTGGCGGGGTGGCACAGGAAGTCCCCTCCTCCGATGTTTCGCTGATCAATACGGTTCTGGCCGCCGACACCGAACGCAGCGCGCTGTTGGCCGAGGCCGACGCAGCCACCGACCCGGCGCGGATTGCCGATATCCAGACCCGTCTGGTCGACATCAACGCCTGGTCGGCCGAGGCGCGCGCGGCTTCGATCCTGAAAGGACTGGGTTTTGACGATGAAGACCAGTTGCGGCCCTGTTCGGATTTCTCAGGCGGGTGGCGGATGCGCGTTGCACTGGCGGCGGTGCTGTTTTCGCAACCCGATCTGCTGCTTCTGGACGAACCGACCAACTATCTGGACCTCGAAGGTGCGGTGTGGCTGGAAAGCTATCTGGCAAAATATCCGCATACGGTCATCATCATCAGTCACGACCGGGGTCTGCTGAACCGCGCGGTGGGATCGATCCTTCATCTGGAAGACCGCAAGCTGACCTATTACGCGGTGCCCTATGACAAATTCGCCGAGCGTCGCGCCGAGCGGCTGGCGCAGGCTGAATCCGAGAACGCCAAGGCCAAGGCGCGCATCGCCCATCTGCAAAGCTTTGTGGACCGGTTCCGGTACAAGGCCTCTAAAGCCGTTCAGGCCCAATCGCGCCTGAAAATGATCGAACGCATCCAACTGGTTTCGACCCCGCAAGAAGCCGCGCTACGCGCATTCTCCTTTCCTGACCCCGAGGAGCTATCTCCTCCGATCATCCAGATCGAAGGCGGCGTGACGGGCTATGGTGAGACCGAGGTTCTGCGACGTCTGAACCTGCGCATCGACCAGGACGACCGCATTGCGCTGTTGGGCAAGAACGGTCAGGGGAAATCGACCCTGTCCAAGCTGCTGTCCGACCGCCTGCCCCTGATGGCCGGCAAAATGACCCGCAGCAACAAGTTGCGGATCGGCTATTTCGCCCAGCATCAGGTGGATGAGCTTTATGTTGATGAAACGCCGCTGGATCACTTGCGCCGCCTGCGCCCAAACGAGGCGCCGGGCAAGTGGCGGTCTCGTCTGGCCGGATTCGGTTTGCACGCCGATCAGGCCGAGACAGTGGTCGGCCGCCTCTCGGGCGGACAGAAGGCCCGCCTGTCGCTGCTGATCGCAACGATCGACGCGCCGCATATGCTGATCCTCGACGAACCGACAAACCACTTGGACATCGAAAGCCGCGAGGCGCTGGTCGAGGCGCTGACTGCATATTCCGGCGCGGTTGTTCTGGTCAGCCACGACATGCATTTGCTGTCGCTGGTCGCAGATCGGCTTTGGCTGGTATCGGACGGCACGGTCAAGCCCTTTGACGGCGACCTTGAAGCCTATCGCGCCATGCTGCTGGCCCGAGAAAAACCGCTTAAGGGAAAACCGCAAGCGGCCAAACCCAAACGCCCGTCGCGCGAGGCGATGCTGGCCCTGCGCGCTGATCTGCGCAAATGTGAGGACCGGATCGAGAAGTTGAGCGACATGCACGAGAAGCTGTCGGCCAAACTGGCAGACCCAGCGCTGTATGAAGACGACCGGATCAACGATCTGGAATCCTGGAACCGCAAATTTGCCGAGGTTGTCGAAGCCATGCAAAAGGCCGAGACCTTGTGGGTTGCGGCCGCCGAACGACTGGAACAGGCGGAATCCGCATGACCCAACCCGTCAAGGACACCAATGCCATGATTTCCGGCATGCGCCCCGTTTTGCAGCCCGGTGCGTTTGCCTTTGTGGTCTGGCCTGACAACAAACCCTGGCCTGACGGAACACGTGCAAGCTGTGTCGAGGCTGAGGGGTTGACCCTGATCGTCCCGATTGACAGCGCGCCACAAGACACGGTCCCCATGCACTGCATCACATTGCAGGTTCATTCCTCGCTGGAGGGCGTAGGCCTTACCGCTGCCGTATCTGGTGCTTTGGCGCGGCAGGGAATACCTGCAAACATGGTCGCGGGATATCACCACGACCACATCTATGTCCCCGCAGCGCAGTCGCAAGACGCCTTGCGTGTCCTACAAGACCTGCAACGGAGCAGCAAACAGTGATAGACAGCGCATTCCTGATTACCGCGTTCACGACGCTATTCGTGGTGCTCGACCCGCCTGCGCAAACACCGATCTTTGTGGCGTTGACCCAGGGCATGGATTGGAACACGCGCCGCTCGATCGCAATCCGCGCGTGTCTGACGGCGGGCGTCATTCTGGCCATGTTTGCCGCCTTTGGCGAAGCGCTTCTGGGGTTTGTCGGTATCTCGATGGAGGCATTCCGGGTCGCCGGTGGCGTACTGCTGTTTCTGACAGCGCTCGACATGCTGTTTGAGCGCCGAACAAAACGGCGTGAAACCAGCGCCGAGGAAGAAGAACACCCCGATCCGTCGGTCTTTCCGCTGGGCATTCCGTTGATTGCAGGTCCGGGCGCGATTGCAACGATGATTTTGCTGGCGGGTCAGCAGCCCGGCATACAGGGGCTGGCCGTCGTCATCGGTGTGATGCTGGTCGTGCTGGCGATGGTGTTCGTGATGTATCTGACATCCGGCGCTGTGGCCCGTATTCTGGGCAAAACCGGGCTGAACGTACTGACCCGCCTGCTGGGCATGTTGCTGGCGGCATTGTCGGTTCAGTTCATCCTGGATGGCCTTAAGGCCTTTGGATTTGCGTCCTGAATCCCCATATATCACTCAGGTAATATTGTTGGGATAACGGTATGGATGGCGACAGCATTGCACGTTTGGCGTATCTGAGCCTGCTCGGCGCAGCGGTGGTGGTCTGGTTCATCTCTCAGAACCGGCAATCGCTGAACAAGACCCTGCAACAGATGATGGCCTGGGTGTTCATCTTTATTGGCGTGATAGCTGTGGTGGGTCTGTGGGAAGACATCCGTTCAACCGTGGGCCCTTCGGCGCAGATGTCCGTAACCGGCGACACGGTTGCGGTTCCCCGGTCTTATGACGGGCACTATTACCTGCCAGTTCTGGTGAACGGAGAGCCGATTACATTTCTCGTCGATACCGGAGCCAGTCAGATTGTCCTGAGTTCCGCAGACGCAAGGCGCGTCGGCATTGATCCGGATCAGTTGAACTATTTTGGCCGCGCCGCCACCGCGAACGGAGAAGTCCGGACAGCACCCGTACGTCTGGACAGCCTCGAGCTTGGCCCGATCGTAGACCGCAACATCTCGGCCTGGATCAACGAAGGCGAGCTGCATCAGTCCCTTCTGGGCATGGATTATCTGCATCGTTTCTCGAACATCCAGTTTGCCGATGGCCGTCTGATCCTGTCTCGTTAAATAGCTTCCGGGATCACATCCAATCTTGAGAACAAAATGGGAACATGCTAACCTGACGGCATGTCTGCACACCTTCTTGGCCGCAAACCCGCGCGCGAGGCGCCGGGGATAAAACTGCACCCTCAGATCACCCTGCAACTGGCCCGCGTGCACGAGGCCTGCGGCCCTGCCCGACGCAGCTTTGCCATGTGGCTGGCGGGTCAGGCACAGGGGCCGGTGCTGTGGATTTCCCCCGCGTGGGAGCCCGGCCAGCTGAACCCTGACGGGATGATGCCTTTTGCCGACCCCGCGCGTTTCCTGTTCGTCCGCCCCAACCGCGCCGAAGACCTGCTGTGGTGCATGGAAGAGGCGTTGCGCAGCGGGGCCATCCCGCTGATCATTGGCGACCTGCCCGGTGCGCCCGGGCTGACACCGGTACGACGGATGCATCTGGCCGCAGAACAGGGCGGCGCGATGGGGCGGGCACCGCTCGGGCTGCTGCTGACACCCGGCGATGGCGGCGCGCAAGGTGTCGAGACGCGCTGGCACATGGCGGCGAACCACAAGGGCGAGGCCCGGTCCTGGACTCTGACCCGCCGCCGCGCCCGCGCCCTGCCCCCGGTCAGCTGGCAAGCCACCCAGACCAAACCGCGCGCGGGCCTGCACCTGCACCGGACCGAAGCGCAGGATGTTCCGGCCTGATCGGGCCATTCACGAAGGATGTGATTGGCCAAACACAAAGCCGGGCTCTAGCTGAGGGTCAGAGCTAACCAATCCACCTCAGGGCCCCGATGTTAACCAGACAAGTCAATTTCCAATGCAAATACGGCACCGCATGACGCGCCTGACCCGACGCGACGTCTTGGCCGGTCTGGCCGCAGCAGCCCTGCCGCACCCGGCACAGGCGGCCCTGCGCCCTTACGAACTTGTTCCAGACGGAACCACAGTCAGCTTTACATTCGACCTGGCCGGAATCCTGCAATCCGGCACCATGCCGATCCGGTCGGCCAGCATTGCCCTTGACCTGTCAGACCTTGCCAACAGCAAGGTCGATGTCCTCATGGATGTTGCCAAGGCGCGAACCCGAATGCCCATTGCAAAAGGACCGATGCTGAGCGCGAGTGTGCTGGACGCCAGCACCTATCCGACCATCCGTTTCAGATCGACCCGCATTCAACTTGGCCAAAGTGGCCGAATCTCAGACGGCGCGCAAATTACCGGCGATCTGACCCTGCGCGGCATCACACGTCCGATCACACTGCAGGCCGCGCTGTACCGTCAGCGCGGCACTGCGACCCAAGACCTGAACGAATTGTCGATCCGCCTGCGCGGCGCCCTGAACCGGCACGATTTTGGCGCGTCGGGCTATGCCGATCTGGTGCAGGACACAGTGGGGCTGGACATTCGTGCCGAAATCAAAGGTAAAGACTGAAGGGATTTGACAAAAACGACTCCGCAAGGTCGATAACGTGCGTGAAATCCCGGCCTGGACAGTCAAGTTGAGAACATCATGCGTACACTCATTTCCTTTGCGGCCCTGTTTCTTTCTGTCATTTTACTACAACTGTCGACAGGCGGCGTGGGTCCACTGGACGCAATTTCCGGTCTGACGCTCAACTTTACCACCGAGCAGATCGGTATGCTGGGTTCGGCCCATTTCCTGGGCTTTTTCGTAGGATGCTGGTGGGCTCCGCGTCTGATGGGCAACGTCGGCCATTCCCGCGCTTTTGCCGTGTGCACCGCGCTGGGGGCCATGGGGCTGATCGGACACACACTGACTGAAAATCCATATATCTGGGCCGCGTTGCGCGTAGCCTCGGGCACATGCGTTGCGGGAAGCTATACGGTGATCGAGGCATGGTTGAACGCCAAGGTCACGAACGAGACACGCGGGCGCGCCATGGGCACTTATCGTATCGTGGATATGGGGGCGTCCCTAAGCGCTCAGCTGATCATCGCGGTCCTGCCGCCTGCCTCTTATGTCTCGTACAATTTGCTGGCCATCCTGTGCTGCGCCGCGTTGCTGCCGCTGACGTTGACCCGGGCCAGCCAGCCCAAAACACCCGACGCGCCGCGACTACGACCAAAACTGGCCTGGAGCAGCTCTCCATTGGCGGTGGCGGGCGTTATTGTGGCCGCGCTGAGTTCTGCATCGTTCAGGATGGTCGGCCCGGTATACGGGCAAGAAGTGGGTCTGGGCGTGGATCAGATCGCGTTCTTCCTGGCCTCGTTCGTGCTTGGCGGGGCGTTGGCGCAATACCCGATGGGATGGCTTGCGGACAAATACGACAGACGCTGGGTACTGATCTGGTTGTCCTTCGCGGCGGTGCTCAGTTGTGGGGTAACGATGGCGGCTAGTGACACAGGCACGGTAGGTGTCATGCTGGCTGCAGGACTGTTCGGCTTCACGACATTCCCGATCTTTTCGGTGTCATCCGCACACGCCAACGATTTTGCCACAACCGAACAGCGGGTCGAACTTTCTGCGGCCCTGATGTTCTGGTACGCCCTTGGCGCAATCGCCTCGCCCTATGTCTCGTCTACACTGATCCAGGAATTCGGTCCCGGAGCGTTGTTTGCCTTTGTCGCGCTGGGCCATGTGTTCCTGATCGGGTTTGGCCTGGCTCGGATGAGATCGCGGCCAACGCCGGAAGAACGGACCAACTATGTCTATGCCCCCCGCACCTCGTTCACGGTCGGCCGTCTGCTGAAACGGTCGCGTGAAGGTCGATAAAACAAGGGCCGGGAAAGCCCCGGGCCGGGTTCGACAGTGTTCGGCCTGCGCCTTTTCACGACGTGCCGCGGCATAGTTGGTTGTTCAAGCAGTCGTGTAAGAAACTAAGCCCCGGACGCTAGTCCGAAGGCGGAGAAGACGGGATCATTTCATCCAGAATTGAACCTGCCTCATATCCCAGCAGATCAACTTCCATTCGCCCCGGATCTCCGAAAGCCCAGGCCCCCACGTGACGTTGCATTCTCTCATAGCCGACGAAATCAGCCATCGCCTCGTTGCCATGCGCGTTTTCCGCAAACATGACCTGGCCCGCCGCAACTTTCTGCGGCATCACGCGCTCCAGATACAGTTCCACGACATTGGTCCCCGTAACATTGGACCCGCCGTGATGAACGACATACATTTTGTCCCAGTCTTCTTTACTGATAGCGGCACGCGCATCTGACACGGCCTTGTGCAACGTGGACAGCTCGGCCCGAGCCGCTTGGCGCATGTTGGCCGCCCAAACCGGACGCATCTCGTTGATAGCGTTTGCTACGTCCTGCGGCGTGAGGGTACCGCGCTTCACCGCCCCGCTGGTGAAGGTGCGCGCGGCCTCAAGCATCTGTCGTTGTCGGGCAATCTCGTTTTCAGGCAGGTCAAGGCCCTCCAACGACGGCAACAACGTGTCGATTTCTTGCGCAATGGCTGCAAAGTCCTTTTTCCACCTTGCATCAGCGTCATCTTCCTCGGGCCAGGGGGTGACGGCACCGATGATCCCTAAAAGAACGTGGGATGTGGACTTGAATATTAGATAGTTTGGCGCGCCCCTGGGAAAGGACACCTGACCATTCTCGGACAGGATCGTAACATCCCGCGCGATCACCATGACCGGTCGGGTCTGAGACGTTAGTGCATCCTGGCCACGGCGAAAAACCGACAGCATCGCCTTGTCAAAGCTTTCAATTGCATCCATGGCTTTGCTTTGGTCAGCCTGAACGCTCGGCGTGGCGAATGCTGTCAGACACAGAATGGCGGACACCTGTATCAGGCGATGAACCCCGAATAGCTTCATTTCAAACCTCCGTTAACAATTTGCGCGACCATCATACATGGTCCGAGACCACCGCGCGAAGGCCACATTGCTTCTGCACTTACGCGTCTTTTCGGGCGTCTATCGGTGTAACCGGTCTTTTGCTGGCGAGATTCATACTGTAGACGGGCGCGCAGACAGATACGCGGAAACGGAAAATGGCTCGGATTCTCATCACCTCGGCGATCCCTTACATCAACGGGATCAAACACCTCGGCAATTTGATCGGCTCGCAATTGCCTGCTGATCTTTACGCACGCTACCAGCGTGGCCGGGGGAATGAGGTCATGTTCCTTTGCGCCACCGATGAACACGGGACACCGGCCGAACTGGCTGCCGCCAAGGCAGGAAAACCGGTCGCGGAATATTGCGCCGAGATGTACGGCATTCAGGCCGATATCGCCAAGCGGTTTGGCCTGAGCTTCGATCACTTCGGACGCTCCTCCAGCGAGCAGAACAAGAAATTGACGCAGCATTTTGCAGGCAAACTGGATGACGCCGGGCTGATCCGCGAAGTCAGCGAGGAACAGGTCTATTCCAACGCCGACAAACGGTTCCTGCCCGACCGCTACATCGAGGGCACCTGCCCCAACTGTGGCTACGAGCGCGCGCGCGGTGACCAGTGCGAGAACTGCACCAAGCAGTTGGACCCGACCGACCTGATCGAGCCGCGCTCGGCGATATCCGGCTCGACCGATCTGGAAGTGCGCGAAACCAAACACCTGTATCTGCGTCAATCAGCGATGAAAGACCAGTTGGATGCATGGATCGACAGCAAGACAGACTGGCCGATCCTGACCACATCGATTGCCAAAAAGTGGCTGCATGACGGCGACGGCCTGCAAGACCGGGGTATCACCCGCGATCTGGAATGGGGCGTTCCGGTCAAGAAAGGCGAACAGGACTGGCCGGGGATGGAAGGCAAGGTCTTCTACGTCTGGTTCGACGCGCCGATTGAATACATCGCCTGCGCCAAGGAATGGGCGGATGCGAACGGCAGGACCGACGCCGATTGGGAACGCTGGTGGCGTACCGACAAGGGTGCCGATGATGTCCGTTACGTTCAGTTCATGGGCAAGGACAACGTGCCCTTCCACACCCTGTCTTTCCCGGCAACCATTCTGGGATCGGGCGAGCCTTGGAAGATGGTGGACCATCTGAAATCCTTCAACTACCTGAACTACGATGGTGGACAGTTCTCAACCAGCCAAGGTCGTGGTGTGTTCATGGATCAGGCGCTGGAGATCCTGCCTGCCGATTACTGGCGCTGGTGGTTGCTGAGCCATGCGCCCGAAAGCAGCGACAGTGAGTTCACCTGGGAAAACTTCCAGCAATCCGTGAACAAGGACCTGGCCGATGTGCTGGGCAACTTCGTCAGCCGTATTACCAAGTTCTGCCGCTCGAAATTCGGCGAGGCCGTGCCGGAAGGCGGTGCCTTCGGCGACCGGGAACAGGCGCTGATTGAGGAGCTCACCAAACGTGTTCGCGCTTATGAAGGTCACATGGAGGCGATGGATGTCCGCAAATCCGCGCAAGAATTGCGGGCCATCTGGGTTGCGGGCAATGAATATCTGCAAGCCGCCGCCCCTTGGTCGACCTTCAAGGAAGACCCTGAACAGGCTGCCGCGCAGGTCCGGCTGGGTCTGAACCTGATCCGGCTTTATGCAGTTCTAAGCGCGCCGTTCATCCCCCACACCTCGGCCCGGATGTTGAGCGCGATGAACACGCTGGACACCGGCTGGCCCGACAATGTCGCCGACGCACTCAACGCCCTGCCCGCCGGTCACGCGTTCACAGTGCCCGAGGTTTTGTTCGCCAAGATCACCGACGAACAACGCGAAGACTGGCAAACGCGGTTTGCCGGAACGCGCACCTGACCGAACATCTATGTGAAATACCGAAACGGGGCCGCTTGAGCCCCCGTTTTTGTTTGGGCACCGACCTAAATGTACCAATCGGCGGAGAAATCTCTGCATGCATAGTGGAAGGGAACACATTCACGACACTTGAGATATTGTCTTAAAGCGGCCATCCTGCCACGTAATTCCGCCGACTCAAAAAAGGCACACATGCCATCGCGGCGCCTAATCCATAGATTGAACGAGGCTCTTTCCATGTCCCTTGCAGCAAAGCACCCGATTTTCCGTAGCAGCGGAGCAGTCAGGACACTTGGCAAGTATTTTGCCGTTCTGGCCTGTTTGGGCATGGTACAACCTGCACTGGCACAGGAACAAAGCGACGCGCCGCCGCCCAAGGTTTCCATCGCGGCCGCCTATTCCGAGGAAATCACTGACGAGGCCGTGTTTATCGGGCGCGCCGAAGCCATCGACAAGGTCGATATTGTCGCCCGGGTCAGCGGGTTCCTAGATAGCCAGAATGTCGAGGACGGAGCCTCCGTGACCCAGGGCGACCTGCTGTTCACTATTGAACCCGACCTGTATCAGGCCACTCTGGAGGCTCGCAAAGCCGATCTGGATCGCGCCGAGGCCAATCTGGAACTGGCCAAGGTCGATCTGGCCCGTAAGGAAGAATTGTACAAGCGCGACGCGACGCCGGAATCGGAACGCGATATTGCCCGCGCCAACGAACTGGTCGCCGAGGCCGAGGTGAAAGCGGCCAATGCCGCCATTCAACAGGCAGAACTGGACCTGAGCTACACTGAAATTCACGCGCCTTTCACGGGCCGGATCGGACGGGTATCCACCAGTGTCGGCGACGTCGTCGGCCCGACCAATCCGCCACTTGTCAATCTGGTCAGCGAAGCGCCGATCTATGTCAATTTCTCGCTGAACGAAAAACAGTTCACCACGGTTCTGCAGGCCGTCGATGAAAACGCCTCATCCCTGGCCGAAAGCAACAAAAGCCCGGTGGTCAGGGTGACGCTGCCCAATGGCACAGAGCTGGACGAAACCGGCGAGATCGTATTTGTCGACAACCGCATTGACCCGCTGACCGGTGCCATCACCGTTCGCGCCCAGTTCGACAACGAAAGCCGCCTGATCCTCGACGGTGCATTCCTGAATGTCCATATCGAGGCACTGGAGCCGACCTTGCGGGTTCTGGTCCCGCAGGCTGCACTGCAACGCGATCAGCGCGGCGAATTCGTTCTGGTCGTCAACGACAAACAGATGGTCGAACAACGCTATATCACCACCGGCGATACATTCGGCACCGCCATCATCGTGCTTGACGGGCTGCGCGAGGGAGAAAGCGTCATCGTCGAAGGGCTGCAAAGGGTTCGCCCGGGTGTCGCGGTGGATGCGGTTGTCGCATCCGAGCAACCGGGAGAATAACGGATGTTCTCAGCCCTGTTCATCAGCCGGCCCAAGCTGGCGCTTGTCATCTCGCTTGTTCTGACGATCATGGGCGGCATCGGCTACCTTGTCCTGCCGGTCGCCCAGTTCCCTGACATCACGCCACCTGTCGTCAGCGTCACGACGACCTATACAGGCGCGAACGCTGAAACCGTGGAAAACACCGTGGCCGCCCCGATCGAGGCGCAGGTTAACGGTGTGGACGACATGATCTACATGACGTCAACCTCATCCGATAACGGATCGTATTCGCTGAACATTACGTTTGAAGTGGGCACCGACCCTGACATCGCTTCGGTCAACGTGCAAAACCGCGTGGCGCAGGCCATGTCGTCATTGCCGACCGAAGTGACTGCATCCGGCGTGGTTACACAGAAAGCATCGACAAACATGTTGCTGCTTGTAACGCTGACATCGCCCAATGGCACTTATGACAGCGTCTTCCTGTCGAACTATGCCTCAATTAACCTGAAGGACGCGCTGGCGCGTGTGCAGGGTGTAGGTAAGGCGGATGTTCTGACCAATCTGGAATACGCCATGCGGATCTGGATGGATCCCGACAAGATGGCCGCGCTGTCCATTACGCCCGGCGATGTGATCAACGCCATCCGCGAACAGAATATCGAAGTTTCGGCAGGTTCAATCGGGTCGCCGCCCGTGCCGGAAGGACAAACATTCCAGTACACGATCAAGACTAAGGGACGCCTGACATCGGCTGCCGAATTCGGTGAAATTGTCATTCGGACCGGTGATGCGGGCTCGATCGTTCGGGTCCGGGATATCGCGCGGGTTGAACTTGGCGCCCAGTTCTACTCGGCTTCGGGGTATTTCCAATCTGTACCGGCCACCGTGCTTGGCATTTATCAGGCACCCGGAGCAAACGCGCTGGCC
Source organism: Ruegeria sp. AN11 (assembly GCF_056536005.1). NCBI lineage: Bacteria > Pseudomonadati > Pseudomonadota > Alphaproteobacteria > Rhodobacterales > Roseobacteraceae > Ruegeria > Ruegeria sp. AN11. The sequence continues at coordinate 685,162 of NZ_JBQFJD010000001.1, read as the reverse complement.
GTGTCCGAGCGTGTGCAGGCGGAACTCGAACGATTGTCTCGCGCCTTCCCGACAGATGTCGAATACCAGGTGCCGTTCAACACCACCGATTTTGTCCAGCAATCGCTGAACGATGTGGTCTCGACCCTGATCCTGACCTTCATTCTGGTGATCTCGGTTGTGTTCGTCTTCCTTGGCAGTTGGCGCGCAACGATTATTCCGGCTGTGGCGATTCCTGTGTCACTGATCGGGACGTTCGCCTTTCTACTGCTTTTCGGGATGTCGCTGAACACGATCTCTCTGTTTGCATTGGTGTTGGCCATCGGGATCGTTGTGGACGACGCCATCGTTGTCGTTGAAAATGTCGAACGGATCATCGCGGACGAGGGCCTGCCCCCGGCCGAGGCAACCCGCAAGGCGATGGGTCAGATCACCGGGCCGGTCATTGCGACCACTCTGGTTCTGCTGGCCGTCTTTGTGCCCGTGACCTTCATGCCCGGTATCTCGGGACGATTGTATTCACAGTTTGCCGTCACAATCTCGACCGCGGTGGTGATTTCGTCGATCAACGCGCTGACGCTTTCGCCCGCTTTGTGCGGCCTTGTGCTGAAGGAACGCTCTGGCCCGCCCAAAGGCCTGCTTGCCGTGTTTGAGAAGTTCATTGGCACGGTACGCGGCGGGTATGTCGCCATTGTGCGCAAACTTCTGATCCTGCCGGTCATCGCGCTGGGTGTCATCGTTGCCCTTGCCATGGGTACCGGCACGATCATGTCGAACACGTCCAGCGGCTTTATCCCGCTCGAAGACAACGGCTATCTGTTTGTCGACGTTCAATTGCCGGACGCCGCCACATTGGAACGGACCGAAGCCGTCACGCGCCGTGTGGATGCGCAGATTCAGGAAATCCCCGGTGTCGCAAGCACGGTTCTGGTCAACGGGTTTTCTTTGCTGAACGGAACGATCACCAACGGCGCTGCGATCTTCGTAAACCTCGACAATTGGGATGATCGGCAAGAGGACGACCTGAGCGCAAATGCCATCCTTGCCAAAGTTCTGGCAATCGCAAACGGCGAGTCCGCTGCATCGATCGTGGCGTTCAACCCACCGCCCATTCAGGGGCTTGGCATGTCCGCCGGTGTCGAGATGGAGGTTCAGCAAACCGGTGGCGGTACGCCCCAGGATCTGGCCTCGGCGGTAGGATCGTTCGTGTACGCAGCCAATCAGCGCCCCGAAATCGGTCAGGCCTATACCACTTTCCGCGCGAATGTCCCGCAGCTGTTTGTCGATCTGGACCGCGAGAAGGCCAAGACACTGCAAGTGTCAGTGGCCGAGATCTTTCAGACCATGCAGGCGCAGTTGGGGTCGTACTATGTCAACGACTTCAACCTGTTTGGCCGGGTCTATCGTGTGATGATACAGGCGGACGGCACCTATCGCGACAATGTCGAAGACATCTCCAACCTGTATGTGCGGTCCACCAAGGGTGAGATGGTGCCACTCGGCACTTTGATCGACGTCGAGAACGTGCTGGGGCCGGTCCTGCTGAAACGTCACAACCTGTTCCGATCCGCGACCGTGACAGCAGTACCCGCACCGGGGCTGTCCAGCGGCGACGCGATCACTGTGATGACCGAGGAATCGGCAAATGCCCTGCCCCCCGGCTACGCATTCGAATGGACAGGGACCGCGCAGCAGCAATTGGCATCGGGCAGTCTGGTTATAGTGATCCTGGGACTGGCGATTCTGTTCGGCTACCTGTTCCTTGTTGGACAATATGAAAGCTGGACTTTGCCTGTCTCGATCCTGCTGTCTGTTATCGTCGCCCTGTTCGGCGCCGTCGCTGCAGTGGCCATCGTGGGAAGTGACATCAATCTTTACACGCAGATCGGGATGATCATGCTTGTGGGGCTTGCCTCGAAGAACGGCATTCTGATTGTCGAATTCGCGATGGAACAACGCGCCAATGGCCTGTCGATCCGAGACGCGGCGGCCGAGGCCGCATTCCAGCGTTTCCGCGCCGTGATGATGACCGCACTTTCGTTCCTGCTGGGCGTTGTGCCATTGCTTGCAGCCAATGGCGCGGGCGCGGCCAGCCAGAAGGCCATCGGAGTGGCTGTATTTGGCGGAATGCTGGCGGCAACGCTGGTCGGCGTCATTCTTGTGCCTGTCCTGTACGCTCTGATGCAAAGCCTGCGGGAATGGGTCAAGGGCACCCGGAATGATCCGGCTCCACCGAAAGAGACTGCATAAAACAGAACAAAGAAGCCCTGCGTTTTCCGCGGGGCTTTTTTCTGTCCATCAGGCGGATACGGCTACGCCTGATCTTTTCCGCTCATCCATCCACTGCTGAATGCGCGCGATCTGTTCACAGCTCAGGCGCAGACCCAATTTGTTCCGCCGCCAAATTGCATCCTCGGCATTACGCGCGAATTCCCGGTCCATCAGCCACGCCAGTTCACGAGCCGTGAACGAAGCTCCAAACCCCTCCCCCAGATCTTCTGCGTTTTGGGCCTCGCCCAGCATCAGGCGCGCTTCGGTTCCATAGGCCCGGATCAGACGGCGCGCCCATTTTTCGTCCAGAAAACCGTAATCCGATCGTAAGCCTTGAACCAGATCCTCTACTCCGTCGACCGGAAAATCACCCCCCGGCAACGCGACACCAGCGGTCCACGGCCCGTACAGAGCCGGGAAATGTTCCGCAACCTTTTCCATCGCGCTCTCGGCCAGCCGACGATAGGTCGTGATTTTTCCGCCGAAGACATTCAGAACAGGCGCACCGCCCTGTGCATCGACCTTGAGCGTATAATCCCGCGTCGCGGCCGTAGCACTGCTGGCCCCGTCATCATAAAGCGGGCGTACGCCGGAATAGGTCCATACGACATCCTCGCGCGATACGGGTTGATCAAAGTACTTCGAGGCGAACGCACACAGATAGTCCTGCTCGTCCTCGGTGCAGACCGGCAGCTGGGACGGATCAGGATGATCCTGATCGGTGGTTCCGATCAAGGTGAAATCCTGCTCATAAGGAATTGCAAAAATGATCCGGCCGTCTTCGCCCTGAAAGAAATAGCATTTGTCGTGATCGTACAGCCTGCGCGTCACGATATGACTGCCGCGAACCAACCGCACGCCATCGCGCGAATTCATGCGGATCCTGGTCTGAATAATGTCGCCGACCCAGGGGCCGCCGGCATTGATCAGCATCTTTGCACAAATGACACGTTGGGTTCCGCTGTCCCGGTCTCGAACCGTCACACGCCACAGCCCGTCAACGCGATCTGCAGACATGACTTCGGTGCGAACCATGATCTCGGCCCCGCGTGCCTGCGCATCGCGGGCGTTCAGGACGACTAGGCGCGAATCCTCGATCCAGCAGTCGGAATACTCATAGGCGGTTTCGAATTTACCCTGCAAAGGCCTGCCTTCCGGCACCGATCGCAGGTTCAGCGACGATGTGCCCGGCAGGATTTTGCGCCCGCCGAGATGGTCATAGAGAAATAGACCCAACCGGATCAGCCAGGCCGGACGCCTGCCCCGCATCCATGGCATCACTGTGCTGAGCAGCCGCGAAGTCGGCGTTTCCGCGTCAAATCGCATGTCCTTGTGATAGGGCAGCACAAAGCGCATTGGCCAACTGATATGCGGCATGGCTCGCAGCAGGGTTTCACGTTCGATCAAGGCCTCTCGGACTAGGCGAAACTCGAAGTATTCGAGATACCGCAACCCTCCGTGAAAAAGCTTTGTCGATGCCGACGACGTGGCCGAGGCCAGATCGTTCATTTCAGCCAGGCTAACCGAAAGACCCCGCCCGGCGGCGTCCCGCGCGATTCCACATCCGTTGATCCCCCCGCCGATGATGAAAAGGTCGGTGATCGGGTTTTCCTGCGCTTCCATAGCTGGTCGATTCTCTGTCTGGAAAAACTATGCGCATTAACCGTAATCGCCTTCGCTTCGTCAATTATAATTTTCGTTTTCTTTCGCTTTTACGAAAATTACGTCGCGAATTGACTTAAAAATCCATTCCTCTTGAAAAAATCGAAAAAAGAGAACAAAAACGAATACACCTTAGAAGACAGGAGTTTGCATGTCTCTTTCCTTCCGTCAGTCCGACATACTGGAAATCGCTCGCCAACAAGGGCGAGTGACTGTCGAAGGGCTGGCGGAACAGTTCAGCGTGACGGTGCAGACTATTCGCAGGGATCTGGCGGAACTGGCTGACATGGGGAAACTCGACCGGGTCCACGGCGGCGCCGTTTTGCACTCGGGCGTTTCAAATATCGGCTACGAAGACCGCCGGGGCCTGAATGAAGAGGCCAAGTCCCGTATTGGCGAAATATGCGCAGCCAGCATTCCGGACGGGGCATCGGTATTCATGAACATAGGTACCTCGACCGAAGCCGTCGCCCGGCGTCTGCTGGACCACAAGAATCTGATGGTCGTGACCAACAACATGAATGTTGCCAACATACTGGTTGAAAACCCCGAGTGCCGGGTCGTAGTGGCGGGTGGGGTCCTGCGCCGCTCTGACGGCGGCCTGATCGGAGATTTGACGGCCTCGACCATCCGGCAATTCAAGGTCGATTACGCGATCATCGGATGTTCGGCACTGGATGCCGATGGCGATCTTCTGGATTTCGACTTTCAGGAGGTTCAGGTCAGCCAGACGATTATCGCACAGGCACGGCAGACGTTTCTTGTGGCGGATCAGTCCAAGTTTCAACGCACCGCCCCGGCGCGAATCGCATCGCTGGCCGATATCGGGATGTTCTTCACGGACCACGCTTTGCCACATGATCTGAAAGCTAAATGTGAGGAATGGGAGACTCAGGTGAAGCTCTGCCTTTAACCTGCGGTGCGGATTACATTTCTGCCGGTTTCATTGCCCCATTCCTTGCCACATATCCAATCGCCTGCCAGTATCGGGACAATTTACGGTTGTTCTTGCCTTTGGGGTCACTTGATTTGGGCCTGATCCCGCCGGGCAGAGACAATTCGATTGACGTACCGGGCACCTACGCCTGAGGATGGGGTACCTTCCCAAAATGGAGGCACGAGCATGGGGTTACTGGGTCAGCCGCTGGAATTTTATGACTACCTGACATTTGTCGCGCTGATATTGCTGCTTGCGGCGGTCATGGGCTTGTTCCTGTTCATCATGGGGTTGCCCGGTCGCATCGCGATCAAGCGCAATCACCCTCATGCCGAGGCCGTCAAAATCATGGGCTGGATGGGTTTTTTGGCCATCGTGCCCTGGGTTCACGCCTTTATCTGGGCTTTCCACGACGGTGTAACCGTTGATTTTCGCCGTGGCCCGGATGAGGAAAAAGATGCCATCCGGAATGAAATCAAACGGTTGGGCGGCGTCGTGAAACCGGAATATCGCGACGCGCTTGATACAGACGACGCGCAGAAAAGCTAAGGCCAAAGGAAGTCAAAACACATGTTCGTCGCCCTTGGCATCACGCTGTTTTACATCATTTTCGTCTGGTTCATTTTCTTCAAGGCGCAATGGCTGAAATTCAATATCGTCTGGGGCGTCGTCTCGTTCTGGGTTGGCGCCCATTTGCTGCTGATCTTTCTGGTCGCCTTGCGGTTTTTTCAGCCATTCTCGATCGACAGTCATGTTGTCAGGTCAACTATCCAGATCGTTCCCCGTTTGACGCAACCAACGGTGTTGACCGAGGTTCTGGTTGAACCCAACACCGAGATCAAAAAGGGCGACCCGCTTTATCGTTTTGACGATACGGTGTTCTCGCTTGCGGTGGACAACGCGACAGCCCAGCTTGTTGCCGCTGAACAAAATGCGAAAATTCTTGAACAGGATGTCATAGCCGCGTCCGAGGCAATTGAGCGTGCAAATGCGCAATTGGCCTACGCGAAGACGCAACAGGCCCGATACGAGAATCTTGTTCCTGCGGGCGGCGCCCGTCAGGATGAGCTTGACCGATGGAACGAGCAGGTCACTGAGGATCAGGCACAGGTGCACGAAGCCGAAGCCAATCTTGAAAAAGCAAAACTTGCGCAAGCTTCGCAGATCGATGGCGTTAATACCGGTATCCTGCAGGCCCAGTCGCAGTTGGACGAAGCAAAGTACTTCCTTGATAACACGACGATCTACGCGCCCGAAGACGGCATGATCGTTTCTCAGCAGGCCCGGCCCGGCCTGGTTGTCGGGGATATCCGCCTGGGCGCCATCGCCAGTTTTGTAACCAAGGACAATCCCTATGTCCTGGCCACCTACCGTCAGCAGAACCTGAAATTCGTCGAACCCGGTCAGCCGGTTGAGGTGGCGCTGGACCTGTATCCCGGCGAAATCCTGACCGGCAAGGTCGAGGAGATCTGGTGGGCCACCCGGCAAGGTCAATACCTGCCTTCAGGCCGCCTGCCGGGCTTTGAACTGCCCAAATTGCCCGGACGGATCGCCGTACAGATTTCGGTCGATATCCCTGAGGGGCACACCTTCCCTGCGGGCGGTCACGCGGCAGTGGCGATTTATACCGGTCAGGGCAAGAGCTTCGAGTTTCTCAGGCGCATCAACATCCGCCTTTATTCCTTCGCCAACTTCATCCGACCGCTGGATATTTGAGGACGCGCATCATGATACGGGCCAGAACCTTCCGCAGATTGATGGGCAGCGCGCTTTGTGTCGTGACCTTTGCAGCCTGCACTCCGGTTGGCCCGGACTTTGTGCGCCCGAACTCTCCGGTCGTCAAACAATGGATCGAAGTGAACAATCCCAACACGGGGCAAAGCGGACTGACCTCGCGCAGCGCGCCCGTGGTAAAATGGTGGGAAACTTTCAACGACCCCACCCTGAACAGACTGATCGCCGAGGCCTACGCGCAAAACCTGACCTTGCAGGTGGCCGGGGCGCGTGTGCTGCAGGCGCGCGCGCAGTTGGGCATCGCGTTTGGTGAGCTTTATCCGCAATCGCAGGCAGTCGGTGCCTCGCTTGAAAGGCGGCAGATCAGCGACAACCTCAATCCAGTGTCCGATATCAACCGCATCATCCCGCTGGACACGGAGTTCTCGACTTCGCAGGTAGGGTTCGACGCGCAATGGGAACTGGATGTCTGGGGCGCGCAGCGGCGCGGCGTTCAGGCTGCACGGTCCAATCTGGCGTTGCAGGTCGCCAACTATGACGATGCCCTTGTGACGCTGACGGGTGATGTTGCCGCCCTTTACGTCAATATCCGCGCCCTGCAGGAATCCCTGGTCGTTGCACAGGAGAATATCCGACTTCAGCAGGAATCTGCGGATCTGACGCAGCTGCGGTTCAACAACGGCGTCACGACCGAGTTGGATGTGCAGGAATCCACCGCCTTGCTGAACAATACAAAAGCGCTGGTTCCTGAACTGCAAAGCGACTTGCAGCAAGCCAAGAATGCGTTGGCCGTCTTGCTGGGGCAACCGCCATCACGCTTGACCAGCCTGCTTGGAAATTCTGGCCGAATCCCCTCGGCAAGGTCCAATGTCGCGGTCGGTGTTCCTGCCGAATTGTTGCGCCGTCGCCCGGATGTGCGGGCCGCTGAACTGGCAGCGGCAACGCAATCCGCGCAGGTCGGGATTGCGATGGCCGACCTTTATCCGCAGTTCATCCTTTCGGGTTCAATCGGTCTGCAGGCATCGGGCGGACGCGACCTGTTCAACGCCAACAGCACCACCGGGCTGGCCAGCGCGGGTGTTGTCTGGAACGTACTCAACTATGGTCGGATCAAGAACAACGTGCGGGCGCAGGACGCCGCCTATCAGGCCCTGATCGCCAACTATCAGAACACGGTCCTGACTGCCTATTCCGAAGTTGAAAGCGCCATGGTCGCCTATGCGCAGGCCCGCAAGCAGGTCGAATTCTATCAGAACAGCGTTACGGCCTCGCGCCGGGCCGCCGAGATTGCAATCAGCCAATACCGTGATGGCATCGCCAGCTATTCGCGGATTTTAAACACGCAAACCGCCCTGTTGCGGTCGCAAGCCAACCTGATCAGCGCACGTCAACAAGTGTCCAGCAATCTAGTCGCCATTTACAAAGGTTTGGGCGGTGGATGGCAGATCCGGCAGAATCAGGAGTTCTTGCCCGGTACCGTTCTGGCCGAAATGGCATACCGCACCGACTGGGGTGATCTGCTGGAAAAGACCCCGACCGGTGTCAGCCTGAACTAGGTTCTATTTTGTCAGCCCCCGCAACCCGCCAGAGATCAGGATATTCACCTCGTAGAGGATGCGTGGCGCCGCCAGACCGCCGGGGCTTGCCAGATAGTTCGGGCTCCACTCGGGGTCGAATTTCTGTTTGAACGCGCGCAGGCCTTCGAAGTGATAGAACTGCTCGCCGTGTTCGTAAACAAACCCCCCGATCCGGTTCCAGAGCGAAGCCAGTTGCCGGTTCTCGATCCCTGAGAACGGCGCAGCCCCGAGCGAAAACCAGTGGAACCCCTGCTCGGACCCCCACACCATCATCTCGGCAAACAGCGCATCCATGACAAAACTGGCGCTGTCAGGCTCGTAACGCATCAGGTCCAACGACAGTTCAGACTTGTTCCCGCCCTGAAACAGATTGGCGAAGGCCACGATCCTGCCCGTCTCGACATTGCGCAAAACGGCGTGATCGAAATACGAAAGGTAATCGTCGTCGAAACCTCCCAAGGCAAAGCCCTTCTCTTCGCCTGCCTTACCGGCCAGCCAGTGATCCGAGATTTCACGCAATTCCGGCAAGACCGGTTTCAGGTCTTCCTTCGGAATGATCTCGAACACATAGCCATCACGTATGGCCCTGTTCTTGGCCTGCCGAAACCGTTTGCGTGACTTGCCGTCCAGCGAAAACCCTTGCAGCGGAACCCGCGCGACTTCGCCGATTTTCAGGATCGAAAGGCCCAGATCCAGAAAGGTTGGCAGGTATTTGGTCGAAACACTGTAGAAAGCACACAGCTTGCCCTCGCGGTCCGCCCGTTCGCGCAGTTGCCAGATCAGCTGCTGACCCGCGGTCTCATCGCCCACAGGCTCTCCCTTGGTGATCAGCGCGTTTCCGGTGTCGGCATAGGCAAGAAACGCGGTTTCATCCGGCGAAATCAGGAACTGCTTGTCGCCAGTCAATGAAATCTGGGCTTCGGTGTCTTCGCTTTGCAACGCAAGCCGTTCCACCGCCTCCGGTATTTCGGTTCGCACAGGAACCGGGATTTCGCGCCCGAACAGGGAATTTACAGCCACCACCCCAAGGATAACCGCAACCACCAGACTGGACCTGAGAAAACGCGAGGCATCGCCGTTCCAGGCGAACTCCCACCACAGGGCGTTTTGATACTCAACGTGCGAATACGCGAACAAACCGATCCAAAAAATCACCGCCATCAGTGCCAGCACACTGACCAGCCATGGAATATTCAGACGGAAGACCGACGCGCCGCTGACCCGATAAAACGCGCCGCGAAACACGGCAAGAACGGCAATGGTCACCACCATACTCAGCGCTTCATGGATATCCAGGCCGCGGGTGAGCGAAGCGATGAACCCGGCCACCATAAGAACCATCGCGACGACCCAGGCGCGATAGAGCTTACGGAACAAGCCGCGTGATACGAGGATCAGCAGAACCCCAACCACACTGCCCGCCAGATGCGAGGCTTCGACGAACGAAAGCGGCAATACCTCGCGTAACGCGCCAAGGCTTTGGGAATTGGACGGCAGCGCGCCGGACACCAGCAATACAACGCCCGCCACTGCAGAAACGCCAGCTGCAACCATTGGAACAATCGGGCGAAAAGCGCGATAGACCCAGCTGGCTGCTCCGCCAATCCTGTCGCGCTGTGTCAGCGCATAGGCCACTGCAATGGACAGGCTGGCGATGACGAAGGGCAGAAACGTGTAAACCACGCGATACAGCAACAAGGCTGCGATCACATCCGATCGGCCAGAGGCGCCGAGACCCGCGATCAGTGTAGCCTCGAACACACCGATCCCGCCGGGTGCGTGGCTGAGGATACCGACGGCAATTGCCGCCACGTAGATGGCAAAGAAATAGGGAAACCCGACGCCCAGATCGTTCGGCATCAAAACATACAGTGTCATTGATGCGCCAAAAAGATCCCCTACTGCCGCCAGCGTCAAAAGGCTGGCCAGCTTTCCTCCGGGCAGGTTGAATCCAAACCCACCATACGCCAGACGGCGCCCGCCGCTGGCAAGCCAGACAAACAGAGCCGCCAACCCGGCCAGCAGGCACAGGCCGATTACGGTTTCGGTCGTTTCACTGATCGGAAGAACCTGAGATATCCCGTCCGGATGCAACGTCAGCAAGATGCCAAGGATCAGGACCATACCCATCCAGAAGGCCACCCACGAGGTCGCGATAACCCCGGCCACACGGGCCAGATCCAGCCCAAGCGACGCATAGATCCGATACCGGATCGCGGTTCCCGTGATGTAGGAAAACCCCAGACAGTTTGACACAGCATAGCCACTGGCCCCGGCCATTCCGGCGACCGGCAGCGGAACCTTGTCTTCCGCCAAGCTTTTAACCGCAAACACATCGTAAAAGGACAGCGACAGAAAACTGAATGCGGTCCAGCACAGCGCGAAAAACATGAGCTTCCAGGACGTACCCGCAATATCGGTCTGAACGTCGGACCATTTCACATGCGAAGACAACTCGTGCAGGACGGTCAACGCAATGAGCGTGATAAGGATCGGAACCGCGATACGAACCCAGGGTCTTTCCAGCATGGCCGCAGCCTTCTCGGCCATCCGCAAAACCCGGGAATCGTCACTTGTTTCCTGTACGGTCATCACGACATTCCCTGCTTCAAACCAATCGCGTATACGGAACTAAAGCCGCTAAAGCCTGCCCGACCGCCCAGGCGGAGTTTGGCACAATTTCCTTACCATTCAAAGCGCTACAGGCAGCAAGTCCTCCACCCTGTCAGACGCGCCCCTTCCGCGTTGAAAGCAGCAGGTTGGTTTCGGACCGCGTGATCCCTTCCATCCGCCGGATCTGAAACAGAACCTCGTCCAGTTCCGCCAGCGTTTCGGCCCCGATCTCGGCAATCAGGTCCCAGCTGCCATTGGTCGTATGAACCGCTCTAACCTGCCGCATGGCGGCGATCCTTGCCATGGTCCGCTCGGTTCCCCGGCCTTCGATTTCCAACATCATTAGTCCTCGAACCGGGCTTTGCGCAACATCGCGCCGCGTCAGAACGGTAAAGCCGACGATCTCTCCGGACTGTTTCAAACGATGCAGTCGACTGCGGACGGTTGTTCGCGTCACGCCCAGAATCTGCGCCAGCTCCGACAGCGAGGCGCGCGCATCCCGGTGCAATGCGTTCAGCAGCCTGCTATCCAAATCGTCCATCGTCGCTTACCAGTATGTTTATCCGGGTTTCTTTTTGAGCACTTTGCTATCTTCCGGGATGCCGTGTTGAAAGGTTAGACAAACACATGGCTAATGAAAACATAATACTTGTCGGCGCCCCAATGGACGCCGGAAAACGTCGGCAGGGATGCCGCATGGGTCCTGATGCCTATCGCGTCGCGGGTTTGCAGAAGGCCCTGATGGATCTGGGCCACAGCGTATCGGACCTCGGTGATGTCCGCCCTGACGACGTCCAATCCGCCGAGCATCCTCACCTGTTCGCCTTGCCCGAATGTGTCGGTTGGACCCAGGCGCTGAGCCGTGCGGCGCAAGAAAGCGCCCGCCAAGGCTTGCCCATCTTCATGGGGGGTGATCACGCGCTGTCGATGGGTACGGTCGCAGGAATGGCAACCCACGCTCACAGCATCGGACGGCCCCTCTTTGTTCTGTGGCTGGATGCGCATAGCGACTTTCACACGCCCGACAGCACCGGCAGCGGCAATTTGCACGGCACCCCGGTCGCCTATTTCACCGGTCGCCACGGGTTTGACGCTTTTCCGCCGCTCACGGCACCTGTGCCCACCAACCGCGTCGGCATGATCGGCCTGCGCTCGGTCGATCCCGCGGAACGGGCCGCGCTGGAACAGGACCGCGCCATGCTGGCCGATATGCGCAGCATTGACGAAAATGGCATCAAAGCACCGCTGATGGCCTTTCTGGACCGCGTCCGCGCAGAAAACGGTATCCTGCACGTCTCGCTGGACGTCGACTTTCTTGACCCCGCCATCGCACCTGCCGTGGGCACCACCGTTCCCGGCGGCGCGACCGAACGGGAAGCGCATCTGGTGATGGAACTACTGCATGAAAGCGGCCTCGTACGCTCGCTGGATCTGGTAGAGTTGAACCCGTTTCTGGATGAACGCGGCCGAACCGCAAAACTGATGGTCGATCTGGCCGCCTCGTTACTCGGTCGCCGCATATTCGACCGCCCCACCCGGAGTTTCTGATGCAGTCGCTGCAAGCCCCTTCGGCCGTCGTGATGATCCGGCCGCATGCATTTGCCTCGAACCCGGAAACGCACGGGGACAATGCGTTCCAGACACTTGCCAGCCGTTCGGCGACCGCAACCTCATCTACGGCGCGCGATGAACATGATCAGGCAGTCGCGCAACTGCGGGCCGCAGGTGTCAGGGTTCACGTCTTTGACGATCACGGAGAACTGGACACACCCGACAGTGTGTTCCCGAACAACTGGTTTTCGACCCATCCCGGTGGGCATGTCGCGATCTATCCGATGTACGTTCCTTCCAGGCGGCGCGAACGTCGTTCCGACGTCATCGAGATGCTGAAACAGGAATACCGGGTTCAGGACGTGATCGACTATTCCGGACTGGAACAGGACAAGCTGGCGCTGGAAGGCACCGGCGCGATGGTCCTGGATCACATTGGTCGGGTGGCTTACACGGTAAAATCAAACCGCGCCGACCCCGTTCTGCTGGAACGGTTCTGTACTCACTTCAACTATGAGCCTATTGTTTTCGAAGCGAAAGATGCCCTGGGGCGCGATGTCTATCACACCAACGTTCTGATGGGTATCGGCACCGAATACGCACTGATCTGCCTGGACATGATCACCGACCCCGAGCGACGCGCGACAGTCAAAGCCAGGCTGGAGGAAACCGGTCGTGCAGTCATCGACCTGACCCACGATCAGATCGCGGAATTCGCGGGCAACGCCATTGAGCTGGCTGGCCAAGACGGTCTGGTCCTGGCTTTGTCCAGCCGGGCGCTGGAAGCGCTGACGCCCGAACAGATTTCCATAATCGAAGCCAGTGCAAAACCACTGCCGCTTTCGGTTCCCACAATTGAAACAGCGGGTGGATCCGTGCGCTGCATGATCGCAGGCATTCACCTGTCCCGCCGATAGGAGATCCTGATGCAACCTTCTGACAAGGCGCTTGTGCCCTTTGTTTCTGTCGACAACATGATGCGCCTCGTCCATCATGTCGGCCTTGAAAAGATGATCACGCAGATTGCCGCGCAGATCGAATCTGACTTCAAGCGATGGGAAAGCTTCGACAAAACGCCCCGAATCCCCGCCCATTCCCCCCATGGCGTGATTGAATTGATGCCAACTTCGGATGGTGAGGCATACGGTTTCAAGTATGTGAACGGGCATCCAAAAAACACGTCCGAGGGTCTGCAGACCGTGACCGCGTTCGGGTTGCTGGCGGATGTTTACACGGGCTATCCCACCCTCTTGACTGAAATGACCATGCTGACGGCCCTGAGAACAGCAGCAACCTCTGCCTTGGTCGGCAGCTATCTGGCACCGAAATCCGCAACGACGATGGCCATGATCGGCAATGGCGCTCAATCCGAGTTCCAGTGCCTGGCGTTTAAGGCAATGTGCGGCATCGACACTGTACGGCTGTATGACACCGACACGAATGCAACGGCCAAATGCGCGGCAAACCTGCAAGGCAAGGGTCTGACTGTTGTTTCCTGCAAAACGGCAGAAGACGCCATCGAAGGCGCCCAGATCATCACCACTTGTACAGCTGACAAGAAATACGCCACCATTCTGACGGACAACATGGTCGGTCCCGGCGTTCACATAAACGCAATCGGCGGTGATTGCCCGGGCAAGACCGAGTTGCACAAGGATATCCTGCTGCGTTCGGAAATATTTGTTGAATACCCCGAGCAAACGCGGATCGAAGGCGAAATTCAGGCCCTGGACTCAGACCACCCCGTGACTGAAATCTGGCAGGTGATGACAGGCCAGGCCAAGGGGCGCACGGATGAACGGGCGATTACACTATTCGACAGTGTCGGTTTTGCGATCGAGGATTTTTCTGCCCTTCGTTACATCAAACGCGCCATCGAAGAGACAGACTTCTTCGAGCCGTTGGACATGCTGGCGGACCCCGACGATCCACGTGACCTCTATGGCATGTTGATGCGCGCCGAAACCTGAAACCAGCTGGGGGTTTCAATGGTCAAGGGGGCGCTGCCCCCGCCGCCCTTCGAGCGACTCCCCCGGGATATTGTTGGCCAGATGAACAAGGGATCCGCTCTCCGACCATTGGTCCGGAGAGCTTCACCTGGCGCGGTCATCGGCATCCCTGCCTGTACCGCCAATCCCGTATCCGACAATTTGATTAAAGATCCGTTACTTCATCTGGCCAAAAATATCCCGGAGCGCGAGGCAGAGCCTCGCAAAAACCCAGGTCAACCAGCCAGGGACGGCAGATAGAGTACGATACCCGGAAAGGCCACGAGCAGGGCGATGGTAACGGCGTCGGCCACAAAGAACGGTGTCACGCCTTTGAAGACATCCTGAACACTAAGATCCGGACGCACTCCAGCCACAACAAAGCAATTCAGCCCGATTGGCGGCGTGATCAGGCAAAATTCGGCCATTTTGACCACCAGAATTCCAAACCAGATCGCACACATCGGGCCGGACATTCCAAAAGCACTCTCGGCAGCGCTGACAGCTTCGCCGCCGTTCAGTGCCATTACCGCAGGGTATACAACAGGCAATGTCAACAACAGCATGCCGATCGCGTCCATGAACATGCCAAGCACGGCATAGGCCAACAGGATGCAGATCAGGATCAGCATGGGCGACATTTCAAGCGACGTGATCCAGTCGGAGAACGCTCCGGGTAGATCGGCGAAACCCAGAAAACGGACGTAGATCAGAACGCCCCAGATGATCGAAAAAATCATCGCCGTCAGCTTGGCGGTTTCCAGCAGCGCCGACTTCAATTCACCCCAGCGCATGCCGTGATAAAGGGCAAAGCAGAACACGATAAAGGCTCCGATTGCCCCACCCTCGGTCGGCGTGCCCCAGGCTTTTTCGCCAAATGGGTTGTAGACAAAACAGATAATGATCAGGATCACCGCGACGATTGGCATTGCCCCGGGCAGCGATGCGAAACGCTGCTTCCAGGTAAAGCCTGTTACCGGCGGGCCGACTGATTTGAACACAACGGCGATACCGACAATCAGGCCCCCATAAATGACCGCCGAGAACGCGCCGGGAATAAACCCGGCCAGCAAAAGCTTGCCAACATCCTGCTCGACGATGATCGCATAGATCACAAGGATGGCGGACGGTGGGATCAAGGAAGCCAATGTCCCGCCGGCGGCGACAACGCCTGCTGCAAATCGCTTGTTGTACCCGACCTCCAGCATCTCGGGGATTGCAACACGGGCGAAAACGGCAGACGTGGCGACGGACGCGCCCGAAACGGCGGCAAAGCCTGCGGTGGCGAATACGGTCGACACCGCCAAACCACCCGGAACCCAGGCAATCCAGCGTTTTGCCGCCTCGAACAAGGCGCGGGTCAGCCCGGCATAGTAGGCCAGATAGCCGATGAGTATGAATGTCGGGATCAGGCTGAGCGTGTGCGAGGCCACCTTGGAATGCGGCACCTGTCCGGCCGTTTTCACTGCCACCGTCAGCGCCTTGCCAAAGCGATCGGGGTCATATCCGAACTTGGCCCAGAAAATCCATACCAGCCCAACAAGACCTGCCAGCCCCGCCGCAAAGGCGACGCGCATTCCTGTGACCACCAAAAACAACAGGCCGCCTGTGACCCACAATCCGATATCAATCGTGTCCATGAGTCAGCCTTGTCCTTCGAACTGATCGGCCTCGGCGGCGGCCTGCGCGGCCGCGTCCTGGATAAGAGGCACAGCGACCGGGTGATCCAGCCCCAGAACAAACGCGCGCCCATAGCCCCAGATCTGCAGAACAAGACGCAGGCACAGAACGGAGAACGCCACCGGAGCCAACAGTTTGGCCGGCCACAGAGGGATACCAATGTCGATGGAACTGTCCCTGCTCCACATCGGCGCGGCAAAATCAAACGACCGCTCGAAATGGGACCAGCTGCCCCAGACAAGGGCCATCATCAAGACAAGGATCAAGACGACGGAAATCGTCTCGAAGAACCAAAGCGCCCGGCCGCGAAGACGCGCGATGACGATGTCCATGCGAATATGCCCGCCATCTCGCTGCACGTAGGAAACGCCCAGGAATGCGATCAGCGGCATCGCCTGTTCAATCCAGTCGACATAGCCCGGCAATGGTGCGTTAAGCGCATTCCGGCCGCTCACCGATACAACGGCAAGAACCATCAGTGAGAAAACCGCCAGACCGCTGATCAGGGCCAGCAGTCTTTCTGCCCGAAGAAGATGCTGGTCCAGACGGCTGAGACGACTGCCATCCTCCAGCACGGTGGCCTGTCCCGCCATCCTGCTTTTTCCTTGTCGTTGAAGAGAACCGGACGCCCGATGGCATCCGGTTCATAACATCAGTTTCCGCCGCGTTGCTGCTGCAGTGTCGACTGAACAAGATCGTACAGGTCCTGCGCAGGCAGACCCTGATCGGTCATGTCGGCAATCCACTGTTCGCGGATCGGATCGGCCGCCTTGGCGCGGAACTCCTGAAGGACGGCGTCGTCAATCATGACTTTCTGAACGCCTTTTTCCTCAAGAACACCGTCCCACTTTTCAAGCAGGGCCCCGTAATTGGCCAGATAATGATCGATCGCCTCGTCAATCGAACTGTCCAGTGCCTCGCGATGCTCTGCCGGAAGCGCCTCATAGGCGTCGATGTTCACCACGACCGGGCAGTTTACGGTGCCAGGGTTCAGGTTGGCCGTCCACCAGTCGGCTTCGTTGATGGTGCCGAAGGACAGGTGTGCGTGCTGGGCAAATGCCACAGTATCGACAACGCCGGATTCCATCGCGTTGAACGCTTCGGTGGCGGGCACTGATGTTGGCACGCCCCCTACGGCTTCAAACGCTTTGCCCAACCCACCGGTCGCGCGCACGCGCATTCCATCAAAAGCGGCAAGGGTGTCGCGCGGCTCGCCCGTGCCGACAAGGTTATACTGCGGCATGGGCGACGTCATGATGATCCGGGCGTTCCACTGCGCCATTTCTTCTTTGACGGCCGGGTGGTCATAAACCGCGTGGCTGACCGCCACTTCCTCGTCCAGATTGTTCACGCCCAGAAACGGAAGTTCGAGAACGGTGATCGCCCGGTTCTTGTCCCGATGATAGCCCGCACAGAACTGCGCCATTTCAAATGCGCCGATCTCGATCCCGTCCAGGTTTTCCCTGGGTTTTGACAAACCGCCATAGCTGACGTTGATCGTGAACTCGCCGCCGGTCTTTTCGGCAACCAGTTCGGACAGCTTTTCAACATGCTCTGTAAATGCGCGGCGCTTGCCCCAGACCGAGGCGTTCCATTCGGTCGCAACGGCTTCGCCTGCAAAGGCCACGCCAATGGCCGCGACGGCGGCGGCGCTTAACATCCTGTTCATAGTGATCTCTCCCTGTGATGCGCCCCTTGGTCAGAGCGCTTGGACATAAAGCTAGCGCCAACATCCGGATGTGCCAACCCCGCAGACGCTTATGAGTTGCCGCCTTCAGGGCGCGACCTGCCGGTACAATCGAAAGAAGAATTGGGAATCCAAAAGGCATCCGGGAAATTCCGGAAAACTGCAGTTCGAAAACAGTTACACGGTAGGCATTGTTATTTTTACATTTTTTTTATACTTTTCGTATTTCTTTACACTTTTTAACCAGATAACGAAATTTGTTTACAAACAAATCGTGGAACTACGGCAATTTATTTATTTGTTTTCAGAACCCCGTATATTCGCAATCGGGAGGAAACGGGTCGACATTGCCTGTTTGACGGGCAAGATCGGTTCATAAATATCCAGTCCTAGAGGGAGGAGCCTCAGTATGACAACCGCTGCCCAGGCAGATGCCAAAACATATCCGCCATCCGCAGAAATCGTGTCCCGTGCGCATATCGATGCTGACAAATACGCGGCAATGTATGCAGCCTCTGTCAGTGATCCTGATGTCTTCTGGGATGAACAGGGCAAGCGCGTCGACTGGATCAAGCCTTATACTCAGGTCAAGGATGTGGACTACAGCTTTGGCTCGGTGAAGATCAACTGGTATGCCGATGGCACGCTGAATGTTTCGGCAAACTGTCTGGACCGTCACCTGGCGACACGCGGCGATCAAACCGCGATCATTTGGGAGCCGGATGATCCAAACGACGCAGCGCAGCACATCACCTATGCCGAGTTGCACCGCCGCACCTGCCGGATGGCCAACATTCTGGAATCAATGGGCGTGCGCAAGGGCGACCGGGTCGTGATCTATCTGCCGATGATCCCCGAAGCCGCCTATGCCATGCTGGCCTGCGCCCGGATTGGGGCGATCCATTCGATTGTTTTCGCAGGTTTTTCCCCGGACGCCCTGGCAGCGCGGGTCAATGGCTGCGACGCCAAGGTCCTGATCACTGCCGACGAAGCCCCGCGCGGTGGCCGCAAGACGCCACTGAAATCGAATGCCGATGCGGCTTTGCTGCACTGCAAGGACACCGTGAAATGTCTGGTGGTCAAGCGGACCGGTGGCCAAACCACATGGGTGGATGGGCGTGACCACGACTACAACGAAATGGCGCTTGAGGCGGATGACTACTGCGCGCCCGCCGAGATGAGCGCGGAAGACCCGCTGTTCATCCTTTATACCTCTGGCTCAACCGGTCAGCCCAAAGGCGTGGTGCATACCACCGGCGGCTATCTGGTCTATGCAGCCATGACGCATGAGATCACTTTCGATTATCACGATGGTGACGTGTACTGGTGCACCGCAGATGTGGGTTGGGTCACGGGCCACAGCTATATCGTCTACGGCCCACTGGCCAACGGCGCGACCACGCTGATGTTCGAGGGTGTGCCGACATTTCCGGACGCCTCGCGGTTCTGGCAGGTCTGCGAAAAGCACAAGGTGAACCAGTTCTACACCGCGCCGACCGCAATCCGTGCCCTGATGGGACAAGGCAATGAATTCGTCGACAAATGCGACCTGAGCGACCTGCGCGTTCTGGGCACAGTGGGCGAGCCCATCAACCCCGAAGCCTGGAACTGGTACAACGAAGTTGTCGGCAAAGGGAAATGCCCCATCGTTGATACCTGGTGGCAAACCGAAACCGGCGGTCACTTGATGACCCCCCTGCCCGGCGCACACGCGATGAAACCCGGCTCGGCCATGAAACCGTTCTTCGGCATTGTGCCGGTGGTTCTGGACCCGCAATCCGGTGTTGAGATTGAGGGCAATGGGGTCGAAGGCGTTCTGTGCATCAAGGACAGCTGGCCGGGCCAGATGCGCACCGTCTGGGGCGATCACGAGCGGTTCGAAAAGACCTATTTCTCGGACTACAAGGGCTATTACTTCACTGGTGACGGCTGCCGCCGTGATGAAGATGGCGATTACTGGATCACTGGTCGCGTTGACGATGTGATCAACGTATCCGGGCACCGTATGGGCACGGCCGAGGTGGAAAGCGCACTGGTCGCGCATGCCGCCGTCGCCGAAGCCGCTGTCGTTGGCTACCCCCATGAAATCAAGGGGCAAGGCATCTATTGCTACGTCACCCTGATGAATGATCGTGAGCCCAGCGACGAACTGCTGAAAGAACTGCGCACCTGGGTGCGGACCGAAATCGGCCCGATCGCCAGCCCGGATGTGATCCAGTGGGCGCCTGGCCTGCCCAAGACACGCTCGGGCAAGATCATGCGCCGTATCCTGCGCAAGATTGCCGAAAACGACTTTGGCAGCTTGGGTGATACTTCGACACTGGCTGATCCGTCGGTCGTCGAAGACCTGATCGAAAACCGTGCGAACAAGTGAGGATGTGATGGACGCTGCCACGATCACCACACCCGCCGTTCTGATCCTTCTTGGCCCTCCGGGCGCCGGGAAGGGCACACAGGCCCGCATGCTTGAAGAAAAGTTCGGGCTGGTTCAACTGAGCACCGGCGATCTGCTTCGGGCCGCCGTTGCTGCCGGAACCGAAGCGGGCAAGGCCGCGAAGGCCGTGATGGAAGCCGGCGATCTTGTCAGTGACGAGATCGTCATAGCCATCCTGCGCGACCGGATGGCGGAACCGGATTGCGCCAAGGGTGTCATTCTGGACGGATTCCCGCGGACTACTGTTCAGGCCGAAGCGTTGGATGGACTGTTGGCCGAAAACGGTCAGAAGATCAGCGCCGCGATCAGCCTTGAGGTGGAGGATGCCGAGATGATCACCCGCATCTCGGGCCGCTATACCTGTGCTGGCTGCGGTGAGGGGTACCACGATCAGTTCAAGAAACCGGCGGTCGAAGGAAAATGTGACAAATGCGGTCACACGGAGTTCAAGCGCCGCGCAGATGATAATGCGGTAACCGTTGCGTCCCGGCTGGAAGCCTACCATGCGCAGACCGCTCCGCTGATCGACTACTACGACAGTCATGAGGTTTTGAAACGGACCAACGCTATGGGCCGGATCGAAGACATCGCCAGTGATCTGGAACAGATCGTCGGCGACGCGATGAGTTAAGGGGATAAGTTAAGCCCAATTTGGGGCTCTGATCCAACAAAAGAATACTTCAATGGACCCGCCTTGGCGGACCGGAGGAGTTTTGCCAAACGCCACCCGGCGTTCGGCGCATTCGAGAGGCGGCCCAACGCACTGGAGGAGTTGGGCAAGGGGCCGCTCAACGACGAAGCGAAGGAGGAACCCGCGATGGCGGATCAATCTACAAACTCCGCGCAGGCTGCCGAGGCCGATAAGGGCTATTGGCAGGCCAACCTGCGCCTCATCTACATCAGCCTCGTGATCTGGGCGCTGGTGTCTTTCGGATTCGGCATTCTGCTGCGTCCGCTGCTGTCGGGTATCGCTGTTGGCGGCACCGATTTGGGCTTTTGGTTCGCTCAGCAGGGATCAATTCTGGTCTTTCTGGTGCTGATCTTCAACTACGCCTGGCGCATGAACAAGCTGGACGCCGAATACGGCGTGGATGAGGAGTAACCCCCATGGACCAGTTTACCATCAACCTGCTGTTTGTCGGCGCGTCGTTCGCGCTGTACATCGGCATCGCGATCTGGGCCCGTGCGGGATCCACATCCGAATTCTACGCCGCCGGTCGCGGCGTTCACCCGGTCACCAACGGTATGGCGACAGCGGCAGACTGGATGTCCGCGGCCTCGTTCATCTCGATGGCGGGCCTGATTGCCTTTACCGGCTATGACAACTCGACCTTCCTGATGGGTTGGACCGGTGGCTACGTGCTGTTGGCACTGCTGCTTGCACCTTACCTGCGCAAGTTCGGCAAGTTCACCGTATCGGAATTCATCGGTGACCGCTTCTACAGCCAGACCGCCCGTATCGTTGCGGTGATCTGTCTGATCGTGGCTTCGGTGACCTATGTTATCGGCCAGATGACCGGCGTTGGCGTGGCCTTCGGCCGCTTCCTTGAAGTGTCGAACACATCCGGTCTGCTGATCGGTGCCTGTGTCGTGTTTGCCTACGCGGTTTTCGGTGGGATGAAAGGTGTGACCTACACTCAGGTCGCTCAGTACTGCGTGCTGATCACCGCCTACACGATCCCGGCGATCTTTATCTCGCTGCAGTTGACCGGCACTCCAATCCCGGCGCTGGGTCTGTTTGGCGACACCGCAGGCGGAGAGCCTCTGCTGAGCAAGCTGGACGCGATCGTGACCGAGTTGGGCTTCAACGAATATACCGCCCACCACTCGAACACGCTGAACATGGTACTGTTTACACTGTCGCTGATGATCGGCACCGCCGGTCTGCCGCACGTGATCATGCGCTTCTTCACCGTGCCGAAAGTGTCTGACGCCCGCTGGTCGGCTGGCTGGACGCTGGTCTTCATCGCTCTGCTGTACCTGACTGCCCCTGCGGTTGGCGCAATGGCGCGACTGAACATCACCGACATGATGTGGCCCAACGGTGGCATCGAAGGTGGCGCTGTTTCGGTTGAAGACATCGACACCGATCCACGTTACGACTGGATGCAGACATGGCAGAAAACCGGTCTGCTGGACTGGGAAGACAAGAACGGCGACGGCAAGATCCAGTACTACAATGACGCGAATGCCGACATGCAGGCCATTGCGGAAGAAAAAGGCTGGGTTGGTAACGAACTGACCAAGTTCAACCGCGACATCCTGGTTCTGGCCAACCCCGAAATCGCCAACCTGCCGGGTTGGGTGATCGGTCTGGTCGCGGCCGGTGGTCTTGCGGCTGCCCTGTCGACCGCTGCGGGTCTGTTGCTGGCGATCTCGTCGGCGGTGTCCCACGACCTTGTCAAAGGTGCGATCAACCCGCAGATCTCTGAAAAAGGAGAACTGTTGGCCGCGCGTATCGCCATGGCCGTGGCCATCGTCGTTGCAACCTATCTGGGTCTGAACCCGCCGGGCTTTGCGGCGCAAACCGTGGCACTTGCCTTCGGTCTGGCGGCGGCCTCGATCTTCCCGGCACTGATGATGGGGATCTTCTCGACCCGCATCAACAACACTGGCGCAGTTGCTGGTATGCTGGCAGGTCTGACCGTGACCTTGGTCTACATCTTCCTGCACAAGGGCTGGCTGTTCATTCCGGACACCAACTCGTTTACCGATGCTGACCCGCTTCTGGGTCCGATCAAGTCGACTTCGTTCGGTGCTATTGGTGCAATGATCAACTTCGGCGTTGCCTACGTCGTCGCCGGTATGACCAAAGAGACTCCGCCGGAGATCGTCGAATTGGTCGAAAGCGTGCGCATTCCCCGTGGTGCGGGCGCAGCTCAGAACAAATGAGCCTGATGTGGTCGGTACCCTCCATGGCTGACCACATCTTTCGATCCACTGTACCCGCCCGGCATCCCACCGGGCGGGGCTTTTCATTCAGAAGCCAAGGACGACCCTATGCCCCTGTCCCATGATGAGATCACCCGGTTTCTGAAATCCGTCCACCCCTATGACGCCCTGCCCTCGGATACGCTGAACGCCGTTGCCCGGCAGATTGAGGTTCACGAGGTCGAAGCGAATAGCCCGGTTTACGCGTTGGGCGCCCCCCTGCCTGGTGTTTTCGTGATCTACGAAGGACAGGTCGAAATCACGGATGAAAACGGAGCGGTCGTATCCCACCTTGGTCTACGCAACTCCTTTGGCGAGCGGGGGCTACTGAAAGACGGCAAGGCAGCAACGCATGCGCGCGCGGACACGCCGTCTGTTCTGATTCTGCTGCCGCCCGCTCTGGTGCGCCAACTGATCGACGATCATGATGTGGTCTCGAGATTCTTCAACCGAACCCGGGGCAACCGCTCCACTCCGCAAAGTCTGGCAACCACCGCTATTGACGTGTTGATGGCACGCGATCCTGCGACTTGCCCACCTTCCACCCCGGTTCAGAAGGCGGCGCAGTTGATGCGAGAAAGGCATATCTCGTCGCTTTGCGTAACCGAAGGCGGGACCCTTCTGGGCATTGCTACGCTGAGGGACATCGCAAGCAAGTTCGTGGCAGACGGAATGTCCGCAACAACGCCGGTATCGTCGATCATGACAGTAAATCCGGTCACACTTTCGCCCTCGGATATCGGCTCGGACGTTCTGCATGTGATGATGGAGCGCGGCATCGGCCACATTCCCATTTCTGAAGGCGGACGTCTTGTCGGCATCGTCACGCAAACGGACCTGACCCACTATCAGGCCGTCAATTCCGCCGAACTCGTGCGTCGGATCGCCCGCGCCCAATCCGCCGAGGAGATGGCGCTGGTGACAGCCGAAATCCCTCAGTTGCTGGTGCAGTTGGTGGCCGGAGGGAACCGGCACGAGATCGTGACCCGTCTGATCACCGACATTGCCGATACTGCCACCCGGCGCTTGCTGGTATTGGCCGAAGACAAATTTGGACCACCGCCAGTTCCCTATCTGTGGCTGGCGTGCGGTTCGCAAGGGCGGCAGGAACAGACAGGTGTTTCAGATCAGGACAACTGCCTGATGCTGGACGATAAGGTGACGGACGCCCAGATGCCCTATTTTGCTGATCTGGCCAAATTTGTTTCGGACGGGCTGGACACCTGCGGGTATTTCTATTGCCCCGGCGACATGATGGCCACCAACCCGCGCTGGTGTCAGCCGGTCCGCGTCTGGCGCGACTATTTCAAGGGCTGGATCGCCAAACCCAACCCCGAGGCACAGATGTTGGCCTCGGTTATGTTCGACCTGCGCCCCATCGGCGGCGCGTTCGAGCTGTTCTCGAATCTTCAGGCAGATACGCTCGGCGCGGCCAGCGCAAATTCAATCTTTGTCGCCCACATGATTTCCAACTCGCTCAAGCACACGCCGCCATTGGGCCTGCTCCGCGGCTTTGCGACGATCCGTTCGGGCGAGCATCGAAACACGCTGGATCTGAAACACAACGGAGTCGTGCCTGTGGTGGATCTGGCGCGGATTTACAGTCTGCAGGGGCAATTCACCGAAGCCAACACACGTGCACGCCTGAAAGCCGCCGAGGCCGGCGGCGTGCTGAGCCCCGCTGGCGCGCGGGATCTTCTGGACGCCTACGATCTGATTGCCGAAACCCGGCTTGAACATCAGGTTCGGCAGATCAAGGCTGCGAAAGAACCCGACAATTACCTGCCCCCGTCGGATTTGTCCGACTTTGAGCGAAGTCATCTGCGCGATGCCTTTGTCGTGGTAAAAACGATGCAGTCGGCGGTAGGCCACGGCAAGGGCATGTTGGGTTAAGTGTAGTTTGACGAACGCCATGGGATCGCTTTCGGCGACCGTATTTGGAACAAGAAGTAGAGGCGAGACGCGCCTGGGTCAGAAAGGTTAGCCATGTTTCTTGAATTGATCGGTACGGTTTTTGCAGGTTTTGCTTTTGCAGGCATCGCAATGCTGTTGAACAAGCTTTCCGGTGGCCGTCTGCCCCGCTGGACCGCGCCGGTTGCCGCCGGTGCCGGGATGATCGGAGTGACCATCGCCAGCGAATATTCGTGGTATGGGCGCCAGCTTGAAACCTTGCCTGAAGGAATGGAGATCGTGCAGGAGGTCGAAAGCCGCGCCTTCTATCGACCTTGGACCTATGCCGTGCCCTTCGTGGATCGTTTTGCCGCGATCGATACCGTATCGGTACGCACCAACGCGCAGGTTCCCGAGCAACGCCTGGTGGATTTATACTTCTTCGGTCGCTGGGCCCCGGTTTCGAAACTGCCCGTTGCAGTCAATTGCGCCGAAAACAGCCGCGCTAACCTGGCAGATGGTGCAGAATTCGCCGATGACGGACGGCTGCTGAATGCCACCTGGATCGCGGCGGGTTCCGGAGACCCGGTCATAGAAGCCACCTGCGAGGTCTGATCATGCTGACCCGGCTGAGCCTGCGCCTGAGAGTATTCCTGTTCTTCTGTCTGCTGGCACTTGGCGGATTGACCGTCTGCATTGCAGCCCTGTGGGTCGGATACGCACGAACGGGCAACCCGGACCTGGCCAATGCGTTTGTTTTTGCCGGTATTCTTATCGCCTTTGGCCTTTTGGCGCTAAGTGTCGGAGTCTGGCTGTTGTTTGACGACAATGTCGCGAAACCGATCGAGCGCTTGTCGGCTGAACTGCGCGCCCGTGCGCATGCCGGTGTTAGCAGCGACCTTGACCTTCAGGCCGCTCGGTATTTGGGGGATCTGGCCCCGGCAGCGGCAGGGCTTGCGGATCGGCTCACTGACAAGACCCTTGATATCGCCGAAGCCGTCGCTGCGGAAACTGCTCATCTCGCGGCTGAAAAGCGGAAGCTTACGGCGCTGTTGACGGAAATTCCGGTGGCAATGTTGCTGGCTGGTCCGACCCATAAAATCGTTCTCTACGACGCGCAGGCCGCCGAGGTTTTGGCCCAGATTTCCCATCCTAGGCTGAACGCCTCTCTTTTCGAGTATCTGCAGCCGAACCCGCTGACAGCGGCGTATGAGAAGATGTGCAAGACCGGGCTCGAGGTCGCATGTACGCTGACCAGCATTGATGGCAACCAAAGCTATGCCGCGCGTATGAAACCCCTGGGCCATGCGCCCGGCTACATGCTGATCTTCGACGACAGCGCCGCCAATATCCCGCCCGAGGCCGCCCGCCCGCTGGTTTACAATTTCGATCTGTTGGACGGAGCCACCGATGTAGAATTCGAACATCGCGCCCTGACCGACCTGTGTTTCGTGGTGTTCGATACCGAGACGACGGGCCTGCTGCCGCACAAGGATGAAGTTGTGCAGATCGGCGCAGTCCGGGTGGTCAAGGGCCGGATCGTCGAAGGTGAGCATCTGGATTTGCTGGTCAACCCCGGAATTCCGATCCCTCCGGCTTCGACCAAGGTGCACAAGGTCAGCGACCACATGGTCCAGGGGGCTCCGGACATTGCCCAGGCTGGGCGCGTTTTTCATCAGTTCGCTCATGATGCGGTCATTGTGGCCCACAACGCTCCGTTCGATATGGCGTTTATGCGCCGGCATGAGAAACGCATGGGTGTGGAATGGAACCACCTGATTTTGGACACGGTCCTGCTGTCGGCTGTGCTGTTCGGTGCCAGCGACACACACACCCTGGATGCACTATGCGAGCGACTGGACATCACAATCCCGGAGGCGCTGCGCCATACGGCATTGGGCGACGCCGTCGCGACGGCCGAGGCTCTGGTCAAGATGCTGCCCATGCTCCGGGCACGCGGGATGGTGACATTTGGCGATGTTCTGGTCGAAACACGCAAACATGGGCGATTGCTGGAAGATCTGAACTGACGCGTAAATATTCACGCCATTTTCACCTTTCCATGGACAAACCCGACCGCTCATGGCACCTGATGCGCGTCTGAAACACGAGCGCGCAATGACGGATAGAACCTTCACCCCTGGCCCGGATCACAGCAACGCCTTTCGACAGGCGTTGGGCTGTTTCGGCACAGGTGTGACGGTCATCACGACCAACACGGCCGAAGGGCCGCGCGCGATTACCGTGAATTCCTTTTCCTCGGTGTCGCTGGATCCCCCGCTGGTTCTGTGGTGCCTTGCCAAGGATTCCAACCGCTTTGACGCCTTCAGCGCATGCACGGACTATTCGATCCACGTCATGGCGCAGGAGCAGCAGGATCAGGCTTTGAAGTTTGCCCGAAACGGCTTTGATTTCTCGCATGCAGACTGGCGCGCGGATCCTGCCGGTCGCCCTCAACTGGACGGCTGCCTGGCGCGGTTTGATTGCCATCTGCATGACCTGCACGAAGCGGGCGATCACCTGATCTTGGTGGGCCGCGTCGAAACCGCGATGTACCGGACTGGTCAGGGCCTGATTTTCAAACGCGGTCAGTTCGGTGGTTTTGTCGATACGATCTGAACGCTATTCGTCCAGTGACCCATGGACGGCAAGCGCCTCAAGTTCAGCATCTTGGGGAACGATGACGCGAAACGCTTCATGAACACCTGAATCGGTCAACTCGCGAGCAACGGTCAGCAGCGTGTTGGGCGCGTGTTCTTCACACAGGCCGGACATATGGTCAATTTCGGCCTGTGCAACGCCCAGGGCTGCATCGATTGACGGGGCTCCGTAGAAACGAACGAAATGATCCGCGAGGCTCTGCGCGATCTGTTCAAGTTCGGATGGTTCGACCTTGGTAACGGCGACGAATGTCACCCGTCCGAATGTCTCAAGCCCCAGCCAGCCGTTGGCAAAGGCCTGCCGCGCCTTGCCTGCCAGATCAGCCGACCCCCAGTTCGAAAACTCGAACCCGCCCGAAATACACCATTCACCGGTGCGCGCAGGCGACTGAAAGACATTCATGTCACTTTCGTCAAAGTGAATGGCACGGGCCAATTTCATCAGGATGCCTCCAGCAATTCAGTCAGTGGGCGCAGTTGAGTGTCCGAACCCTTGCGGATCAGCATACCGAACCTTTCATCCGTGCCAAGGAACATGCCCTGTTCCTCAATCGGCTCACCCACGCCGCGCAGAAGTCCCATCCATTCTGCGTGCAACGGGCCGTTGCCGTCCTCTTGCCAGCGATTGAGCCAGGTCAGCATGTGACGCGACCAGCTTTCGACCAACGGCACCGGGCCGACTTCGGCACAGCCTTCGTCATAAAGCGCTGTTACATCAGGGTTTTCCCCGGGTGCATCGCTTGTCTGCAACAAGGCCAGTTCCCACCCGATCACCAACCAGTCAGGGATTTCTTCCAAACTAGTGGCGGAAGCAGCGGCCCGAAACTGCCCACACCGGGCCCCGTTCACGCAGATCAAACCGTCCCAGCCCAGATGTACGGCAACCTCGGGCGGGGCCAGCGCGCCCAAAGCGTTCTGGAAGCCCACGGCGCACAACGGCAGCATGGCCATTGCGTCCTGCAGCGGCACCTCGGGCGCGAAGACAATCGCAACCCGCAGACGGTCTGCCTGAATATTGTAAACGACCGCGCCCGCGTCACAGCCCAGCGCAGCCATGGCCTGCGCACGGTCAAACGGGTCTTCCCCGCCCTGAACCGGATGTCCGGTCAGCAATGGGGGGAAGACCGGCTCGGTCATGCCTGGCCTTTGGCGATCATGTCGCGGGCGATCTTGCGGAACGCCTCGGCCTGCGGACTGTCTGGCTTGCTGACCACGATCGGCGCACCACCATCGGCTGCGACGCGAATGTCCAGATGCAGCGGAATTTCCCCCAGCAGCGGAACGCCCAGCGCAGCGGCTTCGGAGGCCACTCCGCCGTGTCCGAATACATGCTCCTCATGTCCGCAATTCGAACAGATATGGGTCGACATGTTCTCGATCATCCCCACGATGGGCGTTTTGAGCTGATTGAACATGTCGATGCCTTTGCGGGCGTCGATCAGTGCCACGTCCTGCGGAGTTGACACGACGATGGCACCGTCCACCCGGAACTTCTGGCTCAGCGTCAGTTGCACGTCGCCTGTGCCGGGCGGCAGATCGACGATCAGCACATCCAGTGCACCCCATTGCACCTGGTTCATCATCTGCTGCAGCGCGCCCATCAGCATTGGGCCACGCCACACAACCGCCTGCCCTTCGTTGGTCATCAGGCCCATCGACATCATTGTGACACCGTGATTGCGCAACGGTAGGATCGTTTTTCCGTCAGGGCTTGCCGGTCGTCCGGAAACCCCCAGCATACGCGGCTGCGATGGCCCGTAAACATCCGCATCCAACAGTCCAACACGGCGACCTTCGGCGACCAGTGCGCAGGCCAGATTGGCGGAAACCGTCGATTTACCGACCCCGCCCTTGCCCGATGCCACGGCGATGATCCGGTCAACACCCGCAACCGGCTGTGGCCCTGTCTGCGAAGGCTTGGGTTTCGGCTTCAGATCCGGCGGCGCCTTTTCGGAATGCGCGGTCATCATCGCGGATACCTTTTCTACGCCCTCGACCATTTTCGCGGCCTGTTCGGCGGCGGCACGCACCGGCTCCATCCGCTCGGCTTGTTTCGGGTCGATCTCCAGCACGAAACGAACGGTTTCACCTTCGACATTCAGGGCACGCACCACACCTGCACTGACGATGTCCTGACCCGAAACCGGGTCGGTGATCTTTTTCAAGTTCGCCAGAACCGCGTCACGAACACTCATGCATCTGTTTCCTTGTTCCGCCCCATAGTGTGGGTATCGCCTGTCATTGCATGTGTCTCCGTCTTTTTCAGTTTATTTGACGCTATCCGCCTATCGCCGCTAGGCTTGGGGAATGCGTGCCATCCTTTTGTGCCTGAGCCTGTCGCTGTCTGCCACCCCTTCGTTATCGCAGGAGGCGCTTGGGCTTGCGGCTCCGGATCAGGTGAGGGACTCGGGTCTACTGCAACATATTCTTCCGCGCTTTTCCCTCAAGACCGGAATCCGGGTTATCGCCGATGAAAACGGGATAATGTCTGTGGCGGCCTCCCCGCCGGGTAAGCCCGTCTTTGCCCGGGATGGCGTCACCTACCATCTTCGTATTCAGGATGACCCCCGCCAGGTCCGGTTTGAGGACTGGATGCTGTCGGACATTGGAAAGCGCACGATCGAAAGCTTTGTGCCGGATCAGGGCCCTCCTTTCGATACGCAGTTTGACACCGTTGAAACTGCAGAAGAAACGGCAACGAACGCGAACACTGAGATCGGGCGCGAGCTGTCGTTTACCCATTGCGGAAGGTGTCATGTTATTGGTCCGCGCAACCGCATGAACGGTCTGGGCTCGACCCCTTCCTTTGCGGTTCTGCGCGCCATGCCCGACTGGTCGGAGCGGTTCGAAGCCTTCTTTGCGCTGAACCCGCACCCTTCGTTCACGCAAATCGCGGGGCTGACACCGCCGTTCGATCCGACCCGGCCCTCGCCTATTCACCCGGTCGAAATCACGCTGGAGGACTTGGAGGCCATCCTCGCCTTCGTATCGAACATCCGCGCGGCCAATCTGGGCGCGCCACTGCAGCATCAGTGATCCTTTCGCTTCGAGAAGTAGTCCTCGGTGGTGACAACACGCGGCCTTGGGCTGGATTGAAAAGGATTGTCCTGGTGCTGAAACTGCGCATTTACACGGCAATTGTCGCACATCTGGATCATCCGCGCCTGTTCGGATGAGGCAAACATCGGATGGCTTCCCGACAGTTTGTCCATAATGCGCTCGACCGTGGACTTCACACCGAACAACGCTCCACACTCGACGCAGGCAAAGGGTTCTTCCTCGTTCAACACCTGCTGAGACAGGGCTTTGTCACTCAGGTCCAGCTGCGGGACCAGAGCAATCGCTTTTTCGGGGCAGATCGTCCGACACAGGCCACATTGCAAACACGCGTCCTGCTGGAAATTCAGTTGCGGCATATCCGGGTTGTCGACCAATGCGCCGGACGGGCACAGCGACACGCAGCTCAAACACAGCGTGCAGGCATCCGTATCAACAGCAATGGCCCCATATGGCGCGCCCTGTGGCAAAGTGATCGGCTCATGGGCGCCAGGGTTCAGCGCCTGCGCTGCCAGTCGCGCGACCTGCCGACGATTTCCCAAGGGGAGGACCGGATCGGTCAAAGCCTGCGGGACATGCTGATCGTAAAGACGGTCAGACAGTGCATCCGGGTCAGTTTCATCAATCACACCAAGACACTCGGGATCGGCAATTGCCTGCGCCAGCATCAGTTCCTTGTCCAGCGCGTCCTTTTCGGTCGTTGGCGAAAGCAGGACATCGACTCGTGCAAATCCGTGGGCCAGACCGGCCAGCATTTCCGCATGACCAAAACCCGAGATCACGCTCAGTTCCAGCGGGATCACATCCGCAGGCAAGCCCCGACCGAACCGGGCAGCAAGCCGGATCATCTCGGCCCCATGGGCATCGTGAACCAGCAAACGCGGAGCGATGCCTCCGGCCCTTCGGTAGGTGCGCGCCAGGACATGCATCCGGGACAGCAAAGCGGCCAGGGGCGGATCCTCGTAGGTGATCGCCGTCGACGGGCAAACCGATGAACATTCGCCGCATCCGGCGCAGATCATCGGATCTATTGCGACGTGTTCTCCGGCCGGAGTAATTGCACCCGTCGGACAAATGTCCAGACAATTCGTGCAAGCCACCTGTTCCGCCCGGGAATGGGCGCAAAGGGTTTCATCGAGACGAACATAGAGCGGCTTTTCGAACGTTCCAACCAATTGCGCCGCATCAAACGCCACCCTTTCGACGGCCAGCGCATCGCGCGGATCGGTGCGCAGGTAGCCTTCGCGCTTGGCCGGGGCCTGAACAAATGGGGTGCCGCCGGTCAGGTCGATCACAATGTCGCAGACCGATCGCGCGCCATCCTTTGCGTCGGTCCAACCGAACGCGCCCCGCCCGCCGGGTTTCAACTGCCTCAACCTGTCCAGCTTCAGCGAGAACGCACCAAGCGCCCCATTCAGCGTGCGCAGTTCCCCATGCACGACGTCAAACGATCTGGAGACCGGTACAGCGTCATCCGTGGCCAAAACCGTGATCGCCAAAGTATCTGACAAGCGCCCGGCCAGCGCAAAAGCGGCCTCGCCCGGCCCAATGATAAAGCAGGTCCCTTCGCTAACGACATCGACGCTGGGAGTGATCGGTTGCGGCAGCAGTGCTTCGGCGGCCAGCGCAGCCATCTTGGGTGCCGCATCCTGCCCCTGTTCGGACCAACCTGCGCGGTCGCGCAGATCGACAAAGCCGGGCGTTTCAACACCCAGATCGTCGGCAAGGTCACGAAACACGTCCTGCTCCTGCCCGCAGGCTATGATTGTCGTATCCTCGCCTTTCAGCGCAGCGGCGGCGGCTTCCAGTTCCCGCGTGCACAGCGCGCTGTGAATTTTGGAACACGCCACGTCGCAGGCCGAGGCCACCTTGTCCGCATCCAGCGATTGGGTTCCTGCGCAATCGCAAAGCAGCATCTTTATGGCCATATCCATCCCCATCGCTTTCCCCACCCTCAGCACATTAAGCCGTATGCGCAGTGAGGCAATGTCCACGGCACCAAAGAAGGGTTTATTCGCCGGATCGACCCCGCATAACCCTCGCCCGGGCACCAAAATTCATTACCAATTGGTTAAAAAATAAACTTGTGGTGATCAATTGTCATGTTTCGCTCTAATAAGATGCTTGGCGAAAAGCCGTATTGTGTACCATAGTGGACACCAAGGAAGGCAGGGGAGAGCCTTTCGGGGAGGATTAGGTGGCCAGGGCCGCAAATCAGATCGAAATGCCGGTTGGCGTTGTTGTGCGCAAAACACCGGGTGTGACCCGTTGGGCGCGGTGGAGCTGGCGTGCAGTGGCGGCTTTGCCCGGAGCAGGACCTGCAGATTGGAAGGAATTGCGCCGCGAGGGGGAAGCCGTGGAGTACCACGCAGCCACCCTTCCGCTGACACTCTGGGCAGACGAAACCGAAGCCTACATGGTGAACCTCGCTGACATTCAGCCGTCCGTCTATCTGGTCTTGCGGGACGAGCTTGACGGAGATCATCCGTTGAATGCGGTTCTAATCACGGCTTCTCCTTTTGAAGGTCAGGACTATGCAGATACCGGAGAAGAGATCGTCGAAAAAATCCCCATGAGCGAAGGTCTGATTGCGTGGGTGCGCGACTTTACCCTGCAACATCACCGGGATGAGGTGTTCGTCAAACGCCGCCGTGACAAGAAACGGACCGATCTGGTGGAAGATGGAAAAGGGGATGCGCGCATTCGGCAGGCCTCGGACGTGTATCGCGCGCCGCGGAGGATCGTGCAATGACGGAAGTGCGCGATTTCTGGTCCCGCCGCAAGGCTGCCGTTCAGGCTGAAGCCGAGGCTGAACGCACCTCCTCCGAAGCGCAGAAAGTGGCAGAACAGCAGGCAGAGCTGGAAGAGAAGTCAGATGCGGAGATTCTTGCCGCATTCGATCTGCCGGACCCGGATGATCTGAAACCCGGTGACGACATTTCAGGGTTCATGGCCCAGGCCGTCCCCGACCGCCTCCGCCGACGTGCATTGCGACGCCTGTGGCGATTGAATCCGGTTCTGGCCAATGTGGACGGGCTGGTCGACTACGGTGAGGACTATACGGACGCCGCATGCGTCATCGAGAACATTCAGACGGCCTATCAGGTCGGCAAAGGTATGCTGGCCCATGTCGAGGCGCTGGCCGCCGAAGATGATGAAGAAGAACGTCCACCCGAAGGCGAGGACGAGGTGATCACCGAAGTCCGGGACGAACCGGCACTCGTTGAGGACACGCGACCGGAACCTGTACAGGTCGCAGAAAGCGATACGCCTGACGATACCGAACTAACCCCTGCCCCGCGCCGTATGACGTTTGAATTCGAAGGATAACCCAATGACCGCAAGCAACGCGCAAAACCTGGATGTCTCGGCCGAAGACCGACTGCGCGCGGATTTCTACAACTTCCTTGGTTTGCTGTTGGCGGGCCCGCCGGATCAGTTGCTGCTGGATCAGATGGCCGGATTGGGTGGCGACGACACTGAACTGGGCAAGGCCGTTCAGGCCATGGCAAGGGTTGCCAAAGTCACCAAACGTGCAGCGGCGGAACGGGAGTTCAATGCGCTGTTCATAGGGCTGGGTCGGGGCGAGTTGCTGCCTTATGCCAGCTTCTATCTGACAGGTTTCCTGAACGAGAAACCACTGGCCCATTTGCGCAACGACATGGCAGCGCGTGGGATTACCCGGGCGCAAAACGTGTTTGAACCCGAAGACAACATCGCGTCGCTGATGGAGATGATGGCGGGCATGATCGTCGGGCGCTTTGGCGCGCCTGCCACGCTGGAGGACCAGAAGGTGTTCTGGAACAAGCACATCGGCCCATGGGCCATGCATTTCTATTCGGATCTCGAAGCCGCCGAAGCTTCGGTTCTCTATGCCTCGGTCGGGACAGCCGGTCGGGTTTTCATGGAGATCGAGCGGGAGGCTTTCCGGATGACGGCAGCGTAACTTGCTGCCATTCGCCAGCGCCCTAAACGGCGCTAAATCGCAATTGGGAAGGAGGAGCCCATGAGCAAGACCAAGGAAGACGGCGCCACACGCCGCGATTTCCTGAAACTGGCTGGAACCGCAGCACCCGCTGCCGTTGCCGCCGCCAGCCTGACCGGGAAAGCCGAGGCAGCCGAGCTGCCGACGGACGAGACCCGGATTCAGAACACAGCGCATACACGCGCATACTTGAAAAGCGCGCGCTTCTGAGCCGCGACGACAGCGCCCGGGTCTGATCCGGACGACGTCACACCCGACTGACGGTTGCGATTGGCCCTGACGTCGGCTTCAGCAGTACCAAGCCAGCCATGGCTCACATGGCCAGCAAGGGAGGAAAACAATGCTTAGGAAAAAGACCAACGGGGTTGCGAGACGCCCCCAGCGGACAAGTATCCTGTCCCAGGTCGGCGAAAAAACCGTCGATCGCCGCGCATTCCTGCGTGGCTCGGGCCTGACGATCGGCGGCCTTGCCGCGATCAGCGCCACGGGTGGAACCGTGACGCCAGCCAGCGCCCAGACAGCGGCAAACCAGGCCGTTGAGAATATCAAATCCGTATGCACCCACTGTTCGGTCGGCTGTACAGTCGTCGCCGAAGTGCAGAACGGTGTCTGGATCGGGCAAGAACCCGGTTGGGACAGCCCGTTCAACTTGGGTGCGCACTGCGCCAAGGGGGCCTCGGTCCGCGAGCATGCCCATGGCGAACGCCGCCTCAAATATCCGATGAAAAAGGAAGGCGGCGAGTGGAAGCGCATCAGCTGGGAAGAGGCGATCAACGAGATCGGCGACGGCATGATGAGCATCCGCGAAGAATCCGGACCGGACAGCGTGTACTGGCTGGGGTCCGCGAAGCATAACAACGAACAGGCCTATCTGTTCCGCAAGTTCGCCGCCTACTGGGGCACGAACAACGTGGACCATCAGGCCCGTATCTGCCACTCAACCACTGTTGCGGGTGTTGCGAATACATGGGGCTACGGCGCCATGACCAATTCGTATAACGACATCCATAATTCCCGGGCCATCTTCATCATCGGCGGCAACCCGGCCGAGGCGCACCCCGTCTCGCTGCTGCACGTTCTGCGCGCGAAAGAGCAGAACAACGCGCCGCTGATTGTCTGCGACCCGCGCTTTACGCGCACCGCGGCGCATGCGGATGAATATGTCCGCTTCCGCCCCGGCACAGACGTTGCGCTGATCTGGGGCATCCTGTGGCACATCTTCGACAACGGCTGGGAGGACAAAGAGTTCATCCGCACCCGTGTCTGGGGCATGGACCAGATCCGTGAAGAGGTTGCCAAGTGGAGCCCGGATGAGGTCGAGCGCGTCACCGGTACTCCGGGCTCGCAGTTGAAGCGCGTTGCGCGCACCATGGCCAACAACCGTCCCGGCACCGTGATCTGGTGCATGGGCGGTACGCAGCACACCAACGGCAACAACAACACACGCGCATACTGCGTGTTGCAGCTTGCCTTGGGCAACATGGGCACCTCGGGTGGTGGGACCAACATCTTCCGCGGCCATGACAACGTGCAGGGCGCGACGGACCTGGGCGTTCTGTCACACACCCTGCCCGGCTACTATGGCCTTTCGGCAGGTGCCTGGGGCCATTGGGCCCGTGTCTGGGGTGAAGAACCGGAATGGCTGGCTGGTCAGTTCGCCACGATCAAGGACAAGGAAGGCAAGGACAAACCACTTCAGAACGAACGTGGCATCCCGGTCTCCCGCTGGATCGACGGTGTCCTGGAAGACCCGGCGAACATGGATCAGGACAACAACGTCCGTGCCATGGTTCTGTGGGGTCACGCTCCTAACTCGCAAACGCGAGGGCCGGAGATGAAAACGGCGATGGAGAAGCTGGACATGCTGGTCGTGATCGACCCGTATCCCACCGTCTCGGCCGTTCTACATGACCGCACCGATGGGGTCTACCTGTTGCCCGCCTGCACGCAGTTCGAAACCCGTGGCTCGGTCACGGCGTCGAACCGTTCGCTGCAGTGGCGCGACAAGGTGGTTGATCCGCTGTTCGAAAGCCTTCCGGACGAGGTCATCATGGCCAAGTTCGCCAACAAGTTCGGCTGGGCGGATCGGTTCTTCCGCAATATCGAGATGGAAGACCCCGAAACCCCGAATGTTGAAAGCATCACGCGTGAGTTCAACTCGGGCCTCTGGACCATCGGCTACACCGGTCAGTCGCCGGAACGTCTGAAAAGCCATATGGCCAACCAGCACACGTTCGACAGAACCACGCTGCAGGCCATTGGTGGCCCCAACGACGGCGAATATTATGGTCTGCCCTGGCCCTGCTGGGGAACGCCGGAAATGGGTCATACGGGGACACCGAACCTGTATGATATGTCCAAACCGGTGGCCGAAGGCGGCCTGACCTTCCGTGCCCGTTTTGGCGTGGAACGTGATGGCGACAACCTGCTGGCTGAAGGGGTCTATAGCGTTGGATCGGAAATTCAGGATGGTTATCCCGAATTCACGATGCAGATGCTGATGGACCTCGGCTGGGATGGCGATCTGACGGCCGAGGAACGCGCGGCCATCGACGCCGTTGCGGGGCCAGAGACCAACTGGAAAACCGACCTGTCCGGCGGTATCCAGCGGGTCGCGATCGCTCATGGCTGTGCGCCCTTCGGGAACGCCAAGGCCCGCGCAGTCGTCTGGACCTTCCCGGATCCGATCCCACTGCATCGCGAACCGCTCTATACGAACCGGCGCGATCTGGTGGAGGACTATCCGACCTACGAGGACCGGCATGCCTATCGCCTGCCCACCCTTTATGCTTCGATCCAGAAGAACGACTTTTCAAAGGATTACCCGATAATCCTGACGTCAGGTCGTCTTGTCGAATATGAAGGCGGCGGTGATGAGACGCGGTCGAACCCGTGGCTGGCTGAACTGCAGCAGGACATGTTCGTCGAGATCAATCCGCGCGATGCCAACAACCTTGGTATTCGTGACGGGTCGCAGGTCTGGGTCGAAGGTCCCGAAGGTGGCAAGGTCAAGGTAATGGCGATGCTGACCAACAGGGTCGGTGCCGGCGTGGCCT
The DNA here is from genome assembly GCF_056536005.1 of Ruegeria sp. AN11. Taxonomy (NCBI): domain Bacteria; kingdom Pseudomonadati; phylum Pseudomonadota; class Alphaproteobacteria; order Rhodobacterales; family Roseobacteraceae; genus Ruegeria; species Ruegeria sp. AN11. Next base: position 647,470 of record NZ_JBQFJD010000001.1, on the reverse strand, counting down.
TCATGCCGTTCCACTTCGGCGGCCATTTCCAGGGCGAAGACCTCAGGGCGAAATACCCTGCTGGTGCCGATCCCTATGTCTTGGGTGAAAGTTCCAACACCGCCCAGACCTATGGCTATGATTCAGTGACCCAGATGCAGGAGACCAAGTGTACTCTCTGCAAGATCTGGGCAGCGTAAGGAGGACGATAATGGCTAGAGCAAAGTTTCTCTGCGACGCTGAACGCTGCATCGAGTGCAACGCCTGCGTGACCGCGTGCAAGAACGAACACGAGGTGCCGTGGGGCATCAACCGCCGAAGGGTGGTGACGATCAATGACGGTAATCCGGGTGAACGCTCGATCTCGGTTGCCTGCATGCATTGTTCGGATGCACCGTGTATGGCGGTGTGCCCGGTCGACTGCTTCTATCAGAACGAGGAAGGCGTCGTCTTGCACTCCAAGGACCTGTGCATCGGCTGCGGCTATTGCTTCTACGCGTGCCCGTTCGGCGCGCCGCAATACCCGCAGGCTGGCAACTTCGGATCGCGCGGCAAGATGGACAAATGTACCTTCTGCGCCGGCGGTCCCGAAGAGAACAACTCGACCGCAGAGTTCGCAAAATATGGTCGCAACCGGATCGCCGAGGGCAAACTGCCCATCTGCGCCGAGATGTGTTCCACTAAAGCCCTGCTCGCCGGTGACGGCGATGTGGTCTCAGCCATCTACCGCGAGCGCGTCGTGGCGCGCGGGTTTGGCTCGGGCGCATGGGGCTGGGGCACGGCTTACGACCAGAAAGACGGATAAACCCGTTTTCGTGAACCAAGCAGGCGACCCGCAATTGTGGGTCGCCTGAACAGGGATTTTGACCGAGGTTCAGATGTTCCGCTTACTCACCGTATTGCTGCTGACATTTTCGGTGGCCCAGACCGCCATCGCCCAATCAAGTGAAGCCGATGCCCCCGCCCCTGCTGACAGGTCGGCGACCGGGGGGGCTTCGACACTTGAAGATATCCTGGCGCGTCAGCGCGGCGAAAAGGTGGACGACAGCTATCGCTCGGACAACACCGGGCAAAGCAACGCCGAGGGCCTGCTGGGCCAGTTGGGTACACGCGGGGTTGCCTCGGACAGCGATGTTTATCGCGCTTTGCGCTATAGGTCAGCGGACGTGACGGTGTCGTCCAAAGGTCCAGCAGCCGGGGTGCTGATTCAGGACGGCGGCATGTGGTGGCTGAACTTCCGCACCGGTCCGCTGCGCGAATATGGCAGCTACATCATCGGCGGAATGCTTGTTGTCCTTCTGCTATTCTTCCTGATCCGTGGAAAGATCAGGATCGACGGCGAAAAGACCGGCCGCACGGTCACCCGCTTTGGTGGCTTTGAAAGGTTCGGCCATTGGCTGTTCGCTGGGTCATTTCTGATCCTCGGCGTCACGGGTCTGCTGACTCTATATGGCCGCGACTTCCTGATCCCGCTTGTCGGCAAGGAAGGGTTTGCAACGATTGCTCAAGGTTGCAAATGGCTGCACAACAACCTCGCCTGGGCTTTCATGCTTGGCCTGATCATCGTCACGGTGAACTGGATCGCCCACAATATCCCCAACCGGACCGACCTGAAATGGCTAGCTGCCGGAGGAGGCCTGTTTTCCAAAGGCAGTCACCCGCCCGCCTGGAAGTTCAACGCGGGCCAAAAAATCATCTTCTGGGCCTGTATCCTGCTCGGCGTCTCGATCAGCTTGTCCGGTCTGTCGCTTCTGTTCCCCTTTGAACTGCCGATGTTCGCAAAGACCTTCTCGGTCGCCAACGCGACCGGGCTTCCGCAAATGCTGGGCCTGACCCTGCCCGAGCAGATGTCCCCGCAGGAAGAGATGCAGTATGCCCAAGTCTGGCACGTGATGGTCGCGTATGTGTTCATCGCCATCATCATCGCCCATATCTACTTGGGCTCGGTCGGCATGGAGGGCGCATTTGACGCCATGGGCACGGGAGAGGTCGAGGAACAATGGGCGCGCGAGCATCATTCGCTGTGGCTGGAAGACGTCCAGGAAAAAGAGGCTGGCAAGGCAGCGGCCTCGCCCGCGGAATAGATGCGCAAGCTGGTCATAGCACTGGCCCTGATCCCCTTCCCGGCTTTGGCCGAGTTTTTCACGCTCAAGGGTCACGGCGGGCCGATCATGGGGATCGCCGCTGCGCCGGACGGACGGATTGCGACTGCCAGTTTCGACAACTCGGTCGGGCTGTGGTCGGACCGCAAGCCGGAATGGCTTGAAGGGCACGAGGCCGCCGTCAATTCCGTCGCCTTCAACGGCCGAGCTGTCTACTCCGCCGGAGACGATTTCACGCTGCGTCGCTGGCCGGACGGAGAGATCGTTGGCCAACACAAAGGCAAGATCGTTGGGCTTGCCGCCTCGAAGACGCATGTGGCCACGGCCAGTTGGGACGGAACCATCGGGATTTGGCCAGAAGATGGTTCGGCCTCGCTGACACTTCAGGCGGGCAGCGGCGTGAATGCCGTTACCTTTTCCCCGGATGGGGCCACGTTATACTCGGCGGGCATGGACGGTACATTGCGCGTTTGGGACGTTGCCAGTGGACAGGAAACTGACCGGATGGTCGAACACGGGTTCGGTATTAACGAACTGGTTCTGAACTCCACTGACAACTGGATCGCCTATGGCGCCGTGGACGGTGTGACGCGCATCCTGGACCTGACAACCGACGAAGAACGCGACTTTACGCTCGACCGCCGTCCAATCCTTGCGCTGGCGCTTAGCCCCGATCGCACCCTTTTGGCGGTCGGCGATGGCGAAGGCTACATCATGGTGATCGACACGGTCGAATGGCGCATCGCGCAGGATTTCCGTGCAACCTTGCGCGGGCCGGTTTGGGCATTGGCCTTCTCGCCGGACGGTCAGAACATCCATGCCGGCGGCATTGACGAGGCGATGTATAGCTGGCCCGTCGCCGCCCTTGGGGATCAGGAACAAATGGCGGCAGCCGAACCCAGCTTCCTTAAAAACCCGGATGAGATGAGCAATGGCGAACGCCAGTTTGCCCGAAAATGCTCGATCTGCCACAGCTTGACCCCCGACAGTGAACGACGGGCCGGACCGACTTTGCACGGCGTTTTTGGCCGGCAGGCAGGCACCCTGCCCGGATATTTCTACTCGGACACGCTGCAAGACTCTGATATCGTTTGGAATGAGGACACAATTAATGCCTTGTTCGATCAGGGTCCGGACCATTACATTCCGGGATCGAAGATGCCGATGCAGCGGATCGCCGGGTCACAGGACAGAGTGGATCTGATCGACTTTCTGCGCCACGCCACCGCACCGGAAAACTGAGCCGGAGGGAACCATGAAAGCCTTTCTTGCCGCCGTTGCGGCGATGGTCGTTATCACTGTCAGCGCGCCTTATGCTCTGAAACAGGCCGGGTTCAGTGCTGCGGATGCAGGGTCTGGTTCTGCGGTGCGCCTCGACTGAATGTCCCACTACCTGACCACAAAAGAACTGGCCGACCTGCTGCGCATTGGTGAGCGGAAGGCCTATGATCTGGCCTCCTCGGGCGAGGTGCCTTGTGTGCGCGCAATGGGCAAGCTGCTGTTCCCCCGGGCCGAGGTCATCGCCTGGCTGAACGCGTCGCGATCCGGGCCGCAGGTTGCGGAACCGCCGCTTCCGCCGATTGTGGCAGGAAGTCACGATCCACTGCTGGACTGGGCGTTACGGGAAAGCGGATCGGGTCTGGCAACATATTACGACGGGTCTTTCGACGGCCTGAACCGCCTGAAAGATCGCAGCGCGCAGGCTGCCGTGTTGCATATCCACGAAGAAAACGGGTTCAACACCCAGGCGATGCGCAACACCTTCGGCGAAGCACCGGTTGTCCTTATCGAGATTGCGCAAAGACAGCGCGGTCTGTTGCTGGCCCCAGGCGTGTCGGGCATCAGGGAATTTGGGGACCTGAAAGCGCGGCGGGTCATACTCCGTCAGGATAGTGCGGCAAGCCAACATCTGTTCGACGGTCAACTGTCCGCCTGCGGCCTCACTCGGGATGATCTGGACGCGCTGCCATCCTGCGCCCGAACCGAGGAAGAACTGGCTGTGGCCCTGCACGATGCCAAAGCCGAGGTCGGATTCGGATTGGGGGCCTTGGCCGGACTGTATAATCTTGGTTTTGTCCCGACGCATACCGAGAGGCTGGACCTTGCAATCTGGCGCCGCGCTTATTTTGACGCTCCCTTGCAAAAGCTGCTGGGATTCCTGCGATCAGAACGATTTTCCACTCGAGCAACCGAATTCGGCGGATACGATCTGTCCCGTATGGGAACAGTCCATCATAACGGGGCCAGTGGCTGAGTGCCTGCTTTCATCTGGCGTTTGGGAAGAACAGCTGTTGTCCGTCCAACTGGTAGGACTCGATGGCGGCCTGTCCGTCAGGCCCTGTCAGCCAATCGATAAAACGTTGCCCGGCAGCGGCCCTGACACCCGGGTACTTTTCCGGGTTAACCAGAATGATGCCGTATTGGTTGAAAAGGCGCGGATCACCTTCGACAAGAATTTCAAGATCGCCCTTGTTTCCGAATGACTGCCAAGTGGCCCGATCCGTCAGCGCATAGGCCTGCAACCCGCTTGCCACATTAAGCGTGGCCCCCATTCCCGATCCCGTTTCACTGTACCACCTACCCGACGCTTTGGTCGGATCAATCCCTGCACTGGCCCAATGACGCATTTCGGCCTTGTGGGTTCCGCTGTCATCCCCGCGCGAGGCGAAAGGGGCCTCGGCCTCGGCCACCGCAGACAGGGCGGCCAGAACATCGGAGCCGCCGCGAATACCGGCCGGATCCGACTTGGGGCCTACAAGCACAAAGTCATTGTACATGACGTCAAAGCGTTCGACGCCCCAGCCGTCAGCAACGAATTGCTCTTCGGCGGGCTTTGAGTGCACCAGAAGGACATCGCCGTCCCCATTGATCGCATTCCTGATCGCCTGCCCTGTGCCGACCGCCACGACCCGAACATCAATTCCGGTTTCCGCTTCAAAACCCGGCAGGATGTAATCCAACAGGCCCGAGTTCTGCGTCGATGTGGTCGATTGAACGATGATAAACGGCGCTTCCGCCTGCGCGGGGGCAAGCTGCAGGCCAAACGCTACAACCGCTGCCCGAATGAAGTTTCGGATCATTCAGTTCTCCGTCGAGTTTTCAAGTGACCAGTCCGCCATCAAGGTAACGTCGCGAGGCTTCGCTTGTCGGCGCTTCAAGTACCTGATTGGCGGCGCCATGTTCAACCACATGACCGGCCTGCATCATGACCACATCTGCCGCCAATCGCCGGGCCTGACCGATGTCGTGCGTCACCATCACGATGCGGACGCCCCGCATGGAAGCCCGTAAGATCATCTGTTCGATTTTCTGCGTCGCGCCTGGGTCAAGTGCGCTGGTCGGTTCGTCCAGAAACAAGGTATCGGGCAATGTAGCCAGTGCCCGAAGAATGGCCAATCGCTGCGCCTCACCTCCGGAAAGGGATCGTGCCGCTTGACGCGCCTTGGCTTCCAGCCCGCCCTCGGTCAGCAGCTCTGCAATTCGGTCCCTGCGCTGAGCATGGTTCAGCCCCTGTCGTTTCAGCACAAAGCCCAAATTGCCCGCAACAGAGCGGCGCAACAGAACCGGCCGTTGAAAGACCATCGCCTGACGCGCCTTGTGTTCGGCATTCAGCGGCACGTTGTCCTGAAACACCCGACCGCCGTCCGGCGCGATCAACCCATGCAGGCACCTGAGAAGAAGGCTTTTGCCCGCCCCGTTCGGCCCGAGGATCAACGTCGGACCAGGCCCGTCCAAAGTCAGTTCCCGCACGTTCAGCAGGTCCTTGCCATCACGCGCGATCCTGAGATCCTTCACCTTCAGTTTTCTATACATTTCACCGGCCAGATCACGCATGGCGTAATCCTTCCCGTTCAGCCCTGAGGCTCAGCGCGCTGACCATGGCATTTACCGCCACCGCAATTCCGATCAGGATCGCCCCAAGGGCCAGCGCAAGCGCCAGATTGCCCTTGGATGTCTCAAGCGCGATGGTGGTCGTCATGACCCGCGTCACGTGATTGATATTGCCGCCGACGATGATCACTGCGCCAACCTCGGCAATGGCCCGCCCGAAGCCCGCAAGCAACGCCGTGACAAGTGCCAGCCGGGCATCCCACAACAAGACCGGAACCGAGGCCAGTCGCGACACGCCAAGCGAGCGCAACTGCTCCGAATACTCTTCGGCCAGCATCTCGACCACCTGTCGTGTCAATGCTGCGACGATGGGCGTGACCAGAACCACCTGCGCGATGATCATCGCGGTTGGTGTGTAAAGCAGCTGCAAGACGCCCAATGGCCCTGACCGTGACAACATCAGATAGACAAGCAACCCGACCACCACGGGCGGCAAACCCATCAGGGCGTTCATCAGAACAATCAGCACTCGGCGTCCCGGAAACCGAGCCACGGCAAGAGCAGCACCCAAGGGCATGCCGATGGCGGCTGAAATCAACACGGCAAAGATCGAAACGCGCAGGGATAGCAGGACAATCGACCAAAGCTCTGTATCCCCGTTCAGGATCAGAGCCATCGCCTTGCTGAATTCTGATGCAAAATCCTGCATTTCATCCCACTTGAACGCCAACTCGTACGAATTGCATCAATTCACAACGAAATACTAATCGGAAATGATTGTAAGTACAGACACTTTTGCGGCACCTCAAACCAAAAACGCGGCCCGTTTCCAAGCCGCGTTTCGTTGTTTCAAGTAATCCGGTTGTCAGTTCAATGCTGCATCCGTGATCTTATGAGTCCATGCCCCTTCCGGTTCCTTCGTGATGGCAGGGTTTTCCGCGGACACGGCCGACAGAAGCGTCTTCACGGTCTGCTCATAGTCGCTGGGGTCAAGCGCGCCATCCGATCCTTCGATCAGCTTTGCGATTTCACCCATCATATAGACCTGATGATCCAGTTCCTGTGCGCCGGTTTCGTCAAACTCCAGCACGATCTCGGCTGCTTCTTCCTGGTTCTCGGCAGCGTATTTCCACCCTTTCATCGAAGCCCGAACAAAGCGCTCCATCTTGTCGACAAAGGCCGGGTCATCCAGGTTTTCTTCCATGACGTACAGACCATCTTCGAGCATACCAAAGCCCATCTGCAGGTAGTTGAAGGTCACCAGTTCTTCCGGGGTGATACCGGCCTGCAGGATCTGGCGGTACTCGTTGTAAGTCATGGTCGAAATGCAATCAGCCTGCCCCTGAATCAGAGGATCTGCCGAAAACGCCTGCTTCAGAACCGTAACACCGTTTTCATCCGCACCATCCGTCTCGATTCCCAGAGATGCCATCCATGCATAGAACGGGTATTCGTTCCCGAAGAACCAGACACCCATCGTCCGCCCCGGGAAATCTTCCGGAGATTCAACGCCGGTGGACTTCAAACAGTTGACCTGCAATCCGCCGGTCTTGAAGGGCTGCGCGATGTTGACCAAGGGTACGCCCCGCTCACGCGCCGCAAGTCCGGCTGCCATCCATGTGGTGATGACGTCAGCCCCGCCCCCTGCGATGACCTGTTCCGGCGCGATATCAGGGCCGCCGGGCTTAATCGTGACATCCAGCCCTTCTTCGTCATAATAGCCTTTTGCTTCGGCCACGAAATAGCCCGCGAACTGCGCCTGACCGACCCATTTCAACTGTAGCGTTACCTCGTCCGCCGCCAGCGCCGTAGTGGCTGCCAGGCTGAAGGCTGTAACCGCCCCGCTGAGTAGCTTATTCATCTTCATTTCTCCTAGTTGCTATTGGTGCCCCGTTTTCGGGGTCTGTTGAATTCTTTCCTGCGTTATCCTCGTTGTGACGGATGCCAGAATGTCACCGCCTTTTCGATCATAGCCACCAGCCCGTAAAAAGCCGTTCCGGCCAGCGCGGCCACAACAATCTCGGCCCAGACCATATCCAGCGACAATTGTCCGACGCTGGTCGAAATTCGAAAGCCCATCCCGACTATGGGCGAACCAAAGAACTCGGCCACGATAGCGCCGATCAGGGCCAAGGTGGTAGAAATCTTTAGTCCGTTGAAAATGAATGGCATCGCCGCAGGAAGGCGGAGTTTCACAAAGCTCTGCCAATAGGTCGCCGCATAGGTCTCCATCAGGTCGCGCTGCATGGTTGTCGCTTCGCGCAGGCCAGCCACGGTGTTGACCAGCATGGGAAAGAACACCATCACAACCACGACGGCGGCCTTGGAATGCCAGTCGAACCCGTACCACATCACCAGAATGGGTGCGGTGCCCACGATCGGCAGCGCAGCAACGAAGTTACCAACCGGCAGCAGACCCAGGCGCAGGAAATCCCACCGGTCCACGGCAATCGCCATCAGAAACGCCGCGCCGCAACCAATCACATATCCGCTGAAGGCGCCTTTGATGATCGTCTGCACGAAATCGGCCCAGAGGATCGGCAAACTGTCCGCAAACCGCAGCGCGATAACCGACGGTGCGGGCAGAATGACCAGAGGAACATCCAGCCCACGCACCAGCATTTCCCAGATGCCAACAACCGTCAGCCCGAAAACCAGAGGGGCCAGAAACCTGACCATGCGCGTGTCCGCCCAGGGACCACTGGCCAGCCGGCTGTTCAGCCACCAGCCGAACACCCACAACAGGACTGCACCAAAAACCAGTATCATTGCGCCATCCCCATGCGTTTCAGTACCGCCCGTTCTATCAGACCCAACAGACCCACCAGGCAAGCCGCCAGAATGGCCGCCGCGAACAGGGCTGACCAGATCTGAACGGTCTGACCGTAGTAGCTGCCTGCCAGCAGCCGCGCGCCCAGACCGGCAACCGCACCTGTCGGCAGTTCTCCGACAATTGCGCCGACCAGCGACGCTGCGATGCCGATTTTTAGCGAAGCGAACAGGTACGGCATCGATGCGGGCAGGCGCAGTTTCCAGAACCCCTGCGACGTGTTGGCATTGTAGGTCCGCAGCAGGTCAAGTTGCATGGCATCCGGGCTGCGCAAGCCTTTGACCATGCCGACAACAACCGGGAAAAAGCTCAGGTAGGCCGAGATGATCGCCTTGGGAATAATCCCCTGAACACCCACCGAATACAGAACGACGATGATCATCGGTGCCAACGCAATGATCGGGATCGTTTGGCTGACAATGGCCCAGGGCATAACAGACAGGTCCATGACCCGGCTATGGACAATCCCAACGGCCAGCAAAATGCCAAGCCCGGTACCAATGACAAAACCCAGAATCGTGGCGCTTAAGGTTACCCAACCATGATACACCAGCGACCGCTTGGAGGTGATATTCTTGCCTATCGTGGTCTCCCACAGCTCGATCGCGACCTGGTGCGGGGATGGCAGGCGCGGTTTTTTCTGCTCCCACGTGGCGGGGATCGCAAAGCTGTTGCTCAAAACCAGCCTGGCCTCTCCCATGTCGCGGCGCGCGCTGGCGGTCGGCGGCTGAACCTCGGCCCCGCCGCGCTCAAGCTCGGACAGCACACCCTTGATGTTCATCGGAACACAGGCGGCGTACCAAATGGCAACGATAGCAGCCACGACTGTCAACACGGCAACAATCTGCTTCATGCACGCCACTCCATCCGGATCACTGGCAGGGTTTCGGGCGGCACGGGCGGCTCCGTTCCGGCCTCGACAAACCCTTCCCGGCGATAGAACCTTTGCGCTGCCTTGTTCGGCTCATGTGTTGTCAGCCACAGAAAATCGCGATTTTCCTTGGCCTTGTCCAACAACCGCTTACCAATCCCCTTGCCGGTTCGCAGGCAGTATAATGCGCCGACCTTGCACGCCACGGGATCAACGGACATGTAGCAGTCTACCGGGTCGCCCACGACCCAGATTTCGCGTTGCGGAAAGGCCTCATTGATCAATCCGGCAAGCTTTTCCACGGGCAGTTCTTCGGGCATCCAGCATGTTGCCTTCATCCAAGTCGAGATAACTTGTGCGCAGGCCGGGACATCGTCCCGCTCTGCCCGTCTGATAGATTCACCCGGCATCAGACGTCATCCCCGTGACCGGCACGCAGCCCCTCGCGCACGCGGTGGGCCACCTCAATGAATTCCGGAGAATCCCGGATGTCCAAAGGCCGTTCCTTGGGCAGCGGGCTGTCAATCACATCCGTGATCCGTCCCGGACGCGGGCTCATCACTACGATCTTGGTGCTCAGATACACCGCCTCGGGGATCGAGTGGGTCACAAACCCGATTGTCTTTTCCGTCCGCGCCCACAGCGCAAGAAGCTGTTCATTCAGGTGGTCGCGCACGATTTCGTCCAAAGCGCCGAAAGGTTCGTCCATCAGCAGGATATCGGCATCAAAAGCCAGCGCCCTGGCAATACTGGCACGTTGCTGCATCCCACCGGATAGCTGCCAAGGAAACTTGCCACCAAACCCTTCAAGATCAACAAGTTCCAGAACGTTCTTCACACGCTCATCCTGCTCGGCCGCCGAGTACCCCATGATCTCAAGCGGCAGCTTGATGTTCTTGGCGATGGTCCGCCAGGGATACAGCCCCGCCGCCTGAAACACATAGCCATAGGCCCGGTTCCGCCGCGCTTCATCCGGGGTCATGCCGTTTACTGTCAGGGTTCCCCCGGTCGGGGTTTCAAGTGCCGCGATACAGCGCAGGAAGGTGGTCTTGCCACAGCCCGAGGGGCCGATGAAACTGACAAAATCGCCCTTGTCGATCGACAGGTTTACATCTTTCAATGCGTGGATCGGCCCGTCATTGGTCTGGAAGGTGAGGTCCAGCTGTTTTGCCTGAATGACGGGCTGTTCATTACTTGTCATATTTGTCCTTTCACCGACAAACGCTCAAAACCGTCGCGTAGGTCTGGTCAGGGTTTGCAAGGACAAACCCCTCGTGCCCATCGCTGTAGAAATCCCATGTAAAGTCATAGGTTTCTTCATAACCGATACATTTCGCCGTCAGTGTCGATATCTGTCCATCTTGATTTCCAACAACCAAGACATCGCAGGCGGTTTCGTAAAACAGCAACCGCCCTTCTTTCAACAAGGCCATGTCTGTTGCCTCGGCGGTGCTGCGTTTAAAGTGAACGTCGCATCCCGAGTTGTTGCCATATACCGGAAAACCTGACTGCGCATACGCGACAGTTCCGCTACATAGCAACGAAGCCATGGAACAAAGTAGTCCGCGCAAATCACACACCTGTCGCCGGAATACCCGTGCGTTCCACCGGTCGTGGGGCAGTCAGGTCTTTCCAGGTGCTCAGCGCCTTGTTCACATGGGTATTGGCCTCACGCGCAACAAACTGACCGTGCCCCTCCTGCGTTTTGATCTCGCCATCATGCACCGCGACTTGCCCACGGCTGAGCGTGAAACGTGGCAGACCCTTGACCTTCTTGCCCTCAAAGACGTTGTAGTCGATCGAGGATTGTTGCGTGCCCGCGCTGATGGTTTTGGTCTTTTGGGGGTCCCAGACGACCAGATCGGCATCCGCCCCCACCAAAACTGCGCCCTTTTTCGGATAGCAATTCAATATCTTGGCGATGTTTGTCGATGTAACCGCCACAAACTCGTTCGGCGTCAGCCGCCCTGTTTCGACACCATGGGTCCAAAGCATTGGCATCCGGTCTTCCAACCCGCCGGTCCCATTAGGGATCTTGGTGAAATCGCCGACACCGAACCGCTTCTGCTCGGTCGTAAAGGCGCAATGGTCAGTTGCCACCACGCTTAGCGATCCTGATTGCAGGCCTGCCCACAGACTGTCCTGATGCTGCTTGTTGCGGAACGGCGGGCTCATCACTCTGCGCGCCGCATGATCCCAGTCCTGGTTGAAATACTCGCTTTCATCCAGCGTCAGATGCTGAATCAGCGGCTCGCCCCAGACGCGCTTGCCCTGCATTCTGGCCCGGCGGATGGCCTCATGCGCCTCTTCACACGAGGTGTGCACGACATAGAGCGGCACGCCCGCCATGTCGGCGATCATGATGGCACGGTTGGTCGCCTCGCCTTCGACCTGAGGCGGTCGGGAATAGGCGTGCGCCTCGGGGCCGGTATTTCCTTCAGCCAGCAGTTTGGCGCTGAGTTCCGCGACTACATCACCGTTTTCGGCATGCACCAACGCAGTCCCGCCCAGTTCGGCCAGACGCCTGAAGGATGCAAACAACTCGTCATCATTCACCATCAGCGCGCCCTTGTAGGCCATGAAGTGCTTGAACGTGTTGATACCCCGCGTCTCGATCACGGTCTTGATGTCGTCAAAGACCTGCTCGCCCCACCATGTTACTGCCATGTGGAAGGAATAGTCGCAGTTTGCACGCGTCGATTTATTGTCCCAGCGTTTCAGGGCATCCAGCAGGCTTTCCCCTGGATTCGGCAATGCGAAATCGACGACCATGGTGGTCCCGCCGGCCAGCGCCGCCCGCGTGCCGCTTTCGAAGTCGTCACTGGAATAGGTTCCCATAAACGGCATTTCCAGATGCGTATGCGGGTCAATTCCACCGGGCATGACATAACACCCGGTTGCATCCAGTTCCTTGTCGCCTTTCAAATCTGGGCCAATTTCCGTGATTACACCGGCTTCGATCTTTACGTCAGCCTTGTACGTCAAATCGGCGGTGACGATTGTTCCGTTCCTGATAACAGTGCTCATGTCAAACTCCCTGTTGCGGTCTGCGCCGCTTGCTTCATCTGGCCAAAAGTATCCCGGGGGAGACGCCCAGCGGGCGACGGGGGCAGAGCCCCCTACTCCACAATCTCCGCAGTTTCGACGACCGCGTGAAACAGAACATCCGCCCCGGCAGCAGCCCATTCCTTGCTGATCTCTTCGGCCTCGTTGTGGCTCAGGCCATCTACACACGGACACATCACCATCGCCGTCGGGGCAACGCGATTAATCCAGCAGGCGTCGTGCCCGGCGCCGGATATGATATCTGTATGGGAATACCCCAAACGATCAGCCGCGCTTCGAACCGCTGCAACGCAGGTCTCGTCGAACTTCACCGGGTCAAAACCGCCGACTTTCTCAAATTCGATCTGAAGCCCCATTTCATCCACGATATCCTCGGCAGCAACACGCAACCGGTTTTCCATGTCGGTGATCACGTCCAGTTCGGGCGACCGGAAATCGACCGTGAACACCACCTTGCCCGGGATCACATTTCGGGAATTGGGGTAGACGTCGATATGCCCTGCCGCCCCAACCGCGTGGGGCGCGTGGGACCACGCAATTTCGTCCACTTTCTCAAGGATGCGCGCCATGGCCAGACCCGCATTCTTGCGCATCGGCATCGGGGTCGACCCGGTATGGGCGTCTTTGCCGGTAACCGTGATCTGGGTCCAGCTCAGGCCCTGGCCATGCGTGACAACGCCGATGTCCTTTTCCTCGGCCTCCAGGATGGGGCCCTGTTCGATATGCAGTTCAAAAAAGGCGTGCATTTTTCGCGCACCGACTTCCTCGTCTCCTCGCCAGCCAATGCGTTTCAGCTCATCGCCAAACTTCTTGCCTTCCGCGTCTTCCCGGTCATAGGCCCAGTCCTGCGTGTGCATTCCCGCAAACACGCCCGAGGACAACATGGCCGGCGCATATCTGGTGCCTTCCTCGTTGGTCCAGTTGGTCGCAACGATCGGGTGCTTCGTCTTGATCCCCAGGTCATTGAGTGTCCGGATGATCTCCAACCCGCCCAGCACACCCAGCACACCGTCGTATTTCCCGCCGGTCGGCTGCGTATCCAGGTGCGACCCAACATAGACCGGCAGAGCATCAGGGTCAGAGCCTTCGCGATGGGCGAACATGTTGCCCATCTGATCCAGTCCCATGGTGCAACCGGCTTCCTTACACCATTTCTGGAACAGCGCGCGCCCTTCGGCATCTTCGTCCGTCAATGTCTGGCGGTTATTGCCGCCCGCAACGCCGGGGCCGATCTTTGCCATCTCCATCAGACTATCCCACAGCCTGTCTCCATTAATTCTGAGATTCTGCGCCGGAGCTGCCATCTGTTTTCCCCTGTTGCTTGCGATTTGGCTCGCTTTTGGTGTCTTGATTTGACCATCTGGTCAAACTCACGCTATCACGGGTTCGACATCAGTCAAGAAATTGCATCGCGTCGACGGAAATTTAAGCATAATCAGCACCCGTCGGACAAAAATTGGGGTAACTGGGATCAATGCCAAAAGACCGTGCGCCTACCCGAATTCAGAAAAAGAACCGCGCAGCGATTCTCGAGGCGGCGCTGAACGTTTTTTCAGCCCACGGTTTCCGCGGTGCGACGGTGGACCAAATCGCAGCCGAAGCCGGATTGAGCAAACCGAACCTTCTGTATTACTTCCCTTCGAAGGAGGCGATTCACACCGCCCTTCTGTCCGGGCTTCTGGACGTGTGGCTGGCTCCGCTTCACGATCTGGACGAAAACGGCGATCCGCTGGAAGAGATCCTGTCTTACATCAACCGCAAGCTCCAGATGAGCCAGGAGTTACCCCGTGAAAGCCGCCTGTTTGCCAATGAACTGGTTCAGGGCGCGCCTCGTATCCGGGATAATCTGTCCAATGACCTGAAGTCTCTGGTCGACCAAAAAACTGCTGTTTTGACCACCTGGATGGATCAGGGCAAAATTGCCCGTCTTCACCCCTATCATCTGATATTTTCCATCTGGTCCCTGACCCAGCACTACGCCGATTTTGAAGTGCAGGTCCGGGCAATTCTAGGTGAGGAAGACCCGTTCGAAGGCGCAGCGCCCTTCATGGAAACCTTGTACCGCAAACTGTTAACCCCTTGAGAAGCAGTTAACAAACTTAAGGAAGAGTCTTCTTCTTGCACCAGACCCAACCCGGAACCCTGGATTAAACGCAAAGCTGGCCGCGTGTGGTTTCCAAATGAAACAAAGCGGCGCGGATATCATCTTATCCGCACCGCCAACCAATGAACCTTCAGCTGTCACAAAGGGCCGATCGATTTTCTGATCCGAAGAAACTCGATGCGTTTTCTCGGATCAGGTTTTCGTCCAAAAGATACTGGATTATTCAGCCGCTTTCGCCATTGGGTTGTTCGGATGCGTGGTCCAGTTCGCATAGCCGGGCTCAACGACCTTTTGTGTGCGTGGGTCGATCTCCCCTGCTGCCATCGGCTCCATCGAGATACATCCTTCGACCGGACAGACATCGACGCACAGGTTACAGGCCACGCATTCATCATCCATCACTTCAAAAACGCGATCGGCGGACATCGAAATCGCCTGATGGCTGGTGTCCTCGCAGGCGGCATAGCATCTGCCGCACTTGATGCACTGGTCCTGATCGATCTTGGCCTTGGCCACGTAGTTCAGGTTCAGGTATTGCCAGTCCGTGACATTCGGCACCGCCAGACCAACGATTTCAGACACGTCGGAATAGCCCTTTTCATCCATCCATTTGGACAGACCGGCCGTCAGTTCATCGATGATCTTGAACCCATAGGTCATCGCCGCCGTGCAGACCTGAACAGTGCCGCACCCCAGCGCCATGAATTCCGCAGCATCGCGCCAGGTGGTCACGCCACCGATGCCTGAAATCGGCAGGCCATGCGTTGCCTCCGCGCGCGCAATCTCGGACACCATCGACAAGGCAATCGGCTTGACCGCCGGCCCGCAATAACCACCGTGGCTGCCCTTACCGTCAATCGAGGGTTCGGGGCTGAACGTGTCCAGATTGACGCTGGTGATCGAGTTGATCGTATTGATCAGCGATACGGCATCCGCACCACCGTTCTTGGCCGCAGCAGCGGGTTTGCGGACATCGGTGATATTCGGTGTCAGCTTCACGATGACCGGGCGGTCATAGTATTTTTTGCACCACCGGGTAACCATCTCGATATATTCCGGAACCTGCCCGACGGCCGACCCCATTCCACGCTCGCTCATCCCGTGTGGACAACCGAAGTTCAGCTCGATCCCGTCCGCTCCGGTTTCTGCGACGCGCGGCAGGATGGCTTTCCATGCCTCTTCCTCGCACGGTACCATGATCGAGGCGATCAGCGCCCGGTCAGGATAGTCTGCTTTGACCCGCGCCATCTCCTCGAGGTTTACTTCAAGCGGGCGGTCGGTGATCAGTTCGATATTGTTCAGGCCCAGCAGGCGACGATCTGCGCCGTAGATGGCCCCGTAGCGCGGACCATTCACATTCACGACCGGCGGCCCTTCGGCACCAAGCGTTTTCCACACGACACCACCCCATCCAGCCTCGAATGCGCGTCGTACGTTATATTCCTTGTCCGTCGGCGGCGCGGATGCCAGCCAGTAAGGGTTGGGGCTGGAAATTCCCAGAAAGTCAGTTGTCAGATTGGCCATGGGTTCTCCTTACCGGGTTAACCGGTTTTCTTGAAAATCATCTCGGTCGGGCGGATGCGCCCGGCGTTAAGGTTTGCGACATAGTTTTTGAACTTCTCAGGGGCAGTATCACCCATCATCAGATGGATCCCCAGCGGTGCGGGGCCGCTTTCGGCCGTGCGGGCAAAGACCTCTTCAAAGAACGCTTTCGCGAATTCCGAGCGGTCGTTTTCCGTGATCAGTTCAAATCCAACAGCCGAGGCCGCGTCCCTGTACGCACCAGGCGTGTCCACGAACGAGGTGTCGGGCGTCGTCGACCAGGGCAATGGGAAGACCATCGGTTCATCCACCGCACCGCCCATCACGTCAAACAGCGCAAAGGTGCCGCCTTTTGCCAGCACCCTGGCCACTTCGGCGAACAGGCGTTGTTTGTCCTGAATGTTCATGCCGACATGCAGCATGACGGCAAGGTCAAAGCTGGCGTTCGGCACCGGCATGTCCAAAGCGCTTCCGGTCAGAAAGCGCACCTTGCTTTCAAGACCGACAATCGCACTGAGGGCGGTTGCCGTCTCGACGAACTCAGGGGTCAGATCGATGCCCGTAACGGTCGAGGTGTAGCGGTCCGCAATGTAGCGCGACGTTCCACCGATACCGCAACCGATATCCAGCACCCGCGTTGCGTGGGTCGGCGAAAGTTGCGCAAACAGATGATCCGTCGCAGCAACTCCGCCTGTGTGGAATTCGTCGCCCGCTTTCAGATCGGCAACCGTGGCCGCGTCCGGGTCGATACCGCTCTGCCGTAGCGCATCGCGAACGCGTTCTGTCAGTTCACCTGTCGTATAGTGGCGGGCAACGGCTTCTTCGATCCGGGACATGGCAACACCTCAGCAATGCGATTGAAAGATCAATGCCTCACTATATCACGAAACAAGCGTTGCATGGATGTCCATTGCGGCATCCCTGCCCTCGGCCACCGCGGTCACGGTCAGGTCTTCGCCACCGGTTGCACAGTCGCCACCGGCCCAGACACCTTCGATGGATGTGCGGCCCGCGTCCGTAACGACGATCTTGTTGCCGTCCAGATCCAAACCTTCAGGTGCCCCCTCCAGTGTCTGACCAATTGCCTTGAGGACTTGATCCGCCGGAACACGAATGGTTTCGCCGGTTCCGCTCAGCTTGCCTTCGCGGGATTCGGTATATTCAAGCTCGATCTCGGCGGTGGAGCCATTTCCATGAATGGCCACAGGCTGAACGTTGCACAGAATTCGAACACCATGAGAGGCCGCCAGATCCTGTTCATACCGGCTGGCTCCCATCGCTTCGCGACCGCGACGATATGCGATGGTCACATGTTCGGCGCCAAGAAGGCGGGATTTCACTGCCGCATCCACGGCAGTCATGCCGCCACCGATCACCACGACGTTGCGCCCTACCGGCAGATGCGCAAGGTAATCTGCCTGCCGCACGTCCGAGATGAAGTCGACCGCATTGCGCACTCCGTCCAGATCATGCCCTTGTGCGCGAAGTGCGTTCACCCCGGCCAGACCGATCGACAGGAAAACCGCGTCATAATTCTGGCGCAGCCCGTCCAGCGAGATGGTGTCACCCAGTGCGGAACCCGTCTCGATTACGATACCGCCGATTTTCAGCAGCCAGTCCACCTCGGCCTGAGCAAAATTGTTGGTCGATTTGTAGGCCGCGATACCATATTCGTTCAGCCCGCCCGGCTTGGGCCTGGCGTCGTGGATCACCACGTCGTGGCCATGCATGGCCAGACGATGGGCACAAGCCAGTCCCGCAGGGCCCGCGCCAACCACGGCAATTGTCTTGCCGGTCGATGGCGCCCTTTCGAATGGATGCACCCCGGTCGCCATGACGCTGTCCGTGGCGTAACGCTGCAGTCGACCAATCTCAACCGGCGACCCTTCGGCGGTTTCGCGTACGCAGGCCTCCTCGCACAATGTTTCGGTCGGACAGACCCGGGCGCACATGCCACCCAGAATGTTCTGTTCCAGAATGGTCTGGCCTGCCGCTTCCGGCTGACCGGCCTGAATCTGGCGCATGAACAACGGAATATCGATGTCCGTGGGACAAGCGGTAACGCATGGCGCGTCATAGCAGAAATAGCACCGATCCGCCGCCACAGCCGCCTCATGCGCGGCCAGCGGCGGATGCAGATCCGTGAAATTCGAGGTCAGCTCATCGCTGGAAAGCCGCCCGGCGACAATACCGGGGACCATCTGGCCCTGTGCCATCACTCTACTCCCTGTAGATATGTTTATTGTGACCTCAGCTTGCCACAAACTAATTTTTTATCAATTGGTAAAATTTATAAAATCACCAAAAAGTCGAAAAAGCTGAGAGAACGACCTCAACTTCACCGTATAGTTTTTTGTTTTTATTTGCTTTTGGTCAAATTTAACTATTCGAGAAAAATCTTCGAGTTAAACTCCGTACATGGTCCAATAATCACCTGCAGCGGTGGGACAGCGGGTATTCGACGGACAGCGCAGCCAGTCCCAGGCGCCAAATGACTCGTCTGCCTCCTACCTGCCGCCATTGATGACAAACATGTCCAGGCCTGTTTGAGTTCCTGCGTCGCGTTCAGAATTGGGCGCGCCGCAGCGGTTTTCCAATCTCGCATCTGGTTTTGGCGTCGTCTGCCGCTTACAGTGCGTCACCAGAACCAGAGCAGCGCCGGAGAACGGCGAAAATCCGTGAGTTTATCGATGCAGGCCAAGGCCACCAAGTTCAATATTGTCATCATCGGACAGAACAACCGCCTGCAATTCGAGGCTGTGCTGTTTGCCGCCTCGCTTCGACATTGTTCACCGGGATTCACAGGCCAACTGTTTGTTGCGGTTCCCCAACCCGGCCCGCGCTGGCAACAAAACCCCAGCATTCAGAACGAGGATGTTCTCAAAGTCCTGCGACAACTGGACGCCGAGATTCTGCCCTTTGACAACCATGCCTTCGGCGAAAGCTATCCTTATGGCAACAAGATCGAAGCATTGCTGGCCATGCCCGAGGGTGAGCCATTTGTGTTTTTTGACAGCGACACCCTAATCACGGGCGATCTGAACACAGTTCCGTTCGATTTCGACCGCCCCGGCGCGTCATTGAAGGTCGAAGGGACATGGCCAAAACCCACGCTGTATGGCCCCGGTTTCGACGGCATCTGGCGCGCGCTCTATCAACGGTTCGGGCTGGACTTCGAAAGCTCGATCGACACAGACCAACCGCTGGATCACTGGCGGCGCTATCTGTACTTCAATGCAGGGTATTTTTTCTATTCCTGCCCACACGCTTTCGGAAAACGGTTTCTGGAATACGCGCTCGCTATCCGCGACGAGGATATCCCAGAGCTTGTTGGCCAGAACCTTGACCCCTGGCTGGATCAGGCCGCGTTGCCGCTGGTGATCCACGCGCTTGGCGGCGGGCGCGACGCCCTGCCGGACGGATTGCTGGATGGCACCGTAAGTTGCCACTACCGGCTGTTCCCGCTGCTTTATGCACGCGAGTCGGATCATGTCATCGAAGTTCTGGAAACAGTGGCCGCGCCGAACCGGATCAAGAAGGTTCTGAAGAACTACGACCCGCTGAAAAAGCTGGTGATCCAACGCAAGGGCGAGAAGATCCGCAATATGTTCGACCGCAAGAACCTGCCCCAGCGCGAGCAGGTCATCCGCAACCAGATCAAGAGCAAAGGACTGTGGATGCGCTGACTGGATCGTTGTGCGCACGCGACCAATGCCCTAGAGATTCTGCAAGACAAATACCAACAGGAGATTTTCCAGATGTCTGATGGACCCACTTATGGTTTCGACACGCTGCAAATTCATGCCGGTGCCCGGCCCGACCCGGCGACCGGAGCGCGCCAGACGCCGATCTACCAGACAACCGCTTACGTATTCCGCGACGCGGACCACGCTGCCGCGCTGTTTAATCTGCAAGAGGTCGGCTACATCTATTCCCGCCTGACCAACCCTACCGTGGCTGTTTTGCAAGAGCGTGTCGCGACCCTTGAAGGCGGTGTGGGTGCGGTTTGTTGTTCCTCGGGTCACGCCGCGCAGATTATGGCGCTGTTTCCGCTGATGGGGCCGGGTTGCAATGTGGTTGCATCAACCCGCCTTTATGGCGGCACCGTCACGCAGTTCAGCCAGACCATCAAACGCTTCGGCTGGTCCGCCAAGTTCGTCGACACCGACGATCTGGACGCCGTCAAGGATGCCATCGACGAAAACACACGGGCGGTGTTCTGCGAATCCATCGCCAATCCGGGCGGCTATGTCACAGATATACGCGCGCTGGCGGATGTTGCGGACGCCGCAGGAATCCCGCTGATCGTCGACAACACGTCGGCCACGCCCTACCTGTGCCGCCCGATTGAACAGGGTGCCACGCTGGTCGTACATTCGACCACCAAATACCTGACCGGCAACGGCACCGTCACTGGCGGCTGCATCGTGGATTCAGGCAAGTTCGACTGGTCCGCAAATGACAAGTTCCCGTCGCTCAGCGAACCGGAATCCGCTTATCACGGGTTGAAATTTCACGAGACCTTTGGCCCGCTGGCCTATACTTTCCACGGAATTGCCATCGGGCTGCGTGATCTGGGCATGACGATGAACCCGCAGGCTGCGCATTACACGCTGATGGGGATCGAAACCCTGAGCCTGAGAATGGAGCGCCACGTAGAGAACGCCCAGAAAATCGCCGCGTGGCTCGAAGCAGATGATCGCGTGGAATATGTCACCTATGCTGGCCTGCCGTCGTCGCCCTATTATGATCGGGTCCAGAAGTGCTATCCGCGCGGGGCCGGTGCCCTGTTCACCTTCGCGGTCAAGGGCGGCTATGACGCGTGCATCAAACTGGTCAATGCGCTGGAGATATTCAGCCATGTGGCCAATCTGGGTGACGCACGCTCGCTTATCATTCATTCGGCCTCGACCACACACCGGCAGCTGACGCCCGAACAACAGGAAGCCGCCGGTGCCAGCCCGAACGTGGTACGTCTGTCGATCGGGATCGAGGATGCCGACGACCTGATTGCCGATCTTGACCAGGCGCTCAGCAAGGCAAGCGCCTGATCCATGGCAACCGGCAGCGAAACGAACGACCTTGGCCAGCCGATTGGCTGGCCCGTTTCGGATGACTTCCCGCGTCCGACACCGCCTTACACGCCGATGCAAGGAGGGTTCTGTTCCGTTGTACCGCTGGATATCAACAGGCACGCGCCCGGTTTGTACCGGGCGTTTGCAAACGACGCGGACGGCCACAACTGGACCTACCTGCCCTACGGACCCTTTGAGTCCGAAGCCGCCTTTGTCGAATGGGCCCAGAACAATTGTTCCGATGCTGATCCGATGTTTCACTCGGTTCTGGATGCCAATGACGTCCCGGTCGGCATGGCCTCGTACCTGAGAATCACGCCCGCTGCCGGATCGATTGAGGTCGGTCACATCCACTTCTCGCCCCTTTTGCAGCGCAGGCCGCAATCGACCGAGGTGATGTACCTGATGATGCGCCGCGTTTTCGATGGGCTTGGCTATCGCCGCTACGAATGGAAATGCGATGCGTTGAATGCACCGTCTCGACGCGCGGCCGAACGCCTTGGATTCACTTTTGAAGGCGTGTTCCGGCAGGCGACCCACTATAAGGGACGTAATCGTGACACGGCATGGTATTCGATAATCGACAGCGAATGGCCACGCATCCGAAAAGCCTTTGAAGCCTGGTTGCTGCCCGAGAATTTCGACGCTGCGGGCAAGCAACGACAACCGCTGCAAGCCCGCGCAGAGGTCTGACTTTATTCGGAAATTTCGAATTCCATCAAGACATTGACCGAGATTGAAACCTCACCGCCGGCAACCGGAACATTGCCTGCTTCGGCCATGCTCATCTGGCGCATATGTGGCATGGGCTGCACACCCCCGCCCTGTTCGTCAATTGACTGAACCGGGCCAAGTGTCACGCCCGCGGCCTGGGCCAGTTGCTCGGCCTTGGCGGTTGCCTCGGCGACAGCTTGCGCTCGAGCTTTTGCTTCAAGCGGCTTGGGGTCCTGAACATCGAAACTCAGGCCGCCAAAGTCATTGGCACCGTCCTGAATGACCGCATCCATGATCTCACCCAGCTTGGTCAGGTCACGCACCCGAACAAAAACCCGGTTCGACGCAGCAAAACCTGTGATTTCCGGGTTCTGCCCCGGCACATTGTTTCGGTTGGACCAAACCGGCGAAAGGGACAGATCGCGGGTTTGCACGTCGCGTGCCTCGATCCCTTTTTCGTCCAGTCGCGACATAATTCTGGAAACCGCGTCGGATGTTGCCTGCATCGCCACCGAAGCCTGCGTATCCTGGTTTGTGACACCCAATGTAATGGTCGCCATGTCGGGTGTGGCCTGAACGGTCCCTGCCGCGCTGACGGTGATGCGACGTTCTTCCGCATGGGCCGCGCTTGCCGCCGTCATTGCCAGCATGGCGGCCAGAAAAGCAAATGTCTTCAAGGTGATCCCTCCAATTCTTGCTGTCTTAAGATGGGGTGACCGGGCGCTCTCGTACAAGAGGTGACTTGGCTTTTTCTTTCCCTCGGCGATATCCTGCTTTACTGTCGTGCTGCGAACGCAATGTCGTTTGCATTGACGATGACAATTATGGTTCTTCGGAGTTATGAAACCCGCTTTTGCGTTATCATTTTCTGCCGACGGAATTTCCCTGCATCACCATTCGGATGACGACTGGTTCTGCATTGGCACGGTTCCGCTGGATGCGCCGGATTTCCCGGATCGCATGCAGGCGTTGCGCGACGCGGGTTTTGCGCTGGAAAACGACCTAAGCTGCAAGGTCGTGATTCCGGAAGACCAAATCCGGTTTTTGACAGTCGAAGCCGAAGGACCGGACGCAGACGATACTGGGCAGAAAGTACGCGATGCACTGACCGGGGCCATCCCGTATACACTGGACGAACTGGCTTATGATACAGCGACGGACGGACAGCAAACTCACGTCGCGGCAGTGGCAACGCAAACTTTGGACGAGGCCCGGGAGTTCGCGACCCAACACGGGTTCATTCCTGTCGTATTCAGTGCAGAAACCGGCCCAAACCCTTTTCCGACCGAGCCCATATTCTTACCTCGGGAAACCACAGAACTGCCCGGTGCACCCGAACCGGCCGATACGGCGCAAGAGCCGGAAGAAGAAGCGGAATCGAACACTCCGGTCCATGCTATCGCGGCGACCGATGCCCCAATCGCATTCCGGGCGCAGACCGCGCCAGGCGCCGAGATTGGCACTGGTGCGGCACACCCAGGTGAAGCCAAACTCTACAAATCTCTGGCATTGGTCGCAGGCATTCTTGCAGTCGCCATCGGGCTATGGTTCCTGACCGGGTCCGAAGACGAAATCAGCCCGGAACCCGTTCTGGCGCAGAGCGTTCCGGACGAAACTGCGTCCCCAAGTGTGCCAGAGCAAGTACTGGCAGAAAAAGCACCAGAACCGGAAAGCGATATTGCCGAAGTCGCTGTCGCTCTGCCCCCGGTAAAAGAAACGTCAGAACCGGACACAGAGCTCTCTGAAACCCCCATCTCTCCGCCTGTGGTTGAGGAAAAAGCTGAGCCGACCGCGACGGATCTTGCTATTCTCGAGGCGTTGGACGTCAGCCCAACACCCGTCGAGCAGGTGGCCCGCGATCCTCAGGCGCAACAGGAACTGCAATCCCAGACAGGTGTTGTCCTGACCGCACCCGATGCGCTGATCCTACCCACCGCGGTGCAATCGGACGACCTGTATCTGTCATCGCTTGACCCATCGAACCTTTCGCATGACGCGGTGGCGCTGCCTGCGGCCGAACAGTTTGACACTGATCAGCCATTCGAACAGCCCGCTGCACCCAGCGGCGCGGGAACACGGTTTGTACTTGATGAGCGGGGTTTGGTTACCCCCACGGCCGACGGTACACTGAATCCGGATGGGGTCATGGTTTTCCTCGGACGACCGTCTTCGGTTCCGCCCGCAGTCCCGGTTCGCTTCGAACAGGAACCCATCGTCGAAGAGGGCAATGACAGGCTGGCTGGGCTGCGTCCGAAAGTCAGGCCAGGTAATCTGATCGAAGGGTTCGAGCGCCAGCAGCTGGGCGGTCGGACACGGGACGAGTTGTCCGGGCTGCGGCCGAAACTGCGGCCAAAATCCCTGCAGGAGCAACCTCAGATTGATGAAACCCCGACCGCGTTGGCGGTCGTTCGGGTTCCGCGCCCCAAATCCCGCCCGGCAGGTCTGGCAGCGGCTTCCGCGCCGACGGCAAACACCACGTCCGCCAATCTGGGATCAACGGCCGCCATCGATCAAAGCAGTGACGATGTCGGATCGTTTGCGGCAAAATCCGTTGCGCCCAAAATTCCGAGCCGGGCTTCTGTCGCCCGTCAGGCCACTCTGGACAATGCCATCAACCTGCGAAAGCTCAACCTGATCGGAGTCTACGGTTCGCCAGCGAACCGCCGCGCCCTGATCCGGCTGCCCAGCGGCCGCTACAAAAAGCTTAAGGTCGGGGATCGGCTGGATGGTGGCCGTGTAATCGCGATCGGGGACAGTCAGTTGCAGTACCAAAAGAAGGGGCGCAACGTGACTTTGAAAATGCCCCGCAGTTAACAGCCAAAATCGAATGGGAAAAAAACACGCGCGCTGACACGCCAGCGCGCGCTTTATATAGCCGCGTCAAGCGGCTGAAATCTCGCCACTTTCTATCTGTTCGCGTTCGATGGATTCGAACAGCGCCTGGAAGTTTCCTTCGCCGAATCCGTCGTCACCCTTGCGCTGGATGAACTCGAAAAAGATCGGTCCGATGACAGTCTTCGAGAAGATCTGCAGCAGGATCCGTGTCTCACCTCCGTCGACGACACCTTCGCCATCAATCAGGATGCCGTGCTTCATCATCCGGTCCAGGGGTTCGGAATGCCCCGCGACCCGGTCCGTGGACATGTTGTAGTAGGTCTCGTTCGGGCCTGGCATGAACTTCAGCCCCTTGTTCGCAATCGCGTCGGTTGAATCGTAGATGTCCTCACTTCCCACTGCGATGTGTTGAATGCCCTCACCCTTGTATTTCTTCAGGTACGAAACGATCTGGCCGGTCTCGCCTCTGTCCTCGTTGATCGGAATGCGGATGCGGCCACAGGGCGAGGTCAGCGCACGGCTGTAAAGACCGGTGAATTTTCCCTGGATGTCAAAGAAGCGGATTTCGCGGAAATTGAACAGGTTTTCGTAAAACCGGAACCACTTGTCCATATTCCCCTTGTAGACATTGTGCGTCAGGTGATCGAGGTAATAGAACCCGTCACCGCGGGGTTTGGATTGCTGCGTCCACTCGAATTCCTGGTTGTAGGGCGACGTGTCATAATACTGATCGACGAAGTAAATCAGCGAGCCGCCAATCCCCTTAATGGCTGGCACGTTCAGTGTTTTGTCGTCGGCATCGTAAGGCTCGGCACCTTTTGCAACGGCGTGCTCATAGGCCTTTTGGGCATCAACCACGCGCCACCCCATTGCTGGCGCGCACGGTCCATGTTCGGCAACAAACTTGGCTGCAAAGCTGTCGGGGTCGGAGTTCAGGATATACGTGACATCGCCCTGCTGCCACAGTTCGACGCCGGGCTTCTTTTTGTGGTGCCCCACCCTTTCGAATCCCATCTTCGAAAACAGGTCGCGCAACTCCTGCGGTTCTCGATGCGCGAATTCGACAAACTCGAAGCCGTCGGTCCCTGCCGGGTTTTCTTTGCTGATTACGGATTTCGGTGCGTTGTGCGGGAAAGGTCCCATGGCGGGTCTCCTAAAAAACAGGAATTTCTTTGCTGATTCTAAAATACGTCTTAATTGACGCTGTTTCTGCGCATAATTTTCGTGTAAACTAGCGGTATGTGCGCGATTTACGCACCAAAGACAAGAAAAACGGGGCGAATCCGCATATGTTGGATGCCATGGACACACGCCTGCTGTCTGCGCTGCAAAAGAACGCGCACCTGACGGCACATCAGCTGGGTGAAATGCTGAACCTGTCAGCCAGTCAGGCAGGGCGCCGCCGACAAAGGCTGGAGGCGGAAGGATACATCACCGGCTACGCCGCTCGCCTGGACCCGTTGAAACTGGGACTGCACGTGCAGGGTTTCGTCCAGGTCCATCTGGGCACGCACGGCCCCGAACAATCTGCCAGCTTTGCCCGCATGATCGACGCCCGCCCCGAGATAACAAGCGCCTGGACGATGACAGGAGAGGCAGATTATCTGTTGCACATATTCTGTGATGACCTTTCCGCGCTCAACCGCTTGCTTCATCAGGTGATACTGCCGCATCCTGCCGTTGCGAGGGTGCAAAGCCAAATTGTAATGGATCAACTCAAGCGCGACGCACCCCTTCCGACCTGACCGGGACACGAGGACAAACATGGACGATTTCCTTTACCAGGCAACGATCTATCTGGCGGCGGCAGTTATTGCGGTGCCTTTATCAGCGCGTCTGGGGTTGGGTTCTGTACTGGGGTATCTGGCGGCCGGTATCGTGATCGGGCCCATTCTGGGGCTGGTCGGTGCTGAAACCGAAAGCCTGCAGCATGTAGCCGAGTTCGGCGTCGTCATGATGCTGTTTCTGATCGGGCTGGAACTTGAACCGCGCGCCCTTTGGGATATGCGCGACAAGCTATTGGGGCTGGGCGGGCTTCAGGTCGCAATGTCGACGGCGGTGATCGCCGGTGTTTCAATATACGCAAACCACCCGTGGACCGTGGCATTGGCGGTTGGTCTGACCCTTTCGCTGTCGTCAACGGCTATCGTTTTGCAGACCTTGTCGGAAAAGGGGCTGATGCAGACCAATGGCGGGCGGGCCACATTCTCGGTTCTGCTGACACAGGATATTGCGGTCATTCCGATCCTTGCGATGCTGCCGTTGCTGGCCCTTCCGCGCGTTCCGCACCTTGAAGGCGACGGCTCTATCGACCGTGGCAATGTCGATGCGCATGGCGCGGCCCATCACAGCCTGTCCTTGGTCGAGGGCTTGCCGGGCTGGGCGGTCACGCTGGTCACGCTCGGCGCCGTTGCTTTCGTCATTCTGGCGGGTGTCTACCTGACCCGTCCCCTGTTCAGATTCATTCACGCCACCCGCCTGCGAGAAATGTATACCGCACTGGCCCTTATGATCGTTGTGGGAATCTCATTCCTGATGACGCTGGTTGGCCTGTCGCCCGCTTTGGGCGCATTTCTGGCCGGCGTGGTTCTGGCCAGTTCGGAATTCAGGCACGAGATGGAAAGCGATCTGGAGCCGTTCAAAGGTCTGTTTCTGGGGCTGTTCTTCATTACAGTCGGTGCCGGGATCAACGTGGGCTATTTCTTCAACGATCCCTTTGACCTGATCGGGCTAGCGCTTCTGGTGATCCTGGTCAAAGGGATCATCCTTTTTATCGTCGGACGTGCCTTCAAGCTTCGCGGGCGCGATCACTGGCTGTTCACTCTGGGTCTGGCCCAGGCGGGTGAATTTGGTTTTGTCCTGCTGGCCTTTTCCACGCAGCAGAATGTCATCCCCACCGATCTTTCCCAGAAACTGCTGATGATCATCGCGCTGACGATGCTGATTACACCGCTGCTGTTCATCATCTACGATCAACTGTCGCGCCGCATCGGCGATGTGCGCCCGCAGCCGGAACCGGACGAGATTGACGAAAAAGGCCCGGTAATCATCGCGGGCATAGGCCGCTTTGGCCAAATCGTAAACCGACTGGTTCGGGCAAGTGGTTTCAAGACGGTCGTTCTGGACCACGACATCGACACGGTGCAGTTGATGCGCAGGTTCGGCGTCAAAGGGTTTTTGGGCGACCCGACCCGCCCCGAACTGCTGCGCGCGGCAGGGATCGAAAAGGCATCCGTTCTTGTCGCAGCCATGGACGATCACAAGCAGGTCACGCGGCTGGTTGGCTACGCAAGGCGACAACGCCCTGATCTGCACATCATCGCCCGTGCCTATGACCGCAACCACGTTTATGAGCTGTATCAGGCCGGTGCGAACGATATCGTCCGAGAAACCTTCGACAGCTCACTTCGCGCTGGCCGCTATGTCTTGGAGAACATCGGCCTCAGCGACTATGAGGCAGCACAGGCGGAACAGACATTCTATCATCATGACCGGATGTCGGTGCGCGAGTTGGCCGAATTGTGGATACCGGGAATGCCGACGGCCGAGAACAAGAAATACATCGAAAGATCGCGCGAGCTTCAGAAGGAGCTGGAAACCGCGCTTTTGGAGATGGCTGAAGAAAACGCCAAGAAGTCTGCCTGACCCAGGCCCCTACCCGGGTCAGAAATAGCGTTTAGCCGTCCGAGACACCGGCCTCGGCAAACGTTGCCATTCCCGAATGACAGGCGACGGCGCTTTTCAGGATGTTGATCGCAAGCGCACCACCCGACCCCTCACCAAGCCGCAGGCCCAGGTTCAACAAGGGTTCTTTGCCAAGCTGCGCTAGGACCGCGCCATGTGCGCCCTCGGCGCTCTGGTGGCCGGCAATTGTATGGTCCAGCGCCCCTTCGGTCACGTCCGCCAGACACGCAGCAGCCGCAGAGCAAATGAATCCGTCCAGAATAACCGGAATCCTCAACACACGTGCCGCCGCGATGGCACCGGCCATGGCGGCAATCTCGCGCCCACCCAGGCAGCGCAGGATATCCAGCCCGTCGCCAGCCTGACCATGCAGGGCGACACCTTCAGCGACCACCCGGGTTTTGTTGGCCAGACCCGCATCATCAACGCCGGTGCCACGCCCGGTCCATTCGGCCGCCTCGCCTCCAAACAGGGCGCAGGCAATTGCGGCCGCCGGAGTTGTGTTGCCGATCCCCATCTCGCCAACCACCAACAGATCCGCCGTTGGATCGACCGCCTGCCAGCCTGTACGCAACGCTGACAGAAGCTCTTGCTCATCCATTGCCGGAGCTTTTGAGAAATCCGCAGTTGGCGTGTCCAGATCCAGCGCGTGTACGTTCATCGTCGCACCAGCCGATTTGGCCAGTTGGTTGATCGCCGCACCGCCATGCTGAAAATTCATCACCATCTGAACGGTCACTTCAGGTGGAAATGCTGATACGCCTTGCGCCGTAACACCGTGGTTTCCGGCAAAAACGATCACTTGAGGCGCGGAAATCTGCGGCCGGGCATCCCCACGCCATCCCGCATACCAGATCGCCAGATCCTCGAGCCGACCCAGCGCGCCCGGAGGCTTGGTCAGTTGGCCGTTGCGCTCGGACGCGCCAGTTGTTGCGGTTTCGTCCGGGCCGGGTGCAGAGCTCAGCGCATTCCGGAAAGTTTTCAGGTCGGTAAGTTCGGGCAGCATCGAAAGCCTCGTTGCATCAGAGTGGTCCTGTGTGTTTAACCGAAGCATCCAGACCAACAAGACCCCGAAAGGCGCGGGAGTGCTCAAAAACGACACCAAACTCATTTCCGGCTGGGATATACCCCTGGCTTTGGTGCTTCTGACCCGCCTGCCCGTTCCCCGGCTGCCGGATCATGTATTCGCGCGTCAGGCTCAGGCTGCGTGGGCTTTCCCGATTGCAGGGCTGGCCGTCGGAATAATTGCCTGTCTGGTGGGATGGATTGCCATCTCCCTGAACGTGCCGGCCCTTGTCTCTGCCGGGTTGCTGGTGGGAGTTCTGATTGCAGCAACCGGCGCAATGCACGAAGACGGGCTGGCAGACACCGCTGACGGGCTTTGGGGTGGGTTCACCCGGGACCGGCGGCTTGAGATCATGAAAGACAGCCATATCGGCACCTATGGTGTTCTGGCACTTTTGTTTTCACAATTGATCCGGGTGTTTGCTGTGGCATCCCTGCTGACGGCCGGAGGGATCAGCGCCATCCTGACCGCATGCGTAATGTCTCGTGCGATGATGCCCGTTTTGATGGCCATCTTACCAAATGCCCGTTCATCCGGACTAAGTCACTCTGTAGGTCGCCCCCGTCCGATGAGTGCAATTGCAGGCCTGATTGTTGCTTGTGCAGTCTCTGTGGCGCTGATCGGTGGCTCTGCCTTTTTCCCGGCACTTTGCGCGGCGCTGATCGTCGGCCTGTTGGCCATCGTCGCAAAGGCAAAAATCGGCGGCCAGACCGGGGATATTCTGGGCGCGGCGCAGCAATTGGCCGAGATCACGATCCTTGTTGCGTTGATCACACTGCTCTAGGCGACACCGCCGGTTTCAATCCGCAACACCTCTCCGCAATGTTTGCAATGCACGGCATCCGGGTCGTGCCGATAAAGTCCACAGCTTCGGCATTTATGCCTGACCTTCTGGGGCATGAATATCGCCTGCGCCAGCCGCACGAAAAGTGCGACACCGACCACCATGATGAAAACCGAGAACAGCTTGCCCCACGGTGTCGACAGCGTGATGTCACCAAATCCTGTCGTCGTAAGCGTCGCCATCGTGAAATACAGCGCGTCAATATATGGCGTCTGGCTGGTTTCCGGGATGAAGTAGACCAGAACTGCCGTCGAGGTCACAAACACAAAAACCAGCAAATTGATCGCAGCAATTACTGCGTCTTCATGCGTTCGAAAAAAGGGGCTGTCGCGTCGCAGGTCGCGCAACAGATGATAGGAATGGATCAGACGTAGCGCGCGCAATATTCGAAGGAAGGCCAGACTGCCGGTGAGGAACGGATCCAGGATCAATGACAGGATCACGACGATATCGGCCAGCGTGTAGATCTTGCGCAGCAGCCTTTTGCGATCCTTCGAAATCCATAGCCGCGCCGAAAAATCCATAAGGATGATCAGGCCCACAATCATACTGACCAGAGTGATGCCGGGCCCATGACCGCCATGTGCGGTCGCGACAAAGAAGATGATCGTAGCAGCATCAAACAGGATCAAGGTATACCTGAACCGCACCGATATCGGGTCTTTTCCGATATAGAGGAACTTTATCGCTTGCTTTACCTTCACTGCCTATCCCCCTTTGTTCAGGGCAAAATTACCCTCAAACCCACCGGGGACCAAGCAGCAGAATAAAAAAAGGCCGCCCCCGATGAGGGACGGCCCGAAACCAGGTAGCCGATTGAGATCAGGCGGCACGCGACATCAGAACCTCGTCGACTTGCTTGGCAGCCGAAATCTCTCCATGCCCGGATACTGCGGCGACTTCGCGCGTCAGACGCTCGAGCGCGGCTTCGTAAAGCTGCCGCTCGGAATAGCTCTGCTCGCGCTGGTCATCGGTACGGTGCAGGTCACGAACCACTTCGGCGATCGAAATCAGATCGCCCGAGTTGATCTTTTGTTCGTATTCCTGCGCCCGGCGTGACCACATGGCGCGTTTGACTTTGGCTTTACCCTTAAGCGTCTTCATCGCCTGACTGATCACGTCCGGCGAACTCAGCGAGCGCAGACCGGATTCGGTGACCTTGTTGGTCGGAACCCGCAGGGTCATCTTGTCTTTCTCGAATGAGATCACGAACAGCTCGAGCGAAAACCCCGCAACGTCCTGCTCTTCGATCGAGATGATCTGACCCACGCCGTGCGCAGGGTAGACAACGTAATCGTTAGGGCGGAACTCAAGCTTTTTCGATTTTGACATTCACTTTTTTCCTTCGTTGCGGACCGGGGTACAGACAACAAAAACACCACCACAGGGCACATCTAAGCCCCGTCTGGCGGCGGTTGTGTTGAAAACTCAGAACTCCAAAGCAAGCATACTTACGGAGCGCACCCCAATCTCGATCATCATGTAGGAAGGTAGTATACCACAAAAAAGTGGCATCTGAAAGCTTACGCCGGGGAAATTTCGAAAAGCTGCTTGGGAATCAGAAGGATATCCCTCAATCTTTTCAGTTTCCCACCAGATTCCAGGACGAATCGTTTAACCGCCCTCACCCGGCGCTTCGGAGAAGTACTTCTCCATCTTGCCTTCTTCCCCATCACGTTCTTCCGCGTCTGGCAGGGGATCTTTCTTGGTCACGATCACCGGCCACTGCTCGGAGTATTTGCGGTTGAACTCGACCCATTCTTCCATACCCGGCTCGGTATCGGGGCGAATGGCGTCGGCGGGGCATTCCGGTTCGCACACGCCGCAGTCGATGCATTCATCTGGGTGGATGACCAGTGTGTTCTCGCCCTCGTAGAAACAGTCCACCGGGCACACTTCGACACAGTCGGTGTATTTGCAGGCGATGCAGTTCTCGGTGACAACATAGGTCATGGCGGCGTTCCCGTTTGCGGTTTGGGCGTCTAGCTAATTCAGTATGGCTTGCTCTTCAAGTGAGGATCAGCATTCCGGAGGTCGAGAAAGATCAAGTGCGCGCCGATCCTTCTTGGTTGGACGACCTTTTCCTTCAAAACCCGGATTACGCGGTGGTGCGTTCTGCTTTTCGGTCATGTCCGAGTACAGCGTTTGCGCCTCGGGTGCCGGTCCCCGCCGTTCGCCCAGTTTTTCAACACGAACGACGCGCACGATACGCCCCTGAGTGAACGTCAGAACGTCGCCGGGGCCGACCGCATGCGCCGGTTTCACCACACGGTTTCCGTTTACCCGCACGTGTCCGCCGCTGACCTGTTTGGCGGCCAGGCTGCGGGTCTTGAAGAACCGCGCCTGCCACAGCCATTTGTCAATCCGCAGCCGGGCCTCGGCCATCTCAGGTCAGTTGCCGTCCTTCAAACCCATCAGCGCAGCTGCAAACGGGTTGTCAGGATCGATCGCCTTTTCCTTTTTCGGAGGACGGGAGGAGAAAGTCTTGGAGCCTTGCGGCTTGCCGCCTTTCTTTCCGTGTGGTTTTCCACGGCCTTCCTGCGGTTTGCCACGCGGCTTGCCCTTGCCTTGCCCCTGCTCGCGGCGCGGGCCACGGTTCGGCTGCCGCTGACGACCCCAGGTGAAGGTGTAGAATACTTCGACCTCCGGCTCATCCGAAGCAGGTGCCTCGGCTGCCGCCTCGGTGCTTGTCGCGGCCTCGGCAGGCGCCTCGGCGGGTGCTGCGACCTCTTCGGTTGCCTCTTGGGGTGCGGACACTTCTTCGGCGACAGGTTGCTCGGCTGCATCCGTCGAAGGAAGTTCTGTTTCGACAGCCGCCGGTTTGACCTTCTCACGTTCGCCACGCTCGGCCTTGTAGCCCAGCCCCTGCATCAGATCAGCGAACTGTTCAAGCGTCATACCGGTAATCGAGAGCATGTCGGGTTTGGCTTCGAACCCACCGCGGCTGTCTTCTGCACGCAGCATGTCGGCCAGACGCTCCAGCATGTCGATACGGATCGAACGCTCGCCGGCATCCCTGTATCCGCACATCGTGTCGTACCCCTCGGGCGCGCCCTTGGCGACAGGCACGGTGACCAGACCCGGAGGGGGCGCTTCGGGAAACTCCTGCAATCCGCTGGACAGGGCCCACAAAACCAGTCGCAGACGCGTCGGTGCGGGTTTCAGCAGAAGCGGCATGAAGATTGTGAACTGTCCAAACCGAATGCCGTGCTTGCGCAGCGCGCCACGGGCGTCCTGATCCAGATCCTTAACCTCTTGCGCGACGCCGGTACGGGGCAGCACACCCAAGGCTTCGACCATTCGGAAGGCAAACCCCTTGGCCAGGCCTGACAGCTCTTCGTCGCGCGACAGGTTCAGCAGCGGTTCAAACAGCGCCGCGACCTTGCGGTCGATGAAGTGCTGCAAACGACGCTGAACCTTCTGCTCCACATCCGGCCCCGCAGCCTCATCCACAAAAACCTCGACGACCGGCTTGAGAGGCTCCGCCCCGGCAA
Organism: Ruegeria sp. AN11; assembly: GCF_056536005.1. Classification (NCBI taxonomy): domain Bacteria; kingdom Pseudomonadati; phylum Pseudomonadota; class Alphaproteobacteria; order Rhodobacterales; family Roseobacteraceae; genus Ruegeria; species Ruegeria sp. AN11. The sequence goes on along the minus strand of NZ_JBQFJD010000001.1, from coordinate 613,433 downwards.
CCAGTTTGCCAACGGCGTATTCGCCCCACATCAGGCCGCCCTGATCTGTGTAATCAATTTCAGTATCGGGCGCGTTGTAGAAGCGGTCGGCACGCAGATGGAATTGCGGCGCGAGAGCTTGCAGGGACGCCGATTTCAGAGCTTTCGCCTCGGTTCCTTGCGCGCTTTTGTCCGGGATAAACCGGAACCCTTCCAGACGACCGACAAATTCGCCTTCGACGGTCACTTCACCCTTGTCATTTACTTCGGCCAAAAGGGCCTCCTTCTGTTTGAGCCGGCGCAACAAAACGGATGTGCGCCGGTCCACAAATCTTTGAGTCAAACGTTCGTGAAGAGCGTCCGACAGCCTGTCTTCTACAGTGCGCGTTTCCTCGCGCCAATGGGATTCGTCACGTACCCAACCGTTTCGTTGCGCAACATATGTCCATGTGCGAATATATGCCAACCTTTTGGACAACGCATCAATATCTCCGTCGGTTCGGTCGATCCGGCGGATTTGCCGCGCCAGAAAGTCATCCGGGATCGTTCCACGCTCGTGCAGGTAGTTGTAGATCACCTCCAACAGACTTGCGTGCTCGGCATGACTGATGCCACGAAAGTCTGGAATTCGGCAGACATCCCACAGCAAACGGATCGACGGACCGTCGCTGGCGCGCGCCGCGACCTCGGTCACTTGCGAGAGAGATTTCAGCACGTTCAGATCATCGGCTGGCCGCGCCTTGATGAGGTGTTCGTAGTCTGGGCTGACCTCAAGCGAGTCGATCAGCGCCTCGATCGAGCCGAACCGCAAGGCGGCGTTCCGCCAGTTCAGCTTTTTCATTGGCGTGAAACGGCTGTCCATGATCGCCTGCGCCACGCCATCATCCAAAGGCGGGGCCTCACCCGTTACGCCGAACGTGCCGTCGGACATGCCGCGCCCTGCCCGGCCAGCGATCTGGGCCAGTTCGTTGGGCGCCAGAGGTCGCATCCTGCGACCGTCGAACTTGGTCAGGGACGAAAACGCCACATGATCCACATCCAGGTTCAGACCCATTCCGATGGCATCAGTGGCGACCAGATAGTCAACCTCGCCATTCTGGTATAGCTCGACCTGTGCGTTGCGTGTACGCGGGCTGAGCGCCCCCATAACAACCGCTGCACCACCCTTTTGACGGCGCAGAAGTTCGGCGATCGCATAGACGCTGTCGACCGAGAACCCGACGATGGCACTGCGCGGAGACATTCGGCTGATCTTTTTCGAGCCGGAGTAGACAAGCTGCGACATCCGCTCGCGGCGGGTGAACTGTGCTTCGGGCACCAGCGCAGCGATGGGACCCCGCATCGTATCTGACCCTAGAAACAGCGTCTCACTGGTCCCGCGCGCGCGCAGCAGGCGGTCCGTGAACACATGGCCACGCTCGGGATCGGCGCAGAGCTGGATCTCATCAATGGCCACAAAATCCGCGCCCATGCCTTCGGGCATCGCCTCGACCGTGCAGACCCAATATTGCGCACGCGGTGGCACGATCCGTTCCTCGCCCGTGACTAGGGCCACGACGGAGGGTCCACGGACGGCTACGATCTTGTCATAGACCTCGCGTGCCAGCAGACGCAGCGGAAGACCGATCACACCAGTCCTGTGTCCCAGCATCCGCTCGATCGCGTAATGGGTTTTACCTGTGTTTGTCGGGCCAAGAACGGCCACGATTCGGGATGACCCGTTCACCTTTGCCCCCTGCCCCGGACCTTACAGCGCCTTGCCTTCGATCTGAGGCTTTAGACGATTCACGGCATTGGTTACTTCTTCGTGATGGGGATGTATAGACAAAGCGCGGGAATAGGCCTCGTACGCTTTTTCCGGCTGATCCAGCATCTCGAAGATCAGACCCAAGCCATAGATGGCCTCGTATTGGTTCGGGTTCAAGGATAGGGCATGTTCCAGATCAGCCGCCGCCATGCCAAAGCGTTCGATACCGAAAAACGCCGATGCCCGGGCGTGCCAGCCTTCGGCGAACTGCGGTGCGTGGTCGGTTAAAGCCGTCAGATGTTCAATCGCCGCCTTGACGTCTCCGTCCTCAAGCGCCTCGCGCCCGCGTTCCAGCAACAGATCGGCCGAGGCCGAGCCAGATTGCGACCAGAGCGACTGCAACTGACGGTCAATGCTGATCGCCTGCCGGGGCGTGGACTGTGCCAGTTGCTCCAACAGCACGGATTCGTCCTTGGAGTCGGCTTGCTGGGCCGCACCAATGGTGGAAAACACCATCAGTGTTGCAAGTGCCGCGACGATACCTTTGAGATTGTGGTTTGCAATGCTCATAACATTGTTCAGTGTAGCGTTGCGACCGGGGATGTCCATTCTCGGCGCATAAACAAAATGAGGAAGATCATGAGCGAGATTCTTGAAAAGGCCGCAGCCGCGCTGAATGAAAAACTGGCCGGCGGGGCTTTTGATGCTTCGGCCAAATTCGCCATCGCAGATCTGGGTTCAATCGTTCTGGATGCAGACGGCGCGCGTGTCAGCGACGAAGACGCCGACGTGACCCTGAGCGCGGATGCTGATACATTCGAGCAGATCCTCAGCGGTGACCTGAACCCGACCGGCGCGTTCATGTCCGGCAAGCTGAGCGTGGACGGAGACATGGGGATTGCCATGAAACTTGCCTCGGTGCTGGCCTGATGGATTTTTCGCCGGCCCCTTTGTTTGAAGCTGTGGCCGGCGCTCCTGCCGGTGGCAAAGCCCATTGGCTGGAAACTTCGGATGCCAAACGCATCCGTGTCGCGCATTGGGTGCCTGAAGACAGTGCAAACGGTACTGTGCTGATGTTTCCGGGACGCACGGAATATATCGAAAAATACGGAAACGCGGCCGGAGAGTTCACAAAACGGCACTTTGCCTTCCTGGCGATAGACTGGCGCGGTCAGGGTCTGGCGGATCGCCTTCTGGACGACCCCCGGATCGGACATGTCGCGAAATTTCCGGATTACCAGAAGGACGTCCGCGCCGTTCTGCACATGGCAACAGAACTGAACCTGCCAAAGCCCTGGTACGTGATCGGCCATTCAATGGGCGGTGCCATAGCGTTGCGGGCGATTATCGAGCAGAACTGCTTTGCGGCCTGTGCCTTCACCGGGCCAATGTGGGGCATTTACTTTTCCACAATCATGCGGCCGATCAGCTGGATGACGGCCTATTGGGGGCCGAAATTCGGACTGGGCGAGAAAACGCCTCCGACCACGACATTGGACAGCTATGTCACCATTCAGCCCTTCGAAGACAATATGCTGACCCGCGATCCGGATATGTACCGGATGATGCAGGATCAACTGGCTGCGCATCCGGAAATGGCGCTTGGGGCGCCGTCGACAATCTGGCTGCGCGAGGCGCTGACGGAATGTGATTGGCTGATGAAACAGCCTGCGCCGGATGTACCATGCCTGACGTATCTGGGCGGAAACGAACGGATCGTGGATCGTGATGCCATTCGGGCCCGAATGGCCAACTGGCCCAAAGGCAAGCTGATTGAAGTTCCCGAGGGCGAACATGAGGTCATGATGGAATCACCCGAAGTTCGGGGACCGGTCTTTGATCAACTTGCCGCGCATTTCAGGGCCAGCCAGCCAAACGCCGCACCTAATGCGGCTTTGCAGAGTTAATCGCCGATCCGTCACTCTGGCCGCTTGTGATCCCTGCCGCCCGCGCCTAGATGTTTCCGAAAGCAGAACATCGAGGTGATCCATGCGCGACCTTCCCTTTCCCGTCCGTGACGCAAACGCTGTCGGCGGGGGCGACAATCTTGGCAACTTGCCGGAATGGGATCTGAGTGATCTGTACAAGGCGGAAGACGCACCCGAGATTGGCCGTGATCTTGAGTGGCTGGAGAAAGAATGCGCCTCCTTTGCCTCGGACTACGAAGGCAAACTGGCTGATCTGGACGCGGGTGAGCTGCTGCAATGCGTGCATCGAAACGAAAAGATCAATGCAATCGCCGGCCGCATCATGTCCTTTGCCGGTCTGCGCTACTATCAGCTGACCACGGATGCCGAGCGAGCCAAGTTCCTGTCGGACATGCAGGAAAAGATAACAATCTTTACGACACCGCTGGTATTCTTCACGCTGGAAATCAACCGCATCGATGACACCGTGCTGCGTGCCCATTTTGATGAAAACCCGGATCTGGGGCGTTACGAGCCGGTTTTCCGCCGTATTCGCGCGATGAAGCCCTATCAGCTGTCCGACGAGCTGGAAAAATTCCTGCACGATCTGGGCGTTGTCGGAGACGCATGGGAGCGCTTGTTTGACGAGACGATTGCCGGCCTCACATTCACCGTGGATGGCGAAGAGCTGAATATCGAAGGCACCCTGAACCTGCTGACCGAACAGGACCGCAGCAAACGCGAGGCTGCGGCACGGGAATTGGCTTCGGTGTTTCAGGAGAATGTCAAAACCTTCGCCCGGGTTCACAACACGCAGGCCAAGGAAAAGGAAATCGTCGACCGCTGGCGCAAAATGCCCACCGCGCAAACCGGGCGTCATTTGTCGAACGATGTCGAGCCTGAGGTTGTCGATGCCCTTCGCGAAGCGGTGGTCGCCGCCTATCCCAAGCTGAGCCACCGCTACTACGAACTGAAACGCAAGTGGCTGGGCCTGGACGTAATGCAGGTTTGGGACCGCAACGCACCCCTGCCGATGGAGGACACGCGCATCGTTAACTGGGCCGAAGCCGAAAAAACGGTGATGGACGCTTACAACGCGTTTGACCCACGCATGGGTGAGATTGCAGCACCGTTCTTCTCAAAAGGCTGGATCGATGCCGCCGTGAAACCGGGCAAAGCCCCCGGCGCCTTTGCCCACCCAACAGTCACCGAGGTGCATCCTTACGTAATGCTCAACTATCTGGGCAAACCGCGCGACGTGATGACACTGGCGCATGAACTGGGCCATGGCGTACATCAGGTGCTGGCCGCAGGTCAGGGCGAAATGCTATCGTCAACACCTCTGACCCTGGCCGAGACCGCTTCGGTGTTCGGCGAGATGCTGACCTTCCGCAAGATGCTGGATCAGGCCGAAACGCCAGAACAGCGCAAGGTGCTGCTGGCCGGTAAGGTCGAAGACATGATCAACACTGTCGTCCGCCAGATCGCCTTCTACGACTTTGAGTGCAAACTGCATGCCGCCCGCCGCGAGGGCGAACTGACACCGGACGACATCAACGCCCTTTGGATGAGCGTTCAGGCCGAAAGCCTTGGGCCCGCGTTCGAATTCATGGAGGGGTACGAGACCTTCTGGGCCTATATCCCACACTTCGTCCACTCACCGTTCTACGTCTATGCATATGCGTTCGGCGACGGTTTGGTGAACGCTCTTTATTCCGTTTACGCCAGCGGCTCGGAAGGGTTCGAGGACAAGTATTTCGAAATGCTGCGTGCCGGCGGATCGAAGCACCACAAGGAACTGCTTGCACCGTTTGGCCTTGATGCCAGCGATCCGAAGTTCTGGGACAAGGGCCTGTCCATGATCTCTGGCTTCATTGACGAACTTGAGGCGATGGAGGGGTGAGCACCCAATCCACAGGGCGTTGGGCCGCATTGAAGTCGCGCCTGCGCCCTGCCATGAACCGAATTCGCCGAACCGTGCCACGGGGCTGGCGGATCATCGTGGGCATCCTGCTGATACTCGGCGGTGTTCTTGGGTTTCTTCCCATTCTAGGCTTCTGGATGATCCCGTTGGGCATCATGGTGGCGGCAATGGACATCAACCTGTATCGGCGATGGAGGCGCAAATCTCGCTAGGTTTCCTTAGTCTTTCTCATTTGATTTGGTCGTGAGGAATATGGCCAGGACGATCAGCGCAGCGCCTATTGCAGCCAGCGGCGTGATGGCCGCCCCCAGAAACAGTGCTGAGTTGATGAAGGTGAACACCACAGAAGCGGCGAACATCAAAGTGGCCGTGAGGGTCGAAACCCGCGCTGCCGCTTCGTACCAAAGGTAGTAAGCCAACGCCGTTGGCAACACACCAAGAAGTACCAGAAAAACAACATCGTTTGCTGTCGGCATCTGAATTCCGAACAGGGAAAGCGGCAACAGAATAACGCCGGAACAGATGAATATCCCAAACAGGAAATTCAAACGTTCGGGCGTGGATTCAGAGGCTCTCATAGCCCGGCTGCTGGAAATCAGGAACACGGCCCAGCTTAGGCCAGCACCGATTTCCATCACATCGCCAAGCAGAGGCTCTCCGCCACCTTTGAAATCCTGGTAGACCGTCAGAAACACGCCAAAGATCGCCAATACCGTCGCGAGGACTTCGGTCCGGCCAACTGGTGTGTCCGCGAAAAAGTAGAGAAACACCAGAACGAAGAAGGGCGCTGTGTTTTCCAGCACCATCGCGTTGGCCGCGCCTGTATGCTCCAATCCGATGTGGAACAGAATGTAGTTCACCACCGTCGACAACACAGCCAGACGGAAATTCCAGTCCCCAAACCGGATCGAAACTGACGCCCCCATCGCACGCAACATGCAGTAGATTGCGAACGCGGCGATGAACAACCGCGTCGTGGCGATCTGCATTCCGCCCAGATCACTAGTCAGATAGCGAACGATAACGCTGTGTGTGCCCCACAAGAACGCAGCCAAAAAGCCAAGGACCAGACCGTTTTGCAGGAGGGATACGTGCTTGGCAGAGTTGTCTTGCAAGGGGCCGCTCCGCTGGAACCTACTTCAGCTGACTGTCTTTCGACCCGCGCCGATTGATGCCGCTGCGGGTTTTGAACGCCCCGTCACGTTCCTGCTGACAGTCCAGGCACAGTTTCACCCCCGGGATCGCATTGCGCCGTTTCTCGGGAATTGGCTCTTCGCATTCGGCACAATGGGTCAGGCTTTCACCCAAAGGGCGTTTTTGCGCCTGCATCCGTGCAAGCTCATCGGATATTGACGCCTCAATCTGTTCACTTACCGCGCCATCGCGCGCCCAACCACCAGCCATAGGGCACCTCCTGAATGGGTACCCGACAGGCTAACCGAGGCTCGCCATGGTAGGCAAGTGGGTGGATCAGAGTGGTACGGCCAGACTGAAAACCTGATCGATCATTTCTTGCGTTCCCCGCGAGAACTCAAGCGGGCATGGGTAGTCAGCCCCTTCCCGAACAGACCGGCAGAACGCTTCGACCTGGAGTTTGTAGTGATCATCCGCCGGGAAACGCGTGACCTGCACTTCCAGCCCCGGGCGATGCAATTCGACACGGGCCTCGCCAAAGACCCGGGCGTTGAATGGCGCTGTCAGCCGGATCACGCCGCCTTCGCCATGAAATACCATCTCCTGATGCGGGTGCATGCGGATCGAAACATAGCTGGAATATGTAAAGTCAGGGAATTGCGCCCGGATTTCCGTAAACGTGTCGATACCGTCCTGCCAGCGAATTGCCGATTGTACCGAGACAGGCTCTTGCCCCGTCGCAAAACGTGCGCCGCCGATAACGTAGACGCCAATGTCCCGCAATCCACCACCCCCCGTTTCCGCGCGATTACGGATGTTCGTCGTGTCCGCCCGGTTGTCGAAGCTGAAGGCCCCGGTCACATGTGCCAGCTTTCCGATCGCCCCGTCGGCAATCAACCTTTTCGTGAACTGCCACTGAGGGTGGTGCACGATCATATAAGCTTCGGCTGCTAACAAACCGGTCTGATTCCGTTTTCCGATCAGGGCGTCGAATTCTTCGCCCTTCATGGTCATCGGCTTTTCGCACAACACATGTTTTCCGGCATCAAGGGCTTTCAGGCTCCATTCGACATGCAGGTGATTGGGCAGCGGGATGTATACCGCGTCAATCTCAGGATCCGAGAGAAGCGCATCGTAGCTGTCATAGACCACCAGATCCGGGCAGAACTGCTGAAACGGTTCAGCTTTGGCAGGGTCTGAAGTAGCCAGCCCTGACAGTCTTGCCCCGTCTGCGGCATGAATGGCAGGTGCCATAAACTGTCGTGCGAATTTGGCGGCACCCAGAATGCCCCATTGAACCGGCTTTTGCATCGTGAACTCCGAATACTGTCCTGCTGAAATGTTGCAGCCTCGTCGCAAGGCTGGGTTCAGCCTGCGTCGGTGTACCTTTAGCAGTGAATCACACCCAAGTCAGGCAAATCCAGCCATTTTCTAAGCTGAGCAATTCGAAACCGGGTCCTGCAGCGCAGGCACGAAAAAACCGGCCGGAAAATTCCGGCCGGTCTGCTAAGGCTGTCCGGTCAGCTGTAGCTGTTTCCAAGCATGCCCTTTTCACGGGCCAGCTCGCGCATCTTTTTCTGCAACTTCTCAAACGCCCGGACTTCGATCTGGCGAATGCGTTCGCGGCTGACATTGTACTGCGTGCTCAACTCTTCCAGAGTCACGGCCTGATCCATCAGGCGTCGCTGGGTCAGGATGTCCTTCTCACGATCATTCAGCACGTCCAGCGCAGCGCTCAGCAACTCGCGGCGCGCTTCCAACTCGTCGCGGGCTTCGTAGTCACCGGCCTGGTCGGCATCTTCATCCTCAAGCCAGTCCTGCCACTGCATGGTACCTTCGCCTTCGGACCCAACGGTCGCATTCAGCGAGGCATCCCCACCGGACATGCGGCGGTTCATGCTGATGACTTCCTCCTCGGTCACGCCCAGATCGTTGGCGATCTGCGCAACATTTTCAGGACGCAGGTCGCCTTCTTCCAGCGCACCAATGCGGGCCTTCGCCTTGCGCAGGTTGAAAAACAGCTTTTTCTGCGCCGAGGTGGTGCCCAGTTTCACCAGCGACCAAGACCGCAGGATATATTCCTGGATCGAGGCGCGGATCCACCACATCGCATAGGTCGCCAGACGGAATCCTTTTTCCGGATCAAAACGTTTCACGGCCTGCATAAGGCCCACATTCGCCTCGGAAATCACCTCGGCCTGCGGTAGGCCATAGCCGCGATAGCCCATGGCGATCTTGGCCGCCAGACGCAGATGCGATGTCACCATCTTATGCGCCGACTCGGTATCCTGTTCTTCCACCCAGCGCTTGGCCAGCATGTATTCTTCTTCCGGCTCAAGCAGGGGAAACTTGCGAATTTCCTGCATATAGCGGTTCAGGCCGCCCTCGGGCGTCGGCGCGGGGAGATTTGCGTAATTTGCCATGTTCATGTCCCTCCGACAAATGTTTAAGTATTTAACATAGGATATGGGTAAGGAACCCTGCCCATTCAAGAGGTGCTGCTAACAGTTTGAGATTAAACTTTGATAAAGGAAAGATAAGAAACTCTTACTCACAGGGGTTTGCTTATTGTGTCAGCGGCGCGCGCAGCCGTTCTATCAGGCTTTCCATATCATTCGGCAAGGACGCTTCGAACCGCAGGTTTTCGCCACTGACCGGGTGTTCAAACCCCAAAACCGCGGCATGCAGTGCCTGACGCGGAAAAGCGCGGACAGCCTCGGCCGTCGCCGGATCAAACGCGCGGGCGGCCAGTTTGCGCTTACCGCCATAGACCGGATCGCCGACCAACCCGTGGCCCGCATGTGCCATATGCACGCGAATCTGATGTGTACGACCGGTTTCCAACCAACACTCGACCAGGGACAGAGACGCGGGCGCGCCAAATGTTTCGACGACCCGGGCGCGCGTGACAGCGTGGCGGCCGCCGTGAAAGTACACGGCCTGCTTTTGCCGGTCCGTCTTGTGCCGGGCCAGTTGCGTGGTCAGGCGCATGACATTGCCCGGTTCGAAACTGACACCTTTGACGCCGCGCAGGCGTGGATCGTTGGCGTCCGGCACTCCGTAACAGATCGCGCGATAATAGCGCTCGACACTGTGCGCTTCGAACTGCGCCGCCAGACCGTGATGCGCCGCATCCGATTTGGCGACGACCAGCAACCCGCTGGTTTCCTTATCGATGCGATGCACAATGCCCGGACGCCTGACACCGCCGACGCCGGACAGATCCGTGCCGCAATGAAACAGAAGCGCGTTCACCAACGTTCCGCTGGGCGAACCCGGTGCCGGGTGAACGACCATGCCCGCAGGTTTGTTGATCACGACCAGATCCGTGTCTTCGTAAATGATGTCCAGCGGGATGTCTTCGGGGCCGATATGACTGTCTTCGGCTTGGGCAACGGTTACAACGACCTGCGCGCCTTCCGTGACTTTTGCCTTGGGATCGGCCACCACGACACCATCGACCTGCACCGCCCCCTCGTCGATCAGACGCCCCAGGCGTGTACGGGACAGGTTTTCTTCGGCTGGCACATCCCGCGCAAGCGCCTTATCAAGACGTGGCGGCGGAGCGGCCGCGATCTGAAACTCAATCTGCCGGGTGCCCATGACTGTCCCTTCCGAACCCCAAGAACCGCAGGAAACGCCCCAGCTTAAGTTGCTGCGGCGCATGGTCATGTTGCTGACCGTGGTGATGATTGGCGGGGTTCTAGTGACATTCGCGCTGATTGTCATCCGGCTATCGGACCGCACCCCCACCCTGCCCGACCAGATCGAACTGCCGGACGGCGCCAAAGCACAGGCCGTGACCATCGGAAACAACTGGTACGCGGTTGTAACGGATGACAACCGGATATTGATATTCGACAAGACAACCGGGCGGCAGAGGCAGGAAATCGTTGTCGAATAGGCGCGATCACTCTTCAAGCGCCATTCGGAAAACAATCTCTGACGCCAACCGCAGTGCTTCATATTCTTCGGACGAGTCGCGGCGGAACTGTAAATCGGCGTCACTCAGTTGCACGGGCGGGAACAACTGATCGCGATCCGGGAAAAATTCCTGCTGAAAATCAGTGTCCTGTGCGGCCAGATGTTCGTCCAGCCACAAACGCTCTTTCGGTTCCAGCACGTCATTTCGCCGGATCATTACCGGATCGTCGACAACGAGCCGCCGCAGTTGTCGGGTTCGCTGGCGCCCGATGGACCGGGCTAGAATCCCGAAAGCCTCGCTTGCCGCGCGGGACTGTGAAGGATTGGACGGCAGATTTTCCGTGCTACCCTTGGGAAGCGTGACACCAATGCGTGACATGAAATCGTCCACGATATTTCCATTGGCCATTACGGATCGATCATACAGGAAAGGCGCGACCGTCACGCCGGGAAACGCGCTTCGGATTCGGGTCAGCATGGCGCTGTAACTCAGCCGCTCGGGGTTTTCGGCGATCTCGTCCAGACGAGCGCGGATGTATTGCGTTCCGCCAGCGGGCAAGCGACCATTCTTTGCCCGCTGCTTATAGTCCGCCTCCCAAAAGTCGGAATATCGCCGACAGTAGAAGGTAATGCGCATCTGCCGGGCCGGAATATCGGAAAAAATCTGCGCCAGCCGGTCCAGATCTACCGAATAAAGCATCTCGGACGAGACCAGGCAGGTTTTATCCTTGTGCGCCTCGTATTCTAGAGCCATGGCTTCGCGGAACCCGTCTGTCGGCTGCTGCGTCTGGTTTATGTGGAAGGCGATGATATTGTGGCTGATCGTCAGCCGGCTGTTTTCGTGGCGCCGGCGACCGGTTTCCATGTATCGCAGCCTGGCCTTGTCCAGCATTCCGCCGTTCGTGCGAACAAAACCCTGCAAGGCGGTGGTGCCGGTCTTGGGCATCCCGATATGAAGCCAAAGCATCAGGCGTCTCCGCAAACCTGAAAAAGAACCGTCATCCCACCTTCCCGGCTACGGCTCCGTCAGTCATCTGCTGCATCAGATCCTGCATCTCGGGGACTTCCCGCAGCTGCGCGATTTGCTGACGGTGAAGATCACAGGTCAGGTGATGCAGTCGGGCGGTTTCAGGGTCAGAAAGCATGTCGTAATAGAATTCGCGTTTGCGGTCAGCAACGACGTCGATCGCGCTGTCCGTCTCGGCATTCTGGTTCATCATGTTCCAGTATTCCATCCCCAGGCTTTCACCCAGATGATGAGCGCGACCGCGCATCTTCTTGACCAGATAGCTTTCGCAGGACTTCAGCGCGTAATGGTTGACCTGAACGAACTCGTACCCGACGGAATCGCGGGCGGACCGCCAGCTTCTTTCGTAATACCGATCGGGCATCAACTGACCCGATCCGTTGTACCAGTGGCATTCCGCCATGGTTTCAACTGTCGGACGCTTCGGCCGGTGAACCCCCAACCCGTCCCAGAGTTCGCGCTGAAACATGGTCTTGAATCCCCACGCCTGAAACGGCCGGATGGTCATTTCGCGCGCGGCCTGTCTGAACTGATCCGACAGGAACCGATCCTCGTAGCGCACAACACCCGCATTTCCGAACAACCGCCATGTCATCGAAATCGTGCGGGCGTCCGGAATAGCCTCGGTCAGGGCGCGCAGTGTGTGATCTCCGGTCTTGACCACGATCTGTTCATCCGCGTCGATCACGACAACCCAGTCTTGCGGGCGGGCAACTTCCATTTTCAGAAACGTGTTATAGGCCCGTTTCTGCGGGCTGGTCTTCCGGCGTGAATTGTTGTCGACATGGGTCAGAAATCCACGCTCGTCCAACCTTTGCAGCAAAGCGTCCGTCCCGTCGGTACAGTCATTTGTCATAACCACCTGATGATCGACACCAATGGCCCGGTTATGCGCCACCCATTCCAGAACAAACGGCCCTTCGTTCTTCATCGGGGTCACGCTGACAAAGCGTGGGTCCTGTTCCTTCATGACTGACTGCCCTTTGTTGGTTTTATTGTCCCGGTTTCGGCGGATACATCACCTGTTAGTCCTACACGAGTTTTCACATATTTGAACCTGCCTTCAAGCCGCCCAAACGCTGTCATCCTCCCGCCCGGTCAGGTTTCTGTTCGTTTCAGTTGATTGGCGAACCGCTTGTATGGCGGGCAGAGATCCCGTGCCTTGCGCAGATATCCGGCGGCTTTTTTCTTGTCCCCCCGCCTCAGCAACAACTGACCGGCCGCCCCCTGAATCGCCGCTGTATTGTCGTCAAGATCCGCCGCCTCGATGATCTGGTTTTGCCCCTGCTCGGACGCGCCGATCCGTTCCAGCAAGCCACCCATGGCAAACACCAGAAATGGATTTCCCGGATCATTTCCAACAGCCTCAGCCATCTTGAGCCGCGCCTGAGAATAATCACCATCCGCCTCGTACAGCTCGGCCAAACGTTTGAGATACAGCGTGTTTTCAGGGCGAAGGCCTGATACGTTCCGGGAAACATCTATTGCTTTTTCCAACGGTAGATCATCCAGCCGGTACCGAAGGATCGTAGAAAAGCTCTGGTACTCCGGGCTATCCAGCGGCACCTGCAACTTCTCCGACAGGTTTTGCATGTTTCCCAGCCAATCCTGCAACAAAACCAACCTGTCCCTGCTCGAATTCAGCCGGCGCGCCTTTTGGTCGAGTGCGAGATCGCTCCAGTCCAGCAAGATCACGTCAAAGTTGCACGGAAGGCGTGACAATACCCGACGCTGAGCGACATGGGCATTGAAGTTGAACCAGGATCTGCGGACCGCCTTTTGAATGGTCCAGTCCACAGGCGGCATCGCCCGATAAGAAACCTGATCCCGAAACACCAGTCGCGATCCAAATATGATGACGTCGGGCCTCAACGGTTTTGCCCAGAAGGACCTAGTGAACGCCTGTGCTGCAAGCCACCGCTTTTTCTGACTGCCCAGAATTGCGGCCTGCAATGCACAGGCTACGGCATGATCCTCGGGCCAGATATGGGGGTTTTCCAAAGCCTGCTCTGTCAGCTTCAGCGCCTCTTTCCAGCGGCGCAGGTAAAAGTAGTTCAGCGCATTCAACAAAGGCAGGAACGCGTTGTCCGCCCCGGCTTCAAGCAAAGACTCCGCAAACTGGCGTGACTCTTCTGCCCGGTCTTCAGCCTGGAGCGAGAACAAGTGGAAGGTCGCCTTGGCGTAGATATGTGCAGCCTCTGACGCGTTGATAAATCCGTTCGCCCCCTTGCGCAGCCGATCCACTGTCTTTTCGTTGGCCTCACTTATTTCCTGCGGGGACAAAACATCGCGAAACATCTTGTTCTCTTGCCCGGAAAGCCTGGCCGCCGCCATCGAAAATGCCGATACGGGGGGGGCAACCACTTGGTCCGCCCGGGACATTGCATAAAGCTCTAGAAAATCACGCTTGGCCCGGGTCATCTCTGACAGATCTGCAATGTCCGACATCCGCATCAGTTGCGGATAGCGCTTCTGAAACCGGGTGATCAGTTCTGGCTGATCCGAAAACATGATCGCCGGATTGTCGGCGAACTTGTCCAGATGGGCTTCGTACAGCTCTTCGGTCTCAATCTTCGCGGGCCAGGTCGAGTGTTTCCACGGCAACCCGTTCAGAATGTCGCCCCGGCGGATGTGGTAGGCTGACACCCCCTGCCCCGACAACGCCTGGTCCGCACGATCCATGATGGCGCGGATTTCGTCGGTGAAGCCGATCCGGTGAATGAACTCTCGATAGCGGGGGCGGATCGTTTCAATGTCTTCCCAGGGGAACGCCAGAATCTGGAACCCCTCCTCGACCAGAACCGCACGCCCGGCGTCCAGATGCTTGATCAGCCGGTCCGGTGTCTTATCGTTCTGAAATTTCCAGATCGGTTGGGCTTTTTGTGACAGCGCCTCGAACGCGTCGGTATCCAGGAAATGGTCCGCCATCCACGCTTGGGAAAACAGTTCTTGTGGATATTCCAACTCAGGTGCATCCGCGCCTTGCGGGAACCAGTTCACCCGATAATCAGTATCGAAATCCTCGGCCAGGCGGATACATGTCAACAACATCAACAGGCGCGCGCCCATCCTGTCCTTGCGTTGACCGATGAAGACCCCCCTGCCTGGGGTCATGAGGTTGCCTGGGCAGTGTCGGCAGCCGCTTGTCTGCGAAGGGCACGAAACCTCTGACGTGCTGCGTGTGCCAGTTTCGGATGCCGGTCACGGCTCATCTCTTCCAGTCTGTTCATGTAGACCGGCAATCGCTTGCGCGCCCGGATCATCCGAAAAAAATCTGCGGCCTCAAGCGAGCCGTCCATCGCACCCAGCATAACCGGCTTGAGCAAATCGAGCTTTCGCAGCATCGGGGCCGCGAAATGGTTCGAACACCAGGTCTTCAGCGGGATGACATTTCCCCCCTGCAAGCGCGCCGCCTGCTGCCGGTCCAGATCGAAAAAGGGATCAAAGGCCACATAAACCCGTTTCGCGGTTTTTATGGTTTCGGCAGTATCGCTGAGCGGCAGATCCCAGTCCTGAACCCGGCCGAACCGGTATCGGGTTTCCCATGGTACCAGCCGTTCGTCTAACGTTGTCTGCGGGTTGAAGGCAATCACCGTTGACCCCGGCACCAAAGCGGAAAACGCCAGCGCGCCGTAGCCCCCCATGGATGCACCGGCAAAAACCACCTGATCGAACTGGGCAAAAAAACCTTCGCGGGCCTTTCCTTCCAGATACGAAATGATTTCCGTGTCGCGATACCAGGCCTTGGTGCGGGCAAACACCCCAAGATGAGACCACCCTTCGTCCCTGAAAAACTTCCAACCCCATGGTTCGCGCGCAAAGGACAGGTCGTTGGCGTTGGCGATGTTATCAAAGCTTACAATCAGGCGAGAGGCCGATCGATGGTGAAACAGAAACGCGTGGCGTTCAAGTTTCTGCAGAAAGCCCCTGCCTTCTCCGCCCGGATACAGCTCCACAAACCATGGCGGTGCGGGGTCGGTCAGGATGCGTTCGTACCCTGTCTTGCGGTCAGGGTGCTCGGGTTTCAGTTGCTCTTTGGACAGGTCGGTCATGATGCTCAAACAAGATTGTCCGCAAGCCAGGACCGGAAGTCCACCCAGTCCTTGCGCATTTTGATTTCCTGAACTTTCGCCGTGTGCCAGTTGCAAGCCTGTTCGTGCAGGCGGGCCAATTCCTCATCCGCCTTCAACTCGGCCAGCAAAGGCGCGGCGCGGCGGGCCGCCGGCAGGATGGACTGGTCCATCTCTTTGTTGGCATTCATATCCATCCAGTAGGATTGCCCCTGATCCACTTTAATGTGATTGGTTCTCCCGCGGTCACGCTTGATCAGAAACCCGTCCATCGACCGGACCGAGTAGTGGTGAATTCGACCAAAGCTGTGATCGAAGTTTCGCCAGGCTCGCCAGCCGACCTTTGCCGCAGGGAACAGATTGCCGCTGGCATCCGACCAGGCAACGTCGCCCTCTTTTCCTTCTTCAATGCCTTTTGGTCTGTGTGGACCGAACCGGGTGAATTTTCCGTTATTGCGAAACAGCGTCTTCAAGCCGAAAGCACGGCTGGAGTGATACGGGAATTCCATATCCGCCATCACAAACGCCTCGGTCACGGGCCGGTCTTCAAAGCTGATGTTTCCGGCGCTGCCAAACAGCTTCCACGCAAACGAGATTGCATCCACTGGCTGCCCCGCGCGATGTTCCACCTGGGAAATCAGCGCGCCAAAGCTGTTATCGCCGCAGCGGATGTTCCAGAACTCATCGACATCCAGGCACAACAACCAGTCAGACTCCTTGACTTTGGGCTTGCGCCGCGCCCGCCGCAACATCTGGTGCTGAGGGTTTCCCCCTTCTTTCACCTCGTTCGACACATGTGTCGCAAGCCCCAGATCCTGCAACCTGCGGGCCATTTCGTCAGTACCGTCCTCACAATCGTTGGTGAATATCACGAAATGGTCGATGCCCAGAATCCGATGAAAAGCCACCCATTCAAGCATATAGGGGCCTTCGTTTTTCATCGTCGTAAAGATGGTAATGGTCTGTGACATTCAAGCCGTTCCCAATCTGAATTGCCCACTGTCTTACACAAGCACGCAGAACGGGGCGAGACGGGAATCCAGCAAACCGGCAATCCCGAACAAACTGATGCACCTTCGCACTCGCCTTTGAAAGGGATTGGGAACCAAAAGAATCCCAAGCAGCCACCAGATCCATAAGATCTGCACTCAGCCAAAAACAGCACCAAACGTTCATCAAATCGACAAGGTGAAAGCCTTCAGAGTGTTGCTCGGTGTATTTTGCGCTAACGCACGCCTTGAACCGAAGTCTCAATGCGGCGTGAGGATTGGTGTGTCTGGCCCGGCACCAGCAAAGCCGCCACGTTGCGCCCGAATTCGCGGGTTCGCGCTTCAACGGTGTTAAAACTGAATTCAATGATCAATCCAAACGGAGCAACGCAAAGCACGACCAGAACCGCGATAGGAACGGAAAAACTGCTTTCAACGCCGGGATAAAGTTCAACCCACATCACTTTGACCAGCGAGAATATCAAGATGTGCCACAAGTAAATTGTATAGGATCGGGACCCCATATAGTTCACTGCCCGGACTGGCCATCCGGCGAATTGCAAAGCTCGCTCATTAATTATTGCCGTGAACACGCACAGCGCGCACCCGATGCTTGTGAGCGTGCTGGCAAATGGTCCGGGTCCGAATACAGCAGGGCTTCCCAAGGCCATTAGCAAACCCAGTCCCGTGGTCAAAACAGCCACGACCCTGTTGCGCGGGATTTGATAGCGTGCCTTTAGCACAGGGACTGTGAGATAGAGAAAGCATCCCCAGATCACGCCGTCCAGCCGAAACCACCATGCCAAATCGTAAACATCCGTCCGCTGCAAAAAGGAAAATATGGCCAGAAAAATCGCACACCCAAAAACCAGACGTTGCTTGCGCAGCACCACAACAACCAATATGGGCCAAAAAAAGTAGAACTGTTCCTCCAGCGACAAGCTCCAAAAATGCGCAAGCAGAGAGATTGGTTGCCCATTTTCAATCTGCACAAACCCCCAAAGGTTCAGCCATTGGGTCAAGGCGGCAAAAGCCGCGTATCCTGTATGCTCGATGCCGCCATACTGTGTGTAGAAGTCTGACCCGGACAAAAGAACAACCGAGGCGAATGTCACCAAAACGACGATTGCCGCCGCGGGAATTAGGCGGAAAAACCTTCTGATCCAAAACCGAAGCAACAACTCCTTGGCCGAGTATTTTCCGGTTTCCAGTTCTTTAAAAATGGAAAGTGAGATTACGTACCCGCTGATTACGAAAAACAGATCAACGCCAGCACCGAACTGCAGTCGAGAGGTATAGTCATAGGTAAGCTGCGTCCAAGGCATCAGAAAGGGCAGGTGCGCGATCAGGACCAAAAATATCGAAATCCCTCGAAGGGTCTCGATATCAATGTTCTTTTGAACGGAGTGCTCCATTTTCGCCTCAGTAAGTACTGCTTGGTTTGTAGGTTTCGCGATGCCCGTTGCCCATAACCGACAGTTGCGGTCAACACCAGTCTTTCAGGCTTCCGGATACACATCATTTCGCGCGTGCGACGAAGTCTCTTTGATCGTCGCACCAGAACACAGAGAAGGCTCCTATTTGACCAGATTGCCTGTCAAATAAAGCCTAAACCGGGTATTTTTCAGATGGAGAAACTGTAGGGTGGCTACAGGTTGGTCCGCAACAGCGCAAATGAACGTTAGTTATTGTAACTTATCTATTTTCGTTGAAAAAGTGGTGCGATCGAGAGGCACCATGTTACCCCCGCTAAATGTTGCAAGTAACCCTTACCACTTTGCTGCGGTGTGTTTTGCGGATGCCGACCGTCTCGGATTGGGTCAACATGTAGCAACCAACCTCCCACAAGATGGGGGCCTGGATGGCATAGCAATCAGCAGCACATATCAAGAACACGAAGAACGGCACGATACTACAGAACGGTGACGGCCTATTGTGCTTGAAGGGCCAGAGCAATAGCAAGCGGGGACACGGGCAACCTCTCGACGGTAGCGGATCAAAATCGGGCTGGGTCCCCACCCCAAAGTCTCACTTACGAAAGCCCAAGAACAAAATGCAATGGGCCGGCGTCCTTGCCATGGGCAATAGATCGCACATCAGAGCGTGAATGGATGCGCGAAGAAACCGAGGCCAACAGAAACGACGCAGCATTTGAAAACCGGGCCTGACGGTACTCTAGGCCAGACCGGAACGTCTGTACGACGACAGGGCAGCCTTACGCTATAGCTCCACGTCATCGACAATTAAGGAAAGCGCCGGGTCCCTCGTCACTCACATGACCCGATTTGAGTTCAGTTGACCATCACGTAAAAGGGTTTGTTTTTTCGGGCAAAAGTCTGAGCAATTCACACGCCGACCCCTCTTTCGTCAGCCAAGACGCTTCGATCACCTGTAACAAGCTTGCCTTGTCAACAAGCAAAACCCTTGAGCTTTCCTCCAGCTTGGGCGTTCCGATTTAACAGGTGCAACAGTTCGACCTGATTGGACGTTCCGGTTTTAGAGAATATTGAACTGAGGTGTGAACGAACAGTTGCGGGGCCAACCGAAAGAGTTTCCGAGATTAGCTTTACCGTCATTCCTTCCCTCATCATCGCACAAACCCGGAACTCGCATCTGCTGAGCGCCGCCGGGTTCTGAGGATCAAGGATCGGGACATAGTCGCCGCCGCTGTCTTCGGACAGACGATGGCTGCGGGGCTGCTCGGACTTTGCAGAAATCGCACCGGGCAAACGGTTCTTCCATCCAGACGAAAGAGTTGAAGTCAAAACAGCTAACAAATCCAGATCGGGTCCCAGAGGGCTGACACTGTAGTGCAATTCAATGTAGTCGATATGTGACGCGGTTGTCTCAAGCGGAACCACAATGACTTCGACCAACCCTTCAGGTTTATGATATTGATAGCGAGACATTGGTGCCGCACCGGATAGCATCATATCCGTTAATGTCCAGATAGATCCCGGCTTTGCATTTGAGATGCAATCCCCGAAAACCAATTCCGCTTGGGTTTGAGGTTGCGACGGCCATATCTTCCCTTGTTGGACGCAACACCGTGCAATGTGCTTAACTTTCCAACCAGCTTTCGAAACCCTGACAATTAAAAGCGCATCCGCATTTAGCAGACGCATTAAAAAATTTGCTGCATTTAGAATAGAGCCATTGTTATTTACGGCCCGCGTCCACTCCATCACGAAGTTAAAACTGTCCTTCGCGTGGGTGCTCTTAACAAAACTGACACTCATACCCCACAACCCAACTAGATAAAAAAATCTTCGAACCAAACACGTCCGAACCTGGACGACAAATTTGTTCTACACGTAATCCATGAGCAACCGATTTCACCGCGCAGGGCGCACATCCGCGTTCAAACGGGCCACAAGCAGATTGCTATAACTCATTCATATTTATCAATTTTTTTCAAATATCTGCATATTCTCAACTACCAAGCTCCCTCCAGAGAAAAATTTCCACACCCCAAAACTGGCTATCAAATTGATTACAATTGAAGCTTTGGCCGAGCCATTGTTGACAGCCGAGATGATTCTTTCGCGCTTTAACACCCTGTTAATGCTGGGTTAATTCTTTTAATCCTTTAAGTGATAGCAACATACAACTTACATCCTTTGCGTGTAATATTTTTACCTTTGAGGGAAGGATGCTGTTTCCCACGCCCCTATTCTGATTCCAAGCTAAAGCATTTTTTGCCTGGCTTGCGCTGCATTAATGTGGAGCGTTGAAACTAACTTAACCTTTTGGGGGAAATAATGATCAAATTCGTGAAGAAGTTTGCCAAGAACGAAAGCGGTGCGGCAATTGTTGAGTACGGACTGGCCCTTTTGGTGGTCGCCTCGATTGCAGTCGGTGCATTTTCGTATCTGGGCACTACCACCAATACAAACGTGACTGGTGCCTGTGCTGCTTTGGGCAGTGCAACCTGCTGACCGAAACCAGGTCAGAACATCAAAAAATTCTGCGCCCTCACTCAAGTTTGGCGGCGCAGAATTTACCGCCAGGAATTTCGCAAAAACAGGAAAACCGAAGTTCCGTATTTGAGTGCGAGACTTTTGGAGAGAGATATGCGTATCAGACCAATCATTTCTACGCTGTTTGGAATTGCGATAGCTTCCGGTTCCGTTTACCTGGCGAAAGACCATATTCAGTTCAAGGCCAACACAGCAAGCGTATCGCCTGATGCAGATTTGGTCGAAATTTATGTGGCCAGATCGGAGATCGCATTTGGCCAAACGATCGAAGCTCACAACGTTACGATCCACCCCTGGCCGCGCGAAGCACTTCCGGCCGGAGTTTTCACGGAAATCGACGTTCTTGTTCCCGACAACCGCCGCCAATTGCGCCGCGCCAAAGGGCGGTTCTACCCCGGCGAAGTGATGCTTCTTTCAAAGGTTTCGAACTTTGGTGAAAAAGTCACGCTGGTTCAGAAACTTGGAGAAAACACCCGCGCCATGGCGATCGAGGTCGATGCCGTGACTGCGGTTGGCGGATTTGTCACGCCGGGCGATCATGTAGACATCGTCCTGACACAAGGTGCGAAGCAGGAACTTCGCGCGGTGACCATCTTGCAGAACATCCGCGTGATTGGCGTGGATCAGCAGTCAGAGGAACTCAGCGATCAACCTGAGATCGCCCGGACGATAACCGTTGAGGTCACTCCACAGCAGGGACAACGTCTGGCGCTGGCTCAAAAGGCCGGAACACTGAGTCTGACGCTCAGAACACTGGATAATGTTGAAGATGAACCCATGGAAATGGTTCGCCTGCGCGATCTTCTGCAGGAAGAAGGCCCGGTGGAGAAAGTCGAAGCTCAACCAACTGTAACGGTACGTCGGGGAACCGAGACCGAGGTTGTAACCATCCAAAGGCAGCTCAACGAAGCGGAAGAGAGAACAGACGCCGAGCCTGTCACCGAACTGGAAACGCCCCCCCAGAAGGATGCTCAGCTTGCACCGGCGGTCGCGACGCCGCAGGTCAAACCTCGCGCTCGAACGATAAAAATCAGCCAGGCACCCAGCCAGTAAGCCCTGCCATGCGAGTAGCTGCTTTCATATCCGATTTCATCAAGGATGACCGTGGTACGGTAGCAATCCTGTGGGGTACCGCCTTGGTCGCTTTCCTCGGCTTCTTTGCGATCACTCTGGATGTTGGCCGGTTGAACTCTACCCATGCCGAGCTTCAGTCGTTTGCGGACAATGTGGCCCTGGCCGCGGCCGCTGAGCTGGACGGACAACCAAATGCGATTTCGCGGGCCACAAATGCGGCGGCAAATCTGATTAGTGACAGTCAGACATTTGCGAATGGCAGCGCCGCGCTTTCAGGTTCATCTGACTATACCCTCTCGTTTCACTCCGCGCTTCCTGCTTCAGATCTTACGCCGCTCGGCGCGGACCTCACGACAGACCCGCGTCAAGCAAAGTTCGCGCACGTCGTCTTAACACCGAAATCGCTGAGCATGAGCCTTGCTTCCGCACTGGACAAAATGCTTGGAGGGAGCGGTTTCTCGGCGGCCAGCGTTTCGGCCGAAGCGGTGGCCGGATACTCGAAAGCCGCGTGCGATATTTCACCTCTCATGTTCTGCCTTCCGCCGAATTGGGAGTCCACTCTGACAGTCGGCGATCAAATCCTGCTTCGCAGTGGCGGCAACAGTACTGCCTGGGGGCCCGGTAATTTTGGCTTCATCGATCTGGCAAACTTCCAGGACACCTCGGGTGTGTGTGCAGACGAAGGAGGTAACAAACTGGCGTGCCTCATCGCGGCGCAAAACCAGATCACCCAGTGCATTCTCACCAACGGGCTGGACACGGAACCAGGGCAGAAAGTCGGCATCACAAACGCGGCATTCAACGTGCGTTTTGACATCTACCGCTCTGTTCTCAATGGCGAGAAAAACAACATAGATTTCGCACCGGCGCCGAACGTGATCAAGGGCATTGAAAAGAACGGTGGCGGCGCTTGCATTCAAGGCAACGAACAACCGACACCCGACACAACCGGCCTTGGTCGCGACCTGTGCATGGCGGCGGGTACCTGCGGCGGAAACAACCGTTTCGGCGATGGCACCTGGGATCGGGCCGGCTACCTGAACCAGAACCACGATCTGGCCGATGGGCTGGCAGACGGTGTTGGCAGTGACACTCACCTGCCCCCGTTGTCAGGGTCGAATTCAGTATTCGCGGGCACGCGATACGGGATGTATCTTCGGGAAATTGCCTACGGGAATACAAACCCTTACGCAGCACCAAACGCAAACGCCATCCTTGATCCTTCGCTTGCCGAAACCGGCCGCCCAATGTGTTCAAGCCAAATGTCGAATGACCCGGCGCGGCGCGTTGTAACAGCGGCCGGCGTTGATTGCGCACAAAACCCTGTTTCCGGTTCGACGACCGGGGTTCCCGTAACAAAATTCGTTGCCGTCTTCCTGACGGAACCGGTGGGCGATGATGGCAGCTCGCCACCCAGTTTTGACATTCACGGCGAGGTCGTCGGCTTCCCGGATGTCACCGGTGTTGGGAGCGGCGGTAATGGCTTCGGTGGCATCTTCCGCGACGTCGTACAGTTGTATCGTTAAAGGCGCACGTTCATGAGTATGAGGCACAGATTTCCTTTAAAACGTTTCGCCAGGAACGACGACGGCGCAATCCTTGTCGAGTTCGGCCTTGTTATGCCGGTCATGTTGCTTCTATTGGCCGTAACTCTGGAGTCGGCGCGCCTTATGTGGTCGTACCAGTCGGTTATTGCCGGTGTGCGCGATGCCAGCCGCTACTTGTCGCGAGTTACACCTGCAGATATCTGCACATCCGGTGGCTCTGTTGCGGGGCTGACCACGACTTTGAAAAACATTGTTGAGCAGGACATCAACGGAAATAACCTGTTTCCGTCCAGCGTGACGGTCAATTCCGTGACGCCAAGCCTGTCTTGCGTGTCCGGCACCTATCGAATGAACCCCGCCCCTGTTGGCCAGGTGAGTGCCAATATCACCATTCAGTTTCCGCTGGGCGGCATGCTGACGCTGTTCGGCAGCGGTGCGACATCGGTGACCACGGACGTCGCTGATACATCGCGGATTTTTGGCCAATGAGACGCCTGCTGGATATCCACGCGCGTTTGCGACAGAGCGGTCGCTCATTCCTGCAAGAGCAGCATGGTGGCGTTCTGGTCGAATTTGCTCTGGTCGTGTCGTTGTTTTCTTTCCTGTTCCTTGCACTGTTGGATTTTGGCAGGCTTTCGTACAGTGGAGTGAACGCACAAAAAGCAGCGCAGTTGGCCGCTCGTATCGCCGTGGTGCGTCCACCTGCGTGTGCTGGCGTTCCGCAAACTCACACGCGAGGAACATCTGCACTCCAACCCCGTTTCGGCACCTCATGCAGTGCTTCAATCGGCATATGCGCCGATCCCATGACCCCTGCGTGTTCGGGTATCGCCACCAACGCCACTGCGTCGGAAATCTGGGATCGCGTCGGTCCGCTTCTGCCACCGGGCACAACCATCAGCGCACTGCAATTTTCCTATGATTTCAATTCCAATCTGGGTTTCCTGGGCGGCCCTTACACACCCATGGTCACTGTTGAACTGAACCTGAGTGATTTTCAGTTCGTGTCGCCTCTGGCCGCTTTGGCCAACGCCGCGGGTGCGACAAGCAGCACAATCTCTTCGACAGCCGGCTATTCCAATTTCAGCGTCTCGCTGCCTGCTGAAGACCTTGCATTAGGAGAGTCAGGGTAATGAGTAACCACGTTTCAGATCTCAAGTCACAATCGGTCATGCTTCTGTCAGCAGGAGAAACAATCGCGCAGGCGGTCACAAACGCGTTTCCCGCTGTCAGAGAAAACAAGGTTTCTGAATTGGCTGGCTCGTTCAAAACACTGAACGGAACCGCCCGCGAAATGGCGTTCAAGCATGACGTGGTGATATTTGAAATCGACCCGGATGACTCGGGCGAGGTACAAGCCGTCGAAGAACTGCTGACGCATCGCGATGATGACACCTTGTTCGTGGCGCTGACGCAGAATGATCTTTCGATCACCAAAGCCCGTGAACTGCGGAAAATTGGTATCGACGAAGTGCTTCCCTTGTCGATCGATGGCGAGGGATTGAAAGCTGCGGTCAGTGAAAGAACCATATCGCGCACCGTTCCGCAGCTTCCGACCAGGAACGGTCTGTCTGCTCTGGGTCGGGTTATCCCGGTTGCAAAATCCCGTGGCGGTATCGGCGCGTCTACTGTTGCGGTGAACCTTGCGTGCTCGCTGGTGGGCAGCAAGGGCTCCTTGTTTCGGAAGACTGAGAAAAAACGCGTCGCACTTTTGGACTTCGATCTGCAATTCGGAAACGCAAACGTGTTTCTGGATCTCGAAGACAACGGAGGGTGCCTTCAGTTCATCGAAAACTCGGATGAGCCCGATGACCATTTCCTGTCATCGATCCTTCAGAGCCACAAACTCGGCATCGACGTGCTTTGCGCGCCTGCCCCTTTGGTTCCGCTTCAGTCGATACATACGAACCTTCTCGAAGGTATGCTCGATCTGCTTCAACGTCGTTACGACTATATTGTCATCGACCTGCCCTGTGCCGTTGTCGAATGGGTCGAACCCATTTTCAAGCGTGCGACCCAGCTTGCGCTGGTTACTGACACAACCGTGCCATGCGTGCGCCAAGCGCGACGTTTGATTGATTTCTACCGCGAAGCCAATGTCTCTCTTCCGGTCGAGGTTATTGTGAACCGCGAACCTAAGACTCTGCTCAAGCCGGGGCACGTTCGCGAGGCAGAGAAAGTCCTGAAAACCAAGCTGAAACACTGGCTGCCCGAGAACCACAAGGTCGCCCGCAACTCAGTCGATCTTGGGCGTCCCATCGTGGACATGAAGCCAGGATCCGACCTTGGCAAAGCCCTGACAAAACTTGCTGGCGCGATGTCTGAAGACGTTCGGCCCGTGGCGACAAAAACGACTTAAAAAAGGAGATCACCGTGTTCAATGAGTATAGATCACGCAAGGCTGCATCCAATTCGAATGTCTTGGTCCTTGAGCAGCCAATCGAAGTGCCCAGGCCCAAGGTGATTCCGGAACCCGTGGACGTT
Organism: Ruegeria sp. AN11; assembly: GCF_056536005.1. Taxonomy (NCBI): domain Bacteria; kingdom Pseudomonadati; phylum Pseudomonadota; class Alphaproteobacteria; order Rhodobacterales; family Roseobacteraceae; genus Ruegeria; species Ruegeria sp. AN11. Next base: position 587,647 of record NZ_JBQFJD010000001.1, on the reverse strand, counting down.
GATCTGCAAGCGCATCTGGAGCTCAAAAGCCGCTTGCACGGCGAACTTCTTGACCGGCTAAACTTGTCCGTGATCGACAAGGTTGAGCGGTCGGAGCTGAAACGTCAGATCGCATCGTTGGTGACAGGCCTGATCGAGGCGGAAAACCTTCATTTGCGGTCCGAGGCTTTCACATCACTGGTCGACGAGTTGATTCACGAAGTGATGGGGCTGGGTCCGCTGGAACCACTTCTGGAAGACCCGACGGTCAACGACATTCTGGTCAACTCATATGATCAAGTCTACGTGGAACGCTTTGGTTTGTTAGAAGAATCGACGGCACGCTTTCGCGATGAACGCCATCTGCTTCGGATAATTGACAAGATCGTCAGCAAAGTCGGTCGTCGCATTGATGAATCCCAGCCATGGGTCGATGCGCGCCTGGAAGACGGCAGCCGTGTCAACGCAATCATTCGCCCGTGTTCCGTGGACGGGCCTGCGCTGTCGATCCGCAAATTCTCGCGCAATCCTTTGACGATCGACAAGCTCGTTCAGCGAGAAAGCATGAACGGCCAAGCTGCCAAGCTTCTGGAGGCGCTGGTCGAAGCAAGGTTGAACATCCTGATTTCCGGTGGCACCGGTTCCGGCAAAACAACGATGCTGAACGCCGTTTCATCCTTTATCGACGGCAATCAGCGTATCGTAACAATCGAGGACGCCGCCGAACTTCAGCTGCAACAAAGCCATGTGGTTCGTCTGGAAACCCGCCCCCCAAACTCGGAGGGCCAGGGCGTGATCACTCAACGCGATCTGGTGCGCAATGCGCTCAGGATGCGGCCGGATCGCATCATTGTCGGGGAAGTTCGTGGGGCTGAATGTTTTGACATGCTTCAGGCCATGAACACCGGCCATGACGGGTCGATGACGACCGTTCACGCAAACTCAGCGCGTGATGCGCTCAGTCGGGTGGAACAGATGGTGACTATGTTGGGGGCAGAATTGCCCATCAAGACCATCCGGTCTCAAATCGCTTCGGCCATCCAAATCGTGTTGCAACTGAGCCGCCTCAGCGATGGCACACGCAGGGTCGTCAGCATTTCGGAAATCACCGGCATGGAGGACGACACGATCACCATGCAGGACATCTTTGTCTTCAAACGTCGCGGAAAGTCTGAAAACGGGGATGTATTGGGAGAGTTCCTGCCGACCGGCATCCGCCCAAAATGCTTCGACCAACTGGTTGCCGCGGGCATTGATGTGGATAGCGACATGTTTATTCGCGGGGCAATGACGTCATGATTGATCTGCAACCAAACACACTGAACATTCTGATCTATATCGCGATTTTTCTGGGCATTCTGCTGGTTTACGAGGGTCTGCACCAGCTTCTGCTTCGCAGGGAAACCCAAAGCGAAGCCAGGAACCGGCGCATGAAGATGATTCAGGACGGAGCCTCAAGTGATCAAGTACTGCAAGTCCTTCGGGATCCCGCGATGCTCGCCGCCGGAGAAAAAGCCGGTCCAATAGTTCGTTTTCGCCGTTTGCTCGTTCAAGCGGGGTTAACGATCAGTCCGATATGGGCTGCCCTCGCAGTCGTGTTCTTGGCCTTGTTGACCTTCGCAGGCGCGTCCCGGTTTCTCGTCCAGGAATTGGCAGCCCTTCTGAGCGCGGTTCTCGGTCTCGTTGGGCCGTTCATCGTGCTGGTCGCCATGAAGAACGCTCGATCGAAGAAGCTGACAAAACAACTGCCGGACGCTCTGGATTTGATGGCCCGGGGATTGAAGGTTGGTCATCCGGTTGCTGTTACGGTTGGAAACGTCGCAACGGACTTGCCGGATCCAATCGGCACGGAATTTGGCATCATCAAAGATCAGATCAATTACGGCGATGATGTCGCGACTGCCTTTCACGACTTTGCGCAACGCGTTGGCACCGAGGACGCAAAGTACCTTGCCGTAAGTATTGGCATTCAGCATGGAACCGGCGGCAACCTTGCGCGGGTTCTGACCATCCTGTCCCAGACCATCAGGGACCGGCACACCATGCAGAAAAAGATCAAGGCGATTTCCGCTGAAGGGCGTCTGAGCAGCCTAATCCTCACGATCTTGCCGATAATTATCTACCTATCGATCGAAATTTCCACGCCTACCTTCTACGGCGACGTTCGCAATGACCCACTGTTTCCCTATTTCGCCTGCGTGATTGTAGGCCTGACAATTGCGCAGGGGCTCATCTTGAACCGCTTGGTTAAGTTCAAGTTCTAAAAAAGGGGCTGATGATATGGATATTATTCAAGAGTTTCTGAGTGAGCAAAGCCTCTCGCCGCAGTTCTTTTTGCTCGTAGGAATTGCCCTTAGCGTGTTCTTTGTTGTCATGGGCCTGTCCGGGTTAACCGAGGCCGACAATACGGCGGCGCAGCGCATGCGTGGAGGGTCAGTTTCAAGTGGGCACGGTCAGGATTTTGACCTCATACAAGGCGACAACAGTGATCCGCACGGGCTTCTCAAGGCGTTCGTTCCGTCGTCGAAGAACGAACGTTCCAAGATTGGCAAGCTCCTAAGACAGGCTGGCATTCAACGAAAGCACGCCATTCGCACATACTACACCTGCCGTGTAATTTTGGGATTTGTCCTGCCGGCCACGTTTGTCGCAGCCATGGCGCTGCCAATAGAAACCCAGGTTCAATTGGGGATCGCCGGCATATTGCAGGGTGTTACTTGGATGAACACATTGCAGATCGTAACGGTTTTGATGGTCTCGGGCTTCTATGGACCCGCAATCTGGTTGCGCTTTCGCATAAAGAAACGCCGCCAGGCAATTGAACACAGCCTGCCAAACGCACTCGATCTGCTGCAGGTGGCAATTGAAGCCGGTCTGGGTTTTGATGCAGCGATGATCCGTGTGTCACATGAGATGGCAAGTGCGGCGCCCGAGATTTCGCAGGAGTTCTCAATTCTTCAGCTGGAATTGCAGGCGGGCAAGGAACGACAGGCCGCCTTTCTTGACATGGCCGACCGGGTCGGAATCGACGAGTTGAGTTCATTTGCCAACGCGTTTTTGCAATCCAACCAGTATGGCACCAGCATTTCCGCATCGTTGCGCAGGTTTGCGACTGACATGAGGCTTGATCGCGAACTACGTGCTCAGGAAAAGGCAAACCGCCTTCCAGTGCAAATGTCCGCCGTTATGGCCATGTGCATGATGCCCGTTTTGTTGTTGATTTGCCTTGCGCCAATGCTGATCCGCTGGGTGAACATGTTTGGGTGATGCAAAGCTGGTGGTAATGAGATCTTCGACTAAGCGGTCATTCCGTGGTGACTTTAGCCACATCCAGAATTCGGATATGCTCCGGTGACCTTCGGCTTGCAAAAAACTGCCTCAACGATCCGCCAGATCAATTATTTCACAGACGTAAAGCGCTACATGGCCAGCAAGCATATTTTGCCAAGCGCGGGACGCAATCTAAGGCAGCCTAAATCCGCCTCACTTTCAGGGTAATTTTACATTGCTTTAAAAGGATTTTTGGTGCGGTCGAGAAGCATCTAGAACAATCGAACTAGCGCCCATGAAACCTTATGTTTATAGGTAAACCCCCATAGGGCAGCCTACATATTTCCCAAAATGTATGCTGTCCTGAGTGGTATTGTGTGTTGTCTGTTTTTGTCAATACACGTGTTGAAAATGTATCGGCCCGTAGAATATTTCGGCCTAGAAACACTCTACATACTGCAACCAAGTAACTACTGGGTATTACAAGAAGTGTTTCAGTGTCCTCCCGCTAAGTTCTCTATGTCGACGAGGCGAGGCGAGGTGAGAGGCCCGATCTGGTTGATTCTCATAGCAATCCGCCTTCTTTGATTTGCCGTGTAATGGCCAAATCATGATCCCAAATTGCTTGGCATGTTGATTGTTGATTTGATGACGAAACCCTTTGGGCGGAGGTTGCATGCCTCATTTTGCGGCCTCCGCCTCTTTGCTATTGGGAAGAAATCCCCGGGGCTGAGCGAAGTTCCTTTTCCTTCCGCGAACACCAATATCTCTTCTTTGCTAGTATCGGGAATTGATCACCTAACGTACCAGCTCTGGAAAGTTGAAGGAAGCTCTTCGATTGCAGCAAGCACTCGCCGATAATCGTCTCGCGCTCACTGATCGAAGTCTCGCAATCGGCTCTGTTGCACAAAACGCGTGAGGGATTCATCTTGTGAATCCAGTGTGGTAGCTGGGATGCATTAGCAGACCTACACCCCCAACCTACAGGACCAAGAACTGGCCAGCTTATAACGAAGCGCTCAAGCGCCGGGGTTCGCTGACGATCTGGTTCGACCCTGAGATGAGCTGGGATGGCGCGCCGACAGGCAGGCGTGGCCGCCAGCAGATCTACAGCGACGCCGCTATACAGACGTGCCTTTCGATGAAGGTGCTGTTCGGGATGGCGCTCCGGCAAACAACTGGCTTCGTCGAAAGTCTGCTTCGACTGGTTGGCCTCGACTGGACGGTGTCCGACTTCAGCACGCTGTCGCGCCGTCAAAAGACGTTGGCCGTCAATATCCCGTATTGCGGCTCCAAGGGTCCGCTACACCTGCTGATCGACAGCACCGGCATCAAGGTCGAGGGCGAAGGCGAATGGCACGCCCTCAAACATGGTGGCCCGAAGCATCGCGTCTGGCGCAAGGTCCACCTCGGGATTGACGAGGAAACGCTGGAGATCCGGGCTGTTGAGATCACCGGGAGCCACATTGGTGAAGCACCGGTTTTGCCCGACCTGCTCGGCCAGATCCCGGCGGACCAGGAAATCGGCATCGTCACGGCAGATGGGGCCTACGACACACGCAATTGCCACGATGCCATCGCTGACCGCGGCGCCCACGCCGTCATCCCGCCCGGCAAGAACGCCAAGCCATGGAAGACCGTCACCGCTGGTGCCGTAGCGCGCAACGAGGCGCTGCGGGCATCGAAATACCTCGGCCGCGCCCTCTGGCGAAGATGGAGCGGTTACCACCGCCGGAGCCGCGTCGAGACCAAGATGCATTGTGTGAAACTGCTGGGACAACGGCTCATGGCGAGGGACTTCGAGCGACAGGTCGCCGAGTTCCAGGTCCGCATCGCCGTCCTGAACGGCTACACCGCGCTCGGCATACCCGTCACGGGAGCTGTGAGATAAGTCCGTTCGGGGAAAGGGGAACCTCGGCGTTCAGCCGATTTGTGCAACAGAGCCCTCGCAATCGCAAAGATCTCGAAGCCTTCGAAAATTTTGGATTTATGTTATTATACAACCCATTAGCTATAGTTTTCGATGGAGGTTTTTTATATTTAAGCTCTCACGGGGTGGGAACAACGTTCCTGCGGAAGTCCAAAGATGGCAATATTTTCTGTTAAAGAATAACATCCCTCAAGTGGGCATCATCGATGCTATTTTCGGGAGCAATTCTGAAACAGGTACTAAGGTTTTTCAGATGCAGAATGGCTTAACCGCAAATGGCAGGGTGGATGAAAAAACTCTGAAAGCTGCAGCTACTTTGGGCTACAATATTCTGCCAAAGGACTACTACAAAAAACGGTCTGGGATCGACTGGCTACCCAAACCTGCTAAGCTGAAGTCGCCCACTAATGCTTGGCGAAACAAGAAGTTTACGGCTTTTGACTTTATTCAAAAGTCCAAGCCGCCACGGCACGATGAGGAAGCTATCGTCGTAAAAGGGTCGCATGACGGAAAATCTTCAGATTGGGAAGAAGACTTCATCGTCAACTTTTACGACAACCGATTTGAGTTCGCTTCGGGATACAGAGGTTACATCAGGTGTCACAAGCCTATGGTTCCCAGGATCAAAAGCCTCCTTGATGATTGGGAGGACGCGAGTTTGCTTCACCTTGTTCTCAATTACGCAGGTTGCTTCGTGCCTCGTTACAAACGAGACAAGGCTCCCCATCCCACTAAAGGTCATGGGAAAAAGAGCAGTGCAAAAGTTAGCAATTTGAGCAACCATTCTTTTGGATCTGCAATCGACATCAGCACCCATTGGAACCGCTGGAAGAAGACGCCTGCGCTATGCGGGAACAAAGGGTCTGTCCGCGAGCTCGTCGAAATCGCGAATAATGCGGGTTTCTACTGGGGCGGACATTACAACAAGACCAAGGATGGAATGCACTTTGAAATGGCTAAGTGAGCGTTTTCCGCCCTGCCAGAAGCTGGCACCGTGTCCAATTCACTAGTTTTGTGAACCCAAAAACAACAGAAGCACCCTTTCTGCGGGTCACCACAAAAGGGGTGCTTTTAGATCAAGACACACGGGTTTCTGATCTGCTTGATTTTCCACAGCATGGACTTTTACAAGCGGAGGCAAGGTCTAGGGTCAGGACCCATTGATTTCCGCTTGGCTGCGTGGTTCACGGTTCGAAAATCGGGCGGTGACCATGTCTGATCTTTTCTGGCTGACTGATGCGCAGATGGCACTTCTTGAGCCTTTCTTCCCCAAGTCCCACGGCAAACCACGCGTTGATGATCGACGTGTGTTATTCGACATTATCTTCATTAATCGCAATGGGTTGAGATGGCGCGATGCCCCTTCGGCGTATGGCCCACACAAGACGCTCTATAACCGTTGGAAGCGGTGGAGCGACAAAGGCATCTTCGCCCGGATGATGGCCGGTCTGGCTGCCGAACACGGTGAAGAGAAGACCGTGATGATCGATGCCACCTACCTGAAAGCCCACCGTACCGCAACCAGTTTGGGCGTCAAAAAAGGGGGCGTGGATGCCTGATCGGTCGCACCAAGGGCGGCATGAACACCAAGTTGCATGCCATCTGCGACGACCGGGGACGTCCGCTCAACCTGTTTATCACCGCCGGTCAGGTCAGCGATTAAATTGGTGCGCGGGCACGGCTGAGCGGCCTGCCGGATGTTGATTGGCTGCTCGGGGATCGTGGCTATTACGCCGATTGATTCCGGGAAGCGTTGAAAGACAAGGGGATACGCGCCTGCATCCCTGGCCGGAAGCAGCGGAAGAAACCGGTTAAGTACGACAAGCGTCGTTACAGACGGCGCAACCGGATCGAGATCATGTTCGGCAGGTTGAAGGATTGACGGCGTGTGGCAACCCGCTATGACAGGTGCCCGAAGGTCTTCCTGTCAGCAATCGCCCTCGCAGCACTCGTTATCTATTGGCTATGAGATGCTGTAACGGGGCCTGCGTCACGCACCGCCGTTGCCACTTGCCAGATCCGCGTTGAGTTGTCGCCATTCCCGTATTGAACCCACATGGAGGACGACGGGATGGAGTTGTTTATTGGATTGGATGTGTCGTTGGCGAAGACTGCAGTTTGTGTGGTCAGCGAGCATGGCCAGATCGTCAAAGAGGCGGAGACCGAAAGTGAACCCGAAGCTCTGGCACGCTGGTTGGACGAACTTGACGGCAGCATCGTGGTAATTGGCTTGGAAGCCGGGCCACTGTCGCAATGGCTGCACCGAGGGCTGACAGAAGCTGGCCTTGATGCCGTGCTCATGGAAACGCGCCAGGTGAAAGGAGCGCTGAAGGCGATGCCGATCAAGACGGATCGACGCGATGCAGAAGGGATTGCACGCCTTCTTCATCTCGGCTGGTTCCGTCCGGTCCACTGTAAATCCGTCTCTGCTAAGGAAACCCGAGCCGTTCTCGGCGCTCGAAAGGCTATCCAGCAGAATATGATCGCTTTGGAAATGTCGTTGCGCGGACTGCTGCGGAACTTTGGCCTTAAGGTCGGCACGATCTCTCGCGGTAGGTTCGAGACGCGCATTCGGGAATTGGCGGATGGCAATCCGATGCTGGAAACCGCGACAGCACCTATGCTTCGGGCCAGAGCATCCCTGCGACAGGAACTGGCCGGTCTTGAAAAGCGCGTGCGCCAGTTGGCTGGGAATGACCCCGTATGCCGCCGCCTCATGACGATGCCAGGGGTCGGTGCAGTCGTCGCGCTGACTTTTTGCGCAGCTGTCGATGATCCGAGCCGCTTTCGGTCTTCGAAGAGGGTTGGTCCCTGGGTTGGCCTGACACCCTCACGCAGCCAGTCCGGTGAACGGGACGTGTCAGGCGGTATCACCAAAGCTGGTGACGTCAATCTAAGACGAGCATTATGTCAGGCCGCAACTGTCATGATGAACCGTGGCCGATCGACATGGCTGAGAACATGGGGAGCGCAGCTCGCACAGCGGCGTGGTCGCAAAATCGCGATGGTCGCCCTCGCACGCCGCATCGCTGTCATCCTCCATCGGATTTGGATCAATGGCACAACCTTCCAAGCGGATGCCGCGCCAAACCTTGCCTGACCGGTCGCCACGTCACCCGTTGCCTGCCTGATCGCAGGCTGTCGAGGTCCCGCAGGGACGTGGTTCCGATGATGCCGAGGTCAGGACAGTAGCTGACATTCGTCAAGCACGCCTATGAGATGGGCACATCGGAATTACATCGAACCCGCATCATGTTGGCAGCCGCCGCGCTGACCACGAACCGAAGCATGTACCCGAAGGACCTCAACCGAAGACAGCCAGACAGCTAAGGCAAGCAAACCCGATCCCAGCGAACCGCCCTGGCGGATCAAATTGACTGCGTAAATCGCTTGACTGAGACGACCCCGTTACCGAAGTCCTGACCCTAATCACCATCCATATATGCAGTTTTTCAAGCGATATTCGCCGCTCGACCCTCCGACATTTCAGCCATTTCGACGGCCTTGTCTATCAAGAACAACGCCTCCATCTTGGTTTTGGCTTTAAGCATAACTTCTTCGCTAACTTGGAAGCCAATTGGCCGACCTGAAGTGGTGTCACCGGAAATTTCTTTCAATGCCTCGGGAAGCGGAGCTCCTAACTGGTCCACGCTCAAATTAATTTGATTGTCGTAGATCACCAAGAACACGCCATTTCCCCAATAGGTCGCCACTTTACGCCCTTCCTGACTAGCTGACAGAACCGCTGTACCAGCTAAAGTCATGGCACTACGGAATTCACTGACCGTGCTCGTCTCATAGATTTGTTCGGCGCCTATGCATTTCACCGCCACAAGCTTTGCAGCCATGGAGTGCATCGTTGAAAGCTGAATTACGTAGTTCTCAAATTCAGCTAACCCAATGAAACCGGGCAAATCTCCGAAACATTGCGGATCAATTAAGCGAACGTCCGGACTATTGCCAAAACACAACTCAAAATCCGCTTCAGCTTCCAGCACTTCGATTGCGGCTCTTCGTTCCGCTGCCATTCTATAGGCGTCAGACAACCTCTGCTTCAGGTCAGAGAACTCAAAAGGCTTTGTAACGTAGTCCGTTGCCCCAACTCCGAATGCTTCGTCGATGTACTCTTTTTGCACCATGGCGGTCACCATGATAATGGGCGTGTACTTGTATTCTGGTAATTTTCGCACTTCTTCGCAAAGAGTTATGCCGTTCATTTGCGGCATCTGCACATCCAGTAACAAGCAGTCGAACGCTTCGTTAGGTCGTGACAGTATTTCAATGGCCTCTGGCCCACTTCTGGCGGTGACGACGTCTTTATAACCGAACGCGTCTAGAACTCTATCTAGCAACTCCAGGATGCTAGGATCGTCGTCTACAGCAAGTATACGCATAACTTTTCACCAACCTTTTACGCCTCGCCAACCGTTGGGCATTGCAGACTTCAGGCAACGGTTGGCTGGCGCATGATACACTCAGGGTGTTCTCATCCTCTCTTACGAAGGCGGCAAAACGGTGACATAAGGTGGGCTTCCTTATGTCTGTGCATTATTTTTACCTTGTACAATTCTTCCCGTGCGAGAGCGCATACTGAAAAGCAAATCCCTCCAATTATTGATGCCATTATAACTTTGCTTCTATCAACCGTCACGACTGCCTCGAAATACTATCGGATAGCGAAACCGCGCCTGATCCATCAAAAATTTGAAAGGAATACATAAAAGAATCTATATTTTTCAGTGTGTTGCCAGACATGGGGAAATAATTGGAACCTGCGGGAAAAAATAGAAGCCAAGAACTTTCTAAAGTTTTTGGTCAGGCGGCGAAGGTAACCAAAGGAAGGGAGGAGATTTAGACACACCTATCCATCTATTCGGGCAACTACCGCATAGGGTTGTGGACTTGCTGAGTTGAATCTTGCCATAAGTGTGTCGGAAATATGAGTAAAATATGGACCAACCACTCAGGTATAAGCAGACATACCCGGTCCCGGAGGGGCTTCCGGAACTGACACCTGCTAACGGCACTTCAGGCGCACCAAATACTTTGGCGCGTCTACAAATTTTTGCTGTCAATAGCAAGCCGCCAAAGCCACGTGGCAACATTGGCCATATTCGCGCGACTACACTTAATTTTCGCAATATTTACGAGCATGGCACCCTTCTGGCAAAATACCTTGAAACCAGAAAATCAATTTTCATTGACCAGTTAAAGTGGCAAGTTGGTGAAGCTGACGGGATGGAATTTGACCAATACGACACACCAGCCTGTCGATGGGTTGTGTTGCATGAATTCGGTGAGGTCTTAGGAGGTGTGCGACTTCTGCCCACGACTGCAGAGTGCGGGATATATAGTTATATGCTGCGCGACGCGCAAAGAGGTATCCTTAAAGGAATACCATCTGACGTTCTATTTATTGACGCCCCGGTAAAGCGCTCTGTTTGGGAAGCATCCCGTTTCTTCGTGGCAAAGGATGTTGCATCGTCACGCAGGCTTCCGGTTCAACAGGAGTTGTTTCACCAGATGACTACTGTCGCGATGGAAGGTGGTGCAACCAGCATCCTGGGCATCGTCCCCTCAGTCTGGGCACGGTGGTCACGGCGACTGGGCATCAATGCCTCGCCTGTCGGCGCAAAGTTTTCCATCGATGGCACCATCAGTCAGTCGGTTTTATTCAACATCCACAAGTAAATGGAACACCTCACCCACTAGATTGTCTTATTTACTCTTGGACGCCCGACGCATATTTCATTGCAACTAAGGTTGATTTTAAGACTATTGGGAAAACTCGGCTGTATTGCATTTTCGTGGGGTTCCCAGAGTCGATGCTTGGACTTCTAACCGTTGTTCAATTCCGTAGTTTTGCAATCGTATACTGCCCTTTGGCGCCAACAGATTGCCGAAATAATAACGTTACGAGAAAGCGACGCTAGTTCACAACAATAACTGGCAATTCGTTGTTGAGGCCGTTGGCGCCAAATAAAGGTCAAGAAAAAGCCCCTTTCTACGAAGACTTTCTCCATTTTTGCCGCTGTTTCGACCCACTCTCCTCATAAGTTTACCCCGTTATGAGGATATCGACGGTTCACCAGTTATGAGACATTCCACATTTGGCAGTGATCGGTTCCAAAGAAATCTAGAGCATCGAGCACAAAGAAAGACCGCACTTACTGTACTGGCGGTTGATGATGATCCTGACATCTTGAAATTGCTCCAGTCAGCACTTCCTGAACTCGAAAACTGCAATGTGGCTGCTGCCAGTTCAGCTGATGAAGCGCTTGGGATGATAGAAGCAGCAGAATCCCCGTTCGACTGTCTGCTTGTTGACATTCAGATGCCTGGAACCTCGGGGATAGAGTTGCTTTCACAAATCCGAAACCTGCCGGAAAATCTGGAAACACCTGTCATAATGCTGACTGCACTGGATGACAGGCAGAACATCGAGAAGGCATTTTTAGAAGGCGCGTTTGATTATGTAACTAAACCCTTCGACTTCTTTGAATTGCGCAGCCGTATGAACGCCGCTCACCTTCTGATGATGGAGAGAAAGAAAACCCAATCCTCATCGGCGTCGATAGAAAATCTTCGCAGTGAATTGGATTTCAACCAGAAATTCAATTTCAAGGATCCTTTGTCTATCGACGAGCAAGAACACTGCTTGGGGTATGTCGAATTCGACAACTATGTCGAGCAGCTTTCACGGAGGCGTCGATTTGACACCTGGGTCACCGCAATCAAATTTCGTGACGCCGAGTATCACTTTGATCTGAAGAATTTTGGTGATTTTCGGCGATCTGTTTCCGACATTGGATTCTGCATTGAAAGAACAACACAGGCTGCTGGAGGAATCTATTCCTATCGCGGGAGTGGCGCATTTCTCATTGTTACACATGGGCGGGAATGCACCCAGAATATTCCGACCGAAGCTTTCCTAAACCAAGAACTAGGGACTGTTCTCAGCAACCGCTGCGCATCTGTCCATCTTAAAGTGGTGAAAGGTACACCGGTATCGCTTCGTTCTTTTACGAAGGTTGGAGCATTCGCCTCTTTGGACATGGCTATCAAAAACGTAAATCATCGTGAGGCCAATCTCAGAAAGGGCCTGGTTACAACCTCTTCCACATTTTCTGAGCCCACACCGCATCGCAAAGAAATGGTCAACGATAGACTGTTTGATGTAGTCTTGCGTGAGCTGTACGGCGATAACACTTACCTCACTCGCCGGCAGTAAGCGAATTCTATCGCCAGGCCTGACGTCGATCAAAGGTCAGGCACTGGAGTTTAGATATCAACTTTATTCGCGAACCCGTTCGGCGTTGAGGATGAGTGGGCCACTGGTACGCATGGTGAATGTCAAAACTGGTTCCGGCAATTCAGACTCTGTAATCGAAAAATTTATTCGACGGAGCACCGAAGCCATAAGTACCATGATTTCAGTTTCAGCGTACTGAGCACCAATGCAGATTCTGGGACCATCTCCAAATGGAATGTACTGACCTCGAGGTAGTGTAGATCCCAAGAACCGTTCGGGTCGATAGTGGTCAGGAGCATCCCATAGTTTTTCGTTTCTGTGCAAAGAGTAAACTGGGAAGAACAGCGCGTCACCATTTGCAATCTTTACCCCTTTGATTTCAAGGTCGGCAGATGCGTCTCTAGCAAAGAACGCGGCTGAAGGGTAAAGCCGCAGCGTCTCTTTTACATGGGCGCGCAGGAGTGGCATTGCTTCCAGGTCAGAAAACTCCATTGGACCTTTTGGGCGAACCGACCGAATTTCTTGTCTAACCTTAGCTTGCATATCTTGGTGCAACGCCAGCAGATAATACCCCCAGGCCAGAGCGTTGGCGGAAGTTTCATGGCCAGCGACGACAAAGGTTAAAAGGTTGTCAACGGTTGTCGCTTCATCCTCGAAATCTGTTTTCAACGCCTCAATCATAAAATCAAGGAAGTCCTGTGGCTCGCTGCGGCTTTCGGCGCGACGCTGATCAATGACCTGTCCGGCGAGGTTCCGCATATTGGTGACCGGGGCCAGGCTGCGTAGCCAATTCTTGCGCGGCACCCACTTTGGCAAACCCATTAAATCGAAAAGAGACAAATCAGAAATGTACTCAAAATACTTGATCAGCCCCATGCGTATCTGCTCTGAACTGACTTTCTTGTTACCCGAAAAAATTACCCTAGAAATATTCGTCAACGTTGATGCAGGCGCAATTTGTGCAATATCTACAGGGCCTTCGTGTTCCGCCAATGAATCCGCAATCTCGACACCAGTCTCTGCAAAATGCCGGGCCAAAACCGGGAGGTTCCTGGCGGCGAATAGTGGAGAATACCTACGCCGCTGCTGACGCCATTTTTCCCCTTCAGAGAGTATCAACCCGTTGCCTACAGCCGATCCAATAATGTCTTTAGTGAACTTGGCTTTGGGAAAAGAACGGCCCTGCCCGACAAGTAACTCGGTTATTATTTCAGGATCACAGATATAGTGTATGTTCAAAGGCCCACGAACATAAGTTTCACGTAGAGTTTCGGCCGGGATGACTTCAAACATGTTTCGACCAGCGGACCTTGCAAACTGAAGCAGTGTCACCGGCTTTTTTGCAAGCCTAGCCGAAACAGGAGCGGCAGCGCCCTGCCCCAACTTCGTAAATTCAACAGCAGTCAAACCCCAACCCTTTAAGATTTTCTCCTTCTTTCTGGCACATTAAGATAAAAAAAAACGCACTTAGCAACGAGATCGTCAATTTTGGGCGCCCCACACTGCATTTGCGCAACAAAAGTTTTTCAACCTCTCACACCAGAATCTTGCGTGAAACGCCAACAATCACGGTGGCCTTCAAAGGATTAGCGCCAAACTGTGAACCCAATTCAGACCAACTAAGTCCTCATTGTGCCGCTAATGGTACTGTCCAAGCGCAAAAAACGAAGACATTTAGATGACAGCCATCGACGCCAATCTACCGGACCGGGACTCCGGTGAAACGGAAAACCGGCTTCTGCAAAACATCATAGATTATACTGCCATGAGCTTTGCGCTTCTGTGGCAGCGGCAGGCTATTTATCTGGCCACGACCATTTTGACTGCGTTCTTCTTCGATCCCGTTAACGCCATGCTGTTCTATGGGACAATTCTCATTTGCGAAGCGCAAGATTTATTGCTGGCCAAACGCGTACCGCGCTTAAAGCCAGATCAGCACAAAGCAATTGGTATGATGGTTGTTTGGATTCTGTTGAACACGATCCTCAGTTCATCTGCAATCTGCCTGTATGCTGTTTCAGTTGCATTCGCACAGCCCGCCGGTGGTCACTTTACTCCAATGTTCTTCTTGTTCGCTGCGGCGTTGTTTGCAGCAATGAACAACCATCAGTTTCTGTGGGCAATGATTGTCCGTCTGACCATGTACGGCGTATCGTTCATGTTGATTGTCGTCAAGGATATCTGGACCGAACGCCCCGAGCTTTCATCTGAACTCTGGCTGCACTTCTTCACCGTTATCTTTGTAATGTACTTTCTGATTGACTGTTCGATGGTGTTCCTGAAGCTCTACCGCAGGAATTTGGAACAACTCGAAAAGCTCAAAGCAGAGCACGAAAGAACAAAAGCGGCCTACATTGCGAAAACTCAGTTCATATCGACAGTTAGCCATGAACTGCGCACGCCTCTCACTTCGATCAAGGGATCACTTGACCTAATCAACACAGGCGCATTGGGTGAAGCTCCAGATTCAATGCAAAGCCTCATTCATTTAGCAGGTAAAAACTGCGAACGGCTCGCATCCCTAATCAATGATGTGCTGGACATTCAAAAAATGGAAGCGGGCGAGATGAACTACCGTGAAGGAACTGTTGATGTACATGCGCTAATTCAGGAAGCGATTGCCTGTAACATGGGATACACCAGTGCTCACAACGTAGAAATTGTAGAAGACTTAAGAGGAAACAATGATCTGTACGTTAAAGGTGATGCTTCCCGCCTTCTTCAGGTGTTGGCCAACATTATCTCCAACGCAGCTAAATTCTCCCTTGATGGAGGCGAGATAACCGTCGGATGCGAGAAGGTCGGCGGGAATATTCGCCTCTTCGTCAAAGACCATGGCATCGGGATACCTGAGGGGTTCCATGACAAAGTTTTCGATCGCTTTTCCCAGATAGACTCCTCCGATGAACGTCACGCAGGCGGTACCGGACTCGGGATGCACATTTCAAAGGAAATTGTTGAGCATTTTGGCGGAACAATAGACTACAGAAGCAAACTTGGTGAAGGCACAGAGTTCTTTGTTATGTTTCCCGCGATAAGCGGGCACGAGGTAGGTTCCGCCGGAGCCGAGCACACCTCACTAACCTGCGCCGTGCAAACCAAGCAACTTTAGCCGAATCCCAGCTCTGTTGCACAAATCGGCTGAACGCCGAGGTTCCCCTTTTCCACACCCTCAATATTGAAGTACGCGTCAGCGTGATCGCCGAGGAATTTGCCCAATGCCGTAGCATCATAGATAAGGTCTGCGTCTTTTCGGGTTCTCTTTACCCCTCAAGTTCAATATCTTCAGCGAAACACAAGGCCACCAAACCTTCATCCGTGCCAGCAACCATCTCTGTTGTGACAAACTGCTGCTGAGGATCATTTGCCTTTTCCCACCAGACCGCGATCAAGTTATTGATGCCCTCAGCTTCATTGATAGCCGCAACAGCATCCTTCTGGTCTTCGTTTCCAAGGAACGTACTGACGCCCGCGTTTTCGAGAACCCCGCCAAGTACCCTAACCCATTCGCCATAGGAGGCCATTTGCGGGACTTTCTCCGGTCGGGGCACGCCGTTCACTACCCACGCCTTAATGAGCGTCAGCGCGGCCCACAGTAGTTCTCCGCGATGGTCCGAAACGTAAGTGCCTTCAAGATCAAACTTAAATTCCTTCCGGTCCTTTGGGTTTTCCATCCTGGCATCTAGGCGGATCAGGAATGCACGTCGCTTTAGGTCTTCGTTCAGGCGAGCATTGTTCGACGTCATCACGAACATTGCGTTTGCCGATACGGTTGCCATCTCAGACTTCCCGAGAACTCGCCCCTCAAAAGTCGTCGCCGTCAGTACTGAGGCCAATGCATCAGACGTGATTTCACCGGACACATTGTCAAAAAGGCCGTAAGGCTTCTGCTTCCGCAGGCTGGCAAAGATCGTCTTACGGCGTTCTTCTTCAGACGAAGGAAGTGCAGCCGATGGTTCCGATACACCGGCAGCAATGATGTATGAAGATGCGGCAAGCAGAGACGCGCCGGTGGCAACCTTTGGCTTCGAGATGAATGCGAGAGGCAACAGGCGTTCGACCTGTTCACCCCGTAACCATCTTTCCAAGCGGCGGGCTCGGGTAACAGCGTTATCACCCACCCAAAGCTCTTCACCGTCACTTCGAGCAGCTTTGAAAAGTTCGGGAACAGCGCCTCTTTCTCTCGGTTTGATCGACGGCAAAACATCCGCCAGCCGATAGAGCCGCGCACCCATTGCACCTGTGGTATAATCCAACCCACGCGCACGGGCCGTCACAGTATTCCGCGTTAGCCCGACCGCGTGGGCCAGATCGCTTTGACTTACAGTCAACACTTGTTAACCTACTCACAAATAAAGAAAGTTTTCCTTGGATCATTCATCCCGTTCTGTGCGGATTATGCACCTGAGCTGGGAACAAAGCAAGAAAACCGCAAAAACGGCTCAAGGTCAGCAATGCTGACCTAAAAGATGCAACGCGTTAAATGGAAAGCCTGCTTACGCAGGCTTACTTTAGTGAAGTGCTATGCGAACTCGTTTATGTTCATTCCGTCTCTGACAAAGTCGATCTGTTGCATTTGCATAACAAACGAACCTGAAGCCAACCCATCAGTTAGTATGATGTGCTCTTTGGGTTTCAATCCAAGCAACGAGTTCCTACGGAAGGCGTAAATCATCTCCATCGTCATATCACCAAGGTTATCGATGAACGCCTTGTTCGCTAAGAAAACATTCCACACGTCGCCATCATAAGGCTCAAAGCCAACGGACTTGACTGTACCCGTGCCCGTTGATGTTAGAAGCTTGTCTCCCGGCTTTAAAACGTAAGCTTGTACCAATGAGTAGTAGTTTCTCATTAACGAGTGCCATTTAGAAACCTTTACTTTGTACTTCGCTCTATCAGTTTCGACTTCCACCACGACGACGGGGAATTCTTTTTCTGGGCCTGCTATCAAAGCAACCGGATATACCGTCGAACCTTCGATACATAAGTTCGTCTCCAGCCTTGTCCGCAGTAAATGGCTGAATATCTTCAATTGGCTTTTCATGCCCGTCTTTCAGAAGGACTCTTGTACCTTCAACGACGCAGGCAGCTCGACCGCGAGTGTCCCTTTGAATTCTAATGGTTGAACCGTCAAAAGTCGCACTCTCGGATTCAATTTGATCTGTCACTGAATTATCTCCTCTCAAGAACAAAATACGTGCGTGCCTAATCAACACTAAATGAGCCAACCAATTACCTGAGCCACCGAAAATACCCTGACCCTTGATCATATTAGCTGAGTTTCCGTTTTCTGCACAGCCGGTGCAAACAGCAGGCATCCAGAACACAAAAAACTGACTGATTAATGATCGAGCGGGTCAACCTGTTTCAAGCTGTCAAACAGATACCGCATGCCAGCACCATCACCATAGCCACCCTCAACAGCATCTCTGTTGGCGCGGCCTGTCAGGTAACGACGATGCGCATCAGATATATTGGCGTTGTCGCAGGCGTCCTGAAAGCGATGACGGAAGCTGTGAAAGACCGCCTTGGGGTCCTTGATGCCTAGCTTGGAACGCAACAGGTATGAGAACCGCTTGCCGTAGTCGGCGCTGACGCGCCCACGAGTGTCCGGCGTCATTTCTTCCAGCTTCTTAGCGTATCGCCCAAATTGGTTGAATGCGAAAGCGTCAGCCGGTCGGGCTTCGACCACGCCACGCAATCCGGCTGCGATCAATGCGGGATGGACAGGCACCCAACGAACAGATGCCGCATTTTTGGTTTTTTGGTCTTCGCCTTCATCGGTGATCTTCATTGACCAAACGCCACCGATTTCCTCGAAGTCTTTTGTCCGAAGCTGGCAGGCCTCTTGAATCCTCAACCCGTGGCAGGCAGCAATCCATGGTGCCCAGCGGTCCACGGTCGTGCTACCATATTGGTCCGCATTCGATCCTTTGACGAATTCCAATATCTTGCCAACTTCCTCACCCGTGAAGGCGCGGCGGGCCTTTTCGGCGCTGTGCTTCACCTTGGGCTTAACCAGCTTCATGCCCACCCAAGGGTCGGCTTCGACGAAGCGACGCCCAACAGCGTGAGACATGAGACCCTTGAGCATGTCGAAGTATTTCTTCTGAGTGGCATAACCGATGGTGTCCGCCCCGGTCTTCTTGGCATCTGCAACTAGCTGCTGAATTGTCATTTCGCGACGCTTGCCGCTCTGGACCTTGGGAAGACCTTTGAGTGCGTCGGTAAACTCCCGCAGGTGAGCGCCGGTAATGTCCTGCAATCCAATCTCGCCATGCAGTTCAGTGAACCGCCTGACGTATGTACGCCCGTTTTCTGCGGTATGTGCATCAACGGACGGTGCCCAATCTTCGACCAGATCGCGCAAGCTGAACACGTCGCCGACAAGATCAACGTCTTGACCAATCTGGCGCAACACCCTACCCCGCGCATTTGTCTGGGCGCGTATCGCCGCTGACGCGGCGTGGTTTTCTGCTTGCTGTAACTGTAGCTCTTCTGGGTCAGCCAACTCGTCAATCAGCACCTTAGTGGGCGCGCCTCTTGGCCCGACCTCAACGTCGAATGCGCCCGCGTCAGCGGGCTTACCGGCCTCTAAGAAAGCCAGTGCTTTCTTGCTTCGCTCGAACTCATCCAAAAGCCCGGACAATCCACCGGCCTTGTCCAGCAGCGCTCTTTGATCTGGCGGCAAGTGTCGGGCCAATGCCCGCCAACCCTCTTCGGCCTTAGCCTGTTCAAGCTGCGCATCCATGATTGCACGAATGCGCCGCGCCTCCTTTGCGGCAGCAACCGGGTCCGTCGATCTGGTGGATTTTTGGTAAACATCTTTTCCAGCCCAATGCGCCCTAATCGACTCGGGTATCGCGATTTTCACATGATACCGCCCACGCAACTGAATAGTGTCAGCAACCTTTTTCATCCACCAATCCCTCAATCGTCACATTATCTAATGTGACGACCAATGTGACGCTTTGCAAGGCTAAGACCCTATTTTCACGAAGTTCTTTATTTTTATGGGTGAATTACTGGTGCGGTCGAGAAGACTCGAACTTCCACGGGAGTTACCCCACAGCGACCTCAACGCTGCGCGTCTACCAATTCCGCCACGACCGCACTGCCAGTGACTTGGTAGAGGGCGTATAGACGCTGATGAAGACGTTGTGAAGAGGCAAAAGACACCTGTTTGAAATCCCCTGCCCTCTGCTTATCTAATCAACCAAACCGACTACAGGATTCCCGCGCAGGAGCTCTCGATGACAACATCCGATCCCCGTCCCGTTGTTCAGATCGACATCATTTCGGATGTGGTATGCCCATGGTGTATTGTGGGATTTCGTCAGCTTGATCTTGCTTTGCAACAAACAGGTGTGCTTGCCCGTCTTCGGTGGCATCCGTTTGAGCTGAACCCCGCCATGCCGCCGGAAGGTCAGAACCTGAGAGAGCATATTGTCGAAAAATACGGCTCGACACGTGAACAAAGCCAGCAGGTACGCGAACGGCTGACAGCGCTGGGGGCTGAGCTTGGGTTTACCTTCAACTTCAACGATGACAGCCGGATCGTGAATACATTTGCCGCACACCAATTGCTGGATTGGGCAGAACATGAGGGGCGTCAGCATCCGCTGAAACTGGCTTTGTTTGATGCCTATTTCACGCAACAGCAGGATGTCTCGGACATTGATGTATTGATGC
Source organism: Ruegeria sp. AN11 (assembly GCF_056536005.1). Classification (NCBI taxonomy): domain Bacteria; kingdom Pseudomonadati; phylum Pseudomonadota; class Alphaproteobacteria; order Rhodobacterales; family Roseobacteraceae; genus Ruegeria; species Ruegeria sp. AN11. Next base: position 567,521 of record NZ_JBQFJD010000001.1, on the reverse strand, counting down.
AGGTAGTGCGAGCGGCAGGTTTGAACCCTGACGCGGCACGGGACGCACTGGCTGGCGGCACCCACGCGGCTGCCGTGCGAGAAAAGCAGCAATTCTGGACAAGCCGGGGTATTTCAGGTGTTCCGGCTATGGTGTTTGGGGGCAAGTACATGCTGACCGGCGCTCAGGGTCAGGACACGTATGCTCAGGTATTGCAGCGATGCCTGTCCGAAGCCGCCTGACCCCTTTTCCCTGACCCCAGTGCAGGATAAGAGGCCGGTATGGAATGGAAGATCACCGAAGGGCTGACCGAATACGAAGACGCCGTGGCCTTCATGGAGGCGCGCGTGGCCGCGATCGCCTCGGGCGACGCGCAGGAGTGTATCTGGTTGCTGGAACATCCCCCGCTTTACACGGCGGGGACATCCGCGCGTATTGAGGATCTGACCGATCCGGAACGGTTTCCTGTTTACCAAAGCAAACGCGGCGGCGAATACACCTATCACGGACCAGGCCAGCGTGTGGCCTATGTCATGCTGGATCTCAACAAGCGTGGCCGGGATGTGCGCAGGTTTGTGAAACAGCTGGAAAACTGGGTGATTTCAGCACTTGCCGAGTTCAACGTCCGCGGAGAGATCCGCGACGGTCGTGTCGGCGTCTGGGTGCGGCGGGATGACAAGCCGCTTATCGTTACGGGCCAGCCTGCCGAAGACAAAATTGCGGCCATTGGGCTACGCCTGCGGAAATGGGTCAGTTTTCATGGAATTTCGATCAATGTCGAACCTGATCTTGATCATTTTACGGGCATCGTACCGTGCGGCATCACCGAATATGGGGTGACATCCCTTGTCGATCTGGGGCTGCCGGTGACACTGGCGGATGTGGATTCTGCCCTCCAGAGAACCTTTGACGACGCTTTTTCCGCGGGTGATTCCTGACCGATCGGCCGGTGGCAAGGCGCCTATTGCCCAACATGCAGTAACAATCACCGACTCCTCTGGCATCTGTTTCCCGGTCAGTGGGTTCATTAACTATTATTACCCACATTTCCGGTGATATTTATGCAAAGTTTAATTCTGGCCGATACAAAGAAGACGTTAACGAGTAGTATGAGTTCACCGTTCTAAAGTGAGTGGTATGTTAACCGGTGATCACGGGCTTGCCCGGAGAATCCGAATATGTGTTTGGTTACGAGTCTGCCGTTCCGACCCCAAATCGGAACGGCAATTCTCATTAAACGCATGTTTCACTGATGTCCAAAGCGGGAAGATGCGGGACAGCATTGGTCAGTTCGCTCCAACTCCAGCGTTGCGTGCGTAATCCCAAATCGGTTTTTCAGGCTCTGCCTGATCCTTGATCTGACGGCCCCGGCGTCGGACCAGGACGCCTCGTCTACAATGACATGTGCGGTCAGCGCCGGTTCGCGCTCCTGCATGCTCCAGATATGCACGTGGTGTACGGCGGTTACGCCTTCGACTTCTTCGATGGCCGTGGCAACCTGTTCCGGCTCCAGATCGGGGGGCGCCCCCAGCATGAGAACCCGGATCGTTTCACCGATCTCACCTTTGACATGCCAAAGGATGTAGACCGAGATCATGATCGTGACTGCGGGATCGACCCATGTCCAATCAAACACAATGACCGATGTTCCGGCGATAATCACGGCAACAGACCCCAGCGCGTCTGCCACGTTGTGCAGGAAGGCCGCCCGGATATTCATACTCTCCTTGGCCATTGAGTAGGTCAGTGCCGCAGTGATGAGGTCGACGACCAAAGCAATCCCGGCAATCCAGACGACAATCCAGCCATTGACCGGTTCCGGCTGGATGAACCGCGTGACACCTTCGTACATCAAGTAGACGGACAGCACGATCAACGTTGTGTAGTTGATCAGCGCTGCCACGACCTCGGCCCGGCCATACCCGAAACTCATGCGCGGGTCGGCGGGTCGCCGTGCGATCTTGCGGGCGAAAAAGGCGATGAACAGCGCTGCGGCATCCGACAGGTTGTGCAGCGCATCGGCGATCAGCGCGAGCGAGCCGGACAGAATGCCGCCGACAATCTGCGCCAGTGTAAGGAACAAATTGACGGCGATTGCCCAGGCGACACGGGCATCTCCGGCCTTTGGGTCGATGTGATGATGGTGGCTGTGACCAGAGTGCGAGTGCTGATGTGCCATGTAAAGAGCGCCTGTTGTTTCGGTTCTTAAAGCAATGTAATTCCTCTAGTAACTAGAGGTTCAAGTGGCAGGCCAATAAAATGTACTCAATCGGTGATTTGTCCCGCCATACTGGGGTCAAGGTTCCCACCATCCGATTTTACGAAGAAAAAGGGCTGTTGCCCAAACCTGCGCGCACAGCCAGGAACCAGCGGCGGTATGATGCGGCTGCGCTGCGGCGCTTGCAGTTCATCCGCCACACGCGCGATCTTGGGCTGCCCCTTGCCGAAGTCGAAGCTCTACTGACCCTGGAAGGCGCGCAAGGGGATGACCTGAACCGCGCGCATGACATCGCCGAGCGTCAACTGGCTGACATCCGCGACCGGATCGCACGTCTGGCCCGGCTGGAAAAAGAACTGGCCCGCATCACCAAAGCATGTGACGGGCATCATGATCATGTCTGTGCCGTTCTGCATGCATTCGGGGATCATGACACCTGCGATGGGGCGCATTAGAGTCAGGTCAGAGATGCGCGAATTTTCTCGGCATGTTGGGCGATGAGGTCGAAATCACCCATATTTCCCGGCGGGCGCATCGAAACGCCCTCGTGCCGAGGCAGGACATGGAAATGCAGGTGGAAAACCTCCTGTCCGCCTGCGGCTTCGTTGAACTGCTGAATAGTGACGCCGTCCGCGTCAAAGGCCGCCTTTACCGCCCTCGCCATTTTCTGCACGGTCGCCATTGCAGCAGCCAGTTGCTCGGGTGAGGCATCCAGAACGTTTCGGCACGGTGTTTTGGGTATGACCAGAAGATGACCGTCCGAGCGTGGCATAATATCCATGAAGGCAAGCGTGTCATCGTCTTCGTAAACACGGGTCGCTGGGATTTCACCACGCAGGATCTTGGCGAAGATGTTGTCATTGTCGTAGCCCGTCATGGCATTTCTCCCGATTTGGTACTGCTACCCGTTCTGCGATCCAACTTGCCAGGGGTCAAGCACGGAAACGGGAACCGGGCGCACCTCTTGAAAACCGTACTGCAATAGCCAAATAGCAGGCACCACCGGGTCAAAAATGTCGTGGAAGCCTCCTGCCCGCGACAATTAATCTTGATCCAGATCAAACTCGACCATTGAAGGTCGTCCCCTCGCAATCTAAAACCAGCAGGAATCCCGCGCGTTGGAGAGGTCCGACTGTGCGGTAGTGTTGTAACAGGAGGCACCTAAATGGCAGACGCAGCCATTCATGGTCACGAGCATGAAGACAATCGCGGTTTCTTTACCCGCTGGTTCATGTCGACCAACCACAAGGACATCGGGATTCTCTACCTGATCGTTTCGGCCCTGGCCGGTCTGATCTCGGTTCTGATGACCGTCTACATGCGGCTTGAACTGATGCACCCCGGTGTTCAGTACATGTGCCTGGAAGGCTTCATGGCCGACCCGTGCACACCCAACGGACACCTATGGAACGTGATGATCACCTATCACGGTGTTCTGATGATGTTCTTCGTGGTCATCCCCGCCCTGTTTGGCGGATTTGGCAACTATTTCATGCCGTTGCAGATCGGTGCACCGGACATGGCCTTCCCGCGGATGAACAACCTGTCCTTCTGGCTGTACGTCGCGGGTACCTCGCTCGGTGTGGCTTCGCTTCTGGCTCCGGGCGGCAACGATCAGGCCGGTTCGGGCGTGGGCTGGGTTCTGTATCCGCCGCTGTCGACGACCGAGGGCGGCATGTCCATGGACCTTGCGATCTTCGCCGTGCACGTATCGGGCGCCTCCTCGATCCTCGGCGCGATCAACATGATCACCACCTTCCTGAACATGCGCGCCCCGGGCATGACCCTGTTCAAGGTGCCGCTGTTCAGCTGGTCGATATTCGTCACTGCATGGCTGATTCTGCTGTCGCTGCCGGTTCTGGCAGGCGCGATCACCATGTTGTTGATGGACCGCAACTTTGGCTTCACCTTCTTTGATCCGGCCGGTGGCGGTGACCCGATCCTGTATCAGCACATCCTGTGGTTCTTTGGACACCCGGAAGTGTACATCGTGATCCTGCCTGGTTTTGGCATCATCAGTCATGTCATTGCGACCTTCTCGCGCAAACCGATCTTCGGCTACCTGCCGATGGTTTGGGCGATCATCGCGATTGGTGTTCTGGGTTTCGTCGTTTGGGCGCACCACATGTACACCGTTGGCATGTCGCTGCGTCAGCAGGCCTACTTCATGCTTGCCACGATGGTCATCGCGGTTCCGACAGGCGTTAAGGTCTTCTCGTGGATTGCGACGATGTGGGGCGGTTCCATCGAGTTCAAGACACCGATGCTGTTCGCCTTCGGCTTTCTGTTCCTGTTCACCGTCGGCGGTGTGACCGGCGTTGTACTGTCACAGGCGGGTGTGGACCGTGCCTATCACGACACCTACTACGTTGTGGCGCACTTCCACTATGTGATGTCGCTGGGTGCCGTGTTCGCGATCTTTGCCGGTGTCTACTTCTACTTCAGCAAGATGACGGGCCGTCAGTACTCCGAGTTCTGGGGTAAGGTTCACTTCTGGATGTTCTTCATTGGCGCCAACCTGACCTTCTTCCCGCAGCACTTCCTGGGCCGTCAAGGCATGCCGCGCCGCTACATCGACTACCCCGAGGCATTTGCGCAGTGGAACTTCGTATCGTCGATTGGCGCGTTCATCTCGTTCGCCTCGTTCCTGCTGTTCTTCGGCATTGTCATCTACGCCCTGCTACGTGGCGCGAAAGAGACACGTCCGAACCCGTGGAACGAATACGCGGATACGCTGGAATGGACCCTGCCGACGCCGCCGCCCGAGCACACGTTCGAGCAGCTGCCCAAGCAGGAAGTCTGGGACAAGGGCCACGCCCACTAATCCCTGAAAGCACGACTTAGAAGCCCCGCCAATTTCGGCGGGGCTTTTCTTTTGAAACCTTCGGACATTTCGGGAATATCGCCAGAAGGCCAAAAATCGGCTATTCTGTTTGCGGTTGGTCATCCGGCAATCCGGAGGTACGCAATGCCCGAGATTGATTTCTGGTTCTCAATAGGTAGCACATACAGTTTTCTGACGGTGATGCGTCTGGATGAATGGTGTGCAGAACATGATGCGACAGTGCATTGGAAACCGTTCAACGTGCGAACCATCATGTCCGAACAACAAAACATTCCTTTTGCCGGCAAACCCACAAAGTCAGCTTACATGTGGCGGGATATCGGACGGCGCGCGGCAAAGTACCGGCTTCATGCCAAGCTGCCCGCCCCTTATCCGATTTCCGATCTTGCCCTTGCCAATCAGGTCGCCCTTCTGGGTATGCGCGAGGGCTGGGGCAAGGACTTTACCCAGAACCTCTATCGCATCTGGTTTGAAGATGGCGTCGAAGCAGGCAGCGAAACTGCCCTGTCCGAGGCCCTGTTCAGATGTCAGCAGGATCCGCGCCTTGCACTGTCCCGTGCGCGCAGCCCGGAAATCTCGGAGGCGCTGGAATCCGAGACCAAGAACGCCACCCAGCTAGGCGTATTTGGCGCGCCGAGCCTTGTCGTGCGCGGTGAGGTGTTCTGGGGCGATGACCGGCTGGATGATGCATTGTCGTGGGCGCGTGTCGGTCACGTGATCTGATCTTTTGGCCATCGACTCCGGGTGTCGATGCGCTATTTTTTCACCATGCCTTATCAATGGACGCAGACATCAGACACAGAGCAGGAATTGCGCCTTTGGCCGCATAATTCGCTGCCGCCCCGATGGGCGATGCGGTTCATCCTGTTGGTGTTTGCCTTCGGGCTTATCCCGATGCTGGCGGTGTTGGGGTCGGTGCTGCTGTGGGGGCTGCTTCCTTTCATGCTACTCAGCGTTCTGGGCCTGTGGCTGGCCATTCAGACAAACTACCGCGCCCGCAGCGTCTTTGAGGTTCTGACGCTGAGCGGCAGCCAGGCCCGGCTGGTGCACCACCACCCCCGAACCGGTCGTCAGGAATGGAAGTGCAACCGATATTGGGCCCGGCCTGAAATGCACCAACGCGGCGGGCCTGTTCCACATTACGTCACCCTGACCGGCGACGGCCGCCAGGTGGAAATCGGCTCATTTCTGTCCGAGGAAGAGCGCATCGCGCTTTATGACGAGCTGATACAAAAACTGCGCGAACCTGTCGCGCAGCAATTGGCGCAGTAAACGTCGAAGTGACAGGTCAGCTGTTGCTGGCCGCGCAAAGCTGATCCTTGACCATCGGTCCGACCTTGCCGAAATCCATCTGGCCGGTATAGCGGGTTTTGAGTTCGCCCATCACCTTGCCCATATCACGGATCGAACCGGCGCCTGTCGCGGTGATTGCGGTCAGAATGGCCTGGTTCACCTCGTCATCATCCAGCTGCTTTGGAAGAAATTCCTCGATCACATCAACTTCGCGCAGCTCGCGTTCTGCCAGATCCAAGCGCCCGCCCTCTTCATAGGCGCGTGCGCTTTCCTTGCGCTGCTTGGTCATTTTACCAAGGATTTCAAGTACCTCGGCATCACCGCAACCTTTTGCTTCTTCGTTGTCCGATCCCCGAGTTGCGATGTCGCGGTCCTTGATCGCCGCGTTGATCAGCCGCAGCGTCGATAGACGCTCGGCCTCCTTGTCTTTCATTGCTTGCTTCAGGGCTGCATTCACCCTTGATCGCATATCCATCTGCTCAATCCATCCCCAAGATGAAGGAACCCCGACCATATCGAAACAAAAAGCGCGACACAACCGGGGGCGAATATATCTAAGCCATTGATATTAAATGATTGCCCAAAAATTGAACAGGCTTGACCCAGCGGCCCAACCCCCTTAGGAATGCGCCGATTTACCCTGCAGGAGAGTCGCGCCATGGCCCAGAACGCCCCGTCCAAGCCCACCGCATGTCTGGCATTGGCCGACGGAACACTGTTCTACGGCACAGGCTTTGGCGCCACCGGCCAGACCGAAGCCGAGCTGTGTTTTAACACCGCCATGACCGGTTATCAGGAAATCATGACCGACCCCTCATACGCGGGACAGATCGTGACCTTCACATTCCCTCATATTGGGAATGTAGGTGTGAACCCCGAGGATGACGAGACCGGCGATCCGGTTGCGGCGGGAATGGTGGTCAAATGGGACCCGACCGAGCCTTCGAACTGGCGTGCCGCGGACGAACTGAAAACCTGGCTGACGCAACGCGGGCGAATTGCGATTGGCGGCATTGACACCCGGCGACTGACCCGTGCCATTCGGCAGCAAGGTGCGCCTCATGTGGCGCTGGCCCACGATCCGGACGGTAATTTCGATATCGAGGCTCTGGTCGCCGCAGCCCGTGGATTTGCCGGTCTGGAGGGCATGGACCTGGCCAAGGACGTGACCTGCGCGCAAAGCTATCGCTGGGACGAAATGCGTTGGGCCTGGCCTGACGGCTACACCCGGCAGACGGCCCCTTTGCACAAAGTCGTGGCGCTGGACTATGGCGCCAAGCGAAACATCCTGCGCTGTCTGGCTTCGGCCGGATGTGACGTGACCGTTCTGCCCGCGACGGCAACCGCTGCCGAGGTTCTTGCACACGATCCGGACGGCGTATTCTTGTCCAACGGTCCGGGCGATCCCGCCGCCACCGGCGAATATGCTGTTCCCATGATCAAAGAGGTACTCGAGACCACGGACCTGCCCATCTTTGGCATTTGTCTGGGCCATCAGATGCTGGCGCTGGCGCTTGGCGGCCAAACCGTCAAGATGAACCACGGTCATCATGGCGCAAACCACCCGGTCAAGGACATGGAAACCGGCAAGGTCGAAATCACCTCGATGAACCACGGTTTCGCCGTTGACGCTCAATCCCTGCCAGATGGCGTCATTGAAACCCACCGGTCGCTGTTTGACGGATCGAACTGCGGTATTCGCATGACGGACCGCCCGGTCTATTCAGTGCAGCATCACCCCGAAGCATCGCCGGGGCCGCAGGACAGTTTCTACCTGTTCGAACGCTTTGCGGATGCAATGACCGCGCGAAAAGAAAAGGCTTAGCCGCCTGCCTTTGCCGGATTAACCGGCCATTAACTATGTTGAAGCAACCCTGACGTGCGTAATCGCGTCAGGGTTTATTAATGGTCGAACTGAACTTACAGCAACTTGCCCCGGCAGAACCGGTACCGGCACTGGGGCTGCGCAAACCTCTCGGCCTCTATTTGATGGAACGCTGCCTGATCACCCGCGCGCAACTGGATCACGCATTGCTGCTCCAATCACGACAGCAGGCCCCCTTGGGCGAGATATTGGTGAGCGAGGGCTGCGTCAGCCGGCAGGATGTCTTGCTGGCCTTGTCCAAACAAACAGGCCTGCAAATCGCGGATCTGGAAGAAACGCCGCCATCCCCTGATCTGGTCGATCTGAAACCTGCGTCCTTCTGGCTTAAGAACCATGTCATACCGTGGGTCAGACTGGGTCCGATCCTTCTGGTTGCCACTGCCCGGCCAGACCATTTCGATGCCATTGCAGCAGAATTTGAGGCAAGCCGATATACAGTGATTCCCGTTCTGGCGGCACCAGATCAGATTGGCACGGCGATATCCCGACTATTCTCACGAGATCTGGCCCGGGCGGCCGAAACCCGTGTGGACCCGCTGCACAGTTGCCGCACCTGGACAGCCCGGGCACGCACCGGACCAGTCGCAGGCGCAATCGCCCTGTTGGCGACAATGATCGCAATCCCAACGATCGGTTGGTCCGTTCTGGTGTTTGCGGCGGTCTGCACGTTGTTCCTGTTCTGGGTCCTGAGATTGTCCGGGTTGCTGGCCTTCTTGACGTCAAAGACAGCTCGGACATCGGAACAGGAAGGACCCAGGGTGTCACGCACTCGTCAGCCCTATGTGTCGATCATGGTGCCTTTATACAAAGAAACCGAGATTGCCGACGCGCTGATCCAACGACTGCGGCGGCTGACATACCCCAAAGCACTGTTGGACGTTATTCTGGTGCTCGAAGAAGACGACGCCGTTACCCGCGAAACACTGTCACACGTTGATGTGCCCAGTTGGATGCGCACCGTGGAAGTCCCGGAATTGAACGGCTTGACCACCAAACCCCGCGCGATGAACTACGCCCTAGATTTCTGCCGCGGCGATTTGATCGGGGTTTGGGATGCCGAGGATGCGCCGCAACCGGATCAGATCGAACGCGTGGTGGATCACTTTCAACATGCGCCGCCCGATGTCGTATGTCTGCTGGGCGTGCTGGATTACTACAACCCGCGCACCAGTTGGAGATCACGCTGCTTTACAATCGAATACAACAGCTGGTTCAGGGTAATCCTGCCCGGTATTGCCCGATTGGGCCTTGTGGTCCCGCTGGGCGGCACCACCTTCTTTTTTCGCCGGGACAAACTGGAGGAGTTGGGCGCCTGGGACGCGCACAATGTCACCGAAGACGCCGATCTGGGTGTCCGGTTGTACCGCGCCGGGTATCGGACCGAGATGGTGGACACAACAACCTTTGAAGAGGCGAACTTTCGGACCTGGCCCTGGGTCAAACAACGCTCGCGCTGGCTGAAGGGTTTCATGGTGACCTATCTGGTCCACATGCGCACACCGGTTGGTTTGTTGCGGGATCTGGGATTGCTTCGCTTTTTGGGCGTTCAGGCGTTTTTTCTGGGAACTTTGGGGCAATTCCTTCTTGCCCCTGTCCTTTGGGTGTTCTGGCTGTTGGCGATGGGTATATCCGTACCGCTGCCGCAGGGGCTGACGCAAGAAGGTGTCACAGCCCTTTTCAGCCTGTTTCTTGCAGCCGAACTGACCAACGTCATGGTCGGGCTTGTCGCCGTCGCAGCAAGGGAAAGGCGTTTCCTGCTGCCTTGGGTGCCGACGATGATCCTGTATTACCCGTTGGGCGTTCTGGCGGCCTACAAAGCGCTATGGGAGCTGATCTGGAACCCATTTTTTTGGGACAAGACCCAACACGGACAAGCGGCCGAGGAACAGCTGCCCTCCTGAGTTCAGGACTCGCGCCGGACCGCATCCTGTTTGAGGCGGGTCATGAACGCGATCGAGATGTGTTCCCGCAACGCCTGACTTGCAGCATCTTCATCACGTGCCGCGATCGCTTCGACAATTCCCTTGTGTTCATTCTGGGCGATTTCACCCCGGCCCTGCACGGCAAGCGATGTCGTGGCCATTAGGGCCATCGTGCGATGCACCAGATCCAGTTGCTGAACCAGATATCGGTTGTGCGACGCCAAATGAATCTGTTCGTGAAACCGACGGTTGGCACGCGACAGGGCCGTCGGATCATCGACCAGTTCGTCATCTGCCAGAACCATGTCCTGAAGAACTTTAATTTCCTCTTCCGTTGCGTGTTTGGCGGCTAGACGGGCTGCCAACGCCTCGAGTTCGCGGCGCACGACGTACAATTCAGCCATCTGGTTGTGATCCAACGATGCCACGATAAGTGATCGCCCGTCCCTTTCCAGCAGGGATTGTGTTTCCAGTCGCTGCAACGCTTCGCGAATCGGGGTGCGCGATACGCCAAAACGTTCCGCCAGTTCGCTTTCGACAAGCCGATCGCCGGGCTTGTACACGCCAACATCAATGGCTTCGAGAATCAGGCTGTAGGCATCTTTGTTGGGTTGGCGGGTCTGGCTCATTTTGTCTTTCGTCTCCTCCTTCGGTCATGTCTATCCGCCACTTGGCCTTCCAATCAAGTGAAGCATTGAAATCCGCAGCACCGGACCCTAAACCATAACCATGGTCAAACCTGCATTTGCTCATGTCACCCAGTGGGTGTTCGATCTCGACAATACGCTGTATCCGCCCCATATGCGCCTGTTCGATCAGATCGAGGTGCTGATGACGGATTATGTCGTGCGCACTCTGGGTGTGGACCAGGCCGAGGCGGATCGTTTGCGGTCAGAATACTGGCGCCGGTACGGCACTACGCTGGCCGGGTTGATGGCCGAGCACGACCTGGACCCTGATCCATATCTGCATGCGGTCCATCAGGTGGACATGAGTCATATGGATCCGGACGCGGAACTGGCCGCCCATATCCGCTCTCTACCCGGTCGCCGCATCGTCTATACCAATGGCAGTGCGCCCTATGCGGAACGCGTTCTGGCGGCACGCGGTCTGAGCGGGTTGTTTGATGCGGTCTATGGCGTCGAACACGCCGGATACCGCCCAAAACCGGAAAAAGCCGCGTTCGAGGCGATTTTCGCGCGAGACGGCATTCGCGCCGAACAGGCCGCGATGTTCGAGGACGACCCGCGCAATCTGGCAGCCCCGCACGAGATGGGAATGCGCACGGTCCATGTGGCACCTGAACCGCACACTGCGGAGCATATCCACCACCATACAGACGATCTGACCCAGTTTCTCGGACGCCTGGTCTGACAGGGCAACCTGCGACGATCTGCTCATTCTGCACCTGCATCATCGTTCCTATATCCGCCTTAGCGACGAACAGAACGGAGATCTCCAATGAGCGCGATCGAAATGTCCCCGCGCCTGCCTGTGTGGCAGCGCCTGTTGTTTGCCATTCCCTTGTTTGGATGGATGGCCCGCGATGTGAAAGACGGCGCGCCCGAGGATCTGGGCTATACCGCCGCCGCCATCGTCAGCATGTGGGGATGTTCCATCCTTCTGTTCGGTCTTCCCGGCCTGTATCTGCCCGCACTTGCGATGGTGCCGGTGATGTTCCTGATCCTGTTGCTGATTTCGCGGGGTTAGGAACCGGGACAGGATGTCACTTGGCGCCCGGGCCGCAACACCACTAGGGTCTGCGGACAACGGAGAATTTCGCGATGACTGACAGTTGTGACATCCTGATATCAGGTGGCGGTATCGCCGGTCTGACCGCCGCCGCTGCCTTTGGGGCAGCCGGATTTGACGTAATCTGCGTCGACCCTGCCCCGCCCGTGACCGAGCGCGACATTGAAGGGTCAGATCTTCGAACAACGGCGTTTCTGCAACCCGCCCGGGTTTTGCTGGAACAATGCGGGCTGTGGCAACGTCTGGATGCGCACGCCGCCCCTTTGCAGATCATGCGCATCGTGGATGCCGGCGGTGACGTGCCTGAACCGCGTGTCGTTCGCGACTTTGATGCCTCGGACATTTCCGACCAGCCTTTCGGCTGGAACCTTCCCAACTGGCTGCTGCGCCGGGAAATGGTGGCGCGGCTGGCCGAGTTGCCCAATTTGGATTTCAGGCCCGGAACCGGCACCACCAGTCTGTTTACCCGCACCGCCGAAGCCCGCGTCGGGCTTAGTGACGGCGCCCGGGTTCGCTGCCGACTTGTGATCGCGGCAGACGGGCGCAATTCACCCATGCGCGAAGCTGCTGGTATCGGCGTCCGGACAACACGCTATGGTCAGAAAGCGCTGGCTTTTGCGGTCACGCACCCAATCCCGCACGAAAACGTATCAACCGAAATCCACCGGTCCGGCGGGCCATTCACTTTGGTTCCATTGCCCGACTGGCAGGGTCAGCCGTCCTCTGCGATTGTCTGGATGGAACGTGGTCCTCGTGCGGTCGAGCTCATGAAGCTCGACGCCCCGGATTTCGAGGCAGCCATGACCCGTCGATCCTGCGAACTCTTCGGACCGCTCAAGTTAGCGTCGCGTCGCACGATCTGGCCGATCATCAGTCAATCGGCCGAGCATCTGTCCGGTGAAAGACTCGCCCTGATGGCCGAGGCCGCACATGTGGTTCCGCCGATCGGGGCGCAAGGTCTGAACATGTCGCTGGGGGATCTGCGGTGCCTGCTGGATCTGGCGCAGGCGCGACCGGACGGGCTGGGTGATGCCCAGATGCTGGCGGCCTACCACAAAGCGCGCCACACCGAGATCGAATTGCGTGTCAAAGGAATCGACCTGCTGAACCGCGCCTCCATGATCGAAGCGCGCCCATTGCGTGACGCCCGCGCAATGAGCCTGAATGCCCTTTATTCACTGGCGCCGGTGCGCAAAACGCTTATGCAGATGGGCCTCGGCATGCGCTGAGGCCCGGTCTCCGGCTCAAATCACCTGATCCAGAACCCGTTTCAGACGTTGGATGGTACCGTCCACGTCATACAGCTTGTCCAGCCCAAACAGACCAAGGCGGAACGTGCTGAACCCTTCAGGTTCGTCGCATTGCAGCGGCACGCCCGCCGCGATCTGCATACCCAGCGCTGCGAATTTCTTGCCGTTCTGAACATCGGGATCCGATGTATAACTGACGACAACACCGGGCGCGCCAAATCCGTCGGCGGCCACCGAGACAATTCCCTTGTCCTTCAGAATCGCCCGCACACCATTCCCCAGCGCCCATTGCGCATCACGCAGCTTTTCGAAACCATAATCACGGGTTTCAATCATTGTTTCACGAAACGCACGAAGCGCATCCGTTGGCATCGTGGCGTGATAGGCGTGACCGCCATTTTCGTAAGCCTGCATTATCTGGCGCCACTTTTTCAGATCGATAGCAAAACTGTCCGACGTCGTTTGCTCAAGTCGCGCTTCGGCCTGTTCGGACAACATGACCAAACCGGCGCATGGCGACGCGCTCCATCCCTTCTGTGGCGCGGAAATCAGAACATCAACACCGATTGCCTTCATGTCGATCCAGGCGCACCCCGAAGCGATGCAGTCCAATACCATCAGCGCGCCGACTTCGTGCGCGGCTGCAGCCATGGCCGCCACATAGTCGTTAGGCAGAATCACACCTGCAGCGGTTTCCACATGCGGCGCGAACACGACATTCGGACGTTGTTCACGAATGGTCGTCACGACCTCGTCAATCGGGGCCGGTGCAAAGGGCGACGGGCTGGTATTTCCGGTCTGGCGCGCTTTCATCACAGTGGCCGAGGCCGTCAATCCACCGGTTTCGATGATCTGGCTCCAGCGGTACGAAAACCAACCATTGCGAACCACCAGAACATTGGCGTTCTGTGCAAACTGGCGGGCAACGGCCTCCATAGCATAGGTTCCGCCCCCAGGGATCACCGCGACACCGTCAGCGTTATAGACCTGTTTCAACATATCCGAGATATCGCGCATCACCTGCTGAAAGGATGCCGACATGTGGTTTAGGGATCGGTCCGTAAATACCACCGAGAATTCTTCGAGACCGTTTGGGTCAACACTGTCCAGCAACGCGGGCATGATTGTTCCTTTCCTGAGAGGTTCCTGAAGTTCTGAACCTTTTGGTGAATTTCGTAAAGCACCTTACGCACGTCACATGTTGACGCAACGGAACCTTTCTCTTCAGATTGTTTTTTGCGTCTCGCACGGCCCGATCAAGGCACAAATGACGCCAATTAGGGTCACCCCTACTTTACACTTTGACGTGTTTCTGACCAGATACATACACTTTGTACAAGAAAGGTAATTTCGCAGGTGACAGGGCAAAAACGGATAAGTTTTCAGGTAGTTCGCGACGAAGTCAAAAGAAGGATCGAAGCCCGTATCTGGCCGCAGGGATCTTTGCTGCCGACCGAGACGCAGCTGGCCGAAGAGTTCAATTGCGCCCGCGCGACCGTAAACCGGGCCCTTCGGGAACTGGCCGAACAAGGCTATGTCGAAAGAAAGCGGAAAAGCGGGACACGGGTCAAAAAAGAACCCAGCAAACATGCCAAGCTGGAAATTTCGCTAGCGCGCCAGACAGTGGAAAACCAGAATGCCACCTATCGGTATGCTCTGGTCGAACGAAGCGTCGTGCCCAGCCCTGGCTGGCTGGCATCGCAACTGAGTGTTTCGCCGGAAGCGCGTGTCCTTCATATCATCTGCATGCACTACGCGGACAACCGCCCCTTTCAGTTAGAAGAACGCTGGATCAATATCGAGGCCGTTCCGGATGTGGAACACGCCGATCTGAACCAAAACGGGCCGCATGAATGGTTGCTGAAGACCGCACCCTTTACCGAAGCCGAAATCGCGTTCTGTGCCGTTTCCGCTGACGGGCGACTGGCCGAATTCATGGGGACCACGACCGGTACCTCAATGATTCAGCTTGAGCGTACAACCTGGAAAGACGGAGAGCCGATGGCGTTTGCCCGCATGACGCATCACCCGGGTTTCTGCATCCGCTCAAAATACTGACCTATCCGATCGGGCCCGGAAGACGCTCTTCACTCAGCAGCACGTTGGCCTCGACGTCACCGGCCCCAGGCAATGTCATGATGCGCC
Source organism: Ruegeria sp. AN11 (assembly GCF_056536005.1). Lineage (NCBI taxonomy): Bacteria > Pseudomonadati > Pseudomonadota > Alphaproteobacteria > Rhodobacterales > Roseobacteraceae > Ruegeria > Ruegeria sp. AN11. Next base: position 552,232 of record NZ_JBQFJD010000001.1, on the reverse strand, counting down.
GCCGCAGGACGCGTTCAAAGTCCGACAGATCCCGCGCGACGACCCGAAGTCGGTAGTCATAAAGACCCAGCACATGCTCGACCGTCTGAACCTCGGGAATGGCGCTTACGGCACGTTCGAAATCCTCAAGGCTGACCTGCCCTTTGCGCGCCAGTTTCACACCCAGAAACACCGTCACCCCAAACCCCAAGGCCTCGGCGTTCAACCGTAGCCGGCGCCCCTTGATGATACCTTCCTCCTCAAGCCTGCGGATACGCCGCCAGGTTGCCGGTTGCGAAAGGCCAAACCGTCGCCCCAGCGCGCCCGCGCTTTGCGCCGCGTCTTGCGCCAACGCACGCAATATCTTGCGGTCGGTTTCGTCCAGTTCCGTCATACCGGCAGCACCTCGTCCCGTTTCACCCGGGCAATATGCATCAGCGCTTCGATGTCAGCGATGTGCGGCAACGTCAGAATGCGGTCACGATATACTTGCTGGTAGTGGGACATATCCCGCGCCAAAACGGACAAGCGCACGTCGACCCGCCCAAGGAAGGTCTGAATCTCGATCACTTCGGCCACTTTGCGCGCAGCTGCGGTGAACTCGTCAAAGGCACGTGGCTGTGTCTTGTCCAGCGTAATCCGCAGCGAAACCTCAACCGCATACCCAAGCGCGACCCAGTCGATCACGGCCTCCTGCCCCTGAATGATTCCTGCGGCCTGCATCTTTTCAATCCGCCGCCAGCACACCCCTGCACTGATCCTGCACCGCTCGGCGAGTTCGGCTGTGGTCAGGCTCGGATCGGCCTGGAAATGACGCAGGATGCGACGGTCAGTATCGTCAAGCATGATTTTTTCACAATATAGATGTTTTGCGAATTATTCTTCATCTTTTTTTCAAATACTCAACCCCATTACTATCGCCATTGCGCCGACGGGCAGATAGAACCACCGCAATCGAAACTGAAAGGACCGGCAAAATGCGTGTCTATTACGATCGCGATTGCGACATCAACCTGATCAAAGACAAGAAAGTGGCTATCCTGGGCTATGGCAGCCAGGGACACGCACACGCGCTGAACCTGCGCGACTCGGGTGCCAAGAACCTGGTCATTGCCCTGCGCGAAGGCTCGCCCTCGGCCAAGAAAGCCGAAGCCGAAGGTCTGCAGGTGATGGGCATTGCCGAAGCCGCCGCATGGTGCGACGTCATCATGTTCACCATGCCCGACGAGCTGCAGGCCGAAACCTACAAGAAATATGTGCATGACAATATCAAGCCCGGCGCGGCCATTGCCTTTGCCCATGGTCTGAACGTTCACTTTGGCCTGATCGAGCCGAAAGAAGGCGTCGACGTCATCATGATGGCCCCCAAGGGCCCCGGACACACCGTGCGTGGCGAATATGTCAAAGGCGGCGGCGTGCCCTGTCTGGTCGCCGTGAACAACGACGCCACCGGCAAGGCGCTGGAAATCGGTCTGTCCTATTGCTCGGCCATCGGTGGCGGCCGCTCGGGCATCATCGAGACCAACTTCCGCGAAGAGTGCGAAACCGACCTGTTCGGCGAGCAGGCCGTTCTGTGCGGCGGCATCGTCGAACTGATCCGCTGCGGCTTTGAGACTCTGGTCGAGGCAGGTTATGCACCGGAAATGGCTTATTTCGAGTGTCTGCACGAAACCAAGCTGATCGTTGACCTGATCTATGAAGGCGGCATCGCGAACATGGATTACTCGATCTCGAACACCGCCGAGTATGGCCAATATGTCACCGGCCCGCGGATCCTGCCCTATGAGCAGACCAAGAAGGCGATGAAAGAGACTCTGTCGGATATCCAGACCGGTAAGTTCGTGCGTGATTTCATGCTGGAAAACGCTGTTGGCCAACCGACCATCAAAGCGGCCCGCCGTCACAACGATGAACATCAGATCGAGCAGGTCGGTAAGAAACTGCGCGACATGATGCCTTGGATCTCGGCCGGCAAACTGGTCGATCAGGAAAAGAACTGAGCCTGACTTCTGTCAGCACAAGGGCGGCCCCGGTGGCCGCCCTTTTCAGTTTGCAACCGCATTTCGATAGCACTCGCCCAGAACGTAATCCCAGCCACCGTCGTAACTGCCGCGTTTGTCCGGTGCTTCTGTTGCCCAGGCCTGCCAGCCGGAATGGGTAAGGACTACCTTTGTTTGCCCCAGCTCGTGGTCTTCGAATTCGACTGTCACCAGGGTGGAACGCTTTTCGTCTGTTCCGGGATGCCAGGTAAACGCCACCTTTTGCCCGGGCGCAAACAACAGAACCTCTCCCCAGTCCGAACGTGTGCCGTCAAACATTGTTTCGTAAATCGCGCCACCTACAAACGGCTCGATCGAGACAGCAAGTGCCGGTTTACCGTGTGCGGCGGACACGGCATGGCCATGCAGCGGCCACCATTTTGCAATCCGGTTCACAAAAACATCAAATGCCTGTTCACGCGTCGCATTTACAATCACCGTTTTGACGATGGGATCAGTCATTGTTCTGTCCGCTTTCGTTAAATTCGGCCGCATAACTTTCCAGCACTTCGGACCAATACCGATCCAGCCAATCCCGCAACTCGGCAAGCCCCTCGGGGCGGGCAGCATATATCCGCCGGGTCCCTTCGGCACGGCACACCACGAGGCCCGCATCGGTTAGAACCCGAAGATGCTGGGACACGGCAGGACGACTGACAGGCATGTTTTCAGCCAAATCCCCAACTGCCTGCGGCTTGATTGCAATCGCTTCGAACAATTGTCGCCGGGTGGGATCACTTAAAGCAGAGAATACATATTGGTTAGCCATCACTTACCGTAAGTGAAAGCTTACCGACTGTCAAATATGGCGGCGTGACATCCCCGGATGCGCAAGATAAGGGGAAGCCATGGTAGAGAGCCCCAATTCACGCGACTGGAGCGGCGTTGTAACGCTTGGCCTGATCTGGGGCGGCACTTTCATGGTCGTTGCCATGGCCCTGGAAGGCTACGGCCCGATCACCGTGGCAACCGCCCGAACGACACTGGGTGCACTGACTTTGCTGTTGATGATGGCGGCGACGGGCCGAAAAATTCCCACTGGCAACCCGGCACTCTGGTGGTCGATCATAATCATCGGCATCCTGTCGACGGCCCTGCCCTTTGTCCTGCTAAGCTGGGGACAGCAATTTGTTCCGTCAGCCTTTGCCGGGCTTTCCATGGCCGCAATCCCGTTGATGGTTTTGCCGCTTGCCCATTTCTTTTCCGATGAACCGATGAACGCGCGCAGACTGTTCGGCGTAACCCTTGGGTTCACCGGTGCGCTGATACTGATCGGGCCAGGTCTTGCACAATTGGGGTCGGGGGCTGAACCCTTGGCTCAACTGGCCTGCGTCGGTGCGGCATTGTCCTACGCCCTGGCCTCGATCTTCACCCGCCGCTGCCCGCCCGTTGATCCGGTTGTCCTGGCCGCCTTGACGCTTGTGGTCGGTGCTGTGCTGTTGCTGCCGATCATGTTGGTTTACGAAGGTATTCCCCGTTGGGAAGGCACCCGGCCCGGTCTTGCCATCATCGTGCTGGGCCTGTTCCCCACTGCCTTTGCAACGCTCCTGCGGGTTTCCATCATTCGCAGCGCCGGATCCGTTTTCCTGACCCTGGTGAACTATCAGGTTCCAATCTGGTCAATGGTGTTTGGCGCCTGGATCCTGTCCGAGGCGCTGCCTTTCCGGTTCTATCTGGCGCTGGCAATGATCCTGACGGGGCTGGCCATCAGCCAATGGTTCAGCCTGCAGAAACTGCTTTTCAGACGCTAGCCAGCCGCCGCCTCGACCTCGGAGACGATGCCGTCAACGACTTGATTCAACAGGGTATCATCTTCGCATTCGGCCATGACACGGATCAGCGGCTCAGTCCCGGACATGCGAATCAACAAACGCCCTTGTCCGTTCAATCGCGCTTCGGCATCGGCAATCGCCGTCTTGACGTTCTGAGCTTCCAGGGGATGTTGGCCAACTTCGTAGCGGACGTTTTTCAGCAATTGCGGAACTTTCTCAAACTGCTGCGAGATCTCAGAGGCGCTGCGGCCAGCCCGAACCATTTCCGCCAGGAAATGCAGCCCTGCCATCAGCCCGTCCCCGGTGGTTGCGTAGTCTGTCATCACGATATGACCCGACTGCTCGCCGCCCAGATTGAACCCGCCTTCGCGCATGCGTTCGACAACATAGCGGTCGCCTACCGCAGTGCGTTCTAGTCGCAGCCCCCGCGCAGCCAGGTGCCGCTCGAGCCCGAGGTTGGACATGACCGTTGCCACCAACGCCCCGCCGGTCAGCCGATCAGCACGGGCCCAGCTGCTGGCGAGCAGCGCCATCAACTGATCGCCATCGGCAACCTGCCCCTGTTCATCGACAATCACGACCCGGTCAGCGTCACCGTCCAGGCAAATCCCTACATCGGCACCGTGGGCAACCACGGTTTCCGCCGCCATTTGCGGTTTGGTCGACCCGCAGTTGAGGTTGATGTTCTTGCCGTTGGGCGCGATGCCAATCGGAATGACCTCGGCACCCAACTCCCACAGAACCTCCGGGGCGGTGCGGTGCGCAGCGCCATTGGCGCAGTCGATCACAACTTTCAGACCATCGAGCCGCAATTCACGTGGCAACGAGGATTTCACACGCTCGCCATAGCGGAACCGCGCATCATCCACGCGACGCGCCCTGCCAATATTCTGGGCCTTGGCGGGGTGGACGCCTTGTTCAATCAGGTCTTCGATATCCATTTCTGCCTGATCCGACAGCTTGAAGCCGTCGGGGCCAAAAAACTTGATCCCATTGTCTTCAGCCGGGTTGTGGCTGGCAGAAATCATCACACCCAGATCAGCGCGCATCGACCGGGTCATCAGACCCACCGCAGGCGTTGGCACCGGGCCCAGCAGCAACACGTTCATACCGGTCGAAGTCAAACCTGCCGTCAGCGCGTTTTCCAGCATATAGCCCGAAAGGCGCGTATCCTTGCCGATGACCACGCGGTGCACGCCGGAGGCGTCGCGCCGGAAATATCGCCCGACTGCCGCACCAATGCGCAAAGCCATTTCCGCCGTCATCGGATGCGTGTTGGCAGTGCCCCGCACCCCGTCGGTTCCGAACAATTTGCGCATCGGTGTTTTCTCCAAAATTCCAGCCTTGGGACCGGATTACCGGACGGCAGTCCACAAGCGCAAGGCCTGAGCCGTCTCGGCCACATCATGGACCCGAATGATCTGCACACCTTGCGACAATCCGGCCAACGCAACAGCAATTGATCCTGGCGCACGCGCATCCTTGCGCGGTTCCTTGCCGATCTGACCGATGAATCCCTTGCGCGACACGCCCAACAGGATCGGGCAACCCAACCCGTGAAACAGGCTGAGGTTCCGCAACAGGGTCAAGTTATGAGCCTCGGTTTTGCCGAACCCAATGCCCGGATCGGCAATGATCTGGTCCCGGTTCAGGCCAAGGCCCTCAAGGTGTTCGATCTGTCCATTGAGGAAATCGTATACATCCAGCAGGACGTCATCATATTGCGGGTCATCCTGCATCGTCGCGGGATCACCCTGCATGTGCATGAGGCAGACCGGGGCAGCGACCCGGGCACAAAACGGGGCCAGATCCGGATCAAAGGTAAACCCTGAAACGTCGTTGATCAGTCCAGCCCCGGCTGCCCAGGCGGCTTCGGCGACGCTGGCCTTGCGCGTATCGATTGAAACCAAAGCATCCGTTTCCGCGCAGATCGCGGAAATCAGCGGGCGCGTCCGCTCGATCTCTTCAGCTTCCGGAACATATGGGGCACCCGGGCGGGTGGATTCCCCACCGATGTCCAGAATGCTGGCGCCATGCGTGACCATGGATTTGGCCGCAGACACAGCGGCTTCGACCGAATTGTGCAGACCTCCGTCCGAGAAGCTGTCGGGCGTTGCGTTCAAAATGCCCATGATCTGCGGGACCGCCATGTCCAGACCTGCAACTGCCGCCCTTTTACGGGTCAGGCGGCTGATCACTTCTTCCGGGATGTCGTTCACGGCGACCAAAACCGGGTCGCCGTCGCGTGTCAGTTTTTCCGCATGGGTGAACCACAAATCCTGCCCAGCCAACGACACCGCGTGGGCCGGGCGCGTCGGTCCGTGCTGTACAAGAGGACGAAAATACCCGGTCACAGTTTGGCCTGATCCACCGGCACCGCCCGCAGGGGAGTTTTGGGAGCCTCTGGAAGATCGCCGCCTATGACCAACATCTCGCTGGCTTCGAATGTTGCCGCGAACCAAGCTGCCAACGCAACCGAATCGGACGGCGCCGCTGACGGGCCATCCACCGCATCCAGAACGATCTTGGACGGCGCCCAGACACAAATCTGGCCGTTCTTCATGGCCCAATCCAGCTCTGTCCGCGTTGACATCACCACGCACCGGTGATCGCGCGCCGCCAATACCCATGCATTTTGTTCAATGGCCAGCAGGTCGATCCGACGTTGTGTCATTGCATGACCGGTTTTTGGAACAGTCAGGTCCGATGCCCCGACACACAGGATCAGAGGGCGCTGACGGCTTTCAAGCTGATCGATCCATCCGGTCAGATTTTTCGACTGCATCGCCTCGTTCGACAAATAAACCAGACGTGGATGCGGCCGCTCTTCTTCAATCAGGTCATGATGGGCCGTGTCCTTGCCGCGAACGATCTCGACGCCCAAAGCACCTGGACCCCGGTCCAGCTTTTCTATTCTGACAAAAGCTCTTACAGCCTGAGGTTCAAGCAAGATACGCTCGGCGATCCGGTCGGCCAAAGTTTCCAGAAGGTTCAACCGCTCAGCAGCCAGTTCAAATGCAATGGCTTCTGTGACGCGGTCGTAGGACAATATACGGTCTACATCATCATCAATCGGATCGCTGATCGGGCGCACTTCGACCACGATGTTGAAACAGATGCGCTGCGTTGTTCCCCGCTCGGCCTGAAATGCGCCGATTTCCACTTCGACGATATGATCGCGCAGTGAAATACGGTCCAGAGGACCCCGGGACGCTGTCGCTTCCGAGCGTTCGGACGGGTGCGCAAAGGCAAGGCGGATTTCAGAACTCATGGGTATGGCCTTTTCGGGCTCGGGCAGTGCAGGTTGCCTATCATAGGCGGTGCGCAGGCCTATAACATTCATACAAACGCCATTCCAACCGCCTAAAACGCCACTTGGGCCATTTGCACCGGCGAGAACTTGCGAAACCCGAGCGTGCGAATGCCGGTTCAGCATTCGCGGTGCTTAGTCACCAATCGGAAGCAGGTCAGTTGCTCGCGGTACGGTAATTGTGACGATAGAAGATGTGCACACCGATCCGGGCGGTTTCCTTGTACACCCGCGACCAAGACGGGCGTACGGCTTTGGTGTGATAATGCGTTGCCCCTTCGGTCAGTTGATCTGCAATCCCATCAATGGACGTGCGGGCAACTTTAGCGACACGCTCATAGGCTTTCTTTTCGTGAATGACCTCTTTGCGGCCATCGCAGGTGTAGGTGAACTGACACTGGTACTTCTTGCCCGTTCCCTGCTGGATGACACCGCACAGATCATCCGGAAAGCGGCTGCTTTCAACCCGGTTCAAGATAACCTCGGCCACCGCAAACTGACCACGGACGCTTTCGCCGCGTGCCTCGAAGTACAGCGCTTCGGCCAGACACTTCCAATGCTCATCGCCGGTTGCCTTGGGCTGCTGGTCCAACCATTCCTTGGAATAGGATACGTCCAGCGGTTTGGCTTCTTTTCGGGGCGTAAATAGCTTCAGGTAATCACGAAAAACCTGACCCGGCAGTTCACTCCGAGTCACCAGCTCAGCCTTGGCGGAATGAGTCTCTTCCTTCTCGGCGAAGGATACAGTCGGCAGCACGGTTGCTGCCACAGTGGCAACAGCCATTATGTAACGTAGCATCAGATAACCTCGCACAGGCACTTCTCGCGCCATACCCTCCCCCGGCGGGCGCGATCAGGCTCTTAACGCACTGAGGGCGAAAGGTCTACATCTGAAAAAAATGCAAGAGGAAAATTGCCTGCGGGGTCGAGTTTTTTCGACCACAGGTCCTTCCAAAACCACTATTCCTAGGGCTTGCGACCCTTGTCAACCCCCAAGTCTGGACGAAATCGCCAGTTGAGCGGCAGCCAGCCGAGCGACAGGCACCCGGAAGGGCGAACAGGACACATAGTCAAAACCCAGATCGCGGCAAATCGAGATTGATTCGGGGTTTCCGCCATGTTCGCCGCAGACCGAAAGCGTGACATCCGGCTGCGCGGCACGCCCGCGTTCAGCCCCGAGTTTCAGCAGCTCGCCGACGCCGTCGCGGTCCAGTACATGAAACGGATCTTCGACAAACACGCCCTGGCGCACATAGGCGGACATGAACCTTCCCGCGTCGTCGCGTGACAGCCCATAGGTCATCTGGGTCAGGTCGTTTGTTCCGAAGCTGAGGAACGAGGTCTGTGGCGCGATCTCATCCGCACGCAGGCACGCACGCGGTGTTTCCACCATGACGCCCAGTCTGTATTCGAATTCCTGCCCCTTTTCCGAGGCGACGGCCGCAGCCACGGAGTCGATACGGGACTTCACCAGCTCGACCTCGCGCCTGGCGGAAACCAGCGGAATCATGACTTCGGGCACGACGGCCGCACCATCCATACTGGCTTCGATCGTGGCCTCGAAGATGGCCCGCGCCTGCATGTCATAGATTTCAGGCACCGTAACCCCCAGACGCACGCCGCGCAGGCCCAGCATCGGGTTGTATTCAGTCATCGCATTGACCTGCCGCTCGACATCCGACACCGGCAGATCAAGTGCTTCGGCCAGTTCACGTTGCCCTGTACGAGTGGTTGGAAGGAACTCGTGCAATGGCGGGTCGAACAGGCGGATGCAGACAGGTTGCCCTTCCATGATCCGGAAAAGCTGCACGAAATCTTCGCGTTGCATCGGCAGCAAACGTTCCAGCACAGCCGCACGACCCGACGAGGTCTGCGCAAATATCATCTCGCGCATGACAATAAGCCGACCGGGATCGAAAAACATATGCTCGGTTCGGCACAAGCCGATGCCCTGGGCTTGGAAATTCCGCGCGGTCTGTGCGTCCGCCGGCGTGTCTGCGTTGGCGCGGATTGCAATATCGCGCTCGGCGTCGGCCCAACCCATCAGTGTCTGGAAACAATCGTCCAGCGCGGCCTCAAGCATCGCGGGCCGACCGGCCAGAACTTGACCCGAACTGCCATCAATTGTCAGTTCGTCACCGGTTTGGAAAACACGCCCGTCCGGAGCGGTCAGCAGCTTCTTTTTTGTCTGGAACCGCATCTCCGAAGCGCCAACGATACACGGCAGGCCCAGACCACGCCCGATCACCGCTGCGTGGCTGGTCATGCCGCCCTTTTCCGTCAGCACGGCCACTGCGGCATGCATGCCGCGCACATCCTCGGGCGCTGTTTCGCGCCGTACCAGAATGCAAGGCTCGCCCCGCGCGGCGCTGGCCTGTGCCTCGGCGGAGGTAAAAACAATCTTGCCTGTTGCCGCACCGGGGCTGGCGGCGATCCCGGTGGTCAGGATGTCCCGCTCTGCCTTGGGGTGTACCTGCCGGTGCAGCAACTCGTTCAATGAGTGCGGATCAACGCGCATCACCGCGTCCTGCGGCGGCACAATACCGTCTTCGGCCAGACGCACGGCTATCCGCATCGCGGCGCGGGCACTGCGCTGAACGCGTACCCCGTCCAGAATATGCACGTGTCCGTTTTCGATAACGAATTCGACCTGCATTTCCTCACGCAGCTTTTCGCGCATCAGCGCGGCATGAGATTTCAGGTCGTTAAATGCATCGGGGGCCAGCTCTTCGAGTGACAAGCCGCGCGGGTCTTTTTCGAGATACAGCGCCGCCACGTCTTCGCCCAAAGCGTCCCGACCCTGGCTTTGACTCAGGTAACGGCCCGTGATCTGCGGCAGCCCGGTCGTGGAATCCACAAGCTGCAGAACTCCGGAACCGCATTCCCCCTGCCCGACGCCCGGTATCATTTCCTGAATGACAAGGCCAAGGCCGGCATCGGCCGGCGCGCCCTTGGCCTGACGCAGCAAACGCGCGGAAGTGCCATCCCAGGCTCGGGCCATCGAACGCAGAACACCGATTAGTTGCTCGCCCCGATCCTGCGGAAAGGCCTCTTCGGCTTCATCTTCGTAAGCGCGCAAGGACTGGCGCAACCCCTCGCGGCCGGTGAGATCGATATCATCAAACAGGTCAGGGTCCAGCCGGGCGACATGGATGGCATAACTCTGGACAAAACGCAGATACAGTGCGGCCGCTGCTTCAGCTCCCATCTTGTCGGACAGGTCAACATAGCGGGCGTCGTTCATGCCGATGTTCAGAACCGCGCCCGGCCCGCCCCAGTCGGGGTCCTCGGAGCTGGGACGCACACACAGCAATGCAGTCGGTTCGAACTGTTCTAGAATGGCGGCGATGTCGGGGATATGACCTTCGGCGATCCGGTGGACCGCATCGAATGACAAGGCGACCGTGCGCGGGACCGGCAGGTCAAGCCGGACCAGACGTTGCAGGCATTTCGCCCGGCCGCCATGGGTATGGGCGGCGACGGGCGCGTCGGATGTGATCAGCGTTGTATGCGGGTTATTCTGCACTGCGGCACCTTTTGATTTCACCGCAGCATAAGCGCAAACACTGTTGGCGCAAGTGAGTTCTGGGTCAGCCTTCGATCTTGCTCAGGTCGGCGACACCCAGACAAACCCGGCGGATCTGGCTGAGCAGGTTCAGACGGTTGCGGCGGAGAATATCATTGTCGGTATTCACCTGAACCTCGTCAAAGAACGCATCGACCGGGCCGCGCAACGCGGCCATGGTAGCCATCGCCTTTGGAAAGTCCTCGGCCTTCAGCGCAGGTTCGATTTCGGCCTGCGCCTGATCCAGGGCAGCAAACAGCGCCCTTTCGCTGTCGGTCTCCGCAAATTTTATGTCGGCGCCATAGGAGTATTCGACGCCATCCTTCTCCTCGGCCTGTGTCAGGATGTTGTTGGCGCGTTTGAACCCCTGCACGAGGTTCTCTCCATCCTCGGTCGCAATCACCGCATTCAGCGCGCGGGCGCGTTTGACCAGCAGGTTGAGGTCGTCATTGCCGTCCATCGCGATACAGGCGTCGATGATGTCGTGGCGGATACCCTCGTCACGCAGGAAGACTTTGAGGCGGTCATGGAAGAAGGAGAGGAGGTCGTCAGATGCGTCTGGAACCTTTTTCTCCAGCTCAAGAAACGCCGCCGCTGGTGATCCTTCAAGCCCTTCTTTGACTGTCTGAAAGGCCGCACCAAATACGCCGTGCTCGGCGATTTTTTCCAATAGAACGCGTGTATTCGCTTCCGGCAGCGCGTCGTTGATAGCACTTTCCGCTCGAACCAATTGGCTGTCGAAGAAACGGTCCATCCGAACACGCAGATTGTTATCCAGCACCAGCCGAATAACGCCCAACGCCGCACGACGCAGTGCATAAGGGTCTTTGGACCCCGTCGGTTTCTCATCAATCGCCCAAAACCCGGTCAGTGTGTCCAGCTTGTCGGCAAGCGCTACGGTCACCGACAGCGGCGCGGTCGGCACGTCATCCGACGGACCCAGCGGCGAGTAGTGCTCCTGTGCCACGGCGGCCACGGTCGCGTCTTCGCCTGCGGCCGCGACGTAGTAGCGGCCCATAAGCCCCTGAAGTTCGGGGAATTCGTAGACCATCTCGGAATTCAGATCGGCCTTGGCCAGACGCGCGGCTTTCTCGGCCTGATCCGCATCCGCCCCCGCCACCGGGGCCAGTTCGCGGGCCAGCGCTGCGATGCGGTCGATCCGTTCGGCTTGCGTGCCCAGCTTGTTGTGGAAGGTCACATTCTCCAGCGCGCGGGTCCATTGGGTGATGTCCGATTTGGCAACGCGCAGGTCGTTCTCCCAGAAAAACTTGGCGTCTGCCAGGCGCGCCGACAGAACCTTCTGGTTCCCGGCCAGAATGGTTGCCCCGTTGTCAGCGGTTTCACGGTTTGCAACGGTAATGAACTGTTCGATCCGACCCGTTTTGGGATTGCGGACCGAAAAGAACTTCTGGTGTTCCTTCATCGAGGTTTGCAGAACCTCGGGTGGCAAATCCAGGAATTCACTGTCAATCTTGCCCATCAGAACGACCGGCCATTCGACCAGCCCGGCGACCTCGGCCAGCAGCCCGTTATCCTCGACCACTTCAAGACCGGCAGCGAAAGCAAGGTTCTGGGCGTCATTCCAGATATGTTCGGCGCGCACCTCGGGAGACAATACAACAAAGGCTCGCTTCAACTTGGCCGAATAGTCCTCGAAAGACGAAACCGAGAAACGATCCGGCGCCATGAAGCGATGACCGGCGGTTCTGTCACCGGCGGTGATCCCCTCGACCTCAAGCGGAACCACCTGCGCACCGGCCTCGTCGGTCAGGATGCACAGGATCGAATGCAAAGGGCGTACCCAGCGCATCGGGCCACTGCCCCAGCGCATTGATTTGGGCCAAGGGAAATTGCGGATCGTGGCGTCAAGCACCTCGGACACGATATCGGCAGCCGGGCGACCTGACTTTTCGATGGTTGCGAAATACACCTCGCCCTTGGGTGTCTCGCGTTCTTCCAACTGATCGCGGGTCAGGCCCGCGCCGCGCAGGAACCCTTCGATGGCTTTGTCCGGCGCGCCGACCTTCGGGCCTTTACGCTCTTCCCGGATAGTGGGGCTTTCGGCCAGCAGCCCCTCGACCGCCAGTGTCAGACGGCGCGGAGTTGTCATTGCTGCGGCCCCGGCATACGTCAGACCGGCCTCGACCAGACCATCTGTCACCTTCTTTTTCAGATCCTCACCCGCACGGCGCTGCATGCGTGCGGGGATTTCCTCGGAAAACAGTTCGATCAGCAGGTCGGGCATTTTCGGTCCTTAGAAATTCACGATCGTCTGGATGACGATGGCGTTGGCGATATCCACAAAGAATGCGGATACAAGGGGCAGCACGATAAAGGCAATAGGCGACGGCCCATATCGCTTGGTCACGGCGGTCATATTTGCGATGGCGGTCGGAGTGGCACCCAGCGCAAAACCTCCGAACCCGGCAGCCAGCACCGCAGCGCGGTAATTCGAACCCATAATCGGAAACAGCACCCAGATAACGAATACCACCGCAAACAGGGTTTGCGCGGTCATGATTGCGGCGATGGCAATTCCAAGCTCCGCAATGGTCCACAATTGCAGGCTCATCAGTGACATGGCCAAAAAGGCACCCAACGCGAACTCGGAGATCAGCGCCAGCGACGGCGTTCGCGCAACCGGAGGGGCTGAGGGCGCGATGGCCGATCGGACGTTGGCGATCACGATGCCCATGATCAGGCAGGGCACGAACAATGGCAGTTTGAGCCCGGCTGCCGTGATGACTTCGCTGAGTGCGTAACCAAGAATGATGGCCAGATTCAGATGAAGCAAAACGCGCATCACCGTCAGGTGATCTATTCCGGCGCTCGCTTCATCCGGATTGTCCGGCAGACCGACGGTATGCTCTTCTTCCGGCCGATCCGGGCTAAGCTTGCGCCCTTCGATCAGAAACCGAGCGACGGGGCCACCAACAAGCGCAGCTAAAACAAGACCCAGCGTGGCCACGGCCACCCCAAGTTCGGTCGCGCCTTCCAGACCGGTGGCCCGGCCCACTTCCGGGGCCCATGCGATTGCAGTACCGTGACCGCCGATCAGCGCCGCAGAGCCAAACAATACTCCGGATTGCATAGGGTAGCCGAACACGACAGCCCCAGCCGCGCCAATGGCGTTTTGCGCGACAATTGTGATCAGAGTTAGGACAAGAAGCAAAAACAAAGGCTTGCCGCCTGCAATCAGATCCGACAATCGGGCATTCAATCCGATCCCGGCAAAGAACAGCACCAGAAGGAAGTCCCGCGCCGCCAAACCAAAGGACAGTTCAAGACCCGCCACCAAATACAGCAGCAACACAACGAGCGATGCCAGCAGCCCCCCTGTTACCGGTTCGGGGATGTTGAACTGACGCAGAGTTGCGACCCGGGCGTTGATCTCGGCACCGATCAGGTAAACCGCAAATCCCAGCGTCGCTGTCAGGAAATCGGGGATCTGGACCGTATCAACCAAAATGAACCTCTTACTCCTGTGGCCGCGGCGGACATTCTTCGCCCACAACTGTCCCGTCATAAGCCTTCTCGCCGCAATTGTTCAGCCTGTGCCAGACATAGCCCTGCCCGCCATCGGTCACGGCCACAATGCGATCGACCCCGAAATGGACGTTTTTGATGGCTATGTACGCCCGCGCATGTCCGGCCTTCAGCGCGTCGGCGACGGCCACGGCATCATAACAGCCAAACCAGCTGGGCGCGGTTAGCGGTTCGGGATCGTCAGCAGGCATGAAGGCAGCGGACAATTCGTCCAATGTCAGTTCTGTTTCGAAACAAGCCCGATAGCGGATCGGAGAACTATCCGCGTCAATCGCCTGAAATGCGCTGTAACTGATGGCAACCGGCTGGTTCGTTTCGACTTCTGTCAGAACGACATCCTTGCCCGGTTTCGCTTCGACATCATAGTAGAACCCGTAAATCTGCAAGTAATACATGCTGATGCCCGCGATGGCCGTGCACAGCAACAGAATGACAACAATGACCTTTCCGGCCGAACTTTTTCTTTTTTCGCTCATGCTGCCCCTTCATTCATCGTTGAAAATAGGACAACCTCGCGCAGATTGCAGAACTGATCGAGGCACCCTGAATGGAAACGACCCTTGCCATCGGCTTTTTTGGCGCGCTTTTCGCGATCATGAACCCAGTCACCAACCTGCCGGTGTTCCTGAGCGTGACTCAGAGCCTGTCCGTCGCCGACCAGCGAAAAGTTGCGATCAAGACTGCTGTCTATTGCCTTATCCTGGGTGGAGGGTTTGCCGTCATCGGCAGTCAGGTTTTGGGTCTTTTTGGAATCAGCGTCGACGACCTGCGCGTTGCCGGGGGCCTTGTTGTTCTGATGTTCGGGCTGAACATGCTGAATGGTAACGAAAGCAGTTCGCACCACGGCACGCAGGATGAAAAGCAATCCTATGCGACGCTTGAAGCGGTCGCTTTTTACCCGCTTGCATTTCCCATTCTCGTTGGTCCCGGAACGATTACAACCCTGATCCTGTATGCTCATCGTATCAAAAGCCCGACCGAAGCCATTGTGTACACATGTGTTTTTCTTGCGGTCGTGCTGTTGCTTCTGATCACGTTCTGGAACGCCACGGCCCTGGCAAAGCGGCTGTCTGACAACGCGCGCGTGATCATGAGCCGGTTCATGGGCATGATCCTGTCGGCCATCGCAATCGGCATGATCGCGGATGGCCTGAAGGCATTGCTTCCCGGTTTGGCCTGACCTGCCCATCAGCCCGCGTGACCGGCGGCCCCGGTCAGAACAAACGCATCCGCACATTGTTTGGCCAGCGCCCGCACACGCCCGATATACGCCTGACGCTCCGTTACCGAGATCACGCCACGGGCATCAAGCAGGTTGAAGATGTGCGAGGCCTTGATGCATTGGTCATAAGCGGGGTGCGCCATGATGATACGCTTCCCGGTCTTGGGATCGTCATGTTCCTGCGCCAGAATGGCGGCGCATTCTGCCTCGGCCTCTTCGAATTGACGCAGCAATACCTCGGTATTGGCCACATCGAAGTTCCAGCGGGCGTATTCCTCTTCGGTCTGTTTGAAGATGTCGCCATAGGTTAAAGGGCTGGGCGATTGCGGGTCGTTGAACGGCATATCCATCACGTGATCGATGCCCAGCACA
This sequence comes from Ruegeria sp. AN11, assembly GCF_056536005.1. Lineage (NCBI taxonomy): Bacteria > Pseudomonadati > Pseudomonadota > Alphaproteobacteria > Rhodobacterales > Roseobacteraceae > Ruegeria > Ruegeria sp. AN11. The sequence continues at coordinate 536,427 of NZ_JBQFJD010000001.1, read as the reverse complement.
TACATCGCCAGACGCTCGAGCCCATAGGTCAGTTCACCCGAGACCGGCGCGCAATCATGTCCGCCGACCTGCTGGAAATAGGTGAACTGGCTGACTTCCATCCCGTCGCACCAGACTTCCCAGCCAAGACCCCATGCGCCCAGAGTTGGGCTTTCCCAGTCATCTTCGACAAATCGGATGTCGTGCAATTCCATGTCGATGCCGATCGCCTCGAGGCTGCCCAGATACAACTCCTGCAGATCGGGCGGGCTCGGTTTGATCAGCACCTGATACTGATAATAGTGCTGCAACCGGTTCGGGTTTTCGCCATAGCGACCATCAGTGGGACGGCGCGAGGGCTGCACATAGGCCGCAGCCCAGGGTTTGGACCCCAGCGAGCGGAGCGTCGTGGCAGGATGAAACGTGCCAGCTCCAACTTCCATGTCATAGGGCTGCAGAATGGCGCATCCTTTGGTGGCCCAGTAGGTCTGAAGCCTCAGGATGATCTCCTGAAATGAACGTGGAGCGCTGGACGGTTCGGTCATGACATTTCCCCTGGACGCCGCAGCATCCGTTTCCGGTCGGTTTTGCCCTTCCTATGCAAGGGGTCCGGGGGCGTCAACGGGCCAGTGGGCTCGTCATGTCTCTGTGCGGCCACACTGGAAATTCCCCTTAATCTGGCCATGGCGTTCCGAGGCTGATTTGGCGTATTCTCCGGGCTGAAAAAACTCTGCGAAACACAGGCGGACAATGGCACGCATATTCACTTCAATTGCATTTCTTTTTCTACTGGGTGTGCGCGCCGTTTTTGCGCAACAGGATACGGGTGTCTGGGTCCAGATCGAGGCACAACCGACCTTGCAGGCGGCGCAGGATCGGGCGCAGATCTATGCAAATACCCTGCCCGACGTGAATGGGTTTCGCCTTAACAGCGGCTGGTATGCCATTGTAATAGGACCCTATTTACGATCAGATGCGGATCAGGTTCTGCAGGTTTACCGGGCTGAGGGTCAAATCCCGTCGGACAGTTTCATTGCCTTTTCGAACGCACTGGGGCCGCAATTCTGGCCAGTTGGTGCGAACGTTCTGGATCGGGGCGCGGTAACGCCGCCGGTTCAAACCCAGGCGCAAACAGAACAGCCGCAAGCTGCAGCGGTTCCGCAAGATGCCGATGAAACCCGATCGCAAGCTCTGCAGGGTGAACGCCTGCTGACCGCGCAGGAACGCAAAGACCTGCAGTCAGCATTGCAGGCAGAGGGGTTCTATGACTCGACGATTGACGGGGCTTTTGGTCAGGGTACACGCCGTTCCATGGCCGAATGGCAGCGCTTCAATGGGTTTGAAACCACCGGCGTTCTGACGACGCAGCAGCGCAAGGCCTTGATGGACGGCTACAATGCACCGCTGATCAGCGTTGGCATGAAGCGTTACGCAGACCCGCAGGCCGGTATTGAACTGGACTTACCGCTGGGTGTTGTGACCTTTGACCGCTACGAAGCACCGTTTGCGCATTTCAATGCGACCGCAGATTTGAATGCACAGGTGCTGTTGATCAGCCAGGAAGGTGACAAGGCGACGTTGCGCGCTTTGTACGAGGTGATGCAGTCGTTGGAAATTGTTCCGCTGAACGGCCCGCGCACCCTGCGGGGCGATCGCTTCACGCTGGAAGGCCGCGGGAAAGGGATTGTATCCTACACGCAGGCCGCATTGAAGGATGGCAAGATCAAGGGCTTCACCCTGGTCTGGCCGGAAGGGGACGAGGCGCGCCGCGCACGCGTACTGGCCTCCATCAACGCCAGCTTTACCACAAGGGATGCGGTCCTTGACGCCGGTGCCGGCGCGGATGCGGAACAGCGGATCGACCTGGTTTCAGGCTTGCAGGTGCGTAAACCGCGCTTGTCCCGCTCGGGCTTCTTCGCCGCTGCCAACGGTACGGTTCTGACGGTTTCGGAAGTGGCAAACAACTGCACCCGTATGACCCTGGACGACGATCAGGAGGTTCAAGTGGCGTGGGACGATGCCGATCTAGGCGTGGCCGTGTTGCGCCCAAGCCGGGCACTTGCCCCCATGAGCGTGGCCGAATTTAGCGCAGATGAGCCTCGTATCCGATCCGAAGTGGCCGTATCTGGCTTTTCCTATCTGGGCGCATTGGGTGCACCAACACTGACTTTCGGTCAAGTCGCCGATGTGCGGGGCCTGAATGGCGAAGATGGAATAAAACGTCTTACACTGGTCGCACAGCCCGGCGATGCAGGCGGTCCGGTGTTCGACGACAGCGGAAACGTGGTCGGGATGCTTCTGCCTAAAAGCTCTGACGGTCGCACCCTGCCCGACTCGGTCAGTCTTGCCGCCTCGGTTGATCGACTGCGTACAGTCCTGGATAAAGCCGGTGTTGCAGGTCAGCCTGGGCAGGCGGTCGGTGAAATTTCACCAAACGAGTTGAACCGCCGCGCAACCGGAATGACTGTTCTGGTTCACTGCTGGGACTAAGAAACCGTTAGGTTCCACTAATGGCGTCGCCAGACCAGGCGGCGCCATACCTGTTTTCCGAAGCTTCAGAATATGTCCGGTGTGACGCGGATCAGCGTGGGTACCGGCACATCAAACGCCGCACGGATGGCGGATTGCAGGCCGACCCCCGAGTTGGGTTGGGACGACAACGCGCCAAATGCTTCGGCCAGCTTGCAGAAATCTGGATTGCGAGCCTCAACGGCATTCGGCGCAATCTGGCTGCGCACCATGCTGTCTTCAATTTCCTTCAGCTTGCCATTGTCCCACAGAATGATTGGCAGGGACAAACCCAGTTCGACCGCCACGCCCAATTCCTGCATCGTGTACTGGAACCCATAGTCCCCGGCGATCACGGCCGTGGGCTTGCCGCGTCGGGCAATCGCGCCGCCAATGCCCGCAGGCAACGCATATCCCAACGTGCCGAACCCGGTCGGGTGATGCCAGTGATACGGATAGGCCATGTCCCAGAGTTCCTTTGCGACATAGGCAAACTGCGTCATATCCGAGTAAATCATCGTGTCTGCAGGCAAAGCCGCGCGCATCACATCAATCGCTGCGGCGATCCCGGGGCGTTCGGCGTCGATTTCGGCCCGCCACTTGGTACGGGCGCTGGCCACCTCCTCGGCAGTCCAACCAGTTGCCGGTTTCACCTTATCCAACACCGCCCAAAGCGTTTTCGCAAAGCTTTCACCATCCGCCTGCAGCTTGATCGCTGCACGATGCCGGTCTGACAGAACCTCGGGGTCCAGATCGACGCGGATCAGTTGCGATGTGTGCCCAAGTTTGTCGCGCCAGAGATCTACTTCCCCCAGTTCCGCCCCAACGGCGACAACCAGATCCGCTGACGCAATCACATCGGCGCTGCCCGGTCGTGTCAGCATCGCCCCGAAATCCAGAGCGTAACCGGTGCCAGCCATGCCCCGCCCCGCAAAAGTTGTGAAGCATGCCGCCCCCAGTTGCGTCAATATCTGCCGCCACAGATTTGAATGCGCCCCTCCGCCCAGAATGAACAGGGGGCGGCGCGAGATATTCAGCATCGACAGGACCGGCGCGATATCAGGTGGCAGCACTTTTGTTCTGAGCCCGGGCTGATTCGGGAACGGCGCCGGGTCAGCCTCAGCCTCAAGCTGTGCGATCGGCACCTGAATGTGTTTGGGGCGGGGGCGCTTCAACTCAAACTCTTCGAACGCGCGTTCGACCAGGCCAAAGGCCGCGTCGGCGGTGTTAGCCAGGCAGGACCAGTCCGCCACGGTTTCCGCGGCGGCGCGCTGATCCTTCATTTGATGCAACTGGCCCCGCTGGGCATTTACCTCATCCAGACAGGAGGACAGGACCAGCATCGGGACGGAATCGGAATAAGCCTGCCCCATCGGCGTCATGATATTGCACAACCCTGGTCCGGAAATCACATAAGCCACGCCCGGTTTCCCGGTAGCACGAGCATATCCGTCGGCCATAAAGCCCGCCCCCTGCTCGTGCCGCGCCAGCACGTGCTTGATGCCCGCTTCTTCGATACCGCGATACATTTCCTGATTATGTACGCCCGGAATGCCAAAGATCACATCTACGCCACGATCCCTGAGCATATGTGAGATTTGCGCACCAAGGGTTCTTTTCATCAACTTCTCCAGAATTGAACGGTGAAGATCGCGTAAACCGCCAGCAGTTCAAGCCGACCGACCAGCATACCCGTGATCAGCAGCCATTTCGCCGTATCGCTCAACCCCGCGAAATTGCCGGCCGGTCCGATCTGATTGCCGAGGCCCGGTCCGACATTGGCAAGTGCGGTTGCAGCACCGGACACGGATGTAATGAAATCCAACCCGGTCAGAGCCAGCGCCCAGGACAGGACACCCATCGTCAGCACGAAGAACATGAAGAAGCTCATGACCGAGGTCAAAACATCTCGGCTGATGGGGCGGCCGTCGTATTGCGGTGTGAACACGCCGTGTGGCGAACGAATGCGGCTGATCTGGGTTTTGATCGACGCGAACAAAAGCTGATACCGGAATACCTTGATCGAACAGGCCGTAGAACCAGCGCAGCCACCGATCAGACCGATCAGAAAGAACAGCATAATCGGAAAATTGCCCCAACCCATGTAGTCGACGCTGGCATAGCCCGTGCCGGAAATGATCGAGGTTATGTTGAACAGCGATTCCCGCAAGGCTCTTTCCCAATGGTGCGGGAACACGGTCGTCAGAAAGACGGTCATGACAACGACCAACACCGCAATGGTCGCCAGAAAGGCGCGAATCTGGCTGTCTTGCCAAAGCGAACCGGTGTTGCCATTGGCCAGTTGCACATACCGCACGAATGGCAGTGCAGCCAGAATCATGAAAACGGCAGCGGCATACTCCGTCGGACCCGAGAATACGGCGAATGAGCTGTCATAGTTGGCAAATCCTCCGGTCGCGATGGTCGTCATCGAATGCACGGCGGCGTCGAAAAAACTCATCCCGAAGGCTGCATAGACCAGGGCACAAATCAGAGTCAGTACAACATAGATCATGGAAATCTGCCCGGCGATCTCTTGCGCGCGCGGCAGAATCTTTCCCATGGTCTCAAAGCCTTCCGAGCGGAAGATCTGCATCCCCCCGACGCGCAGTTCGGGCAGGAACACCATCGCAACCACGATGATTCCGATCCCGCCCAACCATTGCAGGATTCCGCGCCACAGCAGCAATCCAGTGGGCATGCCGTCCAGACCCGATAGAACCGTGGACCCTGTCGTTGTCAGGCCGGACATTGCCTCGAAATAGGCGTCAACGAAACGCAGTTCGGTTTCGCCGAACATGAACGGAATGGCGCCAAACACCGGCAGGGCAACCCACACGCCGGTTGTCAGCAGAAAGGTCTGGCGGATTGTCAGCCCCTCGCCCACACCGTTCGAACAGCTCATGGCCAGGACCACGCCGGTCATAACGGTAATGACGGCGCTTTCCAGAAACACATTCCATTCGCCCCGCCCTTCGATCAGGTCAGCAAGCAACGGCAGCAGCATGGTCGCCCCTAGAATGGCGACCAACAGGCCAATCACATATCCAACCGGGCGCATATCCGTCATGAGGCGCAGCGTTGGCGCGCCTGCACGACTGTGTCAAGCGGATGTCGGGATCAACTGTCCGATTTTGGTGCCTGAACTGGCATCGCGGGCGGTTTGGAAGGTGCCCGGGTGCGCCGCACCGGCTGTTCGGCGGCGGTTTTAGGTTTTGCCGCCGCTGGTGCCTCGGATGCCTTGCTTGCTTGACGCGCGACAGGCTTTGGCTTGTCGTCCGGCAGTTTGGTTGTCACTATTTCGGCCGTCTTGCCTGCCTGAGACTTGGGTGCCGCCACTTTGACGGTTTCAGGCTTTGCTGCCGCTTCCGGCTTGACCGCTGGCTTTTTGGGCGTCGGCGCCTTGGCCACAGTAGCGGACGGTTTTGCACTGGCCGGTTTCGGCGTGGCAGCGTTGGCGACCGGCGCTGTTTTAGGTTCCACTTTCTTTGCCACCGGTTTGGGCGTGACAGACGACGCTCTGACAACAGGTGCCTTTGGCGTTACCTGCGCTTTACGTTTTGCCCGGATCTTGGGTTTTACCGCTGGCTTTGCGCGGACTGCTTCCTTAGCAGGTTCCACCACAGAGGACTCAGACGCTGCCGCACGTAGTGCCTGCAAGGGTACTAAAGGCAACTCGATCGCAGAGCGGGTCATGATTTGCATGATCTTCATCTGATTGACCATGGCATAGCCAGCCACACGCACGGCCGCAGCCTGAAGTTCCAATGGTCCGGAAATCGGGTTCATCTACTAATTCTCCTCTGAAAGCGATGCAGGCAGAGACAAAGCAAAGGGGGTTCCCCGGTTCGGGCCCTTTGGGCGGCAGACCGAATTTGCAATCCAAGGCGTTGCACGTCCCGGCATCCTTTAAGGTGTCGCACCACCTGGTGCGATCATGCTGCATCTGCATTGTCTTGCAGACTACCCAAATATTTGTGCTTGTGCAGAATTTTTGCTGCGGTGCGGCAATAAATCGCCAAGACGCACCCTATTTTCGGAAAACTGCCCTTAAATCAGGCAGATCAACCGACGTGGAACAATGTGGTGAACAGCCGGGGATCCAGACTGGCCGCCGCAAAGGTCGGCCCTTCTGTCAGAATGGACACCGCGTCGTGGCTGTGCAGGCTTTCCTGATGGCTGGCAACTACCCGGAAATCACCGATGTGATGGTCCGCAAGCAGTTCGGCACAGAACAACCGAGCGGCGTCCTCGACAAAAATCGGGTTGGCGGCGTTCAGTTCGGCAAACGCCTGCTCATCTTCGCGCTTGACCATGACCTGCGTCTCGGTCGGAACCGCGCGGCGGCACAGGGTGATCAGATCCTCGAACCACAGGCAATCCGCGTCACAATCGACGACAACTGAAATGCGAGCGACAGACCGCTGCGAATGCGGTGTCGCCAGTTGTCCGCGCGTGGACCGGGCGTGCTCGCTCAATTCCAGCGAACATGGGCAGGTCGAGGAATAGACGTAGTCAAGATGCATGATCTTTAGGCGTTCCCCGCCCCGATCAACCAGTTCCAGCGCGATGTCATAATACTGGTAGCCGGACAGGCCCGAACGCAGGCTTTCCACAATAACCGGATATGAAAACCGCATCTGGATGCGCGCATCCAGACTGTCCAAATCGGTCATATAGTCGTTGAGCGCGGCTTCCATCACCTCAAAGCTGAACGTGCTCTCGGCGTATTTGTAGAATGACCGCATGATCCGGGACATGTTGATGCCCTTTTTCTCGGCCTCAAGGCTTACCGAACCTGTCACCGATGTCTCTAGCGTCAGGTCCTGACCCTTCTTGCGATGAAAGCGAATCGGCAGGCGGAAATTCGAGATTCCCACATGCTGAATCCGCTGTTTGGCACCCCGGATCAGGCTGGACGGACCGTTCTGCAGATCGGGCAGAGAGGCTTTGTACGCCTCACAAAACTTGAAATCCTCGGGGTATTCCCGCGAAAGAGACGGATAATTGACCGGCACAAGCCCCGGGATCAGACGTGCAATCGACGGGTCAAGCTGGCTGATTTCCGCTTCGGTCGCGGATGACGCCCATCGCCGCAAGACGTTAAAGGCCGCCTCGGCTTCGTCACGGTCGGGAGTATTGTCCAGGTCACGGGGATATACGTTCATACGCAGGGTTTCCTTGTGTCGACGCAGGAATATAGCAGGTTTCTGTTCATTTCCAGTCCCCTCTAATACGCACCGGATACCAGACAGGATTGAATAAATCTGCGTGAAACCGTCTATATTCAGCGAAACGCGGCGAGGATTTGATGCCTCGTTTTGGACAACTTGCCCCTTGCTCGGCCGCAGGGGCCTGTCGCAAACAGGATAGCATTGCGAGTGGCGAAGTCACAGGTTGTCCGTAAAAACTTCCAAGACCACTAATGAACGAGGCCGTTATGCGCGACATACTCGATCTGGAGCGATTCCCGCTGGACCAGCCCGGCAGCAAAGCGTGGCAAAGCCTTGTCGAGACCTGTAGTCAGGAGCTTGCACAGCAAGGGTTGTTCAATCTCGAAGGATTGCTGCGCCCGGAGGTCGCCGAGTTCACAGTGTCAGAAATGATACCACGCTTTGATACCGACGCCTTCCTGCATCAGCGCCGCCACAATATCTATTTCAAGAAGATTGAGGAATTGCCCGAAGATCACCCCGCGCTGCAGGAATTCGATACGTCCAACCGGACGCTTTGCGCCGATCAGATTCAGGGTACCGCCCTGCTAAGGCTGTACGAATGGCCAGAATTCGCGCATTTTCTGGCCGCAACGATGAACAAGTCGGTACTGCACGTGATGGACGACCCTCTGGCCCGGGTGAACGTCATGTCCTATCGCGAGGGTCAGGCCCTGAACTGGCATTTTGACCGGTCAGAGTTCACCACAACGATGCTGTTACAGGCACCGGATCAGGGTGGCGCTTTTGAGTACCGGAAAGACCTGCGCAGTGAAACCGACCCGAACTATGACGGCGTTGCAAAACTGCTGAGCGGCAATGATAAAAACAGTCGGGTTATTTCCCTGAGCCCCGGAACCCTGAACGTGTTCAAGGGCAAGAATACCGCCCATCGGGTGACGCCCGTAGCAGGAAGCAAGCCACGAATAATTGCCGTGTTCTCCTATTACGAAAATCCCGGTGTCACGTTTTCGGATACCGAGCGGATGGGTTTCTACGGACGGGCCTGAGGCACGTGCACCCTGCGGCGACTGCAAGCCACAGGGTGCATCTGTCTACTTTTGCGATACCGCAAGTGCCTGTTGAATGTCCGCCAGAAGATCTGTCGGGTCTTCCAGCCCGATTGAAAGGCGGATCAGGCCCGGCGTGATGCCCAACTCATCCCGCTGCTTCTCACTCAGGCGCTGGTGCGTGGTTGTGGCGGGGTGTGTCGCGATCGACTTCGCATCACCCAGATTGTTCGAGATTACCGGAATGGTCATGGCATTCAGGAATGCAAAGGCTGCTTCTTTTCCGCCTTTGATATCCAACGACAGAACCGTTCCGCCCTTGCCGCCCAATTGATCCTGAACAAGCGCGTTTTGCGCATGGGTTTTCAGCCCCGGATACAACGTGCGAACCAGAGCAGGATGCCCTTCAAGCGCTTCCGCAACTGTCTGCGCCGTCTCGGCCTGCGCGTTTACGCGCAACGACATCGTTTCCAGCCCTTTCAGCATGATCCAGGCGTTGAACGGGCTCAGCGCGCCGCCTGTATGCTTGAGATACGGCTCGACCGTGCCACGGATGAATTCCTTAGTGCCGATGATCACACCACCCAGAGCACGCCCCTGCCCGTCTATGTGTTTGGTGGCTGAATACACAACCACGTCGGCACCCTGCTCGATCGCGCGCGAGAAGACCGGGGTCGAGAACACATTGTCGACGATAACCACTGCACCGACCGCATGAGCAAGCCGGGACACTGCGGCAATATCAATGACCTCAAGCGTGGGGTTCGACATGGATTCGAAGAAAACAGCCTTGGTGTCCGGCCGGATCGCAGCCTCCCACGCGGCCAGATCGGTTCCGTCCACAAACGTCACCTGAACGCCATACCGCGTCAGGATGTTTTCAAGAATATACAGACAGGAGCCAAACAACGCCTTGGCCGAAACAACATGGTCACCGGCCTGCAGCATCGACGTCAGCGCGCCGTTCACGGCCGCCATGCCGGATGCGGTGGCAAACGCATCTTCACCGCCTTCCAAAGCGGCGATGCGCTGTTCAAACATCGCCACAGTTGGGTTGCCATAGCGGGCATAGATGAACTCATCCGGGCCGGATTCGATGAATCGCGCCTCGGCCTGCTCGGCAGTGTCATAGACGAAACCCTGCGTCAGAAAGATCGCTTCGCTGACCTCGTTATACTGGCTGCGGCGAATACCGCCATGAACGGCTTGAGTGCGTTTGTTCCAGGTCTCGCTCATCTTTTTCCTTTCCGCCCCCGACGCGGGAGGCAAACAAAAAACCCCAGACGCGGCCAAGCGAAAGGGGTCTTTCATCCTGACCTTTTAGCGGTGTTGTTTAGCGTGGCCCGCAATCCGGTAACAAATCGCCACGTAGCTCTGTGCTGCCATACGCCTCGGGCCGCTATTCGTCAAGGCTGCGCTTGGTTCTGTCACGCTTTCGTAACCGCCTCTTGCCGAACCGGCAGAATGCCGCATGATCGCCGATACACGGAGGAGCCATGACCAACCCAATCGATCTGTATTTCTGGCCAACGCCGAATGGCTGGAAGGTTTCCATTGCCCTGGAAGAGATGGGCCTGCCCTACACAACCCATCTGATCAATATCGGCAAGGGTGATCAGTTCGACCCCGAATTTCTGAAGATTTCGCCGAACAACCGCATGCCCGCAATTGTCGACCCCGACGGCCCGGGCGGCGCCCCGGTTTCGGTCTTCGAAAGCGGCGCGATCCTGATGTATCTGGCCCGCAAGACGGGCCGGTTCTATGGCGAAACCGAGCGTGATCGCATTGCCGTCGAAGAATGGCTGATGTGGCAAATGGGCGGCGTCGGCCCCATGGCCGGTCAGGCGCACCACTTCCTGAAATACGCCCCGAACATGGACCCGCCGCAGGACCACCCCTATCCGAAGGACCGCTACCGGGCAGAGGTTGGGCGTTTGTATGGCGTGCTGGATCGACGGCTGGCGGAAAACGAGTACGTCGCGGGCGATTTTTATTCCATCGCCGACATGTCAATCTGGGGCTGGGCCAGCCTGTGGGAAGGTCAACAGCAAGTGCTTGAGGACAAGCCCCATTTTGCGCGCTGGCTGGAAGCCGTCAGTGCCCGCCCCGGCGTGCAGGCCGGTCGCGCGCTGCATGCCGATTTGCGCGGCGATCACCGGGACAAGCAATCGCAAGGGGTGCTATTCAAGCGGTGATTGTTTTCGGAAGTCGTTTTGGGTTCTCAATGATCATCGCTGATTTTACCTTGGCCATACCAAAGACCGCTAGCGAAACAGGAATTCAGGCTCCGCCGGCAAAGGCATCAGCTTGTTTTTCCGGAGACCCTTGCGCATTTGCGCAGCATTGCTGCCGTCCGTACGCATCCGGGCGGTCAGGACAAAAGCCGCATGCCCTGTCTCTGTTGTTTGAGCTGGGCCGACTGAACGCTCTGTCTTTTTGAAATCCACGCCAATCGGTTTTTTCGACCGCGCAGAGCGGAAGTTTGGAACCGAATGCTGTTTCCGATCTGTTTCTTCCTCCGACCGTGACAACTCAACGCCCTTCAGCTTCTGCAATTCTGAGAGGTACTTTGTTGCAATCCCAAGATGCCTGCGTTCGAAGGAGTAGGCATTCAGTGCCTCCTCGATCATTCTGGCGGTGTGTACATATCCTTTTGATCGCGTGAACTCTGAAAGTTCGACAAAACGATCGTGGATCTGGCTCTCATCCGGTCGGACATTTTTTTTGAGCGATCCATTTTGTGTTACGTTGGGCATCCGGACTGACTTCGAGAAGACGTTGAGTGGTGCACAGTCAAGCCCAGGCTTTGACAAAGGCCGACGCGCAAAGATGCTTGCAAGTACCCTTCCGGCATCGGAGAGTCGACCAACCGGCGTCAAAGCGGCGGAAAAGCGCCTTATACTCACATATGGATCAAAAAACACTTATCCGTGGGCGCCAAACCGAAAGTCTTGCAACCGGCAAGCGTCCACTTTGTCCGTAAGGCAGACCTACCCCTCCCCCTGCACCAGCACATCCAGCATCCCCGAGATATCCTCGATCTCTTCCGCGATCACATGGGTCACCGAATGCGCCCGCTGCATCCGGCCCGTTACCCGTAACAGCCGCCCCGAGATCACCGCGCGGCGGAATTGTTCGTAGATCTTGCGCCAGACAACCACGTTGACGATGCCGGTCTCATCCTCAAGCGTGACGAATATCACCCCCTTGGCCGTCCCCGGTCTCTGCCGCAGGATCACCAGCCCCGCCACCGTCACGCGTGCACCTTCGGGCGGGGCGTTCAGTTGGCAGGCGGGCAGGCACGCGGGCGGACGCGGCCAATCGCTGTTTTGATCTGTGGGGCGAACAGGGACAACAAGCATGAGAACAAAAATAGAACAAATGACAAGAAAGTCCAGTCGCGGCACGCCGAGTCGCAAATGAGGCTGGAAAGAGCTAAATGCCTTGACTAAGGAAGGTTTCGAACATCGCAAAAGGAAGACGCACGCAATGGCAAAGATCACCTATGTCGAGCATGGCGGTACCGAACACACTGTCGAGGTCGCCAACGGACTGACCGTCATGGAAGGGGCCCGTGACAACAACATTCCCGGCATCGAGGCCGATTGCGGCGGCGCCTGCGCCTGCTCGACCTGCCATGTCTACATTCACCCCGACTGGGTCGAGAAAATCCCGGCCAAGGACGACATGGAAGAAGACATGCTGGACTTTGCCTATGAACCCGATCCGGCCCGCTCGCGACTGACCTGCCAGATCAAGGTCACGGATGCTCTGGACGGTCTGGTCGTGCAGATGCCGGAAAAACAGATCTGATGCCAGCCAGACCGGTCGTCGCCGTCACAATCGCACTCGGTGTATGTCCGGTCACGGCACAATCGCAGCAACCGTGGCAGTATGAACCACTGGGCTCGGCCGAATACTCCGAACCCACGGCGCGATACCCCCATGGTGTTCTGGGTGATCAGATAGAATACGGCGCGCTGGTCCTGCAATACGCACCCGGATCGACGCAGTATACTATACGGCTGCCAGAAGAACGTGTTTTCGAAGACATCCGGCCGCGCCTGGTCGACGTTGACAACGACGGCCGTCGCGAAGCCCTTGTCGTCGAAAGCCATCGCGACAAGGGTGCCCGGCTTGCAATCTACAACGGCGGCGGCCTGATCGCGGCCACGCCCTACATCGGCACCCGTTTCCGCTGGCTCGCACCGGTCGGCGCTGCGGACCTGGACAACGACGGCCATGTCGAAATCGCCTATGTCGATCGCCCTCATCTTGCGAAAACGCTACGGATCTGGCGTTTCGAGAACAACCAACTGACCGAGATCGCAACAATTCCCAATCTGACGAACCATCGCATCGGCGAAGATTTCATCTCTGGCGGCCTGCGCTTCTGCGGGGACACTCCCTCGCTGATACTGGCCGACGGCAACTGGTCTCGTATTGTCAGCGTCACGTATGACAAGGGCTGGCAATCAACAGATCTGGGACCGTTCCGGGGCCGCGACAGCATTTCCCAAGCCCTTAACTGCTGATCCGCCCCTTCATCTGGCCAAAAATATCCTGGGGGTGAGGCCGCAGGCCGAGGGGGCAAAGCCCCCTGATCAAGAACCCGTGACGGGCGCAGCCCGCCACGAGACCTCTGCCAGAGCTTACAGTGCCCGCCAGCCGATATCCCGCCGACAGAAACCCTCCGGCCAGTCTATCGCATCAATCATCGCATAAGCCCTGTCACGCGCGTCCTGCAACGACCCGCCACGTGTCGTGACATTCAGAACCCGCCCGCCCGACGCCGCAATCCGCCCTTCAAAAGACTTGGTTCCGGCATGGAACACCATGTTCTTGCTGTCTTCCGGCAGGTTATCCAACCCCCGGATCACCGAACCTTTTTCATAGGTTCCCGGATATCCCTCCGCAGCCAGGACAACCGTTATCGCATGATCATCTGCCCAATTCACTTGTGTATCGCGCAAACGCCCCTCGGCGGCTGCGTGCATCAGGTCCATCGCCTGCGCGCCAAGTCGCATCATCAGAACCTGGCATTCCGGATCGCCGAAACGAACATTGTATTCGACCAACCTCGGCTGCCCATCCCGGATCATCAACCCGGCATAAAGCACGCCCTGAAACGGCATCCCGCGACGTTTCATCTCGGCCATGGTCGGGCGCACAATCTCTTCCATCGCAAGCGCTTCGACTTCGGCGTTCAAAACCGGTGCGGGAGAGTATGCGCCCATGCCGCCGGTGTTCAGCCCAGTATCGCCCTCTCCAACCCTTTTGTGGTCCTGCGCAGTGCCAATGGACAGGATATCCTCACCGTCACACAGCACGAAAAGCGAGGCCTCTTCGCCCTCCATGAACTCTTCAATCACGACCTCGGCTCCGGCACCGCCAAAAGCGCCGCCGAACATGTCGACGATGGCCGCCAGCGCGGTGTCCTCGTCCATTGCCACGATCACGCCCTTGCCCGCAGCCAGACCATCCGCCTTGACGACAATGGGCGCACCCTGGGTCCGGATGTAGTCCTTGGCTGGACCGGCCTCGGTGAACCGGGCATAAGCCGCTGTCGGGGCACCCGCGGCATCGCAAATTTCCTTGGTAAAGCTCTTTGACGCCTCAAGTTGTGCGGCACCGGCCGACGGTCCAAATACCAGAACGCCCGCTTCCCGCAACCGGTCGGCAACACCTGCCGCCAAAGGGGCTTCGGGCCCGACGATCACGAAATCTATCGCGTTTTCTTCGGCAAAGCTGACAACCGCGCCACCATTTTCGATATCCAGTGCCGCGCAATCGGCGATCTGCGCGATCCCGGCATTTCCGGGTGCCACAATCAGACGGTCGCATTTGGGGTTCTGCAGCACCGCCCAGGCCAGACTGTGCTCGCGCCCGCCGCTGCCGAGAATAAGGATGTTCATGAATGCTCTCCGATCTGCTTGGCCTTGCCTGCGCGGCGTTCTAAGCTGGGTGAGCATTTGAAACAAGGCGCTGAAATGTCCGACCTGCTAGACGACCCAATTCCCGGCCAGAATACCCCTGAATACACTGTTTCGGACATCTCGGGCGAAGTGAAACGAACCCTCGAAAGTGCGTTTGGCCGAATCCGTGTGCGCGGCGAGGTCGGTCGCGTCTTCAAAGCACGTTCGGGGCATTTGTACTATGACATCAAGGATGACCGGAACGTCCTGTCTTGCACAACCTGGAAAGGTCAGGTTTCCGGCCTCTCCGTTGTGCCCGAAGAAGGTCTTGAAGTTGTCGTCACCGGACGGCTGACCGCCTTTGGCGCGCAATCGAAATACAATCTGAACGTCGACGAAGTTGCGGTTGCAGGGCAAGGCGCGCTGATGGCCTTGCTGGAGAAACGCAAGAAACAGCTTGAGTCGGAAGGCCTGTTTGCGCCCGAACGCAAGACTCCCCTGCCTTACCTGCCCCAGATCATCGGCGTTGTGACCTCTCCTTCCGGCGCGGTGATCCGCGACATCCTGCACCGGCTGCGCGACCGGTTCCCGCGAAAGGTGCTGATCTGGCCGGTTGCGGTTCAGGGCGCCAACTGCGCGCCCGAAGTTGCCCGGGCAATCGAAGGGTTCAATCGGCTGACACCCGGCGGTGCTTTGCCCCGCCCAGATCTGATCATCGTTGCGCGCGGTGGCGGCTCGATCGAAGACCTTTGGGGATTTAACGAAGAAATCGTCGCGCGGGCTGCCGCTGCATCCGCGATTCCACTGATTTCCGCCGTGGGGCATGAAACGGACACGACCCTGATCGACTTCGTCTCGGATCGTCGGGCCCCTACGCCCACCGCCGCCGCTGAACTGGCGGTACCAGTGCGGCTGGAATTGCTGGCCTGGACCGGCGGACAAGGCGCGCGTCTGTCGCGGGCGGCAACGGATGCCGTGCAACGCCGTTCGCAACGGTTAAGGGATTTGTCACGTGCACTGCCAAGGGCTGACAGCCTGCTCGACACACCAAGGCAACGTCTGGATCAGGTCTCGGACCGCCTGCCCAACGCTCTGATCCGCGGTGTTCAGAACCGGCGCGTCAAATTGCTGGACACATCCGCGCATTTACGCCCGTCAACCCTGCGCGGGATTGTCGAAACCCGCCGCGACCGATGGCGCAACCTGACGTCGCGCCTGTCTCTGCGCCCGATCAGACAGGAACTGAAAAACCGCACCGAAAACCTGAACCGACTGTCAGAGCGTCTGAATACAGCGCATAAATCCCGGCTGGACAGGCTGCGTCAACAATTGGACGCGACCGACCGGCTGCGCGAAACGCTCAGTTACAAAGCGACGCTGGAACGAGGATACGCTGTGGTTCGCGCAGAAGGTGCGGTTGTCACCACCAAGTCGCAGGCAGCCGGGCACCCTGTTCTTGAGATCGAATTTTCTGATGGTCGTCTGACAACCGGCGGATCGGCCAAACCAGCGGCAAAAAAAACCAAACCCGACGCCCCGGATCAGGGATCGCTGTTCTGACTCATGCTGACAATCTGGGGTCGCAAAACATCATCCAACGTCCAGGCGCTGATGTGGTGTGTCGGCGAACTGGGCCTGCCGTTTCGCCGCCATGACGTCGGACATGAATTTGGCGGGCTGGACAGCGATGCCTTCGCGGCCCTCAACCCAAACCGGACAATTCCGGTGGTACAGGACAACGACGGTACACCAATTTGGGAAACGGGCGCGATCCTTCGATACCTCGCTGCACGCTATGCTGATGACCATTTCTGGCCTGACGACCCGGTCCGACGTGCAACGGTCGATAAATGGGCGGAATGGGCCAAGCTGAACGTCGCCATGAATTTTACCGTGCCGGTTTTCTGGCGAGTCGTTAGAACCGCGCCCTCCGACCGGGATGAAACAGCGATCACCGCTGCCCTGCATGTGCTGGAAGACAAGCTGGCCATTGCCAACCAACAATTGTCGCATAGCGCTTATATCGCAGGGACCAGTTTCACGCTGGCCGACATCCAGTTGGGCCACATTTTGTACAGGTATTTTGACATCGACATCCCGCGCGCACCATTCAGGCACCTACGGCGATACTATGAAACCCTGTCGGCCAGACCGGCCTATCGCGATCACGTCACGATAAACTACGAAAGCCTGCGTGCGCGTTAATCAAAGTCTCAAACTCCGATTTCCGGGCCATAGCACACCATTTCTTCGCCACGGTCATCAGCCTCGTACAGTTCAGTCTCCTGAGGGTCGCCCTCGAACTGCGCAATCAGCCTTCCACCCGATCTGGTGAACAACCAGCATTGAGGATCCGGTCGGTCTTCATAGACGAAACATATCTGTTGATTTTGCTCGTACCAGACACCTTCCTTGCAATCGCCATCCAGAAACGACCAGATGACCCTGCGCCCGGGCAGATAGCGTTCCACCCCATATACCTGCCCCTGGAACCCATAAAACAGGGTCTTGCCGCGTGTGTATTCGTCGAACTCCGCAGCCGATAGCGCAGTCTGCGCGGTTGCGGCCTGCGCGGACGCAATCAGAAGAATCACCAAATGCCTCAACATGGTTTCATATTGTCAGATGCCGCAATTCGACGCCAACCAGCATTCTGCGACCGGTTTCCTTGACGTTACCGGTTGAGTTGCCCGGCACATCAGGCTGACACTGCATCAGATCCAACAGCCGACACTGGCAGGAGAGTAAGGGATGACAACAACGCTGTTCTGGATCGCCGCATTGTTTGCAGTCGCCTACCTTCCGATGTCTCCAAAACCGGCCAGCCTAGTGCGAACGGCATTCAAGACCGGATCGGTTGCCATCCTGGCGCTGATCGCAGCGGTTGCCGGCGCCCCTTCCCTGCTGATCCTGGCCCTGGTGTTGTGTGCCGTCGGGGATGCTTTGCTGTCGCAAGAGACCGAGGCGACTTTCATCGCCGGGGTCGGTGCTTTTGCCGCCGGGCATCTGGCTTATATTGCCCTGTTTCTGACCCACGCCAGCAGCGATCCGGCGCTGATCCTGGACCGGCCGGGATTGGTCTGGTCGCTGGTTCTGCTGGGCATTGTCGCGGCGACACTTCTGGCACCACGAGCTGGTGATCTGAAAATCCCGGTGCTTTGCTATATCCCGATCATTCTGGGCATGGGGATCACGGTTCTGAGCCTGCCCGAGACCGGAGCATTACGCTGGGCCCTTCCCGGAGCGCTGGCCTTCATCGCATCCGACCTGATCCTGGCCACAGAAAAGTTCCTGCTTCCGCCCCGGCATCCCGCAATGGCCCTGACCCCATATCTGGTCTGGCCGCTTTACTGGGGCGCACAAGCTGCATTGCTGCTTGCGTTTCTCTGACCCTTTGCAACTGCCGCAAATCCGCATTAGGTGAAGGGAACACCTGCGGAGACCAAAGATGGCGTTTTTCTCAAAGCTCAAGGATCGGCTGTTCAAATCCTCGTCCCGGCTGGAACAGGGGCTCGATGCGATTGTCGAAGATGGCGGCGAAGAAACGACCGCCCCCGATCCGGTCATCCCCGAGCCAGAACCGGAGCCTCAGCCCGTCCCCGAGGTTCCCGAACCGGCCCCCGAACCAGTCCCCGCCCCTGAACCAGTCCCCGCCCCTGAACCGGCCCCCGCCCCGCAACCGGTCGAAACGCCTTCTCCCGCGGACCCTACGCCAGCTCCGCCGCCGCCCGAAGCAACCCCGGCGCAGCGCAAGGGCGTTCTGGGACGGCTGTTCAATCGGGGCGACACTCAGGTCGTGGTACGGCGCACGCTTGACGATGACATGCTCGAACAGCTTGAAGAGTTGCTGATCGCCTCGGACATGGGCGTGGATACCGCCCTGCGCGTAACGGCCAACATGGCCGAAGGTCGTTTTGGCCGCAAATTGTCGACCCAGGAAATCAAGCAACTTCTGGCGCAGGAAGTCACCCGAGTGATGGAACCTGTTGCAAAGCCGTTGCCCATCTACCCCAAACGCCCACAGGTGGTTCTGGTTGTTGGCGTCAACGGATCCGGCAAAACCACAACTATCGGCAAGCTGGCAAGCCAGTTCAAATCCGCGGGTAAGAAAGTGGTCATCGCGGCGGGCGACACCTTCCGCGCCGCCGCGGTCGAACAGCTTCAGGTCTGGGGCGACCGCGCTGGCGTCCCCGTCCTGACCGCGCCCGAAGGCTCCGACCCGGCTTCGCTGGCTTTCGACGCCCTGACCCGTGCGCAGAATGAAGGGGCGGACCTTCTGATGATCGATACAGCAGGCCGCCTGCAAAACCGTGCCGACCTGATGGAGGAACTGGCCAAGATCGTCCGCGTCATCCGCAAGGTCGATGAAACCGCCCCGCACAACACCCTTCTGGTCCTCGACGCCACCACCGGCCAGAACGCGCTGAGCCAGGTTGAAACCTTCCGCAAACTGGCCGATGTCTCCGGCCTTGTGATGACCAAGCTGGACGGCACTGCCAAGGGTGGTGTTCTTGTGGCGCTCGCTGACAAGTTCGGTCTGCCCATCCACGCCATTGGTGTCGGCGAACAGATCGACGACCTGGCCCCATTCGACCCGGAAGAATTCGCCGCCGCCCTCACTGGCCTCGACAAGGGCTGATCCGCCCCTTCATCTGGCTGAAAATATCCTCGGGGGGTGTGGGGGGCAGACAGCCCCCCACCCTTTCCACCCAGCAAAAGGCCGATAGTTGAGCGACTGGCTGATTTCCCTCGAAGGCACCGAAGCGGGCCACCAACTTGCGCTGGGACTGGCGCTTATGGCGGCTTTCCTGCACGCGGTCTTCGGAGCGTTGCAGAAAGGGCGTCACGACCCCTGGCTTTCACGCGGCGCGATTGACATCTGCTACTGCCTGATGGCCGCGCCCTTTGCCTTTTTCGTCGTGCCCTGGCCCGAACCTTATATGTGGCCCATCTTCGCAGTCGTCTGGCTGATCCACATAGCCTACAAGACCTTGCAGGCCCTGGCCTACACCAAAGGCTCCTACACCGTGGTCTACCCGGTGGTGCGCGGCACCGGCCCCCTGTTCACCGTTATTGGTGCCTACCTGCTGTTCGGCGAGACATTTTCGACCACGCAGTGGTTCGGCGTCGCGGTGTTACTGGCCGGTATCTTCGGATTGGCCGGATACAACCTGCGCTATCTCGAGACGAACCGCGAAACGCTGGGTATCGCCTTGTTTCTGGCCGTCGTAACCGGGCTGTTCGTAGCGCTTTATACAACCTATGACGCCTATGGCATTCGTGCGACCGCCGATCCGTTCACATTCCTGGCCTGGTTTTTCATGATCGACGGGGCGGCAATGCCGATTTATGCCTTCCTCAGATGGCGGGCCATGATCCATCGCCCTGCGATTGGCCCACTGATGCTGCGCGGGCTCGCGGGCGGTATCATCGCCCCATTGTCCTTCGGGGCCATCATGCTCGCCACACGGCTGGACAAAGTGGGCGAGGCCGCGGTGCTTCGCGAAACCTCGACCGTGTTCGCGGCCCTGATCGGATGGCTGGTGCTGAAAGAGACCGTCGGCCCCCGGCGTATTGCCCTGATGGCCTTGATTGCATTGGGTGCAGTAATAGTTGAAATGGGCGGGTAAGCAGCAGGACAGAATCATGACAGGTAACAAAGAAATCAACCCGTTTCTGAAACAGGTGCTGGAACTGGGCCCGCCTCTGGCCTTCTTCTTCATCTATCTGCGCCTGCGTGACGACAGTTTCCTGATCGGCGGCATCGAATATTCCGGCTTCATCATAGCGACGATCATCTTTGTACCGCTGATGCTGGGTGCCATGGGCATATTGTGGTTTCTGACCGGAAAACTCAGCCGGATGCAGATCTTCACGGCCTTCATGGTGATCTTTTTCGGCGGTCTGACGGCCTGGTTCAATGATGAGCGGTTTTTCAAGATGAAAACCACGCTGGTCTACGGCTTCTTCTCGGTCATCCTGGGCATCGGTCTTTTGCAGGGGAAATCCTATCTCGCCTATGTGCTGGACGAGATGTTGCCCATGCGCCATCAGGGCTGGATGATTTTGACACGTCGCCTCTGTGGCTGCTTCGCCGTTTTGGCAGTCGCCAACGAAGTTGTCTGGCGGACCTTGTCGACCGATCTATGGGTCAAAATCGAAACCTTTGGGTTTCCGATTGCCCTGATGGTTTTTCTGATGCTGCAATTCAACCTGCTGCAAAGCTATATGGACGACCCGGATCATCAATAGGTTCCGACTGCGGACATCACAAAACCGTGAACACGCCCGCATTGGCGCCAAGTATTCTGTCTGAAATCCGGCAATTACCCACAAACAGCTTGGCTAAGCGCCAAAGCTGTGAAGAATGGGGTAACCACTCACCACCCCCATCCGGAGCCCCGTACACTCATGACGGCCTTCCCAAACAGCGGCTTTCTTGCCGAAGCATCTGACCGCCTGAAAGCCATGCTTACCGCGCAGGCTACCGAAATTTCACTGAACGACGGGGAAACCCTTTTCGAACAGGGTGACGAGGGCAACGCGCTCTATGCCATTCTGGAAGGAACGCTCGAAGTGTCCTTTCTGGCGATGAGCGGCCGAAAGCTTACACTGACGCTGATGCGTCCGGGTGAGATCTTCGGCGAAATCGCCCTGTTTGATAACGGCCCGCGTACAGCCACCATTTCCGCTGCCGAACCCTCGCGTGTCCTGCGCGTGCTGCGCAACGATGTGCTGCGTCAAATACGACAGCACCCCGATCTGGCCGAGGACATGATCCGTCTGGCAGGTCTGCGCATGCGCTGGATGGGCTCGCAGCTGAACGAGCAGGTCTTTCTGCCAATGCCGATCCGGCTGGCCCGCAAACTGCTTCACCTTTCGGAGCTTCAGGACAATCCGGCAGACAGGATAACCCTGTCGCAAAGCGAACTTGCCGAATTCGTGGGCGCCACGCGCGAAGCGGTGTCCAAGACCATATCCACCTGGAAACGTGACAATATTGTTCAGGCGTCGCGGGGGGGGTTGCTGATCCAGGACTTCGATGCATTGCAGGAACTGGCCGAGTCCGACCTGATCTGACGCCTGTGACCTGTTTCACATACAAGCGGCGACGTTAACACTAAATTAATAACTGTTACCGTAGGAGGTCAGAGAATCATCCCCGATATCTGTCCACTGACCTCTCCCTGTACCAGAGCCATACGTCCTTCCCAGGCGTATGGCTCACCTTTTCCATCAGCAATTTCTCACAAAAAAGGGCCGGAGTTTACACTCCGGCCCGATAACCTTTTTGCGCCTTGGGTCACTCACCGAGGCTGAGTGCGACGAACCGGGGTTCACCTCCGCGACGCACCAACAGCAGCAGGGACTTGCGCCCGGCCTCTCGTGCTTCTTCCATCCGTGTTTCGAGGTCACTGACGGATGTCACTTTTTGCTGACCGGCCTCGGTAATCAGATCACCGGCCCGCAATCCCTTGGCATAGGCTTCAGACGCCTCATCAACTTCGCTGACGACCAACCCGTCGGCTTCGGCGTCCAGACCAAGGTCTTCCCGCAGCTTGTCGGTCAGCGGGGAAATGGTCAGCCCCAGGATCTCGGAGTTTTCGTCCTCATCGTCCGTTTGCGCGGGCTCATCTCCGTTTTCCACCCGTTCAGCATCCTCGCGACGACCCAGAGTGACCAGTACGGTCTGTGTACCGCCGTCGCGATGGACAACGACGCGAACGGACTTGCCGACCGTTGTTTCCCCCACCTGACGCACCAACCCGCGCGTGTCTTCCACTTCGACGCCATCAAAACTCAGGATCACGTCACCCGCCTTCAGCCCGGCTTCTTTTGCCGGCCCCTCGGGCACGTCGCTGATCAGGGCGCCACCGGGCTTCTCCAGCCCCATGGCTTCGGCCATGTCTTCGGTCACGTCCTGAATGCGCACACCCAGCCAACCGCGACGTGTCTCGCCGAATTCGCGCAGTTGATCGACAACCTTGACCACCACATTCGAGGCCATGGAAAAGCCAATACCGATGGACCCGCCATTGGGTGACAGGATCGCGGTGTTCACACCAATGACCTGACCATCCATATTGAACAGCGGCCCACCCGAGTTGCCCCGGTTAATAGCTGCATCAGTCTGAATGTAGTCGTCGTAAGAGCCGCTGAGCGCGCGGTTGCGCGCCGATACGATACCGGCCGAGACCGAGAATCCCTGCCCCAGCGGATTGCCCATGGCAATCACCCAGTCACCAACGCGCGCCGTGTCGCTGTCACCAAACTTTACATATTTGAGCGGACCGGTCGCTTCGACCTTAAGCAGTGCGATGTCGGTCTTTTCGTCCGTGCCGATCACCTTGGCCGGCAACTCCTTTACGGGTTGCCCGTCACCGGGAAAGAATTCGACAAGGATTTCGTCCGCTTCGGCGATGACGTGGTTGTTGGTTACAATGAACCCGTCTTCGGAAATCACAAACCCGGAACCCAGCGCATTGCTGCGGCGTGGGAGGTTCTCATCGCCGTCACCGTTACGGTCCTGAAACTCGCGAAAGAAGTCTTCGAACGGAGACCCTTCGGGCACGATCCCGCGCGGACCGGTCTGTCCCTCGATCAGCGTGCTGGTCGTGATGTTGACAACCGCGGGGCTGATCTTTTCTGCCAGCGGCGCAAGGCTTTCGCCCCGGGCCTGAACGGCAACGGTCTGGGCCAGAACCAACACCATTGCAGCAAAGGCCAACCACATCCACCGCACCATAAAAACCGCGTCTTCACGCCCGAGGGAAATACTGCGTGCTTTTGCCTGCACCTGGGGTCTCCTTGTCGAATTATTCAGGTGGCCACTCTCGCGCGGCCCTTCTTACGGACTAATGTAGTCAGTTTGACCCGTCCCGCAACTCAGGATCGCGTGGAAATCACCGGCAAGTGAGATGTCCTGCTCAAAAGCCCAGCTGATAGGCACCCCACAGAAGGATCAGCCCGCTGATCACGCACAAAAGACCCGTAATTCGCCGTGCCTGCTCGGGCAGGGTCCGCAGGGTTTCCAGCATCCGTTCGATAAGCGAAGGGGCCAGCGCATAGGCCAGCCCCTCGACAATCAGCACCAGCCCGAAGGCCAGAAGGATCATACCCATTACCGGCCGCCCTGACCTGTAGGCGATTTCAGGTAATTAAAGAAATCCGAGTCCGGGCTCAGCACCATTGAACTGTTGCCGCCGCCCAGCGCGCGCTCATATGCGGAAAGCGAGCGATAGAACTCGAAAAACTCCGGATCCTTGCCAAAGGCTTCGGCGAAAATCGCGTTGCGTTCAGCGTCAGCTTCACCACGAATGATCTCGGCTTCACGGTTGGCGTCCGAGACCAGTTCGACCACGGTCCGGTCGGCCTGCGCGCGCACACGCTGCGCCGCTTCGTTACCACGGGCGCGTTCGTCAGTGGCTTCACGCTCCCGCTCGGCTTTCATCCGGTCGAACGTAGCCTCAAGGTTCGCCTGCGGCAGATCGGTGGCCTTCAGGCGCACGTCGATCACGTTAACGCCCAGCGCCTGCGCTTCGGCAATCGCGCTGTTGCGGATGCGCAGCATCAGGGCAGCACGGTCCGAACTCAGGATGTCGCGCGACGAAACCGAACCCAGAACTTCGCGTGTTTCAGCGCGCAGGATACGGTCCAGACGATCCTCGGCCACCGGAACGCCACCGACACCAACGGCCTGACGGAACTGGTTCAGATCGGCAATCCGATAACGGGCGAAGGCATCGACCACAAGGCGGCGATCGTCCAGTGGTGTCACCTCAAGCGGCTGCACGTCGATCGAAAGGATGCGGTCGTCATAACGCACCACTTCGTCGAAAACCGGCAGCTTGAACGCGAGGCCCGGTTCCTCCTTGACGTTAACGACCCGTCCAAAACGCAGAACAAGGGCGCGTTCACGTTCGTCGACGATAAAGATCGACGACAGTCCGGCAACGACCAGGATGACGAGAACGATCAGAATAATGGGTGACTTACGCATCAGTTGCTCCCCTCGGCCTGATTACGGCGCAGCTCGTTCAGCGGCAGATACGGCACAACGCCCTGCCCCTGCCCGGTCGAGTTCTCGTCCAGAATGATCTTGTCCACGTCACCCAGAACCTGTTCCATCCGTTCAAGGTACAGACGTTTGCGGGTTACATCCGGGGCTTTGGAATACTCTTCCAGAACGGCGCTGAAGCGGCTGGCTTCACCCATCGCACTGTTGATCTGCTGGGCTCGGTAGGCTTCGGCTTCTTCCAAAACCTGTGCGGCTTCACCGCGCGCCTCGGCGAGTACGCGGTTCGCATAGGCGTCGGCGACGTTCTGAAGGCGGTCACGCTCTTGCGCGGCGGCCTGAACGTCGCGGAACGAAGCAATCACGTCCTGCGGCGGGTCGGCCTTGTCGAAGTTCACACGAATGATGTTCACGCCCGAGTCGTAGCTGTCCATCGTCGCCTGGATCAATTCTTGCAAACGATCAGCAATGATACCGCGGTCGCGGTTCAGGATCGGGGCCAGTTCGCTTTGCGCGATGATTTCCCGCATCGCCGATTCCGACACCGCGCGAATTGTCTGGCGTGGATCGCGCAGGTTGAACAGGAATTTGGCGGGATCGTTGATGTTCCAAACGACCTGATAGTCGATATCCACCACGTTTTCGTCGCCGGTCAGCATCAGACCATCATCACTGCCGCGCGTACCGCCCATATCCTCGGTCTGTTCGCGGGTAACCGGAATAACCTCGGCGGTCACAACCGGCCAGGGTGCAAAGTTCAGACCCGGGTTCCCAACGGCCGAGAATTCACCCAGGAACAACTCAACCGACTGTTCTTCCGGTTTCACGGTATAGAAGCTGGCAGCCGCCCAAAGGCCCACTGCGACCAGAGCGCCGATGACTACCGTGCCTTTGGTAAAGACCGGGCCACCACCACCTGCGCCCTGACCGTTGCCGCCACGGCCACCGCCGCCACGACCACCCATCAGCACGCGCAGCTGCTCCTGGCCTTTCTTCATCAGCTCGTCGATCTCGGGGATCTGCGGGCCATCTCCTTCGGGGGGCTTGCGCCCATCACCGTTGTTACCCCGATTTCCTCCGCCGCCCGAGGAGCCTCCGCCCCCCCAGGGGCCGCCGCTGTTGCCCGCCATATGTGTCTATTCCTTCGTTTAGGCCCGTGTGATCACGGGGTCCCTTGTAACTTGTGTGCGCGCGGTTGCAAATCAAGCAGTGCGCACAGGTTGCCGCATTGTAACAAGTTCTTCCGCCATTACCGGATGAACCGCAACCGTACGGTCGAAATCTTCTTTGGTCGCGCCCATTTTGACGGCGATCCCGGCTAGTTGAATCATCTCGCCCGCACCTGGCGCGACGATGTGACAGCCCAGCACCTTGCGGGTCGCCTGGCTGACGATCAGTTTCATCAATACCCGCTGCGTGCCGCCGGCGAAGGCTTTCTGCATCGGCTTGAAGGATGTCGCGTAAACTTCGACCGGCTCCTGTGCCGCAGCCTCTTCCTCGCTTAGTCCGACGGTTCCGAATTCCGGTTGCGTGAAGATCGCCGTCGGGATCAGTTCATGATCAACCGGGGTCGGGTTGCCTTTGAACACAGTTTCCACAAAGGCCATGCCCTCGCGAATGGCGACCGGCGTAAGGTTCACGCGATCAGTTACATCACCGATGGCATAGATCGAGGGCACGCCGGTCTGACTGTACTCATCCACCACAATCTCGCCCTTGCGACCCCGTTCTACGCCCAGCGCCTCAAGCCCCAGATTATCCGCATTCGGAGCCCGGCCAGTCGCGTACATGACAACATCGAACCGATCTTCAGTGCCGTCAGTGGCCTTTACCCGGATCTTGTCACCTTCCTTGGTCATCTCCAGCACGTTGGTGCCAAGGCGCACATCGATGCCGTTCTGGCGCATCTCTTCGCAGATCAAACCACGCGCTTCTTCATCGAAGCCACGCAGGATTTGCGCACCGCGATAGAACTGGGTGGTCTTGACCCCCATCCCGTTCATGATCCCGGCAAACTCGCTGGCGATATAGCCGCCACCAACGATCAGGATGGATTCGGGCAGCTTGTCGAGGTGGAAGATTTCGTTTGATGTGATCGCTAGGTCAGAGCCCGGAAATTCGGGCACCACAGGGCGTCCGCCGGTGGCGATCAGGATGTGCTTGGCCGTCTTGCGTGTCCCATCCGCCAGCTCAACCGTGTGGGAATCGACCACAGTGGCGCGCTGGTCAAAGCTTTCGACACCGTTGTTTTTCAGAATGTTGCGATAGATACCTTCCAGCCGGTCCAGTTCCGCCACCAGTTTGCCATGGAATGTATTCCAGTCTAGCGCACCCGGCTGAACATCCCATCCATAGGCCTGCGCATCGTCTACCATGCCGGAAAACTCGCTGGCGAAAACCATCAGCTTTTTTGGAACACAGCCCCGGATCACACAGGTTCCGCCATACCGATCCTCTTCCGCCAGCGCCACCTTGGCGCCGGTCTCACCAGCGGCCACGCGTGCTGCACGGACCCCGCCCGAGCCGCCACCGATAACGAAAAGATCATAGTCAAAGCTCATACCGGGTTCCTTTGTTCAGTTTGCCTGAAGGGTTCTGGATATCTGGGCGCGGAAAATCGTCTGCCAACCCCTAAGGATCAGGAATTCGGGTTTCTCTCTCGCCATTTGCAGAAAATCCAGCCGCAATTTTCAATCAGAGAGGTCCGAAAACAGATTGTCCCTTTCGCCATCGGCCAACTGGTCCAGTTCCAGGGTTCCTTCGTTGATGTCGCGCAGTTCGACCCGCCCGTCACCGTGGCCAATTACGACCTTGTCGCAAATATCGATGAACAACCCGTTCTCGACCACTCCGGGAACCTGGTTCAGCACCAGCGCCAACTGACGGGCATTTCCGATGCGTTGCAGATGCAGATCCAGAATGTGGTTGCCCTCATCAGTGACAAAAGGGGCCTGGCCGTTCATTCGCAGCGCAGCCGAGGTGCCAAGCACATCCATCGTATCCAGTGCCTCCTCGATCAGGGTTCGCGTGGTTTGCCAGCCAAACGGGATCACCTCGACCGGCAATGGAAATGCCCCCAGGGTTTCAACTTCTTTGCCTGCATCGGCGATGACCACCATCTGATCGCTGGCCGTTGCCACGATCTTTTCCTGAAGATGCGCTCCGCCGCCGCCCTTGATCAGGTTCAACTCGCCGTCAAATTCATCCGCACCGTCTATGGTCAGGTCCAGCCACCCCGCTTGATCCAGCGAGACGACTTCGATCCCGACCTCTCGCGCCAGCTGTGCCGTGCGGGTCGAAGTGGGCACGCCCTTGATCCGCAACCCTTCCACTTGCACCCGTTCGCCGAGCCGACGCACAAGCCAAGCGGCCGTTGATCCGGTTCCCAATCCGACACGCATGCCGTCCTGAACCATTTCCGCGGCACGGTGCGCGGCTACATATTTCGCCCTGTCGATGGGCGACAGATCCCCTGTCATGGCAGCTTTCCCCCAAGTTGCTGCGGGCCTTATACGAAATGCCACACTCAACTTCGAGACCCAAAACGCCAATTCAACGGGGCGCCCTGTCGCGAAAATACGCGTTTCCTATTGGAAACGTCGCAATCGGCGTGTCCTGCGGGAAAGGTGCGTAATAGATATGCATTATGGAACCGCGCTACCGCCTGCATTACGCCCCTGACAACGCCTCGCTAGTGATCCGACTGGCGTTGGAAGAGATGGGTTTGCCTTATGAGACCGCATTGGTCGATCGGACCCGTGATGAGCAAAACAGTGCTGCCTATAAGCAACTGAACCCCAACGGCCTTATCCCTGTTTTGGAGACGCCGCAGGGACCGATCTTTGAAACTGCAGCCATTTTGCTGTGGCTGACCGATACACACGGGCAACTCGCACCGGCTCCGCAGCATCCGGACCGCGCGGCGTATCTGAAATGGCTTTTTTTTGCGTCGAACACGCTGCACGCCGACCTGCGCATTTTGTTCTATGCCGAGAAGTACATTGAGGCGGCGCAGACAGAAGCGCTGCGGGCTGGTATCCGGACCCGCCTGAAACGACATCTTTCAATCCTCGAAAAGCAGGCGAAGGACACGCCGGGCTGGTTTGGCTCAGACCAACCGTCGGCCCTGTCATACTACATCGCCTGCATGATGCGATGGATGGCGTTGTATCCGGCCGAGGCCGATCGCAGCTGGTTCCAACTGACTGACACTCCTCATCTGAGGCAGCTTTTGCTGCAACTGGAAGCCCGCCCCGCAACGCGCGCAGCAATCGCAGCGGAAGGGCTGGGAGTTGCACCGTTCACTGCACCATCATACGCTACACCACCAGAAGGCTCAGCTACCTGATATGTTTCTATCTGTCTTCGATATGTTCAAAGTGGGCATCGGCCCGTCCTCGTCCCACACCATGGGACCAATGGTTGCCGCGGCCCGCTTTCTGGACCTGATGCGCGCCTCGCCGTTCGAATTCTCGGGGCTTCGGGGGTCATTGCATGGCTCACTGGCGTTCACAGGTGTGGGCCACGCGACCGACCGCGCCACGATCCTCGGGCTGGCCGGGTTTGTTCCGGACACCTATGACAACAACAAGGCCGAAGAAGCGCTGGCCGCCATATCCGACTCGCATACTGTCACGCCGGAAGGGCTGCCGACGCTGAAGTTCGATCCAAAATCGGATCTGGTGTTCGACTATGAAAACAACCTGCCGGGCCACGCCAATGGTATGATCCTGATGGCCACAGACGCGCAGGGCGATGTGATCCTCAGGCAGGTCTACTACTCGATCGGTGGCGGGTTTGTCCTGACCGAAGAAGAACTGGCCGAGGGCAAGGCAACGGATGAAGGTGATCCGGTGCCGTTTCCGTTCAAAACTGCGGTCGAGATGCTTGAGATGGCCAGTTCCAGCGGCAAAAGCATCGCGGACATGAAACGCGCGAATGAAATCGCGCGTGGATGCGCGGACAGTTTTGCCAAGGGCACCGCGCGCCTGTGGCAGGTAATGAATGACTGTATCGAACGTGGATTGGTCACAGATGGCATTCTGCCCGGTGGCCTCAAGGTTCGCCGCCGTGCCAAAGGCATCCATGACGCACTGGTGGCCGAGCGTGGCATGAATCTGAACGCTCCGCACACGATCAACGACTGGATGAGCGTTTACGCCATGGCCGTCAACGAAGAGAACGCTGCCGGGGGCCAGGTGGTCACGGCGCCCACCAATGGGGCCGCAGGCGTTCTGCCGGCCGTTTTGCGGTACTATCTGGATCACGTACCCGGCGCGTCCGAAAGCCATGTGGAAGATTTCCTTTTGACGGCTGCCGCGATTGGCGGGCTGGTCAAGTTCAATGCCTCGATCTCGGGCGCAGAAGCCGGATGCCAAGCCGAGGTTGGCAGCGCCTCGGCGATGGCGGCCGCCGGTTTATGCGCAGTGATGGGCGGCACGCCCGAACAGGTCGAAAACGCTGCGGAGATCGCGCTGGAGCATCACCTGGGAATGACATGCGACCCGGTTGCCGGACTTGTTCAGGTGCCTTGTATCGAACGGAACGGTCTGGGTGCGATCAAGGCGGTTTCAGCGGCCTCGCTGGCGCTGCGCGGCGATGGCAAGCATTTCGTTCCTCTGGATTCGGTCATTGAAACCATGCGCCAGACCGGGCACGACATGCACGAACGCTACAAGGAAACGTCTCTGGGCGGCCTGGCCGTCAATGTTCCGAACTGCTGAGGCAAACGGCGACGTCGCAAAGCGTCCGTATTTCCGCGTTTTCTGGATGGATTTGCACCAAAAGCGGTGCAAATCTGTTCCTGAAAGGAAGGTGTTTCATGCGTGGACGTTGTCTTTGCGGAAAGGTCGGCTTTGAAGTCAGTCCACCTGTTTTGTCCTGCGTCACCTGCCACTGCGAAAGCTGCCGCAGGCAATGCTCGGCCCCGATGACCGCCTATTTCGGCATCCGGGACAGCCAATGGCGCTGGACGGGTGAAACACCAAAGACGTTTCATTCCTCTCCGGGCGTGGAACGCAGCTTTTGCCCGCATTGCGGCACACCAATGTCCTTTCGCTCGCAGTCTATGTCCGACGTGATGCATATGTACGTCGCCGCACTTGAGGATCCCGAGGCTTTGCGGCCTACCCTGCACGTCGCCCATGAAGAGAAACTCAGCTGGCTCAAGCTGAATGACGGCCTGCCCTGCTGCATCGGACCCGATTACACCAAATACCAACCGCTTCCGGAAAGCTGACCTTTCCCCGTCCGCAGCAAATCGTTAGCGTCGCGAACATGACTCAGGACCGACCCGTACTCGGCATCATTCTGATGCTTGGCTTTTGCATGCTCGCCCCGCTGGGTGATGCCATGGCCAAACTGTTGGGTGAGACAACTCCGATCGGCATACTGGTCTTCACCCGGTTTGCCGTGCAGGCACTGATCCTGATCCCTCTGGTCGCCCTCACAGGTCGTCCTTGGCGTCTGCGGGGGCGTATTCTGAAACTGACCGTGATCCGGACCGGTCTGCACATCCTTGGCATCACCGCGATGTTCAGCGCCTTGCAATTCCTGCCGCTGGCCGATGCCATCGCTATCGCCTTCGTTATGCCCTTCATCATGCTGCTTCTGGGCAGGTTCGTTCTGGATGAAGAGGTTGGCATAAGGCGATTGTTGGCCTGCGTCGTGGGGTTTGCCGGTACGCTTCTCGTCATTCAGCCCAGCTTCGCTCAGGTCGGAGCGCCTGCCCTGCTGCCGCTGATCGTGGCCGTGGTGTTTGCGCTGTTCATGCTTGTCACGCGGCAGATCGCCAAGGAAACCGATCCGGTTTCGCTCCAGGCTGTCTCGGGCGCGATGGCAACGCTGATCCTGCTGCCTGTGCTGACCCTAGGAAGCGCCATTGACGTTCCGGAACTGAAGTTCAGCCTGCCTGACAAAGACGCGGTTTGGCTGCTTTTGGGTATCGGTGTTCTGGGCACCGTCGCCCACCTGTTGATGACCTGGTCGTTACGCTATGCCCCATCAGCAACACTGGCGCCAATGCAGTATCTGGAAATCCCGGTTGCGACCGTGTTCGGTTGGCTGATCTTTCACGACCTGCCCAACGGCATCGCCGCATTGGGGATCGGCATCACGATGGCGGCAGGTCTTTACGTCATTCTGCGCGAGCGGGCCAGCGCCCGGTCTGCGCCGACAGAAACGCGTGCATGACCTGATCCAGCGCGCCGCGGGGAACCATTGCAACCAGACCCGGGCCATTCATCT
The DNA here is from genome assembly GCF_056536005.1 of Ruegeria sp. AN11. Classification (NCBI taxonomy): domain Bacteria; kingdom Pseudomonadati; phylum Pseudomonadota; class Alphaproteobacteria; order Rhodobacterales; family Roseobacteraceae; genus Ruegeria; species Ruegeria sp. AN11. Next base: position 504,542 of record NZ_JBQFJD010000001.1, on the reverse strand, counting down.
GCAACGTGACTTCGGATACCGCCCGGTTGGACGTGCCGATCTGACCGTCCGGCTCCAGAACCAGATCATCGATCGGCCACTCCAGCCCTTGCGAGCGTCCTGTCACCCTTTGCAGGGGAAACAGGGATACCACGCTCCCCTTCGGCAAGTTCAGGGAAACCTTAGGCGGCGTATGAAACACGACCTCGTGCTCTCCCAGCAATATGCATGATTGGTCCTGACGCTTGATCAGTACGCTGAGGACCGCCAATTGGTGATCCAGACGCCCGCCCAGAAAGCCAACGCCCAAGACCACCGGGGCTTCGATATTGCGCAGCGCCTTGTCGAAATCCGTGCTGTTCTGTTCAGGTATGGGAAACAGGCGGTCCGCCGGTATCTCTTCAAGGTCTGATGCGGAAAGCGAATCGAAATCACCGATGACGGCATCCGGAATACGCCCCGATTCCCTGAGAACCGTCGCACCACCATCCGCTGCAACGGCCAAATTGGCGCGATTCAGCGCCAGATTCAGATCATCGGGCCCGATTTGCCCTCCGCCAACCAGTAAGATTGGCTCGGACGACCGCACAATCGGCGCATTTTTTCTAAGATTGATCATTTTTCCCGGATTTGGACACATTCAGACCACAAAATGATAGGTTCATATAGAGAGTTTCGAACCAATACGTGTGCCTGATTCCGGGCGAATTGGTTCAGGTAGTTTGTAAAGGACGTGCGTCTGATGGTACAGAATAACAAGGTATTGACCGTTTCTTATGGAACCTTCTCCTGCACATTAGAAGGCTTTGACGATTCGTTTGAAACGATGAAAGCGATTGCCGAGTACTTTCGCGACCTTGCAGCAGATGATCGATACTTCGGCTCGGAACCGCCACAGCCTGACGCCGAAATGCTGACCCGGATCGCACAGCGGGACGCCTCGAAACGTGTGGAAGCCAGACAGAGCGACACTGGCCTGCTGCTGCGCGCAACCGAAAGTTCAGCCACGATCGCCACGCCCGCAACGCCGCCAGCACAGGAACCAACCATCAGTGCCCCCGATCTCAACGTCGTCAATACACCGCAACCAGCGCAACCCGTTGCCACTGCCGAACCCTTCGATGCTGCGCCAGCCCCCCCTGCTGACAGCATCGCCGCCAAACTTCAGCGGATCCGCGCGGTGGTTTCGCACTCGACTGACAATCCTGTCGAATACTCGGAAGACGAAGACAGCACCTTGCTGAAAGGTGGCGCTGCCCCGGTTGACGCCGTGGCCGCAGCCTTTGAGGCGGGCGCGCTGAACCCGGCAGACATCGAGCCTGTGCCCCCTGTCTCGATGCCTGCACCCGAAGCGGCTACCCCACCCGCCGCTCCAGAACCTGTTCCCGCACCGGAGCCTGTTGTATCCGAAGAGTTTGAAGACGAGGCTGAAGCTCCGGCAGCGGACGCGCTGTTTTCGGACCTTGATGATCTGACGGAAGACGAACAGCCGGAAGCAGAAGCAGAAGAAGACGAGATCGTAAACATCCTGAGCGAAGAAGACGTGGCAGAGCAGGAAGAGGAATCCGAAGCAGTTGAGTCGCAAGAGGAAGCAGCGGAAGACAACAAGCGTCTCCTGACTGCCGAAGATGAAGTTGCACTGCTGGACGAGATCTCGGCCGTCGAGGCAGAACTGGCGCAGCGGGCCGAAGACCAAAAGCCGAAGGATCATTCGAGCCTTGATCTGGACGTGTCCCGCCTGATGGACAAAGCCGACGAACAACTTGATGACCCGGCAGCAAATGATCAGCGCGAGACATATTCCCACCTGCGCACCGCGGTTGCGGCCACCGAAGCCGAGCGCAAGGAAAAGGGTGAATCTGCCGAGAAAGCTCAGGATCAGGAATACCGTGGGGATCTGGCGTCGGTCGTCAGCCCGCGCCGCCCGGAAATTCAGGTCACCAGCATGCGTCCGGAATCCGATGCCGCTGCACCGCTTAAACTGGTGGCGGAACAGCGCATCGACAATCAGCAAAACGAATCTGGCCCCGTCACGCCCCGCCGTGTCACCACCCCGCAAGAAGAAAAGTCTGCTGACGAAGGTGGTTTCGCGACGTTCGCCCAGGAACAGGGCGCTCAGTCATTGCCTGATCTGCTGGAAGCCGCCGCTGCATACCTGTCCTTTATCGAGGGTCAGGAACAGTTCTCGCGCCCGCAATTGATGAACAAGGTCCGGTCCCTCAAGCAGGACGAATTCAACCGCGAAGAAAGCCTGCGTTCGTTCGGTCAATTGTTGCGGGATGGAAAAATCGAAAAGGCTGGCGGAGGCCGCTTTGCCGCCTCGAACCAGATCGGTTTTCGCCCCAGCGACGAGCGCGCAGCGGGATGATCCGCAAAAGGTTTAGTCAGAAAAAGGCCGGAGGACACCTCCGGCCTTTTTCTGTTTAACGATCTGGGAACGAACCGGAAGACGCGTACGTTTCTGTCGTTCCAACACACTTGCTTTGGCCAGCGTGGCTAACTTGATCCCTGGTCCGGATCTTCTTTGCCAACGCCACGGAAAACGAACTTGAACGGCAATGCCCACAAGATACCAAGCACGATGTAAACCAGCAGTTCCAGCCAGATTGGCGGGCGATCCAGCCAGTTCACAACCGTCACCACGGCAACGACGTAAACGGGCAAGCCAACCAGCAGAATAATCAGTGACCAGCGGCGGCGCGCCTTGTAGCTCAGGCCGGTTTTTTGTTCGTCGCTCATCAGTCGGCAAACGGGTCTGTCACCAGAATGGTGTCTTCCCGCTCAGGGCTGGTGGACAACAGGGCGACAGGGCATTCAATCAGTTCTTCGACACGGCGAACGTATTTGATCGCATTGGCTGGCAAGTCCGCCCAACTGCGCGCGCCTTCGGTCGATTCACTCCAACCCTGCATTTCCTCATAAATCGGCTTGCAGCGCGCCTGCTGATCTGCCGCCGTGGGCAGATAATCCAGGCGCTCGCCATCCAGTTCGTAACCCACGCAAATCTTGAGCGTCTCGAAACCATCCAGAACATCCAGCTTGGTCAGCGAAATACCGTTCACACCGCTGGTCGCGCAGGTCTGGCGCACCAGGCAGGCGTCAAACCAACCGCACCGGCGCTTACGACCAGTGGTCGTGCCGAATTCGTGACCACGCTCACCAAGGCGCTGACCGTCATCATCCTCCAGTTCCGTGGGGAACGGCCCCTCGCCCACGCGCGTCGTATAGGCTTTGACGATACCCAGCACAAAATCGATGGACCCCGGGCCGATGCCGACCCCGGTTGCAGCCTGCCCTGCGATCACGTTGGACGAGGTCACAAAGGGATAGGTTCCGAAATCAATGTCCAGCAAGGCGCCCTGCGCCCCTTCGAACAGAATACGTTTGCCCGCCTTGCGCTTTTCATTCAGCACCTTCCAGACCGGGGCGGCAAACGGCAGAATCTGCGACGCAATCTCCTTGAGCTGCGCGATCAGACCGTCGCGGTCAACCGGCTCGATCCCTAAGCCTTTGCGCAGCGGGTCGTGATGCTGCAACGCCCGGTCAACCCGAGCTTCAAGAGTTGCCTCGTCCGCCAGGTCCGCAACACGGACCGAACGGCGACCGACCTTGTCTTCATATGCCGGCCCGATGCCGCGCCCGGTTGTGCCGATCTTGGTACCCTTGCTTGCAGCCTCTTCGCGCGCGCGGTCCAGTTCGCCGTGAATCGGCAGGATCAGCGGTGTGTTTTCTGCGATCATCAGTGTATCGGGCGTGATATCGACACCCTGTGCCCGGACCGTTTCGATCTCTTTGACCAGATGCCACGGATCCAGAACCACGCCATTGCCGATGACACTCAGCTTGCCGCCGCGCACAACACCGGATGGCAGCGCATGAAGCTTGTAGACTTCGCCATCGATAACCAAAGTATGACCGGCGTTATGCCCGCCCTGAAAACGCGCGATCACGTCCGCCCGTTCGCTGAGCCAGTCGACGATCTTGCCTTTTCCCTCGTCGCCCCACTGGGCTCCGACAACAACCACATTGGCCATACCAGGTCCTTTTGTGCTGATTTATCAAACCCGGCTCGTATAGCGAGGTGACAGCAGCAGGGAAACAGGTAATTCGACGCATCCGCAAATCGCGCTGCGCGCGATGCCTCCGGCGGGGATATTTTTGGGCCAGATGAAGTCCGGATCCCTTGTTCATCTGGCCCGAAATATCCCGGGGGAGTCGCCCGGTGGGCGGCGGGGGCAGCGCCCCCTCACCCTTACCTGAGGCAAACGGGCACACCATGAGGCGTCGTCAGATAGGCGTCTTCCCAAGCGTGTCGCAGCAACAGGAGTTCATCCGGGGCAGCATCACCATGCTCTGCCAACAGCGCCTCCAGCGTTTCGAGCCAGGCGTGAAAATAATCATCTCCGCCATCCAACTCTTTGCTCAGCCCATGTTTTCTTAAGGTCGCCGAAAACCTGGCGACCCAATCTGACCAACCGAACCGACCGGTTTCGTTCAGGGCCATGGTTATCGCAAAGACCTGTGCGTGCCATGGCTGGTCAAAAACGGGCTGAGGTGCCGAATGTGTCAGACAGGTGCTCATGCGGGTTCCAGATGGCTCTGCCAGACGTCCAAAACCACCTCATCCCTCGGGTGTTCCGGGTTGGCCCAGAGTTCAGATGCGGGGAAGACCACTGCGTAAAGCGGTTCAGGGGCTTCTCCCAGACCGTGTGCGTTTGAATCGGGAAAAACATGCGTTCCGTGCAGTCTCAGAATGCGCCCCTTTGCACCGGCGGCATAGATGGGCAGACGCGTGTGACCGCCGTCCACAAGACGATTGGCCGCCAGATGCGAGGTAACGACGTCCTGGCCTGCCACGAACCTGGCCGGAATATCCGACGGACGATCGGCGGGACCACCACTGGATAGTACACGGGCCACTGCTTCGGCTTTCATGGCCTTGCCTGCCAACGGATGTGGGCTTTCAGACGGGTTCCCCTGCAGGTCATCAGGCGTCAGGATGCCGCGCTCCACCAACAAATCGGCAAGGGCGGAGATCCACTTTTCATAGTACGAGAACCGGGTGTAATCCTTGGGCGACAGGCGTTCCCGTGCGTGGCGGGAAATGTCGATGTTCCACTGTCCCAGTGATCCGGCTGCCAGGGTCAGCGCCAGCGCCCGGGCGTGCCAGTCTTCGGGAAATACAGGGCCGTCCTCGGGCTCGGGGCGAACCGGTCCGTCGCCGAAACGTCCACCCATGTCGTGCACGCGAGTCATGCCGGCACCTTCGGCAATCCGGTCCCGATCATACTGTCCCGCGTGACAAGCGTGGCGAGTTCGTCTTCGCCTAACCCCTCCGTTCCCTGCGGACGCATCGGCAGTACAAGGTATCGAACCTCGGCCGTGGAATCCCAAACCCGGACCGATGTGTTATCGGGCAGCGTCACGCCAAAATCCGCCAGTACCTTGCGAGGTTCTCGCACTGCACGCGCCCGGTAGGCATCCGACTTGTACCAGCCCGGTGGTATTCCAAGCAGCGGCCAAGGGTAACAGCTGCACAATGTACAGACGACCATATTGTGCTGATCGGGCGTGTTTTCCACCACCACCATATGTTCACCCTGCCGCCCGTAGTATCCCAGTTCGGCAACAACCGGCGTGGCATCTTCCAGCAACGCGGCCTTGAAGGCCGGATCGCTCCACGCCTTGGCGACAACGCGGGCACCATTCTGAGGGCCGATCCTATTCTGATACGTATCTATGATCTCATCCAGCGCGGCTGGATCAATCAAACCCTTGCGTGTCAGAATCGTCTCAAGTGCCTTAACGCGAAGCGCGGGTTCGGGCGGCAAAAGGGCGTGCGGGTGATCGTGATCATCATGTGGCATGGCCGCAGCCTGCGCGAGGAAAAGCCCTGCTGTCCAGTCCCTTTGACGTGATCTGAAGCATCAGGGTTCTTGATGCCAACTCCTCCCTTGCCCCCAGCATCAAACTTGCATAGATACCACGCGATACACGCCACGCTGTACAGGACCACCATGGAAAACGTCGTTCTCATCATCCATCTTCTTTTGGCTCTGGGCCTGATCGCCGTCGTCCTGATGCAGCGGTCCGAAGGCGGCGGCCTTGGCATGGGCGGGGGTGGTGGTGGCGCCATGACCGGTCGTGCGGCTGCAACCGCGCTGGGCAAGCTGACATGGATCCTGGCGGCATGCTTTATCGTAACCTCGATCACGCTGACCATTCTGGCGGCTCAGAAATCCTCGGGCAGTTCGGTGATCGATCGTCTGGGCGTTCCGGCACCGGCCGCAACAGAAGACAGCACACCAGCGGTTCCGTCAGCGGATGATCTTCTGCCACCGGCGCAGGGCGACAACGCGCCGCTGATTCCGCAAGCCGACTGATTCACTAGACCTAGAAACCTGAAAGAGAACTGCAACAGCATCTTGCGGTTCTCTTGCGCTATTGGCGCGAATCCTTTATACGTGAAGTCCCGTGATGCAGCGGTTTTTCGGAACCGCCGGGCAGCTGATTTTGACGTCTCACGGGAGCAGCCGAAAAAACATGGCGCGATTTATTTTCATCACTGGTGGTGTGGTTTCGTCCTTGGGCAAAGGACTGGCGTCGGCGGCCTTGGGCGCGCTGTTGCAGGCCCGGGGATATTCGGTGCGTCTGCGCAAGCTGGATCCTTATCTGAACGTCGATCCCGGCACGATGTCGCCGTTTGAACATGGCGAAGTTTTCGTCACCGATGACGGGGCCGAAACCGATCTGGATCTTGGTCACTATGAGCGTTTCACCGGTGTTGCCGCCCGAAAAACCGACTCGGTCAGTTCGGGGCGAATTTATTCCAATGTGCTCGAGAGAGAGCGCCGTGGCGATTACCTTGGCAAGACCATTCAGGTGATCCCGCACGTTACCAACGAAATCAAGGATTTCATCGCCATCGGCGAGGATGAGGTCGATTTCATGCTGTGCGAAATCGGTGGTACCGTTGGTGACATCGAAGGCCTGCCCTTCTTTGAAGCCATCCGCCAGTTTAGCCAGGACAAACCACGCGGCCAGTGCATTTTTATGCACCTGACGCTGCTGCCCTATATAAAGGCCTCGGGTGAGCTGAAAACAAAGCCAACCCAGCACTCGGTGAAGGAACTGCGTTCCATCGGGCTGGCCCCCGACATTCTGGTCTGCCGCTCCGAAGGTCCGATCCCCCAAAAAGAGCGCGAGAAACTGGCCCTGTTCTGCAACGTGCGCCCGGACAGCGTGATCGCGGCGCAAGACCTTTCCACGATCTACGACGCGCCATTGGCCTATCACCATGAAGGGCTGGATCAGGCCGTTCTGGATGCGTTCCAGATCAGCCCGGCCCCCAAACCGGATCTCGCGAAATGGGAAGATGTCAGCGATCGCATCCACAACGCCGAAGGTGAAGTGAAGGTCGCCATCGTCGGCAAGTACACTCAGTTGGAAGATGCCTATAAGTCCATCGCCGAAGCATTAACCCATGGCGGAATGGCGAACCGGGTGAAGGTGAAGATTGAATGGGTTGATGCGGAAATCTTCGACACCGAGGATGCCGCGCCCTATCTGGAAGGCTACCATGCCATCCTTGTCCCCGGCGGATTTGGAGAGCGCGGGACAGAAGGCAAGATCAAGGCCGCGCAGTATGCCCGCGAGCACAAGGTGCCCTATCTGGGTATTTGTCTGGGCATGCAGATGGCCGTCATCGAAGCGGCGCGGAACGCCGCCGGCATCACCGAGGCGGGCTCTGAGGAATTCGACCACGAGGCCGGGAAGAAACGTTTTGAACCCGTGGTTTACCACCTGAAAGAGTGGGTGCAGGGCAACCACAAGATCGAACGCAAAGTCGGTGACGACAAAGGCGGCACCATGCGTCTGGGCGCATACAACGCAGTGCTGGCCGAAGGATCGAAAGTGGCCGAGGTCTACGGCAACACCAATATCGAGGAACGCCACCGGCACCGCTATGAAGTGGACATCAAGTACCGGGACAAGCTTGAAAAGGCGGGCCTGAACTTCTCGGGCATGTCACCTGACGGCCGTCTTCCGGAAATTGTCGAATGGTCGGATCACCCGTGGTTCATCGGGGTGCAATACCACCCGGAACTCAAATCCAAGCCGTTTGACCCGCATCCGCTGTTCCGCGATTTCGTGCGCGCGGCCAAGGAAACGTCGCGCCTGGTCTGACACAACAGACTGACCGGGCGCTGAACAGCGCCCGGCTACTGCACCATTCAGAGCTTTAGTGCTTTGCGGGTCTTGGGCCCGACGATCCCGTCCGGTTCCAGACCGTTTTCTGCCTGGAAATCAATCACAATTGCATGCGTGATCTGGCCGAATTCACCATCCGCAATAATGTCGTAGCCCAATTCCGCCAGCCGCTTTTGCAGTTCCTGAACTTCGGCCCCGATATCGCCAATGGAAAGGTTCGCGTTGGGGACGGTCCGGTTTGAAATCGCCTCTCCCAAAACACCGTCCTTGTGCCACTTGCGTATGGTCTCGTCCGCAATCTCGAAGTGCATTCCATCTTCGAAACTGCTGAAACCCACGCCCCAGAACCAGCCAGCCGCGTTGAAAAACGGTGCCATCGCGGCAAGGCCCGCCAGTGTCTTGCCGTCCTTACCAGCGGTTCCCCCTTTGACACCGATACCATCCAATGCACCTTCGATATTGATGTCGATTGCGCAACCCCATGAATGATTGGACGGATTGTTGCTGTTCTTGATTTTTCGGACACACAGCATCCCCGAACTCCCAAGGGTTTTGAACACTTCTGGATGAGCATCTTTCACATCCGCCATAACGCCGCGCAGCGAAGCAATAGCGGGTTTCAGGCCGGTCGCTTTGAACGGCCCCACGTCGTCTGTGACCATCAGCGATTTGAGCTTGTCGTTTCCTGCAATCCCTCGGCACTTGTTGTCCAGCACAGGCCGCGGCATGCCAAGGATAGCCAACATTGTGGACCGCTTGGCAGAGCTTAGCCCTTTGTTGATCTTTTTCGGTATGTCGACAACTTTCTTGGGCTTAACCATTTCTGACCTCCTGAAATACCGCATCTCACAACATCAAAGCGTGTCCGGCCCGCGCCAGTTTCTCAAAAGGAGACTTAATCGTAGCAACGCTCCGCTGAATACGTGAGGCGAAAATTGCTTTGTCTAATGCATCATTATGCATACACGATTTCCGCAAATCGGGCAAATCCGGCAAATAAACTCCGAAGGGTTGTTTTCGTCATTTGCGGGATTGCCATGTGCCACACAATCAGGCCACGTTTAGCGTGAATCAGAGGGCAAGTTATGACCAAAGGATACTGGATCGCTCACGTCGATGTGGACGACATTGAAACCTACAAAAACTACATTGCGGCAAACGCCGAACCTTTTCACGCCTATGGGGCAAAGTTCATGGTCCGCGGTGGTGAATACGAAATCAAGGAAGGCACCTCGCGGTCGCGTACGGTCGTGATTGAATTTCCAAGCTATGAGGACGCGCTGGCCTGTTATGATAGCGACGCCTATCAATGTGCCAAGGCTTTGCGTGACCCGGTCGCGACCAGCGATCTGGTGATTGTTCAGGGCTATGACGGGTAGTCCACGCTTGGCGACCTACAAAATATGGGATAAGCTGCGCTCATGCTAAAAAAGCTTTTTCAGGCCTTTCGCCCACCCCAGCAGACGACCCTGCCCGACCCGGATGCCGAACTGGCTCTTGGGGCCCTGATGGTGCGGGTGGCACAGGCGGATCGGGATTATAAGCTTGAAGAAATCAGCCTGATCGACAGGATTTTGGCCCGCCTCTACCAGCACAACGCGATCGAGGCTGCAAAAGTGCGGGCAACTTGCGAAAAGCTGCACGCGGCGGCCCCCGACACCGACACATTCGGCAAGCTGATCCGCGAAACAACAGACCTGAAAGAACGGTTGGCGGCTTTGGATGCCTTGTGGGAGATCGTGCTGGCCGATGGCAACTCTGACGAAGGTGAAATGAAAATCGTGGAAGAGGCCCGGATTGCCATGGGCCTTAGCTTCAAGGACAGCCAGATTGCCCGCGAACGGGTGCTGTCACGCTTGGAAGCTGAATAAACCGGATCTATATCTCTCTCATGTTCAAGGATTTTCTGTCACGGCTTTCCCAGCCTCAGCCCGACCCGCTTGCCGAAGACGATGCCCGATTGGCGCTGACCGCCTTGCTGGTTCGTATCGCGCGGTCCGACAACGACTATGCAGACTCTGAAATGGCGCGGATCGACCGGATTTCGGCGGAACGCTACGGCCTGTCCCCTTTCGAGGCCGCCGGTCTTCGTGCCCGCGCGGAAGACCTTGAAAGCGAGGCACCCGACACCGTGCGCTTTACCCGCGCCATCAAGGAAGCCGTCGCCTATGACGACCGGCTGGCCGTCGTTCAGGCAATGTGGTCTGTGGCTCTTGCCGATGGGCAGCGCTCGGGAGAAGAGGATTCGCTTCTGCGATTAGTGGTCAGTCTTCTGGGTGTCAGCGACGTGGACTCCGCGCTAGCCAGACAAAAGGCTGCCAAATCGTGACGGCGATGCTGGGCATGTACGACATGCCCGCGCTTCACGCGGCCAATGACCGGTTCTGGAGCTTGATTCGTGCGGAACTTGGGTTCGGCCCGACGCACCTGACCCGAGACCAGGATTTCTGGGAGGTCTGGCAAGACCCCGATCTGGTTTTGTCGCAAACCTGCGGAATGCCCTACCGCACAAGCCTGCACGGAAAAGTGCAACTGGTCGGCACGCCCGATTATGGCCTGCCCGACTGCCCAACCGGCTATTACTGCTCCGTGTTTGTGGCCCGCACCGATGACACACGCCCTTTGTCCGAATTGGCGACCGGCATCTTCGCCTATAACGAGGCGTTGTCCCAATCTGGGTGGTCCGCACCTGTTACTCATCTATCCGCTTTGGGCCTGCGCCCGGGTGAGTTGCTTGAAACCGGCGGCCACGCGCGCTCCGCCAACGCGGTCGCGGACGAACGGGCCGACTATGCCTCGCTCGACCTGCTGACCTGGACGCTGCTCAGGGAACACACAGAACTGGGATCGCAACTGCGCGAAGTCGCAAGAACGGAACCGACACCGACGCTGCCCTACATAACTGCCCTTGGGCAAGACGCCGGTCGCATCGCCGGGGCCGTCAGAAGGGCCATTAACCGTTTGTCAGATGCCGACCGCCAGGCACTGCACATCAACGGTTTGGTCGACATCCCGGCCGAGCGCTACCTGGCGGTTTCCACGCCCCCGGCCCCGCAAGCGTTCGGGTCGCACGACTGAACAAATTGAACAGCTGAATTGTTCAATTTGGTCGTTTCCCGATGGGAACATGTTATTTGCGCATTGCATTGCCCAACATTTTGCGCCCTATTACCGCACTAACACTCACAACAACTGGACGACCCGTGACAGATTCCACTCCCGTTATCGAGATCAAGAACCTTCACAAAAGCTTCGGGCATCTGGAGGTGCTGAAGGGGGTGGATATTACAGCCAGGCGCGGGGACGTTGTATCGCTCATCGGATCCTCCGGTTCCGGAAAGTCGACCCTGCTGCGGTGCTGCAACCTCCTGGAAGACAGTCAGGAGGGCGAAATCCTGTTCAAGGGTGAGCCAGTTCGCTGGAGTGGTGACAGCCATCATCGCCGGCCCGCAGACCCCAAACAGGTCCTGCGCATCCGGACCAACCTGTCGATGGTATTCCAGCAGTTCAACCTTTGGTCCCACATGACCATTCTGCAAAACGTGATGGAAGCACCCGTAACCGTTCTGGGCCGCAACAAGGCCGAGGTTGAAGACAGCGCGCGCAAATACCTGGAAAAAGTGGGTATCGGCGACAAATGTGACGTCTATCCGGCGCAACTGTCGGGCGGTCAGCAACAGCGCGCAGCTATCGCGCGCGGGCTGTGCATGGAACCCGAGGCGCTGCTGTTTGACGAACCCACTTCGGCATTGGACCCCGAATTGGAGCAGGAAGTCATCAAGGTGATCAAGGATCTGGCCGCCGAGGGCCGCACCATGATCATCGTAACCCACGACATGAAGATGGCTGCTGACATCTCCAGCCACGTTGTCTTTCTTCATCAGGGCCTTATCGAAGAAGAAGGCCTGCCCGAAGATATCTTTACCACCCCGGAATCCGAACGGCTTCGGGGCTTTCTCTCCGCCACCAAGGCGGCTTAACTGATCGATAGAATCACTAATGGGGAGTAACCAATGAAAAACCTGATTCTGACCACTGCAGCACTGGCGCTGACCGCAGGCATGGCAATGGCCGACACCGTCCGCATGGGGACCGAGGGCGCCTACCCTCCGTATAACTTCATCAATGACTCCGGCGAGATCGACGGGTTCGAGCGCGAAGTCGGCGATGAACTGTGCAAGCGCGCCGGTCTGGAATGCGAATGGGTCAAGAACGACTGGGATTCGATCATTCCGAACCTGGTTTCGGGCAACTACGACACCATCATCGCGGGCATGTCGATCACCGATGAGCGTGATGAGGTTATCGACTTCACCCAGAACTACTTCCCTCCGGCGGCATCGGCTTATGTCGGGGCATCCGAAGGTGTTGACGTAAGCAGCGGCATCGTAGCGGCGCAAACCGCAACGATCCAGGCCGGCCACGTGGCCGAATCCGGCGCGACCCTTGTCGAGTTTGCAACCCCTGAAGAAACCATCGCTGCGGTTCGCAACGGCGAGGCTGACGCTGTATTTGCAGACAAGGACTTCCTGGTGCCGATCGTCGAAGAATCCAGCGGTGAACTGGTATTTGTCGGCGACGATGTTCCGCTTGGCGGCGGCATCGGTCTCGGTATCCGTGAATCCGACGGCGAGCTGCGCGGCAAGTTCGACGAAGCCATTACTTCGATGAAGGCGGATGGCAGCCTGAACGAGTTGATCATCAAGTGGTTCGGCGAAGGCGTTCCGACATACAACGCTGACGGCTCAGTCGTTACCAACTAAAAACTCTGTCTGATGGTTCGGCGCCTCTTGGCGCCGAACCTGTCTTGGCCCCGCGCCGGATCCGACGTTCGAAAGACGCCTTATGTTCTCCTACTGTACCGATCCCGACACGCTCGGCACTTTCCGCTGGTTTTCCTGCTATCTGACCAATGGCGTGCATTGGTCGTTTTATCTTTCGTTCGTCAAGGTACTGGCCCTTCTGGCTGTCACCGCCCCTGTCGCGCTGAGCTTTGGTTTCGCAGGAGCCATGGCCGCCCGGTCACATTTCCCACCGCTCAGCTGGCTGGGCAAGGGGTATATCGCCATCGTTCGAGGCGTACCCGACATCGCGTTTTTCCTGTTCTTCGTGATTGCACTGGATCAGGCGTTCGAATGGACCCGCCACAAGGTCTTCTGCCCCGACTGGACCGATCCGATTCGACAGGGCAATGATTTCATCGTCTGTCAGGCCGCCAAGCTGCCGTTGGGCACTTCGCCGGAATGGGTGCATGAAACCTATGGGTTCTTTCTGGCCATCATCACATTCTCGATCGTATTCGGTGCATTCGCCGCCAACGTTCTGTTTGGGGGGATGCGCGCCGTGCCGCACGCCCAGCTTGAGACCGCCGAGGCCTATGGCATGACCCGCCGTCAGACCTTCTGGCGCGTGCTTGTTCCGCAAATGTGGGTCTATGCCCTGCCCGGATTGTCGAACCTGTGGATGGTGCTGATCAAAGCCACGCCCCTGCTGTTCCTGCTGGGGATTGAGGATATCGTCTACTGGGCGCGTGAGCTGGGTGGCACCAAGACGTCGAAATTCACGCAATACCCGCATGGTGACTGGCGCATGTGGTATTTCCTGTTCCTCCTGCTTTTCTATTTGGGCATGACCCGAGTATCCGAAATCGGGCTTGAACGACTGATGCGGCGACTGTCGCACGGTCAGGCAACATCCGGCGGAGAATTGCTGCGCAAGGAGACCACCGCATGAGCTGCCTGCAAACCATCCAGGACTATGCCCTGCGTTCGATCGGCTTCGGCGAGCGCCTGCTGCCGCGCAACGATTTTACCTTGTGCGAACAGTTCACCCTGATCGGATCGGGGATGATCTGGAACGTCTATTTCGGCCTGATGGCGCTGGCGACCGGGTTCTTTCTGGCCACCGCACTGGCCGTCGGCAAGTCGTCCGCCAACAAATGGCTGCGCAAACCGTCTGAATGGTTCATCTTCATCTTCCGGGGATCGCCGCTGTTCATCCAGTTCTTCTTTGCCTATTTCTTCTTCCTGTCGCTGAAGAAATCCTACCCCATGTTCGACGCCTTGACCTCGGCATGGCTTGGGGCGCTGATCGTTCTGTTCCTGAACACGGCCGCCTATACGGGCGAAATCTTCTATGGCGCCCTGCGCTCGATCCCAAAGGGCGATATCGAGGCGGCCGACGCCTACGGTCTGACCGGGTGGTCCCGTTTCCGCCGCGTTGTCTGGCCTACGATGCTGCGCCTAGCATGGCCTGCCTACACAAACGAGGCGATCTTTTTGTTCCACGCAACCACGCTGGTGTTCTTCTCGGCCTTCCCGGCCTGGCAACAACGCGGAGACGCGTTGTACTACGCCAGCTATTTTGCGGACAAAACGTTCAACCCGTTTGTTCCCTATCCGATTCTGGCCTTCTATTTCATCCTGCTAACACTGGTGATCGTCTGGGGGTTCGGCAGGGTGAACAAGCACCTGAACCGGCACCTGCCGCAGGCCAAACGGTCCAAAATGCGGCTTCGCCTGAATCTGGCGCGTTAACAAACGCTTTTGAATCAATGACCGGGTCTGGACAACTAGGCCCGAACGTCTATTGGCCCTAGCCCGATGCGGGTTAGGTTGCGAAAATCCGTACCTGAGAAAATAGGGAGAAGTGGTACCGCCTCCCTGGCTTGAACAGGGGACCTCTGGATCCACAATCCAGCGCTCTAACCAACTGAGCTAAGGCGGCACTCGTGAGGGGCGATGTACCGAACGCGCAGCGGGATTGCAAGAGGATTAAAGCTGAATTCTCCAGCTTTGTTCAACCAGATCAACGCCGAATGAATGCACCGGTTTGCTGCCCGTCAGTTGCCAACCGTGCGCCTTGTAAAGCGCGCACGCGGCCTTGTGGCTTTCATGCGTCCATAAGACCATTTCCTTGTAACCGGCAGTGCGCGCAAAGCTCATGCAGGTGTCCAGTAGCCGTTTGCCCAGCCCCTGCCCTCTTGCTTGCGGCACAAGCAGAAACAGCCGCAGCTTTGCCGTGTCACGGTCCAGCGACACGCAGAAAATACTTCCCAGCCTTTCGCCCGCCTGTTCAACAATCCAGCCGCGTTCCCTGGCCGGATCATGCGATGCGGTAAATGCGTCCAGAATACCGGCAACAAGCGGTGCAAATGTGTGGTCAAAGCCTTCGTCGCGCGTGTAGAGACGGTCGTGTTGGTCAACCAGCCACGATGCGTCGTCGGAACGAAACGGTCTGATAAGCGCATCTTTCATAAGCCATCTGACCGCAAAGGCGACTTGATTCTCAACCCTTTGCGCGCTAGCACGAATGCTCAGTCCCGGAGGCACTTATGGGCATCAATACCGAACGCGACATTCAGGCTAACCTGCAGATCGGTCCGACCGATCACGGCATGGTCCGCCTGTTCATCGAAGCCGATGGCGTCGAGATTCCGATGGATTTTGACCCGGAAGAAGCTGAAGAAATCGCGGAAGAAATTCTGGCCGCAGCACAGGCTGCCCGCGCGGTTCAGGGCTGAGCCTTTACAGCCTGGGGTCGCGAAAAGCGTTCAGCCTGCGGGCGCTGTCCATGGCAAATTTCTGGATCATCTTTTTTCTCCGCGCCGGGGCAACCTTGTCCTCTGGCGCCATTCGGACGATTTCTGCATCATAGGCATCGGCAATGATCAGGCCGGTTTCCGGCGGCAGCATCTCGGTCGGGAATTCGGTATCGACGGCCCAAAAGAACCGGTCGCACCACTCCAGGTAGCCGTGCCACTTGGAATCTGACTGATAGTCCACCCAACTGGATTTGCATTCCACAACCCAAAGCTCGCCCTTAGGGCCAAGCCCCATCACGTCCACCCGCAATCCACGCGCGGGAACAAATTCTTCAATTGAAACATACCCGTGGGTCAGAAGGTGGCGTGAAACCCCGCGGGCCAGTTTCTGGCCGGGCTGCATTTCCAGTGTCATTCAAAATATGTGAACAATTCATGAACAAATATCAAGCCCCTCAAACATGTTGACATGATACCATTCAGTATCATAATAACGTGATACCAATCGGTATCTCTTTGAGGTGACCAATGAACACACAAACACAATTTGCATTCCGGGCGCTGGCCGACCCTACCCGCAGAGACATTGTAAGAATGCTGGCATCGGAGGATCTGACGATAGGCCAGTTGACGGACCGGTTCGACATGACCCGAGCTGCCGTCAAGAAACACCTGACCGTTCTGTCCGATGGCGGTCTGATTACGGTCGAGGCTCGCGGGCGAGAGCGCATCAACCGCCTGGAACCCCAAGGCATGGCACCCGTTCTGGACTGGTTCAGCTATTTTGATCAGTTCTGGGATGACCGTCTGAACAATCTGAAGGAAGCTATTGAAGGGAAAAAGAAATGACCAACGCTGTTTTGCAGAAAACAATCTTCCTGCGTGCCGAACCTGAAACGGTTTGGGCTTATCTGACCGACCCTGACCGCTTGGCAGAGTGGTTTCACAAACCCAAACACCCCCTGACCGAGGGCGGCAAGCTGGAGATGTTTGGAACCACCAGCGGCGATCTGCTGATCTGGGGTGAAGTCAAAAAGGCACGCCCTTTCGAATACCTTGAATACACGTTCACCGTGAAGCCGATGGGAGACGCCGTCAGTATAGTAAAATGGACCCTGGAACCCGTTGCCGGGGGCACGCAGCTTGGCCTGCTGCACGAAGGCCTGCCACAGGGCGCCGAGGCCTTCGGCCTGATCCTGGCGCTGGATAACGGTTGGGATGAACATTTCGGCAAGATGCGCACCGCATTGCACGAAACAGTTGATGCCTGACCCCTTGTGCAAACCCGCTGCAACCCCTACTTAGGCGCGTGGCGGGTTCTGCCCTTCTTGTGACTGGTAGCATTCTGGTGGCCTTAAGCAATTCCGAGGGGGCTGGCTCTGTTCAGGTCCTGGCCTGATTACCCGGCGCCCACCTGTACATACAGGTCCTCGGGAATCACACCGCACGGTTGACTGGTGGTCCCGCCACATTTTCCGCTAAAAAATCAGCGCTCTGCGCCAGTTTCCTGCTTCACCAAAGCGGGTTCAAACTTGTGGACAACCGGGGTTCCCCGGCGTGGCCCCTGCGGCTTTTCCGCCATGCTCATAACGGCATAGGCAAATTGCACCCCGGCAAAAACGATTCCATTCATGAACCAGATCATCAGCAGCGCAATCAGGCCAAGTTCCGACCCGGTGATCAGACTGCGCAGATTGGCGACGTTGAAAACCAAAAGCACCGTAACGAAAGCAGCCGAGATGACAAATCCCCAGGCAACCTGAGTGATGTACAACCGTATCAGTTTGGGCATTGCGGGCCTCCTTGCGCTCTGACATTCAATCTAGCGCTTGTCGGTCGCCGGTAAAGGCGTCAGAACGCCTCGGGCTTGGCCTCGCGCGCCATGTGATCCAGAACGGCGTTGACGAATTTCGGCTCCTTGCCTTCCGGGAAAAAAGCCCGAGCGACATCGACGAATTCGGTGATGACCACTTTGGGCGGCGTATCGCTTTGGGTCAGTTCGGCACCTGCAGCACGGAAGGTTGCACGCAAAGTTGGGTCGATGCGCGCGATGGGCCATTTCGCGACCAATGCGCGATCGGTCATCTGGTCGATCGGCGCTTGATAGTTCACGGCATCATCCACGAGCTTTCGAAAAACGCTGATGTCGCCATCCAGCATTTCTTCGCCCTCGTAAACTGCGCCAAACCGGTGATCCAGAAACTCATTAACAACCTGTTCGGTCGTTTGTCCCGACTGCTCCATTTGGAACAACGCCTGCACGGCGTAAAGCCGGGCTGCGGATTTCATCAAGCGTTTCTGATTGGCCGGTTTCGGCGCGTCTGTCTGGGTCATGCTGTCGTGGGTCCGTTGCTGTCGCCCGCCACAAGGATGGACTCGGACGGAGGCTTGAAGCCGACGCCCTTTTTGGAAGAGCCCCACTTACGGCTGAGCGCGATCAGATGCAAGGCCGCAGCGGCCGCTCCGCCACCTTTATTCATCTTTTCAGGGTTTGCGCGGACTTCTGCCTGATCGTCATTCTCGACAGTCAGGATACCGTTACCGATGCACAGGCCCTGCAAGCCCATGAGCTGAATGGCCCGGCTGGAATCGTTGCATACCGTTTCGTAATGCGTGGTCTCACCGCGGATAACGCAGCCCAGCGCGACATAGCCGTCAAAGTTGCACTGACGGTCGGCCATTGCGATGACGGTTGGGACTTCCAGCGCACCGGGCACCTCGACAACCTCGCAAGTTCCACCTGCCGCTTTGATCTCGGCCTTGGCTCCGGCGATCAGGTTGTCGGCAATCGCGCGATAGAAAGGCGCGGCCACGATCAGCAGTTTCACCGGTTCATCGAATGTCGGCGTCGGCAGAACGCCATGTTTGTCTTGTTCAGCCACGATCAGTCATCCTTGAGTATGGAGCGGGTGCCGACGATGGACAGGCCAAACGCATCGAGCCCCAGATAAACGGTTTCCGGCGAGTCCGTCAGCAACACCAGTTGCTGAACGCCCATTTTGGACAGAATCTGAGCGCCCAGACCGGTTTGCTTGATGGTGCGCGGGCCTTCGTCCTCGGCCGCATACAGCGAGTTGCGCGGCTGGCGGAACAGGCAGACGACCCCACGCCCTTCCTCGGCGATTTTTTCCATCGCGCGGGGCAGTTCCCGCGACGATTTCGGACCTAGGCCCAGGATGTCCGGCGCTTCGTGCAGGGCGTGGGTTCGGGTCAGGACAGGCTCGGGCGTGGTAATGTCGCCCTTGGTCATGACCACATGTTCAATGCCGTGGGTCTGGTCCGTGAACAGACGCATCTCCCACTCGCCGCCATATTCCGACATCACCATTTCGCGTGAGGTTTCGACCACCAGGTTGTCATTGCGTGACCGGTACGCGATCAGATCGCTGATCGTACCGATCTTCATGTTGTGCTCTTTAGCAAAGGCGACCAGATCAGGCAGGCGTGCCATGGTGCCGTCCGGTTTCATGATCTCGCAGATCACGCCCGAGGGGTTCAGCCCCGCCAGACGCGAAATGTCCACGGCAGCCTCGGTATGACCGGCACGCACCAGCACCCCGCCCCGCTTGGCCCGCAGCGGGAAGATGTGACCGGGGGTGGCGATTTGCGCCATCGTGTTCTGCTCATTGATTGCGGTCGACACAGTTAGTGCGCGGTCAGCTGCGGAAATACCGGTTGAAACACCTTCACGCGCCTCGATCGACACGGTGAAGGCGGTTTCATGCCGGGACGAGTTGTTCACCGCCATCATCGGCAGGCCCAGCGCGTCGACCCGTTCGGCGGTCATCGGCAGGCAGATCAGGCCGCGCCCGTGGGTGGCCATGAAATTGATTGCCTCGGCATCCGCGAATTCGGCGGCGATGACCAGATCGCCCTCGTTCTCGCGATCTTCGTGATCGACCAGAATATACATCCGGCCTTTGCGCGCCTCATCGATGATTTCTTCGATCGGACTTATCGCGTCACGCAACTGGGCCTCGACCGGGCCGGGGGTTTCAAAGCTCATGGGGCAGCCTTTCGCAAGAGCACGTATGAGCGGCTGGATAGACCACCATTCGCCCAAAGGCCAGACCACATGCGGCGTCAGCGGACTAGAACGCGGCGTTGTTCGGCCTTAAAGTTCAGGACATTTCCGCCAGCCGCGCAACATATCGGGCCAACGTGTCGATCTCGAGATTGACGCGGTCGCCCATTCGAACATCACCCCAGGTCGTGACCTCCTTGGTGTGCGGGATGAAGTTGATCCCAAAGTCGCAACCTTCCACCGCGTTGACAGTCAGCGAGGTGCCGTTCAGAGCAACCGATCCCTTGGGCGCAATGAACTTGGCCAAATGCTCGGGTGCGCGCAGTGTGACACGGGTGCTGTCGCCCTCGTCTTCAATGCCAACCACCTCAGCGACCCCGTCCACGTGGCCCGAGACGATATGCCCGCCCAGTTCGTCTCCAACCTTCAAGGCGCGTTCAAGGTTGACACGCTTGCCAACCTGCCAGGCGTCGAGGTTGGTTTTTGACACGGTTTCAGCACTGATCTGGACATCGTACCAGTCGTCGCCCAGCGCGATAACGGTCAGGCAGACCCCGTCGCTGGCAATCGAAGCGCCAAGATCGATGCCCGCAGTATCATAGCCGGTGCTGATCCGGGCCCGCAGATCGCCTTGCTGTTCCAGCTCGGTGACAGTGCCAACATCGGTGACGATCCCTGTGAACATTCTGTTAACCCTCAGTTCCTAACCTGTGTCTCGCTTCCACAGCCGAGGTAAGCCCAAGCGGCTTCTCGGGCAAGCCCTGGCTTGCCGGGAAATCGCCAAACGGGCATAGTTTTGACAATTAATACGAATACAGCAGTCCCGATGACCCACCTGCCCCATGCCCCGGATCGCCGTGTGTTCCTGTTTCTGCAGGGACCTCATGGCCCGTTTTTCAACGCCCTTGGGCGCATGTTGCGCGCATCCGGCGCGCAGGTCTGGCGCGTCGGCTTCAATGCCGGCGACCACGCGTTCTGGTTCGATCGCTCAACCTACATTCCGTTCCTGGACACGCCAGAGCAGTGGCCGGAAACCCTGACCGGGCTGATCAACGACCGGGATGTCACAGACATCGTACTCTATGGCGACACGCGTCCAATCCATGCTCAGGCAGTCGAAATCGCAAGGGAAAGGGGCATCACCGTCCACGTGTTCGAAGAAGGCTATCTGCGCCCCTGGTGGGTCACATATGAACGCACGGGCTCGAACGGAAATTCCCGGCTGATGGACCTGAACGTTGACCAAATGCAGCAGGCCCTGGCTCAGTCGGACACGCAATCACCACCACCGTCCCATTGGGGCGATATGAGGCAACATATCTTTTACGGTGCCCTGTATCACTGGTTTGTGCTGTTCCTGAACCGCCGCTATCGCAATTTCAGACCTCATCGGGACCTGCCGGTATCGAAGGAATTTCGATTGTACTTCAAACGTTTGTCCCTGATGCCATTTCACCGGCTACAGCGGATCTGGGCAACGACCCGCGTTCGGCTGGGCGGTCACCCCTATCACATGGTCCTGCTGCAACTGGGTCATGACAGCTCGGTACAGGCGCATTCCGGGTATTCCTGCATGAGCGATTTTCTGGATCAAATTCTCGAAGGTTTCGCAAAGGGCGCGCCAAGGCATCATCGGCTGGTGATCAAGGAACATCCGCTGGAAAATCATCGCGAACCATTGCGACGACGCGTGCGTGAACTGTCGTCCCGGTACGGGATTGACGATCGCGTCTACTATGTTCCTGGTGGCAAGCTTGCCGGGCTTCTGGATGACGCGAATTCTGCGGTCACGATAAATTCGACCGCCGGCCAGCAAGTGTTATGGCGCGGCATTCCCCTGCGAATTTTCGGCAAGTCCGTCTATGACAAACCCGAATTCGTGTCCGGGCAGGCCCTGACGGCTTTCTTCGCGAACCCGGTCGCCCCAGACAGCGGCGCCTATCGGATCTATCGCCGGTTTCTTCTGGAAACCAGCCAGGTGCCCGGTGGGTTCTATTCACGCCGGGGGCGGCGGCAATTGTTGCGACGGGCTGTCGACATGATGTTGCGGCCGCAAGATCCATATCAGACAGTTCTGTCAGGCAAAGCGGCGCTGACGCCACAGTTGAGAATCGTTCAGTGAATCTGGACGGTTGTTTCTGGAAGTCACACCACATTGCGGGTAGCCTGCGCAGAAAGAAAGATAATTGAGGTATATCGGCAGTGAAGCGCTTTCCAATCCGGTGGATACGGGGGGTAACTCTCGTGGCGGCTTGCGGCTTTCTGGCTGCATGCCAGCTTCCCAAGTCCGGCCCGAACAAATCTGAAATCCTTGCAGGTTCTGTGCAGAATGGCGGGAATGCATTTGTCGTGGAAGTGGATGACCGCGTCGCCAAGGCAACATCTGCCGTGCCCCAATACGGCTTCTCTGCCGCCTTCAGCACTGCCCCGAACCTGACCGCAGACACCGTTCGACCCGGCGATGTTCTGGGGCTGACAATCTGGGAAAACGTGGATGACGGCTTATTGGCCAGCGAGACGGGACCGGCCACGACACTCGACGAAGTTCAGGTCGACAGCGAAGGCTTCATCTTTGTTCCCTATGCCGGTCGTTTGCGGGCTGCCGGCAACACACCGGAAGAGTTGCGCACCCTGATCACCAGCAAACTGCAGGACCAGACCCCGGATCCGCAGGTCGAAGTTCGTCGTGCTGCCGGTGACGGCTCGACCGTATCCCTGACCGGAACCATTGGCGCACCGGGGATTTACGCGATCCAGCGCCCGACCCGCTCATTGTCCGGGATGCTGGCGCAGGCCGGAGGCGTCACTGTCTCGTCCGACATTGCGCTGGTCACGCTGATCCGTGGCGATCAGCGCGGGACAATCTGGTACGATGATCTGTTCCGCAACCCCAAGCTGGACGTCGCCCTGCGCGGCGGCGACCGCATTCTGGTTGAAGAAGACAGCCGCTCCTATATCGCGCTGGGCGCAACCGGAGGACAATCCCGCGTCGCATTTGACAGTCAGGACCTGTCCGCGCTGGAAGCCCTGGCGCAGGTTGGCGGTCTTCAGTCGCTGTCGTCGGACCCGACCGGCATCTTCGTTCTTCGCAGAGAACGTCAGGATGTGGCGCGCAATGTGATGGGCCGGGCAGATCTGCAAGGGGATCAAAGGTTGATCTATCTGCTTAATCTGACGGCCCCGAACGGCCTGTTCATTGCGCGGGACTTCGTGATCCGCGACGATGACACGATTTACGTGACCGAAGCGCCCTATGCGCAATGGAGTAAGTCTATTTCGTTGATTGCGGGTGGCCTGACCCCGATCGCCAATGTCGCAACACTGACCGGCTACTGATGCATGTTGCCGCAAGAGGACACCGCAGCCGGGGCTGAACGCACCCGGCTGTTTGTCTACAACGGCGGGCTTCTCACATCACGGCGCATCAGGCGGATACTGTCTCTGGCCGGGTTTGATATTCGTCTGGGCCTGCCGAAGCCCGGTGATCTGGTTGGTGTCTGGGGCAACAGCCCAACCGCGCATCGCGGGCTGAAGATCGCGTCGAAGCACCAGACACCGGCATTGCGGGTCGAGGATGCCTTTCTTCGGTCCTTGCACCCGGGGCGCTCAGGCGAACCGCCGTTGGGTTTGCTGCTGGACCGTTCAGGTCTGCACTTCGACCCTGATCAACCGTCGGATCTGGAAACCCTGCTGGCCAGACATCCGCTGGACGACACGGCCCTGCTGGACCGTGCGCGCGGCGCGATGGCGCGAATGCAGGAACTGCACCTGAGCAAGTATTCAGCCTTTGATCCAAACATCCAAGCCCCGGACCCCGGCTATGTTCTGGTTGTCGACCAGACCATGGGCGACGCCGCCGTAACTGCCAGCAAGGGCGACGCGGCCCGCTTCCGCGAGATGCTGGTCATCGCGCAAGAGGAAAACCCGGGTGCCGAAATCCTGATAAAGACACATCCGGAAACGCAGTCAGGGCACCGGCCCGGCCACTTTACCGATCAGGACCTGTCTGGCAGGGTGCGGTTTTTCAATGATCCGGTCAGCCCCTGGATCCTGCTGGAAGGCGCGATTGGTGTCTACACGCTGTCTTCACAACTGGGGTTCGAAGCCATTCTCGCAGGTCATAAGCCCCGGGTGTTCGGGCAACCCTTTTACGCCGGATGGGGGCTCACTCAGGATGAAACACCTCTTGCAAGACGCCAGAGAAACCTGACCCGCGCGCAATTGTTCGCCGCTGCGATGCTGCTTTATCCAACATGGTACGATCCGTACCGCGACCAGTTGTGCGAGCTTGAGACCCTGTTAAACACGCTCGAGGCGCAGTCACGCGCCTGGCGGCAGGATCATGGCGGCTGGACCGCATCGGGCATGCGACTGTGGAAACGACCGCACCTGCAGCGGATGTTCGGCCAACAGCGCAAAATTCGTTTCACTGCCGATCCTCCTGGCGCTTCGCAACGGCCTCATATGGTGTGGGCCAATCAGGCGCGGGATCTGGACGGCGTTACCAGGGTTGAAGACGGTTTTTTGCGATCACGGGGGCTGGGCGCCAATCTTGTGCCTCCGCTGTCGCTGGTGACGGACGATCTGGGAATTTACTATGACCCGACGCGCCCCAGCCAACTGGAAAACCTGATCACGGCCCGGGAAAACCTGCGGCCCGATCAGGCGCTCCGGGCCGAGCGGTTGGTTGCCCAAATCATCTCGAACAGTCTGAGCAAATACAATACCGGCACCCACCCGCCCGATTTGCCGGACGGGCACCGCATCCTGATCCCGGGTCAGGTCGAGGACGACGCCTCCATCCTGCTGGGCTGTGGAGCGGTGCGCACGAATATGGACCTGCTAAGGGCTGCGCGTGAAGCAAACCCGGACGCGATCCTGATTTACAAACCTCATCCAGATGTCGAGGCGGGTCTTCGGGAAGGCGCAATCGAAGCCGAAGGTCAGGCAGATTTCATTGTTCCGCACACAAACCCGGGCATTCTGTTGCCACAGGTACATGAGGTCTGGACCATGACGTCACTCATGGGGTTCGAGGCCCTTTTGCGTGGTGTCCCGGTGACAACGCTCGGCGCGCCGTTCTATGCAGGATGGGGTTTGACGCAGGATCTGGGCACAGTTCCCGCCCGGCGAGGCGCGCGACCCAGTCTGTCGGGCCTGGTTCATGCGGTCCTTATCGACTACCCCCGCTATCTTGATCCGAAAACGGGCCAGCCCTGCCCGGTTGAGGTCGTACTGCAACGACTGGCCGAGGGGTATGATGCTCCACACGGGCCTTTGAATCGTCTGCTGTCAAAGCTTCAGGGTGCATTCGCAACCCATGCTCACCTGTGGCGCGGGCGCTAGCGCAAGGCCCGCGACCAGCGATGCAAAATATCGGCGCCAACAGCGCGTGTTTCGATCAGGTCGAACCGAGGCGCTTCGTTCAGTTTATCAAGACCCAGCGCCCCAATCGCAGACAGGCCTTCCGCACCGATGGTCAGCCCGGCACTGAACCCGACCAGTTCATCGACCAGATCCGCCGCCAGTAACGACGCGGCCAGAGCGGAACCGCCTTCGCAAAAGATACGTGTCAGGCCGGCATGTCCAAGCTGCTGCAACAGGTCCGCCGGATCAATGTGGTGTTCCTGCAATGCACACGGGATCAGGCGCGCGCCCATGCCCTGCCAGGCATTGGCACGATCCGGATCCGGATGCGGGCCGTGACATATCCAGACAGGAACGTCAGAGGCCGTGCGCGCAAGCTGCCCCATCAGCGGCAGGTCCAGATGGCGCGATACAACGACCCGAACCGGCTGTGACGCAATGCCCAGATCACGCACTGTCAGGGATGGGTCATCCGCACGCGCGGTGCCTGCGCCGATCAGTACCGCGTCGTGTAGCGCCCGCATGGCGTGGACCAGACGCCGCGCTTCGGGTCCGGTAATCCACTGGCTATGACCGCTGGACGTTGCAATCCGACCGTCAAAACTGCTGGCCAGTTTCAACGTCACGAATGGGCGGCCCTGTTCGGTCTTCAGAAAAAAACCCGCATGGGCCTTGGCCGCATGTTCATCCAGCACGCCGGTTATCACTTTGATACCGGCCTCACGCAGCATGGCCAGGCCCTGCCCGGCCACACGCGGGTCGCTGTCTTCGATAGCTGAAACGACCCGCGCCACACCGGCGTCAATCAGGGCCTGCGCGCAAGGGGGTGTTTTGCCATGATGGGCACAAGGTTCCAGCGATACATAGGCCGTTGCGCCCTGCGCGGCATCTCCGGCCTGTTTCAGGGCTTCGGTCTCGGCATGAGGGCGCCCGCCCGGCTGCGTCCACCCGCGACCGACGATCCGGCCATCACGCACGATGACACACCCTACGGAAGGGTTGGGCCAACACGTGCCCTGTCCGCGCTGACCCAACGACAAAGCCAGCGCCATATATCGCTTATCTGTTTCGCTCACTCGTCCGTCGAAGGCTGCGGCGGGCGCAGTTCGTGGACAAACTCCTCGAAATCATCGGCCGCCTGGAAATTCTTGTAAACGCTCGCAAAGCGAACATACGCCACCGTATCAATCCGGGCCAGCGCTTCCATGACGATTTCACCGATTTTGTTGGACGGGATATCCGTGTCGCCCATGCTTTCCAGGCGCCGCACGATACCCGAGATCATCTGATCGATCCGGTCCGGATCGATGGGGCGTTTCTGCATCGAGATCCGGATCGAACGCTCCAGTTTATCCCGGTCAAAATCCTCGCGCTTGCCGTTGGTCTTGATCACCACAAGATCGCGCAACTGCACCCGTTCATAGGTGGTAAAGCGTCCGCCACAGGCCGGACAGAACCGCCGCCTGCGGATCGCGACGTGATCCTCTGCCGGGCGTGAATCCTTGACCTGAGTATCGATATTTCCGCAAAACGGGCAGCGCATCCGCCGTCTCCTCGTCCCTTGTTCCGCCTCTTTTTGTAAGCGCTGCGGCTTACTTATCCACAACTATAGGGCAGCCGCTAGGGTTTGGGTAGTCGGAATTTTTCACCGCAATATAAAGGGGTCATGCAAAATGTGCAGCGACCCGACGTTCATGCGGTGCAGTACGGTGTTCGATCAGATAGATCCCCTGCCACGTCCCAAGCACAGGCCGCCCCGCCGCAACAGGTATGGAAAGTGAAACCGGCATAAGGGCCGCTTTGATATGTGCGGGCATGTCGTCAGGGCCTTCGTAGGTGTGCCTCAAATATGCCATCGAAGGATGATCTGACGGAGGCACGAGCCGTTCAAAGAACGCATGCAGATCGGTCTGAACCTCGGGATCCGCGTTTTCCTGAATAAGCAGAGAGCAGGATGTATGCCTGACGAACAGCGTAAGCAAACCGTCGCCCGCAACCGAATTCACCCATCGGCAAACGTCGCCTGTAAATTCATAGAGACCGGCGCCGCGCGTTGAGATGGTGAATTCGATCTGCAAAGCTCTGCTTACCATTACCTAGTTTATGAACTGCCGGCGGTTACACCGTCCATTTGCGCCCTGAACTGACATGCTTTCACCAACCTGAAAGCCAAGCGACACACTGCTTTGCTGAGGTGCGTTTTTCGGTGGTGTCAGGGAAAACTGAACAGCCGTTCGGCGACCTGTCGCCTCGCTTGGGCCATAACCCCGGACAACATACACCCGTTGCTGCCAACCGGCCCCAAGCGTCCGACGCGCGAAATCGGCCGCGGCGCACCAATAACCGTCTACATCCTGGCGTGCTCTTGGGATCACCTCAAAAACCGAATTGTTGACGGCGACCGTCTGAAACCCGTTGGGCGCGGCCCCGGCTGTCATCGGAGCGGAAATCGCCACAGTGGCAAGAACCATTGAAGTCATGACCCGTTTCATCATTTTCGACCTTTCCTGTTTCTGACTGCCGCATAGACTAGTATGCCAGAATCGGCGGAACAGTGGTCCTCACGATCTATTCAGACGCGCAGCCAAAATCTGTGAACCGGTGCCCCGGACCCGCCCAAGCATATTCCGGCCAAGCCAAAAAACTCAATAAAAAGAAAACGATCTTGTGGGTGCAGCGTGTCGGGGAACCCTTTGAACCGGGGTGGTAGTCCGGCTCTCTGGGCTCTGGCCTCTTCCCCAAAAGGCGCGGACCCGACAGCAATATGTACATAAGAATTGTCAAAACTCGGTCATGTGCACACCAGTCAAATCCTTGTGTGAATTTGCCAATCGCACCGAAATCCGCCCCTCAGAACTCGGCTTCCGCCACAAAAGTTGGTGCGCGGCTCATCATTGGTATTAAGATCAGCTTCAGATTTGAGAACGGATTACGCCGAGCCATGGAAGTTGATATTTGCCGCATTCAGCGATTGGCCAAGACGCTGGACGAAGAAACCGGACAAACTGCGCTTACGGATCACGTCCTGCGGCAAAGCGGGCTCAGTCGGGCTGGAATTGCCCCGCCGGCAACCACTTATCATGCAATAAAAGAAGCCCAGTTCGTCCGGTATGCATGCGATGCGGTCAATGACATCACTTTCGCCGCCCGGGCAGGCATCCGATTTGATGAGTCATCTACTCTTACGGCCTATATCAGTAAATACTCCAGGAACTTGCGCCAAGCCATTGAGAACACGTGTTACTTTCACTGGATGATTGATCCTGCACTGATTTTCAATCTGCGCCTTTCAGACGACTCGGCAGTGTTTGAAATCGACTGGAAGGACGCCAGTTATTCCCGCTACCACAGACGCACCGAGTTCCTGCTATTTGCGGCCATAGCCCGACTGCGCGCCCTGACCCAGTCAGATTTTCACCCCGTCGAGATGCGCTTTCAGCACGAAATCGGTCAACGCGCGCCGGAATATGAGAAAATAGGAGGGTTTCCAGTAGTTTTCGGCGCCGAACGGATGTGCATCGTCCTGTCTCTGTCCTCGCTTGATCTTCCAATTCCAACTTACGACCCTACACTGCGCGCCCATCTGCTTGATTATGCCGAGCGTCTGCTGGCCGACCGGCAATCCCAAAGGCAGAAGACACGCGCAAGGGTTGAAGGACTGATCACCCGGTCCCTGCCCGGAAACATTATCCAGGCAGATCAGGCAGCTGCCGATTTGGGTCTTAGCCCTCGCACACTGGCCCGCAGGCTGGCCGATGAAGGGACCAGCTATCGCAACATCGTTGAAGACCTGCGATGTGATCTTGCGCAGACCTTTCTGCGAAACGGGATGAACCTGTCCGAGATTTCTTATTCTCTGGGGTATGCCGATCAGGCCGCGTTTTCGACGGCGTTCAAACGTTGGACCGGCCAGCCTCCGACCACATTTCGCGGCCGCGTCGATCGCCCGCTGAACCGCGTTTGAGCGTAGCCGGGGGTCATCGATGAGACCATCACGCCCCGGCCCGTCCCATGAGTGGACCAGACGGATATAGAAATCCCGCTGTCCCTCTTCTTGTGAGTTCTCGCCAATTTGACTTTCAGACAGGACAACAAGATGTGAACGCCCCGGGAAAAGAAAAAGGCGCCTCGATCGGGGCGCCTTTGTAGTTACTGATCCAGGAAGGACCGCAGTTTTCTTGACCGGCTGGGATGCTTCAGCTTGCGCAGCGCTTTCGCCTCGATCTGGCGGATCCGTTCGCGCGTCACGCTGAACTGCTGGCCAACCTCTTCCAGCGTGTGGTCTGTGTTCATACCGATGCCAAAGCGCATCCGCAGAACGCGTTCCTCACGCGGGGTAAGCGAGGCCAGAACCCGTGTGGTCGTTTCCTTGAGGTTTTCCTGAATGGCGCTGTCCAGCGGCAGCACGGCATTTTTGTCCTCGATGAAATCGCCCAACTGGCTGTCTTCTTCGTCGCCGATCGGCGTCTCAAGGCTGATCGGTTCCTTGGCGATCTTCATCACCTTGCGAACCTTTTCCAGCGGCATCTGCAGCTTTTCGGCCAATTCTTCCGGCGTCGGCTCGCGACCGATTTCGTGCAGCATCTGGCGACCGGTGCGAACCAGCTTGTTGATCGTTTCGATCATGTGGACCGGAATACGGATGGTGCGCGCCTGATCCGCGATCGAGCGCGTGATCGCCTGACGGATCCACCAGGTCGCATAGGTCGAGAACTTGTAGCCGCGACGGTATTCGAACTTGTCGACCGCCTTCATCAGGCCGATATTCCCTTCCTGAATAAGATCAAGGAATTGCAGGCCACGGTTCGTGTACTTCTTGGCAATCGAGATCACCAGGCGCAGGTTGGCCTCGACCATTTCCTTCTTGGCCTGACGTGCCTCTTTCTCGCCCTTTTGAACCTGCTGAACGATGCGGCGGAATTCGCTGATGTCCAGACCGACATATTGCCCGACCTGAGCCATATCGTTACGCAGTTCCTCGACCTTGTCGGTCGAGCGTTCGATGAACATCTGCCAGCCGCGGCCCGGTTTTTCGGCCATCTCGGCCAGCCAGTTCGGATCCAGTTCGCGACCACGATACTCATCAATAAACTCACGGCGGTTGATACGCGCCTGATCCGCCAGCTTCACCATCGAACTGTCCAGCGACATGACGCGGCGGTTGATGCCGTAAAGCTGGTCGATCAGCGCATCGATCCGGTTGTTGTGCAGGTGCAGACCATTCACAAGCACAACGATCTCGGCCCGTAACTTCTGGTAGGTCTCTTCATCCTTGGCGGTGAAAGATCCATCTTCATTCAACGTTGCCGAAATACGGCTGTCCTGCATTTCGGACAGCATCGCGAAATCAGACGAAATCCGCTCAAGCGTGGTCAGAACCTGCTCTTTCAGCGCCGTCTCCATCGCCGCCAGCGACATGTTGGCCTGTTCGTCTTCATCGTCGTCGTCGTCGGTGGCAATTGGGTTGCCATCCGCGTCCAGCTCGGGCCCGGTGTCTTTGGCGGGTTTGGCAGCCTGAACCGCTGACGTGTCCACCACCGGCTCCTCGACATCGCCGTCCTCGTCCATCTGGTTGCCGAACGTGGTTTCCAGATCGATGACGTCGCGCAGCAGAATGTCTTCGGACAAAAGTTCGTCATGCCAGATGGTGATGGCCTGGAAGGTCAACGGGCTTTCGCATAGACCGGCGATCATCGTGTTGCGGCCGGCTTCGATCCGCTTAGCGATTGCAATTTCACCTTCCCGGCTCAGCAGTTCGACGCTGCCCATCTCGCGCAGATACATGCGCACGGGGTCGTCGGTGCGATCCAGTTTCTCGGTGGCGGCACCCGACAACGCAACCTCACGGTTGCTTTCCGTTGTGGTCAGCTCGGTCGAGCCTTTGTTCTCTTCTTCTTCGGCCTCTTCATCTTCGATGATGTTGATGCCCATTTCGGACAGCATCGACATAACGTCTTCGATCTGTTCCGAACTGACCTGATCAGGCGGCAGAACCTGATTGAGCTGGTCGTAGGTGATGTAGCCCTTCTCGCGGGCCTCGGCGATCATCTTCTTGACCTGGGCCTGGCTCATGTCCAGCGAGATTTCCTGTTCCTGCTCGTCTGATTTGCGATCTTCGGACGTGTCTTTGGCGGCCATTCAATGCTCCTGCAGGGATGGGTGATTCGTTTGAACCGAATCATTAGCGCGTAGAAGTGATTCGGCCACCCGTTTACCCGTTTTTCTTTTCCAGTGCCTTACGAAAACATCACTTTAGCGGCGTTTCCGTTCGAATTTGATGCCGGACATGATGGCCTCGAACGCGTCTTTCTCGTCGCGGTTGATCCGCGCGCCGTTGTCGGCGATGTCAAAAACGGCCCTGTCCTCATTCTGGCTGCGGCTTGTACGGTTGCGCTCTTCGGCGGCTTGCGCCAGCCGATAGGTCAGCGCCTCATCTGCCAGTTCGGACAGTTCCTCCGCAGCTTCGGCAATCTCAGCATCCAACCCCCGGAGCGCTTTGATTTTTGCGAGTTCCTCGGCCAGCGTCATCTCGGCCTTTTCCACGTCGCCCGGTTTGTGCACGCAGGGGATGACTGCGACATGGCGAAGGGCCAGAAGGTTTTCAAGGGGTTCGGCCCCCAAAGTTCCCACTATGTGATCTTTCAGATTGTCCGGGTCATCAATTGCGTGGCGCAGGATGACCTCGCGCAGCGCCGAGTGGTCTGGATCGTGGCAGTCCATCTCCTCCAACTGGTGTTCGAACTGCACGACAACCTTGGGGTTCAGAATGGCGATGGCCAGAATGACCGCTTCGCGCATCTGGATATCTGCATTCTCGGACGAGGCCAGAAACGAGGCGCGCGCGCCCGGCGAAGCAGGCTGTTTTTGTGGCTTCCATTTGCCGCCCGACTGCCATTGGCGGTTTTGCGGTTGGCGTTGCGGACGGAAAAGCTGCCAGCACAGGTCTTTGACTTCCCGTTCATAATGAGAGCGTATTGATGCATCTCGGATCAACGCCGTCTTGTCCTTCAGAGCACGCTCCAAACCCGCTCTACGCTCCGGGCTGTCGAAAACTATTCCCTCGGTCTCACGCTGCCACAGTAGCTTGACCATGGGCATGGCACCTTCCAACACGGCCTGCACAGCCGCAGGCCCTTCGGCGCGCAAAAGATCGTCGGGGTCTTTGCCTTCGGGCATCAGTGCAAAGCGCAGGGATTTTCCGGCTTCCAGAAGCGGCAAAGCCAGATCGACGGCCCGCATCGCCGCCCGCAGGCCGGCCGTGTCGCCATCCAGCGCAATGATCGGTTCATCCGAGATGCGCCACAGCAGTTGTAGCTGGTGTTCGGTAATCGCGGTTCCCAGCGGCGCAACCGCCGCCTCAAATCCAGCCTCGGCCAGCGCGATCACATCCATGTAGCCTTCGGCCACGATCAGGGGCTGCCCCTTCCCGGCCGCCTGCCGCGCGGGACCCTGATTGTAAAGGCTCCGGCCTTTGTCGAACAACTCCGTCTCGGGCGAGTTCAGGTACTTCGCGTTGTCATTGGGGTCCATCGCGCGGCCACCAAACGCAATGCAACGCCCGCGAGGATCACGGATCGGGTACATGATCCGGTTGCGGAATGCGTCATAGGGCTTCTTGCCCTTGTTCGAGGGTTTGGCCAGCCCGGCCCCGAGGATCAGATCCTCGGCCACGTTCTTGCCCCGCAGATGATCCCACAGCGCTTGCCAGCCATCCGGGGCAAAGCCGATTTCCCACCGGTCCAACGCCTGTTCGTTAAGCCCGCGACGCGTCAGATAATCCCGCGCGGCCCCACCTGCCCCGGTCTTGAGTTGCAGGCGAAAGAACTGGGCGGCCTGCTCCATCACATCAGCCAGTTGCGCGCGGCGGTCCTGTTTTTCCTGTGCTTTCGGGTCGCGTTGCGGCATGGGCATACCCGCCTCGCGCGCCAGAATCTCGACTGCTTCGATGAACGAGACATTCTCGGTCTCTTTCACAAAACTGATCGCGTCGCCTTTGGCGTGGCATCCGAAGCAGTAGTAGAACCCCTTCTGGTCGTCGACATGAAACGAAGCCGTCTTTTCGTGATGGAACGGGCACGGCGCCCACATGTCACCCTTGCCCTGATTGGACTTGCGCTGATCCCACATGACTTTGCGTCCGACGACCTGAGACAGGCTTAGCCGGGTGCGCAATTCATCCAGGAAACCGGGGGGCAATGACATGTGTCGAACCTGCCAGAAATGAAAACGCGCGCCAAGAGGATGGCGCGCTTATCCACAAGGAATATAGCCAGCTGTGGATTATTGCTGAAGACATAGCTCCAGCCAGGCCGCGCCCAGATCCTTTTTGCGAACGTCGCGCATCTTTTGCTCATACACCCAAGGGGTGATCAACGGAATCGCTGCATTGTAGTTTTCGGGCCAGGTCGGGCCGCTGTCAGCGACCGCCTTCGCAACATCGCGTTCCTTGACGCGATCCAGGCGGGCGTTCTGAATAGCGGCCACCACGTCGGCCTGATACTTGCAGCTTTGTTCTTTGGTCTCAGCCGCGGCCAGAGGCGTTGCCAAAAGAATGGCGGCGATGGCGATGCGCAACATTGAAAGTCCCCCGGGATTCGTTTCACTCGCGGCAACTTACCTGTGCGCCAAAGCGCCCGCCACAACCGATTTCCCGAATTCGTTGAATTGATCGGAGGCGACCCGGGTTACCTTGCGCCCGGATCGCCTCAATGCATCAAAGTCCCTTGGCCCGATAGCTTTTGGCAACTCTGTCGATGGCGACGATATACGCCGCAGTCCGCAGGTCCTCGACATCATCGCGGTTGTGCCAGACCTCACGCATCGACTGATAGGCGATACGCATCGTGTCATCCAACCCCGAGCGAACCAGTTCCAGTTCGTCCGCGCCCCTGAGGTACTTGGACTTGAAGTTCGGGGACATTGACCACGCGTCGCCCAGATATCTGTCCAGCCGCTCAAGTTCGCTGACAATCAGTTCGTGGCGAGCTTCCTCCTGCCGGCGCTGCATCCGCCCAAACCGGATATGGCTCAGGTTCTTGACCCATTCGAAATAAGAAACGGTCACACCGCCCGCGTTTGCGTACATGTCCGGAATGATAACGACGCCCTTTTTCCGAAGGATATCGTCCGCACCGGCAGTCACCGGACCATTCGCGGCCTCGATAATCAACGGCGCCTTGATCCTTTCTGCGTTGGAAAGGTTGATGACACCTTCCAGTGCCGCCGGGATCAGAATGTCACATTCGGCCTCAAGGACGGCAGCGCCCTCTGCGGTATGCGCCGCATCCGGATAGCCGCTGACGCCGCCATGCTTCACAATCCAGTTCCGCACCGATTCAACGTCGATGCCATCCGGATTGTGCAGGGCACCGTCCCGCTCAATGATCCCGATAACGCGCGCGCCATCTTCCTCGCTCAGGAACTTTGCGGCGTGATAGCCCACGTTTCCAAGCCCCTGAACGATCACGCGCTTGCCATCCAGACTTCCGGACAAGCCGGCCTTCTCGATGTCGTCCGGGTGCCGGAAGAATTCACGCAGCGCATACTGAATTCCGCGACCGGTTGCTTCGACGCGCCCCGCGATACCACCCGCGTTGAGAGGCTTGCCCGTCACACAAGCACGCGCATTGATATCCGTCGTATTCATGCGCGCGTATTGGTCGGCCATCCAGGCCATCTCACGCTCGCCGGTTCCCATGTCCGGGGCGGGCACGTTCTGCGATGGGTTGATCAGGTCGCGTTTTGCCAGTTCATAGGCAAACCGTCGGGTGATCTGTTCCAGTTCGTGTTCTTCATACTGACGCGGGTCAATACACAAGCCGCCTTTGGAGCCCCCGAACGGCGTCTCGACCAGCGCGCACTTGTACGTCATCAAGGCAGCCAGCGCCTCGACCTCGTCCTGATTGACTTCCATGGCATAGCGAATACCGCCTTTGACCGGCTCCATGTGTTCGGAATGGACCGACCTGTATCCGGTAAATGTATGGATATCACCGCGCAGGCGCACACCGAAACGGACGGTATATGTGGCGTTGCACACCCGGATCTTCTCTTCAAGTCCCGGCGGCAGATCCATTAGGGACGCGGCCCTGTTGAACATCAGGTCAACACTTTTACGAAAGCTGGGTTCAATAATGCCGGTCATAAATTCCTCCGTACCGGAAACTGACATATGTCACGACTTTTTGTCGCACCCTTCATGGAAAGCCGCAACGCCCAACTGCACTTTTTTAATAAGAATGCCCTCAAGGCGTATGCGCAACTGTTACTGAGTCGTTTGGTTTGGCCGAGTTGCAGGAGATTGTCGCCAAAACACAAACAGACCCTTTAGCATACCTATATTATCCTCACTTGAGTGGCGAAAAGGTCAAAACCAGGCCTTTTTTGCCCAATTGACGCCATGTTTCAAAGCTAGCTTTAACCCAATTTTATTTTCCTATGTCGCACACGTTATGTGCGAAGCGGAGGCATCAAAATGAAAAAGTTCTCGCTTATTGCCGGTAGCATTTTGCAGAAACGCAAATCTTCCACGTTGCGGCAGTTCGTCGAAAATGAAGACGGCACATTTTCATATTTTGTGCTGTTTGTTTTTTTGGGAATGTTGGCCGCAGCGGGTGTCGGCGTCGATTTAATGAACCATGAACGCGACAGAGCCAAACTACAGGCCACTCTGGACCGCGCCGTTCTCGCCGCAGCCGATTTGGATCAGAAAGAAAGCCCGAAGACCGTTGTTGAGTCCTATCTCGACAAGGCAGGGCTTTTGGAAAATCTCAAGACCGTCGACGTACAAGACAGTTTTGGTACGCGAAGAGTTTATGCGACGGCCGAAGCAGTGATACCGACAAATTTCATGGCCCTGTCAGGTATCAAAACTTTGACCGCGACCGCAGCCAGCGCCGCTGAAGAATCAATCGGAGCCGTTGAAATTTCGCTGGTTCTCGATATTTCGGGTTCAATGTCCGAAAATTCGGCCACCCCGGGGATCAGCAAAATCGATGTTCTGAAAGAAGCAGCATCTGATTTCGTTAAACTGATGCTCGACAAACCAGGTGAAAGCCAGATATCGATCTCGCTTATACCCTATGCGACGCAGGTTAATGCGGGCGCTTCCCTGCTGGACCAATTCACGAATGTCACGCAGGAGCATAGCTATTCGCACTGCGTGAATTTTATCCCTGAGCAATACAGTGATTCCGATCTCCTGCGGGGTGACAGGCTGGAACGGACAGCGCATTTTGACCCGTTCACTTATTCTGAGGGTTCGATCACTCTGCCTGTTTGCCCTGTCCGCGCCGGCAGCGCGATCACACCTGTCACGGATGACCTGGGCAAATTGCTTGACCAGATCGCACTTCTTTCACCCGGCGGAAACACGTCGATTGATGTTGGAATGAAATGGGGCGTTGCGCTTCTTGATCCCGGCATGAGCGGTATTGTCTCCGATCTGTCCCTTGAAACGGATGCGGCATATGCGCCGAAGACAATAGTCCCTTCCAAGTTTGCGAATCGTCCGACAAACTATGACTCGGACGTTCTGAAAATTGTGATCGTTATGACCGATGGAAAGAACACCGATCAGTACATGCTGAATCCGTCACTGAGGGAAGGTATGTCGGACGTATGGTACAACCCCGAAGCAGAAGAATACACCGTTTATCACTCGCAGGGACAGCCGAACTTTTTCTGGCCTCAGCAAGACCAGTGGGCAGACCATCCGTTCGGCAACCCTGAGCCCGAAACTGCCGACAACGAAGAGGTGGGTACGGCTTTCCGCCTGACATACCCGCAACTGTTCAACCGTGTGTCTTTGGCTTGGAACGCCAATTACAACTACTACTGGCAGTCCAGTGCCTGGGCTGAGTGGTACTCTGCAGCGTTCTCCAAAGTAGAAACCGCTGCCAAGAACCAGCACACCAAACACATCTGTGACGCAGCAAAAGACGAGGGCATTATCGTATATGGTATCGCCTTCGAAGCACCAAGAAGTGGCTATCGGGTTCTTCGGGACTGCGCTAGCTCGCACAGCCATGTCTACGACGTGAGCGGACTGTCGCTTGAAGACGCCTTTTCTTCGATCGCATCATCGATCCGCAAACTGAGGTTGACACAATGACTCAGAGTATTTTGCCGCTGATGCACCGGTTATTTGGGTCTGAAGATGGAAACGCCACGATTGAATTCGCTATTATCTTTCCGGCGTTCATGTTTTTCATCCTAGCAGGCGCAGAACTGACATTATTGACGACACAGCAGGGTATGTTGGAACGTGCTGTTGACCAGACCGTTCGCGACATTCGACTTGGAACAGGGAATAATCCGCAGCACGACGAACTAAAAGACACCATTTGTTCACGGGCTCAGTTCATCAAAAACTGCTCCTCCAACCTTCGGCTAGAGATGATCCGTCAGAGTGCCTTCACCGGGGTCGTGCTGTCCGATACACCTGACTGCACGGACAACTCCGAACAGGTAGATCCTGTTCTGAACTTCACCAATGGTCAATCCAATGAATTGATGATCCTGCGGGCATGCGCGCGGATTGATCCGGTGTTTCCGACCTCGACAATCGGCAAAACCCTCGTGGATGAAACCGGTCAATATGCGCTAACGGCTACGACAGCCTTCGTACAGGAACCTTTGTAAGATGACGTCGATCATGACAAAAATGGCAAAGTGTCTGAAATCGTTTCGGCGGGATGAACGTGGTATTATTACCGTAGAGGCCATCATGGTCTTTCCACTACTGTTCTGGACGGTATCGATGACCTTCGTCGCGTTCGAAGGCTTCCGTCAAAGCGCGTCAAATCTGAAGGCCGCATTTACCGTAAGCGATCTTATCTCTCGTGAAACTCAAACTATTACAGATGTTTACATAGATTCTCTGCACGAATTGATGGAGAAGATGGTCAACAATAATTCGCAAATGAATTTGCGTGTTTCGCTGATTGTTTTCGATGAAGAAGATGATCGCCACTATGTGCGGTGGTCGTCGACTCGCGGCTATGACGTCAAGTGGACAGATGACAGCATTCACGAAATTCGGTCCCAGCTTCCGCCGATGCCCAACCAAGACACTTTGATTCTGGTTGAAACGTCAAATGAATACGTTCCGATTTTTTACACGGGATTTAAATTCGCAACCGGAGTTACTTTCGAAAACTTTGTCTTTACTCGCCCGCGTTTTACCAACGAAATTGCGGCCTCGGTCTAGGTCAATCCATTTCAGCCAGAAGTGCGGACAACATTTCGGACATGAACTTGGTCTCGGCGGCGGCAGTCATGCCGCCGACCCCCACACGATGACCCAATCGCCACCAAAGGCCTGGCGCCCAGGTGTTTTTTCCCTTGCCGGTCGTGCGAACAAGAAACCCGTTTGATGGTTTGAAGGCAAACACGCCGCGATCAAC
Organism: Ruegeria sp. AN11; assembly: GCF_056536005.1. Taxonomy (NCBI): domain Bacteria; kingdom Pseudomonadati; phylum Pseudomonadota; class Alphaproteobacteria; order Rhodobacterales; family Roseobacteraceae; genus Ruegeria; species Ruegeria sp. AN11. The sequence goes on along the minus strand of NZ_JBQFJD010000001.1, from coordinate 466,012 downwards.
AGTTTCAATATCTTCGACATTGGCAATGACCTGCCCCGCTCCGGTGCGCAACTCAGCTCGAGTCAGTTCGATACGGTCTGTTGTGGCGTGCCACATGCGATGTGCCAGCCAGAACGCCCCGCCCGCGATCACGAAAAGGAAAACCTGCCATCCCAAGGCAGGTGGTGCCGCCAAGGCGACGTAAAGTACCAACGCTCCAACTGTGCCCAGCATTCCTACACCTGCCCATCGTCTGGGTGATGATGCCTGAACTGTTGCCAGCACTTCGTCCTGCATGGGGCCCTCTTTCTTTGCCTCGACTTCCCTTACCTGCTTTGCGAAATAATGGACAGGGGGTCCCGACCTGCGCGGCGTCGCACATTGCGCGCGCGTTTTTGTCAATTGACCGCGCAGGCGCACAAATTACATGGTTGTCATGTAAATCAGGAGGCAAAAATGTCCCTCAGGCCTACTTTGGAAACCAGACAATCCGTTCCAACACGGGAAGGCGCCGGTGTGCATTTGCATCGTGCCTTCGGGTTTCAGGACCCGTCCGAACTCGACCCATTTCTTCTTTTCGACGATTTCAGGAATGAGAACCCGCAGGACTACCAAGCAGGATTTCCGTGGCATCCGCATCGCGGAATTGAGACCATTACTTATGTTCTGTCCGGGACCGTCGAACACTCGGATTCACTGGGCAACACCGGAACACTTGGCGCCGGTGACGTGCAGTGGATGACGGCAGGTTCGGGGATATTGCATCAGGAAATGCCACATGGAAACGCCAGTGGTCAGATGCATGGGTTCCAGTTGTGGGGAAACCTGCCCTCTGACCAGAAGATGACTGCACCCCGGTATCAGGACGTTCAAAGCCGGGAAATCCCCGAGATCACGGATGATGACGGCACCACGGTTCGTGTGATCGTGGGTACGTTCTGGGGGAAAACCGGCCCTGTCGACGGCATTGCGGCTGATCCGCAATACCTGGATATCCGCATCCCGGCAGGCGTCAAAAAAACTTTTCCCATAGACACTTATCGCCGGGCCTTCGCTTATGTTTTCGATGGTCAGGCCGCGTTTGCCGACGCGTCACAACCCACCGGCGTTCTGCTGGAAAAAGAGGTGGCGGGGCAAGAGGTCAACATTCGCGACATGTCAGGCAACCGGACGCTGGTCCGCTTTGGGTCTGGCGACGAAATTACGGTTCAGGCGGGGCCGCAAGGAGTTCGGTTCCTGCTGATCTCCGGTGCGCCGATCAACGAACCGGTCGCCTGGCACGGGCCAATCGTCATGAACACCCGGGCCGAGCTGAAACAAGCCTTTGAAGAGCTTCGAAACGGAACCTTCATCCGGCCAGCACACTAAGGACGGGCGGGCAGATCACGTCGCAACGGCGCGACAGACCATGTCCCAGTAGATCTGCTCGACCTGATCCAGTGACAACCTCCCGCCTGCCCGATACCAGGTCATCACACCATTCAGCATTGCGATCACAGCAAAGCTTGCGATCCTGGTGTCGGGTACTTTGAACAGGCCGGCGACATGACCGTCACGCAGAATACCTTCCAGTGAATCCTCGTACCTGCGGCGCAGATCTTCGATTTCCGTGAAATTCTCGGGCGTCAGGTTTCGCAACTCCATATACGCTATGAACACCTCGTCCGGGCGTTCCAGGTGAAAGCGAATGTGAAATCCGACAAAGCGGCGCAAGGCATCGCGTGGATCTTCGGATTTGTCCTGTGCCTCATACGCCGACAGAAGCTCCTGCATATGGTCACGCATCAGACGGAAAAGCAGACTTTGCTTATCTGGGGTGTAGTTATACAAAGCACCGGCCTGCACACCGACCTCGGACGCGATCTGGCGCATTGAAACCGCCGCATACCCATGTCGGGCGAACAAAGCCAACGCTGCCTTGCGGATCCGCGGGCCGGTTATGTCAGAGTGTGAACCTTGGGTACGAGCCATAGGCCGACAGTATCTGAACGTTTGTTCAAATAGAACCCCGCTTGAACCGAACGGGCAAAAGGTGCATCACAATGGCGACTGCAACAACAACCGGCTTGTCATGAAACCCCTGCCCCTGCTGTTTTTGATGCTTGTCTTCGCCGCCTGCGCGGACATTCCTGAGCTGGAAGGCAGCGAGTCGCCAACCGTGCGCAAGTCCACGTTTCCCCGCTTGATCCCACTGAGCGAAGCGTTGGGCCCACCGGTTGATCCCGTAAGCGAAGCGGCCGAGGTCGAAGAGGACCTGAATGCGCGTGCCGAAGCGCTGGCGAATAAAGCGCAGGCACTTCAGAACGCAGAAATCGACTGATTGCCGGATTTCATTGGCCGCGCTGTCCTCTGACGCATTGCACCGACCCCATGAACCCGCTAAGGCAGCGCCTGACGGATGAAAAATCCAGACTGGCGAATACGAGCGGAAAGGAATCCACCGAATGACACAGGCGCTGCGGCTGGGAATTGCTGGCTTGGGGACCGTCGGCGTGGGTGTGATCCGGGTCGTCCGCAAACATGCGGATCTGTTGCAGGCCCGGACCGGCAGACCAATTGAAATCGTGGCCGTTTCCGCCCGGGACTCCGGCAAGGATCGCGGTGTCAACCTGTCCGACTACGCTTGGGAAAGTGATCCTGTCGCGCTGGCCCGCCGAGACGACATTGACGTTTATGTCGAGCTTATGGGGGGCGAGAACGGCCCGGCTCTGGCCTCGGTCGAGGCGGCGCTGGAGACCGGTAAAGACGTGGTAACCGCCAACAAGGCGCTGCTGGCCGTCCATGGTCAGAAACTGGCGGAGCAGGCCGAAGCCGCAGGCCGTGTCATCCGGTTCGAGGCGGCGGTCGCGGGTGGCATACCTGTGATCAAATCCCTGACCGAAGGGCTTGCCGGGAACGACATCACCCGTGTCATGGGCGTGATGAACGGAACCTGCAATTACATTCTGACCCGGATGCAGTCCCAGGAATTGGGATACAACGCGCTGTTCGAAGAATGCGCCCAACTGGGGTATCTGGAAGCTGACCCTAATCTGGATGTGGGTGGCATTGACGCGGCCCATAAACTGGCGCTTCTGTCCTCGATTGCCTTTGGAACCAAGCCGAATTTCGACGGGATCGAAATCGAGGGTATTCAGCATATCAGCCTGGATGACATTCATCAGGCGGACGACATGGGATACCGGATCAAGCTGCTGGGCGTGGCACAGCGTACCCGGCGCGGACTGGAACAGCGCATGCAGCCCTGCCTGGTGCCAAGCGGCTCACCTCTGGGGCAACTGGAAGGCGGCACCAACATGGTGGTGATCGAGGGTGACTCGATCGAGCAAGTTGTTCTGCGCGGACCCGGTGCCGGTGAAGGCCCAACCGCCAGCGCTGTCATGGGTGACGTTTGTGATCTGGCACGCGGATTGCATATTCCGACATTCGGCCGACCGGCCTCGACGCTGCAAGAGGCTACGCCTGCGCGAACCGGATTGCCCGCGCCCTATTACCTTCGCCTTGCCCTGTTGGACAAACCCGGTGCGCTGGCGAAAGTTGCGGCCATTCTGGGTGATGCCGGAGTTTCCATCGACCGGATGCGCCAGTATGCCCATTCTGAAAACACGGCACCCGTCCTGATTGTAACTCACAAGACCACGCGCGCGACACTTGATGTGGCGCTGGAGGGGTTCAGGTCCACTGACGTGGTTTCGGGGGAACCTGTCGCGCTGCGCATCGAAGAGGTTTGACCCTTGCGGCCTGTGCCAGACGCAGGCTATGCCGGACAGAACGCCTTTATTGACCCAAGGATACCGACACATGAACGCTGCCAAGACCGATTTCAACGACCGAATGCTTTCTTTGGGCCTTGCCCGTGTGGCTGAACAGGCCGCGCTTGCATCCGCCTCGCTTGTCGGACGAGGCGATGAGAAGGCTGCCGATCAGGCCGCCGTCAACGCAATGCGTGAGCAGTTGAATCTGTTGGACATCGCAGGTGTCGTCGTGATCGGCGAAGGTGAGCGTGACGAAGCGCCGATGCTTTTTATCGGCGAAGAAGTCGGCACTGGAAACGGCCCCGGCGTCGACATTGCGCTGGACCCGCTTGAGGGCACGACCCTGACCGCCAAGGACATGCCGAACGCGCTGACCGTGATCGCAATGGGCCCGCGCGGGTCGATGCTGCATGCCCCGGACGTATACATGGATAAGCTGGCCATTGGCCCAGGGTTCCCGGAAGGCGTCGTCAATCTGGACATGAGCCCGCGGGAACGCGTCGAAGCGCTGGCAAAGGCCAAAGGCTGTGATCCGGCGGACATCACCGTCTGTATTCTGGAGCGCCCGCGTCATGAGGCCATGATTGCCGAAGTTCGTGACACCGGAGCCTCGATCCGGCTGATCACTGACGGTGATGTGGCCGGTGTCATGCACTGCGCAGAAAGCGAAGAAACCGGCATCGATATGTATATGGGCCAGGGCGGCGCACCCGAGGGCGTTCTGGCTGCAGCTGCGCTGAAATGCATGGGCGGGCAGATCTTTGGCCGCCTGCTGTTCCGCAACGATGACGAGCGTGGCCGCGCCGCCAAGGCAGGTATTACCGATTTGGATCGCGTCTATGCGCGAGACGAAATGGTGACAGCGGACGTGATTTTTGCTGCGACCGGTGTAACCGGCGGCTCACTGCTACCGCGTATCAAACGCGAGCCGGGCTGGGTTGAAACGACCACTTTGCTGATGCGGTCGAAAACCGGTTCGGTGCGGCGTATGTCCTATCGTACACCGATGTGGCCACATAGCGACGCATAGCGGCTTGCGCCGCTGCCTCCGGCGGGAGTATTTGTAAAAAGATGAAGAGGCCGGGTCCGCGAGGGTCCGGCCTTGGCGCATAAGGGGCATGGGATGAGCTTTCTTGGGGTCGAGCAGTCATTGACCGGACGCCGCTGGATCGGACCTACGCCGGACATCGAGCGGGCAACAGAAATGCTGGTGCAGCAGGCCGGGTTGCCCCGCGCTGTCTGTCAGGTGCTGGCACGGCGCGGCGTGCCAGCGATGGAAGCAGCAGGATTTCTTGAGCCCAAGCTGAAAGAACTGCTGCCGGACCCGCGTTCGATGCTGGATATGGAGAAGGCAGCAACGCGGTTCCTACAGGCCGTCAGGGCGCGGCAACGGATCGCCGTGTTCGCGGATTACGATGTGGACGGCGGAAGCTCGGCCGCATTGTTGCTGGTCTGGCTGCGACAGATGGGGATCAGCGCCACGCTTTATGTCCCGGACCGCATCGACGAAGGCTACGGGCCAAATGTTCCTGCCATGCAGACGCTGGCTGCTGAACACGACCTGATCATTTGTGTCGATTGCGGAACGCTGAGCCATGAGCCCATCGCGGCAGCCAACGGCGCGGATGTGATCGTTCTGGACCACCACCTTGGCGGAGAAACCCTGCCCGACTGCGCCGCGATCGTGAACCCGAACCGGCAGGATGAAAGTGGCGATCTGGGGTATCTTTGCGCGGCGGGTGTCGTTTTCCTGATGCTGGTCGAGGCCGGGCGGCAATTGCGCGACGCCGGTATCAAAGGTCCGGACCTGATGTCGATGCTGGATCTGGTCGCCCTGGCGACGGTTGCGGATGTAGCACCTTTGATCGGTGCCAACCGGGCCCTTGTTCGTCAGGGACTCAAGGTCATGGCCAGACGTCAACGCCCCGGGCTTGTTGCACTGTCGGATGTGTCCCGCATGGACGCGGCACCCAATTCCTATCATCTGGGGTTTCTGCTGGGGCCTCGTGTCAACGCCGGTGGTCGCATTGGTCAGGCCGATCTGGGTGCCCGCCTGCTGAGCACGGAATCGACAGCAGAGGCCGAGGCCTTGTCGCAGCGGTTGGATGAGTTGAACACCGAAAGGCGTGATATTGAAAACGCGGTGCGTGCCGCTGCGCTTGATCAGGCGGAAGAACGCGGACTGGATGCGCCGCTGGTCTGGGCAGCGGGTGAAGGCTGGCACCCCGGCGTCGTGGGCATCGTTGCCTCTCGCCTTAAGGAAATGGCGAACCGCCCTGCCATTGTCATCGGCTTTGACGGGGATGAGGGCAAGGGGTCTGGTCGATCCGTATCGGGCATCGATCTGGGTGCTTCGATCCAGAAGCTTGCCGCCGAGGGTCTGCTGGTCAAGGGCGGTGGCCACAAGATGGCGGCGGGTCTGACGGTCATGCGCGATAAACTGGACGCGGCGATGGAACGGCTGAGTGAATTGCTGGCCAAACAGGGGGCCGGTCAGGGCGGCCCGGCGGATCTGAAGCTGGACGGTGCGTTGATGCCCGGAGCGGCCTCGGTCGAGTTGATCGAACAGATCGAAAAGGCCGGCCCGTTCGGCGCCAGCGCCCCTGCCCCGCGTTATGCCCTGCCTGAGCTTCAGGTGCGGTTTGCCAAACGCGTCGGCGAGACGCACCTCAAGCTTTCATTGTCCGATGGGCTGAACGGCGGTCTGGACGCCATTGCATTTGGTGCGTTCGACGGCCCCATGGGCGAGAAGCTGTTGAATCACGGAGGAGCCCGCTTTCATTTCGCGGGCCGACTTGAGGTCAACACATGGGGCGGACGTCAAAACGTTCAGCTTCGGCTTGAGGATGCTGCCGAGGTAAATTGAAGGCTGTTTCCTGACCCTGAAAGCACCGCCAAAAAAGTTTCACATCCCTGCGTTTTTCGGCTTGCGGGGGTGGGAGGTAAACCGTAAAAGGCCCTCCACAAGCCAGCGTGGCCCGTTCGTCTATCGGTTAGGACGCCAGGTTTTCAACCTGGAAAGAGGGGTTCGATTCCCCTACGGGCTGCCACTTGTGCTTGACTGGACCAAGTGGCCCGTTCGTCTATCGGTTAGGACGCCAGGTTTTCAACCTGGAAAGAGGGGTTCGATTCCCCTACGGGCTGCCATTTGCACTTTCCTTAATCAAAGTTTCAGAACCAAATATCTGGCGCCTGGTCGCTGGTTCACTTGAGGTTAGGTCAGTTGTTCTCCGGACTTTGAGTGCTCTTTCCCGATTCCGGCGAAGTCAGCAATCCTTGCCGTGACCCCTCCCGAATTCCTCTTTCAATATAATAAAAACAAAGAGTTACGCATCTGCATTTTCATTTACTAAAAAATTAGTTTGACAGGCGCGCGAAAAATCGCTGATGGTATCTGACATCCGGTTCCCACCGGAGAACCATAAATTTTTGGGAGGAGACAGATGCGGAGACATCTACTTTCCGCAGTGGCGGCGGCTGCCGTCATTGCGGGGCACGGTCCTGCTTGGGCCGACGAAGCCGCAGCACAACGCTGGATCGACGACGAATTCCAGCCATCGACCCTGTCGAAAGACGAACAGATGGCTGAAATGCAGTGGTTCATCGAAGCTGCACAGCCTTACGCGGGCATGGAAATCAACGTCCTGTCTGAAGGCATCCCCACTCACTCGTATGAATCCGAGGTTCTGACCAAGGCATTCGAAGAGATCACCGGAATCAAGGTCAATCACCAGATCCTTGGTGAAGGCGAAGTGGTTCAGGCCGTTCAGACTCAGATGCAGACCGGCCGGAACCTCTATGACGGCTACGTCAACGACAGTGACCTGATCGGCACCCATTCCCGCCTGCAACTGGCCTATCCGCTGACCGACATGATGGGCGGCGACTGGGCGGCGACAACCTCGCCGACGCTGGATCTGGATGACTTCATGGGCATTCAGTTCACCACCGGTCCGGATGGCAAGCTGTATCAGTTGCCCGACCAGCAGTTCGCAAACCTTTATTGGTTCCGCAAAGACTGGTTCGACGATGAAGCCAACAAGGCCGCGTTCAAGGAAAAGTATGGCTATGACTTGGGTGTTCCGGTCAACTGGTCGGCCTACGAAGACATCGCCGAATTCTTCACCAACGACGTGAAAGAAGTCGATGGCGTCGCGATCTACGGCCACATGGACTACGGCAAACGCGCGCCTGACTTGGGCTGGCGTATGACTGACGCCTGGCTGTCAATGGCTGGTGCCGGCGACAAGGGTGAGCCGAACGGTATTCCGGTCGACGAATGGGGCATCCGCATGGAAGCGGGCACCTGTAACCCAGTTGGCGCTTCGGTGTCGCGCGGTGGTGCTGCCAACGGTCCGGCTGCGGTCTACGCGATCCGCAAATGGGACGAATGGCTGCGCAACTATGCGCCTCCGGGTGCGGCGTCCTATGACTTCTACCAGTCGCTGCCGGCGCTGAGCCAAGGCAACGTGGCCCAGCAGATCTTCTGGTACACCGCATTCACCGCCGACATGGTGAAGCCGAAGTCCGAAGGCAACAACACCGTGGATGACGAAGGCACGCCGCTGTGGCGGATGGCGCCCAGCCCGCACGGCCCCTACTGGGAAGAAGGCCAGAAGGTTGGGTATCAGGACGTGGGTTCCTGGACTTTCCTGAAGTCGACTCCCGAGGATCGTGCTCAGGCAGCGTGGCTTTATGCCCAGTTCGTGACGTCCAAGACTGTCGATGTGAAGAAGTCCCATGTGGGTCTGACTTTCATCCGCGACAGCTCGGTTAACCACGAGTCCTTCACCGAGCGCGCACCCAAGCTGGGTGGTCTGGTCGAGTTCTACCGCTCGCCTGACCGTGTGGCATGGTCGCCGACCGGCATCAACGTTCCGGATTATCCGAAGCTGGCCCAGATCTGGTGGCAGCAAATCGGTGACGTGAACTCGGGCGCCTTCACCCCGCAAGAGGCGATGGACCGTCTGGCTGAAGAGATGGACATCACCATGGCCCGTATGCAGGCCGCGGATGAAAGCGCCGGTGTCTACGGTGGCTGCGGCCCGCGCCTGAACGAGCCGCAGGATGCGTCCTTCTGGCTGGAAAAAGCGGGTTCGCCCAAGGCCAAGCTGGAGAACGAAAAGCCGCAGGGCCAGACCGTCAACTATGACGAACTGGTTAAGCGCTGGCAGTCCCAGTAACAGCAACATCGTAGGCCGGGTTTAAGCCCGGCCTACCCTAAAATGCCCCGCGAGTTTCCCAGATGATCGAACTTCAAGATGCCACCAAACGGGTCGGCAACGTCATCCATATCAAATCCACAAACCTGACCCTTCATACAGGCCACTTCAATGTATTGTTGGGTGCAACCGGCTCGGGCAAGACCTCTCTGATCAAGATGATGGCCGGGCTGGACCCGATAGCCTCGGGCAGGGTCCTGATGGATGGGCAGGATGTCACGCGACTGAACACGCAGAAGCGTCAGATCAGCCTGGTGCACCAGTTCTTCGTGAACTATCCGCATATGACCGTTTTCGAAAACATCGCCTCGCCGCTGCGCGTGGCGGGTATGGCGAAAAGCGAAGTCGAAGGCCGCGTTGAAGAAGCGGCCGACCTGCTGCAACTGCGCCCGATGCTGCACCGCCGCCCACATGAGTTGTCGGGTGGACAACAACAACGGACCGCACTGGCGCGTGCCATTGCGAAAGAGAGCCGCGCCGTCTTCCTCGACGAACCGCTGGCAAACCTGGACTACAAGTTGCGCGAAGAACTGCGCGAGCAACTGCCCGACCTGTTTGCAGGGCGTGGCGCGGTCGTGGTCTATGCCACCTCGGAACCCGAAGAGGCGTTGCTGCTGGGCGGCTACACCGCACTGATGGAAGACGGCCGCGTGACCCAGTTTGGGCCGACCGCCGACATCTATCGCAACCCGGAAAACATCGCGGCGGCGCGTGTCTTCTCGGACCCGCCGATCAATGTGGCGCACATTACGGTTTCCGGTGCCCAGGCACATCTGGCGGGCGGCGGCGGCTGGCCGGTCACTGACATGGCCGACGGAGATTACATGGTCGCCGTGCGCCCGCACCGTGTGACCCCGTTCCGCACCACAGACGCGGATGTGGAACTGACCGGGCGCGTGATCGTGACAGAGCTGTCGGGCTCGGATTCCAGCGCGCATTTCCAACATGGGAACGACGCTTGGGTTTCGCTGGCCGCCGGTGTGCACCCTTATCGGGTGGGCGAGGATCACAGTTTCTACATGAACCCGGCCCATTGCCGGTATTTCGGCCAAGACGGCAAAAGGGTAGCCTGACATGGCACAGATCAAACTTTCAAACCTTCGACACAGCTATATGCCCGCGCCGAAAGGCCCGGAAGACTATGCGCTGAAGGAAATTGACGTGACATGGCGCGATGGGGGAGCCTATGCGCTGCTGGGCCCGTCGGGCTGCGGCAAGTCTACGTTGCTGAACATCATCTCGGGCCTTCTGACACCGTCCGAGGGGCAGATTTTGTTCGACGACCGCGACGTAACGGCCCTGCCCCCCGATCAGCGCAACATCGCGCAGGTGTTCCAGTTCCCGGTGATCTACGACACAATGACCGTGGGCGAGAACCTGGCCTTTCCGCTGAAGAACCGGGGCGTGGATGCTGCCACGATCAAGCGCCGTGTCGATGAAATTGCCGAGATGCTGGACGTCACGGATATGCTGGGCACCCGCGCCTCGGGTCTGAGCCCGGACAACAAGCAGAAGATCTCGATGGGCCGCGGATTGGTGCGCGACGACGTGAATGCGGTGATGTTCGATGAACCCTTGACCGTGATCGACCCGCATCTGAAATGGAAGCTTCGGTCCAAGCTGAAAGAACTGCACCAGCGCGTCAAAGCGACAATGATCTACGTAACCCACGACCAGACCGAGGCTCTGACTTTCGCGGACGAGGTGGTGGTGATGCAGGAAGGCGAAGTGGTTCAGATTGGCACGCCCGTCGAACTGTTCGAACGCCCTCAGCACACGTTTGTCGGCCACTTCATTGGCTCACCCGGCATGAATGTCCTGCCCTGCGAGGCGAAAGGCGACCGTGCTATCTTTGAAGGCCATGAGGTAATGCTGGAAGGCCCAACTCATGGTGATGGGGGCCGCACCGATTTGGGTATCCGGCCCGAGTATGTTGGATTTGGCGACACCGGCATTCCCGCACACGTAACGAAAGTCGCCGACATCGGCCGTCACTATGTGATCAGCGCGATGGTCGGCACTACTGCCCTCAAGGCGGTGACCGAACATAGTGTGCCCGAACCCGGGTCACAGGTTTTCCTGCAATTCAAACCCGAACAATCCCGCGTCTATCGCGACGGCTGGATCGCAACTCAGGAGCGGGCGCAATGAGAACGGAAAACCAAAAAGCGTGGTTCTTTGTCCTGCCTGTGCTGGCGCTGGTCGCGTTCAACGCGCTGGTTCCGATGATGACGGTGGTCAACTACTCGGTGCAGGAAACATTCGGCAACAACCAGTTCTTCTGGGAAGGCCTTGGCTGGTTTGAACAAATCCTGCGGTCCGACCGGTTTCAGGCCGCGCTTGGACGGCAATTCCTGTTCACCGCGCTGATCCTGCTGATTGAAGTCCCGCTGGGCATCATCGTTGCCCTGTCGATGCCGCGCAAAGGCTTCTGGGTGCCGGTCTGCCTGGTACTGATGGCCCTTCCGATGCTGATCCCATGGAACGTGGTCGGGTCGATGTGGAACATTTTCACCCTGCCAAAGATCGGTCTGCTGGGGTATTTTCTGAATGACGTTCTGGGCATCAACTATGACATGACGCAACAGCCGCTATCGGCCTGGATCACTGTCATCATCATGGATGTCTGGCACTGGACCTCGCTGGTGGTTCTGCTGTGCTACGCGGGTTTGGTGTCGATCCCGGACGCCTACTATCAAGCTGCGAAGATCGACGGCGCCAGCCCCTGGTCTGTGTTCCGATATATCCAGCTGCCCAAGATGAAAACCGTCCTGACCATCGCCGTGCTGCTACGCTTCATGGACAGTTTCAACATCTACACCGAACCGTTCGTTCTGACTGGTGGCGGCCCCGGCAACTCAACCACCCTGCTGTCGATCGACCTTGTGAAAATCGCGCTGGGACAGTTCGACCTTGGCCCTGCGGCCGCGATGAGCCTGATCTATTTCGCCATCACGCTACTGGTCTCTTGGGTCTTCTACACTCTGATGACAAAGGATGACGCGCAATGAAGAAGCGGTCCATCATCCCGATCCTTTATATCGCGTTCCTGATGCTGCCGATCTACTGGCTGGTGGCAATGTCATTCAAGACCACGAACGAGATCCTGTCGGGCTTTTCCCTGTTTCCCCAGACCTTTACGCTGGAGAACTACATCACCATCTTCACCGATCCGACATGGTACTGGGGCTACATCAACTCGATCACCTATGTGACTCTGAACACAGTACTTTCTGTCTGCGTTGCCCTGCCAGCCGCTTATGCTTTTTCGCGCTATCGTTTTCTGGGCGACAAACAGTTGTTTTTCTGGCTGCTGACCAACCGGATGGCACCGGCTGCGGTCTTTGCGCTGCCGTTCTTCCAGCTCTACTCCTCGATCGGTCTGTTCGATACGCACCTGGCCGTGGCGCTGGCGCATACGCTGTTCAACGTGCCGCTGGCCGTGTGGATTCTGGAAGGGTTCATGCGCGGCATCCCGAAAGAGCTGGATGAGACCGCCTATGTCGACGGCTATTCCTTCCCGCGCTTTTTCGTCACGATCTTTCTGCCCAACATCAAGGCAGGCGTGGGCGTTGCTGCGTTCTTCTGCTTCATGTTCTCGTGGGTTGAAATGCTGCTGGCCAAGACCCTGACTGCGGTCGAGGCCAAACCCATCGCCGCCGTGATGACGCGCACCGCCTCAAGTGCCGGGTATGAACTGGGCCTGCTTGCGGCAGCCGGGACGCTTACAATCATCCCCGGTGCCATCGTCATCTGGTTTGTCCGCAACTACATCGCGCGCGGTTTCGCGATGGGACGTGTGTGAGGTTCGATATGCGCAAACTCCTTCTCACCCTTCCCTTCCTGCCGTCGTCGGCCCTTGCACAGGCGAAGGCCGGTTGGGGCAATGTCGGCCAGCAAGAGGAAAAAGGGTTTTCGTGGACTGACCCCCTGTGGCCCGACTTCTGGATGGCCTGGACCCCTGCCACGCTGGCTGTTTTCGTCGGCATCTTCTCGGCCATTGCGCTGATTGGCCTGCTGGAAGGGTTCAAATTCCGCGACGGTATCGAACGGCGCGGCGTGCTGGGGCTGACCACCACGCTGGGCGACAGGCTGTTTATTACCCTGCTGGGCTCGGCCTATATCTTTCTTGCCTGGCTGGGCCTCGTGGGTCAGCCCGTCTGGACACCACTTTTCCTGTCCGTCGGATGGGGCATTTTCGTCTTCTGGAAAGTTTAAGCTTTGCGAAACAGCGAAAGGATGCTTGTCTGTCAGGCATACTAAAAAATGCGACACGAAAGACCGATGCGAAAGAAAAAAACAACAAACCTCCTGACCGAAGTAGAACTCGAGTTCATGAACGAACTCTGGGCGCTGGGTCAGGGCTCGGTCCGTGACGTGCTTGATTGTCTGCCACCAGAACGCAATCTGGCCTATACGTCCGGCGCGACCATCCTGCGCATTCTCGACGAGAAAGGTTTCGTCGAAAGCCGCAAGGACGGAAAAACGCTGATCTATAGACCGCTTCTGGAAAAAGACAGGTATCAGGCGCGTTCGCTTCAGAACCTGTCCCGCACATTGTTCGACGACACACCCGCCACGCTGGTGGCGCGTCTGGTCGATGACGCGGGGCTGAGCGAAGCCGATCTGGAGGAAATTCGGGCACTGGTAGAGAGGAGACTGCAAAATGACAGCGGTTAAACCGGTTCTCGATACATATCTCGAATTGAACATCGTGCTTGGCCTGTCCGCCCTTATCTGGCTGCTGGCCCGCGCGACATTGGCGAAGACTCCGATGCGAAACAGCTTTGTCGCGCAGTTGCGCGCGCTCAAAACGCTGTGCGTTTGCGTGGTACTCAGTCCTCTGCTGGCGCTTGGCGCTTCGGCATTGGCGGGGCTGGCATGGCCCGGTCGCGCAGTGGCGCTGGGTGACATTGCGGTTGCCGCTTATCTGCGCGGCGAAATCGCGATGCCAGCGGTCCAGTTCGAGGCATTGCTCAACACCCGCGAACGCTGGATCGATCATATCGTTTCGGGTGAGTCTCTGGCTTTGATTATTGTCCTGATAGCTCTGGCGATGATCTCGGCGCTGTATCTTGTCCGCGCTGTGCGTGATGCGATTTCCATTCGCAACACGATCGGGACAAGTTTTCTGTGGCGCCGCTCTCGCAAAGTGGACATTCGCCTGTCGGACCGCATCACGGTGCCCTTCGCGGTGCGCGGTCTGCGCCGCCGTCACGTGGTTTTACCCAGTCACTTGCTGAATACGCCGCGTGAAATGCGGTTTGCTCTGGCCCATGAGTTTCAGCACATCCGCGCAGGCGACGTGGAATGGGAACTTGGGTTCGAACTGTTGCGCCCCGTTCTTTTCTGGAACCCGGCCTATCAGCTTCTGAAATATCAGTTCGACCGGTTACGGGAACTGGCCTGTGATCAGTCGGTTGTTGCCCGCAAAGGGATCGACGCGCGCGACTATACGTCCTGCCTGCTGGATTATTGCGCCCGCACAGTCGCGATGCGGAACCCGAAGGTTCTGAATGTAGCGCTGGTTTCCGGTGGAAAGGCCAAGCGGGTATTGCAGCAGCGTGTGATCGCGCTGACCGACACGCAGGTGGCTACGGCTCCGCTGCCGGTTCTGTTTTTGGGTCTGACGCTGACTTTTGCAACCTTGCTTGCGCTTGGATCAGCCTCGCTTCGCCAGACACATGACTGGAGCCATGATCGGCTGATGCTGTCGACGGTTGTCAATCTGGAACGGCTGGAGGCCCGTAACCAGGGTAACTGATCCCTCAGATCACCAACCGCGACGCCCGAACAGCGAATGGATACGGTTTTGCCCTGTAAACGGGTCGATCTTCTGCGGGTGTGCCAGCCCTGCGACGACGCGCTCGACCAGAACCCATCCTACCAGGGCAAAGATTACCCCACCAAAGGCCTGTCCCAGCAGCACGCCAGAAGCGCCCGCCAGCTTGGATCCGATAACGACAAAGACCCAAGTTCCAACGGTATGTCGCCCCCAGTTGATCCAGGTCGAATAGACCGGGTGCCCAAGATTGTTGAAACTGGCGTTCGCGACAAAAATCACTCCGTTAAAAAACGAAGCCAGCGCCAGCGGTCCGCAAAACAGGTAGATCAGCGTCCGTGTTTCGCCTTGCGCTGCAAACAAATCCGCGATTGGTGCACGCAGAAGAAACAGGATAGCCGCCATTGCCACGACGTATATCCCGGTAAACCGGATTCCGGCCCAAAAGGCGGCCCGCACACGATCATATCGTTCGGCCCCGAAGTTCTGCCCGATGATCGGACCGATCGAGCCTGACAAAGCAAACACCACAGAAAACGCCACCGGCATCAGGCGGCCGATCACGGCCATCCCCGCCACCGCGTCAGTTCCATATTGAGCAATTTCCCGAACTACGATGGCGTTTCCAATCGGCGTTGCGACATTGGTCAGAACCGCTGGAATTGCGATGGTTCGCACAGGGCGCAGGTCGTGCGCAACCTTTGACAGAGACGGCCGCGTAAAGCCCCGGTGCACACGCAGCGCCGGCAGTATCGCGGCTGCCAGCATACAAAGCCTTGCCAAAACCGATGCAATTGCGGCGCCATCCAGTCCAAGCCCCACCGCGAAGATCAGCACAGGATCCAGGACGGCATTCACCACACCGCCGTAGATCGTAGCCATCATCGAACGTCGCGCATCACCATGCGCGCGCAATACAGCCATCGCCGTCATGGCAATGGACATGACGCACATGGTCGGCAGGATGATCGAAACATAGCGGACCGAAAGCCGCAGCACCTCGCCCTCGGCGCCCAGAAGCGACAGTAGAAAGGTCAGGTTCATCAGAACCAGAGCCGAAATCAGGATACCACCAATCAGCCCCAGAACCGCGACGCTGGATGCGTAGTGGCGCGCCTGCTCTGGCCTGCCCGCGCCCAGTTCACGTGCAACGAGCGCCCCGGCGGAGATCGACAGCCCGATATTGATGGCGTTGGTAAAGAACAACAATGTCCCCGCATAGCCGACCGCCGCAGCCAGAGCGTCATTGCCCAGCATCGAGATGAATATCATGTCCACAAAGTCGACCGCGAAAATTGCCATCAGACCAATGCTGGTGGTCAAGGACATGCGCGTCACGTGCCGCATCAGGCTGCCGTTCAGAAAAACGGCATCGTTGCCGGACTGACCTGCCATGTTGTTCGTTGCTCCTGTTCAGGCGCTTTGTGTCACCTTGCAGCCGTTTGGGAAGGGGCGGCAACCCCAATTCACCCGGGCGGCGCAGATCAGGAACGGTTGCAACGGGGCTCAGTCGGCAGCCATTCCAAAACCCGTCACCGGTAGCGGAAAACGCTCTGCATGGCCGCCAGCGACCCTCTCGTCAGGCACCTTGCTTCACAGACAATATCCAATCCCGCACGATTTCGGCCTTGGGTGTCAGCTCCCGGGACTTCGACCAGACCAGGTAGATCCCCTTCCCTGTTTTCCAGGTCCACTCCGACCGCGCAGCAAGCAGGCCCTGCTGAACCAATGGGGCAACAAGATGGTCCCACCCAAAGGCGAACCCCTCGCCCGCAATCGCGGCCTGAAGCACCAGCGCGTAGTCATTCAGGCGCAGACCGCTGCGCGGAGGTATTTCCGTCACCCCGAACTCCCAGAACCATTGCCGCCACGAAGGGCGTTCACGAATTGGTTCCTCAAGATGGATCAAGCGCTGGCTGAGAAGCCCCGGCACATTTCTGAGATTTACCGCTGCCGCCATCACCCGGGGCGACGCGACGGGATAGATCACTTCCTCGGCGATCAACGCACATTCGCAATCCGGCCAGTCTCCGGCCCCAAGTCGAATGGCCAGGCTGATCGTTTCAACATTCAGATCAGGCTCTCGATCGCTGGATTGCAGGCGCAGGTCGATATCCGGATGGATGCGCTGAAAGGACCCGATGCGCGGCAAAAGCCAATAGTTGTTGAATGCCGAAGACGCGCTGAGTGTCACGTGATCATTGCTGGCAAATTGCCGGATGGATTCGGCGGACTGCGCAAGCTGTTCAAACGCGCGTGTCACGTCGGCAAACAACTTGCTTCCAGCATTTGTCAGGCTGATCTTACGATGGCTACGCTGGAACAGAAGAACACCAAGCGAGCTTTCAAGTTGCTTGATCGCCATACTGACCGCTGGTTGTTGAACGTTCAATTCCTGCGCCGCATGTGTGAACGATCCAGTCCTTGCTGCGGCCTCGAAAAAGACGAGGTGGCGCGGTGAGGACAGATGTGACCAAAGCTTTTGCATAAGCTGTGTTTATCTAATTCATCGAAATTTTCAAACGTCACAAAGGCCCACCCAGACGATAATTTCAGGACAGACAGATTCAGAGAGGGCATTCATGGCGCGCCGGGCACGCAGTTCAAGAACACGGGGAAATGCGCCAACTGGCGCACCGCCCTCACCCTATATTCGCCGCATCATCCCGCATTTCGATGTGCTTGATGAGGATCAGATCGTTCGGCTTGAGGAACAGGTCGACTGGATCCTGCAAGACGTGGGCATCGCCTTTCGCGACGACCCCGAGGCGCTTGCGCTTTGGAAGCGCGAAGGTGCAAAGGTTGACGGCGACATCGTGCGCGCGCCGGCCGATTGGATTCGCAACCTGTGCTCTCAAGCTCCGGCCGAGTTCACACAACTGGCCCGAAACCCGGACCGATCAGTCACTATTGGCGGCAAGCATCAGGTTTTCGCGCCGATTTACGGCGCCCCTTTTGTACGCGACCTCGAAGGTGGGCGCCGATATGGCGATATGGCCGCCTTCCGGGATCTCGTGCGACTAACTTATCTGCACCCGAACCTGCATCACGGTGGCTTCGTCACCTGTGAGCCTTGTGACGTTCCGGTCAGCAAACGGCATCTCGACATGCTGTTCGCGCACATGAACCTCAGCGACAAACCGCATCTGGGCGCGATTACGGAAATGAGCCGCGCGCAGGACAGCGTCGACATGGCCGAAATCGTGTTCGGCGCTGAGGTAATGGCCGATAACTGCGTCATCATGGGGAACGTGAACACGAACTCTCCACTTTTGGTGGACCGTGTGGTGACCGAAGCGGCACGGGTGTATTCAACCCGCGGGCAAGGCATGGTCGTGGTGCCCTTTATCCTTTCGGGGGCAATGGGGCCGGTCTCAACCGCGGCGTCCGTGGCACAGGCCATGGCCGAAGCGATGATGGTCTGTGCGTATATTCAGCTAATCCGCCCGGGCGCGCCTTTTGTGCTGGGCAACTTCCTGTCGTCGATGTCGTTGAAATCGGGCGCACCCACTTTTGGAATGCCCGAACCTGTCATGTCGAACTATGCTATTGGTCAACTGGCACGCCGCGCCGGGTTGCCGTTGCGGTGCGGCGGGTCCCTGACAGCATCGAAGATCGAGGACGCCCAAGCGGCATACGAAAGCGCGGATTCCATGCATTCCACTATGCTGGCAGGGGCAAATTTTGTCTTGCACTCGGCAGGCTGGCTGGAAGGCGGATTGTGCACCGGTTTCGAGAAGCTGATCATGGATGCGGACCGGCTTGGATCCTATCAGAAAGTCCTGTGCCAGGGGCTGGACACTTCAGACGACGCGCTGGCTCGGGACGCATACGACGAAGTCGCCCCAGGCGGGCATTTTCTGGGATGCGGCCACACGATGCGCCACTACCAGACAGCATTCTACGAACCCAGGCTCAGCGACAGCGAGAATGTCGAAAGCTGGGAAGAAAACGGTTCGGAAGACATGCGCCAGCGCGCCCACAGTCGCTGGAAGCAGATGCTGAAAGAATATGAGGAACCTCCGATCGACGCCGCGCTGCGCGAAGAACTGGAGGCATTTGTCGCCAGACGCAAAGAGGAACTGCCCGATGCCTGGTACTAGGAAAACAGCCACCGCGACCCCCCCTGCCAACGTCGTGACCGTAACCGCAATGATCGCGTGGGCTACGCAAAGAACACTTCGGGCCCAACCCGGCCTTTCTTGAAACGCTGAAAGCTTAACCAAGGACACCTTCAATGCCCGAAATTCAAAAAGACGATACAGCCACAGGCAAACCGCTTCCTTCCCACGCCAAGGTTGTCGTCATTGGCGGCGGCGTCGTCGGATGTTCGATCCTTTTTCACCTTGCCAAGTTCGGGTGGAAGGATGTCGTACTGCTGGAACG
Source organism: Ruegeria sp. AN11 (assembly GCF_056536005.1). Taxonomy (NCBI): domain Bacteria; kingdom Pseudomonadati; phylum Pseudomonadota; class Alphaproteobacteria; order Rhodobacterales; family Roseobacteraceae; genus Ruegeria; species Ruegeria sp. AN11. The sequence goes on along the minus strand of NZ_JBQFJD010000001.1, from coordinate 446,888 downwards.
CGATGAACTGACTTCCGGTTCAAGCTGGCATGCCGCCGGGCAGATACACACAATCAGTTCGGACCCCAACATAAGCCGCCTGCAAAGCTATACGATTGATCTGTACAAGGAAATCGAAGAGACATCGGGCCACTCGGTTGGCCTGCATATCACTGGGGGCTTCTACGCCGCGTCGACCAAGGAATGGTACGATTACCTCAAACGCGAACGCTCAAAGGCGCGGTACATGGGGCTCAATCAGGAATTCATAAGTCCAAGGGAACTGGCCGAGCGCCATCCGCTGATCGACCCCAAGCATTACCACGCAGCCCTTTGGGACGATCAGGACGGTGATCTTGACCCTTCGGGCGCGACCTATGCCTTTGCCAAATCGGCCCGTTTACACGGCGCGCAGTACTTTACCCATTGCGGTGTGACCGCGATGAGCCAGCGCCCGGACGGAAGCTGGGATCTGACGACGCCGAAAGGCACGATCAATGCGGAACAGGTGGTCAATTGCGGTGGCCTCTGGGCCCGCGAAGTCGGCCAGATGTCCGGCATTCACCTTCCGGTACAGCCGATGGAGCATCACTACCTGATCACCGACAAGATCCCGATGATCGCCGAGCGCATGGAAAGCATGGGCGAAGCCGGTCGCCTGCCCGCGGGTATCGATTATGAGGCCAACATCTATTTCCGGCAGGAACGGCAGGGCATGTTGCTGGGCACCTATGAGCCAAAGTCGACCCCCTGGAAAGTCGGCGGGACCCCGTGGGATTTCGGCCACGAGTTGCTGCAGCCCGATCTCGACCGCATCGCCGAACGACTCGAAATGTCGTTCGAACGGATACCGGCAATCGGCGAGGCTGGCCTCAAGGACACGATTAACGGGCCATTCACTTTCGGCCCGGACGGCAACCCGATGATCGGCCCGGTTCCGGGGATGAAGAACTATTGGGTCGCGGTGGGTGTCATGGCGGGGTTCTGTCAGGGCGGCGGCGTTGGTCTGACCATGGCGGAATGGATGATCGACGGAGAACCCTCGATCGATGTCTGGGCCATGGACGTCGCGCGGTTTGGCGAGTTTGCGACGCCGGATTGGGGAACCGTCAAATCGGCTGAAAACTACGAACGCCGCTTTGTCATGACCTTCCCCAACGAGACCCTTCCCAAGGGCCGGATGCAGAAAACCACCGCGCTTTACGATCGTCTGGTCGCGCAGGGTGCCTTGATGGATCAGGGCTTTGGACTTGAAAACGCCCAGTGGTTTGCGGACGGTCCCGAGGACGCCCACGAGGATCCGACTTTCGAGCGCAACCGCTCGTTCGATTATGTCAAACGCGAGGTGGACGCCGTGCAGAATGCCGTCGGCGGCATCGAGATTGCCAACTTCGCCAAGCACGAGTTCAAAGGCAAAGGCGCGCGCGCTTATCTGGACCGTATTGTGGCGGGCTATGTTCCTAAACCCGGCCGCCTGACCCTGACACCGATGCTGACCCCAAAAGGCAAGCTGTACGGTGACCTGACCGTTGCCTGCCTGGCCGAGGATCACTTTATGCTGTTTGGGTCGGGCGCGATGCAGGAAGCGCACCGCCGCTGGTTCGAAACGGATCTGCCGGACGATGTCGCTTATGCCAATGTTTCAGACGACTGGCACGGGATAGCGCTGTCCGGTCCCAAGTCACGAGAGCTGTTGTCGCGTATCACCCGCACCGATGTCAGCGCCGACGCCGTGAAATTCCGCGATCTGCGACAAACCTTCGTGGGCGGGGTTCCGGTCATTTTGAACCGTATCAGTTTTTCGGGCGAGCTTGGTTTTGAAATCTACTGCCGCCCCCAATACCTGTTGCGGCTTGCCGAAACGATCGAGGGTGCCGGGGCTGATCTGGGCTATCGCTGGTATGGCGCACGTGCGCTCATGTCGATGCGGCTTGAAAAAGGCTGGGGTGTCTGGACCACGGAATTCCGGCCGGATTTCAATGCAGTGGAAAGCGGAATGGATGTCTTCATCAACTGGAAGAAAGATTTCGTCGGCAAGCAGGCGACCGAAGGTTTCCGTGCCGAGGGTGTGAAACAAAAGCTTGTGACCATAACAATCGACGTCGAAGGGATCGATGTCTCCAGCGACGAAGCAATCCTGAAGGATGGCGCGGCGGTAGGTTACGTCAGCTCAGGCGGATATGCGCACCGGATGGGTAAATCCATGGCGATGGGCTATGTCGCGTCGGAGCACGCAGCGCCCGGAACGGTCCTTCAGGTGGAAATCCTCGGCGAGTTCTACGATGCCGAAGTGCTTGGCGGCCCGCTTTACGATCCCAACGGCGCCAATATGCGATGCTGAAATTTTGTACGGGGCGCCCGCCTGGGCGCCCTTCGCAATTCTGACGGAACCAGCGGAGTTCAGGTGGTCCCTGAACTCCATCGCAGCAATGGCTGTGTTTCGTCGCCGGATTATCCGGCGAACGCCATACGATCAGCCGCAAAACGAGCCTCACTCATTCAGGCGCTGACTTCGAAGAATAGTAATATGCGATCGCCTGAGCGCGGTTTTTGACGGACAGTTTTTCATAAATATTGGACAGATGAAATTTGACCGTATTCGTCGATATTTGCAGCTCTTTCGACAGGTCACGATTTGACAGTCCTTTGGCCAAAGCCTCCAGGATCGCGCGTTCTTTGCGTGACAGGCCATGAATCGGATCCTGATGCATCTTCCTGACATCGATGAAGGGAAACACCATCTTGCCGGCAGCAACGTCGGCGCAGGTTTCAAGCAAACCCTCCACTTCACCTGACCGTGGGGCAAACCCTGCGGCCCCGGCCTGCATGGCCAACCTGGGAACGTCGCCGGCCTCGTCGCCATACACAATGAAACGGGGTGCGTTTTGCTGTTCACGCAGCACCTCGATCAGTTTGGCAGCACCCAAAATCGGCAGGTTCCACGCCACGACGCAGACCTGCACAGGCACCCGCATCACCGCGCCCAGAAACCCCTCGGCTGTGGCGGACGTGGCCACCAAAGAGAATCGCGGATCACGTTCAAAAATCTCCGACATCGCAGACAGGACGAGCGGATTGTTGTCGGCCAGCATGACGTCAATCGGGTATCGGGGTTTTTCAGTCATTTGATTTTCCGCCCAAAATTCTCAAAACCTACCCATTCCGGTAGGTTCGATCTCAGTACACCTTTGTATTATTACACTAATGGGTAGGTTTTTGCCCACCCAATTAGATGCCCAAAAGCAGTATTAAGTTACGTTGCGCGTTCGGGCAAGTTTCAGTTTTGCTGATCGCCAACGCGACACACGGGCTCTGCCAATCATCCCGTAGCTGAGGAGGATCACAAATGACGTTCCAGGTTTATCCCCCGCTGGAAATCCCCGAGACCCTGGCGGCCGGACCCGGCCCCGGCAATACAGACGCCCGCGTTCTGCAGGCGTTTTCCAGCGCGGGTGTTGCAGACCACATGCAAGGCGATGTTTTGCGCGGAATGGTCGAATGCAAATACATGCTGCGCGAAATCTGGGGTACCGACAACGCCTATACCTTCGCCGTCGCCGGCACCGGTTGGAGCGCGCTGGACACCATGTTCTCGGCCGTGATGCCGGGCGACAAGGTGGTCGCCTTTTCGAACGGTACGTTTTCGGGCATCGACTCGCTGACCCTGCGGATCAAGGCCGCGACACCGCAGGAACACGCCTCCAGCCCGCTGGACCCGCAGGCGGCAAGCGTCGTCGTGATCGAAGTGCCTCATGGGCAACCGGTTACGGGTGAAATGGTCGAAAAGGCCCTGGCTCGCCATAAACCGAAATGGGCCTTCATGGCGCATTGGGAAACCGGATCGGGGCGCATCAACGATCTGCGCGGTTTCTCGAATGCCTGCGAACGGCATGGGGCCATGGGCCTGATCGACGCGGTTTCTTCCTTGGGCGTCGAGGATTTCCGGATTGATGATTTTCCCGGTATCGCAGGCTGGGCATCCTGCCCGCAGAAAGGCCTGTGCTGCCTGCCACTGACCTACGCGCCGGTCAGCTTCACCGACTCGTATATCAATTCGCTGAAGGCGACGGGTGCATATACCTATGTCCACAACCCGATTTTCGAAGCCCGCCACTGGGGCATCGTCGACGGGCAGGATGTCGAAAAGGGAACCTATCACCGCACACATTCGGGCTACGCCGTTGCCGCGTTTCACGAGTCGCTGCGCCTGACCCTTCAGGAGGGGCTGGCCAAGCGATCCGCATCATATCGCACACACGAATGCGTATTGCGCGACGCTGTGACCGCGCTTGGCTGCGAAGTGACCTCGGACATGCCCAGCCTTGTCGTGCTCAATCTGCCGACAGAACTGGCAGGTCGTGAAATGGAACTTGTTCAGAATTGTCGGGCGCGCGGGTTTGGCATCTGGCCCACGCTCAGCGCCCCGGTGCAGGTTCGGATCGGCATTCTGAACCAGCTCAACCATCAGGCCGTCAGCCGCATCGTGCGCCTGTTCTCCGAAGCTCTGCATGAGTTGGGAGGCACCGTCGATTTCGAAGAAATCGAGGCGCTGCTGGAAAGCCGCTACGGCACATCGATTGCCGCGTAATCGCACTGCATGAACGGGAGGAATGCAGATGGATATTCATGAATATCAGGCCAAAGAGGTCCTTTCGAAGTTTGGGGTCGATGTCCCGCCAGGTGCACTGGCCTACAGCCCCGAGCAAGCCGCCTACCGCGCTCGCGAGCTTGGCGGCGACAAGTGGATCGTCAAGGCGCAGGTGCATGCAGGCGGGCGCGGCAAGGCTGGCGGCGTCAAGCTGTGCAACACTGAAAGCGAGATCTACGAGGCCTGTGACAACCTGTTCGGGCGCAAGCTGGTTACGCATCAGACCGGCCCGGAAGGCAAAGGCGTCTACCGCGTATATGTAGAGGCCGCCGTGCCCATCGACCGCGAGATTTACCTGGGTTTCGTGCTTGATCGCTCCAGCCAGCGGGTGATGATTGTCGCGTCGTCCGAAGGCGGAATGGAGATCGAGGAAATCTCGGCCGAACGCCCGGACAGCATCGTACGCTCAATCGTGGAACCGGCTGTAGGGTTGCAGGAATTCCAGGCGCGCGAGATCGCCTTCGAACTGGGTCTGGAGCCTCGTCTGGTACAGCAAATGGTCCGCACCCTTCAGGGCTGCTATGCCGCATTCAGCGAATTGGACGCGACCATGGTCGAGATCAACCCTCTAGTCATAACCGGCGATGATCGCGTTCTGGCGCTGGACGCCAAGATGAGCTTTGACGACAACGCCCTGTTCCGTCACCCGCAGATTGCTGAACTGCGCGACAAAAGCCAGGAAGACCCCCGTGAAAGCCGCGCGGCTGATCGTGGCCTGTCCTATGTCGGCCTCGAAGGCAATATCGGCTGCATCGTGAACGGTGCCGGTCTGGCCATGGCCACGATGGACACCATTAAGCTGGCCGATGGGGAGCCTGCGAACTTCCTCGATATCGGCGGCGGTGCTTCACCCGAGCGGGTCGCCAAGGCCTTCCGCCTGGTTTTGTCGGACAGCAATGTTCAGGCGGTTCTGGTCAACATCTTTGCTGGAATCAACCGCTGTGACTGGGTTGCAGAAGGTGTCGTGCAGGCATTGCGCGAACTGGACATCGACATTCCTGTCATCGTGCGTCTGGCCGGTACGAATGTCGAAGAGGGTCAGAAGATTCTGGCCAAATCCGGTTTGCCGATCATCCGTGCAACCACCCTGATGGAAGCCGCCGAACGCGCCGTTGGCGCATGGCGCAACGACCTGTCCCAAAACACCAAGATGAGGGCTGTGTAATGAGCATTCTTCTCGACCGCGACAGCCGCGTTATCGTTCAGGGTATCACCGGACGCATGGCGCGTTTTCACACCAAGGACATGTTGGAATACGGCACCAATGTTGTCGGCGGCGTTGTCCCCGGCAAAGGTGGCGAAACCGTCGAAGGCGTGCCGGTTTTTGACACCGTCAAACAGGCCGTCGAGGCCACGGGTGCCGATGCCAGCCTTGTCTTCGTTCCGCCACCGTTTGCAGCGGATTCGATCATGGAAGCGGCGGATGCCGGCATCCGCTATTGCGTCTGCATCACCGACGGCATCCCGGCCCAGGACATGATCCGGGTCAAACGCTACATGTACCGCTACCCGCGCGACAAGCGCATGGTGCTGACCGGGCCGAACTGCGCCGGAACAATCAGCCCGGGCAAGGCGCTGCTGGGTATCATGCCCGGCCATATCTACCTGCCGGGCAACGTGGGAATCATCGGGCGCTCGGGCACGCTGGGCTACGAGGCTGCAGCGCAGCTCAAAGAACGCGGAATCGGTGTGTCTACCAGCGTCGGCATCGGTGGCGACCCGATCAACGGTTCGTCCTTCCGTGACATCCTTGAACGGTTCGAACAGGACGAAGACACCGAGGTCATTGCCATGATCGGAGAGATCGGCGGCCCGCAAGAGGCCGAAGCGGCGGAGTATATCCGTGACCACATCACCAAGCCCGTGGTGGCTTATGTCGCGGGTCTGACAGCCCCCAAGGGCCGGACCATGGGCCATGCAGGTGCGATCATTTCGGCCTTTGGCGAAAGTGCCTCGGAAAAGGTTGAAATCCTTTCTGCCGCAGGTGTGACCGTGGCGGAAAACCCCGCAGTCATCGGCGAAACGATCGCCCGCGTCATGGGAAAGGCCGCGTGATGGTTAAACCTTCAGTCCTTGTAACACGCCGCTGGCCAGCTGCGGTCGAGGCGCAACTGGCCGAAAGCTATGACACCGTGCTGAACACCGGAGACAAACCCATGTCTCCGGCCGAAATACGCGATGCGCTGAAACGGTATGACGCGGTGTTGCCGACCGTGACCGACACACTCAGCGCCGAGGCGCTGGATGTGCCTGCCGCGCAGACCAGGATCTTGGCCAATTATGGTGTCGGCTACAGTCACATCTGCGAACCTGCAGCCCGCGATCTGGGTATGACTGTCACCAACACGCCCGACGTGCTGTCCGAATGCACCGCCGATCTGGCCATGACCTTGCTGCTGATGGTGGCCCGTCGTGCAGGTGAAGGCGAACGGGAACTGCGCGCCGGAGGTTGGTCCGGCTGGCGCCCTACCCATCTGGTTGGCACCAAGGTCAGTGGCAAGACACTGGGCATTATCGGTTTTGGCCGCATCGGTCAGGAAATGGCCCGCCGCGCCCATCACGGATTCGGCATGAAGATCATCGTGCAGAACCGCAGCCAGGTATCGCCGGACGTTCTGGGCCAATGCAACGCCGTTCAGGTGGACACGGTGGACGAACTGCTGCCGCACTGCGATTTCGTCTCACTGCACTGCCCTGGCGGCGCGGCGAACCGCCACCTGATCAACTCGCGCAGGCTGAGCCTGATGAAACAGGACGCCTTCCTGATCAACACCGCGCGCGGCGAGGTGATTGACGAATGGGCGCTTATTCAGGCCCTGATGTTCGACATGATCGGCGGTGCTGCGCTGGATGTGTTCGACGGCGAACCACGTATCAGCCCGGACCTTCTGCAATGCGACAATCTGGTGATGCTGCCGCACCTTGGCAGCGCCACCCGCGAAGCGCGTGAAGCCATGGGGTTCAGGGTTCTCGACAATCTCAGTGACTTCTTTGCCGGCCGCCCGCCCCGGGACCGTGTAATCTGACCTTTTCCCTCACTTCCTCCCGCCGGTGATCCCGTCGGGAGGCCTTTTCAGGAGGTTTCCACGTGAACGCCCCCCACCGCACAAATGGTTTTTTCACCCAGTCTCTTTCGGATCGTGATCCTGAGCTTTTCGGCTCGATCCGGTCCGAGTTGGGGCGCCAGCGCGATGAAATCGAGCTGATTGCGTCCGAAAACATCGTCAGCGCCGCAGTGATGGAGGCGCAGGGCTCGGTGATGACCAACAAATACGCCGAAGGCTATCCCGGGCGGCGCTATTATGGCGGCTGCCAGTTCGTGGACATTGCCGAGAACCTGGCCATCGACCGCGCCAAGCAGCTGTTTGGCTGCGGTTTCGCCAACGTGCAGCCGAACTCGGGCTCTCAGGCCAACCAGGGCGTGTTCCAGGCGCTGATCAAACCCGGTGACACCATTCTGGGGATGAGCCTGGATGCCGGTGGTCACCTGACCCATGGCGCGCGCCCGAACCAGTCGGGCAAGTGGTTCCACGCGGTGCAGTACGGCGTCCGCAAGGAAGACAACATGCTGGACTACGATCAGGTCGAGGCGCTGGCGAAAGAGCACCAGCCCAAGCTGATCATCGCCGGCGGCTCGGCCATCCCGCGCCAGATCGACTTTGCCCGCATGCGCGAGATCGCCGACATGGTCGGCGCCTATCTGCATGTCGACATGGCGCATTTCGCCGGTCTGGTCGCCGCAGGTGAACACCCCAGCCCCTTCCCGCATGCGCATGTGGCCACGACCACGACGCACAAGACCCTGCGCGGCCCGCGTGGCGGCATGATCCTGACCAATGATGAAGATATCGCAAAGAAAGTGAACTCGGCCATCTTCCCCGGCATTCAGGGCGGCCCGCTGATGCACGTGATCGCGGCCAAGGCCGTGGCCTTCGGCGAGGCGCTGCAACCGGCCTTCAAGGACTACATCAAGCAGGTTGTCGTCAATTCGCAGGCCCTGTCGGATCAGCTGATCAAGGGCGGTCTGGACACGGTGACCCATGGCACCGACACCCATGTGGTGCTGGTCGACCTGCGCCCCAAGGGCGTCAAGGGCAACGCCACCGAAAAGGCTCTGGGCCGCGCGCATATCACCTGCAACAAGAACGGCGTACCGTTTGACCCGGAAAAGCCGACCATCACGTCGGGCATCCGTCTGGGCAGCCCCGCCGGCACCACCCGCGGCTTTGGCGAGGTCGAATTCCGCCAGATCGCGGACTGGATCATCGAGGTCGTCGACGGTCTGGCCGCCAATGGCGAAGACGGCAACAGCGCGGTCGAGGCCAAGGTCAAAGCCGAAGTCGCAGACCTCTGCGCACGATTCCCGATCTACCCGAACCTGTAAGACGAAGGACCCAAACCCATGAGCTTCCATTCCATTGAACAGGCCCCCGCCCGCCTGAACCGCAGCGAACTGGCCGTCCCCGGCAGCCAGCCCGGCATGTTCGAAAAGGCGGCCAAGTCCGATGTGGACGTCATCTTTCTTGATCTGGAAGACGCAGTCGCACCGGACGAAAAGGAACAAGCGCGCAGAAACATCGTCGAGGCGCTGAACGATATCGACTGGGGCAACAAGACCATGTCGGTGCGGATCAATGGTCTGGATACTCACTATATGTACCGCGATGTGGTGGATGTGGTCGAACAGGCTGGAGAGCGGCTGGACCTGATCATGATCCCCAAGGTTGGCACCGCCGCTGATGTCTATGCCGTCGACATGATGGTCACGCAGATCGAAGACGCGAAAGGCTACAAGAAACGGATCGGTTTCGAACATATCATCGAAACCGCGCTGGGAATGCAGAATGTCAGCGAGATTGCAGCAGCCTCGAAGCGCAACGAAAGCCTGCATTTCGGGGTCGCGGATTATGCGGCTTCGACCCGCGCACGGACCACGATCATTGGTGGCGTGAACCCGGACTATTCGGTTCTGACCGATCCTGACGCCGGGGCCAACCGGGCAACGCATTGGGGTGACATGTGGCACTATGCATTGGCGCGCATGGTCGTGGCGGCCCGTGCAAATGGTCTGCGCCCCATCGACGGGCCATTTGGGGACTTCCAGGACCCCGAGGGATACAAGGCCGCCGCCAAGCGCGCCGCTGTTCTGGGTTGCGAAGGAAAATGGGCCATCCACCCCAGCCAGATCGCACTTGCGAACGAGGTGATGTCGCCCGGTGATGCCGAAGTGACAAAGGCCCAGCGCATTCTGGAAGCCATGGCCGAAGCCGAAGCTGCCGGAAAAGGCGCGGTTTCGCTGGATGGCCGGCTGATCGACTATGCCTCGATCCGGCAGGCCGAAGTGATGGTGGCGAAAGCCCGTCAGATCGCCGCTGCCTGACGCCACTAAATTCAGGTCTCACTTCGGACCTCCACGCATCCGCCAATAAGATCGCATTGGCGGATGCAAGCCCGGTCCCAATCTCCACGCAGACAGGCGAACAGACGCGGCTCAACGTTTCGGAAATGTGCGGCCTGACGCCTGACAATTCCGGAAGCTTCAAAACCTGACCAGGTCAAGGATTCGGGATTCCGCCCGCTGGCGGTCGTCAGTTCAATCTTGCCTCCAAAACGACCGAACGCACGTACCCACCCGAGCCATCGAACCATTTGGAAGGCACGACATTGCTCAGATCCCGCCTGCCGCGCTGCTCATACTGAAACTGGGCGAAAGCCTTGTTACCTTTGCCGTGCGTCGTGTTGGGTTTTGACGGCAACCAGTTTGTGTATTTGACCGGCTCACCGCTATACCAGCGCCAGCCGATTATTGCATTGCCTTCACCGGGGTCCTTCCTGAAACCGAAATACGGCCCCGCCTTGTAACTGTAATTCGTCCTGCTGTCGTATCCGACGTCAAAAAAGGACGGGTCATTGGCAATCATTCGAACAATAAACGCATTCTCTTCGGCTGACGTTATTGCGGCAAGATCGACACCGCATTTCTGGGCTTCGCCGCGAGCATTCCGAATGTTGCCCGAGAAAACCATCACAATGTAAAGGCTGTCGCGAAACGTACCGTAGATGCTCTTTCTCAGCCCAAGACAGCCCAGGATCGACGTGATTTCTTCAGATTCGCCGAGCAATTCCAGCTCTTCGACGTTCTGACGAACTGCGAACGGGTTGCTGATGAAACTGTCGTCCGCCCCTTTTTGCAAACCGATCCCCAGACTGGCCAGCACGGCAAGATCTACGTATCCGGTCTGCACAAAACCATTCTCTGCCTGAAAAGACCGTATTCCAGCGCGTGTCCTTGGGCCAATAGCGCCATCAGGCGTCCCAACATCAAAACCTGCTTTATTGAGTTCTTGCTGCAAACGCATTTTCATTTCTCGATCCGGCAGCAACATGTCTTCCAACACACCGATACGCCCATCTTTTTTGACCCAATTTGGTGTTATTTCGGCCATACGGTTCAGCACTTCCGGTTCGGCGATCGACGCCGCGCGGTATTTCTGGCTAATCAGACTCCAGCCCCGCATCGTGTTGACCGTCATCGCTGCTTCCATTTCGTCTTTGCGAGTTACAGTCGGTGCCAACGGAACAGGTGTAGCGGGTGCCTGTAATGCCGCCGTTTCCAGGCCAGGGACCAGAAAAATGTCCTGACCCGGAAGCGATCCATAGATGAAAGGCTCTTGAAAACCGTCCGTCAGTTCAAACACCCGGTCTCTCACCCGGCGGAACAGCTTACCCAGCTCCAACCCCGGCTGTTCGATTTGCTCCAAAAGCGCCTGCGCGTAAGGGCTGTTCCGGCCTTCGCCATCCTGCGCCAGTGTGCCTCCGCGGGCGGCATATCCCACCACCACACCGCCCGGTTCCACCGCAGCCAGCCCGCGCCCGACCGACCGGGTCGCCGAAACGCGTGTCATCTGCGCCAGGAACGGATTGTTCCGACAGGCGTCGACCAGCACGATTTTCAGCCCGGGGGCATCTGCAATGGCGTTCACGATCGCATCCAGACGAATGGCCTCGAACTCGACGTCCCGATCGCTTTTCAGCGTTGCGTTTACCGGTATCAGGTAGTTCGTGTTTTCGATCTCGATCCCGTGGCCGGCAAAATAAACCAAGGCCACGTCAGCGGCCGCGGCGGTTTCCGCAAAGTCGCGCAGTGCGATGCGCATACCGTTGTAGTCGAGGTTCAGGCTTTCGGTGACTTCAAACCCAATGCGCCTGAGAGATGCCGAGATATCTTCGGCGTCATTGGCCGGGTTACTCAAGTCCGATACATGCTGATACGCGGAATTACCGATTACAAGCGCGACCCGGTTTTCCAGGGCTTCAAGCCGCAATGGCATCAGCAGGACAAGCAGGCCAAAGGACAGAAGCCAGATGCCAGTTCTCCAACAGCGACCAGAAGACATGCGCACTCACCCGAACTCATTCAAACAGCGCTGAGGACTTTAGCACAACTCTGCTCAACCTCAGAATCCGCCAGGGCAACGGGACACAGACGCGTCCCAAACTGGACTCTGACTTAGATCATGCTTACCGTTGCTTTTGAATGTTCTGTTTTATTAAGGGTTTACTGCGCGAGGCTTCGGGTGCCGTCGATCAGGGTTACAAAATTCGCACTGTTGTTCACGCTGGCACTGCCGGTGTTCTTTGACACTGGCGCTTTGGCGGCAAGCGAAGAACAAGTCACCAACGGGTCCAACGACGTTGTGTTTGTCCCCCCTGAGATTGGTGCGCCCGGAGACCGAATGGGGGCCGGCACACGCGGCACACTTTCGGGCGATGACACAGAAATGCTGACGTTGTTGGTGCCGGAAGGTGGCGGCCTGACAACTCTTTCATCCCCCCCATTGGTCTGGCGTTTGGCACACGGCCACCGGGGAAACCTGATCATCGGCCTCAATCCACTTGGATCATTGGGCGTGGAGTTGCAATTACAGGGCCCATTTCCGCCGGGCGACTACGGGCTGGATCTTGGCAGGTCCGATTACACGCTGGAAACCGGCCGCATCTACGAATGGCATGTGGCGCTGATCGACCAGCAATCTGGCGCTGTTCTGGAGCGAGCGACAGCTTTGATCGAGCGGTTTCCGGATCAGATGAAGGCTCAGAACCCCGCGGCGGCAGGTCTTTGGTTCGACGCGCTTGCGCAACTGGTTGAAATTGGCCTCAGCGGTCGCGTGAGGGCCACTGACGCAACCGGGTTCGGGCAGCTTCTAGAAACAGCCGGTGTGGGCCGTTGAAATCAGAAGGTCAAAGACAGGCATGGCTGAGACCGTCGATGCTGATGCCAGTCTGGCAAAGCTGGGCACTGGTCGGCTTGATCACCCTTGTTGTCGGAGGTCTATTGGTCGAATTGCGGTTGAAGGGTCTGCTTGAGCCTCTCCAACGTGCCCAATACGACTGGACCACGTCGGTGCTTGCAACCTCTGAACAAACGAAAGATGTCCTTCTTGTCGCCATTTCCGACGACGATCTCGGGCAATGGGGTTGGCCAGTCCCCGACGCGCAGATCGCACAGCTGACGGAAACCTTGCTGGCTGCCGGCGCGACCGCAGTCGGGATCGATATATACCGGGATGTTCCTGCGGGCGATGGCCGGGACAGGCTGATCAACATACTGAACGATCCCAGAGTTGTCGTGATCTCGAAACTGGCCGACGCAGGCGGGACAGGTATCGACGCACCCGCAGGGGCAAAAACCGGGTTTTCGGACATTCCGATTGATCCCGATGGCGTCGTTCGGCGCGCCCTTCTGCTGGTCAACACGCCGGATGGGATCGCAGCGTCGCTGTCAATGGAACTGGCGGCGGTTTTTTCATCAAGGCCCACATTGCAAAGCGCCCCGGATAACCCACGTTTTCTGGCCTTTGGGACAACGACCGCAGAGCCATTGGCCGAAGGGCAGAACTTGTTTCGCAATGCCGATGCTGCTGGTTATCAGATCATGATCGATTATCTGAATGATCTTCCGATTGCACACCGTGTCCCCGCAGCAGATGTACTGGCTGGGAAAGAGCTGGCGCAATTCGACGGAAAGACGGTCATCATCGGTGTTACCAGCCACTCGGTTAAGGACTATTTCTCGACTCCCCTCAATCGGGCAACCGGGGCCAGTTTCACTTTCGGCGCGGAAGTTCACGCAGCCATTGCGCAACAGTTGATCGACTATTCGAATGGTTCGCGTTCTCCGTTGAGCTCTCTGAGCGACCTTGCCTCCTCTATCATCATCCTGCTTTCAACATTTGCCGGCGCATGTGTGGCTGTATTCGTTCGAATGACTTCGCGGGCCATCGGTTTGGCGACGGTGGGCGGGGCGGTCTTGTTTGTCGGTCTGTCCGCCCTTCAAGCGGCAGCCCTGCTGGCGCCTGCAGCGACCACGTTGTTGGGCTGGTCTATTGGGTTTCTCATCGGGTTCGCCGTTATCGCCGGAATTTCACGCAACCAAAGACGCGCCATCGTTCAGGTGTTTTCATCACACCTGTCCGAGGAGCTTTCCGCCGAAATATGGCAGCAGCGAAAAAGACTGCTGTCCGGTGGCAAGCCAAGATCCCGCCGTCTGTTCGTCACCGCACTGCTGGCCGATATCGAAGGTTCAACGCGGGTCGGCAATTCGATGGATGCGGAAGATTTCATGGTGTGGGTATCGCGCATATTGGACAGGTTGGGTGAAATCGCACGCGAACATGGCGGGTTTGTCGAAAAGTTCACCGGAGATGGAATCCTCGTCGTTTTCGGCGCTCCGATACCAAGCGAGACAGAAAGCCAACGGCAGGTCGACGCCCAGTCAGCCCTGCAATGTGCGCGCGCCATGCGCCGGGCCGCGATCGCACTGAATGCAGAATTGAACGATCAGCCGAAATACAATCTGCGAATTGCACTGAACAGCGGCGAGACATTGGGCGGAACGCTGGGCGTGAGCGGCTCGCTGCACTACAATGTGATCGGTGACACAATCAACGTGGCCGCAAGACTGGAAAGCTGGACAAAATCCCTTGATCGCGACAGCGGCGGGTTCCGCCCTGTGTGCATGACCATGGCCACTGCGCGCACCATTGACCCCAATCGTGAATGGCCCGTGCTGTCCTCATTCCTTCACGACGATGGGGTTACCGATATTCAGGTCGTCGCCGTCGAAATGGAATAGCGAGTACGGCCTTCTGAAAAATGTGCCGTGCTGGCAGAGCGTCGTGGGCACTCAACCTCCGCAATTGCATTGGTGCCTGCGCACCCCTCCACGGAAACAAGGGCATTACTGAACGCAGGGGGCCAGGCTGTCTTTTGCACACAGGACTTTCCGCTATGTCAAACGCCAGCGGATTGCCCTTGGAGGGGGCATAGCGACGATACGTTTAGTGTGAAGAACCAAAATCGGTATTACGGTTTTCAGCAAACCCAAACTTCGTTAAGATGGTCAAGCAAAGCATTGAATTTTCGACACTCTGTGTCGCAACACCTCACTCCAACAAGCGAACAGTCTCGCCCGTTTCCAGCGCCTTCTGGGCAGCAAGCCCCATCTTCACGGCCCAGATACCATCATGCAAACTCACATCCGGGCCCGCCTTTTTGCCGTGCAACAGATCCAGGAACCCCTTGTGCTGGTAGAATGTCGACCCGTTGTGATCCCCCACTGCCAGAAGACGGGGATCGACGGGGATTTCCTGCGCGACAGGTCCCTTCGGATCCCGCGGGCTTAGAATAACCTGCGGCACCGGCGGCTCGCCCAGATGCTTTGGCCAGAACCGGCCCGGTCCCGGCACCAGCGCTTCGATTTTGGCCTCCGGGCCCACGGCCGAGATTTCTTCCTGATAGCGAGAGCCTTCCGCAAACATGCACAATTCCAGCATGGCTCGTGCGCCATTGGCAAAGTCGACAAGCACATAGCCGTGATCAAGAATATCAGGCACCTCACCGTCATAGCTCTCGTTCAGATGATTCACGGCCTGTCCACCACTGGCCGAGATGCGCACTGGGTCAGAGTGCAGGATCAGGCGCATCAGATCGAAGAAATGGCAACATTTCTCGACAAAGGTTCCACCGGTGTTGCGATTGAACCGGTTCCAGTTGCCGACCTTCTCCAGAAACGGAAAACGATGTTCGCGGATCGTCAGCATACGGACCCCACCCGTTTCCCCGGTCTTCTCGATCATCGCAGCTATGGGCGGCATATAGCGATATTCCATCGCGACCCAGATCGGATGCGGATAATCGCGCTGCAAACGCTCCATCCGCGCCGCATCCTGCGGGTCGGTGAACAGGGGTTTTTCTACCAACAGCGGCAGCGGGCGCGTCTGAGCGATCTCGCAGATCTGCTCGACATGCAGGTGGTTCGGGCTGGCGATAACCAGGCAGTCCAGTTCGTTGACCGCCAGCAACTCCTGCACGGACCCCAACAGCACCGCATCCGGCGCGATGGTTTTCGCGGCATTTGCCATTGCCGGGTCAGGTTCGAAAATCGCCGCAACGCGCGCGCCTTCCAACAAGCCGATATTGTGCAGGTGTTCCTGCCCCATCATGCCGCATCCGATCAGCCCGTAATTGATGACCCGGGTCATGCGCGTTTCCTTTTACTTCAAACGTTGGACATAGGTGGCCCGATCGGGATCGAACCATGTTTTTGAGAACTCAACGGGCGCCGCCCCTTCAGACCAGCTGAACCGCTCGATATACCCTACGATCTGACCGGCGGGCTTGGTGAAGTCAGGTGGCGTCCAGTCGGGCAGCGCACCGATCGAAACACGGTCCTCGGCCCGGGTGATCCAAAACCCCAAATGGTGCTGGTAATACCGGTAGAGAGAATCCGACAGCAGGTTGCGATCAATCCGACCGGCTGATTCGTCCAGCCAGATTTCCTCGACCGCGATAATTGTGTCATTCAGATAACGCATCCGGCGCACGCGGGACCCGGTTTCGGCGGTACCGAAATTTGGCAGATCAGACGGCTTGCGCAGATAGTCGACCGACAGGATGTCCGCCCGTGGCAGGCCGCCGCCTTCGGGCAGTTCCAGCCGGAACATCGCGTAAACGCTGTTCTGGGTTCCCGTCTCGCGAACATAGTTTCCCGAACCCTGAATGCGTTCCAGCATCCCCTTTTTCTCAAGCTCTGATAGCGATTTTCGCAGCGTCCCGACCGAGACCTGAAGTTCGGCCGCCATATCCCGTTCTGGCGGCAGGCGTTCCCCGTCGATAAGACGACCCGCCGCGATGTCGCGGATCAGAAGTTCCGCGATCTGAACATAGATCGGCAATGCGTTTGGGTTTCGGCTGGTTGGGGACACGTCTGGGCGCTTCATTCGGTCGCAGGAAAAATTGATACACTATTGATCTACATCAATGCGGTTGCTACGCAAGAGGAAAGTGGAAACCGCGCGGAGAATGACTCAGATGACCATCGTCCCCATCACTTCGCCCGATCTGGACGCGGCAGAAGTATCGTGGTTCGCGGCGCTGTGCTCGGACGATTATCAGTTTCTGGGCGTGCCGGATGGCAATCTGCGGTCCAGCTGGGAACATTGCTCCGGCATCGTGAAAGAAGCTGAAGCGCAAGGGTTTCGAAACATTCTGTGCCCCTCGTCCTATCAGGTCGGGCAGGACACGCTGAGCTTTGTGGCGGGCTGTGCACCAATCACCGATAGGATCAATTTGCTGGCCGCGGTTCGCTGTGGCGAAATGCAGCCAGTCATGCTGGCTCGTACCATCGCAACGCTGGATCACATGCTGAAGGGGCGGCTGACGGTCAATATCATCTCGTCCGATTTTCCCGGCGAAAAGGCTGAAAGCGCCTATCGTTATCAGCGCTCTCGCGAGGTGGTGGAAATTCTAAAACAGGCCTGGACCCAGGATGAGATCAATCATGCGGGCGAAGTCTATAACTTCTTAGGCCTGACGACCGATCCGGCCAGGCCCTATCAGACCGGTGGTCCGTTGCTGTACTTCGGCGGCTATTCTCCGTCGGCCCTGGAACTTTGCGGCGAGCACTGTGACGTCTATCTGATGTGGCCGGAAACCAAGGATCAACTGGCCGAACGGATGAAAGCCGTCCATGCGGTTGCCGAGAACTACAACCGAACACTGGATTACGGCCTGCGCGTGCACATGATCGTCCGCGATACCGAGGCCGAAGCGCAGGAATACGCGGACTACATCGTCTCGAAACTCGACGATGAATATGGGCGCGCCATTCGTGAACGCGCGCTGGATGCAACCTCGCTGGGTGTGGCGCATCAGGCCAAGAACCGCGATCTGGCGGATGAATACGGCTATGTCGAGCCCGGTCTGTGGACTGGCGTTGGCCGCGCAAGGTCCGGTTGCGGAGCCGCGCTGGTCGGGTCGACCGATCAGGTTATGTCCAAGATCGAGAAGTATCAGAAAATGGGCATCCGCGCGTTCATCTTCTCGGGTTATCCGCACATGGATGAAGCCAGGCACTTTGGCGCCCGCGTTTTGCCCAACCTGAAAACCTGCTCGCTTCCCGAAGAATACGGGCGCGTGCCCAAGACGACCCCGGCCACACCGCTGGGCAACGGAGTTCGCCGCTGATGCAACGTGTAAAACTATCGGACACGCTGGAATTGAGCCGCCTTGTCTACGGAATGTGGCGGCTGGGCGATGACAGTGATACTTCGGCGGACCATGTCGAAGCCAAGATCCAGTCCTGCCTGGATCAGGGCATCACCACCTTCGATCAGGCTGACATCTATGGCGGCTACGCAGCCGAAGCTGTGCTGGGTGCTGCGCTGCGTGCCAATCCCGGCCTGCGCCAGCGGATGGAAATCGTTACCAAATGCGACATCATCGCACCTGTCGGGCGGTATTCGGATGCGAAGGTCAAATACTATGACACCTCGCGCGCGCATATCCTGCAGTCGGTAGACACCTCGCTTTCGGAAATGGCCATCGACCATATCGACTTGCTGCTGATCCACCGCCCCGACCCGCTGATGGACCATCATGAAACGGGCGCAGCACTGGATGAAGTTGTCACCAGCGGCAAAGTGCGCGCGGTCGGCGTGTCCAACTTTCGACCTTGGGACTGGACACTGTTGCAATCTGCGATGAAGACCAAACTGGCCACCAACCAGATCGAGATTTCTTTAGGCGAGATCAGTCCCTTCACCAATGGCGATCTGGCGTTCCATCAGCAGCATGGGCAACCGGTCATGGCGTGGTCGCCGTTGGGCGGCGGAATGTTGATGGCCGGGAACCCTCCGGTCGGAGTAGTGGCAGACGAAATCGCGCAAGAGTTCGGGGTGGACCGGGCCGCTGTGGCGGTGGCTTTCCTGCTGGCGCATCCGGCGGGCATTCTGCCGGTGCTGGGCACCAACAACCTAGAACGGATCAAGCGCATCTCGGACGCACTGAAGGTCAATCTGGAACGTGAAAGCTGGTTCCGCCTGTACGAGGCGGCACTGGGGCATGAGGTACCATGATGAACGCAATTTCAAAGGACCTGACACGCACCTTCGTTCCGCACAAGGACGACACCCGTACCCTGCGCGACGCCTTTGGCCGCTTTGCCACCGGTGTTACCATCGTCACCTGTGACAGCGAAGACGGACCGATATGCATCACGGCGAACAGCTTCTCGTCCTTGTCACTGGATCCGCCTCTGATCATGTGGGCTGCAGACCGCAACTCGCGCCGGTTCCCCTATTTCCACAAGGCGCGGCATTTCACCGTTCACGTGTTATCGTCTGAACAGGACGCGCTTTGCTTTGGCTGTTCCAAGGACGCCCATGCACTGCGTGACATCCGGCATGAGCGGTGCACAAACGGAACGCCGCTGTTGCCGGATTGTCTGGCACGTTTTGAATGCGAGCAGCACGCCTATCACGATGCAGGCGATCACGTGATCGTGGTGGGCAAAGTCCTGAAGGCCAGCATGAGCGATGGAGACGCACTGACCTTCTATGCCGGAAAACTCGGCCAATTCGCGAAGAAATAAGCGCGTTCTGACGACTGCGGGACGAACCCGCAGCTGAACTTGGGAGGATCCGCATGGGCGGACTGGCATCGGTGCTTGCACCGATTGCATTCGTGAACGAAACCGTGCTGCGTCTGGGCCGCGCGGTTGGCGTTGTTGCGATTGCATTGATGGTGATCGCAATCCTGATTCAGGTGTTCTTCCGATATGTCCTGGGCAACGCTCTGCCCTGGCCGGATGAAGCCGCCCGGTTCTGCATGCTCTGGATGACCGGCCTGATGGCTCCGACGGCTTTTCGGCGTGGCGGCTTCGTGGCGATTGACATGTTGCAACGGTTCTTGCCACGCCTGCTGGGCCAGTCCCTCAATCTGTTCTTGTTGCTGATCTCGCTGATCGTCCTGCTGGTCGCCGTCAATATCGGTTGGTCTGAAGTCACGGGCTTTGGCGGCAGATTTGCCACTGCTGCTTTGTACCTGCCAACATCGTTCGGTTTCGATGAATGGTACCGTATTCCCCGCAGTTGGATGATGGCCTCGCTGCTGGTAGGGATCATCCTGCTGATCTCGGTGAATATCGAGCTGATCCTGCGATCCCTGATCACCATGCTGGGCGGCGCACATCTTCTGCCGGAAATTCCCGAAGCAGCCGTGGGGGCCGAATAGATGCTGATCTGGTTCCTGCCCACTTTCCTGGTTTTCCTGTTGATTGGCCTGCCGGTCTTTTTCGCGCTGCTGGCCGCGCCGGGTATCCTGCTGTGGCTCAACGGCCAAACGAATGACATTACGCTGCTCTATCGCAATGTCTATAATGGCATGGACAGCTTTCCGCTGATGGCCATCCCCTTCTTCATGCTCGCCGGAGAACTGATGAACCGGGGCGGCATCACCATTCGCCTTGTCGAGTTCTCGCAGGCCCTGATGGGGCACCTTCGCGGTGGACTGGCACATGTGAACGTGCTGAGCTCGATCCTGTTCGCCGGCCTCTCGGGCTCTGCCGTGGCCGACACATCCGCCTTAGGGTCAATGCTGATCCCAGCGATGGAGAAACAGGGCTATACCCGCAAATTCGCCGCGGCGATTACGGCGGCCAGTTCGGTTATCGGGCCGATCATCCCGCCCTCGGGCATCATGATCATCTATGCCTATGTCATGGGTGAAAGCGTCGCCGCCCTGTTTCTGGCCGGAATTGTACCCGGGATCATGGTCGGCGTCGGTCTGATGGTGATGATCAAGTTCATGGCTGATCGCTATGATTTCCCGGTCGCCAGCCGGAAATACACCTGGGATGAACGCCGCCAGGCCAGCCTCAAGGCGTTCTTTCCGCTGATGACACCCGTGATCATTCTCGGCGGCATTCTGGGCGGCATCTTCACGCCGACCGAAGCCGCTGCTGTCGCGGTCGGCTATGCGTTCATCATCGGTTTTTTCGTCCTGCGCACGCTGACACTGAAGGAAGTGCCTGAGGTTCTCAGTAATGCGGGCATGACCTCGGCCGTTGTGTTGCTGCTGGTCGGCGCCGCTATGGCATTCAAGACGGTGGTCAGCCTCAGCCACGCGCCCGAACAGCTGGCCTCGCTGATCCTCAGCCTGTCCGAAAATCCGTTGATCCTGCTGTTTCTGATCAACCTGCTTCTGTTCATCGTCGGCATGTTTCTGGATGCAGGTCCCGCGATCATCATCCTTGGCCCGATCCTTGGCCCCATCTTCACCAGCCTAGGCGTCGATCCGATCCATTTCGCCATTATCATGAGCGTCAACCTGACTGTTGGTCTCGCCACGCCACCCATGGGGCTGGTTCTGTTCGTGGCCGCCGCCGTGTCGCGGGAACGGGTTGAAACCATCGCCAAGGCGATCCTGCCGTTCCTGGCCGTCGAAATCATAGTGATCTTCCTGATCACCTATATCCCCGCACTATCCATGACGATCCCGAGGATAACGGGATTTGCAAACTGACTGAGTACCACAGGGAGGAAACGCATGCTCAGACAATTCATCAAAACCGCTGCGGTGGCCACATCGCTTGTGGCCGCGTCCGCCATGGCCGCTGTGGCCGCAGACTATACACTGCGGGCAACTGCGAACTCGAATGAAAACGACGAAGACTACGATGGCCTGATCGTTTTCAAGAACTATGTCGAGGCGGCGTCGAACGGCGCTATCGAGGTCGAGTTGTTCATCGGCACGCAGCTGTGTTCGAACGGGGCGGAATGCCTGCAGGGCGTGGCCGACGGCACAATCGACATATTCATCTCAACCTCCAGCGGTGCTGCGGGTATCTTTCCCTACGTGCAGGTTCTGGACCTGCCCTATTTGATGGCGGATGACCGTATTGCCGAGCACGTGCTGACTGGCGATTTCACCCGCAAAATGCGCGACATGGCGTTGGAGGATTCAGGCGGCGCAATCCGGCTGATGACCATCGGCAACACCGGTGGCTGGCGCAACTTCGCCAACACACAGCGCCGGATTGCCGAGCCTGCCGATATGGAGGGTTTGAAAATCCGCACCGTGGTTGCCGACCTGCCGCAGGAACTGGTCAAGGCACTTGGCGCGTCACCCACGCCGATCCCGTGGCCCGAGTTGTTTACCAGCTTCCAGACCGGTGTGGTTGAGGGATCGAAGAACGGCATCACCGATATCATGGGGATGAAATTTCCCGATGCCGGTCTGCAATTCCTGACATTGGATGGCCATGCCTACATGGGGGCCATGTGGTGGATGAACAACGCCAAATTCCAGGAGATGCCCGAAGACCTGCGCCGCGTGGTTGTCGATGGATTCTACGCCCTACAGCAGGCCACCTTTGCCTCGCCTAAGCGCAAATCGATTCAGGCGTACGAAGACTTTGTTGCCGGTGGCGGTGACCTCTATGTCCCAAGCCCCGAGCAGAAGGCTGCGTTCAAGGACGCCGCTACCCCGGTCTACGAGTGGTTCCAGTCCAACGTGGCGCGCGGGGATGAGGTTTTCACTGCACTGACCGAAGCCGTTGCTGCGGCCGAGGCCGATGTGAACGCCGCGCGTGACGCGGACCTGAACTAAGCTTTGGGGGCTGGGCCTTGTGGCCCGGCCCCTACCGAAACGGGTACATCCACCCTTTGTAGTCGTTGACCAGGACATGCGCCTTTTCGATCTGCTCCGGCGTCATTTTCTTGATAACTTCCTCAAGGCTGATCGCCGCGTCGGGATCACCGCCAATAGCGCTGAGCGTGTACCACATGTAGGCCCGCACCAGATCGGGCGCGGGCATGCCAAGACCCAGCTCATAGTACCAGCCCACACCAGACTGCGCCCCGGGATGCCCTTTCATCGAGGCGCGCAGGTACCATTCGAACGCCCGTTCGTAATCCTGCGCGACTCCAAGACCCAACCCGTACATCACACCGATCAACTCTTCGGCTTCGGCATTGCCCGATCGGGCTGCTGGCAACAATTCCTCGCGCGCAGCTTCGAACTCTCCCGCCTCCATCATGTCGCGGGCCTGTTCCAACTCGGCCAGCGCAGGCGTCGCAAGACAGAAAAGGGCAAATACAAACTGGCGCATGGGGTGGCTGCTCTCCTTTGGGGCGGGATGGCGGCAGCGCAGGACTTGCCGCGCCCATTGACCGACGATGACTTCATTTCTTTTGATATGAAACAGGCCGCCATTGGTCATCAACTGTTTTACGATCCGATCCTGTCGGGCAACCGGAACATCGCCTGCGCCCATTGTCACCACCCGGATTTCGGCACCTCTGACGGGTTATCGTTGGGTATTGGTGAGGGCGGACAAGGGCTGGGACCGAAGCGTACCCCCGGAACCGGAGCCGACAGAATCCGCAAACGTATCCCGCGCAATTCTCCGGGTCTGTGGAACCTTGGCGCGAAAGACATTCACACGGTTTTTCACGATGGACGGCTCAGTGTTTCCGAAATCTACGGCAACGGCTTCAACTCCCCTGCGCAGGAATGGCTGCCGGAGGGGTTGAACTCCCTTCTGGCCGCGCAGGCGCTTTTTCCGCTGACATCACAATTCGAAATGGCCGGGAACGTAGCTGAAAATCAGGTCACCGGAGCGGTACATGACCGGATCGACAAAGGCTGGCCGATCCTAGCCAAGCGTGTTCGTACCGAGCCTCGGTATGGCCCTGCCATGGTCGCGGCCTTCGAAGAAATCGAAACCACCGAAGAAATCACGATCATCCACATCGCCAATGCGCTGGCAGCCTTTATGGCCATCGAATGGCGCAGCACGGACAGCCCGTTCGACCAATTTCTGGCGGGCGATGCCGATGCCCTTTCACTTAAGCAGAAAAACGGCATGAACCTGTTTTATGGAAAGGCAAAATGCGCCACCTGCCATTCCGGGCCTTTAATGTCAGATCAGAAGTTTCACGCGTTGGGCCTGCCACCCTTCGGACCCGGTCGTACCCGACAGTGGGATCCTTTTGTGCGCGACGTGGGCCGAATGGGAGAAAGTGACCGGCTGGAGGACGCCTACCGTTTCCGCACCCCGATGCTGCGCAACGTTGCCCTGACCGCACCCTACGGCCATAACGGCGCATTCCCGGACCTTAAAAGCATGATCCGCCATCATCTGGACCCACAAACCAGTCTGGCAAACTGGACACGCGACATGGCGGCTCTGCCCCCGGTTCCCTGGCTTCAGGATGCGGACTTTGTCGTTTGGGACGACCGGTTTGAAATGGAACGTCAGCGCAACAAGGTCGATATTGCCCAAGTCACATTGACCGACGCGGAAATCGACAACCTCGTGGCCTTTCTGCATTCCTTGACGGGTGTCAGCGTAGACGCCCCGCCCTTTGGCGTACCAGCAGGGTTCGTTCCCTAGCGCATCTTTTTCAAAACAAAGAAAGGGTTCTCAGGGTCTAGACGCCGCGGCTCCCGGACCATAACGGCACAGCATCATATCGACGCTGCTTTCGATGGTTTCGGTCATTTCCGCGTGGCTGAGCACGCCGCCGCTGAACATCATGGGCCAGAACGCCTTTGCCTTGATCAGTCCGATAAATTCCTTGCCCGCCTGATCAGCGTCTTCGATCTGCAACTGACCGTCCTCGGCGGCGTCTTTCAGCATGGCGATGAATGTCGAGGTCTTGTCCAGCTTGCCCTGTGCCGCCGCCGCCAGATCCGGGTTGCGCAAAGTTTCGCTGATAATCATCCGCGACATCGCGATCACGTCCGGGCGCATCAGAATACGGCCCTCAGCCCAGGCCAGATCCGTCAACTGCTCGCGAATATCGCGCCCCGGCTGATACCGGATCTCCAGAACCTCGGCAAAACGGCCGGACAGTTCGGCTACAATTGAACGAAAGAGATTTTCCTTACTTTCAAAGTACTTGTAAAGCGTGCGCTTTGACACTTCGGCCCGCGCCGAAATGCGATCCATACTGGCAGAAGCAAAGCCCTTATCTTGAAACTCGGCCACGGCGGCCTCAATGATCTGGGCGTATTTGGACTCATTCGGTGAATTGCATTCGTTCATGTTCCACCTATAGACCCATCACGTCCGGCCGGTCAAACAACAGTGTAAACTTGAGAGTTTACACAAGCTGATTTGACACTTAAGGTAAACGCGCCAGTTTACCGATTCAGGTATCCAGCCCAACAGGAGAACCCCTCATGGCTCTGACATTGAAGTTAAACGGTGAAACCCACACGGTCGACGCCGAACCCGGCACGCCTCTGCTCTGGGTGATCCGGGACGAACTCAAGCTGACCGGCACCAAGTTCGGGTGCGGTGTCGCATCGTGCGGTGCCTGCACCGTACACGTGAACGGCGAACCAGTTCGTTCGTGCCAGACCTTTGTAGAAGACATTGAAGACGCAGAAATCACCACAATTGAAGCCGTTGGCGACGGAAAGATCGGCGCAGCAGTGCAACAAGCCTGGGTCGAACTGGACGTGGTCCAGTGCGGTTATTGCCAGTCCGGTCAGGTGATGTCGGCGGTCGGACTTCTGTCAGAAAACCCAAAGCCCAGTGTCGAAGAGATTGATGACTACATGTCCGGCAACGCCTGCCGTTGCGCCACTTACCAACGCATCCGCGCCGGTATTCAGCGCGCTTCTGAAATTCTGGAGGCCTGATCCATGACCATCAACACTTCTCGCCGTGGATTTCTGAAAGGCGCTGCTGCCGCTGGTGCCGTCCTGCTGGTTGGCGCCCGCCCCGATGGCGTTCTGGCTACGGCCTCATCCGAGACTGCGCAGTTCAACCCGTTCGTGAAAATTGACGCCGATGGCACCGTGACCGCCATCGTCAAGCACTTTGAAAAGGGTCAGGGCCCTGCAACCGGTCTGCCAACGCTGATCGCCGAGGAAATCGGCCTGACCATGGACCAGATCGCATACGAATTCGCCCCATCCAATCCGCAGGTCTACAACAACCTTCTGTTTGGCCCCTTCCAGGGAACCGGCGGGTCGACCGCAATGGCGAACTCGTGGCTGCAATACCGTCAGGCTGGGGCTGCTGCGCGTGAAATGCTGATCACTGCGGCAGCCCAAAGCTGGGGTTTGGATGCGTCGGGTATCACTATCGAGGAAGGCATCGTCAAGGCGGGCGACAACTCCGCACCGATTGCGGAATTCGTTGCGGCGGCCTCTCAGTTAGAGGCTCCGGCCGAGCCGCGCCTGAAAGACCCGTCAGAGTTCCGTCTGATCGGCAACGAAGCGGTGCGCCGCAAGGACTCGGCCATCAAGGGCAATGGTCAGGCTATGTATGCCATGGACGTTCACCTGCCCAACCAGATGGTTGCCATGATCAAGCGCCCGGAGTCGAAGGGCGGCGTCGCGCTTGGTTTTGACGACAGCGCGTCGAAAGAGGTTAAGGGCTACATCAACGCCGCCGTCCTGCCCAACGAGGCGGGCGTAGCGGTTTATGCCGAAAACACCTGGGCCGCGATTCAGGCACGCGACGCGCTTGAGGTCGAATGGGACATGTCGGGTGCCGAAACCCGCGACTCGGATCAGATCAGGACCGAGATCATGGCCGCCCTGGACGCTGAACCCACGTACAACGTGAACAAGGCAGACGTTGCGGCTGTGGCGGCGGCCATCGAAGGCGCGGAAAAGGTAGTCGAAAAGACCTTCTACTTCCCGCTGCTGGCGCATGCGCCGATGGAGCCGCTGAACTGCACCATCGAACAGACGGCCGAAGGCGACATCGTCCTGCATGACGGGGCGCAGATGCCAACCGGCCCGCATATGGCCTATCAGCAGATCTTCCAACTGCCGCCTGAGAAGATCCACATCAAGACGATGCTGGCCGGTGGCTCGTTCGGCCGTCGCGCAACGCCTGATGCGGATTATCAGGTCGAGGCCGCGCTGGCTTTTGTGATCACCGACCGTTCGCGCCCTGTGAAACTGGTCTGGACACGAGAGGATGACATTCGCAGCGGTTATTACCGCCCTGCATTTGGCCACAAGGTGCGTGTGGGTCTGGATGGAGAAGGCAACATCGTTGGCTGGCAGCATCAGGTGGCCGGACAATCGGTGATCAAAGGCACGCCGTTCGAAGCCGTTCTGGTAAAAGACGGGATCGACCACAGTTCGATCGAGGGGATTGCTGACAGCCCGTACACAATCCCCGGCATGGCTCTGGGTCTGACCGACACGCCCAAAGCTACAACCGTTCTATGGTGGCGCTCGGTCGGTCACACCCACACCGGCTACGTGATGGAGGCCATGATTGACCTTGTAGCCGAAACAGCGGGCCGTGATCCGGTGGAGTTCCGTCTGGCACATCTGGCAGATACCAGCGACGCCGATCAACAGCGCAAAGCAGGCGTCCTGAAACTTGCCGTTGAAAAAGCTGGCTGGGGCAACGCACCGGCAGGTCGCGCGCAAGGGATTGCCGTGCACAAATCCTTCGGATCCTACGCGGCTCAGGTCGTCGAGGTTTCGGGCGATCCAGAGAACGGCATCAAGATCGAAAAGGTCACTTGCGCCGTGGATTGCGGGATTGCGGTGAACCCCGATGTGGTGCGCGCCCAGATGGAGGGTGGTATCGGCTACGGTATCGGTCATGTCATGCGGGATCAGATCACGCTGACCGGAGGTGTCGTGGACCAGTACAACTTCCCGGACTACGAGCCTTTGCGCATCGGCGACATCGCGGAGATCGAAGTTCATATCGTACCTTCCGCCGAGGCACCGACCGGTGTCGGTGAGCCTGGCACCCCCCCCTCGGCCCCGGCCCTTGCCAACGCGATCCGCGCGCTTTCGGGCATCAAGGTGACCTCGTTGCCGATGGCGGAAAACGGCGTCAACTTCGTCTGACGTCCTGTGGTCCCGCGCCAGCGTTGGTTGGCGCGGGGCTCAAAGCCTTCTCCGCCTACAGGAAAAATTTGATCAAATTCCGTGACAAGACGCGCGGTCTCGACTACATCTCGGGAAACGAGAGTATTGGAGACCAAAATGGACCTGAGCGCCCTGCCCGGTTTTCGTGTTGCTGCCTGTGACCTTAACGGTCAGATGCGCGGCAAGCGCGTGCCGTCCTCTTACGCAGAAAAGCTGAACAAAGGCGCGGTCCGCATGCCGTTTTCGGCGCTGAATGTCGATCTTTGGGGCGCGGATATCGAAGGCAGTCCGCTAGTATTTGAATCCGGCGATGCCGATGGGATGCTTCTGCCGACCGATCGCGGACCGATTCCCATGCCCTGGCTTGATGCCGAAACCGCGCTGGTCCCGATGTCATTATATAATGACAAGTCCGAGCCATACGCAGGGGATCCCAGACATGCGCTTGCCGCAGTTCTGGCCGACTATGCAAAGCGCGGCTGGTCCGTGATCGCGGCAACTGAACTGGAGTTCACGCTGCTTGATGCATCGGGATCACAACCCGGAGCGCCTGCCAATCCGGTCACAGGGCGCCGATTGTGCGACGAGGCTGTCCTGTCCCTTGCGGAACTGGACGCCTTTGATGCGTTCTTTACCGAGCTCTATGACGGTTGCGTGGCCATGGACATCCCTGCCCAAACCGCCATTTCCGAAAGCGGAATCGGCCAGTTCGAGATCAACCTGAACCATCAGGAGGCCATGCGCTGCGCCGATGACACGTGGCTGTTCAAGGCCTTGACCCGTGGACTGGCCCGCAAACACGGCTTTACGGCGACATTCATGGCAAAACCCTATCCGCAGGACGCGGGCAACGGAATGCATGTCCATTTTTCCGTGGTCGATTCATCGGGCCGCAATGTGTTTGACAATGGTGGCCCCGATGGCAGCCATGAGTTGCACGCGGCTGTTGCAGGCTGTCTTGCCGCGATGCCGGGCAGTACGCTGGTTTTTGCCCCTCACGGAAACTCTTACACGCGCCTCGTGCCCGGGGCGCACGCTCCAACCGGGGCAAGCTGGGCTTATGAGAACCGAACCGCTGCCATCCGCATTCCCGGCGGCGCACCGGCGGCCCGTCGAATTGAACATCGCGTGGCTGGTGGCGACATCAACCCCTACCTGATGCTGACAGCTGTGTTGGGGGCAGCATTGGCCGGTATCGATGACGGGTTGCAGCCGCCCCCGCCGATTACCGGAAATGCCTATGAAATTGCCGGGCTACCGCAATTGGCAGGCGACTGGTCCTCGGCCATATCCGCGTTCGAGGCCGACCCGATGATCCGGCGGATCTTTCACGCTGAACTGATCCGTAATCTGGTCATGACAAAACGGCAGGAGATCGCGCGGTTTTCCGAGCGCGCACCAGAGACGCACTGGCTCAGTTACCTCGAGGCCGTATGACCCCCTTGCCCGCGACCAAGGACTCGCGTAGAATAAAATTTGATCAAATTTGGTGAATCATGAAAATCGGAATCCTAGTTACCGGCCACGCACCTGAACAGCTGGCTGACGACTTCGGCGAATATGATGCGATGTTTCGCGCCCTGCTGGATGGTCATGACTTCGAATTCGTGACCTTCCAGGTGGTCGACAATCAGTTCCCGAAGGACGTCTCTCAGGCTGACGGTTGGATCATCACGGGATCGCGTCACGGCGCTTACGAAGATCATCCGTGGATACCCCCGCTTGAGGACCTTATCAGGGAAATCCAGAATTCCGGAAAGCCGCTGATCGGCGTGTGCTTTGGCCACCAGATCATCGCCCAGGCGCTGGGTGGAACGGTAGAAAAGTTCCAGGGCGGCTGGGCTGTCGGACGCACGGATTATGAACTGGACGGCGAGACGGTTTCTCTGAACGCCTGGCATCAGGATCAGGTAACCCGGTTGCCCGAAGGCGCACGCCTGGTTGGTCAGAACGGGTTCTGCCGCAACGCAATGATCGCTTACGGAGACACGATCTGGACGGTGCAGGCGCATCCCGAATACTCCGATGACTTTATCGAGGGCCTGATGAGGACGCGTGGAAAAGGCGTGGTCCCGGACCCCATTTTGCAGGATGCGGCCAACCGCACGCGCGGACCGATCGATAATCCCGCAATTGGCCGTCAGATGGCAGAATTCCTGAAGAAAGAGAGGGCCTGATGGCCGACTGGAAAAAACAGCTGCCAGAGGCAGCGCGCGAGTATATTGAAGGCCAACGTCTGGATGAGGTCGAGTGCATTATCTCGGATCTGCCGGGGATTGCCCGCGGCAAGGCCGTGCCTGCATCAAAATTTGCCAAGCAATCCTATTTTCATCTGCCCGACAGTATCTTCTATCAGACGATCACGGGTGACTGGGGCGAGGCAGCGGGCGAAGATGGCTTCATCGAACGCGACATGATCCTCAAGCCGGATTTCTCGACCGCTTCGGCGGCGCCCTGGACGGGTGACTGGACCCTACAGGTTATCCATGACGCCTATGACCGGGACGACAATCCGATCCCGTTCAGCCCGCGCAATGTGCTGAAACGCGTCGTGCAGCTTTATCATGACCGGGGCTGGAAGCCGGTCGTCGCACCCGAGATGGAGTTCTTTCTGGTCGCCCCCAACGTCGATCCGGCGCAGGAAATCAAGCCGATGATGGGCCGTTCGGGCCGTCCGGCTGCAGCGCGGCAGGCATATTCGATGACTGCGGTGGACGAGTTCGGCCCGGTGATCGACGACATCTATGACTTTGCCGAACATCAGGGGTTCGAAATCGACGGCATCACGCAAGAAGGCGGCGCGGGCCAGCTAGAGATCAACCTGCGCCACGGCAGCCCGGTGAAACTGGCCGATGAGGTTTTCTACTTCAAACGCCTGATCCGCGAAGCTGCACTGCGCCACAACTGCTTTGCGACCTTCATGGCCAAACCCATCGAGGACGAACCGGGCTCGGCGATGCATATCCACCACTCGATCATTGATATCGAAACCGGTCAGAACATCTTTTCCGGGCCGCAGGGGGGCGAGACGGACGCGTTCTATCATTACATCGCCGGATTGCAGAACCACCTGCCCGCCGGTCTGGCCGTCATGGCGCCTTATGTGAATTCCTATCGCCGTTATGTGAAGGACCACGCCGCCCCGATCAATCTGGAATGGGCGCGCGACAATCGGACGACGGGCATCCGTGTTCCGCTGTCCAGCCCCGAAGCGCGTCGCGTTGAGAACCGCATCGCGGGTATGGATTGCAACCCCTACCTGGGCATCGCCCTGTCTTTGGCCTGTGGGTATCTGGGACTGACACAGCAGGAACGGCCCCGGCGCCAGTTCTACGGCGACGCCTATGAAGGCGACGGTGACATCCCGCAGGTCATGGGCAGCGCCCTGGATCTGTTTGACGAGGCCACAGCCCTGCACGAGGTTTTGGGACCGGAATTCGCCCGCGTCTACAGCATCGTCAAACGGGCGGAATACGAAGAATTTCTGCAGGTGATTTCCCCGTGGGAGCGCGAGCATCTTCTGCTGAACGTCTAAGGTACTTGCGCGATGAACCTGCTCTATTCCAATGACCGCAAGGCGGAATACCCGCCTAGCTGGTATGCCGCGACCGCACATGCGGCTGATCCTAGCCCTGCCCTGACCGGCGATTGCACCGCGGATGTCTGTGTTGTCGGTGGCGGATACACCGGCCTGTCCGCAGCGCTGCATCTGGCTGAAGCCGGATTTGACGTCGTTCTGCTGGAAGCGCATCGCGTTGGCTTTGGTGCCTCGGGGCGCAACGGCGGCCAGTTGGGCAGCGCGCAGCGAATGGATCAGGAAGATCTGGAGCGCCTGGTTGGCGATGATGACGCCGCCAAGCTTTGGGATCTTGCCGAAGACGCCAAGGATCTGGTCAAGTCCCTGATCTCCAAACACCGGATTCAATGCGACCTGAAGCCCGGCATCGCCAATCTGGGGCTAAGCAAATCAGATCGGGCCGGACTGCATTCTCATGCGGAACACCTGTCCAAGCGGTATGGTTATGACGAGATACAGTTGCTGGACCGCGAGGCGGGCCATACGCTCTGCCCTTCTCCGACTTATCAGGGCGGGTATCTGGATATGGGCGCCGCGCATCTGCACCCCCTGAACTACGCCTTGGGACTTGCGCAGGCGGCCCGAAAAGCGGGTGTTCGCATCCACGAGGGGACCGAAGTCCTTAATATCTCGGATGGTAATGGCGTAAGTCTTCGGACGGCAGAGGGAACAGTCAAGGCTGACCACGTCATACTGGCCTGTAATGGCTATCTCGGTGATCTGAATCGCAAGGTTGCCGAACGTGTCATGCCCATCAACAATTTCATAGCGGCCACCGAACCGCTGGGAGACAACGCCGCGCGCGTCCTGACGCAGGATGTGGCCGTTGCCGACACAAAATTCGTGGTGAACTATTTCCGCCTCAGCGCGGATGGCCGCCTTTTGTTTGGCGGCGGCGAAAGCTATGGCTATCGCTTTCCCACTGATATTGCAGCAAAAGTCCGCAAACCGATGGTCGAGATCTTCCCGCATCTGAAAGATGTCAGGATCGATTACGCCTGGGGTGGAACACTGGCCATAACGATGCGTCGGATGCCTTATCTGGCGCGCCTTGCCCCGAATATCCTGTCTGCCTCAGGCTACTCAGGTCACGGGGTAGGCACGGCCACCCATGCTGGTCAGCTGATGGCTCTAGCCATTCAGGGACAGGCCGAAGGATTCGATACGATGGCGCGCGTTCCCGCCCAACCGTTTCCCGGCGGCCCTGCCCTGCGTAGCCCGCTACTGGTTCTTGCCATGACGTGGTTCGCCTTGCGCGACCGTCTGGGCCTTTAGTCTGATCTGGGGGTCAGGACCGACTAAACTTGCGACAATTTGGTGAAATTTCGCCGACGGGCGATTACGCTCTTGGCTTGCCGGCGTTGTGAATTTATATTTACAAAAGTTAGAATTCAGGAAAACCAAATATGTCGCTGCCACCCAATGTTCACGAAGCCGAACCCATCCCCGCAGCCGCGCGCGAAGCGATTGATGCGCTGATGCAATCCGGTGACCTGTTTCGCTACACAGCACCCCAGGATTCGCCCGTCGCACTGCTAGAAGCGGAATTTGCCGCGCTTTTGGGATCCAAATACGCTTTGGCGGTTTCATCCTGCTCGGCCGCACTGTTCCTGTCCCTGAAGGCGCTGGGTTTGCCACGGGACGCGCGGGTGCTGATACCCGGCTTCACCTTTGCCGCAGTGCCATCTTCCATCGTTCATGCCGACTGCGTCCCTGTCCTGTGCGAGGTTGGAGAAAACTACCGCATAGACCTAAAGGATTTTGAGGCCAAGCTGGACGGAGTTCAGGCGGTCATCATCAGCCACATGCGCGGCCATACCTCGGATATGGATGCCATTATGGAGCTGTGCGATGCCCGCGACATCCCTGTAATCGAGGATGCGGCCCACTCGCTTGGCACCACCTGGCACGGCCGCAACATCGGAACGATCGGCAAGATGGGCTGTTTCTCGTTCCAGTCCTACAAGATGATCAACGCGGGCGAAGGCGGTATTCTGATCACCGATGATGCCGATCTGGTGGCGCAGGCCGTTATCATGTCGGGTGCCTATGAGCATAACTGGAAAAAGCATAAAACCCCGCATGGCGACAACTCGCCCGAGTTGGAACTAGCCTTTGCACGTTGGCAGAACCGGTTGCCGCTATACAACCTGCGCATGAGCAACCTCAGCGCCGCCGTTATCCGC
Source organism: Ruegeria sp. AN11 (assembly GCF_056536005.1). NCBI lineage: Bacteria > Pseudomonadati > Pseudomonadota > Alphaproteobacteria > Rhodobacterales > Roseobacteraceae > Ruegeria > Ruegeria sp. AN11. The sequence goes on along the minus strand of NZ_JBQFJD010000001.1, from coordinate 413,293 downwards.
CCGCAAATTCCGGAACTGGCCCGTCGTGTCCGGGACGGTCTGGCAAATCACGACTACGTGGCGGATCGTCTGAACGCGTCACCCAACATTTCCGTGCCCGCCCCGCTTGATCCTGAAAAGCGCGCACCGGATTCAATTCAGTTCAACCTTGTCGGCATGAACGAGGACGAGATCCGCGCCTTTGCAACCGCAGCAGAGTCTCGCGGTGTGAAAGTGCAGGTTTTTGGCCTGAGCGAGGACAACGCGCGCGCGTTCTGGAACTGGCAGTTCTTGCCGGAAACGTTCGACCTGCCGGAAACCCGGGCAATGCTGATGAAAGCTTGCGATGTTCGACTGCCCGTGCGCCTGACCCGTGAAGAACTGGATGTGATCGCGGATATCCTGCTGGCTTCGGTCGGTGACGTGACAGCGCCGGCGATGGCCTTTGGAACCTGAAAAACCAAAAGGCCCGCCTCTGGCGGGCCTTGTTAGCTTCGGGTCTTCACCCTCAGTTCAGTTTGGATAGTTTTTTCTGCAGCTCAGCCAGCTGCTTTTTGATCTCATCCAGGTCTTCTTTAGGCTCTTCCTTCGCCTCGTCGTCCTGGGTCGGCGCCGACCACCCGCCCGACAATCCGCTGGTCATCGCCTTCAGGAAAGCCTGCTGCTGCGCCTGCATCGCCTCAAACCCTGGCATGTTGCTCATGGGGTTCATGGCGTTCATGTTTTCCATCATCTTGCTTTGGCTTTCGCGCAGCATTTCGAACGAGCTTTGCAGAAATTGCGGCATCATGCCCCCACCGGGCACCATGTAGCTGCGCACAAGATCGTTCAGCACGTTTACCGGCAGAACGTTTTCACCCCGGCTTTCATGTTCAGCGATGATTTGCAGCAGGTATTGCCGCGTCAGGTCGTCCCCGGATTTCAGGTCGATTATCTGAACTTCGCGGCCATCCCGGATAAATCCGGCGATATCTTCAAGTGTTACGTAGTCGCTGGTCTCGGTGTTATACAGCCGGCGACTGGCATAGCGCTTGATCAATAACGGTTTTTCTTGGTCCGACACCCTTTACCCTCCCCAAGGATGATGCGTTGCAGCACAGGTTATGCGAGTGCAGCACAAAAAGAAAGGGCAGGTCAATCGACCTGCCCAGCGCGATGGCACCAAATGGGAGGAGAGGGTGCGCCTCGCGGACGTTCTTACTTGGCAGCGGTTGCCTTTTTGGCGGCAGCAGTCACGTCGTTGGTGGCTTTCTTGACAGCCGAGCTTGCTTCTTCAGCAGCTTCTTTGCCGGCAGCCATCAGCAGTTCGACGGTTTCGCTCTGCAGTTTCTTGGCGATTTCAGCGAAAGCAGCCATGTTTTCAGCAGCAACTTCAGCCGAAGCGCTGGCGAAATCGGTTGCGGCTTTTGCGTAGTCGGCAGGCTCTGCCTTTGCTTTCGACATTTCGGTCAGTTTGGCCAGAGTGTCTTTGGTCCATTTGCTGGAGATTTCTGCCGATTTTTCAGCAGCTTCCAGAGCAACGCCCGACAGCTTTTCGTTCAGCGAAGCGGTCGATTTGAACGCGTCTTCCAGTGCGGTTGTGTCAACCGGGAATGCACCCATCATGTCTTTCATGACGGCGGTAAAATCCTGAGTCTTTGCCATTGTCTTAATCCTCTTTGCTGGACCGGGCCCACCCCGGCGTTCGTCAGCTTGAGGACAATATGCTTTCTGCATCGCAGCATTTCAAGTTCTTTTTGCTGCGATGCAGAAAAAATTTAGTTTCAGAATGAAATCAGCGATTTGCCTTGACCAGAACATAGGTCCCTGGGGCCGGACACAGGCTCGGATGTTTCGAATCGCCCGTTTCGCGGGCCGGTATCTGTTTGCCAGACCGCTTTTTTAGCCAGGCTTCCCACATCGGCCACCAGGATCCTTCGTGAAAATCCGCTTCTTTCAACCAGGTGTCCGCGTCCGTCTTCAGGTCCGGGTTCGTATAGTGCCCGTATTTCTTCTTGCTGGGCGGGTTCACAATTCCGGCAATATGACCGGATTCCGAAACAACAAAGGCTTTCGAGCGCGATCCCATCTGCTGAACACCGCGATAACAATCCTTCCAGGCTGCTATGTGGTCCGTCTCGCACGTGATGGCCATCAACGGGACATCTACGTCGCTGATATGCAGATTTTCGCCCAGCAGTTTGAACCCATCAGTAACAAATTCATTGTTCTGACAAAGCCCGCGCAGGTATTGGATTGCCATTCGGCCCGGAAGGTTTGCGCCATCTCCGTTCCAATACAGCAAATCGAATGCCGGCGGTGTTTCACCCATCATGTAGCTGCGGATTGCAGGTGTATAGATCAGATCCCGCGACCGCAGGAAGGACATTGTGCGTCCGATAATCCAGGCCTTTAGGATGCCATCCTTTGACACCTGATCCTCGATCCCGTCCACAAAATCGTTCTGCAGGAAAGGCGTGAACTCGCCCTGCTCTCCGAAATCGGTCAGCGTTGTAAAAAACGTGGCCGATTTGACCGATTTATCACCACGTTTCTTCAACAACGAAAGCGTCAGGCTAAGCGTGGTGCCGGCAATGCAATAGCCCACGGCGTTGACCTGTTTGACCTTGCAGATATTCTTGGCCTCTTCGATCGCGGCCAGAAACCCTTCTTCGATATAGTCCTCAAGTCCGATATCGGCATGTGAACTGTCTGCGTTGACCCAACTGACGACAAACAGGGTATAGCCCTGCTCTGTCACCCACTTGATCAGGCTGTTCTGCGCTTTCAGGTCCAGGATATAAAACTTGTTGATCCAGGGCGGGAACAGGACAATGGGCGTTTCATGGACTGTTTCGGTCGATGGCTTGTACTGGATAAGCTCCATCATGCGGTTGCGAAACACCACATCGCCGGGCGTGGTGGCGATGTTTCCACCGATCTCAAACGCGCTCTCGTCCGCCAGCCGAACCACAAGTTCGCCGTCGTTGGCCTCAAGATCCGCAACCAGGTTCTCCAACCCCTGGATCAGCGACTGTCCGTCGGTTTCGATGGCTTTCTCGAGTGCGTCCGGGTTGGTGGCCAGAAAGTTGGTCGGGGCCATCATGTCGATGATCTGACGAGAGAAGTAGGCCAGTCTGCGCTTGTCCTTGTCTTCAAGGTCTTCAACCGAGGCTACGGCTTGCGAGATCGCTTCGGCATTGGTCTGATACTGTTGACGGATAAAGCGGAAATAGGGGTTGTTTTCCCACATCGGGTTAGAAAACCGCCGGTCTTCGGGCAGTTTGTCTTCGGTATCAGGCTCACCTTTAGACAATACCTGCTGTGCTTCGGCAAAGTTCAGAACCGACTTGCCCCAGAACTCAATCTGATGCTCAAGAAGCTTGGCCGGATTTTGCATCGCTTCGGCCCAATAGGCCGTTGCTGCTTTTGCAAAAAGCTCTTGATTCGGACCATCCAGAGCGGGAGTGTGCGACTTTTTTCCAGCCATCACTTCAACAAGCCGTTTCGAGAGGTCTTCGACTTTGGACAAATTTTCCTTAAGACGTTCAATATGTTCGTCCGACAGGTCCGGCGTATTGTCTTCGGTAGTTGTCATTATAAGGATTCCCCCCTAACGTCGCTGCTATGCAGAATAACGTCGTGAACGCGTAGCGCAAAGCGGCGAATGGTCCGAAATCTCAGGATAATACTCAGGAGGCCCGAATACATGCGCTATATGATGACGTATGACCTGATGGAAACCATGCGCAATACCAACCAATGGTTGGGTGCAACCGCCAGCGCCATGGCCTCTTATCCGCTTTTCGCAATGGCCCCGAGCCCTGCGTTCAGCATGATGGCAGCCTGGGGAGAGGTTACCGAACGGACGTTTCAGCGCATGGTCGTCAAGCCGGACTGGGGTATTCGGACCTTCACCTGCGAAGATGGCAAGGATCACCTTGTCGACATCACAACCGTCGTCGAACGCCCTTTTGGCGATCTGATCCATTTTCGGGTCAACGGTCGCGAAGAACAGCCACGCAAGGTTTTGCTGGTGGCACCGATGTCCGGGCACTACGCCACTCTGTTGCGCTCGACCGTCAAGAGCCTGCTTGTAAATTGCGAAGTCTACATAACCGATTGGCATAACGCGCGTGATATCCCGGTGTCCGAAGGCAAATTCGATGTCGAGGATTACACGCTTTACCTTGTCGATTTCATGAAGGAACTGGGTCCGGACACGCATGTCGTTGCCGTGTGTCAGCCCGCGCCGCTGACACTGGCCGCAACAGCCTATCTGGCGGAATATGATCCGAAGGCGCAGCCCAGCACCTTGACGCTGATCGGCGGTCCGGTCGATCCGGATGCCACCCCGACCGAAGTTACCGATTTCGGGCGAAGGGTGACAATGGGCCAGCTGGAAGAGACAATGATCCAGCGCGTCGGTTTCAAATACAAGGGCGTCGGCCGCATGGTCTATCCCGGCCTGTTGCAACTGGCGTCGTTCATGTCGATGAACGCGGAGCGTCACTCCAAGGCGTTTTCGGATCAGATTCAGCGCGTTATGCGCAACGAAGCCTCAGACCACGACGCCCATAACCGGTTCTATGATGAATACCTCGCAGTCATGGACATGACGGCCGAATTCTACCTGTCCACTGTGGAACGTGTTTTCAAAAACCGCGAAATTGCCCGAAATGAGTTCATTGTGGCCGGCCACAAGGTGGATATCGGGAAAATCACCGATGTCGCGGTCAAATCCGTTGAAGGGGCCAATGACGACATCTCGGCCCCCGGCCAGTGCATTGCGGCACTGAACCTGTGCACCGGTTTGCCGGACGGCAAGAAGGCCAGCCATGTCGAACCCGGGGCCGGTCACTACGGCATCTTTGCCGGGCGCAGCTGGCGCGACAATATCCGGCCCCTGGTGATCGACTTCATGAACGCCAACAGCCGCAAACCGCAACGCACGGCCGCAAACAAGAACAAAGTGGCCTGATCCTTAATTTCAGGCGGGCCGCCTTTTTCCAAACAGCGTTATACGTGACTGAGCCGCGCCGGACGGGAAAGCCAGCGCTTCAGTGCATCCGTCACGGCTTGTGGCGATTCCAGCATTGGTACATGCCCGGCGTCGTCAATCACCTGCAACTCGGCATTCGGAATGAGCTCGGTCATAAAGGCATGTTTTCGCACCGGTGTCAGCGTATCATGCACCCCACACAGGATCAGCGTCGGGACATTGATCCGCCGCAATGCACCCTGCTGATCCGGGCGGCGCTGAAGGGCGCGCAACTGGCGCACGAACAGGTCAGGACCCAATTCTACCGCCATCGTCAGAAGTTCATTCAGAATCGGGATGCGGTCGGGTCCCGGGGCCAGCGCGTCCGAACCGATAACATCGCGCATGATGTCTTCAAGTCGCCCGGCCTGCGCACCCACTATCAGATCCTCGCGCGCTGCGGCCAATTGCGGGGTGTCTGCCTGCGCATCGGTCGACATCAAACACAGGCGCGAGACTCGCTCGGGCGCGCGGCGTATAACCTCAAGCGCAACGACGCCGCCCATGCTGAACCCTGCCAGCGCAAAACACCGAGGCAACACATCCAGAAGCGAAGAGGCTATCTCCTCAATCCGCTCACCGGTCGAGACCGGGGCCACGGTCACCGCACGCTCTTGCGACAGGACAGTCATTTGCGACTGAAACAGCCGAGCGTCGCACATCAATCCAGGCAAGAATACCAGCGGCTCGATCACGCGGGGCCTCCACCCTTCCGCCAATCCCGGCGTCCCCGTTTCTTTCAGGATGGAAGTTTTGCAAGTGGCCGACAAGCCGTTTTTCAGGGGTATCGGATGGCCCGGAACCCGGGGAAATCACTGTAACGCCGGCGTCGTGTTTCGGCATCATCTTCTGGCTCTGCACCGGGCCGCAACAGACATCCGCGCGGCGCGATGTAACTGTCGATCCGCCTTTGCGGCTTTGGTCGCCAAACCAGGTTAAAGGCGCACAGTTTCGGGAAAAACCAGATCTCCGAATAATCCAGATGATCATGCATCCACCAGGCTAGATCGCGCCAGTCCCGCCCTGCGTCATATTGATCCGCAAACCATGGAATGACGATGGACGCCCCGGCTATTCTGGCATCCCCGGTTCCACGATCCCAGATGTGGCACTCCAACGGATGGTCGTTCCGCGCGCAATTCAGCCGGTTTTCGTTCCCGAATCTGTTCAGAGACGGCGACCGGTATCCCGACCGAACGGCCACCCGGCCAAATGTTTCTTCCAACGGGTCCAACAGGGACTGGCAAAACGCCCGGCCAGTCTCGATGGCCAGGTTCGGGTTTTCTGGCAGGTTCTGTTTTTCGTGGAAATTACCGATTTCGGAATACAGGAAGTCACGCATGAAAAAATGCCGGGACAGGCGCACTCGGCCTAGGGTCTCAAGGCTCCACATGCTGCCCGGCTTGCGCATTCTCAACCTCCGCCCAAGGCATCGCGCCTGTACCGACTTGGTGCTTCTCCCGGCATCATTCCACACCCAGCTCCTTTAGCCAGCCCAGTATGCCTGCGACGGTTACATCGGTCTGCCCGGGTGACTTCGGACGTCCGGCAATCACGTGCGAAGACGGATCGTCCCCCGGCCCCATCGTCACAAGATGTACTGTCGCGGGCGCGCCCCAGGCTTCTGCAACCCTATGTGTTCGGTCAGGCCGCACCACCTTATCGTCATCTGAAAACCAAAACAGAGCAGGAGTTTTTGCTTCTGCGAAGTCCAATTCATTAACAGCCTCGACCAGCACGGTCAACGGCACCACCGCCTCCCACGGGTAGACTGTCGACCAGTGTTTGTTCTTTTCCGGGTTCGGCCCTGACACATCCCTGTCCTGCCCCATGATCAGCGGCAACCAATGCCGGGCCCAAGGCAGGCCGGGAAGCCAAGCCGCCGTCGTGTTAACGCCAAAATTAGGTGAGACAAAGACCAGACCCACTACATCGCGGCTCAGATCCTCATCCAATGCGGCCGCCGCGGCCAAGGTGCCACCGGTCGAGGTCGAGATCACCACCACCCGGTCGCCCACCGCCCGCGCCGCCGCCAAACCTTCGGCGTAGTCCTGCATCCATCCCGAAGCCGTACCTTCGGCCATGGCGTCGCCGCTCCGCCCGTGACCTTGCAGACGCGTGTAGACCAGATTGGCCCCCAGCGCATCGGCCACCATATCCGGCACCGGGCGAATTTCTTCGGACGATGCCGAAAACCCGTGAACGTAAAGCACGGAAACAGGCGTTCGCTGCTCCTTATATCCGTCCTGCCAGATCACCCTCTTTTCAACACCCGGCACGATGTCGTCAAACGCAGACTCAGTGCTTTCGAAATAGACCTGCACGCCTTCGCCGAATTTCCTCGCATCAAAGTCTGGGTGCAGATTGACCTCTTCGCGGGGACCGAACCAATAGATCACCCCGCCGGCCAAAAGCACCACAATCAGAAAACGTCCCAGAAACCAGCCAAAACGCCGCATCAGCGATCCCCCATCACATCCAGCACCGCGTCTTCAATCAACCCCAGACAACGATCATCCGAGAACCTGTGATCGGCGTCCTTAACCAGCAACAAACGCATGTCCGGACTTTCCGCACGCTCCAGCAGACGCACGGCGGTTTCGGTCGATACGGCAGTGTCTGCCGTTCCCTGCAAAAAACGAACCGGAAAAGGTAAACGCAACGGATCGCGCAAAACCAGATGTTCCCTACCATCCACGATCATCCGCTTGGTGATGACATATGGCTCCATGTAGTCCGACGGCAGTTCGACGTGCCCAACCGTCTCAAGCGCCGTTTTCTGTTCGGCAGAGAATGAGGCCCAGTACCCGTCCTCGGTGAAATCCGGCGCGGCCGCGATTGTAACCATCCCGGCGATCCGGTCAGGCAAAATGCGCGCCAGCAGCAGGGCCTGCCAGCCCCCCATTGAAGATCCAACAACAATTAACGGTCCATCGGTCAATGCGGAAACCGCGGCCACGGTATCCTGATGCCAGTCGCCAATACATCCCTCCTCGAACGAGCCGGAGCTTTCCCCATGCCCGGAATAGTCGAACCGCAGAAAGGACTGCCCCCGCGCGCGCGCCCATGCCTCCAGATGAACGGCCTTGGTGCCCTCCATATCCGACTTGAGCCCGCCCAGAAAAACTACGGTCGGCTCCGCGCCCTCGCTCTTGTGATAGGCCAGTCGGCGACCTTGCGCCGTTTCAAGAAATTCCGTCGCTGCCATGAAATCCTCGCTTCCTTGTCAGCATCATGCACGCCGCTCGCCCAAGCGCAATTCCCTGACCATTTCATCTTTTTGAAAATACTCCGGGGAGCGCGAGGGGCTGGCCCCTCGCCTGCGCGGTGCTTGACACTCTGCCTTGCACCTGCCAAAGCATCCGCACACACATAACCCGCAACCGGGCGTTCAGTGGGCGCCAAACCGACGAGGAGAGCCAGATCATGGCCCTGGATTCCCAATCCGTCTCACTCACCTTTCCCGATGGCAATGCACGTTCTTATGACGCAGGCGTAACGCCCGCGCAGGTGGCTGCCGATATCTCAACCTCACTGGCAAAAAAGGCCATCTCGGCCACTGTGAACGGCCAGCACTGGGACCTGCAATGGCCCATCGAAGCGGATGCCGACATCGCCATCCACACCATGAAGGACGAGATTCAGGCCAATGAACTGATCCGTCACGATCTGGCGCATATCATGGCCCGCGCCGTGCAGGAAATCTGGCCCGACACCAAGGTCACCATCGGCCCTGTCATTGAAAACGGCTGGTACTATGACTTTGACAGGACCGAGCCGTTCACGCCCGAAGACCTTGGCCTGATCGAGAAAAAGATGAAGGAAATCATCAACAAGCGCGACCCCGTGACCACCGAGGTCTGGGATCGTCAGCGTGCGATCGATTTCTACACCGCCAATGACGAGCCCTATAAGGTCGAACTGATCGACGCCATTCCGGGCGACGAACCGCTGCGCATGTACTGGCACGGCGACTGGCAGGACCTGTGCCGTGGCCCGCATCTGCAACACACCGGGCAGGTGCCGGGTGACGCGTTCAAGCTGATGTCCATCGCGGGCGCCTATTGGCGCGGCGACAGCAGCCGCGCGATGTTGCAGCGCATTTATGGCGTGGCCTTCACCGGCAAGGAAAAGCTCAAGGCCCACCTGCATATGCTGGAAGAAGCCGCCAAGCGGGACCACCGCAAGCTGGGCAAGGAGATGGACCTGTTCCATCTGCAACCCGAAGCACCGGGCCAGATCTTCTGGCATCCGAATGGCTGGACCATCTATACCCAGTTGCAGGACTACATGCGCCGTCAGCAAAAACGCGGCGGCTATGTCGAGGTGAACACGCCGCAGGTTGTGGACCGCAAGCTTTGGGAAGCCTCCGGCCACTGGGACAAATATCAGGAAAACATGTTCATCGTCGAAGTGGACGAGGAGCACGCGCGCGACAAGGCGATCAACGCGCTCAAGCCGATGAACTGCCCCTGCCACGTGGAGATCTTCAAACAGGGCCTCAAATCCTATCGCGACCTGCCGCTGCGCATGGCCGAATTCGGGTCGTGCAACCGGTACGAACCGTCGGGCGCGCTGCATGGCATCATGCGGGTACGCGGCTTCACCCAGGATGACGCGCATATCTTCTGCACCGAAGAGATGATCGCGGACGAGACCAAGCGGTTCCTCGACTTCCTGTCGAATGTCTACAGGGATCTCGGGTTCGAGAATTTCAAGGTCAAGTTCTCGGATCGTCCCGAGGTGCGTGCGGGCACGGATGAACAATGGGACAAGGCCGACGAGTTGCTGAAAGCCGCCTGCGATGCCGCAGGTTGTGCCTATGACCTGAACCCGGGCGAAGGCGCGTTCTATGGACCGAAGCTGGAGTTCGTTCTGACAGACGCCATCGGACGCGACTGGCAGTGCGGCACCCTGCAGGTGGACTTCATCATCCCCGAACGTCTGGGCGCGACCTATATTGCGGCGGATGGTGAACGGCACACGCCGGTCATGCTGCACCGTGCCTGCCTCGGATCGTTCGAACGTTTCATCGGCATCCTGATTGAGGAACATGCGGGCAAGCTGCCGTTCTGGCTGGCGCCACGTCAGGTCGTCGTGGCCTCGATTACTTCCGATGCGGACGATTATGTCCTGGAAGTTGTCGAAACGCTGAAAGCCGCCGGGGTCCGCGCCGAAGCCGACATCCGCAATGAAAAGATCAACTACAAGGTCCGCGAGCATTCGGTCGGCAAGGTGCCGGTCATTCTGGCCGTCGGACACCGGGAAGTTGATGAGCGTACTGTCAGCGTCCGGCGCCTGGGTGAAAAACAAACGCAGGTACAGTCACTTGATGCTGTAACAAAAGAGCTGGCTCAGGCCGCAACCGCGCCCGACCTGCTGTAACATTCGGCGGCAATTCGCCTTGAATCCGGCCCCACATCCGGGGCCGGATTGAAACAAAATCTAATTTTCATTTCAAAAACAATTTGTTAACCTGCAAGAGGGCATGACGCTCTTTGACGGGGTTGTGAGACACGGGCTCGTGAATTCAACTATGAGCTTCAAGCCACTACCTTTGTCATTGTCGAACACAGACATACGCAGTCACTAAAAGGATTAACGAGATGTCGAACACCGCAAAAACCCTTGTCATCGCAAGCGCAGTCGCAGCCGCTGTTTCTGGTGCCGCAACCACCGCAACAGCGCAAGCGAAAGAGAAATGCTATGGCGTTTCGCTGGCCGGTCAGAATGACTGCGCCGCAGGACCCGGCACCACCTGCGCGGGCACCTCGACCGTAGATTATCAGGGCAACGCATGGACCTTGGTTGACGCAGGCACCTGCGCCGATATCGAGCTGCCCAAAGCCGCTGATGGCGCGGCCCGCAAAGGTTCGCTGGAACCGCTCGAGCGTGATCTGCCGGCATAAGGCCAGCCACACGAGATTACCGGGGCGGGCAATGTCGCCCGCCCTTTTCGTCGTGATCAGGAAAAATGCTCATGCTGGATGATGCACTCAGATCAAACCGGTTGCCTGCGGCACCCGGTGTTGGCTACAAACCGCAACATTTTGCGCAAATCCTTGAACACGCGAAACCGGTGGCGTGGCTGGAAATCCATGCCGAGAATTATATGGGCGACGGCGGTCGCCCGCTGGCGCAGTTGCGTCACCTGTCCGAACAATTTCCCGTTTCCGTTCATGGCGTTGGCCTATCCATCGGTGGCGAAACGCCGCTGGACCCGGATCATCTGGCCCGCCTTAAACATCTGATCGGCTGGCTGAACCCCGCCAGCTTTTCCGAACATCTGGCCTGGTCCACGCACGACAGTCACTTTCTGAACGACCTGCTGCCCCTGCCCTATACTGATGCGACGCTGGATCGCGTTTGCGACCACATCGATCAGGTGCAGGAAACCGTTGGCCGCCAGATGCTGCTCGAGAACCCGTCCAGCTACCTCGCGTTCGAAGAAAGCACATGGTCCGAACCCGATTTCCTGCGCGAAATTTCGCGTCGCACAGGCTGTGGCCTGCTGCTGGATGTGAACAACGTATTTGTATCTGCCACAAACCTGGATTTCTCGCCTCAGGGCTATATCGATGCCTATCCGCTGAACAAGGTCGGCGAGATCCATCTAGGCGGACATGATGAGGATGAAGACGATCACGGGCACCCGCTGTTGATCGACAGCCATGGGCGCGAAGTGGTCGATCCGGTCTGGGCACTGCTGGATTATGTTCTGGAGCGTTCGGGCCCGAAACCCGTTCTGATAGAATGGGATACCGACGTCCCCGAATGGCCCGTTTTGCGCGCCGAAGCCGAACGCGCGCAGTCAGCGCTGGACCGGGTTCCGGCATGAGCGTTTCTCAGTCGGTCTTCCATTCCGCGTTGCTGGATGCGTCTGTTCCGGTTCCCGACGGGTTGCTTGACGCGGCGGACCAGCCCGCCGGGCGCAGGTTCAGCGTCTATCGCAATAATGTCGCCGTCTCGTTGACCGAAGCGTTACATCAGGCTTTTCCCGTCATCGCCAAGTTGCTGGGCGCGCAGAACATGGACGGTCTTGCCGGGATTTTCTTGAGACAGCACCCCCCGTCTTCCCCGTTGATGATGTTCTATGGCGAAGCGTTCCCCGGTTTTCTGGCTGATCTGCCGCAACTTGCGCATCTGGGATATCTGCCGGACATGGCGCGCCTGGAACTGGCTCTGCGCCGATCATACCACGCCGCCGACTGCACACCTGCGCCAGCTGACGCCCTGAATTTGTCACCCGAAGACATTATGCAATCGCGGCTGAGCTTTGCTCCTGCGATGCAGATCATGCAATCGGACTGGCCGGTACACGCGATCTGGCGATTCAATACTGAAGACAATGCCCCAAAACCCGAACCCGGCCCGCAAGACGTTCTGATTACGCGTCCCGAATATGACCCGATTCCGCATCTTTTGCCCGTGGGCGGCGCCAAGTGGATCAGCCATCTTCAAACAGGCGGCACAATCGGTGAAGCGTATGAAAAAACGGCTGAAACCTGGCCCGAGTTCGATCTTGGAACCACACTGGCCATCCTATTGCAGGGCGGCGCAATAACCTCTGTGACTATTGAAAGGCTGGAGACATGACTGCTCTGATCTCAACCTACAACAACACGATGGAAAAGGTGGACTTGGCATCCAATTGGCTGACACCGACGCTGGCACGACTGGTGTTTGTCGCCGTCCTTCTGGTTTATTACTGGAACTCAGCGATGCTGAAGATCGATGGCTCGATCTTTTCGCCATCCGCAGGTGCCTTTGGCCAGATTTTCCCCAAGGCGGCCGAAGCCGTTCTGTATGATGTCAGCCAGATGACCTTTTTACAGCGTATCGTGATCTTCTTTGGAACCGTCGCCGAGTTCGTTCTGCCAGCATTGTTGCTGGTCGGGCTGTTCACACGCCTGGCCGCACTTGGCATGATCGGGTTTGTCTGGGTGCAAACCCTGACCGACGTAACGGGCCATAACGTTCCGTTGGGCAGCCTGTTCGACAACGCCATCTCGCTGATGGATCAGCGTGTGATGTGGACCTTCATGTTCCTGGTCATTGTCATCAACGGCGCAGGTCCAATATCGCTGGATCGGCTGTTGCGACTGAAGTGAACTAGAAATGAGCCTTGGGCTGGTCAGGTTTTCCCGCAGCCAGCCCAAACAGGCCGGCAACTGCTGCAAAAGCGACCGGGAACATCGTAAACGCGTTGAAACCAAAGGCATAGTACATCCCGACGGCCGACAGCAGCAGCAAGACGCCGGCGATCAGAGCACGGGCATGGGCCATGGCTCCGCCCGCTATGGCGAGCAACGGCGCAAAGATCGAAGTGGTCTGCACCAAAGTGGCGTTTTCGACCTGCTCAGCAACACCTTCGATTTCGCCAAACCGGTTGACCAGTTCGACGTAGCCATAGCCGAAAAAGCCCACGACCATTCCGATAAGCCCGGCGATAACACCCAAGATCATTGCAGCGTTACGCATAATCTTCCCTTCTGTCTGCGCTTGAGCAGATAGTCATCCGATCACGCAACTCCAAGTGCCGTACGTGTTTCCGGCGTCCAGCCCAGCAACAAAGCCCCCCCGGATTCGATCAACGGGCGTTTCATCAACGTCGGGTAATCGGCGAGAAGCTCCTGCGCAGGGCGTGACCGCTGTTCTTGGTCCAATCCCCGCCACGTTGTCGAACGGGTGTTCAGCAAGGCATCGCCGAATTGCTCTAGTGCCTGAGACAGCACCGAGGCCGGGACACCTTGGGTCCGGACATCCACAAACTCTGCATCTGGCATTGATTTCAACGCCTTACGGCACGTATCGCAAGTCTTCAAACCATAAAGGCGCATCTTACTTCTGTTCCTGTTTCTGCTTGGGATTTAGGCAAAATCACCGGTTTTCTTCGGTAATTCTTGATTTTTTACTTCACCGTGCAATGTTGAAAAAGACGAAACACGCAATTCGGGCCGTATCGTTTGGGCGAAACAGTGATGTGTTGCGGTTACGTCAACCACTGCCCCCACCAATTTGTGGGACAACGTGAAAGTAGAAGGAGACACGGGAAATGCCAACTGGCACCGTGAAATGGTTCAATACGACCAAAGGCTATGGATTTATTGCTCCCGATGAGGGCGGCAAGGACGTTTTTGTTCACATCTCGGCCGTAGAACGATCCGGTCTGACCGGGCTTGCTGACAATCAGAAGGTCTCGTACGAGTTACAAGACGGACGTGACGGCCGCCAGATGGCAGCTGATTTGAAGCCTCTTTAACCCCCCGCCAAGTGTGGGAAGATCAATAAGGTCGGCGGCCAATTTCAGGCCGCCGGCCGTTTCAAAAGGTCCCAATCCTTCCCCTCGCGCCGATTTCGCTCCGGCATGAGTGTGCTCGTCTTGTCCCATCGCAACGATACAGGACGTGCCGCTGGAATGGGTAACAACCATGGTTCAGTCACCTGATTTGCTGACCCAGACTTCCATGATCAACTCGGGCGCCTGCACCCCAGAGGCTGCACGGCTTGCACCGCACTGACGCTCGGGTTTCGAGTGCATTTTTGTTGTGGGCTAGCAAATCACCTCGGCGATCGGAGTTTTTGCAGGTGCGGGTCTGGCCCATAACAGGCAAAGCCCAAAAAAGCATACTGCACATAACATGCGGCCAGCGTGACAGCCGCATGGCATGATTTATGGACAACCGACAGTTAGGAGACTTACATCAACCTTGCCGGATCACGTCCTCGAATTCGCGCCATTCACGCGCTGTCATGCCAGAGTTTTCCTGTGTAACGGTCTCACCCGCCAGCATTCTGCGCAAGCTGCCGACCATCTGCGCCGACAGGTTCACGGCACCCAGGCGGTAGTCTTCGAAGGCCCTGTAGGCAAACGGCACCCAGTCCGCCACGATTTTGCACATTGTGTCGGCATAAACCCGAATCTCGTACTGGGCATGCGGGTCAGCGCGCAGCCGCAGGAAGTGGAACAGGTTGTGTAGATCGACCTTCCAGTACCATTGCGTGTAAACATTGGCGGGTAGGTTCATCCGCGCAAGTTCACGCGCCAGCCCCTGCTGCCCGTCCTGGCTGATCATGGCTTCGTAATTGTCATAGCACCGCGTGCTGTCGGCTTTGAGAATTTCCAATACACGCGCCGCTTCTTCGCCCTCCAAGGCTGAGCCCCGCCCCTGGTTGTTCACCTCGGACTGGGCCGCCACATGGTCGGGGGCCGGGATATAGAATTCGCGATCCAGAATGGAGTACCGCGCCGAGTATTCGTTCACATTGGCCGTACGATGACGAATCCACTGGCGGGCCACAAAGACCGGAAGTTTTACGTGCAGCTTGATCTCGCACATCTCGAACGGGGTCGAATGCCAGTGCCGCATCAGATAGCGGATCAGCCCCTCGTCATTCTGCACCGATTTGGTGCCTTTGCCATAAGACACACGCGCGGCCTGACAAATCGCGGCATCATCGCCCATATAGTCGATGACGCGGACAAATCCATGATCCAGCACCTGATGGGCCGTATACAGATGCTCCTCCATTCCCGCTGCGACGACGCGGCGTGTGGGATGCGATTGCGCGCGTTGCGCTTCGATCTCGGCCAGTTGGTCAGAAGACAGCGGCATGAATTGGTCCTTTCCAGCAATGAGTCGCCGCCCACTATATATCGGTAGATCAGGCACAGGAACCGCGATATGTGTGCCCAATTGCCCAAACGCACAATTGTTTGCCCTCTGCCCCTCGACACCTTGCCTTGGCGCGCTAAGCTGCAGCGCATCACCTGCACAAAAAAGGATGGCACGATGGGGCTGACTTATCTTCACACCATGGTCCGCGTGAAAGATCTGGAAAAATCACTGGCTTTCTACGAGCTGCTGGGACTGAAGGAAACGCGACGTTATGAAAGCGAAGCAGGGCGTTTTACCCTGATATTTCTGGCACCACCGGGTCAGGAAGATGCACCGATCGAGCTGACGTATAATTGGGATGGCGATGATGCACTGCCCAGCGACAGCCGCCATTTCGGGCATCTGGCCTACGGCGTCGACAACATCTATGAGACGTGCCAGCACCTGCAGGACAACGGAGTAATCATCAACCGCCCGCCCCGCGACGGACGCATGGCCTTTGTCCGCTCGCCTGACAACATCTCGGTTGAATTGCTGCAAAACGGCAATGCCCTTGAGCCGGCCGAACCCTGGGCAAGCATGGAAAGCACCGGCCACTGGTGATCGACAGATGCTCAATCGGGGGCCGGCCTTAGCGGCCCGCCCCACTCAGTGTGACGCTGGTTAATCTGCCAACCGCAGGACAGGGGCATCAGGCTCATTCGCGCGGTCCGCCTCATGCGCTCCCACAGATCTGAAATCTCGCCTCCGACGTAGCTGATACGCTGGCTCAGTTTCCAGCTACTTCAAGACTTCCGCATTACCCGTTCCTTGTAACAACGGGCGCGCTGGTCGAGGCCAATAACCATCGCGCCACCCTTTCGAATGAAGCGACAGGGCTTGGAACGACTGATCCAAATGTCTTTCGAAATCGTTACCCTGTCACCCAACTGACCAATCTGCGTGACCGGATGCAGCCCGAAGCCATCCAATTGATCGCTCTTGTACCGAAACCAGACCTTGCCCGATCCGGGCCAAGTTCTTCTGGGCAGACCTTTTTTGTTGCACAAAGCACATTTCATTGTGAGAATTCAGAAGGCTGCACGGAGATCTGGAAGCAAGACACATTATTCAACGATTGACCCCGCTCACGAAACCGCCCGGCAACTGGCGCCACCAGAAATCCAGCGCAGGTTGTCATTGAGTACGAATTGGCGCTTCAGGGTCTACGAAACACCGCATGAGGAAGAGCTTAAAAGAACCGGGAAACCCGGACAAATTATTCTCAAAGGGAGGAACGTATAATGAAGAAATTGACATCCACGGCCGTCGGGTCGCTGATTGCCCTAGCTGCCTCCATGTCGGCGGCGCAGGCAGACAAGCTGACCTTCTATTGCTCGGCCCAGGAAGATTGGTGTCAACTCATGGCACGCAGCTTCGAAGATGCGACAGGCATCGATGTAAACATGACCCGGAAATCGTCGGGTGAAACCTTTGCGCAAATTCGCGCCGAAAGCTCGAACCCGAAAGGCGACGTGTGGTGGGGTGGCACGGGCGACCCGCACCTTCAGGCCGCCGAAGAAGGGCTGACAATGGAATACGTGTCTCCAATGCGCGACCAACTGCACGACTGGGCGATTTCCCAGGCTGAAAGCGCCGGCAACCGGACGATCGGTATCTATTCAGGTGCGCTTGGTTATGGTTACAACGCAGATCTTGTCGCGGCGAACAATCTGCCCGAACCTGCCTGTTGGAAAGACCTTCTGAAGCCTGAGTACAAGGGCCACGTTCAGATGGCGAACCCAAACTCATCGGGCACGGCCTATACGACGCTGGCCTCGATGGTACAGATCTTCGGCGAGGATGAAGGCTTTGAATTCATGAAGGGCCTGCACTCGAACATCAACCAGTACACCAAGTCAGGCTCGGCCCCGATCAAGGCCGCGGGGCGCGGTGAAAACACCATCGGTATTGTATTCATGCATGACGCCGTGAAACAGGCTGTTTCAGGTTTCCCGATCAAGGTCGTGGCGCCTTGCGAGGGTACCGGTTACGAAATTGGCTCGATGTCGATCATCGAAGGTGCCCGCAACGTGGAAGAGGCGAAGAAGTTCTATGATTGGGCGCTGTCGCCCGAAGCTCAGAACCTTGCCCTTCAGGTCAACGCGTTCCAGGTTCCATCGAACAAAAGCGCCGAAACCTCGGAAAGCGCGCCTGACATGAGCCAGATCAAGCTGATCGACTATGATTTCAAAAAGTATGGCTCGTCAGACGAACGGAAGCGGTTGTTGCAGAAATGGGATGAAGAGGTTTCAGTTCTGCCACAATAAATGACTGACAAGACGACAAAAACGACCCATCCGGTCCTGATCTTTTGGATCATTGCCGGTTGGGTCGGATTCTGCCTGTTACCCTGGTACATGGTTGACGGCGGCCTGTGGTCGTTCGAATGGCTTTTTGACGGCTACCCGTTCGACGAAGATTATGCACCCGCAGCATTTCTGATCGGACAAGGCGAGAAGCTCTGGCTTGCACCGCTTGTGATTGCCCTTTTGCTGCCTTTGCTTGCACTGGGGCGCGTCAAATCCGACCCGCTTTATGCTCGCATTTTGATCCTGTCCGGCGCACTCGGCTTCGGCTGGCTGATTGCTCAGGGGTTCAGCATCGGCATCAGAGGTTTCAACTTCGATTGGATGGAAGCGTTTTTTGGTGAACTCGGCGATCGCCAGTTCGGCATGGGCTATGGCGCGATGATATGCGCATCGAGCTTTTTGTTCCTGCTGACCCAGGGCATCGCGGCAAGAGGCGCCATCAACGGCGATGTCTTCGTCGTCAGCGCAATCGGAGGCGTGATCACCATCGTCACCGCCTTTGTCTTTTTCCCTATCGCAAAGATGTTGTTTGCCGCCTTCGTCACCGAAGATGGCGCCTATTCAATTTCGGTGTTCTTTTCAAAATTCTTCGATGACCGGCTTTGGGGATTGGGTTGTTTTTATGGGGCCAAGTGCGGCGCGGCCTGGAATTCCCTGTTCCTTGCCATCGTGGTCGGCTTCGTCACTACGATCCTGGGCCTGTGTTTCGCTTTGGTCGTGACGCGCTCGGGCTTCCGCTACAAGCGCGCATTGCGGGCCTTGACCGTTCTGCCGATCATCACGCCGCCCTTTGTGATCGGCCTTGCCCTCATCCTGCTGTTTGGCCTGTCCGGGTCTGTTACCCGCTTCATTGCTGATCTGTTGGGCACGCAACCAACACGGTGGCTGTACGGAATGCCCGGCATTCTGATCGCGCAGACGCTGGCGTTCACGCCCATTGCCTTTCTCGTTCTGATCGGCGTGGTGGAAGGCGTCTCTCCTTCGATGGAGGAAGCAGCCCAAACACTCCGCGCCAGCAGATGGCAGACGTTCAAGACGGTCTCCCTGCCCCTGATGCGCCCGGGTCTTGCCAATGCCTTTCTTCTGGGTTTCATCGAAAGCATGGCCGATTTCGGAAACCCGCTTGTGCTGGGCGGAAACTTCGACGTTCTGTCGACCGAGATTTTCTTCGCAATCGTCGGCGCTCAATATGATCAGGGTCGCGCTGCCGTTCTGGCCATGGTGCTTCTGTTTTTCACCTTGTCAGCCT
The DNA here is from genome assembly GCF_056536005.1 of Ruegeria sp. AN11. NCBI lineage: Bacteria > Pseudomonadati > Pseudomonadota > Alphaproteobacteria > Rhodobacterales > Roseobacteraceae > Ruegeria > Ruegeria sp. AN11. The sequence continues at coordinate 394,075 of NZ_JBQFJD010000001.1, read as the reverse complement.
TCTACGCGCAGCGGGTCTGGCTGGGCAAGAAAAGCTATACCACTGTAACCGGAAAAGGTGACGCAGGAGTGCACCCATTGATGCCGACCGGCCTGTCTGTCCCGGTGTTGGTTGTCGCGCTTGGCTGGGCGCTGTTCACCGTCATCGTTTATGCAATGATCGTATACGGCAGCGTGGTCGAGTTGTGGGGCGTCAACAATTCATTGACCCTTAAGCACTATGTGACCGCCTTTTCTGTGCGTTTCGAAGAAGAAGGCATTCGCTGGACCGGTGCAGCTTGGGACAGCTTCTGGACCACCATTACAATCGCCGCCATTGCCGCGCCGCTGACTGCAGCCGTAGGATTGGTAACGGCATATCTGCTGACCCGGCAAAGCTTTGCGGGCAAGAACGCTTTTGAGTTCGGAACCATGCTGTCGTTCGCGATCCCCGGAACGGTGATCGGTGTCAGCTACATCCTTGCGTTTAACGTCCCTCCTATCGAAATCACAGGCACGGGCGTCATCCTCATTGTAAGCTTCATCTTCCGCAACATGCCGGTCGGCGTTCGCGCGGGCATTGCCAGCATGTCGCAGCTTGACCGCAGCCTGGACGAATCCTCGCTGACGCTTGGGGCAAACTCGTGGCAAACGTTCCGGCGTATCATTCTGCCGTTGCTGCGCCCCGCGATACTGGCCGCGCTGGTCTACAGTTTTGTGCGGGCCATGACGGCGATTTCTGCCGTTATCTTTCTGGTCAGCGCGGAATATGACATGGCAACCAGCTATATTATCGGGCGGGTCGAAAACAACGACTATGGTCTTGCCATCGCCTATTCGACCACACTGATTTTCGTGATGCTGTCGGTTGTTGCGCTGATGCAGTTGATTGTCGGGCGGACACAGATCGGACGGCGAATGACCCAGTCGCGCACTAATGTTTAGGAGAGAATGACATGAGCCTGCAGTCCAAAGCCGCGCCGGTTCGGTTCGAATCCGTTACAAAAATGTTCGGCAAGGATGTGGTCGCCGTTGACAACATCAATCTGCATGTCGAGGCTGGCAAGCTGGTTACGCTGCTGGGTCCTTCCGGGTGCGGGAAAACCACGACCTTGCGCATGATCGCAGGGTTGGAAATGGCAAGCTCGGGCACGATTCTGATCGGTGACCGGGACGTGACCAGACTGCCTGCGACCGACCGCGACGTGTCGATGGTATTCCAATCCTACGCGCTTTTTCCGCACATGAGTGTGTTGGAGAACGTGATGTACGGCCTGACGTTTTCCGGCTTCGCGAAGGACGAAGCCCGAAGTCGCGCCCTGAACGGCCTGGAACTGGTTGGCCTCAAAGGGTTCGACAGTCGTCTTCCGTCCGAACTGTCCGGCGGTCAGCAACAGCGTGTCGCCGTCGCCCGGGCGCTGGTTCTTGAGCCTCAGGTGCTGCTGTTTGATGAGCCGCTGTCCAACCTCGACGCCAAGCTTCGTCGTCAGGTGCGTGAGGACATCCGGGCCATCCAGCAAGACCTTGGCCTGACTGTCGTCTACGTCACGCACGATCAGGAAGAGGCTCTGGCGGTTTCGGATGAGATCGTCGTGATGCGTAACGCGGCCATCGCTCAGATGGGCACCCCGCGCGAGCTATATGATGCGCCGAACGACCGTTTCGTCGCAGACTTCATAGGCGAGGCAAACCTGCTTGATTGCCAGATCGTTGGTACAGATGGTGACACCGCCACAATCGAAATCGAAGGCTATCGCCATACGCTGCCGCGCCGTGGTTTGACGCCGGGTGGCGCCACCATTGCCGTCCGACCCTCGCGTCTGGTGATCGGCTCTGATCAGGGTATCCCCGCTACCGTGGCCAAGGCGACATATGTCGGCGTCCGGATGGAATACACGCTGACTGGCACTTTCGGTCAGGCCTTTGCTGTTCACGATGACGTCGACGCACCACTTGAGCCGGGCGCTGAGGTCAGGATGAGTTTTGCCGATAAGGGGCCAGTGCTATTGCCCGATTAGATGCCGAAACTTCTGATCATCACACATCCCGAGGTTTCTATCGATCCGGGCATCCCGATCACGGATTGGGGTCTGAGTGCCGTCGGCCGTGATCGTGCTACAGCATTCGCTGTGAATGGCGCTCTGGCGAATGTCACCCAGATTTGGACCAGCAACGAGCAGAAGGCCCGCGAAACGGGCGAGATCCTTGCCGCCGCTCGAAACCTGCGCCCGAAACAACACGCGGGCCTTGGCGAAAACGACCGCAGTGCAACCGGATTCCTACCCAGGGAGGAGTTCGAAACCGCCGCTGACGCATTTTTTGCCCGACCGGAAACCAGCTATCGCGGTTGGGAAACAGCGGTCGAAGCGCAGGCGCGCATTCATCGGACGGTGACCGAGATTGTAGGAATGCACCGGGGTAAAGACCTGGCCATAGTCACTCATGGGGCGGTCAGAACACTATTATGGTGCGCACTTTCTGGCCGTTCAATTGACCGCCGTTACGATCAGCCTTCACAGGGTCATTTCTGGCAGGCAGATCTTTTGACACTCAAACCTCAGTCCGGGTGGGTCGCATTTACCTAGAGGTCAAGAACTCCACGCGTCCTCGGCGATCTCAAGCAAGGTCTCGAAGACATCTGGCGTGCCCACAATGACGCGCCCTCCGTCCCGGATCATTGCATCTGCGTCCTGATCTTCGATTGCGCCACCAGCCTCCGCGACCAGCAATTGCCCGGCCAGACAATCCCAGGCGTTCATGTGCTCTTCCACATAACCCAGAAGTCTACCGGCGGCGACATAAGCAAGAGACAGCGCCCCGCTGGCGTTCCGGTGGAACATGGCCCCACGTTCGATCAGTTCTGCAACGACAGGCAGGACATGGCGTGTTTCGACCCGGTTCGAGTATCCTACGGCTACGGTTCCATCCCGCAACGCCACTCCGGATGCGACGTGAATCGGCGTACCGTTCAAGGTCGCCCCCTCTCCGCGCGTTGCCACAAATGTCTCGTCGACATTTGGTTCATGGATCACCCCGACCATCGTGCGCCCTTTGGCGACGCCGGCCAGAACAATGGTATAAGCCGGAATGCCGTTGACAAAATTCGTTGTCCCGTCGATGGGGTCTATTACCCAATCGAAGCCACTTTTCCCTTCGGTCGCACCATGCTCTTCACCGAACACTCCATCCTCGGGCCAGAATTCCGCGATCCTCTGACGGATGAATGTCTCGACGTTCCTGTCCGCTTCACTGACCCAGTCCTGAGCGCCCTTTTGGTCAACGACAAGATCACCCCTGTCCGCAAAGTATTTTTTGGCGATTGCCCCAGCTTCTTTACAAACCGCAACGGCAAAATCCCGGCGTTCCGATAGTCGAGACATGGCCATTCCTTTTCCAGTTGAGAGACTGTTGCGCAAGTTCGGCAATGGCCAGCACGCTGTCAACACCAGTTGCCAGCCGGGCTATTGATTTTTTAGCGCGCGCAAAGAATATGTAAAGCTATGATAAGATCAAGGTGGACAATACCCGCAGGCAGACTAGCATGACCAAAATAAAGAATATGGAAGAGTTCGCGGCCCTCAGCGGGATTTCGCGACCGACGGTATCCAAGTACTTTCACGACCCCGATAGTGTTCGCCCAACGACACGGGCCCGCATCGAAGAAGCGCTGGAACGGTTTGACTATCGCCCCAATATCTTTGCGGTGAACCAGAACCGGAAGCTGACCAAGAATATCGGCATTGTCGTTCCCTATCTGGCCGATCCGTTCTTTGCCGAAATCGCGCGTTATCTGGAACAAAGCTGTATCGCGGCCGGGTATCGCCCTTCCCTGTTCAGCTCTCATGGCGAACAGAAGCTTGAAAATGAAATCCTGGACGGGCTGCAATCCCTGAAACCCGCCGGGGTTTTGCTGGCGCCATTGGGGCGGATTTCAGACCGTTCGGCGATCGAAAAGTTCTGCGCCAATGTGCCGACAGTTCTGTTTGACAGTAACCTTGATGGCCTTGGTGCAGCATTCGTCGGGTCGGACAATTTCAGTTTTGTCTCGCAAACTGTGGAATACTTGACGCGCACAGGCGAACCGCCCTCGTTCTTCGAAATGCGGACGCCTGCCAACCCGAACGCCAACAAGAGACGCAAGGCCTATGTTGAGGTCATGGAGCGTCTCGGGTTTGAGCCACATATCATCAAGGTCGACGGCACGGGCTGGGCGTTTGAAGAAATTGGCCACAGGGGTGCACTGAAGGTTCTGGAGGAGCGCATGTTGCCGAGCGACTCGGTGTTATGCAGCAATGACCGGCTGGCCATCGGCTTTCTTGCGGCCTGCTACGAACAGGGGATTCGGGTTGGTCGCAAGGATGATTGCGCGCTTCGCGTGGCCTCGAATGACGACCATCCTTTCGCAAAGTTTACGTGCCCATCCCTGACAACAGCCGCGCATGACTATGACAATGTTGCCGGGCGCAGCGTCGAGACGCTGTTCGAACTCATTGAAAGTGGCGGGAAATTTGAAACGAGGACAGAGACGCTGTTCCCTGCAAGGCTTGTTTTAAGGGATTCTGCTTAGTCGCAACTTTTTAACGCGCGTAAAGTTTTTATTGACGCCGCGACAATTTACGCTCTAACCTCTCTGCACGACATCCAAGCTCAGGGAGGACAGGGATGTATCTGAAGAACGCACTTCGTGCGGCGACTGCACTGACTTTCGTCGCCACGGCAGCAGCCCACGCGCAATCCATCACGATCGCTACAGTGAACAACGGCGACATGATCCGGATGCAGGGCTATACCGACAAATTCACCGAAGCGACCGGGATCGATGTGGAGTGGGTGACGCTCGAGGAAAACGTCCTGCGTCAGCGCGTGACCACCGACATCACCACCAAAGGCGGTCAGTTCGACATCATGACCATCGGCATGTACGAGACGCCGATCTGGGGTGCGAATGGTTGGCTGGTGCCGTTGGACGGAATGTCCGCGGAATATGACGTCGACGACATTCTGCCCGCGATGGCCGGTGGCCTGAGCCATGAAGGGACGCTTTATGCGGCGCCGTTCTATGGCGAAAGCTCGATGATCATGTATCGTACGGACCTGATGGAAAAGGCAGGTCTGGAAATGCCCGAGGCACCGACCTGGCAATTCATTCGCGAAGCGGCGGCGGCAATGACCGACCGCGACAACGACATCAACGGCATCTGCCTGCGCGGCAAGGCGGGTTGGGGTGAAGGCGGCGCCTTCATCACCGTGACCGGAAACTCATTCGGTGCGCGGTGGTTTGACGAAAACTGGAAACCTCAGTTCGATCAGCCTGAATGGAAAGAGGCCCTGACCTTCTTTGTCGATATGATGGGTGAGTCCGGCCCCGCTGGCTATGCCACCAACGGCTTCAACGAAAACCTGTCGCTGTTCCAGCAGGGCAAATGCGGCATGTGGATTGACGCAACGGTCGCCGCTTCTTTCGTGACCAACCCCGACGATTCCACAGTCGCCGACAAGGTGGGCTTCGCACTGGCGCCCAATTCGGAAGGCGTGGACAAACGCGCCAATTGGCTTTGGGCTTGGGCCCTTGCGATTCCGGCAGGCACTCAGCAGGAAGACGCTGCCAAACAGTTTATCGAATGGGCGACCTCGAAAGACTACATCGAGCTGGTGGCCGAAAATGAAGGCTGGGCCAATGTGCCTCCGGGCGCGCGGACGTCGCTTTATGAGAACGACAACTACAAGGCGGTCCCGTTCGCAAAAATGACGCTGGAATCGATCCTGATGGCCGACCCGCAGAATTGCTGCGCACAGCCGACGCCCTATACCGGCATCCAGTTTGTCGCGATCCCGGAATTTGCGGGTATCGCCACTCAGGTAAGCCAGGAGTTCTCGGCAGTCTATGCCGGGCAGCAGACAGTGGACGAGGCCCTTGCCAAAGCGCAGGCCTTCACGGCTGAAGAAATGGAAGCCGCAGGATACTGAGGCATCCCTCCCCGGTGGGTGGGCAATGTCCCACCCGCCACTCTGACTTCCACAATTCCCGTTTTTCTCGCAGGCTATACTTACGCCTGAACAGAGAGGTCTTGCATCATGGCTACTCAACACTCCCGATCCGTTGCGCGCCTGATGATGGCACCTGCCGTGGTCCTTCTGCTTGGCTGGATGCTCGTGCCTCTGACGATGACACTGTATTTTTCCTTCAAGAAGTATCTGCCGCTGCGCGGCGGTGATCTGGGCTGGGTTGGTTTCGACAACTATGTCCGGTTCGTCTCATCCAGTTCGTTCTGGCCCGCGGTGCAAGCAACGCTGGTTATTGTCGGCGGCGTTCTGGTGATCACGGTTATTCTGGGCATTCTATTGGCGATGTTGCTGGACCAGCCAATGTGGGGACAAGGCGTCGTTCGGATCCTCGTGATCGCACCGTTTTTTGTCATGCCCACTGTGTCCGCGCTGGTCTGGAAGAACATGTTCATGGACCCGGTCAATGGCTTGCTTGCCCACTTGTGGCGCTTTTTCGGGGCCGAACCAATTTCGTGGCTGTCCGAGGCGTCGATGACCTCGATCATCATGATCGTGTCGTGGCAGTGGCTGCCTTTTGCGACGCTGATCCTGCTGACCGCAATCCAGTCGCTGGACAGTGAACAACTGGAAGCGGCCGAGATGGACGGCGCGCCGGTGCTGAAGCGGTTCTATCACATCATCCTGCCGCACCTCAGCCGCGCGATTACCATCGTGATCCTGATCCAGACGATCTTCCTTCTGTCGATCTTCGCCGAAATCTTCGTGACCACCGGCGGCGCGTTCGGCACCCGCACACTCACCTACCTGATCTTCCAGCGCGTTTTGGAAAGCCAGAATGTCGGCCTCGGATCAGCCGGAGGTGTTTACGCCATCATCCTAGCCAACATCGTTGCGATCTTCCTGATGCGCATCGTTGGCAAGAACCTGGACGCGTGAGGAGGTAAGACCATGGCCCGCGCCGTCACAACCCGCCGCAAATCGCTGAACACTGCCCTTGCATGGGCCGTCGGTTTGCTGATCTTCTTCCCGATCCTCTGGACCATCCTGACAAGCTTCAAGACCGAGGCGCAGGCGATCGCCAGCCCGCCGCTGTTCCTGAATTTCGACTGGACGCTGGAGAACTACGCGATCGTACAGGAGCGCTCAGACTACATGCGGTTCCTGTGGAATTCGGTTATCATCGCGGGCGGATCAACCATTCTGGGCGTGATAATCGCAGTGCCCGCCGCCTGGGCCATGGCATTTGTCCCCTCGAAACGCACCAAGGACATTCTGCTGTGGATGCTGTCCACCAAGATGTTGCCTGCCGTTGGCGTGCTTTACCCGATCTACCTGCTGTTCATCCGGTTGGGTCTGCTGGACACGCGCGGGGGGCTGGTCGTGGTTCTGATGTTGATCAACCTGCCGATCATCGTCTGGATGCTCTACACCTATTTCCGCGAGATCCCGGGTGAAATTCTGGAAGCAGCGCGGATGGATGGCGCGACGCTGAAAGAGGAAATCCTCTATGTCCTCACGCCCATGGCCATCCCGGGCATCGCCTCGACGGTTCTGCTGAACTTCATCCTGGCTTGGAACGAGGCGTTCTGGACCCTCAACCTGACCGCCGTCGACGCGGCTCCGCTCACCGCGTTTATCGCCAGCTATTCCAGCCCCGAAGGCCTGTTCTTTGCCAAGCTCAGCGCGGCCTCGACCATGGCGATTGCACCAATCCTGATCCTTGGCTGGTTCAGCCAGAAACAACTTGTCCGCGGCCTGACCTTCGGCGCTGTGAAATAAGGAACACGACACATGGGACGTATTCAACTCAAGTCCGTGACCAAAAGCTTCGGCGACGTACAGGTCATCCCCCCGCTGGACCTGACCATCGAGGATGGTGAGTTCACCGTCTTCGTCGGTCCGTCGGGGTGTGGCAAGTCTACCCTATTACGCCTGATCGCGGGGTTGGAGGATATCACGTCGGGTTCCATCGATATTGACGGATCGGATGCCACCGATGTCCCACCTGCCAAGCGGGGGCTGGCGATGGTGTTCCAGTCCTACGCCTTGTACCCGCACATGACTGTACGAAAGAACATCGCCTTTCCCCTGCGCATGGCCAAGCTGGATCAAGCCGAGATCGACAAACGCGTCGAAGGCGCGGCAAGTGTTCTGAACCTGAGCGACTATCTGGACCGCCGCCCCGGGCAGTTATCCGGCGGGCAGCGCCAGCGCGTTGCCATTGGTCGCGCCATCGTACGCGAGCCGGCAGCGTTTCTGTTTGATGAACCCCTGTCGAATCTTGACGCCGCGTTGCGCGTCGGCATGCGGCTTGAGATCAGCGAACTGCACGAACGCCTGGCGACAACAATGATATACGTGACCCACGATCAGGTTGAAGCCATGACAATGGCCGACAAGATCGTCGTTCTTCAGGCCGGAGTGATCGAACAGGTCGGCACCCCGCTGGAACTGTATCGCACGCCACGCAATCTGTTTGTGGCAGGGTTCATCGGTTCACCCAGGATGAACTTTATCGAAGGCCCGGAGGCCGCAAAACATGGCGCGCGAACCATCGGAATTCGCCCCGAACACATAGGCGTTTCCGAGACCGAAGGAGAATGGTCCGGGGTCGTCAGCGTCTCCGAACATTTGGGCTCGGACACCTTCTTTCACGTCCACGAAACCGGTCTGGCTGAAACAATCACGGTCCGAGCAGATGGCGAGGTCGGGTTCCGCCACGGAGACCGCATCCACCTGACCCCGCGTGCAGATGTGATCCACCGGTTTGACGCGCAAGGCCTGCGGATCGAATGACACGTCTGGCAGGCAAAACCGCCCTGATCACCGGGGCCGCGCGTGGCATCGGGCTGGCCTTTGCCAAAGCCTATGTGGCAGAAGGCGCGCGGGTCGCAATCGCCGACATTGACAGCAAACGTGCGCAGGAGGCGGCCGGTGAAATCGGCGAAGCTGCCCTGGCCGTCGAGATGGACGTGACCCGCCAGAACAGCATAGATGACGCCGTCGCGCGAACAGCCGCACATTTCGGTCCGATCGACATTCTGATCAACAACGCGGCCATCTTCACTGCCGCACCAATCGTTGAGATTGAGCGTGCCGACTACAATCGTGTCTTTGACATCAACGTTTCTGGTGTGCTCTTCACGATGCAGGCTGTTGCGCGCCACATGATCGAACACGGGATCAAGGGCCGGATCATCAACATGGCATCGCAGGCTGGGCGAAGGGGCGAGCCTTTGGTCGCTGTGTATTGTGCCAGCAAGGCCGCGATCATATCGCTGACTCAATCAGCCGGCCTGAACCTGATTTCCCATGGGATCAACGTGAATGCCATCGCTCCGGGCGTTGTCGACGGGGAACATTGGGACGGTGTGGATGCGTTTTTTGCAAAACACGAAGGCAAGGTCCCCGGTCAGAAAAAGCGCGAAGTGGCGGCCGCCGTTCCGTATGGCCGGATGGGCCGCGCCGAAGATCTGACCGGGATGGCGGTGTTTCTGGCCTCTGACGAGGCCAAGTACATCGTCGCTCAAACCTACAATGTCGATGGCGGAAACTGGATGAGCTGATGGACCCCATGGCGAACGCAAAACCTCCGGTTCGGGTGCGGCGCGACAGCCTTGAAGGCCTGCCGGCATCCGTCAGAACACCGGGTTATAATAGCGCGGACCTGAGACCGGGCATCGTTCATATAGGTTTGGGTAATTTTCATCGGGCGCATCAGGCCTGGTATATCCACGAGTTGATGCAGCGGGGTCAGGCATTGGACTGGGCGATTATCGGGGCGGGTGTGCGAAGCTACGACGCCGATATGCGAAAGAAACTGCTGGCGCAGGACTGCCTGACAACATTGATCGAACTGGACCCCGAGGGAATATCTGCCGAGGTGATCGGCCCTATGATCGACTACCTTCCGATTCAGAATGGCAACGCATCTCTGATCCGCAAGATGGCTGATCCGGCCATCCGGATCGTATCGCTGACCGTGACCGAAGGCGGGTATTTTCTGGACGCCAAGACCGGTGCGTTCAACCTGAACCACGATGATATTCGCCATGACGCGGCAAATCCCAACCAGCTCCGCACCGCTTTTGGCGCCATTGTTGCCGCGCTCGGGCAGCGCCGGGCGAACGGTCTGAAACCCTTTACCGCGCTCAGCTGCGATAACCTTCAGGGCAACGGTGCGATTTTGCGAAACTGTATCGTTGGATTGGCCCGTATGTCCGACCCCGATCTGGCCGATTGGATTGACCGGAATGGCGCATTTCCGAACTCGATGGTGGACTGCATTGTGCCCGCGACGACGGAACAATTAATATCGCAATGCCGCAACCTCGGCATCGACGACCGCGCGCCGGTCTCGCATGAAAACTTTCGCCAGTGGGTGATCGAGGACGATTTTTGTGACGGGCGGCCGCCGCTGGATGAGGTTGGCGTGACGCTGACCCAAGATGTCCATAGTTACGAGACAATGAAACTGCGCATACTGAATGGCGGCCACCAATTGCTGGCAAATGCCGGGGAAATTCTGAATGTCCCCACGATTGCAGATTGCATGCAGGACCCCGACATCGTGTCGTTTTTCCGCAAAGTTCAGGCCGAAGAAATTCTTCCCCATGTCAAACCTGTCCCCGGAACAACCGCGACTGAATATCTTGGATTGGTCGAGGGGCGTTTTTCGAATACCGCAATCCACGATTCGACGCGTCGGGTTGCGTTCGACGGATCATCACGCCATCCGGGGTTCTTGCTACCCTCGATGCGCGATGCGCTTGCGGCCGGTTCATCCCTGAACGGGCTTGCGCTGTCCCAAGCTTTCTGGTGCCGGATGTGCGCGGGGGTTCGCGAGAATGGATCCGAAATAGCCCCAAACGACCCTCACTGGGAGGACTTAAAAAAAACGGCGCTGGCATCAAGGGCCAATCCGCAACTGTGGATCGAACAAAGCCAGTACTGTGGTGCGTTTGGTCGAGACACTCCCTTCGCCAACGATTTCGCCCGCTGGCTGACCGCGATCTGGCAGCGGGGATGCCGGGCAGCGATAGCTGAGTATCTGGCTTCGACTCCCTCTCCAGACTGATCCGGCACCGAAAAAAAGGGGGCCCTCTCAAGCCAAATGGACGTAGAAAATAGAACTTGGCTTCGCTGTTTCCAGACGCTGGACAGCCCCCTACTCCACCTCACGCCAAGTTCGTCTGGCAAAGCCGTTCCGAATGTTCAACGACCAAATCGGCAAGCTCCGGCCGACACGAACCACAATTCGTTCCAGCTTGAAGGGCGTCTCCGATTTCATCCACATCAACCAGTTTTTCGTCGTGAATTGCGCGGATTATGGCTTTTAGCCCGACGCCGAAACACGAACAAATCATCGGGCCGCAGTCTTCCAGTTCCGCTGATGACCGACCGGACAAAATCTGGTGTGGTGCGACCTCGGGCAAAGCTGCAAGATAGTCTCGCATCAGCGTGACCGGCTCAGAAGATACAAACAGCACCGCCAACAGGCGTTGCCCCTCTGAGAACGCAATTCTGAATGACCCGCGCCTTTGATCTTCTATCAAAGTAGACACGGCATCGGGCAGGCCGAACCATTCTCGGGCAGTACTCTCCCAATCCTCGGCAACATGGTATCCTGCCAGTTCCAGCCTGTAACCTTTGTCCGTCTTTGCAATCGCCCAATACTCCGACTTTGGCGATGGGGCCCCAACAGAGACTGCAAACCCGTACCAGGCAGCATTCATGCGCCGAACAGACACGGCCGTTGCCTTGCTCTCCGGTTGTCCCGAGATGGGGTCCGTCACAGTTGGAATCAGCGCATCCACACGGGCCGCCGGGGCCGTTTCCCCCGTCCAGTGAATCGGCGCGAACACTTGGCCGGGCGCGACGGTGTCGGTGATGCGAAGTCGAAATATCCCAGTTCCGACCGAACTATTGATCTCGACCAAATCGGCAGAGCCGAGGTTCAGATGGCGCGCGTCCTCGGGGTTCACTTCCACATAAGGTTCGGCGAGATGAGCCGATAGACGAGGTGACAATCCGGACCGGGTCATCGTGTGCCACTGGTCCCGAATTCGCCCCGTATTCAAAAGAAATGGGTATTGCGTTGATGTTTTCGCAACCGGTGGCTTATGGGAAACGGGCACAAAACGTGCTTTCCTATCAGGATGGAAAAACTGACCGTCACCAAAGAACCGTCCGTCCGTTCCACCAGGTATCACCGGCCATCGCGTCGGGCTTAGTTCATTGTATTCTTCCTCCGTAATATCCGCGAGCTTTGAGACGTCAAAATCCCTGCCAAAAGATTTAGCCACTGAGGACAACGCCGCGTATTCCCGAAAAATCTGCGCCGGAGAGTCGTAGCTGAATGGCGTTTTCCACCCCATGCGACGACCGACGTCCGAAAGGATATCCCAGTCTGCACGTGCCTGCCCGGGAGGTGCCAGAACGGCGCGCTGTCTGCTGATTGTGCGATCCGAATTGGTTACGGTGCCACTTTTTTCCGCCCAGCCTGTCGCTGGCAACAGCACATCCGCAAGACGTGCCGTATCCGTCCGGACCGTCAGGTCACTGACAACGGTGAAGGGACATTTCTCAATGGCTTGTCGCACGCTATCCGCATCAGGCATTGAAACCGCAGGATTGCTGTGAATGACCCAAAGCGCCCTGATCTGACCCTCTTTCACGGCACGAAACAGGTCCACTGCCTTAAGCCCCTGTTTTTCACAGATCTTCGGCGCGTTCCAGAAATGTTGAACGGCCGTGCGGTGGCTTTCATTCTCGATATCCAGGTGACAGGCCAGCATGTTGGCCAATCCACCCACCTCTCGGCCACCCATGGCATTGGGCTGACCGGTAACGGAAAACGGGCCCATCCCTTCGCGCCCGATCCGACCCGTCGCCAGATGACAATTGAGGATCGCGTTCACTTTGTCCGTCCCGCTAGAGGATTGGTTCACGCCCTGACTGAAGATGGTGACCACACGCTCGGTCCCGGTCCAAAGATCACAAAATGTCTCGATCTCTTCGGTGGTCAGGCCCGTAACTGTCGGGTCGTCCCGCTGCGCCGTTCTAAGCGCCTCATCAAAGCCGACAGTCTGCTCCAGAAATTCAGGCACGACGTGTCCGCCTTCGTGAATGCTGACAAGCAATCTGTTGAACAAAGCAACATCGCTGCCCGGATGCAAAGCCAGATGAAGGTCGGCCTGATCGCAGCTTGCTGTACGGCGCGGGTCGACAACAACGATCCTTGTCCCACGTGACTGTCGCGCCGCCAGAACGCGCTGGTATAAAACCGGATGACACCAGGCGAGGTTGGACCCGACCAGAACCACCAGGTCGGCCTGATCAATATCCTCGTAGGTACCCGGCACAGTGTCTGACCCAAAGGCGCGTTTGTGGCCAGCCACGGTTGAGGCCATGCAGAGCCTGGAATTCGTATCGATATTGGCCGAACCGATGAACCCTTTCATCAGCTTGTTGGCGACATAGTAATCCTCGGTCAGCATCTGCCCTGACACGTAGAACGCGACACTGTCCGGTCCGTAGGCCTCGATAGTGGACAAAAAGCGATCGGCGACCAGTTGCAGGGCTTCGTCCCACGGCACATCCTTTCCAAATGCTTGCGGGGCCAGAAGGCGTTGATCCAGTCCGACCGTTTCACCCAAAGCCAATCCCTTTGAGCATAAACGCCCATGGTTCGCCGGATGATCCGGATCGCCGCGTACCGCCAAACCGCCGGCGCCATCAGGGCGCAACAGAACACCGCAACCAACACCGCAATAAGCGCAGGTGGACCGGATTTCAGGCAGCCCGGTTCCGTCCATCAGGCCGCACTCCGCCGGGTTGCCGCTTTGTCGTCCAGCAGGATACGACTGCCTTCCAGCCGCACCGGATAGGTGGTGATGCGACCATCATCCGCGCCCTGAGCCTCGCCCGTGTTCAGATCGAAGACCCAATTGTGCAAGGGACAAGTCACCGACTGACCATGCACGATGCCTTCGGACAGCGGGCCGCCCTTATGGGGACAATTATTGGTAGCTGCGAAGACTTCGGCCTCGGCAGTTCGGAAAATCGCAATGCAGCCGATATGAGTTTTTATCAGGCGCGCCCCGCGCAGTGGCACCTCATCGATATGCCCGACGTCGATCCAGCTCATTCTGCGGCCTCCAATGTGAAATCTGCAATCGGCGCGTAGGTTTGCGCCTTGTCCCGCACATGTTCGGCCCACGGGTCCTTGCGGTAGATGCTTTGAGACAGCTCGAACCTTTCGACCAGAGCCGCGCGGTTTTCCAGATCGTCGACCACATGCCCCCTGATCCAACCCATGCCGACTTTGCCCATCCATTTATACAAACGATCCAAGTACTTGCCGCCTTCCCGATAGGCCTGAGTGACGGCCATCACAACCTCGATTGCTTCGTCTTCGGTTGGCACCTGGCACAGCAATTCGGTCTCTTTCACATCCATTCCGGCAGCTCCGCCGATGCTGATCTGAAACCCAGAGTCCACGCAAACCACGCCGATATCCTTGCAGGTGGCCTCGGCACAGTTGCGCGGGCAGCCCGACACGGCCAGCTTCAGCTTGTGAGGCGTCCACGACCCCCACAGGATTTTCTCAAGCTTGATCCCAAGCCCGCTGCTGTTCTGCGTTCCAAACCGACAATGATCTGTTCCGACACAGGTCTTCACCGTGCGCAAACCCTTGGAATAAGCATGGCCCGAGACCAGACCCGCCTTGTTCAGATCCGACCAGATCGCGGGCAGGTCCTCACCCTTCACGCCCAGAAGGTCGATCCGCTGGCCACCAGTGACCTTGACGGTTGGCACGTCGTATTTATCCGCCGCATCCGCGATGGCGCGCAGTTCTTCTGGTGTGGTAATCCCACCCCACATACGGGGCACCACGCTGAACGTGCCATCCTTTTGGATGTTTGCGTGCTTGCGTTCGTTGACAAACCGGCTTTGCGGGTCGTCCTGATACTCAAGCGGCCAATCAGCCAGCAAGTAATAGTTGATCGCGGGGCGGCAGACATGGCAGCCGTTGGGCGTGTTCCATCCAAGCTCCTGCCAGACGGCAGCCTGGCTTTTCAACTCCTGCCCTTTGATCAGGCGGCGCACATCCTCATGGGTCAGATCCGTGCAGCGGCAGACGGGTTGCGCCGTTGGCATTTGGAAGTCATCACCCAAAGTGACTTGCAAGACCTGTTCGACCAAACCCGTGCATGTGCCGCAGGAGGCACTGGCCTTGGTGCTAGCGCGCACCGCGCCCAGATCGCCGGCCCCTGCATTGATCGCCTCGACGATGTTGCCCTTGCATACGCCGTTGCAGCCGCAAATCTCCGCCTCAAGCGGCAATGCTGCAACGGCTGAGAGAGGGTCCGCAGTGTCACCCCCCTGATAGGCAGGGCCGAAGATCAGCGTCTCGCGCATCTCTTCGATGCTGGTGCCGTCTTTGATTAGCCCGAAGAACCAGCTGCCATCGGCAGTGTCGCCATACATCACGGCGCCAACCAGACGATCTTCTTCGATCACAAGCCGTTTATAGACCCCGCGCGAGGGGTCTCGGAACACAATATCCTCGCGCTCGGGGCCTTCGGCAAAATCGCCTGCGCTGAACAGGTCGCAGCCGGTGACTTTCAACTTGGTCGAGAGGGTTTTCTGTGCGAATGCAGCGTCTTCCGCCAGCAACGACTGCGCTGCCACCTTCGCCTGATCGTAAAGCGGCGCGACAAGGCCAAAGATTTCTCCGTCATGTTCGACGCATTCGCCCACGGCAAAAACGTCCGGGTCCGAGGTCAGCATCTGGTCATCCACATGAATGCCGCGCCCAGTGGCCAGACCGGCCTCCTGCGCCAGTGCCGTATTGGGGCGGATTCCAACTGCCATGACCAGCAGGTCGCAGGGCAACTCGGTCCCATCGTCCAACAAAAGCGCGCGGACCTTGCCATCCTGTCCGAGGATTTCCTTGGAGTTCGCCTGCAGGCAAATCCTGATGCCTTTGTCCTCCAGCGACTTCTTCAGCAAATACCCGGCTGCTTCGTCCAGCTGGCGCTCCATCAGGTGGCCCATGATGTGAACGACGGTAACGTCCACGCCGTGGGCGGCCATGCCTGCAGCCGCCTCAAGACCCAGCAAACCGCCACCGATCACAACGACCTTGTTGCCCGGGCCCATACCCATCATCTGCCGGGTATCTTCCAGATCGCGATAAGCGATCACGCCATCCAGATCATGCCCAGGCAGAGGGATCATGAACGGGTTTGACCCCGTCGCGATCAACAGCTTGTCGTATGGAACATGGCCGTTCGCCCCTTCGACCACCTTCATCTCGCGGTCGATCCTGGCCACCTTTTCGCCAAAGCGACAGGTGATCCTTCGCTCGGCGTACCAAGCGTCGTCATGGGTGACGATCTCTTCATAGGTCTTCTCACCCGACAGAACCGGGCTGAGCATGATGCGGTTGTAGTTTCCGCGCGGTTCCGCGTTGAACAGGGTGATATCGAACGCATCTGGTGCAGCATCGGTCAGGTGCTCCAGCACCCGGCCCGAAGCCATGCCTGCGCCTATGACAACTAGTCTTTGTTTCATGGTTTCACTCCGCTGCAATCGCCTTGGGGGCAGGCGATTTCGGCTTGGCGCCGTGTTCGTATTCTTCAAGGAAGTCCAGAACTTCCTGCCGGTAGGCGTAGTAATCGGGGTGTTCCAACAATGCCTTACGGGTCCTTGGGCGCGGCAGGTCGACCTCGGTGATTTTCCCGATGGTCGCTTGCGGACCATTGGTCATCATCACCACGCGATCGGCCAGAAGGATCGCCTCGTCCACGTCATGGGTCACACAGATCGCGGTGACCTTGGTACGGGACCAGACCTCCATCAGGACTTCCTGCAATTCCCAGCGCGTCAGGCTGTCGAGCATCCCAAAGGGCTCATCCAGCAGTAGCAGTTTGGGCGACAGCGCAAAGGCGCGGGCGATGCCGACGCGTTGTTTCATGCCGTTCGACAGATCGGAGGCAGACTTGTCCATCGCGTCAGCTAGACCGACACGTTCCAGATAGTATTCGACCACATCTTGCCGCTCGGCCATGCTGGCCTTGGGGTAGACCTTGTCGACGCCAATGGCGACATTTTCCTTGGCGCTAAGCCAGGGGAACAGGTTGGGCGACTGGAACACCACGGCGCGCTCGGGATCGGCGCCTTCGACGTGGCGGCCATCCAACTTGATCGCACCCTTCGAGATTTCGTTTAGCCCGGCAGCCATAGTCAGAACCGTGGACTTGCCACAGCCGGAGTGGCCGATCAGTGAGATGAACTCGCCCTTGTCGATCTTCAGATCGAAATCCTCAACCACGGTCAGCGGACCTTTGGGCGTCGGGTAGACCTTGTGCAGTTGCGAGAAATCGAGAAAGCGGTTCTCGATCATTCCTTTCTGTGCCTCGGCAACAGCAGTGGGGACTCCGTGGATTGGCGTGACATCGGGCAGGATGCGCGAGCCTTCGACTTTGGCCTCGATACCCACATCCATGAGATACTTGGTGACGTCTGCACGCAGACGTTTGAAGGTCTCGTCGTTGTTCATCGCGCCCCGATCCCGTGGACGCGGGATCGACACGCGGAACTCCTGCCCCAAAGTCCCGTCCGGGTTCAGAGCGATGATCCGGTCGGCCAGGATGATCGCCTCATCCACATCATTGGTGATAAGGACACAGGTCTTTTTGTCGGCTTCCCAGATATGTTCGATCTCATCGGCCAGATTGGCGCGGGTCAGCGCATCCAGCGCCGACAAAGGCTCATCAAGCAGAAGAACTTCGGGGTTCATCGACAGCGCGCGCGCCACGTTAACCCGCTGGCGCATCCCGCCGGACAACTCCGCCGGGCGGCGCGAGGCGGCGTGGCTGAGTCCAACCATCTTGACGTAATCCGCCACTTTTTCGGCTTTCTCGGCCTTGCTTAGGCCAGGAAAGACCGTATCCACCGCCAGACCCACATTGCCGCTGACCGTCAACCACGGCATCAGCGAGTAGTTCTGGAAGATCACGCCACGTTCCGGGCCCGGCCCCTTGATCGGAGTGCCTTTGAACGTGACCTCGCCCTTGGTCGGCATATCCAGGCCGGCCATCAAATTGATCAGCGTCGTCTTGCCGGTACCCGAGAAGCCGAGGATCACCAGAAACTCGCCCTCTTGCACATCCAGATCGATCCCTTTCAGAACAACGGTCCGCGCGGTGCCTTCACCAAAGGATTTCGAGGCGTTCTTGAAGCTCAGAATGCTCATCTCGATCACCGGTTATTCGTAAAGGTAAAGAGGGATTGCAGCGCGTACATCACCCGGTCCAGCAAGAAGCCGATGATGCCGATGGTGAAAACCGCAACCATGATCTTGGCCAGAGAGCTGGACGAGCCATTCTGGAATTCATCCCAGACAAACTTGCCAAGACCGGGGTTCTGCGCCAGCATTTCAGCCGCGATCAAGACCATCCAGCCAACACCAAGCGACAGGCGCAGACCGGTAAAGATCAACGGCAGGGCCGAAGGCAGCACCAGCTTAGTGATCTTGGTATAGGTGTTCATTTTCAGTACCTTGGAGACGTTAACCAGGTCCTTGTCGATAGAGGCTACACCCAGTGAAGTGTTGATCAGCGTTGGCCACAGCGAACACAAGGTCACGGTGATAGCCGAGATCAGGAAGGACTTGGCAAACCACCCGTCATTGGTGACATAAACTGCCGAGACGATCATGGTGACGATCGGCAGCCATGCCAGTGGAGACACGGGTTTGAATATCTGGATCAGCGGGTTCAGCGCAGCGTTTGCTGTTGGCGACAGACCCGCCGCAATGCCAAGCGGGACGGCCACCACCGTTGCGATCAGAAACCCGAAGAACACGGTTTTGATCGAGGTCCAGATCTGCTGGTAGTAGGATGGCGCGCCCGTGTAAGCGACCTGCTTGACCTCTTCCGCGCGGCCGGCGTCGATCAGCTTTTGGTTTCGCTTCTCGACCATCGCCTCGAACTTGGCGCGTTTGGCGGCTTTGGCTTGCGCGTCCTCGTTCAGATTGACCATTTCCGCCCAAACCTGAGCCGGTCCGGGGACCGCACCCAAAGAGGTCTGCACCTTGGGGGCCAAAGTCGCCCACAGCAGCAGAAATGCGCAAATCGACAAAAGGGGGACCACCAGCAACCGCCAGATCTCGGTCATCTGCGCGCGCGGGTTGTCCCCCGCTGCTGCTTTCAGCACCGGGGTGGCCCAACTGAGGCCAAGGACCTGAAACCATTTATCGGCGGCATTAATACGGGTAAAAAGGCGGGCGCGGCGGTCCTCTCGGGCGGCGTCTGCATTGAATTCTGGATCGACCGTTGTCATCTGATGTGTCCTTGCGATGGCGGGGCACTTGTGAGCGTCGCGCCTGACCCAAGCCGGGCGCAGTGTTGCGGGGTTAGCCTTGCACGTCCGAACCGACGATCTTCTGATCGCCCTTCAGACCAATGGACAGACTTTCGAGGTAGGCGTTGGGGGTGCGGCCGTCATAGGCGATGCCGTCAATGATATCCTCGACCGGGGTCGGCGCCTTGTAACCGTCGCTGTTCCAAGGGAAGTCAGCCTCATTGGCCAAGCCCTCGTCGACCAGCAGGCGCGCGGCTTCCAGATAGATCTTGGGTTTGTAGACGGACTTGGCGACCTCGTCATACCAACTGTCCGGTTTTGCGTCGGCGATCTGACCCCATCGGCGCATCTGGGTCAGGTACCAGACAGCGTCCGAGTAGAACGGGTAAGTCGCGTTGTAGCGGAAAAACACGTTGAAATCAGGAACTTCGCGCTTGTCACCCTTCTCGTATTCAAATGTGCCGGTCATCGAGTTCGCGATAACGTCGTAATCCGCGCCGACATATTCTGGACGGCTGAGGATTTCGACGGCCTCGGGGCGGTTGGCGTTATCGTTTTCATCCAACCACATGGCGGCGCGGATCAAGGCCTTGGTCACGGCCAGCGTGGTGTTCGGATACCCCTCCGCAAATTCGGCGGTGATGCCAAAAACTTTTTCGGGGTTGTTCTTCCAGAGCTCATAGTCGGTGATGACCGGAACGCCGATGCCCTTGAACACGGCCTGCTGGTTCCACGGCTCCCCCACGCAGTAACCATAGATCGTACCAGCCTCGAGCGTCGCAGGCATCTGCGGCGGAGGGGTTACGGACAGGAACACATCCGCGCCAATCTGGCCAGTTACGTTCTCGGGGCTGTAGTAGCCGGGGTGCAGACCGCCAGCGGCGAGCCAGTAGCGTAATTCGTAATTGTGCGTCGAAACTGGGAAAACCATGCCCATGTTGAAGGGCTTGCCTTCGGATTTGTACTTCTCTACCACCGGGGCCAGAGCCTCGGCACTGATCGGATGCTGCGGGCGACCATCCTCCATCACCGGGATATTCGGTTTCATTTCTTCCCAGATTTCGTTGGACACGGTGATGCCGTTGCCGTTCAGATCCATCGAAAATGGCGTGATGATATGCGCCTCGGTCCCGTATCCGATGGTCGCAGCCAGTGGCTGCCCCGCCAGCATATGCGCGCCGTCCAGCTGCCCGTCGATCACACCGTCCAACAGCACTTTCCAGTTGGCCTGCGCCTCAAGCGTGACGAACAAACCTTCGTCCAGGAAATATCCCTGCTCATAGGCCACTGCCAACGGTGCCATGTCCGTCAACTTGATAAAACCAAAGGTCAGTTCATCTTTTTCCAGTTCAAGTTCGGCCAGAGCGGGAGAAACAAGCGCGGTAGTTGCCGCAAAGCTCAAGATCAGTTTCTTCATCACATTTCCCTTCGGTTCGGCCCAATCAGGGCGCGTGGCTGCCCGTTTGCCTTCGGGCACAAAAAAAGCCGCCGACACACACCGCCGGGAGGAGTTGGCGGTTGGTCGAGCGGCTTTGCTCTTGATAGATGCCCATGGACATGGGCGCATTCTGTCGGATGGCTCCGTTGCCTGCCGATGGCTTCAGTAAGCCGACAAAACGTGGTCGCGTCATCTGTATTTTGAAGGATGGCTGAAATTTTTCCGCATTGCAGCATTGCGCGATGCTGCAATGCGGAAAAAATGTGCACACCTACTCGGAAGGCTCGAAAATACGTCGATCAAAGAAGACATTCCGAGACAGAATCAGGCTGCCCTTGGCTGATGCAACTGCCATTGGTTCCGGCAAGGCACCTTCCAGTTTCTCGGACGCACCCGGGGTCTCAATTCCTGATCGATGCATCGCTTGACGGTACAAGTCGCTCCGAAAGACCTTGGCTGCTGCATGTTCGGCAGCACCAACTTCAAGGCCGTTTCGCTTCGCCATTTGATGTGCAATCCACTTGGCCTGACTGCGCCACGGAAAAGTTGCCGCGCCTTCAAAAAACTCTACGAACCCCTCAACATGGCGGTGTTCTCCACTTGGAGAGATCGCAAATTCCCCCATCAAGGCGCGATCGACCAGTTCCGGGGACACATTCAGATAGGCTTTGCGCGCCAACATCTCGGACGCCGTAGAACGGCTGTCGGGATTGGACAACCACCGCCCGGCACGCCAAACCGCGCGCATAAGGCTGCCCAGAAGATGTGGTTCGGTCTGGGCCCAATCGTTTCTGACGGCCAGCACCTTTTCCGGCGCGCAATTCCAGATTGCCCGACCGGGCAACAGCAAAGCCCCAAACTGGTCCTCGACAGCAAACGACCCCCAGGGTTCCCCAACGCAGAACGCATCAATCTCTCGTGCAGCAAGCGCCTGCGCCATCAAAGGTGGAGGAACAGTACGGATCTCGACGTTTTTTGAAGCCAGCTCGGTTCCGGCCACCCAATATCGCAGCAACTCGACATGCATTGAAAATGGAAACGGCACCCCGAAGATCAGAGTGTCGTCGGCGGCCTTTGCGAGTGCAGCGCCGGCAGCTTTTGCATCGATGAAGTCGAAACCATATCCCTGATCCACCAACTTCCGGGCCAGTTGTGCGCCAACTCCGACGACATTGCCATTCAGCGACAGAACGGAAACAGCGGATATCGGGGTCGTGATCCCACCCAGCCCAAGTGCTATTGCGACAGGGATCGGAGATAATAAATGTGCAGCATCGACGTGCCCAAAAGCCAACATGTCGCGCAACGAAGACCAGGACGGTGCGGGACGAAGATCCAGCGAGATCCCTTCGGCGTGGTCAAAGCCCATCTCGCGGGCGACAACCAAGGGGGCAGCATCCACCAAAGGCATATAAGCAACCGGGAGCGTCACGGTTCTCATGACAACAACCCCGACGCCGTCACCAGTGCGTCGGCCACTTCGGCCACCCGACGGTTTTGATTCATGGCCGTCTTTCGTAACAGGGCGTAAGCTTCATCTTCCGGCACGCCTCTGGACTTCATTATCAAGCCTTTGGCCTTGTCAATCACCTTGCGCTCTTCCAAGGCGCGGCGCGTTTCCGCCAGTTCCACGCGAATTTGGCGCAGGACCTGGAACCTGGCGATTGCAATATCCATCACTGGCTTGATGCGGTCGGCCTGCAATCCATCCACGACATAAGCCGACACTCCGGCCTCGACCGCTGCCCTTGCCAATCCCCCTGCCGCGCCGGACACGAACATCGCAACCGGGCGCTCCAACGGGCCGGACGCGACCGTCAGTTCCTCCAGCATATCGCGGGACGGATTGTCGATATCAATCAACACAATATCCGGGTCGTGGGTGGCAATCTTGCGCGCCAGGCCCGAAACATTGCCGATCACAAAGACATCTACATCCCCATACGCTTTCAAGGCGTCAACTATAGCGAAAGCGCGGTCGTGGTTCTGCTCGACCACAACGACGGTCAGGTTTTGGCTCATGACTAGTCAACTGAGCTCTGCCCACCTCAACCACAATTGGAAAGTCCTCCACCCCTTCCTTCGGCGGCAGAATTGCTCAATTATTCAGCGATCATTGGCGCTATGCAAAGATACAGGGCAGATTGACTGACATGTCGGCATGTCGAATTGTTCTGCGGATCAATTTGTTGGACAGGTCCCGCAAGCGCTATGGACTGCCAAATGTGTCAATCTCTCAGTACCCGCTTATTGAATGCAGCCCCTGTTCAGACAAACCTGTTTACATAGTTCTCCAGGATTTCCTGATGTCCCGATTGCGGCCTCGGATTTATGTTCTCACGCAAAACGCGCGCAGCAATCTCTTCCAGACCGCTATCCAGCATCGTCGCCGCTGAAGGCGTGTTCCAGCCCGAGTAACGCTTCGACAGCTCAGCTTCCAAACCGCCATCTTCAATCATGGCGGCAGCGGCCTTCAAACCCCGGGCGCAGATATCCATTCCCCCGACATGGGCAGCCACCAGATCTTTTGCATCAATGGACTGGCGTCGGATTTTTGCGTCGAAATTTGTGCCTCCGGTGGTAAAGCCGCCGGCCTTCAATATGTAATAATAAGCCAAGGCTACTTCCGGCGTGTTATTTGGGAACTGGTCAGTGTCCCAACCCGACTGGTAGTCGTTGCGGTTCATATCGATCGAGCCCAGCATTCCCTCGGCTGCGGCCACTGCAATTTCATGCTCAAAGCTGTGCCCTGCAAGGATCGCATGCCCCTGCTCGAGATTTAGTTTCACCTCGTTCTCCAGACCGTATTTCCTGAGGAACCCGATGCAGGTTGCCGCGTCATAGTCGTATTGGTGTTTGGACGGCTCCTGTGGTTTGGGTTCTACCAGAATGGTGCCCTTGAACCCGATCTTGTTTTTATACTCCACGACCATATTCAGAAACCGACCCATGTGGTCCAGTTCGGTTTTCATATCCGTGTTCAGCAGGGTCTCGTACCCTTCGCGCCCGCCCCAAAGTACATAGTTTTCACCACCGAGCTTGTGGGTCGCGTCCAGGCAGGATTTCACCGTGGCCGCTGCAAAGGCAAAAACGTCGGGATCAGGATTGGTGCTGGCGCCGGCCATCCAGCGGCGATGGCTGAACATATTGGCCGTGCCCCAAAGCAACTTTGTGCCGGACACCTGCATCTTTTGGCCTATGTAATCCGTGATTTCTTCCAGAGTTCTCAGGTTTTCCGCAAAATTTCCCTGTTCGGGCCGGATGTCAGCGTCGTGCCAGCAGAAGTAGGGCTGGCCGAGCACTTCGAACATCTCAAAAGCAATATCTGCCTTCAAACGAGCCCGCCCCATATCATCCTGAGGATGCCACAGGCGTTCAAAAGTTGGACCACCGAAGGGGTCTCCGCCCTCCCACGCGAATGAGTGCCACCAGGCGACTGCAAACCTCAGATGATCTTCCATGCGTTTGCCCATGACAATCTCGTCTGGATCATAGTGCCGGAAGGCCAGCGGGTTTTTGCTGTCCGCGCCTTCAAACCGGATCCGCTCGATCCCTTCAAAAAATCCGCTTGGCATTTCTGCCCCCTACTCTGCTTTTTGTTCTGGCTGCTTGCCGAGAATGATCATCGACAGAAGGTCGTCATCGGTGACATCTGCGATATCGACCGTTCCGACCAGTTTCCCATTCTTCATGACCGAGGCGCGGTCACACAGCTCCATAACGGCATGAACATCGTGATCGATCAGGAAGATACCGATACCTTGCGCCTTTAGCTGGTGGATCAGATCCGCCACCATCTGCGTTTCATGCGGCCCAAGAGCCGCTGTCGGCTCGTCCATAATCAGAATGCGCGCATTGAAGTAGACAGCCCGGGCAATTGCCACGGATTGTCTTTGCCCCCCCGACAACGCGGAAACCGGGTCATTGAACTTCTGAAAATTGGGGTTCAGCTGCGCCATGATCTTGCGGCACTCAGCCTCCATGGCTGCATCGTTGACCAACCCGAAAGGCGTCGTCATCTCGCGCCCCAGGAAAAGGTTCGACGTTGCATCCAGATTGTCGGCCAAGGCGAGCGTTTGGTAGATCGTTTCGATGTTGTTCGCGCGGGCATCACGGGGGTTTCCGATCTCGACACGTTTGCCGTCGATCAAAATTTCGCCCTGATCCATTTGATAGGCACCGGACAGGACCTTTATCAAAGTGGATTTCCCGGCCCCGTTATGCCCGAGCAAACCAACCACCTCACCGGGATAGAGATCGACAGACACATGGTCGACGGCCTTGATCCCGCCGAAGGAGATCGAGATATCGCGCATCTCGACCAATGGCGGCGTGCCAGATCCGCGGCCAGCATTGGTTGGTGTTTTCTGCGTGTCCTGAGCTTGCATCACTTTGCCCCCAGTCGCTTGCGATAGACGATGTCGATATAGACGGCCAGTACAAGAACGCTACCGACCACGATGTTCTGAAACGGTGCATCGACGCCAACCATGGCCATGCCAGATTGCAGCGCTTGCATGATCAATGCGCCAAGGATCGCGCCGTATATGGTGCCGATGCCGCCAGACAACGCGGTTCCACCGATGACGGCAGCGGCAATGACCCTCAGTTCATCCAGCGTGCCAATGTCGTTCGAATGGTTTGCAAGGCGGGCCGAGGCGACCACGGCCGAAACAGCGCACAGAAAGCCCATCAGTGCAAAAATCTTCACGGTCAGCAGACGTGTATTGATGCCCGAAAGTTCTGCCGCATCCGGGTTGCCACCAGTGGCAAAGATGTAGCGCCCGAACCGGGTTTTTCGCGCCACGACCGTAAGTGTCACCGCCACGATGATCAGGATGAGGACAGAAATCGGTATGCCGTACCCGACGACCAGCCCTTCGGGCATCGTCTCTCCGCGCGCCTCGAACATCCGCTGCAATCGGCGCGTCGGAATGGCGTAGCTGTTGACGATGTAGACGTAGCCAAGGATGGCAATTGCGATTATCCCGGCCAGGGTGGCCTCGGCCCAAACAGGCTTAACGGGGAAGCCATGCGCGGCTTTTGCGCGACGGCCGCTCCACAAGGCCCAGATGGCGATCCCGGTGGCAAACAAGCCAAACAGCCAGCTTGTCGTTGCCCCCAAGGTTCCGTTGGTTCCGCCAAACATCAGGAACTTACTGTCCAGAGGACCAATGGTCTGGCCGCTGGTCAAATACCATGCCACGTTCCTCCAGACCAGAAACCCGCCTAGAGTGACGATGAAGGCCGGTATCGTCAGGTACCCGACCATCCAGCCGTGAAAAGCACCGATCAATGTGCCGACAAACAACCCCACGACTATGGTAATCGCCCAGGTTGCCGGGTTGTTCAAACCCATCCCGAGGACCTGTGGCAAAAGTTCGGTTTGCGTCATTGCCATCACGGCCGAAGTCGTTGCCAGCAACGCGCCGACCGACAGATCAATGTGACGCGTGACGATTATGAACACCATCCCGCAGGCCATGATTGCCACCGAAACCGTCTGAATTGACAGGTTGAACAGGTTGCGAGGTGTCAGGAACCGCCCATCGGTGACGATGTTGAACCCGATGCACAGGATGACAAACGCGCCGATCATTCCCAAAAGCCGCATATCCAGTTCCAATTGCTGGAACAGGCTGGGTTTCGCTTTTTCAGGTACCGGCTGAGACGAAGTTTCGGTCATTTCCGATCTTTCATAGTCAGCAATAGTCCCCGGCCCCCAAAAAGGGCCAGGGACTTTAGGTTTTAGTTACAGGGGGCCGGGCCGTTTTCGACGCCCTGGCACAAGTCTTCCAGCGGAATCCATCCGGCATCCACCACAACAGTCAGGTTGTCTTTGGTGATCGGTACCGGCGCCAGGAAGACCGAGTTCATCGCAGTGCCACCCGGCGAAGTCCAGCTGACCGCGCCTTCAACATCTGCAGGACTTGTACCACCGCTCAGCGCCAATGCGATTTCACCAGCCGCTTTGCCCAATTCACGGGCATCTTTCCAAACCGAAACGGTTTGAGTGCCCAGTGCAACCCGGTTCAGCGCTGCGTGGTCGCCATCCTGACCCGACACCGGAATGCCTTCCATGCCCTGTGCCGTCAGGGCCGCAACAACACCGCCTGCAGTTCCGTCATTCGAAGCGACAACCGCGTCCACCTTGTTTTCATTTGCGGTCAAAATCTGCTCCATGTTCCGCTGTGCGTTCGCGGGAAGCCAGCCATCCGTATAGGCCTCGCCGACAATTACGATGTCACCACTGTCGACGGCTGCTCCGATGATTTCTTGTTGGCCGCCCCGCAGGAAGTCAGCGTTCGGATCGGTCGGCGAACCTTTGATCATGACGTAGTTGCCCTTGGGCATGGCCGCAAAAACGGCCCGGGCCTGCAT
This sequence comes from Ruegeria sp. AN11, assembly GCF_056536005.1. NCBI lineage: Bacteria > Pseudomonadati > Pseudomonadota > Alphaproteobacteria > Rhodobacterales > Roseobacteraceae > Ruegeria > Ruegeria sp. AN11. The sequence continues at coordinate 366,898 of NZ_JBQFJD010000001.1, read as the reverse complement.
TCTGCCAACCTCGACGTTGTCAAAGGTCAGGTAAAACGCACGGTCGTCCTCGATAAGGCGGTCATAAGCAATGACCGGGATGCCTTCGTCAGCCGCCGCCTGAACCGCCGGTCCGATAGCCTGTGCGTCCTGCGCCAGAATGATAAGGGCGTCCACACCCTGGGCGATCAGGCTTTCGATGTCCGAAAGCTGCTTTGCGGAAGACGATTGCGCATCTGCCGAAATGTATTCGGCGCCCCCTGCTTCCAGCGCCGATTTGATGGCCGCTTCGTCCGTCTTCCAGCGTTCTTCCTGAAAGTTGGACCAGCTTACACCGACCACCGGCTCTGCGAATGCAACCGTGGCCAGCATAGTGGCCGCAGCCGAAAAGCTGAGAATTCGTTTCATGATTTCCTCCCATATGCCGAGCCATCGCTTCTCGATTCGCGGCTCTCACAATTTTGAATAGCATATTTATTTCAGCCGGTAAAATATTTACTCTATTAGACGAACTGAAATTCAAATAAGTTGAGCCAACGGTGAGATTCGCGAGGACAAGATGCTGAAAAGCAAAGCCTCTCCGGTTTCTTTGGAACAAAGAAATGCAACCCGGCTACGGGTGTTGGAGCACATCAGAACAAAAGGATCCGTCTCGCGGATCGATATCGCTTCGGCCTTGCAAACCAGCCCTGCTACGGTAACGGCGGCGACGGCAGATCTCATCTCGGCCGGATTGATCAAAGAAACCCAAAGCGAAGCGCAGCTGAAATCCGGGAAAAGAGGCAGACCAAGGGTTTTGCTGCAATTGGACGGTCAGTCTTACCTTGTGGCAGGGCTCAAGGTCGCGCGTCAGGTGATCTCGGTCATTCTGGTCGACTTCCAAGGCAATGAGGTGGCTTCACACAAGTATGCGCTGGAATCCGCCAGAATGTCGTCGACGGATTTTGTGCTGGCGATCCGCGAGGCACTCGAGGAGACCTGCGGAAAGATTGATGCCTCTGTCGGCGACCTTGCTGGCGTCTCAATCGGGGTGGCTGGTCTTGTTGATGCCAGAGGAAACTTCGTGCACTGGTCATCTTCGATTGCCGAAAGAAACATCGATTTCAATCGCCTGCTGTCCAAAGAACTGTCCTGCCCTGCTTTCGTGGATAACGACGCGAACCTTGTTGCAAAGGCTGAACAGTTGTTCGGACTTGGTAAGGGGCTGAGCAACTTCCTTGTTGTCACGATCGAACATGGGGTCGGTCTGGGTATTGTTCTGGACGGAAAGCTATATCGAGGAGAGCGCGGCTGCGGAGCTGAGTTTGGGCACACCAAGGTACAGCTTGACGGCGCATTGTGCCAATGCGGTCAACGCGGATGTCTGGAAGCCTATGTCGGAGATTATGCACTGATCCGTGAAATGACGGTCACAGGCCATTCCAATGAAATGAAGGCTGTTTCCGACATTCATGATCTGGCCGACTCTGGAGATGAAAGAGCGTCTTCCGTGTTGGCCCGTGCTGGTCAGATGTTTGGACTTGGGGTTTCCAATCTGATCAACCTTTTTGACCCAGAATGCATTATCGTCTCGGGCACGCAAAAAAGCTTTGAGCATCTGTGTTCAAGCGAGGTTATGACCCGCATCCGAAGCGGCGTCGTTAAAGTCGATGCGCCCTTGCCGGATATCAAAGTTCACCATTGGGGCGATTTGATGTGGGCCAAAGGCGCCGCAGCATACGGGATCGAACAGATTTCGATCCTAAAGGTCAAGGAACTCTCGGCGAATGCGTCCTGAGTTTGCTGCCCTTGTGGTTCTTGTCACCACAGCAAATGCCGGGCCGAACGCCCCCGAGTTCGTTGGCATCGAGGTGCCTGAACATATTTACGATGGCGGCTGGGAGCATTTTGTCGGCGGCGGTGTCGCCGTGTTCGATTGCAACGGAGATTCTTTACCCGAACTGTTCGTGGCCGGCGGATCGAACCGGTCGCAACTGTTCCACAACACCTCGCAGGGCACGATTTCTTTTAAGGTCGAGACGCCCGATGAATTGTCTCTGACCGGCGTAACCGGCGCGTATCCGCTGGATATCGACAGCGACGGTTTGATGGATCTGGCGGTTTTGCGTGTTGGTCCGGACCTTCTTCTCAAAGGCCGCCCAAATTGTCGGTTCGGCCCTTTTGATAACCTTGGCTTCTTGTCGGAAGACCACTGGACCACAGGTTTTTCAGCCACTTGGGAAGATGGGCAGTCCTTGCCGACGCTGGCATTCGGGGCTTATGTTGATCGGTTCGATCCCGACGGCCCTTTTGAAACTTGCGGACCTACCCTCCTCTACCGCCCCCATGGCAGCGGCTACCAGCAGCCGCTGCACCTTGAACCCGGTCACTGTTCGCTTTCAATTATGTTTTCCGACTGGGCCCGGACCGGACGCGCGGACCTTCGCGTCAGCAATGACCGCCATTACTACGTCAGGGGTGGACAAGAGCAATTGTGGGCCATGGAAGCCGAACCGCGATTGTATGGCTCTAACGAAGGCTGGTTACCCTATTCGATCTGGGGAATGGGGATCGCATCAAGGGATCTTACCGGGGACGGCTTTCCGGAGGTTTATCTGACGTCCATGGGCGATCAGAAGCTTCAGGTTTTCGACCCAAGCGCCAACGGCCCGACTTGGCGCGATGCGACCTACGAAAAGGGAACAACAGCCCACAGACCGCATAGTGGCGGTGACGGAAGACCGTCGACCGGCTGGCACGCTCAATTTGGCGACGTCAACAACGATGGTAAGGACGACATCTTCGTTGCGAAAGGCAATGTCGAGCAAATGCCCGACGCCGCCCTGAACGATCCCAACAACCTGCTCATGCAAACCCCGGAAGGTCAGTTCGTCGAAGCCTCAGTCGATGCCGGGGTGGCGTCGATGGCAAAGTCTCGCGGTGCGGCCATGGCAGATTTGAACAACGATGGAAGATTGGATCTGGTGGTCGTGAACCGTGGTTCGGCACTCGAAGTCAGCCAGAACATCTCGCAGGGTGGCAATTGGCTGTTGATTGATCTTGCCCAGGACCAATCTAATCGAGCAGCGATAGGAGGGTTTGTCGAACTCAGAACTTCGCAAGGTGTTCAGACCCGCGAAATAACAGTTGGCGGCGGTCATGCCGGGGGCATAGCCGGGTTCCATCATTTTGGCCTGGGGAATGAGGACCGCGTGCAGGTTCGTGTGATCTGGCCGGATGGAAAGACAAGCGAGTGGCTGGAACCCCCCGCCAACCAGATCTTCCGAATTCAGCGTTAGTCACTTGTCAATGGGCAGACCGCTGGGGACCTGATTGGGCACTCCGAGCCGCTCCGCCGGATGTTCAAGGCTTGCCAGAAAGCTCAGCAGCGCCTCAATCTCTTGATCTGTCAGGGTGATTTTCGGCAAGCCGTTACTTTCGGCAATCGCATCCACATTTTGCTGGTCCAGCATTGGATTTTGATCTTCGGAACCCGGGAAGTCTGGCAACCGGGCCATTTCAATCGAGTAGTTTTTCAAGGACGTCACCGGATCCAGATGGTGGCGCACCATGTCCTCAAGACGGGCAAAAGCTCCGTTATGTCCATACGGAGCAGTCAGTGTCACGTTACGCAGTGAGGGCGTTCGAAAAGCGAATGTATCCTCAACGCGACCAGTCACGCGGAGACGCCCGTCGTCCCGCGTGTGGCTCTCAAACCGCGCCGCTTTTCCGGGGCCGATTTGGGGCATCGCGATTGAATGAAACTGATGATCCGTCTGGAACCAGCCCGAGTGGCAACTGCTGCACTCAGCCTTGCCGTAAAACAGGCTCATGCCGAATGTGGCCTTTTCCGACAACTCACCTTCACCTCTCATCGCGCGGTCGAACGGGCTGTTATCCGCGCGCCACTCAAATGCGATGAAATCCGCGACTGCGTTGGCAATATCCGTGAATGTGATCTCTTTGCCCGGCGTGATCTCATCGAACCTTTGCCGGTACTCCGGAACAGCCGCGACACGGGCTGCAATCAGATCCCATGCGCCGCCTGGTTGTGTCAAAAAACCAAGTCGCACCGCTTTGCTGACGTCATTCTCGGAATAATGACCTGCCATTTCGTCCGCCGACAAAACCGGGAACATGGCTTGTGCCGCCAGAGCCGACTGGAAGCCGGGCCTCATGTGCGTTCCCAGCGGCGTCCTGATGCCATTGACTTGGCTTGGGTCCGTCTCAAGCCGCCCGTCATGAAAGAACGTCGTGAACTCAATGGCTCCGAGGTTCCAAAGACCTGGCGAGTTTCGCGGAATTCGTTGTTCGGGCGTGTTCAGGGGATCCAGCGTGCGATCCGTACCCAGCCCTATTCCCCCTTCCCCGATGCCAAGGGAAAGACCATCTGACGTACCCAGCCTGGGATGATGACAGGTCGCGCAACTGATGTTCTTGTTGCCCGACAAGATCGGGTCGTAGAACAGAAACCGTCCCAACTCGACGCTGTCGAAATCAGGCTCAAGGAACTCCGGCCTCGGCCCAAGCTCTTGAGCACTTATGCCACCGGCGCCCCACATGGACAGGCTGAAAACTGTGATTAGCGACTTAGCCCTCATGCCAACCCTCAGAGATCTCTAAGGCAAGCACCTGACGGTACGGGTTCTCAGGTGTACAGATAATCGACGGAAACGACGGGATATTTGGGGCGTTGGGGTATCCCGATGGCTCAATACAGAGACCAGACGAACCACGAAACGGTTTTGCCATCTTCGCCCTTGAATAAACCTGCGCCCCAGGCTGGTCAGAATAGACTGTCAAAGCAAGACCAGAAGGTGCCGAAAATACCGCTACCGGAGCCTTTGGATCACGGGTGTGGTCGAAGCAAAAGTAGTGATCGATCCCTGCAGAAATACTTCCGATCGATTTTGACTCTTGAAAGTCCAACTCGTTTTCCGCGGTCGAACAGACCCGACCGGAAGGAATTCCTTGATGGTCGATTTCCAGATACTGGTTTGAAGCAAGTTTCAACTTGTGCGCGTCGACCCCGTCTGAGCTTCCCAAGGTGTAGTAGTTGTGTTGCGTCAAGCTAATGGGCGTGGGCCGGTCCGGATGCGCCGTGAACGAATAAATCAATCGCGGAAACTGCAGCGAGATCCGGACTTCGAACCTAACCTCCCCCGGAAAGCCGCTTTCCCCGTCGCGTGAAAGATAGCTCAGCAAGACCTCGTTTGGCGCCATCTTCTTGAGATCCCAGAATTGACTGGAAAGTCCCCTCTCTCCACCATGAAGGGTGTTTTCACCTTCATTGGCGCTCAGTTCAAAACCAGTGCCTTCCAGATCAAAGCGCGCACCGCCAATCCGGTTTGCGACGCGTCCGACAATTGCACCCGTATAACTTGTATCTTTGAAGTACGCGGACAGGTCATTGAACCCCAGAATGAGCGGCCTGTCCTTGTACAACCACTCTTGCGTGATTGCGCCGTAATTCAGGACCGAGGCCCGCATTTCCCCATCCGTCAACACAGCTGTTTCGACCCGAGAGAGCTTGTCCGTGTCCAGCGTCATCTTGCCGCCAACGGCGCGAGCGCCTTGTAGAATTGCCGGTATCGCCCGTATTCGCTTTCATAAAGGTCGATCAGATCACTACGCGGTTCGATAGTTTCCTCGATGTCCGGCGGCGTCATGACATCTGCCGGTTCGGCGTTGTTCGCAGCACAGATGGCAAGGCGCGCGGCTCCCATGGCCGCTCCGAACTCACTGCCTTTGGGCACGTCCAGCGGCACCTGCAAAACGGTGGCGAGTGTTTCCAACCAAAACCTCGACCGCGCTCCCCCTCCTACGGCCATCAGGCTGTTTGGTTCTGTCCCCGTACTTTTCAGGGCTTCAAGGCAATCTCTCATCGCAAATGCAACACCCTCCATCACCGCCCGGGTCAGATCGACAGGTTCGGATGCCACGTCCACGCCCAGAAATGCGCCCCGGATCTTGCTGTCGTTGTGCGGGGTTCGTTCGCCGGACAGGAAGGGAAGGAACGTAACCGACGAAGGGCCAGTCACCCCGTCAGGCAACGTCGCAACCAGTTCTTCCACTGGTTTGCCGAGGTTCCGTGACAGCCAGTTCATGCTGTTTGTGGCCGACAGGATAACCCCCATTTGTATCCACTTGTCCGGGATAGCATGGCAAAAGCAGTGCACAGCAGTTTCAGGTGCAGGCGCATAGGTATCCCTGGCAACAAGCAAAACGCCGGAGGTTCCCAGTGAGACAAAGCCTGCCCCGTCCCGAATGCTGCCAATACCACAGGCAGCTGCGGCGTTGTCCCCGGCTCCTCCGGCTACGACAACACGCCCGGAAAGCCCCCACTCCTGCCGCAACTCGGCTTTCAACTCTCCACCGGGCTCACTGCCTTCAACCAATCGAGGCATTTGGTCCGTGCGCATGTGGCCAGCGGCCAGCGCGGTTTCCGACCATTGCCGAGCGCCAACATCCAACCAGGAGGTCCCCGCACTGTCTGACACATCCGAGACATATTCGCCCGTCAGCCAGAATCGCAAATAGTCTTTTGGCAGCAGAACTTTAGCGGTCTTTGCGAATACCTCCGGCTCATGTGAGCGCACCCATTCCAATTTTGGCGCTGTGAACCCCGGGAACACGATATTCCCTGATATGGCGCGCATCTGCGGTGTCTGATCCAACATCCTCGCTTCATCAGCGGACCGTGTGTCGTTCCAAAGAATACATGGTCGCAAAACATTGCCGGCTTTATCCAGAAGGGTGGCACCGTGCATATGTCCGCTAAGACCGATACCCAGCAGTTTTGCGAAGGCACTTTCGTTGCTGACGCGGATTTGCCTGACAACTTCTTCGCACGCATCGATCCAATCTGATGGGTTCTGTTCGGACCATCCAGGCTTCGGCGTCGAAGTTGAAACACTGACCTCGGCGCTGCTTACGACCAAGCCGTTTTCATCTACCAAAATCCCTCTGAGACCAGATGTTCCCAAATCCAACCCAAGGTACATTCGACGCAAATCCCCGTTTTTATTTTAGTTGATAAAATTAATTGAACCCGAGATCTTGTCAAGGCGCTGATCAAACCACTCCGTGTGGGGCACGATATGAAGTCCCTTCTGTCCCGCAGTTCCGCAAAAGAGGTGGTGCAGCGCCGGCCCGAGCCGAACTCAACGGCCTCCCCCAAGCGTCGCAGCTCCGCAAAATAGGTCAAGCCGTAAGCGACCGCTATTTCGGCCGGATTGTCGGGTGTTTTAGGCGCGCAGTGCTCGCAGTCAGGGTCCGGTCAGAGAGGTCTTCCCGGTCTGCGCCATGGCAATGCTCAGTTCTTCGCTAAGCGCGTCCCACAATTGCTCCAGACCGGATTCACCCGCGGCCGCAATGGCATACTGCAGGATCCTTCCGATAAATACGAAATCCGCCCCGACCGACAATGCCTTGAGAACATCTTCGCCTGACCGGACGCCGCTGTCGTAGAACACGGGAAAGTCTGGCCCAAGATCGGCACGGATCCTTGCAAGCATGTCAATCGGCGCAGGCGCGGAATCCAGCTGACGCGCGCCATGGCTTGAAACCTGGATGGCATCCACGCCTGCCGACATCAGGCTGCGGGCATCTTCGACGTCCAGCACGCCCTTGACGACAAGTTTTCCAGGCCAAAGCTCGCGCAATTGCACCAAAGTGTCCCATGTGGCACGCGCCCGGCTTTCGGTGCGATCGAAGTCATAGCCTTCCATCTCGAAATTGGCCATCACAGGCTTGCCCTTCAGAAGGGTGTTCAATGACCAGTACGGGTGCAGCGCGAAGTCGATGAACTGGCGCGGGCCAATGCGGAACGGCATCTTGAACCCATGGCGCAATTCGCGCGGGCGACGGCCGACCTCGGGGACATCGACGGTCAGGACAAGGACGTCATACCCGGCCTGTTTCGCACGCTCGGCCAGTTTGAAAGATCCCGTCCCGTCTCCGCTGAAATACAACTGAAACCAGGCATTACCTTCGGCCTCGGTAATGATCTCTTCCATCGGCGTCGAGGCCACGGTCGATACGACATGTGGCACGCTGTAGCGCGCCGCAAGCCTCGCAAGCATCAAATCAGCGCCCGGGGCGGCAAGGTTGCACATCCCCATGGGGGCGATACCGAAGGGCCTGTCTGCCTCGACATCAAAGACCCGAGACGCCATCGACCGTTGACTGACATCGCGCAGGATACGGGGTCGCAAGGTTATGGCGTCCAATGCGGCACGGTTGCGCGCCGCGCCGGTTTCGGCCCCGGCGGAGCCGTCGATATAATCGAACACCATCCACGGCAGACGCCGCCGAGCCAGACGGCGGGCGTCTTCGGCGCTATGGATGGTGCCTGCGGCCATCAGGCCTGTACGGCCTTCATGAAGCGGTCGCGGATGACGACCGGGTCCATGGTGATCGGCGGCATCTTGGCATTTCCGCTTTCGCATTTGCTGACGATGATGGTCATCTGTTTGGCATCCAGTGCCTCTTGCAGCACACGGCCCGTGTCCTGGGCGGCACATTCGATCACCCGCTCGCAGCCGGCGGCCTCGGCCATTTTCGTCAGGGACGTTTTCTGCCCGGCATAGGTCGGCTGATCCCCGGTCGACCCGTATGAGCCATTGTCCACGATCAGCAGGATATAGTTGTCGGCCACGTTGTTGGCGATGGTGGGCAAAGTACCAAGATTGGTCAAGATCGAGCCGTCACCATCGATGACGATCACCGGCTTCGGCTGCGACAGGGCGAGCCCCAGACCGATGCTCGAGGCCAGTCCCATGGTGCCCAGCATGTAGAAGTTGGTCGGCTGATCGTCGATGGCGTGCAGTTCCTGGCTGGGAATGCCGATATTGCAGACAACCAGCTGATTACGCAGGATCGGAGCGATTTCCTTCAAGATTTCAGAACGGATCATTGGTCGCCGTAGCCTCCCCAGAAGTTGGCGTCGGTCAGGATGGCGACCGGCTTGTTGCACATGAAGGTATATTTCAGGATCGCGTCCAGTTCCTCGACATCCGACTGATGGTGGAAATGATAGGTCGGAATATTGAGCTGGGCCAACAGTGCCTTGGTGTGCACCGCCATCTCGACCTGACAGGCGATGGGTTCGCGCAACTCACCGCGATACGAGATCAGCATGGGCAGTGGCATCCGGTAGTACTGGATCAGTGTGGCCAACGTGTTGATCGTAACGCCGATGGCGGTGTTCTGCATGATAATCGCAGGGCGCTTGCCGCCCATCCATGCCCCGGCGCACAGGCCCATGCCTTCGTCTTCCTTGTTCGAAGGTATGTGATAGATGCCGTCGCGCTGGTCGATTTCTTCGATCACGCCCGCCAATTGCTTGCAAGGGACGGTGGTTACGAACGAAACATCGTTCGCAACCAGGTCGTCTGTTATCTTTTTGTCTATGTCCATATCCGGGATATCAGTCCTGTCTGTGGCGCATAACGCGCGGTTGGATGTGTCAGTATCGGAGTTCAGGCGGTGCGGCAGACATGCACCGCGCACGGAGCATGGCGAACAACACGGGCTGCCGTTGTGCCCAGAAAATAGTCGCTGAGGCCGGGCTTGTGAGAACCAACGACAATGCAGTCCACGCCGTGTTTTTCCGCGTATTCGACGATGCCGCGATACGAACGGCCCTTCACGATCTCGGCTGTTACGTTGTCATGGTCTGACGTTTTCTGGGCCAACTGGCGGCGGGCCGTTTCAAACCCTTCGCGCACGACGTCTTCGTCCAAATAAGTGCCGACTGAGCCATGCGGCGCTTCGTAGACGTGCAGAGCGATGATCTGCCCACCCCGATTGCATAATGTCGTGGCGGCCCTGAGGGTGGTGCCGGAAACTCCGTGATCCAGGGCCATGGGAACCAGGACTTTGTCATACATGGGTTCTCTCCGTTTTATCGCAGGCGTTCAGGCCCACGGGTCGAGGATAATCTTGGGTGCGGCCACCAAGCCGGACCGCAGGTCGTGAAAAGCGGCAGCGCCGTCAGACAACGGGCGCAGTTCGGGCCAGTCGAGCGGGCCCAGGCGACCTTCAAAAATTGCCTGTGCGGTGTCACGGAAATCCTGCGCGGTATAGGTATAAGTGCCGATGAATGTGATTTCCTGCAAGGTCATGCGGCGGATATCCAGACCGCCTGTATCCTCACCCAGACCAACATGCGCAATTACTCCGCCCGGCATTGCAATCGCCGAGGCTGCGGCACGGGTGGCAGCATATCCCACCGCATCCACCACCAGCGGCACCATGCCCTGAAACGCGTCGATTGTCTGTTGGCCGCAGCGCTCTATCAGAAAGGCACGGCGGGCGGCGTTGGGTTCCTGTATCGTTACATCATCCACACCCATGGCGCGAAACGCCAAGGCAGCCGCCAGCCCGATCGCTCCGCCGCCGATGACAAGCGCCCGACGCTCCATCTGTGGATTCAGCGCTTCGAGCGCAAGTCGGGCGGCATGCCAGCTTACGGCCAGCGGTTCACTCAGCGCCGCCTTTTCCAGCGGCACGTCATCCGGCACCGTTACCAGATTGCGCTCGGGGATTGCCACGAACTGCGCAAAGGCACCCTCGCGCGGGGGCATTGAAATGATCTCGCGGCGGGCGCAGAGGTTTTCGCACCCGGACACACAGGCGGCACACTCTTCACAGGTGACCAACGGATTGATCGCTACCCGTTGACCATCACGCGGCCCGCCGACGGTTACTCCAGCCGCCTCGTGCCCCAATATGAGCGGCGCAGGACGCCGGGCGTCATGACCCATATAGGCATGCATGTCGGACCCGCAGATGCCCGAGGCATGGATGCGGATCAGGTGTTCGCCTGCCTGGGCCGCAGCCATCGGCACATCGCGAAAGCCAAGCTTCTCAACCCCTTCATAGACAAGCGCTTTCATTTTGCCGTGAACCCTCCGTCAACCATCAGGACTTGCCCGGTGACATAACCCGACGCTTCGGAACACAGAAACAACAGCGGTCCGTCGATATCCTCAAGCCGGCCATTGCGGCCGATACAGGTTTGCGCCGCATTGCCCGCAGCGCGCGCCTTGTCGCTGAACACGGCCTGTGTCAGCTCGGTCGGGAAGAACCCGGGCCCGATCGCGTTGGCGGTGATGCCGTGGGGCGACCAGGCTTCAGCCATGGCGCGGGTCATCTGACCGACCCCGCCCTTGCTGGCTCCGTATGCGATGCCCCCGGGAAAAGCCCGAAAGGTCTGGAGCGACGCGAAATTGACGATCCGCCCCCACCCCCGTTCCTTCATCGCAGGCACAAATGCCTGGCTGATAAAGAACGGCGCTGAAAGGTTCAAAGCCAGCGTCTGGTCCCAATCCGCAATCGTCACTTCGTCCGCTGGCTGCCGTGTATTGATCCCGGCCGCATGCACCAGAATATCCGGCATTCCGAAGGGGGCCGAAATCGCTTCTGCCAGCGCCTTCAGCCCGCTGCGGTCCGCCACATCCGCCACCACATGGGCAGCGCCAGTCCCGATTTCCGCACACAGACCTTCCAATGCCTCGGCACGCCGTGCGACCGCCACAACCTGCGCTCCGGCGGCAGCGAGCGTCACTGCCGCTTGCCGTCCCAAACCGGAACTGGCACCGGTTACGCAGGCAGTTCGGCCTGTCAGATCGAACAGGGCTCGCGGGTCAGCCATTTGCGGTCAGATCAAAGACTTCGTCCGGGAAGTACTTGGCCAACCGGACGTCGGCGGCACGCGCGTGCCCCTCCATCCCTTCCAGCCGGGCAATCCGCGCGGTGGCCTCGGCCACTGGTTTCGAACCCTCGCGGGTTGCGCGCTGCCATGTGACGATCTTCATGTATTTGTGAACCGACAGCCCGCCAGTGTAGCTTGCCGCGCGCGAAGTCGGCAGCACATGGTTGGTCCCTGCGGCCTTGTCGCCGTAGGAAACTGTAGTCTCTTCACCCAGGAACAATGAGCCGTAGCATGTCAGCCGCTCAAGCCACCAATCCAGATCCTCTGCCTGCACGGTCAGGTGCTCGGGCGCGTATTCGTCGGAACAGGCGGCCATGTCCTCGCGATCCGCACAAAGGATCACCTCGGCATAGTCACGCCAGGCCGCTGCGGCGTTCTCGCGGTTCACCTCGGGCAGGTCGTTGATGTAATCCGGCACCAGCCGCATCACGTCTTCCGCCAGGGCGCGGTTGTCGGTAACCAGCCAGACCGGAGAGTTGTAGCCATGCTCTGCCTGGCTCACCAGATCGGTGGCGACGATGTGGGCGTCCGCTGTGCCGTCAGCCAGGATCAGGCTGTCTGTCGGGCCTGCGATCATGTCGATGCCAACGCGGCCAAACAGAATACGCTTCGCCTCGGCAACAAACTGATTTCCGGGGCCTACCAGGATGTTTGCCTTGGGCAAGCCAAACAGACCGAATGTCATTGCCGCAACCCCCTGAACACCACCCATTGCCATGATTTTATCCGCGCCGCAGATGTGGGCGGCATAAATGATGGCCGGGGCCACACCGACGCCGGGGCGCGGCGGCGAACAGGCGGTGATATGCTTGCACCCTGCCACCTTGGCGGTGGTCACAGTCATGATGGCGCTTGCAATATGGCTGTAGCGCCCGCCCGGCACGTAGCATCCGGCCGCATCCACCGGGATCGCCTTTTGCCCGGTCACGAAACCGGGCGAGATTTCCATTTCCACGTCATGCACGGTGCCTTTTTGCAGCTGGGCAAAGCGACGAACATTGTCATGGGAAAACCGAATATCGGCCTTCAGTTTCTCCGGGACCAGTGCACAAGCCGCTTCGATCTCTTCCGGCGTCAGCAGCACGTTGCCCTCGTACTGGTCAAACTTTGCGGCATATTCCAGAGCCTTGGCATCGCCTCCAGTCTCAATGTCGTCGAGGATGCCCTGCACGATCTTATGAGTTTCAGACGCGTCCGACTTGGGAGTCAGGGTGGCCTTTTTCAGATATTCACGGGTCATTTCCAGGGGGTCCTACTTGTAGATATCAGGAAGCAAAGTGGTCGAGATCGGCGGGAAATAGGCGATCAGCAGCACGACGATCAGCATTGTCAGAACAAAGGGAACGGCACGGGCTGCGATTTTCAGGATCGACTCGCCGGTAATGCCGGAGACAACAAAGAGGTTCAGCCCCAGGGGCGGTGTGATGAAGCCAACGCCCAGCGCGGTGATCATCATGATGCAGAACTGGATCTCGTTCATGCCGATGTTGTCGGCCAGGGGTTTCAGGATTGGCGCCAGGATCACGATGTTGGGCGTCGTCTCCATAACGCAGCCCGCTGCGATCAGGATGCAGATCATCAACAGGATCAGCATGGCCGGATCATCGGTCAGCCCGGTTACGGCCGTGACAAAGCCCTGCGGCACGCCCATGATTGCCAGCGCCTCGGCCAGCGGGGCTGAAAATGCGATGATCGGCAGGATCACCCCGTTCACTTTGGCAGAGCTGACAAGCATCGCCGGAAAGTCCGACAGCTTCAGGGTGCCCAGTATGAAACCCATCACGATGGTTACGACCACCGCCGTTGCACCGGCTTCGGTCGGCGTCAGTCGGCCCGAAAAGATGCCGTAGAAAATGATTCCCGGCACGATGAAGGCATACCAGCCGGATTTCAACGATTGACCCAGATTGCCCATCCACTCGCTCAGCCCCATATTGCCGCCGGTCTCATAGGTATAAAGGCGGTTCATGATGATGTTGGTGATCAGGATCGACACCAGGATCGCAAGACCCGGGATAAGCGCCGCCAGAAACAGTGTTGACGCTGAGATGCCCAGCACGAGGCCGATAATGATATACGCGATTGAAGGTGGGATAAGGATGCCGGTACAGGCGCCAGCCGCCACCAGGGCGCAGGCATAGGGTCGGGGGTAACCGCTTTCGACAAGCCGCGCGATTGTCATCCGCCCCACGGCAGCGGCACCCGCCGCGTCCGAGCCCGAGATCGCCGCAAACATCCCGCAGACCAGAACGGTCGCTGATCCGAAACCGCCGCGCGTCCAGCAGGTCAGCGCCTCGGCCACATCCAGAAATTTCTTACTGAGGCCGGTTCGCACAAGCACATCGCCGGTCAGGATGAACAGCGGCACAGCTGTCAGTGCAAATGCGTCGATACCGGTGAACAGGCTTTCACCGATGGCGCTCAGCGGCAGGTCGCCCGACATAATCAGCATGACAATCGCCGCGGTGCCAATGGCGGCCCAGACCGGCACCGCCAAAGCGATCAGGCCCACGAACAGGATCACCGGCAGGTAAAAATCCCATCCAAGCTCAACAGTCTGATTGAGGGAGTTCCAGAGCATTCGAGTTCTCCTCAGTCAAACAGCTTGTCGCCTTCGAAGACGGGCGTGCCGTCGCGAAGGGATTTCAGGTCGCGCAAAAGGGATTGGATCAGCCGCCATATCATCAGCGCAAATCCGGTCGGCACAGCCATTAGGAACCAGACCTTGGAGACCCGCAACCCGTCCGTGACCGAACCGAACTTGGCCGAGACATGAACCGCCTCATACGACCAGTAGAGCGCGATAACGGCCACCACGAACATCACCAAATCGCCGAAGATGTACAAAGCCGCCTTAGGGCGTGGCCCCAGGTAATGCATGATCACGTCGATGCGGATATGGGCGCGTTCCTTGACGGCCGCCGCCGCGCCGATCCAGGCGAGATATATGAAGGAATAGCGGACGATCTCTTCGCCCCAGATCGAGGAAAAGGCGAACACTTCCCGCCGCAACACCTCGATCGCCATGGTGATGACAAGCATCACGTAGAACACCAGTAGCAGCCAGCGCTCGGCGTCTCGGTCGATTTTTTGCAATATGGTCATTTCCGGCCCCGGTCCCTGGCAACATTAGACCTGCCGGTCCGCTTGGACCGCCGCCATCTGGTTGCACGTGGTAAAACGGGCGAGAGAGGTCAGCCCCCTCGCCCGTCGGATCTTATGCGTCGTGGACGTAGTACTTGCCCTGCGTTCCAGCCGCCTCGACCAGTTTTTCGAAATTGTCCATCGAGCCAGCAAGTTCGGTTTTGAACGGATCCCATTCCGAACGCTGATAGCCACCGGCATCCTTCCACTCGGCCAGTTGATCATCGGACAGCGAATGGAATTGCACGCCTGCCTTGTTCAGTTCCGCCATGGCATAGGCCCGCGCCGACGGTACTTTGGACAGGTTCTGGTGGCTGGTCATTTCCGACCCCCACATGATCCCCTCCTGCACATCGGATGGCAGTGAATTGAACCATTCCAGATTACAGGAATAGACCTGACTGTCCGGCACGGCCTGCGTGAAGGTGACGTTGCTGAGAATGTCCTTGAAGCCAAAGACATACAACGCACCGACCGACGGATCCAGCGCATCGGCCACACCCTGCTTGATCGCCGATGGCGTCTCGCCCCATGCGACAGGTGTCGGGTTGGCACCGACCATCCGATAGTATTGCTGCAGCATCTTCGAACCCGGCACGCGGAATTTCACACCGCTCATGTCCGACGGGGTAAGAATGGCGTTTCCGCCCTGACGCACGGCGACAACCCGTGGATCAATCACAACGTAGAAAAGCGCCTTGAACCCGGCGGCTTCGACCTTGGGATGCACTTCGTTCTTCCAAGTGTCGGAATGCACCAGATTGGTAAACCGCTGGTTCGAGCCGCACAGATACGGCATGTTGATCAGATCGACGGTCGAGGCAAAAGGCGCAAAGTTCGACAGCGAATGCTGTGCTGCCTGAATTGTGCCGCCCTGAACCTTCTGAACCAGCGCGCCGCCCGCACCCAACTGCCCGCCGGGGGCCAGCTTGACGTAGATCTTGCCATTGGTCGCGTTCTGGATATTTTCCTTCAGATCCAGCTGCATGATCGGATAACTGCGCGATGCGCCCAGTACGTAAGCCGTGGCGACGGTCATCACATGCTCGGCTGCATTCTCGCGTTCTTTCTCTTCTTTGGCGGTTTGCGCTGCGGCCTCCGAAGACCACAAGACGCCGCCAGCTCCGGCCACCACCGCCGCTGTGAACGAGCCAGTTGAAGCCAGCTTCAGAAAATTCCGGCGCTCAGCAGATTTGAGGCCATCCTTGCCATTCGTCATTTTCTTCCTCCCATTGAATCCGTCAGCTGCCGTTGTTGTTTTCTTGGTCAGCCTCTCGCTTGAGAATGGCCGCCACGAACAGGATCGAGGCAGCAAACAGAACCAGCATCTCACCGACATCCCCCAGGAATCCGCCGCCTCCAAATGCGCCCAGCGCCACATTTGTGAAAAATACGGCAAAGACGACAGCAGCAGCCCAAAGGAACATCGCAAAACCCCGGATTGTTTTCTCAAATCTATTTGTAAGCGCTTACATCAATAATGCAAGCGCTTACATCAACAGATGGCAAGACCGGTTTTTTGTGGTAAGACGGTGCCAAAGCAACAGCAGGCTCCGCATGGGAAAAACCCGTACAGCTCCGACACTTAACGACGTTGCAAAGGCGGCCGGCGTTTCCACCGCCACTGTGTCGCGATGCCTGAATTCGCCGGAACGGGTAATCGAGCAAACCCGGCGTCGGGTCATGCAAGCGGTCGAATCGTTGGGCTATACGCCGAATTTTGCAGCCCGTGTTATGGCTGCGAATCGCAGCTTCACCATCGGTGCGATTATTCCCACAATGGACAACGCAATCTTCGCCCGCGGATTGCAGGAGTTTCAGGACCAGCTTCGTGAAAGCGGATATACCCTTCTGGTATCCAGTTCCGCTTACGACCCCGAGGTGGAGAGAGAGCAGATCCGCACGCTTGTCGCCCGCGGTGCGGACGGGTTGCTTCTTATCGGACATGAGCGTGACGCAGACATTTATGAGTATCTGGAGCGCCACCAGGTTCCATCACTTGTTGCCTGGTCCTATGACCCGGACGTCAAGCGGCCGTCCGTCGGTTTCAGCAACAAGGATGCTATGGGGGAACTGGCGCGAACCGTGATTGCAGCAGGCCACCGGCGGATCGCCATGATTTCGGGCAAGACAAAAGGAAACGATCGGGCGCAAAACCGCGTCGAAGGTGTCAGGCAGGCTATGTCACAGAGCAACCTCGACGCCGATGCCTTGACCTTGATCGAAACCACTTACGAAATTGACAAGGGCGCTGAAGCCTTTCGGCAACTGATGGCCCTCACCCCAAGGCCAACAGTGGTCATGTGCGGCAACGATGTTCTGGCCGCAGGTGCACTGTGCGAGGCCCGACGACTTGGAATACAGGTGCCGGAACAAGTTTCGGTAACGGGTTTCGATGACATAGAATTGGCCGAGATCGTCAGCCCGGCCTTGACGACCGTACATGTTCCCCACCGGGAAATGGGTCGCAAGGCCGCGCGTGAATTGACTGCAATGGTTGAGGGCAAATCGGAAGGCCATTCAATCTGCATCAATACAAGGCTGGTCAGCCGACATTCGCTGGCAGAACCCGACTGCCACAAATCGCAATAGACGCGTGGGGTTTGCATCCTCCGTTTTCGCCCCAGTGAAGTCAGACATTTGCGGATAGCCAACTGCCCGACCAAAGCGCACTGTACCCAAAGCACGGTCGGCAACCTTCCCAGCAACGTCAACTTGACCGGCAGTGATGGGCGCAGTCTGTCGCCGCAGTTCGATCTGGGTCTGCATTCAGAGAGCTTTGCCTGCGCCGGTTTTGACGCGTCACCCTAACACCCTAAAATAGATAAGAAATAATCGCTATCATCTTGGTGCCGTATTCTGGAAATCGTGGTGCACCGCCTTGCCATCTATACCGCTCGAACTCTGGCGAGTTTCTGGATGGTCGAACGCAAAGCCTCATGCCGGACCAGTGCAAAGCCTTTAGGGATCAGTGCGGACGCTCGGTCAAAAAGGCCGGCTCGCCGCAATGCGGATGAAGCAGGCGTAGAGAGTGAAGCATTGAGTGGCGCCTTTGATGTCGTGCATCAATTGTGTGGATGCGCAGCTTTAGTCCAATCAAATGCCGAGTGCTTGCAGGTCAAACGACAAAAAGAACTCCTCGTTCTTCGTGTTTCGGATCAAAAGTTGGTCTTTCTTGATCTCAATGGCGCTCACCCCGCTCCCATCACGCCAACGAAACGCACCGACGACATGACTAATCTCAACTTGGCCGTCGGGGTCCAGTAGAATGACTCCACGACCTTTGGGAAAACCGTTTTCATCAGCGCCCAGAACGGTCGACGCAGCCCCCTCCTCGACCCCAAGGCAGGCAAAGTGCCTGCCCGACCACGGAGCATAGTAGCGACCTCCGTTGGAATGCCACAACATTGTCATCGGCAAAGCCTGTGCCGATTTGAGTGACAGGAAAATGTCACCCTCCACCGGGCGAATAACCGCAGTCCACCCCAGTTTCAATTCAGGGGGCTCCAGCCCAACAACAAAATCTTCGCTTTTCGAAGACCATGGATAGTGTGACAGGTCCAATTCGTCTCCCATACCAGGGAAAGACGTCAACGTATCACTTTCAGCCGGGTATTTTAGCGCTGAATGGCCCAATGACGGATCAACTTCCAGCGGAGTCTCAGGTGTTCTCCAGCACTGCTTTCGAGAGGTTTGAATGATCCCGCCATTTGGCAAAGATACGTTCGCGTGATTGGCTACCGGCACCAACCCGTCGCCACCAATGAACGTATGTCGCTGATAGACAAATGGATGCCCCGGGCGCAGTGTGATCTCTTTCTGCAGCCTTGCCCCATAGACCGTTTTTTCGAGCTCGGCTCGTAAGTAGTTTTCGGTCTTTTCCTTCAATACCCAGCGTGAATTGGGCGGCCATCCATGCAGCGGCGACGCGCCCTCGGTTGCCCCGAAAGGCGCGCAGAAAAAATCACCACCGAGCTTTTCCAGATGAGGCGCAATACCCTCAGGCATGGCTTCGCCCGTTCCGACCCAAGGCGCGCGATGCAGCGGCGAGATCTCGGTACCGCCGTCATTTACGCAAAAGCTCTCGATCAACCCCAACTGCAAATCGAAGGAAAGCCGGATACCAGTAGCGGACAGGTTGATCACAATTGATACCTCACCCAAAACATCATTCCACCAGAACCATCACACGACCATTTCCGACTTTGGTTTCGTAGGTACGAAGGTCTTTACATGCAGGCGCTCGTAGAGCTTTGCCCGAGCGGTAGTCGAATAGCCCGTTGTGCTTGGGGCACTCGATCTCATAGTCCATCACCAGGCCGTCCGATAAGTGCACCTGTTCGTGTGTACAGAGACCATCAGTGCAGTAGAACTCATTATCCTGACTACGGAAAATTGCGTATGTACGGCCCTCGTGATCCCAACGAATGACGTCCTCTTCGTCAACATCGTCTACGGCGCACGCGTCGACCCAAGGCATTACACTCCCTCCCGGTCGCTGCTTGCAGGTCTCGTTTTTCGCTCGGGAACAGCCATGTGCAAATGCTCTCGATAAGGTCGCGCCGTCGTTGGAAGTGTTTTTCGAATTGCATATTTCGGATCAATGCGTTGCTTCATGACGGAGCCCATCATTTCTTTGTAGCCATCCCAAATTGAAGTGTTCGGCGGCGGCAGGTCATCCTTGATCAACTCATGAAGCGCTGGAAGTGAGTAATAGGGCACCATCGGGAACATATGATGTTCGATGTGGTAATTCATGTTCCAGTAAACCCAGCGGCTGATCGGGTTCATGTAGAGCGTTCGGGAGTTCAACCGGTGATCAAGAACGTTCTCGGCCAATCCTCCATGCTGAAGCAGCCCCGTCATTACAAAATGCCAGCATCCATAGACCCGGGGGCCGCCGATCAGGAGTATCGGGATCAGGGACTTCCAAGCTGCCCCAGAGACAAACAATACCGATGAGACCAATAAAACAGCGGCGTAGATTGCGACGTGAACCCGTGCCCAGAATACTGCTTTCGGCCACTGGCTTTCCGGAATGTAGTCCCGCTCTTCCTGCGACAGGTTCCCCATGGCATTTCGCATCAGAACTTTGAGCGAAGTCCAGGTCTCAACAATCCCTACAAATGCAAGCGTCTTAAGGATCAGGTTGATCGGATGCATCCACGCTATTTCGGGATCGCGGCCAACAATAAGTGTGTCGGTGTGATGCCGCGCGTGGCTCCAGCGCCAATTGACCGGGTTTCGCATGATCTGGAAGGACGCGATGTGGTAAACGAAGTCGTTCATCCAGCGGGTTCGAAACGCTGTTCCGTGACCACATTCGTGCCAACGGCTGTCGCAGGCCGAACCGTACACAACCCCGTAAGCAAACCAGAAAGGCACGCAAAGCCAGCTGCCCCAAAAGTAAAGCCCGCCAGCCGCAAACACAAAATGCAAGGCGATCCAGATCACTGTGTCACGCATGGCAGGCGCATCCCGACGCTTCATTAGAGACTTCAGCTTCTTTCGGGGAACCTCGCTATGATACCACTCGGCGGCCGACAGACCGGCCTCTATCGCCTGGCGCGTACTCGTACCGGTCAGGGAATAGTCCCGAACAGCAAAATCCGAGCCAGTGGATGCGGTCGACTTACTCATATCCCCTCTCTTCATCGCTCATAGCAGTTCTTACGCGGCTTCCTTGACCATAGCAAAGTCGCCTCGAATTTTGGCCTGTCAACTGGGCGGCGCAGTGCTCGCCCGTGTGACAAGTTCCACGGAGACTGCCGTTTTTGTCGGAAGGTTCCGGCTTGTATTCGCCAACTGGCCCAGCAACACCTCGGCTGCACGGCGTCCCAGTTGATGCCGGTCTTGTCGGATTGTTGTCAGCGCGGGAACGTAAGAACCTGACATTTCGATATCGTCAAAACCGACAACCGAAATGTCTTCGGGCACCTTCAGCCCGCCTTCGACCAGCCCGGAAATCAACCCAAAGGCAACCATGTCCGCCGCGCAGAATACAGCCGTTGGGCGGTCATCCATCGCGAGTATTCTTCTGGCGGCCTCATGTCCTGATTCCAGCGAGAAATCGCCCCTGATGATCCACTCGGGCCTCGCCGGAAGCCCCAGCCGCGTCCGTTCTTCGACCATGCCCTCACGCCGGGCCGTTGTCAGAACATTCCCGTCGGGGCCGGTCACATGCGCGATTTTCTTGTGGCCCAAATTATGCAGATGCCTGATCGCCAATCGCGCACCTTCGGCGTTATCACTGGAAATCACCGGAAAGGACGCGCCCTCGACCCATTCACACAAAAAGACAATTCGGTCACCCGCCCCGTACCTGATGCATTGCTGCAACGCGGCCGACGATATCCCGCCGTCCAACGAAATTGCACCGTCGATCCGGCCATCCCGAAAGTACCCGGCAAGAGTTTCATCCTGCAATGGATTGCTTTCGGTGTCAGCGATCAGAACCGCGTAGTCCGATCCGGCAAACCCCTCGCTAATACCTGCCAAGATGCCCGAGTAGAAAGGTTTGCCTAGATTGGGGACCAGGATCAGTACAGCGCCCGCCCTTTGCATGCGCAGGTTTCTGGCGGCCTGGTTGACGCGGTAACCTGTCTCATGAATGGCTTCCTGCACTGCCAAACGCGTTGTTTCCGACACCAGACCAGGATTGGACAAAACACGACTGACCGTGGCCGTAGACACCATCGCGGAACGGGCAACATCCTGTATCGTGGCAGGTTTGGGCTTCTTGTTCATGACCAGTCAGAAAATTTCCAGCTTGACTCGAATCTATTGTGATGCCGATTATGTAATCGATTACAACTTTTGAAAAGCAGGTTTTTTCGAAAATGTAATCGATTGCAGAGGAAACTCGCCGATTGAGGGAAGTGATGGCATCCGAATTCAAAAGCAGCAGAAGCCGGGCTCTTTGATGACTTCGAAGACCTCCTTCGACTTTACCGGGGCAAAGGTCCTGGTGATTGGCGCCAGCCGGGGCGGTATTGGCGCAGCTGTTGCCAGAGCATTTCAGGACGCGGGCGCCGAAGTGGAAATTACCGGCGTGGAACCGGATTGCATCGAAGAGGACGCAACCCGGTTTGGCTACAGTCAGTTGGATGTAACCAACACGGACGAAGTCTACAAATTCGCTGGAGCACGGAACCATATTGATGTGCTGATCAATTGTGCCGCGATCACACGGCGCGGCGAGGAGATGGAGCCCGACTTCTTCTCACACGTGCTGGACGTCAATCTGACCGGGTCGTTTCGCTGCGCCGAGGCGTTGCACCCTGCCCTTTCGGCCGCAAAAGGACGCGTCATCAATGTGGCCTCGATGTATGCGCGATTTGGTTCACCGCAAAACCCGGCTTACGGCGCCTCGAAAGCCGGTGTGGAACAACTGACAAAATCGCTGGCAATCGCCTGGGCCAAGGACGGTATTCGGGTGAATGCGATCGCACCGGGGTTCATCGTGACCGAACAATCGGCCCGGGCGAGGGAAGATGCAAATTTCACAACAGCGGTCGAAACCCGCACACCGTTGGCGCGCTGGGGTCAGCCGGAAGATATCGCAGGATCAGCCATGTTTCTTGCATCAGATGCCTCGGCTTTTGTGACGGGTACATGCCTGACCGTGGACGGAGGGTATTCGGTTGTTTGACTGGAGCACACGATGAGTGACTTCGCAAAAATTGGCGCGGCAGTGATCGGGACTGGATTCATTGGAACGGCGCACGTTCAGGCCCTTCGGCGTCTGGGCGTGGACGTAAGAGGCGTTCTTGGATCATCGCCAGAGCGCGGCCGGGATCGGGCCCAAGCGATGAGCGTGACGCACGCTTACGCATCTCTGGACGACCTGCTGGCGGATGAAAGCGTCGATGTGGTGCACGTAACGACCCCGAACCACGCACATTATCCGCAGGTGAAGTCGATTCTGGCGGCAGGCAAACACGTCATCTGTGAAAAGCCCCTTGCCATGACGTCCGCCGAAAGCGCTGAAATGGTGGACCTGGCCAATGCGTCAGGAAAGGTCGCGGCGGTTTGTTACAACATCCGGTTTTACCCGCTGAACCAGCAAGCTCATGGCATGGTTCAAACAGGCGATCTTGGTGATATTCGTTTCATAACAGGGCATTACCACCAGGACTGGCTGGCAAAATCAGATGACTGGAACTGGCGGCTGGAAAGCGAAATGGGCGGAGCGCTGCGTTCAGTCGGTGACATTGGAACGCACTGGGTTGATCTGACAAGTTTCGTCACCGGGTTGAAAGCTGCTTCTGTGTTTGCAGAGCTGACAACCTTCATTCCGGAACGCCAGAAACCTCTCGGCTCGGTCGAGACGTTTTCCAGCGGAACCGGCGAAACCGAAACTGTCCCTATCGATACCGACGACGCGGCGATGATCCTCATCCGTTATGAAAACGGCGCACGCGGTGTGATGAGCACGTCTCAGGTGAACATGGGCCGAAAGAATTCATTGCAATGGGATATCGCCGGGGCAAAGGCCAGCGCCGCCTGGGACAGTGAAACCCCTGACCATCTGTTCATTGGGCACCGTGACGCACCGAACCAGACTCTGATGCGCGACTTTACATTGATGAACGGCCCCGGGGTTGCCGCCGCCACATTGCCACCCGGACATGTCGAGGGCTTCGCGGATTCCTTCTTCAACTTTTTTCGGGCCGTCTATGCCGATGTCATCGCAGGCGGGCGTCAGCAAGGCAGCACATGGGCCACATTCGAGGACGGCCATTACGAGATGCGGTTCTGCGACGCTGTCGTGAAATCGGCAAAAGAAAGCCGCTGGGTGGATTTGAGCGAGATTTGAGGGCGATGACATGAAACTGGGCTTACTGACTGCACCATTCGAAGACTCTCAACTGGCCGATGTGGCGGCCTGGGCCGGTGCCAATGGGTTTTCAGCGATGGAGGTCGCCTGCTGGCCTGCATCAGGCGGCGAGCAACGGCGCTATGCGGGAACCAGCCACATCAACGTGGACGGCCTTTCTGCAGATCAGGGGAATGAGATTATCGCGGAACTTGGAGGTCATGGGGTCGAGATTTCCGCTCTGGGATACTACCCCAACCCACTCCATGCCGATGCGGATCATCGGGCAGAAGTTATCGGGCACCTCATGAACGTCATCACTGCTGCTGGGGTGATGGGCATCAACGTCGTCAACACATTCGTGGGCGGTGTCCGGACGCTGAACCTCGACGCGAACTGGGAACGCGCGACGGAAATTTTCGATCCGATCGTCAAGCACGCACAAAACTCTGGCGTGCGCCTGTGTTTTGAGAACTGCCCGATGATCTTCAGCTATGACGAATGGCCCGGGGGTCACAACATCGCCTATTCGCCCAAGATCTGGCGACGGATATTCGAGCAGTGGGGCGATGCGGTTGGCATGAATTTCGATCCTTCGCATCTGATTTGGCAATTCATCGATCAGGCGCGCTTTATCAAGGAGTTCGGCCCTCACATGGCCCATGTCCACGCCAAGGATGTGATGGTTGATCAGGACGGGCTGTATGAGAACGGGGTGATGTCAACCGGCATGGGGTGGCAAGTCCCCCGGCTTTGCGGGCTGGGTGACGTGGACTGGTCTGGTTTCTTCTCCGGACTCTACCGCGTCGGATACGACGGTCCCATCATCATCGAGCATGAAGACAGGCTGTTCGAAGGCACAGACGAAAAGGTCAAGCGGGGGTTCCTGCTGGCCCGGGATGTCCTGTCGCCATTCATCAAATGAAGCAACATCGAACGTGAAACGACTGAAAACTGGGAGGAAAACGAAATGAAAAACCTACTTTATGGCGTTGCTGCGATAGCAGTATCTGCTTCTCTTGCAACTGTGGCGATTGCGGACGGGCACAAGCAATACACTATCGGCGTGTCCAACACCGTTCAGGGAAACGGCTGGCGTGAACAGATGATCTGCGCCATGCGTGCGCAGGCTTTGGTTGAAGCCGATGTCACAAACCTGATCGTTGCGCATCGCAACACGGATTCTGCCGGGCAACTGGAAGACATCAACAATCTGATCGAAGCGGGTGTTGACGCGATTGTTCTGAACCCATCCAATCCTGACGCCTTGAACTCGGCGCTAGAAAAGGCGATGGCGCAAGATATCGTCGTTGTGGCCGTGGATGCCGGCGTTTCGGCTGACGGCGCGTACATTCTGTCGAACAATCAGGAAGAATACGCCTACCTTGGTGCCAAGTGGCTTTTCGAGCAGCTCGGCGGGAAAGGTGACGTCGTTTACATGCGCGGTATCGCCGGGGTTTCGGCGGATACGGACCGCGACAACGGCTTCAAGCGCGCACTGGCTGAACATCCCGAGATCAACGTGGTGCACGAGGTGTTCACCGGATGGCAGCAGGACCAGGGCAAGCAACAGATTTTTGATTTCCTAGCCACCGGCATCTCGTTTGACGGTGTCTGGACCAGCGGCATCGACAATGTGATCGTCGACGCCTTTACGGAATCCGGCGCACCTTTGGTACCGATCGTCGGAGCGGACAATGCGGGCTTTGTTCAATATCTGACCGAGGTTGAGGGATTGAATGGCGCAGCGGTGACAAACCCCGGGTCGGTTGGCGGCGCGGGCATCGCTTTGGCCGTCGACATCCTGAACGGTGAGGCCCCTGACAGTAACACTGTCCTTGTCGACCCCGTGCTTTGGGAAAACGCGACAGATGCTGGCCGCGAAACGATCAAGGCCGCTCAGAATCCCAATCTGGATCCTGAATGGCCCGTTTCCGTGACGGTTCCTGGATGGACTGACTACACGATGGAACAGATCATCGACTGCAAGGGACCCGGCGAAGGCTGATCCCAACAGACTGGCCTTCCGCCCCCGGCGGGGCGGAGGGCACACACAGTGCATCTCCAGCATTCAAGGAATTCCATGAGCCGCACAGCACTACTAGACGCGTCTGACGTGGCCAAAAGTTTTGGCGCCGTACATGCCCTGACCAAAGCCCAGCTTACGGTCGCAGAAGGCGAGATTGTTGCCTTGATGGGGGCAAATGGTGCCGGGAAGTCCACATTTGTCAAAATCATAACGGGCGCCCTGAAACCTGATGCTGGCCAGGTGCTGATCCGGGGGAAACCGGCGCATGTCGGAAACCCGGCCGAGGCGCGCCGTTCCGGTCTGGTGCCCGTTTACCAGGAACCGTCGCTTATTCCTGATCTCGACGTGTCCGACAATCTCAGGCTGACCGACACACCGGTCGATCAGTTCCGTGACTGGGTTTCAGAACTTGGGATCAA
This sequence comes from Ruegeria sp. AN11, assembly GCF_056536005.1. Lineage (NCBI taxonomy): Bacteria > Pseudomonadati > Pseudomonadota > Alphaproteobacteria > Rhodobacterales > Roseobacteraceae > Ruegeria > Ruegeria sp. AN11. Next base: position 340,811 of record NZ_JBQFJD010000001.1, on the reverse strand, counting down.
AGACCTGAAGTTGTCAGCGATGATCGGCGACCTGCCGCTCGCCACGCTTCGCATTCTCGATCTGGCCCGCGCGTTGGCAGTTGAACCTGACGTTCTCCTGCTGGACGAAATGACCGCTGCACTGCCCACAGATTTGGTTGAACGTGTTTTGAAAACCGTACGACGCAAGGCAAATGACGGGATGGGGGTGATCTATGTTTCCCACCGCTTCACCGAGATTTCGGAACTGTGCGATCGGGCGACGGTGTTGCGGGATGGCATGTCCGTCGGGGATCTGGACATTGAACCCGGTGTCGAAGAACGCGTTGTCGAGTTGATGCTGGGTCAAAAGATAGACATCGGACAGCGCCAGATACTTCAAGCAAACGGACCACAAACACAGACACCCCGATTGCACGTTCAGTCGCTTGCGTTCGAGCCCAGTTTCTCGGACGTCTCGTTCGACTTGCACCCCGGCGAAGTACTGGGGGTAGTCGCGCTTGAAGGTCAGGGACAGGATGAGCTTTTCGAGGTACTCGCGGGTTTTGACCGACCAACGTCAGGGTCAATGGAAGTGGACGGAAAGCCTGTTCATTTCGCCCACCCCGCCGACGCCATTGCGGCCGGGCTGACCTTCGTGCCGGGCGACCGTTCTGATGCTTTGATGGCGCAAAGGTCCGTCAGGGAAAACATTGCCCTACCATTCTCGGCACGTCTTAGAAACTGGGGGCCGATAAAACTCCGCCACGAGCGGGACCGGGTCGCTTATGCGGTCGAAAAGCTGCAGATCGACACACGCGCGCAGGGCGAAGTGCAACGACTTTCAGGTGGCAACCAGCAGAAAGTCACCATTGGTCGCTGGCTGGCGACCGGTGTCGAAACCTTGCTTTTGTTCGACCCGACCCGTGGCATTGATGTCCGCACGAAACGCCAGATTTACCCACTGGTTCGCGAGTTGGCTGATCAGGGCGCGGCGGTTCTGTTCTACACATCCGAGTTGGAAGAAATCCCTCTGGCCTGCGATCGTGCGGTCGTAATCTTCAACGGGCGGGTGGTTGACGTGATAGACGCTGCCAACGCCGATGAACAAACACTGATGCGCGCGGCTTATGGCCTGACCGAAGCGGAGGGCGCAGCGTGAGCGGGACCATCCGAAAACACTCCTGGGTAATGGGGCTTGTTTTACTTCTTGTGGTTCTTCTGACCATCACAAAGGTGATACAACCCACTTTCGGCGCGTCCGGGCTTGAGAGTATCGCCCGTGCCGCCCTGCCCTTTGCTTTTGCAACCGCCGGTATGGCCATCGTCGTGATCGTCGGCGGCATCGATTTGTCCGTTGCGTCGATGATGGCGGTATGCGCCGTGACGGCTGCCGTTTTGATGGAACGCATGGCCGGTGTGCCCGCCCTCCTCCTAGTTCTGGGTGTCGGGCTTTTGATGGGGCTGATCAACGGGCTACTGATTGTCGTGACGCGTGTACCCGACATCGTCGTTACACTCGCCATGCTTTTTGTTTGGGAAGGCGCTGCGTTGCTGATCCTTGAAACACCCGGTGGCGCGACGGCGGACTGGCTGGAACAATCGATCCGAGGGCATTTTCTGTTCGACGGGCTGCCAAAGGCGCTTGTCGTCATCGCTGTCGGCATCGCGGTGGTCTGGCTGCCGATCCGGCGCTCCAAACTTGGCCTTTCGATCTATGCAACCGGGTCGGACGAACTGGCTGCCTTCCGTTCAGGCGTTGGGGTCGGAAGAACGAAAGTTATCGCCTACGCCCTATGCGGTCTGTTTTGCGCCATGGGCGGATTAAGCCTGGCCGCCCTGACCGGAATAGGAGAGCCGGTGCCTGGTCCGTATCTTATGGCCTCTGTCGCAGCGGTGGTTCTTGGCGGTGTCGTTCTGGGTGGTGGCAAAGGCGGCCTTCTTGGCCCGATCATCGCCGTTTTCATTCTGCGGATCATCCGAACGATCCTGACTTTGCTGGCCGTCGATCCAAACGTGACAACCATTATCGAAGGAACAATCATGGTCCTCGTTGTCATGCTGGGCACTGCGGCGTCACTAAGGGGGGCCCGCCGATGAGCATGGACACCACTGACCTGCCAATGGTCCGCTTTGCGCGGTATCTTCGTGACAACCCGATCATCCCCCTATTGGTCTTCCTGTTCCTGATGATCGCTGTGCTCGAAGTCTTGCGGCCGGGTATCGTCACCCCGTTCCGGGCCGGTCGGGACGGGCTGATCTCGACCTTTTGGGTCGGCAACCTGATCAAGTTCGCAATTCCTCTGGCGATGCTTGCCGCTTGTCAGGTACTGACGATGCTGACCGCAGGAATTGACCTGTCGGTCGGAGTGGTCGCCACCGTTTCAGCCTTCGTCTGCGCGACACTCAGCGCAATATGGGGCGTAACGCCCGCAGTCCTGATTGCTTTGTCCGCAGGCCTTATTGTTGGCGTTGTAAATGGCATCGGGGTTGGACTGGTGCGTGTCCATCCTTTGATCATGACGCTTGGAACGGGATTGATCGCCACCGGATGCCTGCAGGTCTACCAACGCCTCGTCATCAATGCGGGCACCGAGATTCCCGCTTTCCTTTCATGGCTCGGGACCGGTCGAACCGCAGGAATGCCGAACGGACTTTTTGTATTCGTTCCGTTCGCGCTCTTTATCCTGTGGCTGATGCGCTATACCGGGTTTGGCCGGTTGCTGTTTGCACTAGGTTCCAACGAACAGGCCGCCAAATTATCCGGTGTACGGGCCTGGCAGGTCTATCTGGCGCTCTACGTGCTATCCAGCTTTATCGCCGCACTGGCTGGTTTGCTCTATCTCGGCATGATCCGTCAAACCTCACTGAGCCTGGCAAATCCGTTGTTGTTGCCCTCGGTCGCCGCGGCGGTGATCGGCGGCACATCAATCTTTGGGGGGCGTGGCAGCTTCGCGGGTGCAATTGTGGGCGCACTTATTCTGCGTGTGCTGGATACCATGCTAACCTTGATGCAGATGCCGGAAGGCGCACGCACGGCCCTGTTTGGGCTGATCATCCTCGCGGTTACTGCGCTCTACGTCAGGATCACCGGCACACGCTAAAGGAGGTTTCCAATGGCAAAATTCCGGATCGTCGGCGTCAGTTTCGATCACATGCATATGGGTGATTTGCTTCGGATGGTGCACGAGCATCCTGACGCCGAAATCGCCGCGATCTTCGATCCGGATCAGGACAAAATGCAGGCGGCAGTGAAGGCATTCGATATTCCGGAAGATCGGGTATTTACGGAATTCGACGCATGTATGACGGCGGGTCCTTACGATATGGCCATTCTATGCGTGGCGACAGCGCAACATGCGGACTACACGGAACGGCTGGCTCCTCATGACATGCATGTTTTTGTCGAAAAACCCTTTGCCGCATCCGTTGACGATGCCCGCCGGATGATGACGGCAATGAACGAAACCGGAAATCAGCTGGTCATCAACTGGCCCTTGCGATGGGTCGAAAGCCACGTGACGGCCAAGCGGTTGATCGACGAAGGCATGATCGGCGATTTGTGTGAGGTTCATTTCTATGACGGAAATCGCGGACCGTTGTACCATCTGGCCGACAAGGTCGAAGTAACCCCCGAGGAAGTCGAGCGTCAAAAGCCGGACTCCTGGTGGTACAAACGGTCATCAGGCGGCGGTTCGCTGCTTGATTACCTGGGATACGGCGCGACGCTTGGAACCTGGTTCATGGGCGGCCGTGCACCGATCGAGGTCACATGCACGGTTGACGAAACACCAGGTATCGAGGTCGATCAGCATGCAATCGCCGTGTGCCGTTACGAAACAGGCCTGTCGAAGATGGAAACGCGCTGGGGTACGTTCACCGATCCTTGGACAACGCAGCCGCAACCCACTTGCGGGTTTGTTTTTGTCGGCACCGACGGCACCATTTCGTCGCCCGACTATGCCAGCCACATAACGGTTCAGACCCGCGCAAAACCCGAACGGCACGAGATACCGGTGACCCCGTTGGCTGCTGGCGAACGAAATGCCATCGAATACGTCCTTGGCTGCTTGTCCAATGGAACCCGGGTCGAAGGGCCGCTTGATCCGGCCCTGTGTCTGACAGCACAGCGGATCGTCGATACCGCGCTCCGTTCAGCCCGCGAAAAACAAACTCTCAGGTTGCTGTCATGAGCGAGGACAGTGCCAAAACCGACCAGTATGCCTTAAAGTCAGCCCAGTTGCCCGAAGTCCCTGCCCCGGACCTGCCGTATTCTCCACCGGTGCCTCAAAACTACAGGCCTAGGATCGGAATAATTGGTACGGGCGGAATTTCCGTAAGCCATCTGGATGCCTACCGAACGGCCGGCTGGGACATTGCCGCAATCTGGAACCGGACGCGCGCGAAAGCCGAAGAAAAGGCTTCCGAATACTGCCCGTCGGCGCGCATCGAAGATGATTGGCAGGCGCTTCTTTCCGACAATGAAATCGACGTTGTCGACGTCACGCTTCATCCGGAACAACGCGTGCCAATCCTCAAGGCTGCTTTGCAGGCGGGCAAACACGTGCTCAGCCAGAAGCCGTTTGTTACAGACCTCGATCTTGGCAATGACCTTGTGAAGTTGGCAGATGATCAGGGTGTTAAACTCGCGGTAAACCAAAATGGTCGCTGGGCTCCGCACCTGTCCTGGATGCGCGAGGCGGTTTCAGCTGGGTTGATCGGCGACGTTCTGTCTGCACATGTTTCAATTCACTGGGATCACGGCTGGACCGCAGGTACGCCGTTTGACGAAATGGAGCACCTGATCCTTTATGATTTTGGTGTGCATTGGTTCGACTTTCTTGCGTCTCTTGTTGGCGACAGGGCGGAAAGCGTCTTTGCAACCGCGACACCGGCACGTGGCCAGGCCAACAAGGTCCCTTTGATGTCACAGGCGCTGGTGCGTTTGGACCAAGGCCAAGCAAGCCTGATTTTTGACGGGGGCGTTCCTTTTGGCCCGCGTGACACAACATATGTGGCTGGCACAACCGGAAGCCTTACATCAAGGGGACCGGATCTTTCATCGCAATCTGTGACGCTTGAGACAGCGCAGGGCATCGCGCGCCCAGCGCTCAAGGGACAATGGTTCAACGACGGGTTTCGCGGAACCATGGGCGAGCTTCTTTGTGCGATAGAAGAGGACCGAGTGCCCTCGGTATCCGCAAAGAACAACCTAAAGTCGTTGGCCATCGTTTTTGCGGCAATTGCCTCGTCCAAACAAGATCGAGAAATCGAGATCGGAAGCATCAGAACAGTCGACGCCTGAACGGGTATTTTCAGGCAAAACGGGTACGAATTCAGGCCTTTGCCAATATCCTTCGACCAGCCTCGCCCCCTAGTCCAACACGCTAATAGGTGGCTTTTAATGGTCGCCATACTGCGATCCCTACCACACACCGCCCGGGGACAGATGCGAAACAACCAGACACTGCAAAGAAGAAACTTGCATTCGCGCCCTGATACGTAGTCACTTGGTAACGGATGGTTGGAGGAAGACTATGAAACCATGGGCTATCGTGGTTTGTGTCGTTTGCACGTTGGGCCTTGTCGCTTGCTCTCCCCGGGTTCGAACCTATGAAAAGACGGTATCAAGTGCTGTTCCTGCAAGCTCGGGCAGCAATCTTGCGCAGACCGTCAACCGTCTCGGAGACCCAAAAGACGGTCGTTCGGGTGTAAAGCTGATCAGCGACGGCGAAGAAGCTCTGGTCTCAAGGCTATTGATGGCCGCAGCGGCAGAGCAAACGATCGACGCCCAATACTATCTTTTGCACAACGATCCGACCGGGCATCTCTTTGCGGCCAGTCTTTTACAAGCGGCAGATCGGGGGGTGCGTGTCCGGTTGCTGTTGGATGACATGGATACATCCGGCTACGACGCGATGACCGCTGCGCTTGATTACCACGACAACATCGAAATCCGGCTGTTTAACCCCTTTTGGCGCGATCAAAGCCTGCTGGTTGCGGGGCTGACTGATTTCAAACGCATCAATCGACGAATGCACAACAAATCCATGACGGCGGACAACGTGTTCACGATTGTCGGTGGGCGAAACATCGGTGCCGAGTACTTTCTGGCCCGTAAAGAAATGAACTATGCCGATCTGGACGTTCTGGCCGCAGGTCCTGTTGTAAAAGAGGTCTCCAAAAGCTTCGACGCATACTGGAACAGCGAATTTGCCGTTCCTGCCCGCGTGGTCGTCGGTGAACCGGAGGCCTTCAGCCTGAGCGACGCGCGAGGCAGGCTCAACGCGCTGGTGGAAGAGGCGAAGCAAACGCAATACGGCGCCGCCCTGCGACGATCAGCCGAAGAGAATTTTGCAGACGGCGCGCTGTCACTGGATTGGCTTCCTGCCCGATTGTATGCGGACCCGCCGTCCAAGGCGGCAGGCCTGGAAAACTCGGATCCAATTCTCGCATCCCAACTTCTGCCCTACTTCGAAAATGCCAAAAGCGAAGTGAACATTATTTCGGCCTATTTTGTACCGCGCAACAATGGCGTGAGATGGATGACCGAACTGGAAAACCGCGGGGTCGAGGTCAAAGTTGTCACCAACTCATTGGCCTCGAACGACGTCGCACCGGTCTACGCCCACTACGCTAAGAAACGTCGGGCAATGCTGCGCGGCGGGGTCGACCTGTATGAACTGAGGCCCGATGCCTATCAAGTCCAACGTCGCGGCATCAACTGGGCGCAATCCCGATCCGGCCTCCATTCCAAGGCTTTCGCGGTGGATGACCGATATCTGTTCGTCGGGTCGTTCAACTGGGACCCGCGTTCGGTCCACATCAATACCGAAATGGGGATTCTGATGGATTCGCCCGCTTTGGCCAGTCAAACCATGGCTGCCTTGGACCAAGCGCTGCCAGCCTACACCTATCACGTGACGTTGGAGCGTGCAGGCCAACTTAAGTGGCGGACCCGGAACGAGGATGGCACGATCCTGGAATATGACTCCGAGCCGACAGGTACGGCATGGGATCACATCGTCGCCGGCTTTTTGAGCATCTTGCCAATTGGTTCACAGCTTTAGGGTTGATGATTTTGACAATCAGCCTGGCTTTGGCAAATCTCCGGAAGGGTTTTGATCGTGAAGTACTACAACCTGTATGCCGACGCCGCAGGCGAAAGCCGTTGGTCCGAGATCGAAGTTCCGCTGGCAGAGCGAAGCTTTGCGCCACCAGCAAAGGCAATTGAGGTCTCCGAGCCGGAGCATGTTAAACAGACCATGTTCCTGAGGCTTCGATCAGGTTGGAACGAACCGATCCACCCGACGCCAGTGGCGCAAAGGCTGGGGTGCCTTGCCGGAAAGATCCGCGTTACCGCAAGCGATGGCAATTTTCGGGACATAGGACCCGGGGACGTTTGGCACATGGCAGACAAGTTCGGACGCGGTCATCATACCAAAGTTACAAGCTTCGAGGATTTTGAGGCGGTCATTATTCAGTTCGAGTGAAGTCGGAAAATTCCACGATCTCTTCAAACCTTCACCAGCCCCATCAACAGCCTACATTTGAGAGCACCGTTACGGCCTGAAGATTTCCGGCTATACTGGGGTCATTGTTTCGCGCCAGAACCTGATTGACAGCGATCAAACCACCGCTGGCGCAGAGGGGGGATTGCCATGGAACAACGCCTCTCAGCCATTATGGCGGCCGATATGGTCGGGTACTCGCGCTTGATGGAAGTGGACGAGTTGGGTGTTCTGTCACGTCAAAAGAAACACCGGCGCGAATTGATCGATCCGGAAATAACCCGGCGCCGAGGAAGCATCATCAAAACGACCGGAGACGGCATGCTGGCCTCATTTGAATCCGTTCAGGACGCGGTTCAATGCGCCGTCAGCATTCAGCAAGCGATGAGCCTTCGGGAAACCGAACTGGAGGACGACAAGAGAATCCGATTTCGCGTCGGCATCAATCTGGGCGATGTCATTTTCGACGACGGTGACATCTTCGGAGATGGGGTGAACGTCGCCGCGCGGCTCGAAGGATTGGCAGAACCCGGCGGCGTGTGCGTTTCGGATATCGTGCATCAGGCAATTCAGGACCGGGTCGACGCTCCATTTCGCGACATGGGCGGCCAACGCGTCAAGAACATCACTCGACCCATTCGTGTCTGGCAATGGTCCCCTCAGGCGGCGCCCGTGCGTGCGGCTCCTGAGATTTCACTGCAACAGCGCGTGAAGTTCTGCAAATCGGCAGACGGCGTAAATCTTGCCTGGGCCTCGACCGGAGAAGGTACACCTGTGCTGAAAGCCCCGAATTGGCTTAATCACATCGAGTATGAGTGGACCAGCCCGGTCTGGGGGGATTTCCTGTCCGAGATGTCCAAACTCTGTCGATTGGTCCGGTTCGACCAACGGGGAAACGGGCTTTCAGACTGGGAAGTTGAGGACATTTCAGAAGATCGTATGATCGACGACATGATTGCCGTGGCCGATGCGGCCGGGCTGGATCGTTTTGGCCTGTTCGGCATCAGTCAGGGGTCTGCATTTTCAATTCGATTTGCGGCAAGACACCCCGAGCGTGTGAAATTTCTTATCCTGCTGGGGGGCTATTTGCGCGGGCGCATGATGCGCGGGGACGCCGAAGCCGAACAGTTTTATCAAGCATCTCGCGCCATGGTATCGGCCGGCTGGGGCTCCCCCAACCCGGTGTACCGCCATTTCTTCACGTCTTGCTACATGCCGGATGCCACACCGGAAGAAGGGGCAAGTTTCGACGAAATGCAACGCATCTCCGCCAGCCCGGAAACGGCCTTGCGGATCATGGAAATGAACAGCTACATGGACGTACGCACAGATGCGCAGCGCGTGAGTGTTCCGACTTTGGTGTTGCATGCCCAAGGCGACATGGCAGCACCCATCAGTGAAGGCCGTGAGACAGCCCGGGAAATCCCGACGGCTGAGTTCGTTGAACTGCCCGGGGCCAATCATTGCATGATACGCGGCCATCCGGGGTTCGATGAGTTCTTTCAGGAAATCGGACCGTTTCTGAAAGAACATGGTGATTTTTGAGTACCTTACGCTTTAATGGTGCTGACGTTATTTGTACCCGCTGTTTCCTCAACAACGTGATTTCCGGAGAACGTAATGACTGATATTTCCAGAAGGCGTTTCCTAAAATTCGCCCTGATCAACTCAACTGCCCTGGCTTTGGCCGGACAGGCAATGGCTCAAGCGACCTCTCTTTCGGACGTTGGCGCTGCGATGTTGGGTTTGGAGACCGCCACGATTTTCACTGCGCGCGAGATCGTGACGCTCGACCCGGATCAACCGTCAGCTCAGGCCGTTGCGGTGATAAAAGATCGGATCCTTGCAACCGGAACGCTGGACGATGTCAAGGGCATCCTTGGAGATAAACCGTACGATCTGGACACAACATTCGACGACCACGTTATCGTTCCCGGTTTCATTGCGCAGCACGACCATCCGATCCTGGCAGGATTGACAATGTCATCCCTGATCCTGTCCATCGAGGATTGGGAACTGCCCGACGGCACCGCGATTGCCCTCAATGACAAGGATGACTTCATGACGCGCCTTGCGGCAGCCGAGACCCGGCTGGATGATCCGGCTGAACCGCTGCTCACTTGGGGGTATCATGCCGCGTTCTATGGCCCTCTGACCCGCGCCGACCTCGACACGATCAGCGCCGAGCGGCCGATATTCGCGTGGGCCAGATCCTGCCATGAGTTCATCCTGAATACAGCCGCGATGAACGCCGCGGGCGTCACCGAAGACCTGATCGCCAGCTGGTCAGAGACAGAAAAATCGCAATCCAGTTTCGAAGATGGTCACTTCTGGGAACAGGGTTTGTTTGCCGTTTTGCCGAGTATAGCGCCGATGGTCGCAAACCCTGAAAAGTTCCGTTCCGGCCTGCTGACCATGCGCGACTATATGCACGCCAAGGGTGTGACCTTCGGAAACGAACCGGGCGGTATTCTTGCAAAGCCCATTCAGGATGCGGTCAATGCGGTGATGTCGGCGCCATCGATGCCCTTCCGATGGACGTTCATTCCCGATGGCAAAAGCCTGGTTGCTACTTACGATCAGGATACCGACGTGATCCGCCAAACCGAGGCTTTGGTCGACTGGTACGGCGGCATGACCAGCATGGCAAAGGGCAGCGTAAAACTGTTCTCTGACGGCGCCATATATTCCCTCGCAATCCAACTTCGCGACCCCGCCATCGGTGACTATCACGGTGAATGGATGATGGATCAGGATGCTTTCGAACGTGCTTTCCGGATCTATTGGGACGCCGGTTATCAGGTGCATGTGCACGTCAACGGCGATGCCGGTCTCGACCGTGTTCTGAACACGCTGGAAGATAACCTATTGCGCAACCCGCGTTTTGATCATCGTACGGTGATTGTCCACTTCGCCGTCAGCGCACCCGACCAGGTCGAGCGTATCAAACGCCTCGGCGCGATCGTCAGCGCTAATCCTTACTACGTCACCGCGCTATCAGATCGCTACAGCGAAACCGGCCTGGGACCCGAGCGCGCGGACCAGATGGTGCGGCTGGGCGATCTGGACAAATCGGGTATCTCGTGGTCGTTGCACTCTGACATGCCCATGGCACCGGGCGACCCGCTGTTCCTGATGTGGTGCGCGGTAAACCGGGTCACGAGTTCCGGTCGCGTAGCCGGCAGCGACCAAAAGATCTCTGCCGAACAGGCCCTGCGCGGGGTCACGATCAATGCGGCGTATTCTCACCGCCTTGAAGAAGAACGGGGCAGCATCAAACCGGGCAAGCTCGCCAACTTCACGATTTTGGCAGAGAACCCCCTGACCGTCGACCCGATGAAGATCAAGGATATCGCGGTTTGGGGCACGATTGCGGAGGGACGCATTCAGAAAGTCGGAGAAAACTTGCAGGAAGACGCAAGCCGAAAGGGCAGCGACTTCACAGGCAATATAGATTTCGCCGAGAGGGCGTTAACCCACGCCCTTTCCGTTGTTCACGCGCATCTTTGAAGTTTGAATCGCACTGCAGGACAACTCGAACCGGTCGCATTAAGGCAGGGTTAGGCCAAATGGGCACGCAAATGAGCTGGGTTTTGTCACCTCTGAACGATGATCAATTCCCAGCCACTCAATCCCAAGTTCTACTGATACTGGTTCTAAGAAACCGATTGCTCCGAGACGATCTCGCCAAAACGCGTAAAGAACTTGCCCGAGAGCTTTTTCGCGGTGCCAGCAATCAATCGACTACCCAATTGCGCAATCTTTCCGCCGACTTCAACTTTAGCGGTGTATGCAAGAATGGTCTCATCCCCATTTGAGGTAAGCGTTACGTCGGCACCACCTTTGGCAAACCCGGCCGCGCCGCCTTTGCCTTCCCCGGTCAGGGAAAAACCTTCAGGTGCATTTGAAGTATTCAGCGTCACCTCACCCGAGAACCGCGCTTTGACCGGGCCGATCTTGAGGACAACCTTGGCCTCAAGGTGCTCTGGCGAATGCTGGATCAACTCCTCGCAGCCGGGAATGCACTCGCGCAGGACATCCGGATCGTTCAAAGCGCGGTAAACGACGTCGCGCGGGGTGGCAATGTGGATTTCGTCACTGAGTTCCATTCATGTTTCCTTTGTTCAACAACATCTTGGATAGACCAGAAGTGCGGTCTCGGTAGCCTCTTCCGGCGTTACGTCCGGGCGCACCAGCCACAAACGCCGCAGGCGATTAAGCACGTTTTTCATCATCAGATGCCTCTCTGGATTTGTTCGTGTTTCGCCACAGCACGATCTCGGCCAGGATCGACAGGGCGATTTCATGCGGATCGATCGCATGGATATCCAGCCCGGCCGGGGATTTGAGCTGCGCCGCGCGCTCCGGCGCCAAACCTTGAGCGATGAGTTTTGCCGTAAGCGCATCAGCCTTTCGGCGGCTGGCCACCATGGAGACATGGGCCGCCTCGGTTTGCAGCGCCGCTTTCAGGGCGTCAGCGTCTCCGCGACCCTGCGAGGCAACAACAACGAAATCCTGCGATTCGATGTCCAAATGGTCGATGGTTTCCAGCGTAAACCTATCGTAGTCGCCGTCTGTTTCTGCCTCGTCACCAAGGCAGATGCGAAAGCCGGCCAGCGCCCCATGCGCTGCCAGCGCTGTGGCAATCGGAGACGTCCCAAAGATCACCAGACGCGGGGTGTGCTGATACGGCTCGACCAACAGATCGACAGTGCCGCCCGAGGGGCAGCCGCTTTTGAAGGTCTGCACTCCGTCGGGATCTGTCATGCTCACCACCTTGTTCGAAGGTTTGACACGGATCATCTGCGGCTCACCGGTGGTCAGCGCCGTCCGGGCCGAGGTTCGGACGGCGCGCTGCACGCAAGCCCCTCCGAGATGTCCAAGAAGGCGTCCGTCTTTGGTGATCGCAGCTTTTCCTCCGGCCTTTGCGGACGTTGCATCCGCCGTGCGCAGGACCGTTGCCACACAAAAGGCCTCACCGGTTTTGCGCAGCTGTTCAATCGTGTCGAATATGTCGAAGTTAGCCATTTCAGACTCCTTTCACAGCTTACGAAACTGCGGTTCCAACGCCGCCAGCGCTTCCAGCGTGTTGGCTGGCAAATGTGCATCCAGATAGGGTTCCGCCGCCTGCATCGCGGCAGCAATCGGCTGATAGTCACGCCAGCCTTTCAAGGGGTTCAGCCATACGATCCGCCGCGCTTTACGTCGGATGCGCGCCAGCGCATCGCCCAGCGCCTGCGGGTCGGAACTGCAATATCCATCGGACAAGATCAGCGCGATGGTCCGCCCGTTCAAAGACCGCGCGCCGTATCCATTCAGAAAATGCTCAAGACTGCCCGAGATATCCGTGCCGCCGCCAAACCCTTCGGCCATCAACGACAGCCGCCCGGCCGCGCGCAAGGAGTCGTGGTCGCGCAGCGCATCCGTGACGCGCATCAGACGGGTATGGAAGAGATAGGCGTCCGCCTCTGTGCCACTGCCGATCAGACCTTTGAGGAAGGCCAGAAAAACCCGCGAATAAACCGTCATCGAACCGCTTACGTCACACAAGGCCACAATCCGCATCGGGCGTGGTGGACGAGCGCGGCGATACAGGTCCATCGGTTCTCCGCCCCTTGCAAGGCTGGCGCGTTGGATCCGGCGCATATCAAGCGATGGGCCGCGCAGCGCTTGTTTCCGCCGGCGCGAGCGGCGGTCGCGGATGGCGCGCGCGATGGCAGTTGCGGCCAGTTCCGCTTGCCGCAGCGCGTCTTCGTCCATCAGCTCGCGCAAATCCTGACGCGACAGGTTGGCCGTACGGGTTGCAATCAGCTTCCCGTTCCTCCCCACGGCCTCCCCGTCGCCGGGATCAGGCGCAGTAGCCTGATCCGTGCCGGTTTCCGTTTCCTGAGCAGCCTGGCTTTCCTGCTGCCAGATCATCGGCTTGGCGGATTGAACCCGCACATGCGCCGTTTGGGCTGTTCCCGCGCGCTGCTTTCCTGCATTGAACCAATAGGCTTCGAACAGGTCATCGAAGCGCCGCCAATCGTCGGCGTCGCCGGCCAGTAACACGCAAAGCGCCCGCTGGGCCTGTCTGATATCCGTTGCCTCAACCGCCGCCAGCGCGGCCAATGCGTCCCCCGTTTCAGCCGGTCCCACACGCATTCCGTTCATACGCAGATGTGCGATGAAGCCGGACATGCGATCCGCCAAACCAGATGCGCGAGTGGGGAACCGGGTGACTTGCATCACGCCACCTTTCCTATCAGGCGATCCATCACTTCGGGCGGGGCAGCGTCATAGTCGGCGGCAGTTTTTAGAAGGCAGACAAGCGTCGCCTGAACCTCTTCGCGGGATTGCGCCATGTCATTTACACCCAGCCCCGAAAGGGCCGCCGCCCAGTCCAACATTTCGGCAATACCGGGAGTCTTCTCCAAGTCTTCTTTGCGCAGCGCCTGCACCACGCCAACAATCTGGCGCGCCAATAGCCCTTCGACTTCGGGCATGCGGGCTTTCAGGATAGCCATTTCCGTTTCACGCGATGGGTAATCGAGGAAGCTGTACAGGCACCGACGCCGCAGCGCGTCCGACAAGTCCCGAGTCCCATTCGCAGTCAGGATCACAATAGGCCGCGAACGCGCCTTGATCGTTCCGAGTTCCGGAATGGTGATCTGAAAGTCGGATAAGATTTCCAGCAGATAGGCCTCAAACTCCTCATCCGCGCGGTCGATTTCATCGATCAGCAGAACAGGTGGCACTTCTTCGCTGATTGCTTCCAGCAATGGTCGCTTCAGCAGATAGTCATCAGTAAATAGCTGGGCCTCGCTGGTTCCGCCCTGTGCTTCGCTTGCACGAATGGCCAGCAACTGGCGCTGGTAATTCCACTCATAAATCGCGTGGCTGGCATCCAGCCCTTCATAGCACTGCAACCGTATCAACCGCGCCGCGCGCTGTGCTGCCAGCGCCTTGGCGACCTCGGTTTTGCCGACCCCAGCCGGGCCTTCCAGCAGCAGTGGACGCCCAAGCGTCTGCGCCAGATGCAGTGCCATCGCCAACCGGTCGTCGGCAACATAGCCCACCTCGGCGAGGCCTTGCTGTATGTCCTGCAAGCTCATGCCATTCTCCCGGATTGCCGCCGCGTTGGGATGTAGCGCGGCGGCTTTTCCTGTTAGCCGTGCATTCCCAGACCGTTGGCGATCTTCCAGATACGCCAGTGGTCATGCGGCATATGGCTCTGAACAAGGCCAAATGGGCGGAATGCATCATGCACCGCGTTCGAGAACGCGGGCACGCCGCCCACATTGGGGCTCTCGCCCACGCCCTTGGCACCAATCGGGTGATGCGGAGATGGCGTCACCGTGTGATCAGTGGTGTAATTGGGCGTCTCCCATGCCGTGGGCAGGAAGAAGTCCATCAGAGTACCGGTCTTCACATTGCCCATCTCATCATAGGCGATTTCCTGACCCATCGCGATGGCCAGCGCCTCGGTCACGCCACCGTGGACCTGACCTTCGATGATCATCGGGTTGATCCGGGTGCCGCAATCGTCCAGCGCATAGAATTGCCGAACGTCCCATTCGCCTGTATCCACGTCGATCTCCATGACGCAGATATAAGCTCCGAACGGATAGGTCATGTTCGGCGGGTCATAGTAGCTGACGGCCTCAAGACCGGGTTCCAGTCCTGGGATCGCCTTATTGTAGGCGGCAAAGGCGATTTCCTTCATGGTCTTGAACCGCTCGGGCGCGCCTTTGACTGAGAACCGATCCACGTCCCATTCAACGTCGTCGTCATGGACTTCCAACAGGTAGGCGGCGATCATCTGCGCTTTGGCACGGATTTTACGTGCAGCCATTGCCGTCGCTGCACCCGCCACAGGCGTGGATCGAGAGCCATAGGTGCCAAGTCCATAAGGCGCGGTGTCCGTGTCACCTTCCTCCAGCGTGATATCGTCGGCAGGCAAGCCGATCTCACTGGCGATGATCTGGGCAAAGGTCGTGGCATGGCCCTGACCCTGACTGATCGTCCCCAACCGCGCGATGGCCGACCCAGTCGGGTGGATTCGAATTTCGCAGGAATCGAACATGCCGAGCCCGAGAATATCGCAGTTCTTCACCGGTCCCGCGCCTACGATTTCAGTGAAGTGCGTCAGCCCAATACCCAACAACTTGCGGGTCTTGCCCGATTTGAAGTCCTCAATCCGCTGCGCCTGTTCGGCGCGCAGGTCTTCGTAGCCCACGGCCTTCAATGCCTTATCCCAAGCGGTGTGGTAATCGCCCGAGTCATACTCCCAGCCGAGCGCCGATTGATACGGGAACTGATCTTTGCGGATAAAGTTGATCCGGCGCAGTTCAGCCGCGTCCATGTTCAGCTTGATGGCCAGAACCTCGATCATCCGTTCGATGAAATAGGCGGCCTCGGTCACCCGGAACGAACAGCGATAGGCGACACCACCCGGTGCCTTGTTGGTGTAGACACCATCCACAGCCAGATAAGCGGTGGGGATGTCATACGACCCGGTGCAGATGTTCATGAAACCGGCCGGGAATTTGGTCGGGTCGGCGCAGGCGTCGAACCCGCCATGATCCGCCGTGGTGTGACACCACAGGCCAGTGATCTTGCCATCCTTGGTCGCAGCGATCTTGCCCTGCATCCAATAATCGCGGGCAAAGGCGGTGGACATCAGGTTTTCCATCCGGTTCTCGACCCATTTTACCGGCTGGCCGGTGACAATCGAGGCAACGACCGAGCAGACATAGCCCGCATAAGCGCCAACCTTGTTGCCAAAGCCACCACCGATATCAGGGCTGATCACGCGAATGTTGTGCTCGGCCAGACCCGAGATCAGCGACACAACGGTTCGGATCGCGTGGGGGGCCTGGAAGGTGCCATACAGCGTCAGCTTGCCGTTTACCTTGTCCATCGACGCCACACAGCCGCAGGTCTCCAACGGACAGGGATGGGTGCGGTGGTAATAGACCATTTCTTCGGCCACGACATCGGCCTCTCCCAGAACGGCTTCGGTCGCGTCCTTGTCGCCCTGTTCCCAGGTGAAGATGTGGTTGTGATGCTTGCGCGGTCCGTGTGCGCCCTCGGTCTGACCCGCAAGGTCTTCACGTAGGACAACGTCCGATTTCAGCGCCTCGAACGGGTCGGTCAGAACGGGCAGTTCTTCGTAGTCAACCTCGACCAGCTCAGCCGCATCCGCCGCGATATAGCGGTTTTCGGCGACGACATAAGCGACTTCCTGGCCCTGGAACAGAACCTTGCCATCGGCCAACACCATCTGCTTGTCACCTGCCAGCGTCGGCATCCAATGCAAGCCTAGCGGAGCCAGATCCTCGGCCGTCAACACAGCAACAACACCGGGCACGGCCATCGCGGCGTCTTTGTTTACACTGACAACGCGGGCGTGGGCGTAAGGCGAACGGACGAATGCGCCGAACAGCATCCCGTCCAGCTTGATGTCATCGACGTAGTTGCCCTTGCCTTGGGTAAAGCGCACATCCTCGACGCGCTTTCGGGCGCAGCCCATCCCTTTGAGATTGGCGGCGCGTTCTTCGGGGGTCATGGTTTGATCGTTCATTCCGCGGCCTCCTTCTGAGCGTTCAGCATGTCAGCCGAGGCCGAGATCGCCTTGACGATGTTCTGATACCCGGTGCAACGGCACAGGTTCCCAGCCATACCGAATCGAATTTCTTCCTCAGTCGGGTTCGGGTTTTCCTGCAGCAAGCGATGCGCGCGGGTAATCATGCCCGGCGTGCAGAATCCGCATTGCAGCCCGTGATGTTCCCGGAACATCTCTTGCAGAACACCAAGGCTGCCATCGTCATTGGTCAACCCTTCGACAGTGGTGATATCGGCGCCGTTCACCTGCGCCACAAAGGTGGTGCAGGATTTGACGGACTTGCCATCGATATCCACGGTGCAGGCACCGCAATGACTAGTCTCGCACCCGATATGAGGACCGGTGATTTTCAGATCTTCCCGCAGGAAGTGGATCAGCAGCGTGCGCGGCTCGGCCAGACCTTCGACCTGCTTGCCGTTCACGGTGAGTTTGACGTGCATTTTCGACATAAGTGTTCCTCCCTCAGCCCGCGCGGCTTTGCGCACGGTCTATGGCGCGGCGCAGCATCACGGCGGCCACGTGTTTCTTGAATTCGACGGGGCCGCGATTGTCAGCCACTGGATCAATCGCTTCGAGCATTGCTGCGACGCAGCCGTCGACGTCGCCGCCGGCCAACGCTCTACTGGCCGCCTCAGACCAGATGGGCGTATCCGCCAGATTGGTCATAGCGACCGAGGCCTGGCCGTTGCCAACCATCACCGCGGCCGCAGCGGTCGCGTAATCGCCGATCTTGCGCTTCTGCTTTTCATACGCCTGTCCGACGCCCGCACCCGGTACCGGGATCGAAATCCGGGTCAGGATTTCCTCATCCTCGCGCGCGGTAAAATAGGCAGCCTCATAGAAATCGCGGGCTGCCACGCTGCGGTTGCCATCAGGACCAGACAGTTCGAACGTCGCGTTCAGACACTGCATCAGGCCCGGCATGTCATTACCCGGATCACCGTTTGCGACGTTGCCGCCAACGGTACCCATATAACGCACCTGAGGATCAGCGATCTGCAACGCGGCCTCGCGGATCAAGGGAACGGCCGATGCCAGACCGTCATGCGTGATCAACTCATGCTGAGTGACCATCGCGCCCAGCGAGACGGTATCAGCCCCGATCTCGATGCCTTTCAGTTCATCAATGGCCTGCAGATCAACCAGATGGCCCATTTCGGCCATGCGAAGCTTCATCATCGGGATCAGGCTGTGGCCGCCTGCGATCACACGCGCCTCATCTCCGTGTTCCTGTAAGATGCCAATGGCCGAGGCGATGTCGCCTGGCCGGTGATACTCAAAACCGGCTGGTATCATGTTTTTCCTCCCTGGGTCCGAGCGGTATGCCTTGGGGGACCTGCGGGGAAGGAAAGAACACTGGGGGCAGCCATTCCAGCGGGTGGAAACGGGGCGCGCAGCTTGTTTCACGAAACGCGAATTAGCTGCACGAGTTGCGACTAAAGGCCCAGCGCCTCGCGAATGTCCGTCAGGCGGGATCGGCTGACCGGAACCTTGGCCAACGCGTCAACCCCGTCGAAGTAGCAGGTGCCGTTGTCCTTGTGCCTCTCAAAGCTTGAGACATGTTCGGGATTGACAAGATAGCTACGATGCGCCCGCAGGAAACCATCTGGTTTTAGCCGGCTTTCGGCCTCGGTAATCGACCAGGGGCAGAAAAGCTTATCGGCATCCATATACAGCACGGTGTAATGCCCCTCGGCCCGGATTGCGGCTATTTTTCCGGGTTGGGCAAAGAAGGTTTGGCCGTCCCGCTCGTACGGAACACCTGCACGCGGTACGACCGGCGCCGGTTCCGGTTCGGGTTCCACAGAAGGCGCAGCGCCGGTGGCCGTCTCGGGGCCGACAAACGAAATGCCGGTCAGCAGAAAGGCACCACAAATCAGAAACACCGAAACAGTCACACCCATCGCCAGGACCTGATTGTTCAGGGCCGGTCCGGCTCCGCCTGCGTTGTCCGTCGCGACAAAGTCGGTCAGGCCGGTTGCCACGAAGTGCATCGTGAATACAGCCAGGCCAAAACAGGCCGTGCCCAGCAGGATATTGCGCTGGGTTCGATTGTCGTACGCAACCCAAATGGCGGCAACGGAGAGCACAACCGACGCAAGCGTTGCAATTGCCACATCCCAAGCATTGTAGACTGGGCGGCAAAGCTGCATCCCTGACATGCCCACGTAATGCATTACCACAATTCCAAGGCCGACGATGACACCGGCGCCGATCATTGTTTGCACTGTCCGGGGACGGAAATGCAAAAGCAGCAGGGCCAGACCGACCATCAGAATTGCCACCAAAGCTGAAATCAATGTGATCAGCGCGTCGTAATAAAACAGAATTGGCAGTTGCAAACCCAGCATTGCCACAAAGTGCATGGACCAGATGCCGCCACCCAGTATGATCGCAGCCAGAGCGACGATGAACTTGCGTCTTTGGTCGTTCAGCTTTGAGGCTCCATGCGTCAGATAGAGCCCGGTAAAACCGGCCATCAATGCCACGGCAAGCGATGCCGCCACAAGCCAGCCGTTATGCGAATAGTCCAACATGTAGGTACATGCGCCCTCCCTGGCGCAGGGACGACGTTAACAAACCTGTTTTATTGGCACAATCGGCTCGACTGATCCATCAGTCAAATCTTTTTGGAACCTGTGACTAAGACGGGATTCAACGAAAGCATTCTGTTTCGTGCTGGCCGGTAATTTCGACGTTTGGCGACCGCCACCAATGGCACCTCACATTTCCAGAACTTCACAACCAAAGCACCATATCAACTCTAAAGTCACTGGAGATCACTGTCTTTTCCAAAGCAACCAAACGAGGCCCGCAGAACGTACCGATTGACACAGATCAATGCACTTGCAACCTTCATATAGTGAAATACGAATATTAATCATGATCTACGTTCACTGACCTGTCCCCAAGCAAACATGACAGTGAGCGGAATTTGAATAGCGTGGACGTTCCACACGGGGGCTCGGCAGGAGTGGTGGCGAGCCCCCTCTTTGTTCACAAGCCGCCAAAGAGCCTGAACGTTGAGACGCAAGGAATACGGCGCGAATTGGATCGCAAGACCTGGCCGCACCGCCAAATGCGGACGGTGACAACAACGACACCGCTGGCGACGTGCCAGCAAGACATTCGGTATAAACTCTGATGAGCACCGTTGAACCGCCAGAACAGAAACTCAAACGGGCCCTTACAGCACCGTTGCTTACGCTTTATGGCCTGGGCGTAACGGTCGGAGCAGGAATTTATGTGCTCGTCGGCGCGACGGCGGACATAGCCGGCCCGTATGCCGCATTTTCGTTTGTCGTAGCAGCACTCGTCGTCTCGCTGACCGCACTTTCATATGCAGAACTCGCAACGCGATTTCCGGTCAGCGCAGGAGAGGCAGCCTATGTCGAGGCGGGATTTCAGAAAAACTGGATGGCAATGCTGGTCGGTCTGGCGGTTGCGGCCTCGGGCGTTATCTCGGCCTCTGCCGTCGCGATAGGCGCAGCCTCCTATCTTCACGCATTAACGGGTCTGGCAATACCGCTTCTGACTGTCAGCGTTGTGTTGATTATGGGGCTTATCGCGCTGTGGGGGATTACAGAATCGGTGCTTGTTGCTGCGGCCATCACGATCATCGAGATTGCGGGGCTTCTCTTTGTGATCGGCTGGGGCATGTCGGTTCAGGACCCGCAGGGATATAATGTCAGCTCCATGCTCCCTCCACTTGAGCTTGAAGCGTGGCGAGGCATCTTCGCTGCATCTCTTCTCGCTTTTTTTGCATTTGTCGGTTTTGAGGACATGGCAAATGTCGCCGAAGAAGTAATTGACCCTGTTCGTACCATCCCGAAAGCAATTTTGCTGACGCTCATACTGGCGACGGTACTGTATCTTGGAACATCGCTGACGGTGCTGCTGGTTGTCCCGATTGATGTTCTATCAGCGTCTGCTGCGCCGCTTGCACTTGTTTTTGCAAATGCCCCCGAGGTGATCAAACAGGGTTTTTCTGCAGTTGCGATCGTGGCGACTGTTAATGGAGTCCTGATCCAGATGATCATGGCATCGCGGGTGATCTATGGGCTGGCTGACAGGGACCATTTGCCGAAAGCCTTGGCCATTGTGCCTAAAGCAACCCAGACGCCTGTGGTTGCCACACTGCTCGTTGTCGCAACAATCCTTCTTCTGACCCAAACCGTACCGATTGGGATCTTGGCGGAGCGCACATCACAGATTGTTCTGGGGGTTTTTGTCCTCGTCAATGTCTCGCTGATCCTTCTGAAGGTGAAACCGAACGGGTCTGAAGAACACTTCCGGGTGCCTCTTTTCGTTCCGATCCTTGGCGTGATCACCAGTGCATTGCTTTTCGGAGCTGGATTTCTCTAACTAAATGCAAAGGCAAACGGGCCATCAGCAATTCCAGGTTGGCATATGACCACTGACCGATCTTCGACAGGAACGCAGCTCTCAGATTGGTGGCACAGAACCTTTGTGGATCTGGCTCAGCAGTTGCAATGGTCCTACCTGCCGCCTTTGATGGTCTACTTCGCGGCTGGCGTCTCCGGTTTGACCTCGGTTGTCGGTGCTTTTTTTCTGAAGGATTACCTCGATTTATCAGCGTCTTTTGTCGCAGGTCTGGCATTTTGGGCCGGTCTTCCCTGGATTCTCAAAATGCCGCTGGGCCACATCGTGGATCTGTTCTGGCGCTGGAAATCCCTGTTGATCCTGTTTGGCGCGTCCCTGATTACCCTTTCCCTGCTCACAATGTACGGGCTTGTGACCGCGCCCACTCGGATGGCCGGCGTCATGCCGCTGGAAGACTGGTATGTTGTCGCCCTGCTTCTGGCGCCTTCCGGCTATGCCATTCAGGATGTTGTCGCCGACGCCATGACGGTCGAGGCGGTTCCCAAGGTCGACCAGGACGGCCTTGCGTTTACGCCTGAAGAAACCCGCGCCCAGCACACGACAATGCAGACCTTGGGCAGAGTTTCGATCATCTCAGGGTTTGCAGCGGTTGCGGCCGTCAACATCTGGATATTCTCAGGAACGGAAGATCTGCAAAAATCTGACCGGCTTGCTCTCTACGGCCAGGTTTACCTGATTGCGTTGATCATCCCTGTGCTGTCCGTCAGCGGTGTGGTGCTGCACTCACTGATACAACGTCAGCGGCTTCGTCAGGGTCACCCACTGCATACCCCGGATGAGGTGACCGAGGTCAAATGGTCCATATTGCTGGGTGGCTTCGCGTTTGTTGTGTTCAGCATAGTGTTGGGAACCGCGGAATTCGAGTTCGCACAAGAGGTGGTGTTTACCGTTTCTCTCACGGTGATCCTGTACCTCATGTCCCGTCTTCAGAAAGAACTGGAACCCGCCCAGGCGAAAGCCCTGGTCGGTACGGCAATAATCATTTTCGTGTTCCGTGCAGTTCCTCTGCCGGGGCCGGGACTGACGTGGTTTGAAATTGACGAATTGGGGTTCGACGAGCAGTTTTTGGCAATCCTGGCTCTGCTGACGTCCTTGCTGGCATTGCTTGGATTGATCGTCCTGCGGCCATTCATGGCGAAACGCTCAATCGCCCACGTGGTGGTGGTGCTTACGATCGCGGCTGGTCTGCTCTCTCTTCCAAACCTTGCCCTTTACTACGGCGTTCACGAATGGACGGCAGCGCGTACAGGCGGAGTTGTCGACGCCAGATTCATTGCCATTCTCGACACGGCTGTTGAATCGCCTCTTGGGCAAATTGCCATGGTCCCGTTGCTGGCCTGGATCGCACGCAACGCCCCGGTCCAACTGAAAGCGACCTTTTTTGCGGTGATGGCATCGTTCACCAACATGGCGTTGTCGGCGGCCAGTCTCGGAACAAAATACCTGAACCAAACATTCGTCGTTACACGCGCGGTGACCAATCCGGAAACGGGTGTCGTTACCTCGACTGCCGACTACAGCCAACTCGGGTATCTGCTGATTGCAGCCGCCCTGATCACTGTCACGGTCCCGCTGGCGGCGGTTTTCCTTGTACAGAAGTCCCGCTTCCGAACAAGCGACTGACTACAGGCCTTCTGCCTCGCTCAACAGTTCTTTGAGGTGCGCAACCGGAACGCCAATGTTGGAGCCGCCAAACTCAGGCAGGATCGCGGCGTTGATGGCGACTACCTCACCTCGCCGGTTCAAGGCGGGTCCTCCGCTTCCGCCGGTTGTGGTTTCGGCGTCGTAAACGATGGAACCTGGGCTTGCTCTGGCAACGATCCCCCGGCTGGCCAGCGGATGAATCTTGCTTTGCTCGGACAATCGGGAAGCTACGGACCAGAAATTAACCGAACCTTCCTTCTCCAGCGTTTGAAGAAAGCCCGGCCCCGCCTGCGCAATCAGCGCCTTCAAGCCCGTCGGATATCCCAACAGGTAGACTTCTTCGCCTGCGTTTGGCGGTTCATCCGCCAACGGCACGCCCAGCCCCTGAACCCGATCAGGAGCTACTGACAAAAGCGCGACATCGGCCGTTTCGCTGAACTTCTCCAACTTGGCCTCAATCGGATCCGGTTGACCTGGCAAATAGGCCAGCAGCCTCAGCATTTCCGCTTCCAACCCCGCACTTTTCAAAGCGTCCACCCGGTCGCGGGACGTCCACGGCAAGGCAACATGGCGATTGGTGGCCATAAGCGGAACACCTTCCAGCAGAAAACCGGTTCCCGTGAACTGGAATTCAGCTGGTTCGCCCGTGCCGTCCGGTTCGATCCAGGGCTGCCCAAACGGGGTTTTCAGGTTTTCTCCGTCCGGCCCCAACATGTGCCGCAAGAGCTTCCCGCTTTCCAGATGACGCAACCCGTAGGCACCCTGAATGAATGCGACAGAACTAGATGAGGCGGTAATTACCCGTGTCGATGCGCCTGCTCGCTGTTCAAGGGTTCCGAGACGCTGCTCGGTCGACGTGACTTGGTTTTCAAAGGCATCCCGCAACGAGGCCAGATCGTCCGGGGTCAGCGCATTTTCACGTGTCTGCGCAAGCATCACCGCAACCGCTTCGATTTTGCGAGATTCCTGTTGGATACTGTCCGCCAGCCTTTGATCGTTTTGATAAAGCAGAAACACAAGGCCCGCGATCAGCAGAAGTGCAGCGACGACCGTGATCCTGAACAGAACTGTCGTCTGAGACGCTAGCCGACGACTGCTGTCGCGCAGCGCGCCGGACATCCTTTTGGCAAACGGCCGCCGGCTTGTTCGGGCGTAAGCGTAGGCGTCACTTAGGATTTCTTCGACCGTATGACGCGCCGGGTAGGTTTTGCTACATAACCTGTACCGGGACATTGGGCCCTTTTCGCCGAACTCGATCATGTCGCCGTGCCCGAGACTCGCGGACGATATTTTGCGCCCATTCACCCAGACATTACGCCCAGACGACGCAGTTATTGAATAGCCACCGTCCGCCCACTGAAGAGTTGCGATATCGTTGTCGTGCGGAGGCATGTCGTCTTTGGGGCGAAGACTCAACGCCCGGCTTTCACCAACCGAAACAGTAAGGGCATTGTCGGCCAACCAGCTCACGTTCCCGCGCGACGGTCCGGTCAAATTTTCAAGGAGGGCACGCACGCCCCCCTCGTCGGGGCACGGCGATGAGCTTGTGTCAGCCGCGTCTGAGTTCCGCAATTTAGCCCCCTTTTCAAAGGCCAAGCAGAGGTACTTTAGCACACGGCTGTACAAAACCTATTGCTTCGTTTTGGGCGCTAGGAAGGATTGGATTTCTCTGTCAGTTTAGCATCAAATCCGTGCCAGCAGGTTCACCAAACCGCACACTCCTTGGATTGCAAATCAAAGAAGGCCGACCGATGATCGGCCTTCAGTTTCAAGCCCCAGCCGAAATGCCACCTATTTGGATGAAACCTTGATCTTGCGGCTGGGATCCCGAGGTTCGGTTTTCGGCATGTTGATGCTCAGAACGCCCTTGTCGAAGGTGGCCGAGATATTCTCGACATCAACAGTGTCCGGCAGCGTCATTGCCCGTGAAAAGCTGCCATAGCTTCTTTCGCTGACACGCAGGTCGCCCGTCTCATCATGTGTGATCTTCTTCTGGCCTCGCAGGGTGAGGCGGCGATCCTTGATTTCGATTTCAACATCGTCTTCTTCCAGACCGGGCAATTCCGCCGTCAGAACAATTGCCGTATCCGTCTCTTGAACATCAATGGCCGGGGAAATTGCGCCGGACATATCAAGAGATGGCAGACCCGTGCGCTGCGCAGCCGTTTCCAGCGGTAAAAACGGAGAGCCGCCTCCTAAGAACCGCGACATCAGGGTTTCCATTTCACGTCGAAAGTTGTCGGAGAGCGGATGCGTTCCGCTGAAAAGTTGCGGGGACTTTTTGTCTTCAAGCATTTCTAAATCTCCTCCTTTTGTCCGGCTATACGGACGCCGTATTATCGCAGAAACCCCGGTCAAGAACCTTGATCTTGCGCAAGGGAATGCTCGCATCTTTTTCCCGCCTGGCCGTTCGGACCGGCCAGTCTTCTGCCACCATTTCGGAACATGACAGCACTCCAACAGGCATAGCGTTCCGGACGGGAAAACATCCGATCACAGGAAGCTTGATCGCCAACCGGGGCTCGCCTAGCCTAGCCCCTTGAGACAGCGGGAATGTCCCAACTCTGGCGCAGTGGAGCAAAACCATATGAAATGGCCCTATCTGGCGCTGATCTATGTTCTGCTGATCTTGGCGCCGTTGGGCTTTTCCTGGTCACTTGGCTGGCCACCGCGATCTTTTCACCAAGAACTCGCATCAGGGCTGGGAATGATTGGACTTTCGATCATTCTGGTGGAGTTCCTGCTCTCCGGGCGCTTCAGGTTCATTTCTTCCGGTGTGGGTATGGATGTGACCATGCGCATGCATCAGCTGATGGCGCGAGCGGCACTCGTTTTTGCGTTGATACACCCGCTTCTTTACCAGGGCACGCCTTCTGGCGGACATCGCCCGTGGGACGTATCGCGCCAACTGACGATTACGACAGACTTTCCGGCGCTGGCCTCGGGCGTCGCTGCCTATTTCCTAGTCGTCGTTCTGGTCGCCTCGGCGGTCGCCCGAAAAAGCCTTGGAAACAAATACGAAACATGGCGTCTTTTGCACGGTCTCGGAGCTCTGGCATTGGCCGGTTTGCTTCTTCATCACACAATCTATGCAGGTCGCTACGGTGGGCATCCGTCACTGACATATCTGTGGTTCGCAATGACCGGCATTGTCGTTGGTACTCTGCTTTATGTCTATTTCGCCCGCCCCTTGTTTAAGATGCGGAAACCGTGGCGTGTTTCCTCGGTCACTCGTCTGACACCGAAGCAATGGGAATTGCGCCTCAAACCGGTCGGTCACCAGGGCCTCAGCTTTGAAGCGGGGCAGTTTGCCTGGCTCAATGTGGGGCACAACGTCTTTTCACAGCGCGAGAACCCGTTTTCGATTAGCTCGGCACCGGGTGAAGGTCCTGAAGTTTCATTCGTGATAAAAGAGCTTGGGGATTTCACAGGCAGTCTCGGGCAGATCGCGCCGGATACGCTGGCCTATCTCGATGGCCCCCACGGGAACCTTTCGGTCGGCAAACGCGCTGAACAAGGCATTGTTCTTATCGCAGGTGGTGTCGGCATCGCCCCTTTGCTCAGCATACTGCGCCAAGTTCGTCTGAGCGCAGAGCGACGCGATATCAAGCTCATCTATGGAAACCGGATCGAGGAGCAGATTGTTTATCGGGAAGAACTGACCAGGGAAGATACTGTATTTGTTCTATCCGAGCCCCCGAAGAACTGGAGCGGTGAAACAGGTTGGATCGACGGCGCCCTCTTGGACCGAACGCTTTCTTCAGAACATTATGACAACTGGCTTTTCGTACTCTGCGGCCCCACTGCCATGATGGACACTGTCGAAGATCACCTTGTTGCCCGGGGAACACCTTCGCATCGGGTTCTGTCTGAAAGGTTTGACTATGATTGATCCGTTTAGAAACCTGTCCGCGCGCCGACGGGTCAAACTGGCAGTGTGGTCCATCAATGTTACTGTTTGCGTCGCAATCTTATTATTTGCCCTGAGATAGCGCGGACGTCCACTGGGTAGTGCAGAGAAGACCAGCCATCACAGCAGAAATTCTTCCCCGCGTAAGGCGTCGTCATGCAAATTTCAGAAACACGTTCAATGTATTGGAATCGCCAGCCTCAACTTGCGCCTTTGATTAAGATCAAAGGCGAACTCACGCCAATTCATAATACTTGAAACGCTTCTCAGACCGATTTGTGGGAGGATCGGAATGACAGTACTTATCGTCTTTGCCACTGTTGAGGGCCAGACGGCCAAAATTGCGCATTTTATCAGCAATGTCGCGAAGAAATCCGGCTTTGACACAAGACTGATCAATACCGATCAACTTCCCGGTCAGGTAAAACTGGACGATGTGGATCGCGTTGTTCTGTTGGCTCCTGTTCACGAACGTCGACACCCTGCCTCATTCGAAGCTTTCATCGCGTCGTTTAAAGACGAGTTGGTGAAACGAAAAACACTCGTGCTTTCTGTGGGTCTAAAGGCGGCCTTTGCATCGGGGCGCGAGGAAGCCCGCGACTACCTCACCGAGATGTTGTTGCGAACGAGTTTCGAACCAGATGCGTCAGCATTGGTCGCAGGCGCGGTGAGACCCGACAGCTACGGATATTTTGAGAAAGAGATCGTTAAACACGTCGTCTTGTTGGGTCGGAAAATCGATCCGAGAGATGGCGTGCGGGAATTCACAGACTGGGACGAACTCACGTCGATTGTGAAGGGGTTTCTGGATGGGAACTACCGGACAATATCAGACAATTCCTAACTCAATACACTGAACCCATTCTTTCATAGTGTTTGGACCTGACCATCGAACCCAGACAAACACTGGACGTCCACTTGCGTCAGTCAGTGCGCAAATAGAACCGGAAGACCGGTTTGTTGCAGCATGGCCCTTGTAGTTCCACCAAAAATCGACTCGCGTAGGTATGACTGCCCGTAAGCGCCCATAACAATAAGGTCAGAGCCGGCCTCCTTCGCACGTTCCTGTATGCACTGTTCGATCGGTAGTCCGCCGCTCGGGAAATGCGCTACGGTCACGCTACAGCCGTGGTGTCTGAGCCATGCGGCGATGTCCGTACCGGGGTCCTGACTTTCCGGGTCATGTGCTAACGGCGGATCGAAACAACCAATCACAACTTCCTTGGCTTCCAGAAAATAGGGTAAAGCCAAATGGGCCGCTCTGGATGCAGCAAGACTATCGTTCCACGCCAGAAAAATGCGCTCGCGTTGGGTATATGGGTCTCCGTTGATCATCATGGCGACTGGCGAATGGAACAAGACGCCATGGCAAACCTCGTGAAACACTTCGGGGTCATTGCGCAGTTCCGGGTCCAGGTATGCGACATCACAGCAGTACGATTGGCGCGCCGCCAGAGTCTTAAAGTCCGCACCGGAACCCATGAAAACCGTGACGCTCGCCGATGCGCCCGAGCGCGCAAGCAGTGCTTCAACTTCACGCGCACGGGACTTTAAGGTCGCCTTTTTCTCTTCCAATTGATCCAACCAGTTTGCAGGCAAACCCGCCTCGACGAATTTGCTGGATCCGTACTTCAAGTAAGGCAGGTTCGGTAGCGCCGCGATCAGAAGGCAAGTCAAATGGCCGCGCTGACGTTGGGCAGCATCGGCGCATTCAAGTATCGATACATCGCTAGTATCCGCGCCAATGAAATACGTCGAAGTTCTGCGTTGCATTCCGGATCTCCCTCCAGGATGTCACTGCGGGCAGGAAACTCGCCGAGCGCACAAACCCAACAAAAGCAGCCACTTAGATGATGGTTGTTCTTCCTACTTCGGCAACATGAAGAACTCTTCCATTACGATCTTGCCTTCTGCCACAGAATAGACGGCGATCTCGCTCAGGGTCATACGTTTTCCTGTGGCCTTCTGGGTTACTTCGGCACTAAATCGCACTGCAAAGCGGTTGGGTGGATGCACATAGGGTCCGTCTACATCGAGTTCGTGGAATTCATGCGCTGCCAGCCAATCCTCTCTCTTTCCCTTGATGGCGTCCCGGCCCTTTGTGATACGAAACTGTCGAACCGGCGGCACAACCGCCTCAATCGACTGGGCGTTTTCGGCGTACATTTCGTCAACGCTTATAAGCCCCCTGCGATCACGCATGGCCTGAACGAATGCTCTTCCAATTTGGACTAAGTCTTCCATGGGAACCCCCTTTGTTATCGCCGATTGTACCACTTCTGACCCTTGCCAATATTGACAAAGATCAATGAGGTCAGAGACCCTGTTCGCCAGCATTTCCTGCGGTCCGCCTTGGTAAACGGGTCAAGGCACACCCAGCTATTTCATGATTTTCAGCTACGGTTCATCGATCCAGATAGTGGTTTCAAAACGGGATTCACGCAAATGTCGCGTTTCCACTTTTTATTTATTAACAGTAGCTTGTACGCAAAACAGAACGCAGACTAGACCGGGCTATAGTTCGTCCAGTCCAATCGTAAAACCATTGAGTGAGGCTACGAAAGCCCCCGACCCTTCAAAGAAAAATCATGACGAGACCGTCACAGAAACCCTAGTGCCGCCTACGCACGCTTTTCGGCCGATCAGGAAGGGCGAGGCGGCTATCGTTACGTTGCTTTTTGGAAACCACATTTCCCTTTGAGATCACCACCAACCGGTCAGGTCTCAGGCGGACAGCTTCAATGGGGTCCCCGGCGTCCAGAACCAAAAGCGAGGCCATGGCGCCCTCGTAAAGGCCATAGTCTTCAAGTCCGAGGATTGCAGCATTTTCAACCGTGACCATGTCAAAACACCGCCTCATATCTTCTGGAGACGACATCTGAGCGACGTGCAACCCCATGAAAGCAACGTCAAGCATGTCTGCGGTTCCCAGCGAATACCAGGGGTCGCGCACACAATCCTGCCCCCAGCCAACTCGGATACCTTCAGCCTGCATTTCCTTCACCCGGGTCAGCCCGCGCCGTTTCGGGAAAGTGTCATGCCGACCCTGAAGCATAATGTTGATCAGTGGGTTCGGAATGGCGCTGATTTCGGCCTCGGCGATCAGAGGAAGCAGCTTTGAGACATAGTAGTTGTCCATGGAATGCATTGAGGTCAGGTGAGACCCTGCCACCCGCCCCTGCAATCCCAGTCGCGTCGTTTCATAGGCCAATGTTTCGATATGCCGAGAATGAGGATCGTCGGTTTCGTCACAATGCATGTCGACCGGAAGGCCCCGTTCAGCGGCGATTTCGCACAAGATGCGGACCGAGGCAGCGCCATCCGCCATGGTCCTCTCAAAATGTGGGATACCGCCGACGACATCGACCCCCATGTCGAGCGCCCGCAATGTATTGGCATGGGCTGTGGGGTCACGCAGCAGACCGTCTTGGGGAAAGGCGACAAGCTGAAGATCCAGGTAAGGCCGAACGACTTCGCGCACATGCAACATGGCCTCGACGCCCTTCAGGCTGTCATCGCAGGTGTCCACATGGCTCCGGATCGCAAGCAGGCCCATAGAGACCGCCCAGTCGCAGTATGAAAGCGCTCGGTCGACCATTTCATCGACCGTTGTCACCTGCTTGAGTTCGCCCCAAAGGCCGATCCCGTCCAGCAGCGTACCCGATGCGTTTATCCGAGGGATGCCATAGCTAAGCGTTGCATCCAAATGAAAATGGGGGTCGACAAAAGGCGGCGAGACCAGGTCGCCGGTCGCGTCGATGATTGCACCAGCCTCGGCGCCGTCCAACTGCCCGATTGCCGTGATACGGTCGCCTGTTATTCCGATATCGGCGACGTTTCCGTCGGGCAGCCGCCCGCCCTTCACAAGAATATCGAAGCTTGCCATCAGCGTTCTCCGCGGTTGTAGGGTATCATCAGCGCCGCTGGCACTTCGGCACGACGCGACATCAGGATCAATGCAAGGATCGAAAGGATGTAAGGGATCATCAAGAAGATCTGGTAGGGAACGAGGGCCCCCAGCCCCGTCTGCTGCAGGCGGATTTGCAGGGCATCGAAGGCAGCGAAAAGTAGCGCACCCAACAATGCCTTGCCTGGCCGCCAAGCACCGAAAACCACCAATGCGATACAGATCCAGCCGCGCCCGTTGACCATCTCAAAGAAAAAGCTGTCAAAGGCCGACATGGTGAGGAACGCGCCCCCGACAGCCATCAGACCAGACCCCATGATGACCGCCCCCATTCTAAGCGCGGTTACAGACAGACCCTGAGCCTCTACAGCAGAGGGATTCTCTCCGGCTGCCCGAAGGGCCAGTCCCAGCGGCGTCCGGTACAGTACGAAGGCAGTTACGCCAACGATAACAAAAGCCAGATAGGTTAACGGGGTTTGGTTGAACAGCGCCTGCCCCAGAACGGGTATCTTCGACAGTATCGGAACCTCAAGTGGTTGAAAGGGTTTGATCCGCGGGGGGCTTGAGACTTCCGGCAGGGCCAGGCGATACGCATAATAGGCGGCTGATGTCGCCAGAAGCGTAATCCCAAGCCCCACGACATGCTGCGACAGCCCAAACGGTACCGTGAGCGTCGCATGCAAAAGCCCGAAAAGCATACCTGCCAGCATCGCAATGAAAACACCGGCCCACAGTCCGGTACCGGCATAGACCGCCATCCAACCGGCAAAGGCGCCGGCCACCATGATCCCTTCGATCCCAAGGTTCAGAACCCCCGCGCGTTCGCAGATCAACTCTCCCATCGTCGCAAAGATCAACGGAGAAGCAATGCGCACAGCAGCTGCCCAAAAACTGGCAGAGAGGAGGATTTCGAAGATCTCCATCAGCCCCTCACGATCCTGAACCGCGTCAGCAAGATGGCGAGGACCATGAACAAAAGTGCGGTCGCCAATAGAAGGTCTGCGATATAGGTGGGAACGCTCGCGGCGCGGCTCATACCGTCGGCACCGACGAATACGCCCGCTACGAAAATCGCCGAAAGAACGACGCCAAGAGGGTGAAGTAGCGCAAGCATGGCGACGATAATGCCTGTGTAGCCAAAGCCCGGACTCAGATCCAGCGTAAGGGACCCCTTGAGCCCCGCGACTTCCGAAAAACCTGCCAGAGCCGCAAGCCCGCCCGAAAGAAACGCGGTTTTCAAGAGCACAAGATTTACAGGGATACCCGCAAAACGGGCAGCCGTCGGGTTCTGACCCACAGCCCGGATTTCGTAGCCAAGCGTGGTCCGGGTCTCAATCACCCAGACGACCACGGCACAGATCAGTGCCAGCGCAAAGCCCCAGTGCAGACGAAGCCCTTCGACAATCCGAGGAAGGCGCGCTTCTGCATCCAGCCTAGGCGATTTCGGCCACCCCATCCCCATGGGATCCTTCAGCGGTCCCTCCAGCAGAAGCGAGATGAAAAGAAGCACGATGAAGTTGAGCAGCAATGTCGTCACCACTTCATCAACGCCGAAACGCGTCTTGAGAATGACCGGACCCAGCAGCATCAGCGCCCCTCCTAGCATCGAGGCGAGACCGACCAGTATCAGTGGTTGCGGCCCCGGCAGGCCCAACGCCGACGTCCCGAAGAGGACTGTCACAAGCGCGCCGATGTAAAGCTGTGCTTCCGCCCCGATGTTCCACAGCTTTGCGCGAAAGGCGACGGCTACCGCCAGACCTGTGAAGATCAAAGGTGTTGCCCGGTTCAGGGTCTCAAGCGCGGCGAACTTCGAACCTGCGGCTCCTTTCAGTATCAGTCCCAACGTGGCGAAAGGATTGGCTCCTGCAAGTAGAACGAGAAACGATACCACAACGATCGACAGCCCCAGTGCCACCGCTGGAAATCCCACAGATCGGGCGAGGGACGGGTTGGCAATCGGTTCAAGCCGCACGTTCAAACCCCTCCCCGGCCATCCACCGCCCAAGCTCGGCGGGGGTTATCGTTCCACGGGGAAACTCAGGCGAGAGCCGGCCGTCGGACATCACCCGGATCACATCCGCAAGCCCCATGATTTCGTCCAAGTCTTCCGAAATCAACAGGATCGCCGCGCCCGCATCTCTGGCTGCTATCAGACGCTCCTGAACGTAGGTCACGGCCCCGATATCAAGCCCTCTCACGGGCTGGTTGGCGAGGATGATTTCCGGATCGGATTCAAGAACCCGCCCGAGGATGAGTTTCTGCATATTGCCGCCCGAAAGCAGACGAATTCGCGTATCCGGACCGGGACAACGCACATCGTATCGCGCGATCACCTTCTGCGCGAAGGCTTGTGCCGCGGCCCAGCGCATCCAACCTGCTCGGCTGATCCCCGGATTCCTGTAGCTTTCGAGGATGGCATTTTCGGTCAACGAGAAATCTGCAATGCTGCCAGTGCTGTGGCGATCCTCGGGAATGCGCCCGATCCGGGCCGCAAGGGACGCGCGAGGTGACCAGGGTGGCGCCTTTTCCTGACCAAGCCACATCTCTCCGCTCTCTGGCCTGGCCTCGCCCGACAGCAAATCGGCCAATGCGCCCTGCCCGTTTCCGGACACACCGGCAAGGCCCATTATCTGGCCTGCACGCAGATCCAGATCGATGTTTCGAAGGCCGGTTCGGTGCCCAGGCGGATGCGCAGAGACACCGCGCAAGCTTAGGAGAACGGCACCGGGCTTGGCCACGGATGGAACGGGTTGGGTAATCTCTTCCCCGACCATAAGCTCAGCAAGGGCATGAGGTGTCGTTTCGTCTGTACGCGTTTCCCCGACCAGCTTGCCATGGCGCAGCACAAGAACCCGGTCCGAGATTGCCATAACCTCGTGCAGCTTATGGGAAATAAAGATGACGGAAAGGCCCTGATCGACGGCGCGGCGCAGCGTCTCGAACAGAGCGTCAGCTTCCTGTGGTGTCAGCACCGCTGTCGGCTCATCCAAAATCAAGATGCGGGCATCGCGATACAGTGCCTTCAGGATTTCCACGCGCTGCCGCTCGCCGACCGACAACTGCCCTGTCTTAGCCGATGGGTCGACGGCCAGCCCGAATTCTTCGGCCAGTTTCATCACGCGTGACTGCGCCTTCTGGCGGCCACGGCCGAACGACCAAAGGGAAGAAGTGCCCAGAAGGATATTTTCGAGAACAGTAAGGTTATTGGCAAGCGTGAAATGCTGGTGCACCATGCCGACACCGGCCCGCAGCGCTGCACCGGTTGCACCGGCAGGCAGGACTTGACCAAATACCTCTACGGTTCCTTCGTCCGCAGTGTAGTGCCCGAACAGGATGTTCATGAGCGTTGTCTTGCCAGCGCCGTTCTCACCAAGAAGCGCGATGACCTCGCCCCGGTGAAGCGTCACGTCAACCGAGTCATTGGCCGTCAAATTGCCAAATCGCTTGGTGATGCCATTAAGGCGCAGGACAACCTCCTGCGCCGAACTATCTTTGGACATCAGGAGGACACAGGCTCTGAATCGTCCACTTCCACAACATAAGTACCCGCCCGAATTGCAGCCTCTCGTTCAGCAACAAGCGCCATCGCATCGGCAGGCACCTTGCCCTCGAATGTGCCCAGAGGCGCGAGCGAGCAGCCGCCTTCCTTCATGTAGGAATAAAGCCCGTA
Source organism: Ruegeria sp. AN11 (assembly GCF_056536005.1). Classification (NCBI taxonomy): domain Bacteria; kingdom Pseudomonadati; phylum Pseudomonadota; class Alphaproteobacteria; order Rhodobacterales; family Roseobacteraceae; genus Ruegeria; species Ruegeria sp. AN11. The sequence goes on along the minus strand of NZ_JBQFJD010000001.1, from coordinate 306,200 downwards.
ATTGGCCGCCGTAAAGCTGCCGTCGGCGACCGCCGCGAGAGCCGCTTGCATCGTAGGCTCAAAATGCCAGAGCGCCGAGGCAACCACCGTATCCGGATAGTCCGCCTGAGTGTCGATGACATTGCCGATTGCCAGAACGCCGCGCTCCTGCGCCGCATCGGAAACGCCGAAGCGTTCGGCATACATAACGTCTGCACCATTTTCGATCATCGCAAAAGCCGTCTCTTTCGCTTTGGGCGGATCGAACCACGAGCCGATGAACGAAACCTGGAAGGTCGCGTCGGGTTTCATTTCGCGCACGCCTGCCATGAATGCGTGCATGAGCCGATTGACCTCTGGTATCGGGAAACCGCCAACCATTCCGATATTGCCAGACTCGCTCATGGCGCCGGCGATGATACCGGTAAGATAGGCAGCGTCCTGAATATAGTTGTCGAAAACGGCCAGATTGGGATGGGCCGGATCTTCAAGGAAAGACGAACCCAACAGGAACGCGGTATCGGGGTAATCCAGAACCACCTCCCGTGCTTCTGCCTCGACCCCGAAAATCTCGCCCACGATCAGCTTGGCGCCGCCTTCGGCGTATTCCCGCATGACCCGGGTATAGTCGGTATTGGCCGTGTTCTCGGTAAAGGCATAAGTTATCTGGCCCGCATCTTTCGCCGCTTCCGCCGCAATGTGGATGCGGCTGACCCATTGCTGTTCAACTGGAACGGTGTAAATGCCCGCAACACTCAAAGGCTCTTGCGCAATGAGGCGTTTGGGAAATGTCGCGAGGCTGGCTGCGGCGCTCGCGCCCAAAAGCAGGCTCCGACGATCAATTCCAGAGTAAAGCAGTTCGGCGCGTTTCATGACATATTCCCCCTATCGACCTTGTTGTCAGCCGACAGTAGCAAGAACGCCGTGTAACGCAAAGAAAACGTGCCGAATATTGGGCGAATGATCTCGGCACTGGTCTTGAATCAAGCAAATGCGCTGGGTTTGATCATTGAACGAGGTGGTCAAAGACACCCGCCCTCCTCAGCCCAAGGCCTTCAGAAATGACGCTGCTGACTATTCGTCTTTTTCGTAGACAATGAATGGCGTTCGTTTTGCCACTTCGTCGTATAGCATTCGGCCCTTGTAGTTGAACTCCTGAGTGGTCCAGTAAGTTGTTGGAACACCATGCTGCTTTGCGGTTTGAAAAACGGCCTCGATCAGAGCACGGCCGACACCCTTTCCTCGGACCTCGGGGTCTGCAAACAGATCCATCAGATAGCAGGTATCCTCGACGGACCACATAAACCTGTGAAACAGGTAATGTGCCAATCCAACCGGTTGTCCGTCCAGTTCAGCAATGAGGCAGTTGTATTCACCTGTATCTGTTGACAACAGCCTGCTGAAAGAAATCTCGTAGACTTCTTCCGGGACGGTGGTCTCGTAGAACTCCAGATAGGCAGTCCACAAGCGGCGCCACTCTTCCTTGTCTTTCGACTCAAGCGGGCGGATAACCAGACCTTCCGGCATCACAGATTTCTCCTGCATTTCAAGGTGCTTATCGAGATGGCCGCACCGAGCGGTCAAATGAGCTGTTGCCCGACATCGACACGATCGTGTTTGAGCGGCACGTCCACATCCACGGAACCATCCAATTCCTGGGCGTATCTATGCCCGGCATAGACTGCCGCCGCGATAATCGCTGGTGCATCGCAATCGCCAATGCGGCGGAGGCTGAATGGCAATTCCGCAGTTTTCGTCCGACTGCTCAATTCCCGATACAAGCCGTCATTTGGTTTCCGGGTTGTCACCATCACAATGTTGGCAGCGGGCAAGGTTTTACCTGATCCGCCGTAGAGACAATCCAAATGCGCCAATTCGCCATCGAATTGTCTCAGCGTCTTTGACGGCATGATCTCGATCCCCAGGCGAAGCAAATGTGTTCGGATGCGCCAACGCTCGGACGTTTTTCCAGCCCAATCAGCCACACTGTCGGACGGTGTGACAAACGTTACGGCGTGACCTCGCGCCCTAATTTTTTCGGCAATGACGCTGGCCATGTAGTAGCCATCACTGTCAAAAACGAGAGTTGGCCCATCGGGAATCCTTCCATCCATGATGTCATCGGGAGTGTAAACGCAGTTCAAGGCGGCTCCTTCCGCGACCGGGACGAAACGTTCCTCATCATGGTAATCATTTCGCCAGGTCGCGCCCGTGGCGATTGCAACGTGGTCAGCTTCAACCGCGAAGATATCGTCAACTGTCAGCGGGCTTTCCCGGTAGATTTCAACATTAGGCATTTCGATCAATTGCTGCTCGCGATAGTCCCTGACGCGAATGTACTCGCTCATGCCCGGAAGTGCCGCTTCGCGCACAACCCGACCGCCTATTTCACGAGAAGCCTCTGCCAGCAGGACATCATACCCACGCGCCCCAAGCGCCCGCGCGGCTTCAAGACCAGCCGCCCCTGCCCCGACAATCAGAACGCGTGCATCTGAAGCTTTCTTTCGAATGATTTCGGGATGCCAGTCCTTGCGCCATTCCTCTCCCATTGTCGGGTTTTGCGTGCAACGAATTGGCACGCCAATCGTGTCGCTGGCATAGCAGACATTGCACCCGATGCATTCACGGATCGCAGACAGGCGCCCTTCCTCGATTTTCTTGGGAAGGTAAGGGTCAGCAATCGACGGGCGCGCTGCACCGATAAAATCCGTAATTCCGCGCCTGACCTGCGAGGCCATTGTATCGGGTGACGTGAAGCGGCCCACAGTCACGACGGGCTTATCCGTCACGGACTTGACCCAATGCATGTAGGGTTCAAGAGCTGCCTCTTTGGTAAAACGGGAAACGCCCATCTCGACCGAGTAATCTGCGATGTTGATATCCCACAAATCCGGAAGATCAGCGAGCATCTCGAACATCTCGCGACGCTCACCATAGATGGGCTGGCCATCCTCACCGATCTCTTCGTCTGCTGAGAAACGGACCGCCACAGCGCACCGGTCCCCAACGGCGTCCTTGGTTTCCTGGATCAGTTCACGGGTCAGGCGCACCCTGTTTTCCAGGCTGCCGCCATATTCGTCGCTGCGCGTGTTCACCCGTGGATGCAAAAAGTTCGAGATAAGGTATCCGTGCGTCGCGTAAACATAGACAATGTCAAAGCCCGCGTCTCGCGCCCGCAAGGCGGCCTTGCGGTGCCACCGGCGCAAATCCCGGATGTCCTGCTTGTCCATTGCACGGGTTTGATAGGGATGCCCTTTAACGTTGGGCCGGCTGTCGACGTCCATGCTCGGCAACCGGGAAAACAGGTTGTTCGAGTTGGCGCCTCCGTACCATAGCTCAGCACCCGCAAGGCTGCCATATTCGTGCACCGCGTCCGTCATCAAAGCGTGCGCCCGAACATCGCTGTCATCCCAAAGGGACGCGTAAGGATGCGGCAGGTCGTCAGATGATGGATGGATCGAGTTGTATTCCGTACATATGACGCCCCATCCACCTTGCGCTTTCACCTTGCGCATGGCCGCAAGGGTACGGGGGTATTGCCAGCCCATGCCTGTGCAGTGCGGAACCTGATAGAACCGGTTTGGCGCAGTGACTGGTCCCATTTGCATTGGTTCGAAAAGGATGTCGTAGCGAGGATCCCTTTTCATTCGTTTGCCTTTTGTTTGCTGCGCTGTGCGCAGGCCCGTCTTGTCTGAAAAACCAGATTTTTGACCAGCACTGTTTCAACTGCCGCTCTTGAACTCTGGCATTCGAAAATGATCCGGGTAGACCTTGGACAGGAAGGCGACGATTTGATCCCGGGCTTCGATACGTCGAAAGTTTTCCGGGTAGGTCAAAAGCTCCAGCCAGATTCCGTCGTACAGAGCCTCCAGGATATTGGCGACTTGCCTTGGCGGCATGTCGTCATACCCGCCATCCTCAGCAATTTCCGAACACAGGCGCAGCGCGATGCTGTAACGCTCCAGATCGATGTCATTGATCAGCTTGCGGTAAACTTTGCGCCGCCCCGCTTCTCCAAAAAACGCAAACCAGACGGCCAGTTTCTTCGGCGAGCAAATCCGCGGGTGAAAATGCGCATCGACGATGGCCAACAGCTTTTCGGGCGCCGGTAAACCTGCATTGTCAAAAGCGTCCAACCACTGTTCATGGTGTTCCTTTGCAAGAAACAACAGCGTTTCTTCCAGCAAGTTCTGTTTGCTTTTGAAGTGGAAGTTGACGATGCCCAGCGACAAGCCGGCAATCTCGGTCACGGTGGACATGGTTGTTCCACCAATTCCGTTTTGTGCGATCGAGTCGATTGTGGCGTTGATCAGCTGTTGGCGCCGCACCTCCTTGGACTCGGTACGCCGGCGCCCTGTCGGTTTTGAGTTATCGCCTGGCGTCTGACTCACTCGCACACCTCCCATCTTCTCAGGTACTTCAATCTTGCCCGCGCTCACTGCCAAGCCGTGCCGGCGAGAGGCTGATTGACATTCGCAAAGTTTATGCCATTGATTGAATAATCATTCAATGATGAAGATAAATGATGTGAAAACAATACGAATGTTCGCAATCATGGATCTACAGCTCCGACCAAAAGGTGAAAACCGGGTCGTGCACCATAGAAATGACACTGCGATGCAATTCTCCCAGTGGCTCAATGCGATCCTCGATGGCGGACCAAGCCGCGTCGGCCTGCATTTGATCCCTGAACTCGATCACAGCCATAAGCGAATGGTCACGTTGTTGGTCAGTATCGTAACCGCTTGCTGGAATGCGTTTACACAAAGGCGTTCCGTTCGTTGCCAGACCCGCCGCAACCAAATGTCCGACAAACGCGTTCCAGGCCTGTTCGAACGCATCGAGGTCGGCGGCCGGTTTCAGTTCGAATTGGTTCAAAAGTCTTGGCATTCTTCACATACTGTCCGGAAAGGCGTCACCAGCCAAACCTATGCAATTCCCCCCGCAAGGCAAGCGCGCGAGACCAATAGATGATCCGCAACGAAAACCCCGTTATTGCAAACAGCCTGTGGTCAGCAACGGCAGGTTATTCAACCGATTACCCGCAACTCGCTACCGAGCAACAATCAGACGTAACGGTGATTGGCGCCGGGTTCACTGGCCTTTCGGCAGCGCTTCACCTGGCCGAGGAAGGCATCAAAGTTGTTCTGATCGACGCCCAACACCCGGGCTGGGGCGCGTCTGGGCGCAACGGTGGGCAGATCAATGTAGGCCTCAAGCACGGGCCAACCGGTATCAAGGCCAAGTTTGGAGATTTCTGGGGAAACAGAATGATCCGAATGGCCGGTGACGCGGCCGATCTTGTTTTCGATTTGATCGCTCGGCACGACATTAAGTGCGATGCAAACCGCCCGGGATGGCTGCGCGCGGCGCATACGACCAAAACACTCAACGAATTGCACAAACTTGCTGAGGATTGGGACAATCACGGCGGCGGCATGGTTCAGCTTGATCAAGGCGGAATGCAGCGTCTGACCGGGACAGAAGCCTATCTGGGTGGAGTTCTGGACCGACGCAGCGGAGTTTTGCACCCACTGAACTATGCACTTGGACTGGCCGAAGCAGCCCGTCGCAATGGCGTGGAAATCTTCGGAGAAACGCCCGCCAACCGGCTCTCGTCAGAGGGCAGCCGCTTTCGGGTTGAGACACCTAACGGAGCTGTCTTTTCGGACAAGGTCCTTATTTGCACAAACGCCTATTCTGGTGATCTGCATCCGCGCCTGGCGCAATCCGTCCTGCCCGTTCGGTCAGTTCAGGTGGCGACGGCGCCATTGTCCGACAATATCCGCCAAACAATTCTGCCAGAAGGCAACGCCTTGTCCGACGCAAGACGCCTTCTTTTGTACTTCAGGCAAGATGCAGACGGCCGGTTCCTGATGGGCGGTCGCGGCACCTACTATGACAATTCCACCATCAAACAAATTGAGCGACTGAAACGCATTTCCGTTGAACTTTTCCCCCAATTGTCCGGAGTTCAGTGGGAATATGAGTGGGGCGGGTATGTGGCGCTGACGAGGGATCACTATCCCCACCTGCATGAACTCACCCCGGGCGTAATGACAGGTCTGGGCTACAACGGTCGCGGCGTTGCCATCGCCACCGCAATGGGGCGGGTCCTGGCCCGGTGGGCGGCCGGGATCAAAGTCGATGAGCTTGAGTTTCCGGTTACCCCCCTCAAACCTCTACCTTTTTCGTTTGCCCGAGAGACCCTTGTCGAAGCAGAAATCCTGCGCCTGAAACTCCTGGACAAGTTGGGTCTTTGAGACAGAAAACCGCGCTGGTTAACGGTTTTTGGAGAAGAAGCGATAGGTCAATGCGATCGCGGCCAGTGAGAGGCCCGTGCCGTACCCAATCCAAACACCGTTGGGTCCGAACCCGAGCCAAAAGCCCAATCCATATCCAAGCGGCAAAGCAACGATCCAATAGGCAATCAGGGTAATGGCAACCGGAACATGATTGTCCATCATGCCCCGAAATGCGCCCAGCATTGTCCCCTGAACGCCATCTGCGATCTGCATTGCGGCGATCACAAGGAACATCGAAATCGCGAGAGAAACGACATTCGGATCATCTGACAAGCTGTTCGCCAGAGGAATACGGCCAACCAAAATACCCAGGATAACGACTGTCATCCAACTCACAACGACCAGAAGCGACGCTAATACAATTGGCTTCAGCCTGTCCTTATCACCGGCACCGATTGCCTGAGCCACGCGTATTGAGATTGCAATCGAAACGCCCAACGGCACCATGTAAATAACGTCGCTGACCGCAGAAACGATTTGATGTGCTGCAAGCGCGGCGGCGCTGAACCACCCAAGCATCAGGCCTGCTACGGCGTAAGCGGCCCCCTCCCCCAGGTAACCGACGGAGATGACGATCCCTTCTTTGATCTGCGCCTTGAACTCAGACCAGTCAAAACCTTCGGTCCTCAGAAGGTCCCATTTCCGTTTCCTTGCGCCCAAAATCACAAATGCCGCAATCAAAGGCACCGTCTGAGACAACAGACTTGCGATCCCTGCCCCAACAAGACCCAGACCAGGCCAGCCAGCAACACCGTGGATCAACACATAATTCGAAGGAATGTTGAAACCGACCGCAAGAAACGCAAGCCCAACGCCAATCCAAGGTTGGTTCATGGCGTCAAACAGAGCTTTTAACGCGTAGAAAACAGTGAATGGAACCAAAAGAAGGCTCATCGCGTTCCAGTAGCCGCCAAGCAAGCCTACGACTTCCGGGGGCTGTCCGATCCAGGAAAGAGCCGGTTTCAGGCAGATCATTACGCTCGCACCGACAACCCCGACGAGCAGAGAAACCAAAAGCCCGGCAGTTGTGGCCGAAGCAAGCCCTTCCTCGCTGGACTTGCCGAAGGCTTCCGCCATTCGCACGCCAATTGCGGACACAAAGCCATAAAGCGCAGAGTAAAAGATGATCAGCACCGAGGCCGTTATCGACACTGCTGCCAGAGGAAGCGTTCCCAATGGGGCCACCATCACGGTATCCACAACGCCAATCAAAGCAGCGGCGGCAAGGGAAATGACTATTGGCAGGGCAAGTCGCGCAACATCACGCGCTTCCTGCACTATCGCAGCCCTGGGCGGCAGCGGCTGTTGTGAGATCCGCACTCGCGTCATGACATCGGGGCCTCTCAGCCGAAAGTGGCTATGGCGTTTCAGTCAGCAGGCCCGGCACCAGGCGCACGAGGCATCCCCATGCAGCTTGTTCCGCCTCTTCTCGGCTCAGGTTTTCCGGCGCAAGATGCAGGCGCTGCCAATAACCATCCGTCAACGTCTCCATCCATTCCGTCATTTGATCCGGAGAGGCAACATCATCCTCGGCCAGCAATTCTTGCCAGATCGCATACAAAGTTTCGCGCCGCCGCGCTTCAAAGTGTTCCGCAACCTCATCATAGTGCTGCTGGAATCTGAGTTCCCCCCAAAACGCATACCACAAAGGCAGGACGTTCGGACCACATGCATCAGGGTGGAAGTCCGCATTGATGAGTGCCCTTATCTTTTCCGCTGGCTTATCCCCTGCCTGTTCCAGAGAGGTCGTCCAGTGCTCCTCATAGCGTCGGTACAAGTCGCGAAGCGTTTCGGTGAGAAGGCCACCCTTTGATTTGAAATAAAAGGCTGCAACGCCCTGAGACAGCTCGGCTTCGGACGCGACCGTCGCAAGTGTCGTTTTCGCCAATCCATGCGCCAGTATGGAACGGCACGCCGCGTCCAGCAGCTGCCGGCGGCGGCGATCTGCGTTTTCCTTCCGCTCTTTGCGGGGGCGTTTCCGCTCTGCGTCGACCAATTGCCGCTCCTCCTAGAATTACCGCCATCTACAGTGCGCGAAAAACACGCGTCAATGGTCTAAAATTTATTTGAGCGCTCAAATAAACTTTACGGAATCATGTCCGGTCTGTAAACGGAGAGGAAAGGGATGAAAAATTTGACGACTGAGAACAGATACGACGTGATTGTGGCCGGTGCCGGTCATAACGGATTGACAGCCGCCGCTTATTTGTCCCGTGCGGGCATGCGTGTTTTGGTCGTCGAAAAGAATGACTGGATTGGTGGCGCAGCAGTCAGCCGTTCGCTGCACGAAGGCTGGACTTACTCGAACTGCTCTTATGTCTGCTCTCTTTTGCGGCGCGAAATCGCCAGAGACCTCGAACTCCCGAAATACGGGCTTCAGGTTATCCCCTACGAAGGTGGTGCGAGCTTCACACGCGACGGAGATTACTTCGCCTACTACTCCGATCACAACGCCCTAAAGCGCGAGATGGCGCGCCATTCTGCACGTGATGCAGACGCTTATCGTCGCTATTCGCAATCTATCATGCGGCAATGCCGCTTTATCCGACCGTTTCTGCTTCGAGACGCACCGGACCCTGCTTCGCTCCGCCCACGTGACCTGGGCGAAATGGCTTACCTTGTCAAAAAGGCCCACGGACTGGGAAGTCGCGAACTTGGTGAAACGCTGAAATTCTGGACAATGTCCATTGGCGACTTTCTGGATGAGCATTTCGAGAACGACCTGATCAAGGCACATTTGGCTGGATCGGGAATTATCGGTACTGGTCTTGGGGTATATTCGCCCGGAACCGCCTATGTTCTGCTGCACCACTACATGGGCGATATCGATGGTGGCATCGGAGCCTGGGGTTTCGCCCGCGGCGGCATGGGCGCGATTTCCAATGCTATTGCGGCGTCTTTCAAAGATCACGGCGGTACGATCCATACAGGTGCAGGGGTCGAGAGAATCCTTAGCAAAGATGGACGCGTGGAAGGCGTGGCGCTGGAAGACGGCAAGGTTTTCCATGCCCCAGTCGTCGCATCCAACATGGATATCAAGCGCACCATTTTACACCACGTTGATACCGCCGATCTGCCGGATGACTTCACCAAAGCGGTGCGGAACTTCAAAATTCGCGGGTCTTCGGCGAAACTCAACATCGCCCTTGACCGCTTTCCAAACTTTCCTGCCGCACCAGACCACACCAGTTTTCTGAGGGGCGATCTGCATGTGTCGCAGAGCCTCTTTGAACTGGAAAAGGCTTATGATGATTGGAAGCTGGGGCGCTGGTCGGAAAAGCCGTACATTGACATGCTGATCCCCAGCCAGATCGACCCAACGATGGCTCCGACAGGTGCGCATATGATGACGGTGTTTGTTCAGTACGCCCCATATGATCTGGAAGTCGGCGGCGTCCGGTCGGCAGACAACTGGGACGACCAACAGCGCAAGGCAATGTCTGAAACTGTACTGGACCAGATGGCTGTGGCTTGCCCTGACATTCGCGAGCGCGTTGTGCACATGGAAGTCCGTTCACCGCTGGAAATCGAACGCGAGGTCGGTTTGACCGAAGGCAACATTTTCCAAGGCGAACTGACCTTTGACCAGCTTTTCTTCAATCGCCCGGTCCCGGGGTGGTCGCAGTACAGCCTGCCAATCCAGGGGCTGTATCTGTGCGGTTCGTCCGCACATCCGGGTGGCGGAGTTATGGGTGCGCCCGGCGCCAACGCGGCCCGCGCAATCCTGAGGAACGAAACACGGCATGGCCGAATGAAGGGGTATGCCGCATGAACCAGTTTGATGCAATTGTCGTGGGTGGCGGCGTCAACGGGTTGATTGCCGGAACGCTTCTCGGTCGGCGCGGCAAGAATGTCTGCATCGTTGAAAAATCTGACAGTTTTGGTGGAATGGCGTCCTACTCCGTGGACGGGGGGCCAACATTGGCCCACTCGCTTTACAACCTCAGCCCGCGCGCCCTGAGTGACATCGGTTTGGACCTGCAACACCCTGTTTTGGCCGGGAAACCGACCTCCACGGTCTCATTGGCTGAAGATGGTCGGCACATCGTCTTCAGTGACGAAGGCGTCTGCTGGAGTGACGGGACAGCGCACCCGGACTCCAAAGCCTGGTCCGATCTGACGCAACAGTTGATTACGTATGGCGGCTTGTTGCGCCAACTCGCCGAAGCCCCACCACCCGGCGGTCACAAAGCTGTGCTTTCGCGGGGCGGAATGGCTGAGGTTCTGCGCCTGGCGAAATTGGGCATCGGACTGAAAAGGCTGGGTAAATCGGAAATGCGGCGCTTCCTGCAGGTCGTTCTGTCCAATGTCTATGACATTGTCCTTGATGACTTGTCGGACGGACCGGCGGCTGGGATGCTTGCTGCTGATGCAATCTGGGGGGCAGCCGCCGGTCCAAGATCTTCGGGAACCGTGTTCAACCTGATCTACCGGATGGGTCACGGGGGCACCATTACCCAACCTGCGGACGGAGTGTCTGCGCTGACAGATTTAATCGTTGAAGCAGCGCAAAAGGCGGGGTGCGTCCTGATGCCGGGAACCGAGGTTTCCCGCGTTCTCGTGGACAAGGATGCCGTCTCTGGCGTCATAACCAACGATGGGCAAACTTTGACCGCACCTCTCGTGCTGAGCAACCTCGCACCTAAGCCAACAAGCCGTATGACCGGGCCATCTGTTTTTGACATCGAAACGATGCGGCGCATTCGGAACATCCGGGCACGAGGAACAGCAGCCAAGGTCAACCTAAAATTAAAGGACAACATGCCACTGCCCGGCTTGCCTGAAGGGTTGGCAAATAGTCGTCTGATCTATGCCCCCTCCGCAGAATACGTGGAAGCTGCGTTCAATCCAGCAAAATATCGACAAATGTCCAAGGCCCCGGTGATCGAAGCCTTCAAGATGCAGACAGCCGATGGATCAGGCTGGTTGTCGACCATAATGCAATACGCGCCATCCGACCTAGAAGGCGGCTGGACTGAAGCCGCGAAAGATCAGCTTGCGCAAATCGCCGTAGATACACTGGGCCGCGCCTTGCCCGGCCTGAAGAATCACATCGCAGGCAGACAAGTCATAACACCGGATCAAATCGAAAGCGCAACCGGAGCGCCCGGGGGCCACTGGCACCACGCGGAAATGTCCCTGGACCAGCTTCTGACACTTCGCCCCGCAAACGGAATGTGCCGCTATTCCATGGGTCCCAAGGGGCTGTACCTGTGCGGCGCTGGAACCCACCCCGGAGGCGATGTCATGGGCCTCGCCGGTCGCAATGCGGCCCTGGCGGCGCTGGAGGAGCAGCCATGAGCATCTTCACCGACCCGAAACTTGGCTTAATCCCCGCCGCCTTTCACAAGAAGCTCGAAGAGCAGAATCGCGCTCAAAACTGGTATGACTGGGCGGGTTACGCTGCCCCCGGAGTTCTCGACAGTGTCGAGTTCGAGTATTTCGCGCTGCGCAATCAGGCCTCTGTGTTCGATATCTCACCGATGCACAAATACAGGCTGACAGGTCCTGACACGACCGCAATGCTCAATCGCCTGGTCACGCGTGACGTCCGCAAGATCGCAGCGGGCCGCGTTGGATACGCAATCTGGTGCGATGAAGAGGGCATGGTCATCGATGACGGGACTCTTTTCCATCTCGGCGACAACGATTGGCGCTTGTGCTGTCAGGAACCGATGCTGACGTGGTTGCTGGACGCGGCATGGGGTTTCGATGTTGCGGTTCGGGATGAAACTCACAGCGTTGCCGGCCTTTCGTTGCAAGGTCCGACGTCCTATGCGGTGTTGGAAGCTGCGGGACTAGATGTTGGCGCGCTAAAACCATTCGATCTGGTCCAGATCGAACCTGACCTCATGATTTCACGGACGGGCTTTACCGGTGACCTCGGCTATGAGCTTTGGTGCGACTGGGACAAGGCAGAAGATCTCTGGGACAGAATTTGGAAAGGTGGCTTGCATCAGGGACTGCGCGCCATTGGGTACGATGCTGTCAATATCGCACGCATCGAGGCGGGATTTCTGACCGCAGGGGTGGACTTTCAGCCCGTTCATGCGACCGAGCGGTTGCACCGGGGCCAAACGCCATTCGAACTCGGCCTAGGACGGCTGGTCGACTTCGAGAAAGACCACTTCAATGGTCGCCGTGCGTTGCTGTCGAAACGCGATGCTCCCAGAAGCCTCCTCATGCGTTTCGATGTCGAAGGCTTCAAACCCTCGGAAGGGTCATTGGTCTACAACCGGCGCAGAAAAGAAGTTGGGCACGTGACCTCCGGAATTTGGTCCCCCACCGCCAAACGTAACATCGCACTGGCACATGTTCGTATGCCGGATGCAAGCCGCTCATCCAGTTTGATGGCGGAAATCTACACACTGCAGGAAGGCAAATGGGATACCAGAATGGCGCGTCTCACGCCCGTCACCAAAGCCTTTTTCGCACCGCCGCGCGCACGTGCGACACCGCCCGCCCGCACCTAAAGGAGAAGAAGACGTGAGCACACTTGTCAACACTCCAACCGATGGCGATCTTGTCACCTGGGATCGCGACCATCATCTACACCCTTGGGCCGGGACCGAAGGCTTTGGTTCCGATGAGTACATGCGGGTCAACACAGCGGATGGTATCTACCTTTGGGATGCTGCCGGAAAGCGCTATATCGATGGCCCGGGCGGTATGTGGTGCACACAGATCGGTTACGGCCGCCGGGAGATGGCCGACGCCATTTCGCAGCAGGTCATGACGATGCCCTACGCGTCGCCCTGGTCATTTACGACTGAGCCCGCGGCCGTTTTGGCCCGTATGATCGCAGAACGCACTCCAGGCGACCTGAATACAGTGCACTTTACAACCGGCGGGTCCACGGCCGTCGATACCGCACTTAGAACCGCGCTTTTCATGAACAAACGGCTTGGCAGGCCAGAAAAGAAAATCGTGATCGGCCGGGAGAAAGGCTATCACGGATCGACTTTTCTGGCTGCAACGGTCACCGGGAAAGAACGCTTCGAAACAAGCTTTGAAAAGGCGCAGGATTTGGTGCGTTTCCTACCCGACGTGAACCCTTATCACCGGCCCGAGGGAATGAGTGTCGATGCCTGGTGCGACGCCAAGGTCGCCGACCTTGAAAACCTGATTGCCGAGGTAGGTGCCGACCGTATTGCCGCATTTATCGCCGAACCGATCCTGTGTTCTGGCGGCGTGATTGTCCCGCCTCCGGGCTACCACAAGCGCACACTCGAAATATGCCGTGCAAACGACATTCTGTACATCTCGGATGAGGTCGTAACCGGCTTTGGCAGGCTGGGACATTGGTTCGCATCAGAAGACGTTTTTGGCATCGTTCCAGACATTATTACATGCGCAAAAGGCCTGACTTCCGGGTATCTGCCACTTGGCGCTTGCATCATCTCGGACGCTGTAATGCAACGCATCTCTGACGCTCCGGGCGGCGATGTCTTCTACAATGGCTATACCTATTCAGGGCACCCGGTGAGCTGTGTTGCAGCAATCAAAAACATCGAGATCATGGAGCGGGAGGATATTCTTGGGCACGTTCAACGCGTAACACCGCAATTTCAAGAACGCCTGCGCCAGATCAAGGAAAAGTTCCCGATCGTCGGGGACGTGCGCGGCGACGGTCTTCTGGGGTGTATCGAATGCCGCCCCGGGCTGAAGGTCGAAAGCTATGAAGCACACGTCAAGTTTGGGCAGAAACTGGACGACGCATGTGAAGAGTTGGGTTTGCTTTTGCGACCATTTGGAAACATGGCCGTGTTCTCTCCTCCTCTGATCATCACTCCTTCCCAGATAGACGACATGTTCGACATCATGGAGGCAGGAATGGCGCAGGTCAGTAAGGACTACGGCGAATAGCGGCCACGACGCCACAACTTGGCGCCGGCAAAGTCATGCTGGCTTTCGACCTCGGATGTGATGCGGGCAGTGCTCTCCGGATTTAAGCACAGGCTGCATCGCGTCCCAGATCTCGATTTGGTGTTCGATAAACTCGGCACCATGCCGGGCTTCCCAGCCAGCGCGGTTCGGCCCGGTCAAATCCGCAAGTTCTGCGGCGGAAACTTCCGCATACCATGGATTGCGGTTAACCAATTCCACGCCTTCGAAGCCGGCCGCCTCCATCGCGGTGCGATACTTGGAAGGCGACGCCATTTGAAATTCCAAAGCTTCCATCTTCACATAATGCGCCATCTCAGGTGACATGTCCCCGTCATGATTGGTCAGCCAGTCAGAAGCGGCAAACCGACCACCCGGCTTCAACACCCGAAAGGCCTCGGCAGCCATCGCGGCTTTGTCGGGAAAGTGGATGATCGAGTCTTTTGAGAACACGACGTCAAAAGTACCATCTTCGAAAGGCATTGGGCCCGGAGTGACCTGAAGGATTTCCACCCTTTCTTCCAACCCGGCCCGCTTCACTCGCTCTCTCGCCGCCGCGCAGACGGGAGCCTCCACATCAATGCCTGTCACTTTCCCCGCACCGAACTTCTGCGCCATCAGCACTGCAATTGCCCCTGATCCACACCCAATATCAAGGATATGCTTGCCTTTGAGATCGATCCCCTCAACAACCCGAGCAACTTCCTCGGGGCCTCCTGGCGAAAGGAACCCCTCCCCCCAAAGCTCTTCCAGGAAGTTGATCACCTGACGGTCGTAAAGGATATCGTCTGACACAAGCTTCCCCCGCATCTGATTGCCAGTTCACCGACACAGTGAAGCCTGATCGCGCTGCCCTGGCAAGCCCTTTTCCAGATAGGAAGGCGATGCTCAAAATTAACTATTGAATGATCATTCAGTCAGTAGACATTGAGCGCCATGACTGATATGCGAGAAAATGAACGCCACGAAAGGACATTCTCGCCATGGCTGACACCCTACCGACGCACGCCCGGACCGTCATCATCGGGGGAGGTTCCATTGGCGCGAATACGGCCTATCACCTGACCAAGCTTGGCCATACCGATGTTGTGGTTCTTGAGCAGGGGCAACTGACATCCGGAACGACTTGGCATGCCGCGGGCCTTATCGTGGCCGGCCTGCTCAAGTCGGAAGCGGAATGTGCAATCTACACGCATGGACGCGATCTATACGCCAACCTTGAGAAAGAAACCGGTATTTCCACTGGTTTTCGGGACGTTGGATATCTGCAGATTGCGACCAACAAAGAACGCCTGCATGAAATGCGCCGTGTCGCAGCCTTCATGCGCCGTTTCGGGATAAACAATCACGAAGTTTCAGTAAAAGAAGCGCAGGATTTGTTCCCTATTGGTGACCTGTCGGACGTCGTTGGTGCGTTCCTGATACCCGAGGACGGGCGCGCCAACCCGGTGGACGTGACAATGTCGCTGGCAAAGGGGGCCAGAAGCAGAGGCGCCCGCTTCTTCGAAGGTGTTCGGGTCGACGAGATTTTGGTCGAGAACGGCACCGCGACTGGAATCCGCACTGCGAACGGTCACGCCATCACGGCTGAAAACGTTGTGATATGCGGTGGCATGTGGTCCCGCCAGTTAGGGGCCAAGCATGGCGTCAACCTGCCCCTTCAAGCGGCTGAGCACTACTACCTGATTACCGAGAGCATCCCGGGCTTGCCCCGCGATCTGCCCGTTCTCGAAGACCCTTCCACGTACACTTATTACCGCGAAGAAGTTGGGGGGATGATGTTGGGTCTTTTCGAACCAGGTGCTGCGGCGTGGAAGCTGGGTGGTATCCCCGACGAATGGCAATTCGGAGAGATCGAGCCAGACTGGGAACGTGTTGGCCCCGACCTTGAAAAAGCCTATTCGCGCGTGCCTGACACGATGAATTATGGCGTCAAGAAACTGTTCTGCGGACCGGAGAGCTTTACGCCCGATCTTGCACCGCTTGTTGGCCCGACACCGGAACTTCGCAACCTCTGGGTTGCATGCGGGATGAACTCTTTGGGCATCCTCAATGGCGCCGGTACCGGTATGGTTCTGGCCCATTGGATTGTGGATGGCTTGCCCCCAATCGATGTCACGGGCATCAACGTCAATCGCTTTTCGCGTGAAATGGCCACACCGGCGTTCCGGCGCGACAGAACGCCGGAGCTGCTGGGCAAGCTCTTTGGCCAGCATTACCACAATGAGAATTACAAGACGGCCAGAAACGTAAAGCGTTCCGTGCTGTATGACCGCCTGAAGGATGCAGGGGCGTTTTTCGGCGAAGGAAGTGGTTGGGAACAACCTGATTGGTTTGCCCCGACACCGGAACAGGCCAAGGTCGAGAAATACAGTTGGTATCGCCAAAACTGGTTTGAATGGCACGCCGAAGAACACAAGGCAGCGCGCGAGGAAGTCATCGTCATGGACATGACATCAATGGCGTGTTTCAGCGTCGAAGGTCCAGATGCATGCGCCCTTCTCTCGCGCCTTTCCTGCAATGAGGTTGATGTTGAGCCTGGCCACGTGGTCTACACTGCCTGGGTGAATGAACAAGGTGGGTTTGAGGCCGACCTTACGGTTACTCGACTGTCCGAGCGGAAGTACTGGGTTATTGTCGGCGAAAACTCGGCAGGTCATACCGAAATGCGCATGCGGCGGCACATTCTGAACGATGAGAATGTGGTCATCACAGACATCACTGCTGCGCGCTGCCAAATCAACGTTCACGGCCCAAAGTCACGCGATCTTCTGAGCAGAATATCCGGCGCTGATTTGTCGGACGAAGGCTTCCCATTCATGACGGCCCGAGAGATTGATGTCGGGTATGCCGTTGTTCTGGCCTATCGCGTGACCTTTATCGGAGAACTTGGCTGGGAGCTTCATGTGCCTGCCATTCAGGCCGTTCAAACATATGATCTGATAATGGAAGCGGGTCGTGACTTGGGGGTTCGAAACGCGGGCATGCAAACCCTAAACTCCCTGCGACTCGAAAAGGCCTATCGTGATTTCGGAATCGATGTGGACAACACGGACAACCCCATTGAGGCCGGGCTTGGTTTTGCCATCAAACTGGACAAACCCGGAGGATTCATCGGCAGGGAAGCGCTGGCTGCAATAAAAGCAAAAGGCACACCCAAAAACCGAATGCTACAGTTTCTGCTGAAAGACGCTGAGCCCCTGATGTATGGCAACGAGATGATTTATCTGAACGGCAAGGAAGTCGGGTACATTCAGGTTGGCGGGTATGGGCACACGCTTGGCGCGGCTGTCGGGATTGGTTTTGCAGAAACCGAAAAACCTCTGACGGCAGACATCGTCGCAGAGGGACACTGGCAGATCGAAATTGCCGACGAGAAATTCGACGCTGCTGCTTCGCTAAAGCCGCTCTACGACCCCCAAATGAAGAAGATAAAGTGCTGAAGCACAATTACAGGGTATTGCGGTTTAAACCGGAAAGTGTTTTGGAAAGAACCGCGACAGCGAAAGCAGACAAACATCCCTGAACTCTCGCCGGTCAGCCACCTTGGGATACAACATCAGGCTGAGCCAGGCGCCGTCAGACATCGCCTCAACAGCTCGGGCAGTTTTTTCGGCCTCAAGATCGTCGTAATCGCCGTCGGCGATCAACTCTCCACATAGACGCAGAATTCGGTCGTATCTCTCGTTGTCAAATTTATTGTGAATCTTCAGGTAATTCGGCCGGTACTTTGCTTGCCCCCAGAATGCAAACCAGACAGCCAAGCGCTTGTGCGTGCAGATGCTTTTGTCAAAATCCGCGCGGATAATGGCCGCAAGCCGATGTGCGGCCGTAGGTTCCGCGTCGTCATAATACCTTAGCCAGTTTTCGTAGTGCTCTTGTGCCAGAAAACCCAGCGCGGCGTCATACAATGCTTCCTTGCTGTCGAAATGGTAATTCACAACCCCATGCGACAGATTGGCAGCTTCGGTCACGTGTTTCAGCGTTGTGTCAGAAAACCCGCGCCTCGAAATCGAGTCTATGGCCGCCATTATCAACTGCAGGCGGCGAACTTCCGGAGGTTCGGTGCGTCGTTTTTTCTGAAGCTCGTGCGACTCCAATTTATCCTTCCTCTCGTTCAGCCATTTGTCTGTCCAGCAGATCCGCCCTTTGTTGCCGGAATATAACGATAGCAGCGATAGCGACGCAAATGGCGATCACGAGGATCATTATTGTCGCAAGCGCATTGATATCCGGCCTGAGGCCCAGTCGAATGCGCGAAAAGATCAGGATTGGCAAGGTATTTGCCCCCGGACCTGTAACAAAACTGGCTATGACCAGGTCATCAAGAGACAGAGTAAACGCCAGCAGCCAACCTGAAATTAGAGCCGGCGTAAGCTGTGGGATAGTGATGGCAGTTAAAACTTTGAAAGGCTTGGCACCCAGATCGGCAGCCGCTTCTTCCAGAGTTTGACCCACGCCGGTCAAGCGTGCCTGAATTGTTACGGCCACATAGGCCATGGAAAAGGTGATATGCGCGATCGTAATCGTCGCAAAGCCGCGCTCGGCGGGCCATCCTATTAGTTGGTTCAAAGAAATAAAGAAAACCAGCAAGGACAATCCGGTTATCACCTCGGGCATCACCAACGGCGCGACCAACATGCCACCAAACAAAGTCCGGCCTTTGAACCGGCCAAATCGCACCATCGCAAGTCCTGCCAGGGTGCCAAGCGCTGTTGCAAAGGTTGCGTTTACGACAGCGATCTGAAGGCTAAGGGAAACCGCGCTCCAGACTTCTGCAGATTGAAAAAGTTCCTTGTACCATCGTAAGGACCATCCCCCCCAGACCGGAACCAGCTTGGAGTAGTTGAACGAATAAATGATCAGCAAAATCATCGGGATATAGAAAAATGCCAACCCCAGCGTCAGCATGATCGTCAGGAAACGGGAGCGTTTGCTGTACATCTATTGCTCCTCCGACGCTTTGCCCTGGTAGTGTTGGAACACCATGATGGGCAGCACCAGAATAACCAGCAGAACAATTGCAACCGCAGCAGCAACCGGCCAATCACTGTTTCTGGAGAACTCGTTATAGAGAACGCGGCCAATCATTTGCACGTTTCCACCCCCTAACAGATCGGGAATAACATACTCCCCGGTCGCAGGAATAAAGACCAGCAGTGAGCCCGCGATGATGCCGGGCATCGTCAAAGGCAATGTGATTTTGAAGAACGTGTTTGTTGGTCGGGATCCGAGATCGGCTGCGGCTTCGTTCAGGCTGTCATCCAGCTTTTCCATGTTCGCGTAGAGCGGCAGGATCATGAAGGGCATGTAGGTGTAGACGATGCCAATATAGACAGCGAATTCCGTGTACAGCATCCGGATCGGTTCATCGATTATACCAATTGCGATCAACAGGTTATTGATCGTACCCTGATCTGCAAGCAATCCCATCCACGCGTAGACGCGCAGCAGGAACGACGTCCAGAACGGCAGGATTATTGCGAAAAGCAACAGCGGCTTGGCGACTGGGCCTGATCGCACGATTGCATAGGCAATGGGGTAGCCAAACAACAGGCACAGGAACGTCGATGTCACCGAAATCTTGAGCGAGTTGACGTAGGTGTCAAAATAAAGGCTGTCTTCCCAGATGTAGATAAAATTGTCGAACACCAGACGGATCGTCATGATCCCGCTGTCCGACCACTCGATCAAACTGGTGAATGGAGGGCTTGCAATGGCAAGTTCAGCCAAGCTGATTTTGGCGACAATAAAGAACGGTGCCAGGAAGAAAACCAGAAGCCAGAAGAACGGTATGACGGTAACGATCTGTCGCCACTTGCTTTGCAAGCGCCGCATAAAGAGACCAAGCATCGGCTGTCGTTCAACCTGTAACGGTTCAGGCCTATCTCCCGTGAAGTCCGTCATGAGTGGAGCAACATGGCACTGGACGGATCCCAGCTGATATTCACCTTGTCCTCCCACGTAATGCGCTGAGTGGCATGCGTTGGGCGTGACTGGTTGGGCCTGGTGACATCAAATATCTCCCCATTGGGAAGCCTCACCTTGTAGATCGACGTCTCTCCCAAATAACCAACATCGTCGATGATAGCTGACGTCTGGTTGGGGCCTGGAGCAACTTCATCGGATTTCGAAAGACGGATTTTTTCGGGCCTCAAAGCCACCCAGATCTTGCTGCCAACTTTCACGGAGTGACCGTGATCTATGAAAACCTCGCAGAATTCAGTCTCGACCCGAACATGATCTGCACCTTCCTCGGTTACCCTGCCCTCAAAAATATTCGCTGACCCGATGAAGTCGGCGACAAAGCGAGACGCGGGAAACTCGTATATTTCTGTCGGCGTTCCAATCTGCTTGAACCGCCCGGCGTCCATGACCGCCATTCGGGACGACAACGTCATCGCTTCTTCCTGATCGTGGGTCACCACAATAAACGTGACACCGACCTTGTCCTGAATATTGGCAAGCTCAAACTGCGTTTGCTTGCGCAGCTTCTTGTCAAGCGCAGCCAAAGGCTCATCCAAAAGCAGCAGCTTTGGGCGTTTGACCAACGCACGAGCCAGCGCAACGCGCTGGCGTTGCCCGCCTGACAATTGCTTGGGTTTCCTTTTTTTGAAGTCTTCCAGTTCAACAAGCTTGAGGATGTCGTGCACCCTGTCGGCTATGTCAAATTTTGGGACATGGTCTTGTTCCAACCCGAAAGATACGTTCTTTTCGACAGTCATATGCGGAAACAGCGCATAACTCTGGAACATCATGTTGGTTGGGCGTTCGTAGGCAGGAACGTCAGCCATATCGACGCCATCAATGATGATTGAGCCGGCGTTCAACTCCTCAAATCCCGCGAGCATTCGCAGCAGAGTGGACTTTCCGCACCCTGATCCGCCCAGCAGACAGAACAACTCACCCTTGTAGATATCCAGATCGACGTTATCGACGGCCGTTACTTCACCGTACTTCTTTGTCACACCTCTGATCTGAACCAATGGTTGTTGTTCTGTTTGGTCTAGCCAAGGTGCTGCACTGACAGCTTTGGAAACGGTCAATTTGGGCCTCGCAGTCTGCCTGTATGGATCCGAAGTGCAGTAGCGATCCGAATAGGTTCGCTACTGCACTTGCCGGTGAGAGTGGATTAGTTACCGGCTTTGAAGTCCGTCCAGGTACGGGTCTGCAAACGCTCGACCTTGGGAGGAAGAACCGCAGTTGTGTACATCTTGGCAACCTGATCAGACGTCGGGAATGCGGCCGGGCTGGATGTGACGGCTTCGTCAACCATTGGCTTGGCTGACAGGTTGGCAGTCGCATACCAGGTGAAGTTACTGTCATTGGCCGCAACTTCAGGGCGCATCATATAGTTCAAGAAAAGATGCGCGTCTTCCTTGTTGGCTGCGTCTTCCGGTATAAGCCAACCGTCGATCCACAACTGCGCGGTGCGCTCGCCTTCAGGCAGGAAGAAGTCCAGCACAACCCCAGTGTCGGCTTCGGCTGCCCCGGACATCGCAAGAAGGCCATCCGGTCCCCAAGTGGTTGAGACGCAGAACTCTTTCTGAGGCATTCTTTGGTACGCGTAGTTGTCGAAGGTTTTGATGTACGGGCGGACTGCGGCCAGCATTTCTCCGACCTTTTCATAGTCTTCTGCGTTCGTGGAATTCGGATCCAACCCCATGTGCGCCAAAGCCATCGGTATGATGTCGCCCGGAGAATCCAGGAAAGAAACACCGCACTTGGACAGCTCTTTCATGTGCACGGGATCAAACACCATGTCCATCGAACCGATGGGCGCGTCCGGATACGTCTCTTTCACCAATTCTTCGTTATAAGTGACCCCGTGTGTTCCCCACATATACGGAATGAAATGCTTGTTGCCCGGGTCCCACTCACTAGCCAGTTGCTCCATGATAGCCGGATCAATGTGCTGAACGTTGTCCAGCTTCGACATATCAAGCTCCGCGACGATGCCGGCCTTAATCAGCCGCGCCGTATCACTGCCTGCATGGCTGACCACATCATAGCCGCTGTTTCCTGCCAGCAGCTTGGCATCGATTGCTTCAGCCGAGTCGTACGGATCGTAAATTACCTTGATGCCGTACTCTTTTTCGAAGTTCTCGATCGTGTCTTCAGCGATGTATTCCCCCCAGTTTGTGACTTTCAATACACGCTCTTGTGCAAGTACCGACCCGGAAATTGCAGTAGCCGTTACTGCGAGAACGGTAACCCCGGCGACTTTCCTGATTGAGTTCATAATTTCGCTTCCTCTCCCTGAGTGGTGGCTGCAGCAATTTTGCTTACTTTGTCTGCTGAACACTGTTTTTATGAGCCCCCCTTTTGACAGGTTTGCTCATCTTGCACCCCATTGCCCTCCAATCATCATGAATTTATCTGACTGGCCATTCAAAACGGTAGTCTGATGAAATCGCCGCTGTCAAGCAAAGCTGATCCAATTTTGATCAAAAGCCGACAAGTCGCTTAATTGACAGAAAAATTTCTAACTTTCCGCGCACGCATCAACCTCAATTGGGTCGCAGGGAACCATTTTGGATCTATCTTTGAATGATCATTCAGTCAGAAACGATTGACGAACGGACCAAATTGGGCAAAATCTACAATCAATCGAACGATGGCTGATCCTACTGAAAACCAAGATCGCAGGCTTGGTTTGGCCGAACCGACCAAAACACTGGCTGATCAAGTCAAAACTACGCGGATTGAACTGATGCATGACGAACCCCGGAACATCGAAGTTCCAGCCAATTGGGACAGACGTGGACTGCCGGGCTGGTGCTATCACAGCACCGCTCTTCTGGACCTTGAAAAGAGCAATCTGTTCAAAACACATTGGCAAATAGCATGTCACGTTTCGGATGTTCCGGAACCCGGCAGCTTCCTTTGTTTCGACATGTGCGGCGAGCGCGCACTGATCGTACGAGACAACAACTCGGACATTCGAGCGTTTCTTAATGTTTGTCGTCATCGCGGGTCTCGGCTCGTTCCCAAAGATCAAGGAAAGTGTGAAAACGCCTTGGTTTGCCCATTTCATGGCTGGGTTTACAATCTTGATGGAACGCTGCGTGGTGCCGCCCGGCCAGAGTCCTTTCCGGACCTGGACAAGCACAAGTTCGGCCTGAAAGAACTTGAAATGGAAATCTGGCACGGTCTTGTGTTTATTCGCTTCAAACCGGGCCCCCAGCCATCTGTGGCGGAACTTCTGGCCCCGATTGAACAGGAAATCTCAGCCTACAAAATGGCCGAACATGTTCCGACAGACGGGATCTGGACGGAGGAGACGCCGGTCAACTGGAAATCAATCAGAGACGTGGACAACGAAGGCTACCACGTACCGCTTGCGCACCCTGCCCTGCAGGATTTGTACGGTTCAACCTATTCCGACGAACCTTATGTCGATGGTGTCTCACGTTCTGATGCAAGTTTCACACCGACGAAAGGGCGTAGATGGGCTGTTCGCAACTACAAGAAGTTCACAAAGCCCCAGCCCCACCTGCCCGAACACTTGCACAAAACCTGGCTCTACTATGGCATTTTCCCTAATGCAGTAATTGCTGTCACTCCCGAGACAATGTTGTTTTATCAGGAGTTTCCAATCACGACGAAAAAGTCCGTGCTGCGGAGCGCAACATATCGAAATCCGCACGAAGATCGCCAACAAAGGGCAGCCCGGTATCTCGCCGCCCGGATTGATCGCGAAACCGTGGAGGAAGATATTCAGCTGACGATCTGGTCGAACGAATCCATGGCTTCGGAATCGTTCGAGGGTTTCTACCTTTCGGACCTCGAATATGGTGTCCGGTCACATCACGACCACCTCCGCAAAATACTGCCAGTCTACAATTCAGAAACCGCGCCACGTGAAGATGAAGTTGTGTCGCTCAATACCGCCATGTCGGCTGCGCCCAAGACGTGAACAAGGGCGCGTTCTATGTCGGAAGCAGAACTTCAAAAGCAACTTCTTGTGACGGAAGTCGGAATCCAAGGCTCCGGCGCCACAAGGTATGCGGCCGCAATGTACTTTTATCAGAACGGCAGAATGTCTACCGAGATGCTGGAAATTTACCGGAGGTGCAGCAAGTTTGACGCCGAAGACCCGCTTTATCTGGCCAGCTACGAGGGGGTTTCAGTGCCAGAATTGGTTGGTTTTTCAAATGAATGCACAGAGGCATGATAACGCCTGCGATTAGGATCACACCTCAGAAAGCTTCTGATGATTGTTGGGCGTCGCGACGGCGAGCAATCGAAGTGCAATCTTTGAATTCACCCTACAAGCCACTCAATGCGCCGGAGGAAACAAAGTGAACGCGTATGACTATGACGTCGTTGTTGTGGGTGCTGGCGCAGCGGGACTCGCAGCGACCCGGGCTCTTATGTCGGCAGGTCTGTCAGTTATCTGTGTCGAGGCATCGAACCGCGTCGGGGGGCGCACCCACACGGACACCGAAATCTTTGGCGTCCCTTTCGACGTGGGGGCGCATTGGATGCACGCCGAACATGCCAACGCTCTGAAAGCGCCGGGTCTTGCGCTTGGCCTTGACCTTTACGCGGCCCCGGATAACGCAATGACATACGGCCTGAAAAATGATGCCGTCCTTTGGAACGAAGTAGAGGACATCCACAAAGACATAGCTGAAGCGGCGCGCATCGATGCAGAAATTGAAACAAGTACCGGAGTTCCGACCGACCGGTCTTTGGCTGACATCTGGGAAGACAAGGGGCCTTGGTCATTTACGGCAGCCATGACATTCGCGCTGTCACTTGCCAGGGATTTGCCGGACACATCCCTGCGAGACATCGTTGCCTGGGAGGGGGGCGACGACTGGTTTTGCCGTGAAGGTTTCGGGCACCTCATCGCGTGCACGGCGCAGGGTCTTCCGATCAAACTGTCCAGTCCGGTCACAGAAATCGAAGCCCTGAGTGACGGTGTGCAGGTAACCATGGCGACTGGCAAAACCAAAGCGCGCACCGTGGTCGTAACAGTATCCGTCGGGGTGCTGGCCGAAGACGTCATCCGTTTTGATCCTCCCCTTGAATCCGACCGGCGCGCAGCGCTCGAACTCATTACTATGGGAGACTACAATCACGCAGGCCTTCTTTTTCACCCCGGTGCATTACCCGTGCAACCCGACACATGGCTGACCTACCACTTAGAACCCGACGCGTCCGGAGTAGCCCGCGGTGGCGGCTTTCTTTGCAACATCTCAAGCACCGGCCTCACCAGCTTTGAAAGTTCCGGAAGCCTTTCCAGAGACTTGCAGAACGCAGGACCTGAAAGCGCCATCGAACATGCGCTCGAGACGCTGGTTGGTTTCTTCGGCTCGGCCATCAGAGAAAAATTCATCAAGGGACACGCAACCGCCTGGCGACATGAACCATACGTGCTTGGGTCTTACGCAGGATCGCAGCCGGGGGGCTATGGCCAACGTGCCGTTTTGCGACAATCCCATGCAGAATGGGTTCACTTTGCTGGCGAAGCGACACATCCCAACCAACAATGCTCTGTCAGTGGCGCCCACCTGGAAGGTTTGCGAGCGGCGGAAGATGTGGTGGCTCAGTTGCTTTGACAAACCGGGAACCATTCCGGCCCAGCAAGCGCAATAGTTATGCCTGCCAAACATCCCACCGTTTGGAACAGTTACTGGAAAGCGCCAAACGACACGTCACTGAAGGCTTCACTTTTCCTCCGGCCCCAACAGCGCGTCGATGAACCGCGAAAACAACTCTCCCTGGGAACGGATTCTAAGCTTGGAGTATATGTTCCGGCGGTGAATACGAACAGTTCCCGGAGAAATACCCAGTATTCGGCCAACGGCGTCAGCGGAATGGCCTTTGAGGGTAAACTCGACAACCTCCTTTTCGCGAGGCGTCAGAAGGCCCTCGTCAAACTTTTCAAATGCCTCGTCCACATTCAGCACCCGCCCCCTTCGCCGCGTATTTGCCGGTTTCTGCCCAAACTCTCCGGCCAATCCGTTCCAGTGATGCCTGCAGGTTTCACTGACCACAGGCCAGGCCTTTCCCAGTTCCCGGAAGTCCTTGGCGCTAAATGCCTTTTCTGCCCGCATCAACGAAACACAAACGGTTGCCTCGTCAGGCAGGTCAACAACATAGCAAATCTCTTCGGCCAAACCGGTCTGAACATAGTAATTTCGAAAGTACTCACCCTGATAAAACCGATCTGGTGCCAGATCACGTAACCGGTACAGACCTGGATCAATGGAGTTTGCGCTGGCCAGGTAAAACGGATCCAGAAGATATGGACCCTCCTGATAATCCTCAACCATGATCTTCCGCTTCGATTTTGGGAAATCGTCAAACAGGTCGATCGGGCGCGCTGATCCGAGATACCCAAATATAACAGTATAGTCGAACCCACTGATTTCCTGCAGAGATTTCGAAAGCGTCTGGGAGAAATCGTCTGTTCCGATAGCAGCTATTACTGCGCCTGCTTCGGTCAACCAATCTGTCACGGCCGCCTCCTACTCAAATTTGAATACCACATTCGTGATATATACAAGAATCGACAAATTTTTTACCGTTTACCTGAAACAAGTGGTATTTTAAAAATGAGGATATGTCCCGAAAAAATGCCAAACGGTGAATATACCCAACAATCGGACAGATCGACAGGAAGCACTATCGCCGAGCTTCGCGGCGTGTCCAAAAGGTTTGGGGACGTGTTGGCGGCCAATGATCTAAACCTTAAAATCGCAGAAGGAGAGTTTCTGTCGTTTCTAGGTCCGTCCGGGTGCGGCAAGACAACGGCTCTTAGAATGCTGGCAGGTTTTGAAAGCCCGTCGGAAGGCGATGTTTTGCTGGACGGAGAGGTGGTGAACTCGCTGGATGCCCATCTGCGTCCGGTCAACATGGTGTTTCAGCATTACGCACTGTTCCCGCACCTGACCGTTGCACAGAATATTGGATACGGTCTGAAACAGCGGCGCCCGAAGCTGCCCAAAGCGACGATCGCGCAAAAGGTCAGCAAGGCATTGGAAATTGTTCGGCTCGAAGGGTACGAAGCGCGCCGAATTTGGGAAATGTCCGGTGGACAGCAACAACGCGTAGCACTTGCCCGAGCTATCGTGAACGAACCCAAGCTGCTGCTGCTTGATGAACCGCTGGCGGCGCTGGACAGAAAATTGCGCAAGGAAATGCAGATCGAGCTGCAAAACATCCAGCGCCGCCTGGGCATCACCTTTGTCCTAGTAACCCACGATCAGGAAGAAGCGTTGTCGATGAGTGACAGGATCTGCATCATGCGCGACGGCCGGATCGAGCAGGTTGGCAGCCCACAGGACCTGTACGACCGGCCAGCAAACCGATATGTGGCTGGTTTTGTTGGCACGACCAACATCTTCAACGGTTCGATCACTGCAACAAGTAACCAAAATGCCGATGTGCAGCTGGTTACCGGGCAATCCGTCACGGGACAGAACCCATTCAATCTGAATTTGGGAGAAGCCGTCGGCCTGAGCGTTCGGCCTGAACAAATCCACCTCAGCAGGACATCAAAGGCAGAAACCGACCTTGGGGTCACAGTCCTCAATCGCATCTTTCTGGGGGAACATACCGAATACCTGGTCAGGCATGACACACTGGGAGAGTTCCTGGTGTTGTCGCCACGCCAGTCAGAATTGAACGAGGGATCGTTCAAAGTGGATGAGCCGCTCTTTGCGTCCTGGAACGCCAGCGGAGCGCTCATCCTTTCCGGAGACTAACCTAACGATCCAGCCAACAGGGGAAAACTCATGACAAAAACACCGGATCACATCTCGAAGCAGAAATTCATGGAAGAGCTGTACCGCTACAAGCGCGGTTCGGTCACACGCCGGCACTTTCTCGGTGTGACGGGTCTGGGGGCGGCGACGGCTGTGCTTGGCTCGGCCGTGCCGGGTCTTCGGCCGGGTCCCGCCTGGGCATCCGGCGATATTGGGGATCGCGTGGTTCTCGCCACCTGGCCGAACTACCACGACACCGCCAATTTCGACGCCTTTGCCGAAGCGACCGGTGCCAATGTTCAGGTCAACGTCTTTGGGTCGAACGAAGAGATGTTGGCCAAGCTTCAGGCCGGGGCAACCGGCTGGGACGTGTACGTCCCGACCAACTACACCATCACCACCTATGTCAGTGAAGACCTGATCGAACCGCTCGATACATCGCGGCTGCCGAACTACGACGCGTCCGCCTATGACCCGCGTTATGCCGAGGCCGGCTCGGTCGATGGCAAGCTCTACGCCGTTCCCAAAAACTGGGGCTCGACCGGTTTTGTCGCCAATACCAGCCAACTCAACGGTGCGCCCACGCCGTCGAGCTGGAAAGAATTCTTTGATTTGACGATGGGAGATCTGTCTGGCGGTACAATCGTACATGACTATCAGCTGACAACGATCGGGAACGCGCTGAAATACTTTGGCTATTCCTTCAACTCGGTCGACGAGAAGGAACTGGCCGACGCCGAGAAACTGCTCATTGACGCAAAGCCGCACCTGTTTGCAATTTCATCGGACATCCAGCCGTCCATGCGCAGCGGAGACGCGACACTGGCGATGGCCTGGTCTGGTGACGGCAAACAGCTGAACACCGACATGCCCGAGATCATGTACATCCTCGGCAAGGAAGGCGGCGAGTTGTGGAGCGATTACTACGCCATCCCGAAAGGGGCGCCCCACATAGATGCAGCCTATGCGCTGATCAACTACCTGCTGGATCCCGCCGTGAACGTTAAAGAGGTGCTGGCGCACGGCTACCCGACAGCAGATGCGAAATCGATCGCGATGTTGCCTGAGGAGTTGCAGAACGACCCGATCCTGTATCCGGCGCAGGAACTTCTGGACGCGCTTGAATTCGGTGCGGCGGTAACGCTGACCGACCCGAACCGCGCTGAACTTATGGCCCGGTTCAAATCTGCCTAAAGTCCGCAAACCGGAGATGAGAACGACATGAATGCGAGAACGCGCAACTGGCTCTTGCTGGCCCCGGCCGGGACCTGGTTCCTGGTGATGCTTGTGCTGCCGTTGACGGTCGTTCTTATCTTCAGCTTTGGGGAACGCGGCCCGGCTGGCGGATATGTGCCGGCTTTCACGCTGGAACAATACGCCAACCTTCCGGCACGTTGGACGGCGTTCAAAAACACGATGGTGCTTGCCCCGGTCGGCACCATTGCCGCCTTGTTCATAGCCTATCCGCTGGCGTATTTTCTGGCCGTCAGGGCTGATCCTAAATGGAAAACCATCCTGCTGGTTCTGGTGATCGTTCCGTTCTGGACCTCGATCCTGATCCGCAGCTATGCGTGGATATTCCTGCTGGGCGGTCGCGGAATTCCAGAACTGATCGACTTTATCGGGTTCGCAAAGCCACGTCTTATCAATACACCTTTCGCGGTCTTGATTGGTATCATCTATGGCTACCTTCCGCTGATGGTGTTTCCGATCTTCGTCAGTCTCGACCGGCTGGACAAGCGTCTGCTCGAAGCCTCTTCAGACCTTGGTGCCACACCTATGCGGACCTTCCTGCAAGTGACTTTGCCATTGTCGGTGCCCGGCGTGGCCACGGGCTGTCTGCTCGTGTTTATACTCCTGATGGGGGAATTCCTGATCCCGGCGCTGCTGGGCGGAGGCAAAGTGTTCTTTGTTGGCAACGCGCTGGTCGATCTGTTCCTGCAATCGCGCAACTGGGCTTATGGATCGGCGGTGGCAGCGACGCTGGTGTTCATCATGCTGATCTCGGTCACGATCTACATGCGCCTGATCTCGCGACTGGGGACCCAGCGCGAAGACGTATCGTTGATGTAGGGGGATGAAATGCGACTGTATGCTCTGTGCGTTTACTTGTTTCTCTATATCCCAATCGGGGTCATAGCGCTCTTTAGTTTTAATGCCGGACGCCATGCCAGCCAGCTGCAAGGTTTGTCCACGCAATGGTACGGCAAGGCGCTGAACAACCCGTTCGTTATGGATGCGTTGGAAACCAGCCTTATCGTGGCACTTGTATCGGCCACTCTGGCCTCTTTGTTCGGAACAATGGCGGCTGTGGGTCTGCAAGGTATCCGCGGGCCGATGCGCACGGCCTTCGACGGTTTGATCTACGTGGCCATCATGATACCCGGCATCGTCATCGGAATTGCGACCCTGATCGCACTTGTCACTGTGTTCAACTTCGTGAACCCGGGCATTGCAGCGCTCTGGCCCGAAGGGGCTGAGCCGCCAAAGCTCAACATGGGTATGGGCTCTCTCATTGCAGCGCACACCATGTTCACGATGGCCCTTGTCGTGATCATTGTTCGCGCAAGACTTTCCGGCATGGACGCCACCCTGACCGAGGCGTCGTCGGATCTCTATGCGACGCCATTTGGCACGTTTAGACAGGTCACCTTGCCATTGATCTTTCCAGCGATTTTGGCCGGGTTTCTATTAAGCTTCACCTTCAGCTTTGACGACTTCATCATCGCATTCTTTGTCGCAGGGTCCGAGACAACGCTTCCAATTTACGTTTTTTCGTCAATCCGCCGCGGTGTCACGCCAGAGATCAACGCCATAGGCACAATGGTTCTGGCCGCGTCATTGGTCCTATTGATCACAGCCCAGGTCCTTCTGCGGAGGGGAGACAAGAAGAAATGACAGCTGTTAAGCTCATGAAGACACGTTTTGAAAAGATCTCTCTCGACGGTCGCATTGCCTTTGTGACCGGGGCAGGATCCGGTATCGGAAGGGCAAGTGCCATCTCGATGGCTGAGTGCGGGGCGCACGTTGTCGTAACCGATCTTGTCGGTGAACTGGCCGAAGCGACGGCCCAAGAAATCATGGAAAATGGCGGCAGTGCCGACAGCATTGCGCTGGACATGACGGATGACGGCGCCGTTGTTGGCGCACTCCGGACGACAATCGAAAAACTAGGCCGACTGGACATACTGCATTCGCACGCAGGTATTCAGGTCGAGGGCACGTTGGAACAGGTCAGCCCCGAAGGCATGGATGAAAGCTGGCGGTTGAACGTACGGGCGCATTTCGTTGCGGCACGGGCGGTGGTCGGGCAGATGCGTGCGCAGGGCGGCGGCAGCGTCATCATCACTTCGTCCAATTCTGGGGTGCAGTATGACCGCGAAATGATTGCCTATGCGACCACGAAGCACGCAGTTGTGGCGATGGTGCGCCAGATGGCTGCGGACTATGCCAAGGACAATATCAGGTTCAATGCGCTGTGCCCCGGTTGGGTCGACACACCATTCAACGCTGGCTTTGAAACCCAGATGGGCGGGCGGGTGGCTTTGGAAAGTTATATCGCGAACAGCATCCCCATGGGGCGTTGGGCAAAGGCCGATGAAATCGCCGACGCGGTCGTGTTTTTGGCCTCTGACATGTCCACCTTCATAACGGGCCACGCGTTGGTGATCGACGGGGGTGAGTGTATCTGAAAAACGGGAGGGATTGATGGCACACCGGGCAAGACTGGAAGGAAAGACGGCTGTCATCGCCGGCGGAGCAACAGGGATGGGGCGTGCAACGGCCCTGTTGTTCGCGCAGGAAGGCGCAACTGTTTCGATCTTCGATATCAACGATAACGAGGGTCAGAAAACAGCTCAGATGATCCGTGATCAGGGCGGCAAAGCTAAGTTCTTTCACTGCGACGTCACCAGCGCCCGTGATATCGACACCGCATTTGATGCCAGCGTCGCCGAGTTCGGGGCATACAATGTGTTGTTCAATCATGCAGGCTCGATCATCGTAAAATCACTGCATGAGACATCGGAAGAAGAATACGATTGGCTGATGGACCTGAACGTGAAATCTGCTTTCCTTGTTTGCAGACGTGCGGTGAAAGAGATGGCCGAGAACGGCGGTGGTTCGATCGTCATCACCTCGTCGATCGCTGCCGAGTTGGGGTACGCGCTGGAGTCCGTCTACTGCATGTCCAAGGCCGCCGTCCTGCAACTGTCCCGCACGATCTCGACCGAGTATCGGGACGCCGGAATACGCTGCAACGCGGTCTGTCCCGGATTTGTTGAAACAGCACATGGGCTGAAGGAAATTGCTGAACTGGACGCCGCCGGCCAGGAATGGGAGGACAGCGGCATGGCCGCAACGCAGGGGCGCATCTGCTACCCTGAAGAAGTGGCCAGAACCGTGGTATTCCTCGCCTCGGATGATGCGAGTTTCGTCAATGGAACAGCCACCTATGTCGACAACGGCTGGCACGCGAAGGGTTGAAGACTGGAGAGCGGGTGGAAACTGATTTCCGAAGGCTTGGCATTCCCAGAAGGACGGCCGCCCTGCCCGCTTCTGGCTGACTAAATCTACATCTCGAGGGAATTTCGACTTTCGGGAAATCTCCATACGTCGAAAACCGGAACACTATTATTGCCGATGTATACCTGCTCGGCGCGCATCCATAAAAGGGTGGAGCCAAAGCTCCACCCCCTTGATCATCAGGCACCGATAATGTTGTGACCCGGTCCGTATGGGAAACCGGTGATGTTTTCGGCCCCGTCTTCACCCACCACCAGAATATCGTGTTCCCGGTAACCGCCCGCACCGGGCTGGCCTTCGGGAATCCACAGCATCGGCTCGATCGATACGACCATTCCGGGTTCCAGCACAGTGTCGATGTCCTCACGCAATTCCAGACCGGCCTCACGACCATAGTAATGACTCAGAACACCAAAAGAGTGGCCATAGCCGAAAGAACGATACTGAAGCAGGCCTTCGTCGGCAAAGAACCGGTTGATCTCGGCAGTGATGCCGGAACAGGTGGCGCCTGGCTTGATCAGGCTGAGGCCAAGTTCGTGCGCGGCCACGTTTGCCTTCCAAAGGCGCAGGCTGTCGGCATCCGGCTCGCCCAGAAACAGGGTCCGTTCCAGTGCGGTATAATAGCCCGAGATCATCGGGAAGGTGTTCAGGGACAGGATATCGCCCTTTTGCAGCGCGCGTTTTGTCACCGGGTTATGTGCGCCATCGGTGTTCAGACCGGATTGGAACCAAACCCAGGTGTCGCGGTATTCGGCATCCGGATAGGCACGCGCGATTTCCTCTTCCATCGCGTCTCGACCCGCCATTGCAACTTCGATCTCGGTTACGCCTTCGCGGATGGCCGCGTGAATGGCCGCACCGCCAACATCCGCAGTGCGCGCGCCGCCCTTGATCAGTTCAATTTCCTCTGCGGATTTGACCATACGAGCCGCCATCGTATCGGGCGCGACATCGACCAACTCGGGGGCACCCAGCATGCGCAGGGCAGTTTCACGCGCCGCAATGGTCATGTGGTCGCTTTCGATCCCGACCCGCTTGGCGTTTCCGATCAGACTTGCAACGGCACGCCAGTAGTTGTCGCGCTTCCAGTCGGTGTAGATCACGTTGTCTTCAACCGACCGGCGCCACGGTTGCCCGGCATCGATATTGGCGGACACGGTAGTGCAGTTGTCTTGGGTCACAACGCAGCCATACGGGCGACCGAAGGAACAATACAGAAAGCCCGAGTAGTAGGCGATGTTCTGCATCGACGTCAGCAGCACGACGGGGATATCCCGCTTGGCCATGATGGCGCGCAGCTTGCCAAGACGGCGGTCATACTCGGCCTTGCTGAACGGCAACGGGGCCTTGTCACCATTGTGGCAGGTGAAGAACTCGGGGCGGTTTGAAATGTCAGTCATCTTTGGTCTCTCATCCTTGCCGGGTGTGCAATCCCCGGCCACATGTCCCGGCGTTCAGGACAGGCGGTCTCGGGGTCCGAGAGCCGATCACCTCCTTAGACGCCGCGACGCCATCGCGGCGGAGATGAACAGGTGAATCGATAGATCAGACTGTTTGCTACGTCAAGCGGGCGAAAGACCCCGCAACCGTTCGGAACGGCGCCGCAACAGTTCGACCGTGGTCAACAGGGCAATCGACAAGACCACCAGGATTGTCGCAACCGCCAGAATGGTCGGGCTGATCTGCTCACGCAGGCCGGTGAACATCTGCCACGGCAAGGTCTTCTGGCTGGCGGAACCGACAAACAGTACCACGACCACTTCGTCGAATGACGTGATGAAGGCAAACAGACCACCCGAGATGACGCCGGGCAGGATCAGCGGCATCTGGATCTTGAAGAAGGTCCGCACCGGCCCCGCGCCCATATTGGCCGCAGCCCGGGTCAGGGACCGGTCAAAACCGACCAGAGTCGCCGTCACGGTTATGATCACAAAGGGAATACCCAGCACGGCGTGGGCCAAAATCACTTTCAGATAGCCCACGAAGTTCTTGTTCATGCCCAGCGTGCCTTCAAGGAACCGTCCGATATCGCTGTAGAAAAAGAACATGCCCGTCGCCGAGATGATCAGCGGGACAATCATCGGGGAAATCAGAATACCCATGATCGCGCGGCGCCCGGGAACGTGGGACTGGCTAAGACCAATGGCGGCCAGAGTTCCCAGCGATACCGAAATAACCGTCGCAATCGGCGCAATGATGAGCGAGTTCTTGAAGCTGCGCTGCCATTCGTTGTTGGTGAAGAAGTCCCGATAGTGCTTGAGCGAATAGCCTTCCGGGTCCAGCCGCAGCATCTCGGGCGTAAAGGTGAAGAAGTCCTGCGCGTTGAACGACAGCGGCAGCACCACAAGGATCGGCGTGATCAGGAAGACGAAGATCGCACCACAGATCACGCGAAACAGATAGTGGTAAAACACCTGTTGCGCTGTCAGGTACGGCAAAAGCTTGCGCCGATAGCGCCCCTCGTACAGCCAGTAGATAAACCAGACGAAAAACCAGCCGCCGAGTAAACCCAAGACGCCGCCCATCAGGCCGGCCACCAAAAACCCTATGACGCCGAATCCGACGATGTTGATCCACCGTGCGAGTTTTTCATTCTTAACAAGATTTATGTAGACCCAGGCCAGCCCCGTAATCAGGACAGCTCCACCCAGAATGCCAAGAAAAACCGAGCCATTTCCTGCGCCGACAAAGATGCCGGCAAAAGCCCCTGCCAGTGCGACACTGGGCAGAACCATGGACATGGGTTTGCGGGATATCGGTGTCAGTGCAGCCATCTTGATTATCCCAACTTCACGTTATCGATGCCCACGATCTTGTCGTAGACCCAGTAGAGCAGCAGCACGACCCCCAGAAGGATCGTACCCAAGGCCGCGGCAAGCCCCCAGTTCAATGAGGACGAGATGTGATAGGCGATCCGGTTCGAAATAAAGACGCCTTTGGTTCCGCCCACGATCTCGGGCGTAATGTAGTAACCGATCGCCAGAATGAACACGAGGATCGACCCGGCGCCGATCCCCGGAATGGATTGCGGGAAGTAGATACGCCAGAAAGTCGTCCAGTTCGTCGCACCCATGGATTTGGCCGCGCGCGTGTAAGTGGCCGGAATGGTCTGCATCACTGAATACATTGGCAGGATCATAAACGGCAGCAAGATATGCGTCATCGCGACGATTGTGCCGATCTGGTTGTTGATGATGATCAGTCGAGAGTCGTCCGCTACCAGCCCCAACCAAACAAGTGTATCGTTTATGACCCCCTGTTGTTGCAACATGACTTTCCAGGCCGATGTCCGAACCAGAAGGGATGTCCAGAATGGCAGCAGCACCAGGATCATCAACAGGTTCGACACCCGCATCGGAAGCGTCGCCAATAGATAGCTGACAGGGTACGCAAGCAAGATACAGGCACCCGTAATGACGAGCGACATGAACAGCGTGCGTCCGAAAAGCTTGATGAGGATCTGCTTGTCTTCCGGTTGGGCCTGCGCCCCTTCCGGCGTTCTGCGCATATCGACGGCATTCAGGAAGTAACCGTTGGTGATCGTCGGTGAATGGGTTTTCATCACCCGCCAGGTTTGTGGATCCCCCCAGCCGTCGTGGATCTCGATCAACTTCTCCTTGAACGGCCCGTCCGTTTCAGGATCCAGTTTTTTGATCTGACGCCCGGATTTGCGGAACATCGAGGACATACCAGTCTCTTCATAGTTCAAACGCGTGCCGAGCTTTGTGTGCTCTTTGTTGTCAATCGCAACAATCATGTCGCGCACGAATGCGTCATACACATCCTCGCCCGGCAACTCTCCTGATTGTTCGTCCCAGTTGTTCAGGGCCTCAACAGTCAATGGAAGAGTGTCGGACACGATGCTGTTTTCAACCGACCGGAACAGCATCGATGCAATGGGAACAAGGAATGAAAACAGGACAAACAGAAGAAGCGGCGCAACCAACATCAACGCCCGGAGCTTTTGCCGTCGTAGCGAACGCGCCAGCGACTGCTTAAGCGGTGTTCCATCAGCGGCCAGCATGGGGCCCGCGTTTTGGGTTGCGTCAGTCATTGTTGTCCCTTGGCTTTTTCTGGGTCAGGGGCAGGAATCCGCCCCTGACAGTGTCACCAATTCAACGGCTGCTTATTGCGCCAGCCACGCCTGGAATTTGGCGTCGATATCGTCGCGGTAGTCAGCCCAGAACTCGTAGTTGTAAAGGAACGTGTTCTTGGCGTTCTCCGGATCGGTCGGCATGTGCGGTGCCATGTCGATACCCAGATCGGCGTGCTGACCAACCAACGGAGCCGACGAAGCGCGTGCCGGGCCGTACGAGATGTACTTGGCCTGATCCGCCAGACGCTGCGTATCGGTCGCGAACATAATGTAGTCCAGCGCACGCTGCTGACGCTCTTCGCTCAGGCCGGCCGGGATGATCCAGCCGTCCAGATCGAACACCTGCGCGTCCCAAAGCATGGCGACGGGCTGCTTCTGCTCTTCGATCACGCTGAACAAACGGCCGTTATAGGTCGAACCCATCACAACCTCGCCATCGGCCAGCAACTGCGGTGTGTCCGCACCGGCGGACCACCAGACAACGCTGTCTTTAATGGTGTCCAGCTTGGCCAGCGCCTGGTCCTGACCATCGGCAGTGGCCAAGACGTCATAGACGTCATCTTTGGCCACGCCATCACAAAGCAGCGCCCATTCCATATTGTTGATCGGGCGTTTTTCCAGCGAACGCTTGCCGGGATAGGTTTCCAGATCGAACACGGCGCAGATGTCGGTCGGTGGAGTATCGCCCACCAGATCGGTGCGGTAACCGAAGGTGGTGGAGTAGACGATCTGCGGGATAAAGCAGTCGCTGACCAGCAGGTCGCCGAAATCCTCGGAGGCCGGTGTTCCATCGGGCGCCGGAGCGAGTTGGGTGTCAAAGTCGATTTCAAGCGCAAGCCCTTCATCGCACAGACGAATTGCATCCGCAGCGACAACGTCAACCACATCCCAGGTGATGTTGCCCGCTTCGTTCATCGCACGCAGCTTGGCCACAGCTTCGTTCGAGCTGTCATCGTTCAGGATGGTCACCCCGGTCTTCTCGGAATAGGGCTCGTGATAGGCCTTCAGCTGCGACTTGGAATAGGCCCCGCCCCAGGAAACGATGGTCATTTCCTGTGCGAAGGCACCGCCAGCAACCACCCCGAGTGCCGCTGCTGTCAACAATGTTTTGGTTGTTTTCATGTATAACTCCCAGTTCTTCCCGTTTATGTGTGTGGTCGGCTGATGCACGGGTATTCACCAGCCAGTCCCTCAGTGAGGTCGCGCTTGTTCCGCGCGACTTGGTCTATGCGTCGAGCGCACGACAATCCTGAGCCAGCCAACCAATCTCGATCTCCTGCCCCGGGGACAGGCGGATTGCGTCTGGTGCGTTCCGGGTTTTGACTATGAAGTCATCGTTTCCTGCGACGGACATCCGGAACCGGAAAACGTCGCCCATATAAATGAACTCTTCGACGGTTGCCTTCAGAGTATGCGCATCCGCGTGCAGGCGATTCTTGTTGAATTCTACCCGCTCAGGCCGGATCGACACCTTGGTCCGTTCACCCGGTTTGTGAACATTGATCGGAACCGCGTCGATTTCAGAGCCATCATCCAGTTGGACAACACATGTGCCACCACCAATCGATTTAACGACACCTTCCAAGGTGTTGTTTTCCCCGATGAATTGCGCAACAAAGCTGTTTTCCGGTTCTTCGTACAGCTGATCAGGCGGCGCAAGCTGCTGAATGCGGCCATCGTCAAACACGGCAACACGATCTGACATGGTCAGGGCCTCGGTCTGGTCGTGAGTAACGTAGACCGTGGTGATTCCCAGTTCATGCGCAAGGCGCGTGATTTCGAACTGCATATGCTCGCGCAGCTGTTTGTCCAATGCGCCCAGGGGTTCGTCCATCAAAACCAGTTCGGGTTCGAAAACCAGGGCGCGCGCCAAGGCGATCCGCTGTTGTTGGCCACCGGACAACTGAGCCGGACGTCGACCTCCAAATTGGCCCATCTGAACCATATCCAAAGCGCGCTGAACCTTTTCCTCCCGCTCGGACTTGCCCAGCTTGCGGACCTCCAACGGGAACGAAAGGTTTTCGGCCACTGTCATGTGCGGAAACAGAGCATAGTTCTGGAAAACCATACCGATTCCGCGCTTGTGCGGTGGAATATTGTTGATGGGCTTGCCATCAAGCAGGATTTCACCGTGGGTGGCGGTTTCAAACCCTGCGAGCATCATAAGACATGTCGTCTTACCCGAACCTGACGGCCCGAGCATTGTCAGAAACTCACCCTTGGGCATCGCAAGATTTAGATCTTTAACGACGAGGTTCTCGCCATCATAAGACTTCTGAACGCGTTGGAATTCGACAAACGCGGCGTCGTTCAATGTACCGGTCACAAGACCCCCTGTTTCGTCAAATGATTATCCGAGAGTATCGGATTTCATTGATCTGTAAGCAGCAGTTAAGACCATGCAGTAGGCACTTGGCAACAATATATAGCGCATTTCCGCATTTTGAATTTAACTTTACCGCTCAGTGAACACCGTTGAGGCGACGCATATGCCATGCAAGGCTTTGATTACTCGAAAGAACCGGCTTGCCGATCTGCTCACGAATCTCGGGGATAGCATCAAGGGTGCGAAGGTTCGTGCAGCTAAGGAAGACGGCTTCAACCGACGGATCAGATCCCAGTTCAGTTGCGGCTTCAACCACGGATTGGACCGAAATCCGCGCAACCTTTGCCTCTTCGGCCTGCCCGAAGGTTCCAAATACATCCATGGTTATTCCGTTTTCCGAGAACGCGTTTCGCAGCGGTGCGTTGACCTCCTCGATGTAAGGAGAAAGCAGCGCGAATTTCGAAACACCCAGGTGCGCAGCGCAGGCCGTAGCGGCACGCAATGGATTTGTCACTTCATCTGTATTGCACGCCTGCTTTACAAGCTCTGCCACACGCTCTGATCCAATGACCGAACTGGCCGACGTGCAGCCATATCCAACCACCCGAAAAGGCCGCGCGCCTGGCAACAACCCCGCCGCCGCCGGCAGGGCTTTCTCCATTTCCGCAAGGCTCTCGGTTGTTACCTCGATTCCACTGGGTATTCGCGTTATGTAAAGCGGGTTCTTCCGGTCTGAGAAATACGCACTGAATTCCGGCTCAATCGTTTCGTCGACTTGCAGAACAATCAACCCAAGCGGCGAAGCCTGCGGGTCGTCTTCGTCAAGCGTGTAGGGAACGTGGGTCATAGCTCGATCATCTCCGGCCCGATGCGCGGGCTGATAAACCGCGGGGCGTCGGCTGTTACAACGATGTTTTCTTCGTGAACCAATATCTTGTCACCAACCGCAATACCCGGCTCCAACGTCAGCACCATACCAGGTTCAAGGACGGTTTGGTCCGTCGGGATAAGAGACGGCCATTCGGTCAGCGACATTCCCAATCCGTGTCCCAATCGCCCTGCATCCGTGCCTTCAGAGTCCTTGGTCAGCACCGTATTCATGGCATGAAACAAGTCCGCCGCGGTCGCGCCGGGCCGCGCGATTTCGAACGCAGCGTCGGACGCTTCAATCAGCCTAGCGTAAGCAGATTTCACGTCGGGATTTGCAGGACCCACAGACCAGTTGCGGTCGAAATCGCTGAAATACCCATCCCAGACCAGGCCGGTGTCAAGCATCAGTACATCGCCAATCGCCAAAGGCGACGAAGAGGCAGGCGAAATCACGTCAGAGTAACCGCCCTGCTCTGCCCCACCCGCGAGATACGGCACCCAGTCGGCACCTTCCTCCAGACAGAGTATCTGGAAACGACGAAAAACCTCATCCAAAGGCACGCCGACCCGGGCAATCTCGGGAACTCGGGCGAATGCCCGACCGGCTATGCCGCATGCGGTTTCGATTTTGGTGATCTCTGCCTCGGATTTGACCGTGCGCAGTTGGCGCAAAATACCGTGGTCTCCTGTGACACGGCGCGAGCCAAGACTGATACGCAGACGTTCAATATCCGACATGGGCATACGCGCGTGGGTCTCGTGACCATCGGGCATTCCGATACGACCGTCGGCTGGCGTCAACTCCCTCAGGGCATCGGCCAGAAGCGAGACGCCGTCGTCCTGCAGGTCGGGTGAACTCCACGTTCGGATATCATCAATCCAAGTCTGCCCCATCAGCGAAGCACCGATGGAGGGAATAACAGCGACAGGTTTACCGGCCGCAGGCAAGATCAGGAACCAGGGGCGGGTCGGGCTTTCCCAGAACCTGGTCAGGTATCCGGTAAAGTACCGCACGTCGGTTTCCGTGGTAAGCAACAGCGCGGACAAACCTGCGTCATCCATCAACGCCTGCGCGCGTTTGGTACGATTCGCGAATTCCGTTGGCTCGAACCCCCTCATTCGGCGACCACAGCGCTGGTGTCCCACGTGCAGGCCGAAACGTTGGAACGATACGGCACAGTTGGCGCAGTTCTTCGGTCCAATCGGTGTGGATTGATATCGGTCTTCATGCCCCCCCCAATTTTGGTTCGTTGACGTGAGCCGATCGGTAGGGTTCTGTCAACCAAAGTCTGTTGCTAACTGGAGACGCCCATGACCCATTCCGATCCAGCCTTCAGTCAGGCCGAGTATGATCGCCGTCTTGCCAAGACCCGAGAGGCGATGGTCGCAAAAGGAATAGACTGCCTGTTTGTCGAAGATCCCTCGAACATCGGGTGGCTCACCGGGTACGAGGGTTGGTCTTTTTACGTTCACCAGGGCGCCCTGATCTTTCTTGATGCGGACCCGATCTGGTGGGGACGCCGTCAGGACACAAACGGTGCGCTACGCACAGTGTGGATGGGGGACGATCGGGTTTTCGGATACGCGGATCATTTCGTGCAATCGACCACACGGCATCCGATGCAGGATTTGGCGCAGCTGATTGTCAAATGCGGGCATGGCGCTAGCCGAATTGGGGTGGAACTGGACAACTACTACTATTCGGCCAAAGCCCATATTGCGCTGACGTCCGAATTGCCTGAGGCAACAGTGATTGATGCAACGGCTTTGGTAAACTGGCAACGAGCCGTGAAATCCGACGAAGAAATCACCCTGATGCGCAAGGCGGCCCGAATATCGGAGTTTGTTACTGACGGCGTCCTTGAACGCGTTGAACCCGGGTTGCGCAAGAATGAACTGGTCGCGCAGATATATCATGATGCGATTACCGGCGTCGGTGATGATTGGGGGGACTACGCCGCCATCGTGCCACTTCTGCCGTCGGGATCTGACGCCGCCGCGCCGCATCTGACCTGGAATGGTGATGTTTTCAAGTCGGGTGAATGCACGTTCTTTGAGCTTTCAGGGTGCTATCGCCGCTATCACGCGCCTTTCTGTCGATCGGTATTTCTGGGTCAGCCACCTGATCACCTCAAAAGAGCCGAGGAAGCTTTGGTTGAAGGACTGGAGGCGGGTCTGGAGGCCGCAAGACCCGGCAATCGCGCGAGTGACATCGCCAAGGCGCTGGCGGCACCGCTCGAACGCGCCGGTATCGAACGCGGTGCTCGCTGCGGCTATCCCATCGGCCTCAGCTATCCTCCGGATTGGGGCGAACGCACGATTTCGCTGCGGGACGAAGACAATACGATCCTCGAAGCTGGCATGACGTTTCATTTTATGCCGGGACTTTGGATGGATGATTGGGGTCTTGCGATTACCGAGTCGATCCTGATCGGGGAAAGCGGACCAGCCGAGTGTTTGTGCCAACGACCACGAAAAATGTTCGTGAAACCCTAAGAACGGCACGGACTATTAAGTGTCGATGCCTGATCAATCGCTAATCTGTTCAAGCAACCAGTCATGAAACAACACGGCTGCGGGATTGGAGGTATCGGCGGAAAGGTAATATCCCTCGTTGCATTCGACAGAGCAGCTATGCGCGCGTTCGACCAAACCGGACGCAATCGCGTGTTTCGCCAGAAATTCGCTGACCAGAGCGACCCCGCTGCCATGAACGGCCAGTTGAAGCGCCATGCCGAATGTATCGACAAAAACGGTTGGCTGACGCCGCACGTCCTGCTTTTCGAACCATGTATTCCAACCGCTTGACGTACCGACTGCCTCAATCAGGGGAAGGTCAAACGGGTCTCCGGCAAGTGTCGGCGCCTTGAATGCAACCAGGCCGTCCGGCCTTAAGCGCTCGGACCCCTGCCCCACTTGTTTTTCTGACCCAAACCGGACCTGAACGTCAGCCTGGGACGCGTGAAAATCGTCAGGCCAGATTGCACTTAACAGCCGCACGCTAATGTCGGGATGGCGCGTGGCGAAGTCCGAAAGATGCGGGGCGATGACCCATTGTGCGATGCTGACAGATGTCGCCACCGTCAAAACATCGCCTGGTGCGCTGGCATCGGCCCTTCCGGCGGCAGCGGCCAGGACTTCAAGCGCGCTGCCAACTTCGGGCAACAGTTTTCGCCCGGCATCTGTCAGGGCCAGACTGCGCGGATGCCGGACAAAAAGTGCGGTCCCCAATCGCATCTCAAGAGATTTTACCTGCTGACTAACTGCCGATTGCGTCAGCCCGATTTCTTCCGCCGCCGCCGTAAAGCTCAGGGTGCGAGCCGCAGCCTCAAAGGATCGGAACCAGGTCAGAGGCGGAAGTGATTTCCCCATTGGTCAAGCTGGCCATTAGTCTTTTTAATGTAAAAGCACATAATTCAATCATTTGTCAAAATCCACGGCCATTTCTAACCTCTGCCAGCGCGACAGGAGGGTTAAGATGCAGCCAGAGATACGCAAGATTGTAACCTACGACGAGGAGGTTCTTGTCGAAGGGTTTCGCCCCGTGGAAACCCCGTGGCGCATGTTTGCCGTGGCCGCAATAGTCACCAATCCATGGGCCGGTCGGTACGTCGAAGACCTTAAACCTGAAATTCAGGCCTATGGCCCCGTTCTTGGCAAGATGATGACAGACCGCATGATTGCATTGGCCGGGAGTGGTGACGCAATCGAAGCTTATGGCAAGGCAGCCGTCGTCGGGCTGAATGGCGAGGTCGAGCATGCTTCGGGCCTTATTCATACTCTGCGGTTCGGCAATCATTACCGGCAGGCGGTTGCCGCTAAATCCTATCTGGCGTTTACAAACACACGTGGCCCGGCGAATGCGCCGATCATGGCGCCATTGATGGACAAGAACGATGCCGGTCGGCGTTCTCACTACCTGACCATTCAATTCTCGATCCCGGACGCGCCACGCGACGACGAGATTGTCGTTGTACTGGGCGCGGCAACCTCGGGCAGACCGCATCACCGCATCGGCGACCGTTATCAGGACCTTAAGGACTTGGGCCATGACGTGGACAACCCGGCCGCGGTCTGAGATCGGCGGGTTGGCCGCAATTCAAGCTGGCTCAGGACCGGACGTT
This sequence comes from Ruegeria sp. AN11, assembly GCF_056536005.1. Taxonomy (NCBI): domain Bacteria; kingdom Pseudomonadati; phylum Pseudomonadota; class Alphaproteobacteria; order Rhodobacterales; family Roseobacteraceae; genus Ruegeria; species Ruegeria sp. AN11. Next base: position 262,371 of record NZ_JBQFJD010000001.1, on the reverse strand, counting down.
CTGTTGCTGCATGGCGTTGGCTTGCGGGCTGAAGCCTGGGGCGCTCAGTTGGACGCACTTGCCTCTGCGAGCCGCCTGACCGCTCCGGACATGCCCGGTCACGGAGAAAGCCCGCTTGGTGATTCAGGCGGCGAGCTGTCGGACTACATCAATGCGGCATTGAGTGTTCTGGGTTGTCTGAATGGGCCGGTCGTTTTGGTCGGCCACTCGATGGGCGCCATGATCGCGCTGGAACTTGCCGCCAAAGCACCGGATCAGGTCCGTGGCGTCGTGGCATTGAATGCCATTTTTGAACGCAGTGCAAAAGCAGCGCAGGCGGTACAGGATCGGGCCTCGGAACTGGACGGCGAAACACAGGCCGATCCGACGGGCACGTTGCGCCGGTGGTTCGGCGATGCCGCCTCACCTGAACGCGATGCCTGTCGTGAATGGCTGATGGCCATGGATCCAGCAGCCTACAAGTTGGCCTATACGGTTTTTGCCCAAAGCCAAAGTCCGCGGCGCGACGAGTTGGTGAAACTTGCCTGCCCAGCGCTTTTTCTGACCGGCAGTCTGGAGCCGAACTCCACCCCCGACATGTCCCGAAACATGGCAGATGCCACACCGAACGGGCGGGCGCAGGTCATTGACGGTGCGGCACATATGATGCCGATGACACATGCAATTCAGGTCAACGCCGCCATTTCCAGCTTTCTGAGCGAGGTGCAACCATGACCAAACTCGACCCCAGTGACCTCCGGCGCGCTTTTGGCAGCTTCATGACCGGCGTGACAGTCGTTACCACACGAAATGCCTCTGGCGCTGCCGTGGGCTTCACGGCAAATTCCTTCACATCGGTTTCGCTTGGCCCGCCGCTAATCTTGGTCTGCCCCGGCAAAAGCCTGTCTTCATACGACGAGTTCTCAGCATGCAACTATTTTGCGGTGAATATTCTGGCCGAAGGGCAGGAAGAAGTGTCCAACACATTCGCCGGGTTCAAAGGTGATCGATTTGCCAAAGCTGGCCACACCCTCGACGCGCGCGGCATTCCACTGATCGACGGCGCGGTCGCGACGTTCTCCTGCCGGACCCATCAGGTGGTCGAGGCAGGCGACCATTGCGTTTTGATCGGGCAGGTCGAGGCGTATTCCCACAACGAAACCCCAGCGCTTGGCTTTGCGAACGGACGGTATTTCAGTCTCGGTCTGGAACGCGGTGCGCTTGAACCCACAGGGCGAAAGGTCGTCTGCGGCGCAATCATCGAACATGAAGGGCATATGTTGCTGGAGAAAAACGATGCTGGTTTCAGACCGCCCCAGGTCACGCTTTCAGACCGGAGCCAATTGCGAAACGGCCTTCGGCAAGACCTGCACGCTCGTGGAATAGACGCGCGTCTGGGCGTTGCCTACTCGGTCTATGACGATGCCACGACGCACCATGTCTACATACTTGCCAATGCGGCGGAACTTCCACGGCACGGCAATCTCGAGGCGGTCGCAATCAAGGATTTGGCGACCCTTTCTTACGCGACGCCTCCAATCGCCACCATGATGTCTCGTTATGCACTGGAAAGCCGAACCCGCGACTTCTCACTTTATCTGGGCAACGCGCAGCAGGGCGACACGCACAGCCTCTCGGAAAGGACCTGAATGATGGAGTTTTCTCTATTTGCACACATGGAGCGGCTGAGCCCCGATCAGCCCCATGAGAAGCTGTATGAAGAATTCACTGAGCTGTGCAAGATGGCCGATGAGGCCGGAATGCGCGCTGTCTGGACTGGCGAGCACCATGGCATGGACTTCACCATCGCGCCCAACCCGCTGATGTCACTGGTGGATATTGCACATCACACCAAAAACGTGCGGCTTGGCACCGGTACAGTGATTGCGCCATTCTGGCATCCGATCAAGCTGGCCGGCGAAGCGGCAGCGGCCGACCTTATGACGGGCGGTCGAATTGAGCTGGGCATCGCGCGCGGTGCCTATTCCTACGAGTATGAACGGATGATGCCCGGCATGGATGCGTGGGAAGCCGGCCAGCGTATGCGCGAAATCGCCCCCCTCCTGCCCAAGCTTTGGGACGGTGACTGTGCGCATGACGGAGTGTTCTTTCAATTCCCGGCCACCACCTCGGCCCCCAAGCCCGTACAACCCGGCGGGCCGCCCATCTGGATCGCGGCGCGGGATCCAAACAGCCATGAGTTCGGCGTACAGAACGGCTTTAACATCCAGGTTACGCCGCTGTGGCAGGGCATGGAGGAAATAGAAACGCTGATGGGTCGCTTTGAAGACGCCTGCACAAATTACGAAGGCCCGCGCCCCAAAATCATGCTGTTGCACCACACCTATGTTGGCCGCGATGATGCTGACCTGGGTCAGGCCGCAAAGGATTTATCCCGCTTCTACAATTACTTCGGGGCCTGGTTCCAAAACAAGCGGCCAGTCCAACAGGGCTTGATCCAGGAATTGACGGACGAAGAGATGGCGGCCAATGCTATGATGGCCCCGGAAAACCTGGCTCGTGATCTGACCGTCGGTACTGCGGATGGGGTCACGGACCGTCTGAAACGCTACGAAGACCTTGGCTATGATGAGTATTCGTACTGGATCGACAGCGGCATGAGCTTCGAGCGCAAGCGCGCGTCGCTGGCGCGTTTCATCGACGACGTAATGCCAAAGTTTCAGTGAGGCTCGATCATGAACCAGAAACCACACTTTCAACTCTATATTGACGGCGAATGGACCGAAGGATCGCGCGGACAGGTGATGAGTTCGCAAAACCCCGCAACGGGTGAGGGATGGTCCAGTTTCGCCTGCGCTTCTAAAGATGACGTGGACCGCGCCATTTCTGCGGCGCGCCGGTCCCTTGATGACCCAGCGTGGCGCGACATGACGCAAACCGGACGCGGCAAACTCCTGTACAGGCTTGCGGACCTGATCGAACAGAACGCCAAACTCCTGGGCGAGCTCGAGACAAAGGACAGCGGAAAGCTACTGGCCGAAACCGCAAGCCAGACAGCCTATGTCGGTGATTATTATCGATACTATGCAGGGCTCGCAGACAAGATCGAAGGTGCGGTCCTGCCGATCGACAAACCGGATATGCATGTCTTTACCAGGCGCGAACCCATTGGCGTAGTGGTCGCGATCGTGCCTTGGAATGCACAGATGTTCCTGACCGCAACCAAGCTTGGACCGGCTCTTGCGGCAGGGTGTTCGGTCGTTCTGAAAGCATCAGAAATTGCGCCTGCTCCGATGCTGGAGTTTGCGCGGCTGATCGATGAAGCGGGTTTTCCGCCCGGTGTTGTTTCCGTCATTACAGGCGACGCCGAGAATTGTTCGATCCCCCTCACCCGGCATCCCGAGGTCGACCGGATCGCGTTCACTGGCGGACCGCAGACAGCACGCCACGTGGTGCGCAACTCGGCTGAAAACTTTGCGGTAACCACGTTGGAGTTGGGCGGCAAGTCTCCGATCATAGTTTTTGATGATGCCAACCTGGATGGCGCGGCAAACGGCCTGATTGCAGGAAACTTTGGTGCCTCAGGCCAAAGCTGCGTGGCTGGGTCACGCGGGCTGATACATCGTCCGGTGCTGGATGCCCTGGCCGAAAAGATCGAAGAGAAGATGAAGGGCGTCGTTATCGGGGATCCTTTGGAACAAGCCACCCATATCGGCCCGCTTTGTACCGACGCCCAGATTGCCAGAATTCAGGCGACTTTGGCAAAGGCCACAGAACAAGGCGCGCGCATCCGTTTTGGTGGTACGCCACTGGACCGGCCAGGAAACTACATGGCCCCGACGCTGGTTGAATGCACAAGTGCCGAGACAGAGACCCTGAAGGTCGAAATGTTCGGTCCTGTGATGTCCCTTTTGCCTTTCGAAACGGAAGATGAAGCCATCGCATTGGCCAACGACTCGCAGTTTGGGCTTGGGTCCGGCGTTTTCACCGAAAATGTCGCCCGTGCCCATCGTGTGTCATCGCGATTGAAATCGGGAATCTGCTGGATCAACACCTACCGCGCCGTATCCCCAATCGCGCCCTTCGGTGGCTATAATCAATCCGGTTATGGCAGGGAGGCGGGCGTCGAGGCTATTCACGACTATACCCGGACCAAAACTGTCTGGCTGAATACGTCAGACCAGCCAATGTCGAACCCATTTGTCATGCGCTGACCAGACTCTGCTTCACGTTTTGGTCGAAGGGATCCTTATTTTTGCTTTTCCTGCGCACCGAGTACTCAGAGGGCCGTTTGATATGACGCGAAGCCGAACGATCTTGGGACCGGCGTTGAGGCACATGAATGGTGACTTCCAAATCATCGATAGAGGCTAAGAAAGACCCCACCCCCAGAGCAAACAAAACAATAAGAAGGATTCGCAGAGCAGTTCCGAGTTATAACCTGTTCTGGTGGCGGAGCTGTCAGACGAATTCGAACGTGTCTCTGATAAGCCGGTGACACTGTCTTTTATCTCGCGCCAATTTCGCGCCACTCGGCCAGAGCGGCGGCGCGCGTCAGCATGAAGGTGTCACGGCTGGCTAGCGATTTTTCCGGGTTGAAGTGGTTATAGATGCAGGAGTGGACGGAGGCGCATTTCTGTAAGCTTCGCATGCGCCTGAAACGTTGCATGGCGCGTTCGCGTCGTTGAAACGGGAGAAGTGATTTCTCGACGCAGTTGTTGGGCCACCTGCCCGTCCTTTGTTTTTGAGAGCACCCAATTGTCTGAGCGCAGCCTAATAGGGTGCAAAACAGTCGGTCACGATCTCATCGACACAACTATGGCGCTTCAATAACTTCTTGAGGAATATCAATGCTGCAGCTTTGTTTCGGCGTTTGGTGAAAGCGGCTTCCAGCACCTTGCCTTCGTGATAAACGGCCCGCCAAAGGTTGTGTCTCTTGCCATTCACCTTCACAAAGACCTCATCCACGTGCTGCTTCTGTTTCGAGAATGCGAGCAGTTGCTGGGCTCGCTCTTGCCTGGTCTCGGAGGCAAACATCGGGCCGAACTTGTTCCACTAAAATCGGACGGTTTCGTGGCTCACCTCAATTCCCTGTACACGCACTAGATCTTTCACGTTTGAAGCGGCAATGGGAACCGAACGTATAGCATTACAGCCAAACGAATGACCTCTGGACTGGTCTTGAAGTAATTGAATGGCGACTGTTTAATCATGCGCGAAAGCTACGAGAGCACCCGACCCACCACAACCCAAGTTATTCTGACAAGACGCTAGGAGCTTCTCGACAAGGGCCGGTATAACCTTCTGCTATACTGTGTCTTTCGTGGTTTGCCGCAAAACCAAGCGCGTTGAAGTGCGCGTGTGCCGCGCTGGCGCGACTCCATCCTGCAGCCACAGCAAAACAGTGTCCGCGACTTTTTCTCCAAACTCGGATACGCCGCAACGTACTGTAGACAAAGCTGGCCAGCATTCTGATGCTTCCTTGATGTCGTCGAAACCGACTATCTGAAACTCCGTGCCAATCTTTACCTGAGCTTCATGGCAGGCATTAATCATCCCAAAAGCAACAAGATCATTGAAACAAACCGCGGCATCGCACGCCGGTTGCTCCTTGAAGAGGCTGACTGTTGCCTTATGTCCAAATGATCGGCTGGATTCCCCGGTTTTAACAACAGGCTGCAAGTGGTTGTCTTTCATTGCTCTGATATAGCCGGACAGTCTTTCCTGAGTGACTTCGGCGCCATCCAGACCACCGATGAAGGCGATGTTCCGCGCGCCCGTTTCGATCAGGTACTGCGTTGCCGCGCGTCCTCCTTCTGCGTAATCAGGAGCGATAAAGGGAAATCTGCCCGTTTCGCTTTCAACCTGTCGCAAGACCTGCATCAAAGGGATGCCAGCTCGCTCGACCGCAGACAGGGTGTTTGAGACATCGCCGTAAGCAGGCGATAGGATCAAGGCGGAAACCCCATGCTCCAGCATCGCGCCCACCACCTGATCCTGAAGCTCGGGGTCTTCGTTTGTATTAGCCACAACAACCGCATAGCCTCGGGACCCCAGTGCCATCTGCAAGGAAGTCGCAAACTCAGTAAAAAATGGGTTGTTCAGGTCGTTGATAACCAAGCCTATGAGCGCCGTTCCCGTGGATCGCAGATTTGCCGCCGACCGGTTGTAGACATACCCAATCTCTTTCATGGCGGCATGAACCAGCTTGCGTGTCTCTGGCTTCACCTGCGGACTGCCCTGCAAAACAAGGCTGACCGTCGACTTGGAAACGCCCGCCGAGTTGGCGACATCTATGATCGTGGGTCTGCGCATTTAGGCTATTGTTCAACTCCATGCAGGTTGAGAAGCGTGGTCATCCGTGCTTTAGCCAGTTCCGGATCCGAGAGCAAACCGGCCTGATCCGCCAGCCTGAAGACCTGCGCGTAGTGGCAGATGTCGCGGCTGGATTGGAAGCCACCCGGCATGATGAAATGGGACTGCGACCCGTTCAGCCACGCCAAGTACGTAATACCGGCCTTGTAGAACCGGGTTGGTGCGCGGAAAATCTCACGGCTGAGTGGCACCGTCGGCGCGAACAGAGCACTGTAGCGATCCATGTCATTCATCGCAAGCGCCTCAAGCGCTTGGCTGGCGGCTGGAGCGATAGCAGCGAAAATCCCAAGAAGAGCATGGGAAAAATGTGTTCCATCCCCGACAATTAGGTCCGCATAGTTAAAATCGTCCCCGGTATAAAGGCGTACACCTTCCGGCAGCCGAGCGCGGAAGGCTTCTTCGTGCGCTTGGTCCAGCAAAGAGATCTTGATTCCGTCAACTTTGGCAGGGTTTTCCTTGATCAAGGACAGCACAAAATCACTGGCCGTATCAACATCCGCACTGCCCCAATAGCCCTTGAGCGCAGGATCGAACATGTCCCCCAACCAATGGAGAATTATGGGTACCGCAGCCCCATCGATCAGCGTGCGATAAACATCATGGTAGGTGTCCGGACCCGCATCGATAGCTGGGAAGGCGCGTGACGCCATAAGGATCAATTGCCCTCCGACGGCTTCAATCGCCTCGGCCTGATGCTCGTAGGCTGACAGGATTTCACCCGCTGTGTTCAACGCGCTCAGCGGCAAGTGATCGGTCCCTGCCCCACAAGCCACCCGAGGCGACAACGGGTGTACCTGCGCAGCCTTCATCGTGCGTTGGATCAATTCCAACGCGGTCTCCCAATCGACCCCCATACCCCGTTGCGCGGTATCCATCGCCTCGGCCAGGCCCAACCCCTGATCCCAAAGCCCCTGACGAAAACTCAAGGTCGCGTCCCAGTCAACGGCCGGGCGTCCATCCCAAGGGCTACGTTCTGCCAGCGGGTCTGAAACCACATGCGCTGCTGCAAAGGCCGTCCGCGTCAGAGGCACTTGCGGCGCACGCGGCACCAATGGCGTCCCAGTCAGCGCATAGGGTTCAAGCTTCCCTTCGGGATTTGGCAAAATCAGTTTCATTGTTTCAAACCTCCAAATCCAGAACCAGAATACCGTCGATACCGCCTACGGCGTTCTCGACAAGTTGCGCGCCCAACGCCTTGTGTTTTTCGTTGTTCTGATACGTCTCCAGCGCCGCCCAATCGTCGAAATCGATTACGAACCCATGCATGTATCCGCGTTCGATCTGCTCGGGACTTTTACTGCGCCCCCCGGTGAACCCGCTGGCGCCGGGAAGGGCCTCAGATACTGCTGCGAGGCCCTTGTAGATGACTCCGATGGTCTTTTCGGTCACGTCGGGGCGAAATTTGGTCAGTACGATGTGGCGGATCATTTTCAGAAGCCTTGATCTTTTTTGATCATGTCAGCAGCCTTTTCGCCGATCATAATTGTCGGTGCGTTGGTATTCGATGAATTGACCGTCGGCATGATCGACGCGTCCGCGACGCGCAGCCTTTCGATCCCGTTGAAGCGCAGACGCGGATCCAGCACCGATTCGGCATCACTGCCCATTCGGCAGGTTCCAGCGCAGTGGTGCGAGGTTTTGGAATGTACGCAGATAAAGTCGAAATACTCCTGCTTGGTCTTCACATCCGGACCCGGCAAGCGTTCGGCCAAGATGTACGGCTTCAGCGCATCCTGTGCGAGGATGTTCTGCACCAGCTTTAGACCCCGAATGGACATCTCGCGATCATAAGAATCCGCCAGATAGTTGGGATCGATCAGCGGCATGACCGCGGGGTCTGAGCTTTGCAACCGGACGGTTCCGCGTGACCTTGGGCGCAGGAAACAGGCGTTCAGGGTAACTCCACCATTGGGCATCGCCTCGACCCCTGCCTCGATTCCGGTGCCAAGCCCCAGATGCATTTGAAGGTCAGGTGAGCGCGCATCCGGATCGGCGTACCAGAACCCACCCGTTTCAAACAGACTGGACGCGACCGGTCCCTTGCGGGTGAAAAGATATTGCAGGCCTGCGAAGGCTGAAAGGTGCAGCTTAGCGTAACGGTCGTAGGTGTGCGGGCCGGTCACTTCGCAGATCGAGTACAAGTCCAAATGGTCTTGCAGGTTCGCGCCGACCTGAGGTTGATGATAAACCGCGTCGATACCAAGACTGTCCAAATGATCCGCTGGCCCAATGCCCGATAGTTGCAACAAGCGCGGTGAACCGATGGCACCCGAGGAAAGAATGACTTCTTTCGCGGCGGAGATCTTGTCCCCGTTCACCATCTCGACTCCAGTCGCCCTGCCCTTGTCCACAATGATGCGGCGGACTTGTGCGCCGGTGCGCACCGTCAGGTTCGGGCGGCTGCGGTTGGGCGCAATAAACGCCATCGCGGTAGATGAGCGCCGCGCGTTGCGCTGGGTCAACTGATAGTACCCCGCGCCATCCTGTTTCGCGCCATTCACATCGCGTGTTTCAGGAATCCCCAATTCCCCGGCGGCCTTAATATAGGCGTCGCAGATTGGCAGAGGTGCTGCGGGCATGGACACGCCCAGCGGTCCGCCCTTGCCGTGGAATTCGTCTTCATAAGTGTCATTGTCTTCGGACTTTTTGAAATAGGGCAGCACGTCAGCATAGCTCCACCCCTCGCACCCCATCTGTCGCCAGTCATCGTAGTCCTGCGCCGCGCCTCGTGTGTAGATCTGCGCGTTAATTGCCGACCCGCCGCCAATCACCTTGGCCTGCGTGTAGGTGAAAACCTTGTTCTGCATATGCTTTTGCGGAACCGTGGACCAACCCCAGCTGCCGATGCCCTTGGTCATTTTTGCAAACCCGGCGGGCAGGTGAAAGAACGGGTGGCGGTCGGTTGAGCCGGCCTCTAACAACAGCACTTTCGCCGACGGTTCTTCGGAAAGGCGCGCGGCGATAACCGAACCTGCCGAGCCGCCTCCGGCAACAATGAAATCAAATCCTTCAGACATTCTGATGTGCCCTGCGTTAAAGACGTGAGATCGACAGACCGCCGTCCACCGGGATGGCGGCGCCGTTGGCAAAATGCATCTGCCCCTGAACCAGCGGGACAACGACGGCCCCGATGTCCTCGGGCTTACCCCAGCGTGCTGCGGGAACAAGACCGCCTTCGATACGGTCGGTGTACTTGTCGCGCACGCCCGCCGTCATCTCAGTCGCGATGATGCCCGGTCGCAGTTCAAAAACGCCGATGCCATGGGGGGCCATGCGCACCGCGAATAGCTGGGCCATCATCGCCGCGGCCGCTTTGGACACGCAGTACTCGGCCCGTTCAATCGACACCATCGTGGCACTGACTGAGGTTACAAAGGTTATCGAACGATAGGTGGCTTGCGGCTGCTCCAACATGCGCCGGGCCACATCCTGCGCCAGAAAGAACGCGCCGCGCAGGTTGATATTTTGCACGAAGTCCCAGTTTTCAGGCGTCAGATCCAGCATGTCGCCACGTACCGGTGCCCCGACACCAGCATTGTTGATCAGGGCTGTGATCGGCCCCAACTCGGCTTCGATCTGGTCCAGCAACACCGGTACGTGATCAATGTCAGACACGTCGTGCTGCACATAAATCGCGTTTGGGCCAAGCTCGGCCAAAGCCGCCTGCACAGCCGGTTTTTCAGGTGCCGATCTAGAGGCCACCGCGACCCTGTACCCCGCCGCAATCAAAGCGCGGGCCACCCCAAGGCCAATACCCTGCTGTCCTCCGGTCACCAATGCTGTTCCGGTCATACGGAAAACTCCGTTTCAATAATGTGACGACCCGCCCTGAGCGCCAGCGCGGCTATCGTAAGGGCCGGGTTAACCGCAGCAGACGTCGGAAGGACAGAAGCGTCGACAATGAATAGGTTCTTGTGGTCGTGGCTTCGGCAAAACGTGTCGACGACACTGCTGTCCGGGTCGTTGCCCATCCGGGCCGTGCCGCATTGATGCGACGGTGTGCGCCGATCAAATGGTCGAGAAAGTATCACAGGAAACCCTGCCTGTTTCAGATGCGCCTTTAACCGTTCGACAAGGGCCTCGTGCGCTGCCCAATTCGAGCGTTTCCAGTCCAGTGTGATCTGGTCTCCTTCGACCGTAACCCGGCTGTCCGGGTTCGGCAGGTCCTCGGACATGGCATAGAAATCAAAACTGCGATCGGCGATTAGCGCTGCAATCGGCCCCGGTAGGTGAGATTGCGACGAAAGGATCGGCCCGGTGATCTTTCCCAGCATCTGAATATTGCCCAATGGCAAACCACCCTGCCCGTCGCTGTTGTAATAATCGTTAAACATCAACGTTTTCTGATAGACTGCTCTGTTTCGACGCAACGGATGAAGGGCCAGCACCGCCGAACAATTGTGGTTCATAAAATTCCGCCCGACTTGATCGGACCGATTGGCAAGACCGGTTGGGCAATTGTCATTCGCGGACTGCAGCAACAGGACCGAGGACTGAACCGCGCCTGCTGCAAGCGCGATGACCGGCGCGCGCAGGGTACCGTGGCCGTCAACCTCGACACTCGTAACGCGACCATCGTCACCAACCGTTAGTTTTCGGACACGCGCACCAGTCAACAGTTCGACATTCCCGTGCTTCATTGCCTTGGCGATCGCACAGGTTTCGGCATCCATTTTGCCACTGCATGTATTGGGAAACGCATCCCAAGTCGTTTGCCCGGCCTGCAACCAGGTATCGATATCCACGCCCAACGGTACTGAGGATGGCGTCAGGCCTGCGTGGCTTAGCCGGTTTCTCAGGTCTGCAATATCAACCTCATCCGGCACAGGTGGGTGCGGGTAACCCCTACTGTGCGGCGGTTCGGTGGGGTCTTCTTTAGTGGTGCCACGCGCGTCGTAAAGCTGTTCTGCGGTGGAGTAATCCGTCTCCAGCACTTCGTAGGAAATGGGCCAGCCGAGCGAATGCCCCCCCATGTGCTGACGCGGCGCAAAATCCTCTTTCCGATAGCGGATCAAAGCTGCGCCGTAGAACTTGGAATTGCCACCAACGCAGTAGTAGTTTCCGGGGTTGAAAGGCTTGCCTGCTCCATCCAGCCATGTTTCATCGGGGCGGAAGTGCCCATTGGCAAAGATCGCCCTTGGGTCTCGATCCTGAGGTGAGGGCTGCAACCGCTCTCCCCTTTCAAGGATCAGAATACGACGGCCAGACGGAGCCAACGCTGCAGCCAGCGTTGCCCCCCCGATACCCGACCCAATGATTATAACGTCAGCCCTTTTCATGGAAGGATCCGCATCTCGCTTTCCGGATCAAAGGCCACTGCCTTTTCCATGTTCACCGCAAAGTTGAAATCCTGTCCCGGTGCAACCTCGGCATCCGAGCGCATGCGCGCGATCACATCTCGGCCGCCCAATTGCATCGAGACGAAGGTGTCCGATCCGGCAGGTTCTGTCACCACGATACGGTTGGTCATCTGCGCGATGTTCGACGACTTTCTGTCCGCACCATCCATGTCAGTGATCGTCTCAGGCCGGATGCCCAGCAGGATATCACGACCGTCCCAAGCGGCCAGATTGTCCTGACTGAACGGCAATTGCGCCGTAGATCCGTCGTGAACGGCGACCTCTGCGTGAGGGCGACCATTCAATACCGTGACCTTGGCCGGTACCACGTTCATTGCGGGCGAGCCCATAAACGTCGCGACGAAGATATTCGAGGGCGTGTCATAGATTTCCTGCGGCGTGCCCAGTTGCTGCACGTAGCCGCCGTTCATCACAGCGATGCGGCTTGAAAGAGTCATCGCCTCGATCTGGTCGTGGGTCACGTAGACGATGGTGGTCCCGAGGTTCTGATGCAGCTTCTTGATCTCAGTTCGCATGTCGACCCGAAGCTTGGCATCAAGGTTCGAAAGCGGCTCATCGAACAGGAAGACATCAGGGTTTCGCACCAGCGCGCGACCCATTGCAACCCGCTGACGCTGACCACCCGACAACTGCCCGGGCTTGCGATCCAGCAATTGCTCGATTTGCAACAGCTTGGCGACTTCTTGCATCGCTTTCTCGCGCTCAGGCTTGGGCACCCCGTGCATCTCAAGCCCGAAGGTGATGTTTTGCCCCACAGTCATGTTGGGATAAAGCGCATAGCTTTGGAAAACCATAGCGATGTTGCGGTTCGACGGGTGCACCCCGTTCATAACTTGATCTTTGATACGGATTTCGCCGCTGGTGATCTCTTCCAGCCCCGCGATCATGTTCAGCAGGGTCGACTTGCCGCAGCCCGACGGACCGACCAGCACCAGGAACTCACCCTCCTGCACCGAAATATCGACCTTGTGCAGAACCTCGACCGCCCCGTAGGATTTGGTCGCGTTGTCTATGTCCAGAAATCCCATGGGACTTTATCCTTTCACCGAACCCGCCATCAGGCCGCGGACGAAGTACCGTCCGGCCACGATGTAGACGAGCAGAGTTGGCATGGCGGCCAGAATGGCGCCTGCAAAATGAACGTTGTATTCCTTCACACCGGTGGAAGACTGCACGAGGTTGTTCAGCGCAACGGTCATCGGTTGGCTGTTGGCATCGGCAAAGGATGCACCGAACAGGAAGTCATTCCAGATGTTGGTGAACTGCCAGATGATCGACACCACTGCGATCGGCCCGGAACTGGGCAGAAGGATGCGCCAGAAGATCTGGAAGAACCCGGCCCCATCAATCTGGGCAGCCCGGATAAGCTCGGTCGGGAACACGGCGTAGTAGTTGCGGAAATACAGCGTGGTGAAGCCAATCCCATAGACCACGTGCACCAGTGCCAGACCCCAAGTGGTACCCGCCAGCCCGATGATACCCAGCATCCGCGCCATCGGGATCAGCACGATCTGGAACGGAATGAAGCAGGCAAACAGCATCAGACCGAATAGGATGGTGTCATATTTGAAGCGCCACTTGGTCAGTACATAGCCGTTCAGCGCGCCAAGGATGGTCGAAACGATCACCGCCGGAACAACCATCTTGATCGAGTTCCAGAAGTAGGGCTTCAACCCCGTAGGATCGACACCGATCTGAGCCGAGGACCATGCCTTGAACCAAGGCTCCAACGTGAACACCTGTGGCAGGTTCATCATGCCACCGCCGGTGATCTCCTCTAGCGGTTTCACCGAGTTTACCAGCATGACGTAAAGCGGTAGCAGGTAGAACAGACCGAACAGCAGCAGCACCAGATAGATCAAGGTGCGCGTGACGCGGCCAGTGCGGATTGCGGTATCCTGAGTTGCTTGGGACATCAGCGTTTCTCCCGCAATTCGGCATAAAGATAGGGGATCATGATCGCCGCGATGGTCATCAGCATGATCGTGGCCGAGGCCGCGCCGATCCCCATCTGGTTCCGCGTAAAGGTGTAGGAATACATAAAGGTCGCGGGCAGTTCGGTCGCACGGCCCGGTCCGCCTCCCGTCAACGCAATCACAAGGTCAAAGGTCTTGATCGCCAGGTGGCTGAGGATCACGAAGGCTGACAAGAATGCAGGGCGCAGTTGCGGGATGATGATCCGGCGATAGAGGTTCCAGTTCGAGGCCCCATCCATCTGCGCGGCCCGAAGGATTTCATTGTCGATACCACGCAGGCCGGCCAGAAACATCGCCATCACGAAACCGCTGGTCTGCCATACGGCCGCCAGAACAACCGTGTAGATTGCGTAATCCCGGTTCTTGATCCAGTCGAACTCGAAGCTGGTCCAACCCCAGGTGTGCATCACATTCTCAAGGCCGATACCCGGGTCAAGAAACCATTTCCAGGCGGTACCCGTGACAATGAAACTTAGCGCCATCGGATACAGGTAGATCGGGCGCAACAGCCCCTCGCCGCGGATTTTCTGATCAAGGACGATTGCCAAACCCAGCCCGAGGCAGGTGCAGATCACGATATACAGGCTGGCGTAGATGCCCATATTGATCAGCGATGTTTCCCAGTGGCTGAGCCGCCACAGCTTATCGTAGTTTTCCCACCCGACCCAACCAAAGGTCGGCAGAATGCGGCTGTCAGTAAAGGACAGGTAGACCGAAAACAGAATGAAACCGTAGACAAAGACCGTCATCATCGCGATCGATGGGGACAGGACCAGCTTGGGAATCCAGTTCTGAAGGCGTGTCTTGAAATCCGCGTCAGCTGAACCAGCCATGGCGCGCCCTCCTCGTTCGGGTAGTTGTAGGTCGGAGCGATTGCGCCCACTTGGTGACAGGGCGGCCAACCTGCCGCCCCATCGGGAGGATCACGATAAGATCACTTGGCGATCGAAACTGCGTCGACCAGTTCAACCACTGCAGTCTCGCTGTCATACTCGCCGTTGAAATGGGCTGTGACGACGTCATAGACCGCATTCTTCACTGATGCCGGCGCGGCATGGCCGTGCGCCATCGAACCAAACAAGTTGCCCGACGAAGCCGCTGCTGCCAGATCCTTCATGCCCTGTTGGCCGCAAGCATCCAGATCACTGCCATCCACGTCAGTACGAGCCGGGACAGAGCCCTTCACCTTGTTGAAAGCAATCTGGAAGGATGGTGAAAGGATCGCGCTGGCCAGCGCGGCCTGTTCAGCCGACACCGAACCGCCCTGATCGAACATCATGAACTGGTCAGCATTGAAGGTGACCTGATCCTGAGTACCCGGGAAGCGGAAGCACAAAAAGTCCTCACCCGGCACTTTGCCCGCGTTCAGGAATTCGCCTTTGGCCCAGTCACCCATCATCTGGAAACCGGCTTCACCGTTGATGACCATTGCAGTCGCCAAGTTCCAGTCGCGGCCCGAGAAATTCTCATCCACGTTGTCGCGAATGAACGCCATACGGTCGAACGCTTCCTTCATGGCGTCGCCACCAAGTGTTTCCTCGTCCAGGTCAACGAAGGCTGCTTTGTAGCCATCGGGCCCAAGTGTCGACATCGCCACAGCATCGAAGATGGTCGCATCCTGCCAGGCCTGACCACCATGCGCGATCGGTGTGACACCGGCAGCTTTCAACGCCTCAACCGCCGCGACGAATTCGTCCCAGTTGGTGGGCTGTGCAATACCGTTGGCGTCCAGCACCGCTTTGTTTGCCCAGACCCAGTTAGTCGAGTGCACATTGACTGGTGCCGAGACCCATTTGCCGTCATGCTTGGCAAACGCCTTCAAAGCATCCGGGACGACATCATCCCATCCTTCTTTCGCTGCGACCTCATTCAGATCAGCCAGCGCGCCCTGATTGGCCCAGTCCAGAATGTCGAAGCCCAAAGCCTGAACAGCAGTCGGCGCGTTACCGGCAGTCACACGAGCCCTCAGAACGGTCATCGCCTGTTCGCCACCACCACCCGCAACGGGCATATCGGTCCAACCGATTCCCTGCCCGGACAGGTCTTCCTTGAGAACATTCAACGCTGCGGCCTCGCCACCTGAAGTCCACCAGTGCAGAACTTCCACGTCTTCCGCGTGCGCAAGGCTGGTCGTGCAGAGCAGACCGGCCACAAACAGCGATTTTGTCTTCAGCAGTTTACGCATTCTTGTTTCCTCCCTTAATGCGTTCTTCTTATTCGGGACCAATCCGGTGCCCGATCTTAATCTTGCGGAACCCATGGCGCTCGGCTGTTGCCGATGCGCATGACTACTGATTTCACTTCGAAGAATTCCTCGAACCCGTAACGTCCGATTTCCCGCCCCTGCCCGGATTGTTTGAACCCACCGAAGGCGACCTCCGGGAATCCGTCCATCCAGGTGTTGGTCCAGACCGTTCCCGTTTCTGCACGACGGGCGAACTCAAGGCAGGTGTGAACGTTTTGGCTCCAGACCCCTGCCGACAGACCGTAAGCGCTATCATTGGTTAGCGCGATTGCTTCGTCCAGTGTTTTGAAGGTCAAAACGGACAGAACCGGTCCAAATACCTCATCGCGGGCGATGGGCATTTCTGGCGAGACGCCAGAAATCACTGTCGGCTGGTAGAACTGATCACCCAGACCATCGACCTCTAGCGGCTTACCACCCAAGTCTATAGTCGCGCCGCACGCTTTCGCTTGTTTGACATAAGCGTCTATCTTTGAGTTGTGCTCGGGCGTTACGATAGCTCCGACTTGCGTCGTCGGGTCCAATGGATCGCCAAATTTGACCTTGCGCGACAAGGCAACGACACGCCCTCGGAAATCGTCGGCGATGTCTTCGTGCACAATGATGCGACTGCTTGAATTGCAGCACTGGCCGACATTGAAATAGATGCCAAACACAACGGCATCCGCCGCTGCATCCAGATCGGCATCGGGAAAGATGACCTGCGGGTTTTTGCCCCCAAGTTCGAGCGCGACCTTTTTGAGCGTACCAGACGCAACTGCGCTGATCGTCTTGCCCACGGCTGTCGAGCCGGTAAAGCTGACCATATCCACGCTCCTGTGACCGGACATCAAGCTCCCGACGGGAACGCCATAACCAAGCACGATATTGCAGACACCGGCGGGCAATCCTGCTTCGACCAGCAACTCGCCCAGCATCAAGGTCGTCGACGGCGTCATCTCGGATGGCTTCACGACGACAGTACACCCTGCGGCCAGTGCAAATGGCAGTTTCTGGCTGAGGATCCAGAACGGAAAGTTCCAAGGCGTGATGATCGACACGACACCGATGGGTTCTTTCAACACGACACCCATCATATCCATGCCAAGAGTATTGTGACTGTCGCCGTGGGTGCTGCGTGCCAATGAGGCCGCATAGCGCCACAGATCTGCGGCACCGCCAACTTCGCCCTTGGATTGACTGATCGGCTTGCCGCTTTCCAGTGTTTCGATCAGGGCAATCCGGTCAACGTTCTGCTCGATCAAATCGGCGACTTTCAGCAAGACGGAGGCGCGTTCCTTGCCCGAAGCACGGCTCCAGGCACGGCTGTCGAACGCTTTGCGCGCCGCCTGGATCGCGGCCTGGGTCTCAACCTCTCCCCCCATGGCCGAACGGCTGACGATGTGGCCGTGCGAAGGAGAGCGGCGCTCGAACGTCTCACCCGAGGCGCTGTCCTGCCATATGCCATTGATGAGGTGCCGGCCTTCAAAGAGAGGCGGCAGCTCGAAGGGGATGGCAGGGTTGATTGCGATGTCTTTCATAATTTCAAAGGCCCGAAAATGTTGGGTTTCGTTTTTCCATGAACGCTGCGACGCCTTCTTCGCGGTCCGCCGAGGCGGCAATTGCTGCACTGCCGAGGGCTTCGACCGCAGCATGGCTGTCCTCACCGACCGCAGCGTGGATCATGTTTTTCGAGATTTCGGTGGCGCGGGGCGACAGGTCGTCAAGATCAACTGTGATCTCAAGCGCGCGCGCCAGAACCTCGTCAATCACCTCGGTCGCATACCCTAAAGCCAGCGCGCGGTCGGCACCAATACGGCGCCCGAAGAGTGCCATCTCCTTCACCGCAGCCTCGGGGATCAGCCGGGTCAACCGTTGCGTCCCGGACCAGCCCGGCACGATTCCAACCCGAGCTTCCGGCAAAGCCAGCGTGGACCGCGGGGTCATCAGGCGCAAATCGCAGCAACTGGCCAACTCCAGCCCGCCGCCGAAGGCGTGACCGTTGATCGCTGCAATTGTCGGTTTGCCGATCCGCGCCAGACGGTCAAAGATCCGATGGCCGTCACGGACCCAACGGCGCGCGAATTCGGCGGGACTCAGACCACCCCATGCGCCAATATCGGCCCCGCAACAGAACGCTTTTTCCCCTGCACCGGTCAGAACAAGCGCACGAATGGATGCGTCACGCTCGACCTCTTGCAGACGAGCCTCCAGCGCATTCAGCATGTCCACTGTCAGAGCATTGAGCTTGGACACGTTGTCCAATGTCAGCACAGCGGTCGCACCCTCGATATGAAACCCAAGCTTGCTCACAGCGTCATCCCCATCGGGCCAACTGCGAACAGAGATTTGGACATCTGAACCGCGTTCTCCGCGACTTTGACGCGACCGCCCGAAGCTTCGACAATGTCGCGCTGCGCCTCAATTCCGGGCATGATTTCCGTCGCAACCAGACCTTGATCTGACAGGCGAATAACGCAGCGCTCGGTTACATACAGCACGTCCTGACCGGTTTCCCGGGCACGGCGGCCGGAGAATGTGACATGCTCGACCTGATCCACCATCTTGGTGAATTTTCCGGGGGCCTTCACACGGATACCGTCATCCGCCAGATCAATCTTGGCGCCGGCTTCGAACCAGCCCGAGAACACGATCTTCTTGGCGCGCGCGGTAATATCGACAAAGCCACCGCACCCTGCAGTCAGATAGGGCTTCTTACCAAGTTTGGAGACGTTCACATTGCCTTCGACATCGACCTCAAGGAAAGAAAGGAACGACATGTCGAAGCCGCCGCCCTGGAAATAGATGAATTGCTGTGGGGACGGCACGAAAGCATGTGCGTTGGACGCGCAGCCAAAGGCAAAGCCGGTCAATGGGACGCCTCCAACGGCCCCTTGCTCGATTGCCCATGTCACAGCCTGAGTATGCCCCTCTTCCAACAAGACACGCGGGACCATGGCGCTGATTCCAAAGCCCAGATTGGCGCTCATGCCTGTGCGCAGCTCTTGCGCGGCGCGGCGGGCGATGACCTTTTCGACGCCATGCTCGGCCAGTGAAAAGCTGTCCCAAGGGCGCATAATCTGGCCAGAGATCGCAGGGTCGTACGACGTTTCCGTCGTTTGCATCTGCTTCGGGTCTTCAACGGTCAGATCGACCAGATGCCCCGGCACGCGCACGTCATGGGGGCGCAAGCTTCCGGCGGCAGTCACACGTTGAACCTGTGCGATCACGATCCCACCGTGGTTGCGTACACAGATCGCTTGCTCCAGCCCGCCCAGATAAGCACCTTCGTGTTCATAGGTCAGGTTGCCGAACTCATCCGCCGTTGTTGCGCGCAAAACACAGACGTTCGGGTTGATGTTCGGGAAATGCAGCCACGTCTGACCGTCGAATTCTCTCCGGTTCACGATAGGCGCTGCCGCGCCACGCGTATTCATCGCGCACCCTTCGCGGACAGGATCCACGAAAGTCTCAAGCCCGACCTGCGTCAGAACACCGGGCCGATGCGCTGCGGCCTCGCGATGCATGTCGAACAGAATTCCCGAAGGCACGTTATATGCGGCGACCCGATCCTCGACGATCATTTTCCAGATTTCCGGCATCTCAAGGCTGGAAGGGCCCGACGGGTATGATCCGGCGAGAACACGGTTTAGCAATCCATCCTGCGCCAGGTAATCCATGCCCTTCACGCCATACATATCCCCGGCGGCGATAGGGTGCAGCGTTGTAATGTTGCGCGGATGCCCCTCCGCGCGAAACCGCTCTCCTAGCGCCTTCAACACAAGGTCAGGGCACCCCAGTGCCGAGGACGACGAAACGGTGACAACAGCATTGTCGGGAATGCGAGAAACGGCCTCGGAAACGGAAACGAGCTTGGTCATCAGAAGCCACCATAGTCTACGTTGATGCGCTTACCTGACGCTGCGGCCTCACGAACGCTCAGCGCGACGGACAGCGATTTCACTCCATCAGTTCCATCCGCAGCTGGACGGCCCTGACCCGCTGCTGCGGCGACAAATTCGGAAACGCCCTGAATGTAGAGCGAATGCTCCGAAAACGGGATTTCTTCGCTTCCGGCTTCTGTCACCAGTTTTATTGCCCCGACTGGGCGCTGCGTCATGACGCCATCCGCAAAAATCGAGCCCTTGGTCCCGTGCACTTGCAGGCCCGAACCTGCAAATGGGTGCGTAAAGCTCTCGTGCGTCATGACCATCGCGCCCGAAGGCATCGTCCAGACGGACATGCACGAGTCTTCGACCCCCTGCCCCATCCCAGAGCTGGCCATTTGCGCAACGACAGAAACCGGGTCCTCATTAAGCAGGAACCGCGTAACATCCGCATCATGAACGACGATGTCGGGGATCACGCCGCCGCCGGCATCTGCTGAGTTGATGCGCCACCCCTGTAGGTTTCCTGGCAAATGTACCGCGTGATGTATACGCAGCGAAAGAACGTCGCCGACGCGCCCGTCTGCAATGAGGTCACGAATGGCACGATGGCTGCCAGAGCATCGCAGGTGGTGATTTGTACCAAAAGTTACGCCAGCCGCTTCGGCTGCGCGCACCATTTCGACACCTTCCTCCTGAGTCATCCCAAGCGGCTTTTCACATAGAACATGCTTACCAGCCAAAATGGCTGCCATGGCCTGACCGTGGTGCTTCTCATTGGTCGAGGAAACATAAACAGCCTGAATGTTCTCGTCAGAAAGCGCAGCGTCCACGTCCGTCGTTGCGTTGGGAATTCCGTGTTCCTTGGCCCAGGTCTGAACCCGATCTGGAGAATGACTGACGACCCAGGTCACGTTGTTGCCTGCCTGCCGGCGCACCGCGTCCAACATGTATTGCGAAGCTATTGTGCTCGCTCCGACAAATGCCCAATTCATCCTCTTACTCCGCAATTGGAACGTTCCAAAATCTTTAATGGAACGTTCCAATTGTGACAAGAGAAAATTCGACAGGCATTATATGCACAAGAAAATAAACAGAAATTTCGATACCGATCGCCCTTTTTTTAAATAGTGCACCGGGAATCGAGGGGGGGGGTGTTACAGCGTCGTCGCGCCCAAACTGAGTCGCAGAGGTCCGCCTTGTGCCACTTGCCTCACGGCTTCAAGGCAATCCCTTCAACCGTCACCCGGTGCATAAGGCGTCGAAAACCGTGGTAGTCGTTGATTGCCTTGTGCCACGTGGCTCGGTTATCCCAAATGGCGATATCCCCTGCCTGCCAACGAAGGCGGCATTGGAATTCGGGCTGCTTGCAATGATCATAGAGCATCCCAAGCACGGCCGCAGACTCATCTGCGCTCAACCCCTTGATTTCGGTGGTGAACACAGGATTTACGAACAGCCCACGCCTGCCACTAAGCGGATGCGTGATGACAACGGGGTGCAAGGCGTCTTGCGTGGCAGCTTCGGCATTACCCAGCCTGCCGCTTTTTGCGGCCTCTGATTCCATGTTGCTGGAGCCAAAGACATGGCGAGAGGAATGCACCGCCCACAGGCCATTCAGAAAACCACGCATCGTGGGCGACAGAGCCTCATAGGCAGCAGCCATTGACACAAACAGCGTGTCGCCGCCGTGCGGCGGGACTTCCAGGGCGTGCAGAATTGAGCCCATGGCCGGTTCCTGATCATAGGAGTGGTCGGTATGCCAGCCCTCTCCCACAGCCTCTTTCTGATCTTTCTCTTTCAAAACTGTGGCGATCTCGGGATAGCCGTCGACAGGTTTGAAAAAGCGGTTCACGTTAATCGGGCCGAACCTTCGCGCAAAGGACAGATGCTCTTGCGGTCTAACGTTTTGGCCCCTCAGTACGACTACGGAATACTTTGCGAAGGCTGACTTAATCGCGTCGAATTGATCTTCATGCCGGATGTCCGCCCCGACGATTTCAGCACCCAATCCACCGGTGAGAGGTTTTACTTCCATGCGCATTCCTCCCTGCTTTGCTCAGCCTAAAGAACGGGAAACATCACTTCAACGCAGTCGGCGCGGCTTCATACAATTCCAAAGGAAGATCGTCCGGATCACTGAAAAAGGTAAAACGGCGTCCGGTATATTCATCGACACGGATGTCTTCGACGGGAACACCCTTCTGTTCCAATCTGTCTTTCAACTTCTCGATATCGTCTACAACAAACGCAAGATGCCGCAGACCCAGCGCCTCGGGGCGGGACGTGCGTTTGGGCGGGTTGGGAAAGGAAAACAACTCAATCTGAGTACCATCCGGCAAAGCCAAGTCCAGCTTCCAAGATTGCCGCTCGGCCCGGAGATTTTCCGCAACTATCTCCAACCCAAGCGTTTCTGAATAAAATGCCTTGGACTGCTCATAGTCCGAACAAATGACCGCAGCATGGTGGATTGCTTTCAAACTACCCACAGACTCATTCCCTCATATTATCAGGTGGTTCGATCCAACTCCTGAGGTAATTCTTCGCTCCACTTTCGAAGCTCTTCGAGAAAACCAAGAGCTGTCTGGCCAAATTCGGTAACCGAATATTGCACGGAAACAGGAGCGGTATCCATTACCTGCCGGCGAACCAGACCCTGCCCCTCAAGTTGACGTAGTCTTTCAGTGATCATCTTCTTGCTGGCACCGCCGATCATGCGCGACAGATCGTTGAAGCGCACTGGGCCATCTCTAAGGTGCCACAAGATCGACCCCGTCCACTTTCCGCCAATAATCCGCATACCGCGTTCGATTGCACATGGTTCCTGACAGGCCTCTGAGACCTTTCGGCGCCCTTTGGCATCCTCATCAATTCGCGCCCGCATCGTCGTCCCTTCGCTCAGACATCTAGGTTACTAAAAGTATACTAGTTGATTTATCACACCCTCGCAATCAAATGCTCTCTGAACCCGCTGAAAGTCAAGGGTTCAGAGATAGTACCTATAGGATATGGACATGAGCAAAATCCTGATCGTCAACGGCACCCAGCCCTACGAATTCGCCCCCGGACAGTTGAACGCCAGCCTCGCCAAACGCGCACGTGACACGCTGACCGCAATGGGTCACGACGTGCGTGTGACCACCGTCGCCGACGGCTATGATGCAAATGCTGAGGTCGAGACGCATCTGTGGGCCGATACAGTCATCATGCAGTTCCCGGTGAACTGGATGGGGGTACCGTGGATATTCAAAAAATACATGGATGAGGTATATACGGCTGGCATGGATGGCCGCATGTGCGCAGGTGACGGTCGAACGACCGACGCGCCCAAAGCCAATTACGGTACCGGGGGCACACTAGACGGTAAGAATTACATGCTGTCGGTTACGTTCAACGCCCCAAAAGAAGCGTTCGATGATGCGTCGGAGCCTTTCTTTGCGGGCTCCAGCGTCGACGACCTGTTAGCGCCGATGCACCTGAACGCAAAGTTCTTTGCCATGCAACCCCTTCCGACTTTTGCTGCATTCGATGTTATGAAGGACCCGGAAATCGAGGCCGATTTCGCTCGATTTGACGCGCATCTAAAAACCACATTTGCCGAGCTTGAACATGTCCCAGCCTGATATCCATCTCTACACCGCTGGAACAATGAACGGGTACAAGCCGGTTATCTTCCTGGAGGAGGCAGGCGTCCCCTACGACCTGACACATATCAATTTTTCCAAGCAGGAACAGAAGGCGCCGGATTATCTGGCGCTGAACCCAAATGGAAAGATCCCGACAATCGAGGATCGTTCGGAGAGGCGCGCCATCTTCGAATCCGGTGCGATCCTGTGGCATCTCGCCGAAAAATACGGAAAATTCCTGCCTTCGGATCCGGTCAAACGGTCAGAGGTCATGCAGTGGATGTTCTTTCAGGTCGGCCATATAGGCCCAATGATGGGACAGGCGATGTACTTCCAGCACATCGCCGCACCAAACGGCCACGAAGAGCCGTTCTCAATCCGCCGCTACGTGGACGAAAGCCGCCGCTTGATGGAGGTGATGAACACGCGCCTGGATGGGCATGAATGGATCGCCGCGGACGAATACACCATCGCTGACATGATGCTGTACCCATGGGCACGCGCTTATGTCTGGGCGCGGGTAGGAGTGTCGGACTTGCCGCATCTGAATTCGTGGTTCCACCGTATTGATGCCCGGCCCGCCGTGCAGCGCGCGCTGACGATACCCAAGGCAAACCCGCAGTTCTGGGACGCCGACGCGGATGCCAGCGCCTTTGCAAAGGAAAACGCGGCGCGGTTCTCCAGTGATGTGAAAGGAACCTGAACCGGTAAGAGACGTTGTCAGACAATTTCGAACCAGTCTCAGCTGGGTCAGTAGAACTGCTCTTTACACGGCGCCAGGTTCGCGCCACTCAGCGAGAGCGGCGGTGTGTGTCAGCTTGAAGGTGTCACGGCTGGTCAGCGATCTTGCCCGGTTGAAGTGGTTGCAAACGGAGGAATGGACGGAGGCGCATTTCTGTAAGCTTCGCATGCGCCTGAAACGTTGCATGGCGCGTTCGCGTCGTTGAAACGGGCGGTGCGCATCCTCAACCCGGTTGTTGGGCCACCTGCCCGTCCTTTGTTTTTCGAGAACACCCAATTGTCTGAGCGCAGCCTTACAGGATGCTAAACGATCCGTGTCACTTCATCATTTTCTTAAGGAGTTTCAATACCGCCTGCTTGTTTCGATGTTTGGTGACAACGGCTTCCAGCACCTCGCCTTCGTGATCAACAGCCCGCCAAAGAAAATTCCGCATGCTATTCACCTTCGCGAAAACCTCGTCCACGTGCCAATTCCATTTGGAGAACGCGCAGTTGCTGCACACGCCTCCGTCTTTTCTCAGCAGCAAACATCGGGCCAAACCTGTTCCACCAATATCGGACAGTTTCGTGGCTCACGTCGATGCCTCGCTCGTGCAACAGATCTTCGACATTTCGAAGTGAGAGCGGGAAACGGATGTACAGCATCACAGCAAGGCGGATGATCTCGGGGCTGGTTTTGAAATACTGGGGGATCATCTTTGTATGAGTAAAAGCCACGAAAGCTCCCTGACTCGCTCAAGCAAAGCTCTTCTGACAAGAACGATGAAACAATTCCCTGTTCCCACAAGAAAATTCCCTGCTCCAACATCCAGGGATGTGTGCGACATAAGCCGCTGAAAAACATACAATTCTGACACGAAAAATGCCTGTACTCGAACCCATCTCACGATAATTTCCTGTAAATTGCAGACTATCAGGGAAATCCAGCCCAAAGCGACCCCGCCAAAATGCGGCACTGAGACTGAGGCTTGAATCGTGCTCCGAGTGTACGGTCTGCTCCCTCTCAGATTGAAAACGCATGCGCCAACTCGCGGGAATTGCGTCACAATTCCGGATCAGAAAACACGACTGAAGTGAGACAGGTATGAGTGGCGGTGCTGTCAGACGAATTCGAACCAGTCTCAGTTTGCCGCGGAAACCGCGAACCTATCCGGAACAAAGTTGACGCCACTCGCTAAGAGCGGCGGCGCGGGTCAGCTTGAAGGTGTCTCGACTGGCTAGCGATCTTTCCTGGTTGAAGTGGTTGTATACGGAGGAATGGACGGAGGCGAATTTCTGCAAACTTCGCATGCGCCTGAAACGCTGCATCGCGCGCTCACGTCGTCGAAACGGCAGGTGCGAATTCTCGACGCGGTTATTGAGCCACCTGCCCGTCTGCTGTTTTCCGGTAGCGCCGAGTTCTCTGAGAGCAGCCCGATACGACGCGAAACGATCGGTGACTACTTCTTCAGCTTTACCGTGCCGCTTCATAAATTTACTGAGGAATTTCAGTGCTGCAGCCTTGTTTCGGCGATTGGTGACAATGGCTTCCAGCACCTCGCCCTCATGATCAACGGCCCGCCAAAGATAATGCCGCTTGCCATTCACCTTCACGAAAACCTCGTCCACGTGCCACTTCCATTTGGAGTATGCTCTCAATTGCTGAACACGCTTTCTTCGGATCTCAGCAGCAAAAATTGGACCAAACCTGTTCCACCAATACCGGACAGTTTCGTGGCTCACGTCGATGCCTCGCTCGTGCAACAAATCTTCGACATCCCGAAGCGAGAGCGGGAAACGGATGTACAGCACTACCGCCAAGCGGATGATCTCGGGGCTGGTATTGAAATACTTGAAAGAGGCAGATTTGGTCATGAGCAAAAGCTACGAAAGCCCCCTGCCCGTCTCAACCCAAGTTCTTCTGACAAGACCGTTCTGAGCTTATGAAGGGATTCACTTCACTCCGGCGAAGAGTATTTGTTTTTTGCGGTCTGCATCCCTTTGACACACAACGAAATCCTCCTCATGCAAAAAGCCCTGAGGGGAGGACGCAACTAAAAAATGCCCAAAATCGTCTCGCCCTGCGACTAGCGCAACCAAAGTTTTCACGCCGTTTTGCTGTTTCATTGAGGGCTTTATGAAACGCAACGCCGCACCAATGCGTCTATCGTCTGTGTTATTGGGTCCTGATGCGTGGAAAAGATGCCCGTGATGCATAGATGCTTGCCCCGCACGCAATTCGGCAGCGACTGCATCTCTTTCGTTCACATCGACTGCGATTTCCTGCCCACGTGACAACAGATTGTTTTCGCTGAAGGTGTCCACGTGAGGCACGATACGGCTTTTGTGGCTGCCAGGAACAAATTTCATACACCCGCTTTGCTCAGACGCTTCTGAAATCGCAACCCAGCACGTAACCTCTTCAGCATCATCCAATCCCCAATAGGTCAAGTCTTGGTGCCACGAGACTATCTTCGATGATCGCGCTTCTTTTACGAAAAGTGCACCGCTCCAAACCATGAGGTCCGACCCCAACACAGTTGAAGCAGCCTCAATCAGCTTCGGATGGCGAAGAAGTGCATCGAATGATGGTATCAGCCTGTCCGGATAAGAATATAGAAGCTTGAGTTTCTCTGGGTCGTCTCTGAGAATGCGCTCTGCTTTCTCAAAATCATCGCGCAGCGTTTGGACCTCAGAAGCTGTCAGGATATCCAGCGGAGCTACGAAACCATCTCGTTCATAAGTCTTTGCAATATCGCGCGTGCGTCTATCCATCGTCATTATCCGGAAAAGTCAACTGCACCTTCATTGATTGGCTTCGATCAGACGCGACCTCGAAAGCAGTGACGGCCTCGCCAACCTCGAAGGAATGCGTCACCAACTGGTCGACATTTATTAGTCCACTTCGCATCATCTCGACTGCGACTGAGAACTCGGAATGGAAACGGAAAGACCCGCGAAGCAGTATCTCTTTTGCAGTCAACGCCTGCATCGGCACTGTCATATCTCCGCCCAGACCAAGCTGAACCAATGTTCCACCCGGTCGCAAGCAAGCGACACCAGAAGCCAGAGCCGATTGAGCCCCGGAACACTCCAGTTGGACATCAACTTGGCCCTTGTCCTTTTCAAACTGCTCCAGTTTTTGCGGATCGGCGTAGGTGTTGATGACATCGTCTGCCCCGCATTCAAGCGCTAGAGCGAGGGTCTGGTCCGAGATATCTGTCGCCACTATTCTGGCCGCCCCAGAACGACGCACCGCCAAGATCGTGAGGCATCCGATCGGACCACATCCCGTGATAAGTACCGTTTTACCTAGGAGGCTCCCGGCTTGTTTAATCGCGTGCAAACAGACCGCCAGAGGTTCGGCCGTGGCGGCCTGGGCAGGACTCAACCCATCTGCCGGAACGCATTGACCGGCTTGTGCCACGAGTTTGCTTTGAAATGCGCCTTGGATATGCGGAAACGGCATCGCGCTGCCATAGAACTTCATATCAAGACAGTGGTTTTGCTGCCCGATCAGACAATAAATGCAGGCTTGGCAAGGGCGGGATGGAGAAACTGCAACGAGTTGACCTAGGTGTAGCCCATCTACACTTGACCCAACTTTCACGATTTCCCCGGCGACTTCGTGTCCTAGCACCATCGGCTGACGCAACTTTATCGCACCGAAACCACCGTGGTTAAAATAATGCAGGTCAGAGCCGCAAATCCCACCCGCGCGCATGGCAATCAAGACTTCGTCTGGCCCCACGTCTTGAACGTCCCGGTTTTCCAACCTCAGATCTTTTGCGGCATGGATAACAACAGCAACACTGGCCGAAGACATTGCACGGACTCCCTATACAGATTGCCAAAAGATACGGATAGTCGGTGCTGACAACCAAGGGATTTTTGCATGACGCTTGAAATGTTCAACCTAAAGGGAACGCGCGCACTGGTAACAGGCTCTAGCCAAGGCATTGGATTTGCGTTGGCTCGTGGCTTGGCTGCCGCCGGCGCGCAGGTCGTTTTGAACGGGCGCGACACCGCGAAATTAGCGGCAGCAGCATCCGAGTTGAGTGAAACAGGCGCCTCGATACGTGAACTTTCGTTCGATGCAACCGATCATGAAGGTGTCCGATCTGCCGTGGACAACTTTGAAGAGAACGTCGGCCCCATAGACATCTTGGTAAACAACGCCGGCATGCAACACAGGACTGAGTTACAGGATTTCCCTGCTGATGCCTTCGAGCGCCTATTGCAGACAAATGTCGCGTCCGTCTTTCACGTCGGTCAGGCTGTAGCACGGCACATGATTGAAAGAAAGTCAGGTAAGATCATCAACATTGCGTCGGTGCAATCCGCATTGGCACGACCAGGTATTGCGCCCTACACGGCAACAAAAGGTGCCGTAACGAACCTGACAAAAGGTATGGCAACTGATTGGGCCAAGTATGGTCTAAACTGCAATGCCATTGCGCCTGGATATTTCGATACACCTTTGAACGCCGCATTGGTTGCTGACCCAGAGTTCAGTGCATGGCTGGAGAAACGTACCCCGGCCGGTCGCTGGGGCAATGTAGAAGAACTTGTCGGTGCCGCCATTTTCCTTGCGTCCCCTGCATCCAGTTTCGTCAATGGACATACGCTCTACGTCGATGGCGGGATAACGGCGTCACTTTGATTTTTGGCGTTCAATCGTCTGCTAGGTACGACTTACGTACACTTGTTTAAAGCGCCGACGCCAAAGCAATCACCACAACAACCATCAATGAAGCCGCCATCGCAAGGTTGATCCTTTGATGCGATCTCTCGCTTAAATCAAGGCTACCCAGCTTTGCGCCAGCCCCCAGCCAGATCATGTGCACTGGCACCCAAATCATATTGAAAACTATAATTTTTATGACGACCTCCCAAACCGGCGCATCCGGCAAAAAGGCAAACCCTGAAAACAATGCTGTGCCGACCACATAAGCCTTGGGATTAATGAACTGAAGTGTCAGCCCGTTCGCAAATCCAAGTGGCGAAACCGCAGGGGAAAACCCAACCTTTGAGCCAGCGCTGGCAATACGCCAGGCGAGAAATCCCAAATACCCGACAGAGGCAAATAGCAGGAAAGTTCTAAGCACCGGTATAGCCAAAGCTACCGCAGCGACTCCAGAGACAACCAACATCATGTTGATGAACCCGCCCAGCATCAAACCAGCGACGAAGGCGAGTCCAGCTCGAAAACCAAATGCGGATCCAATGCCTGCAGTTGTTAAAACACCTGGGCCCGGCGTAATCAGCAAAAGGAAAACCGCAACAGCAAACTCAAACACTTTTCAGATTGACCTTTTACAGATCTCTGCATTCCGGCACCGCTGTGATCACAGATCCGTCCTTAAGGTGTTGCAGGAGATTGTCGACGGTTAGGTCACCCATTGCTGCTCGTGTCTCAATAGTCGCGCTACCAGCGTGAGGGAGCAGAACGACATTGGACAGCTCTCGCAATGCCTTTGGAACACGAGGTTCGTCCTCGAAGACATCGAGCCCCGCGCACCCTAGCTCACCGTTTTGCAATGCATTGATGAGGGCAGTTTCGTCGACGACCGAACCTCGGCTAACGTTTATTAGAGTGCCGCCTGCCCCCAACGCGCGTAACACCTCAGCGTTGACCAGCTTATTGGTCGACAGGCCGCCGGGCGTGATGCATATGAGGACGTCCACATGTTCTGCCATCTCAACCAAATTATCGAAATATCGGTACGGGACATCCTTTTGATTGCGGGTGTGATAAGAGATTTCGGGTGCCCACGGCTCCAACTTATCAACGATCGCCTGACCAATGCGACCAAGACCAAGAATGCCTATTTTTTGATTGTCGGCTGATCGCGTCAAAGGGGCATTTCCTTCAACTTCCCACCGTCCGGACCGAACGTAATCATCGTCACGTATGAGTTCTCGATAACATGACAGAAACAGCAGAACGGCGGTGGTTGCGACTTCTTTGTTCAAAACATTGGGCGTGTGCGTCACAACAATCCCGCGCTCAGCCGCAGCATTTGCGTCGACAGCGTCGTAACCGACCCCATAGACACTGATCATCTTCAGGTTACTGAGTGATGTCATCAGGTCGTGCGGAACACCATCATGCCCGTTTGTAACGATATGCGTAACACTTTCCGCGTTGAAATCGTCCAATTGATGAATGTCGAACGCTGCAGACAGGCGCTCTCGCATCCGTTCAGTGATCCCTCCGATTTGCAACAAGTCAGTCATCTTGGCCGACCTTTTGCCGCTGAACACCAAGTCCATCGATGCGAAGCTCCATGACGTCGCCTTTTTTCAGATAAACTGGTTCCGGTTTGATCCCCATTCCAACGCCGGGCGGTGTTCCCGTTGAAATGACGTCACCAGGGTGCAGTGTGAAAAGTTGACTTAGATGCTCAATGATCTCGGCAACGGAAAAGATCATCGTAGCAGTATTCCCGGTTTGCATGCGCTGACCGTTTACATCCAGTGACATTCCAAGGCTTTGAGGATCCGGCACCTCATCCCTGGTCACGAGCCAAGGACCAGTAGGGCCAAATGTGTCGCAAGACTTACCTTTGGTCCATTGACCGGTCAGTTGAGTTTGAAAATGTCTTTCCGAAACGTCGTTTACGATGCAATAGCCCGCAATATGTTCGAGCGCATCGGCCTTGGAAACGTATTTGGCCGTCTTACCGATGACCACACCCAGTTCGCATTCCCAGTCGGTGTGTGTAGATCCCCGCGGCATGACAACGTCGTCATAGGCACCTATGACGGCTGAGTTGGCCTTGAAAAAAAGTATCGGATGCTCGGGAATATCTGCGCCGGTTTCTGCAGCATGGTCCGAGTAGTTCAAACCGATGCAAAGAAATTTACCGATGTCACCGACACATGGTGCGATACGAGGATCACCCTCCACAATTGGCAGGTTGTTCGAATCCAATGAACGCAAATTGTCAAGCGTTCCATCATCCAGCACGTCACCCGTGATATCGTTGATATGGGCGGACAGATCCCGCAATTGACCCTCAGAGTCGACCAGGGCCGCCTTTTCCGAGCCCTCGGCTCCGTAACGAACAAGTTTCATTTCTGTTCCTTTTAGTGATTGTCGCGTGGCATGAAGCCTCGCGCGATATCGCGGTAGTTTTCTGCACCCTTGAGCGTCATACCGCGATCCAAACGATCTACTTTTTCGCGGAATATTTCCTGCCACGGGGATTGGTTGGGCGGCATTGCATACCCACCCTTTGCCTCCAGATCGCGGGCGCGTTCATGCAGTTCTTCAAGCGAAACCAGCATATCTGCAGTGCCTTTGCCAAGATCGATGCGCAGTCGGTCGCCATTTCGCACCAAGGCCAACCCACCACCCTCTGCAGCCTCGGGTGAAGCATTCAGGATAGACGGGCTTCCTGATGTACCGGATTGCCGTCCATCACCGATGCAAGGAAGGGCTTCGATGCCTTGCTTCAACAAATATGCGGGCGGCCGCATGTTCACGACCTCTGCAGCACCTGGGTATCCTTTTGGTCCTGCTCCGCGCATAATCAGAATACAGTTTGCGTCGATGTTTTCTGCGGGATCATCGATCCGATGGTGAAAGTCCTCAGGCCCATCAAACACAACTGCCCTACCCTCAAATGCATTAGGATCATTCGGGTTCGACAGGTAGGTCTCTCGAAATGCCTTTGAGATCACAGATGTCTTCATAATCGCGCTTTCGAACAGGTTGCCCGAGAGATTGATGAACCCCGCCTGTTGCTTAACCGGGTTACCGACTGGCTTGATTACTTCGCTATCCAGCGACCGGCGCGCCGAGCAATTATTGCCCATTGTATTGCCGTTCACCGTTATCGCATCGGGATGCGGCAGCAATCCAGCATCAAGAAGCTCTCCGACGACCGCGGGAACACCCCCAGCCTGTTGGTAATCTTCGCCCAGATACTCACCCGCAGGCTGCATG
This sequence comes from Ruegeria sp. AN11, assembly GCF_056536005.1. Taxonomy (NCBI): domain Bacteria; kingdom Pseudomonadati; phylum Pseudomonadota; class Alphaproteobacteria; order Rhodobacterales; family Roseobacteraceae; genus Ruegeria; species Ruegeria sp. AN11. The sequence continues at coordinate 230,309 of NZ_JBQFJD010000001.1, read as the reverse complement.
TTAACCAACAGTGGAACGTCGTGGCCAAGTTTCTGCCAGTCGTCGTTGTTCAATGGAACATCAAGATGCCGGGCGATTGCATTCAGGTGGATTGGCGCGTTCGTCGATCCACCAATCGCAGAGTTGATAACAATCGCATTCTCAAAAGCCTGACGTGTCATGACATCGCTGGGGCGTAGATCCTCCCAGACCATGTCCACAATACGTTTACCGGTTTCATAGCTGATTTGACCGCGCTCTCTATACGGGGCTGGTATGGCTGCTGATCCAGGCAATTGCATACCCAAGGCTTCAGCAAGCGAATTCATGGTCGTTGCTGTTCCCATCGTATTGCAATAACCCACCGAAGGTGCTGCGGCGGCTGCAATTTCCATGAACTCGTCGGTGTCGATTTCGTCAGCCGCAAGGTCTTCGCGCGCTTTCCAGATAACCGTGCCCGATCCGGCGCGTTCACCTTTCCACCAACCGTTCAGCATTGGACCAACTGACAAGGCAATCGCTGGGATGTTGACAGTCGCAGCGGCCATGAGAAGTGCGGGAGTAGTCTTGTCGCAACCAATGTTCAGAACAACGCCATCAATCGGATACCCAAATAGACTCTCAACCAAGGAGAGATAAGCCAGATTGCGGTCAAGTGAGGCCGTTGGCCGTTTGCCGGTCTCTTGTATCGGGTGGACCGGTATTTCGATGCACGTTCCCCCGGCGGCGATGATTCCGTCGCGAACGCGTTTGGACAACTCGATATGATGCCGGTTGCAGGGGCTCAAATCACTGCCAGTCTGAGCAATGCCAATGATCGGTTTGCCTGATTGCAGCTCTGCACGGGTCAACCCGTAATTCAGGTATCTTTCCAGATACAATGCAGTCATTTCAAGGTTCTCGGAATTCATAAACCACTTGCGAGATCGCAGATCGTCCTTTGATACTTTTGTCATTGGGCTGACCAACCTCCGTCAATTTTATGTGTCTGTACTGTGGTGCATGCACTCTCAACCCATGCCGGATAGACGATCAATGCAGCAATCTCTTCCGCTTTCGCTACACGCCCGGCAGACTGAGGCGCCACGAATTGAGCAAGCGCTTCTTCTCTGCTGCCCAGCTGCTCTCCCAGCGCATCTACGCGGTCACGCCTGCTGGGACTCTCGACTGTTCCAGGGCAAGTACAATTGCACCGAATTTCTCGCACTATTAAATCCACCGTCACCGATTTCGTCACCCCAACAACGGCAGCCTTTGTCGTGCGCACCATTGAGCGCAGATTGTGGTCCATGGCGAAATCCCTTTCACCATCCGCTGCATCAAGAATAGTTCCGTGATGCACGAGCCCGTCGCCGTTGAACAAAACATCTGGCTTCAATCGCGCGACCCCATGATGAATACTGCTATTAGCGCCACATTCATCTCGAAAATTTCGTGATTTTCGAGATTCTGACCGCGAATCGAATTTAGATTTTTGGAGTTTATATCCGTCGCATAGTCTTTCGCACCCCTTCTTGCCGATGCAATCGTGCTTGCAATTCTGATCCTTTGTGAGGTGGCTATGGCTAGGTCGTGCTTCTCCTTAAGTCTTTCTAACATATAAATATTCCGACTCATAAGGTGGCGGTTGAACACGTGTTATTTCGTTCCACAGATCAACCGGAAAGCAAAGAAACCTTGGCGGTTTAGCAACGACTTCTGGCATGTGGGCCCAGAGCCGTTAGCGTATGACAGAGATTTTGGTTTGGCCATAACCATGCGTGGCGCACCTTGGGAAGGACGTAGATGATGAGCAAGCAGTTCAAAGTGGCTCTGTTGGGAACCGGCCTGATGGGTGCCCCCATGGCGCGGAATATTTTGCGCGCCGAATTTCCGCTCACTGTTTGGAACCGCAGCTTGGAAAAGGCAAAACCGTTGACAGCAGAAGGCGCGAAATTGGCGGAAACTGCGCCGCTGGCGATTTCGGGTGCAGACGTAATAATAACCATGCTCTCGGATGGATACGCGGCCGGCGCGCTACTTTCTGATGAGGCTTTCCGCGAACAACTCAAACCGGGGATGATCTGGATTGATATGTCCAGCGCCAAACCCGAACACGCCAGAGAGCAATCCGCGCAATTGTCCTCGATGGGGGTGCAGCATCTGGATGCCCCGGTTTCCGGCGGCACCATGGGTGCAGAAGCTGGCACCCTCGCGATCATGGTCGGTGGCGATCAGGGCGTTATGGAGCGTGTGCGACCGGTTCTGACAGCAATGGGCCGCCCTGTGCATGTTGGCCCAAGTGGTTCTGGTCAATTGTGCAAATTGGCCAATCAAACAATTGTCGCTGTGACGATATCGGCTGTCGCCGAAGCGACACTACTGGCTCAACAAGGCGGTGCAGACCCCACCGCGTTGAGGGCCGCACTTAAGGGGGGCTTTGCGGATAGCGTTATATTACAACAACATGGCGAACGCATGTCTGATGGAAATTTTGCACCCGGAGGTTTGTCTAAGTTGCAAATAAAGGATTTGGACAACACACTAGAGGAAGCGCACAGCCTTGGCGTTGAGCTACCCAGCACCCAATCTGTGCGCGATCGTTTCGATTATTTGATAAACGAAATGGATGGGGCCGAGCTGGATCATTCGGCTTTGTATCTGGAACTCAAAAAACGGAATGGAATGCTGTGACGCGGGTACTTGTTATAGGCGGTGGAGGAATGCTGGGCCAGAAACTGGCCCATCGCATTTCGACCCAAGAAACTTTTGGAGCAGATGCCCAAATCTCACTGTTCGATCTCTCATTCCCGCACGACAGTGCGCCAGGTAAGCAAATTGTGGGGAACTTGGCTGCGTCAGGCACCGCCAGGTCCATTGCAGCTCAGCGTCCGGACGTCATATTCCACCTTGCAGCCATCGTTTCAGGCCAAGCTGAAACAGACTTTGCGTTGGGCTGGGATGTCAATCTTATGGCGACCTGGGCACTGCTGAACGCACTCAAGGATGAACACGAGGCATCAGGAGGCGAGTACACGCCTCGTCTGGTTTTTGCCTCGTCCATAGCAGTTTTCGGGGCACCGTTCCCGGACAAGATAAGCGATGAGTTCCTCTCGGCACCTTTGACCAGTTACGGAGCGCAGAAAGCGGCCTCTGAATTGATGATCACGGATTTCAGCAGGAAAGGATACTTCGACGGTATTTCCTTGCGCTTGCCCACCTTGTGTGTACGCCCAGGCAAAGCGAACGCTGCCGCTTCGTCCTTCTTTTCAGGTATAATCCGCGAGCCATTGAATGGGGTTGAGGCTGTCTTGCCTGTTGCCGAAACTGTTCGCCACTGGCACGCCAGCCCCTGCGCCGCCGCGACTTTTTTGACCCATGCTGCAACAATGGACACGCAGCTTTTGGATGACAGACGCGCGTTGAACATGCCGGGCGTAAGTTGCACCGTCGCCGAACAAATCGAAGCGCTGCGCGCCGTGGCCGGCAAAGATGCAGTTGGCCTAATCAAGCGAGAACCCGACGAGGCAATCGAACGGATAGTCAAGAATTGGCCCCGCGACTTTCAAACGGATCGCGCTCTGGAGTTGGGGTTCGAGGCGGAAACAAGCTTCGACGAGATCATTCAGGTGTACTTGGAAGACGATTTTCGGCTTTAGTCGCCCATCGTCTTTCCAGTTAGGTGGCGTTTCAGATGATCGTGAATTTTCTCGCGTGTTAAATGCTCATCCCCTGACAATGCTGCCTCCAGGATATCGGCATGGTGTCTTATGTTCTGAGAAATGAACTCAAAGTTCCGGTCTGCCACCATCAATTGCTGTCTGAACTGCGCGTAAACTCGGCTATGCATTTGTTTTAAGGTTTCCGAGCCGCAGGCGGAAATAAGCGTTTGGTGAAACTCCCTCTCCGAGGCAAACCATATCTCGATAAGGCCGCTCGGGTCATTTGCGGCGTGTATGCGTTTTTCGATATGGCTAAGTTTGTGATGCGCGGCCGTCAGTCTTGCTTCCCAATCCACCCCGCCACTACGGATCGACATCGCGGTACCTTCGGCCTCTAACAAAACACGGACATGTGTCAATTCGATAAGCTTCTGCGGCGAACGCATTGGCACGCGGAAACCTTTTTGTTCCTGAAAGTCCACCAATCCAACAGCGGACAAACGAAAAAGGACTTCGCGAACTGCACTCGCAGAACAGCCATACTCTTTACGTAATTCTTCGGCCCGCACCTTGGCTCCATGCTCGAATCCATTCGAGATGAGACGCATCTTAAGATTTTGATAAATATCGACTTCTTCTTTCATCCCGGTATGCGCCTTCAAATTTTGTCCAAGTAGGGTACTAAGCCTATTTTCGAATTTACGCAAGAATCTCGAAATTTTTAGAAATTTCAAATTCTTCTTGTTGCATTCGATTCGTCGGCTTAACGTTTATCTGCGTGACGGCAAAGGAGGCGGCAAGATCTCCCTCTCCGCGCAACGCTCAACGTCTGGGAGGACAATATGAAAATAGTCAAGACAGCGGCCGTGGCGGCCGTAGCCACGACAATGGCAGCCGGTTTCGCGATGGCTGAAACCACGAAGCTTAGAATTCAAACCCATTTTTCGCCCGAAACTCTGTCTGGCCAGATGGCTGCAAAATTCGTTGAAGACATTCAGGAGATGTCGAACGGCGAAATCGAAGTTGAGATGTTCTATTCCTCTTCGGTGGTCAAATCAGTTGAAACCTTCGATGCCGCAGCTACCGGAATTCTGGATTGCGACATGACAGGCGGTGGCTACCAGACCGGTAAAAATCCTGCCTTTCAGTTTGCGGGCGACCTGCTCGGCGGGTATCAGAACCCATATCAGCAAATGGCTTGGCTTCTTCATGGCGGCGGAAGAGAAGCTGTAAATGATCTATACAACGGCTACGATATGGAATTCATCGGATGGTGGATTCCCGGGCCAGAGTCGCTGTCTTCGACCAAGCCAATTGCAAAAGTGGAAGACTTCAAAGATTGGAAGTTCCGCTCGCCTCCAGGCCTAGCAACCAAGGTATTCGCGGAACTTGGTGCTTCTCCGATCGTGATGGACTTCAACGAAATCTTCACGGCTTTGGAAACCGGCATCATTGATGGTGCGGATGCTGCGAACCTGACGAACAACGTGGGTCTGGGTCTGTACGAGATCGCAGGTCACACAAACTATCCCGGTTTCCACTCGATGCCCGCAGATCACCTCGCCTGTCGCAAAGACGTTTGGGAAGCGATGCCTGCGCACCATAAGAAGATCATGGAAGTCGCAATGGATAGCTTGGCATTGCACAATGCGACCATCAACGAAGTGCAGAACGCTCAGACTGCAAAAGACCTGAAAGCAAAGGGTGTTCAGTTGTACGAATGGACGCCTGAAGATCTGGCAGCCTATCGCGCGGCCGTTCAGGTCGGTTGGACTGAGTTCGCAACGACCCCTGAAGCACAGGCGCTGCTGGAAAGCCACATCAACTTCCTGCGTGACCTGGGCGCAATGCAGTAGTTAGGCCGCGACCGACTTACGACACACGGAAAGGCCGCACTAGCGGCCTCTCCGGATCGGTGCCGGGATCCAGAGCTTCATGAAAATCACCAGAATAATAAGTCACGTACTACAATACGAAATGCCGGAAGTTCTGGGCTACTCGCAACAGTATTATGACAAGCGCACAACCCATCTGGTTGAGGTTCAGACAGATGAAGGGGTAACCGGTTGGGGGGAGTGCTTCGGCCCCGGAAACGTAGCTATTGCCAACAAATCCATCGTGGAAAAGGTAATCCAGCCAATGGTCCTTGGCATGGACCCTTTGGACAAAGACGTGATCTGGCACAAGGTGTACAACCTTTTGCGAGACCATGGCCAAAGCGGAATGCCAATACAGGCTTTGTCCGGTGTGGACATCGCACTTTGGGACATCACCGGCAAAGTCTCTGGCCTCCCCCTCCATAAGCTTGTCGGCGGCGCGCATCGCACAAGCGTTCCTTGCTACGGCTACGGCATGATGCTCCGGGATGAACCGATTGCCAATCTGGCCAGCCGTTTTGAGGATGAAGCCTCAAAGATCAAGGAGATAGGATTCACCGCCACCAAAATGAAAACGGGCTTTGGCCCGAAGCCTGATGTGAAGCTGTGCGAAGCAGTTCGACGCGGGGTTGGTGATGACTTTCCATTCATGGTCGATGCAAACCATGCCTATACGACTTCGGACGCATTTTTTGTCGGTCGGGCGCTGGAAGAACTGGACGCATACTGGTTTGAAGAACCCGTCGCGCCAGAAGACATGGGCGGATACCGCGAACTGCGTACTTCGCTGAAAGTCAACATCTCGGGCGGTGAGGCGGTATTCAATCGCTGGGCCTGGCGCAATCTTCTTGAAAATCGCGGCATCGATATAGCGCAGCCAGAAGTATGCGCTTTGGGCGGTGTTTCAGAGTATCTCAGGGTACTGGCCCTATGCCACGCCCATTTCACTCCAGTCGTAAATCACGTCTGGGGTAGCGCCATCGCTGTCACAACTAATCTGCATTTACTGGCGGCCATGCCCGCAATTCCAGGCGGCTTGCACCCATGGGAGCCGATGCTGGAGTTCGACACAACGGACAACAAGTTTCGGGACGATCTGCTGACCGTACCGCTGGAAATTCAAAATCAGGTCAAGGCCAACAACGGCCGTGTAATGATCCCGACTGGCCCCGGACTGGGTGTCGAGCCGGATCGAGACTTTATCGATCACTACAGGATCGAAGGATAGGGACGAGGGTTACGCGATGCACAAGAATTCAGGCGGACCAATTGAATGGCTCATACCGTTGGCCTTCGTCGCGACTGCCAGTTGGCTTGTTTGGCACCTTCCAGCGTTCCTATTGGATTGGCTACCTTACACCTCTGAATCCCTCAAAAGTCAGGTAACAGAAATATATCTGCGCAGCGACATCACGCCTGAATTGTCTGGCGTGTTCAGTGGGTATGTCGACATCATCGACGTGGCCGCGCTCGTCCTTCTGCCGTTTCTTGCAGTGATAGGTACCAAGACCGTGCGCCCAGCGACGATGGAGTTCGAAGGCTCGACGTTTATGGATCGTTTCGCCCTGTTCATAGGCCGAGTGACGATGATGATGGTCGCAATCATGACGGTCGTCATGCTCTACGAAGTTTTCATGCGCTATATCCTGGAAAAGCCGACCGAGTGGGCGAATGAAATGACACTCTGGTTCGCCAGCTTTGTGTTTTTGATGTCTGGCTACTACGCCATGCAGCAACGCAGTCACATTCGAATATTCCTGCTTTACGACGCAGTTCCACGATGGCTTCAGCGTGTTTTTGATACGGTTTCGACAATACTGATCGTGCTGTTTGCCTTCTTTTTGGTCTACGGCAGCTACAATCAGGTGTTCGTCAACAAGCTCTATAAATGGGAGCTTTATGGCTCTGCATTCAACCCTCCGATCCCTGCGACGTTGCAGCCGATGGTGCTGATCGTGATTACGCTCGTCGCAATGCAAGCAATTTTGAACTTGATCGCGGATTGGAACAAAGAACCGGAAATCCACACAGATGAACCGGACGAAGACGAAATTGAAATGATCAAACGAGCGGTGGGACAAGACTGATGGATATTGGAACAATCTCGCTCATCCTGATGGTCGCCCTGATCGTGCTCCTGGCGATCGGAATGCCCTTGGGTCTGGCCTCTGCTTCTCTTGCGGTTCTGGTTCTTGTCCTGAAGTTCGAGCCGACACTGCTTTTGAACCCGTTTTCATTCGGCGACGGGGTTCTCACCGGTCGGCCAGGCACTGGGCCGCTCTATATATTGGCGCAGAAGATATACGGGCTCTTAACGGACTACGTGCTCATATCAGTGCCATTGTTTATCTTTATGGCGTCGCTGCTAGAGCGATCCGGGATCGCGCGTGACATGTATTCGTCGTTGAATGTCTGGCTGTCCAGAACACGCGGCGGCATCGCAATCGTGACCTCGATCATGGCGGTGATCATGGCGGCCATGTCCGGTATCATCGGTGGTGAAGTTGTCCTGCTGGGCCTTATCGCCCTGCCCCAGATGCTGCGCCTTGGCTATGATCAGAATCTCGCCATCGGCGTCATCTGCGCCTCGGGGTCGCTGGGGACCATGATCCCTCCCTCGATCGTTCTGATCATCTATGGGCTGATCACCGAAACCTCGATCAAATCGCTGTTCACCGCGTCTTTCATTCCCGGTTTCATGCTGGCCTCGATGATCATCCTGTACATCATCATCCGCACGCAGTTGAATCCTCATCACGCTCCGCTGCCGGAACCGGACCCAAACGACCCAGAACCGGCCGAAAAACGCAAATTGTTTGGGGCCTTCATGAGCATCGTTGTCGCCGGATTTTCCACCGTTCTGTTTGTCCGGGCCGCGTTTTTCGAGCTCTCAGGCTCGAACGCTGCCAGCCAGGGCGAGCCAGCGAGGCTGGGAACGGCTGACTACCTGCCCTGGTTTGCCGGCATCACGATCGTCGCCCTTCTGCTGATATTCTTCGTCTTTGGCAGAGCGCGCGCTAAAATCGGGTGGGAAATGGGCAAAGGCCTCGTCGCGCCGCTGGTCGTCATCGGCGTCGTGCTCGGCTCGATCTATGGCGGGATCACAGGCATCACCGAGGCTGCTGGCATGGGCGCCTTCGCCGTTCTGATCATCGCCATCCTGCGGGGTGAGGGATCGTTAGAGCTGGTTTGGGACAGCTTGATGCGGACGCTCAAATCCACAGGCACCATCATCTGGGTTACGATCGGGGCCGCCGCGCTGGCGGGTGCCTACACCATAGCTGGCGGCCCCCAATACGTGGCCGACCTGATCGTCGGCCAGGAGCTGCCGACCATGCTGGTCATTCTGGTGATGATGCTGATCTTGCTGTTCATGGGCGCATTCATGGATTGGGTCGGCATTGTGCTGTTGATCATTCCGGTCTTTCTGCCGATCGTCCTGCGCCTTCCCATCGAGGAAATCGGAATCTTTGGCCAGTTGGAGCCGAGTCATGTCGCCATCTGGTTCGGTGTCGTGTTCTGTATGAACATGCAGGTCAGCTTTCTCTCGCCCCCTTTTGGCCCGGCCGCGTTCTACCTGAAGTCGGTGGCCCCGCCGCATATCAGTCTGACGGATATCTTCCGCGGCTTCCTGCCATTCATCGGGATCCAGTTGCTGGCGCTTTCCGTCCTTCTGATCTGGCCGGGCATCATCGCGCTGCTGTTGTGAGGTCGCACCCATGCTGACACAAGATCAGATTGGCAAGTTCCAGACGGACGGACACCTCGTGGTCGAGGATGTAATTCCCAGCGATGTGCTGGATCGGGTACAGGCCGAATACTCGGATGTCCTGAACCGGCTCTATGACGGTTGGTACGAAAAAGGGCTGGTCAAGGACGAACCTTCAGGAATGACTTTTTGGGACAAACTCCTGTGCGCCTATCAAGCCGGTTGCGACTATTTCCAGCCGCTGGACATCTCGTTGCCCGGCGATCGGATCATGGCGAAAACACCGTTCCATATCGGGCCCGCAGTGTTCGACTTGCTGACGGCCCGGCCCATGCTTGACATTGTCGAGCAGTTGATCGGGCCAGAGCTGGTTAGCAATCCGATCCAGCACGTTCGGTTGAAGCCCCCTGCCCTCAAGCTGTCCAAGGACGAGGTTCGCGCGCATATCACCGCAACAGACTGGCATCAGGACCGGGCGGTTGCGCTAGAGGATGCGGACCAGACCGACATGGTCACTGTGTGGATTGCCGTCAACGATGCAACGGTCGAAAACGGCTGCCTACAAGTGTTGCCAAAGGCACAGGACCAATCCATTCTGCCGCATTGCGCGCGAACGCAGACAGGCATTGCCGACGGGTTCATCGACGAAGGCCGAGCTGTGCCCCTTCCTGTCAAGGCGGGCGGGATCATCCTGTTTCACCCTCTGACGCCACATGCTTCGCTGGTCAATGAAACGGACCGGTTCCGCTGGTCGTTCGACATCCGCTTCAGTGCGGCGGGCCAACCCACCGGTCGAGATCATTTCCCCAGCTTCATCGCAAGATCCAGATCGCGCCCCGAAACCGAGCTGCGAGATTGGCGTGTCTGCAAGGCAAATTGGGAGGCGGCGCGGGCAAGGCTGTCCGGACAGCCGCATATAGATATTCACCGGTGGACATCGGACTCGCCGTTCTGCGCCTAGCTGCTGCCTCCAGGAAAGCTGACTATGACATTTGTACGTTTAGATCGAACGGATAGCGTGGTGGTTGCAACTCGGCCCCTGGAGGTCGGCAGTATGGTCGAAGATGTCACGACCAATGCGCGCATCCCCTCGGGACACAAGGTCGCCACGCGGAATGTTGCACCCGGCGATCCCGTCAGAAAATACGCCCAGATCATCGGTTACGCCACCCAGCCGATCGAACCCGGCGACCATGTGCACACCCACAATATCGAGTTCCGCAACATCAGCGTGGACTACGAGTTTGCGACGGATCACAGACCCACGAAACCTGCCACCTCGGTCGATACGTTCATGGGCTACCACCGGGACAGCGGTCGCGTCGGCACACGCAACTACATCGCGGTTCTGACCACCGTGAACTGTTCGGCGACTGCGGCCCGCATGATTGCCAACCACTTCACGCCGGACAAGCTGGCCGAGTTTCCGAACGTCGACGGCGTGGTGGCCTTTGTCCACGGAACGGGCTGCGGAATGGCCGATTCCGGCGACGGTTTCGAAGCTCTTCAACGGGTCATGTGGGGGTTTGCGAAACATCCCAACCACGCTGCCGTTCTGATGGTCGGTCTGGGCTGCGAGATGAACCAGATCGACTGGCTACTGGACGCGTATGGGCTGAAGCAGAGTCCAACCTTCCAGACGATGAACATCCAGAACGTCGCGGGATTGCGCCGGACCGTGGAAATGGGCATCAGCAAGATCAACCAGATACTACCCATTGCCAATGAGGCGCGGCGCAGCGAAGCCCCTGCGTCCGAACTGATGGTTGCGTTGCAATGCGGTGGATCGGACGCTTGGTCAGGTGTGACCGCTAACCCGGCGCTCGGGCATGCCTGCGACCTGTTGGTTGCCCAAGGAGGCACAGGAGTCCTTGCGGAAACGCCCGAAATCTACGGAGCCGAACACCTTTTGACCCGCCGCGCCCTTGGTCGTGCAACTGGGGAAAAACTGATCGGACTGATCGATTGGTGGCAGGACTATACCGCCCGCAATCACGGTTCGATGGACAACAACCCAAGCCCCGGCAACAAGCAAGCCGGTCTGACGACCATCCTTGAGAAGTCGCTGGGGGCAGCGGCGAAGGGCGGAACCACCCCATTGACCGGTGTATTCAAATACGCCGAACCCATCACCGCCAAAGGCTTCACCTTCATGGACAGCCCCGGATATGACCCGGCCTCGGTGACCGGGCAGATCGCGGCCGGATGCAACCTTGTGTGCTTCACCACGGGGCGCGGTTCTGCCTTTGGGTCCAAACCGGCGCCTACGCTGAAGATCGCTACCAACTCTGAGTTGGCAGCGCGCATGGCCGAAGACATGGACGTGGATGCGGGCGACATTCTGACCAAAGGTGCCAGCGTCGAAGAGAAAGGACAGGAAATATACCGACGGCTGCTCCAAGTCGCCTCGGGCGCGCGAACCAAGCCCGAGGCGCAAGGCCTGGGTGACTACGAATTTGTTCCCTGGCAAATCGGAGCGGTGATGTGAAACGGATCCTTGTAGCTGGCGGCGGATTAATCGGAATCCGCCACCTCCGCGCCGTGATTGAGCATCCCGGCTGCATGTTGGTCGGATTGGCCGATCCAGACGGCTCGATCCAGATCGACGCGCCGCGTTTTTCCAGTATGGACGAGGTGAAGGGCCCGGTAGATGGCGTCATCATCGCGACGCCGACCCGCCTGCATGCCGAACATGGCATTCTGGCCGCATCCCGCGGTTGGCACATGCTGATCGAAAAGCCAGTTGCCGCATCTATCGATGATGCCCAGCGCCTTAGAACGGCCGTTCGCCAGGCCGATGTCCGCAGCCTTGTAGGCCACCATCGGCGGTATCACACAACCTTGCAGCGCCTGAAAGAGGTGATCGTGCAAGGTACGATCGGACAAGTCATCAACGTCTCGTTGCTGTGGGCCATGCGCAAACCCGAGAGCTATTTTGAACAGAACTGGCGGACGTCTGATGGCAGTCCAGTCATGATCAATCTGGTGCATGATATCGATGTCTTGCGCTTTGTGATCGGTGAAATCTCAGATGTCGTCGCCCTGCCCGGCGCGTCAATCCGCGGATCAGATCGCATAGAGAGCGGGGCTGTTGCGATCGCGTTCGAAAACGGTGCGACGGGCACGATAAGCTTTGCCGACACCGCACCTAGCCCTTGGGGGTTTGAGGCCGGAACCGGCGAGAACCCGAATATCGGCACGACCCACCAGGACATGATGTGGATCACGGGAACCAGCGGCGCTGTCAGTTTTCCCTCCATGACCCTGTGGCGTGGAAAGGATTGGGGCACTCCGGCCCAGAAAGACCAACTTACACGACCGGAACAACAACGCGCACCGCTTGAAGCGCAACTGGATCACTTCCTTGACGTGATCAACGGCGCCCCTCCACTAATCGACGTGGAGGATGCAGCCCGGACGCTCGAGGTCACATCATGGATCGAACATGAGCTCAAGGCGCGAACAGCTCGAGCGCGGGCACCGGCGTGATGGCCATGCGGCCCGGCAAAATTCCGGACCACTCAAAAACCAATGATTATCCGCCGGGCAATGTGAGCATTCAAACTGCAAAGCCGCCCGCGCCAGACACAAGAATGAAAACCAGACACATTCACGGAAAGGGAAACCAATGAGCAAACCATCAATCGGGTTTATCGGCTTGGGACTAATGGGCGGAGCCATGGTGAGCCGACTGTTGGACCAAGGATACTCGGTCGCTGTATTGGGAAACCGCGACCGCACATACCTGGACGCCGCGATAGACCGGGGCGCCCGCGAGATGCGAAACGCCCAAGAGCTGGCTGAGGCCAGCGACATCGTGATGCTGTGCATGGGCACCTCCGAACAGGTCGAGAGCCGGATGCGCGGCGCAGATGGAGTGATTGCGGGATTGAAACCCGGAGCAATCGTCATCGACTTTGGCACCTCGCTTCCAGGCAGCACACGCGCCTTGGCCGAGGAGGTTGCCGCTGCTGGCGGAAGCTATCTGGATGCGCCGCTTGGCCGGACGCCATCGCACGCGCTCGAAGGCAAGCTCAACATTATGACGTCCGGCAACAAGGCTGCCTTCGACAAGGCCGAGCCGACACTGAAGGATTTGGGTGAAAACGTCTTTTACCTTGGCCCCGTTGGGTCCGGACACACGATCAAGCTGATCAACAACTTCTTCGGAATGACCGTTGCGAACGCGATGGCCGAAGCGTTTGCCATGGCAGATATCACCGGAGTTGACCGCAAGCAGGTGTATGACGTTATGGCCGCAGGGCCGCTGCATTCCGGAATGATGGATTTCGTCAAAGCCTACGGAGTCGAGAATGATCCAAACCAGCTGGCCTTTGCCATCAAGAACGCGGCAAAAGACCTCGGGTATTATGACCGTATGGCACGCGATGCAGGCGTCACCAGCGTGATGTCGCAGTGCGCGCTTTCGGCGCTAAATGACGCGCGCGACCACGGTCAGGCGGATGACATGGTTAGCCAGATGGTTGACTACTACGTCAAGCGTTTCAACACCTGATCGATGGCTGTCACCGCCAACCCCAATGCGGACCTGCCGCGCCTTGGCATCGTGCTGATGCTGACAGCGTGGCTGTTCTTTTCGCTGGTGGACCTTGGGGCCAAGTGGTTGGCGTTGGCTGGCGTGCCGGCATTTCAGTTGGCGTTCATGCGCTATGCGGGGCACTTTGTGATCTCTGTGGGGGTGATCGCCAAAGGAGGGATTGAGGCCAGCCGCTTCAAGACTGACCATCCATGGCAGGTCATTAGCCGGGCCTTGCTGCTGATCTCGGCAACCGTTTTCAATTTTTATGCCCTGCGGTTTTTGCCTCTAACCGTTGTGTCGGCAATCATGTTCTCAAGCCCGGTCATCGTGTGCTTCCTGTCCGTCTTCGTGTTGAAAGAGAGCGTGGGTCCATGGCGTTGGGCGGCCATCATACTGGGCTTTCTGGGGGTGTTGGTTGTCGTGCGGCCGTTTGGTTCGGCCTTTCATCCGACCATGCTTCTGATCGTTTACAATGCCACCGCGTTGGCTTTGTACTCGATCATGACGCGCAGGCTGTCCGGAGTTGTTGCGGTGGACACCATGCAATTCTACCTCGGGCTTACCGGGACGGTGGTCCTGCTGCCCTTCGCCATCTGGTTTTGGGTCCAGCCGGAAAACACTTGGAGCCTGATAGTCCTGATAAGCCTTGGCGTCTTTGGTTGGTGCGGGCATCAACTGCTGACGAACGCGCATCGATTCGGAACGGCGAACCAGTTGATGCCATTCACCTATTCGTTCCTGATCTACGTTGCGATCTGGGGCTATCTGTTCTTTGACACGGTACCGGACGCATTCACGTTGGCAGGGGCTGCGCTGATCATGGTCGCCGGGCTCATCATCTGGAAAAGAGAAAAGAAATGACGCGAATTGCCTGCATCGGCGAAGCAATGATCGAATTGTCCATGCTGGAAACCGGCGCAAAGGTGGGCGTCGCGGGGGATACGCTGAACACGGCAATCTACATGCACCGCGCCGCTCCTGATCTGCAGGTGGAATATGTGACATGTCTGGGCGACGACCCGTTCTCAGGGCGCATCGCCGACTTTATCGCCAGTCATGGCATCGGGACATCTGGCATCCGCATCATTCCCAACGCTTGTCCGGGACTATACGCGATCACGACATCTGCGGACGGTGAACGCAGCTTTACCTATTGGCGCAGCGAGGCGGCCGCTCGCCAGCTTTTTGCTGATCACGACTTCAGCTCGCTGAAAGGTTACGACGTGCTTTACTTGTCGGGGATTTCCGTGGCCATTCTTCCGCATTCGGTGAGGCTTGCGCTACTGGACTGGCTCGAAGGCACTTCAGCCCGGTTGGTCTATGACAGCAACTTTCGTCCACGTCTTTGGGACAGCGCCGAGCACGCCCGGCAGATCAACCAACGGCTTTGGCAGCGTGCAAATATTGCCCTACCATCCATTGACGACGAGATGGCGCTGTTCGGGGAAAGCGCGGATCAGGTGGCGGCACGCTTTGCCGATCATCACGGTGTCGGTGCCTTGAAACGCGGAGAGAATGGCCCTCTGTCTATCGGCCAGAACATTGACCAAACCTATGAACCTGCCAAAAACGTGCTGGATACCACAGCGGCGGGCGACAGTTTCAACGGTGGGTACCTCGGGGCCTTGCTGACGGGCAAATCACAGGCCGAGGCCCTGATGGCCGGACACAATCTGGCGTCCACCGTTGTTCAGTTCCGCGGCGCGATCATTACTGGATAAGTGGCGCGAGATCCTCAGCACCGACAAGGCCCAAAAGCGGTACTACCGGATCTGGCTGCTTGACAGCCGAGGCGATTTCCAACGCACAAGGATCGTTCAGCGCCCTGCCCTTAGCGGTCTCGGACATGCAATAGGAGATCCAGGCCCGCATCCCTGCAATCACCGCCTGAGAGCCGGTCTCACGGAGCGTAGGAACAAACCGATACGGCAGCTTCTGGCTGCCATCCATCGCGATTTGGTCCAGACGGTGTGCCAGCTCGGGGTTTTCGAAACGGCGCAATAGAGCCTCTGCATAGTCTGGAACTTGTGCTTGCAGTGCAGCGGGCAGCGTTGCGCCCGCATCCTTCATCAACTCGGAAACCAGCGGGCGCAAAACCGGGTCTCGAACCGCTTCGTGGACGCAGGTCAGGCCTCGTTCCAACCCGGCATAAGCCAACAGGGAATGGGCACCGTTCAACATGCGCAGCTTTCGCATCTCGTGCGGGGCTACGTCATCGACCAGTTGCACGCCCGGCCAATCGGGCTGCGGACCGGCGAAACTGTCTTCGATCACCCACTCCGAGAACGCCTCGGTCGGAACGGCCATTGGGTCGCCGCTGATTGCGCGAACGGCGTCCGTTGTGGCCGGGGTAATCCGGTCGACCATCGCGTTGGGGAAGCGAACGGCGCCCCAATCCACGTCCAGACCGGCTGCTTCCGAAAAATCGGCGACTGCCGTTTCGAGCGTATTGCCGTTTTCCATGCGATTGTCGCAGCTTAGCACCGTCACAGGCTTGCGCCGTTCCGCAAGGCCAGAAGCCAAAAACCCGATCAGCGTCGCAGGCCCTTGCCCCGCCAGATCGGCGGCGATCGCAGGGTCCTGAAGGTTCAGCTTGCCGAAGGCGTCCAAGTGATAGCCTTTCTCGGTGACGGTCGCCGAGATGATCTCGGCATCCGCCATCACATCGAAAATCGCCGCGCGATCCACGGGCGCGACCAGAACGTCCCGCAGAGCTTTGATGCGCCGGACGCCCTGCCCCTGTACGCACAGATCGTACTCAAAACCCTGTCGGGCCAATCCATCCCGAACCGAGGATGAACGCAGGCTGACGCCGACAACGTCCCATCCGCCCGCTTGATCGGTGTAGTCCAGCAAATGCGCCCGGGCAAAGTTTCCAAGGCCGAAGTGAAGAATTGTACCCATCTAGCTTTGCAACCCGTAAACCTGTTTCGCCAGGTCGACCGCGAGCAACCGCGCCAAATGCTCGGCACTGTCCCGACCGAAATAGCCGCGAGCAACCTGCTCGGCCAAATGAATCGCCACTCCCCGCCGCCAGAGGTCGTGTCGTGCAGGAATGGACAGAAAAGCCCGCGTGTCGTCATTGAACCCGGCCAGGTTGTAATATCCGGCCGTTTCAACCACCCGGTCGAAATACCGCGCAATCCCGGCCGGGCTGTCGTGGAACCACCAAGGCGGTCCGATCCGAAGGCACGGCCAATGTCCCGCCATAGGGGCAAGTTCACGGGCATAGGTGCTTTCGTCCAATGTGAAGAGTATGATCCGCAGTTCCGGCGAGTTTCCGACCCGTTTCAACAGCGCCTCAAGGCCCGTGACCCAATCCATCGCAACTGGAATGTCGGCCCCCTTGTCCCGTCCGAAGTCCCGCATTACCGCGTCGTTCGTGTTGCGCTTGCTGCCTGCATGTATCTGCATGGTCAGACCATCGTCGACAGACATCTGCGCCATTTCGATCAGCATATGACCATAGAACCGGCGAGCGTCCTGTTCGGTCCCTTCCCGCCGTCTGAGCCGTTTGTACAGCGCATCCGGGTCTTCCAGCCACTCGGACTGCACGCGTTCGATACCGTGGTCGGTAGCCGTACAGCCCAGCTGGATGAAATAAGCCCGCCGCATTCGCAGCGCGTTGAGGTAGCCATCATAGCTGCCCAGATCGCAGCCTGTCAGCTCGGCCAACTTGTTCAGATTCTGTACGAAATCCGGGTCCGCCCCATCCAAAACCCCGTCTGGGCGGAACGTCGGAACAACCCGCCCGCCCCAACCGCTTGCACGGATATCCCGATGCTCCTCGAGACCGTCGAGAGCAGAATCCGTGGTGGCCAGAACCTCAATTCCAAACTTGTCGAACAAAGCCCTCGGGCGAAATTCGGGTCGCGCCAGCTTTTCTGAGATCTTATCGTAAACCTGGTCTGCCGTGCGCGGAGACAACTCCTCTGACACGCCCAGCGTTTCATGCAACACATAGTTCATCCAGATCCGGGATGGCGTTCCCAGAAACAGATGCCAGTGCTCGGCAAAGGTGCGAAAAACGGCGCGAGGATCCTTCTTTCGCCCCTCTTCCCCAACGCCAAGTTCGGACAAGGGAACGCCCTGCGAATAGAGCATACGAAACACGTAATGGTCGGGAACCACCAGCAGCTCTGCCGGGTTGGGAAACGGCTCATCGGTTGCGAACCACCCCGGATCGCAGTGACCATGCGGAGACACGATCGGGAGGTCCTTGATGCCCAGGTACAGGTCTTCTGCCATCCCATTCAAATTACCAGTCAATTCTGCCTCCGATACTGCTGCCCGCAATTGTAAACACAGTTTTTAATGGTTGCATCTTTCCCGTTCGAACCCGCAGACTGAACGAGTTATCCGGGGGAATGAATGAATATTGCGCTGATTGGTTTAGGGATGGTTTCGGGCACGCATGTCGCTGCAATTCGGGCATCGGAGCAAGGCCTCAATCTTGCCGGCGTCCTCGGGCGCAATCCTGAAAAAGCAGCTGAGTTCGCGCAGCGAAACGACACCCGCGCGTACAGCTCGGTCGAGGAAATCGCCAACGACCCAAACGTCGACTTTGCGATCATCGCAACCCCGCCCGATCAGCGCACAGAGTTGGTGCGGGTTCTTGCGACCGCTTCGAAACCGATCCTGATGGAAAAGCCTATCGAAAGAACGCTGGACGCCGCGACAGCCATTGTCGAGCAGTGCGAGGTGTCTGGTGTGCCGCTGGGTATCGTCTTTCAGCACCGCGCCCGCGCCGCCTCGCAGGCGCTGAAATCAGCCATTAAACAGGGTGAGCTGGGCGCGATCGCCACAGTGGAGATCCGTGTCCCCTGGTGGCGCGATCAGAGCTACTATGACGAGCCAGGTCGAGGCACCTATGCACGCGACGGAGGCGGTGTCATGATCTCGCAGGCAATCCACACGCTTGACCTTGGGATGTGGCTGCTGGGGCCAATCTCGGACATTCAGGCTGTGATGAGAAAAACTCCACTACACGATCTCGAGGCCGAGGATTGGGCAGGTGCAATCTTTGAAATGGATAGCGGCGCAGTGGGTACTTTGATGGCGACTACTGCAGAATATCCTGGGGCCGCTGAATCTATCACGATCCAGGGCACCCGCGCCAAAGCGCATCTGGAGTCAGGTGTCCTGACCTTGACCACTTTCGATGGTCAGAAATCCACTGTTGGCGAAACGTCCGCCACAGGCGGAGGGGCGGATCCCATGGCGTTCACCCATGAATGGCACCAGGCAGTTATCGAGGATTTCGCCAAGGCTGTTGCCGGTAGAACGCGGCCGATGGCCACCGGGCGCAGTGCCCTTTTGACCCACGCCGTCATCGACGCGATGCAGATCGCCGATCGAACCGGCCAGAAAACACGAGTCGCCTCATGAGCCTGACCTGCGTCGCCCTTGGCCTGGACCACCGCCATATCTATGGCATGACGGAAAACATGCGCAAAGTCGGAGTGGACTGCGTTGGCTATTGGACACAAGGCGATCCCGAAACGCTGGCGGGCTACGTCAAAAGGTTTCCCGACATTCCGCGGCTGGCCCGACTGGAAGACGCCCTAACATGCGGGGCGGATCTAGCGCTGATTTCGGCAATACCGGCAGATAGGGTTGCGTTGACTATCCGTGCCATGCAAAACGGCATGGATGTCATGAGCGACAAGCCAGGTTGCACGACGTTCGAGCAACTCGACCAGATCAAGCGAACAGTCGTGGACACCGGTCGCATCTGGTCGGTTAATTTTTCTGAACGATTTGAAACGCCCGTCAGCACCCGAGCGACCGAGTTGGTCGAGGCCGGTGCCATCGGGCGCGTGATCCAGACGGTCGGACTTGGCCCGCACCGATTGAACCGGGCAACCCGGCCCGAATGGTTTTTTCAGCGTGATCGCTACGGTGGCATTCTGACCGACATCGCCTCGCATCAGATCGATCAGTTCTTGCATTACACAGGTTCAGAAACCGCTAAAATCACAAACGCCTATGTGGCGAACTACGCAAACTCCAAGGATCCCGGATTGCAGGATTTCGGAGAGCTAAATCTGCGCAGCGAGAATGGCACCGGGTACATCCGGGTTGACTGGTTTACTCCGGATGCCTTGCCAAACTGGGGGGATGGTCGCCTGACGATCCTGGGCACCGAAGGATATATCGAGTTGCGGAAATACGTCGATGTGGGTGGAGCCTCGGGAACAGACCATCTGATCTTCGTCAACAGCGAAACCTGCCAAAAGATCAACGCGACCGACGCCGGCCTTCCCTACTTTTCGCGCCTCGCCGATGACATCCGCAACCGGACCGAAACCGCGATGACGCAGACCCACTGCTTTACGGTCTTGGAACTCGCGCTGCGCGCGCAGGAAATGGCGGAACGCAGATGATCAACGTTGCGATCCTTGGCGCAGGTATCGGTGCGCAACATCTGAGCGCACTGAAACGGCTTGACCGCGACTTCCGCGTAGCCGCCATGGTCGACCAGAATACGGACCGGATCGAACAGATTCGACAGAACGCGAATTTTCGAGCACTGACCAACATTCAAGACGCGCTGG
The DNA here is from genome assembly GCF_056536005.1 of Ruegeria sp. AN11. Taxonomy (NCBI): domain Bacteria; kingdom Pseudomonadati; phylum Pseudomonadota; class Alphaproteobacteria; order Rhodobacterales; family Roseobacteraceae; genus Ruegeria; species Ruegeria sp. AN11. The sequence continues at coordinate 210,006 of NZ_JBQFJD010000001.1, read as the reverse complement.
ATGATCCGGCGATTGATGTCATCGACATCTGCCTGCCGCCCCATCTGCATGTACCGACCACTCTAGAGGCACTGGCCGCAGGAAAACACGTTGTCTGCGAAAAGCCTGTTGCGACCTCGATGCAGGATGTGGATCGGATCACGGCAGCCGCAAGCAGCGCGAGCAAGCATGTGTTTCCAGTTTTTCAATACCGGTGGGGGCCGTCACTGGCCCAATTGCGCCACCTGCAACGCGCAGGCCTGACCGGAGCGGTTCAAACTGCCGCGCTTGAAACCCATTGGTCCCGAGGTGCAGACTACTACGCCATTCCGTGGCGCGGAACATGGGCTGGTGAACGCGGCGGCGCAGTACTGGGCCATGCCATCCACAACCATGATCTGCTGACGAATATCGCGGGTGATATCGCCTGGGTGTCTGCAATGGCCACAACGCGGGTCAACCCGATCGAGACCGAAGACTGCGCCGCGATCTGCTTTGGCATGTCTTCCGGAGCCTTGTGCACAAGCAATATCACACTGGGCGCCGCCACGGACGAAACCCGCCTGCGGTTCGTCTTTGAAAAGGTGACCGCCACTTCTGGCACGGAACCCTATGCCCCGGGTCAAACGCCCTGGACATTCGTTGCGCGGGACCCGGTGGATCAAGCCACTATCGACGAGGCCCTTGCAGCCGCCGCTGCCGAACCAACAGGCTTCGAAGGGTTCTTTACCGAAGTCGGCAAGGCGTTGCGGTCCGAGGCAAATTCTGCCGTTACGCTGCAGGACGGCGCTGCGTCCATTGGCCTTGTGACGGCGATTTATTACGCGGCGCGCACCGGGCAGCGTGTTGCCCTTCCCATCAAGCCCGATCACCCGCTGTATGAAGGATGGCTGCCATGAAACAATGCTGGCGTTGGTTCGGACCCGATGATCCGATCGCCCTGGCCAATCTCCATCAAGTCGGGGTTCAGGGCATCGTTACCGCACTGCATCACATCCCGCCGGGACAGCCTTGGGACGAACCGAACATCGCCGACCGGCAAGCAGTTCTGGCTGCTGCTGGGTACAGTTGGGACGTTGTCGAAAGCCTGCCCGTCTCGGAGGCGATCAAGACGCAATCCGTAGACATGGCCGAGCATCTGCAGGCGTACAAGTCCAGCCTCAGGGCCCTGTCCGCCCGTGGCGTCAAAGTCGTTTGCTACAACTTCATGCCGATCCTAGATTGGACCCGCACCGCCCTTCGCGCCCCGCAGCCGCATGGCGGAACGGCCATGCTGTTCGACCTGACCGATTTTGCTGCTTTCGACATATATATTCTCGAACGTCCGGGCGCGTCCGAAGACTATTCCAGCGATGTCCAGCAAACGGCCAAGGATCGCTTCTTGCGCATGTCGGATGAATCCAAGGCCCAGTTGCAACACAATGTCACTGCGGGGCTGCCCGGCGCCAATGATCAGTGGAGCGTGCAGGACGTGCGCGCTTTGTTGCAGACATATGCGCATATAGACCGTGACCGGCTTCGCGCAAACCTCATCGACTTCCTGTCTGAGGTCGCCCCAGTGGCCCAAGACCTGGACCTGCGCTTGTGCTGTCATCCGGATGATCCGCCGTTCTCGTTGCTCGGTCTGCCGCGGATCATGTCAAGCACCGATGACTACGGCACCGTTCTGGATGCGGTTGATTTGCAGGCGAACGGCGCAACCTTGTGTACCGGATCGCTGGGAGTGTCCCCCGAATTCAATGGGCCGGACTTCGTGCGTAGGCATGGCGACCGGATTCACTTTGTCCATCTGCGGAATACCCAACGCATCGCCGGATCAGACAGCCAGAAGCCGGATTTCTTTGAGGCCCCGCATCTGGAGGGCGACACCGACATGGTCGGCACCATTCGCGAGTTGATGAACGAACAGCGCCGCCGCAAATCCCAAGGACGTGACGATTGGCAAATTCCGATGCGGCCCGACCACGGACAAGAACTGCTGAGCGATCTGGGCGGACACAGCACTCCTGGCTATCCGCTGATCGGACGAATGCGCGGGCTGGCGGAACTACGCGGCATAATGGCGGCATTCTCGTAACGCGTCGGATCAGACAGTTTCTTTCCACACGCAACACTTCTTTGCTTGCCTGAGCGCTGCATTCTTCGTTTACTTACGGAACGTAAACGGGCAGCGGGGTGTCTTCCGGACTCGCCCGACGTCTGCTCAAGACGCGTGAAACTCCCGCGAAAACCGATGCGATTGGGCATCATTTTCGAAACGTCTGCCATACGGAAATGGCAGAAAAACGGGAGGATTCCAAATGAAAACAGCAGGCGTAATTGGTCTTGGCGACATGGGCAGCGGCCTTGCCAAGAACCTGATCAAGAATGGCTTTGAAACATCCGGTTTCGACCTGAGCGAGACACGCATGACGGCATTTACCGACATGGGCGGCCTGGCCGAGGACAGCGTGGGACAGGTCGGCCGTCACGCAGCCGCTGTTTTTGTCATGGTGATGAACGGAGATCAGGCCCGCGATGTCATTTTGGGTGAAAACGGGCTGGTTGCGAACATGGCCAAAGGCGGAACGGTCATCCTGTCGGCGACCATTAACCCGGCCGAAGCAAGCGCTATCGGGCAAGACATGGAAGGTTCGGGCATCCACCTGATCGACACTCCGGTTTCGGGTGGTTTTCCCGGCGCGCAGAACGGCACATTGACGATGATGGCTGCCGGAGCTTCGGATGTTCTGGATCGAAATGCCGAAGTCATGCAGGCAGTGTCGGCAACCATTCATCGGGTCGGAGAAAACGCCGGCGACGGGCAAACCGTGAAAGCCTGCCTACAATCCCTTATCGGATCGATCTTTTCCGCCACATTCGAGGCTGCAGCCTTAGCGGCCAAAGCCGGTGTCAGCGGTCAGGCATTGCTTGATGTGTTCTCGTCCTCCAGCGCAGGGTGCGGAGTCGTGAATACCGCCCTTGAAAACATCATTGATCGCAAGTTCGAGGCTACCGGCAGCCATATCGCAACCATGCACAAGGACCTGACGATCTCTCTGGCACTGGCCGGTGCGTTGGGCGTTCCTATGCATACAGCGTCATCCGCGATGCAGATCTTTCACGCCGGGAAAACCAAATACCCAAACGGCGACAACTGGGTGTGTACCCGCGTCATCGAAGAGATCGTTGGCGCAGAATTGCATCGCTGAGGGGGTCGAACATGAAATTAGGTGTGATTTGCGACGGCATTTCCCGCGATCTGCGGCATACCGTGGATGTAATGGACGAGTTCGGTCTGGACTATGCAGAGCTTCAATTCGTTGGCGATACAGAGGTCGGAGACCATTCCCCGCAAGAAATTGCCGAGATCGACGCGCTCTTGCGCGACCGGGGCAAGCCGGTGTCATGTCTCTCGCGCCATATCTTTGCGGGGATGACAGCTGCCAACAGACCCGGCGACGACCTGCACACTCGGCATATGGACGCTTTGAAACGCGTAATCGACATGGCGCATGTTGTTGGGTCTCCGCTCGTTCGGATCATGACCCAAAGAAAAGAGCAGATACTCTGGGGAAAAAACGGCGCCGAAAAGTGGAACGTGGCGCATGGCGTATGGGACACGATGCTGCCTCTCATCGCGCCGGCGGTTGAACTGGCAAGAGCTGAGGGCGCGACTCTCGTCGTGGAAACCGGAAACGGCACGCTGGTCAATTCCAACTATACAGCCCGCAAGCTGATCGACGAGTTAGACGCAAAAGACACTTTGAAAGTGCTGTGGGACCCCGGAAATAATTGCTGGTGCCATGAACTGGCGTACCCGGACGGTTACGAAGAACTGCGCGGCGGCTACTTGGGTCACATTCACATCAAGGACGTAAAGGTCGACACGCCGAGGGCAACGCTGGAAGTGCGCCGTATTGGGGAAGGTCAGCTTGCGCCTCTGTTCCGACCCATCGCGGACTCGCTTAGATCCGATGGCTACGATGGCGTCATTTCCTTCGAGAGTGTTTATCACCCCGGCAACGGAAACTTCGAAGATGGTTTTCGTCTGTGTGTGGACAAGTTCAAAAGCCTGTTTGCATAAGGTTACAGTCAATATGCGTTCAAAATCATATGTTTGAACCCCGCTACTGAACGCCAAGCGGAGTGTAGAAAACTGGGCGCGTTCGCGTTAAATCAAGGAAAAGGCCAGCTGGATGAAGCAAGAGTTTTTTGACCTGTCCATTGAAACGCCCGGCAAATCCCTCACCGACATCAGCGGGATGGTTCAGGGTGCGGTGTCCGAACGTGTATTTGTCTCGGGTCTGCTGACCCTTTGGTGCGTCCACACGGGTGCTGCGCTGTTGGTGCAGGCCAATGCCGATCCCGACGTTCGCAAGGATATCGAGACGTTCTTCGAGAAACTCGTGCCCAAGTCACCAGGGAGGTATCATCACCGCCCGACCGAGGACGACAACGCTCCGTCGCATCTGCGGGCGCTGTTGACGCAAACTCAGATATCCGTCCCGGTCGAACAGGGGCAGCTTTCTCTGGGCCGCGTACAAAGCCTATACCTGTTCGAACATCGAGAGGCGCCAAGAACCCGCCGATTGAAGGTGCACTACATCGGGACATGAGACTTTGAATTAAATGGGGCGTTGGCAGTGCTACCGCCCCATCCAGCCCCCGTCGACGACAAGGATTTCACCGTTGACGAAGTCCGACGCGGCAGAGGCCAGAAAGACCACCGGTCCGGCAAAGTCATCAGGCGTACCCCAACGGCCTTGGGGTGTTCGTTCAAGGATCGACTTCGATCGGACCGGATCATCCCGCAGGGCTTGAGTGTTGTCGGTCGCGATGTAGCCAGGCGCGATCGCATTCACATTCACGCCCCGCCCGGCCCATTCGTTGGCCAAAGCCTTGGTCAGCTGTCCAATCCCACCTTTCGAGGCCGCATATCCCGGCACGGTAATGCCGCCCTGAAATGTCAGCAGCGAAGCTGTGAAAATGATCTTACCCGATCCGCGCGTCAGCATGTCCTTGCCGATCTCGCGAGACAGAACGAACTGCGAGGACAGGTTCACCTCAATCACTTCGTCCCACCAGTCGTCCGGGTGTTCAGCGGCGGGTTTGCGTTTGATCGTGCCGGCATTGTTGACAAGGATATCAGGGGTTTGTCCGTCGGCCCTCAACTGATCAATGAACCCGTGCAGCGCGGCGCGATCCGAGAAGTCGCATTGGTAAGCCCGGAAATTGCGCCCGATCGCAGTCACAGCTTTTTCGACATCCGACCCGGACAGCTCGAGCGAGGCCGACACTCCGATGATATCGGCTCCGGCCGATGCCAATGCCTCGGCCATGCCGCGCCCGATACCGCGTTTGCACCCAGTCACAAGAGCCGTCTTTCCCGTCAGGTCGAAACTTTGCAAAATACTCATGAACGCGGTCCTACTTCGATCAGGCTTTTCATTGCGGTTGGACTGCGATCCAGTGCTTCAAACGCGGCCTGAATGTCTGCCAGAGGGCTGACGTCAGTAATCACAACATCCGCGTCCACTCCGCCCGAGGCGACAACTGCGATGGCTTTCTCGTAATCCTCTGGCTCATAGACCCGCGCACCGATCAGTTGCAGCTCTCGCCAGAAGAACTGGAACAGGTCGATCTGGGGCTTTTGGGCATGGATCGCGACCATTACGATCCGAGCCCGCGTCGCGGCAACGGCGGTCATCGCATCGACACCGGGCTGCGTTCCCGACACTTCGAAAACCACATCTGCCCCTTTGTCGCCCGTGCGCGCGTTGATTGTGGACACCAGATCGGTTTCGGTTGGGTTGATCGTGTCGAAACCAAGCTTTTCGGCAATCGCCAGACGGTTTTGGTTCACTTCGGAAATCACGACGTTTCCGCCCGCGTCCCGTGCAACCATGGCAACCAGGATGCCGATCGGGCCGCCGCCGATGACGACGACGTCCTCGCCAGGTTGCAGGCCAGACAAGCGCACATCGTGGCAAGCAACGGCGACCGGCTCGATCAGTGCTGCATGATCCATGCGCAAGTCATCCGGCAGAACGTGCAACGTGTGGGCCGGAACGGTCCAGATTTCTTGCATGGCGCCATCTGTGTCGAGGCCGAGAAACTTGAGGTTCTGACAGATATGCTGATGCCCCCGTTTACAAGCTGGACATCCTCCGCAGTGATCAAGCGGTCGGACAACGACCTTCTGGCCGGGTACGACCGTATCGACGCCCTCGCCCACCGCTTCGACGACACCTGACATCTCATGCCCAATCACCCGGTTCAGGCCGACACGAGCATCCATGTTGCCGTGGTAGACGTGCATATCCGTCCCGCAAATCCCACAATAGGCAACGCGAATGGCAGCCTCGCCGGAGCCCGGATCTGTCGCTTGGGCTTGCTCTACAGCAAAGCTCTTATTGCCCCTGTAGTATGCCGCAGAGATCGTCTGGGTCGTCATTTATGCATCTCCTTGTGTTCCGCATTCAATTTGTCCCAGTCGAATTCCACTCCCGTTCCTGGGGTATCCGGGGCCACGGCCAGACATTCTTCCACAACCAGCGGACGGGTCGTGTACTGGTCTATCGGGAATGAGTGTACTTCTAGCCACCCTGCGTTGGGTTGTGCAGAAACAAGGCTGACGTGCAGTTCTTGCATCCCATGACTGCAAACCGGAATGCCGTGCTGTGCGCTTAGCGCGGCCACGCGCAGCCAGCCGGTGATCCCACCGCAGTTTGAGGCATCGGGCTGGATGAAACTCAGCTTCGCGTCATCAAAAGCGTATTCGAATTCGTGTATGGTGTGTAGGTTTTCACCCATGGCAAGGGGTACGCCCGTCGCTTCGACAATTCGGCCATAACCTTTGTAGTCGTCTGGAATGGTCGGTTCCTCGAACCACAGAATATCGCAGTCGGTAAACCCTCTGGCAGCCACGATGGCCTCTTCGACGCTCATAGAGTAATTCGCGTCGACCATGAAGAACCGGTCCGGGCCCAGCATCTCGCGCACCGCCCGGGCACGTGCAAGATCGTCGGCCAGGTCTGGTTGACCGACTTTGATCTTGACTGCGTTGAACCCACGCGCAAGGTACCCTTCGGTCTGGTGCAGCAGTTTCTCTAACGAGAAATTCAGGTCGATCCCGCCGGCGTAGGCGTTACAACGTTTGGACGCTCCGCCGGCCATCTGCCACAATGGCGCATTCTGCGTTCTGCCGCGAATGTCCCACAATGCAATATCCACGGCCGAGATCGCAAACGAGGCGATCCCGCCCCGTGCGACGTAGTGCACATGCCACTGCATGGCGTCGTACAGGCTTTCGATCTGTTCGGCGTCTTGTCCTACAAGGAACGGCGCCAGGTCATGCTGGATCATCGCTAGGATGGCATGACCACCCTTGCCCCCCGTATAGGTATACCCGACCCCCTCGACCCCATCCGAGGTTTGAATGGTGACTGTGATCAATTGAAAAAACGTGTGATCCCCATGTTTGGCATCGACCAGGACCTCAGCGAGCGGAACGTTGAACAACCGCGCTGAAACACTTTCTATACGATTCATGAACCCAAGACCTTCTGCTGCCTGGCAATAACCCGAGACTGTAAAAGGATGACCGCAAATAGAAAGCCTCCACGTATGACCATCTGCCAATAGGCACTGAAACTGATTGTGCCCTGACCGTTTTCAAAGTTCAGAACGTTGAAGACCAGCCCCAGCAACAGCGCACCGGCCACCGTCGCAGGGATCGAACCCATCCCACCCGTCAACAAAGTGCCGCCCACCACGACGGACGCGATGGCCGACAATTCCCATCCGATACCCTCAAGGGGTTGTCCGGCTCCAAAACCCGAGGCCAAAAAGACTCCGGCCAGCCCCGCGCAGCCCCCCGACAGCAGGTAGACGAAAGCCTTGGCGCGATTGACTTTCAGGCCCATTAGGTTCGAGGCATCCTCGCTGCCACCGATCGCCAAGACGGTCCGCCCGATGGTTGTCCTTTCCAGCACCAACCAAAGTGCCAGGGTCAGTCCGGCCACGATGACGATTGTCCATGGAAACAGGCCGAACGCCTGCCCCATGCCAAGCTTGGTGAAGTTCGACCCCCAATCGACCGAAATTGTCTGGGCGCCCGAAATCACCAATGCGCCGCCTTTGGCGGCCAACATGGTCGCCAATGTGGCGATGAAGGGCGGGATTCGAAGGATGATTATACAAAAGGCGTTGATCGCCCCGAAACCAACCCCGGCAAGAACGGCCCCCGGCAAGGCAACCTGAATCCCGTAGGGGCTGAGATAGGCCGCAACAACCGACGTAAAGGCCGCAACGGATCCGACCGATAGATCAATCCCGCCGGTCATGATCACGAAACACATGCCCAGTGCGATCGCAATGAACATCGCGTTGTAATTCAGGAAAGACGAGAAATTGTAGGCGCTGCCAAAGTTTTCATAGCGCATCAGCCCGAACAGGATCAAAGCCAGCAGTGCGAGCCACACCGTCACCGAAGCCGAATTGCGCCGAAGGTACTTTCGCAGGTCAAAAGCCGTTTCATCCAACATCAGTCAAGCCCTCCGGAACTGCTGGACCCAAACGGCCAGGATAATGATAACGGCCTTAGCGATTAATGCAACTTCGTCCTCTACCCCGTTGGCCAACAACGTATATTTGACCAATTGGATGATGACGGCTCCCAGTATGGCACCAAAGATCGGCGCCCGCCCGCCTTGTAAAAGAGCACCGCCAACAACCGCGGCCGCGATGGCATCAAGCTCCATCAGATTGCCGTTGCGCGCAGCGTCCGAGGCCGAGTTGATAGCAACCACGATCAGACCGGCCAGGCCCGCAAGCACCGCGCAGATGGCATAAGCCCCGATCTTGACCCGTCGGACAGGACCACCCGACAGATAGGCCGCGCGTTCATTGCCGCCGATGGTTAGCAGGTAACGGCCCCATGTGGTTCTGGTGATCACCCAAAACAGCACACAGGCAATGGCCAGCGCCAGCCAACCTTGGAACGGCAAGCCAAACACCTTGCCGGTTCCAAGATAACTGAATGAAGGGTTTGAAAATGTCTGCAGGTTTCCGTTCGTCAAAACCTGGGCAATACCGCGACCAGAGATGAAGAGAATGAGCGTTGCCACAATGGGCTGCACGTTCAATAAGGCAACCATCACGCCGTTGAACACCCCGCATAGCCCCGCGACGAACAGCGGCAGGACAATGGCCAAAGTTACGCCTAGCATCGGATTAGCGGCGCCCAGATCCGACAGAAAGATCAGCGGGGCCAGCGCCCCCGCCAGTGCCATGACCGCACCAACCGACAGATCGATCCCACCCGTGGCGATTACCAGCGTCATGCCCATGGCCACGATGGCGATAGTGGCAACCTGGCTGATATTCACAAACAGGGTCTGCAACTGCAGGAAATTGGGGGTGAAAAACGCGTTGAACACCAGCAGGGCGACCAACGCGGCGATACCGCCGTGAAAGCGGAAGGGCATCGATGCGACCCGTTGCGGCAACTTCATTGCGCGGTCCATGAACCAGTTCCTTCTTCATGATGCGCAAGCGCGCGCACCAGTATGTTCTCGGTAATCCCGGGGTTGGTCAGTTCCTTGACCGAGCGCCCCTCGTGCATGACTACGATGCGGTCGGCGCCTTCCACCAGTTCTTCGAATTCCGAACTGATGAGTACGACGCCGAACCCCTTCTCGACGTAAGACCGAATAAACGATTGGATCTCTCGCTTGGCGCCGACATCCACGCCTCGGGTCGGCTCGTCGAGTATCAGGATGTCGGGTTGCGTCGCCAGCCAACGGGCAAGCAGCACCTTCTGCTGGTTGCCGCCGGACAATTCGCGAATGGGTTGGTCCATATGCGCCGCCTTGATGCCCAGATCGTCGATGAAGGCCTGAACGATCTCGCACTCGCGGGCAAAGTCGATTTGACCACGACTGGCCAGTTTCGGCAGCAGGGCCAGCGTCATATTTTCGCGAACGGACATGTCAGGAATGATCCCTTCGGCCTTGCGATCTTCGGTCAGAAAGCCGACCCCGTTTGCAATCGCGTCACCCGGTCCGGGCGGTTGCCCGACCGTGCCATGCAACTCGATCGCGCCACTGCGGGCCCCGTCCACTCCAAACAAAGCGCGCGCCGCCTCGGTCCGGCCAGAGCCCAGCAACCCGCCCAGCCCAACGATTTCGCCGCGATGGAGCGTAAGGTCGAAATGCGTCAATCGCGGGCCTGTCGAAACAGAGTCAGCCCGCAAAACGATATCTCCTTTCTTGGCCTTGGCACCCGCAAAGTCAGTTAGACCGTCCGCCGCGATCTCATCCGTGTTGCGGCCCAGCATGTCCGCGATCATTTCCAGTTTGGTCGTGTCCTTGACGGTACGCGTGCTGACGGTGCGCCCGTCACGCATCGTTGTAACCCGATCGCAGATTTGGAACAGCTCATCGAGGAAATGCGAGACATACAGAACAGACACGCCCTGTTTCTTCAACTCGCGCACCACACCGAACAAAACCTCGACCTCGCTGGCATCCAGCGACGACGTGGGTTCGTCCATGATGACAAGTTTCGCGTCCAGAGAAACAGCCCGCGCAATCGCAACCAACTGCTGGATCGCTGTCGAGAAATTTCCAAGCGGCTCGGTCACGTCAATATCTATGCCAAAGCGCGCAAGAACCTCGCGTGCGCGCCTGTTGCCCTCGCGCCAGTCGACCAGAAAGCCGAGACGTTTGGGCTCATACCCCATGATGATGTTCTCGGTCACTGACCGCAGCGGCACCAGGTTGAGCTCTTGATAGATCGTGGCAATTCCGGATTCCTGCGCTTCGCGTGGGGTAGAAATGCGGCTTGGCACACCCGCCAGATGGACGTCGCCGGCATCCCGGTCGTAAACTCCGGTCAGAACTTTGATCATCGTCGATTTACCGGCACCGTTCTGGCCGATCAGCGCGTGAACCTCGCCAGCTGCGATCTTCAGGCTGGCCTGACTCAGTGCCGGTACGCCGGCAAAAGACTTTTCAACTCCCGACATCGAGACGAGCGCATTCATGAGATGTCTTCCTCCGATTGCTTGCAGGCGGCGCCAACCACAGGCCAGCACCACCCGCCAGGGAGAATCAATAGGCTTCGTCGATGTGATCGGCCGCGTTATCCTTGGTAAAGATGCGATCTTCGACTTTCACCCATTCCGGGATCGTCTCGCCAGCCGCGTATTTGTTCATGACTTCACAAGCCAGAGGACCGAAGAAGGGCGAGCTTTCCACCGTGACCCCCATCTTGCCATCGATGATAGCCTGAAGCGCATCGCGTGTCCCATCGATCGAAACAATGGTCACGTCCTCGCCGGGCTTGCGGCCGGCCAGTTCCAGAGCCTGGATCGCGCCAATCGCCATTTCGTCATTGTGGGCGTAGACCACGTTCACGTCGGGATGCGCCTGCAGCAGGGTCTCCATCACCTGACGACCCAGGTCGCGCGCAAAGTCACCGGTCTGAGAAGCCACAATCGCAAAGCGGTCATCCTCTGCAATCGCGTCGTCGAAACCCTTTTTGCGGTCATTTGCAGGCGAAGAACCAGTCGTGCCTTCCAACTGGACGATGACGCCCTTGTCGCCGTCGAAATTCTCCATCAGCCATTGTGCCGCCCGGTTGCCCTGATCGATGAAATCCGACCCCAGGAACGCTACGAAATGCTCGCCAGGCTTGGCTACGGCCGGATCAACCGAGCGGTCCACCAAAAAGGTCGGGATTCCCGCAGCACGGGCCTTCATAACGGCTGGGATCAAAGGCTTTTCTTCCCGCGGGGGAAGGAACAGAACGTCGATGCCTTGGGCGATCATGCTGTCCACATCCGCAACCTGCTTTGCCGCAGAACCGGCCGCATCCGTCGCGATCAGATCCCAGCCACAGGCTTCGGCCGTGTCATGGAACGATTTGGTCTCGGCAATGCGCCACGGGTTGTTCGACTCCATCTGCGCAAAGCCGACTTTGTAGCGATCCTTCTGCTCAAGCGGTGGCAGATCCTGCGCGATCACCGTGGTGCCCAAAAGTGCACCCGCCACAACCGTCGAGATCAAAAGAGTTCTGCGTTTCATGTTTATTCCTCCTCCATTGGTGCGGTCGCCTCCGTTTTGACCGCGAGTTTTAGGTCATGCCCAATTCATGTAAGTCGTTTGTTTCCTCAGATACCCATCGAAGCCATAAGCGCCGTCTTCGCCCCCAACCCCGGACAGACCCCAACCGGTGTGAAATCCCTGCACGGCCTCGCCATTGGAGCGGTTCAGGTACAATTCGCCAAAATTCAAACGGTTCGGGGCCTCCATCAATCGCCGGTGCGATGCCGTAAAGAGATAGGCAGACAGCCCGAATAATGTGTCATTCGCAAAGTCTATCGCCTGATCAAAATCCTCGACTCGCATGGCTGTCGCCACGGGGCCAAAGACCTCCTCTTGCATCGCGGCATTGCCGTTGTCTGAGACCTCAAGAACCGTCGGGGACATCCAGTGCCCCTTATGGTGCGCCCCGTCCATCAGGGGCCCGCCTGCAAGATGAACCGTGGCTCCTTCGTCGATGCTGCGCTGGATGATCTCGGCGACCTTGGTCACTTCGACCTTGCTGACTTTGGGACCCAAATCGCAGTCTTCAATCGGATCCCCGATCGACAAAGCGCGGGCCGCGGACACGAATTTTTCCAAGAACTGATCCGCAATGCCGCGATGCAGATACATACGCTCGTTGCAGGTGCAAATCTGGCCGCAATTGGCAAACCGGGCGGCAACGGCGGCCGAAACGGCGGCGTCAATATCCGCATCCTCCATCACAATGAGCGGAGCCTTACCGCCAAGCTCGAGCCGGACAACCTTGATCCGGTTGGCCGCTGCGCGAAAAATCTCTTTCCCGGCGCGTGTGCTGCCGGTCATCGTGATTAGTGACGTATCGGGGTGTTCGACCAACCGCTGCCCTACCACCGGCCCCTTGCCTGTCAGAACATTCAGAACACCCGGCGGAAACCCGACCTTGTCGGCAAGCTCGGCGATCGCAAGACCGGACAGCGGCGTGATTTCGTGCCCCAACAGAACAACGGTGTTGCCCGCGACCAGCGAAGGCCCGATTTTCCTGGCGGCCAATGCCAACGGATAGTTCCAGGCCGTCAACGCAACAACAACACCATAAGGATGACGCCGGATCTGAATTTCCTCGGACTTGTTGTCCGATGCCACTATGTCACCCGAAATCCTCCGGGCCTCTTCAGCCGCATGACAAAGAAAAGTAACGGCGGCATCCACTTCACCTCGAGCTTGCGAGATCGGCTTGCCCTGCTCGGTCGTGATCAGGGCTGCCAGGCGCGTGGCGTCGACCCGGACGGCCTCGGCGAGCTTCAGGACCAGCCGCGCCCGCTCGATCGCCGGGCGCGAGGACCATGAGCCAAATGCCCGATGGGCCGCGTCGACCGCCGCATCCGCATGAGCGGCGGCGCCATCTGGAACTTGCGCAACGATCTCTTCATTTGCAGGGTTCTCGACACCAACCGTGTCCGCGTCAAAGTCGGTAAAGCGGCCATCGATGAACATCGAATGCCGAACGACTTGACCCAACTCCCCCACTACAGACCGCAATTTCGCCTCCCGCACCTGCTCGGCCAGACCACAACGGTGACCGCACTGCGATCAAAACACTAATAATATTATTTCGTCAACACTAATATTAGTTAACTCTGACTAATATTAGTTGCACGCCCCCCGCATAGTCGATAAAAAGAATGCGAACAAAAAGGTTGAACGATGAACGATCAAGCGAACAAAGCCGGGCAGCACAGGGGTGTGGGGCGAGTCGCGGGCCGGCAGCGCGTAACGATGCACGACATTGCGCGCGTCGCCGGATGCTCGCAGACGACAGTATCGCTGGTTCTCAACAAAAACGATTCCGTCAAAATCTCCGAGGACACAAAGCAACGAGTACTGGATGCCGCAAACACGCTTGGATACGCCATGCCCCCTCAAATCAGGAAACCCCAGGACAGCGCGCGTCGACCCTCGGCACTAGGCGGCACCATAGCTTTTGTCGTGGATGATCTGGCGTCGAGCCCTGAAATGGTAAACGCGTTTAACGGCGTGAAACAAGCCGTTCGGGACACCGGAAATCTTGTATTGCTGGCAGAAACCCAAAACGACCCCGAGATCGAGCCCAATACGCTCCGGTATTTCCTCGACCAACAGGTTGCGGGCATCATTTACGCAACCGTTTTCACCCGGCGGGTGGTCGTTCCGGAAATCCTCACGCAAACCGCAACCCCAGTTCTGCTGCTGAACTGCTTTTGCGACGACCTCTCTTTTCCTGCGGTGATCCCCGGCGAAGTCGCTGCCGGACATACGGCGACCAACGCTCTGATCAAGGCCGGGCACAAACGGATCGCCACTATCACTGGCGAGCCGTTCATGGAATGCGCCGCGGGACGAACCACCGGGTACAGAAACGCCTTGGCTTCCGCGGACATTCCATTCGACGAGGACTTGGTTGTCGAAGGCAATTGGTTGCCCAGCGCCGGATATGCCGCCACGCGTGAATTGATGGACCTGCCCTCTCCGCCAACCGCCATTTTCTGTCAGAATGACCGCATGGCAATCGGTTGCTATGAGGCGCTCAAGGAGCTTGGCCTGTCCATCCCCGAGGACATCTCGGTCATCGGATTTGACGATGACGAAACCGCGCGACACCTGTCGCCGCCTCTAACCTCGATGATCCTTCCCACCCGGGCGATGGGACGCTGGGTCGTCGAACAGCTGTTCCATGGGCCGACAGATGGTCGGAGGCACCCACTCGTGAAACTTGAATGCGAACTGGTCGAGCGCGACTCGATCAGCAAACCCAAACGCCGGACCTGAAGGCGACATCATGACGGAAACTTTCGATCACATCGTCATCGGCGGCGGCTCTGCCGGTGCCTCAGCTGCCGCGCGACTGGTCAACCAGGGCAAGTGCAGGGTTCTGGTGCTGGAGGCCGGGCATTCGCACCGCCATCCGTTGCTGGACATGCCGCCGGGTATTTTCAAGATGATCAACGGGTCCAAGTTCATGACCTACCACCAGACCGAACCGCAAGACCACCTAGACGGCCGGGTGCATGACATTCCGCAAGCCAACGTACTGGGCGGCGGGTCGTCAGTGAATGCGCAGGTCTACATGCGCGGTCGCCCTTCCGACTATGACGCGTGGGACGACCTGCTGCGACGGACCAACGACGGGGTCGGTTGGGGATGGGACGATGTGCTGCCCTATTTCCGCAGGATGGAAGACAACAACAGGCTTCACAATGACCTGCATGGCAGCGACGGTCCGGTGCAGGTCTCGGATCCGGGGTATATCGACGACATGTCCCGTTGGTTCGTTCAATCGGTGCAGGCACTTGGTGAACCATTCAACACGGACTTCAATGGCGCAACGCAGCGCGGTGTCGGGTTCTATCAGTTCACCAATCGTGCCGGAAAGCGCAGCTCGTCAGCCTATGCTTTCCTCGCCCCACTTGAGACAAACCCGAACTTGACCATCCGGCTTGGCGCAACGGTCAGCAAAGTCATCATCGAAAACGAAAGGGCCGTCGGGGTGCAGTATCGCGACAAACGCGGGTCGCACACCGTGCGGTGTGATGGTGAGGTTGTCCTTGCGGCGGGCGCTCTGGTCACACCGAAAATTCTAATGCTGTCGGGTATCGGGCCGGATGCACATCTTGCCGAATACGGCATTCCCGTGGCCTGCCCACTGCCCGGGGTCGGTCAGAACCTGATCGACCACCCCGAAGTTCCCATCACTGCCTTTGCCAACGGTCCATACGGATATTTCAAACAAGGTGAGGGCTGGCGGATGCTTCGCAACGGCATCCAGTTCAAACTGTTCGGCAGCGGCCCGGTGACTTCGGCCGGGGTCGAAGCTGGTGCCTTCGTCAATCCGTCTAACCCCGATGGAGAACCGACCATTCAAGCCTTTTGCGTGCCCATCGTCTATCTGGATCGCGACGCGCTGGACGAGGTGCAGGATGACTTTGGCCTGACCGTTACGACCGTCGTAGTCAAACCGAAATCACGCGGAGAGGTTCGGCTTCGCTCGATCGATCCTCTCGCTATGCCGGTGGTCTCGCCCAACCTTCTGAAGCATGAAGACGACATGCAGGAGATGATCCAGGGGCAGCGGTTCTTTCGTCAAGCATTCGCGTCGGGCCCGCTCGCACAAAGGATCCGCGAAATCGTCATTCCGACAGGGGATGACGACCAAACGCTGCGAGCACACTGCAAGCGGTTCGTAAAAACCAACTATCACCCGGCGGGCACCGCCAAAATGGGCCGGGACGGCGACAGAATGGCGGTGCTGGACGCCAGGATGCGTGTGCGCGGGATCGAGAGACTGCGGGTGTGCGACATGTCAGCCGTGCCCGACATCAACGCCGGCAACACAAACGCACCTGCCATGATGCTGGGCGAACGGTGCGCTGACCTGATCCTAGGAATTTGCGAAAAGTTGAGGTGACTAAAGCGACCTAGGTTGTAGCTGCGGTTTCGCTTTGGCCCAAGCGACAAAAACTATTACGATAGATGAGTTTGCGCTCGAGACTTCTTTAAAGGCTGGCTGCACACCGATACTCACCCAATTGTCTAGCCATTTGTTTTTGGGCTACTGTTTGGGCGTTTCTTTAAAATGGCTTCCAGCACTTTCGGACGCATATTGAGTGCCATCGACCTCAACCCAAAAGTGGCTACCAGATATGGAAACACCGCAGCGTTGTAAGGTGTATCTTCCAACAGCGGGATTTCATACTTGTAGAAGCAAGTGTCGGTAACGAGCCGAAAGTTCCAATTCACAAGACGCTTTTCCCCATAGGCATAACCATTCAACTTTCCTGAGTTTTTTCAATGGTTTTGCGTTCTGGCAATTCTGATGCATAATTAATCAATTGCATATCCGATCAATACTGTCGGGACCGATTGTATGACTGCCAAAACTTCTGATTTCGTGAAAGCCGCAGATAGCCCAAATGTAACCTCTGCCAGTTCACCCAGCGGGCTTCACATAAAGATAAGAACCAAGTTGCTGGTCGCATTACTTGGAATTGTCGGGTTAATGCTAATTTTGGCGTTCACCGGGCTATCTGAGTTGCGCAAAGCGAACCTTCGAACTGCTGAGTTGCTTCAAGATCAGGTACGGCTATCAAATCTAAAGGTGTTTGATAGCAGTCTGCAAGAAATCTGGTTGAATGGAACAGCGATATTTGCCGAGACTGGAGGCAACACCATGCTTGGCGACAGTGCACGCTTTTTTAAAGATAAGCTGCATGTTATTCAGTCGCTTGGCCATCTCATCGAGACAAGGGACCGACCGGACCTCAGCCTCTTTTCGAACGATGAAACCGCGGAAGTGTCGCGAAAAACTCAAGAAATAAAACGAATAGGCCTTGATATCGTTGAGCAATATGAAGCTGGACAGATTGTAGTTGCCAAATCAATATTCGAGTTGCAACTGGTCCCAATAATTATGTCTTTGGACAATCTCATAGAGAAACGATACCTGCTTTTGCGCGACGGTATGCGCTCGAAAGCATTAGTTAACCAAAACGCGTTTTATCAATCACGGCGAATTGTGCTTGTCTCAGCTGGGATTGCAGTCGTTATTGCTATTTCGCTTGGTTTCCTGATCAGCAAATCTTTGATCCGTACGATTGAGCGAATCCGGGTCACGCTAAGAAAAGTTGCTCAAGGCGATTTTACCGCCCGTGCAAGTATTAATAGCACCGACGAGCTTGGTGATCTCGCTCGCAGCGCCGATCGTATGACAGAGCGTTTGGGCACGCTGTACGATGAGCTTGAGACTGCAAACCTGCATAAGTCGCAATTTCTCGCCAATATGAGTCATGAATTGCGAACTCCGATGAATTCGATCCTCGGATACACAGAAATGATCCGGGATGGAATTTATGGCCCGGTGCCCAAAAAAATCGACGATCCGCTGCATCGGGTGGAAGTGAATGGTAAAATCCTGCTGTCATTGATCAACGATGTTCTTGATATTTCAAAGATTGAAGCCGGAGCACTCGAACTGACACTGGGCACATATTCGATGTCTGAGGTCCTCAAAGACGTTGTTTCCACGATTAAACCCATCGCAGCAAGCAAGGAACTGGAAATCCGAACCAAATTAGAAAGCGGACTTCCCGCTGGGCATGGCGACGCTGGGCGCATTAGACAGGTCTTACTTAACATCGTCGGAAATGCCGTAAAGTTCACTGACAAGGGTTACGTCGAAATAAACTTGGCACGCCATAATCGGCGGTTTGTAGTAACCGTAATTGATACGGGAGTTGGAATTGCCGTTGAGCAAATTGATGAGGTTTTCCTGGAATTCAAGCAAGCTGACGCTTCATCTACGCGTGCCGCCGGGGGTACTGGCCTTGGTCTGTCTATCTCTCGAAAGATCGCAGAAATGCACGGTGGGGGAATTGAAGTCGCCAGCAGCCCTGGCAACGGTTCGACATTCACTGTTGTACTCCCCGTCCAGGTTACGAGGAGCTGAGCATGTCTAAAAGAATACTTGTTATAGAAGACCAGACCGACAACAGACGCATACTTCGAGACCTTCTAGGCAGTCACGGCTTCGAAGTTCTAGAGGCCGAAAACGGAGCGCAAGGAATAGATCGAGCGATTGCTGAAAAGCCCGATCTAATCTTAATGGATATTCAGATGCCAGAATTAGACGGTTACGATGCCACTCGCCGGATAAAGAAGCATCCCAAAGGCGCGAACATTCCAATCATCGCGGTAACATCCTTTGCTTTGTCTGGCGACGAAACAAAAGCACGGGAAGCCGGATGCGATGATTATGTTGCCAAGCCCTACAGTCCGCGTGCTCTGCTAGCCAAAGTCATAACGTTCGTTGGAGAGGTCTGAATGATAAAATGAAAGACCCACCACTCATTTTGATTGTCGATGACCAGCAAGACAATCGCAACCAGCTGACAATGCGCCTTAACGCGAATGGTTATAGTACCGCCGAGGCCATAGATGGCGAAGACGCTCTAGAAAAAGTTATTGATTTTTTGCCCGACTTGATCTTGCTAGACGTAATGATGCCTAAGATGGACGGTTTCGAAGTCTGTCGAAGGTTGAGAATGGACCCCCTAATCCCCTTTATTCCGGTAGTTCTGGTAACAGCTCGTTCGAACACTGAAGATATGGTGCAAGGGCTTGAGGCTGGTGCAAATGACTATCTCACCAAACCAGTCGACACCATCGCTCTCATTGCTCGTGTACGTTCAATGCTTCGAATAAAAGCTTTGCATGACGAGGTGCAGAGCTGGAACAAGGAACTCGAAAAACGAGTAAATCAACAGATTAATCAGATTGAGCGGTTCAATCGCTTGCGCCGTTTCCTACCAAGGCAAGTGGCAGAAGAAATTATTTCGGTTGGTGACGACAGTGCTATTCTTAAGAACCGAAGAGCGGACATCGTCGTTTTGTTTGCTGATCTAAGGGGATTCTCGGCTTTTACGGAAGCCTCTGAACCTCGAGTTGTGCTGGAAGCCCTCAACGTATTTCACAATTGCGCTGGACCATTGATTGAACGACATCAGGGCACACTTGAGCGTTTCTTAGGCGACGGCATCGTTGTTCTATTTAATGCCCCGCTGCCGGCACGCGATCCTACGGGCCAGGCTGTCATCTTTGCGAGCGAGCTGCATGTCGCTGTCGCAAACGCGCTTGGTCCCTTTCAAAAGGGGGGATCGGGCTTAGGTCTCGGAATAGGTATCGCCAAGGGTGAAACCACTATTGGCTGTATCGGATTTGAAGGTCGGTTCGACTATGCGGCCATTGGAGAAGTACCAAACCTTGCAGCTCGCCTATGTGAACACGCGGAGGCTGCCGAAACACTAGTCGATGCGTCGATTGTTGAAGCGTTAGGAACATCCAAGAAAACACAATTTTTGAGGGATCAGGAATTCAAAGGACTGGCAGGTAAGGTTCCTGTGTTTCGGCTACTGATTTAAGTTGCTGTCAGACGAATTCGAACCAGTCTCAGTTTGCCGCGGAAACCGCGAACCTATCCGGAACAAAGTTGACGCCACTCGCTAAGAGCGGCGGCGCGGGTCAGCTTGAAGGTGTCTCGACTGGCTAGCGATCTTTCCTGGTTGAAGTGGTTGTAGACAGAGGAATGGACGGAGGCGAATTTCTGTAAACTTCGCATGCGCCTGAAACGCAGCATCGCGCGTTCGTGTCGTCGAAACGGCAGGTGCGAATTTTCGACGCGGTTGTTGAACCACCTGCCCGTCTGTTGTTTATCGAGCGCGCCCATTTCTCTGAGCGCTGCCTTGTAGGAAGCGAAGCGATCTGTGACGACCTCCTCGGCGCAACCGTGTCGCTTCATCAATTTCTTTAGGAATTTCAGTGCTGCAGCTTTATTTCGGCGTTTGGTGACAACGGCTTCCAGCACCTCACCTTCGTGATCAACAGCCCGTCAAAGACAATGCCGCTTGCCATTCACCTTCACGAAAACCTCGTCAACGTGCCACTTCCATTTGGAGAATACGCGCAGTTGCTGAACACGCTTCCGTCGGATCTCAGCTGCAAACATTGGACCAAACCTGTTCCACCAATATCGAACAGTTTCGTGGCTCACGTCGATGCCTCTCTCATGCAGCAGATCTTCGACGTTCCGAAGCGAGAGCGGGAAACGGATGTATAACATCACTGCAAGGCGGATGATTTCGGGGCTGGTTTTAAAATACTTGAAAGAGGCAGGATTAGTCATGGGAAAAAGCTACGCAACCGCCCTGCCCCGCTCAACCCAAGTTCTTCTGACAAGACCACTGAATGGTCCGCACAAAAAGTAATGCGCGTCAGGTTTTTCGATCAGTCGAGCAAGCAACGCTCCGGTGAAGCGTCCCCGGGAATTGTATTCGTGGCCATAGACATCTCCAGTTGCCGGTCTGCTAACGGTTAGGCAAGCTCACGCGCAATATGACGTGCCCGGGCCTGAGCTGAGGCAACCGAAGCTTTGTGACGCTCATCGGCAAATTCCTGATACTCGGCCGCAGCTTCGAACATGCGTTCTGCGCCCAGGTACTTGCGCAATGTGCTGATATGCGCAGAAAGGTGACCCGAGTCATTGCGAATCCCACCGTCCTCAAAACCGAATTCGCCAGCCGATGTCAGCAGCACCAGGGTTTTGCCTGACATGATCGGTTCCAGAGGGAAGTCGCCACGCGCCAAATCAAACGTAAATGTCTTATTGATCCGGATGATCTGATCAAACCAAGCCTTCAGGGCTGCGGGCATGCCATAGTTGTACATGGGCGTCGAAATCAGCAGGATGTCGGAGCGGTCGAGTTCGTCAATCAGCGTGTCAGACAAGCTGACCAAAGCGCTCTGTTCACGAGTGCGTTCTTTTTCTGCTGTAAAGACAGACGCGATCCAATCGTTGGAAATGAAATCTGGTGGTGCCATTCCGACATCACGCAGAATAATTTCGACGTCCGGATCAACCGTTTTCCATTCCTCTACGAAACTGTCCGCCAATGCGCGGGAAATGGAGTTATAGACCGAAACGGGGTTGTCGGTGCGGCGTACGCTGGCGTCAATTCTCAGGATTGTGGTCATCTTGTCACCTAGTCAGTTTGCAATGAACCATTCAAACGTGAAGGCAGTAACGTGCAGGTACAAATGAAGAGAATTCTGAATAGAATGAACTGACCTCAGCCATCTCTAGTCGCTGAAAAAATCTTCTCCAGGTAAGACCCCGTCGCAAGTACATCCGAGTCCTTGTTGGGAAGTGTTAAAACTTACATGCGCAAGAACTCCTGCCCACGGGTTCAGAAACGCATGCTTCTCGGCAATTTAGAAATGACAAAAATTCAAGCGACGGATTAGATCGTTGCGGACGCGCTAATCTTCAAAAAAATCTTTGACCAACAGCGCTGTCGCGAAACTCATCTGCTTGGTCCAATAGCCATTCCCGGAACACACGAACGCGTGCACGATTGGCGTACGTTTCCGGACAGACGAGAAAATAGCTCTTGTTCTTCAATGCAGTGTCAAAGGGGGCGACCAGCACATTGCGTTCCAGAAAACGCGCGGCGGCCAAAAGGCTGACCAGGGCCACACCATGACCATCGCTTGCCGTGAGCAAGCAGATGTGTTCCTCGGAATATGTGACATAGGGCTCGACATCCCCCGTCTGCAAGCCAGCCGCGTCCATCCAGCGCTCCCAACTCGGATCCGCATCGGAAAACCCGCTCCATTTGTATTCGATCAGGCGAGACGTCAGAAGATCTTCGGGGGAGCTCAGTGACTTTGCCTTTACTACGCTGCAGACAGGGGCTACCCAGTCATTCAAGACCCAAGCCACATTGCTGTCCGGATAATCCCCAAAGCCGTACCGAATAGCCACATCCACATCGGTGGATTTGAATTCCACCAGTTGATCGCTTGACAGAACCCTTACCGAAATCTCCGGGTATTTCTCGTAAAAGCCTCGCAGCCGCGGGCTAAGCCAGTTGGCGGCAAAGGACCCGGTTGTTGAGACTGTCAATGTGCCCGCAAGGTCGTCTTCCTCCAGCGCGAGAGAGGCGGCTTCAATGTTCTTGAAGGCCTCAATAATGTGGGGCGCATAATTTGCCCCATCCTCCGTCAGTTTCAATGCGCGGGTCAGCCGGTGAAACAGGGGCACCCCAAGTTGATCCTCCAGCGATTTGATCTGATGGGAAATGGCAGTCGGAGTGACGCATAATTCATCGGCGGCATCCTTGAAACTCAGATGCCGGCAGGCTGCTTCGAAGGCCTGAATGCTTTTCAACGACGGTATCTTCGCCATGACGCGTGGCTTTGCTTTCCTGATGTTACTCTATTTCACCACTCTACTCTAACCCGATTGCCAGTCGACATGTGGGCGAAATTCTCACCTGTGAGGTGAAAACATCTAATTTGAGAAGATAGAAGACCAAGGTAGAGCATTCGGTTCTTCATGTCTGAAATCTCCTGCGTGCGGACTGTGTCTGCAATGCGGACGAAGCCGCCGTAATCTCAATGGTTGTTGAGGACCGGTCGCAGCCCAAAGCGGACATGCTCAACCCAATGGCGGGCGGAAAGCGGTCATTCGCCGCGCTTCTCACCAACGTCCGCGATGCAGAGTTGCTGTTCGAATTAATTCGACGGCAGAATGCTCCGAGACTTAACACACGGCCGGTCCCGGCCTCGCCATCACCAAAAATGCCTTTATCGGTGTGAATGCGGCGGACAAGCGGATTGGGCATTCAAACGCGGGTCTCCGGCATCAAGGGACGGACGCCGATCGAGGTGATCTTCATGGTGCCACTTCTGTTAATCAGGATTAGTTGAACTCTGTCATATCCACCTTACGGCGGGCCATGGCATGGAAATTCTCCATGGTGAACTCCACCTCCTCACCGGTGGCCCAGTCAAAAAGAGAGCGTTGGACCTGCATCAACGGGCCTTCGTATACATGGATGGCCAGGCTTTGCTCGTCGTCTGCCGTGATCGCGTGGATCGCATCTGGACCAAGGCGCACGACGTCACCCGCCCTGACAATTTTGTTGCCGCCATGGCGCAGCTTGCCGGGTTCGCGCTTGTACAGCACCTCGACCTCGGCGCCACGATAAACGGCGATGTGCACCCCCATGCAATGTTCGTGAGGGGCGAAAACCACATCTGAATTGTAGCGGCACGTCCAGATCGAACAGGTTTCATCCTCGAACACCATCACCTCGTCTTCGTCCAATTTGGCGATGGCATCGGCCAGATCGTCTTTGCGCGACTGGCTGTCTTGCAGCGCCTCGCGAATGGCCGCTGTATGGTCTGGAGACGCGGCAGCCTCGCGGATGGTCCCGGCAAGTTCTTCCAATGTTTGCTTTGCCATATGACTACTCCCCACTAACCATTTGTCTGTTGCTACCATCCAAAACGAACTTCAGTCGCCGAGCTTGCCTGATTGCGACCGCTGCAACAGCTTCATCAAGTCAGACGGTGAAGTGGCTTCGCTGGGATTGGACAGAATCCTTGAAATACTTTTGCGTGCCTCAGCATCAAGAACAGGCCCCGCAAAATGCTCCAGTTTTTCGATCAATTCCTGATCGGTGAGAGGCGCGTCATGGTTCCCCCGTGCGGCCTTGAAGTCGGAACCCAATTGGCTGCCATCTTTTAACGTCAGTGTCACACGTGCATAGCGCTCGGCCGGAAAGGCTGAATTGCATTTGTCGTCCTCTTCTAAGCTCACCATGTCGACGAGACGCCAGATTTCCGGTTGATCATAGTGGTCTGGCAACAAGTGATCAGGCTGGATCGTGCCAAATCGCATAACAAGTGCCACCGCAAGCGGCAGGCTGTACTGAGCAGCATCGCTGTCTTCGGGGCGACGTGTCGCCAGTTTTGTTGCTTCATAGAAGGTTGGCACCGTTATCTTTGTGATCTCGTCTCGCGGAATGTCATGGTCGCGCAGGACGGATAGGATCGCCTCGACCGGCGGATGTGCCCACCGGCAAACCGGGTAAGCTTTGAAATTACTTTCAAGGATCCGCCAGTTTGCGCTGAGGTCGCTCCAGATGGCGTCGACTTCGGCCGCCTCAACGGTCATGGCAGGTGCCCCCGTAACCGGTGGCGTAGCGCAGGTTGAGAGGATCGAACAGTACCGCCGCATCTATCTTGAACTGGGCCAGCAACTCGCGTGTTCGGTTCAACGCGCGGGAACTGCGGCACAATTCCGGGTCAGAAAATACAACTGGATTGAGACGGGTATGAGTGGCGGGGAGACAGGGATTCGAACCCTGGGGACGCTCTCACGCCCAACGGTTTTCAAGACCGCCGCATTCGACCACTCTGCCACCTCCCCGTCGAAAGCAGGGTCTAAGGCCAAGTTGAAACGGTGGCAAGTCAAAAGAGGGAAATCTTGCCGAAGCCCAAGCAGTGGTCTTTCCATGGCATCACGCGCGGGTTATGATCTGCTGGAAAGACCAAATAATGCCAGCAAAACAGAACTGGCAGATCGGCGTCGGGGCACGGCGAACCAAGCCCCTTCAGGCAAGGGAATACGCGATGAATCGAGCGACTGGGACACGCGCAAAACCGCTGGGATTTGCGGTTCTGGCTGTGACTTTGGGGTTACTGTCCGGCTGTGACGAGGCGTTGTTAAATTCCGGCGCTTCGCCGGATGGGGACACAAGCGCATCGGATAACGATGGGAAAGTCGAATTGCTACCGCAGGTTGCAAGCGGCTCGCAACGCGATGTCGAAGCCCCGGATGTCTTTGAAGTGACCGAAGCGGGTCTTTGGGATGGTCGTCCGTCACTGGGCGGAATATGGGTCGCACATCCAGACGCTGCACAACCTGAACGCGTTGTAATCAAGAACAAATCCAATAATAGGTCAGTGACAGGCGCCCTGTTTCGCCGCGAGCGCGATTTGCCGGGCCCAGCCCTGCAGGTTTCATCGGCGGCCGCTGAAAAACTTGGCCTTCTGGCTGGCGCGCCTACCAGCATCTACGTAGTGGCGCTACGGCGCGAAACAGTTGAAGAAGCGCCCGCGGAAACGGACGAGGCACCGGCAGAGGCCGCTTCGGAGGATCAGGCTGTCGCTGATGCGACCGAGGCTTCGGAAGAAACCAAGGAAGTTTCGGAAACCGCGGAAACGCAATCCGAAAAACCGGCAAAACGGAAGTGGTGGCAAAAGAAGGCCCCTGCCGCAGCCGCCACTGCCGGAGCAGCCGCGGCTGTCGCAACAGCCGAAACCGGGTCTGACGTTACCGCCGAAGCCACCGAAAGCACTGCGGATGCAGCGGTTCAGGCGGCTTCGACCCCCGGACTGTCCGACGCTCCGGTGCAGGCACCCACTGAAAAGCCCGCCAAACGAAAATGGTGGCAAAAGAAAGATCCTGACGAAATAACACAGACGCCTCTGGATCCGATTGCCGGTGCAGAAGCAGCGATTGATGCGGCGGAACCTACTCCGGTGGCCGCGACAACCGGCACTGCGAAGGTTTCGTCCTTGACCAAACCCTACATCCAGATCGGCACGTACAGCGTTGAAAAGAACGCCAACAGTGCGGCAGAAAAAATCCGGCGGAACGGAATGGCAGCCGAAGTTCGGGAACTGAAAACCGCTGAAAACACGGTTTGGCGCGTCCTGGTTGGCCCTGCCATGACCCGGTCGGAACGCAAAGCCCTGCTTGGCGATGTCCGGGACTTGGGGTTCACCGACGCGTTCACCACAAGCAACTAGAATCAAGGAGGGCCCCTACGTGCTATCCTCTCTGCGAACATCTGTCTTAACGCTTGGGCTTGCCGTACTGGCCCTGCCTGCAAGCGCCTATGATACGACCGCGCGTGCCGCTTATGTCATCGACCAGACGACAGGCACGGTTTTGCTTTCCAAGGAAGCCGACCTGCCGCTGCCACCGGCATCGATGTCCAAGCTGATGACGCTCTATGTTGCGTTTGAGGCGCTGCGGGACGGGCGCCTGACACTGGATGAAAAACTGCCGGTGTCGGAACACGCGATGAGCTATGGCGGCTCGACCATGTTCCTGAATACGCAGGACCGCGTGCGGGTCGAAGATCTGCTGCGCGGTATCATCGTTCTTTCTGGCAACGATGCTTGCGTCGTCATCGCCGAAGCGCTCAGCCCGGATGGAACCGAAGCCGGATTTGCCCGCTACATGACCCAACGCGCCAAGCAGATGGGCATGAACACGTCGAACTTCGCCAATTCCAACGGCTGGCCCGCCGCCGGGCATATGATGTCCGTACATGACCTTGCCGTTCTTGCGGACCGCCTCATTGCCGATTTTCCGGAATACTATCCTTTGTTCGCCGAAGAGGAATTTGAATTCGACGGCCGCGCACCTTCGAATGCACGCAACCGCAACCCGCTTCTGAAATTGGATATTGGCGCGGACGGGTTGAAAACCGGGCACACCCAGGAGGCGGGCTATGGTCTGGTCGGTTCGGCCAAGCAGGGTGATCGGCGTGTGATCTTTGTTCTGTCCGGCCTCGACAGCACGGCCCGCCGCGCAGAGGAGGCTGAGGCCGTGGTTAACTGGTCGTTTCGAAATTTTGTCGAGAGGACGGTTGCCAACCCGGAAACGCCGATAGCCGAAGCCAAATTGTGGATGGGCGCACAGAAGACGGTGGGATTGGTCCCCGAGGGCGATCTGACCCTGCTGTTCCCGGTTCTGGGCGATCAGGACGTGCAGGCCGAAGTGGTTTATGACGGCCCGATCAATGCGCCCGTCGCAAAGGGGCAGCAACTGGCGGAACTGGTGATCAAACCTGAAGGTCTGCCGGAATTCCGCCGCCCGCTGGTTGCATCCGAAAACGTGCCGCTCGGTGGCTTTGTGGTTCGCATGATGACAGTGGGCGGAATTGTTCTGAAGGACGTGATCAACGGCCCGCTGGGTGCAATGTGACGCGGCGCGGATTGTTTGTCACTTTTGAAGGGATTGACGGATCAGGCAAATCGACTCAGGCGCGCAAGCTTGCAGAACGCCTGCGCGAAGCTGGTCATGAGGTTGTCCTGACCCGCGAACCCGGCGGCTCAGCCGGGGCGGAAGAAATCCGGAAACTGGTGCTTGAAGGGGACCCCGACCGATGGTCGGCCGAAACTGAAATCCTGCTGTTCACAGCAGCCCGGCGCGATCATCTTGAGCGCACCATCGAACCCGCCTTGGCTGCGGGAAAGGTGGTGATCTGCGACCGTTTTGCCGACAGCACGCGCATGTATCAGGGCCTGTCCCGTGGCGATCTGCGGGGCCTGGTAGACCAATTGCACAGCTTGATGATCGGGCGCGAGCCGGATCTGACACTGCTGATCGACATGGACCCCAACACCGGCCTGTCTCGCGCCAAAGGGCGGCAGGGCACCGAAGAGCGGTTCGAAGATTTTGGCCCTGCCCTGCAACAACAGATGCGCGCGGGCTTTCTTGCGCTGGCGGATGAATATGCTACCCGTTTTCGCGTCGTGGATGGTAACCGAAACATGGACAGTGTCGCGCAGGATGTGACAGAAATCGTCATGCAAGCCTTGCCATAGACGAACGATGAGCGACGACATCACTTTACCGGATCAGGCGCCCGGTGCACCGCACCCGCGTGAAACAGCCCGCCTTTTTGGTCAGGACGAGGCTGAACAGGCCTTTCTGTCTGCCTATACTTCTGATCGTTTGCACCATGGCTGGTTGCTGACTGGTCCACATGGGGTTGGTAAGGCAACACTGGCGTGGCGTATCGCCCGGTTTTTGCTTGCATCACCGCCAGCAGATGATGGCGGGTTGTTTGGCGCCCCCCCTGCCCCGGAAACGCTGGATATCGACCCCGAACATCCTGTCGCGCATCGCATGCTGGCCGGAGCGGAACCCGGCCTTGCGACAATCACCCGGTCGCTGAACGATCAGGGTCGGCTGCGCAATGAGATCGTGGTCGACGACATCCGCAAACTCGGTCGGTTCTTTGGCCTGTCCTCTGCGGATGGCGGTCGGCGCGTGGTGATTGTGGATTCGGCGGATGAAATGAATGTCAGCGCGGCAAACGCGTTGCTGAAAATGCTGGAAGAGCCTCCGGCGCAGACAACGTTGCTTCTGGTTTCCCATCAGCCATCGCGGCTGCTGCCGACGATCCGGTCCCGATGCCGAACATTGCGCCTTTCTCCGTTGGGACCCGAAGACATGCAGGCGGCGCTGACGCAGACCGGGGCTGAACTGCCGGCACAACCCGACCATCTGGCGGCGCTGTCCGCAGGGTCGGTCGGGGATGCGGTCCGCCTGATCAATCTGGGCGGGCTGGAGATCTATGCCGAACTGATCGGCATTCTGGGCACACTGCCCCGGCTTGACCGGCAGCGCACCCTTGCTTTGGCCGAAGCCGCCGCACAACGGGGTGCGGCAGACCGGTTCGATCTGTTGCTGACCCTGATTGATTTGGCCCTGTCCCGACTGGCGCTGACCGGCGCAAAAGGCGAACCGCCAAGTCCCGAAGCTGCCCCGAATGAGGCGCAAACACTGTCGCGATTGTCAGGATCACCGCATCAGGCGCGGCAATGGTCCGAAGCCGCGGTAGTGATCACGGCACGTGCACGTCATGGACAGGCGGTGAACCTTGACCCTGCCGCTCTGGTCCTAGATACGGTGTTCAAGATACAGGAAACCGCCGGTCAGAGCAGATGAGCACCCACCCTACGATCACCGACAGCCATTGCCATCTGGATTTCCCCGATTTCGACGGGCAACTTGACGAAATCATTTCACGCGCTGCCGAAGCAGGCGTGACCCGCATGGTTACGATCTGTACCCGGCTGCGTAACGAGCACATCGTGCGCGCGATTGCTGAAGCACACGCACCGGTGTTTTACGCTGCGGGAACGCACCCCATGAGTGCGGCGGACGAACCCCTGGCAAGTGTCGACCAACTTGTCGCCCTCTCGCGCCATCCGAAATTCGTTGGCATCGGCGAAACCGGGCTCGATTATCATTACACCGCCGAAAGCGCCGAGATTCAGAAGAAGTCACTGCGTATTCATATCGAAGCCGCGCAGCGCACCAATCTGCCCCTGATCATCCACGCGCGCGCCGCAGATGACGACATGGCTCGGATCTTGTCCGAGGAATACCGCAATGCGCCCTATTCCTGCGTGATGCATTGCTTTTCTTCGTCCGCTGAACTGGCCAAGGCGGCGCTGGATTTGGGGTTCTATCTGTCGATGTCCGGCATCGCGGCATTTCCCAAAAGCCAGGAGTTGCGTGACATTTTCGCCAGCGCTCCGGTCGACCGTATTATGGTCGAAACCGATGCGCCCTATCTCGCTCCGCCGCCGTACAGGGGCAGGCGCAATGAACCGGCCTATACCGCCCACACCGCCCGCAAAGGTGCCGAGGTTTTCGGCATGGGCTACACCGAGTTCGCGGCGCGCACACAGGCCAATTTTGACCGTCTGTTCACCAAGGCGGCGACATCACAGGCGGCTGCATGACCGAACTGCGCTGCACCATCCTGGGCTGCGGATCGTCGGGTGGTGTGCCCCGGCTGGGCGGGCATTGGGGTGATTGCGACCCTGAAAACCCCAAGAATGTTCGCCGCCGCTGTTCCATGCTGGTCGAACGGGACGGCCCCGAGGGTACGACTTCGGTCCTTATCGATACTTCGCCGGATATGCGCAGCCAACTGCTGGATTCGGGAACCGGGCGGCTGGATGGCGTGGTCTATACCCATTCACACGCCGATCATGTGCACGGCATCGATGATTTGCGGATGATCGTGTTCAACATGCGCACCCGGGTTCCGGTATGGGCGGATGGCGACACGCAGAACGCCCTGCTGGGCCGGTTCGGGTATGCGTTCATTCAGCCCGAAGGCTCTCCTTACCCGCCTATTCTGGACCTCAAATCAATAGATGGCCCGTTCGAGGTGGACGGCCCCGGCGGCCCGATCCCGTTTCATCCGTTCAAGGTC
Organism: Ruegeria sp. AN11; assembly: GCF_056536005.1. NCBI lineage: Bacteria > Pseudomonadati > Pseudomonadota > Alphaproteobacteria > Rhodobacterales > Roseobacteraceae > Ruegeria > Ruegeria sp. AN11. Next base: position 179,567 of record NZ_JBQFJD010000001.1, on the reverse strand, counting down.
AATCACGGCTCGATCGACTCGCTGGGGTTTCGATTGGGAAAACTGGCCTATCTACCTGATGTTGCAGAGATTTACGACGATGCATGGACCGACATGCTGGGTCTGGATTGCCTTGTTATCGACGCCTTGCGCCGGTCGCCGCATCCGACACATGCCCACCTGGAAAAGACCCTGGGCTGGATCAAAAAGCTGCAACCACAGCGCGCCATTCTGACCAACATGCATATCGATCTGGATTATGAAACGGTTGATACGGAAACCCCCGATCACATTACGCCTGCTTTTGACGGCATGGTGATCCGGCAGGCGCTCTAACCCTGTTACCGGCGCCTGCGATATCGCCCTTCGGGCCATCCCCGATCTCGCAGGCGGGACGCTAGAATGCTGCAAAGCCTGATCAACGTCATTCTGCCGGTCTTTCTGGTGATTGGTGCAGGCTATGCGTCGACCCGATTGGGTTACTTCAAGGAAATCCACATCGACGGGTTGATGAAGTTCACCCAAGGGTTTGCCATCCCCTGCCTGCTGTTTCTGGCAATTGCCCACCTTGACCTGAGCGCCAGCTTTGATCCCCGGTTGTTGGTCAGTTTCTATACCGCCGCCGCTTTGTGCTTTACGGCCGGACTTTTTGGCGCACGTCTGATCTTTGGCCGCAAGTGGGAGGATTGCGTCGCCATCGGGTTTTGCTGTCTGTTTTCGAACTCGGTGCTGTTGGGCCTGCCAATCACCGAGCGCGCATATGGCCCCGAGAACCTGACTGGCAACTACGCCATCATCGCGTTTCATTCGCCCTTCTGTTACGGGGTTGGCATCACGGTCATGGAGATCATCCGCAACCGTGGGAACGGTGGTGCGCATATGGCCCGGTCCGTTCTCACGGCCATGTTCCGCAACGCGCTGATTCTTGGGATTGCACTTGGCTTTGTGGTTAATCTGTCCGGGTTTGCCGTTCCGGCGGTCGTGGACGAGGCTTTGGGGCTGATCACCCGCGCCGCTCTGCCCGGCGCGCTTTTCGCTCTGGGCGGGGTGCTGGTAAAATACAAACCAGAAGGTGACTTTCGTACAATCGGTTTTGTCTGCTGCATTTCTCTGGCCCTGCATCCGGGGCTTGTCTGGCTGTTCGGCTCAGCGGTTGGCCTGCCGCAGGATCTGTTCCGCTCGGGCGTTCTGAATGCTGCGATGGCACCGGGCTTCAACGCGTATATCTTTGCAAACATGTATGGTCGCGCCAAACGTGTTGCCGCGTCGTCGGTTCTGATTGGCACCGCGGTTTCGATCCTGACAGTCTGGATGTGGCTGACCCTTTTAGGGTGATCCGGCATTGACAATCCGCACCCGGAAAACACCTATCGCGATATCACACAGGAGACCCGGCAATGCCTCATGCTCTTATCGTCGCTCATGGCCAACCATCGGACCCGCCCCCGGCCGAGGCCGCGCTCGCGGCGTTTGCTGATCAGGTCGACAGGCTGGCGCAAGGCGTCACGGTCCGATCGGCGACATTGGCCGCCCCGGGGGCATTGGAGTCGCGGTTGGCCGAGCTGCCTGAAGATGTTGCGATTTACCCCCTGTTCATGGCCAAAGGCTGGTTTGTAACGAGTGCCCTGCCGAGGCGGATCGGCGAGCGCAGTGCCCGTATTCTGGACCCTCTGGGCATTGATCCGGACTTGCCCGAACTGACCGCCAGGTCGCTGCTTGCGACGATGTCGGGGAAGAACTGGGAAACCAGCACGACGGATTTGGTGATTGCGGCCCATGGTTCCGGACGCAGCCGCAACCCTTCTGCCGTGACAAACAGTTTTGCTGATCAGTTGAGGGCGCATTTGCCCTTCCGCTCTGTCCGTGTTGGATTTGTCGAGGAACCGCCCTCTATTGCCGAATCCGCAACCGGACTGGGCGAACGTGCGCTGTGTCTTCCGTTTTTTGCCTGCACCGGTGGTCATGTTCTGCAGGACGTTCCAGAACAATTGCAGCAAGCCGGTTTCCAAGGTGTTACATTGCCCGTGATCGGAGAGCTGCCTGAAATTCAGTCTCATATCGCGGATGTTCTGACCCGCGAATGCGCCGCATGACAGGCCTGTTCAAAAAATCTGCACCGTTTCGGTTTCAACGCACATCTGCCGAACAACTGTTGTCCGATACAAAGCTAAAAAAGCCGAGTGACGCCTCAGCTATTGCGGTTTGGCCATGTGTTCGCATTGGGCCGCGTTGGCAAGGTCGGAATAAAGGTGATGACGGGACTTGCCGTTTCGCTTGGCCTCGTACAAGGCCTGATCAGCGGCATGCAGTATTTCGGCAGACTTGAGGATATCAAACTGTGTGGAAATCGCCGTTCCAATGCTGGCTGAAATCCGACAGGGGTTCTGATCGAAACTCATCGGCTCGCGAAGCCTGCCGATCAAACGGCCTGCAATCGCCGACAGCTTCTTTTCATCCGTCAGGTCCCTAAAAACAATAACAAACTCATCCCCACCCATTCTGACAACCGCATCATCGCTGCGTGTCTCTTCAACCATGATCCGCGCGGCCTCTTGCAGAACAAAGTCACCGGCCGCGTGTCCCAACTTGTCGTTCACGGACTTGAAGAAGTCCAGATCAAGGTGCATCAGGGCAAAATCGGTTTGCGTCGATGCCATCTGGCCCAGTATGTGATCCATCGCGCGACGGTTTTTCAGGCCGGTCAACGTATCGGTAAAGGCCTGTTCTTCCGCCGCCACCCTGGCGTCCTGAAGGCGCCGGTTCAACGATCGCGACGCCTCCATCGCTGCGGACTTGGCCTCGACCAAATAAAGAAGCTCAATCGCAAGTTCAGCACCGGAAAAATCTGCGCTGGTCAGCGCGTAGTCGCGAACAGCATCTAGGATCGAAATACCAAACGAAAGGTTGATCACCGCGCCACCTTGATCCGGCAGCGGGGTTATCAGCCCTTTCAAAGCCGTGCGTGGTTCATCGTGAAACCGCAGGTGCAGCTTTGCACCCGCCATGGACATCAGAACGGGAACGGTCGACACGGTCCGGGGGCGGACCAATTCAAACAAGTCTAGAAAATTCTGCCCGGCCATTGCGCGTTCCGGCCGGAACTTTTGCAGCGTCGGTCCGACCTGAACAATCCGCCCGTCATTGTCCAACAACAAGAACATCGGGCAAAGAGTTTCAAGCAAGACGCCCAGACCCCGCACATCCATCATGGTCTTCGCGCCCCAAGTTCAAATTGACGCCCTTCGGCAAAGGAACTCTCCACCAGGGCAATTGTAATGACATCAGCGTCCCCCTGTACGCCGTCATGGGACAGTATCACCAAAGCGCCGTAGTCATCCGCCATGGCTCGCAAAACTCCGACCATGACACTGGAGTATCCCGGCAAGCCCGGAAAACAGTGCAACTGGTATTCAGCGCCGGACAGTTCACGCAATTCAAGCGCGGGCAGAGACAGGTCGGATACCGCCAGCCTGACCCGGTCGGACAAGTCGTCCAGGGAATGCAGAAACTCCACGTACGTCACGCCGCCAAAACGCAGCAGGCGCCGCAACCCTTCGGTATTCGGATGCGAGACAAGATATGTCCCAAGATCTTCAAGCATTTCGGCACGCGTGCGGTTCCGATCGGCGCACAGCGCATCCAAAACCCGCAGCGGCGTGCCCGTATCATAGACAAGCATCGCTTCGAACTCGACAAACCCGAGTTCAGCCGCCGCGGCAACGCGCAGCCAGCATGCCTGCCCATAGGTCGCGCATACGAAGGACTGTACCGCCCGGTTGATCAGACCATGCATCAATTGCCCCGGATTGATTTCGCGTTCAATCTGGCCAGATAATCCTTAACAAATACCCAATACCCGCTGCGAAACCGGAAATAGTGCAGCCATTCGAATTCCTAGAAATCCGTGGGCGCGCCACCTTCAGATTTACGCCGCGCGACAAAGTCGGCCAATTCTTCGCGAATGCCCTCATCCAATGCAGGTGGTTCAAAGCTTGTGATGATTTCCTTGAACATGTGATGCGCGCGCTCGGCTGTCCAGATGCCACCGGCCGCCGCCCAGCCTTCATAGTTCTTCCAATCACTCAGAAACGGCTGGTAGAACGCGGTCGAGTACCGGTCCTGTGTGTGCTGGATACCAAAGAAATGCCCGTCGTTACCAACCGCCCTGATCGCATCCAGCGCGATCTCGTCCGGCCCTGTGGCGCTGATTTCTGGCTGCATATATCTTTGGATCTGCTGCAGAATCTCGCAATCCATGATGAATTTTTCAGGGCTCGCGATAAGGCCGCCCTCAAGCCAGCCTGCAGCATGGTAGACCATGTTCGTTCCCGACTGCACCGCCGCCCACAGCGAGTTCGATGTCTCCCATATCGCCTGCCCATCCGGGACGTTTGCAGCACAAACACCTGATGAGCGCATCGGCAGTCCGTAGAAACGTGCCATCTGCCCGGTCATTTGCGTCGACCGCATGTACTCCGGCGTCCCGAAGGCCGGAGCGCCGGACTTCATGTCTACATTTGAGGTGAAGGTTCCGATCACACAGGGAATACCAGGACGTACATACTGAAACAACGCAATGGCACACAGTGCTTCGGCCAGCGACTGCGCGACTGCCCCGGCCATGGTCACGGGCGCCATGGCCCCCGCCAGGGTAAATGGCGTTACCACAATCGCCTGCCCCCGACGGGCCAGTCGCAGACAGCCATCAATCATCGGGAAATCGTGCTTGAGAGGTGATGTCGAGTTGATGTTGGTGTACATCCGCGGCTTCGACTCGAACTCCTCATGGCTGAGGCCGCTGGCGATGCGCACCATTTCCATGACATCTTCCACGCGCTCCTTACCCAGCGAATAGGCGTGCATGGCCTTGTCGGTCAGGGTCAGCTTGTCATACAGCACGTCCAGATGTCGCACACTGGCGTGAATATCCACCGGCTCGACCGGATAGCCGCCAGCAAAATGGATACAGTTGAAGTACTGCGTCAGCTTCAGCAGGTTCCGGCACATCTCGCGATTCCCCGAAACCTTGGTGCCGATCTCCATATCCCAGTAGTTCGGCGGCGAAGAGACGTTCCCGAACAGCATGGTCTTGCCGCCGACTTCGATCGTTTTGTCCGGGTTTCTAGGCGTGATGGTAAAGCTTGACGGCGCTTTGGCGATCATTTCCATGACAAAGTCGCGCCCCATGCGCACATTGTCACCGTTGATGGTACATCCTGCTTCGCGCAGAATGCCCAGCGCCTCCTTGTTGTAGAACTCGATACCGATCTCTTCGAGTATTCGCATCGCGCCCTCGTGGATCGCCTCGATCCCGGCCTGATCCAGCGGCTCGGTGGGTCTGTCGATATTGACGGGTGGGTTCCACGGCATCTGATCGATGACTGCGCTGCCCCGGCGAGCTGCGGCTCCCGAACGTCCACCACTTCTGCGTCTGCGCGTATTGCTGTCGGCCATTTGTTCCTCCGAGGCTTTTTATCAAAAAGCCCCGAAGTCTGGAACATGGCCGCTCTGTCTGCGACAGGTTGTGTCGGTTTCTTATTCCAAACCGCCGAAATCCGCTCAGATCGACCGATTTTCCGCCAGCCAAGCAGGAATATGTCCGATATCCGGCAATACAACATCGGCCATCGGCGCGAGCGTTTCAGGGCCTGCAAGACCGGTCAAAACCCCGATGGTGGTCATGCCGGCGGCGCGGCCTGCCTGCAGGTCATGCAGGCTGTCGCCAACCATGACCACATTCGCCGGGTCCACACACACTTGTGCGGCAAAAGCCAGCAACTGGCCCGGTCCCGGTTTGCAGCCGTGGCCGCTGTCATATCCCGCGACAAAGTCGAAATGATCCCGGATTCCAACGGATGACAAATGCTCCAGCGCGGGTCTTTCACTGTCATTGGTGGCAACGCCCAGCTTGAAGCCGGCTTCCCGTAGCTGTTCCAGAAAAGGCACAAGCGGAACGGCCGGTGCCTGTGGGGCCGCGGCGGATTCCTCGTCGATCAACTCGATCAGGGCCTCGCAGGTCATCTCGGGCAAATAGGGAAGAAGCGCTTCTGCAATTTCCACAACGCTTGCGGCAATTACGATGCTGTCATCCGAATAGGCCCCCTTCTCGGGATCAAACCCGATCACCAGCGCAAGTTCCTCCGCTTTTGATTTGTCACCCGATGACAGACGCAGCAGCAGACTGCGCCCAAATGTGCCCCAGGTGTTTGCAAAGTCAAACAAGGTACCGTCCTTGTCGAACACGATGGCGTTTATTGGCATTGGGGCTCCTGCAAAAAAGTCGTCTCAGGTCCAGTGAACATCGGCTTCGCCGGACAACGCGGCGCGCGCCTGACCCGGCAAGTCATAAGGGACCGAATTGGCATCACAAAAAGCGATCACCCACGAATCGTCAAGCATCAGAAACTCAAGAACCGACGCCATGAAATCCGGCTCGCCAGCGCGGGCGCGCAGATCGCCGACCGATGCACCGGTCGAACCCAGAAACACCGGTAGAAGTTCCTCGTTACCGACAAGCCAGGTCAGCACATTCAGCGCCAGAGTTTCCGCCGAATTGCCGGAGATTGCCATATTCAAGCCTCGGATCAGAACTTGGAAAGGGTTTGTTAACCAGACTCATAAACACTTTGGCAGCACATGCAATCAACGGTGAACGAATATGTCCGTGCAAGGAACGATCCTTGTCCTAGACGGGGCCTCGACCAATCGCATCATGCTGAAGGTTCAGCCTACGGCGGCATGGTATCACGTCGTTCAGGGTGAGAAGCTTGAGGGGCTGACACCCCTATTGCGCCGTGTGCGGCCGGATCTGGTGCTGACGGCGCTCGCGCTGGCAGATGGAACCGCCGCAGATGTAAAGCGGTTGATTCAGAACATTCCGGATCTTGGAGACATCCCCGTTGTCGCCATCGCCCCGCAGAATGACAAAGCGGCCCGGCTTGAGGCGCTGTCTGCCGGGTTGGACGACGTTCTGGCCCATCCGTTCAAGGACAATTTGCTGATGGCGCGGGTTCGCAGCCTGCTGCGCATGCGCGCGGACGTGCAGGACCTTCAGTTCAAGGAAGATACGCTTCCCATCGGCTTCGCCGAACCTCCCGCCACATTGATCGCACCAACCGCGCCATCGCGGGTCGCAATTCTGGCCCCGTCCCACCGCACAGGTGCGTCGTGGTGCCGGGCTCTGCAGCAGCAGACGCATCATTACCTTTCCAAGCACACCCAATCGAACCTGAAAGACATCCTGTCAGGCCCTGTTCCGGATGCAATTGTCGTGGACCTGAACACCGCGCCTTCTTCCCTCAACGTTCTGGCAGACCTGAGATCGCGCAGCGCCACACGACACACCGTCCTGATCGGCGTTCTGGACAAAGAACACGCGCCCAATGCAGCCGAAGCGCTGGATCGTGGGGCCGACGCAGTTTGCCTGGGCGACTTCTGCGCACGTGAGATTGCGCTGCGACTGGACAGTCTGATTGCCCGCAAGTCCCGCACCGATCAGATGCGCGCCTCATTGCGTCGCGGACTTGCTGACTCATGGGTCGACCCGCTGACAGGTCTAAACAACCGCCGGTTTGCGATGCAGGCCGTTGGCCATATCGTCCGGCGATCCCGGCACACCGGCCGTGGGTGCGCTCTGATGCTGGCCGACCTTGATCACTTCAAGGCAATCAATGACCGGTATGGTCATGCCGCCGGAGATCATGTTCTGACCGAAGCGGCCAGACGCATGCGAAACGCGCTTGGCCCCCGCGGCTTTGTCGCCCGTTTCGGAGGTGAAGAGTTTATGATCGGGGTGCCTGACGCAACCAATGCGCAGGCATTGAACCTGGCAGATGCGATGTGCAGATCGATTCGCGAAAGGCCCTTTTCGCTGCCGGACCAGAACGGGTTCACCCAAGTCACGACCAGCATTGGCCTGAACGTGTTTCGGCCCCCTTACCCGCAATACCAAACCGAACACGCGCTTCTGGACAGTTTGATCAAATCCGCAGACAAAGCTCTTTATGATGCGAAAAAAGCCGGTCGCAACCAGATCAGCACCCGGCAAAGCGCGGCGTAACACCGGTTTCAGCGCGCTTTAGTCCTTTTTCTTGTGCCAATGCCGACCGCGTTTTGTCACTTCGTCCAGCCGGTCGGCATACACTGCCCGTTCTGCATCGCTCATTGCGATGACACGCGCCAGCCACTGCCCTTGCAGGGCACCCTGCAATTTCGCCGAAGCCCGCGCCTGCTGCGTCAGCAAAACCTCGACGGCGGCCGGATCGAATGGCACGGTTCGCAAGGCCTGGCTGAGAGCTGCGAAATCCTTTGACCTGTGCTGCGATCCCTCTTTGCGCAAACCGGACAGGTCCGACCGCATCGCAGTTCGCTCTGATTTGGGCAATGCCCGGTAAAGGGCCGATCCGAACCCCGGCGGCGCCTTGGCATGATCGCTGCCCTTGACCCTCATGAAGGTCCCCAAAGCGACACCGACAATCAGCAAGTTAAGGGCCAGGGACGCAGCCAGAAGTATCGGCATCCAACGGCGTTTTGGCTTGGGTGTTTCGCTCATTCCGTATCCTCCAGGAACACTGCATCCAGGTCCGCCACTTCATAGGTTGCGTCCTGCGAGAACAGATACGTCGCCGGGTCCGGCAGAAAGGCCGGAGCCGAGAACCCGATCCAGACACCCGCCGCACTGGCCGCGACCAGCCCGCCAAGGCCCTGCCAACCACCGATACCGTCCAGAAGGCGTTGCCACGTGCTGCGCCCCGGCGGGACAGGTTTGGCAAGCCGATCCAGTCGAACTTGTTCTGCGTCCGTCATAATCCGAACCGCCAGATCGTCCGGCAGGTGTCGACGCCCGGCTCTGGCCTGCGCAAACAGTTGATTCAGCTCGGTATCATCATCAGCCATCGTCATACCCCAGTTCGTCCCGACGCCCGGCAAGATATCCCGCCAAGGCGCGTTTTCCGCGTGCCGTCAGGCTTTCGACCGCTTCTACAGATATGCCCATGATCCCGGCAATCTCGGGGTTGGGCAGCTCTTCGATATGCCGCAATACAACTGCCTGTCGCTGCCGTTCGGGCAGATGAGACAGGGCGGATTGCAGCGCGTCTTTTCGGGCCTCGTCCTGCATGCGTTCAAACACGCTTGCGCTGGCATCCTCGGGATCGACACCTTCGGCCAGCCTGTCAGGCTGTTTCTTGCGGCGCAAGTCAACGCACAGGTTCAGGACCACGCGATACAGCCACGTTGAAACCTTTGCCTGCCCCGGCATCCAATCCGGCGCCATCTGCCAAAGGCGCATCATCGCGTCCTGCGTGACATCTTCGGCTTCGGCTCGGTTGCCCAGCATCCGCAGGGCGACGGAAAAACAGCGCGGGCCAAGCCGGTCGGTCAAAACACGCGCCGCCGCTGCGTCGCCGGCGGCAAACCGCTCCAGCAACGCATCGTCACCGATTGCGTCCGCGGCGCAAGTCCCGCCGCGAACGTCTTGCGTTGAGGAGGTCAGATCCTCCATCCCGCATCAGCTGTCGTCAGAGTCTGCCTTGCCACGCTTCTTGTGGTGCCGACCCATTCTGCCTTTTGCATCCGCAAATTCCTGCTCCGAGATCGTTCCGTCATCATTCGCATCGATCCGGTCAAACATCTTGTCAGCCCGGCGCGGTTTCGGCAACTCATCCGTGGTCAGGAAACCATCGTTATTGGCATCGTGTTCTTCAAACATACTTGCAATGCGGTCGCTGGTCTTTTTCTGCACTGCCGCCTGCATCTCTTCGACGCTCAACTGGCCGTCCCCGTTGGCATCCGCATCGGTAAATCGCTGATTGCGATGGGCCAGCATTTCGTCTTTCGTAACCTGCCCGTCACCATTCGCATCCAGTTCCTGAAACGACACCGGTTCCCGGTTTTTCGACCCTGCGGCCAAAGCCGTTGTGCCTGTAATCGCAACTGCCGCAACTACAATTGCCGAAATGAACTTTGCGCTGTGCATGTCGTGTTTCCTTTTTTCGCGCGACCCCATTGCCGCTGCTTATGGTGTTAAAACGGGACAGCCGCAGATTTCCGTCGCAGGAAACCAAAAAATTTTTCAGACCATTTTTCGCCGGATGCGGTCATTGCGACGCACCCCCCTTTCAAGCAGACCCAAAGATGCGCAATATATGCGACATTCGAATGCGCGAGTTTTCATCATGACGGATCATACGATCGACACCACAACTCCTCAGGATCGTGAGACCTGGCCCGCACTGGTCAGAGGCTTTCGTTGCCGTTGCCCGAAATGCGGACAAGGCAAGCTGCTGTACAGCTACCTCAAGGTCAACGACAGCTGCGGCAATTGCGGGCAGGAACTGCACCACCACCGGGCGGATGATGGCCCTGCATACCTGACCATTCTGATTGTAGGCCACTTGCTCGCGCCCGCGCTGCACGTCTCATATGTGCACTGGCGCCCTGATCCGCTGACGATGGCCCTGGTTTTCGCCATTGGCTGTACGGTTCTGACCCTTGCCTTGCTGCCCAGGATGAAGGGGGCCGTCGTGGCCTATCAGTGGGCGCGGCGGATGCATGGGTTCGAACGGGCCCGGTGACGGACAGGCATGACCACAGACAAAACTGCAATTCGCAACGCGGCAACCGTAATTGTCCTGCGGGACAGAATGACCGAGCCATCAATTCTGATGGGCCAGCGCGGGGCCAAAGCGGCTTTCATGCCGAACAAGTTCGTTTTTCCTGGCGGTGCAGTCGATGCCGCGGATGGTGATGTTCCGCTTGCCACGCCGCTGACTTCAAAGTGCCACGGCCGTCTGGCCGAGCGGGCAGAGACAAATTTGCAGAATGCGCTGGCTTCCGCCGCGATCCGCGAGTTGTGGGAAGAAACCGGCCTGATCCTGGGGCAACCGGGCACCTGGCCGGGAGATATCCCTGAAGACTGGCAGGGCTTTGCCGAGATGGGTTTTCGGCCCTCTGCGCAAGGCCTGCAGTTCGTGTTTCGCGCACTGACGCCGCCGGGCCGCCCCCGTCGCTTTGATGCGCGGTTCTTTCTGGTTGATGCCGATGAGGTACAAGGCGATCTGGACGATTTCAGCCATGCCTCGGACGAGCTGTCGCACCTGCAATGGGTCAGGCTGGATCAGGCGCGTGATTTTGACCTGCCCTTCATCACCGAAGTTGTTCTGGCCGAGATCGCTGCACGGGTCGCGGACACATCACCCCCGGCCTCTGTGCCGTTTTTCCTGAACAACGAAGAGGCCAGCCTGTTTCTGCGTCTCAAGGGCTATCCCATGCCCGAAGCAGACTGACCCGTCCGCTTATTTCATCCGGCTGATGACAACGGTAACTTCGGGCTTTTTCCCGATCTCCGTTTTTGTGCTCTGACGAACGATCCGTCGCATCGCTTCTTCCAGCTTGTCATCATCGCGCAGGGTTTTGGCCTCGGCCCGCATCAGGAACTGGTTCAGATCCTCCTCCAGCACCTCGACCAGCGCCGCGCGTGACGACCCAAGCTCCGGCAGGCCCATGGTGTCACACCAGGGCTCGCCCAGCGGTTCATCTTCTTCATCCAGAATAACCGTCACAGTCACGTGGCCATTCAGCGCCATGCGAATCCGGTCTCGCACAACCCCATCCAGCGCGCCAATCTTGACGGTTCCGTCCAGATAGGTTCGACCGGTTTCCACGTAGTCCGCAACCTCGGGCGTATCCCCGGTCAAGTCCAGCATGGTCCCGTTCACGGCCAGCATACCGGTTCGGCCGCCCGCCTCGGCCAGTTTCGCATGTTCGCGCAGATGCCGGTGTTCACCGTGCATCGGGATGACCATCTTTGGGTTCATCAACTCGTGCACCCGCTCAAGGTCAGGGCGGTTGGCGTGGCCTGAAACGTGATACAGACCCGAACTGTCGTCCACCACGTCCACGCCCTTTTCGCTCAGCTGGTTCATGATGAAAATCACGCCCCGCTCGTTGCCGGGAATGGTTTTGGAGGAAAACAGAAACAGGTCGCCGTCTTTCAACTCAAGTCCGCGATACTTGCCACGCGCCAGCTGTGCGCTTGCGGCGCGGCGTTCACCCTGGCTGCCGGTCACGATCAGCATGAGGTTCTGACGTGGCATATCCACCGCCTCTTCGGCGCTGACGACGCGGGGGAAGTCCGAAAGGATGCCGGTTTCCGTCGCGGCCTCGATCATGCGGCGCATGGCGCGCCCCAACAGAACAACAGACCGCCCGGCCCGTTGACCGGCCTCGGCCAGGGTTTTGACCCGCGCGACGTTTGAGGCGAATGTGGTCGCGACGACCATTCCGTCGGCCTCTTCGACCAGTCGTGTGATTTCGGGCCCGACTTCACTTTCCGAGCGTCCGGGATGGTCAGAGAATACGTTTGTACTGTCACAGACCAGCGCCTTGACGCCGGGATTGGCTACTTCGGCCCACAGATCGGGATCGAAGGCTTCGCCGACAACAGGGTTGGCATCCAGTTTGAAATCGCCCGTATGCACGATCCGGCCAGCCGGGGTGTCGATCACCAGCGCCGCACTTTCGGGGATGGAGTGTGAGACCGGCAAAAATCCGACCGTAAACGGACCCACCTGAATCTGTTCGGGCCAGGCAGACGCTGTGCGCACCGCGTCCTCCGGATGGCCGTATTCCTCCATCTTGCGGCGCGCGATATTGGCGGTGAAGGCCCGCGCATAGATCGGCGCGTTCAGCGCGTCATAACAATGCGCAACCGCACCAACATGGTCTTCGTGCGCGTGGGTCACGAATACCGCGTCCAGCCGGTCCGCACGTTCCCGCAGCCATGAGATATCGGCATGGATCAGGTCAACGCCCGGGGTGGTATCCATATCCGGAAACGTCACGCCCAGATCCACAAGGATCAGCCGTTCCTGCCCCGGTTTGCCATACCCGTAGACATAGGCGTTCATGCCAATCTCGCCCGCGCCGCCCAGCGGCAAATAGATCAATCTTTCGCTGCTCATGCCGAGCCGTTTTCCTTGTTGTAGCGATGTATCACAGTCAGACCGTGCATCGTCAGATCATCCTCGATTGCGTCGAACCCCACGTCGGCCTGATCGAACAGAGGCGCAAGCCCACCGGTTCCAACGACTTTCATCGGCATTCCGTATTCAGCCTTGATCCGGGAAATCAGCCCTTCGATCAGCCCGGAATAGCCCCAATACACGCCGGACTGGATACAGCCAACCGTATTTGTCCCGATCACTTTTTCCGGGCGGGTTATGTCGATATGCGGCAATGCCGCCGCGCCCTGATGCAATGCCTCAAGACTCAGGTTCACACCGGGGGCGATGATGCCGCCGACATAGGCACCATCTGCGGCCACCACGTCGAAATTGGTCGCAGTGCCGAAGTCCACCACAACGACATTGCCGCCATGCCGATCAAAGGCACCGACGGCATTCGCCAGCCTGTCCGGCCCTGGAACCGTCCCCTCATCCACGCGTGGGGGCACGGGCAGCAGACAGTCCGGCCGGCCCACGACCAGCGGGCGGCAATCAAAGAAACGGTCCGCAAAAACCCGCAGGTTGAACACCACACGCGGTACGGTCGAAGCGATGATGACATCGGTGATTTCCGCTTCGATCCCATAGTGTTTCACCAAGGTCGAGTACCAGGTGAAATACGCATCAGCCGTACGGGCGTGATGGGTCGATGTGCGCAGGGTGCACAGGAACTTCTCGCCATCCCAGATCGAGAAAACGGTATTCGTGTTGCCGCAGTCGATAGCCAGAAGCATGTACGCCTCCCTCAGAAAAACACATCGGCCGCAGGAATGCTCACCCGGCCTTTCGCGGTGTTTAAGACAAGGTTTCCTGTCGCGTCTACAGTTTCGAAGGTTCCAACCGTTTCTGACGCTGCGGTCCGGGCGGTAATAACCTCGCCCAACCGGGCCGCACGGGACAACCATGCCTTTCGGATCGGATCAAACCCAAATGTGACAAACTGCGTTTCGTACCGCGCATAGGCCGCGGCCATTTCCGTCAGGAAATCTTCGGGCGACACCTGCGCCCCTGTTTCCGACAACAACGATACGGGCCGAACAGCGCCCGGTTCGACCATATCCGCTCCCGGAGCTTCGGTCAGGTTGACGCCGATGCCGATCGCCAGATGCGACACCTCGCGCCCGTGGCCGTTGCTTTCCAGCAATATGCCGGCCATTTTACCGCCGTTCAGCAGAACGTCATTGGGCCATTTCAACGACAAACCGGTCGCCCGGCCTGAAACAGCGACGCATGCATCGAACAGGGCCAGAGCAGCCACAAAGCTCCGCAGGGCGGATTGTTCCGGGTTGCCCTGTGGGCGCATCAGCAAGGTCGCCGCCAGATTACCTTTCGGATTGGCCCAAACCCGTCCCCGTCTGCCCCGCGCCGCCGTCTGGCGATGGGCCATGATCCAGACAGGCCCCTGCGCAGTCGGAGCGATCCGGGCCGCTTCGTTCAGGGTGCTGTCCACCTCCTGCACAACATGCAGGCCGTATCCGGCGGGCCAACCGCTCATGTCAAAAAGGCCCGGTCACAAGACCGAGCCTCCTGAATGTTGCGAAAGGGAAGATCAGTTGACAAGTGTCGCCGCCGCAGCCGCAGCCGCCCCCTCGATCCCGAACTGGTAGAACACGCCGATCAGCATGAGTGCCGCCGACCCCATCAGAGCGACCCACAGAACCGGTGTGGAATGTGTCTCGATCGGTTCTTCGTTCTCATCACCGAAGTACATGTAGAACACGATCCGCAGATAATAGAAGGCACCAATGACCGAAGCGATGGCCGACACAATGACCAACCCGGTCAACCCCGCGCCGACACCGGCCTGCCAGACGCCGAACTTTGCGAAGAAGCCCAGCATCGGCGGCACCCCGGCCAGGCTGAACATCAGGATCAGAACGGCCAGCGCCTTGCCCGGATCGCGCTTGGAGTATTGCCTCAGAGCGTCAATGTCGGTGACCGGTTTGCCGTCACGCTCCATCATCAGGATGAAGGCAAACGTGCCGATGTTCATGGTCACATAGATTGCCAGATACATCAGCATCGCCTTGACGCCCATTTCCGTGCCTGCAGCCAGGCCGATCATCGCATAACCCATATGGGCGATTGATGAAAACGCCATCAGTCGCTTGATGTTGCGTTGACCAATCGCGGCAACCGCACCCAACAGCATCGACAGGACCGAAAGCAGCACGATCACCTGCTGCCAGTCTTTCACCACACCACCAAAGGCGTCGTGCATCAGTCGGGCAAACAGCGCCATAGCGGCCACTTTCGGCGCGGTGGCAAAGAAGGCCGTGATCGGCGTGGGCGACCCTTCGTAAACGTCCGGTGTCCACATGTGGAACGGCACGGCCGACACTTTGAACGCAAGCCCCGAGATCAGGAAGATCAGACCAAACAGAAGGCCAATCGAGACGTCGCCGTGGTGAACCGTCTGGATAATGCCCGAGAACAGCGTGGTGCCGGTGAAACCATAGACCAGCGACGCACCGTAGAGCAGCAAGCCCGAACTCAGCGCGCCCAGAACGAAGTATTTCAAACCGGCTTCGGTAGACTTTGCACTGTCACGACGCAGGGCGGCCACCACATAAAGCGACAGCGATTGCAGTTCCAATCCCATGTAAAGGGACATCAGGTCGCCGGCACTGACCATCATCATCATGCCAACAGCGGCCAGGGCCACCAGCAAGGGGTATTCAAACCGCAGCAGACCGCGGCGGGTCATGTAATCCTGGCTCATCACCAGAACGGCAGCGGCCGACAACAGGATTGCAACCTTGGCAAAGCGCGAGAACCCGTCATCCACGAACATGCCGTTGAACGCGACATTGGTGCCGTCGCCATTTGTGGCAATCCAGAAGGACAGCAGCGCCATCAGACCTGCCGTCGCCCAGACCAGAACCGGCGCCAGCCCGTCTTTCGTCGTATAGACAGCCCCGATCAGAGCAGCCATCGCATACACGGCCAGAACGATTTCCGGCAGGATTATTGTCAGATCAGCCTGGATCATGTCTCCAAAGCTCCCTTAATGCGAGGCGGCCGTCTGGGTCGCGGCCTCAGCCGCGGCCAGAGCCGTGTCATAGTTCGAAATCAATGCAGCGGTCGATTGGCCGATCACATCTGTCACCAGCGACGGGTAGACACCCAGCAGGATGGTCATCACGATCAGCGGCGCAAAGATCAGCCGCTCGCGCGAGCTCATGTCTGTCATTGCCTTCAGGCTTTCCTTGGTCAGGTCGCCAAAGACAACACGGCGATACAGCCACAGCGCATATCCGGCCGAGAAGATTACACCGCTTGCGGCGACCGCAGTCACCCAGGTGTTGACTTGGAATGCACCCATCAGGGTCAGGAATTCGCCAATGAACCCGGAGGTGCCCGGCAAGCCGACATTGGCCATGGTGAACAGCATGAAGACCAGCGCATAGGCGGGCATCCGGATCACCAGACCTCCGTACGCTTCGATGTCGCGGGTGTGCATCCGGTCATAGATTACTCCAACGCAAAGGAAGAGCGCCGCCGAGATGAACCCGTGGCTGAGCATCTGGAAGATCGCACCGTCAATACCCTGCTGGTTCGCCGCGAAAATCCCCATAGTCACAAAGCCCATGTGCGCAACGGATGAATAGGCAATCAGCTTCTTCATGTCCTCCTGCACCAGCGCAACCAGCGAGGTGTAGACAACCGCGATGGCCGACATCCACAGCACCAGATCGGTCATCACCGCCGAGCCCACGGGGAACATCGGCAGGCTGAACCGCAGGAAACCGTAGCCGCCCATCTTCAGCAGGATCGCCGCCAGCACGACCGAGCCCGCAGTCGGGGCCTGCACGTGCGCGTCCGGCAGCCAGGTGTGGACCGGCCACATCGGCATCTTCACGGCAAATGACGCAAAGAACGCCAGAAACATCAGCGTCTGCATTCCGCCGACAATGTAGATGCCCAGAACGCTGAACCCTTCGGACGAGAACTGATGCGTCATCAGCGCCTCGATATCCGTGGTTCCCGCATCCGAATACATCGCGACCATCGCCACCAGCATCAACACGGAACCAAGGAAGGTGTAGAGGAAGAACTTGAAACTGGCGTAAATGCGGTCCTTGCCGCCCCAGATGCCGATGATCAGGAACATCGGGATCAGACCTGCCTCGAAGAACAGGTAGAACAGCACCAGATCCAGCGCCATGAACACGCCCAGCATCAGGGTTTCCAGCATCAGGAAGGCAACCATGTATTCCTTGACGCGGGTCGTCACATTCCAGCTGGCCAGAATGGTCAGCGGCATGATGAAGGTGGTCAGCAGCACGAACAACACGCTGATGCCATCCACGCCCATCTTGTATTTCAGGCCCATCAGCCATTCACCCTCTTCCACCATCTGGAAGCCGGTGTTGGACGGATCAAAGCCGGTATAGATGCCGATCGACACCAGGAAGGTGACGGTGGTCGCCAGGAGTGCGATCCATTTCGCATTGCGCTGTGCCGCGGCATCATCGCCTTGCAGGAACAGTGCCAGAATACCGGCCGCCGCTGCGGGGATGAAGGTGACGATGGAGAGGATGTTATCCATTAGTGTGCGCCCCCGCCAATCGACATCCAGGTGATCAGGGCTGCGATGCCCAGTACCATCCAGAAGGCGTAAGTAAAGATGTACCCCGTCTGCGCCTTGCCTGCGAGGCGGGTAAAGAAGGGAACTACGCCCATGGCAACCCCATTCAGGAAGCCGTCAATCGTGTTGCCGTCACCGCGTTTCCAAAGGAACCGCCCCAAAGCCACGGTGGGTTTGACGAAGATCGCGTCGTAGATCTCGTCAAAGTACCATTTGTTCAGCAGGAACAGGTACAGCGGACGCTGGTTTGCAGCCAGTCGCGCAGGCAACGATGTGTTCACAATGTAGAACCAATAGGCCACGACAAAGCCCAGCAGCATTGCGATGAAAGGCGAAACCTTGACCCATTTCGGCGCCGCATGTGCATCGTCCAGCACATGGTTGTCCGGTCCGATATACAAGGCGCCCTCACCTGGTTCTCCGGCAAAGACATAGTGGTGATCGCCGCCTTTTGCGTCCTTGTCACCATGAACGGCATCCTCGCCATGCCCTTCATCCGCGTGCGCTGTGTCCGCATGAGCTTCTTCAGCTTCGTCACCGTGATGCTCCTCGGCGGTACCATCAGCCACATGCTCGGAATGCGTTTCGGCGTCGTGACCTTCCGCATGCTCCGAGGCTTCGGCCACGGGGATGCCGTAGAACTTGCCGACCTTGTCGGTATGCCCAAAGAAGGGGCTGTACCAGAGCATCCCGGCAAAAACCGCACCAAGTGACAGAACCCCAAGCGGCACCAGCATTGTCATCGGGCTTTCATGCGCGTGATCATGCGTATGCTTGTCGCCGCGCGGGTTGCCATAGAAGGTCAGGAAGATCAGACGCCAGCTGTAGAACGAGGTGAACATCGCCGCAATAACCAGCATCCAGAAGGCATAACCCGTACCGCCCGCATAGGCGCTTTCAATGATGGCATCCTTGGACAGGAAGCCGGCAAAGCCGAATGTCGTCAGCGGGATGCCCACGCCGGTAATGGCCAGCGTACCAATCATCATCGCCCAGAAGGTATAGGGAATCTTTTTCCGCAGACCGCCGTATTCCGTCATCTCCTGCTCGTGATGCATCGCGTGGATCACCGAACCGGCCCCAAGGAACAGCAGCGCCTTGAAGAACGCGTGCGTCAGCAGGTGGAACATCGCAGCGGAATACATGCCGACACCAGCGGCCACGAACATATAGCCCAGCTGCGAACAGGTCGAATAGGCGATAACGCGTTTGATGTCGGTCTGCACCAGACCCACGGTCGCCGCAAAGAATGCGGTCGAGGCCCCAAGGAAGGTGATGAACCCGGTCGCACCCGGCGCGAACTCCATCAGCGGCGACATGCGGCAGACCAGGAACACACCCGCCGTCACCATGGTCGCGGCATGGATCAGCGCCGACACCGGCGTCGGGCCTTCCATCGCGTCCGGCAACCAGGTGTGCAGGATCAACTGCGCCGACTTGCCCATCGCGCCGATGAACAGCAGGACACAGATCACTTCGATTGCAGTCCATTCGCCCCACAGGAAATGCAGCTTTTCTTCGGCCAAAGCCGGAGCTGATGCAAAGATGTCCGAGAAGTTGATGCTGTCGGTCAGGAAAAACAGCGCGAAAATCCCCAGCGCAAAGCCAAAGTCACCCACTCGGTTGACGATAAAGGCTTTCATCGCGGCCGCATTGGCGCTGGATTTGCGATAATAGAACCCGATCAGCAGATAGGAAGCGACGCCCACGCCTTCCCAGCCAAAGAACATCTGAACCAGATTGTCCGCCGTCACCAGCATCAGCATGGCGAAGGTAAAGAACGACAGATAGGCAAAGAAGCGCGGCTTATAGCTTTCACCCTCGCGCCATTGCGGATCGTGATCCATGTAGCCAACGGAATAGAGGTGAACCAGCGCCGAGACCGTCGTCACCACAATCAGCATGATCGCGGTCAGGCGGTCCAGACGTATGGCCCAGCTTGTCGACAGCGAACCGCTCTCGATCCAGCGCATGATCTCGATCTGCTGGGTCACACCGTCAAAGGTGAAGAAAACAATCCACGACAGCAGACAGGCCAGAAACAGCAGGCCCGTCGCGGTCCACATGGCGGCTTTCTCGCCAATGAACTTCCAGCCGAACCCGCAAAGCAACGCGCCCACCAGCGGGGCAAAGAGGATGGTGGTTTCCATGTTCTCTTACCCCTTCATCATATTGACGTCTTCAACCGCGATGGTGCCGCGGTTGCGGAAGAAGCAGACCAGAATGGCCAGCCCGATCGCCGCCTCGGCCGCCGCCACGGTCAGAACGAACAGCGTAAACACCTGCCCGACCAGATCGCCGAGGAAGCTGGAGAACGCCACGAGGTTGATATTCACCGCCAGAAGCATCAACTCGATGCTCATCAGCAGGATGATGACGTTCTTACGGTTCAGGAAGAGACCGAAGATGCCGATGACGAACAGCGTCGCCGCGACCGTAAGATAGTGTTCAAGTCCGATCATCGTCTCAAAGTCCCTGCCCCGGTTTCACGTCCTTCAACTCCATCGCCTTGGCCGGGTCGCGCATCATCTGGCCGACGATGTCCTGACGCTTGATGTCCTGACGGTGGCGCAGCGTCAGCACGATAGCGCCGATCATGGCCACCAGCAGGATCAGGCCTGCCAGTTGGAACAGAAGGAAGTATTGATCGTAAAGAATGACACCGAGCGCCTCGGTGTTGTGGCGGTCCGTCGGGACCGGCTGTGCCAAATTGGCCGCCGCACCCTGAGCGCTGTCCCAGGCACCGAAGGCCATGACAAACTGCATCAAGATGACCAGACCGATCAACAAGGCCAGAGGCATATAGCGCGCCATCTCGGCCTTCAGCTCGGCAAAGTCCACGTCCAGCATCATCACAACGAACAGGAACAGCACCGCGACCGCGCCGACATATACGATGATCAGCAGCATCGCCACGAACTCAGCCCCCAGCAGCACGAACAGCCCCGCCGAGGACAGGAAAGACAGGATCAGCCACAGCACCGAATGCACAGGCTGGCGGCTGATCACCGTGAAAAGCCCGCCGGTGATGGCGCTGATAGCAAACAGATAGAAGGCAAAGACGGTCATTGATCCTCATCCTCGTTATCGCCCATGACCTCTTGCGCCAAATCCAGCGCGCGGGTCATGGCCGGGATGCCGGCAAAGACCGACATCTGACCGATCGTTTCCACGATCTCTTGTTTCTTGGCACCAGCCTCAAGCGCATGACGCACAGTCTGACGTACAGCCGAATCCGCATGCGCGCCCTGACAGGTCAGCCCGGCCAGCGTCAGCAGAAGGCGGGTTTTGGCATCCAGCCCGTCCTTGTTGACGGTGTTGCCAAACATCATCTCCATGACCTCTTTCGGCATGGTCGGCCACAGCGCCTCAAACCCTTTGGGCGAGAAACTCTCCATCGCCGGGTTCATCGCCTTGGCCATGTCCTGAGCCTGCTTCATCATCAGCTCGAACGGATTAGTCGGGCTGTCACTCATCGGTACGGCGCATCCATTTCCAGATTGCGGGCGATCTCGGCCTCCCAACGTTCACCGTTGTCGAGCAGTTTTTCTTTGTCGTAGAACAGCTCTTCCCGGGTTTCCGTGGCGAATTCGAAGTTCGGGCCTTCGACGATTGCATCGACCGGGCAGGCCTCTTGGCAGAAGCCGCAATAGATGCACTTGGTCATGTCGATGTCATAGCGTGTCGTGCGGCGGCTGCCGTCCTCGCGCGGTTCGGCATCGATGGTGATGGCTTGCGCCGGACAGATCGCTTCACACAGTTTGCAGGCGATGCAGCGTTCCTCGCCATTCGGATAACGGCGCAGGGCATGCTCACCGCGGAAACGTGGGGACAGAGGGCCCTTTTCATGCGGGTAATTCAGGGTGGCCTTGGGGGCGAAGAAGTACTTCAGCCCCAGTTTCATACCGACCCAGAAATCCTGCAGCAGGAAATACTTGGCAGCGCGGGTGTAGTCGATGTTTGTCATATCAGCCTCCTACGCTCCAACGGGCGAATGCACCCCAGAACCAGTCGAATTTCGCCGCAAAAGCCACGAAGACCACCCAAGCCAGTGAGAACGGCAGGAACACTTTCCAGCCCAGCCGCATCAGCTGGTCATAGCGGTAGCGGGGCGTGATGGCCTTGACCATCGCGAAGATGAAGAAGAAGAACGCCATCTTGGCGACCATCCACAACACGCCGTCCGGAAGACCCGGGATCGGGGACAGCCAGCCGCCGAAGAACAGCAGCGAAGTCAGCGCGCACATCAGGAAGATGGCGATGTACTCTCCCGCCATGAACAGCAGGAAGGGCGTGGCCGAGTATTCGACCTGATAGCCGGCAACCAGTTCCGATTCCGCCTCGGGCAGGTCGAAGGGCGGGCGGTTGGTTTCGGCCAGCGCCGAGATAAAGAACAGGAACACCATCGGGAAATGCGGCAGCCAGTACCAGCTGAAGAAGCCGAACGAGCCATCCTGCGCCCGAACGATATCACCGAAATTCATCGAACCGGTCGAAATGATGATGCCGATAATTATCAGGCCGATCGAGACCTCATAGGAGATCATCTGCGCGGCGGACCGCAGCGAGCCCAGGAACGGGTACTTTGAGTTCGACGCCCAACCGCCCATGATCACGCCATAAACTTCCAGCGAAGACACGGCGAAGACGTAGAGGATGGCGACGTTGATATCCGACAGAACCCAGCCATCGTTGAACGGGATCACGGCCCAGGCGATCATTGCCAGAACGAAGGACGTCAGCGGCGCAAGGATGAAAACCGTGCGGTCAGCGCCTGCCGGGATCACGACCTCTTTCACCACATATTTCAGCGCATCCGCCACCGATTGCAGAAGGCCATAGACGCCGACCACGTTGGGGCCGCGGCGCATCTGGACAGCAGCCCAGATCTTGCGGTCGCCGTAGACAAGGAACAACAGCGAAATCATCACAAAGGCAACGACTGCAAGCACTTGCGCCAGAATGATGATGGCTATTCCGCCTGGGGTGTTAAAGAAATCAGCCATTGGTCCTCACACCGTGGGTATTCCGTTTTCCGCGAACGATGCAAAGGCCACGTGCCTGCGCAAACTGCGGCTGGGTCGGCGCGTTGGTGTAAACAGCATCCGCCGCCCATGCGCCACCCTTAATCTTGGGTTTCACACACAAATCAGGCGCAGCATACTGCCACCCGGCAGTCGCGTTTGCCCGCGATATGAAACAGCTCTGGTTCATTCCGCCGCGATCTTCTCGGCCTTGCGTGCCTGCGCCTGCGCCGACAGTTCGGCCATCAGCTGCGAGGCCCGCGCAATCGGGTTGGTCAGGTAGAAATCCTTGACCGCGTTGCGGAAGGTCGCCGTGCCCAACGGGCCGGCATCCAGCGGCTGAACTTCATTTTCGACCACCTGATCGATCTGGGCCAGGTGCGGAACCGCTTCGACAAGCGCGGTGCGCAGTTGCGCCAGCGAGTCGTAGGGCAAAGTTGCGCCCAACTCAGCCGACAAGGCCCGCAGGATCGCCCAGTTCTCTTTCGCCTCACCGGGCGCGAACCCGGCGCGCATGGCCAGTTGCGGGCGGCCTTCGGTGTTCACGAACAGGCCGTTTTCCTCGGTATAAGCGGCACCCGGCAGGATCACGTCGGCGCGATGCGCGCCGCGATCACCATGGCTGCCCTGATAGATCACGAAGGCGCCCTCACCGATCTCGACCTCGTCCGCGCCGAGGTTGTAGATCACGTCCGCCGCTGAAACGGCATCCATGCCACTTTCGTTGGTCGCATCCACGTCCATCGCACCTACGCGCGAGGCGGCAGTATGCAGAACGATCAGGCCGCTTTCCGTGTTTGCAGCAATGGTTTGTGCGGCGGCCAGAACGGCGGCGCCGTCCGCCTCTTGCAACGCACCTTGGCCAACAATGACCAGCGAGCGTTTGCCCTTGATCGTATCGTCGCCACCCATGTCCACGACCTTTTGCAGCGCCGTGCGGTCATCACCCACATGGTGATACTCATAGGTCAGGTCCACAGCGGGACCTACCAGTGCAACCTCGGCCCCGTGCGCCCAGGCCCTGCGGATCCGGGCGTTCAGAACCGGCGCCTCGTCACGCGGGTTTGTGCCGATCAGCAGAATGCGTTCGGCAGCGTCAATATCCTCGATCGCCGCAGTCCCGGCATAGGCCGCACGATTGCCCGCAGGCAGTTTGGCCCCGTCGGTGCGGCATTCAACAACACCACCCTGCCCTTCGATCATCTGTTTCAGAGCAAACGCAGCCTCGACCGGAGCCAGATCACCGACGATCCCAGCCGGTTTCTCGGCCCCTTTCAGCGCCTCGGCGGCCTTGGTCAGCGCCTCAGACCATGAGGCCGGGCGCAGCTTGCCGTTCTCGCGCACATAAGGCTTGTCCAGACGCTGACGGCGCAGGCCGTCCCAGACGAAGCGGGTTTTATCGCTGATCCATTCCTCGTTCACCGCGTCATGGTTGCGCGGCAGAAAGCGCATGACTTCACGGCCCTTGGTATCCACGCGGATGTTCGAACCCAATGCATCCATAACGTCGATGCTCTCGGTCTTGGTCAGCTCCCACGGCCGCGCAGTGAAGGCATAGGGCTTCGACGTCAGCGCCCCGACCGGGCACAGATCGATGATGTTGCCCTGCAGGTTCGAATTCAGCGTCTGGTTCAGGTACGACGTGATCTCGGCATCCTCACCACGTCCGGTCTGGCCCATCTGGGTGATCCCGGCGACTTCGGTGGTGAAGCGTACGCAGCGGGTACAACTGATGCAGCGCGTCATCGCGGTGCCGACCAGCGGTCCAAGATCCAGATCATCCACCGCCCGCTTGGCTTCCTTGAAGCGCGTGCCCGACAGACCATAAGCCATCGCCTGATCCTGCAGGTCGCACTCGCCACCCTGATCGCAGATCGGGCAATCCAGCGGGTGGTTGATCAGCAGGAACTCCATTACGCCTTCACGGGCCTTCTTGACCATGGGCGAGTTGGTCTTGACTACCGGCGGCTGTCCTTCCGGCCCCGGGCGCAGATCGCGCACCTGCATCGCGCAGGAGGCAGCCGGTTTCGGCGGGCCGCCAACAACCTCGACCAGACACATCCGGCAGTTTCCGGCAATCGACAGGCGCTCATGATAGCAGAAGCGCGGCACTTCGACTCCGGCCTGTTCACAGGCCTGGATCAGTGTCATCGCACCATCGACTTCGATATCCTGCCCGTCGATATTGATCTTGCGGAGGTCAGACATTCTCTAGTTCGCCCTCAAATACACGCCAATGGCGCTGTTTCTTTCGATTTCCGTCTGCCCCAGTGAGCAGAAGGACTTGGGGTTGTCATAAGACACACCGTTCTGGGCCAGATACGCCTCGCCCTTGGCGCGCATCCGGTCCTTTTCGGAATCCGAGTCCACATAGGCGCGGATTTCCTGATCCGAGTACCCCAGTTTGTTCGCTTTGGATCGCAATCCCCACATCACTCCGATCGCCTTCATCCGGCGCCCGCTGATCGACGGGCAGTATTCCGAAATCTCGTTTGCGATGGCGATGTAGTAGAGTTCGTTGTCGATCTTTTTGACATCCCTCAAAGGCGGCTTGGCCTCTGCCATTATCGGGAAGGTTAACACTGAAATCAGGGCAACTGCCTTCGCGCCGGGCATGACCCTTCCGTTCGGTTTGGAAGGTCCACAACGAAGTTTTCTCCGGGCGCTATGCAATAGCTGCCCGGTCAATCCGCCGCGATATGCAAAACCCTGCTTCATGGTCTCTGGCAGGTTCCTGCAAATGTCAGTTTGTCATCCGCGATCCGCAGATTCTGGGGTTCCGTATCAGGTCCGACTTTCCAGGCGATTCTGGACGATCCGAAGTTCTGAATACAGAACTTGGTACCTTCATAACGGCCGGCTTCGAGCGCGCCGTCCAACGACGCGGAAACACCTTTCACGGTCACGGTGAACTCGGCCGGCATGGCCTTTTTGTTTACCGCTTTCGCCTTGGCCCGGAAGGATTTGCCATCGAACGTGACCCGGTCATCCGGAGGTTTGACGAGGCCGCATGCCGTCACAAGCGACAAAGCCGCAACCGCCACTGTCAGCATCGATGCAGCCCTTGGCTTGCGGGTCGTATTTTCGCGCGCACCTGTCGACATCAGAACGCCGCCACCAATGCCATGAGACCGGTAAGGAACATGCAGGCCCATGCCACGACGTACAGCACGGAACGCAAACCGCTGTTGGGTTTGCCGACGCCGCGAATATGGACGAACAACATGACCAGTCTGGCAACCAAAGCCACCGATGCAAAAAGGTTGACCCAGAACGGGCTGACACCCATCAATATTGCGGCCACTGTAACAGCCAGAAACGCAGGCAGCGTCTCGGTACCATTCAGATAGGCCCGGTTCAGGCGGTAAGCCTTGTCCGAATAATCCTGATCCGGTGTCGCCCCCGGAGCCAGCCCTTTTCCCTGTTTGGCCAGCGCGGTGAACGGTGACAGAAACAGAACAACCAGGGTGAAAATCACCAATGCGGCGATTGCGTGGGAATATTCGGCATAGATTTCCATTGAGTTCACTCCGCAGCCATCGCACCCATGCGGCCCGATTTCTGAGCCTTGATGCGATCCTCGATTTCTTCACGGAAGTTGCGGATCAGGCCCTGGATCGGCCAGGCCGCCGCGTCGCCAAGGGCGCAGATCGTGTGACCTTCGACCTGTTTGGTCACGTCGAACAGCATATCGATCTCTTCCAGTTCCGCCTCGCCTCGGACCAGGCGGTCCATGACGCGCATCATCCAGCCGGTACCTTCGCGGCAGGGCGTGCACTGACCGCAGCTTTCGTGCTTGTAAAACTTTGACAGACGCCAGATCGCCTTGATGATGTCGGTGGACTTGTCCATCACGATCACGGCCGCCGTGCCCAGGCCAGATCCCAGATCGTTGCGCAGGTGATCGAAATCCATGATCGCATCGCGCATGTTCTCACCGCGCACACAGGGAACGGACGAACCGCCCGGGATAACCGCCAGAAGATTGTTCCAGCCGCCGCGAATGCCGCCGCAATGGGAGTCGATCAACTGTTCGAACGGGATCGACATGGCCTCTTCAACCACGCAGGGGTTGTTCACATGGCCAGAGATCGCAAACAGCTTGGTGCCCGCGTTGTTCTGGCGGCCGAAGCCCGCGAACCAGTCGGCCCCACGGCGCAGTATCGTCGGCACCACAGCAATCGATTCCACGTTGTTCACCGTGGTCGGACAGCCGTAAAGACCCGCACCTGCCGGGAACGGAGGTTTCATCCGCGGCATACCCTTCTTGCCCTCAAGGCTTTCGATCAGGGCGGTTTCTTCACCGCAGATATAGGCCCCGGCACCGTGATGCAGGAACAGGTCGAAATCCCAGCCCGAACCAGCGGCGTTCTTTCCCAGCAAGCCAGCGTCATAGGCTTCGTCAATCGCGGCCTGCAGCGCCTCACGCTCGCGGATATATTCGCCACGCAGGTAGATGTAGCAGGTGTGCGCGTTCATTGCGAAGGACGCGATCAGGCAGCCTTCGATCAGCGTATGCGGATCGTGGCGCATGATCTCGCGGTCCTTGCATGTGCCGGGCTCGGATTCATCTGCGTTCACAACCAGATAGGCCGGGCGTCCATCGCTTTCCTTTGGCATGAACGACCATTTCAGACCGGTCGGAAAGCCCGCACCACCACGACCACGCAGGCCCGAGTCCTTCATGGTCTGGATGATCCAGTCGCGCCCCTTCTCGATCAGGCCAGCGGTGCCGTCCCAATGCCCCCGGGCTTGCGCGCCTTTCAGCGTGCGCTCATGCATCCCGTAGATGTTGGTAAAGATCCTGTCCTGATCCTTCAGCATCATTCGTTACCTTCAGCTTTCCTGACGCATGCGCCAGAGTTGAAAAATGTTCACGCCCGCATAGATGAATGCCGCCAACGCAGCAAAGTCAAACAGCAGCGCGTGTCGCGCCGTCAATCCCAACGCGGGGCCGACAAACAAGTTCATGGCAAGCCAAATCGTCATCGTCACTGCGATGACGATACCGATATGTCGGCCCTTTCGGGCTATGGCCTGTTCTTTGTCCTTGTCCATCACACATTGATGCCCCGGATGGGCACCGGCTATCACTCTTCGTATGTGCCGTCTTTCTTGGCACGTTTCGCAAACTCGGTTTCTTCACCAGCCGCCAGCTTGCCCGCCTGCTCGATCCAGCCATCCCGTTCGATCCGGCCCTTGAACTTCAAACGCGCGTCGACCCAAGCCACCTGATCAGGCGTCCAGGCGGCGATCTGGTCAAAGTGGTAGAATCCCAGCTCGTTCAGCGTTTGCTCCAGCTTCGGCCCAACGCCTTTCAGCAGCTTGAGATCATCTGCCTTGCCATCCCGCGCAGCCGATAGCGTTTCAGGCGCATTTTCCTTGGCCTTCGCCTCAGCCGCTTGTTTCACTGCAGGCTTAGCCGGCGCAGGTGCTTTGGGAGGGTTCGGAGCCGCCTTGGTCGCAGCAGCCTTGCCATCCTTGCCCAGCCAGGGCGTCAGGATCGGCACTTCGGTTCCGTCGATCCGCTTGACTGTATCACCCAGATCCGTCGCCAATGCGACGCTGGCGTTATACTGCGTTCTGCCACTGTCATACTCGGTCAGGCTGGTCAGCCCTATCAGGGGTTCCGCCGCATAGCGCCCGTTCTGCGGACCCGGTGTCGGCACTTTGCCCGCCGCCAGATCGTCAATGATCTGGCCAAAGCTCTCGGCGGTCAGATCCTCATAGTAATCCTTGCCGATCTGCGCCATCGGAGCATTGGTGCAGGAGCCGAGGCATTCGACCTCTTCCCAGCTCAGCTTGCCATCGGCGGACAGTTTATGCGGCTTGGCGGCGATCTTTTCTTTGCAGACCGCAATCAGATCTTCGGCCCCGCAGATCATGCACGACGTCGTGCCGCAGACCTGAATGTGCGCAACTGATCCAACCGGTTGCAGCTGGAACATGAAGTAGAAAGACGCAACCTCAAGAACGCGGATATAGGCCATACCCAGCATGTCGGCGACGGATTCAATCGCCGGACGGCTCAGCCAGCCCTCTTGTTCCTGCGCACGCCACAGCAGCGGGATCACCGCGCTGGCCTGACGCCCCTCGGGGTATTTTGTGATCTGCGCTTCGGCCCATTGCTGGTTCGCAGCAGTGAAGGCAAAGCTTTCGGGTTGTTCGGGGTGAAGACGGCGAAGCATTAGCGGTCAATCTCTCCAAATACGACGTCCATAGTGCCAATGATGGCGGCGACGTCGGCCAGTTGATGGCCCTTGGCAACGTGGTCCATGGCTTGCAGGTGCAGATAACCCGGAGCGCGCAGCTTGGCGCGGTAGGGTTTGTTGGTGCCGTCGGCGACCAGATAAACGCCGAACTCACCCTTGGGGGCTTCGACTGCAGCGTAGACCTCACCGGCGGGGACGTGGAAACCTTCGGTATACAGTTTGAAGTGATGGATCAGACTCTCCATCGAGGTCTTCATGTCCGAGCGTTTCGGCGGGGTGATCTTGCCGCGCGCCAGAACATCGCCGGGGCAATCACGGATTTTCGAGATGGCCTGACGGATGATGTGTAGCGACTGGCGCATCTCTTCCATGCGGCAGAGATAACGGTCATAGCAGTCGCCGTTCTTGCCAACAGGGATCTGGAACTCGAACTCGTCGTAGCATTCATAGGGCTGCGCGCGGCGCAGGTCCCAAGCGAGGCCCGATCCGCGCACCATCACGCCCGAGAAACCGTATTTCTGGATGTCATCCTCGGTCACGACACCAATATCGGCGTTGCGCTGTTTGAAGATGCGGTTTTCGGTCAGCAGGCCGTCAATGTCATCGAGAACTGAGGGGAACTCATGGCTCCACGCTTCGATATCGTCCAGCAATTCCGGCGGCAGATCCTGATGTACACCGCCGGGGCGGAAATAGGCGGCGTGCAGGCGGGCGCCACAGGCACGCTCATAGAACACCATCAGCTTTTCGCGCTCTTCAAAGCCCCACAGCGGCGGGGTCAGCGCGCCAACATCCATCGCCTGCGTGGTCACGTTCAGCAGGTGGTTCAGGATGCGCCCGATCTCGGAATACAGAACCCGGATCAGCGAGCCGCGACGCGGCACTTCCACACCGGTCAGCTTTTCGATGGCCAGACACCAGGCGTGCTCCTGGTTCATCGGGGCCACATAGTCCAGACGGTCGAAATACGGCAAGTTCTGCAGATACGTCCGACTTTCCATCAGCTTTTCGGTGCCACGGTGTAGCAGGCCTATATGCGGATCGCAGCGTTCGACGATCTCGCCGTCGAGCTCAAGCACCAAACGCAAAACTCCGTGCGCCGCAGGGTGTTGCGGGCCGAAGTTGATGTTGAAGTTGCGGATCTTCTGTTCTCCGCTCAGCGCGTCCGTGCTGCCGTCATCGTATCTTGAGCCGTCCATCAACGCCCTCGTTTCTTCTTTTTCGCCTCAGCCCGGACCCGGACCTTTTCGGCTTCGGCCGCTTTCGCTGCAGCCCCCGCAAGCAAGACGCCCAAGGCGCCTAAAACGATCAGTTCGCCCATCATGTCAGCGTCGCTCCATCTCTTGCAGCTTCATGGCCATCATCCACAAAAGGACAATGACCACTGGCGAAATCACGCAAGCGAACGCCCAGTTCTTGTTGATCCCGAAATGCGGCAACAGCTTGGTCATCGGAATGACCGTTGCAACCACCACGATAATCCAGATCAAGAACTCCATGATTACGTCTCCTGTTTTTCGTCCCCTGGCAGAATGTAGTTCGCACCTTCCCATGGGGACATGAAATCGAATTGACGATATTCCTGAACCAGCGACACGGGTTCGTAGACCACGCGCTTCTGCGCCTCGTCGTACCGTACCTCGGTATAGCCGGTGGTCGGAAAATCCTTGCGCAGCGGATAGCCGCGGAAGCCATAGTCGGTCAGAATACGCCGCAGGTCCGGATGGCCCGAGAACAGGATGCCGAACATGTCGAACACCTCACGCTCGAACCAGTTGGCCGAGGGGTGAACGCCCACGATCGAGGGCACCATGTCTTCCTCGCGGATCGAGACCCGCAGGCGGATGCGCTGATTCTGGTACATCGACAGGAAGTGGTACACCACGTCGAAGCGCTTGGCCCGTTCCGGGTAGTCCACACCGGTGATGTCCACCAGCGTCGAAAACTTGCAGTTCGGATCGGACGTCAGGAATTCGACAAATTCCACAAGGTTCGACGGGGCCACATCAACGTTTAGCTCGCCGTGAGTTACGTCCCATGACAGGACGCAATCAGCCCGTTTCAGCTCTAACTGCATGCCGAGTTCCTTGAGTGCTTCGCTCATCAGCTCTCTCCTCAGCGTACGATGGTGCCGGTGCGGCGGATTTTGCGCTGCAACTGCATCAGCCCGTAAAGCAGCGCCTCAGCCGTCGGAGGGCAGCCGGGGACGTAGATGTCCACAGGAACAATCCGGTCACAGCCGCGAACGACAGAATAGGAATAGTGATAGTACCCACCGCCATTGGCGCAGGACCCCATCGAGATCACGTAACGCGGTTCCGGCATCTGGTCATACACCTTGCGCAGCGCCGGTGCCATCTTGTTGGTCAGCGTCCCCGCGACGATCATCACGTCGGACTGACGCGGAGAAGCGCGCGGAGCAATGCCAAACCGTTCGGCATCGTAGCGCGGCATCGAGGTGTGCATCATCTCAACCGCGCAGCAGGCCAGACCGAATGTCATCCAGTGCAGCGACCCGGTACGCGCCCAGTTGATGATGTCTTCGCTCGAGGTCAGCAGGAAGCCCTTGTCCTGCAACTCGGCATTGAGGGCCTGGGTGGCGACTTCCTTGTCGACGCCGGCGGTGTTTGCGCCCGTCATCACTCCCATTCCAGGGCCCCCTTCTTCCATTCATAGGCAAAGCCGATCGTCAGCACCGCCAGGAATACCATCATGGACCAGAAACCCACATCGCTGATGTCGCGGAAGCCCACGGCCCACGGAAACAGGAAGGCGATTTCCAGATCGAAGATGATGAAGAGAATCGAGACCAGATAGAATCGGACGTCGAATTTCATCCGCGCATCGTCGAAGGCATTGAAGCCACATTCATATGCGCTGACTTTTTCAGGATCAGGATTGCGAACAGCAAGCACCACAGCCGCAAGAATAAGGACGATTCCAAGGCCTACGGCGACGGCCAGAAACACCAGGATCGGGAGATACTCCCGCAACAGCTCTTCCACGAGTGGCTCCTTTCCTGCGCGTCCGGTCCCGGGCGCGCCGTCAATTGGCGTGTTGACTGGACATTCTCTATCCGTGCGGGGTCAGAGGGTCAACCAAGCACAGGCGGCGAATGCCGTATTAATCTGCATGCCTGACCCCGATACACCGCCCGGATTTCGCTTTATCCAACAAACGGGAACATGCTGCTAAACTTTACTATTCCATGCAGGTTTTCGTTTCTCGAAGAACGCACTGATTCCCTCTTGCGCCTCTTGTGTTTCCCACCTTTGGACCAGGGCGTTGATCGTGTGATCAATAACGGCATCGTCGATTTTCGGGCCCAACGCCTGAACAAGGCTTTTGGCGGACGCGACAGCCCCGGGCGCGCAGGACAGATAAGGTTCCACATGGGCTTCCACCGCGTCCTCCAGACCTTCGGCGGGCACAGTCTCAGCCAGCAGCCCAAGATCCACAGCCTCGCTCGCATCAAACAGGCGCGCGGACATGAAGACACGGCGCGCTCGCGCTTCGCCCATGCGAGCAACGACGTATGGCCCGATCGTTGCCGGGATCAGACCTAGGCGGGTTTCCGTCAGGCCCATCTTCAGGCTGTTCACACCGATCGCAATATCGCAGACGGCCGCCATGCCCACACCGCCCCCGAACGCGTTGCCCTGCAAGGCGCCAATCAACGGCTTGGGCAGGGTATTCAGGGCGTTCAGCATTTCGGCCAGCTTGCGTGCTTCGGTGAACCGTGTGGCGGGATCCGCTGCCATCTGGTCCTGCATCCAACCAAGGTCGCCCCCGGCGCAAAAGCTCTTTCCTGCCCCGGTCAGAACAACCAAGCGCACGTTTTCATCCTTGCCCAGCGCCGCTGCCGCGCTGGTCAGTTCCGCAATCATTTGCGCCGACATGGCGTTGTGCTTTTCGGGGCGGTTCAGGGTCAACCTGGCGACACCACGCTGATCAACTGCAATATCGATCGTTTCAAACATCGTTTTTCTCCTGTGGGTCTTCACGGATCGCAGCCGCCAACAAGGTCGCCGCCTCGGCCGGATCTGTCTGCGCTGTGTCGATCCTGACATCGGGATTTGGAAACGGGTCGTATCTGCGCCTCTCAACGGCCTGCCAGGTCGGCGGTGACCAATTGGGCAACTCGACTGTGCGATGTTCGACACGTTTTTGATGTTCGGTCTTGTCTGAGCACCAGAATTCCACATCAA
Source organism: Ruegeria sp. AN11 (assembly GCF_056536005.1). Classification (NCBI taxonomy): domain Bacteria; kingdom Pseudomonadati; phylum Pseudomonadota; class Alphaproteobacteria; order Rhodobacterales; family Roseobacteraceae; genus Ruegeria; species Ruegeria sp. AN11. The sequence goes on along the minus strand of NZ_JBQFJD010000001.1, from coordinate 146,549 downwards.
GATGCCGCGCTTGGGCTTTCCCCGACACACCGCGCCAAGCGTCTCGCGTCAGGCTGATTGGGTTCAAACAGTCGGCTATCACGTCAAACCCCTGCTGCAAGGCACCAGTGGCAACGGCTTGTGCTGCGGCATAACCGCCATCTGCAAGATCATCGACCTTCATATGCGACGACTGCATGGCGGTTTCGATCTGATCAATCCAAAGCCACAACGCGCCTGTCCGCTCCGCAACCATTCGGGCAATTGTCGTTTTGCCAACACCCGGCAAACCGGACAGACACATCAAAACCGGCACTCAGGTGCCCCGCATCGAACGGGCCATCTCTGCCGCTTCCTGCAGGATCACGGCGTCCAGACCCGTGTCATAGCCCAACCGTTCAAGATGCGCCGCAACCGCCTCGGTCGCCACGTTCCCCGCCGCCCCCGGCGCGTATGGGCAGCCGCCCAAACCGCCGACCGCCGCATCGAAGACACGCACCCCAAGTGCCAGAGCGGCATCGATATTATCCATCGCCCGGCCATTCGTGTCATGAAAATGCCCCGCCAACCTTGTGACCGGCACCTGCTCGCGAACAGCAAGGATCATGCGCGCGATCTTGTCGGGCGTGCCCTGCCCGATGGTATCGCCCAATGAAATCTCATAGCAGCCGTGCGAAAACAGCACATCAGCCACTTCGGCGACTTTCTCCGGCGCTGTCGGTCCGTCATAGGGGCAGTCGGTCACGCAGGAAATATACCCGCGCACCGGCAAGTCGATATGGCGCGCTTCCTCCAGAATCGGCTCGAACCGCGCGATGGATTCCGCAATAGACGCATTAATGTTTGCCTTCGAAAACCCTTCGGATGCCGACGCGAATATGGCGATTTCGTCCGCATGTGCGGCAATAGCGTCCTCATAGCCGCGCATATTCGGCGTCAAGGCAGCGTAGCGAACGCCAGCCGCGCGGGTAATGCCTGCCAAAACCGCTGCACTGTCTGCCATTTGCGGCACCCATTTCGGCGACACAAAACTCGCAACTTCGATGCGATTGAAGCCGGCATCGCTCAGGCGATTCACCAGCGCCACTTTCTCGGCCACGGGGATCTGGCGCTGTTCATTCTGCAGACCGTCCCGGGGCCCGACCTCAAAGATTTCGACTCTGTCACCCATTCCTGCGCCTCTCCTGTGTTGTTCCGATCAACGGCTGAACCTGCCCCGACAATGGCATGCGATGCATCACAGGGATAGGCTACTCCTCTTCCAGCCGAACAAGCGCGGCACCGGCTTCGACCTGCGATCCGGGTGCGGCCAGAACTTCGGCAACGATGCCGTCACGTGCGGCCAGCAAGGCGTGCTCCATTTTCATCGCTTCCAGAATGGCCAAGCGGTCGCCCTCCGATACGGACTGACCAGCCTCGGCGAACACGGCCTTGACCAGACCGGGCATGGGCGCCTCGATCACGTTTGTGTTGCCGGATGCTGTCGTATCGCGATCCAGCGGATCGATTAGTTCAAACGCGTGGCCGTAATCGTCAAAAACCGTGATGACGGCTCCGTTGATGGCAACGCGAGGCATGGGCTGACCGTCCAGACGCCAGAGGCCATCGCGCCGCCGTGCCTCGATCTGTTTCTGGTTTACATACCACAGTTGCCGGTCACGCCCATCGACCTGCACGTCCAGATCGATGACATCGCCCCGGTGCTGCAGGTGGACCGCACGACGCAGCGGCTCCCACAGCGTGAAACCGGTCTCGTAATCCGTGTCGACAAGGCCCAGGGCCGCCATAGCGGCGGCCACGGAATGTCCGGCAGAGGGTTCTGTTTCCGAAGTCAGCCCCGGCAACTCCCGGCCAATCAACCCAGTATCCACATCACCTGCGGCAAATCCTGCATGCCGCGTCAGCGCGCCCAGAAATGCAAGGTTCGTCACCGTTCCAGCGACCTCGGTTTGCTGCAACGCACGGTGCAATTGCTCCAGCGCCGCCGATCGGGTTGGTCCATGCACGATGACCTTGGCAATCATCGGATCGTACCACGGGCTGATTATGTCACCGGCACGCACACCACTGTCGGCGCGGCAATCATCTGGAAACCGAAGATGAGAAAGCTGTCCGGTCGCGGGCAGAAACCCTTTTGGTACGTCTTCAGCGTAAAGCCGCGCCTCGAAGGCATGCCCGCTGATCGACAGATCTTCTTGACCGGCGGGCAGCTTTTCCCCGGACGCGACCCGCAATTGCCATTCGACCAGATCAACGCCAGTGATCGCTTCTGTCACGGGATGTTCAACCTGCAAACGTGTGTTCATTTCCATGAACCAGAACCGGTCCGGGCGCAGCCCCTCCGAGGCATCTACAATGAACTCAACGGTCCCTGCGCCCTTGTAGCCGATCGCTTCGGCGGCCCGGACACCTGCCTGCCCCATCGCCTCGCGCATCTCGGACGTCATCCCCGGCGCTGGCGCTTCCTCGATGACCTTCTGATGGCGCCGCTGTAACGAGCAGTCCCTTTCGAACAAATGCACGGCATGGGTTCCGTCGCCGAACACCTGCACCTCGATATGGCGGGGTTTGGCGACGAATTTCTCGACCAGAACCGCGTCATTGCCAAACGCCGTCCGCGCCTCGCTGCGCGCGCTGTCCAGCGCGGCGTCGAAGTCCTGCGGCTTTTCGACCAAGCGCATGCCTTTGCCGCCGCCACCGGCAACCGCTTTGATCAGAACCGGGTAGCCAATGGTATCCGCAGCCCCGGCAAGGTGTTCCGGGTCCTGGTTTTCGCCGTGATAGCCGGGAACAACCGGCACACCGGCCTCCTCCATCAGAACCTTCGCCGCATCCTTCAATCCCATCTTGCGGATCGCATCGGCGGACGGTCCTATGAACGTCAGACCGGCAGCTTCGACTGCATCCACGAAATCGGGGTTTTCGGACAGGAATCCATAGCCGGGATGGATCGCTTGCGCGCCGGTTTTTAACGCCGCCTCGATGATCACGTTCCCTTTGAGGTAGCTGTCCGCAGGGGCCGCGCCACCGATATGCACCGCCTCATCGGCCATCTGGACGTGCTTGGACCCGATATCGGCGTCCGAATAGACGGCAACGCAGGAAACCCCCAGCTTTTGCGCGGTTTCCATCACTCGACAGGCAATCTCACCCCGGTTGGCAATCAGAATTTTAGTGAACACAAGCCCAGTTCCTCTCTGAACAAAAATCCCTCGACGAAGGATTTCTTCCCAAGAATTTTCGCAGAAACTTCTCTGCCATCACATCCTGAACACGCCGAAGCGCGTCTCCTCGATCGGGGCATTCAACGCAGCGCTCAGCGAGAGGGCCAGCACTTCGCGGCTTTTGCGCGGGTCGATGATGCCGTCGTCCCACAACCGCGCCGAGGCATAGAGCGGATGCGACTGCTCCTCGAACATGTCCAGCGTGGGCCGCTTGAATTCCGCTTCTTCTTCAGCCGACCATGTGCCGCCCTGCCGTTCGATCCCGTCGCGCTTGACCGTGGCCAGAACACCCGCCGCCTGTTCGCCACCCATGACCGAGATGCGCGAGTTCGGCCAGGTCCAAAGGAAGCGTGGCTGGTAGGCGCGGCCCGCCATGCCATAGTTCCCGGCCCCGAACGAGCCACCGACAAGCATCGTAATCTTCGGAACCGAGGTCGTCGCCACTGCCGTCACCATCTTGGCCCCGTGCCGTGCGATGCCTTCGTTCTCGTATTTCCGCCCGACCATAAAGCCGGTGATGTTTTGCAGGAAAACCAGAGGGATTTTGCGTTGTGAACAGAGTTCAACGAAATGCGCGCCCTTCTGGGCTGCCTCTGAGAACAGCACCCCGTTATTGGCGATGATCCCGACGGGGCAGCCTTTGACATGGGCGAACCCAGTCACCAGCGTTTCCCCGAACCGCGGTTTGAACTCGTCAAAACGCGAGCCATCCACCAGCCGCGCGATTACCTCGCGAATGTCATAGGGCGTGCGCAGATCGGCGGGGACCACACCCAGAATCTCTTCAGGATCATAAGCGGGATCTTCCGGGTTCGCCCAATCCACGGTCTGCGGCTTGCGCAGGTTCAGCGATGCGACGGCCCGGCGCGCCAACGCCAGCGCATGGGCATCATCCTCGGCCAGATAGTCGGCTACGCCGGACAGGCGGGTATGAACGTCACCACCGCCCAGATCCTCGGAACTGACCACCTCGCCTGTTGCGGCCTTGACCAGAGGCGGTCCGGCCAGAAAGATCGTCCCCTGCTCTTTCACGATGATCGTCACGTCCGACATCGCAGGCACATAGGCGCCACCCGCCGTGCACGACCCCATGACCACCGCAATCTGAGGGATCCCCTTCGCGCTCATCCGCGCCTGATTGTAGAAGATGCGACCAAAGTGGTCGCGGTCGGGAAAGACCTCATCCTGATTGGGCAGGTTCGCGCCGCCACTGTCGACCAGATAGATGCAGGGCAAATGATTTTCCTCGGCGATCTCCTGCGCGCGAAGGTGTTTCTTGACCGTCATCGGGTAGTAGGTGCCGCCCTTCACGGTGGCGTCGTTACACACCACCATGACCTCGCGCCCCTGCACCCGGCCAATGCCCGCAATGGCCCCGGCAGACGGCGCGGCATCTCCGTACATCCCATGGGCCGCCGTTGCACCGATTTCAAGGAAAGGAGAGCCCGGATCGAGCAAGTTCGCCACCCGGCGGCGCGGCAGCATCTTACCCCGAGATTCATGCCGTGCACGGGACTTTTCACCGCCCCCCATACGGGCCGCTTCCGCAGCAGCGGAGATTTGTGCCAATGCCTCGAGATGAGCAGCGCGGTTTTGTTTGAAGCCCTCGGAGGTGGGCATGGCTTTGGATGTGAGTTTCATACCTTGACCTCTAATTTCAGCATTTGATTACTCAGCGGCATTGCAACAAGGAACACATAAATCAGAAAGGGAATGAATTTGGCGACGCCCGATGAAACGAAAGGTGCCATTGACGTTATACTGTCTGCTAGCACGTCTAGTATTCCCTGCGAAATTAGGAAGAAAATCGGGACAAACATCAAGATAAGTGAAACCAAGAAAAAGCTCAGCGCGTTACCAAGCCTAACTCTTAGAACGCTGTTACATTTCGCGCATTTACCTGCGGGCAAATGGCCTTCAACAATATCAACACTCCCCGCAAGCATCCAAGACACCCATAGAGGAAGCGGTTCACAACAATTCGGGCACTTTAGGCCAGCCAGTCGTCGAAAAAGCCCAATCAATTGTTTGTTTCCTCTGCAGCCAAGTGCTTCAACTCTTTCCGAATAACTTTTCCCGTCACGGTCATCGGCAGTTCCTTCAGAAACGCCACCTCGCGCGGATAGGAGTAATGCGCCAGACGGTCCTTGACCCAATCCTGCAACTCGGCCCCCGACGCCTCGGCGCCGGGTTTCAGCACGACATAAGCCTTGACGATCTCGGTCCGCAGCGCGTCAGGCTTGCCGACTACGCCCACGGTCGCCACCGCCGGATGGGTCAGCAGGCAGTCTTCGATCTCGGCGGGGCCAATGCGGTAGCCAGCCGAAGTGATCACGTCATCTTCGCGGCCGACAAAACGCAGGTATTCCCCGTCCCACACGCCGCGGTCGCCAGTGATCAGCCAATCGCCGCGAAACTTCTCGGTCGTGGCCTGGGGCCGGTTCCAGTACTCCAGCATCATTGAGGCCGACCCCCGCCTGATCGCTACGTCGCCTTCCTCGTCCGTCGGAACACCATACTCGTCAATCACCGCGACCTCATGCCCCGGCACCGGTTTGCCGATGCATCCGGGACGGACCGGATAGTCCTCGGCGCAGGAAGACACGACCATGTTGCATTCGGTCTGACCGTAGAATTCGTTGATGATCAGGCCAAACGCCTTTTCCCCCCAGGCCAGCATTTCCGCGCCCAAAGGCTCTCCTCCCGAGGCGACAGAGCGCAGGCCGGAAATGCTCTGATCCGCCGCTTTCAGCATCCGCAGCGCGGTCGGCGGGAAGAAGACGTTCCGTACTCCACCCCGCGAAATCAAGTCGGCGCACCCTTCGGGCGAAAACTTCTCAAGCCGCGCGGCAACCACCGGAATTCCCAATGCCAACCCCGGCATCAACACGTCGAACAGTCCGCCAATCCAGGCCCAGTCCGCAGGTGTCCAAAGGCAATCACCGTCCCGCAGATGATTGTGGCTTATCGACACGCCCGGCAGATGGCCGGTCAACACCCGATGCCCGTGCAAAGCCCCTTTCGGAGTCCCTGTTGTACCAGAGGTATAGATCAAAACCGCAGGGTTGTCGGGGCCCGTGTCGGCAAAAGGCACCGGATCACCTGGTTCTCCGATCTGGTGTGCCAGCAAAGGTTCGGCCAGATCGCCCAGCAGCGCGGCCCCTTCGGCGTCGGTCAGCACAATCCGCGCCCCGGAATCCCCGACTCGCGAAGACAGAGCATCGCGGCGGAACAGCTTGAACAGCGGCACTGAAATGGCCCCGATTTTCCAGATTGCCAGATGTGCCGCAGCGCACCAGACAGACTGCCCCAGCAACACACCAACCCTGTCCCCGGTCCGCACCCGGCGCAACAGCGCCCGCGCCAAACCGTCCGCCAGAGCGCTGAGTTGCCCGTATGTCACGGATGAGGTTTCTTCTCCGGTCAGATCCAGCAACGCCAATTTGTCCGGGGCCTGCGCCAAGCACTGCTGGGCCATGTTCAATTGCGCCGGACAATCCCAGCTGTGATCGGCGCGCAAACCCGGTATGACCTCAGTGGGACGCATGGGTTTTTTCCATTATTTTACTGCGCTTTACCGCCGCTACCTCATTTGGCATTCCGACACGGATTTGACTCAGATCAGAGTCCGCCAGCCTTTGATCCGGCACCACAGCCTTATCAACATAACCAAAGGCATGAATATGACCAAGAAACTCGCCGCTTTGACCTTGTCTACTGCACTGGTTGCGCTGGCCGCGCCAGCTTTTGCACAATCGCAAGGGGACTGGACCGTGGGTATCGGTGTTGGCTACCTCGACCCGAAATCCGACAATGGCACTCTGGCCACGCTGGATGCCGAAGTCGGGTCCAGCACCCGCCCGATCTTTACCGCCGAGTACTTCGTCCGCGACAATCTTGGTATCGAACTTCTGGCCGCGACCCCGTTCAGCCACACCATCGCACTGGGTGGCGTTGATGCCGCCAGCACCAAGCAACTGCCGCCGACCCTGTCCCTTAACTATCACTTCCCGACCAACAGCGCCTGGAAGCCCTATGTTGGTGCCGGTCTGAACTACACGATCTTCTTTGACGAAAAGTCCGCCTTGGGCGATCTCGACATCGACAATTCCCTTGGCGTCTCGCTGCAGGCCGGCCTGGACTACATGGTCACCGAACAAGGCTCGGTGCGGCTGAACGTGCGCTGGTTCGACATCGACTCGGACGTCACGCTGGATGGCGCCAAAATCGGCAAAGCCGAAATCGATCCGTGGCTGGTCGGTGTGTCCTACGTCCATCGCTTCTGATCCGTTCGCAATCCCGCCCCGCTGGTCCATTGGCCTGCGGGGCGAATTATCTCAGAGCATCTTGTTCATCATTTCGCGCCCGATCAGCATCCGACGGATTTCACTGGTCCCGGCACCAATCTCCATCAGCTTTGCATCCCGGAAGATGCGACTGACCGCAGCGTCGGACAGGAACCCGGCCCCGCCCATTGCCTGCACTGCCTGATGAGCCTGCGTCATGGCCTGCTCCGACGCATAGAGGCAGCAAGCCGCCGCGTCCTGACGGGTCACGTCGCCCCGGTCACAGGCCTTTGCGACCTCGTAGATATAAGCTCTGGCCGAGTTCATCGCGGTGTACATATCGGCGATCTTGCCCTGCATCAGCTGAAAGGTACCGATTGGTTTGCCAAACTGCTTGCGCTCGGCCAGATAAGGCATAACCTCATCCAGACAGGCCGCCATGATACCGGTTCCAATCCCCGCAAGAACGACGCGTTCGTAATCCAACCCGGACATCAGCACCGCAACGCCTTTGCCCTCCTCGCCCAGAACATTCTCGAAGGGCACTTCGACATCTTCGAAGATCAGTTCGGCCGTATTCGACCCGCGCATCCCCAGCTTGTCGAAATGGGGTGAGGTCGAAAACCCGGTCATCTCCTTTTCGATCAGAAAGGCGGTGATGCCCTTGGATCCTGCATCCGGATCAGTCTTGGCGTAGACAACCAGCGTATCGGCATCCGGGCCGTTGGTGATCCAGTATTTGTTGCCATTCAGCCGATAATGATCGTTCCGTTTCTCGGCCCGCAGCTTCATCGACACAACATCGGATCCGGCCGAAGGTTCGGACATCGCCAACGCGCCGACATGCTCACCGGAAATCAAACGTGGCAGGTATTTCTGTTTCTGTTCCGCGTTGCCGTTCAGCTTGATCTGGTTCACACACAGGTTCGAATGGGCGCCATAAGACAAAGACACCGAAGCGGACGCGCGAGCGATTTCCTCGACCGCGACCGTGTGCGCCAGATAGGACATTCCGGCTCCGCCGTATTCCTCGGGCACGGTAATGCCCAGCAGGCCCAGTTCCCCCATTTCCGTCCAAAGATCATTTGGAAACGCGTTCGAGGAATCGATCTCGGCGGCCATCGGTTTGACCCGCTCCTGCGCCCAGCGATGCACCATATCGCGCAGGGCATTCACATCTTCGCCCAGATCAAATTGCATTGTTGCGGTGAACATCCGGGGCCTCCCTTGCCGGTTTAATGAACAGTTGTTCAATAACGACATACCAGCTTGCATCCGGCCGGTCAACGTTACGGTTTCACGATCTGCCAAAACGAAAAAACCGCCGCCTGTTGGCAGGCGGCGGTTTGTTTGAGAAATCAAGCGTGCGCCGCAGGCGCACTCAATCGGATTGCGCCTGATAGACTGCACCGACTTCGGATCGGATAATCCGCGCAATGACGCGACAGTCTTCAAGCGAAAACGTCAAAGGCACCCGCATATCCATGATGCCGGCCAGGATACGGTCACTCGCTGGCATCCGGGTGCTTTCCGCATAGCGCCAGCTGTCATAGCGCGAGGTAAAACCGGCCGGTTCCGCCCCGCCAAACCACTTCAGTTCCACCCCTCGCGCGGCACAGCGAGCAATGACCTCTGCGATGCGGTCAGGGGGCCAGTCCAGCAGCAGAAACTGGATCGAAGACCCGACATAGGTCTCGGCCTCCGGGCGTTCGACAATCGTCAACCCGGGCGTTTGGCGCAAACCTGCCTCAACTTCTCTGTAACGTTCGTTCCAGCGCTGCACCTGACGGTCGAGATCCCGCAGTTGCGGGCGCAGAATCGCGGCCCGCAGATTATCCATGCGGCCAGAAACGTTAGGCGTGGTGTATTTGATGCGCTCGAAAACCTCCGGCCCCGGGGCGGCCAGATGCCGCTCATACAGCATGTAGGATCCCGACAGCATCGTGGCCTTGGCGGCCAGTTCCTCATTATCGGTGATCAGCAGCCCGCCTTCACCGGAATTGACATGCTTGTAGGTCTGACAGGAATAGCACCCGATGGCGCCCTGACGGCCCGACAATTGCCCCCGCCATGCCGCACCCATCGTGTGGGCGCAGTCCTCGATCACCGTGACACCGGCCGCATCACACATCTGCATCAGCCGGTCCATGTCGCACAGATGTCCGCGCATATGGCTTAGCATCAGAACGCGTGCCTGACCCAACTTTCCTTCCAGATCGTCCAGATCGATCGTCAGGCTTTCCGTCACCCCGACAAACACCGGGCGGGCACCGACCGAGGCGATTGACCCCGGCACCGGAGCCAGCGTGAAGGCATTCGTCAGAACCGGATCACCCGGCTGAACCCCGACGGCCCGTAAGGCGGTCGCCAGCGCATACCCCCCCGAGGACACGGCGAGACAGTATTTCGCGCCGGTCTGCGCGGCAAATTCCTGTTCCAGCAATGCAGTCTCGCCCAGTTCCCCGGGCACCACGTTATAGCGATGCAGCCGGCCGTGCCGGAGGACGGCTAACGCGGCTTCGATTGCGTCTTCGGGGATGGGTTCCTGCTGCGTGAAGCTGCCAGAGAATGTTTCGGTCATGTGCCAGTTCTGATCCTGCAAAAGGTTCCGGTCAAGAGCTTACGCCGTCACGCCGATCAGGTCATTCACGACGTCGGGCAGATCATTGAAATGATGCAGCAGGGCGTCCGGTTCCAACGCGGCCATATCTTCGCCGGAAGGCCCGAACGTCACCAGGACCGACGGCACCCCGGCGGCGCGTGCCGTGTTGTGGTCGGTATCCGAGTCTCCAATCAGAACGCACTGGTCGGGGTGCCCGCCAGCACGGCGCGCGGCCTCGCGCAGGGGTTCGGGATCGGGCTTTCGCACCGCCAGCGTATCGGCCCCAACCAGCGAGGCGAAACGATCCCGCACCCCAAGACGCATCAAAAGCAGATCGGCCAGAGCCTCGGGTTTGTTGGTGCAGATACCCACACCGTACCCTGTGGCTTTCAACGTATCGACTGCCTCAAGCGCGCCGGGGTAGAATTTGGTGTGGATGTCAATGGCTTCCGAATAGGCCTCGAGCAGAATTGGATAATACGCCAGCACTGTTGCCTCGTCATACGCTCCGACCCGTTTCAGCCCGTGGCTCAGCATCATGCGTCCGCCACGCAAGGCAACACCGGCGTCCTGTTCCCGCGTCAGAACATCGCCATGCCCCATTTCACGAAAACAATGATTTGCCGCCGCCAGCAAATCGCCTGAAGTATCCGCCAAAGTGCCGTCCAGATCGAAGATGACCGTACGCATTTTGCCTCCTTGCTCGGCAGAAACCCGCCATGAGATGTTGCAAACGGCAATCTTGTTTGATGGGCGAACCGCTTGCGCCTTTGAAACCAGCGGATAAAACGGACGACAACAAAACACAAAGAGAAAACGATTTCATGACCACTGCCCTTGTCATCCTCGCCGCCGGAAAAGGCACCAGGATGAATTCGGAGATACCAAAAGTTCTGCATCCCATCGCGCAGGCCCCGATGCTGGTTCACGCCATGCGCGCCGGCGCAATTCTGTCCCCCGAACGCACTGTCATCGTCACCGGGCACGGTTCCGAGGCGGTCGCCAAAGCCGCGCGGGCCGAGGATGAAGACGTGCATATCGCCATGCAGGAGGAGCAACTGGGTACCGCCCACGCGGTCGCGCAGGCACGCGGCGCGTTGGACAGGTTTTCCGGCGATATCGTGGTTCTGTATGGCGACACACCCTTTCTGCAACCGGACACTCTGGAACGGATGGTAGCCGCGCGGGCCGAGAACGATCTTGTCATTCTCGGGTTCGAGGCGGCCGATCCCGCCCGTTATGGCCGACTGGTCATGAAGGGCGACACACTGGAACGGATCGTTGAATTCAAGGACGCCTCCGAGGAGGAGCGCGCGATCACCTTTTGCAATTCGGGCCTTTTGGCCTGCGATGCCCAGACCCTGTTCTCGCTGATCGACGCGGTCGGGAATGGCAATGCATCCGGCGAGTACTACCTTACCGATGTTGTTGAAATCGCCGGAAATCGCGGACTGAAGGTCACCGCTGTTGCCTGTGATGAGGCCCAGACACTGGGTGTCAATTCCCGCGCCGATCTGGCGGCGGCAGATGCCGTTTATCAAACCCGCGCTCGTGCAGAACTGATGGATTTGGGCGTCACGCTGATGGACCCGCAGACCGTGTACCTGGCTGCTGACACAGTGATCGGGCGCGATACCGTGATTGAACCAAATGTGGTTTTTGGCCCCGGCGTTACCGTGGAAAGCGGCGCAACGATCCGCGCCTTTTCGCATCTTGAAGGATGCCATGTCAGCCGCGGTGCCATCGTTGGCCCCTTTGCCCGCCTGCGTCAGGGCGCCGAATTGGCCGAAGATGCGCGTATCGGAAATTTCGTCGAAATCAAGAATGCAGAAATCGGTGAAGGTGCCAAGGTCAATCACCTCAGCTATGTCGGCGATGCCTCGGTCGGGGCCAGAACCAATATCGGCGCCGGAACCATCACCTGCAACTATGACGGCGTCATGAAGCACCGAACAACGATTGGTGACGATGTCTTCATCGGCTCCAACACTATGTTGGTGGCACCGGTCACGCTGGGCGACGGCGCAATGACGGCCACTGGCACGGTGGTCACCAGGAATGTCGATCCCGACGCACTGGCCGTGGCTCGTTCACGCCAGGAAAACAAACCGGGTTATGCGCGTAAATTGTTTGAAATGTTAAAGGCGAAGAAGGCTCGCCGCGACAAAGGAGCCTAGAATATGTGTGGTATTGTTGGCGTACTGGGACAGCACGAAGCCGCCCCTATTCTGGTCGAGGCGCTGAAGCGGCTGGAATATCGCGGTTACGACAGTGCGGGGATTGCAACGGTCAACAACGGCGCGCTGGGGCGTCGGCGGGCCGTTGGAAAGCTGGTCAACCTAAGCGATCTGCTGGTGCACGACCCATTGCCCGGCAAATCGGGTATCGGCCACACCCGCTGGGCCACGCATGGCGCGCCTTCGGTCACCAACGCCCATCCGCACAGGGCGGGCCCGGTGGCCGTTGTCCATAACGGCATCGTCGAAAACTACCGCGAATTGCGTGCGGAGCTGGCAGAAAACGGGATCGATTTCCAGACCGAAACCGATACTGAAACCGTCGCCCTGATGACCGAACACTACATGAAAACCGGTCTGAACGCGGTTCAAGCCGCCTTTAAAACGATCGACCGGCTGGAAGGTGCCTTTGCCCTAGCATTCCTGTTCGATGGAGAGGATGACCTGATCATTGCCGCCCGCAAAGGCTCTCCGCTGGCGATTGGTCATGGCGATGGCGAGATGTTCGTTGGCTCGGACGCCATTGCGCTGGCCCCGCTGACAGACAGGATCACATATCTCGAGGAAGGCGACCGCGCCGTCCTGACCCGCACGTCGCTGGAAATCCGCAATGAAAAGGGTGACCTGGCCAACCGGGAAACGCGCCGGATTAAACTGGATCACACCCGAACCGACAAGGGCGGGCACAAACATTATATGGCCAAGGAAATCGCCGAACAGCCGATCGTGGTGGCCGAGGCGATCCGGTCCTATCTGCCGACAGGTGGCGACCGGGTCGTGTTGCCCGATGCGGATCTGGATTTCACGAAACTGGATCGGCTGACCATGGTGGCCTGCGGCACAGCCTTCTATGCCTGCCTGACCGCAAAATACTGGTTCGAACAACTGGCCAAAATGCCGGTCGAAGTCGATATCGCCAGCGAGTTCCGCTACCGCGAACCACCGATCACTGATCGGACACTGGCCCTGTTCGTCAGTCAGTCAGGCGAAACGGCCGACACACTGGCCGCGCTGCGCTATTGCGAGGGCAAGGCGGACAAGATCGTTTCGGTTGTCAATGTCCCCGAAAGCTCGATTGCCCGCGAAAGTGACATTGCCCTGCCGATCCACGCCGGCGTGGAAATCGGCGTGGCATCGACGAAGGCGTTCACGTGTCAGTTGAGCGTGTTGCTGATGCTTGCGCTCAAAGCTGCCGCCGATCGGGGCACGCTCAGCGACGAAGAACTGGCCGATCACGCCGCAGCTTTGCGCGGTCTGCCCACAATCCTGAACGCGGCGCTGGATCAAAGCCAAGCCATCCGCAAATCCGCTCAGCGCCTGTCCGAGGCGCGCGACGTGTTGTTTCTGGGCCGGGGGCTGATGTATCCACTGGCCATGGAGGGGGCGCTAAAGCTCAAGGAAATCAGCTATATCCATGCGGAAGGTTATGCCTCGGGTGAATTGAAACACGGGCCCATCGCCCTGATCGACAAGCATATGCCGGTGGTTGTCATGGCCCCGCGCGACGCCGTTTTCGACAAGACAGTTTCGAACATGCAGGAGGTCATGGCGCGCAAGGGCAAGGTCATTCTCATCTCGGACGATGACGGCATTACCGACGCGGAAGACGGCGTCTGGAACACGATCCGCATGCCGCATGTCCATACAAGCCTGGCGCCAATCCTGTATTCGGTGCCGGCCCAGTTGCTGGCCTATCACACCGCTGTCGCAAAGGGCACGGATGTGGATCAGCCGCGCAACCTGGCCAAATCCGTAACGGTGGAGTGAACAATGTCCAAACAATTCCCGGAACTGGACGCCGCCCAACGCAAGTTCATCGAAGACCAGCACATGTTCTTCGTTGGCACCGCAGGGCCTGAAGGTCGCGTCAATATCTCGCCCAAGGGCATGGATTCATTACGTGTTCTTGGGCCCAACCGGATCGTCTGGATGAACCTGACCGGCAGTGGCAACGAAACCGCCGGTCATTTGCTGCAGACCAATCGCATGACGCTGATGTGGTGTTCCTTCACCACGCGCCCGCTGATCCTGCGCACCTATGGCACTGCACATACCCTGCACGTCGGCGACGATGGCTGGGACGAACTGGCCGCCCTGTTCCCCACTCATCGCAGCGCGCGGCAGATCTATGACCTCAGCCTCGACATGGTGCAAACATCCTGTGGCTACGCGGTTCCGTTCATGGAATTCCAATCGGACCGCGACACGATGCAAAAGTGGGTCGACGGAAAATCCGACGAGGACATCCGTGCCTATTGGGTCGACAAGAACCACTCCACGATTGACGGCCACCCCACCCGTGCCTTGGAAAAGGGCGGCGATGCCGGATAGCTATCTCAACCAGATCAAGGCTCATGCCGACCCCGAGCGCGCAGACCAGATTGCGGCCTATCACAAGGTCGAGCGTCCTTATCTGGGGGTTGCCAATCCGGTTTTGAACGACCTCACCAAGTCGTGGCGGCAAGAGCTGGATGTTTCTGATCGCGTAGAAGTGGCGGACGCTCTGTGGCAGAGCAACATTCACGAGGCTCGTCTTGCTGCTGCCAAACTGCTGACGCAGGCCCGTATCCGGCCAGATCAGGCGGTCTGGGAACTGCTGCACAGCTGGTTGCCGGATTTTGACGCCTGGGCGGTGGCCGATCACGCCTGCATGGCAATGCAAAAGCGCCTTACAGCAGACCCCGAACGGCTGGATCAGGTGGAGCTCTGGACCACCTCAGACCACATGTGGACCCGCAGGGCTGCTCTGGTCGCCACCCTGCCCTGGACCAAGCAAAACCACCCCAAACCCGACGATCTGCAACGCCGCGACCGTATTCTGGGTTGGGCTGCGGGTTATGTTCCCGATCGTGACTGGTTCATTCAGAAATCTGTCGCCTGGTGGCTGCGCGAACTGTCCAAACACGATCCGTCCCGCGTCATTGCGTTTCTGTCCGCGCATGGCAGCCAGATGAAGCCGTTTGCCCGCCGCGAGGCCGGAAAATACCTGAAAGATCAGTTGGAATAGACTTCAAGTTCGACCAGAGCGTCGAGCGGCAACAAAAGTGCCCGCATTGCATCCAGCGACAGACGGCTGCCCCCGCTTTCAGGTCCCGGTGCCGGAACCAGCGCAATATAGGCCTGCGCCCCCGTACTTGGGACCAGAACACGGCCCGTAAACTCGGTCTCGACCAAAGGGGTTTCCATCCAGCGTCCCGGCGTCGTGGGATCACCCAGCGCGGCGACGGTCGTTCTGGCGCCGATCCAACCAGCCGCAGTGGCCGCAACAGGTTCCGGTTCGACCGCGTCCCCGGCAGTCGCAGCATCCTGTTCGGCAGCGCCATCGCCACCGCCAAAAACCCGGTCCGTCGTTGACCGAACCGCGTCACATCCCGCCAGCAAAGCGCAAAACACCAAAACCGCATATCTCATGGCCACAACCTATCGATCTGTGCCCATCTATGCCAGCGCAAAGGAAACTTCACCCTTGTCGCGGGCAGGCCGCAGCTTTACCTATGTCGCATGACAGCTCCTCTTATCGACCCGTTTGCGCGCGCCATCACCTATCTCCGTGTTTCCGTCACGGATCGCTGCGATTTCCGCTGCGTCTATTGCATGTCCGAAAACATGACGTTCCTGCCCAAGAAGGACCTGCTGACTCTCGAGGAGCTGGATCGCATGTGTTCGACATTTGTCCGGCTGGGCGTCGAAAAGCTGCGCATAACCGGCGGGGAACCACTGGTGCGCCGTAACATCATGAGCTTTTTCAACGCCATGACCCGGCATCTGGACAGCGGCGCGCTGAAAGAGCTGACACTGACAACCAACGGATCACAGCTAAACCGTTTTTCCGAGGATCTGTATGCCGCGGGCGTGCGCAGGATCAACGTGTCGCTGGATACGCTGGATGACGACAAATTCGCCCGCATCACCCGTTGGGGACGCCTGAAACAAGTGCTGAACGGCATTGATGCCGCACAAAAAGCCGGATTGCGGATCAAGATCAATGCCGTGGCTCTGAAAGGCTTCAACGAGGAAGAACTGCCGCGCATCACGCAATGGTGCACCGAGCGTGACATGGACCTGACCTGGATCGAGGTCATGCCGATGGGGGACATCGGCAACGAAGATCGTCTGGATCAGTACTGGTCACTCAAGGATGTACGGGCCGAATACGAAAACCAATACCGGGTCACCGATCTGGCCGAGCGGACCGGCGGCCCTGCGCGCTACGTCCGGCTCGAGGAAACGGGGCAGAAGATCGGCTTCATCACGCCGCTCAGCCACAATTTCTGCGAAAGCTGCAACCGCGTGCGGCTGACCTGTACGGGCGAGCTGTACATGTGCCTGGGCCAGGAAGACATGGCCGATCTGCGCGATCCGCTGCGGGATCATCCGGATACGGAACAACCGCTCGAAGACGCGATCCGCGCTGCGATCAACCTCAAACCCAAGGGGCATGATTTCGACTATTCCCGTCAGGCGGTAGATGGCCGGATGAGCCGCCACATGAGCCACACAGGCGGCTGACATGCCGCGCCGGAACGGCCAGACACTGCTTTATCGATTGTATTGCGGCCTGACCTCAATTGCCGCACCGCTTGTCTGGCGTACCGTGCGCAACAAGCTGCAGGCTGCAGGGGTTCCCCAGGCACGGCAACAGGAACGCCTCGGCCACGCAAGCCAGCCCCGTCCAGATGGCCGCCTGGTCTGGTTTCACGCCGCCAGCGTCGGAGAAAGCCTGTCCGTTCTCAGCCTGATCAATCGGCTGGCGGAGAAGCTGCCAGATGCGCATTTCCTGATCACATCCGGCACTCCGACCTCGGCGGCCCTTATCGAAAAGCGGCTTCCGCCCAGAACGCGCCACCAGTACCCGCCGCTGGACACAGGCGGCCCCGTCAGACGGTTTCTGGCCCATTGGAAGCCCGATGCCGGGATCTTCGTCGAAAGCGAAATCTGGCCGCACCTGATTGTCGAGGCCTCGCACCTGGGAATGCCGCTTGCCCTGCTCAATGCCCGACTGTCGGATAAATCGGTCGCTGGCTGGAAAAAGCGTCCGCGAACAGCACGGTTCATCCTTGAACAGTTTCGCTTGTTTTTGACCCAGAACGACAAGGCGGCGGCCAACCTGCTGGCCATGGGGGCCCAAGCTGACCGGGTCAAGCCCGGGACCAACCTCAAGTCGATGTCCGACCCCCTGCCCGTGAACAAGGAAACGCTGACCAGCATCCGCAGCCAGATTGCCGGGCGGCCGGTCTGGATCGCCAGTTCCACCCATGCCGGAGAAGAGGAAATCGTGCTGGCGGCCCACGCGCAATTGCTGGAAAGCTGGCCCGACCTGCTACTCCTGCTGATCCCCCGCCATCCTGAACGGCGCGCAGATTTCGGCGCATTGATCCAGCAGGCCGGCTTTTCCATGTCGCTGCGCTCTGCCGACATGCCGATCACGGCAGACACGCAGGTCTACGTCGCCGATACCCTCGGCGAAACCGGAACATGGTATGCCTTGTGTCCGATCGTATTTTTGGGCGGCTCGCTCAAGGAAATCGGCGGTCACAATCCGTTTGAACCGGCACAGGCCGGCGCGGCCGTCATTACCGGGCCGGGGTATTTCAACTTTGCCGAAACATTTGCGCCTCTGATCGAAAGTGGCGGCACAATCGAGGTGCGGACAGCACAAGACCTTGCCACGGCCGTTACCACTTGGCTGAGCGACAAAGTGGCATTAGCGGAAGCCCAAAGCGCCGTCAAATCCTGCGTGAACACTCAAAAATCGGCGCTGGACGACGTCACAGATACACTCTGCAAGTATCTTTCTCTCACGTGATCGCCCGCGGGGTCCACGCTTCATCTGGCTAAAAATATCCCGGGGGAGGCGCGCCATGGGCGCGACGGGGGCAGAGCCCCCATCGCCTTTGCCGTCAGGCGGCCGGCATCCTTTGCTCGACAATCTCGGCCCACCAACTGCATCCTGCCGGAATGGCCTCATCATTGAAGTTGTATTGCGGGTGATGCACCATCGCCGTGTCGCCGTTGCCAACCAGAATATAAGCGCCCGGACGTTCTTCCAGCATAAAGGCAAAATCCTCGCCGCCCATGACCAGAGGTGCCTCCTCGCAAGCGCCTGAGACTGAACGCGCCACGTCCGCCGCAAAATCGGTCTGCTCGTCGCTGTTCACCATGACCGGATAGCCTCGGATATAGGTCACATCAGCGGTCCCACCGTAAGTCGCGGCAACGCCGTTGCAGATTTCGTTGATCCGTCGCTCAGCCAGATCCCGCATAGCATTGCTCATGGTGCGCACGGTTCCCTTGATCTGAACCGTCTGAGGGATCACGTTGAAAGCCTTGGAGGAGGTTTCGAACGAGGTTACGGATACCACAATCTGATCGACCGGATCGGCATTACGCGAAGCGATGGTCTGCAACGCCAAAACTGCATTGGCGGCCAGGACGGTCGTATCAACAGTTTCATGTGGTTTGGCCGCGTGGCCGCCAAGGCCTTCGAACGTGATGTCGAACTGGTCAGTAGCTGCAAAGAACGCACCCGGACGGATCGCAAACGACCCTACGGGCTTACCAGGCCAGTTGTGCATTCCATAGACTTCCTGAATATTCCAGCGATCCATCATGCCATCTTCGCACATCTCGCGCCCGCCGCCGCCGCCTTCTTCGGCAGGTTGGAAGATGACCACAACCGTTCCATCGAAATTGCGGGTTTCAGCCAGATATTTTGCGGCCCCCAACAACATCGCCGTATGCCCGTCATGGCCACAGGCATGCATGGCACCCGGAGTTTTCGATGCATAGTCCAGCCCGGTCGCCTCATGGATCGGTAGCGCATCCATATCCGCCCGAAGTCCGATGACCTTGCCTTTGGTATCCGACTTGCCCTTGATCACGCCAACAACGCCGGTTCGCCCGATGCCGGTTACAATCTCGTCACAGCCGAATTCCTTCAGCTTGTCGGCGACCACCGCGCTGGTGCGATGCGTTTCGAACAGTATTTCCGGATTTTCATGAAGATCCCGTCGCCAAGCGGTGATTTCTTCCTGCATCTCGGCAAGGCGGTTCTTGATAGGCATGTCATTCTCCCCTGTGTGTCATGCGACAGGCATTCGTCGTTCCACCACTTCCGCGTACCAACTGCAGCCCGCGGGTATGGCTTCGTCATCAAAGTTATATTCAGGATGGTGGCACATGGCGGTGTCCCCATTGCCAACAAAGATGTAGGCGCCCGGCCGTTCTTCAAGCATGTAGGCGAAATCTTCCGACGGCATGATCGGATCGACGCTATCATTCACCTTGCCGGCAACAGCCGCCGCAGCTTCGGCAGCATAGCCTGTTTCCGCATCGGTATTGACAGTCGCCGGGTACCCCGGCGTCCAGATCACTTTTGCCGTTGCACCAAAGGCCGAGGCCGTGTCCTCGGCGATCCGGCGCACCCGCTCTTCCGCGATGGCGCGATACTCGGGATCCAGCGTTCGCACCGTGCCCTGCAGCCGCACCGTGTGCGCGATCACGTTTGACGCAACGCTATCAGTCACGAAGGTACCGACCGTCAGCACCACACGCTTGATCGGATCGACGGTGCGCGACACAACCGACTGCAAAGCCACGACTATATGAGATGCGACAAGTGTTGTGTCCACCGCATCATGCGGCGCGGCGGCGTGCCCGCCCTTGCCCATCACAACAATCTCGAACTCGTCGGACGAGGCCAGCAAGGCACCAGGTCGAATGGCGAACTCTCCCACCGGAAGACCCGGCATATTGTGCATGCCGTATACTTCCTGAATGCCCCATCGTTCCATCAGGCCATCCTGACACATCGCCAATCCGCCCGCGCCGCCTTCTTCGGCGGGCTGGAAAATCAGAACAACGGTCCCATCAAAATTCCGGGTCTCAGCCAGATACTGTGCCGCCCCCAGCAGCATCGAGGTATGGCCGTCATGCCCGCAGGCATGCATCTTGCCCGGCACGATCGAGGCATAGTCGAGCCCGGTTGCCTCTTCGATGGGCAGCGCATCCATATCGGCGCGCAGACCCACGACACGACCCTTCGTGTCGGTCCGCCCCCGGATCACGCCAACAACGCCTGTTTTGCCGATACCGGGCGTAATCTCATCTACGCCAAACGCTTTCAGGCGCTCTGTTACAAAGGCGGCCGTTTCGTGGACGTCATACATCAATTCTGGATTGGCATGCAGATGGCGGCGCCATTTGGTGATCTCGCCATGCATTTCGGCTAGCCTGTTTTTGACGGGCATTTTCATCCTCCTGTGACAAGAGTTTCAATATCGACCAAATGGCCACAAATCTCAGGCGCCGAGCTTGTTTACCAGCCGCTCCATAAATCTGTGACCTTCATTGAACTGTGCAATCGTTATGAACTCGTTCGGCTGATGGGCCTCTGCAATATCGCCGGGGCCGCAAATAACCGCTGAATAGCCCGCTTCCTGAAACTGCCCCGCTTCAGTCCCGTAGCTGACAACATGCGAGGCATTGTCCCCCGTCAGGGATCGCACCAAGGCCTCGGCCTCTCCATCAGGTTCGGGCACCAGCGCCGGTACTGCAAAATCCTCGGCCACGTCGATGCGCGCTTCCGGGTGGACCTGCTGCATCCGGGCTTCGATCTGCCGCACCTGCTTCAGATAGTCCGTTCTCCAGTGCGATGCCTGTTCACCGGGCACCACTCGGAAGTCCATCATGAACCGGCAGTCCTTGGCAGTGATATTATGCGCTGTTCCCCCTTCGATCATCCCGACATGGCAGGTGGTCCAGGGCGGGTCGAATATCGCGGCGACATCACTCGGTTCGGCTGCCATGTTCTCGGCATTACGATCGTTGGCCCAATCGATCAGCGGCGCCGCCGACATGATCGCGTTGACCCCGGTATGCATGATCGAGCTGTGGACCTCAAACCCGACAACATGTGTATCATACCCGAAGCTGCCCTTGTGGCCCGTGACGGCCTGCATCATCGACGGCTCGCCCACGATCACGGCGGATCCCTTGGGCAGAACCTCCTGCATGGCTTCGATCATCGGCGGGGCTCCGGTGCAGCCAACCTCCTCATCAAAGCTCAGCGCCAGTTGCAGAGGTCGTTTGAGATCCGCGTATTGCGCCTCGACCAAAGCCCAGATGGCCAGTGCGTCAAAGCCCTTCATGTCGCAGGCTCCGCGCCCGAAATATTTGCCGTCTCTTTCAACAACAGTGAACGGGTCGCTGTCCCATGGCTGCCCGTCAACGGGCACGACATCGGTATGGCCGGACAGGACAACCGCCCCTTCCTGCCAGGGGCCGACATGGGCCAGTAGGGCGGCTTTGTGTGGCTGGTTCGGATCGGGCCAGCGATGCGACGTGATGCCGTGGCTGGCCAAGTAGGCTTCGACCCAGTCCACCAGAGGCAGGTTGGTCTCACGGCTCACCGTCGGGAACGAGATCAGGCGCGTCATGATCTCAAGCGGCGTCAGGCGGTGCGGCATGGGGATCAGTAACCGCTATCCGTGGTTAGGACGAAGTGACTCGGCTCGACCTCGCGGTATTCTGAAGGTTCGGGTTTATAGCCGATTGGATGAATTGGCGACGGGATCGGCTTGAAATTCAGATCCTTTTCCGATTTCCGCTGGTTCGGATCGGCAATCGGAACAGCCTTCATCAGCGCCTGAGTATAGGCGTGCTGCGGGTTCTCGAACACCCGGGCACGCGGGCCAAGTTCGACAATGCGGCCCAGATACATGACGCCGACATGGTGGCTGACCCGCTCGACCACGGCCATGTCGTGGCTGATGAACAGATAGCTGAGGCCAAGTTCCGACTGAAGCTCCATCATCAGGTTCAGAACCTGCGCCTGGACCGATACGTCAAGCGCCGATACCGCCTCGTCCGCGACGATCAGTTTGGGGTTCAGCGCCAGCGCTCGGGCAATCGCGATCCGCTGCCGCTGACCACCCGACATCTCGTGCGGGAAACGACGCATGAAGCTGCGCGGCAACTGTACCTTGTCGAACAGTTGCGCCACACGGTCCTGCAACTCCGAGCCGGACGCGACACCGTAGTTGCGCATCGGTTCGGCCACCTGATCGATCAGCTGCATCTGCGGATTGAGCGAGGCGAACGGGTCCTGAAAGATCATCTGCATATCCAGCCGCGCTTTGCGCAGACCCGCAGAATCCAGTTTCATGATATCAAGGCCATCCAGATTGACCTCACCTGCCATCGGCTCGACCAGCCGCAGGATCGACCGACCCGCCGAAGATTTGCCGCACCCTGATTCGCCCACAAGGCTCAGCGTCTGGCCCTTGTTCAGGGTGAACGAAACGTCTTCGACCGCGTGCACATTGGAAATCGTGCGACGCAGCAGCCCCCCCTTGACGGGGAACCGGGTGGTCAGGTTCTTGACGGACAGCAGAACTTCTTCAGTGCCGGGGATTGGCGCGATGTTCTGCCCTTCGACACCCAGCAGCTTCATCGGTTCCGGAGCCGATTTTCCCTGCATTTCGCCCAGTTTCGGAACAGCGGCCAGCAGCGCCTTGGTGTAGTCGTGCTGCGGATTCTCAAAGATCTCCTGGACCGTGCCCTCTTCGACCTTGTTGCCGCGGAACATGACCACGACGCGGTCGGCCATCTGTGCCACAACCGCCATGTCATGCGTGATGAACATCACCGCCGTGCCGGTTTCCCGCTTGAGCCGGTCCATCAGTGCGAGGATCTCGGCCTGAATTGTCACGTCCAGCGCTGTGGTGGGTTCATCCGCGATCAGCAGGCGCGGCTCACAGGCCATGGCCATGGCGATCACCACCCGCTGGCGCATGCCGCCGGACAATTCGTGCGGGTATTGCTTCAGTCGCCGTTCGGGTTCTGGAATGCGGACCTGACGCAGCAGTTCCAGCGCGCGGTCCTCGGCCTGCGATTTGGACAGGTTCTTGTGGATCCGCAACCCTTCGGTCAACTGCCGGCCGACGGTAAAAACGGGGTTCAGCGCTGTCATCGGCTCCTGAAAGATCATTCCGATCTCGTTGCCGCGAATCTGTTTCATCAGATTCTGATCGGCCCCAGACAGGTCCATTTCGGTCTTGTCGCGCCGGTCAAACAGCAGTTGCCCACCCGCGATCTCACCGCCGCCGAATTCCACCAACCGCATTAACGACAGAGACGAGACCGATTTCCCCGACCCCGATTCACCAACGATACATACGGTTTCGCCGGGATTGACCGAAAACGAGACATCTTCGACCCCGACCACCGGACCATCCTTGGTCTGAAATTCGACCCTGAGATTCTTGATCTGGGCAATAGGCTGATCCAGCACGCGCACGCTCCCCTTGGCGGCTTGTTATTTTTGAATGCCAAACGCTAAGGCGGCAGGAAGGGAAAAGTCAAACGCATTGCAGGTTTTCCTTAAGGCAAGGCTTGCAATTTTCCAAAACTCTGTTTCGATACGCCGCGTAACCGTTTTTGGGAGATGGCGGAATTCGCGAAGCGTGGCTTGCATACATGTTTCTTTTCAGCGCCTTACAATCCCACACGGCAACGCCAAACCCGCAGGCCTTGCGGAGATAATCGAGACACGAATGTGTCCAACATGGAGTGTATGATGAAAATCAAAACCCTTTTGCTTGGTGCGATTGCAAGCACAGCGATGGCCCCGATGGCCTTTGCCGAGCGCGGATCGGACGGCAATGTCAGCATCATTTACTGGCAGGCACCGTCGATCCTGAACCCGTTCCTTTCAGGTGGCACCAAGGATGTGGAGTCGGCCTCGCTGGTGATCGAACCGCTCGCCCGCTACGACCAGGACGGCAACATGGTGCCTTATCTGGCATCGGAAATTCCAACCGTTGAAAACGGCGGTGTCAGCGAAGATCTGACCTCGATCACCTGGAAAATCGCACCGGGAATCACCTGGTCGGATGGTAGTCCGTTTACTTCTGCGGACGTGAAATTCACCGCTGACTACTGCATGCACCCCGAAGGTGGCTGCGCGCAGGTGACCAAATTCGAAGGCGTCACATCGGTCGAAGCCGTGGACGATCTGACCGTAAAGGTCACGTTCGATGCACCGACCCCGTTCCCCTATGGTCCGTTTGTCGGCGGCGAAAGCCCGATCATTCAGGCCGCACAGTTTGCCGACTGCCTGGGCGCGAAAGCCCCCGAATGCACCGAGCAGAACTTTAACCCGATCGGCACCGGCCCGTTTGTCGTCACCGAGTTCAAGCCGAACGACGTGATCACCATGAAGGCCAACGACAACTACCGTGATCCGGCAAAACCTGCCTTTGCGACGCTGACCTTCAAAGGTGGCGGTGACGCAACTGCGGCGGGCCGCGCGGTGATGGAAACCGGCGAGTTTGACTATGCCTGGAACCTGCAGCTGGCACCCGAGGTGATCCAGCAGATGCAGGAAGGCGGCAAGGGCACTCCGGTCGCAGGCTTCGGCCCGCTGGTCGAGCGCATCATGCTGAACCAGACCAACCCGTCGCCCGATCTGCCGGAAGGCGAGCGTTCGACTGCTGCGCATCCGCACCCGTTCCTGCAGGATCCTGCGGTTTACAAGGCGATGTCTCTGGCAATCGACCGTCCGCTGCTGGTGGAAATCGGCTATGGTCAGGCCGGTCAGGTCACCTGTAACTGGGTTCCGGCCCCGGCTGCCGTGAATTCGGACACCTTTTCCTGTGACACGCAGGACATCGAAGGTGCGAAGAAACTGCTGGATGACGCGGGTATCGTAGACTCTGATGGCGACGGCGTGCGTGAAAAAGACGGCGTTCCGCTGAAGATCGTCTACCAGACCTCGACCAACGCCGTCCGTCAGGACTTCCAGGCGCTGATCAAGGAATGGTGGAGCCAGATCGGTATCGAAACTGAGCTGCGCAACATCAACGCGTCGGTCTTCTTCGGCGGTGACCCGGGCTCGCCCGACACCTTCCAGAAGTTCTATGCGGACGTTGAAATGTACGCCAACACCTTCAACGGCACCGACCCGCAGTCCTATCTGGGCAACGGCTTGTGCGACAAGGCTCCCAAGCCGGAATCGCAGTGGCAGGGTGAAAACATCAGCCGCTTCTGCAACGAAGAATTCGACAAGCTGCATGGTCAGCTGGCCGAAACCGCCGGTGCGGAAGAGCGTGCGAAAATCGCCCGTCGTCTGAACGACATCATGGTTGAAAACGGCGGTATGATCCCGCTGGTGCACCGTGGCCGTCTGTCGGCGCACGCAAACACCCTGGGTGGCGTGATCCTGAATGTTTGGGACAGCGAGCTGTGGAATGCAGCAGACTGGTACCGCAAGACCGGATCCTAAACATCAAGTTGCAAAGCTGCGCC
Organism: Ruegeria sp. AN11; assembly: GCF_056536005.1. Lineage (NCBI taxonomy): Bacteria > Pseudomonadati > Pseudomonadota > Alphaproteobacteria > Rhodobacterales > Roseobacteraceae > Ruegeria > Ruegeria sp. AN11. Next base: position 120,913 of record NZ_JBQFJD010000001.1, on the reverse strand, counting down.
CCGATCTGTATCGGGGCGCGGTCATTTGCACACCACTCCAACAAGAAGACGCACAATAAAGGCGCCTTTTGATGCTCAACTTCACCATCAGACGACTGATTCTGGCCGTTCCGACGCTCCTGTTCATCAGTCTCGTCATCTTCCTGCTGCTTGAACTCGCACCCGGCGATCCCATGGCGCAGGTTCCGCTTACCGTCCCCCCCGAAGTCAAAGAGAAGATGCGCGAGGCGCTTGGCCTCGGGCAGCCGATGCATATCCGGTTCTGGAAATGGATCGTGCAGTTCTTCTGGATTGAACCGCAGGTGCTGATCGACTCGATGTTCGGCACGACCTTCTCCGAAGGCGATCTGCGTGTGATTTCGTGGCAGACCCGCTCGCCCGTCATGGACATCGTCGTTCAGCGTATCCCGCAGACCCTGTGGGTCGTCGGCACCGCTTATGTGGTCGCCATCCTTATCGCGCTGCCCATCGGCATCTATTCCGCATACCGCCAGTATTCCTGGTTCGATCAGATGGGCACATTCGTGTCGATGGTCGGCTTCTCGGTCCCGCCCTTCTTCTCGGGCGTGCTGGTGATCGTGATCTTCTCAGTCCAACTTGGCTGGTTCCCGTCAATCTATGACACAACACATGTGGTCGATAGCTGGGACAGTTTTGTCGTGCAGCTGAAGCAGATGATCATGCCTGTCATGGTTCTGGCGCTTCAGATCACCGCACAACTCAGCCGGTTCATGCGCGCCTCGATGCTGGATAACCTCAATCAGGACTACGTCCGCACCGCCCGCGCCAAGGGCCTCAGCGAATACACCGTCGTGATGGTCCACGTGCTGCGCAACTCGATGATTCCAGTTGTCACCGTGATTGCTCTGGGCATTCCGGCCATCTTCGGCGGCGCCATCATTACCGAGCAGGTCTTCAAGGTGAACGGCATCGGCCAGTTGCTGATCGGGGCCATTCAGGCCAATGACCTGCCGATGGTGCAGACCCTGACCTTCATCTTCGCCGTCCTGATCGTGCTGTTCAACCTGATCGCAGACGTCCTGTATGGCATTCTGGACCCGAGGATTCGCTATGACTGATCATGATCGCACGGATTCTCTGGTTCCGGACGAAGGGCTTGCCCCGGCCTCGACCGCCCTGCCAACGGCAGACGTGCTGGAGGAACTGGCCACCCCGCCCCGCAGTCAGTGGCGCGATGTCTGGGATCAGTTCAAGACCCACAAGGGCGCGATGATCGGGGCCGTCCTGTTTATCTTCATCGTGGCCGGCGTCTACATTGGTCCTTATCTGTGGAGCATCGACCCGACACAGATCGACATCCGGTCCCGCAATCAGGGGCCAAGCTGGTCGCATCCGTTTGGAACGGACCAGTTGGGCCGTGACATTCTGGCCCGTATGATGTCAGGCGGGCAAACCTCGGTCTCCGTGGGCATCACCGCGATGTTGCTGGCGTTGTTCCTGGGATCTTTCATCGGCGTTCTGGCCGGGTTCTTCAAACAGCTGGACGGGCCGTTGATGCGCCTGACCGATCTGTTCCTGGCCCTGCCCCTGCTGCCATTGCTTCTAGTCATGATGCTGCTGTTCCGAGAACCGCTGTCAGCGGCATTCGGGCTGGAGCGCGGGATTTTCATCCTGATCGTCGCCGCAATCGGCGTCACGTCGTGGATGCCGACCGCACGGATCGTGCGCGGAGATGTTCTGGCGATCAAGGAGCGGGAGTTCGTTCTGGCCGCGCGCTCGATCGGGACAAGCAACGGACAGATCATCACGCGGCACATCCTGCCCAATGTGCTGTCCCCGATCATGGTCTCCGCCACGCTGGGCATCGCCACCGCGATCATCACCGAAAGCGCACTGTCCTTCCTGGGCCTGGGCTTTCCGCCGGACTTCCCGACCTGGGGCCGGTTGCTGTTTGACGGTGTCGACTATCTGCAGCAATACCCCGAACGCGTGTTCTGGCCCGGTCTTGCGATCTCGCTGACGGTGCTAAGCGTCAACTATCTGGGTGACGGTCTGCGCGACGCTCTGGACCCGCGTATTCGCGGACGTTGAACCAAGTCAGCCGGCGCGTTTCAGCGCGCCGGCCAACACGACGATCAGTACCGCCAGCGGTATCAGCACCGAAAACGCCATTCTCAGGCCAAACAATTCGGCCAGAAACCCGATCAATGGCGGCCCGATCAGCAACCCGCCATATCCAAGCGTTGCAACACTGGCAATTGCCTGTCCGGGGGGCACCAGCGGGTCATTCGCGGCGCGGCTGAATGCCAAGGGCATGATGACGGCATAACCGATCCCCATCAAAGCAAAGCCGAACAAAGCCAGCGAGGTCGCCGCAGCGGATACCACGCAAAACACCCCGATGGCCGCACAGACACCTCCGAATCTTGCGATGCTGACCGGCCCGAACCGGGCTATGAACACACCACCCGCCAGTCTGAGCGCAACCATCGCGACCGAAAACACCGCATAACCCAACGCCGCAACACCTTCGGTCGCTTCCGTGACATCGCGCAGGTAGACCGCGCTCCAGTCCGCGACCGCTCCCTCGCCCAACGCACCACACAAGGCCGCAATTCCAACAAGAACCAAAGCACCGGACGGCCATGCAAAAACGGCGCCGCCCGCGCTCTCCGACAGTTTTGACGTCCAGCGCACCCATGACAGGGCAAGCGCAAAGCCCACGACAATCCCACCTGCCAGCAGGAAATGAGTGATCACGGTCAGCCCCATCTGGACCGCCATGTAACCGCTGAGCGCCCCCAGCCCGGCCCCAAGGCTCCACATCGCGTGAAACGAGGACATGACGGGTTTATCATAAGCCTGCTCTACCTCGGCCGCCCAGGCGTTCATCGCCACGTCCATCGACCCGTGGAATGCCCCAAAGATGAACAGAAACACAGCCAGCGCCCAGAAACCGCCTGCCAGAGCCAGAAGGATCAGCGAAAGCGTGTAGAGAACGGCAATCACACGCGTGATAACGACAGCTCCGAAACGGTCGGTCAGACGCCCCGTCACTGGAAATGAACACACCGCCCCTGCCGCCATGAACAGCAAGCCATAACCCAACGCCTCGTGCGTCAGCTCCAGCCTGTCACGCACCGCGGGGATGCGCGATGCCCAGATGCCGAACAAGGCACCGTTCAGGATGAACATGGCCGCGACGGCGCGCCATGCGACCACAATTCCGATCACGAAAAACCCCTCTTGCCGGGCAAACCTGCCAGCCCCGTTCTACAGGCCTGATGGATTTTGGCAAACGTGATCTAGGACAGCCGCTTGCGGATATGGCGAACACCGACCCAAACGCCTGCGACAACCGGCAATGTCACGGCGGCCGTCAGCATCCCCTTGCTGATGCCCGCGCTCGTCAGCGGATACAAAAGATAGCTGACCAAAGACACCGCATAATAGCTGATTGCAACAACCGACAAACCTTCTACCGTGTGCTGAAGTCGCAAGGCCAGATCCGCGCGACGATCCATGCTTTCCAGCAGCGCCTGGTTCTGCGCACTTCGTTCCACATCCACCCGTGTCCGCAGCAGGTCGCCGGCGCGGATAGCCCGGTCCGACAAGGCTTGCAGGCGGCGCTCGGCCGACTTTACGGTGCGCATAGCCGGGTCATAGCGGCGCATCATGAAATCGGCAAAAGACTGGCCGCCCTCGAACCGTTCCTCACGCAGGATTTCGATCCGTTGGTTGACGATGGCTTCATAGGCGCCCGACGCTCCAAAGCGGAAAGAGGATTGGGCCGACAGGGTTTCCAGTTCGATCGACGTGGACAGCAGTTGCGGCAACAACTCATCCGGCTTGGACGAACTGACAGTCATCTGCCTCATCAACTCCGTCAGCTTCCCGTCCAGTTCGCCTATGCGCGGCATCAGCTGTTTCACCCGTGCAAAGCCCAGCATGGACATTGCCTTATAGGTCTCGATTTCACACAGACGCTGAATGATACGGCCAGTCCGGCGCTGATTGGTCCCGTCACGGACAAAAACGGCAAAGCGCATATGACCCGCCGGGTCGATGCGAAAATCGCTGGCGCAAATGGCGGCGTCATCCAAAACGCGGGCCACCGCCAGGCTTTCCGGTTCGAACCAATCCGCAAGCATCGGCTTCACGGAGTCATCATCTTTGCATTCCACCACCCGCAGCATCGCCGAGGTTACGCGCTGACCGGGGCTTGCCATCAGCCAGTCGGGCGGAAAAATTTCGAAGTCCGCCGGATTGAACGGGCGGTCACTGACATTCTGCGCAATGGCCGTATACGTGACGAATTCAGCGTGCTGTTCCCATTTGAGCCAGTGGCGCCCGATCTGTCCGGCATAATGCGTGGCCCCGGGCTGCGGATGCGGTGCCCCGTGGCGGTTCAGCAGATCCGTCAGATGCGCAACATCTTCATCACGATCCCGCGCTGCCGCCGCAACGGGCTTCTTGATGGCCAGAAACACCACCGTACAGGGCGTTTTCGCCACCGGAAACGGGCGCGCGTGCAATTCATTGGCCAGCGCATAGCGCAGCGGATGATCCTGGATGGGCGTCATTGTTAGCTCCCTGACTCCGGGCCACTATACCCCGCATTCAAAATACATCAATTATTGTTTTATTTCATATACTTACATGAATACCTTCGCATACAGTGGCGCTATCCTATTGATTTGGCTGCCAGAGCTCGATCGGATTGCCTTCAGGGTCGCAAATACGAGCGAACTTCCCGACCTCACTGTCCCACTCATCGCGGGTTTCGACCTGGATGCCTGCTGCCTCAAGCTGAGCGATTAACGCTGCCAGATCATCGACGCGGAAGTTGATCATCCACTGTTGCTCTGACCGGCCGAAATATTCGGTCTTCTGATCGAAAGGCGCAAACACCGTGTGCCCCTCGCGCTGTTTCCAGGGGACAGGATCGTAGTGATTGACCCCCAGATGGGTCTCGTACCACGCGGACAGCGCTTTCGGATTACGCGCGCGGAAAAACACACCGCCGATGCCGTTCACCTTTTCCATCAACGCCTCCTGTCAACAACCTGGCCCGCCCAGCCTAGCACGCCCCGCCTGCTTCATCTGACCAAAAATATCATGGAGGTCAGGAGGCAAAGCCCCCTGCATACAAAAAAAGAAAAGGGCGCCGTCTGGCGCCCTTTGCAATTTTGATACAGCCTGCCGATCAGTCGATCATGGGCAGCAGCTTGTCCAGGCTCGCCTTGGCGTCGCCATAGAACATGCGGGTGTTTTCCTTGAAGAACAGCGGGTTTTCGATACCCGAATAGCCAGTACCCTGACCACGCTTGGACACGAACACCTGCTTGGCCTTCCAGCATTCCAGAACCGGCATACCGGCGATGGGGCTGTTGGGATCCTCCTGCGCCGCAGGGTTCACGATGTCGTTCGAGCCGATCACGATGGCCACATCCGTATCCGGGAAGTCATCGTTGATCTCGTCCATTTCCAGAACAATATCATACGGCACTTTCGCTTCGGCCAGCAGAACGTTCATATGGCCCGGCAGACGACCGGCTACGGGGTGGATCGCAAAACGCACCTCTTTGCCCTTGGCGCGCAGCTTGCGGACCAGTTCGGAAACGGACTGCTGCGCCTGCGCCACGGCCATCCCGTAACCCGGGATGATGATCACGCTGTCAGCGTCGTTCAGCGCGGCCGCAACGCCATCTGCGTCAATCGCCACCTGCTCGCCTTCAACAGCCATCTGCTCGCCCTGAGGACCGCCAAAACCGCCCAGGATTACGCTGACAAAGTGACGGTTCATCGCCTTACACATGATATAGGACAGGATCGCACCGGACGAGCCCACCAGCGCACCGACCACGATCAGCAGGTCGTTGCCCAGCGAGAAGCCGATCGCCGCAGCGGCCCAGCCCGAGTAGCTGTTCAGCATCGACACAACCACCGGCATGTCAGCGCCTCCGATGCCCATGATCAGGTGGTAACCGATGAACAGCGCCGCCAGCGTCATCAGGATCAGCGGGAACAGGCCACCCGACGAGGTGTACCAGATCAGGCAGATCAGCGAGAGACCGGCAGCCGCCGCGTTCAGCGCATGACCGCCGGGCAGTTTGGTTGCGGCGCTCGTCACCTTACCCGCCAGCTTGCCATAGGCGACAACCGAACCGGTAAAGGTAATCGCACCGATGAAGATGCCGAGGTACAATTCGACATGCAGGATTGCCAGTTCCGCCGCGGTCTTCTTGGCGATCAGCTTGGCAAATGCGCCCAGATCGGAAAGATCCGCCTGAGACGCACTGTCGGCAATCGCCATCACCTGCGCCACGTTACCGATTTCGAAATGAGCGTTGAAGCCGACGAACACAGCCGCCAGACCCACCAGCGAGTGCATAGCCGCGACAAGCTGCGGCATCTCGGTCATCTGCACGCGCTGCGCCACGTACTGGCCGATGAAACCACCACCGGCTATCAGCAGCAGCGACAGCAGCCACAGTCCCGAACCGGGACCAACCAGCGTGGCGAAGACCGCCAGCGCCATACCGACGATGCCATACCAGACCGCGCGCTTGGCGCTTTCCTGGTTCGACAGACCGCCGAGCGAAAGGATGAACAAAACAGCCGCAACGACATAGGCAGCAGTAGTGAAGCCAAATTCCATGTGCCCGGCCTCCTTAAGATTTCTGGAACATGGCAAGCATGCGCCGGGTTACGAGGAAGCCACCGAAGATGTTGATCCCGGCCATGAAGACGGACAGCGCCGCCAGCAGAATGACCAGGAACGATCCTGATCCGATCTGCATCAAGGCCCCAACGATGATGATCGACGAGATCGCGTTGGTGATCGCCATCAGCGGAGTGTGCAAGCTGTGCGAAACATTCCAGATCACCTGGAAGCCCACAAAGATCGCCAGCACAAAGACGATGAAGTGCTGCATGAAACTGGCCGGAGCGATCAGCCCCACCAGCAACATCAGCGCGCCGCCCACACCCAACAGGGTAAACTGCTGCTTGGTCTGCGCCTTGAAGGCCGCAATCTCCTGCGCCTTCTTCTCTTCCGGGGTCAGTTCCTTGACTTCCGGTTTCTTCTGCGCCGCAATCGCCTGCACTTTGGGCGGCGGCGGCGGGAAGGTAATCTCGCCCTCGAATGTCACAGTCGAGCCGCGAATCACGTCATCTTCCATGTCATGATTAATCTGACCGTCCTTTTCGGGCGTCAGGTCGGTCATCATGTGACGGATGTTGGTCGCATACAAAGACGAGGACTGTGCTGCCATCCGGCTGGGGAAGTCGGTGTAGCCGATGATGGTCACGCCATTGTCGGTCACGATCTTCTCGTCCGCCACGGTCAGCTTGCAGTTGCCGCCCTTTTCCGCCGCCAGATCGACAATGACCGAGCCGGGCTTCATGCTTTCGACCATGTCTTTGGTCCAAAGCTCGGGCGCTTCGCGGTTCGGGATCAGCGCGGTGGTGATGACGATGTCCATTTCCGGCGCAAGTTCACGGAATTTGGCCAACTGCGCATTGCGGAACTCTTCGGACTGGACCGAAGCATAGCCACCGGTGGCCGCGCCGTCTTGTTGGTCTTCTTCAAAGTCCAGATAGACGAATTCAGCACCCATGGACTCGACCTGCTCGGCCACTTCCGGGCGCACGTCGAACGCATAGGTGATCGCGCCCAGCGAGGTCGAGGTCCCGATGGCCGCCAGACCGGCCACACCGGCGCCAACGATCAGCACCTTTGCAGGCGGCACTTTACCCGCCGCCGTCACCTGACCGGTGAAAAAGCGACCAAAGTTGTTGCCCGCCTCGATCACGGCGCGGTAACCCGCGATATTGGCCATCGACGACAATGCGTCCATCTTCTGCGCGCGCGAAATACGCGGAACCATTTCCATGGCGATCACGTTTGCGCCCTTGGATTTGGCCAGTTCCATGCCTTCTTCGTTGCCCGCAGGGTTGAAGAACGAGATCAGCGTCTTGCCCTTGGTCAGCCGCTTCAATTCCACATCGGTCGGTTGGCGCACCTTGGCGACAATATCGGCCGCCTTCCATAGCGCCGCCGCAGTCTTGACCACCTCGACACCCGCAGCCTCATAGGCCGCATCCGAGAACCCGGCAGCGGCGCCCGCGCCCTTCTCGATCAGGCACTCATAGCCCAGCTTCTGCAATTGCACGGCAGAGTCCGGCGTCATCGCAACCCGGTTCTCTCCGTCCAGTCTTTCCTTCGGTGTGCCTATTTTCACCGGTGCTATCCCCCTAATTTTGACTCAATCCGAGCAGGTGGTCGGTATTGTTTGATAAGCAAACATGTATCCTGCGCAACATTATTTCGCAAGCGCAGCATTTTTGACGTTGGATCATGGCCGCAACCCACTCATATCCACCGCCGTGTTTCCCGTTCATAGCGGGCAAAATCGGCGCGGAATGTCCGGCGCAGGCGGTCTTCTTCCGGCAGGATAAAACGGCGTTCCAGGACCCAGACAAAGACCGGCACCAAAACCAGAGAAAGCACTGCATCAAAACGCAGAATCAGACCGGCCAGGATCAGAACATCCCCCAGATAAATCGGATTGCGGCTGCGCTTGTAGATGCCCGATCGCACCATCGCGGTTGGTGTTTCGTGCGGAATAACGGTGGTTTTGTGGCGGCGGAATTCGACGATGGCCAACACGGCCAGAAGGATGCCCCCTCCGATCAGGATGCCACTCAAAAGATCGGTCAGGCCGCTTTCCAGCGACAGATCCAACGACAGATGACGTACCTGCAGCCACGCGAGCACGGCGAATCCCAAAAGCCAGACGGGTGGTACATCGATCCGTTGCACGCACATTTCCTGTGATTGACGACACGCGCGATTATGTCGCTTCTGAACGACGTCCTACCGCTTTCGGGCCAAAATGGCAAAGCTCAGGATGTCGCATCGATGGACAGGCGGTTTCCGATCAGATAGGCCCGTGGAAACACTGATCCGAAGCACAATAAGATGAGCCCTGAATGACCGATTTTGCCGCAACCAAAGCCATGTTCGACCTGCCTGAGGGCGTGATTTATCTGGATGGCAATTCGCTCGGTCCCTTGCCCAAGGCGGCTGGCGCACATGTGCAGGACATGATGGCCAACGAATGGGGGCAAATGCTGATCACCGGCTGGAACAAGGCAGGTTGGATGGGAATGCCGACCGGGCTGGGTGATCGTATCGGGCGGCTGATTGGGGCCGAACCCGGCAGCGTTGTGGTCGGCGACACATTGTCGATCAAGGTATATCAGGCCGTGGCCTCCGCGCTGGAGCTGTGCCCCAACCGCAAGGTTGTTCTGTCGGACAACGGAAACTTCCCCTCGGACCTTTACATGGCGGACGGGCTTCTGCGCTCACTCGGACCGGATTATGAATTGCGTGTGGTCGCCCCTGAGGACGTGGCCGCGAACATTACCGAAGACGTTGCCGTTCTGATGCTGACGGAAGTGGACTATCGCTCGGGACGCATGCACGACATGAAGGCGCTGACGGAACAGGCGCATTCGAACGGCACAGTTACGGTCTGGGACCTGGCTCATTCTGCGGGCGCAATCCCCGTTGACCTGTCGGGCTGCAACGCAGATTTTGCAGTGGGCTGCACATACAAATACCTCAACGGTGGTCCGGGCGCGCCAGCCTTTATCTATGTCGCACCACGTCTGGCTGACAGCGTCAGGCCCGCACTGTCCGGCTGGCTGGGTCACGAAGCGCCATTTGCCTTTGATCTGGATTACCGTCCGGGCAGCGGGATCGAAAGAATGCGGGTCGGCACCCCCCCGGTCATTCAGATGAGCGCGCTTGCATCAGCAATGGATGTCTGGGATCTGGCAGAAATGAACGACGTGCGGGCCAAGTCCATCGAACTGACCGAGCTTTTCGTTGCGCGCGTCGAAGCCACCTGCCCTGGTCTGCATCTGGCCAGCCCGCGAGATCCGAACCTGCGCGGCAGTCAGGTCTCATTCCATTTCACCGAGGGCTATGCCGCGATGCAGGCCCTGATCGCGCGCGGCGTGATCGGAGATTTCCGGGCCCCGGACATTATGCGCTTTGGCTTCACGCCGCTCTACATCGATGAACAGGATGTCGAACGCGCGGTCGAAATCCTTGCAGATATCATGCAGAACAGATTGTGGGATGCGCCGGAATACAAAATTCGCCAGCGCGTCACCTGACCTCAAGCCCGGCGCCAAACAGGTCAGCCACCTGGCCTACCTGTTGTTCGTAAACCTCGGCACCCGCTCCGGTCAGTTTCAATCCCTTGAGCGTCGCTGAAATGGTCCGGCCGGTTTCAACGGCGTCCGCGAACAACCGAACGCGCCCAGCTTGTTGTTGGTGTGACAGCCAGTCTGCGTAAAGCCCCGCCAGCATGGCCTCCCCCTCCGAGATGATCTCGGAAGACATGGACTTGGTGTTATCCAGCAGTTCAAGCCCGTGCGGCAGCGCCAGAATGGCTGCCATTCCTTCGGTCTGCGCCCGTATTGCTCGCTTCAACACGTCCGGCACGGAACCGGGCGACGCCAGCGCGGCAGCAACCGCTGCGCTTTTTTCCGCATAGTAGAGTTCGGTCAGCTTTCTGACGATCGCTTCTTTGTTCTTGTAGTGCAGATACACGGCCGGTCGGGACATCCCCGCGCCCCGCGCTATGTCGTCCATTGATGTCTTGCGAAATCCGTACGTAGCAAATGCCTGAAAGGCCGAGTCCAGGATCGCTTTTTGCCGTATATCGCCAACTGCTTCTGTCATGCTCAAATTCGTGACATTTTTTGTTTATTTTGTCAATTGACATCCTGACACTTTTCAACAATTGTGTCAGAAACCGCGACAGCTACGAGAGGTGCGCCATGGCGACCGCCCTTAAGATCAATGGAAAGCAGCATCAGATTGACCTGCCCGATGACGTCCCCCTGCTTTGGGTCTTGCGGGATGAGGTCGGCCTGACCGGGACCAAATTCGGCTGTGGCGTGGCAGCCTGCGGGGCCTGCACCGTCCATATTGATGGCGAGGCGGTACGCTCGTGCCAGGTTGCGCTATCGGACGTTTGGGGTGACGTGACCACAATAGAAGGTATCGGCACCCCGGACGCGATGGCGACCATACAGCAGGCCTGGGTCGATCATCAGGTCGCGCAATGCGGTTATTGCCAGTCAGGCCAGATCATGCAGGCCGCTGCGCTGCTGGCGGAAAACCCCGTCCCAAGCGACAGCGATATCCACGAGGCGATGCAGGGCAACCTGTGCCGCTGTGGCACCTATCCCCGCATTCGCGCCGCGATTCACGATGCGGCGTCCAAGATAAACGAGGCGTAAACTATGGCATCTGTTGGTAAAATCCTCCGCCGCACGTTCCTGATCGGTTCAGCCGCAATTGTCGGCGGCGTGGCGTTCGGCGCCTACTATGTCAGCCGCCCGGTCGCCAATCCGCTCAAACCTGGCAAAGGCGAGGCGGCGCTGAACCCGTTCGTTCTGATCGACCAGAACGGCGTTACCCTCTTTGCACCCCGCGCCGAGATGGGGCAGAGCGTGAAAACCACCTGGGCCGCACTGATCGCGGAAGAACTGGACGTGGATCTGGACCAGATCACCGTCCTGCACGGCCCGGCGGCGCAAGCGTATTACAACACGGCCATGATCGGTGAAGGCTTGCCGAACAAGGGCTACGACATCTCTGATTTCCAGCACAATCTGGGTGAAGCTTTGGGCGGGATCGGCAAAGTGCTCAGCCTGCATGTGACTGGCGGCTCGACCTCGATGAAGGATGGGTTCGAGCGGATGCGGGAAGCCGGTGCCTCGGCCCGCGAAACGCTGAAACAGGCTGCCGCCGACCGTCTGGGCGTGGACCGCAGTGCCCTGAAAACGGCCTCGGGCCATGTGATTGCCCCGAATGGCGACAAGATACCCTACACCGAACTGGCCGAAGATGTGGCCAAGCTCCACCCGATCGAGGCACCGCTGCGTGACCCCTCGGAATGGCGTTACCTTGGCCAGACCCAACCGCGTCTGGACATGGCCGAAAAGGCAACCGGCACCGCCGAATTCGCAATTGATGTACGCCTGCCCGGAATGAAGTTCGCCTCGGTCCGCATGAACCCGAAACTGGGTGGCCAGATGAACGGCTTTGACGACACCGCCGCGAAGTCAATGCCTGGGGTCGAGAAAATCGTCGATCTGGGCACTGGCGTTGCTGTCATTGCCACCAATACATGGCTGGCCAATCAGGCAGTCGAAGCCATTGACGTGGATTGGGGCGACGCGCCCTATCCGCCCGGGACAGAGGCAATCTTTGCCAGGATCAGCGAGGCGTTCGAGAACGACCCGAACTCGACCATGCGCGATGACGGCGACGTCAGCACTCTGCCGGACGGCGCCACCGAGATATCCGCGGAATACACCGTGCCTTATCTGGCCCACGCGACAATGGAACCGATGACGGCCGCCGCGCTGTTTTCCGGCAACAAACTGGAATTCTGGGGCGGCAATCAGGCCCCGACCTTCATGCAGATCAAAATTGCCGAGGCGGCCAATCTCGAAACCGATGCTGTTGAGGTTCATACCACCTATCTGGGCGGGGGCTATGGCCGTCGGCTGGAGTTTGACTTTGGGGTCATCGCCACAAAAATCGCCTTGGCCATGCCGAACACGCCGGTTCTGACGACCTGGAGCCGGGAAGAGGACATGCGCCACGACTTCTATCGTCCCGGCGCAATAGCCCGGATGCGCGGTGCGGTCAAAGACGGTCAGGCGGTCCTGATTGACGGTCGGGTCGCCTCGCAATCCTGCACACATCAGGCCGTGTCTCGCGTGACCGGGTTCGCCGGCGGCGGCCCCGACAAGGTACTTGTCGAAGGGCTGTTCAACCAGCCATATGCCGTGCCGAACTATCGCATCAGCGGCCACATCGCCGATCTGGATATTCCCGTCGGCTTCTGGCGTTCGGTCGGCAACAGCCACAACGGGTTCTTCCACGAAACTTTCATGGATGAAATGGCCCATGCCGCCGGCCGCGACCCGCTGGAATTCCGGCTGGAGCTGATGAAGAACGAACACGCGCCATCGGCCGGGTGTCTGGAAGCGGTGCGCGACATGTCGGGCTGGACCGGCCAGACCCCGGACGGAGTTGGCCGCGGGGTCGCCTTCACCTACAGCTTCGGCACTCCGGTAGCGCAAGTGATCGAAGTCGTTGACGAAGACGGCAGCATCCGCATCAGCAAGGCTTGGATTGCCTGCGATATGGGCATTGCGCTGGACCCCGATAACATCAAGGCGCAGATGTTCGGCGGCATGATGTACGGCCTGTCAGCGGCCTGCTTTGGTGCAATAACCTTTGCCGATGGCGAGGTCGAGCAGTTCAACTTCCCCGACTATGACGCCATGCGTATGCACACGGCCCCGGAAGTCGAAGTGCGCGTACTGGAAACCAACCGTCACCTGGGCGGCGCAGGAGAACCCGGCACGCCGCCATCAATGCCGGCACTGGGCAACGCGCTTTTTGACCTGACCGGAGAACGCGCTCGGTCTCTGCCGCTGATCAATCAGTTCAATCTGGTGGTTTGATGCAACCCGACCGGTCCCGTTTTGCGGGGCCGGCGCAAGTCACGCGGTTTGTTGAAACAGTCCAGCTTCCGATCCAGTCGCCCAGGCCCGCACCGCCGCTCCAAATGCTTCGAACAATGGCCGTGACACAGGATCATTCACAGCATCCCATTCCGGATGCCACTGTACGGACAGGGTAAATCCCGGGGCGTCTTTGACATAGATCGCCTCGGGCGTGCCGTCCGGTGCATGGCCGTCGATTTCGATCCTGTGGCCGACTGTCTTGATCCCCTGCCCGTGCAACGTGTTGGTCATCACCTCGGTCGCGCCCATCAGGCGGTGGAACACACCACCCTCGGCCAGTGTCACGACATGGCGCAGGGCGAATTTCTCTTCCAACGTACCGTCGGGCGGCATCCGGTGGTTCATGCGCCCGGGCAGATCACGGATTTCGGGGTATAGCGTCCCGCCCAATGCCACGTTGACTTCCTGAAACCCACGGCAAATTCCAAAAAACGGCTGACCTCGCTCAACACAGGCCCGGACCAGTGGCAAAGTTATCGCATCGCGCGCCCGGTCGAATTCCCCATGCGCTTCAGTGGCCAGTTCGCCATACTCCTCCGGGTGAACATTGGGGCGCCCACCTGTCAGCAGGAAGCCGTCGCAGACCTCAAGCAGTTCATCGACGGATACATATCTGGGGTCTGCCGGGATCAGCATCGGCAGGCAGCCCGAAACATTCGCCACCGCATCGGAATTCATCGTACCGCCGGCATGCGTCGGGTATTGATCGTTCATCAGATACGAGTTTCCGATGATACCAACCACGGGTCGTGACATTGTTGTTTTCCAAAACGTTTCCAGATCTAGCTGAAAACTATCGGCGGCAGATGAGACGTGCAATAGCACACACCCTGCATCTCAGCGCAAGCTCCTGTTCACAAGTGCACAATTTTTCCCAATTTTCGATCAATATTCAGGAAATTGTTCCAGCAAGATCACTAGAAGCGGGAAGGAGTTCCAAATGGCGGTTCTTCAGTCTCCACACCGGCCACGACATAACGTTGCGTGTCAGATCTCGCCCGTCAGACCTGCGGCTTCGATGCCAGCCAGGGCCGCCGCCGCGTCGTTGTCCGACGTGTCGCCCGTCACCCCAACCGCACCAATCACGGCACCCTTTTTGTCGCGCAGCAGGACGCCACCCGGAACAGGCACGACCTGACCGCCATAAACGCCATTTACCGCCGCCATGAAATAGGCCTGAGCCTCGGCGCGCTGCATCTGCGCAGTACCCGCCATGCCCAACATGACCGCCCCATAAGCCTTGCCGTGCGCTATTCCAAAGCGCCCCGGGGCCGCGCCGTCCTCACGCTCGAATGCGATGACGTGACCGCCGGCATCCAACACAACCACCGAGAGTGGCTTCAACTCCATCTCATGCGCTTTTTCCAACGACTTTCGAATGATGGTGCGCGCCTTGCGCAAGGAAATAGCCATCCCTGATCCCTTTCATCTGGCCCAAAGTATCCTCGGGGGAGCGCGAGGGGGCAGACAGCCCCCTCGTTCCCGCCCGTGCAGCTCAACCCAAACTGGCTTTCTTTTCCAGCCGCCGTGCATGCAAAACCGGCTCGGTATAGCCCGAGGGCTGCACCCGCCCCTTGAAAACCAGATCGCAAGCCGCCTGAAAGGCGATACCATCAAAACCGGGCGCCATTGGAGAATATTCCGGATCATTCGCATTCTGGCGATCGACCACGGCCGCCATCTTGCGCATTGCGGCCATCACCTGACCTTCGTCCATCACATCATGGTGCAGCCAGTTGGCCAGCGCTTGCGAGGAAATCCGGCAGGTCGCGCGGTCCTCCATCAGGCCGATGTCATGAATGTCCGGCACTTTCGAGCATCCGACACCCTGATCGACCCACCGCACAACATAACCCAGAATGCCTTGCGCGTTGTTCTCGACCTCACGAGTGATTTCCTCTTCGCTCAGGTTGCGCCCGCCCAGCAGGGGCACGGTCAGCAGATCCTCAAGCGTGCCGCGCGCGCCGCCGGCCGCCAGTTCGTCCTGACGGGCCAGAACATCAACCTTGTGATAGTGGGTCGCGTGCAGTGTAGCGGCGGTTGGGGAAGGCACCCAGGCACAGGTCGCGCCGGATTTCGGGTGGCCGATCTTTTGGTCCAGCATGTCGCCCATCCGGTCGGGCATCGCCCACATGCCCTTTCCGATCTGAGCCTTGCCCTTCAGGCCGCAGGCCAGACCGATATCAACGTTGCGATCCTCATAGGACGCAATCCAGGGCGTGTTCTTGATGTCGCCTTTCGGCAGCATCGGGCCGGCCTCCATCGAGGTGTGAATCTCATCCCCGGTGCGGTCCAGAAAGCCGGTATTGATAAAGGCCACCCGCGATTTTGCAGCGCGGATACATTCCTTTAGGTTGACCGACGTGCGGCGCTCCTCATCCATGATACCCAGTTTCACGGTGTTTCGCGGCAAGCCCAGAATATCCTCGACCATGTCGAAAATTTCGACCGAGAACGCCACTTCTTCCGGCCCGTGCATCTTGGGCTTGACCACGTAAACCGACCCTGCGACCGAGTTGCCCCCCTCGCGCCGCAGATCGTGCATCGCGATCAGCGTGGTGCAAAGCGCATCCATCAACCCCTCGCCGATCTCATTACCCTCGCCATCCAGAACGGCGGGGTTGGTCATCAGATGGCCGACGTTTCGGATCAACATCAGCGAGCGGCCCTTCAGCGCCGCGGTTTCGCCGCCAACGGCGGTGTATTCAACGTCGCCAGCCAGCTTTCGGGTGAATGTCCGGCCACCTTTCGAAACCTCTTCGGTCAGGTCGCCCTTCATCAGACCCAGCCAGTTGCTGTAGGCAACAACCTTGTCGGCGGCATCCACGCAAGCCACCGAATCTTCGCAGTCCATGATAGTGGACAGCGCCGATTCCAGGCGCACATCAGCGATGCCTGCGGGGTCGGAGGCACCAATATTGCTGGACGGGTCGATCATGATCTGCACGTGAAGACCGTTATTCTTCAGCAGCACGAACTCAGGCTTGTCAGCGGAACCGCCAAAGCCAACGAAACCTGCGGGATCGGCCAGCGCCGGCACCAGCGCACCGCCTTCGACGCTCAGGCCCGAAACGTCGGACCACGAGCCATTTTCCAGCGGTACCGCGTCATCCAGAAATGCCTTGGCCCACGCGATCACGCGGGCGCCCCGAGCGGTATCGTATCCTTTACCCTCGGGCAGATCGCCCATCGCATCAGTGCCATAAAGCGCATCATACAGGCTGCCCCATCGCGCGTTGGCGGCGTTCAGCGCAAAGCGGGCGTTGGTGATTGGCACCACCAGCTGAGGCCCGGGTGTCAGAGCAATCTCCGGATCGACCCTGGCGGTTTCGATCTGAAAATCGGTACCTTCCTCGACAAGGTATCCAATCTCTCGCAGGAAAGCCTGATACGCGGCGGCATCATGATCCTGCCCTGTTCGGGCCAGATGCCAGCCGTCGACCCGGCCTTGGATCTCGGCCCGCTTTGCCAGCAACGCTTTGTTCTTCGGCCCCAGCTCCTGAACCATCCGGGAGAGGCCTGACCAAAAATCCTCGGATGAAACGCCCGTTCCGGGCAGCGCCCGGTTTTCGATGAAATCTGCCAGTTCAACGGCGATCTGCAAACCGTTCCGGGCTTCTCTACTGCTCATATTCGACATCTCCCGCAATTGTACGCCACTGTATGCCGGCTTCAATTAGAGCGGAAGTTTCCGATAGGCAACATATTCGCCATCGCTTTTCGGCGGACCTGCCGGATTGGCGTGGCGTCAGCACGCAGGAGAAGCACGCCGGATTTACGTGCCCGGCACCGCTTGCAGCGCATCGCCGCAACCCATAACGTCGCGCCAGACATGAACCGATGCGAGGCCCCCGATGCGCGACGCCGCCCCCACCATAATCTATCTGAAAGACTACACGCCCTTCGGCTATCTGGTGGACAGTGTGCATCTGACCTTTGATCTGGCCGAACACGCCACGCGCGTCACATCGCGCATCGCGTTCCACCCCAATCCCCAAGCAACGGACCGAACCTTTTTCCTGCACGGCGAGGATCTGAAACTGATCCGCGCCGCCATTGATGGCGCGGACATCGCGCCACAGGTCACCGACAAGGGCCTGACTGCGGATGCACCGGATGCGCCGTTCGTGTGGGAGGCCGAAGTCGAGATTGACCCGGGCAACAACACCGCGCTTGAGGGGCTTTACATGTCGAACGGCATGTACTGCACGCAGTGCGAGGCCGAGGGGTTCCGCAAGATCACTTTCTACCCCGACCGCCCGGATGTGATGTCGACCTTCACCGTGCGGATAAATGGCGACCTGCCCGTGCTTCTGTCCAATGGCAACCCCACGGCCAAAGGCGAAGGCTGGGCCGAATGGACCGACCCATGGCCCAAACCCGCCTATCTGTTCGCACTGGTCGCGGGCGACCTGATCGCCCATCCCGACCGGTTCACCACCATGTCGGGCCGGGACGTGGACCTGAACCTTTGGGTTCGTCCGGGCGACGAGGGCAAATGCGCCTTTGGCATGGAAGCGCTGAAGAAGTCGATGAAATGGGACGAAGATGTCTATGGCCGCGAATACGATCTGGATATGTTCAACATCGTGGCCGTCGATGATTTCAACATGGGCGCGATGGAGAACAAGGGGCTGAACATCTTCAACTCCTCCGCCGTTCTGGCCAGCCCCGAAACCTCGACCGACGCCAATTTCGAACGGATCGAAGCGATCATCGCGCATGAGTACTTCCACAACTGGACCGGAAACCGGATCACCTGCCGCGACTGGTTCCAATTGTGCCTGAAAGAGGGTCTGACCGTCTTCCGCGATGCGCAGTTTACGTCCGACATGCGCTCGGCCCCTGTCAAGCGCATCCACGACGCCATAGACCTGCGCGCACGGCAGTTCCCCGAGGATAACGGGCCGCTATCGCACCCCGTCCGGCCCGAAAGCTTCCAGGAGATCAACAACTTCTACACCGCGACCGTCTACGAAAAAGGCGCCGAGGTAATCGGCATGCTGAAACGGCTGGTGGGGGATGAGGCCTATTCCAAGGCGCTCGACCTCTATTTCGATCGCCATGACGGGCAGGCCTGCACCATCGAGGACTGGATCCAGGTGTTCGAGGACACTGCTGGCCGCGACCTGAGCCAGTTCAAGCGCTGGTACAGCCAGTCGGGAACCCCGCGGGTGGCCGTAACAGAGGACTGGGCCGATGGCACCTATACGCTGACCCTCAGCCAGCGGACAGAACCCACACCGGGTCAGACCGAGAAGTTGCCGCAGGTGATCCCCGTTGCTGTTGGCCTTTTGGAGCCGAACGGCGACGAGGTGCGCGCAACTGAAATGCTGGAATTGACGGAAGCGGAACAGAGCTTTGCCTTTACCGGTCTGGCCGCCAAGCCAACGCCGTCGATCCTGCGTGATTTCTCGGCGCCAGTGATCCTGGAGCACGATCAGACCAATGCCGAACGCGCTTTCCTGCTGGCCCATGACACCGACCCGTTCAACCGCTGGCAGGCGGGACGCTCACTGGCGCAGGACACACTGCTGCGCATGATATCCGAAGACGCCACCCCGGACTCCGATTATCTGGACGGGTTGCTGGCCGTGCTGCGCAACCGGGATCTTGATCCGGCTTACCGCGCCCTGGTGCTGGGACTGCCAACGCAATCGGAACTCGCTGCCGCCTTGTTCGACCGTGGTGAAACACCAGATCCAATGGCGATCTGGAGTGCGGTCGAGACATTGCGGCAAGCCACAGCGCAACATGTGCAGGACCTGCTGCCCCGCCTGCACAGCGAAGCCCTGGTTCAGACCCCCTACAGCCCCGACGCGGAGCAATCCGGCAAACGCGCACTGGGCAGCGCCGCTCTGTCGCTGACTTCGCGCCTGGACGGCGGTGCCAAGGCAGTAGAAGAGTATGGCGCAGCCAACAACATGACCCTTCAACTCTCGGCCCTGGCCTGTCTTTTGCGGGCCGGAAAAGGTGAGACGGAACTGGCCGGATTTTACACGCAGTGGCAGCACGACCGGCTGGTCGTGGACAAATGGTTCGGCCTGCAGGTCGCGATGGCCGCGCCCGATGCGGTGCCAGACACCGCGCGCAATCTGACCGAACATGCCGATTTCAACTGGAAGAATCCCAACAGGTTCCGCGCAGTAATGGGCGCGCTGGCAATGAACCACGCCGGGTTCCATCAGGCCGACGGCGCAGGTTATGCCCTGCTGGCGGACTGGCTGATCCGGCTTGACCCGGTCAACCCGCAGACCACTGCGCGTATGTGCTCGGCCTTTCAGACATGGAAGCGGTATGACAGTGACCGTCAGGCCCTGATGCGCGCACAACTGACACGCATCCAGGATACCCCAAACCTGTCGCGGGACACCGGGGAAATGGTGTCACGCATACTCGACGCATGACGCCCTTTACCTTCACCCGGCAAAACCGCGCGCCCCGCACTGTACTGATCCTGATCGGCGTCTTTGCGGGGCTGATATCGCTCGTGATCTTTTTCAACGCCGCACTATGGCTGGTCGGGGTGCTGGCGCTTGCCACGCTGCCGGCCATCTGGGACATCGTGAAAGACACCAGCGCCGGGCTGACGCTGGACCGGGATTGCCTCAGGTGGCATTCGGGCGGGCGCGAAGGTGAAATCGACCTGAACGAGATCGATTTTTTCCGCTTCGACACACGTTGGGACTTCTCGGTTCGCGTCTCTTTAATGTTGAAATCGGGCAAGCGTATCCGGCTGCCGGATGAGTCGGTCCCGCCGCACCGGGCCTTTGAAAACACTTTGGAAAACGCCGGCTTTCGGGTCGAACGGCATCATTTTACAGCTTTCTGAAACGATGAGCCGCCACTGACCGGATTGACCCGGGATTCTGAAGTGTTTCAGGCAATTTACTTGAACTGACGCTGATTTACGGCCAGACTTCCGCTGTAAGTTACGTTTTTTGTTACAGTTCCGAGTTTCGCCATGTTCAGGTCATTCAGGGCTCATCTTGCCCGTTTCACAAATCCTTCCCGGCAAATTGCGCCGCCAAACAAGGTGGCAGCAGATGCTGTTGCCGCCGTTCTGCCTGATCAGGGGCAGCTTAACATTCCCGTTGCACAACTAAACGCTGGCGACTTCGTGGGACGCACCACTATTGAACGCGGCCGTCACCTGGCCCGGCAGGATCGGTGGGAAGATCTGTCCGCGGAAATGCGGGCAGCTGATGCAGCGCGCGACACCGCGCCCGACGGGTTGCCGATTGCTGATTTGCTGGCATTCGGTGCACGCTCGGATGTGGTTCTGGCCGCTGAACATGCATTGTCGGATGGCAAGGCCCTGTCAGACTATGATCTGCTAGGAGGCGTCGCCGATCTGGAAGACGTGATGCAGGAACACCCCGGCAACCCGATGATAGCCCTGATCGTTGCACTGGCACATATCGATCTTGCCTGGGCATGGCGGGGAGCGGCGCTGGATGCGATCTTGCCACCGCTGCACCGGTCGCGCTGCGCAGCGCATTTTGACCGGGCGGCGGCTATTCTGCCCAAGTGCAAGGCCGCGTTGCCAGACAGCCCGTTGGTTGCTGCCGCAGGCTGCGCCCTGCTGGCCGGTCAACGCCGCACGTCGGTTCGGGTAGCGGACGAGTACGAGCGGCTGATCGCGCTGGACCCCGAAAACCAGCGTCACATGCGCGCCATGGGCAGCCATCTGCTGCCGCGCTGGTTTGGCAGCTATGAAGAGCTTGAGGTTCAGGCCCTGCGCAACGCCGCCAGAACGCAAAAAATATGGGGCGCCGGGGGATATACCTGGGTCCAATTCGATGCGATTGCCTTGGATGAGGAAGCCTGCGCTCGGGTCGATATCGAGTTCTTCCTGGAGGGGCTGCACGACATCTTGGAGCGTCGTCCGGACCAGCAGACCATCAACATGCTGTCGGCCTATTGCGCCATTACCGTGCAAAACGGCGTGGGCCTGAACGAAAAAGCCGATCTTGTCCGCTCGCAACTGCGCGAGGCGGCAAACTGGCTGATCCGCGATCATCTGACCGAACTGCATCCGCTGATCTGGGCCCATGCGGCCGCCGGGTTCAACAATTCGGTCCGCGTACCTTCGCCCGAGCGGTTCGCCGCGCGCGGGCACCGGGACGCATTGCGGGCCATCGCCGATCTGTTTCGCGAGGAACTCAACAGCGGCAAGGACGTGACATTTACCTCGTCGGGCCTGCAACTTTCACGGAACTGAACCGGCAAAAGACTGGAAATCACAGCCATTCCCCCTTGCTCCTCTGACGTGCCGGGCCTAATACGCTGGCCTAGACTTCTGCGGATATGAGGCGCGCCATGCTCGACCTGACATACGAAATGCCCAAACCCAAGACCATTGCCGGGGCCAAGCACGACTGGGAACTGGTAATCGGGATGGAAGTGCATGCGCAGGTCTCGTCCAATGCCAAACTGTTTTCGGGCGCGTCGACAAAATTCGGGGCTGAACCGAACGCAAACGTTGCTTTCGTGGACGCGGCAATGCCGGGCATGCTGCCGGTGATCAACGAGTATTGCGTGGAACAGGCGGTGCGGACCGGGCTGGGCCTGAAGGCAGACATCAATCTGAAATCGGCCTTTGACCGCAAGAACTATTTCTACCCCGATCTGCCGCAGGGATACCAGATTTCCCAGCTTTATCATCCGATTGTGGGTGAGGGCGAAGTGCTGGTCGAGATGGGTGACGGCACCGCACGCAAGGTGCGGATCGAACGTATCCACATGGAGCAGGACGCGGGCAAATCGATCCACGACATGGACCCGCATATGTCCTTCGTCGATCTGAACCGGACCGGCGTTTGCCTGATGGAAATCGTGTCGCGTCCCGACATCCGTGGCCCCGAAGAAGCCGCTGCTTACATCGCCAAGCTGCGCCAGATCATGCGCTATCTGGGTACCTGCGACGGCAACATGCAGAACGGCAACCTGCGGGCGGACGTAAACGTCTCGATCTGCTTGCCGGGCGCGTATGAGAAGTATCAGGAAACGCAGGACTTCTCGCATCTGGGCACACGGTGCGAGATCAAGAACATGAACTCGATGCGCTTTATCCAGCAGGCGATTGAGGTCGAAGCCCGCCGTCAGATCGCAATTGTTGAGGCCGGTGGCAAGATCGATCAGGAAACCCGCCTGTATGACCCGGACAAGGGTGAGACCCGCTCGATGCGGTCCAAGGAAGAAGCGCATGATTACCGCTATTTCCCGGACCCCGACCTGCTGCCGCTTGAGATCGAGCAGGCGTGGGTGGATGATATAGCCGCCAATCTGCCGGAACTGCCGGACGGCAAAAAAGCGCGCTTTATCAGCGAGTTCGGGCTGACTGATTATGACGCCTCGGTGCTGACTGCCGAGGTGGAATCGGCAGCGTATTTCGAAGAAGTCGCCAAGGGACGCAGCGGTAAACTGGCCGCGAACTGGGTCATCAACGAGCTGTTCGGCCGATTGAAGAAAGAAGATCACGACATCACCGAGTCGCCGGTTTCGCCAGCGCAGCTGGGCGGTATCATCGACCTGATTTCGTCGGACGCCATCTCGGGCAAAATCGCCAAGGACCTGTTTGAAATCGTCTATACCGAAGGCGGTGACCCGGCACAGATTGTCGAAGAACGCGGCATGAAACAGGTGACAGATACCGGCGCGATTGAAACGGCTCTGGACCAGATCATCGCCGCCAACCCAGCGCAGGTCGAAAAGGCCAAAGTGAACCCGAAACTGGCCGGATGGTTTGTCGGTCAGGTGATGAAGGCGACCGGTGGCAAGGCCAACCCGAAGGCCGTCAACGAATTGGTCAACAAAAAGCTGGGTTCGTAAATCTTCGGGTTTGCACGTCGCGCACGGCCCACGGTGTGCATTTTGTACATAACGAAAAGTTAACCGCTCAGCCCCGATTTCGGGCTGAGCATCTGCTTGACTCCCCGCCGGATTGCACCCTTTCTTCCGGGCAAGAGAGGTGAGGTAACATGCAGAAAAGATTTGATCAGGAACTCGAGGACCGGCTGGTCCGGTATGCGGCGATCGACAGTCAGAGCGATGAGACGTCGCCCTCGACCCCAAGTTCGGACATCCAGCTGAACATGCTGAACCTGCTACGCCAGGAACTGACCGAAATCGGCGCGCAGGATGTTGAATTAACAGGTGACAGCGTTGTTGTCGCCACTATCCCCGGAACTCTTCCCGGCCCCACGATCGGGTTTCTGGCCCATGTCGACACCGCCCCGCAGTTCAATGCCACCGGCGTCAAGCCGCGCGTGATCAAGGGGTACAATGGTGGCGAGATCACCTTTCCCGACGACCCCGATCTGGTCCTGTCGCCGGAGGAGCACCCCTATCTCGCCGAAAAGATCGGGCACGATCTGATTACTGCATCGGGCACCACGTTGCTGGGCGCGGATGACAAGGCGGGTGTCTCGATCCTGATGACCATGGCGCGGCATCTGGTTGAAAATCCTGATATTCCGCACGGGCCGATCCGCATCGCCTTTACCCCCGATGAAGAGATCGGGCGCGGTGTTACCGAACAACTACCCAAGGATCTGGGCGCTGATTTCGCATACACTCTGGATGGTCAGGAAGTTGGCGAAATCGAATATGAAAGCTTTTCGGCCGACCGTGCCGTGATCCGGATCGAGGGCGTCTCGATCCACCCCGGGCTTGCGAAGGGAAAAATGGTCAACGCAGCCCATCTGGCAGCTAAGATCGTGCAGACTTTGCCGCAGGCGACGATGACGCCCGAGGTCACAGATGACCGCGAAGGGTTCATTCACATTACCGATATGAATGGCGGCTCCTCCGAGATGGAGATCAAGCTGATCCTGCGCGACTTCGAGCTGGACGCATTGCAGGCGCAGGGCGATCTGGTGCGACAGGTCTGCGCCGCCGTGCAAGCCACGGAGCCACGCGCGGTGATCAGGTGCGAGATTTATCCGCAATACCGCAACATGCGCTATTGGCTGGAAAAGGACATGACCCCGGTTGATCTGGCGCGCGACGCCTGCCGCGACATGGGGATCGAGCCTGTATCTGTTCCGATCCGGGGCGGCACTGACGGGTCGCGCCTGACCGAGTTCGGCACCCCATGCCCCAATATCTTTACCGGGATGCAGTGCATTCACGGCCCGCTGGAATGGATTTCGGTGCAGGACATGGCCGTCGCGACCGAGTTGTGCCTGTCCGTGGCGACCAGGGCAGCGCAGAAACCGGGCAACAGTGGCGGGTAAAATCAGGCATCGGGTCGACGTCTCTTTCGCCCGGCGGTCAACGTGATAACCTGTCCGCCACAGGCATTTCAGGAACGGTTGATGCAGCGCTACGAATACAAGGTTGTCCCCGCCCCGCAAAAAGGCACCAAGGCCAAGGGCGTGAAAACGCCCGAGGGGCGGTTTGCCAATTCGGTCGAACAATTGCTGAACCAGATGGGTCAGGACGGCTGGGAATACCAGCGCGCCGAGTTGCTGCCCAGCGAGGAACGCTCGGGCCTGACCGGATCGACGACCCACTGGCGCAATGTGCTGGTGTTCCGCCGCGCGTTCGAGGCTGAGGTCGCCCCGGTTCCCGTCCCGAGCCCGACGGAGACCCCCGAAGGCGTTCCGCTGGCCCACCCGATCCCGGGACCGGATAAGGTGAAGGCGCCCGAGCCGGATGCGGTTCAGGCCCCGGGACCTATTTCAGCCGAGGTTGATGAGCCGCCCCTGACCTTGCAACCCGGCGAAAAAGCCGACGAAGATTCCAAGTAACAAGCATCAAGACCAGACGGTTCGAATGGTGTGTTTTTGATGGCACGGATTTGACCGACAGGACTGAGACGGTCATCCGATTCAGGGTTTCGGTCGTATCGTTAGGAGATATTTTTTTGACACCCAGAAGGACCCCGTGCTGCGATGAAACCCCGCAAAGCTTATCTTTGTCTTTTTGCCGCCATCGCATGCCAGTTCGCGTTGCCCGCCGTCGCACAACAACGGTTAGGCTGGGTCAGCCAGATCGACGGGCTGGCCGCCTATCAGGGCAGCGCCGATCTGGATCAGGGCGGCGACTTCAGCGCGACGCGGTCGTTCCTGCGGGCTACGGGTTTGTATAATTTTGACAGCGGTACTTCGCTTGGTGTTTCGGTAAGTTTCGGGCAACTGGATTACGATTTCAGCGCAGCGGACAACCAGCCGTGGAACGATATCCGCGACATCCGAGTTTCAACCCCGCTTCGGTTTCAGGCCGGGCGACGGGCCAGCGTGTTCGTATCGCCTCAGATCAGATGGGACTACCAACGAGGTGCCGCATCTTCGGATGGGCGCACATATGGTGTTTTTGCGGGCGTCGCATGGCAGATGAGCGAAAGCTTGACCATCGGCCCGGCATTTGGGGCCTTCTCGCAACTGGAAGATAGCGGTGTGGATGTCTTTCCCGCGTTGTTGGTGGATTGGGACATCAATGATCGCTGGAACTTGAACACCGGATCCGGAATCGGAGCTACGCGAGGGCCGGGGCTGACATTGAGCTATGCGGTGAATGAAGTTTTCAGCCTCTCGCTTTCGGCACGTTCCGAGAAAATCCGCTTCCGGCTAGACGACAACGGGCTGGCTCCAAGCGGGATTGGTGAAGATCAGAGCATCCCGGTGGTTGCGTCCCTCAGCTATGACCCGAATCCCGGCGTGTCAGTAACCGTCTTTGCAGGGGCCGAGTTCGACGGTCGACTGACGCTGGAGGACGAGAACGGTAACGAAATCAGCCGTCAGAACTATGACACGGCCCCTCTGGTCGGTCTCGCCTTCCGGCTGCGGTTCTAAGCGCGATCAGACACCGATATCCAAAGCCAGCGCGTGAATGCGCGGAACCACATCGCCCAGCGCCTTGTGCACAGCGCGGTGGCGGGCAACGCGGGATTGGCCTTCAAACGCGCCTGCGCGGATGCGGACGTTGAAGTGGCTCTCGCCCCCGTCCTGGTATCCGGCATGGCCCCGGTGGCTTTCGCTGTCATCAACCACTTCAAGCTCGCGCGGGTCAAACGCGGCCTGCAGGCGGGATCGGATTTCTTCGGTCACGCTCATTTTTATGCTCATCGGCAAAATTTTTGCCGCCCCCCTCTTCTACTTTCGGCTGCTTAGACTAAACTGCTGCCTCCGAGTCGAAAAGATGTGTTCGTAAGGATCAGAGCATGACGAAATCAGACCCATTCGGATTCGATATGTCCGTTTCCAGCGCCAAGAAAAAGAACCCGCGCGGGCGTCGGGGCATGTCGGGTGCGTCTGAGACCTCGATGCGAATCTGCGATCACGAGGGTTGTGAAGAGGCCGGCAAGTTTCGGGCGCCAAAAGCGCCGGACGTTCTGGATGACTTCTTCTGGTTCTGCCAGCAGCACGTGCGCGAGTATAATCAGAAGTGGAATTTCTTCGACGGCACCACCGAGGCCGAACTGAACGCGCAGCGGTCCAAGGACAAGGTGTGGGAGCGTGAGACCAAACCCATGGGCGACCCCGAGGCGCGCGCCTGGGCCCGGCTGGGCATCGAGGATCCCCACCAGGTGCTGGGCGCCAACGGTACACAGAACAAGGGCCGTACATCAGGTGGCGGCGGGCGCCGCCTGCCCCCGACCGAGCGCCGTGCAATCGAGATTCTGGAAGCCAATGACAGCTGGTCAAAGGCCGAGGTGCGCAAGGCGTACAAGAAACTGATCAAGGTGCTGCACCCGGATATGAACGGCGGCGACCGCAGTCAGGAAGAGCAACTGCAGGAGGTTGTCTGGGCCTGGGATCAGATCAAGGACAGCCGGAACTTCAAATAGACCGGCATCCGGTTGGCCCTGCCGCAAACAATGACAGCAGGACCAGAACGGATCTGGCGCGTCAAACAATCATTCCGGAACGTAGCGCGGATAGGTCGATTTGCTTTGCGCGGCAAAGTCCAGATCGATCTCGACCGTGGCAAAGGGATTGTCAGGGTCGGTGGTGGCCAGCACGTTCCCTTCGGGGTCGATCACCCAAGCCAGACCGCCTGCGTCGGGGGCATCTCCGACAGGGGCCCACAGGTTGGACGACAGGCAATAAGCACCGGAACACACGGCCGAGGCCTGACCGCCGGCCAGCCATTTTTCGACAGAGCCGTGCGGCGTCGCACGCGGCACGCACAACAGATCGGCACGCGAGGCCGCATAGTGGCGGGCCCATTCAAAGAACCACATCTCGGTACAGATCTGGACGCCGACGCGCATCCCCAGAACACGGGCCAGATCAAAGCTCTTGGGTCCGCGATCATACCAGCTGTGCTCATGATAACCCGGTTCATCCGGCAAATAGTATTTCTCGTGCACCGGCGCTGCGTTGTCGGTTTCAGCGGTCCAGACATAGGCCTGATTGCGGCGACTGCCGGCGGCGTTGACAATCGGGCGGGTTCCCATCGCGCCGCGAACGCCCAGTTTCGAAAGCTGCGAAATCCTGTCGTCATGCGCCGCAACGGAGGCAGCCCAGCGCCCGGCATCCGGCGTTGCGTCATGCGCCAACCAGTCGAAAAAACACATCTCGGGCAGCAGCAAAAAATCTGTTCCGGCAGCTTGGACATGATCGGCCAGACCCGACAGGTACTGGTCCAGTTGTGATGGGCGCGGGTCGAGTTGGCAAACGGTGACTTTCACGGCTGCGGTCCTTGGACATGGTTGATATTGCGGATCAGCATGACTGCACCGGAATTGGCGTAACAGCCAGGGAATGGTATCGTTTCGATAGATCTTTAACGATTTGACAGCCATTTTGACGAAAGCGAACACAAGGCATGGACAATATCGATCGGGAACTGCTGCGCCTTCTGAGCGGGGATGCCCGACGTTCGGCCGCCGAACTGGCACGCGAATTGGGTGTGTCGCGGGCCACAATTCAGAACAGGATCGACAAGCTGAAGGCGAACGGCACGATCGCGCGGTTTACGGTGGAACTTGGGGGCAAGGTTGAAAACGCGCTGGTCGATGCACTTGTGCTTTTGAAGCTGGCACCGGGGGACAGCAGACGGATCATCGACCAACTCAGGAGAATTCCCGAAGTTCAGTCGCTTGGCTCCGTGAACGGTGTGTTCGATCTGGTTCTGGAATTGCGCACCTCCTCGCATCAGCGTCTGGATACGGTCCTGATGGATATCCGCCGCATGCCGATGGTGGCCGAAACCAACAGCTGCATCCGCCTTAATCACTTCAAATGAAGCAAATGCCCGCAGCGAAATACCTGTCCGATGTCGCAGGTGGACAAGCCTAAAGGTCCGATTCGATCGTCTGATCACCGCATGGGCAACGATCACCTTTACGACAAACTTCTGCGCCTTGCGCGCGACGCCTATCGCGGCAATCGTGAATTGACGGCCTTTGCGGCGTTTCCGGATGACGTCGAGCGGCAGCCGATCACGCCATTACACCGCCCCTGCGGTGACGCTCTGCGCAACGAAACCGGTTTGTCATCCCAAAACTATGCCGATCTGCAGGATGCCATCGTTGCCGCCGGTCCGGCGGCTGTCTGGCGCGAAACCTACAAGGGCACCAATATCGGGGACCGGTTCCTGCAAAATTTCGGATGCTATTCCATCATCGGCAAAGGCGGGCCATTCACCTCGCGGCAGTTGTGGCTGTGGATCGTCCATATGCCAGCCGGGCTGTATTATCCATGGCACCATCATCCGGGGGAAGAGGCATATTTGGTCGTGTCCGGGTCGGCTGTTTTCAAGCGGCGGGGATGCTCCGACGAAACCCTGCGCGAAGGCGGTACTGTACTGCATCAAAGCAACCAGCCACACGCGATGGAGACATTGGACGCGCCGGTCCTGTGCCTTGTCGCGTGGCGAAACGGGTTCGACACACCGCCTGTTCTGACGCCTTCGAAGTGATAGCCGTGTGGCTTGATCACGCGCAGGGTTCCGGCCAGAGGCTTCGGTTTTCTGGCGCATCGGGCTTGGGCAAACCGGGTGTGGGGCAACTCCTCGCTTGAAAGCGCTTCGGGACTGAGGCAGTAGGTCGTGACCCGCCGCTTTTGAAAGGCTGAGATGCTATTCAGTTCCGTTTGTGTTTGTTTTTCTGCCTCTGAGCCTTCTTGGGTTCTACGCAGCCGCAAGACTGCGCAATGCGGATGTGAAACTCTTGTGGATCGCGGCTTGTTCGCTGTTTTTCTATGCCTATTGGCGGCTGGATTACCTGCCAATTCTCTTGGGATCGGTCTGCGTCAACTTTCTTGTGGCCCGGGCCATTCGGCACAAGATGGCGGCGCAGGGGCAGGACGGCGCGGCGCGGGGGCTGCTTGTCGCGGGCATACTGTTCAACCTTGGTCTGCTTGGGTTCTTCAAATACCTTGGATTTGCCGTCGGTATCCTGAATGACGTCACGGGGTCCTTCATCCAGCCGCTGAGCATCGCGTTGCCGCTGGCGATCTCCTTTTTCACTTTTCAGCAAATCGCATTTCTGGTGGACAGCTACAAGCGGATCGCGCGGCCGACGCGGTTTCTGAACTATCTGGTGTTTGTCACCTTCTTCCCGCAGCTCATCGCGGGACCCATCGTGCATCACCATGAGATGATGCCGCAGTTCAAATCGCCTTCGATCGGGATCTTGCGATGGAAAAACCTGTATGTCGGGATAGTGATCTTTGGCATCGGGCTGTTCAAGAAACTGGTCATCGCAGATCAACTGGCGGTCTATGCAGATCAGGGTTTTGCCGATTACGCCAACCTGACCGTTCTGGACACCTGGATTGCGACATTGTCCTACACCTTCCAGCTGTATTTCGACTTCAGCGGTTATACAGATATGGCCATCGGTGCAGCGCGGATGTTCGGCATCCGCCTGCCGCAGAACTTTAACTCGCCCTACAAATCCCTGTCGGTTCAGGATTTCTGGCGCAGGTGGCACATGACGCTGTCGAGTTTTCTGCGCGACTATGTCTATATCCCGCTGGGCGGCGGCTGCCGGTCGTCCGCGCGGGTGTCGGCAAACCTGTTTACAACCTTTCTGCTTGGCGGTATCTGGCACGGCGCAGGCTGGACCTTTGTGATCTGGGGTGCCGTTCACGGCGCTGTTCTGGTGGCCGAGCGCTATCTGGCCCGGCTGAAGGTCCGCCTGCCGAATCCGGCCCGCTGGGCAATTACCTTTTTGATCGTGCATTGCGCCTGGGTCTATTTCCGGGCCGACAGCGTGGCGCAGGCCAACAGCATTCTTCGAACAATGTTTGGCCAGGGTGCATCGAACTCCGGTAGCAGCCATGTGGCGATCATCGACAGCGACACTGCGGCGGTTGCCATTCTTGCCGCGTTCTTCGTGGCGCTGGCCCTGCCCAACACGAACCAGTTTGTGCGCAACCTCAACCCGCAATGGAAAACCGTTTTCGCCGGAATGGCCTTTGGCACCGCCTGTACGGCGATGCTGGCCACGCGCAGCGACGTTTTCCTTTATTTCAACTTCTGAGGAACGGGCCGGATGATGTACCGCAATCGTTTCCTTCTGGTCAGCGCCATCGCGGCGGTTGTGTTCCTGTTTCTGCCCATCACCACTCTGTTGGCGCGCCTGCAGGTGCAGGACGGGCCGCTTGTGCCGGAGGACCGTCGCGCATTATGGTCCGTGAACAATGCCGAAGGCATGCTGGCGCTAGGGTTGTGGTCCTGCTGCGGCGTCTCACTTAACACCGATCAGGTGGTGATCGGGCAATCGGGCTATCTGTTTCTGGGCAACGGTCACAATCGTGTGCTCGACAGAACGTCGGGCCGGAAGATGCCCGATGCCAGAGATGTTGCGGGCTGGGCGGATCATCTGCGGCAGTTCTCGGACGGGCTGCAGGCGCGGGGTTCGGATTTCCTGCTTGTGATCGCGCCGAACAAGCATACGATCTATCCGGAATTTCTGCCGCCCGAAGTGGCACCAGCGGACATTACCGGCACGGACATGTTTATTGAGGCCGCGCGTGAACAAAATCTGCCGCTGCTGGATTTGCGCACCCTGATGACGGGACTGAAGGCCACCGCTCAGGCCTACCTGAAAACCGATACGCATTGGACAAACCTGGGGGCCGCGCGAAGGTATGAAGCGACTTTGGAGGCCCTTGGGCCCTACTATGATCCGATTGCCTACACGGCAGAGGAACTGGAACACACATCGGGTGATCTGGCCAATCTGCTGAAAGTTCGGGATTTGCTGGGCCACCGCCATGAAACGGACTATGCAATCGGATTTGAGAATTTGGTGGTCTGCGCAGGTGCAACTCCGTTCATCGGAATCGTACCTGACATCTGTACGGCAGAAGCCGGCGACGGAGGGGGTTTTGAGACGACATTTGCGCCTGCCGCCATAAATCCCGGCACCGCGTTGCTAATCTGCGATTCATTCTGCGAGGCGAACATCGCGCTTTATCGCCGCACGTTCCGGATCGTTCACAAGGTACAATGGCAGGATCTTTTAGATCGAGACATGGCGGGACAGATCGATCGCCTGCAGCCCGATGTGGTCATTATCCAACTTGTCGAACGAAACTTGTTCGAGCCTCGCCTGCACCTGCAATAGGTTGAAAGGCCCGCCGGATACGGGCCGCCGGATTGCGATACCAACGATTTATGGTCAGTTTCAAAGAAACATCCGGCCAGCTAAAGGAACGGGCGGCTTTCCCTTGCCCTTGTCCGCAATATGTTGCACCACACACGGGTTCAAACCCGGAGAGCGGGGCAAAGGATAAGGACAAGGCGCATGGCTGACGGATCGATCGATATCAACGCAAAACCAACCGAAGACATCTCGGTCCGTGACGTATTTGGAATTGACAGCAATATGGCGGTCAAGGGGTTCGCCGAGCGCAGCGACCGCGTTCCGGTAATCGACCCGACCTACAAGTTCGACCCCGAAACCACGCTGGCGATCCTGGCGGGTTTTTCGCACAATCGCCGCGTGATGATCCAAGGTTATCACGGCACCGGGAAATCGACCCATATCGAACAGGTCGCCGCGCGTCTGAACTGGCCTGCCGTACGTGTGAACCTGGACAGCCACATCAGCCGGATCGACCTGATCGGCAAGGACGCGATCAAGCTGCGCGACGGCAAACAGGTGACCGAATTCCACGAAGGCATCCTGCCCTGGGCGCTGCGCAACCCCGTCGCCATTGTCTTCGACGAATATGATGCGGGCCGTGCCGACGTGATGTTCGTGATCCAGCGTGTTCTGGAACATGACGGCAAGCTGACCCTGCTGGACCAGAACGAGATCATCACACCGAACCCGAACTTCCGCCTGTTCGCGACCGCCAACACCGTGGGTCTTGGCGATACCACCGGCCTTTATCACGGCACGCAACAGATCAACCAGGCGCAGATGGATCGCTGGTCGCTGGTTTCGACCCTGAACTATCTGAGCCATGATGCCGAAACGATGATCGTGCTGTCAAAGGCACCGCACTACAACACCGCCGAGGGCCGCAAGACCGTCAGCCAGATGGTGACCGTTGCTGACCTAACCCGGACGGCCTTCATGAATGGCGATCTGTCCACGGTGATGAGCCCGCGGACCGTGATCAACTGGGCCCAGAACGCTGAGATTTTCCGCAATGTGGGTTACGCTTTCCGCCTGTCATTCCTGAACAAGTGCGATGAGTTGGAGCGCCAGACCGTGGCCGAGTTCTATCAGCGCTGTTTCGACGAGGAACTGCCCGAGAGCGCGGCGAGTGCGAGCCTGGGGTAAGCACCTGAACTGCGCCCGTTTCGGGCGCAATGCCTCCGGCGGGGATATTTTTGGCCAGATGAAGGCGGATCCGTTATTGTTTTCCAGGCCGGGCTGGTCACTTTGATGAGGGCTTAAGGACATGGCACAGAAGAACGACAACCCCGCCGATCCTTTCAAGAAGGCCTTGGCCGAGGCCACCAAGGTGATGGCCGACGATCCCGAGCTTTCGGTCAGCTATACGGTCGACCCGTCGGGCCTGTCCGGCGAATCGATGCGATTGCCGCAGGTCTCTCGTCGCATGACACGGGAAGAGGTGTTGCTGGCGCGCGGCACGGCGGATGCTCTGGCGCTGCAGCGGCGGTATCATGACGATGCGACCCATGCGCGTTATGCGCCTCCGGGCGATATGGCGCGGGATCTTTATGAGGCGATGGAAGTTGCCCGTTGTGAAGCGATGGGCGCACGGGACATGCCCGGGACTGCCAGCAATATCGATGTCAAGATCAGCCACGAGGCGATCCGGCGCGGATATGACCAGTGCAAACAGCCTGCAGATGCGCCGCTTGCAGTGGCCGCGGGCTATCTGATCCGGCATCTGGCGACCGGGCGGGATCTGCCGCCGGCGGCCGAGAACATCATGAACCTTTGGCGCGGGTTCATCGAAGAACAGGCGGGTGGCGTGCTGGAGAACCTTGAAGAGGTTCTGTCGGACCAGGCGGAATTCGCAAGGTTTGCTCGTCAGATGATCAAGGATCTGGGCTATGGCGACCAGCTGGGCGAGGACCCGGACGAGCTGGACGACGAGCAGGAAGATCAGGCCGAAGACGACGCCGAGGAACAGCCCGACCCCGACAGCACCGGGCAGGACGATCAGGACGAGCAGGACGCCGACGCCACCCCCGAACAGACGCAGGAAGAGCAGCAGGATCAGTCTCAGGCGCAGGTCTCGATGGACGAGATGGCCGAGGATGAGATGGGCGAAGAGGCCGAGATGCCCGATGGCGAGGCCCCACTGGAGCCGCCTGCCCCGCCGCCCGCGTCTGAAGCGGATCCCGACTACAAGGTTTACCTGAGCACCCATGACGAGGAGATCGCCGCCGAGGATCTCGCGGAACCGGCCGAGTTGGAGCGGCTGCGGGCCTATCTGGATCAGCAGCTGGAGCCTTTGAAAGGGGCGGTTTCGCGCCTGGCCAACAAGCTGCAGCGCCGGTTGCAGGCGCAGCAGAACCGGTCTTGGGAGTTTGACCGCGAGGAAGGCATTCTGGACGCGGGCCGTCTGGCGCGGGTGGTGGCGAACCCCACGACGCCGCTAAGCTTCAAGGTCGAGAAGGATACCGAGTTCCGCGACACCGTGGTGACGCTGCTTTTGGACAATTCGGGCTCGATGCGCGGGCGTCCAATCTCAATCGCGGCCATCTGTGCCGATGTTCTGGCGCGGACGCTGGAGCGCTGCAACGTCAAGGTCGAAATTCTGGGCTTTACCACACGGGCATGGAAAGGCGGTCAGGCGCGTGAGGCCTGGCTGAACGATGGACGCCCACAGCAACCCGGCCGTCTGAACGACCTGCGCCACATCATCTACAAAGGTGCGGACGCCCCTTGGCGTCGTGCACGACCTAATTTGGGTCTGATGATGAAAGAAGGCCTATTGAAGGAAAACATCGACGGCGAAGCCCTGGAATGGGCACATCGCCGGATGCTGGCGCGGCGCGAACAGCGCAAAATCCTGATGGTGATTTCGGACGGTGCGCCGGTTGATGATTCAACTCTGAGCGTTAACCCTTCGAATTATCTGGAAAAACACCTGCGTGACGTGATTGCGATGGTGGAAAAACGCAAGATGGTCGAGTTGCTGGCCATCGGTATCGGCCATGACGTGACCCGGTACTATGACCGGGCCGTAACTATCACGGATGTCGAGCAGTTGGCAGGTGCCATGACCGAGCAGCTGGCGGCTCTGTTCGACAGCGACCCGCGGGCGCGGGCTCGGGTCATGGGCATGAAGCGGGCCAGCTAGATCCGTTGACGTCGCCCTGCCGGGCGGCATAGCATCCCAAGAAACCAGCCCCAGATTGACGATCCGGCTGTCGGAGCAATTCGGGGCTGGGTATTAATGTGCCCGTGGCGAACGGCCTTGTGGTGCAATAACGCGATATCGAAGGGTGGCATCATCCGAAGCTCCTGTTTGTTGCCTCTAATTTGGCAACGGCGCTGCCCTCTCGCTTGAAGACAATCCTGAGAAACCCCCGAGAAACCTTTGGGAATGCCATTGAACCTTGTGGCCCCAATCGAAACGGAGTGTATTCAGCCCATGCGCTATGAGTTTGCAGATTGTATTCTGGACGTTGACCGCCACGTGCTGTTGCGCGGGGGCGAAGCGGTTCCGGTTGAACCTCAGGTCTTTGATCTGCTGGAGTTACTGGTTGAAAGCCCCGGCAAGCTGGTTGCACGCGAAGAGATCATCGAGCGGGTCTGGCATGGTCGGTTTGTCTCGGAATCGACCATAAGCGCCCGCATCGCTGCAGCACGCAAGGCAGTAGGCGATGATGGCAAGACGCAACGGATCATCCGGACAATTGTGCGGCGTGGCCTGCAGATGGCGGCTGAAGTCAGCCGTGATTCAGAGCCTGCACAAAACGGCGAACATCGAACCCAGCGGCTAAGATATGCCCGGGGACATGACGGTCAGGCGATTGCCTTTGCCATGTCCGGAAAAGGCCCTCCGGTTCTGAGGGTCGGTTCCATCGTTTATGATCTTGAGGCAGAGTGGCGGCTGGCTTCAGAGCGGACCTACCTTGAAGCGATGGGCGCAAAGTTCACGATGTTGCGTTACAACAAAAGCCACCAGTCCCATTGGGGCGACCCCTGCCGGGCCAATTACGAAGGGGTTGCTGAAGACATTCTGGCGGTGACGCAGGCCGCAGGATTTGACCGGTTTGCCATTGTCTCGGAATTCGGCGGCGTATTCTCGGCCTTGCAATTCGCCACGAAATATCCCGCGCACGTCAGCAGGCTGGCGATTGTTGGCGGCTGGGCAGAAGGGCGCGATCATCGTGAAGGTGTGGCGGGGCCGGATTCGATCCGCAACCTGATCATCGAAGGCTGGAAAGACCCCGGGAGCGGTTATGCGGTTGGCTCGCTGTTGAGCTACTTTCCCGAGGGACCTTTGGAAGCCGTGCGCGAAATTGTGAACGAGATGCAGACGCTCTATTCCGTCGAACAGAAACTTTATCAGCGCGACAGTGGAAATACCGCCTCAGTTCTGCATCTTTTGCCGCAAGTGCAATGCCCGACGCCGGTCCTGCATGGGCGCAACAGCGCCGTCCACCCCTTATCCGAGGCGCGAAAACTGGCAGCCGGTATTCCCGACGCTTCGCTTGTCATTCTGGAAACCGCCAATCACATTCCTCTGCCCGGAAACGACGTTTACGACTCTTACATCGAGACGCTGAAAGGCTTTCTGGGCGCAACCGAATAGTGTCGTCGCGATGTGCTGGACATTTGCCGCCGCGCGCCCCACTTTTCGCCGCACCAAGACAAAAGCAAGAGGGCTCCATGTTCCAGACATTCGAAGTGACCGCCCGCCCGGAACAGGGGCCGACCCGGTTGCAGGCCTTGCGCGGCGAGGTGGTTCAGGAAGGGCTGGACGGATTTCTGATTCCCCGCGCGGATGCGCATCAGGGGGAATATGTCGCGCCGCGTGATGAGCGTCTGGCCTGGTTGACCGGGTTCACCGGATCGGCCGGGTTCTGTGCCGCGCTGAAAGACGTGGCGGGTGTCTTCATCGACGGGCGCTATCGCACGCAGGTCAAGGCGCAGGTCGCGGATGTGTATACTCCGGTTCCCTGGCCCGATATCGGGTTGGCCGCCTGGCTGAAAGAACAGCTACCGCAAGGCGGCAAGGTCGGGTTCGACCCCTGGCTGCATGCCGTGGGTCAGATCACGAGCACGCAGAAGGATCTGCAGGGCAGCGGTATCGAACTGGTCCGTTGTCCGAACCTGGTGGACCGGATCTGGGCGGACCAGCCTGCGCCACCGATGAACCCAGTTAGCGCGCACCCGATTGAATTCGCAGGGGAATCCGCCGAAAGCAAGATCAGCCGTCTGGCCGAAGCGCTGCAAAAAGCGGGACATGCGGCTGCGGTGATCACGCTGCCGGACTCGATCATGTGGCTGCTGAATATCCGGGGATCGGATATCGGGTACAACCCGGTGGCGCACGGGTTTGCGATTTTGCATGCCGATGGCGGAGTGGACCTGTTCATGGCCGCCAAAAAGCTGTCCGATGTTGCCGATCATTTGGGGCCCCGGGTGCGCCAGCACGAACCGGATGCGTTTTTGCAGGCCATAAGCGGGCTGGCTGGTTCGGTGCAGGTCGATCCGGCGACACTGCCGCAGATTGTTGCTGACGCTCTGGGCGACAGGATGGCCGAGGGAGGCGACCCCTGCGCCCTGCCCAAAGCCTGCAAGAACGCCGCGGAAATCGCGGGCAGCGCCGAGGCCCATCTGCGCGATGCGGTCGCGGTGATCGAAACGCTGTGCTGGTTGGACGCGCAGCCCCCAGGCAGCCTGACCGAAACGCAGGTCGTCACCCGGCTGGAGGAAAACCGGCGGCAGGACGCGGCACTGCGGGATATCTCGTTCGACACCATTGCGGGCACCGGGCCAAACGGCGCGGTCATGCATTACCGGGTGACGACCGAGACAGACAGCCTGTTGAAGGATGGCCATATTCTGGTTCTGGACAGCGGAGGGCAATATCTGGACGGCACCACGGACATCACCCGAACCGTTGCGATCGGCACCGCCGGTGACGAGGAAAGCGCCTGCTTCACGCGCGTGTTGAAAGGCATGATTGCCATGTCCATGCTACGCTGGCCCGTCGGGCTGTCCGGGCGCGACATCGAATGTGTGGCGCGCGCGCCGCTGTGGTCCGCGGGGCAGGATTTTAACCACGGCGTGGGCCACGGCGTCGGTGCCTATCTGAGCGTGCACGAAGGCCCGCAGCGCCTGTCGAAGGCCAGCCATGTTGCGCTGGAACCCGGTATGATCCTGTCAAATGAGCCGGGGTACTACCGGGAAGGTGCCTTTGGTATCCGGATCGAGAATCTGGTGGTTGTGGAAGAAGCCCCCTCGCTGCCCAGCGGCGATACCGAGCGGGCGATGCTGAACTGGCGTACGCTGACCTTTGTGCCCATTGACCGCCGGTTGATCGTCGCCGACATGTTGTCCCCGCAGGAACGGGCATGGCTGAACGAGTATCACCGCGAAGTTGCGGAAAAAATCAGGCCAAGGCTGGGCCATGACGCGCAACTGTGGTTGGATGCCGCAACCGCGCCGGTGTGACATCCGGCTGTTACATAGATTGGGCAGAGGAAAGGCCCTGACGCGACAAAAGAAGGAGCAGACATGACCGACAACATAACAATCCGCAAGGCGCCCGGAAAATGGAGCGTCCGGTCAGGTGGCGCGATTCTGGGCGAAACCACGGGTGCGTTGGAGTTGCTTGAGGGGAATCTGGATCCGGTGATCTATTTCCCACGCTCCGATATCGCGATGGCCTTTCTGGACCAGACGGATAAAGTCACCCACTGCCCGCACAAAGGCGACGCCACGCATTTCTCGATCGTCAACAAATCCTCGACAACCGAAAACGCCGCGTGGAGCTATGAAGACCCGATCCCGGCGGTGGCCGAAATCAAGGGCTATCTGGCGTTCTATCCGCTGGACTCGGTGACGGTCGAACAGTTGTAGAACCATCCGATGTTGAGAAGTCAGTCGAAGCCGACAGTTGCACCAAGTAATGGCAGGCCGGATCACCCCTCGGCGGGTTGCACGGCCCGCTGATAGAGATGCCATGTTGTGTGGCCAAGGATCGGCAGGGTGAAGATCAGGCCCAGAAACGCCGGGACAAGCGACAACAGCATAGTGACCGAGATAATCGCCGCCCAGCCAAGCATGACCAACGGATTTTCCGTGACGACGCGAATGGACGTGATCATGGCAGAGACAAAATTGGTTTCCCGGTCAAGCAGCATGGGCATGGCGATGACGGTCACCGAGAACAGTACAGCCGACAGAAATGCGCCGACGCAGGTGCCAACGGCCAGGAAAGTCCAGCCCTGCGGTGTGAAGAACACGGTGTTCAGAAACCCGTCGAAATCCGAGAAAGATACATTCTGTAGGATGATCGCCAGCCATAGACGGACCTGATAAATCCACACCCAGAAAATGAACAGGGTGACAAAGGCCATCCAGCCCATTTCGCGCTTACGCTGGTTGGCCATGACGGTGAGGATTTCAGACCAGCCGAAACTCTCGTTGTTCTGAATCCGGCGGGACATCTCATACAGCCCGGCGGCAGCAAATGGCGCGACCAGGGGGAAGCCGACGACCGCTGGAATGATCATCCAGATCTTGCCAAGCCAGACCAGGCTCCAGACAAACAGGATGCCGAAGACTGCATAGAAAAGTCCAAAAAAGCCACTCATGAAGGGGCGGGCCAGAAAATCGGAAAAGCCGGCCTTCAGGGACGCGGTGATATCATCCGCAGTGACCTTGTTGATCCTGGGCATGGCCTGCGGCGGCGGCGTCAGATTGTTCGGTGGCGTGGAACCCGCAGTCTTGGATGTCATGACACTCCTCCCAAAGCAGCTGCACCGTTCTGGTCCGCTTTCAAACAGACCTAACGGAGAAACAGACATCCCTCCTTTGCGATCAAGTTTGCATCAGGTGGGGCACAAGGGCAAGAAGCGAGTATTGTGGCCAAGTGTTCGCAGGGTCTGCGGAAAATCAGCAATTTCGCGTCAAGAGTACGCCGGTTCCCAAGGCCTGCGTTATTCAGGAAGGCTATGCGACCGCCCGGAATCCTGCCTTTGTGTTGCCTTTGGGATAGTCCATGTCGGGTGCTGGCAAGCCCAGCCCCCTGCACAAAGGCCCCCAGCCGGAGCCAAGCGGCAGGTCGATAAGCCGTTCCGCAGGCACTTCGTTTCGGACCCTGGCGATCGTGCCCTCGTAAACAGACAGAACATGCGCCTTGTCCTGAATGTTTCCACCGAAAACCCCTTCGGTTATCACGCTGGTTCCCAGACCGCCGACATCCGTGCCTGATAGCAGCGCTGTCTGAATCGTATTGGTGAAACTGTTCCACCAGTCTTCGGCGGGCCGGTGGGTCAGCACCACTTTGGCATCCGGGTAGAAGGCCATCGTTTCACGCCAGTAGGCGGCTGATGGCCAGTCCACGGCGCTGTTGTATCCTTCAAACAGCGAGGGCCAGTCCGGTGTTGCCCCGTTTGCGAAAGCGATCCAGCGTTCCCGCTGCGTTTTGCAGTCCATGACCTCGTACATGCGGTGCATCGGTCCGAGCCCAAGGGCTTTAAGCGCCCGCTTGAGGCTTTCCGTTCCTGTCCGTCCAAATCCGGCTCCGATCACTTTCAAAGTCATGTTCATCCTCCGGTCTGTTGCAATACATCCCGTGACGGGTCTGCTTGCCTAAGGATGTCCGGATGTGTCAGATTGAACAATCAGATCAATCCGTTTCATTGCATTGAAATTTTCAATTACACTCAGACAGGGTTCCGATGTCCACAGCGCCAGAAATACTCTCGCTGGATTTCGCGGCGCTTCGTACGCTGAAGCTGGTGTACACGCACCGCTCATTCGCAAAGGCCGCGGCCGAGCTGGGCATGAACCCGTCTTCGGTCAGTTACACGATCGAACGTGTCAGAAAGACAGCGCAGGATCCCCTGTTCGTCAAACAAGGCGGAGGGATAGCACCTACGCACCATTGCCACCGGCTCATGGACCGAGTGGAGCACATGTTGGAAGAAGCCGAGCAGTTTCGCGACGATGAGGCATTCGATCCGAAGCAGTCCGAGGGAGAGATCCGGATCAATATCACCAGTTACGAAACGTTGCTTGTTTTGCCTCAAGTTGTTCGACGGCTCCGGCGCGAAGCCCCGGCGATCCGGCTGATCCTGAACTATAACTACGGCCTTGCCAGCGACTTGTTGCTGAGTGGCAGCGCCGATATCTACCTCGGGCCTCAGAAAGTGTCGGACAGCGGGATTTACGGCGAAGAATACCTGAACCGCGAGCAGCATGTCTGTATGATGGATCCGTCACACCCGCTGGCAAAGAAAGAGGTCCTGGGGCTGGACGACATCAAGGAGATGAATTTCGTCCATTTCGAACCGCGCCCCGGCTGGCAGCAGGCGCCGG
Organism: Ruegeria sp. AN11; assembly: GCF_056536005.1. NCBI lineage: Bacteria > Pseudomonadati > Pseudomonadota > Alphaproteobacteria > Rhodobacterales > Roseobacteraceae > Ruegeria > Ruegeria sp. AN11. The sequence goes on along the minus strand of NZ_JBQFJD010000001.1, from coordinate 79,422 downwards.
TTCGCTATGCCGCCGAACAGGGCATCAGCCTGCGGCGTTCGATCGTCAGCAGTGATGCTATATCCTTTGGCGAAATCATCGTGGGCACCGACCTCCTGGCCGCGTTGCCGTCACGGATGGCCAACCGGTTCAGGGACAGGCTTGCTCTGCGGCCTTTCGATTTTGACACGGGCATGGCAGAGCATATGTACTGGACTGCTGCAACCGATCGGTCGAAACTGGCACGTTGGGTCCGGTCTGTGATCAAGGAAGAAGCGAGGAAAGCGCCAACCGGCTAAGCGGCTCCCGTTTCAGAAGACGCAGTGCAACGCGCCGGCTTCGGCCTCGCTACGAATGCTCCTCGGCCGCTGTCGCCGCCAGCGCACGGTTATACGCCTTGAGCGCATCTATGTGATAAAGCGCGCCGACCGGGGTTTCGACACCGTTATCTTCGATCAGAACCACCGGAATGCAGGGGATGTCACCGCGGTCGAAATAGGGCATCGCAGCCTCAAGCGTGGCGCTGGCCTGAATGCAGAAGCCCTGTTCAATCAACTCCTGCGCCTCATCCCTGGTGATCGAGCGCGGATCTCCGAGCGGTCGCATCACGGCGCCAGCGCGCAACATGGCCAGCAGGTAGGCCTGCGGCCCGGCGGCCAGATGCACGTTGCGGCGCTCCAGTTGAGTCAGGAAGAAGGACCGGTCCACCAGGCGCGAAGCCAGCGCGGTGGACATCGAAACCGAGACCATCACCGCAAGGCCGATCTGCCAGTCTCCGGTCAGTTCGAACACGATCAGCGTGGTCGAGATGGGTGCCCCCAGAACTGCGGCGGCCACGGCACCCATTCCGGCAAAGGCATAGAGCGTGTGGGTCCCCGATACGTCCGGCAGCAAGCCGGTGGCGATCAGGCCAAAGGCCAGCCCGGTCAGCGCGCCGATCATCAGCGACGGTGAGAACACACCGCCACCCATGCGGCCGCCCATGGTAATGGCGACCGCAACGGTCTTGAGAACGGCAAACAGGATTGCGGTGGTCAGCAGCAGGTCGCCGGTCAGGGCGCGGATCGTGGTCTCGTACCCGACACCGATGATATGCGGGAACCAGATCGCCATCAGCCCCAGCATCGCCCCCGATACCGCCGGCCGCAGCCAGCGCGGCAGTGACAGGCGGGTCTGGATGTGGTTGCCGATATCCTCGGCAAAGAAGATCGAGCGCATCAGCAGCAGAGAGACGAACCCGCAGATCAGCCCGAGGATCAGGAACGCGGGCAACTCCACATAGAATTGCAGCGATCCGGGGGTCTCCAGGACAAACTCGGTGACGTCACCATAGGCCAGACGGTTGATAACCGTCCCCGCGACCGAGGCAATAACGATAGGGGCGAAGGCATGGACCGCGAAGTGGCGCAGAACCACTTCGAGCGCGAAAAGCGCACCCGCAATGGGGGCGTTGAAGCTGGCCGAGACGGCGGCGGCCACGGCACAGCCCAGCAGGTCGCGACCGGTGATGCCGTCCGCGTGGATGCGGTTGCTGACCCATGTTGAAATGACGCCCGCCATGTGAACCACCGGCCCTTCACGACCCGTCGAGCCGCCTGAGCTGAGCGTGATGAGCGAGGCGAGGAAAGACGCGATCCCTGCCTTGATCTCGACCCTCCCATCGGTGACGGCAGAACCTTCCATCACGTCCGCCACGGACCGGACACGCCCGTCATCGGTGAAAATGTGCAGGATGATACCGACAACCAGGCCACCGATGATCGGCGTGATCAGGATCAGGACCCAAGGCAGCTTTTCCACATGGCTGTGCAGCAGAAGGATATCCTCGGTGTTGTAGATATACGCCTGAAGTGCGGCGATGGCCTTGCGGAATCCCAGCGCCATGAAACCCGCCGCGATACCGATGGCCAGGGCGATGAACCAGAACTGAATCTGGCTGGGTCCCCGACGGAGCATCACCCGCCATGCATCCTTGATCGCGGCCAGTGCCTGATTGAGCTGATTGCGCAGAACGGTGCGGGTCGACTGGGTCATTTGCCCTCGGAGGTCATCGTTCCCTCATTAGTAAGCCACGGTGCGTCCTTATAAAAGTGGGATAGCGACGGTTTGAGAACCGGAAAGCGGCAGATATGTCTCAGGCCTGCAGCAAAGCGCGTGCGGCGGCGCGGGCTTCGTCCGTTATGGTGTCGCCTGCGACCATGCGGGCAATCTCATCCACCCGGTCCGGGTCGGCCAGCGGGATGACGGTGGACAGGGTTTGCCCGTCCGCAACCTGTTTCTGGACACGCCAGTGATGCGCGGCCCGCGCGGCCACCTGCGGCGAATGCGTCACGACCAGCACCTGCCCCCCCTGCGCCAGCGCGGCCAGACGGCGGCCAACGGCATCGGCAGTGGCACCGCCAACACCCCGGTCGATTTCATCGAAGATCATCGTGCGGGCGCTGTCATCACCGCTGAGGCAAACCTTGAGCGCCAACAGGAAGCGGCTGAGTTCACCGCCGGATGCGATCTTGTTCAGCGGTCCCGAGGGCGCGCCGGGATTGGTGGCGACGGTGAAGGCCACCGCATCGGTGCCTTCGGGGCCGGGATCGGCTGGTGTGATTTCGGTTCGAAACACCGCGCGTTCCATTTTCAGCGGTGCAAGTTCAGCCATCACGGCCGCGTCGAGTTGCCCCGCCGCATTCTGACGCGTGCTGCTGAGCTGGGCTGCGGCGGCATCGTAGGCGGCCTGCGCGGCCTCGACAGCGGCACGCCTGTCGGCAAGGTCGGCATCTCCGGCGTCCAGCCGGTTCAGACGCTCACGCAGGGTGTCGGCGAAAGCGCCCAGATCGTCAGGCGCGACGTCGTGTTTGCGGGCCAGCGCGCGAATGGCGAACAGGCGTTCTTCGGTCTGTTCCAGTTCTGCCGGGTCGAAATCCAGCGCCTGAAGGCAGGCGTTGACGCCATCCTGCGCTTCGCCCAGTTCAATCATGGCGCGGCCGAGTGCGGCGATGGGCTCTTCAAGCTGGCCGCCGGCATGGTCCGACACACCTTCAAGCCAGCGCACCGCGTCGGCCAAAGCGCCTTCGGCGCCCTCGCCCCCCAACAGGGCAAAGGCACGGGCCACGTCGTCGCGGATCCGTTCGGCCCCCTGCATCATGCGGCGGCGGGCGTCGAGTTCGGCATCTTCACCCGGCTGAGGATCAAGCTGATCCAGTTCCGACACGGCGTGGCGCAGAAACTCTTCTTCGGCGCGCATTGCGGCCTGCGTGCCTTCGGTCTCGGTCAGCGCCTTGCGGGCGCGGGACATCTGTGACCAGGCCGCTCGGACGGCGCTAAGCTGGTTCCCTGCCCCGGCATAGTCGTCCAGCAGAACACGATGCCCGCGCGGGTTCAGCAGGCCGCGGTCATCGTGCTGGCCGTGCAGTTCGATCAATGTCTCGGACAGCGCACGCAGCACCTCTCCCGAGCAGCGGCGGTCATTGACCCAGGCGGTTTTGCGGCCCTCGGCCGTGTTGACGCGGCGCAGGATCAGTTCTTCGCCGCCGGGCAGCCCGGCCTCGGCCAGAACGGCATGGGCGGGATGATCGGCGGGCAGTTCAAACTCGGCCAGCACTTCACCCTGCGCAGCCCCCTGCCGCACCAGTTCGGCGCGACCACGCCAGCCCAGAACAAAGCCCAGAGAATCCAGCAGGATCGACTTGCCCGCACCGGTTTCACCGGTCAGCGCATTGAGACCCGGCTGGAAGGTCAGTTCCAGCCGGTCGATGATCAGCATGTCGCGAATATCAAGGGCGCGTAGCATCGGGTCCTACTGTCCCAACCCTATGGTCATGGCGATTACAACCACTGCCCTTTGATCGATTGACGGTAAACCTGGCTGAGCCAGTTGTTGCCACGGCTCTTGAGTTTGAGGCCGCGCGAAGTCAGCAGGGTATAAGCACTGTCGTACCATTCCGAGGACTGGTAGTTGTAGCCCAGGATCGCACCGGCCGACTGCGCCTCATCCACCAGGCCCAACGACAGGTACGCCTCGACCAGACGATACAGCGCTTCGGCAGTGTGCGAGGTGGTCTGAAAATCCTCGACCACAACGCGGAAGCGGTTGATGGCGGCTGCAAAATGATCCTGACGCAGGTAATAGCGTCCGATCTCCATCTCTTTTCCGGCCAGATGGTCGAAGGCGAGATCGAATTTCAGCACCGCAGAGGTGGCGTATTCACTGTCCGGATAGACCTCAATCACCGTGCGCAGCGCCTGCAGCGCCTGAAAGGTCAGGCCCTGGTCGCGGCCCACTTCGTCGATCTGGTCATAGTAGCTGAGCGCCAGCAGATACTGGGCATAGGCGGCATCTTCGTCCGTAGGATAAAAATCGATATAACGCTGAGCTGCCGCCCGGCTTTCTTCATAGTTCTCGTCGGTATGGAACGCGAAGGCCTGCATGATCAGCGACCGTTTGGCCCAGTCAGAATAGGGATAGAGCCGTTCGACTTCCGAGAAATACCACGCCGCGTCGTCAGAACGGTTCTGCGACAGTTCGTATTCACCGCGCGTGTAAATCTGTTCCGGCGTGAAGCCTTCCAGGTTCTGGTCGCGGTCCGCGCCCCTTCTTCCGAAAAGTCCGCCATTGCCGCACGCTGCTAAAGTTGCTGCCAGAAGAATCGCCCCTGCGAACCTGACTGCCGCCTTGCTGCCCACCATTCCGCTCATCCTTGTCGTCTTGCTTAACGGGTTCTGACCCGGATTGTGCCATGGTCTAGCACAGAAAATTCCGGTGCAAAACGTCTTTAACGCTCTCTGTCGGAAATGTCGCCAGTGGTGATCCGCGGCATCTCGCGGACCGCCCAGATCAGGCGACTTCGGGGATTTCCGCCCAGATCAGGCCCTGACCGGGCAGTCGGGCCGCCTGTTCGGGGGTGCACAGCACGGGGCGCACGGCGCCGGGCGTCTCGAACAGCTTGCGCAGCAGCGTGTTGGTCATCGAATGACCGGACTTGTCGCCGGTGAAGTGGCCCAGAATCGGACCGCCTGCCAGATACAGGTCGCCCAGGGCATCCAGCATCTTGTGGCGTACGGCCTCATCCGCGCGGCGGAACCCGCCTGGTGTCAGAACGTCGGTGCCCTGAACAACGACTGCGTTGTCCAGCGTACCACCCAGCGCCAGGCCGTTTTCGCGCATGGCTTCGACATCGGTGCGGCGGCAGAACGTGCGGCAATCGCTGAGTTCGCGCGCGAACGAACCGTTGCGCATATCCAGCGTCTTGGTCTGGTTGCCAATCGCGTCATCTTCGAAATCGATGTGGAAATCGATGAACAGCCCTTTCGCCGGAGCGATCGAGGCGCTTGCGCCCTCGCGAGAGACGGTGACCGGTTTGAGCACTTCGTAAGCCAGAACAGGGCTGGCCTGACGGCGCACGCCCTTGGCCATGATGCCACGCACGAATTCGATGGACGAGCCGTCCATGATCGGAACTTCGGGACCATCAATCTCGACCAGCGCGTTGTGCACGCCGCAACCGGCAAGGGCCGCCATGATGTGTTCAACGGTTGAAACGGAAACGCCGGCCTCGTTCACCAGACGGGTGCAGAGCGGGGTCCGGTCCACCATGTCGTAGATGGCCGGGATCAGCGCATTGCCCAATTCGATATCCGTCCGCTTGAACCAGATGCCGTGACCGGCGGCTGCCGGCTTCAGGACCATCGTCGCAGGCTTGCCGCTGTGCAGCCCGGTGCCTGTAAACGTGACCGATGATTTGAGCGTGTGTTGCAAAACTGACCTCAGTGGGTGATGTCCAGCCTGCTTGGGCTGTGTTGGACACTCAGTTAAGGAAGCCGGCGATAAGGCTCAACTCACTCTTTGCAACCGATTGAAACATGGATGTTACAGATCGGCAAAACCCTGCTTACATTACAATAAGCACTTTATTTTAAACGAAAAAGGGCCGCCAAACGGCGACCCTTTGTCATCATTTTGTTACCGCGATCAGTTGGCCTGACGGCGCAAGAAGGCCGGAATTTCGATACGTTCCTGATCCGGATCTGCCTCTTCATGGGCAGGTGCCGTGGCGTCAGCCTGGCGCATGACCGGCTGTTGGCGGGCCGGTTGAGCGGGTGTATCGGCTGCATGACCGGTCATGCGGTCGATCAGCCTGTTGAAGCCGAAACGGGGCCGGTCATGAGCTTCCGCCCGCTGTGCGGGGGCCGCTTCTTCGACGTCCGCGCGGCTTGCCGCCATGCGCTGTTTTGCCGATGGCACGTTCTGAACAGCTGCCTGCAGTCGCTGCAGGGCCTCGGGGGACGGAGTGCCGGCAGCAGCGGCGCGCGGTGCGACAAAGCTTTCCGGCGCAGGTTCCGCAACCTCGGGCTGCGGTTCAAACTCGGCCACGCGCGGCTGATAGGCGGGCGGCGGCAGGTCATCATCATCCTGTTCCGCCTGCGGCTGGAACTGAGGCTGGGACTGGACCGGCTCGTCAGCCGCTTCGAACAGCGAAGGTTCGGGGTTTACCTCAGCAGGTGCCTGCTGTTCTGCGGCAACGGTCTGCGCTTCTTCCTGCGCCTGCTCTTCCGCGGAAACGGTGCGGGTCAGCGGTGCCGACATCGAACGACGCGCAACCGGAATTTCGGCCTGTTTGTCGGTTGCATCGATCCCGGTGGCCACGACGGACACGCGCATGCCGCCTTCCATCGCGGTATCGAGGGTCGACCCGACGATGATGTTGGCTTCGGGGTCCACTTCTTCGCGGATGCGGTTGGCAGCTTCGTCCAGTTCGAACAGGGTCAGGTCGTGCGAGCCAGTGATGTTGATCAGCACGCCTTTGGCACCCTTAAGGCTGATTTCGTCCAGCAGCGGGTTGGCAATCGCCTTCTCGGCCGCCTGAACCGCGCGATCTTCGCCGGTTGCCTCGCCGGTCCCCATCATCGCTTTGCCCATCTCGTCCATGACGGCGCGAACATCGGCAAAGTCGAGGTTGATCAGGCCCGGACGGACCATCAGGTCGGTCACGCCTTTGACGCCCTGATACAGAACGTCGTCGGCCATCGAGAACGCCTCGGTAAAGGTCGTCTTTTCATTGGCCAGACGGAACAGGTTCTGGTTCGGGATGATGATCAGCGTATCGACAACCTTCTGCAGCGCCTCAACACCGTCTTCAGCCTGACGCATCCGCTTGGCACCTTCGAACTGGAAGGGTTTGGTTACGACGCCGACGGTCAGCACACCCAGCTCGCGCGCGGCCTGCGCGATGATCGGAGCCGCGCCTGTCCCGGTGCCACCCCCCATGCCAGCGGTGATGAAACACATATGCGCGCCAGCCAGATGATCGACGATCTGTTCGATGCTTTCTTCGGCGGCGGCTGCGCCTACGGTCGGACGCGCCCCAGCGCCCAGGCCTTCGGTGACTTTCACACCCAGTTGCACCCTTGCCGAGGACTGGCTTTGCTGCAGCGCCTGCGCGTCTGTGTTGGCGACCACGAAATCGACGCCGTCAAGCTGTTTCTCAATCATGTTATTGACGGCATTGCCGCCTGCACCGCCCACGCCAAATACTGTGATCCGAGGCTTCAGTTCGTCGTGCCCGGGCATCGAAAGATTCAATGTCATGCTCTGTCCGCCTGTTCTTATAACCCGCCAAAGCGGTGTTTTTCTTACCTATCCGCCTTTAATTCTACCGGTCATATCCACAAACGTCACGTCAAAAATCGCAGGAATCCACAAAATATGGAGGAAATAAGGCAACCAGAGGCGGTATTTCGCGCGATCTGCCAGATATTGCGGAGCGGACGCAAGGCGCCACAAGGCATACGCAATTCGTGCCGCCAGCCAGAAGATGCGTCACAATCGGGTCCATTCTTGTTTTGCGGGTACCTGCTCGGGTCCTGCCGCCGGGCCTCTGTCGGGCCTTGTGGATATCTTGAGGGATATTCTCGGGCGCCGCAAGCCGATTTTTCAACTGACAGGGGCACTTGGACAGTTGAGGCTATCCTCGCTTATTCGGCGGACCTCCTGAATTTCACCGCCGATGAAGGTGGCCAGGCGCACCAGCAGCCGGTCGTGGTGCAGAAACGGCCACCAACAGACTGGCACCCCGTCCGTGTCATTGTCATAGAGGAAGCAGATCTGCCCGTTTGGCGTGGTGATCTGACCATAGACGCAGCCCAGGCCATTCTCGCGCCAGACCGAGGTGTTGCGACTTAAAAACTGCTCTGTTCCGACCAGCTGACCGCTGCGGATCTCATAGAACGTGACCGTCTTGCCGATGACCGCATCCAGAAACGCGTCGGGAGAGATGGCGGTCTGAGCGACCGCGCCGGCGGGCAACAGCAACGGGGCGATCAGCCCCCGAAGCAGCCTTCTACCAGTTGTCACGGAACCAGCGCACGGCGCGTTTGAAGGGGCGCGCCGCGTAGGTGTCGACCGGGATCTCGAAATCCCACCATTCGTCCTGCGGATGGGCGGCGAACAGGCTGAGGCCCACAGCAGACGAAAAGCTCGGCCCTGTGGCCGATTGCGGCAGGCCGTGAACGCGCAAGGGGCGACCAAGGCGGACGCGTTGACCCAGGATACGGGTGGCGAGGCCGTCCAGCCCCATGATCTGGCTGCCGCCGCCGGTCAGGACGATCTGCTGGCTGGGCATGTGTTCGAACCCGGCTGCATCCAGCCGCACACGGACCTCTTCGAGAATTTCCTCGACCCTTGGGCGCATGATTCCGATCAGTTCGGCACGGCTGACGGTGCGACGGTCATGTTCCCAGTCGCCGGTATCGCCACCGATATCGATCAGATCGCGGTCATCGGCCCCTGTGGCATGCACGCCGCCATTGAACGTCTTGATCCGCTCGGCCACTGCCGCTGGAACGCCGAGGCCCATGGAAATGTCCGAGGTCACGTGATCACCACCCATGCGCACGCAATCGGCATAGATCATGTGTTTCTTCATGAAGATCGACACGCTGGTCGTGCCGCCGCCCATGTCGATACAGGCCGCGCCCAGTTCCTGCTCGTCCTCGACCAGCGCCGAGATGCCCGAGACATAGGCTGAATTCGCTATCCCCGCCAATTCCAGGTCGCAACGTTTGATGCACCGCACGATGTTCTGAATCGCCACCGCATCAACGGTCAGCATGTGCATATCGACCGCAAGGCTCTGCCCCATTTGTCCCCGCGGGTCGATCAGGCCGGACCGGTTGTCCAGCGCGAAGTTCACCGGCTGGGCATGCAGAACCTCGCGCCCGGCCCCGTAATCGGGCACGTCGCAGGCGTTCAGCACACGTCCGACCTCGGCTTCGGTCACAAGCTGACCTTCCAGATCGACCTGCGCGTCCAGACCGTAGGAGCGCGGGTTCGCGCCCGAGAAACTGGCGATGACGTGATCAACGCGAATGTCCGCCATCTTCTGCGCCGCCTGCAAGGCAGTGCGGATGGCGCGTTCGGTTTCCTGCATGGCAGTGACTTCGCCGAACTGCACTCCGCGCGAGCGGGTCGTTGCGGCGCCGATGACACGGAACCCGGTCTGCCCAGCCAATGAGCCGATGCTGTTGTCATCGCTCAGCCGGCCGGTGCCGTCGAAGCGCAGCACCAGACAGGCGATCTTGGAACTGCCTACGTCCAGAATGGCGATGACGCCCCTTTGCATGGCTTGCCTGCGCATTTGCCGCATGGCCCGCTGGGACTGGTAAAGATCGGTCATCATTGTCGCTACTGCCCGCTACTCGTTGTCACTTTTGTATTCCACCAGTCTTCGCTGGCGGCTTTGGTCATTCGGATGGTCGGACGCTGACCGAGGCGCATGTCGACCACGGCCACATCACGTTCCAGAAGGTCCTGTACCTCGTTTACCGCCAATACCCGCTCGAGCGCGCGTACAGGGCGGTCGGTTGGCAGCATGATGCGCTGGCCACGATCCAGGACCAGGTCCCAGCGGCGTTCACCGATGCGTACCAGTCCGCGCACGCGGTCACCAAGGCTGCGCGCTGTGGTCAGGATCCGCAGCGCTTCGCCGACATGCTGATCCGCCCCCTGACCCGCGATCAGCGGCAGATCCGCATGATCCTTGCGCGAGGCGACCTGATCCACATGGGCACCAGTTTCGTCCAACAATTCGATCCCGTCGCGCGTGCGCCAGACGATGACCGGCTGACGCTCGACCACATCGACCTGAAGAATGCCGCCCGGGCGAATGCGGACGGTGGCCGATTTCACCGGGTCCAGTCCGGTTATGGTGTCGCGCATCTGTTCGACATCCAGATCCCAGGAACTGATCGGGAAGTCCAACGGCACGACTTCGCGGATGTCGTCGGACAGGCCCGGCCCCGCACCATCGATGGCCATCAGGTTGACCATGAATTCGGGGCGCTCCTGAACCGAGGTCTTGATGTCGGCGATATAGGCGCTGAGCGCTTCGCGCCGGTCTTCGGACGCGAAATAGAGCCCGACCGCCGCCGCAACAACGCAAACCGGCAGGCCCAGACGAACGCTCAGCCGGATGCCCGGTGTCAGCATCCAGCGCTGGAACCGGTAGCTGAGCCGCGACGGCGCGGGATCGGAGCGGCGGGCGTTGCGACCAAAAAACCGGGCGCCGCGCAGTTGCAGTTTCGGCTTGGCCTGAGGGGTCGGCTCGGCAGTGGCGAAATCGGCATCCGGCCCGGCCAGAGGCTTGCTGCGATGGATCACGGGTGCGCGGGTGGCGGTCAACGGTCGCATGAGGCGTCCTCCACCATCCAGGCGCAAAACTGGCCGAAACTCATGCCCAGATGCGCGCCCTGTTCTGGCGCCAGCGAGGTCGGCGTCATGCCGGGCTGGGTATTGGTTTCCAGCAGGAACAGACCATCCGCGCCCCGTGCATCGTCCCAGCGGAAGTCGGTGCGGCTGACGCCCTTGCACCCCAACACCTTATGAGCGCGCACGGCATAGTCCATGCACATGTCGAAAATGTCAGCCGGAATCTTGGCAGGCAGTTCGTGCGACGAGCCACCGGGCTTGTACTTGGCGTCGTAGTCGTACCAGCCTTCGGTCATGATCTCGGTTACGGTCAGGGCACGGTCGCCCATCACGGTCACGGTCAGTTCGCGCCCCGCCACATATTGCTCGACCATTACCTGATCCGGCATGTCGTCGGACAGTTTCGGGGGACCGTTGGTACCCTCGTGCACCAGATAGATACCGACGCTGGAGCCTTCGTTGTTGGGTTTGACCACATAGGGCGCAGGCATGACGTGGTCGGCTTCGACCTCAACCTTCGGGGCAATGATGCTTTCTGCGATGGGCAGGCCTTCGACGCGGAACGCTTCCTTGCTGCGCTGCTTGTCCATGGCCAGGGCCGAAGCCAGAACGCCGGAATGCGTATACGGGATACGCATCCATTCGAGCATCCCCTGCACACAGCCATCCTCGCCCCAGCGGCCATGCAGGGCGTTGAAAACCACATCAGGCCTGATATCCAGAAGACGCGCGTAAAGGTCGGGACCAGCGTCCAGTTCGACCACCTCAAAGCCTTCTTCCCTAAGGGCGGCTGCGCATTCGCGCCCGCTGCTGAGCGAGACCTCGCGTTCCTTCGAGGGGCCGCCCATCAATACCGCCACTTTGGGGTTTGTCCTGCTCGACTTACCCACTTCGTGCGCCTCAATGTCCCCGGACCTTATGTGGTGGTCCGTATCTTGTTTATGCCTTTGATCCGCCGCCTGAATTTGCCTGTTATGGTCTGACGGATGGGGCTTTATTCTGTCAGCGGATCACCGACCCGCATGATTTCCCACTCTAGCGTGATGCCGCTTGTTTCGTAAACCTTTTTTCGCACCTCCTCGCCCAGTCCTTCGAGGTCGGCGGCGGTGGCTGTGCCGGTGTTAATCAGGAAGTTCGAGTGCTTTGGACTCATCTGCGCCCCGCCACGTGTCGCGCCGCGCATGCCCGCATCATCGATCACTTTCCACGCCTTCAGGTCGTGGACGTCATCGGCCCGGCCTGTGGAGGAGAAACCGGCAGGGTTGCGGAAAGTGGAACCGGCGCTGCGATCCTTGGTGGGCTGTGTCTCGTCGCGCTTTTGCAACTGCGCCGCCATGCGCGCATGAAGGTCCTCGGGATCGCCCGGGGGGCCTTCGAACGTGGCCGAGACCAGAACCGCGCCTTCGGGCAGATCTGTCTGGCGGTAGCGGAAGTTCAGTTGGTCGGGCGACAGGTCCACAACACTGCCCTGCCGAGTCACGATGGTGGCCTTGCGCAGTACATCCGCCGTGTAGTTGCCGTAACAGCCTGCGTTCATTCGCACCGCACCACCGATGGAGCCGGGGATGGTTCGCAGGAAGGTCAGGTCGACCCCCGCGTCCGCCGCCTTGCGCGCCACATGCGCGTCCAGTGCCGCCGCGCCTGAGGTAACAGTGTTTCCCTTGACCGAGATGCCGTTGAAGCCGCGCCCCAGCCGGATCACCATGGCCCGCAAGCCGCCGTCGCGGACAATCAGGTTCGAACCGACGCCCATCGGGAACACCGGAACATCCGCCGGCAGGTCGCGCAGGAACGATTGCAGATCTTCAAGGTCGGCTGGCTGGAACAAATAATCCGCCGGTCCTCCGACACGAAGCCATGTGAGGTCGGCCAGCGGACGGGCCTCGGACAGGCGGCCTCGGGTCGCGGGGAGGGTTGTCATTCGGCTGCACGCGCAGCCAGGCTGCGCCCGCCGACCCCGCCCATGATCGCGGCGAATAGAAACGGAAGCACACCGGCGGTCAGCCAGACGAGCGGACCGAATGCCTGCTCTTCTTCGCCCGTTCCAACGCTGGCCAGCATCACGATCAGCACCAGCCCGGCGGCAGACGCCAGCCCAATCAGCCACAACAGACCGCGCAGTCCAATCCAGCGGCCTGCGGTGAACCCTGCGGCGGCACCAAGAACAAGGGAAATGAGCGGCAGATAGGCAAATGTGGTGATCGTCGCCATGGCGGACCTCGTGAAGTTGGCCGGTTATTCGTCAGCCGCCTTCATGCCCTGCATTTTCGCCTTTGTCCAACGGGTCAGATAAATCACCGGCCAGCGCAGCACCGACATGCCGGCGGCCAGTACGATCAGGCCGACCCATGGGCCATTCTGATAGGTCACAAATCCCAGGATCGGGATACCCAACGCGATCAGGAAATAGGCGCGGGTCCAGTGATTGTCCTTGCTGGGGATCATCGCCAGCACATTCGCGGCAACCCCCCAGAGAGCGGCGAGAGCAATGGACCAGTTCATTCCATGACCTCCCCGCGCACCCATTTGCGCCAGTAATAGCGGATCGGGTTGCGGAACATCGAGACAAAACCGCCCAAAGCCAGCATCGACCAAAGCCAGCCATGTACGTAGCCCAGCCAAACGATCAGCACCGGCGCACAGATCAGCAAAATGATACCCGGAGGGAATTGCAGCCGCATCGGCAACAACGCCACGATAGTAGCGCAGATCACCCAGAGCGCTGAGAAGATCATCGAATAATCCATTCGCCCCTCCAAGGACGCGCGGAAGCCGCCCGCAGCATATCACACTTTTGGGTTGTGCGCCAAATGAGCGCGGGGGTCAAACAGCTTGTTTTCGCTGCAATCTTTCGGGCAATCCATTGGCCCAAGCGCTGATTGTACCAGCACCGAGGCAGACGACCATGTCGCCTGGACGGGCCTGTTCCCGGACAAGGCGCTCCAGATCGTCCTCGCTCAGGATTGCACGGGAATGGCGGTGGCCATGGCGGATCAGGCCTTGCACCAGAGCATCGCGCGAGGCGCCTTCGATCGGGTCTTCCCCGGCCGCGAACACCTCGGCGATGGCGACCACGTCGGCGTCGTTGAAGCAGGTGCAGAAGTCATCAAACAGGTTCGACAGGCGGGTATAACGGTGCGGCTGGTGCACGGCGATGACACGGCCGTCGGTGGCCTGACGGGCCGCCTTTAGCACGGCGGCGATTTCAACCGGGTGGTGGCCGTAGTCGTCGATGATGGTGACACCGTCGACTTCCCCGACCTTGGTGAAGCGGCGGTTGACACCGCCGAAATTCGCCAGCGCCTCGCGGATTTCCGACGCCTTCATACCCAGATGACGGGCGACAGCCACTGCAGACAAGGCGTTCGAGACGTTGTGGTCGCCCGGCATCGGCAGGGTGCAACCTTCGATCACCTTATCTTCGTATTGCAGGTGGATGTCGAAATGCGCCACACCGCCCTTGTAGGTCAGGTTCACTGCCCGCACGTCCGCCTGCGCGTTGAAACCGTAAGTGCGGACGCGGCGATCGGTGATGCGGCCCACCAGCGCCTGCACTTCGGCATGGTCCGTGCAGCAAACGGCCAGACCGTAGAACGGCAGATTCGTGACGAATTCATAGAACCCGTCGCGCAGTGTGTCGAAATCGCCCCAGTGCTCCATATGCTCGGGGTCGATATTGGTGACGATAGCGATAGTTGCAGGCAGTCGGTTGAACGAGCCATCGGATTCGTCGGCCTCGACCACCATCCATTCGCCCTGCCCCATGCGCGCGTTGGAACCATAGGCATGGATGATGCCGCCATTGATGACGGTCGGGTCGAAATCGCCCGCCACCATCAGTTCGGCCATCATGGTGGTTGTCGTCGTCTTGCCGTGGGTTCCGGCGATGGCGATGTTGGATTTCAGGCGCATCAGCTCGGCCAGCATGTCGGCGCGGCGGACAACTGGCAGGCCCTGCGCACGGGCTTCGTCCAGTTCGGGATTGCCCGGCTTGATCGCGGTCGAGACAACGACAACAGCGGCGTTCTTCAGGTTCTCGGCGCGCTGCCCCACGAATATCTCGGCCCCCAGACTGGCCAGACGATCCGTGATTTTGGAAGCTTTCAGGTCAGAGCCCTGCACCCGGTAGCCAAGGTTCAGCAACACCTCGGCGATGCCAGACATCCCGATCCCTCCGATCCCGACGAAATGGATCGGCCCTACGTCCTGCGGCAGTTTGGTTGCTGGGGTCATGCGGTCTCCTTCTGCGCCAGATGTTCGACAAGGGCTGTCAGTCGCTCGGTTGCGTCCGGCGCCCCCGCGGACAAGGCGGCACGGGCCATTTTCTGCGCGGCTTCGGGGTTGGTCAGAACCGTGGTGATTTGCTGTGTCAGCGAGGCAACGTCAAGTGCATTTTCGGGGATCATGATCGCCCCACCCGCCTGAACCAGTCCGCGCGCATTGGCGGTCTGGTGGTCCCCTGCCGCGGCAGCAAAGGGGATCAAGATCGAGGGGCGGCCGATCACTGAGATATCGGCGACACTGGATGCGCCCGAACGGCTGATGACCAGTTGGGCATCTGACATGCGGCGGGGCACATCGTCGAAAAAGGGTTGAACATCGGCGCGAATGCCGTGGTCGCTGTAGAACGCGGTGACCCGTTCGCCATCTTCGTCGCGCGCCTGATGAGAGACGCGGATATGGTTGCGGATATCTTCGGGCAGTTCGGCGATGGCTCCGGGCACCATATCGCTTAGGATGCGTGCGCCCTGCGAGCCACCCATCACCAGGATCGACATCGGGTAATCACCCGGCGGGATATACCCTGCTGCGGCCCGATCCAGAACAGCAGCGCGAACCGGGTTGCCGGTATGGATGCCATGTGCACCTTCGGGCAGATCTGTGGGCCAGACGCCGCAGGCCACTTGTGCAACACGGGTGGCGAACAATTGGTTCACACGGCCCAGTACCCCGTTCTGTTCATGGATCATGCGGGGGATTTTCAGCATGGTCGCCGCACCCAACGCCGGAATCGAAGGATAGCCGCCAAAGCCCACGACCACATCCGGGCGGTCGCGCATCATCTGAAACGCCATCCCCGTTACACCGGCGGCGATCCGGGGCCCGACCATCGCCTTGGCCGCCAAGCCACCACGTGCGAAAGTGGCCGAAGATGCCTCGACAATCTCGGTCGCGTCGGGGAAGGCCCCGGTGTACCGGGCGCCACGGGCATCGGTGGACAGGCGCACGCGCCATCCTTTTTGCAGCATCGCCTCGGCCAGCGCCTGCGCCGGGAACATGTGGCCCCCGGTGCCGCCCGCCGCAATCAGAAGGTAGGGTTTGCTCATCAACCTCGTCCGCGCAGAATATCACCCAGTTCGCCCTGTGGGCGGGTGCGGGTAAACGCCAAAAGCATGCCGACCGCAATGCCGCCTGCAATCAGCGATGAGCCGCCGTAGCTGACGAACGGCAGCGTCATGCCCTTGGCGGGCAACAGGCGCACGGCAACGCCCATGTTGATCATCGCCTGAACGCCGAACATGCAGGCCAGACCGGTTCCGGCCAGACGGATGAACATGTCTCGTTCGCGCATCAGGCGCAGCAGCGACCGCACGACGATCAGTGAGTATAGCGCGATGATGATCAGCACCAGGATCAGGCCGTACTCCTCGGCCGCCACGGCGATGATGAAATCCGTATGCGCGTCGGGCAGCGACCATTTCACCTGCCCCTCACCGACGCCGACACCAAAAAGCCCACCCTCGCGGATGGCGTTGGTGGCATAGCCCAACTGGGTGGTCGGATCGACCTCCTGGTTGAGGAAACCGTCGATACGGCGGGCGAAGTGTTCCGAGTTCGAGTAAGCGAACATGCCGCCCAGAACCACAAATGCGGCCATCCCCACCAGCAACAGCATCGGTGCGCCTGCCACGAAGTACATAACACCCCAACCAAACAGGATCAGGCACGCCTGCCCGAAATCGGGTTGCATCACCAGCATGCCGACAATCGCCATGCACAGCGCGAAAGACCACAACCGCCCCGGCGGGCCGTTGATTTCCTGTGATGCGGCAAGAAGCCATGCAGCCACGACAACAAACCCGGGTTTCAGAAACTCGGACGGCTGCAGCGAGGCAAACCCGAGCGAATACCAGCGCACCGCGCCTTTGCCGAAATCGGTGCCGAAGACGGGCAGAAAGGCCAGCGCCACAAAGGAAGCCAGAAAACCCAGCACCGCCAGACGTCGCACCAATGTCGGCGACATCATCGAGGTCAGCAGCATTGCGATCAACGCCAATCCGCCGAAAAACGCCTGACGTTCGACATAGTGGAACGGGTCGAACCCGTTGCGCCCCGCCAGTGGCGGTGATGAGGCAAGCCCCAGCAAAAGCCCGATGACAAACAGGATCAGAACACAGGACATCGTCCAGCGATCAATCGTGCGCCACCACTTTGGTAGAATCGGTTCGCCGCGCTGGTCCTGGACCGCGCCATACACCATCTCAGTCATGAGATACCGCCACTTTCTGCCTCGTTCACGTCCCGTTTTCGGGATCTGATTGAGAGTCTAACGCGATTTTTGCGTTTGGGCCAGTGGAATGAGGGCGGTCAGCGGAATTCCCATCGCGAGAATGCCAGGGGCTCCGTGCCCCCAAGACTGTGGTGAGGGTGGAACTCAGGCCTCGGAAACCAGCGGCTTGCTGTTTTTCAGATGCCGCTTGACCAGTGTCCGCGTTTGCCCTCCGGTCCGCGGGATGATCCGCGCCATTTCGGGCGCATAGGTTTCGGACATGATCTCGGGAAACAGTTCTGCGATTTCGGCGGTGGCCTCTTCACCTATGCCTTTGAGGGCCTGTGGTCCGGTGAACAGGCTTTCCGACGGCGCCCCTTCGGCAAAAATCACCTCATGTCGATCAAACAGTATGTGGAAATACGTCACCTGCTGGTCGTCTTCTTCGATGGAAATACCAGGCATCCCAACCAGCTCGTGCGCAGGCACCAGAACCTCGGGCTTGGAAAACATTCTGGCCGCGATCGGGGATCGGACCAGCATCCGATGCTGCCGGGAGACTCGCAGGTCGTCTTTAGGCAGACCATTCCCAAGCGCACCCCTGGCGATCCGAACCGGCCGCAGCTTTGGCTTGACCCTCAGATCAATGCTGTCCAGTTCGCGCGAACCGATCCAGCGGATTATCTGGGGCCCATTGTCCAGGGTCGTGACCACATCGCCCGGAATCAAGGTCTCGATCCGGCGTGGACCATCAGGCGTCTGGATGCTTGTCCCTTCCACAAAGCAAGGGACAACAGTGTCGACATCGATGTCCGGGCCATTGTCTATAATGGCGGTGATGGTCAGCGTCGTGTTTAGGGGCGGTATGGTCCCGCCGATGAAGCCCAGAAAATACCCGTCCTCGCTGTCGACCCCGATCGAATTTCCATCCCCGTCGAGGTCATAGTCGAAAAGGCCGATCTGGTAAGTATTCGTGCCGTCCGTCACCGAAACGGTGAAATCCCAGAAGATGATCTCTCCGTTCAGGGTCTGGGTCGGGTCGTTGCCGGTCTCGTTTGAGATGTTGTCGCCATCGATAATCGTGGCGTCTGCGCCGTCCTGGATCGTGATCTGGCTGTAGGCCGATATCTGGAACGTGGATCCCACGACAGTGGATGAAGCCCCTGCATCGGACAATGTGCTGTCAGACCGAAAGGCACCATATACGTTCGTGGGCATGCGGCCCCTCCACCAAATTTATTAACGCAGACAAATAGTCACTTTACCGAAGAATTCGTAGGATTTGAGGCTCGTGCAGGTCAAGTGCCGCCGCGGGAAAACTTCGAAGTTGTGACCGGCAGGCAAGTCCTCGTCGTGCCGCCCACCTGTTGGAAAGGCCGAAACCAAAGAAAATGGGGCGTTGGAAAACATCTCGCCCTTGCGGTTGCGGGAAAACCGGGCCATGCGCTTGCACATGACCTTTGACACGATCATCCTTGGTGCCGGAGCCGCCGGCATGATGTGCGCTGCCCACTGTGGCGGGCGTGTTCTCGTGGTCGATCACGCCAAGGCGCCCGGTGAGAAAATCCGCATCTCGGGTGGTGGGCGCTGCAACTTTACCAACATGTATGCAGGGCCGCAGAACTTCCTGTCGCGAAACCCCCATTTCTGCAAATCGGCGCTGGCGCGATATACGCAGTGGGATTTTATCGATCTGGTAAACCGCCACGGCATCGCCTGGCATGAAAAAACTCTGGGTCAGCTGTTCTGCGACGGGTCGTCAAAGCAGATCATTCAGATGCTGCTGGACGAGATGCAGCGTGCGGGGGCCGAACTTTGGATCCGAACCGAACTGAAGGACCTGCGCAAGGCCGAAGGCGGCTTTGCACTGGATGTCGAGCGTGAAGGTAAACGCCTGAGCCTGACCTGCGCCAATCTGGTGCTGGCCACGGGTGGCAAGTCGATCCCCAAGATGGGTGCGACCGGGCTGGCCTATGACCTTGCCCGGCAGTTCGGGCTAAGGCTGACGGAAACGCAGGCGGCGCTGGTGCCTTTTACCTTTTCGGACGGCAAGTTCCGGGACCTGTCTGGCGTGTCCCTGCCCGCACGGTTGTCAAACGCGCGGACCAGTTTTGACGAGGCACTGTTGTTCACCCATCGCGGCCTCAGCGGACCATCGGTGCTGCAATTGTCGTCCTATTGGCGCGAAGGTGAGACGATCAGAGTGAACCTGATCCCGGATCTGCCGCTGTTCGACATGCTGCGGGACCAGCGGCAAAGTGGTGGCCGCAAGGCCCTGACCACGGAACTGGCGCGCCTCCTTCCCGCGCGATTGGTGGATTACCTGAAACAGTACATCTCGATGCAGGGCAATCTGGCGGATCAGTCCGATGCCGCGCTGAACGACCTGATCGCTGCCCTGTCCGACTGGGAACTGACGCCTTCCGGCACGGAAGGCTATCGCACGGCCGAGGTCACGCTGGGCGGAATTGACACCGACGGCCTGTCGTCCAGAACGATGGAGGCCAGGGATGTCCCCGGCCTCTATGCGATTGGCGAAGCTGTGGATGTCACCGGCTGGCTGGGCGGTTACAATTTCCAATGGGCGTGGTCTTCGGGCTACGCCGCCGGAACTGCAATCGCGGGGCGTTAGCCGACGACGTTGTACCCGCGTCCGCGCATGCAGTTGCGCACGATAACTTCCTTGTTCTGGTTTTTCGCGATGACATCCGCGCCCGCGCCGATCACCGCCCCGGCGGCGGCGGCCCTGCCCAGGTTGGAACTGCTGTCCTGAATGATGGCGGTCGTGGCGGCAGCACCCGCCGCGCCGATCGCCGCGTTGCCGGCGGTCGAGCCGTCAACGCTGGCCTGCGACGCCGCCAGCTGCTGGCATTGCGCCAGATCCGAATTGTAGTTCGGACCAACCGGGCCATCGATGACCGGTTGGTAATTGGCACCGGAGTTGGCGCAGGCGCCCACCAGAACAAGTGCGGGAACGACAAAAAGTGACTTGCGATTGAGCATTTTCGTGACCTCGTATTGATTTACCTGCAGGTAATACCGCCGGGGACAGTCTTCAAGCAGGCAGGGTCCAAGCCTGCCCGAACCGGCGGTCTATTGCAAACGCGGCTCAATCCAGCCGTTGGCGCACCTGCGCGGTGAAGTCATCTCCGCGCTGCTCGAAATTGTCGTACTGGTCGAAACTGGCCGCTGCCGGAGCCAGCAATACCGTTTCACCCGGCTGCGCGTCCTGCATCGCGCGCTCGACCGCCATGGCCATCGTGGTGCAGATTTCGGTCTCGACCTCAAGCTGCATGGCGAATCCTGCGGCCTCGCGCCCGATCACGTAGGCTTTGCGGACCTGATCCTTCACGTCGTTCAGGCCGGACAGGCCGCCGTCCTTTTCCAGCCCCCCACAGATCCAGCGGATGTTGCGGAACGCGCTCAGCGCCTTTACCGCGCTGTCCACATTGGTCGCCTTGGAATCGTTCACATAGGTCACATCGTTTGCTTCGGCGATGATCTGGCTGCGATGCGGCAGGCCGGGATAGCTGCGCAGGGCCTGCTCGATCATTTTTGGCGCAAGCCCCACTGACCGGCAGGCAGCATATGCGGCGCAGGCGTTCTGGTGGTTATGCGCCCCTGGCAGTCCCTTGATCCCACGCAGGTCGATTGATCCGGCCTGGCGCCCCTTGCGGTACTCCGAAAGAAACCCCTTGCGGGCAAAAACCTGCCAGCCCGGCCCGGTCAGCTTGCGCGCAACCGATACCCGGATGACGCGGTCGTCGGCAGGGCCTTCGGACATCTGACCGGCCAGAAACGCGCCTTCGGCCTCACCCACGCCGATGACCGCGCGATCCGGTCCGCCTTCGGCAAACAGGCGACGCTTGGCGGCGAAATACCCGCCCATGCCGCCATGGCGGTCCAGATGGTCGGGCGAGAGGTTGGTGAACACAGCCACATCCGGCGTCAGCGCACGGGCAAGTTCGGTCTGATAGCTGGAAAGCTCAAGCACCACGACCGAACCATCACCGCCGGGATCAATATCCAGCACTCCGCGTCCGATATTCCCGGCCAGCTGCGCCTCGCGTCCGGCCTCGGTCAGGATGTGGTGAATCAGTGCTGCGGTGGTGGATTTGCCGTTCGACCCGGTTACGGCGATCACACGTGGCGGGGTGTCAAAGTTGTTCCATGTCTGATCCGCGAATGACCGGAAGAACAGGCCGATATCGTTGTCGACCGGCACACCGGCCTCAAGCGCGGCCGCCACGACCGGGTTGGGTTCGGGATAGAGATGCGGAATGCCGGGGGAGACGATCAGAGTGGCGATGTCATCGAAGGCCCCATGACGCCGCAGATCGGCACAGGTGAACCCTTCGCCTGACGCTATGTCACGCGCCGTCGGGTTGTCATCCCAGCAGATCGCATCGGCCCCACCCGCCCGCAGCGCACGCGCCGTGGTCAGACCGGACCGGCCCAGCCCCAGAACCGCAACTTTCTGCCCTGAAAACCCTTTGACCGGGATCATGCCGCCACCCTTCCTACGACCTTCAATTGGCCGCCACACTGCGCAGAAGACCTGACCGAAGGCAAGGGTCCGGAAAGGCTCGCGCGGCAGCGCGAGCCGGGCCCAACAGGTGGCAGGCGGACCGCAGGTCCGCCGAACCTGGCGGGAGCGTTAGCGGACCTTGAGCGTCGCCAGACCGATCATTGCCAGGATCAGCGAGATGATCCAGAAGCGGATGACGATGGTGGGTTCCGCCCAGCCCTTTTTCTCGTAATGGTGATGGATCGGCGCCATCAGGAACACGCGGCGACCTGTGCGTTTGAAATACAGCACCTGAATGATCACGCTCAGCGCCTCGACCACGAACAGCCCGCCGACAACGGCCAGTACCAGCTCGTGTTTGGTGGCCACGGCAATTGCGCCCAGCGCCCCGCCCAAGGCCAAGGATCCGGTGTCACCCATGAAAACCGCAGCCGGCGGCGCGTTGTACCACAGGAACCCAAGCCCCGCGCCAAAGAGCGCCGAGGTGAAGATGAAAATCTCACCTGTGCCTGGCACGTAATGCACATCCAGATATTCGGTGAAGTCGACCCGCCCCACCGCGTAGGCGATGATGCCCAGCGTCGAAGCCGCAATCATCGCGGGCATGATCGCCAGACCGTCCAGACCATCGGTCAGGTTCACCGCATTGGCGGCCCCGACAATCACCACGATCGAGAAGGGAATATAAAAGATCCCCAGATTGATCAGCGTGTCCTTGAAGATCGGCAATGCCAGCTGGCTTTGCAGCATTTCGGGGTGATTCAACGTTGCCCAAAGCGCCGCCAGGGCTGCAATGATGATGCCCAGCGCCATGCGCATTCGGCCGGACACGCCTTGTGTGTTCTGCTTGGACACTTTGGCATAATCGTCGGCAAAGCCTATGGCCGCATAAGCCAGAGTGACGAACAGTACCATCCAGACATACGGGTTATCCCATCGCGCCCAGATCAGCGTCGATGTCACCAGCGCCCCAACGATCAGCAACCCACCCATCGTGGGCGTTCCGGCCTTGGAAAAATGCCCCTCTGGGCCATCATCGCGGATCGGCTGACCTTTGCCCTGCTTGCGGCGCAGCACGTTGATCAGCGGTTTGCCGAACAGGAAGCCGAAGATCAGCGCCGTCATGAAGGCACCGCCTGCACGGAAGGTGATATACCGGAAGAGGTTCCAGAAATCTCCTCCGTCCGACAGGCCGGTCAGCCAATACAACATAGCGATACCTTTCTCACGCGGTGGTCACGGGGGCAAACGCTCATGACCCGGGCGCGCCCACTTGCCCCATTTTGCGCAAACCGTCAACAATACGGGCCAGCGCCATGCTCAGCGAGCCCTTGGCCAGAACGGTGTCTCCATCCCGGACCAGTTCCGGCAGGCGGTCGGCCATCTCGGCGCTTGTCTCAAACCACAATCCCCGTTTTTCTGCGGGCAACGCCTGATGCAACGACTGCATCAGCGGGCCGATGCAATGGATCTGATCGACCTCGCCCATGGCAGGCAGGTCAGCCATACCGGCGTGCATGGCGATTTCCTGCGCGCCCAACTCCTTCATATCGCCCAGAAATGCGATCCGGCGGGAGCCGCGCGACGCGGCCAGTACATTCAGCGCCGCCTCCATCGAGGTGGGGTTGGCGTTATAGCTGTCGTCGAGCAGTTCGATATTGCCGCCTTCAGCCAATGTGACTTGCTCGCGCACACCGCGCCCTTTGACCGGCGACCATTGCCCCAGTCCAGCGATCGCCTGATCAAGGTCCACACCCATTTCGACACAAGCTGCCAATGCACCCAATGCGTTCATGGCAAAATGCAGACCAGCGGACCTGACGCCAAAACGGATCGTTTTGCCGCCCACCATTGCCGTTGCGGAAACCGAATCGACCTCCTGTGCCGCGCCTTCCAGAATGAAATCCTGCCCATCGCGGCCAAATTCGACTGTTTTCAGGCCGAGCTTCTGCGCACATTCCCGCAGGATGTGCGCGTGTTCGATGTCCGCATTGACGATGGCTGCGCCGCCTTCGGTCAGTCCCTCAAAAATCGCGGCCTTTTCCCGGGCGATAGCAGCTACCGACTCGAAGGCTTCGAGGTGAACCGCCGCCACGGTTGTCACCAGCGCCACATGCGGCTTTGCCTGCCGCGCCAGCGGCGCAATCTCGCCCGGGTGGTTCATGCCGATCTCGATCACCGCGAATTCGGTGTCGCGCGGCATCCGGGCCAGCGTCAACGGCACTCCCCAGTGGTTGTTGTAACTGGCAACGCTGGCATGGGTCCTGCCCTGCGTTTCCAGAATCGTTGCAAGCATTTCCTTGGTCGAGGTCTTGCCGACGCTGCCGGTCACGCCGACAACTTTCGCATTTGTCCGGGCGCGTGCGGCCTGACCCAGCGCTTCGAGCCCCGCCTGAACATCGTCGACGATCAGCAACGGCGCGTCGTCTGGCACGCCATCCGGAATACGCGAGACCAGCGCTGCGCCTGCGCCCTTCTCAAGCGCCTGCGCCACAAAGTCGTGCCCGTCACGCGCGGCCTTCAGTGCGACGAACAGATCGCCCGGCTGGATGGTGCGGGTGTCGATGGACACGCCGTTTGCTTCCCAGTCAGAGGTCGCACGCCCGCCGGTTGCCGCGGCTGCCTCAGTCGCTGTCCAGAGCGTCATGCCACCCTCCCGTCCAGTGCGGCCACGGCGATACTGGCCTGTTCCGCATCGTCGAACGGCAAAACCTGATCGCCGACAATCTGGCCCGTCTCGTGCCCTTTGCCCGCAATCAGCAGCGCGTCACCCGGTTGAAGCGCGTCGATGCCACGCAGGATGGCTTCGGCGCGGTCACCCACTTCGGTGGCTTCCGGCGCGCCATCCATGACGGCGGCACGGATCGTGGCCGGATCTTCGCTGCGCGGGTTATCGTCGGTGACAAAGACGATGTCAGCGTGATCAGCCGCAGCCCTGCCCATCAGCGGGCGCTTGGTGGCATCCCGGTCCCCGCCCGCGCCGACGATGGCGATCAGGCGACCCATGACATGCGGGCGCATCGCTTTCAGCGCCGTGGCGACCGCGTCAGGCGTGTGGGCGTAATCGACAAAGACCGCAGCCCCGTTTTCGCGGGTTGCGGCAAGCTGCATCCGCCCGCGAACCGTTGTCAGGTACGGCAGGGTTTCGAACACACGCTCGGGTTCATCGCCAGCCGCGATGACCAGCCCGGCGGCCAGCAGTACGTTTTCGGCCTGAAACCCCCCGATCAGGTTCAGGCGGGTCAGATGCGTTTTGCCCTGCCACGAAAACCGCAAATCCTGCCCGGTCGCGTCAAAGCGCTGGTTCATCAGGCAAAGGTCCGCATCGCCCAGCCCGACTGTCAGGACGGTCTGACCGCGCTGTTCGGCAATCCGGCGCACCTGGGCCCCCTTGGGATCGCTCAGATTGACGACGGCTGTTCCATCCTGCGGAAGAACCCGGTCGAACAGGCCCATTTTCGCGGTGAAATACGCCTCGAACGTTTCGTGGTAATCCAGATGATCCTGCGTGAAGTTCGAGAATCCGGCGGCCGAAAGGTGCACACCGTCCAGGCGGCGCTGCTCCAGTCCGTGCGAGGACGCCTCCATCGCGGCGTGGGTCACGCCATTCCCCGCTGCCGCCGCCAGACAGCGATGCAAGGTGATAGGTTCCGGCGTGGTGTGGGCCAGCGGCGCGGTCCATGCGCCTTCGACACCGGTGGTGCCGAGGTTCACGGCGGCGTGGCCAAGCTCGGTCCAGATCTGGCGGACAAACGTGGCAACCGAGGTTTTGCCGTTGGTCCCAGTGACGGCCACGATGGTTTGCGGCTGCGCGCCGAACCACAGGGCTGCGGCGCCTGCCAGCGCCTGACGCGGATCTTCGACAACAATCAGGGCCGCGTCCGATGCAGCCAGTTCGCTGGCCGCGATCTCAGCGCCCCTAGCATCGGTCAGGATGGCGGCGGCTCCCATGCGCAGGGCGAACTGGATGAATTCGCCCCCATGAACGCGTGTCCCGGGAAGCGCTGCGAAGAGAAAACCGTCTTTGACCTCGCGGCTGTCAACCGCCAGACCGGTGATGTCGGGATTCGCGCCGCCCCGCGCGGTCAGGGCCAGTTGGCTTAGTTTCTTTGACCTTGCGCCCATGACCCACCTCTTGTCCGACGGCCTAGTTCGAGGTCAGCGTTATAGCAGCGCGCGCCTCAGGCTCAAGCCGGGGTCTGAGGCCCAGCAAAGGTGCGACCCGGCCGATCAGTTCGGCAGCCACCGGGACGGCCGTCCAGCCTGCCGTGCGGCGTTTTTCGCCATAGGCCACGATCGACGGTTCATCGAGCGTGACGATCAGAACGTATTTCGGGTCGTAGGCCGGGAAGATCGTCGCAAAGGTGGCGATGACCTTGTCGTCATAGTAGCCTCCGCGCGGTTTTGGCTTGTCGGCGGTGCCGGTTTTGCCCGCAACATCATAGCCTGCAACTTCACCAAAGCTGGCGGTCCCGTCCGTCACGACCTTGCGCAACATCTTCTGGGCCTGCTGCGCCGCATTTGGCGACAGCACACGGGGCCCGTATTGCGGACCGTTCTTTCGCAGGATCGTGGGGCTGACATAGTGGCCGCCATTGGCGATCGACGCATACCCGGCCGCCAGATGCATGGGGCTGGTCGACAGACCGTGACCATATGAGATGGTCACTGTGCTCAATTCGCCCCATTTCTTGGGCTTCAGGGGCGCGCCACCTGCGGCCTCGACAATTTCGAACGGGGTGGGTTCGAACATGCCCAGCGATTCAAGGAAATCCTGTTGTCGCTGTGCGCCAATTTGCAGGGCCAGACGCCCGGTGCCCCGGTTCGAACTGTGGACGATCACGTCCGCCACGCTGATCTTGCCGTAGTTCTTGCCGTTGAATTCACCAATCGGAAAGCGCCCGATCTTCATCGGCCCCGAGGTGTCGATGATGGTGTTCGAATTCACCAGCCCAAGCTGGACCGCCTGCGCGGCGGTGAAAATCTTGAAGACCGATCCCAGTTCGTAGACACCCTGAACATAACGGTTGAACAGCGGGCTGTCCGAGGGATCAAACCCCGAAGTCGGCGGGCGCGGACGGTCGTTGGGGTCAAAGGATGGCAGGGAGGCCGCCGAAATCACCTCACCCGTGTGGGCATTCATCAGGACAGCCGAAGCACCTTTGGCATTCATGATCTTCATGCCGCCGTAAAGCACCTGTTCGACCGCGGCCTGAACGGTCAGGTCCAGCGACAGTTGCAGCGGCTTGTTTCCGTTGGCCGGATCGCGCAGATAGTCGTCAAACTGTTTTTCAACACCGGCAACGCCAATCACCTCAGCCGCGCTGACGCCTTCGCGACCAAACCCCGACCCACCGAGGATATGCGCGGCCAGCCTGCCGTTCGGATACAGCCGCATCTCGCGCGGGCCGAACAGGATGCCGGGGTCGCCGATGTCGTGCACCGCCTGCTTTTGCTCGGGCGAGATACGTTTCTTGATCCACAGAAACTTGCGGTTGCCAGTGAAATCCTTGACCAGACGATCCTTGTCGAGATCGGGGAAGATGGCCACAAGCTGATCGGCGGCGGCAACCGGGTCGATCATCAGCGGCGGCTGTGCATAGACCGAATACGTGTCCAGATTGGTCGCCAGAATGCGCCCGTCGCGGTCGACAATATTGGCGCGCTGCATGGCGATGGCCGCACCGGGGGCGCTGGCCAGTGGCTCCTGCGCTTCGGACGTGGCAAGCATTCCCATCCGCACGCCAACGACCGAAAAAGCGCAAAAGAAGAACAGCCCCAGCACCAGAAGACGCCCTTCGGCACGGGCGCGGGCGCGGTCTTTCATGCCCTCGTGACGTTGGCGAATGTTCTCGCGCTCGATGGCCTTGGGGTTTTCGCCCCGGGCGCGGGCGTCAAGGATGCGCGCCAGTGGGCGCAGAGGCGTGCGGGTCATGGAAACTGTACCTCGCCCAGCGCCTGAATGCTTGTGATGGCCTGCAGTTCGATCGGATCAACGATCGGCAGGTCGGGGTCTTCGGCATAGGCAATCTGGTCGGCGCGCCCGAACTGCTCGGCCCGCAGCGGCAGCAGACCAAGCCGTTCAAAGTTCAAATCCGCCAGTTCGCGCAGCCGGTCGGGTCGGTTCAGATAGGCCCATTCGGCGTTCAGCACGGCCAGCCGAACCTGCGCCATGCCAATTTCACGTTGCAGACCCTGCGTTTCCTTCAGCACCTGCTGGGTGCGGTAATTCTCCTGATAGGCCCACAACGCCAGTCCGAACACGGACAGAGCAGTCAACACATACAGAACACTCTTCATCTTGCCCTTCCCCCCAGTTGCGGCATGCCGATTGCACGGGCGTCAATTTCCCCTGCAGGCGCCTCGGTTCGTACAGCCACACGCAGCTTGGCCGAGCGCGCGCGCGGGTTTTCCAGCAATTCCTGATCATCCGGGCCGACGGCTTTACGGGTTTTCAGGGTGAATTGCGGCTGTTCCTGTTCCATCTCGGGCGCATAGCGATTGGCGCGGCCCGTTTTCCCTGCGCGCGCCTGGAAGAACCGCTTGACCATCCGGTCTTCGATGGAATGGAACGTCACAACGGCCAGTTGCCCGCCCGGTTTCAGCGCGCGTTCGGCGGCCATGAGGCCCTGAAACAATTCCTCGTATTCGGCGTTCACGGCAATGCGCAGCCCCTGAAAGCTGCGGGTCGCCGGGTGCGACTGCCCCGGTTTCGGGCGCGGCAGGCAGGATTCGATGATTTCAACCAGACGCAGGGTCGTTGTGATCGAAGCATCCGTCCGCGCCCGTGCAATCGCTTTGGCGATGCGGCGGCTGGCGCGTTCTTCGCCATAGTGAAACAGGATGTCGGCCAGTTGCGCCTCGGTTGCGGTATTCACCAGATCGGCTGCGCTTTCGCCATCCTGACTCATCCGCATGTCCAGTGGACCGTCCTTCATGAACGAAAATCCACGCTCGGCCTGATCCAGCTGCATGGACGAAACACCAAGATCCAGCACGACACCGTCCAGATCCTGAGCGTATTCATCCAGTTGCGAGAAAACGCCGGGCTGCATCACCAGTCGGTCGCCGTAGTCACCTGCCCATCCGGCTGCCATCTCAAAAGCCAGAGGATCGCGATCGACACCGATAACCTTGTCGGCGCCAGCCTCGAGCAGCGCACGCGTGTACCCGCCCGCACCAAAGGTTCCGTCCAGCCAAACGCCCGAGACGGGCGCAACGGCGGCCAGCAAAGGACGCAGCAAAACGGGGATATGGGGTTTGTCGGAAGGGGACCCGGCGCCGGCCATGCCGTTACGCGTCCCCGACGCCGTCTAGGAACTCCAGAGGATCAAAGTCCTCGGGCTGATCGTCCAGCCAGTCTTCGGCCGCGGCCAGTTCTTCGGTCTCGTAGGTTTCGGGCTTCCAAATCTGGAACGTGTCGCCAGCGGCGATAAAGAAGGCCTCATTCCCAAGCCCGATCTTGTTGCGCAGCTTGGCCGGCAGGACCAGACGCCCGGTTTCGTCGACCGTTGTCGGGAAGGACTGGCCATGGAACATACGCTGCAGCATCTTGCGCTGCATCGACCCGCGCGGCAGTGCATTAATCTTTTCGTCGACCTCGTCGATCGCCTGCATTGTATAACATTCAAGGAACTTGCGGCGGTGATCCCCGTAGACAATCACCAGTTCGGGGGTATCTCCAGGTTGCCAGTTGGGGTCCGAAGCCTCTAGCACACGGCGAAACGAGGCCGGGATCGAAACCCTGCCCTTCGTATCCACCTTGTGGTGGCTTTCACCTCTGAACCTGCGCGCCAAGACGACTGTCCCTTTCGCTTGCGCCCCACTTGATCTTTACGTTCCCCCCTGATGAAAAACGGCGGGTTGATCTGCTGCCACTGATCAACCCGCCGCATTCGCCCGCTGTGCGGGGATGTCCAGCTGCGCGCGCCACCTGGGGGGATGTCTGCTCGCCCGCGCGCCGGATCTGTTAAGTGATGAAAGCGAGATGCCTGTATGAAACCTGATTGTTTTTGGTCGGGGTCGTTTGGTGCCCCATCTGCCTCGTCCTCATCGGATGTATTAGGGATGACATGGGAAATCATGGAAATCAACAATTTTTTTGGGCACTGACGTATTCCGGACGCAATCCACGCGCGAAAAATCAACATAAACTTCACCAGTAGATACCATAAATAGACACTCTCGGTCGACTACACACAACATATCCACGGAATTTGCTCAGCCAAATTGTCCCATGATTTCCCAGAAAATTTGAAATTCTCCTACTTCGGTTGGTGAAAAATCGGTATTTTGCCGAACACCGCCTCGAATCAACCGTGTCGGATGGCGCAATTACCCCACACACATCGCAAGAACACCGGCAGCCCATGAATTCCCATCCGGAATGCAAGGGCCCCTTAACATGTGAATGTGCATGTGCCGAACGATCGGCCTGGACACCATTTCCATTCCTCCATCACGCCCATGCGCCGGACAGCTTCACCCAAAAGCACACCCGCCGAAGCCCCAAAGGTGACCCTACGGCACCCGCTACCCCTGGGCGCGACTGCCCCAACAATTTGATATCTATGCATTTGCTGCATAGCGGCATTGACAACGCCCGCTATTGTGCATCTGCAGCATTTGCCTATTTTCATCCTCAAGCAAACGCCGGAAAACTTCGGCAAACGATCAAGTCAGAGGCATTGAAAATGGCAGTCGCAACCAACCACTCCGCGCTTGGCAATGCACCGGCAACCGGGCTGGTGGCACTGTTTGAAGCAGTAAAAACACGTTTTGTTCGCTATCGCCTGTACCGCCAGACACTCAACGAGCTGTCAGGCCTTTCGAACCGCGAACTGGCCGATCTGGGCCTGCAACGCTCGATGATCCGTCAACTGGCCCTGCAGGCCGCTGCGGATTACACCGCGCAGTAAGCGCACAACAGTTTAACGAGATCAGGTCCGTCCTCCTCCCTTTGGACCTGCATTTCGGCGGCGGCATCTCTCCTCCTCCCTGATGCTGCCGCCCCAAATACCGGCCCTGACAGCCGGGACATGACACATCGGGGCTCTCCTCCTCCCTACCCCGATGTTGAAAGCACGCGGCGACACTTATTCTCCTCCCTTGTGTCGCCGCGTCTTCCTCATACCGGGATCAGACCCGGGTTCGGATACATCGGGGCCTTCCTCCTCCCTGCCTCGATGTTGAAAAGAACGGCGGTTCCCCTTCCTCCTCCCTGGGAACCGCCGTTTTTTGTTTGTGCTTGTGTGTGTAAGGTGAAGCCGGAACCGAAGTTTCAGGAGTTTCCAATGGCTGCATATTTCATCGCCCAGATCACAATTCACGACCCAGACGGATACCAGAAATACCTTGAAGGGTTCATGCCGGTCTTTGACAGGCACGGAGGTCGCCTTCTGACAGTATCATCCAAACCAGTGGACGTGATCGAGGGCACCTGGGCTGAGGAAGGGATAGTCCTTATGGAGTTTCCGTCGATCGAAGCCGCAAAGGCATGGAAAGACGATCCCGACTATGTCGCACTGGCGAAAATCCGGCACAAGACCGCGACGGCAAACATGGTTCTGGTCGAAGGCCTTTAAAACGGAACGTCATCCTTGGCGGACAGAAAGCGCGAGACAACCTTCTTCATGCCCGCCTTGTCAAAATCGACCTCGACCTTGTCCCCTTCGATACCGATCACTGCGCCATAGCCGAATTTCTGGTGGAATACCCGTTCGCCCAGCGTGAAACTGGCCACCGCGGTCGCATCGATGACGGTGTTGCGGCTTTCGCGCGGTTGCGACATGCCATACTGACCCTGCCGCGCCTGCATCCGTTTCCAGCCGGGTGAGTTGTAGACGTTTGCTTCGGCGGCGCGGGTTTCGATCCCGGCCGTGGTCTGACCGCCACCGTAGAGACCCGGAGGCGTCAGAACCTCCACATGATCTTCGGGCAATTCATCGATAAATCGGGACGGCATCGAATTCTGCCACTGACCAAAAACGCGCCTGTTGGCGGCAAAGGATATCGTGCAGACCTCCTCCGCGCGGGTGATGCCGACATAGGCCAGCCGCCGTTCCTCCTCGAGACCCTTGAGGCCAGCTTCGTCCATCGACCGCTGCGAGGGGAACAACCCGTCCTCCCACCCCGGCAGGAAAACGGCGGGAAATTCCAGACCTTTGGCGGCATGCAGGGTCATGATCGACACTTTCGCGCCATCCGATTCCTGCTCGTTATCCATCACCAGACTGACATGTTCCAGAAAGCCCTGCAGGTTTTCAAAATTGTCCAGCTGGTTGACCAGTTCCTTGAGGTTTTCCAACCGCCCCGGGGAATCTGGATTCTTGTCGTTCTGCCAGTGCGCCGTATAGCCGGATTCGTCGAGGATAATCTGCGCCAGTTCGATATGAGTATGTTCCGGTTCGCCAAAGCGCGTGGGAGCGGTGCCATCATCAATGACTGAATCGTCGTCAACCTCGATCCTTGGACCCCGGGTCATTGCGTTCCAGCGGGCCAGCCCATCGACAAGCTGGCGCAAGGCCGTGCCGCCCTTGCCTTTGATCAGCCCTTGTTCGACCGCGACCCGCGCGCCTTCGACCAAAGAGACGCCATTCTGTCGGGCGGTCGCCTGAATCGTCTGCTGCGCCTTGTCGCCGAGGCCACGTTTGGGCGTATTTACGATCCGCTCGAACGCCAAATCGTCTTCGGGGCTGATGACCAGCCGGAAATAGGCCATGGCATCGCGGATCTCCATCCGCTCATAGAATCGCGGACCGCCGATGACCTTGTAGGGCAATCCAATGGTCAGGAACCGGTCCTCGAAGGCACGCATCTGGTGGCTGGCGCGCACGAGAATGGCGATTTCATCAAGGTTCATCGGCCGCACGCCACGGGTGCCGCCCTGCATCGCATCGATTTCCTCGCCAATCCAGCGCGCTTCTTCTTCGCCATCCCAGTGGCCAATCAGCCGGACCTTTTCGCCGTCCTGCTCATCGGTCCAAAGCTCTTTGCCCAGGCGATTTTCATTGCCGCGAATAACATTCGACGCGGCGGCGAGGATATGCGGGGTCGAGCGGTAGTTCTGTTCAAGCCGGACGACATAGGCGCCGGGGAAGTCTTTCTCGAACCGCAGAATGTTGCCCACCTCGGCCCCGCGCCAGCCATAGATCGACTGGTCATCATCGCCCACGCAACAGATGTTCTTGTGACCGCCCGCCAGCAACCGCAGCCACAGGTACTGGGCGATGTTGGTGTCCTGATACTCGTCCACCAGAATGTAACGGAACCACCGCTGGTATTGTTCCAGCACATCCGCATGTGTCTGAAAGATCGTGACCATGTGCAAAAGCAGATCACCGAAATCCACCGCGTTCAGCTCGCTCAGACGGGTCTGGTACTGGGCGTAAAGGTCGACGCCCTTGTTATTATAGGCTCCGGCATCAGCAGCAGGTATCTTGTCGGGTGTCAGTGCACGGTTTTTCCAGTCATCGATGATTCCCGCCAGCATCCGCGCAGGCCAGCGCTTGTCATCAATATTGGCCGCCTGAACCAGTTGCTTGAGCAGGCGCAACTGGTCGTCGCTGTCCAGAATCGTGAAGTTCGATTTCAGCCCCGCAAGTTCGGCGTGGCGTCGCAGCAGCTTGACGCAAATCGAATGGAACGTGCCAAGCCACGGCATCCCTTCGGCGGGCTGGCCGAGAAGGCGGCCGACACGCTCTTTCATTTCACGCGCAGCCTTGTTGGTGAATGTCACCGACAAGATCTCGTTGGGACGCGCGCGACCGGTATTCAGCAGGTGCGCGATCCGGGTCGTGAGAGCCTTGGTCTTGCCGGTCCCTGCCCCGGCCAGCATCAGAACCGGACCGTCAAGCCGTTCAACTGCATCGCGCTGCGCCGGGTTGAGATCATCCAAATAAGGCACGGCACGCGCGGTCATTGCCTTTTGGGACAGCGATGCGCCCTCGAAGGCGTCCATTTCGTCAAAACTGCTCATGCCCCCAAACTACGCCGGATGCGGCCCGAGGGAAAGGGTTTGTTCACGGCTTGTTCACAAAGAAATCGCAGAAGATAATATACTGGATTCCAGATTAAACCTTTGTGTACATCCGGCGATCTTACCTTTCTGCAAAAGTTTGTTTCTGATGACCGGTCCATTGCTGTGGGAGAGCAGCTGATGAAGCAGGCGACATGGGCGGTGCGAAGTTCGCGGCTGAAAATGGTAGGCGTTACGCTGATGCTGATCGCCCTATCGGCGGCAGCCGGTTGGGGAATTAACGCCGTACCCGCGCGCGAAGGATGTCCAGCTCACCTTCAATACCACTGTCGAAGATAATTGGCAGGTCCGTCGATGCCTTGACCCGCGCAGAAAAAGTACGGCAGGCGGTTGAATTCGTTGCGGTCAGATATAGTGAAAAATCCCTGCCCCGCATTGCGACTTCGGTGGGGGTCGCCCATTACCCGGCGCATGGAACCATGCCACAAGATCTTCTGCGCGCAGCGGATGACACCCTCTATACAACCTAGGACCGGGCCCGAAATCAGGTGCAGATTGCCAACTCCGCGTCCTGCGGCGCAGACATCGGGGACAGCCGGGTTCGAAACAAGGGGGCCAAAATCAAACCGTCTTCCTCGACAGCCGCTTGAAAAACTTGCCGAATCGCGCGGCAAATCGGATCAATCCTCATGGACCTGCACAGCACATATCCCGGCATTGCCGATTTGAAACGCCTTGCGCGGCGTCGGTTGCCCCGCTTTGTCTGGGAATTTGTGGAAAGTGGCACCGGCGCTGAAACCCTGATCCGGCGCAACCGCGAAGCGCTTGACCGGGTTACACTGACCCCGTCGATCCTGCATGGCGAACTGGAGTTCGACACAGGAAAGAAGCTGCTGGATCACGATTGCGCCCTGCCGTTCGGTATCGCACCCATTGGAATGTCGGGGTTAGTCTGGCCGGATGCCGAAGGCATTCTGGCCCGCGCTGCGGCCACGGCCAACATTCCCTACACCTTGTCTACGGTCGCCAGCCAGATGCCCGAAGATCTGGCCGGCCACATCGGCGAAAACGCCTGGTTTCAATTGTATCCGCCACGGGATCCCGACATCCGCACCGATATGCTGGCCCGCGCGCGCGATGCGGGATTCCGGACGCTGGTGCTGACTGCGGATGTACCGGTTGCATCTCGGCGCGAACGGCAGGTGCGGTCCGGGTTGACACATCCGCCAAGGCTGACGCCGCGCCTGCTGGCGCAGATTTCGCGATGCCCGGCCTGGGCCATGGGGATGCTGCGTAAGGGACCACCCAGAATGCGCACGCTCGAGAAGTATTCGGACAGTAGCCTCAACCTCCCTCCTACGGCACATATCGGGTATCTTCTGAGAACGTCGCCGGACATGGAGTACGTATCCTGGCTGCGCGACAACTGGGATGGTGCATTTGTCGTCAAAGGCGTCCTGCGGCCGGAAGATGCCGTTTCGCTGCAAAAGGCGGGCGTTGACGCCATATGGGTGTCGAATCACGGTGGCCGTCAGTTTGACGGCGCGCCCGCCAGTATCGATGCGCTACCGGCCATACGCGCAGCGACGGACCTGCCGATTATCTTTGACAGTGGTATTGAAGGTGGGCTGGATATCCTTCGTGCGCTGGCCCTTGGCGCGGATTTTGTCATGCTGGGGCGCGGGTTTCTCTTTGGTCTGGCGGCGTTAGGCGAACGCGGCCCCGCTCATGTCATCGACATCCTGCGGCAGGATCTGAAGGCCAATATGGGCCAGTTGGGCCTCGCAAGTTTACAAAATGTGACATCTGCAATCACAAATATTGATGCTGCATCGCAGCATGTGTAAGTAGATTGCGCCAACAGGCGGCGTTTGCGAGCGATAACATGCCGGTTCTACCCAGAACGACTGATATACGTGCGCGTATTGTCCGCCTATGAACACGGCCACACCATAAAGACCGGGACCTGACATGACCGACTTCAAAAAGATCCTGATCGCCAATCGCGGCGAGATTGCTATTCGCGTGATGCGCGCGGCCAACGAGATGGGCAAACGCACCGTTGCCGTCTTTGCCGAGGAGGACAAGCTTGGCCTGCATCGCTTTAAAGCGGATGAGGCATATCGCATTGGCGAGGGGATGGGGCCGGTTGCCGCTTATCTGAGCATAGACGAGATCATCCGTGTCGCCAAAGAATGCGGAGCGGATGCGATCCATCCGGGCTATGGCCTGCTATCGGAGAACCCGGACTTCGTGGATGCCTGCGTCCAGAACGGCATCACTTTCATCGGTCCCAAGGCCGAGACCATGCGCGCGCTTGGCGACAAGGCCAGTGCCCGTCGTGTCGCCATCGAGGCAGGAGTTCCGGTGATCCCGGCGACCGAGGTTTTGGGCGATGACATGGACGCGATCCGCAAGGAAGCCGCCGAGATCGGCTATCCGCTGATGCTCAAGGCGTCCTGGGGCGGCGGCGGGCGCGGTATGCGCCCGATCGAGTCCGAGGACGAACTGGAAGAGAAAGTCCTGGAAGGTCGTCGCGAAGCCGAAGCCGCATTCGGCAATGGCGAGGGCTATCTGGAAAAGATGATCACCCGCGCCCGGCATGTCGAAGTGCAGATTCTGGGCGACAAGCATGGCGAGATCTACCATCTCTACGAACGCGACTGTTCTGTCCAGCGCCGGAACCAGAAGGTCGTGGAACGCGCCCCCGCCCCTTACCTGAGCGAGGAGCAGCGTGCCGAAATCTGTGAGCTGGGCTGCAAGATCTGTGCCCATGTGAACTATGAATGCGCGGGCACGGTCGAATTCCTGATGGATATGGAAACCGGCAAGTTCTACTTCATCGAGGTCAACCCGCGCGTTCAGGTGGAACACACCGTCACCGAGGAAGTTACCGGCATCGACATCGTACAAGCCCAGATTCTGATCGCCGAGGGCAAGACGCTGGCCGAGGCGACCGGGGCCGCCAGCCAGTCGGACGTTCAACTGAACGGCCACGCCCTGCAAACCCGGATCACCACCGAGGACCCGCAGAATAACTTCATCCCCGATTATGGCCGCATCACCGCCTATCGCTCGGCCACGGGTATGGGCATCCGTCTGGACGGCGGCACGGCCTATGCGGGCGGCGTGATCACGCGGTACTACGACTCGCTGCTGACCAAGGTGACCGCTTGGGCACCAACGCCGGACAAGGCGATCCATCGGATGGACCGCGCGCTGCGTGAATTCCGCATCCGCGGCGTCAGCACCAATATCGACTTTGTCATCAACCTGCTGAAGCACCCGACCTTCCTGTCGAACGAATACACCACCAAGTTCATCGACACGACGCCAGACCTGTTCCAGTTCAAACGCCGTCGGGATCGGGGCACCAAGGTTCTGACCTATATCGCGGACATTACCGTGAACGGGCACCCCGAGACCAAGGATCGTCCCGAACCGCGCGCCGATCTGAAAGAGGCCAGGCCCCCTGCCCTGAAGGGTGAGCCCAAAATGGGCACCCGCAACCTGCTGGAGCAGAAGGGCCCGCAGGCCGTGGCCGACTGGATGAAGGCGCAGCGGCAGTTGCTGATCACCGACACCACCATGCGCGACGGCCACCAATCCCTGCTGGCGACCCGGATGCGGTCAATCGACATGATCAAGGTGGCACCGACCTATGCGGCGAACCTGCCGCAACTGTTCAGTGTTGAATGCTGGGGCGGCGCGACCTTTGACGTGGCCTATCGCTTTCTTCAGGAATGCCCGTGGCAGCGTCTGCGTGACCTGCGCGAGGCGATGCCGAACCTGATGACACAGATGCTTCTGCGCGGCGCGAACGGTGTTGGCTATACCAACTACCCCGACAACGTGGTGCAGGAGTTCGTGCGTCAGGCCTCGAAGAATATCGACGTCTTCCGCGTATTCGACTCGCTGAACTGGGTCGAGAACATGCGCGTGGCCATGGATGCGGTGGTTGAAAACGGCAAGATCTGTGAAGGCACCGTCTGCTATACCGGTGACATTCTGGACCCCGATCGCGCCAAGTATGACCTGAAATACTATGTCGGCATGGCGAAAGAGCTGCGCGACGCAGGTGCGCATATTCTGGGTCTGAAGGACATGGCAGGCCTGCTGAAACCGGCCTCGGCCAAAATCCTGATCCGCGCGCTGAAGGAAGAGGTCGGTTTGCCGATCCACTTCCACACGCACGACACCGCCGGTATCGCCAGCGCCACGATTCTGGCCGCGTCCGAGGCGGGCGTGGACGCGGTGGATTGCGCGATGGACAGCTTCAGCGGCAACACCAGCCAGGCGACGCTGGGCACCGTTGTCGAGGCGCTGCGCCATACCGAGCGTGACACCGGACTGGATATCAAGGCCATCCGCGAGATCAGCGATTACTTCGAAGCCGTTCGCGGCCAGTACGCGGCCTTTGAATCCAGCCTGCAGGCCCCTGCATCGGAAGTGTACCTGCACGAGATGCCCGGCGGCCAGTTCACCAACCTCAAGGCGCAGGCGCGTTCGCTTGGGCTGGAGGAACGCTGGCACGAGGTGGCGCAGATGTATGCCGACGTGAACCAGATGTTTGGGGACATCGTTAAGGTGACGCCGTCCTCCAAGGTGGTCGGTGACATGGCGCTGATGATGGTCAGCCAGGGGCTGACCCGCGCCGACGTGGAAAGCCCCGAAACTGATGTGGCCTTCCCGGATTCTGTCGTCGACATGATGCGCGGCAATCTGGGTCAGCCTCCGGGCGGGTTCCCCGATACGATCATCAAGAAGGTCCTCAAGGACGAAGCGCCCAACACCCAGCGCCCCGGCAAGGACGTTCCCGCCGTTGATCTTGAGGCTACCCGCGCCGAACTGTCGAAGCAACTGGAAGGCAAGGAGGTCGATGACGAGGATCTGAACGGATACCTCATGTATCCCAAGGTCTTCCTGGACTACATGGGCCGCCACCGGGTTTACGGCCCGGTCCGGACCCTGCCAACGCGCACCTTCTTCTACGGCATGGAGCCGGGCGAAGAAATCACGGCCGAAATCGATCCGGGCAAAACGCTTGAAATCCGCTGTCAGGCGATTGGTGAAACCGATGAAAAGGGCGAGGTCAAAGTTTTCTTTGAACTCAATGGTCAGCCCCGTGTCATCCGGGTGCCGAACCGTCTGGTAACTTCGACCACGCAGGCCCGGCCCAAGGCCGAGGCCGGCAACCCCAACCATATCGGCGCGCCGATGCCGGGTGTTGTCGCGACCGTTTCAGTCACCGCCGGTCAGGAGGTCAAGGAAGGCGACCTGCTGCTGACCATCGAAGCGATGAAGATGGAAACCGGCATCCATGCCGAACGCGATGCGGTGGTCAAAGCGGTTCACATTCAGCCCGGCGGCCAGATTGACGCAAAGGACCTTTTGGTCGAACTGGAATAAGCCGACAAACAGGTTAATGTCAGCCGGGCCGCGCAGGATACTGCGCGGCCCTTTTTCATGCCCCTGCGGAGCCACGCCATGCTGACCATTACCCCGATCTACGCCGCGCTGATTGCCCTCCTGTTTCTCGCGCTCAGCCTTAACGTCATCCGGCAGCGGTTTATGGGGCAAATCTCGGTCGGCGACGGCGGAAACAAGGCGCTGATCAAGGCCATCCGCACGCATTCCAACTGCGTCGAATACGCGCCGTTCACGCTGTTGCTGATCGCCATGGCCGAAATTCAAGGTGCGGGGGGCGTTCTGGTCAACCTGATGGGTTTGGCGATTCTGTCCGGACGATTGCTGCATGCCTACGGATTCGGGCGTACACCTCAGATCGTGATTCTGCGCCGGACGGGAATGTTGCTGACATTTGCCGCCATTCTGGTCGCTGCGGTCACCAACCTCGTGCTGGCACTTTAGGATCAGCCGGCCAGCACCTTGACTTCAACCGGGCATGCAGGCTGCCATATCTGTTGGGCGGTCTGCCCTTTGTCGCCACCGGCCTGCGCCACGATGCCCGCCATGAACATCGAAACAACCAGCACCGAGAGTTTCAGGGTTTCTTTCGGGTTCATCTGTCACCTCCGCCGTTCTTTCCTGACGTGTTCAGACAGTTGAACGGATGGGGTCCGGATTTCCGTCGCCAGAAAAGAAATTTTGCGGAAGATGCGTTTTTCCTCTTGCAGCTTTGCGCCAGAATTTATACTTCACGCCTCACTCAACGGCGCGGGCGTAGCTCAGGGGTAGAGCATAACCTTGCCAAGGTTAGGGTCGGGCGTTCGAATCGCCTCGCCCGCTCCATTGAGAGGTCTTTGGACCACATATGTATCTGATGCGGGCGTAGCTCAGGGGTAGAGCATAACCTTGCCAAGGTTAGGGTCGGGCGTTCGAATCGCCTCGCCCGCTCCAGATACCAACCTCCCTTAAATTTCTGGTTCTTTGTTATCTGCTGCGGCATTCTCGGGTCGCACGCAATCACGACGGAGATGCGCCATGCCAGAATACGTAATTCGCGCTCTGACAGCGGATGAGGTCCAGACGGCTGTTGATTGGGCCGCCCGCGAAGGTTGGAACCCCGGCCTTCACGACGCGGTGTGTTTCCGCAGCTCCGATCCCGAAGGGTTCAAGGGCGGATTTCTGGATGGCAAGATGATCGCGTCGGCCTCGGCGGTGAATTACGACGACACCTATTCGTTCCTGGGCTTTTACATCGTCCTGCCCGAATATCGCGGATCGGGCTACGGGATGCAGGTTGCCGAGGCCGTCAAGGCGCATTGCGAACATCGGAACATGGGCATGGACGGGGTCGTCGAACAGCAGGACAATTACCGGAAGTTCGGGTTCGAGCTGGCTTATGACAACTACCGCTTTTCGGGCACAGCGGGTGAAATCCTCAACGCCCTGGGCCGTTCCGGCCACGGTCAGGTTTCACTGATCGACACACTTACGGATGAGCTGAAGTCTTATGATCGGGGCCTGTTCCCTGCCCCGCGCGACACGTTCCTGCAGGCCTGGCTGGATGCACCCAACCATACCTCGCGGGTGTTTGAGGCAGGCGGCCGGATCAGAGGCTATGCAACGCTGCGCCGATGTTTGGCCGGGTACAAGGTCGGGCCATTGTTTGCGGACACACCCGAGATCGCGCAGGCGCTTTTGGTGTCGCTGCTGATGACGCTTCCGGCTGACCGGATGAATGCCGAGGTCTTTATCGACATGCCCAACCCCAACACGCAGGCGATGGCGATGGCGCAACAACTGGGATTGACCAAAGTGTTCGAAACCGGCCGCATGTATTCCAGCCACGCGCCGGAAATTGATCTGCACCGTATCTATGGGATCACGACGTTCGAGCTGGGGTAACGTTCAGAACGCCTTGAACGTCATCGTGGTCAGGGATCGTTCGATATTGGGAATCACCAGCAGGTTTTCGTTGATGAAGTGCCCTACATCCTCGGTTTCGGGGATATAGAGTTTCAGCAGCAGGTCGTATTCGCCGCTGGTCGAGTAAAGCTCGGAATGGATTTCGCGCAGGGCGATTTCTTCGGCGACCTTGTACGTGGAACCGGGTTTGCAGCGGATCTGGATGAAAACGCAGGTGGACATGGGGTTGACCCTGTTTGTTGAGTTGCGCGCAGGCTGGCATGGGCCGCGCCCGGGCGCAATCCCCTGCAACAGTTTCGCGCGCATGTGATGCTTGGTCTGGATATGCCCGGCGATCCCCGTCTATAAGCGCGCTTGTATCAAAAGGAATTCGCCCATGCGCAGCGCAAAGATCAGCCGTCAGACCGCCGAGACCGAGATCACGGTTGAGGTCAATCTGGACGGCACCGGCCAGTATGAAAATCAGACCGGCGTTGGCTTCTTCGATCACATGCTGGACCAACTGGCGCGCCATTCGCTTATCGACATGACGATCCGCGCCAAGGGCGATTATCACATCGACGATCACCACACGGTCGAGGACACAGGCATCGCACTGGGTCAGGCGCTGACGCAGGCATTGGACGACAAGAAGGGTATCCGCCGCTATGGCGAGTGCCACCTGCCGATGGATGACGCTCAGGTGCGCTGTGCGCTGGATCTGTCGGGCCGTCCGTTCCTGATCTGGAACGTGGATTTGCCGACACCCAAGATCGGGACCTTCGACACCGAACTGGTGCGCGAGTTCTTTCAGGCGCTCAGCACCCATGGTGGTATCACCCTGCATATAGATCAGTTACACGGCTTCAACAGCCACCATATCGCCGAGGCGGCCTTCAAGGCGGTTGCCCGTGCCCTTCGGCTGGCGGTTGAGACCGACCCGCGCAAGGCCGATGCGATTCCGTCGACCAAAGGCGCATTGTAGATGCTGACTGCCATCATCGACTACGAAAGCGGCAATCTGCATTCCGCTGAAAAGGCGTTTCAGCGCATGGCACGTGAACTGGATGCGGGTGAGGTCGTCGTGACCTCGGACGCAGATGTTGTCGCGCGGGCTGATCGGCTGGTTCTGCCCGGCGATGGTGCGTTTCCAGCCTGTGCGGCCGAACTGCGCGGCCATAAGGGTATCTATGACGCGATGGTCGAAGCGGTCGAACAAAAGGGCCGCCCTTTTCTGGG
This sequence comes from Ruegeria sp. AN11, assembly GCF_056536005.1. Classification (NCBI taxonomy): domain Bacteria; kingdom Pseudomonadati; phylum Pseudomonadota; class Alphaproteobacteria; order Rhodobacterales; family Roseobacteraceae; genus Ruegeria; species Ruegeria sp. AN11. The sequence continues at coordinate 37,202 of NZ_JBQFJD010000001.1, read as the reverse complement.
TATCTGCGTCGGTATGCAGCTGATGGCCTCGAAAGGCCATGAATACCGTGAAACCGATGGTTTGGATTGGATCGCGGGCGACGTGGTTCGGATCGAGCCGTCAGACCATGCGTTGAAAGTACCACATATGGGCTGGAACGATCTGGTTCTGGAAAGCAGACACCCGGTGTTTGAAGGGGTGAAATCAGGTGATCACGCCTATTTCGTGCACTCCTACCATTTCCGCGTGACGGACCCGGCGCAGAGGTTAGCCTATGTGGATTACGGCCAAGAGGTCACGGCCGTGATTGGCCGTGACACGATGGTCGGGATGCAGTTCCACCCTGAGAAAAGTCAGGATGTCGGCCTGCGTATGATCGGAAATTTCCTGACCTGGGCTCCGTGACGGCCTATTGCACGCGTGTCCAGGTTTGCCCACGGCAGATCAGGCCACCGGCAACGCAACCTTTCACGGTCAGTTGGTTCTGGCTGTCCAGCGTCATTTTCGAGTTGTAGGTCTTGTCGCGGTCCGGCGCCCAGATCTTGCCGTTGTCATAGGCCCCGCCACCTTCCGGAACCATGTCCCAGATAATCTGTTTGCCCAAATTCTCGTAGTCCAGCTGCTCATCGCCGTTGGCGTCAAACGCCGTGTCGATGGTGCCGCAGACGGCACTGCCGCACGATCCGATGGAAACATGCAGATACCCGCCGGTGTCACCGGGCTGGGTCTTCCAGATGCCATCAACCGGATCGGCCGCATAAGCGCTGCTTGCCAAGGCGGCAAACCCTGCGGCCAGAACGAATTTCTTCATGATATCCTCCCTGTTTTGCAGGCAGTCTGGCGCGCCGGTCGCCATCGGGCAAGATTGACTTTGCGTCGCGTTGCATCCCCTGCCCTGTGTGTGCGATATCCCGCGCGGATAACATTGATATAGGGCCGCCCGACATGATCCTCTACCCCGCCATCGACCTAAAAGACGGCCAGGCCGTGCGCCTGCTGCGCGGTGAAATGGACAAGGCCACGGTGTTCAACGAAGACCCTGCCGCGCAAGCCCGCGCCTTCGTCGAAGCGGGTTGCGAGTGGCTGCATCTGGTCGATCTGAATGGCGCCTTTGCAGGGGAACCCGTCAATGCCGCTCCGGTCGAGGCGATTTTGAAAGCCTGTGATGTGCCCGCCCAACTGGGTGGCGGCATCCGTGACATGGCAACAATCGAAACATGGCTCGACAAGGGGCTCGCGCGCGTCATTCTGGGCACTGTCGCCGTCGAGAACCCCGATCTGGTGCGTCAAGCGGCACAAGAGTTCCCCGGCCATGTAGCCGTCGGTATTGACGCACGCAATGGCATGGTCGCCACCAAGGGCTGGGCCGAAGAAACCGATGTGCAGGTCACGGATCTGGCCCGAAGCTTCGAGGATGCGGGTGTTGCCGCGATCATCTACACCGACATCAACCGCGACGGAGCGATGCAGGGCCCCAATATCGAGGCCACTGCGGCACTGGCCCGCGCCGTGTCGATCCCGGTCATCGCATCGGGCGGAGTTAGCTCGCTGGACGACCTGATCGCCTTGCGTGATTGCGGGGTCGAACTTAACGGCGCAATCTCCGGCCGGGCGCTTTATGACGGCGCGATCGATCTGAACGAGGCCATTCGCGCCCTGAGCTGACTACTGGGCGGCGACCGATGTAAGCTTGGCCAGCGCCCCGCGCATCTTCTCGATGACCGGGGATTTCTCGACCGCATCTAGTTCGTCCATGGTCTCTTTCGGGTCTTCATAGGCCAGCCAGACCTGCCCGTTCTCGTCCTCGTAGGCCTGCACTTTTAGCGGCAGAAACAGACCTGCGCGCGGGTCGGCCTGCATGGCAGGTGTGCCCAGCGCTGGATTGCCGAAGATCAGCACCTGATTTGCCGGGATGGTCATGCCCACCCTCTCGGCGCCCGCTGCGTGATCGACACGCGCAAAGACCGTGGCACCCGCGTTGCCAACTGCGGCCTCGAGCGCGTCCATCGCCTCGGACACGGATTTGGCTGTCTCTACTTTGATGATATCGTCAGCCATCGCGGCGACAGCTCCTGTGAATATGAATGTGGTCGTCAAAAAGAGGTTACGCATCTCATTGATCTCCGGATGAAATAAGGACCAGTTTTCACAGGTTCGAGAGATGTGGCAATCACAAGTCTGGCATCGGCGGGGCTTTGCCGGTAGAGGTGCGCCAACAAAGGACATGCCATGCTCAAAACACGGATAATTCCCTGCCTTGATGTTGCCGATGGCCGCGTGGTTAAGGGTGTCAATTTCGTCGGCTTGCGCGACGCGGGCGACCCGGTGGAATCAGCCAAGGCCTATGATGCCGCCGGCGCGGACGAAATCTGCTTTCTGGATATTCACGCCACCCATGAAAACCGGGGCACCATGTTCGATGTGGTGCAGCGCACGGCGGAACAGTGTTTTGTTCCGCTGACGGTGGGCGGTGGTGTCCGCACCAGGGAAGATGTCCGCGCGCTGCTGCTGGCAGGTGCCGACAAGGTCAGTTTCAACTCGGCCGCCGTGGCGAACCCGGATGTTGTGGCCGAGGCCGCCGATCAGTTCGGCAGCCAGTGCATCGTGGTCGCTATCGATGCCAAAACCGTCAGCCCCGGCAAGTGGGAGATCTTTACCCACGGGGGACGCAAACCAACCGGCATTGACGCGGTCGAGTTTGCAAGAACCGTGGTCGCCAAGGGCGCGGGGGAAATCCTGCTGACTTCGATGGATCGTGACGGCACCAAATCCGGGTTCAACCTGCCCCTGACCCGCGCGATCTCGGACGCGGTGGATGTACCGGTGATCGCATCGGGCGGGGTCGGAAATCTGGATCATCTGGTCGAAGGCGTGACCGAAGGCGGTGCCAGCGCGGTATTGGCGGCTTCGATCTTCCATTTCGGAGAATACACCATCCGCGAGGCCAAGGAACACATGGCCGCCGCAGGCATCCCGATGAGGCTGACATGAGTATTCTGCACGAACTGGCCGCAACCATCGAAGCGCGCAAGGGAACCGACCCCGAGTTGAGCTGGACCGCCAAACTGCTTGCCAAGGGCCCAGAAAAGTGTGCCGAGAAGTTCGGCGAAGAAGCCGTCGAGGCCATCATCGAAGCCATCAAGGGTGATCGCGCCGGGCTGACGTCCGAGGCGGCTGATGTGCTGTATCACCTGCTGGTGATGCTGGCCGCCCGTGATGTGGCGCTGGATGACGTTCTGAACGAGCTTGCCCAGCGTCAGGGCATCGGCGGCATTGCCGAAAAAGCGGCGCGTCCCAAGGGCTAAGCGTGGGTTTCGTGCGCTGCTCCTGCCCGCTATAGTGCTGTGTCAGGGTGCCACGGATCAGGGAACGCGCGCGATGATCAGAGCATTGGTTTTTGTGGCGACGCTTGCCATCCTGGCGGCCTGTTCTGCGCCGCCCCGTTCCACCGGGGACGAGGTTCAACGGCTGGCAGCGAAAATCCAAAGCCTCGGACCCGATATCGACCCCGCAGAAGCGCAGCGCGCGGCGCGGGTCGCCTACAGCTACACCGCGCAGTTGGTCGAGGAATATGAGATCACCGACCCGCCGCTGATCCATAACGCAAAGGTCAATAAGGGCCTGCGTCCGCGCGGATTGTGCTGGCACTGGGCCGAAGACATTGAACGGCGCCTAAAACAGGAAGAGTTCGAAACACTGACCCTGCACCGCGCCATCGCCAATGCCGACAATCCGTTCCGAATCGACCACTCGACCGCCATTATCAGCCGACGGGGAGAAACCATGTACGAAGGGATCGTACTGGACCCGTGGCGGTATGGTGGAGTGCTGTACTGGGGACCTTTGGTCGAGGACACACGTTACGAGTGGGTTCCGCGCGATCAGGTTCTGGAAAAGCGGCGACTGGAACAGGTTGCCCGGCTGAAAACGGCAGGCGGCGGCTGACGGTCACAGCTTTGAGGATATGATCCCGGTGGCAAACCCGCCCATGCGCAATTCCCCGAAAAGCCGCTGATACTCGATCTTCGGGCATCGGTTCATGACCACATCAACACCTTCGGCCTGTGCGACTGCTGCCGCGCCTTCATGTGCGACACCGATCTGCATCCAGACTGTCCTGAGCTTTGGAAAAGCCTGCAAAGCTTCGTCCACAATCGGTGGCACGGCTTCGGATCGGCGAAATATGTCCACCATGTCGACAGGTTCGGAAATATCCGACAGCGACGCATGAACAGTCTGACCGAACAATTGCTTCCCAACATGTCCCGGATTGACCGGAATGACCCGGTATCCTTTCAGCGAAAGGTAACGCGCCACGTAATAACTGGGCCGCACCGGGTTCATCGACACCCCAACGACCGCCACAACTTTGGTGCGTTGCAGGATGCCTTTCAGGAACTCATCGAAATAATCTGCCATGAGGGCACCCTAATCGCTGCGTTCAAAAGAAAAAAGCGCCCAGGTCGAACCTGAGCGCCAGTTGTTGGAACGAGGGACAGTGAAATGACCCGCGGCAGTTCCGTTCCGCGGTCACTGTGACATTTAGGCATGAGTTCGGCAAAAAAAAGAGGGCGCGCGCACTTTTGTGATGACAGATCAAAAAAAAACGCGAAGTTTCGCCTGTCACTTGTACAGAACCGATGGCCAGTGCTCCTCGGCCATGCGGATATTCAGCGCCATGTCTTCCTGCCACACTTTCTCGATCGCGAGCGAATGCACCAAATAAAGCCTGCCATCCACGACCCTCCACGCCATCGGGTCGGTGCTGGACAGAAGGCCCAAGGCCATAGCATAGGCGCAGTATCCGCCAAACTGAGGCGCAAAGGCGCGCGGATCACGCTCGAACCGCTCCTGGTTCTCGGCTGATGCGAAATGCCATTCGACGCCTTTCCACATCAACGAATGCTCGGCATGGCCCAGCACCGGCGCGTCATCCACGAAATAGGACACGGGATCATAGCCCGCCATTGCCGCACCATCTGTGGCAAAATAGACGGGCGCATCCTGCGCCTGGACGGCAGGTGCGAACATGATAGCGGCCATAGCGCCAATGAAGAAACGTCGGGTCAGCATCGTCGGTCTGAGTTGTTAGAATTCGAGACCGTCAAAATGCAACTTTTTCAGCGCCATGAAACCCCCCTTGACGCGGTTGTGAACACCCGTGTCGCCGAAGAAACAAGTCAGTCGAAGATATCTTCGATCACATCCCAGGCTTCATCCAGCACGCGCGAGAACACACCTTTTTTCCGTTTCTTGTATTTGTATTTCGGCGTTCGGGCCTTGGACTTGGCCGGACGCACTTGCCTTTCTTCAGTCAGCTTTCGTTTGGGCAACATCTTGAGGTCGTGCAGGGGGGCGCCACAACTGGAACAGCTGAGCTCGTGACGTTGTTTTCCCTGCAGAACCAGCGCGGCACGCGTGCCGCAGTAACAGCAAGTGGCAATTTTCGACGGGCTGGGAATGACGCTCTCCTGTTATTTGTGCCTCGATGCATATAGGGCAATCGCCGCCGCATTTGAGACGTTGAGCGACCCGAAACCGCCGGCTGCGTCAATTTTCACCAGATGATCGACGGTTTCCTTGGTTTTCTGCCGCAGACCGGGACCTTCGGCACCCAACACCAGTGCAACCGGTCGGTCCAGCTTGCCCGCCAACGTGGTTTCGATGGTCTGATCCGCCTCGCCGTCCAGCCCCAGCACCAGAAACCCCATATTCTGCAGCTCGACGATTGCGTCCGCCAGATTGCGCACCCGCAGATAGGGCTGACGTTCGAGCGCGCCGCTGGCGGTTTTCGCCAGCGCTCCGGTTTCCGGCGCCGAATGGTGGCGTGTGCCGACAACGGCGCTTGCACCCAGCACCTCAGCCGAGCGCAGAATCGCCCCGACGTTGTGCGGGTCGGTGACCCGGTCCAGCAGAATGACGCGCGGGTGTTCACGACCGATGCAGTTTTCCGCCAGCCCACCCCAGTCCAGCGGCTTGACCTCAAGCGCCGCGCCCTGATGCACCGACCCCGGATCGATCGGAGCGGTGAATTTGCGTGGATCAACCAGCTCGGCTTCAATTCCTGAAAATTCAATGGCTTCCGCCAGCTTGGCCTGCGCGTTCAGAGTCACGATCAGACGCAATTTCTGACGCTTCGGGTTCATGAGCGCGTCACGGACGGCGTGCAGTCCGAACAACCAGACAGTCTCGGACGCGGCTGCTTTGCGCGCCTGTTCCTTTTCGACGACCCATTTGGGTTTCTTCATTTTAAGGGCCTCCGGGCCGGGAATTCGGTTTCCTGCGCCAAAGCGGAATTTTCCTGTTGACGCTCCTTTAAGGCGCTAGTAATCACGCCTCCACGTCAGGTGCAACGCCTGACAGTGGGCGACAGGCCGCAAGGTGTGGCAGGGGACTGTAACTCCCTCGCGGAGACGCACGCCTGGTTCGATTCCAGGGTCGCCCACCACTTCTTCAAGCAACTCAAATTTAGATCATTGTGTGCGGCAAACGTCCAGACGCGGTTCGTCGGCGTTAACCGGCTATTAGCGGTGTCAGTCGTGCGGCGGGTTTCTGGAGGCCTGAATTTCCTGCGCACGTTCAGACCAGGTTGATCGAATGTAGGCTAAGATATCCCAGATATCATCGTCGGATATTACTTCCTCAAACCCGGGCATTCCACTTGCGAAGTCGCTGATTCCGCGTACCGCCAAAGCTTTTTCTCCACCTAATTGGGTGTATTCAAAAAGAAGTAGGTTATCGTGATGCCAGGTGTGCCCCGTCTCATCATGGGGAGGCGCGGGCAAGACACCGTTTTCGTCTGGCGTTTGCCAGTTCGGTTGTCCTTCGAGGTTTGCACCGTGACAGGACGCGCAATGTTCAGCGTAAAGGGCCTGACCGCTGGCCAAGTCCCGGCCATCCAGTTCGTGACCTGCGATTGCCCCGGTTGCAACGCTAAAGGCTGCGATGATCAGAACGCGTTTCATGCAACCTCGACCCAGGTTTTCATGCCCGACGCCTGATGGCCCAGCATGTGACAGTGCATCAGCCATTTGCCGGGGTTGTCGAACACGCAAACGATTTCTCGCGTTTCACCCGGATCAATCAGCGTTGTATCCCGGAAAGCACCTAAATTGCCGTCGGCTTCGACCTCGAAAAAGTGATGCCCGTGCAGATGGATACCATGGGGAAAGCGGGTATCGTTCACTAGTTGGATGCGCGCAGTCTGTCCGCGTTGGAAGCTGTGGAAAGGGGTGTCCGCAAGGCCGGACTGTCCGTTGAACGCCCAGATGCCCTCTTCCATCAGCCCCTGCATCATTCTTTGGCTCATGGCCCCGCCCTCCATGGTCAAGGTCAGGGAAACGGCATTGTCCAAGTCGGGCTGCACCGTCGCGTTTGGCGGCAGCGCGGATATCTCTGATGGTTGTCGCGCCGTGTTCTCGCCTTCAACCGGGATTTCGCCCAGCAGGTAAGGATCATCCCGGGTCGGAAATATAAAAGCGATTGTTTCAGCGGAAGTGACATCCGCTATGATATCAACCCGTTGGGCCGGGGCCAAAACCAGGTCAGAAACCTCTTGCGGATCGGAAAGCGGCATACCGTCCAATGCAACAGTCTTGCCGTCAATGCCTTCAAGTTCAATCGGGAAAATCCTGTCAGTCGCGACGTTGATCAACCTCAAGCGCACACGGTCACCAAGACGAACGGACGCGTCCGGTTCGAAAAGCACACGGGCATAGTTGCCAAGCCGACCCTGATGCGCCTGATCGTGCATGTTCTCAAAGCCATCGGCGAGTGTGCCGTCTTCGGTCAGGCGCCAGTCATCAATCATGACGATCACGTCATGGTCCACATCAGGCGGGGATTGCTCCTCGACGATCAGGGGGCCGTAAAGCCCCCTTGCAACCTGTTCCCAGGACCGGTTATGCGAGTGATACCAGAAGGTTCCGGCGTCCGGCGCGCGAAAGCGATAGGTGAACTCTGCACCCGTTTCGACAACGTCCTGTGTCAAGCCCGGCACGCCGTCCATCGCATTGTCGGTCCGCAACCCGTGCCAATGGACCGCCGAGCCGTCGTCTATCTGGTTGAGAAAACGGATGTCGAAAACCTCGTCCTGACGGACGCGAAGGACCGGACCGGGCGTGCTGCCGTTGAAGCCAAGCATCGGCGTTGCCGGATCGCCTTCCGGCAGGATTTGCGCAGAGACTGGCTGTGCAATCAGGTTCAATGGAGCCGCCGCGATGACGACGCCGGGAACCAATGCCATTGCACTTGTCGTGATCAGGAATTCTCTTCGGTTCATCTTAAACCTCAATTCGGAAGGGTCAGGACGCTGGTAAGGGTAGCTGTTGCCGCGAACACGACCAGTATGACCGCAGTTTCTATTTCGATGGAGCGTGCCAAATGACGCGCTGCGTCGTGATCACCTGCCTGCATGGCGGGAACAAACCGAAACTTGTTGGCGGCTGCCATCACAAGCACCAACGCCACCAGCCCCAGTTTGATGAGAAGCGCCTGCCCGTAGCCCGAAACAAAAAGGCTTCGAAGATCACCCAACAGAAGCCAGGACATCAGCAAGCCCGCCAAAATCAACGCAGGGACAATGACCGAGGCGGCTTGCCCGAAACGATCCCCCAGCGCTGCTGCCTCGTCCAAGCGTTCGGGCTGTAACGACAAGCGCCGTAACGGACCAAGAATGCCGATCCAGAACGCAAGGCAAAGCAAATGCAAAAGCAGCAGAAGCCTTACGCCGCTTTGTTCCAGGCCGGGCACATGCCCAATCTGTGCAAACGACCACAGCGCCAGCACACCGCCACCAAGGGATATCCATTGACCGGCAAATGGCACGAACAACCCGACAAGGATCATGGTCGCGCCGACCAGTCGATAGACCAGAACATCACCGACCGGTGTTTGCCACAAAAGCCTCAGCATCTCGGGATCGCTCATCCCATCAGCGCCGCCGGTTAGGGCGGCCCCGCGCAGCATGAACCCAATGACAGACGCGACTATCGCAAGCCCAGCCAAGAACGCAGTATGGACGCGCATCCGGCCGCTCAGCGACGAGAGGAGATCAGCAAAGGCGGCGCGCATGATCACCAGCCCGCTGGATCCTGCAATGCCAACATACAGCAGGAGTTTTGACAGGATCGCAGCAATGCCCCAGACGTCCGGCATCCTCAGTCAACCGTAAAGGAAAACTCGCCCTGCATCGCATGGCCGTCCACGCCCAGACCGCGCCATTCTATGCGATAGGCGCCTGTCCCCATATCCTGAAGCGGGAGGGTGAAGAGACGATCAAAACTGGTCTGGTTCCCAATGTCGAGTGGGACCGAATGAATATCCTGATGGGTCATCTCCACTCGGGTCAGACGGATGTCGTCCGCAAAGTTGAAACTGATTTCAGACGGGACTTCCGCAATCGTCGCGCCGTTTTCTGGCGTCGTCGTGTCCATGCGGGAATGCGCAAGCGCAACCGTGGCAAGCGCGGCAAGCAGAGCAAGGATCGTGAGCGTCTTCATAGAGTGTTCCTCAGTTAATTCCGTTGGCGCGCTGGATTTCGCGGATATAGGCGACAACCATGGCAACGTCGCCACGGGTTAAGCCTTCGACCGGCGGCATATCTCCGAACGACCAGTGATGGCTTCTTACACCTGTCGCAACTGCGCGCTGAAAGGATTCGTCGGCGTGATGGCTGGGTTCATAGATAACATGGATCAGTGGAGGTCCGGCACCTTCAATTCCGACAGCATTGGTGCCGTGGCACGCGGCGCAAGCCTCATCGAAGAAGCGCTGTCCAATGGCAGCGTTGCCCTCGATCGGGGGCATTTGAATGGCCACCATGGCATCCCCTTCTACAGGGGACGACGGAGTGGCAATTTCGGACGTACCGGGCCGCAGCATAATGTAGGCAGCAGCGACCGCCACGGCACACGCTCCGATAACGAGATACTTTCGGTTCATGGTTCTTCCTGACTTTATGAAACAGAATATTGACCGCGCTGAGCGGCGGCCAAGCAAAAACACCAGGCGCGTACACCTAGCGTCGAAGTGCCGTTTCAGAAGTTAGGTGGTCTGTCCGGATGTTCCGGCTCACGCAGCGCAGAAAGTTCGCTTACCTGCCAATTCAATACCTGTTCGAACTGGTCTGGTGATGCATCCGACGTCTCGGAGGCAAGTAACATCAGGTTGCAGAGGAAAGGATTGCATCCATCATGGTCTGCGCCGTCCGTTTCGTGATGGCCGGTCGGCGACAAACGATCCAAGTGCGGAGATCGCTCCAAAGACTGAACCTCGTCACAATGTCCATCGTTGCAATGCAGCGGCATGTCGTGGGCAACACTTGCGAACCCGGTCAATAAGACCAGAATTGCTGCCAGGAACACCGATAATATCCGCTGCAAAATCATTTCGGCGGAAACCTATTACGCAAATCGGAACAAAACAATACAGGAATAGACCTTGGCGCAGGCATACACGGGGGTCATCAATTGGCCTGTCTCGCCGACAAAGTGGTTGGTGGCAAATGGGAAACCAAAGCGGTTCTGTCACCCCACCGCGCGATCACGGTAGAATTTGCGCCGAAATGCCGCGAAAGGGGCAATTGCCAAACGTTTGCTCGTTGAGTTTGCGACATTTTCCCTATTCTTTCGGTCGCAGGGCCCGGCGCACGGGGATGCCTCCAGCAACGGTTTCGCCTCCAACAAATGTCTGTAAGACCGCCCGGTTGCCAGAATCGCGGTCTTGGGTGATCCTTCAAGAAATTGAAGGATCGCAATATGTTTAGATATCTAATATTTGCGCTCGGTATTTGCGCATCTACGACCTTGTTCGCACAAGAGGCATCTGATGACGCTGCTGCGACGGAAAACGCCTCGGCCACTTCGTCCGATCTTCTGACTGATGCTGAGTTGCAGACCCTGGTCGCTCCGGTCGCTCTTTATCCTGATACGCTGCTGATACAGATTTTGGTCGCGGCGACGCAGCCGTTGGAGATCGTGAAGGCCGAACGGTATTTGCTGGACAACGCCGACCGAGACGCCTCCGAGCTTGGTCCGGAAATTGAAGCCATGGGCTGGGATCCTTCGGTCAGTGTGTTGGCGACAGCGTTTCCCGAAGTCGTCGGTCAGATGGCCACCCATGTCGATTGGACCGAGACGGTGGGAACGGCCATGCTGGCGCAGTCCGATGATGTGCTGGATGCGGTTCAAGTCATGCGGGACCAGGCGATTGACAGCGGAGCGCTTGTGTCCGGGCCCGCGCAAACTGTCGAGGTGACGGAAGAAGACACGGTTGTCATTACACCGACAGAGCCGGAAACCGTATACGTCCCGCAGTATAACCCTGAGACCGTCTATACGGGACCGTCGGTGGGGGACGTTGCAGGCGCGGCCCTGCTGACATTTGGCACCGTCGCCCTGATCGACGAGATTTTTGACGACGACGACGATTGGTATGGCTATTGGGGGTGCCGGAACTGCGGTGGCTGGGGCGGTGGCCCGATTTACAGAAACCCGAACATCGACATTGACGTCGATGGAAACGTCAACATCGGCAACAACATTGATCTGGGCAACCGCACGGATATCGGATGGAAACCCGATCCTGGCCGTCAGCAGCAAGCCCGAGACAAAATCGCCAATCACAAAAGACCAGAAGGGGGTCGCGGCAATTTGCCGGTCAACCGCCCCGAGGGTCGCACGGATGAATTGCGGTCAAAACTGAGCCGCGAGTCCGGCGCCGCGGACATCAGCCGCGACCGTGCGGCGGCTGCCGTTGCGGCTGGCGCAGGTGCAGGGGCCGTGGCCGGTGGTGCTCTGGCAAATCGGAGCGGTGGGAAAACCGTTGCCGCAGATAAACCGGGGCAACGTCGACCGGGACAAGGCCGCTGCAAAACAACAGGCCGTTGATCGGACCAAACGACCCGATGCGGCGAAACGGCCTGTCGCACAAAAACCGCAGACAGCCAGAAAACCGCAGGCGAAGAAGGCCGCAACGGCGCAGCGCAAACCCAGTGCGTCCAGGGGGCAAGCGATGAAGAAAAAGGCGTCCGGAAGCAGAACTCACAGCGCGTCCAAGCGAGGGCACGCCGCCAAAGGCAAGCGGAGACGGTAAGATGCGTATATCGGTATTTTCAGTTGTTTTGCTCGCTGCGACCGCAGGCGTCGCGCTTTCTGACGGCGCCCGGTTTGATACTCCGCAAAGCGCGCTGGACGCGTTCGCAGATGCTCTGAAAGCAAATGATCAGAGTAAGTTGCTTGAAATTTTCGGACCTGAAGCCGAAGATTTGGTCGGATCGGGAGATCCGGCAGAAGACCAGCAAAGAAGGCAGGAAGTTCTTGGCATGTACGCCGAAGGGTACCGCTTTCAGCCCGAGGATGATGGGGTTGTTCTTCTGCTGGGTGAAGACAGTTGGCCTTTCCCGATTCCAATCCTGCGCGGGGAAGACGGCTGGCGTTTTGACCTGGAGGCCGGGATCGAAGAACTTTCGGCCCGGGAAATCGGCTTGAATGAGCTGGAAGTGATTGATTTGCTGGAGGCTTATGTCGACCTACAGGCGGCATTCCGGCTGGTGGATCACAACGGTGACGGCGTCATGGAATTTGCGCAGACGATCATTTCCGACCCGGGCGAGCGAAACGGACTTTTCTGGCCCGAAGACGACAGCTTTGTCGGCGCGGCACTTGCCCGAGCCGCCGCCTCGGGGTGGAGCGACGGTGAGACCGACTATGAGGCGGAACCATTCCTCGGCTATTACTTCACCATCCTTCACGAACAGGGGGCGAATGCGGCTGGCGGAGCCTACTCGTACTTTGTCGGGGATCGCTTCGTGGCCGGACATGCCTTGCTTGCAGTGCCTTCGGATTACGGAGAAACAGGCATCCATTCCTTCATGGTCGGTGAAAACGGTATCGTTTACGAGGCCGATTTCGGCCCCGAGACCCTCGATGCCACTGCCGATATCAACATCTACGATCCCGGCCCGGACTGGTCGCCGGTTGAGTAGCCGCCGATCTCCGGCGCACTTCCCGCCGCAGCAAAGCGATTGGTAAGTGATGGTCGCCCAAAGTGGGCGACCATGCCGACCGGATGGCGTCAAGCGACGAGCCTGCTCCAACTGGACCATATCGAACAAACGGGAAAGGATCGCGCACTTCAGCGCTGTCCCGCGAAACCAATGTATCGTTGCCTTCGTCCCGCCCGCCTTACTTGCAGATCGGCAACTCCAATGGAGGCTGCTTGGGCAAAGAATCCCTCCATTGGTTTATGATGGGTTGGAGGCTGCGCTTGGGCCAGAACTTCGGAGCACCGATTGCCTGTAGACAGGCGGCGTTCCAGTAAACCCCCGCCCCAGATAACGATTTGCCCTTTTTGACCGCCTTTGCGACGGCGTTAATGTCTTTGCCTTCCGGATAGATGTAGAGGGTTGTCGGGTTCCCTTCCACCAGGGCCAGAATCTCTTTCGAGGCGGATTGCGACCATGTCGTGCACCCGTTGCTGCGGCCCCCGGCATAGTTCACGAGCCTTCCGTATGGGACATAGCCGTCATCATCCGCATGAGAGCTTTGCGGATTTTTGAACCGGCATTGCCACTTCAGGAAAACGGCAGGATGTCCGCCAATTGCGCGCTCCCGTGCGTTGCTCGTTTCGCCTTCGCCATCAAACAAAAGAAACGTCCGATAGAACGGTTTCGTCTGACCGGAATGACTGTAATAGCCTTTGAATGATGTTCGTGTCTCGGCGGTCACGTAGGATCCGCCAGCGGTTAGTTTCGACCCCTCAGCGTTGCTGAAATTCTTCGCGCATTGCCGACCGTTCGAGAAATTGGCGCGTTGCAGTTTGCGCCCATTCCCGTAGCCGGACGAGACGGCCTGGAAAGATCTCCGAGACTCGCAGATGACATAAAACCGACGTCCCGGATTGCCGTTTCGCGCGGTACTGGGCCGGGTTGCATCCTTTGCAAGGTAGCAAGGGTTTCTGACCACGCCCTGCCGCACTTTTTCCTGATACAAATCCCGCGCCCTTTTCAGGACGATCGGAGCTATTTGGCCATCGCCCGTGCCCACATGCTTTTGCAACCAGGCGGGGATATCCGATGACAGTGCATTAACTCGATCAGGCAGCGAACCTGCCGAGACGGCAATTGTCATGAACGTGACTGCAAGACGGAGCGATATCGGTTTCAACGGAAAACCTCCTGCCAGAATGTCCTCGTGACCAACTTACCACAATTTTAGCGTGCAGGGATGTCTGTCGAAGGAACGACGGAGGGCGCCTGTTGCTGCAAATCCCACTTTTGCAATAAGGGGTCTCTTGGCAGTTCATTTTCCAAAACACTGAGGTTCATGCGTTGACGGCTACTGATCTGGAAGTGCCCGTCTAGAATTAAGTGCCGATTTCGTAGTTATGGCTTCACAGGCTTCGGAAACCGCCTTGGCGGCGCGGCTTGGCGAAAAGGGCGACAGAGTGACTTTGAGGCTGACCAAACTGCCTTGCCGCAATTTGAATGACATTCGAACCTGGCAAGTAGTTCTCTAATTAACCGTACGTCCTGAAAGCCAGTCGTTTAGTTGAGACGGTTTGCGGTGGCACTTCTTGCCACGTCGACCACACGGTCATCTCCAGACTGAATACAGCTGACCGGAACTTCGCCTCCCAGCTCACTTTTGGGCGAGGTCATCCACAACGCGCATTGCCACGGGGTCATTTCAACGGGCAGCGCCTTCAAAACATCTTCCATCAACGGAAACGGAGTACCATCTTCGGCAAACTGAAAAGATGGATACGCGTCAATACCTTCATATGGAACGGAGAAAACCTTTCCGCTTCGCTTCCAGATGTCGCCAATCCGCGTGACCAGCCGCGAGCCTGTCTTCCACTGCGCGTGTACCGCGCCCATGTCGAGCAAAGGGAACTTGCGGGAAAACTCATCCTTGCGGATGTCGCTGACAATACAGAACTGTTCTTCGAATTTGGCCAAGTACATCTGATTACACACAACACTAACAAATTCACACACGACAACACTGCCAGAACATCGCCCTCGCGAAAGTAAAATAGTTCACTTTCAAAAGTGCGTACTGATCTAAAGTCGCGCGAAGAAAGTTAAGCTACTGTAATTATTTCAACTTTCAGACAGATAAACCCTCAACCCGAAGACCAGAAAACCATATTGGCCTTTCCGTTTACCTGGCATGCGGGCAACAATTCCTGTGAGAGCAGCAAATTGATTACAGTTAAGGGTGAAATTACACGGATCGGAACCACTCAGGTGCTGTGGGCTACTTCCCGCCTGCGTCGGAAACCATTATCCCGATGGCAAACAGGGCAATGGCTCACCAGGGTCAGGATGTATTTTTTCCTGCGATGGGAGGTTCACGGTTCGAAAACCGAGCCGCGACATGAGCGACCTGAATTGGCTGACCATTGAGCAGATGGCCAAGCTCGCTCCTTATTTCCGGAAGTCACAGGGCAAGCCTCGGGTAGATGCCAAAAGCGTGTTTGCCGAGATTATCTTCATCAATGGCGGCGGTTTGGGATGGCGGGACGATCCGGAATCCGACGGTCTGCAAAAGACCCATTGCAGCCGGTGGAAGCATTGGAACAAGACGGTGTTTTCGCCCGGAGGATGGCCGTTCTTGCCGCCGAGCACAGCAAAGAGAAGGCCGTCAAGATCGATAGGAACAGACGAACATCATGCGTTCAGCTGAGCCTGCGCAAGTATCTCAGGTCACTCCGCGCCGCGACGAGCATGGTCGCGCAATAAAGGTTAGTCGCCGGATCGGGAGAACCAAAGGCGGCTTGAATACCAAGCTTGATGCCATTTGCGACAGCTATAGGCGCCCGCTCAACCTGTTCGTTGCCGACGGGGCAGATCAGCGATCAAATCGGTGCTCGGGTCCTGATCAGTTGCCCACCAAATGTGGACCGTTTGCTCGGAGATCGCCACCACGACGACGACAGGTTCCGAGATATGTTGAAAGACACAGGTATATCCACTGGCCTCCATTTTTTATCATGCAGGGAATTGTCGCGACAGGTAACGGTAAAAATCCCATATGGTTCCTTCATAGTCGCTTGGCGCGAGATGGCCGGACGGCGCGTGGCGCGAACTGAGCGCCGATTGCATTTTCTCCAGCTTCTCGCGATCCTCGCGATTTACCTCGTGCCATAACTTGATGCGTTCTTCCAACTCATCCTGGGTCAGCTCGTCGCCATAGGTCGACATCGTCCATCGCACCCGGATGCAATCCACGGACAAAGGTTTGATGGACAAAGAAACTAGCAATGTCGC
Source organism: Ruegeria sp. AN11 (assembly GCF_056536005.1). Lineage (NCBI taxonomy): Bacteria > Pseudomonadati > Pseudomonadota > Alphaproteobacteria > Rhodobacterales > Roseobacteraceae > Ruegeria > Ruegeria sp. AN11. The sequence goes on along the minus strand of NZ_JBQFJD010000001.1, from coordinate 20,949 downwards.
GGCCTGGCTGGCCACCTGAGCGGGGAAGACATTGAACAAGGTTGAGCGGCGGCGTTCGTCATCGCTCAGCCCTGGCGCGCCCAAGCCACGGGATTCTGCGCTTGATGGGTAGTTGGCACAATAAGCCGTGAACGTGTCGTCGGATAAGGCCTTTCGGCTTAAACCCGTCGGCGTGTAGGGATGCAGCGTTTCCGGATGCACGACCGAGAGGTGGTACGCTTCCATGAAATTCTCGACAAGGCACTTCCAGTTCGTGTGCCAGTCTTCTTCAAACGTTGCAACATGGCGCATCCTGTCCGTCTGATAGTTGCCAAGCAGAACTTCCAGTTGCTCAAGGCGCGGCGCCAGCGGCTCTGCATCATCGTCCAGATTGACATAGACAAAGCCGTTCCACTGCTCACAGCGAAATTCCGGTAAGGCGCAACTGCCCTTTTTGACGCCTTTGTCTCGCATGCGCGGCGCGTTCAAAAGCTCACCGTCTCGCGCATAGCTCCACGCATGGTAGCTGCAGACAAACTTACGGGTTGAACCAGACCCTTCGGCAATCGGCATGCCCCGATGGCGGCACAGGTTCGACAAGATTCTGACTTGCTCGTCATCCCCGCGAACGACCAGCAGGGGTTCGTCGAAAAGCTGCGCTGTAAAGTAGTCCCCGGCACTTGGGATTTCGTCGGCACGGCCAAGGCAATGCCACTCCTTGCTCAGGAATGTTTTCACCTCGAAATCAAAGAACTCGGGATCCGTGTAAAACCATCCGGGCAAGCACTGCGCTTGCGACTCTGGCAGGGCCGCGACCTGATGGAGCATTCCCACCATCTCAGCAACCCGCTGCTTTCGAACCATTTGCATTTTACTGCGCGGCCTCCTGTCCGAAGACGCGGTTGAACCCGGCCGTCTTCTCGGCCAGATACTGCGTGAAGTCGTAGATCGGTCGTTCGAGGTAAGAGAGATGTCCGGCCCGCGCCGCGCCGGAGTTCAGACCCTTGAACACTTTTTCCGTACAGCCGCGGTCTTCGTCATTCACGTCATCCAGCAGCTTCTTCAGTGTCGCGATATATTCATCCGCCTTCGGGTCCGCCATGAATTCGGGTGACAAACCGCCGCCATAGACAATCGAGACCTGGCCCGTGCCTTTTGGGTGCAACGAAAGATACCAGAAGTATCCCGGCGTCAGAGTAATCAGGTGACTTGGGTAAAGCGTCAGCAGAGCGGTGGTCTTGCGCCAATCGCCCTCAAGGCGCGTGTTGTCCGGATGGGCGTTGCCCATCGGCAGCGACGCCTCTTTGGTGATCCAGTGATAATTGAAGTGCTTCAGCCCAGGCGGGCAATCCATCTCCTCCAGTTTGGAATGGCCCCCAACTGTCTGGGCGTGACACACAGGCAGGTGGTAGCTCTCCATGAAGTTCTCTGCCAGAACCTTCCAGTTCGTGTCCCAGACATGGGTCTCGCGGAAGCACTCGACATAGTTCTCCATTCCGTACTGGGACACCATCTCTTCCAGTTCGGACAGTTGCTGGGCCACCGGGGCTGAATCCGGGTTCAGGGTCACGTAAATCCAGCCCAGCCATTCCTCGCAGCGGATTTTGGGGAGCTTGTAGCTTTCTTTGCAAAAACCCGTCGTCTCTTTCATGAACGGTGCGCCGCGCAGGTTGCCTTCCAGATCGTAGGTCCAGGCATGATACGGGCAGACCAGAACGCGGGCGTTCCCTTCGCCTTCCACGATCGTCGACATGCGGTGCAAACAAACATTCGAAAACGCTTTCAGCTCTTCGGACTTGCCCCGAAGCACGACGATGGGTTGTTCCGCGACTTCAAGGGCAATGTAGTCACCGGGATTTGCCAATCGGCTGGAACGTCCAACGCAGACCCAGTCCTTGCCAAAAACATTGTCCAACTCACTGCGCAGGAAATCCTGACTTGTGTAGACAGAAGGAGGCATGGCAACCGCGTCTTCCATCGGCCGATGAGCGGCATTCAACAATTCAGTAACTGCCTGGTCTAACGACATGGGTGGCTCCTCAATCATGCGGTGACCCCGATTTGCAGGCTAAGACAGCCTGTCATCCTCGGACGATTTCATGTTGCACTCGAACTGAAAAATATAAAAACTTAAAAAAGATGGCCTTTAAGAAGGTAAAATATGGTTCGCTTCACTTTGCGCCAATGCACCTATTTTCGAACCGTCGCCGAATACGGCGGCATTGCACAGGCCGCGCGTGTGCTGAACATTTCGCAGCCTTCGGTCGCGCAGGCGATACAAAAGCTTGAAGATGTCACCGGGTTGGTCCTGTTCAATCGCCACCATGCTCGGGGCTTGTCGCTCACGCTTCAGGGGCGCCTGTTTCTGGAACATGTCAAGGAACTTGAAGCGCAGGCTGAACGTGTCGGCACTCAGGCAAAGGCACTGCTTTCGGAAACGGCGGGCGAACTTCGGCTGGGCGCATTTCGGACCCTTTCACCCTTTTTCCTTCCGACGCTCATTCGAAAATTCCAACACACTTATCCGGATGTCCGGGTGTTTCAACAAGAGTATGGTCTGGCTGAACTTGGTGATGCGCTGCGAAACGGAGAGATTGATCTGGCTCTGACATACGACAGGGGCTGGTCACTGGATGGGCTGGAGATCGTCAGACTGGCCGCTTTGCAGCCGAAAGTTATTATTTCTTCGAACCATCCGCTGGCACAAAATGAAGAGGTTCGACTATCTGACTTGCGCGATATTCCATATGTCATGTTCGACGGGCCAGGCAGCCGGACCTATTTCGAAGATTTGCTGAGAGAGGCGGCCCTCTATCCAGACATAGCCTATGCGTCGAATTCTCTTGAAACCGTGCGCAGTGCCGTAGCTGAGGAGTTCGGATTTTCGTTTTTGATAATGCTGCCCGAGTCGACGACGACATATAGCGGAGGCACGATAAAAGCGCTGCAGTTGGTCGAAACCCTGCGTCCCCTAAACGTTGTACTTGCGTATCACAGAGATCTTCAGAGCAAGTTCATCATGGGTTTTAAGGCACTTGCGAGTGAGCACTTTGGTGGCCGTTCTGAGGACCAAACTGAATGAGAAAAGTGTTGTAACCTCCAGCTGGGTGTCAGGCCCTTTGGCACAGTGGGTATAAGCCTCCGCAACTGAACTGGTCCACCGCTATGTTTAGAATACGGAGGACCAAGAACGGCAAACCAGCGGTTGAAGCCCGAAGAGATTACCTTGAAGTTGCAGCAGGTTGAGGTGTTGATGGCGCCAGGTATGACCTGCCTGGATGCGATCAGACAGATCGGCGTCGTTGAACAGACTTGCCTCAACCACTTGCCGGAGAGGGATTCGATCAGTGTTGCAGCCCGATCATCGTTACTTGCTGCCATTGGTGTGTTCATAATGAAAAAGAAAGACGGGAAAACCACTGAAACCCGCCTCGCTCCTTTTCATCAGATCACACAGTTTTCTAACCACACGGTTCAAACGCGACCACCTGTTTCTCTTGTTCTTTCAGTTCCAGCACCCACTGACGAAACTGTCTTTTTGCTAACGGCGTGATCTGTCTGGACACCATATTGGCCGCGCGCGGCGCCTTTGCGAACTCGGCTACCGATCCTGACCAACCAGCCGCTCCGGCGCCAGCTTTCAACGGTGCCCACTGAACGAGGTACCGCTCACCATCGAGCAACCCTGCTCACTGATGGAACGGCCGCAATCGTGACCAAGTCGCTGGCCTGACCGTCAAGCGCATTCATATCGGCGCGCTTCTCGCCTAGCGCACGCAATGCCTCGTCCTCTGAAGCAAAGGCTGCCACATGGGCTGGTGTGCGGCCTTGCGAGTCCCTCGCGGTGACATTTGTCCCCGCTGCCACGAGCTGCCGGAACATTTCGTCATCATCGGTATGAGCGGCTGCGAAGAGACCGATGAGCGATCTTTCCCAGCTCTTCGTTACACAACCTTTGCAAACCTTAGCAAACCTTAACATGTCAGATGTCTTTGAAGACACTTTGGTGTAACCGCAAGACAAACCGGTTCAGTGGTTCATATGCGACCCATACTTGAATAGTGCACCCGGACATCGTGGGCCTTTACGAATGACATGGATGATGCCGCTAGGAGCGCGGTGGTCATCGACACGCCCTACCCCGCGTAGCTTCGGAAATATGTGTCTAATGCGGTTGAGATACTCTTGGTCGAGCCAGGGCAAATGCCACATGGCCAATCCTCCTGCCACATTTAAGCACGATGTGGCATAGAATGGAATTGACCACGCAAAGATCAGTCAGCCGGCAAAGCTGTTGTCCGACAGAAACACGTAGATGACCGCATGGAGCCCATTTTTCCAATGCCGCGCCGCGCACTAATGTCCGGTACTGGGCATCTAATCAATCGTCAGGCGACAAGGCCCAGCTCTTTGTCGGTGGCTGTAACCGCATACTTTTCCCTCGGGGGCATGGGCCTTGACTGCCAGGGCGGTTCGAAGGTGAAACTTGAAACGCTGCGGCCGTTAGGCAAGGCACCGTTTCCGGCCCCGAGCGCGTAGTCGTAGTAAAGCTTGACGATCTCTTCTTCGGTCACCTGCGCTGTTTCTGGATGCGCCATGCATGCATCACGCCACGCTCGTACCCGGTCATAGTCTTTGCCAACGGGTAGTGTGAACCCTTCGTAGTAGTCAAGGAACCAAAACCGCTTGAACATTGGGGTAAAAACAGCCTCTGCCAAACCGAAGTCCTCGAACAAGAATGGGCCAGTCGGATTATGATGAGCTAGGAAATCATCAAGGTCTCGATAGAGCGCGAGAAGTTTATTCAAATGCTCATCTCGGCGCGCCTGATCCTGATTCATGACAAAGAGATAGCCCGCCATTGTGAAGGGTCCTTCGCGGGAAATCAGCATAGACTCGATGGCGTGCTCGGCAGGATTACCGCGGCGCAAAGGTGTCCCTGGTAGTGTCTCATCAAGATAGCGCAGGATCACGAGACTTTCCTTCAATATGCGGCCGTCGCTGGTTTCCAGCACGGGCAAGGCTGTCGTCCCTCTGGTCTTGGCTAGCAATTCTGGATCTCGTGGCTTGGTGATGTCTACTACATGAAACTCTACGGCATCCGTCAGTCCGCGCAGCGCCAGTAGGATTTCCAGTCGCTGCGAAAAGGGACAGACGGGGATATGATAGACGATGTGTTTCCCAGTCATGGCATCAATCCAACGGCGGGCCAGTGAAGGCCATGTTGTGCCGTTTGGCGCTCTCTTCGATAGCAGGCATGTCCTCGGGAATACGGCACTGACCGGCTGCCATGTCGGAAAAGAAACCTTCGAATCCGCCCGGTGTCAGGATCACGAGATGGCGGCTAGGTTCGTCGTCTGTCACCTTGAAGGTATGCTCCTTGCCTCGTGGGATGAATACGCTTTCGCCGGCCCCTGCGGTAAACTCTTTGCCTTCCAACCAGAACTTGCATGCGCCGGTGAGGATCACGAAGGTTTCGTCTTCGTTGTGATGCACATGGCGCGGAGGTCCGCTACGCAGGGGACCAGCTGTCGACGATGGACATATCGCCGCCTGTCTGTTCTGGGCCGAGGATGGTTTTGTATTTTACGCCGAGCCATTCGATGGCTCCGTCGATTTGGGCCATGTCCTTCATCGTTTCTCTCCATTAGCATCGGATTGAAACGAAAGCGCTTCCGTTGACAGAAGCCTATCCGAAAGCCAACCTATCAGGCAAACCGCAATATCTAATATAGGATATCGGTCAGGTGAATTTTGCTACATTGGACCTCAATCTTTTGCGCGTGTTGGACGCCCTCTTTAGCGAAGGCTCAACTGTCAAGGCGGCCGACAAGCTCGGCATGTCGCAATCCGCAGTCTCCGGAGCATTGTCGCGTCTTCGTCATGCTTTGGACGACCCCCTTTTTGTCCGGCAGGGAAACCGTTTGGTCGCTACCGATTATGCGTCCAGGATTGAATCCAGTTTGCGCGAAGAACTCGAACGTCTTGCGGCTCTGCTAGCTCCGCCAGCTACCTTTGATCCGCGAACCGCTGAAGGCACTTTCCGGATCGCCGCCAGCGATTTTTTCGCGGAACTCCTGATGCCACCCTTAGGAGATCTCCTGCAAAAGTCAGCGCCCAATCTACGAGCGCAGCTGGTTGATCTGGTTCCGAATGACTATGTGGCCAGTCTTGAACGACGCAACGCTGACATAGCACTGATCCCAGATTTGCTCCTGCCGGACTGGGTCAATCGGGAGCCACTCTTCCATTCGCCGTTCCACGTGATAGCTCGCAAGGGAAATCCAAAGCTTGAGGAGCTTCAGAAAGGAACGCAGATGCACATGGATACGTTCTGCGCACTCCACCACGTCTTGTTTTCCCCAGAAGGGAATCTGGCTGCGATGGGCGATGCTGCCCTTAATCGCGTCGGAAAACAGCGACAGGTTGCTATGACAGTGCCCGTCTTTAGTGGCGTTTGCCGTGCGGTTAGCGAAAGCGACCTCATCGCGCTTGTACCCGCGCAGCTTGCAAAGAAAGTGGCCAAGACATTCGAACTGAACGTGTTCGAACCTCCGATGCATATTGAACCGGCGTTGATCATCGGCATCTGGCACAAGCGTTTTGACAACGCCCCGATGGCGGCGTGGATGCGTAGCCAAGTCTTCGAATTAATGAAGGGTTTGGAATTTGACGGTTAGTCAAACTGTTCTAAGCAGCGCCCGTATGGCAGATACAAGTTGACGTTTCGAATAACAGAATCGAAATAGGTTCTATCAGCCAATGCAGATACTAGCTCATGCCCGGCGAGCGATAGCTTTGTCCGCAAGTTAGACATTCGTTGCCATTGAGCGAATGACTGCCCCGATCCCAATACAGTCGAGCAGCAAACTTGCCTATCCACTTCGCAATCTGTCATCGACTTCCGACAAATCACGCCGAGCGCGCTGTTCGAGGGCCCTTGCGCCATTTCTTGTGGCGGCTTGGATTGCTCGCGTCAGCCAGCCGCGTTCTGTAGCTCGAAGACCTGCGTTCTTACCGGGCAACGTGTGCGCAAGCAGTCGACAAATTTCCGGCTCCCAGTTACGCTCTTGGCTTCGCTCAACGAATGACAGAGCGTCATGTAGCAAATCCTGTGCGGTGCTCTGCTCTCCTTCAGACATCAAGAGTTCGGCGCAAAGTGATTGGAAAAACGGAAGCCATGGGTTGCGGGCCGTCAGAGACAGTCTGTCGATAGCTGCGCGGACGACATCCGATCCTTTTTTACCGGACCAGCCAAGTATCACGTCGGCATAAGCAGCCCACAATTCACTCTCCTGCTCTTCGGCTAACGATTTCAGGTGCTGTCCGTAATGCTTTGCCGTCTCAGCGTCTGCGCGCATTGCTGCCGACATTGCGCATGCAAACATCAGGGCGTACGCAAGGCTGCTTGCATGCCCAATCTTGCGTGCGTGGGCTACCGCTTCAACACCAAGTCGCTCTGCTTCTGCACATTCTCCTCGCAACGAAAAGATAATTGCCAGAATGGACAGCCCAGCAACGCGGGGATCATAGCCATAGTCCAATGCGACTTTCTGATGCCGATCCAGGTCGTACATCGCAAGGAGCTTCTGAGCATGCGTATCCGCCTCGGCCAATCTGCCCAAATAGAGAGACCAAGCGACGACCCGGTGACCTTGCAAAAGCCCTGCCTCGTCTTCCAGTTCCTCCGCAAGCGCCAGCAGCTCTTGGGCTAAAGCGAGCGCACTACCATATTCCGCCCTAGACACATGTATCAGATACTCACCGTAGTTAACTGGCAGTAAACCTCTGCGATCGCGAAGTTTTTCGCAAAGAGCCCTTGCCTTCGCGTAGATCTCATATGTCTCTTTTGCACTCCAGCCATTGACGACAAGTATTAGAGGTGCGAGCGCCATGACAAGCTCAAGCTCTCTTCTGTCCCGTTCGTCAGACTGAGGGAGCATATTGAGTGCTGCGAGACCTTCGCGAAAATGCTTAATCGCTTCATGATCCGCCGACCGTTGCTGCATCAGGCGTCCAGCATGGAACCACAGATGCACCGCTTCATCAAAGCGCCTGGCCTCAAAGAGGTGACGCGCAATTGCCTCAGCTGGGAACCTGCTGTCTCCACTTAGGCCGATCAACGCATCAGCGATTTTACCATGCAACTTTTCGCGCTCGCGCTTCAACAGGCTAGCTAGCGCTGCGTCTTGAACCAGAGCGTGAGTGAACATGTATTCAACTTTACCTCCGTGGTCCTCGCGCGCAAAGATAGCGGCATCTACCAACTTGGAAATGTTTTGCTCAATGTCGGCAGGGTCTGTGTCCAAAACGTTGGCCAGAAGATCTCGTGGAACCCGGCGCCCCAACATTGCGCCAACTTGAGCAAGACGTTTGGCTTGGCCTAAACCGTCAAGGCGAGTGGATAAGGACTCGTCTAGCGTTTCAGGTATCGTTGAAATGCCGTTCCTCTCACCTCCGTCGCGCAAAGCCCGACAGAACTCTTCGAGGAACAGAGGTACCCCCTCAGCCCTGGTTACAATTTCTTCGGTGCGGTCTCGGGAGCTTGGTTCCCTGAGTAGTTTTTCGCGAACAATTTCTCTGCTTGCTCTGCGTCCCAACCGGTTCAGTGAAATTGCTGTCACATTATGCTGTCTAACCCATTCGGGATCAAATCCAGGGCGCGAGGTGACGACCACAAGTATTGGCAATTGGCGTGTGCGAGCAATCAGTTGAGTCAGCAATTTTAACGAACTGGGATCAGACCAATGCGCATCTTCAAAAATCAGGCAGGCATATCCGTTTTTTGCTGGTCGGCACAGCCAATCCAACAAAGCCGCAATGAAATTTCGGCGCTTCTGTGTTGGCTGACCGCTAACCATGGGGGTATCTTCGATCGACAGGTAGTCTTCGACGCTTTTGGCGGCCTCGCTGCCGAGCAAGGAATCAACGTGGCCCGACAGCTTCGATAGTCGGGTTTTCTTTGAATCGTTGTCCAAAACTTCGGCGGTCGTTTCGAGCAACGTGATGAAAGGATAAAGCGCACTAGTGCTGTGTTGCTCCTAGCACTGTGTAATCACTGACGTAGAATTGCTTTGCATCAGTCGATCGTGAAGATGCGCGGCTAGGCGAGACTTTCCGATGCCGGGTTCTCCACTCAGAAGGATTGTCTGCCCCTCACCCTCGCAGACACTTTGCCACCGAGATTGCAGCAGGGCGATTTCAGCGCCTCGACCTACAATTTTGGTCAGGCCACGTTCGCTGCGCGCTTCGATACGGCTTTTGGCATTGGTTCGGCCCAATACACGAAACACCCGAAGCGGGTGATCAATTCCTTTCAGCTTTTGTTCGCCGATGGCTTCGGTGTTCACAAAACCCTCGGCCAGTAGACGTACTGCACCACTAACATAAATCTCGTCTGCCTCGGCCAATTGTTCGAGTCGCGATGCGACAATTGGCGCTTCACCAACAATTGAATGCTTCTCCCGCGTGCGGCCCGCTCCCATTTCACCCGCCACGACTCGACCGGTGTGAATCCCTATGCGCACCTGCAAGGCGTCGCCTTCAGGCAACGGAATGCTACGCGCTGCATGCCTAAGTGCGAGAGCAGCTTCGACTGCACGAAGTGCGTCATCTTCATGCGCGTTTGGATACCCAAAGTAAGCCATCAGCCCATCGCCAAGATACTTGGCGACATGGCCACCTTGCCGTTCGATAGCTTGCGCGCTGGCCATGTGAAACGAGGCCAACAAATCGCGCAAATCTTCGGTCGACATTTTCTGAGCCAAGCGCGTTGAATCAACTAGATCGGAAAACAATACTGTGACACGCCGGTTTTCTGGCTTTTCATCAGTATGGGTGTTCTCGACATGTGCGAATGCTGCAGCTGCCCGAAGGAGCTTCTTTCGGTGCCCGAGAGGCATTTTAAGCAAGCGCAAATCTTCATCGCGAAGATCCCGGAGTGTTTCGAGCTCCACAGCCTCATCCCGGAAAACATCGATATACTCTTCGAGTCCAATCTCCTTCAGAAATCGGTCGATCGACATGCCGATGTGTTTGGTAGGTCCCACCCCTCCAGACTAGCAGGCATATAAAAGATTGTCGCGATTTGTATTTTCTAAAGGTCTTCTTTGTCCGCAAAGCAGACGCCCAACGAGCTCTTTCTGATGGCTGCTTCTTACCTCACCAACGCGTATCCTACGCTCAATTTCGATTGGTTGTTAAGGCAATGCGACCGGGTTTTCATCGAGTGTCCGGAGGTAAGAAATCAAGTCTGCGCGATCCTGATCAAACCAAACTCCATCTAAGTCCATCTTTGTTCCCGGAATGTATTCTCGTGGACGCCCAAGAAGCGAGTTGAGATTGTCGTAGTCCCAGACACCTGAAGTCGCTGAGAAAGCCGTCGAGTACTCGTAGCCATCGTACGAGCCAATGGTGCGCCCGAGAACTCCCCAAAGTGGCGGACCTTCATTGGCTTGAAATTGCCCATGGTTCTCCAAGCTGTGACAGGCTTTGCAGGCACCTGCCAGAGTTTCTCCTCGGCCCCTATCGGCATTACCAATCAAGTGCTTCACACTAGGGATACTGGCACTTGTAGGTACGCCAGCATCCAATAGCATGGTCACGATTTCGTCGTGCCCACGCAACGAGGCGAAATGCAGTGCTGTCCCAAGCCAAGGATCCACGACAGTTGGATCAGCGCCGGCTTCCAAAAGCAATCGAACAACTTCTGTGTGTCCGTTGCTTGATGCAGCATGGATTGGGTATGCAAAAGTTTTTTCTTACTCCGCATTGGGAAGAGAGTAGTTTGGGTCGGCCCCAGCCTCCAACAGGGCCGCGACCACGTCGGTACGACCGAACCGAGATGCGACTACGAGTGGTGACGAACCTTCAAAACGAGCGCCTGTGGTGCTCGGCAGATCCACCGGCACTCCTTTTTCGATTTCTGACATAACTTTTGCGACATCGCCTTTTCGAGCCATCAAGTGGATCATTTCAGCGGAACCTGTCGACATGGTGGCGCATAGCGCAGCCACGCCCGCGAGGAATGTTTTACAAGTTCTGTTCATTGCGGCATCCCCCCGGTTGTGGGAGCCTTAATACCACAACTAGTCGTCAATTTCATTTCTTGCAAAGAGTGGCCGCTTTGTCCGCAAAGCCGACGTTCATGCTTGGCGCATCGGGCGACCGCTCTGAGCCCGAAGCGGTCACTAAAATGCGACAAACAAAGCATTCCGTTTCTTTTGCTTTAAGCAATTGCTGCAATGCGGCATAGTGGTGGTGCATGTGCGATAAAGTCTCATGGAGCTTCGGTTGTGCCTAAGAAAAAAATAGATATCGCTCTTCAGGGTGGTGGATCGCATGGCGCTTTCACTTGGGGCGTTCTGGATCGATTGCTGCAGCTTGAAGATCTTGAAATAGTAGGCATTTCTGGCACCAGTGCCGGGGCAATGAATGCCGTCGCCCTGGCACAGGGCCTAACACAGGCTGGGCCTGAGGGTGCTCGCAACTTGCTTAGGCACTATTGGACACAGGTGAGTCGGGCCAGCAGGGCGAGTCCATACAAACGAACTTTGTGGAACAGGTTACGAGGCGATTGGAGCCTGGAGCATTCTCCCGGCTTCATCATTTCCCAGTTTACACGTCAAATGGCGTCACCGTACCAGTTCAATCCGCTCAACATTAATCCCTTACGGGACATTGTGCGGAACTGTTTTGATTTTGAAGCCATCAATTCAGCAGAAGGGCCGCGCATCTTTCTGTCCGCTACAAATGTGCGGACTGGGCGCCCTAAAGTCTTTCGCCAACCCGATCTAAGTGCAGATGCGGTCATGGCGTCGGCCTGCCTTCCACATGTCTTCAAAGCTGTGGAAATTGACGGAGAAGCGTATTGGGATGGCGGTTACATGGGTAATCCACCGCTCTTCCCCTTGGTGGACGAGACCGAGGCGCGAGACATTGTCATTGTTCAAATTAATCCGTTCGAACGCGCGGAAATTCCCACAACGCCCTATGAGATCGAAAATCGCCTTAATGAAATTACGTTCAACGCCAGCTTGATGAAAGAATTACGCTCTCTAGGGTTCCTTTGGGAGATTATAGAACACGACAATCTGGATCGCGCGGCTTACCGCGATGGGCGCTTGCACAGGATCCATGCATCCGGGGCTATGTGTGACCTCGGCGTGTCCAGCAAGATGAACGCAGAGATGGCCTTTCTGGACTACCTTTTCGAAATCGGGCGTAAAACTGCTGACGCGTGGGTGAACTCAGAGTGGCCAGACGTTGGAAAGACCTCAACATGGCGGCCTAGAGAGATTTTTGAAGAAAGCCTCCAGCCGGCGCATCTGGCCGAAGGTACCGATCGGGAGGCCAAGAAATGATGGATATAGCCTCTGTTCTACTCTCGCTCTTTTTGCTCATGTACTTTGCGTTCCGCGGTGTCACGCTGCTGATATTGGCGCCGCTCCTTGCTTTGCTGGCAGCTGCTTTGACGGGCGCATTGCCGCTGCTGGCCAGCTTCACGCAGATATTCATGACGAATACAGGCGATTTCATCATTTCGTTTTTCCTCTGTTCTTTCTTGGTGCAATCTTCGGCAAGCTAATGGACGACAGCGGCTCGGCGCGTTCGATCGCACATTGGGTGATCTCCAAGCTTGGCACTGACAAAGCCATTCTGGCGGTCGTCTTGTGCTGTGGCGTACTAACCTACGGTGGGGTTTCGCTCTTCGTGGTGGCATTCGCGATCTATCCGATCGCAGCCGCTCTCTTCCGTGACGCGGATATTCCCAAACGGCTTATTCCCGGAGCGCTCGCGCTTGGCGCGTTCACTTTCACGATGTCGGCTCTACCTGGCACCCCTGCGATCCAGAACGCCATCCCGATGCCATTCTTCGGAACCACGGCTTTCGCCGCACCGGGTCTTGGGATCATCGCGGCCGCCATCATGGCTGGTCTAGGAATGGCGTGGCTCAACCGCCGCGCGTCCCGTGCAGAAGCTGCCGGTGAAGGATATGGACAACACGATGAGGTGCTTCCCGAACTGGACAGTGAGATGCGCACGCGATCCCAGGGCGAAGGCTTCGACTTGAACGAAATTGAACCAAGCAATACACCTCAAACGATTGAACCGAGCTTCGCGCTGGCCATCACCCCGGTAGTGCTTGTGGTCGTGGTTAATTTCCTCTTCATCCAGGTAGCCGTTCCGCGTTTTGATGCCAGTTATCTTGCCGAACCGTTGTTTGGTCAGACAACCATTGAGGCTGTACGTGGCGTTTGGTCAATCATTGTCGCACTTACCACTTCGATCCTGTTTCTGCTCGCAGCAAATTGGACCCGTCTGGTAAGCGTCAAAACAAGCCTCAACAAGGGAGCTGATGCGGCCGTATTGCCGATCTTCAACACAGCCAGTCTCGTGGGTTTTGGCGCCGTTATAGCGGCACTACCGGTTTTCAGGCGATCACAAATGCCATGCTGGGCTTGAGTGAGGGCAATCCACTTATTGCCGTGGCGGTTTCTGTTACGACGCTCTCAGCGATCACGGGTTCTGCCTCTGGCGGTATGAGTATCGCTCTTGATGCATTAGGTTCACAATTTGTCGAACTTGCCGCCGCAACCAATACCTCGTTGGAAGCCATGCATCGCGTAACATCTGTCGCTTCGGGCGCTCTCGACGCATTGCCCCATAACGGTGCGGTGATCACGGTGCTCGGTATTTGTGGACTGACCCATCGAGAAGCATATGGTGATATATTCGTAGTTGCTGTTCTGGTGCCGATGATTGCATTGATTGCAATCATCCTGCTTGGGTCACTTTTCGGCGGGTTTTAAAGCCTGATAAGATCAGAAAACTCGGCGCAGCGCCGTCGTCGGATGGAGAGATCGCCACCCATCCGAACGCCTTTTACGTAGCCTAAGGTAGGTTCGAAACGAACATTTGGATAATAAATGCATTAGCAATATCGACAAAGAAAGCTGAAACCAACGGAAGCACAATGAAGGCAAGCGGAGATGGGCCGTACTTGTGCGTCACAGCAGTCATGTTTGCGATAGCCGTTGGCGTAGCTCCGAGAGCGAAACCCGCGAAACCAGCCGACATCACGCCAGCAAAGTAGTTTCGCCCCATCGTTCGATAGACAACGAAAATGATAAAAACAGCAGCAGCGGCAGCTTGAAGCGTCATAGTAACGGCTAAAACCCCAGCCGAACCCGCCAAAGTCCAAAGTTGCATACTCATCAGCGACATTGAAAGAAACACCGCTAGCGAGAAGTCTTGCAATAGTTGCAAAGAAGCGGTTCCCGTTGGTGTTTTGATCTTTGGGAAAACTCTGGGCGTCAGGTTTGCAAGTAAAATACCAGAAAGAAGGCATGGCACGAAGAGTGGCAAGTTTGCTCCGGTCAGCTCCAGCGATTCATCTGCAATGTAACCAATCACAATTGCAACATGTGTCCAAAGAATGGCTCTCATCATTCCAGGATTTGTTGGACCACCGGTTGGATCGTTTGAAGCAACCACTCCACTACCTTCTTCGTTGGAATTGGTAGCCGCAGTTTTTCCTTCGCACTTGGTTCTAGTTGGTCACGGGCGATCAAGTAGCTGGCGATTGGACCACCTATCAGGCTCGCCATGATCAATCCGATCGTCGCCGCTGCTATACCGAGTTCCGCTGCGCCCGCTACAGCATATTGCTCTTCTACCACTGGGCCCCACGCTATCGCGGTACCGTGACCACCAATTAGAGATGTAGTTCCCATCATCACACCAGCTTGGGATGGCAACCCAAATAGTGAAGCCCCAACAACGCCTATTCCGTTTTGGACAAACATGTACCCAATGGTCAGTACAAGCATAAGGCCCAGAAGCGGTCCGCCTTTAATTAGGTCCGAAAACCTGGCATTAAGCCCAATTGTGGTGAAGAAATAGATCAGCAAAGAGTCGCGCGAAGCCAAATCATAAACTACTTCTCGACCTGTCGCAGTCACCACGCCTAGCGTCACAAGTGCAGCCAGCAAGCCCCCTGAAACCGGCTCGGGGATTGAGTACTTGCGTAAAAACTCAAACTGCTCTGTGAGCCTGGAACCGAGAAAGTACACGACGATGCCCAGTGTCACAGCAATAAAACTATCAACCACTATCGGTTCTGCCATGAACAGCCTCCTAACTTCGCTGCGCGACTAACCCCACCTTTTGCAGCGGCATCGCGTCCTTCGAAAACTACGACAACTCTCGCTTTGGTTTGCTGCACTCAACCTTGGAGGTGGCAAAGCTCTACCTGCAGCCTTTTCAGTTCTGTCTCATAGCACTATTTAGAGATCTTCTTATTCTTCGCCATTCCCAACACCTCTTTGCCACAAGTAGCTTTTTTTCTTAGCACACTTGGAGTGAGTTCGTTCGCCGCAAAGGACTTGGGGACAAAACAAACCAACAACCTACGCGTCCAGAATTTCCGGCGCCTCTATTACCGGCCACCAGACATGCGTGGCGAGCCATTCATAATCAGCCCCACCGGCACCGTTCATTCCAGTTGATTGCTTGTGTGCAGAAATAAGTTTTTGGCTGAAACGATGCCCCCCTCGGACGAACTTTTTGAGTTCGCGATGCACGGTCCAGTTTAGAGCCAATCCCAACTCAGTGATTTGAAACCCATCGTCAACACGCTGCAAGTTCGGGTCAGCTAAGAGCTTTAACTGTCGTCTTACGCTGGTCTGAGGCAGGTTTGTGTATTTGGCTAAACCGCGCGTTGTCCAAGGTTGAGGGTGAATAACAAGTGCTTGATGCACCCTCTGCATAGGGGGAGGATACTTGAAATGATCAAACGTAACTTGCCAGCGGCGCCAAAGACGCAACCGATTGCGCTCAGTTTCACTCATCGACATAGTCAAATACTTTAATGGTTGTAGTTCAACTGGCAAGTCGACTTAAGCAAGGTTCCCGTTAGCGACATGAAGCCTCTGTGGTTTACCGTGGCGGACGATCGCTCCAAAGTGTCCCCGACTTAAAACGCTGATAGCCGTAGTCGAACAGCGCTCGCATGTAGTCTGGATCGAAAGGTTCAGCCAGCGGGTAGTCGAAATCTGTTCCGATCCAAGTAGCTTGGTAATCTGCGCCTCTCTGCAGGCTTAGTTTGTACGCAATCGTGAGATCATCTACGCCTTGTGCTTTGATAAGTGTAGAAAGCGATCGTGCGGACACTTGGAAGACCCCCGGTTTTATTACTCTTAGTTCTGGCTCAACTTTGCCGTTTCGGATCGCATATAGTTTGCCTCCGCGAGCATATTTTCTTGGGATATCCCATCCTGGAACGTAAGCGGTTTGAGAATAGACACCACCATCAACATGAAGTTCATCCCTAACACCATCCTGAGTTTCGACGTCGATTAAAACGGGAGGGAAAACGCCTGGTATTGCGGCTGAAGCTAACAGCACATCTACGAAAACCTTTTTTGCATTTGGTGCCCCGCTGTTTGCGATCGCGCCTAAGTCCCAAAGCACAGGCCTTTGCGCGTCCAAGCTGACCGATTGAACCAACAAGCGTCGGCCACGACGATGTTCGTTAGCTACCTTGGCTAGGAAGTCGTCAGTAATGTAACTTTCGATGAGTTGCCTTAATGGGTCAGAACTCTTCACAGAAGCACCACTCAGAATCCCAGTAATGAACCTTCCTTTGAAAATTCGGGACGGTGGCAGCCCACCGTACAGGTTCTTGAGTTCATCGTCATAATCGCTTCCTAAAAAGGCGAAGGGCGCAGCCAACGCGCCCGTAGAAACCCCTGTAACTGCCATAAACTCTGGACGAGTACCGGCTTCGCTCCATGCGGAAAGAATACCAGCGGCGAAGGCTCCATCTTCGCCCCCACCAGATAGTGTCAGTGTGTAGTCTGAAGTAACCCCCGATGCTTGTCGCTGGCGTAGCGAGGTTTCTAGAAGCGCACTGATATTTGTCGGAGCAACATCAGCCCAATAGCGAGCACCTTCGATACCGAACTTGTGGGTCCTCCGTAGCGCTTACTGGAGTCCTCGAAATATTTGAGCAAGCCACTTGGAAAAGTAAAAGGAAGACAAAGAGTTTTTTCCAATACATGCGTCCCGTCTCCCCCGCGACTAACTGACTTGGGATAGGCTAGGACAAACGCCCAAATCATCAAAATGGACCATTTTTTTTAATCTCAGTTCTAACCTTTGGGGCACATTGTTTGTTCCCAACTCATTGGTCGCCTTCAAACAAATACCAGAAATAAGAAACTTGATTTTCATAGTATTAGCGTTTCTCGGACGGCGCCATTTCTGTACTGGTTGGTAGGACATCAGTGTGAGACGTCTGCTCAGCACGCGAAACAGGGTCAACTGACCATACCCTTTGTCCCAAATACAAAGCAAAACAAAACATGACCGCAAAATTCACCCAATAGAGCGCAATGTCACCGAAGAAGGTTGTAGCGACATTCGCGATCAGAGGACCGGTGATGGATCCTAAAGTCCAAACCAAAAGCATAGTCACCGCCGCCGAAGACACAAAGACCGGAACCGTTCTGTCTAACGCGTGCGCTACAAGCAAAGAATAAAGGGTGAGCAAGCTACCACCCAGTAACACCAGTATGATGGAAAGGATTAGGAAACCGACTGAGTTGTAATCGAATGAATTGACGTTGTGGTCATAGTCCACATCGACGAGAATCCCCATAGCAAATAGAACTAGTGTTGCAGTGGTCGATGCGATCAAAATTACTATCCGGCGATCCATCTTGTCGGATAGCCGACCAAGCGGAAACTGAAAAAGAACGCGCCCGAGATAGATTAAAGCGACCATAATGGCCACGTTGATAATCTCGATCCCGAGCTGAGCAGCGCTGTAGGGAACTACGCTCAACAGCGTTGTAGATACCATACCAATAGCAAAAACACCCACAGCCGCGGCTGGTGCATCTTTGAACAAACCGCGCACCCGAATGGGTACCGGTGTGTCATTGTTGGGTGGCGTTGATCGAGTAGTCGAGATAACCGCAATTGAAAGGCAGTAAAACAAAGCGACGTAGACGAATGCCTCTCGAATATCCCCAGGCACTACAAAGACTAAGAACTGACTGAATACCGCGACTATGCCTACGACAATCGAATAGACTGCGAGGACACTCCCACGGGTCTTTTCCGCTGCGGTCTCATTCAACCAAGTGTCGCCAATTGAAAACAGCCCTGCAGTCGCCAAACCGCTAAGGAAACGCAAGAAGACAAGAAATGGCGTACTGGTGGAAACCGAAAACAGTATGGCCACAGCGATCGCGATAGCTGCGCCAAAAGCAAATGCACGGATATGGCCAAAATCAACGATGGATCTGGCAACGACAAAGCAGCCGACTAGAATCCCGCCGAATATGCCGACGCCGCCACGGAAGCAGCTTCTTGAGATGCCCCAATTTCAGAAAACGCAAGTGGAACCAAAGTACCAGATCCAGCAGTAGCCAATTGCACAGCAGCCATTGCTATGAAGAGAGACTGAAGATTGAGAACTTGTTTTCTAATTGCCAACACACCCTACCTTCAAGTTTTTGCTACTTCTCACATCTACTCAAGTAGACGCGCAGTATCTCCCTGAATTATGCGCCGCACCCCAAAAACAGTAGCTCTGAGTTCTACTGAAATCGTAAACCGCTTGACACCATAGTGGCAGGTCAGGGTTTCGCGACGGCAGCATTCTTGTTGAATTTTAGCTTACGCTTTGTAATCCAACAATAAAATGTTTCCAATTCATGGTATTTTCGCTGAGCCATTTTGGCTCACCCAAATTTGTGAAAGTCTACTGTTGCAGGCAGAGTTGGTTCAAACGAACTCTTCTCTCGCGAAGTTTCTTGTGACCATCGCAAATGCCCGACAAGCGAGCAGCTTCGAATAAGAAGGTGAAAAATATGCATCTGAACTTCTTAGGGATACTGGCGGCTGTTTTATTTTGTGCTTTTCCCATCGTAGCTGTAGCACAAGATACCTCCGCGGCGATAAGACCAGCAAAAGTCTTCACTGTTCTTAAAGCCTCATCTGATTTTGAAAGAATTTATCCCGCTATCGTCTACCCTTCGAGGAAGTTGAACTCTCTTTTCGAGTCAGTGGACGAATAATAGAATTACCAATTAGGGCCTCTAGCAATGTGGTGCAGGAAGGCGTTGTTGCGCAGCTAGACACACGAGACTTCGAAGTCGAGGTAGCAAGACTTAATAGCCAACTAGAAGAGGCAGAGGCGAATCTAATTGTACTGAGGTCAGGCGCACGCCCTGAAGAAATTACAGCTTTGGAAGCCTCGGTACAGGCCGCTAAAGCTCAACGAGATCAAGCTCGCGAAGAATACATCCGCTCAGCTCAGCTTTTGGAGAGGTGTAATCCCTACTGCCCAATACCAGCAACGTGAAGCTGCCTTTCGTCTGGCAGAGGCCGAACTGGTGTCGCGAGAAGAGCAGCTGACAATTGGTCGAGTCGGTGGGAGGCCCGAAGAGATAATTGCAGCGGAAGCGTCGATCCGTGGCCTAAAAACACAGGTTCAATCGGCAAAAAACGATCTTTCTGATGCTACGCTTCGAGCGCCGTTCGATGGAACGATTGCCAAGCGCAACGTGGACAACTTCCGTAATGTTCAAGCCGGTGAAACCATCGCCTTAATCCAAGATCTTTCGACCGTGGATGTAAGTTATGACTTGCCCGGCACTGACATAATCGCAATGTCGTCAATTGGCTTCGACAATGTTGTTAGTATGGTTACGTTTGACTCGTTGCCGGGCGTAGAATTGAACGCAGACCTTGTCGAGTTTTCAACGCAAGCAGACGCAGCGACACAAACCTATCGTGGTCGTCTATCAGTAACCCCGCCTGAAGACTTGGTTGTACTGCCTGGGATGGTAGCGCGCGTGATTATTAGGGCGGACGGGCAAAGCGACACGCATGTTGTGGTTCCACTTTCAGCATTAGCGGCAAGCCCCGACGGTTCCCCTTATGTCTGGCTGTTGGATGGATCCAGCAACACCGTTAAGCGCCAACCAGTTGAATTGGGAGAAATATCTGACGACTTCGTGGTCGTAAAAGATGGCCTTGAAGAAGGACACATGGTTGTAACCGCAGGCTTGAGCGAACTGCTGGATGACATGGTAGTTCGCCCGATTTCAAAAGTTGGTGAGTAGCAAATGGATCTCGCTAGGTTTGCAATTGAGAAGCGCCTAATTTCGGCGTTGGTGACTATTCTCATCTTGGTCGCTGGCTATTTTGCATACTTAACTCTTCCTCGTTTCGAAGATCCTGAGTTTATCATCAGGCAAGCTCAGGTCATAACACCTTATCCGGGTGCCACTGCAGAAGAAGTCGCAGAAGAAGTCACCGAGGTGATTGAGAATGCTCTACAAGAGCTCCTAGGGGTAAAAGAGGTGAAGTCAGTTTCATCACCCGGACTCAGCACTGTGACGGTCGAATTTACAATCCCCACAACTCCTGATTTTCCGTCACTTCACGCAAGATTTGCCCAATTGCGCGCAAAGATACTTGACGCTCAAACTAGCCTGCCGCCGAACTCACTCCAATCGCAAGTCTACGATGACTTCGGCGATGTGTATGCCTTGTATTTCGCGATTGTTGGTGATGGCTATTCTATAGCCGAGCTCCACGAGTACGCGAAGGAGCTCCAGAGGGAGTTGGTTGCCGTCAGCGGTGTTTCCAAGGTGGTCTTAAGTGGTGAACAGAATGAAGCAATCTTTGTAGAATACGCACCAGCAAGGTTAATAGAACTTGGAATATCACCACAAAAAATTGGGCAAGTTCTGGAGGGGCAAAACCTCGTAGCGCCGGCGGGTTCCATCAAGTCCAACTCGCGTCGCATAGAGATACGGCCGTCGGCGGCAGTCGACTCAATTGACGCTATCAAAGACCTAGTCGTTTCTGTGCCGAGTAGCGGTGCATCATTTCGACTTTCAGATATCGCAACCGTGTCCCGCGGTTACGTTGAACCCGCAAGCCCCCTAC